>NZ_WLYT01000002.1:0-50380 GCF_016881365.1 Deefgea sp. CFH1-16 | reverse complement strand
GGCGAGCGTTTGTATGTCGCCTTGGCATCTGGCCGGATGCGTGAGCTTTGTCCTGCCGATTCTATTGCTTATGCAGTTGATCGTGTTGGGGCGGAATGGATGGAGCACATGCTTGATGTGTGGCGCAATTCTTCCCAGCCGCAATCAAAAAACTAAAGGAAAGCTGAAATGTCACAAACAATGTCAAACCCTTGGTGTCCTGATGTTTGCCCAATCACAAGCGAACCGTTTTTTATGTGGATTGAGCATCACGCGACAGGGCAAAGCGTTCCCACTTATGGCGGTCCGTATGACAGCTACACCATCCCTGAAAAAGATCAGAATGGATCGTATTACCGAGAACGATACGACCACGACGAAGGCTGCTGGCGTCTTGATGATGTAGAAGATGTTGGCGTTCAGATTGTTAGCGATCAAGCTTATATCAGTGACGATACACCAGAAGATATTGCCCGTGAAGCGAGAAATGCAGCTTTGACAGAGGCACTTCGGATTGTTTCTAGGGCAATTAATGGCAAAGATGCTTCGACAGAAATCGAATCATTGATTGCACAAGCTACATAACCGAGGAAAGCTGATGCAAATAAATCCACTAACTCAGATCGATCAGATCAAGACTGGCGATCTATTGCTTATCAGCAACGGTAGCGAAATAACCCAAGCAAAAGCGAAGCTAGTAAAAGTTTCAGAGCATGACGGCACAGAAGTTATCTTCAATTTGAAAAAAAATAAGTATTTCAATGTCGGCATGTATTTGGAAGGCAAATCTTGGGCGAAAGATGTTCGCATCGTTACTCTTTAACTAAGGAAAGCTGAAGTGGGCAGAAACTATATTTCAGAGCGCACCATTTCAGACCCTAAAGAACGCGCCGCGCACAAAAAGAAGAAGCAAAAACTGAGGCTACAGGCCGACCAGACCGCCAAAGCGATTGTTGAGCGCAATAAATTTTGCGCCAATGGCTGCGGCCAGCTCAGAGATGAATGGTGGATGACGTGTTGCAGTGAATCATGCTTCAACGACTGGTCGCATAAATTAACAAAACGATAGGAAAGTCACCGTGTCTGTGCATACCGTAAAATTTAAGGCCGTTCCAAAGCAAGGCGTGACTTATGAGCAGGCAATGGAAATTTTTAAACGATCTTTCATGCCTGATATTTGCCAAGCAGTACCCACAATTGCACACGAATTGAATATCCCATATAAAACATGCTGCGATGTTCTGGACGGCAAAATATGGCCAGAAGCTTATCGTATTTGGGTAGATCGTGTGCTCCCTTAAATTTAAAGGAACGTCGCCTCAACCACCACAGATCGCACACGCGGGATTTTTTACAAGGACAGAAAATGTCAGCTATGCCACTGATTCGCCTTGAAGTCGAAGGTATGAAGCACACAATTTGTGTTGCCCTGCAGCAGCATTTATTGCAGATGGATGAACAGATTAAGGCGTCAGTAGATGCAATCTGCCAACCAGATCATATAGCCAAGATTATCGAGGAAACGGCGAGTCGTGAAATTAAAACCGCTATCGAAAGCGAGGTTCGTAATTTTTACAATTATGGTAAAGGCAGAGAAGCAATCAAAGAAGCTGTCAACAAGGCCTTGGATGATCGTTAAGCTGTAATCTTCAACCACCACAGCCCGCACTCGCGGGTTTTATCATTTAACGGTTTTTTTCTTTCGCCATGATCCGCTTCACCAGGGCTTGACTACACCCCGCGAGCTCTGCGGTTTTTGCGATGGAATGATGCGGCCGCAATAGTTTAATTTTAGCGTGTAGCTTTAAATCTGGCGTGCGGCCTTGATACTTGCCCTTGATCTTAGCCAAAGCGATACCCTGCTTTTGTCGTTCGCGGCGTGTCTCGTAATCATCCCGCGCCATTTGTAGCGCCAAGCGTAGCAGCATGGCTTGCACGCCTTCCAGCACGATCTTGGCCATACCATCGCTGGCGGCGGTGATATCAGACAGGTCCACCACCCCCGGCACACATAAGCGCGCACCTTTGGCAGTCATTTGGGCAATCAGGGCTTCGGCTTCGGGCAAAGGCAGGCGACTAATGCGGTCGATTTTTTCCGCAATGATCACGTCACCGGGCTGAATATCTTGAATCAAGCGCTTGAGCTCGGGCCGGTCGGCAATCGTGCCGCTGGCGTGTTCGGCATACACCCCCGCAATATAATAACCATCAGCGCGAGCGCGTTCGGTAATCGCATGTTGGCGGGTTAAATCTTGTTCGTCAGTAGATGCGCGCAGATAGACGCGGGCGATTTGATGGCGCATTGGGGTATCCCCAAAATCACCAATTTAGCTAAGGTGGCTATTTAGGTCAATGCGCGATTTAAACGAGCCAGCCAGCTAATTAACACCCATACTAGCCAGTCTAAACCAATTAGTACATTGCCATATTTTGGATTTTATGAATTCAATGCTATTCTTGCGCCGAAATTAATCAGCTCAGCTAAAGCGTAAGATTTTGCCAGCACTGCCTGACAATTTTATTTTTGCTAGTTCTTTACTCAACTCAGACTCATTTTGACATAGGCAAGTCGGCATATAGTTGATTTTGCCTAGGGGGCTCTTTATCTCGGCCATGACAACGATATTCGTCATCGGTTTTTTTTGTTAATCCCATCTTCACTTTGAGCTCTCTTATAAAAATTAGTGGCCAAAAGGCCACTAACTACGCACCAAAAAAAACACGCAGCGGATTCAATGATGCGTGATATCAATATTGTTAAATCGCAGTATCGTATGCCAGTCACCCTGCATCAAAAACTGGTCGCTGCCGCCAAACAAAATGGCAATCGAATGAATGCCGAACTCAATCTCCGAATTGCACAGTCATTTGAACATGATGAACGCATTGATTTAGTGCAACGCTTTAACGCGATGACCACTACCATCAACACACTCAGCAAAACCATTGAGCAACAACAACAGCTGCAACAGCAACAACTTCAACAGCGCGACGCACAATTAATTGATATTCTTTTATCTGTTTTACATGATTCAGGCTTACTTGAGTCGGCAGAGTCAAAGAAAGCAATCACAGATAAAGTGAGCGAATTATTACGTGGTAATTTTACATAAAAACAGCGGTAGTTTGTTGTTTTTGCCACCAACGAGGCAAATAAACAGGCGCTATTGTCAATAACTCGCTCGACTTATTGACAGCTTTATTTCGCGGCGAATAAGTATATGCTAATGCTTGATGCAGGTACTGTTTTTGCCCCGCATCATTTCTTAAATACAACAAGGATTCATCATGCAATCTTGGCAACGCCGATGCGCGATGCAAATTAAAGATTTTGCTGCAATGCTGTGGTTTATCGTGGGTGAATACCTTCAACTCATGGTGGTTTTAATCGTTATCGGCTTGATTTGGTATTTAATGGGCGGGAGTCATCACATTTAATGAGTCAATAAAAAAGCGGCCAGCTCGCTGTGATTGGAGCTACCGTTGGCGAAATTGATTGGCTAATTAATCTGATCTGCGTAATATTTTACTTAGACGCGGAGCTAATGCCTTGGCACACGCAACCATTCCACTGGAGTTTACGTGTATCCGTGCAGGTCCATTTGGGTATAGTAAGCCATCAATTGAAGTTCCTAATGCACGATATAGCGAAGTACCAAAGTAGATGTTTCCAAAGAACCCATCAACATCTGACGGATTCTTAAACTTACCAAAACCCATACTACTCAGCATCGTGCTGATCGGTCCATTTATATAGTCGGGCGTACTCGCCAACCCCCCCCCACCAAATGACGTTTCAAGCGTGTCATATGCCGCTTGACCGATAGTTGTCGAAAATACTGACAGACCACAAATCACACTGATTCTTTTATTCGAAAAATACGCTGCGACTTGAGCTACTGCGCGAGTGTATAGCGCAGATAGAATTCCCGCATCCGACTGCCCGTTTTGCAAATAGACATATTGATTTCTGGGTGAGAGGGGGGCTGGATTGTTATCATTGCCATATTTTACAAGCTCGGTCGCTAATCGAGCGCAGGCGTAATACGGGTCAAAATTCGAGTCGTCGTACTTGAATACGAAAAGCCCGTTGCCGTGATCTACAGCGGTAGTCGTGGAACTAACGCAAGTCCATGTAATAGCACCATCCACCACTGTATCACCGACAATTGCTGATGCTGAAAACGTGGGCTTGGATGCCGCTGTCAGTGCCGCCGCTGCACCTCTCACTATGGACGATGTGCTGTAGTACGGCACGCCGTTAAACATGATCGGTGTCAGAGAGTCAAGAAATGCTAAGTCGGAACGACCGACAGTGCATTCGTAAAGCCTCCCATTCTCAAAAACGAAATCCCCACGATGGCCGAGGTCTCCAGCGCCAAGTGATGCAGTCCGTTTACCGCGATAGTTTGTACTATTCGCACGACCTGCTACCCACGCAAATCCCGTAAACTCGTTGAGCATACTTGCGCCACCCAAACTGCCGTTCATTAGCCGCACCGAGATACCATCTCTAGCAAGCAAATCAGCCGCGTAAGTGAACATTGAGCCGAAGCCTTGAGGTGCTAACTTGACTGGTTCAAAAATCCCCTGAGATGGCGCAGCCGCCGACCCATAAAAATACTTGTTGGCTGTCGCGTTAAAATTGCACGTAGCGCCTAATTCGTTGGACTGCCCTAAGATTCCAAGCGCAACAGTAATGTAAGTCACTTCCCTACTCGCACCAAGCCCACTCCCCGCCTCCACAAGCCATTCCTCGCCATTCGACCAGTACTTTGTGCCGCTTTCAACCACATAGCAATTGCGACCACCAAGCACCTTTGGATCGGGTTTGTCTGTCTCCTGGAATACTTGAACCGTGCCTGCTGGCAGGCTTGCTTGATCTAAATAAAGCCCCGGCATTATGGCTGTCCTTCTAAAATGGTTGAGATATAGCCCTGTAGCGCGCTCAGTTGTCGGATCGCGGTGTCGCCATCGCTTGTGATGCTGATAAGGTCATCAGCAGTCGTTGCGTCAAGTTCGCAGATCGCGGCTGCATCAGTGTTGCTGGCGGTGGCTGAATTGATCGCGATACCGGCTGGCTTTGCTGATTTGACTGACAACCGGATAAGGCCAGTGCGAATATCACGGCGAAGGCGGTCGTTTTCAGTTTGGGCATGGTTTAATTCCTGTTGGTAGTTTTGATCAAGGGCGGCAATGCGGCTGGCTTGTAACGCGGCGTCTTTTAGTTTGGCTTCATAGGCTTTGATGGCGGCTTTTCGCTCATCGCGATCACGCTGGGCATCTTTAAGTTGCCAAGATTTGTCCATACTGGCTGCGCCCTGCCATGTGCCGGCAAAAAACATCAGCACCAGCAAAAATAGCGTGATTAAAATTTGATAGAGCAATGTAATACGTTCTATTCCGAACATCCGTTCGCTTCCTTTTTAAGCAAGGCCATAGAGGCCAATTAAAACCTAATGTTGAGGGTGATATGCCCCAGCTTATCCACTGCGCCTGTGCATATCTTGCTCACAGATGGCACGCTCTGCAGCACGGCGTTTAATCAAACCATTCAATGGCTTACCTGCGGCATAAACCCAGCGCGACAACTCAGCACAAGCGCCGCGTAGATCACCGGCATTGGCTTTTTTAGCCAAGCTAGACGCGCAATACTTCGCACCACCAATATTAAAAGCCAATGAGGTAAAAGCCGCCCGGGGCGAAGTGGCCAAATTAGGCGTGCAACGATCCACATCGGCCAAGGCAGAGGCTAAATCAACCTCAAGCAAGGCATTGCATTGCGCGTCGGTATTCACTTGCCCTACGCGCACGGTTGGTCCGGTATGCCCATAGCAGGCAGTTGGAATGCCGATGGGGTCCAGATACGTCACATTGCGCTTACCTTCAAACGGCTTAACCAACATCGTCGCGGCAAGGCTAAGCGTGGCGACTGTCGCCGCAATCGTTTTAGCGTTTAGCTTTGCCATTGCGCCGCCATTTTTTAAAGCCATTGCTAATCGACACAAACCGCGCCCGCCATTTTGGATAGCCGGTCCAGAGCGAATCAGTGATTTGATACAGCAGCCACAACAAGGTTAAATACTGAATCAATTCCGGCACGCTCACGCCAGCCCAAAATGCGCCACTGACGGCCACGGGCGGCGCGGCTTTGACAAGACCAGATGCAGAAGCGGCGGCGGTTACGGCGGAATCGGTGATGTCTTGATTCATTACAAATACTCAGCTAAATGTCATAAGCAGAGTATTGAACGGTGCAAAATAAAATAGTGCGCCTGTAACGCAAAGCGCCACCCGAAGGTGGCGCTTTGTAAGCTGAATCAACAATATTACTGATCTAACGACGCCTCGGCCTCGCGTTGACTGCGTGATGCGCGGCGCGTGCCATCCAAAGTTTGCTGCTGACGACGGCGTGATTTCAAATAGCCATCAAGCTCGCGGCGGCTCAGTCGATCAATGGTTTTCCCTTGGTTAAATTGTTGCATCATTTTAATCACATCGCGCTTTTCAGCGGCGCGAGACTCAGGATCAGTCACTTGATTGGCATTGGCCCATGCTTCTTTAATATCGCTCTGGCGAATCGCTAACCCTACACTGCGGTTATTGACATCTCGCGCATAATCGAGCTCGCGGCGTACTGCTACTGGGCTTAAACCGGCAACTTGGTTAATAAAATCATACACGCCAAATTCAATCGGGCGTTTGCCACCATTACCGGTTGTCACACCATGAATAGCTTGGCGTGCGGCCTTGATCGGATTGGCTACGGCGGTCGGCAATAGCTGTTCAGTGGCCTTGCCATATTGCCCATTGCCCGCTTGATCGACAGCGCGAGTGATTTTGCCGCCCCAAATATTAATACTCCCCAAAAAGCTTTGCATAATGCCAACAAAGCCCTGCTCATTGCTTAGGCGTGGATTGTCGTCATTACGCCAAAGCAAATCATTGGCGCCAATTCGCCCGGACACATCCCAACCGAGCAATGCCGGCATGCCTTTGCTGAGTAAATCCATCAGCACTTCTGCGCTGTGATTGTCATCACCTTTGCCCATCACTACTTGATCGCCGGTGATTTTCTCAGCCAGCTGGCGGCAAAAGCTGCGTAACTCGGCGTTCCAATCCCAAGGCTCATCATCATCTGCACCCAAGCCAGCGGCAAATGCCGTCATGAGCGCCATGCCCAGCGTTGCACCAATGGCCGTGCCGGTGCGTTGATTGGTGCCAGCGGCTTTGGCCACTGCTTGCCCAGCAAAACCACCCGCCACCCCAGCAGGTAGCCACAACGGGAAACCCATTGCGCCAGTGGCGAGCATTTGCATCACACCGTAGCGCAGCATAAAACCGCGTGCGGCTTTACGCGTGGCTTTGTCGCCACCGCGCACAGAAAGATTCAGCTGCCGCCCCATTAAATTAAAATAATTAATCGCATAGGTTTTAAAAACAATAAAATAAATTGCCCGGTGTTACTGCGCTGCATACCCGCTTTATTTTGACGCGAATAATCAAACTGCGTTTCATCCAGCACTTTGGCCAAATAATCGACGGCAGCACTATGGCTCATCGGCGCCACGGTGTTGCTGCCTTTACGTGCCAATCGATACCCCGCAATCGCAATCGTGTCGCGATTCATTAATTCCGACGCCCGCTGAAAAATACTGCCCGCATCTACAATGCGTTGCCAACGATCGGCGTTAGAGTTTAAGGTGGCGCTGGCCCTAGAGCTGGCGTTTTGGATTTCCATCATCGCGCTCATATCGCGCTTACCCAGCGTTTCTAATTCTTTCAGGGCTTTATATTCATCACTATTGGCATCTAGCCCGCGAGTTGAGTCAAAGAGATACGCATCAAATCGGCCAGATTTAAGCGTGGTCGTAAAGCTTTTCATCATTTCGCGCATCGTCGCCGCATCGCCAAAGCGGGTGGCCAGCATCGGGAAACCCAAAATCGGCGCTTGCGATAAATTGACCAGCCCGGAAGATAAATTCCATGCCATCGTCGCCAAAAATCCCAGCCCATTGGCTTTACGCACAAAACTAGAATCCTGGTGCGTGAGCTCGTCTTTTTCGAGTTCGTATAAATGATTAATCACTTTACGCGCTTCACGCTGCTCATCGGTACTAGCTAGCTTGCGGCCTTCTTTTTCAGCATCGCGCAGCGCCTCGCCGACTTGATGGCTGTATTCCAAATTGGCAATATCACGCGCCATATTCGACGTCGTGCGGGCAAAGCTACGCATGATGTCATTGCTATAACCGGCCTTGTTTTTGCGATGAATCATGTTTTTACGGCTGGATTGATTCGGCAAATACTCAATAAATAATTGATTGAGTTCATCGAGCATCGCTTGTGCTGTTGGACTATCTTCGCCCAACTTGCCGGTAATGTTGTCGTGCATTTCTTTTACAAATTGTGGCGATACACTGCGGTTAGCATCGAGGCGTACTGATTCTTCATTGTTTTTGGCATCCGCATACCCCTGCTGCTGCAGCCAAGCAGTGACTTCGTCGGCTTCGGTTTGGGTTTCGGCACGCATCACAATCTGATTGCCATCGGCAGTAATCACATACTTACCAAACCGCGCTAGCGGAAAGTAAATCCCATCTTCTTTACGCTTATCGAACTCATCACGTAGCTTATCCAATCACGCGGCCAGCCGTCGCCGTCGCACCTAATGCCGCATCGACTTGCTCAATCAAAGCGTCTTTAACCTGTTCGCTGCGTTGATTGTAATGATCGCGCACATCGACAAATAGCTGCTGTAGTTCTTTGGGCAATGTTTTGTACTTGGCCTGCAAGCGGCCATGTGCAGCGCGCCATTCATACGTCCAGCTCGCCTCTGATTTTTTGCTAGGATCAATCCCCCAGACTGTCGCCGAATGCATCACACTCGCGAGCTTATCCATGTCTGGTTGGCCAAATGCTTTACGCGCTTTTTGCATGCGCACCAGCATTTGGTCTGATTCGGCCAATAGACTGTTTTGGCGCCCAAACATTTGCTCGGTATGTCGCCGCATGGCTTTTAAGCTTGGCATCCAATCTTGGTAAATCTCGACGAGATGATGTAAAGGCACGGCCTTGAGCCCTAAAGAAAACGCATCCGCGCCCATTTCTTTGAGCGACGCCAACAGCGAACCGGTGGACTGCAAAGACTGAGCCACCTTATGCGCAGCTTCGTTGGGGGCTTTTGATTGTAAAATACCGGTATTGCTATTCTGTGCTGTACTGCGCTGTGCTGTACTGTGCTGTGCTGCGCTGTGCTGTTCTGTGCTGCGTCCTGATGGGTCATTGTCTGATGGGGTTTTGGCCTTGGCCATGCGTTTAAGCTCCGCTTCGGCCAAGCGATACAAGTCTTGCTCGGTGAGCTGAGTTGGTAAACCAAATTTGAGCGCAGCCTTTACATAGAAAGCGCGCATCGCATCCAAAGCCCGACGGATAAAGGTACGGCTGCCAATATCATTACGCTGCGCCGCTTCTTCAACGGCATACATCAAGCGTTCTTCGGCATAGTCTGGATGAGATGGGTCTAAATCGGCATCAGCAAGGCGTTCATCGACGGCATCGCGCAGCGCTTGAGTCGTGCTGGCTTGATCAAGAATTTTGCTCAGCGTTTTAGCCTGCGTTGCAAAGATACCGCCTTCTTCTTTAGAGGCGTGGCCTAGTTCATGTAGTAATACGGGGTAGGCATCATCTTGTAGACCATCAGCGACGATGTAGGCTTGTTGGGTTTGTGGATCATAAAAGGCTTGTGTTTCGCCATCGACAGATTGGCGAATATCGGCGGGCAACTCTGCGACCGATTGAACAATTTGCAGCTTACCATTTTGAATCAGTCGCGCTGTTGCTGAGTTGGCCTTGACCAAGTCAGCGCGGATGGATTCAATGGTGTGTTGTGAATCTAGTCGTTCTTGCCCGCTGCTTTGCGCTCCGCTAGACGTTTCGCTAGTGATTCCCGCACCATTTGGCGCTCTAGCTCCAAAACTCCGGCGTGGCGTCGCGCTCTGAAGCGCTCGCGACTGGCCTCGATCATCCCCTCGGTAGGTGTCTCGTGTGAGTGTGCCATTTTGGATGAAGCTATCAGACCCGGTTGTTTCATAATCTACCCCTAGTTTTCGCCAAAATTCCCGCGCTTGCGGAATCATATCAATAATCTGCACGCCGTCGGGTTGATTGGCGATGATACTTTTTACAATCTTAGCCCCCATGCCACTGCCGCGCAATTCTTTGCGTACTTCAATGTCGTGAATGGCGGAAATATCCCCAAACACGTCAACCTGTGCCGTCATTTCGGCAACACGACGCCCATCAATGTCAAAGATACCAAAGTCATACACTTGCGCATCTTCATGCAGGTAGGCCGCGTGCCCCATCGGCAAGCCATCATCAGAAGCAAAGTCGCCGTTGTGAGCGTCTGCTAGGTGCGCTGATGCGGCAATGATAAATTCATCATTCTTATACACTGGGCCATCTTGGTTCGTGCTCCGCTCATGCCAGGCTAGAGCATCAAATTCAGCTGTGCGCGATTTACCCGATTTCGAGTGTAAGACCTTGCGCCCATTTTCTTCTTTTACCTGCAGTGCCGTAAACATTGAATCAAACGCTTCGTTGATCCGCGCTGATTCTTCTGGCGTTGGATACGGATAGCTATCAAGCCCGGTTGCTTCCTGAAAATCCCAAGTGTCTTTCTCTACAATATTCGCTAGGTAATCGTTTGTAATTCCCTTGGTTTCGGATTTTTGGATTAGATAGCGTTCAAATGCGCGAGCAACCATTTCAATATCGGTAGACCAGTAGTCCTTGCTGCGCGTGCTATCGGCGACGATTGAGCGTTTTGCCATCGCACTTGCATGAATCTCAGCCATGACGTGCTTCCATGCAGCCCGCATTTCTGGGCGCACTGCATTACCAGCCAATTTTGGATGTCTTGGGTTGTTGCTGATAAAACCGGCTTTATCACCATCCATGCGTGAGAAGTAATTATCTAGTGCATGTAGCCATTCATGGCCTAAGCTGCCCGCACCATTATTGCGCGTCAGATTGATCGCCAGAGTGTCGGGCTCAAAGTGTGCCGCGAAAGCCCCAATGCCGCCCTTGCCGCGAGAGCCAAAGCCCATACCTAGTGAGCCATTTAGCGAAATTGATTCTGTTGGAATATTCAATACATCGGCCAAATCAGCAAATGCATCGTATGCCTTGTTCAGATTGCGCTGTCGCTCATCCTGCGGCATTGAGTTGCCGAATTCAACACGGCCATCAAAGCCAAATGCGGCGGCAAACTGGGCTGCTGACACATTGCCACTGCGGCGTTCTACACCGATGCGATCATTATTGATTGCGCGGCGTTCGCTTGGGCGTTGCTTTAGTGCTTCCAGTTGCTCGACCAATGCGCCATGATGATCTTCGATGTGCTGGAATGCTTCTTTGGCTGTTGCAAACCCACCTTTCAGATCAATGAATTTACCTGATGTGATTTTTTTACCGACGATATAGCCCTGACTGCCGCGCAGTTTATAGACATCAAGTTTGGTTTCTTTCCCTGTTTTTGCGTTGTTTTCGCTAAGTTTGATTGTTGATTCGATGATTTGCTTTAGGGCGGAAAAAGCCTGATCGTTCGTGTCGAAATAATCGGTTCTGCCATCGGGGCGTGTGAGTACTGACTTATCAATTTTGCCGCGTTGGCCTTCAAACACTGAAAATTGTGCATCCACAATCGACGATTTTCCCGCGTGCATAAATGCGGGATAGCCCAGCTTAGCGTATAGATCAATTCGACCTTTGAGTTTTGCCCCTTCGCGGGTTTGACTCACCATATCGGCGGCGCGTTTGAGATTTTCAATCGATAGCTCGCCGGTCATTAGCTCGCTGGCCATTTCTCGGATTTTTGTAAACGTAGAAATCCAGCGCTTGAGTTTTCCTGTAACGCGCGGCTTAGCTTCAATAATGCTGCGTAGCGCTTTAATTGCAGCAAGTGTTTCAATGGGGGTCCCGCTATCAATCAGCGCTTGATAATTTGGCTCAGGGAAATGCTTCGCCAATGACACATTAACCATATCTGCTGGCAGATCATCGCTCAGTGATTTGGTGAATTTAAAACGATTGTCTTTTGCTGCGCCACCAATCTTTTTACCATAGTCGTCGATTTTTTTCTGGGGTGTTAGCTTCGCTTGGTGTGATAGGAATTGCGGTTTTGGCTTGACGACCAACTGATGCTGGAAATTCTGTGGTGTTGTGCTGGGTAATGCTGTGCTGTGCTGTGCTGTGCTGTGCTGCATTTTTATTGCGTAGCGAACTAAGCTGCGCCTCATCGACAGGTTCAAGTGATGCGTCGAATTCCGTGCGGCCTTGCATTTTTAACACTTGATCGAGCGGTGCTTTACCATCGGCAGTAATAGCGCCAGCAGTGCGGTTGGTTGGCGGTGTTGGGGTCGATGTTGAATCAAACAGGTCTTGTGCGCCATTGGCCGCTGCCACATCGGCATCACGCTTAGAGCCGCTGAGCGTAAAGTCATCGGCGGATGGGGCGCTATCGCGCTGGCGTGCTTGTTCGGCCTGACGCTGTGCAGCTTGTTCGCGAGCGAGTATTTGCGCGTTGGTTTCGCTGCTTAGCGTGAATTCGCTGTTTTCTCGCGTTTGGTTTTGCGGCGGCGTAGTTCTTGCACGATCATTTCCAATAGCTTCTGTTTCATTGCTGGCGTCTGCGCGTTGAGCTTCTTGCGAATTTGTTCCTTGGTCATCATTAAGCCATGCCTCTAATTCTGCGCTCGCGTGCGAGCTGGTTAAATCAAATGGGATATTTTCAAAAAAATCATCATCAATCGAATCGACAATCGCATCAACGATTTTTCTTTCATCGGCTGAGGTTGTTACTGGTGATTCATTCTCTTGCGCGCTCCATTCTTGCTGGCCTGCAGCATAGTCAGCAGCATGATCATATTCATGGCCGTGATAATCCCCATTATCGAGTAATTTATTGAGCAATGCTTGTGAATCATGCTCATCTAAATAACCATGTTGCCAAAGCAACTGTGCAGCAGCATCGAGCTTCATGCCCTTGCCTTTACCCGCAAATAGGTTGCGAATCCCAACAATCCGCACGTTTTTATTCGGCTCTGCGCCAATTGATACGCGTAAATCATTGGCTTGCTGGTCTGATGGATCAATGCCGCCATGCTTGGCGATAAACTCCAGTGCGCTATCTTGGCTGCTGTCAGGGCGTGGGTTGTATTTCTTTGGCTGCTGTTTGTCGGGGATATCATTTGACGCCAGTGCTTGACTTTGCGTTTCAGTCGTCAAGGCTTTATTGACCTCTACATCTTGCGACTCAAGCGTGGGCGTAGGGGTATTAAATACGCCCGATTGCGCCGGCTGAATGTTTGGCACTTCGCCTGTTGTAGGGTCGATGCTCGGCGCTGAGCTGTTCGGTACTGCCGAACTGTTGCCGCGCATTTCATTCATCACTTGAGTGCGGATTGGGTCGGTCGATGTTGGGATATTTTCCCATTTTAATTTTTTGCGACATGTCACGTTTACGCTCTAGTTGCTCACGCCCATCCGCCATTTGTTTTTGTAGTGTCGTATCGGCCACTGCTTTGGCACGAAACGCAGCTTCTTGCTGATCGCTATACCCTTGATACGGGTCAATCGTCATCGTGTGAGGGGTCGGCTTGCGGCGCCCATCCGCCATGCTGTCTTTTAACTCGGGTAATAAAGTGCCATCTTTACGCGCTGCGGCCACTTCATTAATCACCTGCTGCTGATCGCTGAGCGCCATCGATGGATCGATCTTCATCCGTTGCGGCAATTGGCGCAAATTGGCCATCTGTGCGCCTAGATCACCTTGTTTATCTGCCTCGTAATTCGCCAAGGCATCAGCGATACGGCTTTGATTAACATCTTGAATGACTTGCTGTTGATTACTCAATCCTTGGTAGGGATCGATGGTCATCCGCTGCGTCATCCGCTGGGCGAGTTCGGCGCTGTCTTGTTTGGCTTGTGCTTGTTGCTGCACTTCATGCTCATGAATCACTTGGCGCGCTGTGTTTAATACGTTTTGCGCTCGTTGGTAAACCGGTGATTGTTGAATGGCCGTTAATGCAGTCTCGTTTTCTGCGCTGCTTTCTAGTCGTTCAATCAGTTTATTGGCCGCGCTACGCCGAGTATGTGCCTGTTCTAGCGTTAAGCTTGGCTGTGCCGTGCTGTACTGTGCTGTACTGTGCTGTGCCGTGTCTTGCTGTTCAGTTGTCGCTGTCGGCGCGGGTGTTTCAGCCATGCTTTCGCCTAAATCAGCCGCTTGTTGCTGGGCCAATAGCGCGGTTTCTGTGGCTGCTGCTGCGGCATAATCGACATTCACCGGCGTAATAGGCGCAATGGGCTGTACGTAGCGCTGGCCGTGCATCGATGGCATACCGACGTCATCCATGATCTCAGTCATTGGCATGGTTGCCGCTTCACGCGCATTAGTAGCTTGGCTGGCTGTTGGGCGATGTATTGCCCCCATTGCACCACCGGCACCGATACCGCCCAATGCCGACTCAAGCACGCCCTCAGATAGACGTTGATTGGCATCATAGCCAATTTGTTTGCCGTAATTTTCGCCCACTGTTTGCGCGATTTCGGTACCGCCTTCCCCCACCGCACCGACGACGCCATTTGCGGCGCGAGCGATAATCCCTGCGCCCAGCTTATCGCTGATAAGCTTATTCACACCCAGCTTGCCCATTGCAGCATCTACGCCGATTTTTTCACCAATCGAATTGACTGCTGCACTGACTGCAATGGATTTAGCCATTTGCTCGTCAGTGAGCTTTTGCCCGGTGCGCTTTTCATAATCGCGAGCGTCTTTTAATGCGCCGCCTGCGCCTTGCGCGCCGCCGGTAATTAATGCCAGTTCAGGGGCAATCGCAGAAAGCGCCAGCGAAGGCACTGCGCCTGCAACGGCACCGGCGACTTGATCCCAAGTCAAATCCCCAAGCGCGCCAACCTGCCCATCAAGCACCTTTTTTTCTACATCGGCAATTGCTGATTTTTGAGCGCGCACATTGTCGCTATTGAGTGCATAGTTTTGCAGCTTGGCGCTCGTAGCATCGGCCAGATCGCTTAAACCCGCTACGTGATAGTTGCCAACATCAACGCCAGTACCGATGGCCTTCATTGCATCCGCAATAATGCCGGTTGGAATCTTTGAACCGCTCAGCGCAATCCCTGCAGCCTCGGGGGCGCGCAATAGGCTATCGACTGTACCGGCTAAAGCCCCTGAAATATTCCGATTAATTGCGTCTAGTTTGCTGGTAACGCTTTGTGTTACCACTGCTTTAGGGGGGATTTGTTTATCGGCTTGCCATTGCTCAATTTGCGACGCGACCGTGCTCTCTGCGCCTTCGGGCATAGGTAGGGCATCAAAAAAATCTAAGCCAAAGACAGGGGCAGCACGGTTATTTTTTTTTTGACATGATCGGCTCACAATAAAGAATGCCTCCATTTTTCATCATGAAGGCATTGCATTTGTGGCGTGTAACGCAGTCTAATAACCGCCGCCAAGCATGGCTTGGTATTTTGTGCGTTCTTCGTCGGTTTTAGCGTTCTCCATTTTGTAGCGTACTTGATCGAGAGTCAGCGTTTCTGCTGGTTTTCCGGTTTTGAGTAAGCCCATTTCAGTGAGTGTCGGGGTTAGCGATTTTACTTGCTCATTCGCCTTGGCCTTATACACCGCTAGCGCCTTTTTTTCTTCCGGGGTATTGGCAGGGATTGGCCTGCCTGTTGATGGATCGATACCGGCAATAATCATTTTCGATGATTGGTACACGCCAAACATTTGATCCGCTGCAGTTTTTTCACCCTTTTTATCAAGACCATACTTCTGCAAAGCCAGCGCCGCCCCGCTGCGGCTGTTTTGGCCATTCTCTTGCATTTTAGATATGGTCAATTGTTGATCGCGGGTAAGCCCGTTTTGCTCGGCTTGGAATGCCTGTAAATCGCTTTGCAGTTTTAATTGCTGCTCACGCGTTAATTTATTCTCCCCCGCTTGGAATTGTTCACTAGCACGGCGCTGATTATCCGCATGGTCAAACCCCATTTGACTGAGTATTTTTTGATTTTCCATCCGGGCGTTTTCAATATCTTGCTGGCGAATATTGGCTAAATCATCATCTTCGCTTGCTTCGCGGTCCATTCGCCGCCGCCTTTCATTGCGCCTAACACGCCGTCGATAATGCCCATTACATTGCTCCTTGTGGCTCCGCTTGCGGGGCGCTATTAGCTGGTGCGGCGGCTGGACGTTGCGCTTCTTGCTGATTGAACTTTTTAAAGTATTTGGCAGCAGCAGCAGCAGCGAGTCGGCGATTTTGTACGCTATCTGCCTCTTTTAAAATTTTGTGTTGCATGCATAGCTCTAACAACATGTCTTTAATTAAAGCCAACGCTTCGGCTTGCTGAGGGGGTACTAATTTCATCCCCTCATTGGCCAATGTTTTTACGACGGATCGGGTGATTTGAGCCGCTGTCTCGCCGACTTCATCAATCACATCCCCTTCACCATCGCCAAAACGCCCTAATACCGCGTCTTTACCGGCCCCACTGAGCATCGAATTGGCTTCTTTTAAGACGGCATCGCCAAAGTCTGGCGCGGCGCTGGATGGCGCTGCTGATGGCTGTGCTGATGGCTGTGGTGTGGCGGTAGCGGTTGGCGTTGAGCCCGCCATTTGGCTGTCGATAATACCCATGATTAAACTCCAAACTTAGAACGGTTGGCGGCACCACCAGCAAAATCAGCTGGCAATGAATTGTATTTCTCACGCTCGGCGGCATCCATGCGCTGCTTTTCTCGCATTGCATCGATTTGAACCTTGACGCCTTTTTTGTTCGCTTGTGCCTGTAATAAGCTTGAGCCTGCCCCTGCCATCATCGAGCCGATCAAGCCTTGATTACGGGCGGCGGTTTGTTTATCGCCGTCGCCATTCCAAAACCCAGAAATCGCGCTAAAAATGGATTGACTCACATCACCGCCATTAGCCTCGTTCAGCGCCTTGCCAATGCCGCTCTCTGGATTAAACATCGTTGGCACATTTTGGCGGCTATCATAATCAGCGCCGGTATTTACAAAGCCATCCCAAGTAGAACTGCCTTGTGACGTATCGAATGTGGTGGCTGTATTGCCGCTGCTATCTACTGCGCCGCCATAGTTATCTAGCATTGAACCATCTAAAACGGGGTTAAAATCACTCATGCCATGTACTCCGAAGTATTGAGATATTTCATTGCTGGCTGCTCATAGCCTGCACGTTCTTGTGCCACACTCGGCGCTCGCGCTTGATTGACTGCCAGCGTAACCTTGCCGCCGACCGCCTGATTGTTTTGTGCGTTGCTGGCGGGGCTGGTTTTTGCGCCACCCTTGCTGGCGGCAGAGGCACGGCCCGCGATACTGCCAAAATTACCGCCCAAAAAACCACCGATTTGCGCGCCGGTTTTGCCGCCCAGCTCGCCACCCAGCTGCGCTGCTGCACGTCCAAACATTTGCCCGCCGATTAAACCCGCCACCCGCCCTGCAGCGCTGGCAGTATCGCCATTGGCCACATCATTGGCGGCAAATGCCCATTTCACCATCAGCCCAGCATTTTTAATGCTCGATAACGGTGCCAGTGAGCCCGCCATAGAGAGTCCATCGCCCACCGTGAGCGAGCTCACGCCATTACTGGCTACTTTTTGCGATAAATCGACCGCCCGACTAACCACCCCCAATACTGGACTGAATGCGCTAGCGGCTCCTTCGACTAATCCCAAAACCCTGGGGCTAATTTTAGAACCTAGCGCATCGTAAGGACCGAGCTGATTAAAGCCGGCTAAATCCCCATACTGATACCCCGAGGTGGCCAGCTCTGCGGCCGTCGAAGCATCACCAATCCCGAGCTCACGATTGGCGCTAATGATTGAACTTTGGAACTGATTGCGGTTTTCAGTCGATTTGCCGATGTAATTGGATATCGCTTGCGACACGCTGCCCGTTTCTCTACCTGCGGCCTCATCGCTTTGATTTTGGCTGTTGCCTCGGCCTGCCCCAGCTTCGCCGTCGCTGCCATAGCCTCGGGCCTCGCTGCCGCCGCGACCATCCCCGCCATTGGAATGACCGCCGCCCCCCATGCCACTACTATCGCCCACTCCCCGGACCACGGCCACGGCCCGCACCTGCTTCGCCTTCGGCCATTTAAACCCCCATCAAGGTACGCGGGTCGAGTTTTCCACCGCCTGCGTTGTTGGTTAGGGTTTGCCGTGCTTCGCCAAAATAGAGTGCGTTTAACGTGTTTTGCGCCTCTTTTTTTGCCTCTGGTGTGAGCTGACTACCTACAATTGACATCATCTGCGCGGTGTAATTAGTAAACGTATTTTGGCTAAAAGTTTGCTTGGCAATATCGAGCTTTTGCTGATCGATCAGATTGGTCGCGCCAAACTGTGCCGCTTGTTGTTGCAGTGTTTTAAGCTGTACGTCGCGATCTTGCGCCGCTTGCGCCGCTTGAAATGCCTGCTGATTTTTTTTGTACTTCTAGTTGCTGAAAGCGGTCTTTTTCGGACTGCGAAGATGTAAAGTTGTTTTGATTGCTTTGCACAGTAAGCTGCTGCAAGCGATCTTTTTCAGCCTGCGAGGCAGTAAAATTTTGCTGCCCAGCCAGTCGATCCGCTTCGGCTTTCAGTTGTTTATCCGCAATACTGGTTTGTTGCTCGCGATCCAGTGCCGCTTGCCCGCCACTAAAGACTTGATCTTTATCTTTGAGCGTCAGATTGCTATTCATTTGTGACTGAATAATGCCTTGCTGATTATTTGCATCGGCATTTTTAGCGCCCGAGTGTTGCTGCGACTTGCCCCATCGCATCCACCGCATTGGCTTGGCCAATGGTGGAATTAACCAGTCCTCGCGCATTGGCGATTTCCATTGCTTTACGCTTGGCTGATTCCATCAAAGGATTACCGGCATCCAGCGCATAAGCTGTTTGTTTTACATAGTCGCCACCACCCTGACCGACTGCTGCCACATTCCCGTTCGGGCTTGAAAAGGCGTTTTCTTTTGGCTTTTCAGTAAGGCTAAACATAAAAAAACTCCCGTTGTTTTAGGGAGTTTTGCAGAATTAAAGCTGTCAGCGCCGCCGTGTAACGCTCAACCTCAACGCGTCACCCGTAGCGCTATAAAACTGCGCCAAATTGCGCCATTGTAAAATGACTTAAATCAGCATCAGCAACGCTAGCGAGCCGCTGCAGCTCGGTAGCCTCCCACGCAAACGCCGCTTGAATATGCACGCGCACCGCTACCCGTAGCGATTCATAATCACCGGCGCTAAGCGGGTAAAAAACGCCATCGTCAAGCTTCCA
Organism: Deefgea sp. CFH1-16; assembly: GCF_016881365.1. Classification (GTDB taxonomy): domain Bacteria; phylum Pseudomonadota; class Gammaproteobacteria; order Burkholderiales; family Chitinibacteraceae; genus Deefgea. The sequence goes on along the minus strand of NZ_WLYT01000002.1, from coordinate 31,050 downwards.
CTCGGGCGGCCAAATCCCAGAGCTTCTGCCATCATCGACCGCCATTTTTAACAAGGCCACTGCGTCGCGCTCGGTATTGACCGGTTTACCCTGCCAGATCGTACCGCCAGTTTCATATTGCCATCGGGTATCAGCAATCTTTGCCGCGATGTGTTCCCGCGTCACCACCGGCACAACATCAACCAGTACGCCGTCGATATAACGCTGACCGACCTTTGCCACCCCGGCGACTTTTTGCCGTCCAGCGTAAACCATCACCTCGAATACCTCGGGCGAGGTCTGGCCGACTTGTGTGACTTCGCCGGTGCTTAAATCATAAAAAAAGTAGTCCATACGCCCTCTATCGTCTAAACACCATTGCTATAGCTTCGGTTTTTGTGCCGCCGGCATAACACGAAATCGGGTAAGTTCCCACCGGAAAATCCACACCGGCAACAAAGTTGATCCCAGTACGAGTAGGGCCAGCACCATACACCGTGCATGATGTCGCTATCACTGTTGAGCCACCTGATCCGCCGCTGATGGTTGTCGATCCACTAACAAAAACAACGACTAAAGCCCCTGCTGGCACCTCAATCCATAGCTGGCCATTACTCGATGAATAAGCATTAGTAATACCCCTTGCAACGATATGATCAGCAGTGATAATGCCTGCTGTGACTGATGTTGCATGTACATTGCCGCGAATCGCCAAAGTGCCAGATGCTTGATCCCATTGCAGCCACTGCCCGGTATTGATATTCCCCATCAATAGACCTTCTGGGCCAAGGTAATAACCCCCTGCCGCCCATGCGTAGCCGGTATATGCACCCCCTTTAATTCTGCCTGCAGTAATATCACTAGCTGTAAATGTGCCGCCCTTCATATACAACATACCGTTGCTCACGTTGTATTCCAGCGACGCACCGGCGTAGTAATTACCCAGTAGCAAGCCATTCGGACCGACATACATATTTTGCGCGCCATTCACCGGCCAAACCCAGCCCGCACGAGCGCCGCCCAAAATCGCCCCAGCGGTCATGTGCAAATCGCCGGTTACATACAGCGTGCCGGTGTTGGCTGTGACTGCTTGCAAGTTAGTGACAGACAACGATTTAGCCGTCACTGAGCCATCGATTAATGCATTGCCGCGAATGCCGACGGTCGAAACGCCGTTGACCATGCCGACTTCAAACATCAGTTGGCCAGCGGCGGTATCGTTAGGTTTAGAGACACGGAATGCATCCGCCAAAATATCAAAACCGCTAGTGCTACCGTCGTTGTAAGCTTTGACACCGCTAACCCGTTTATTGGCATCGAGCGTGAGCGACCAACTAGCAAGCAATTTTCCAGAAATATTACTGGTGGCCGTCAGTGCGGTTGAGGCATTGGCTTCCACATTTTGCGCTAAGGTACTGCCAACCAATGTGCCAGATGGGGCACCGACGGTGGCGTTGTCGGCGGGTTTGCCCGCGCCATTAATACCTGACCATGTGGCGAATTTACCGGCTTCAATGGCTACGGCATTGAGTAAATCTTGGCGGCATACATATACCGCCTCAAATTGATCTCTAAAAGTTTGCCCAACAATGGTGGTTACGCTGGCAAGGTTGGCATCATTAATCCACGACGGTGGCACTGTAGTGCTGAGCGTATAAGCCGCATTGTTATTAAGGTAAGTGCCAAGCGCCTGCATGGCGGTGTTGTATGCGGTATTTTTGCTGGCTACAGCGGGATAAGTAACGGCATGCGTGTTAATACCGGCCTTTTCGCTAATGAGGATTTCCCATTCTTTGCGGGCAGCCTGTTTATCAATGGCTGTTAATTTATTATCAGCGGCAATGTCAGCCAGTGTGGCATTGGCCGTATTGGCGCTACTGATTGCTGAATTGGCACTGGTTTGCGCCGCATTGGCTGCATTTTGGGCGGCGGCGGCATTGGCGAGCGCATCACTGGCCTTGGTTTCGGTTTGCGCTAGGTTGGCTGATACCGTATTGACGCTACTTGATGACGCCTTACCAGCCACATCGGTAATCACGGTATTGAGTTGCGTTTGGCTCGCCCGAGTCGATAAGCCGGTGCTTGGATGATTGACGGCAGTTTCGAGGGTGGTGACTCGGCTAGCATCGGCTTTACCGGCGACGGTAGTAGATAGCGTGGTTAAGTCAGAGGCTTTGGCTTTGCTAGCGAGTCCGGTTGTTGGATTGTTGACGGTAGTTTCAAGGGCGGTGACGCGGCTGGCATCGGCTTTACCATCGACGGTGCTCGTTAGTGCGGTCAAATCAGAAGCAGCGGCTTTGCTGGCGAGCCCGGTGCTTGGGTGATTGACGGCAGTTTCGAGTGTGGTGACTCGGCTGGCGTCAGCTTTGCCAGCGACGGTACTGGTTAGGGCGGTTAAGTCTGATGCTTTGGCTTTTGATGCAAGGCCGGTTGTGGCGTTGTTGACGGTGCTCTCAAGGGCATCGACACGCGTTGCGGCGGCCTTGGTGGCGACATCGTTGCTTAGGGTGGTGACGCTGCTGGCGGATGCTTTAGTTGCGAGCCCGGTACTTGGGTGATTGACGGCAGTTTCGAGCGTGCTCACGCGACTAGCATCGGCTTTGCCGGTGACGGTATTCGATAGCGTCGTTAAGTCAGAAGCGGCGGCTTTTGATGCAAGGCCAGTTGTCGCGTGGTTAATCGCGGTTTCGAGCGTGCTCACGCGGCTGGCATCGGCCTTACCGGCAACGGTATTCGACAATGTGGTGACAGTCGATGCAGCGGCTTTGCTATCTAAGCCTGTCGTCGGATCGTTGATCTTCGTCGTCATGCTGGCCACGTCAGTGGCCATCGCCCGCTTACCGAGTTCTGTTTCTGCGGTGGCCATGCGGGTAATCATGCTTTCGTACTTGGTGCTCGTACCGTTGCCATCGATTCGAGCGCGTAGCGCGGTTAAATCAGAAGCGGTGGCTTTACCATCTGCGCTGGTTTGTGCTGCCGTGGCTTTTTGTGCTGCAGCATCAATAGCAGTTTTAATATCACCACCGGTATTCATCCGGGCTGATAGGGTGGTCATTTGCGATGCAAGGGCATCATCAGCACTGATACGCGCCTTGGTTTCGGTATCAATGGCCGCGGTACTGCCACCTGCAGAAGCCACGATATTATCAATCCGCTGAGATAATGCGCTATCTGCCGTTGTTCTGGCGGTGATTTCAGTGTTGATTTTAGATTCGTTGCTGTTGAGTTTAGCGTTGATGCTGGTATTGAGCGTGGCTTGAGCCGCTTCACGGGTTGCTAGCGCATTCATTTCAGTGGTAATGCGCGCATCAATGGCATCGTCACCCTGCTTGATCTTCGCTTCTACCGTCACCAAGTCGCTGGCTTGAGCGCGTTTTCCAATCTCGGTTTCAGCAGTCGATAGCCGCGTGACGACCGCTTCATAGCTGGTCGTTTTACCGTCGCCCTCAAGGCGTTTAACGATATTTTCAGCCAGCACTTTGGTGCCGTCATTCTCGATGCGTAAATAATCGGTTGCGGCCTTGGCTTCACCAAACCCATCGGCAATCAGGTCTAGCTTGGCATTCATTTCCTCGGCGCGAATCGTGGTTCCGGGTGTGAATGGATTGGTATGCTCAAAGTATTTGGTCATTTTTTGGCGCCGCGTAGAGAGAGCGTAAATTCAAATGACAGTACGCGCATGGGTAGTAGGTCGTTATGGCTGAGCATGATGGCAAACGATTCAGCGGTAGCGCTGGGGTAGGTTTCAACGCGGGCAGCTGGGTAGCTATCAAAAATTGAGCCATTCCATTGCGCCGAATCCCATAGCGCGCCGCCACTTGGCGCGGGTACGCTCATTGGTGTGCCGCTGCTTTCGTCAAAATCACAATCAACGCGCAACTGGTACGCCGATGCCTGACCAGAAAAAATCGCTGCGATTTTATGCAGCCGAAAAATCTTGCCTGACTTTGGGGTGATAAATCCGGTGCGAACTAAATTGTCGATCGCCGCGCCATCGGCGGAGTAGCCGCGATCTAGCTGATAGATAAATCCGCTGGACGTGCCGACAAACACGGCGCCATCAGGGCTGACCATGCCGCAATTAGCATTAAATGGATATGAGCGAATGCCGAAGTCAAAACTATCTGGCGTTTTGATCATGGAAAACATGCGCTTATCGTTAGCTTGGATTAAATACGCGCTGCGCGTGGGAGAGACTAAGCAAAACTTAACGCCAACCGTGGCCAGTGAGTTATTGATTTTTTTGGTGATGCTATCGGTAGCAAATTTGCCGTACTCTTGGGCGGCTTTAAAGTTAAAGCCTTGGGATTTATGGAAAAAGAATAAATCGCCCACCACGTCATGCACGGTATCAGCTTGTGCGCCGATTTGATCAGTAAAAGTGTCGAGCTGCCAATCTTGTTTACTGCTGCCAAACAAGGTATGAATTGATTTTTCAGTGGTGATAATCAAGCCACCCTTGAATAAACGGAATCCGGTAATCTCGGCGCCCAAACCAAACTCACTCGCGCCTGCTCCGTAGAGCGTTGGATCGCCAACCGTCGAATGCACAAAGCGGCCACCGGCAAACGATAAAAACAAATGGTTTTTAAAAAATGGCAATAAATTGCGGGTTGCCAGTGTGTAAATAAATAAACGTCGTGCCATCCCACGCAAACGCCTGATGGGTACCCGATACACCATACAGCGTGAGCGTGTTCGAGCCAGCGTAAAAGTTACCCACGGCAAAACGGTAATAACCATTGGGCGGCAACATGGTTTTGATCGCTTGCCAGCCGGTCGGCGTGCTGCGGTACATGGTACAAGAGCTATTGCCGATGACATTACGCACGGCGATGACTGCGCCGGCATAAAATCCCAAACCCAAAATCCGCCCTTCACCGGGTACGGTTTGAATTAAGGCGCGGCGTGCGGTGGCATCGCTGGGCTTACCGGCTCGGCTGGGTGCGGGCTGGCCGTCAAAGCGCTCAAAATCGCCAGTTTTGACAATCCCGCCTTGCGCTGCGGGCTCAAAATTACGGCATAGGCTTAAATCATTCGCAGCAATCCCCATGATGCCGACATCATCACGGTAGCCGCCATTGAGTAAAATCGGGGCAGAGTTTCTCAAACGAAGCACCCCCCGCGTACTTTCATGGGTACACCATAGCGCGCACTCATACTTGCCGCCGCTTGCTGTTCATTGATTTGCGCCATGCTATAAATGTCGGGCATAGATTCGGCGCTCGCAAATAGCATTAAAGCGCGCCAAACAATGCGAATCTGCAAATCATCGTCAATCATCGGTACGTCCGTATCGAGCGCGAGCGTTTGTAGTGGGGTGATAATATCGAGCTTGAGCGTGATCGGGCTGGTGGCGGCATTGTTAAACTGCACATAGCCAGATCGAGAGTCGGTACAAAAATACCGAGGCGCGGCGGCCATTGGCAGCAGTACATATTCGAGCCGGGCGCGTTGGCATAAGGGTGCGCCATTGAGCCAGATTCTTTTTACCTTGATCGCAGGGATCGCCGATAGGGCCAATTGGTTGACGCCAGCAGGAATGACGACATCGATAAACTGTTGGCGAAACGGCCATTCTCCGCCGCTTTTGATTTCATTTTGAATGAAATGCCACGCGTCAATCACCCAATTGACCATGTTTTTATGCAGTGGCGATAAAGTATCGGCGGCTGCAATGCTGGGGATTAATTGATTGGCCATCCCCGCTTCACGCTGTACGCGTTGTACCAACTGTAGAAAATTCATACTCACCTCACTTTGCGGTTATTTTCAAGCAGCAGATACAAAAAAGCCCCGTGTGTAACGGGGCATTTTGGTTAGCTCAGGCTGATTGATAAATCGTAAACGGAAAGCGCAGCACTTCGTCGTGATATTCTTCGTCTTTGCCGGTATCACGATTGCGGCGTTTCTTTTGCACCGGTGCTTTGCAGTTTTTTAAGAAGCTAACAAAGTGCTCTGGAATTTGGCCCGGACCATCACCGATTTGAATTTCGATATCGCGTTGAAATTGGCGTTGATCACCATTCACTGCCACGATGATATCGGCGTTATCTTCACCCACGGTTTGGAATGATACAAAGCGAGGCGCTGGCGGCGGGGCAATATATTCTTGTACTGCTTGAGCTGTTTGTGTTTCTTGTACTGCTTGAGTTTCTTGCGTGGTTTGCGTTTCTGTTGTCGCTGGTTCTTTATTCTTTGCCGTAGTCATGGAGTCACCCCTGTACGGAGGGGCGAACCCCTCCCAAACTTAATGATTAGTTAGATACACACACTTCAACGCGAGTCATCCATTCGTCATTCAAAATCAATGACGCAAAGTAACCCTTGCATGACACATAGCCACGTTGACCGGCTGGATCAGCAGCAGAAGGCGAGTTAACCGGAATGATTGAAGGCTTCACCGGTACTGTACCTTGGGCTTTATCACCTTTGAGCATGACCGTACCCACCGCGTCCTCACCCAAAATAAGCAGCTGATAAATATCCACCTTGCCGCCGGTGCTACGCATTGCTGCATTGACTGCATGCGCCGCGCTTTTCACGGGTTTGAACTCAGGCGACAAAATAAAGCGGATATTCTCAAACTTACCCACTTCACCTTCTTCGGCCTTCATGGCGCTTGAATATTTCTCAACTGGCGTGAACGCATCACCCAAGATGGTACGCAGCGACACTTCCATGTCGGTGTGGCCAAAAGCGTAGTACGCCTTACCTACTGGCGTGGTATCGATCAACGGACCGGCGGCAATTAACTTGCCAATTTGCTTGGCTTTATTCGATTTCAGCAACACGGTGGCACGGCGCAAAATCGAGGCTGACAATTCAGTTGTTACCGAAGTACGGTCCACGCCATTACCAAAAAACACCGATGCGCCACCCGTGGCGGTCATCCATGTTAATTGCTCAAAGGTTTGGCCAAAGGCCATGCCCAAACGCTCAACCAAAGGCGTTAATACTTCCCGTTTTGATAGATCAATCGCTTGATCGGTCACTTCGGCAATTCGCACGTACTGCGCTAAAGTGGCGTCTTTTGAGGTGAATGAAAACGCCTCAGTGGCAGGCGTAACGCCTTCGGTTGCCGCCGTGGTTGAAACCGAAAAGTTATTCGGGCGAGCAAGATTGACCTTTTTCGTCTCGCCTTTTGGAATCGTAATCGGCTTGCAATAGCGCTGCAGGCATGACACATAATCAGCAGCAGCCAGTAATTCTTTCACTACAAAACCATCGGTATTAAAACCGAGGGTTGGATAAGTTGCACCAGGCATAACTAATTCCCCTTAATAGGCGCGCTCAGCTCACACTTGAGCAAAGAACGCGTCCTCGACTGAGTTGAATGCTTCGCTGGTCGTTTTTCGCACAGGCTTTGCCGCCGACTTTGGTGAAACTGCATTGAGCAAACGCGATTGACGTTGCTGTGCGGTGTCGGCCACTCGATTGGCTTGTGGATTAACGGTGCTGCGAAACAGGCTAATGAGGGAAACAGCATCATCAGGAATGTTGGAACTACGCAGGGCTTGAATGCCGGGGGATTGACTACTAATCCACTCGACAAATTCAGGCGTTTGAACATCCTGCTGCCAGCCCGGTACACTCTCGTTAACGTACTCATGTGCAATGGCGCTAGCGCGTTGCTCGGCCAATGTCAGTTGTTGTTGATTGATATCGAGATGGGTCTGATGAAGCTGTTTTTGTGATGCGTGTTGCGCTGAAACGTAGGCGGCGATATTGGGCGCAAGGTCTACGTCATCCCCGAGCGATTGCAAGTCCGGCACTTGCTGCGCGAGAAGGGCGGCATTTTGCTTTTTCAATAGGTCTAGCTGGGCCAATGCCTCAGCGTTTTTACGTTTCAGTGCCGCCGTGCGACCTTTTTCCGACTTGATTTGGTGCTCAAGCTGTTCAGGCGTTAAACCTTGCGACGCTGCGTTGCTGTCTGTCGCGGCAGGTGCGGCGACGTCTGGCTCTTGGGCGTGCTCGGTGTGCGCTAAAGAGTCTTGAGACTGATCATCACCAGCGGCATTGGCGGCTGATGGATCGGTGATTTCCTGATTCGCTGCGCCCTCGACGGCATCGAAAAAAGAATCTTCAAGTGATTGTGGGTCTTGCACGGTGTCAGTCATGGATTCCCCTTGCGGCGTGTGCGGCATTGGTTAGTGCGGCGCGATATGCGCGGCTTCGGGGGAATAATGGGATTTATCGGGGCTAGATATGCTGCGTGTAACGTAACGCTGAGCTGAGGCTGACAGACAAGGCCAAACTCTGTGGCACAGGCGTAAAAAAAACCCGCACAAGGCGGGTTGGGTTGGTGTCTGAACTGACTGAATTAACCGATGATAGCTGTCGTGAGTAAAGCAATGCGCTGATCCAGCGTAGCGGCGTATTCTTTCATTGCGCAGTGTTGGACCACCAATAAGTCGCGCTGTGCGTCAGAGAGTGTCGGATAGACTGGACTGTTTTTGATAAACGCATCAAGGCCATCCATTTTGGCTTTTAGTTCATTGGCTTCCAGTTGCAAACGATCCATAAAGGTTTCGTTCATCTTTTGTTCAGCTTGATACAGCATTTGCTTGAGCAAATAGCCTTCTAGTAGCCAGATTTTATTAACGGCATTAGCGCGGGCAATCTTGCGGCCAATCTCGGCATCAAAGTTTTCCGGCGAGGCGCAGGCTGATTCGCCAGTAACAGTAAAGCCGTTATTCAGCGTTAATACGCAGAAGGTCAGTAAGCACAATGCGGTTGGATAAACACATGTATCACCGCTTGACCCGACTACGCCATCGGCTGCTGTGAAATAATTCTCGATCGAAATCACGCTTTCAATATGATCAGGGGTAATACGTGGGGCGGTTTTACCTTTGGCTTGAATTTCTTGCTCGATGGCGGTGTCTTGATTTTCTGGCATGAGGCTAATCCTAAAAGGTGAAGTAACGCCAAGATTATTGGTCGCCGCTTCACCTTCGAGGCTTTGTGTAACGCAAATCACTCTGCCAATTTACGCAGCTTTTCAATCATGGCTTGTTTTTCAGCATACCGCGCCTGCGTTCTGGCCAGCTCGGTTGGATTGGCTACGGGGTCAAGTAGTGCCAGTTTATTTAAACACAGTGATACTTCTTTAGTGAGTTCATCAATCAAGGGTTGTGGGTCGATATGGCGCATTATTGCATCCTTGTTGCGTGAGCCTATTTAGGCTCACTGGTGAAACATCATGGCTCAAATGCCATGCCCGGTTTGTAATTTAAGCTGCGCCTCGGCATTGAATAGTTGATTGGCATTATCTAGCTCCATCCGCTTAATACCGAACTCTTGCTCTAGTTGCTGTACGGTAATATTGCGCCGCTCGGCAAGCTCAGCCATCGCCAATTGATATTGCAGTTGATTACTTTCTGCTGCGCCTTGCGCCGTGAGCATCGTGCGCTGCAGATCGTTTTGGCTATCTTGCGCCATTTGCTCGATCTTCTTGCCTTCGAGCTGCAGCTTCATTTCGCCCTGTTGTAACTTCTGCTGATCAATGGCAACTCGTGGGTCTTGTGGCGGTGCTTGCTGTGCTTCTTGTGCCATTTTATCCGCGCTCTTGACGGTCGATTTAGGCAAGCGCATCACGCGGCTCAGCTCAGACAGTAAGCCCTCTTTATCAACACCGCTCGCAATCACCGGATTGTCGATTCGATCCAAAATACCCATCAGCGCCATGGCTTGCTGCTCTTTTTCTAGCAGCGCCGACGTGCCGCGCGCCACCACTTCATAATCCCCTTTAATACTGTCATCTTCGTGGTATTGCATATTGTAGTCATACAGTCGGCGGATAAACGGCTTGGTCAGTTGGTCATCAAAGCGTTTCACCATCCGGCGCAGCACGGTATTGGCTTGATTGAGCATCATCGACGTGCCGCTGGCCGTTTGGTTCAAATAGTTCTGGCCCTCACCTTGGGCAATCAACGGCGTTTGCGTCTCTTGGTCAATCAATTGATTGGCTAAATTAAACAGCGCGAGCAATTGGTCAACGTGGGGGTTGACGTCAATGCGGCGAAACGGAATATCCGCCACCGACATACTGCTGTTTAAAGTCACCACGGCACCGGGGCTTAAACTGCCGTCAATGGTATTGATGCTCATACCTGCATTGGCATCGACCACCCACAGCCCGCGCACCGCCCATGCGACATTATCCAGTGCCGCGCGCCAAATCGAATTGGCCACGCGCTGCGAGCTGGCCATCACATACGGAATACCATAACCAAATAAGCTGGTACCGTCGGTTTCTGGGGTAAAAACACTGTACGGTAGATCGCCAGTATCACTAACGGCCTGCGTGGCTTTAATCACCTTGCCCTCACAAAACCACAGGCACACCGGTATTTCATCCAGCGAATCATAATCTTCCCCGACCTCGCAGCCACACGCTGCCAAATCATCGGGCTTGAGTGAGCCGTAATACTCCCACAGCTCATAGCGATTGGATTTAACGCTTTGTGTACCCGACATTTCACGGCGCTGCTGTAAATGGGTCGGCTCTTTACTACCCGCCTCGCCAGCATCAAGGATTAAGCGGATTTGTTCGCGCAGAAAAGATGGGTCTTTAGCCAGCTCGCGCAACTGTTTGCGGCTGATGTAATGGCGCTCGAAGGTGAATTCAGCATCTTCAATACACGTTGCCGACATGTCAGGAAAAAAATCAAACGGATCAACCCGCCGACCGATGGGCTTCGGTTTCATTACCTTGACCATTTCACGGATGGATTGACCGTTTAACCCTGCGATTTTCTTCCAGCGGGTTTCAGTCTTGGCGGTGATTTCCACCCCTTTTAACACGCCGGTACCGACAATCAACGCATCATTAATCACTAAGCGCGATTGCTCATTGAAATTGCATTCAGTGAGCTGATCCTCCATGAGTTTTTGCATCTTGGCGGCGCAATCATCGGCTGCGGATTGTGTGCCTTGGGCCAAATCGCGCTCTTGAATCTCAGCCCCTTCGGGCGTCATGCCGATGGGCTTGGTCGATGTAGCAAAATCGGCCAGTTCTGGAATCGGTGTGGCCGCAATACCCCAATTATTATCATCGGTTGGCAGTACCGTATCGCTCAACCGGGCGATTTGGGTATTGGTTTTAGCGCGAGTTAAGTTAACAAACGCCTCGCTGCCGCCAGTGGCCTTGATCGATAGCAATACATCGGCTTCATATTTGCCATTGTATTGCCGTAAATCAGTCAGCATGCGCTGTTCAATGCTATCGCGCTCAATCACTAACTCGGTAATCTGCCCTTGCAGCCGTTGGCCAATCCCAGATAAACGCTCGGCCAATTCGGCCTGCGCGCCTGCGCCTCGTCGGGCTCTTGCAAATCATCATCAACTTCGGCTTGCTCAGCGAACATAAAAAATCCCCTATGATTAAGGGGATTGTTAGGGATTAGCGCGGGTTATTTGTGGTGTGTAACGCTCATTGCTCACTACTCGTAAACTTGATTTCATCATCATACAACAGCTCAGCACCGGCAAAGCCGTCTGCGATCTTGCCAACGTAGGTTTTTAATCCACGAATATAGAACGTGTAATGCAATGTATTAACAAGCACATCAGGATTGCGTTCGATATACGCGGCCTCAGCAATGGCACGGCGCTTTAAAATTAGCGTATTGATTTTACCCATCACTTGGTCGTGCAGTCGCTCAAGCTTGGCATCACGTTCGCACGCTTCTAGTTCCCATGCTGCCATATTTTTCTCAGGCACTTTGCCGAAATTAGTTTGCATCAAATCACCCCACCAGCCAGTAAATCACAATAATAAACAGCGCAAAAGCAGGGATCAGGCGAAAATACAGGTCGCGGTATATTTCGTCGCTTGCTTTTCGGGCGCGAGCCATGTGCTCGTTTGTTATCGCCTCGCATCGCGCCTCGCGTTTTAAATCGTCCATCAAAACAACTCCCCACACATGCCGGGATTACTCACCAGATCAATTAAATCCGTCTGCACCGCGCACACCGCACGCAATAAAGCGCGGTCGAGCTCACGCATCAGCTTAATTTTGAGGCGTTGCACGGCCATGTGGCTGTGCGGCTTGATCAATACCGCCGATTGCCGAGTATTCACGCAATCACCACCCAGCCACTCACGCACAATGGCATTGCGTAATTGCAACGGTACCGGGCAATGGGTTAAGCCGCCGTTGCTACGAATATAAACCTGCTGCGGTAATTCACCGGCCACGCTCATCACATCGGTAATCCGCCCGGCAAATGCACACCACACAATGCCGCGCTGGTCCGGTGGCAGTAGATTAATCGCGAGCATCACGCTGGCTGCGATCTTAGCGCGCTGTGCGTCGCAGCCGCCAAATCGCCCAGACTCAAGCGGCTGAAACTTCGTCAGCTGGATCGTGTGCGCCTCTTGCCGAAACGCCCACGCGATTAACGAATGGATTGTGACCCATTTTGTATCGTTATGCATATCAATAGCCTCCATAGGTATCGCCAGCATGGTGAATAATGCGTTTGGTTTCGTGGCGAAATAAAACAGGGAATTTGCGAACAATGAAATAGCCCGCTGCATCATTACAATGATCTTTACCGGCGGATTTATCCGGTTCACCGCCAGCAGTAAAAACTTGCTGCTCCAGTGATTCGGTCAATTTAGGGCAGGCATGGGTGTTAACTTTGAATAAGCGTCTGCCGTTATTATTTAAAATCGCGGTATTAACTGCATTCAAGCGATCGCGCACAGCGGGATTGGCTAAATTCACCATCACGCTAAAGCCCGCCTTGCGCAAAATGTCGTGGTCAGACTGTGTACTGTTATTGGTTGATGTGTTTTGCCCAGACGCATCCGGGTAAATCGTGATTTCATGGCGCCCATGTTCGTATTTAACGCGGATCGCTTCGGCCATGCTGGTGGTATCACGCTGGCCGACAAATTCTTCCAGTGCCAGTGGTTGGCCATCGCGAACCACAAAGACCACCGCCGACATATTCCGCACGTTAAAGTCCATACCGATATGCAGTTCTTCGCCGTGCTGTATCGTTTCATTGCTGTGATTCTTAAAGCGGCAAAAGTCGGGGTACACCGCGCCACTGGTCAAGTTGACAAACTTACCGCGCAGATACGCGTCAATTAATTGCGCTGGGTAAGAGTCCAGTAGCGATGGGATGTAATCAGCAGGTAAATTCTTAGCATTCTGATACGTGCTGGCTTGAATCATGCCAAAACGAGCGCGCAGTTCAGGCTTAGCCGCGAGCTGTCGCACAAACTGCGCATAAGTAAACCGAAATCCTTCGGGCGTGGTGGTGACATCGACGCCGTTTTTAAGTCCATCCATCAAGTAGCGCATCCGCGCAATGATCTTTCGGAATGCTTGTTCGGCTTTCTTTTCTACCATCACATCCAGTTCATCAATCAGCGCGTGGCCAATCTTAAAACCGACAATCTTCTCTGGTCGTTCCATTGAGCGACAAATCACAGTGGTGCGGTATTTATTGCCCTCATAGATTGTCACTTCTTTATTCGATTCATGTACCGTCGTGCGTAAGCCCCAATCAAAGGCCACTTCTTCGACAGTAGGGTAAAAAATATCTCGAATATGTGGGTACGTCGGTGCAAAGTACCCCGCGTTAACCCCCGGCATTTCCCATGCATGGCGCATGATGCCGGATGTACCCGCCCATGTTTTACCCGAGCCAAAACCAGCCACATAAGCCCGAAACTTATGCGGCATGTTTAGAAACTGTGCTTGCGGGATATTGAGGCGCGGCTTAATCAACAAGGCTGGCGTCCTCAACCTGAATCACAATTTGTACCGGTGTAGCCGGTGCAATATCTTCATCTTGGCGGGAATTATCAATATTGAACGCTTCTCGCTCGAGCGTAATCAGCACTTTTAAGGTGTTGACCAGATCGACAATGATCTTGCTGCGTTGAGGTAGTGCAATAACGCGGTGATATAAATCATTCAGCGGGTCGCGGCCATACACATTCGGTTCATACATCATATTGCCCAGCTGGCAATACAGCTCGCGGTTATCAGTTTGATGCTCCAACTCGCCCATTAAATTATCCAGCAAGAGGCGATAGCGGTTGATGTTAGTGCGATGCGATAGTTTGACGTTCGCAATCGCTTGCGCCCCCGCTTCAATAATTTCATTCTCTGTCAGAGTTGGGTTTGTAAGGTTCTGTTTTTTTGGATTTTGTGTTACAACCCGCACAGATTGAGCGGCAGCAGGCGCTTGATTTAAAACACTTTCGTCTGTTACGCTGCTTGTAACAGCCGTTGTTACAGTCTTTTTTGTTACAGCGCGGCGCGGTGTTGTTACTGTGCCAGCATTGGCCATTGTGGCCGTTACTATCTCATCAGCGCGAGCGTTCGACTTCGCCAGTAAATCGCGTGTCCAGCCCTCTTTATTCGCTTTACGTGAGATATTCACATGGCTCAGACCATGCTTAGTGCCGATCTCGCGCAGCGATAAAATCCCCGCACGAAAATCAGCTTCAATGCATTCCAGATCAAATGCCGACCAATCAAAAGCAGCCGCCATTAAATCGTTTTTCCTTTTGGAACGTGAGAACGAGAGCCAGAAAAACTCATACCGCGATCTGTGCTAAATCAGTAATGACAACGCGCACCATGGCCGCTGTTTTATTCGCGGGCTGTTTAATTACATGCAAATCATCAATCTGTTCGTCGTCGTTCCAAATCCCGGCATGGGAGAGCGCGTCAAACAAGGCTTTGTTAAAATTGTCGATATCGCGCTTGCGGCGATCCGGTGGAATCAATTGCAGTGTCACCGCTACGCGTGCATCGCCAAACTGTTTAGCGCCCACCACTTGCCAGATGCAATCAATCACCGCTTTACGATAAGCGCGGCCTTTCTCGCTGATCAGCACTTTTTCACCGACGTGCCGCCAGTAGCTATTCATGCTCGGGGGAAACGGCAGTATTAAAGTTAATGCACGCGCTTTAGCCACGATCTACCTTGCCCCTTAATTCGCCAATGCGTAAACCGGCCATAAATGCCGATTGAAGTACATCCTTCACCGAGTCGGGCTGTCGCCAAAGCCCAGCATTTTGCAAATAAAGATCAAACTCGCGCCGATCAAAACGATCTGGCTTAATCGGCGGCGCTGATACATCACACATAACCCTGCTCCAAAAGATTCTGCTCAATCATCAGCGCCAAACAATCCATTTCTTCCAGCTTGGCCAAGCGCCAAGCGCTGCGATTACCATGAATGCCGCTTTTGCCTTGGTGATGCTCATAGCACAACGGCAACACCAAAAAATGCGATGACCTTTGACTTAAACCGGCACCCGAACGCATGTGGTGTACCGACGTTGGCGTTTCTTGCTGCATCCCCAAAGCATTACAAATGACACAAGGCCGCGCTGCGATGACCGCGTGATACTCACACTCCGCCGTAGTTTTGGCGGTGCTAGCCCGCTTAGGCAGCACTTGCGAGGGCGCCGGTTTGGCATGGATATCCCCACTGGCACTACAGGCCACCCATGACGACGGACGCGGGCAAACCTTCGATTGTTGCGTCTTACTTGCTGCTATTGATGACATGATGCCTTTTCCTAAGTTGTGACCATCCCCACGATGGTTACTGCGATAAATCCAGCCAGACCGGCTGGGCGTACACATCCATATTCATTTCAACTGCTTTATCGTCACACCATGCTTGGCATTCTTCGCTGCTATGCCATAGCTGGGCTGCGGATTTCATACTGGTTAATGGGTAACGCCCTGCACCCACATACCAATGCCGCGCTTGTACCGACTCGGCCAGCCAGCGATACCCAATGTAATCGCGAAGCATGCCATCGAGCCCAACAGCACCAGCTCGCGCAATCAAAGTGCGGGGCAATATCCAGCGCCGCGCTTTTAAAATCTCAATCGTGCGTTGAATCTGTACCGCGTGGAATCGGTCGGCATAGCGCGCAATGTGCAACGCCTCCGCCAAATCTGGCTGCTTAGCCTTAAAAATAGCCAGCTCATTGGCCGTCATTAAGCAGTCATTCATCACACACCAGGTATTGGCCAAGGTATTGGCTTAACACCGACGCTGGTAATGCCGTATTCGGCCAAGCCTCTGTCGCGGCGGCATACGCCGTCATCAACGCATCATCGGTAACGCCAGCCACCGCCCATGTCAAAGTTTCAGGGCAAGTGAATACGAACTCAGGATTAACGCCGCGCTTTTCTTCCAAACCACGAATCAAGCGAGCAATCGCAAGGCGGCGCTCAGGGATCGGTAAATCGGCAGGATTAAAACTAAAATCTTGCACCGGGGGTAAAACTGCAATTGGGTTTGTTTTGGTTTTATTCTGTACCGCCGCCAAAGCACTGCGCGCTAAAGCGAGTTTGGCCGCTTTGTCGCCAGCAATCGGCGCCACTTGGGTTTGGATTGGCTTTAAATTGGATTCAGCAGCACCAGCAGATTGTTCGCTTGATTGTGCTTTTTTAGGACGGCCACCTTTGAGGCCATTTAAACGATTCGCCACCGCACGGCGCTCAGCGCTCGCAAAGTGTGCCAGCATGCGCGGGTGAATAATGTGCGTGCCGCGCACCTCAAAATGCTGCATCAACACGGCGCGATTGGCTTCAAACTCAGGCAGCGGCATATTGCAGCACGTCGCCGCCAATTGAACCGTATCATTAGGCAGCACACCCTTGGTTTCCCATGCCGCAATCAGCAAAGCGTGATACGCAGCGCGCTGCACCAACGTAAACCCCACCACATCAGTGAGAAACACGCCCGTTTCTAAATGCATTGATTTTTTACGGTTAAACATGACTCAATGCCTTTTTTCTCGCCTGCAGCACCCGCACGCGGCGGCGCTGGCAGAGTGCTTGACGCATAATCCGATGACGAACACTCATGCTTTTCCCTTGCGACGACGACTGCAACGTAAGCGGCGATTATTCTTGGCCAGCGCTTCGCTGGCATTCGCAGGCGTTAATGACGACTGCAAACGACTCATATTTAAAACCCGCAGCGCCGCAATCACTTCATCAGACGCATCATCACAATCCGTTTTCAGCATCTTTTGCGCCATACCTGCCGCAATACGTGCCATCGCTTGCTGAATTTCAGGCGTAACAGGCAGTTTTTCAGCATGCAATACACACGCCTCGGCTAAAACGCGAATCGCGGCGAGCTCAGCAGGATCAATCGCAGCAAAGCCCACCGGAATAATCTGCCAGCCATACGCCGCCGCAAACGGCTCAACTTGATCCAGCTTGAGCGAGCGAGTGCCTTCCATAATTCTCGTCACCGTACCCACGTCACTCTCTATCGCGGCGGCGGCTACTTCACGCTTTACAGTGTATTGACTGCGTCTTAATTCATCGGCAAATGACATTTCTTCGCTCTCAAGTGCAAAATATTTTGCTATTCGCTGCACAGGCAACGGCTTATGCTGGGTTTAAAGTAAATCGGGCCACTTCAAATGCCACGACGTCGGGAACATCTGCTTTCGCGTCACCTTGCCGCCGGTGGTTTGCTCAATACGCACCGCCACCACCACCCCCGGCAGACCGCCAGATTGATACTGACTGATCGTTCCTTGATTAACGCCCCATGCCGTCGCTAGCTCAGCCTGAATGCCGCCATTGTCGGTATAGGATTTGATATATGCGGCCAAAGGGCCATCAGGAGAAGATTTTTTCATGTCTCAAAATATAGCACAAACGATATTTTTTAAAGCCAAAATAAATTTATATTTACACCCCGCAAGCCGCGCTTTGCTTGCGTTTTATTTGCTAAGCAATAATATAACGACAAACAACACTATTTTTTCAGCAAGGAGAACGACCGAATGAACACCCCGGGGCAACGCGTTAGAGCACGGAGAAAACAACTCAAACTGACGCAGACGCAAGCTGCGGGCGCAGCCGGTTTGTCGCAAGGCACATGGTCAGCCATGGAGAAAAGTGACGAATCCGATTACCGCAGCGCCTATTGGGTTGACATCGCTCGCGTGCTACATACCACGCCCGAATGGCTGCAATATGGCATTGGCGACCCAGAGCAACGCACCGACATCGCCACCATGCGCGTTGAAACCGCCAACGGTACCGATGTTTGGCAAATGATTTACTCCCTGGTCGGCATTAGCGACGATGGCGAAAACCAAACCAATAAAGATATCAGCATGACCATCCCACCATGGATGGCCGACCACTTTAACTTTTGTCCGACCACCACTCTGCTTTATGCCGTCGAAGACGCTGCAGCAGCGCCAGATCGCCCCAAGGGAACGATTGTGCTGATTGATACGGCACAAAAAAGCATTAAAGACGCCGATTTATATTGTGTTTACCTCAATGGCAATCTGACCTTGCGCCGACTGTTTCGAGAGCTAGACGAAAGCTTGCGCGTGGCTTGCGATAACCCAAATAAAACCCACTTCCCAGATCGTGTAGTGCAGTCAGGTAAGGCATTGCCGTTTCGTATTCTCGGTAGAGTTGTAGCGAAATTTGACATGTAACCGAACTGTAACCAATATTTGCACAATTTAAAAATAGCTTTAACAATAAAGTTACCCCTTTTTGCGACTTTTAATATTGGCATACTTGTAATTATTTTATTTCCATAGCAATATATCGCCAGTGCGAAAAAATATTCGCTTGGCGGCGCAAGCCGTAACCTTTTTAACCAGAGGACAGCGGCTTATGCCCCGATTTGACTCCCCTTTGTCGCAAAAACATGCCCACCGCAGCGCAGAAATTCACAACCATTTCAAAGCTTCGATTTTACGCATCCTCCAAACCACGTCAGCCCCTCTCGATTTAGTCACCCTCGGCTTTCGCGCCCGCGTTACCCCATCACGACTGACCGGCGCACTCAGCGAGCTAGCCGACCAAAAACGCATCAGCGCCAAAAAAATCTACCTCGCTGACCAAAAAAAGACGGTTCGCGTCTACAGCTTAATTAATCAGCTCAGCACCAGCGCGCCACAATAAGGATTCATCATGCTTTGGTTTAGAAACCTCATTTTTTACCGCCTGAGCGCGGAACACACCATTAACGCCCAAGCGCTGAACGATGCACTATTGCAGCGCCCCTTCGTGGCGTGTGGCGCGATGGATATGGAAAGCTGCGGCTGGGTAGCGCCAGCACGGCACGCGCTTGAGGAATTCGCCTTTACGCGGCAAGACGCGGTACTGATTGCACTCAAGGTCGAAAGCAAGATACTCCCTGCCGCTGCCGTTAAAGACGAGCTAGATATACGCGTGCAACACATCGAAGCGGAAGAAAAGCGCAAATGCGGCCGCAAAGAAATAAAAAAGACTCAAAGAGCGCATCACCGACGAGCTGCTTCCCCGTGCGCTCACCAAAAGCAGCACGCAACGCGCCCTGATCGATCTTGAGCGGGGGCTGGTTATCGTTGACGCAGCATCCGCAGCCAAAGCCGAATACCTACTCTCAACCTTGCGCGAAACCCTCGGTAGCTTGCCAACGCGCTTGGTTGATACCGAAATCAGCCCGGCGATGGCCATGACCGACTGGCTCACTACCGAAGCCCCCGACAATTTTTCAATTCGCCAAGGTGCCGAACTCAAAGTACCAGGGGATGAAGGCTCAATCGCCCGCTTCAAGCGTCAAGTGATGGACTGCGACGAAGTACGCCAGCATTTAGGCGTCGGTAAAATCGCGACGCGCCTCGATATGGCCTTTGGCGAACGCCTGACCTTCACGCTCACCGAAGCGCTCGAAGTTAAATCGCTGGCCATGCTCGATGTACTCAAAGACGAAATCAAGGACATGGACGCCGAAACGCAAGACGCGCTATTCGAGTCGCAAATGGCGCTACTCATTGGCGAATTGCGCTTGTTTATTCCGGCACTGCTAGAGATTTTGGGCGGAGAACTTGAACCTGCTGCCGTGACAGAGAAGGCCGAGAACAAGGCTATGCAGGATGAAGCCGATTCATTTTATGCAGACGCCGTTGAATTTGTTCGCAAAACCCAACGCGCCAGTATTTCAGCTGTACAGCGCCAATTCCGCATCGGCTACAACCGCGCAGCGCGTTTGATCGAGCAAATGGAAACTGACGGCATCGTGAGCCAAATGGAATCGAACGGCTCGCGCACTGTATTGGCGCCAAAAGGTGGTGCGAAATGAGCGAACAAACGAAAAAGCCTGACCTTTGCTACTCACGCGAAGGAGATGACCATTGTGTGCGCGAACTGCAAGAGCTAATTTCCATCCACGAGCTAGATGTCGGTGCGCCATACATCGAATACGACTTGGTGCAACACCCCGCTAGCCATTACTTCAATATTGAAGACGTGATCGAAAACATGGCGAGCGCAGCCGATGACGACGCTGGCGAACATGCAGAAGGCTTCCCTGATTTAAGCGACGATGAAGAAGCAGAACTTAATGCCCTAATTAGTAACTGGCTTGATAAAAAAGTGAGCGTTAATTTCTTTACGGCCGTCAATCCGCGTGAGCGTGAAATTACAGCTGGCGATCTAGGAGAGCGCGAATCATGAGTAATCCAGTCTCACACACTTGCCCAACGTGCGGGCATACATGGCGGCATGGTCATAGTGGTGACCATAACTGCACAACGCGATTGGTTCAGCAGCGCGGCGAGCTGTTGGCCGCGCTGGAAGCTATTGCTGAATGGACTGAGCGCTATACCAAGCCAGATCACCCCATTAGCACCGTTGCCCGTAAAGCCATCGCCAACGTGGGGGCGTTATGACCAAGCCAGTTAAATACTACTGCCGCACCTGCCGCCGCGAATTTGGCCAAGGCAATATGATGCCCAACGCCTGCACGCTCTGCAAATCCACCAACATCATTGGGAGAGGCTATTCATGTACCCGATAAACCCAGCCATAAGCCAACAACGCGTTAAAACCGATATCGCGCTAGCACAAGCGATGAAGCCGCAGCTCGATACGCAACGCCAAGTACGCAACGCCATCGAAGATCGTAACTTCATGCGCCAACGTAACCGAGAAGTGTGGGAAAAATGAGCAAGGCTAAACCCAAGCGGGCAAAGAAGTACGACCCGACGAAGCACGCCCGCTTATTGATCGAGAGCAAGCAGCGCAATGAGCAAGCCAATGAGCAAGCTAAAATGCAGGCCATTGCTAGCGCGCCCCTCGTTGCACAAGAGATTGAGCATTTTCATAACCTCAGTGACGTGCATACCGTGTTCATTAAAGGCAAGCGGGATGTGAACATATCGCAAGATATCCTGCTTTTTTTTATTGAATTGTCACGAAACCTTGCCAGTTTCAAACAAATCAGCCCCGAGCTCTGCGATGCCGCCAATAAAGCCCTGCACGATTCGGCGCTACACGCGATTAATCGCAAGCTCGATTTTTTGGATTTAAGCACCGGGCAAAAAAAAGCATTCGATCAACTCAATGGCTTTAGTAAACGACTCATTCAGCACTGCACCCGGTATCAATTTGTCGAGTCTTATAACCACGCACGTCAAAGCGTTATCGACATTAATCGCCAGTCAGGGATTATCGCGGCTTTTGGTGAAATGCCCGAGATCGGCCAGCCCTACATCACGTATGAGCAATTCATAGCGGTGATTACCGGAATAAAAGCCAGCGTCGAGGCCAGTTCAACTCAGCGCTATATCATTACCCGCTACTCGCTAGAGCTCGATGAAGTGGCCACTGCCGCTGCTGAGGCGGAGGCGATTGCACAGGAAAAAGCCAAGCCAAAATGGACCAACGCCTTTTTGTTGACGGCCAAACGCTCGCCGCTGCGCCAGCACCAGCAAAAAAAAACCAAAAAGAAACCCAATAGCGATCAGTACCGTATTCAAAGACTGCGCGAGCTCGCCGACGAGCGACTGGCTACAGTGCTTGAGCGCTTGCCGCTGCTCTTTACCAGCGCCACCGCCGACAAAATTTGCCGACCGGACTATTGCAACGGCGAAAGCTTTAAGCGCAGCGCCCTAACCCGCCCAGGATTAATTCGGCCAACCGGCAAAAAACACAGCAACGCCATTGAATTTGCCAATAGCTTGCACCCGGATTACCCACAGTGGCTAGAGAACCAAAATAAAACCCACACCAAAACCCAAATAGCGAGCCAATGCCATGCTTAGAGAGGATTTATTAGAACAAATCGCCCAACTACCCATCGGCATGCCCGTGGTCGTTGAGCTGGGCGAGACATACAGCGCCGAAATCGACCGCGTAGCGCGCCGTAATGACAGCGCCAGCATTTTTTTAGAATCGAGCTTTACCATCGCCCCGCTACCGCCAGCCGAAGCCAGCGCGCAGCGCATTAAAGACTATTTACAAGCGATGCACGTCAAAACCGCCGAAGGCCGCACCATCAAAAGCACCTACTTTTCCGACGAAGCGGCGGTACTCGTGTTTATTGATGGCACGTTTTTCATTATTGAAGGTGACATTAACGACGATTGTGAATCATGCACCCTACGCGCCGAACCCTTGCGCCAAATTGACGAAGTGTTTTTACCTTATGAATTAGTTCGTATGGGTTTAATTAGCGGGGCCCATGGACAAACGCTGACCATCGCCAAAAAACAGCAGCAAGCGGCCAAAATTAAAGCGCATGTAGACCAACTAAACCAACAACAAGCCGCCCTTCAAGCCGAACTCGCCGAGGTGGCCAAATGAGCGGCGTACATATTGCCATTGCGACCAAAGACGATTTCAAACGCCTATGGCGCATCTACCGCGCCGCTGAAAATCTCGGTTACGACTTCACCCAATGGGAACTCGAAGAACACTTTGAAAACTGCCCGCTGAAATTACGCCGATATCTAGCAGTGATTTTAGGCAATCTGAACTACTCAGGCGGATTTAGCCGCGTGCTAATGGGTTGCGAAGCGCTGATCGATCACTGCTGCGACAAAACCCAAGACGTATACGACCTCAGCCCCGAAATAAAACAAGGCTTAGACGACACCGAGCGCCTGAACTGGATGCTAGAGCATGATGATGCAAAGGTTGAAAAATCGAATACATCAGTACAACTCAGCTATCGGTGGCAAGAAACAACGCACTTTCACGGCACGCTCTGTGCCGGCGAACAACAGACGATTGAAATCCGTCGCCTGATCGAAAAAGCACGTGAAGTCACCAAGCCAGCACCAGCGGAGCTCGCCGCCGGTTGCCACCGCGCCCACCCGCACGAAGATATGAATGAGGAATGCCAGCGCAAGACCGAGGAAGTCAAAGCTCGCGTTGACGCGCAACTGGTTAAGTGCCGCTATGCACGTTTCGGCTGCGAAATTGAAAGCGACGGAGGGGAAGCATGTGCCTGTTTACTCAGCTCGGTTGGGTGGCTTTTCTCCTTGCCGCCATTGGTAGCACCTACATCAGCGGCGTGATTCTTTTTGCTTCCGCAATGGGTTATGGCTTTAAATCGCGCTGGTCAAGCCTAATTGTGATCGCACTGGTGATCGCAATGTGGTGGGCTGTTTTCAAAACTGCCCCATTTAACGTCGACCTGACGCTGAGGCTCAACACATGAAAAGCAAAGGCGTGAACCAGCCCCGCAAAGTATGGTCCCCTGCCGAAGTCGCTCAGCTACGCGCCATCTACCCTGATCGCACTGCCGCGCAATGCGCCCAAGTTTTTGGCTGCTCACTACAGCAGATTTACAGCAAAGCCACGCAGCTCAATATCGGCAAAAGCGAGGCGTTTAAACAAGATGCAATCAGCGGCAGGTTAAAAGGCCAAGTCGGCGCAGCAACACGTTTTGGTGCCGGGCATCAGCCGTGGAATAAAGGTCAAAAAGGGCTCGATCTTGGCGGCAAAGAAACACAATTTAAAAAAGGGCAAAAGCCCCGCAATTGGCAACCGATTGGCAGTAATCGCCAGCGCCATGATGGAGAGTTAGAGCGAAAAATCTCTGACACCGGCATTACCAGGCATGACTACGTCACCATCAAGGAATTAGTTTGGCGCATGCATGACCGCACCCGACCAAAAGGCTATTCACTGATTTTTATTGACGGTGATCGAAGCAATATCGACATCAACAACCTTGAGTGCCTATCCCGTAGCGAGCTAATGCAGCGCAATACCCGCCATGCGAGATACCCAAAAGAAGTCAATGAAATCATCCAGCTACGCGCTGCGCTAGTCCGAAAAATCAACCATAGAGAAAAAAAACCATGAAAAACACATCAATGATTTGCGCGAGCACCTATTCAAAGCCTTAGAAGATGTCGGCAGCGGCAAGATGGATTTAGAGCGCGCCAAAGTGGTGTGTGAAATCGGCCAAGTCATTATCAACACGGCTCGGGTCGAAGTAGATTATGTCAAACATACTGGCCGTCAAGTCGATGGCCTAATTCAGCCCGCGACAACCGGCCGCATAACTCACCAAATTAAATAAACAGGCTAGCTTAAACAAGGAATTGCAATGACCCAAGTAATCCAAGCCCTCACCACTGCCCATCAAAAAAGCGAATAAACGATGACTATGCGGAATTTGTTCGGAAACTCAAGCATCAGGCGCAGCACCAGCAATAATTGCTGCGGTGATATTCACCATTGAGCAGATTTGAGTCGCGTCTGACAAAAAGTAAATGATGACGCAAGGCAACTCGCGGAAATTAATGTAATATCAGCATCGTGCATTGTGGCATTTTATTGGCTAAGCTATACTTTGTTAAATTTAAAGATTTGGAGCCGCGCAATTTGAAGCATTAAACCGCTGAAATAGAAAAAGCCCCACCAAAAGGCGGGGCAATTCAAGAAACCTAGACTACCGAAAGACTATTTAGAAGTAAGCCAGCATCCCCATGCTGAAATCTCTAAACACTCAAGGCCACACAATGCCTTGAATCATAGGGTGCTTATTTTTTCTTGTCAAGCAGGTAGTCCGGGCCTACTCACGCTTTTTTTACGGATAACCCTATGATTCCCCAAAAAAAATCAGCAGCAAATCTCTGCTCGTATCATCACGCCCTCAAAATTTAACCGCACTCCGCAGGCGCAACCCAAAAAACGCAACAACATCATGCCCAACTCGAATGTGTCGTTTGTCATTCAAGAAGCGGCAAAATTGATGTTTGATCGGATCAGAATCGAAGATCATCGCTCAGCACCACAAAAACTGCGCTCGCAAACGCTAGGCCGACTGGTTGTTACCGTTGGCGTGTTTCTTGATCTTCACCAAAACGGCGAAATCGACAAGCCACAAAACTATATTGCGGCACTTTTGGGTAAATCAGTGCGCGCTTTGCGCTATGACATCCGCGATCTGGAAGCAATGGGATTGATTGCCACTCACATGCACTACGATAAAGACGGTATGCGGGTGCATAACACCTATAAATTGGCCCCCATGCTCTTTCTGTGGCGCAAAGGTAAGCAATTAGCTACCGCAGCGCTTGGCGCACTCAAGCAAGCGACAGATGGCGCTACCAGCCGCTTGGCGCGTCGTGCCGCCAGCCTACACAATACCTATCGCCGACTTGCCGAATCGAACCTGCTGCGCGGCAAAGCCAAGCAAGAGCGTGTTATCGACACCCAACAACCGCCAGGCAACCCGACACATGCAATTGGCATCAAGGGGATTCCTGCTGACCAACCACCTGCCAAAGCCAGGCTAACAGAAAGCTACATACTAGAAATAGTCACCATTGCAAAAAAACATGGGTTTGAATTTGCCGCAAATTGCTCGCGGTTGACTGCCCAACAAGTGCAAAAAATCTGCGCGGAGCACCAAAAATCGACCAATAAAGCCTGTATTTATGCGTGAGGAACACTTTTGCCCAGTTGCCTACCTTATTACATAAGGTTTTAAAAAACCTAATATAAGTGCGCCCGTACCGGACGACTAAAAACATAGATAAAAACAGAAGCAATGAGTAGCGCCAAGGCGCACTATTACCGCTCGGGCAAGCCCGAGGTGGTAAACAACGGGCTAAGTGCGGGCTTTGCCCGAAAACCCAATGCATTACCCAACGAAAAACCAGTTTTTAGGCGCGGAAAGGCAGTGCGAGAACTGAACCGGCAGCGAGCGCGGTTTTTTGGGGCGCGGCCTGAAACAGCCATCCGGGGGGCCATACAGCGTTTGAGCGGCTTCGTGCCGCTCATGGGCAGGCCATTTAACCATCTTGATGCTCGATGGGCGGTGCTTAGTTTATTTGGCAGTAAACGCTATTGTTGCTGACTTAATAATCAGTCGCCTAATGCGTACAACGCCGCCCAATAATGAGCAGCGTTGTAATCGATCTTTACAAAATTTGCACCGGTACAAAACCACCGACTGATAACACGCTAGGTACGCCATCAATTTGGCGTTTAAACCAAGCTGGCAAGCGCTGCCAGTCGCTACGCTGGATTTTGATAGGCGCTGCGGCCTGATTTGCATTAAAATGGCTTTGTGACATTTTGCTTCTCCTAAGTTGTCGAACTGCTCACACCGCCCATTCCATCCCCACGATGGTTTGGGCAATTTTTATTAATCTTCGTCTTCATCTTCAATTTCTAGCTTTTCTCCACAAATGAGGCAAAATTTCGGGTAGACCTCAAATACAACATCTTTCGATTTATCAACTAACTCCCCGTTTTCTGGAAATTGATATTTAATTAATACATTGGCATTCAAAGGACAAAACTTTACTTCTCCTGGTTTATCCTCATAAAAATTAGCGCAGTTGTAATCTGCTTTGACCTCAACAGCATATTTTCCTATTGGGTCTATGGCTGTGAACCGTTTGATATAGTCATCAATCATTTCTTTTGCACAATTGCACATACTTTTAATACTCCTCTGGATATAAACGACGGTTTTCTTCTTCGCGCTCGCGTTCCCATTTTGAGCGTAATTGATTACGGGCATCTTGTGTGACGATGGCCATTTCCATCATGCGCGGAAAATCATCACGCACCCATTGCCCTGCCGTAATCAATTCCGGTGTTTCACCAAACTTAGCGTAGTCATTGACCATCGCCAGCACCACACGCGTATAGCGCTCATCCAGCGGCGCCAGAATCTCGCTCATTGAATACGCATAGAGCGAGTTGTAAAGCGACAAAATGCACTTGGCCAATGCGGTTTGGCCAGAAGTGCCGTTGTGTTGTTTCACCAGTGTTAATGCCTCAACGTAGGGGCTTTCCATGTTCTTCTCCTAAGATTTTTTAAATTGATTTAATTCAAAATGGGACATCTCCAAGCGTTTTCAGATTGATCTCGGATTGGCCAATAACTCCACTGCGAACACATCGCTCCCATGCTAAATCTAAAACTTCAATACCGTAGCGGTCTTGTAGACTCACAAATGGGCCAGAAACATACCTTTCCCAATGAGGAGAAAGCCAGCCACCTTTTGCAACATGAGCGCGCATCTGCCTTTCTACATATCGTACTGCTGCATATTTTTGTATGGCTTTAAATAGATTACGCATGCTTTTCTCCTAAAGATTAGATATACCACATAGCTATTATATATATCATAGCTATCATAGCAATATAAATTAAGAAATAAAGCCATTCTGTTGTAGCCATTTGTTAGCAAACTCATCCAGCGCTTGGTTAATCAGCGCATTTTTACTCGCGCCGCGCCCCATTTGCTCAAGGATAAATTCCAGCTTGGCGTTAATATCACCATCAAGCCGCGCCAAGTAGGTGAATTTGGTTTTCTTATCCGCCAGTAGCCACGGCTTGCCGCCGGTTTCTTTGGCGTTGAGTTCCGCAGTATTGATAGGCGCAGCCTCTTGCAATGCGGCTTGCTTCGCTTCTGGGCTCAGTTGTCGAGGTGGTTTTGGGTTCATGCTGTTGCTCCTGCAATTTTAAATGGTTCGCCGAATATTTCTTCATACAGCGCAATAATCTCGGCGGCTGCCGATTGATCGCTTTTGCTTGCGCCTTTGCGCTGGGCGTATTCGATAACGCCTTGCCCGTCGCTGCGTGATTTAGGAAACGCTTTGCGATTACTGATCCGGCTCAACATGGGCGGCATCGCTTCATAGACTTCGCGCCACGCATCAGAATCCAGTGCGTCGATCAGGCTATTAGCGTCTTGATCGAATAAGCTAGTCGAGCACTTATTAATCAGTAGTCGCGCATTGGGCTTACTGCCAGTGGCTAGCTCGGTGTTGCGAATGATCGTCAATGCCGTAGCGAGCGCATCCACATCATCAGGATCAACCGAAGTAGGAATGAGCCAAAGGTCAGCCACAATCGCCGCCTCGCGCAGCTCAACGCTATCGCGACCGGCCACATCAACCAACAAGGTTTGATATTTTTTGCCCAACGCAATGATTTCGGTGCCGCAACGCCCCGCGAGACGATAGCCCGGAATATAAGGCTGCTGGTCGGCCTCTTTGCGCTCGTCTAGCCAAAGCGTGAGCGAGCCTTGTTTATCTGCATCTACCACGGCCAAGTCATGCCCAGCCAAAGCGCAAGCTACGGCGAGCGAGCGGGTTAAGGTCGATTTGCCGACCCCACCTTTTTCATTGCCAATCAGGATACAGCGCCGCTGTATTTGGTTTTGTTCCATCATTACTACCCCACGTTGAATGATAACTTTAATAGCTATGATAGCTAGCTATAATATATATCATAGCTATCACACATAGCAATATATTTTATATTGAGTTGCCGCACTTTCCTTTGAACCCATATTTCAAGCCGTGTTAAGCTTGAAAAAGACGCTGCACAAATCTCTCTCTGAATAGAACGCTAATTCATCCTAAACGGAGAGAGAATGCCTAAAATCACCCGCGCCGCCGTTTTAACGGCAGGCCAGATCAAACACCTATTCCGCGTTACAGAAGCCACCAGCCATCACCCCGAGCGCGATGCAGTCATATTGCTGCTGGGGTTTTGTTGCGGCCTTCGCATATCCGAAGTTTCTCAAATAACCATCGCAGACATTATGTTTCCAAGCGGCAAGCTCAGAAACGAAGTGTCCGTTCGTGCCGTGATCGCAAAAGGTTGCCGCCAGCGCACTATCTATTTTGCCTCACCCAAGCTGCTCGCAGCGCTTGAGCGCTATCTTGCCTTTCGTATTGCTAAACGTCAGGGTATGACGCTGGACGCTACAGAATACCGAGGCTTGCGGCCTAAACTGCCTGTGATACTCAAACGCAACGGCTACCCCTACGAACTCAACACCAAGAGACGCACGCTGGACAGCGGTGAACGGCGCGACTATCTCGCTGCCGACAGCCTACAAAGCTATGTCACCAAACTTTATAAGCAGGCAGGCATCAAGGGCGGCTCTAGTCACAGTGGGCGGCGAAGTTTTGGCACCAAAATTCACGCGAAAACGGGCGATATGGAACTGGTCGCTCAGCTGCTCGGCCACGCATCAATTGACTGCTCGATGCGCTATGTGGACACAGACAAGCGGATATTGCGCCAAGCGTTTATTGATGTGCTATAGTTTGAACTCATGTTCAAATGTTGGGCGTATAGAATTTATGTTAGAAGTAAAAGCACTACTCCCCGATGAATTCAAAGCTGAAATGAAACGCAAAGGCTGGACTGGCCGCGCCCTTGCCGTGCGCTGGGGCAAATCTGAAACGTGGATTAGCAAAATCGCCAGCAATCCCGAGCGTGATACGCACTGGGATGACGCTGTTCGCGGTCTACCGTTCGTCGGTGGTTTGAACAATAGTTCAAACTAATGCTTGATTGTGTTTGAACTATTGTTCATACTTAGTTCATCAAATCAAACAACCCACGGCAAACACCATGTCACTTACTCTCGATTTAAAAGCTGTCGCTATGAAAGACGCAAAGATTAAAGAACTCAATGCGCAATATTCAGAAATCGACGAAGAAATCGAACGTATGGAGCGTGATTATCGGAATTACCAAGGTGGAATTACCGCGTGGACTTCTGGTCGTGATGTGCATTTAACCGCCAGCGCCAAAAAGAAAATTGAGTCGCTGAGAAAAAAGCAGGACAACACCTACGCCAAATTAGAAAAACTAGCCCCTGAACTCTTTGGTGGCGAATAAAAAGGAAAGAAAATGCCAGCCATTACGACTTTTAGCGTTACTCACTCAATGCCACGTACTCGCGCTGCTGATGCAGATGCGATTGTTGAGGCAGTCAATGCAACAACTGCAAGCAATGGCGACAGCTTGTCGCGTGACGCTGTTGAAACCGAATTGAACGAATTGCTGGCAAAAGTAGCGGCAAAAACTGGTGATTCGGTTGATGAAGTGAAGGCGCATTACGGTCTTGAAATCATCGCAACTGAAAACGAAATCGACGAAGAATAAAACCTAAGCCCTTCGGGGCTTCACCAGGCAACGTTGACTGCTGGACAAGCAGCGCCAATTTTGGCAGCACTGAAAAAGGTAAAAACCATGTCTAAATTCATCGAAATCGTCGGCAAGGCTTCAACAACTGCCGTGCGTAATAATAAAAATTTGGGGCGCGACGTCAACGTATCGGCGTATGAAACCAGCGACGGTAAAATCAAGCTTGTGCTTGAGTCAAACTCGTCACCGGTTCGAGGCGTGAGCGCACTCGTTTGGGATAAAGAAAAATACGCCGCTTTTTGCGAGCCAGACAGCAAACCGCTTTTTGTTCGTGCCGTTGAATTGTTCGATTGTAAAACTGCTTGGACTGCTCAATAAGAAAAAGTAAAGGCCGCTATCTCTAGCGGCCCTGATAACGCGCTGCCTGTACGGCAGTAATGTGAAGACTAATTGCACATATTTCTAAGCTGCCTGTACGGCAGTCAATGCACTGTAGCGCAAAGCAATTAAAAAGGAAAGAAAGATGAATGTAACGCCTGTATTTTGTCACCTCGAAGACTTGGGTATCGTTCGGCCAAACGGTGAAGCTGGACATACTGCACCATTCGCCAAACTGTACGAATGTGACGGTGGCTATCTTGGTTCTTTCCCTGATAGCTGGACAGATGAACAAATCCATACTGCGTTGAAATTCGCAAATATAGCGTATGCCAAAGGCCACGAAGCAGGGCAACTAACAAAGGCTAGTGAGATTCGCGCTGTTTTGGGTATTTCTCAATCAGTCACAAATTAAAGGAAAGATCATGGCAGAACAATTAAACCATCTGGACGAAATTGCACGCGAAGCGTGGAAGGGCAATTACGAGCGTGTAGAGCCGCTATCAACG
>NZ_WLYT01000001.1:0-3401602 GCF_016881365.1 Deefgea sp. CFH1-16 | reverse complement strand
CTAGCGACCGCTTAACTCCGTCGCTATTAGCTACCGCTTTTAGAGGTGAATTAACGGCCAAGTGGCGTGAAGCAAACCCTGATTTAATTAGTGGGGAAAATAGTGTCCAGGAGCTACTAAATAAAATAAACGCGGAGCGTATAGCGATACAAAATCAGCCTAAACCTAAGCGTATTTCCGTAAAAAAAAAGTCGGGTACAAATATGAGCAAACAAATTATCAGCGTTGTTGACGCATTAAGGCAAGCAGGAGGGCCGCTAAGTGGCCAACAGCTATTGGCCGCTGCCGGTTACCCAAGTAATAGCGGAACTGAAGTGTTGGAGCTTTTTTTTCTGGCAATCCGCGAGGCCTTAATTAGCGACAAAACGATTGTGCTTCAAAAACGAGACGATGATGGTCAGGATTGGTTTTCATTGGCTGATGCCAACTTGCCTCGCTAAGGAATAACCATGAAAGTAGATAAGCTTTATATTCGCTCTCGATTTAAAAACCTTGAAGAGGTGAAGGTTGATTTCGATGAGAATCACCTGATGACGGTTATTGTTGGCCGCAATGGCTCTGGAAAATCCAATGTTCTTGAGGCATTAGTCGCTATATTCCGTAATCTGGATTTGGGCGAAGAACCACCATTTTCTTATGAATTAGTTTATCAATTAGGGCAGCCGCACAAGCCAAATCAGCCAAGCGATAATTGGATAGAGATAACGATAGATGCTGACCCTTGTCGAGGTGGTTTGGCAAAGCAGTATGAAATTAGTATTCGAAACCTATTGGATTTAGGGGCGCAATCATCAGATTTATTTGGCGAAACATTAGCTGTGACATCCGTTCCTGTTGCTAAGGTGATGCGCGATAAAGAAGGTAATGCACCTTATTTACCGAAATACGTTTTTGCTTATTATTCCGGCCCAAGTGACCGATTAGAGAAATATTTCAAAAAACACCGAACTGATTTCTATCGCCGGTTGCTGAAATCAAAAGACTTGGACTTAAAAGGTGATATTCGCCCTTTATTTTATGCTAAGCCTCAGCATAGCCAATTTGTTTTGTTGGCGTTTTTTTTAAGTGATTATGATAGTGCCGAGAGAGCTTTTCTGCGCGAGCATTTGGGTATCGAAGGCTTGGATAGCATTCACTTCGTCATGCGTAAGCCTGGTTGGGCAAAAAAGAAAGGCGAGCTGTTTTGGGGGGCAGAAGGCGTTGTACGTCGATTTCTGGAAGATTTAATCAAATACAGCTTATCTCCCGTGAAAGTGACTCGTCCAGAGGACACATCACTAACTGGTAGCAACATACGCAACGAGTTTTTTCATTTATTTTTGCCGGATGTAAATGCTCTTCACGATTTTGCAAAAAATATAAGACCTGACGAATTTTTCAAAATGCTCGAAAGCACGCTACTTTCCGAAATCATTTCTGAGGTCACTATTCGAGTAAAAGTTTCCAGTAGCGAAGACCCGCTTACTTTTAGGGAACTCAGCGAAGGTGAGCAGCAATTGCTTACCGTATTGGGCTTGCTCAAATTTACGGGTGGAAAAGATTCTTTGTTTTTACTTGATGAGCCTGATACGCACCTAAATCCGTCTTGGGCGGTTAAATACCTGAAGTTTCTGCGTGACTTTGTACCTAATCATGAAACAAGTCATTTATTGATGGTTACGCACCACCCTTTGGCAATTGCAGAACTCAAAAAACAGCAAGTGCAAGTAATGAAGAGGGACGATGATTTTCAAGTTCACGCAACAATGCCCGATGAAAACCCACGGGGAATGGGTATTAATCTAATTTTGCGCAGCGAAATGTTTGGTTTGCAAGCGACGCTTGATGATGATACTAATCAAAAGCTTATTGCTAGAAATACTCTCGCGTCAAAAGAAGTCCTGTCAAAAGAAAAGTTTGTTCGTGAAGAGGGCCGTTTGCCAGAGGACGACGAGGGATATCTTGGTCGAATTAATGCGGAGCTTAATGGGTTAGGTTTTTCTCTCCAGACTGATGATTCTGATTATCTTGAATTTTTGCGTGAAAAATATCATTCCATGTTGGAGATGAATAACTAATGCGTTGGATTTGTAAGGATGATATTGAAGAGTGTTTGACGCAGGCTTGGCGGGATATAGCGCAGCAGGCAAAGGATGGTTTAATTGCTGCCCCTGACCAAGAGGTAAGAAAAGCTATTCTGAAAAAAGCTAGTTCATCTATTATTTGGCGCGACTTTTTCAATTTGTTGCCAGATAAGCTCAAGAAAAAATGCTGGTATTGCGAAGCTGAAGAGATTCGTTCAGATATGCCTGTTGACCACTTTAGGCCAAAAAATAGGGTTGAGCATGAACAGCAACACGATGGTTATTGGTGGCTGGCATTTGATTGGGAAAATTATCGCTGTGCATGTACGTTCTG
Organism: Deefgea sp. CFH1-16; assembly: GCF_016881365.1. Classification (GTDB taxonomy): domain Bacteria; phylum Pseudomonadota; class Gammaproteobacteria; order Burkholderiales; family Chitinibacteraceae; genus Deefgea. The sequence continues at coordinate 3,399,205 of NZ_WLYT01000001.1, read as the reverse complement.
CAATAGTCGTAGAGTTTTTGATGAGACTCAAGGAGGGAAAGCATGCCATTTTCCTTTGGCAAATAATGAAGAGCGGGCGTTTACACCGAATGACCATGAAAAGCTGCGAAATGAGCGCCCAAATCTACTCGACCCATTTAATTGTGATGATGAAAAGTTGCTATGGTTTGATAACGATGGGTGTCCTATTCCTAGCCCAGAAGCGAGCGAGGCGCAAAAAACAAAGGTTAATAATTCAATAGGTATATTCCACTTGCATGAGGCTCGTATAGTTCGTGAGCGAAATGGCATACGGATTGAAGTGGAGAAGCAGGTAAAAAAGATTAGATGCAATGATGGAGTCGATGAGGCAAAAACAAAATTGCGGCGAATGGTGAGAGATACTGAGAAATTATCACGTTCCGCTATTGTTTATTTGCGAGCACACAGAGATTTGCCTGAAGTTAAAGATATTTTGAGTTTAGACTAGTTCTTTTGTTTTTGCGGGGGGCTTCCTTCTTGCTGCTAAAATTATGAAATGAATAGGCGGAGTTTTTAATGACGGTGTGGCTAGTTCGTGCAGGCTCTCATGGCGAGTATGAGCAAAAATTTCTACAAGAAAATCGATTGTATGTGACTTGGGATGGGCTCAACGTTGATTTGCAGGCGTTGCCGAATCGTGAGGCGTTGATAGCCGAAATGGCCACGCGCTACCCGAGTGAGAAATCGAAGGCGGTGCAAAATTGGTCGAGCCAAGTTTGGCCTTTTGGGCAAGTGATGCAAAAAGGTGATTGGGTTGTGTTGCCACTAAAAACACAGGCTGTGGTTTACATCGGTGAAATCACGGGTGATTACCAATTTCACAAATCCGGCCCAGACCCTTACTTTCATTCTCGTACGTTGAAGTGGATTGGCGAAGCAATTCCACGTTCGCATTTCAGTCAAGATTTGTTGTATAGCTTTGGCGCATTTATGACCATTTGCCGAATTCAGCGAAATAACGCTGAAGCAAGGTTGAAGGTGATGTTTGAAAAGGGCTGGGCTGCAGAAACAGCTGCGGCTGTGGTGGGTAGTATCAAGTCGAGTTCTGTGGTCGCAAACGATATGGATGCTAACGTGGCATCGACTGATTTGGAAGAATTGGCGCAAGACCAAATTGCGAGTTTGATTGAAGCAAAATTCAAAGGCCATCATCTAACCCGCTTAGTTGAGGCGATTCTGCAAGCGCAAGGCTATACCACCTGGCGTAGCCCAGAAGGTGCTGATGGTGGCGCGGATATTTTGGCTGGTAATGGCGCGATGGGGTTTGGTCAGCAACGTATTTGCGTAGAAGTGAAATCCGAATCTGGTCCAATCGACCGCCCGACAGTTGATAAATTACTGGGTGCGATGACCAAGTTCAACGCCAGTGAAGGGCTGTTTGTTTCGTGGAGTGGTTTTAAGCAGAACGTGCAAAAAGAATTGGCGAGTAGCTTTTTCCGATTGCGCCTATGGAGCCGCAAAGAGTTGCTTGAGCAATTGTTTGCCAGCTACGAAAAACTCTCCCGACGAAATTAAGGCTGAACTGCCATTGAAGCGAATTTGGACTGTGGCATTACCCGAAGAGTGATTTTGCATAAAATGATTTAGCTTCAAAAAGGGTTGCAAATTGGTTCGTGATTTAGAGGTGTTACTCCAACGTTCTATTGAGTTTGAAAACGTCATTTTTTCACACTTGGAATCATGCAAATTTCGTGATGATGACCGTAGTCAGTTGGTTATTGGTTTATGTAGTTTGGCCTTCGAGCATGGTGGTGCTTTGCGTGAGATGCTGGCAGCTGGGCGGCCAACTTCGGGTGTTGCAATGTTACGTTTGCAGTATGAGGCGCTGGTTCGGGCTTTGTGGTTGCAGTACGCGGCGAGTGACTTGGGTGTTGCCAAGCTGATTGCACCTTTAACCAACGAGTCCGCGCAAAAGGCAAGTAACGCACAGGCATCTATTGCCGATATGCTCAAAGACATTGATGCCAAAGGCCCACGTGGCTTGTTCCGGCATTTGAATGAATTTAAAGATTACTCTTGGCGACCGTTGAATTCTTATGTGCATATAGTGGTATTCATGCAGTGCGGCGCAATGCTGAGGGGTTTCCAATTTATTTTCTTGCTACCGTAATTAAGCAGTCGAATAACTTGGCAAATATGACGCTGATGGCGCTGGCCGAGTTGTCGGGCGATGTCGGCTTGCAACGCTGCGTGATGGGCTTGTATCGTGATTACGGGGATTGCTTGCAGTTGTCGCCGATGTAATAAAAAAAGGGCTAGCATCGCGCAAGCCCTTTTTACATTTGCAGTTAATTCAAGTTGGTTTGGTGCTGGATTTACTTTGAGCGTTTTTCAAATTCATGAATAAGTGACTTTATTTCAGCTTCACTTTTACCCACAATCGCCGCCGAAAAATCAACAATCTGGTGCGTAGGCCACTCTAAAAAAATATTTAGCCCATGCGCGAGCGGCCATCAAATTCTTTACCAGGTTTTTGATTTCCGCAGTGGATTGCCCTGAGATACGTGCCGCATTGATTGCCGCTACCTCCCATTCTGGAATACCAACTGCACGCTCACTGATTTCAATGGGGCGGGTGAACTCACCTTGCGCAATTTTGCGCTGTAGTGTGCTGTGCGAAAAACCATTGGATTTAAGAATTGCTGGGTAACGCAGCATTTGAGAATTATTAGTACGTTGGGCTTGCATGGTTTTGAATGCTCCTGCGTGTAAATGAATGAATATCGCAGAACCCAATCTACGCACCCTTTTAAGCAAAAAAAAGCACGCTACGGAGTAGCGTGCAACTTTTGCTGCATTCTTGACTGTGTTTATTTAGTTGCCTTCATTCTAGCTGGCCAAGGGTCGGGATTATCGTATTTACTCAGCTGATTGCGGATGGTTCCCTCGGCAAGCGGGTGAATTTTAGCCAGTTTACGTGCACATTCGGACCGTCTAACATATTCGCCAGTTAGCCATGCGGCCTTAATCTTTTGCCGTATTTCACGCGTGCCACCAGCTTGGTCATGTCTTACGTCGACTAAGTTTTTTCCCTGCTCAGACCGTGCCTTTTTAATGATTTTTGTTTTTACCTTTGTTTCGGTCTGAGTATTGATTCGCGTGAGTATAAGCACACTAGCGAGGCAGGTTGCCGCTGTATTGATTTCATGTGAAATCTCACTCGCAGTCAATTGGCGGTAGTTTTGTGTGATTTAGTAGATAGGCTTAGTAATTTAGCGTTTGAAATAATTTGGGCTGTGTAGGTGTCAATGTCGCCCTTTTTTTCAATGGCGCAAATGATTTTTGCAATTTGTGCGTATAGCCCTTCAACCCCATCCGTGATGCCTCGGTGTAGTTTGTCGGCTTCTTGCTGGTGTACTTTTGCTGCGGCAATCGCAAGTAGGCGTTCCGAGTCATAAGAATGTTTGTTCAATGCTATACCTCGGTCGGTTATCGCCTGTTTGTGGCGAAGCACGGTTGCAGATGATACGTTCAGAACTGCTTGTTTAACTTTATGCGCAAAATTCAGTCCATTCATCCATCAATTCTCTACGGTACTCTAGTAGCTCGTTACGTGCATACGCGGCTCGTGTGGCATCACTATCTACGTGTGATAACGCCAATTCAGTGACTTCATCGGCATATTTATTACCTGTACATGTTCGTGCCCAGTCCTTAAACGTGGACCTAAATCCATGCGTGGTGAAGTCGCTGCGTTTCATTCGTAGAAACAATGCTTTAAAAATACTATCTGACGCGACTTTTCCCCTGGGCGCAGGGAAAATAAGTGGGTTTCCATCGATGCGTGGCATTGAGTTCAAAATGCCAATCAGTGCCTCGTTCAAAGGAACTGTGTGGATTTTATTATTCTTCATGCGCTTGGCTGGCACTACCCAAGTTTTCTTCTCTAGGTCAATTTCAGACCACAACGCTCCGCGTGCCTCGCCTGACCGTGCTGCTGTGAGAATGATAAATTCAAGTAGCCTGGCTGATGTTCCAGGTCGTTGCCGTAATTCATGAAGAAATGGACCTAGTTCTGAGAGGGGCAGAGCTGGATGGTGTTCTACTGTATGCACTTTGCTTGGTTTTGGGAGTGCCATAGCTAAATTGCCTTTCCAGCTTGCGGGGTTGTCGCCTTCGCAAAATTTGGAAAACTTTGCAAAATCCAAAATGACTTCAATACGTCCACGAACGCGGCTGGCGGTTTCGTTTTTTCCTAACCAAAAAGTTGTTGCACCTTCTTTTGTAGATACAACTTGCTGCATAATTTCCATAACAGTTGCTGATGTAATTTCAGAGACTGGCATATTCCCCATAATTGGATAAACATACGTAGCAAGTGTTGAGTGCCATTGTGCAAAATGCTTTGTGTGTTTTCAAATTCGGCTTCTTTGTTAGCCAAATAAATCGTGGCACAATCTTTGAATGTTTTTTGTTTGGCTTTTGATTGAGCTTCTTGTTGCTTAGCTTTTCGCTTCTCTTCTAGCGGGTCTATGCCTTGTTTGATTTGTTGACGGTAATCCAAGGCATCAATCCGCGCCTTCTTTAAACTAATTTCAGGGTAAGCACCTAAGCCTATGGCCGTGCGCTTAACGACGGTAATTCCTTTTTGGTTAGTGCGGTGACCAATTGCGACGCACAGAACCCAAGACCTATAACCATTGGTGACTTGCAAATACAGGCCGTCTACACCGCCCACGGCAAACCGCCCATTTGCCTTAAGTTTTTTAACTTCGTGGTCTTTTAGTTCTATTGCTTTCTTGGGCATATCGCAATTCTCTATGGTGCATCTTATGATGCATAAATACTAGCATAGTATGAACTATTGTGATTGCTTCTGGGTGGGGTGTGTTGCAATAACCCTTTGTAATCAATAGGATTTGAACTGACTTGGTCTGCTATGAATGACTATACTGGCAGCCCCTCTCTCCGCCATTAATTAAAGCTAAAAAACCCTGATTTATCAGGGTTTTTTTTGTTTTTGTTGGATTCTGGCCCCACATTTGAACCCACACTTTGGTTGCTTTGTAATGACTGAGTATGGTGGCGCTTGAAGTGGGCCTAGTTCCTATCGGTCTAACTGGCAATATATAGATGAGGTGTAAAATCTTACTCGACTTATGAACTGAAATTCAATGTCCGTAACTGATAGGGATACTAAGTTATCCAATGTTGTTAGTTTTCCAATGCTAGTTTTGCTAGTTTCTCCAAAATGCTCATCTTTGAGTTATCTCCGCCAACAAGAATGCCGTTTGTCATAGTGTGTAAATACAATAATACAAGGGGTTGCTCTAGTAGCCTTGAATTAACGCTTTTGCCTCCTTCTTCATACAGCATGACATCGCGCATACCTGAAAGTGAATCTCCGGGTCCGTTTATACCACCCGCTGGTGGTATAAATACTCTTAAGAATTCCCCACAGTCTTGTAACGGGATTCGTGTTCCTGTTAGTTCACGAGTCCTTTGGTGTTCGCTTAAGTACATCGACATGTAATATGGAAGAAGATTAAAGTCTTTCCCTTTTGAGTAATATTTTCCTTTTTTACCTGATTTTCGTAGATTAGCTAGGTATGGCTCTTGAGCGCCTAGTGCATCTTCGACGCTGGAGTAATTATTGTTAAGTATAATTCGTGGCACAAATGCTCCTGCCCAAACAGTAAGGCGTTTTTGTGTGTGTTTATCCACAATCCAAAATTGCTTGTCTGAAATCAGTTTTTTCCCTACTGGCTGAAGGAATGGGAAGTCCAAAAGAAAGTCTATTGCAGCAACATTATCTTCAGCCCAAGGGGACCTACGTACCTTCGTGACTGAAATGCCTTCTGATGTTATATATGCGTCGACGACTGAAATAAGTTGCTTAGGAGGCTTGCCATTTCTTCGTATTTGTCGCGTTGCAATTAGTGCCACCTCTAGTGTTTTCAATTCAGCAGGTAATGGGTGAGATGGTGTAATCGTTTTTAACCCAAGTAAGCACTCCTTCAAGGAAATTTCAACTAAACATCGTTTGACTGCTTCTTGTAGCTGCCGACTATCACTATTATCTTTTCCAGGTTGTAGTGACGCTAAATCACTAGGGGCATAATCTAATCCTTGAATTGATATAGATACTGTGTTTTTAGCCATCAAATAGCTGTATTTAATTTCAGTATATTTATCTGCTATTGAATCACCTCGTGCTAGCGCATCATAGGCAAGACTTGTTTTTTGTAGACTTGAATTCTGGAGTCGCAGATTTTTTAGCAATGCTAACTGTTCCATATTCTTTTTCCCCATGTCCATTGAGAAAAAGATAATTCATTTCTAAATTTAATTCGTTGAATGTGCTATCTAGTGCATTTACAACAATCGGTTTAAAGTGGGATTTCTTGTTGCCTGAGACATGAAACCCATTAGGAAAAAATTCTTTGAATCGACGAAGTGGTTTAAGTGTCTCATCATCGATTTTCTCGGTTGTGGTATTAATAACTATTAATGGTCTTTCTAAATTAGCTAAAGATTCCAGTTGTATGTAACCATTATCTACACAGTGACTGGCAACAAATGTATTTTGTTTAGTGAGGACACCTGCTTTGGAAAACAGAGCCTGCGCAAATTCAAAAAGTACGTTTATATAATAGAAGCGTGTTTGACGAATTTTTATCGTGTCTAAGCTAATGCCTAACATTGGGTATTTTCGAGCATCAAGTTCAAAAAAAATCGCTAGGGACAAGCCGTGTGACGGACATCATATAGCCTTCACCAGCGTCAACAAGAAGAGAGATGCTGAAGATGGAGAGTCTGTACTCCTCGATTTTTTTACGAACACTTTTGTGGTTATATTGCAAATTAATGTTTTGTACTTGGAGTTAATTAAGAATTCGGCTTCCGCTAAATGAAGACGCCTTTGCTCTGCTTGACTGGTGCTACCAAGGTAAATGCTCGGTCCAAAGCCTCCGATTACAAATGTCTGTTGAGGGTCAAATGCCGCAGCTTCAATTAACTCTTTTTTAAGCATCAATTCAATAAATTTAGATGGAGTAGACTGAACTGCAGCAAACATTGAGACTTTATCAAGTTTAGGTCGCGGACCAAGGAACCAAACTTCTTTGTTTGTCATGGTAAATGAAAGCTTATTCGAAGCCTCTACATCTATCTCAAGTCTTTTTGCAATTTCAATTCGAGCCCATTTAGCACGAGCCTCAAATAATTTTGTAGGTTGTTCACAAGAGTCTAGGATATGCGTTTCTGTTGGAAACGGTATGCTGATGGGAACCAGTAGGCTGGCATTTTGGGATTGCCATTCAGCTAGCTTTTGCGCAACTTCTTCTATTGAAGTCACAAATTCTAAAGAATTCAATTTTGCTACTGCTGCTGTTTCACTCAGACTTCGAATTGACATAGACGTTTCCTAGTCTTTATTTTCCGAGCAAAATCTCGGCAATATTCTCGTTAACAGCCCAAGTAGCCATACCTATAGTATTTGTTACATATAGTGAAACAAAGCGAATGCTGCCCCGGGAAGGCTGTGTTATTTTTAATTTATGAGCCCCATATAGGTTGATGTATACCGCGTGAATAATCTTATTTGGTAGAATATTTTGAATTCGCACGTGTTTAGTGTCGGCCTCTGCTTTTAACTCGTCCTTTTTCAATCGGTCAGTGCTTCGTGCCCAGTTTTTTATATCAATAGCAATAACCAGCTCATCACCGACTTCAAGGTAATAATCGTAGAGCTGATAGAGTTCCGCACTTTTATGGTGAACAGACAAATTAATGTATTTGATAGCGCTTGTGTCAAGCGACAGTTGGTCTGGTGATATACCAAACTGTCTTCTCACGTATTCTTCAAATTCAAGTTCGGCTATATACCCTTTCATAATTTCCACAACAAACCAGGGTTGTGGAAGCAGTTTTCGCTTGCCTACTGGGGTGTTAATTTCAAATCCATCTACTTTTTTTAGTAGTGATTTAGTATTTGATGATAGTTCGGCGCTAAGCCCTGATGGAACTAAGTTTGCAACCCAATTAAAGATGTCTGAACCATCGCATGCATCGGTAATTATCGCCTCAGTCACTCCAGCCATGCTCACATCTTTTGTGTATGCCTCCGCAGCTAGAGGAATATCGAAGTAGCATGCATCTAAGAATGCTGGGTCGACTCCCGCAACTCGTAATTTTGACAAATATGTTTCGGGAACTGTGAACATTGTACGGTCGAATAATTTCGACCATGTACTTCGCGCTACAGATTCAGACCGGAACCGTTTAGGTAGGTCACTAGTATAGTTTCTAAATCTTATTGCGAGCTTCAAGCTTTTAGCTTCGTGCTGCTTGCGTTCTTCACTTGTTAAAAATATTGCAGTTTCTTGATTATGTTTTTCAAGAGCTAGTAAAACTGCACGTTGTGCAGGGGATGCTCTCCGTCGGAGTTCTCCGACGTGTTTTAAGCCTAAATTAACTGTTCGCGCAGCCTCAGAACTGACAAAAATTAACTGCTGAGGCATTTTCTCTTTGGAGCGTCGTTCGCCACGTCCTAGTGCCTGGAAAATGGTTCGGGTAATGTCTATGAAATGCTCTTTACGTAGTCGCTTCCAACGATTTCGTGAGTACTGAAAAAGTAAATCTCCTTTTGACATTGTCGCCCAGTCATCATTTTCGTCTCGAACTACCTGAGCGAAACTTTGAAACATTTCCATTGAGAACCCTCGACTGCTTGGCCGCGTATGACGGGTGTGAAATGGGTCATTTAGCAAGCAAAATAGTTGAAAGTCACGTTCGTTACCATTTTCAGTTGTTATAAAATTGACCCCACGAGACGCTGAGGCGTATGCCGTCCATAGGAGAACTTTTTTGTCTGCTATTTCAAGAGCATCTATTAGTTCTTGATTGAATTGACCTTCATCGTCGACCTCACTTAAGGCTCCAGTTTTCGTAGTGTCTTTTTTTCGGGAAACTCTGTGCGTTATATAGTAGTATTAGAGTGATATCGTCGGTGTTACCCATGTTCCGATATGCAGGCAAGTAGTTAGTCTTTATTACGAAGTGATTTGGAGTCTTCTGTTGAATCCAATTAACGTTCTGATTGCTTAATTGAATGAGGCATTTTTGAATATGACTAACCGTTTGGCAAAGAACAAGACCTGAGCGGATTGAGCTGGAAAGAAGGCGGTCTAAACTTGCGACTAAACCTTCTATTTCATTGAGCTTATGTTGGTTTAGTAAGGAGTAACCAGAGTCACCTTTTTTTGGACTCGCTGATTTGAATGCTGCAATTAATCCACGGTACCCCGAAGAGACACCGAACCCAGTTGCAGGGGCTCCATCATTTAGTATTGTTACTTGGCGTTCTCGATTACCTACTAATTTAAGTGCTTCTTCTGCGACGATGTTCAATTCTTCTTCAGACATGTCGTCAAAAAATCCGTTTTTTTCCAGAATAATTCGTCGTAATTGCTTTGTATTGAAGGCCCCTGAAGATGCGCTGGAAAGTCCACCTGTTGCACTCATTAAATACACACCATTGGTGCGGCCGAGTGCCCGAACAATATCCTCTTCTGGTGTTGCACGTAGTGTTGTAATTGTTAAGGTCAAACTAACGTCAGCTGGCAGATTGTATTCGTCTGCTTGACGACGACTCTCCTCAAGCGTCACGACACTCTTTGTTTTGTTGAAGAAGAAATCATCCGCTAGAAGCTCGTCACTACTCGTATCCTGATGTATGCCTTCAGTAGTAATTGAGTCTTTAAACAAACGGCGTATATCATTCCGAAAATTATAAAGATTTGAATATCGTTCAATTTCAAATTTAGTGAATTCAGCTTCGTTATCACCTCCGCGAACAGCCAGAACGCGAGCAATGAAAAGCACCAGTTCTAAGTAATACAATAATGTGTATACGCCTTGCGGAGTTTCATTCTCATGGTATATGAGTCGAATTGTTTGGTCTGCTGTATCTCGTCGCAGCTCTATCTGACTTAAAAATTCAGTATCAATAACACTTGCAGACTCATTGAAAAATGTTTGCCCAGGCTGGTCGAGTACTTCCCCGTATGTTGACCTATTCATTGTGAAAAATTTCTTGTCGAAAACTAGGTCACGCAGCTCACGAAATTTTTCATAACTACTCATGTTTTGGGGGGTAATCTTAGCTATATATCCACGCAGTAGCGCCAATACACGTGCTTTTTGTTGGAATCTCTTAAATTTATTTTGAACATCGTTCTTATCGAGTAGCTCTTGCAGTATTTTGAGCAGTTCTGCGTCGCTTAGCTTGGCTTCCGTTTTGGGGAAATTATCCGCTAAGGCTTTTCGAAAAATTGCAATACGACGTTCGTTGGGTACGTATTTAGGGCCATTTTTTTGTGCAACAGCAATGTCGCGATAGACCCCTTCACTAACTTGGGCAAATTCCTCTAAGTGTTCGTAAACTTTTTTTGCCAGTGATATGCCTTGGCCATCTCTACCCTCAAAAGCAAGGGGCCATTTAAGGTCAAATAGAGTAAAAAATTCGGTAATTACTATATTAAGGTCATTGCGACCTTCAGAATTAACGATAGATTTTCGTTGGTCGAATAGATACCAGTATGAGTCTTCTTCCTCATCTACAAACGTAACTACACGAGCGGAGTCTGGTCGACGAGAGACGCGGCGACCTAGTTGACTATCGTCTCGGTTTAGTTCCTCCAAAAAAAGTGGTAAGTTCTCAAAACTCTGCCAACGAAAAGTCCCCTTGGTGTCATCGAAGTCGAATACTTTGTGTGCTACTTGTGCTTTGGATGCTGTGCAAACGACAATACCAGGGGAGTCAAGGAACGCCTGTAAAGGATGTAGGCGACGAACCATCTCTGCTACTTGTGAGACCCTCATGTGACGGTCATTTGGGTTGTTTGCCGCGCGTGTACTAACATCTAACGCAATCAGTTTGCATGTTACGCCGTCCGCAATTGTACGTGCTCTGCTTGCTGCCTTAAGATATATGCAGCTTTGGTATCTTCATAGGTATCGTCTGAGGGGGGCATCGATAAAAACTGCGATGTACTGCAAATTTTGCATTTACTTCGTAATTCTGTAAGTCTAGCTATCACCCCTTTGTTTGTGGCAGTTTGTTTTTCACCACGCTCCATTTGTGAGGTAATTTCTGGTTTGGTTTCTAACCAGTTAACAAGGGCTAATGCGGCCTCAAAAAAAGTTCTGTCATTCAAATGGTAATCGACAGAATATAGGCGATAAACAGGAACAGCTGCGCCACGTTTTAAAATTGCGCTCTCAATGTCGTCGGCATATTCGCGATTGTTGTTATGAGCCTGAACGTCATTTGAAAAGCCGGTGATGAGTGATTGCAGTGGAGCAATGAATACGGGGATAACATCGCAATTTACGTATAGGTCAATAGCAAAAACCGCTGCAGTATAAGTTTTACCGAAACCTGTATACCAATTTAAAAGTTTAATAAAAGGCTTATCATGGGAGCGAAGATAGGGCTCCATGAATCCTTTTTTGAAAATTTGACTTGCAGTTCTGGATTCTTTCATTGCCATGCTACAGCGCCCTTAAGTTCAATGGCCAGGAATGAATGTTTTGGCAGTTATACAAAACAGTTAAATCCTAGTGTTTGCTTTTGAATAATTTTTAAATTAATTGAATTGGGTAATTAATACATAGTAGACCTTCAGTTAGGATGTGGTAAAAGTTCTACGTAAGGTTTTGGGTGTGGAGACAACTTATTAGCCAACACATGATTACAGAAAGTCCTCAGTGTCGCTCATTGAAATTGGAGACTTCCAAATTGCTCTCTCAAGTCCTTTACACGTAGTCGTACTTTGGCTGCGTCTCAATAATGCAGTTCAGACTAAGCAATTTTATGGCTGAGTGAGTTTTCCAGTTTTTAGACAAGCAACTGCATTAAATCGTTAGTTTCAATAAGGTGTGCCTTAACGGAACCAACAAAAACAGGCCTACTCTGGCCTGTTTTTCACATCTTACTTTCACATACGGAACTAGCACCGAAAAATCACTTAAACGGAACCGACCCAATAAGCATTTTCAATTCAATGCATCTTTAAGCGCTTTGGCTACCGTGAATTTCGCGGAATTCGAAGCTGCGATCGTCAACGCCTCGCCAGTCTTTGGATTACGACCTTGGCGCTCAGGCTTCGCTTGGACAGAAAATTTTCCCAACCCAATCAAGGTCACGTCATCACCCGCTTTCAGCGTTTCAGTAATTACGGCAGACAAACCTTCAAGCACCGCTTCAATATCTTTTTTATTGGCTAGGCCTGAGTGATTTTGAAGTGCGGTTATCAATTCTGCTTTATTCATGGGTCGATCCTGATGGTGATATTTGAAGTTGATGAAGTGCCCAGATGCGTTTGACCTGGCTTTCGCTACAACCGGCCAACTCAGAAGTGCGTTTAATCGTTTGCCCCGATGTTCGCAATGCGACGATACGTTGGTGTGTTACTAGATCTGATCGGCGACCAGTATATTTTCCAGCTACCTTTGCTAATTGCACCCCTTGGCGCTGGCGTTCTCGACGAGTTTCATAATCATCCCGAGCCATTTGCAGAGCAAGCTTCAGCAATAACTCTTGTACTGATTCCAACACAATCTTAAACATGCCATCTGCCGCTGCGGCAAACTCAGATAAATCGACTAAACCAGGTACGGCCAGCTTTGCTCCTTTAGCGCGGATCGATGCAACCAATTGTTCCGCCTCAGCCAAAGGTAAGCGGCTAATTCGATCCATTTTTTTCAGCCACGACAACTTCATTCGGTTGCAGATCCGCAATCAGTCGTAATAGCTCGGGTCGATCGGCACGCGCGCCGGATGCTTTTTCACGATACACCCCTGCAATGTAAAAAACCAGCCGCTCGAGTGCTATGTTCGATCTCGGCTTGTCGGGTCAGGTCTTGCTCGTCAGTGCTGACGCGCAGATAGATTCTGGCAACTTTCATGAGGCACGGCCAATTTGAGTATAGGTATCTTGGCTATTCAAATTCCTAATGAGCTAATTTTTTTCGCATTCTTAGCGCCACGTCTGAATTTGCGCACAGAGTTGTGTCGTACTTGACGTGTGCTTGATTCGCTAATTTGGCCTGTTTCCAATATTCAGATTTGCCTGGGATCTCCTTATTTACAAATATGGCACTGTTACTCTGCAAAGAAACCATCCTATCTTTTGTGCGCACGAGAATTGAGCTTAGTTGAGATTGGTGCAGGCCTCTGCTGACACAAAATTGTCAGAAGAGGCCTGCACAACAGGCATTTTGCCCAGTAAATTAGTGTAATAGTCTTATGAAAATGACAGATCTGATTCAGAATTTCTCTATTGAGCAACAGACATTTTGGAATATTCACCTATTAATTGAGGAATTTCTGCCTGCCATTGTGTTTTTTCTTCGGCATTATTTCTACCAGTTGCAACCCAAGACAAAGCCTGACTAACATCGTATAAATTCATTGATTTTAGCGGTGAACCTAGCACTGCATTCAATTTAATTGCTGTCTTTTGAGATGGACATTCCATCTCGAATGGATCAGCATATTTTGCATCGTGCCCAGACATACAAATATGAAAAACCCTAAAAGCTGCTTTCTTTCCCCACTTATTAGCAACCGTTGAATCAACCCAATTGGCAATATTGTCTTCACTTACAGATAATTTTTGCCATTGCGTCATTGTTTTCTTGTCTTTATTAACCTGATCCATCGCCTTAGTAACAATTACCTTAATCTTACCAATGTCCATATATTTATTATGTACATCACTTAATTCTGAAATTGTTTCTCCGATTACCATGCCATTTGAACAAATAAACCTATACCAACCAAACAATAAAACTAACCTACTGCTGCCGTCAACAGAGTTGAAGCACTCCAAGCGCAATTGCATTGGATTTTTATCGGTCGCAATAAAGTCATAACTCTCTGGAAAGTAGATGCGGAAATTCATCCACTCGCCCAAGGTTGACAACCCAAGCTCACACTGCAAGCTATTAATATCAATACCAAAATCTTTGATTGTTTCTACACATAGACGAGCAACTTCCAAATGCGGTGCTAGTGTATATGTGTTCGACACAATTCCAACCGGAATTACTTTTTCCATAGGTGATAAAGGCAATCTCATAACTGCTTTATAGTATGGATTTGCTATTTCAGGTTCTTCGCCAATAAAATCTCTCAATTCAAAAGATGGGATATATCTAATAATATTTTCGTATTTACCTCGAAGATATTTCACATCTCTAGTGCGCCAGACTGAAACTTCTTCAATTAGTTGAACTTTATCTTCCACATACACCTCCTGATTTAAACCTAATTGTTAAATATATACCTGTGCAGATGTATATTTTTTTCTGAACATATATAATTTAGCATGCGGCCCGATTTTTTCATTATTTTTTCAACCATGTATATAGGTGTCCAGTCTCGAGTGTTCATAAACACGTCTATTGAACAGTTCAGGTTTAATTTTGTACCAGTGCTTTAACGCTGCAATTGGCGTTGTGTGACCCAGCGCCTTTTGCGGAATGTGATGGTTGTAGAGCTTGAGATAATTTTCCAAGGTTTGCCTGAGCTCCTCTGCTGATGCAAACCGCGTTTGCTGAACGACCTCGCTGATACGGCCATTAAAACGCTCCACCACCCATTAGTTTGAGGGTGACGTGGCGGAATCAAGCGGTGTTCAATCTGCAAGCGACTACACTCGCGATCAAAGCGATGCTGTCCACTGGGTGCCTTCTCTTTACAGGTAAAACGATCCGTAAATTGGCTGCCATTATCAGTCAAAATCGTTTTGATTTTAACTGGACAAGCACGATGTAGCGCCTGCAGAAAGTGCGCCGCACTCTCTTCGGTTTGGTTGGGGTAGATAGTGAAGTAAACCCAGCGGGTAGCTCGATCAATGCCGACAAATAAATAGCTGCGCTGCGTTTCATTCGGCATCTGCGGCAGGTATTTGATATCGACGTGCAGATAGCCAGGATCGTAGCTTTTAAAGGTTTTAGTGGGCTTCGCTTCGGCTTGATCGACGGGTATCAGATCTTTAAGTTTGTTCACCCCATAGCGCGAGAAGCAGCGATACAAGCCTGCTCGAGAAGCATCAGGATTGATGAATTCTCGGGTAATGACCAGCATGTCATCTAAGGGCAGCAATAGCAGTCGACGCAGTTCAACGACGATGATTTCCTGTGCAGGTGTCAGCGTTGTGTGCAAAGTATGCGGGCAATGCGAGCGATCCTGCGTATCGGTACGCGATTTCCACTTCCGAGCCGTCGCCTTGGTGAGGTTATATTGCTTGGCCAGTGCATCAATGGACAATGGCGAAGCTTGAATTTCAGCCCGAACGCGTGGCGTTGTTCGAGCCTGTGGATGGATTTTGCTCATGCTGGTCGACGTGAGTTAAGTTGGTTAATCAGATCATGCATGATGTCCCTCGTCAAAAACAAGGGCCAGCTACGCATGGGGACATGATTACCCGAAACTAAACAGTTATTCAAGATTTGCTGGGGCGCGGAACGATTAAACGGGTATGAGATTCAAAGATAAACCAACCAATATTACGTGATTGGACTAGTTGCAATCAGCGTGCCGACTCGATTTACGATAACTATATCGATTTTAAGTATTAATTGAAGTCAAACTGCAAAACCAACACCTACTGCCATGAAGCTTTTGTGCTTAGTAAAATAAACGTATTATCTCAGTCTAAACATTAATAAAATGCACCACCAAGCACACGAAGCCTGTTTTATCGCAAACTCGATTAAAACCGAGGTTCGTCTAGAGCCAATAGATGCAGACGCTTATCAAGCGCATTATTTTTGTGCTTTGACGGACGTCAGTCGGCGGAGTAGACAATCGTCTTCAATGAGTGACTGTAAATCAATAGTTGAGAAAAGATAGTGTCGTAACTATTACATGGAAAAATGAATCAATGATGACCTTTGAAGATAAATGTAATTACGCAATTAAAGAGCTTGAAAACGCTGGCATTTGGAAGTCAAACTACAATCCACCAATTTTAAAGTTGGCTCGGAAACTAGGATTTAAAGTTCCATTTCCTCATTACAACTCTTTTTTAAATAATGCGCTTTCAGCTGGAATTTATTTTGGTGTTTTCTGGGGGCTGTTTATGTATTTCATTTTATGGGGTCAACAAAATATGCCGTCGACTAAAATGCTATCAGCGGCCACACTTGCCGGCGCTTTTTTTGGTTTATCTATGGCCTCATATTACAAATACAGCTTTAAAAAAAATAAATTAACACCTTGGTGTGAAATTAAAAATAACTAACAAGCAAATTCAACAGAACAGTCCAAGATGCAACTACTTTGTATTCATATTCTGATAATTATGACGTTATTCTGAAGTGAGTTGGCAGCTGCCATTGATTGCATTTACAGACTCGTTTCGGGTATGACGTGGTTCACGGGGAGTAGTCGGCCAATAGCAGGCGCTTAGGTGCAATAATTTTAGTCAAACAAGTCATTTCAACCGGATTGGCCAAGACACTTATGATGCGCCAGATTTTGATTCTTCTCATAATCTTAGTTATTTTTTTTTTCTGGGTCTATTTTTTTTACTCCCATCTCACAAATGTAGTGATGAGACGGCTGATTCTCAACTGGAAGCCTTGATAAAGAATGCAGAAAAAGGCGATGAAGTTGCTATATCCGCCTTGATTGATTTGAACAAAAAAGATGGTATTGAACCTTTAGCAGAGCATTGGGTTTTAACCGGTGCGTTGTTTGGTAGCAAACAACTATGTAAAGAATATCTTGTGAAGTATTCTGGATTTAACCAAGATAAAAAATTGCGGCTATTTGAGGTAGTGACTAATGAGAAAGAAATGATTGGAGCTAATTGTTTATTGCAAGGTATGGGTGATGTACCCGCCAGTCATGGTGCTGACCGCTGAGTGTCAGCAGTGGGTCGGGTGCCGTAACTCAAGTCAGCTAGCAGCCATAAACGGTTGAAATATTTAAACTTGGAATTCCGATGGATATTAGTTCGCCTGCAGAGTTGCCCTTCACTAGAGAGTCTGTTTTAAAAATGCTTTGGTGGGGTAAAAACCCAGCACGTTCGCCATTTCCACATAAACAAATAGCCGAGTGGTGTGATAGATTTTGGTGCCAATATATTGATATTGATGCCACTGAGGAGATTGAAACATTACTCCCCATTCTTGCTGACATAGATACACAATGGGATTTATTTCTCGTAAATACATACCCTATAGAGCAGTTGAAAAAATTAGACTTGGATTTAATTTCAATACCAGTAGAGTGGTTCACTGATTGGACAAAGCAAATTAACTAAACTATTTTCATGTCTGCAGTGGGTCGAGAACAGGCGGTAGTCAGTCAGATGCAGAAGTAACACTAATTCGTTCAATTTAGGAATTTATGTTTGATAAACCTACATACTTAATTGCAGAACTTAAAGGGGATGTTGAACCTTTAGTATTGGAAATGAGAAAACGATTTAACCCAGGGCACACGACATGGCCTACCGATATAACGTTGGCAGGCTCGTCCGGAATTGGAACAATCAAAGAAGGTCAAAAACTAGAAAAAGTGATTGAACTTCTCACGCCGATCATAGAAGAATACAAATATATAAATGTAAACTTCTTATCTATCAATCGTTTTCCAAACACAGGGATTTATGTTTTATCCCCAGAAAGAGAGCGCTTTGACAAACTACATAACGCAATCAGTGGATCGGGCATTGAATTCAATAGTAATCCTTGGCCCTATAAGCCGCACTGCACACTTAGATCCGGTGCAGAATCAAAGGAAAATCTTGATCAGTTATTTGATTCAATAGTATTGCCATCAATGACATCAATTGAGTGTTTTAGCCTTTACCAACCAGAGGAATATGGTGGGAAACGCCTTTACAGATTTTAATATTTGTCACTCATGACGAAGTTAGCTGAATGTCTATAACGGGTCGGTAACAGAAAAAATTTAAATTCGAGGAGAGTCAATGTTACCGCCTGAACCATTATTGACAGGCTATTTAGAGGTCATTCACGAGGAGGTTATCGCTTTACGCTCATTGGCAAAAAAAGCCATTTCAAGCTCAGAACAACAAAATGAATTGTTGGTGTTCGCGCCGATTGAAATTTGACCCACGATGGCGAAATATTCAATGTTCGGGGGCTACTGCGGCAATAAGACGTCGAGCGCGAAAGACGGCGGCGTGGTTTCTACCAAAAAACCGAGCAATTGGCTTTCCCGCGAAATTCCTCTCAATCGACGCTTATTGCGGCGTTGGTACAGCGTGATTTTGAAATTCAAAACGGTAAAATCAAGAAATTGGGCGTTTCCTGCCAACTACTATGTGTTGAGACAACACGGCATTGAGTAAGCAGTTATCGTTCCAGCCCCTCCACACTAGATGTACACACAAAAATAATCGAGTAGCATCACAAGTAAAAACTGAAATTGCAGCGACAGAGCTTGCCTAAGAGACTGGCTGCAATCAGCCGAAAAAGAGGCTATTCAGGAGTTTGTAAGCTTTTTGTATAAACGAGTAGTTTTGCTATGAAAAGCGCTGATTTAACAACAATGCTGCGTAGAGTAATGCGTCGACAGTAAGCTTGTAATACGCTACGGATTTACAACTTAAGCTTACATAAAATTATGAGTAAAATCGTCGCGTTTGCTTTGCTTGTTGTCAGTGTATTGTTTGTTTCGCCCGTCGCTAGTGCCAAATTAACCGAGCAGCAAGCCAATAGTTTGTATAACAAAGCGCAAACAGGCGATAAAAATGCAGTGGGCACTCTGCTCGCGGCGGCGCAAAGCGGTGATGCCTTTGCGCAAAATAAAATCGGCAATTTAGCTCGAGGTTATGATAATGCTGCGGCCATCGCGTGGTATCGCAAATCAGCAGATCAAGGCTATGCCAACGCCCAATACAATATGGGGCTCTGTTATTACAATGGATTTGGCACAGCAATCAATTACGCCGAGGCTGCTGCGTGGTATCGCAAGTCGGTCGCACAAGGCTACGACAAAGCGCAGTACAACTTAGGAACTATGTATAAGAGCGGTAAAGGTGTACCGCAAGACTTAGCTCAAGCCTTGAGCTTGTACCGCAAAGCCGCTGAGCAAGGGAATCGGTCTGCGCAAAGTGCGCTGGGGTTTCATTACTTGACGGGACAAGGGATTGAAGTCAACTCTGCTTTGGGAGAGGCATGGATTAAAAAAGCGGCAGCGCAAGGCGAAGAGCGTGCGTTGAAATATCTAGCGAATAATAACAAATAATGAGTCGCAGCACCATCTGTGGTATCGCGTTGTGTGTGGTTTCGCTATCGGCATTGGGTTTTTGGCATTACAGACAAGCCCCCGATGCAGGCATGCTTGTTACTGCATCTGCCCCCGTTTCGGCGTCAAAGCCATTGCCTATAGACGCTCACCTCATCGATCAAACTGGCATCATTCCCGTTGGGGATATACCGCGCTTTGAGCAGTATATGGGCTGGATTTTGCGAGAATCAGGGATTGATGTGCGGATGGTTTTTTTGCCCGATATGGGCAATAAAACCATTGAGGCTCAGGCGGCAGATTGGATGGCGCAATTGCAAATTGGTAAGCAAACCGGTCAACAACGCGGTCTTTTGTTGTTGTACGACCTGCAAGGGCAACGACTAAAGGTTGAGGTCGGTTATGGCTTAGAGGACGTTTTTCCTGATGTTTTTGTAAACTATCTTGTGCAAGAGCATGCGAAAACATTCTTTGCTTCAGGGGATGTCTCTCTGGGTTTGCGCTTACTGCTGCGTCTATTGCAACATCGCATGCGCGAGGCGGTGATTGGCAACGACTTCGACCCGCGCACAATCGTTAAGGCCCGCGAGTTAGCCTATCTTTCTGGTGGTGCTGGTGTGAATGCGGCGGTTGCTCTTGGTTCCAAGCAAGGCAGTCAAGCAATTGTGACGTCAAAAAGTAAAGCCGCCTTTCCTGCTGGTCAATCCCCAACAAGTACATATCACACCTATCTGGCATGGTTGGCGCATTGGCCGATGGATCCCGATGCGCAATTTTTCACCCCCGAGTCTCGCCAATATTTAGCCTCATTGCCGAGCAGTCCTGCTTATGCGGAATTCATATTGCTCAGTGAATACGGTAAGCAATTTAAGATCGTCGAGCGTGGCGACTTGGCTTTACTGTACTTCACCAATACGCCATTGGTGTGTAAGGGTTCAGCCGTACCACAGCAACTTCTTCACTGACTCTGGCATGCTGCGCTTTTTATCTCTGGAGCGGTAGCATGGGCGTTCGTCGATCGGATCTGAGTTTGAAAGCGGTGCATATTTGGCGAGCCAGCGGCTTGACTCAGGCTGCGTTTTGTCGCCAGCATGGATATAAGCGTGCTACTTTTTCAAGCTGGGTGAAACGCCATCAAACCCATTTATCCGCCACCACGACTTTTGATGCAGCACCCATAACAAATTCGTCCATTGCCCCGCTGACTTTGGTGACGACGCAATGGCCAACGCCCAGTGCCGAAACATTGCAGCTGCGTTTGGCCAATGGGGTCGATTTGACCTTACCGACCAGCACCTGCGCCACTTGGTTGGCGAATCTGCTGCGCGCTTTGACATGATGCCGCCATTGGCTTCGCTGCAATTGGTTGTCGAACCGGTCGATATGCGCCTTGGTATCGAGGGTTTGTCGGCCAAGATTCATGCCAATTTGCAGCGTTCACCCGTAGAAGGGGCGGCGTATGCCTTTCGCAATCAGCGCAGCAATCGCCTCAAAGTACTGCTGTGGGATCGCTCTGGCGTCTGGTTGGCGCAACGACGCTTGCATCACGGTCGATTTGTTTGGCCACAAGTAGGTGATACGGTGTTTACGCTGGATGCGGCGCAGTGGCAATGGTTGGTGAGCGGTGTCGACTGGCAACGATTAGCGCCGCCACCGCTGCCAGAATACGTCTACTAATTCACGATGAGGATGGATAAAATTGTTGTCGCAGTATTGCGCTATACAGCATGTAATATATAATTCTTAGGGCAATACCCTGTAAAATCAACACATGGATCTCGCTCAAGAACTCGCCAATTCAAACCTACCCGCCGCAGTCCGCGCGGCGATTTTGGCGCAATCTGAGTTGCTCACTCAGCAAGATCAACAACTCAAGCAATACGTCTCCGACATCCAAAATAAAACGCAAACCATCGAAGCGCTAACGATGGAATTGGTCTATCTGCGCCGCATGCGTTATGGCGCTAAGACCGAGGTGATGAATACCGAACAACGGGATTTGTTTGAAGAAGCGCTCGATGCCGATATGGCGGCGCTGGAAGCCAAACTCGCCGCCGAGCAAGCCCAAACCAATCCCGAAGGCAGTGATAAAAAGCCGCGCATTCGCGCAGGTCGCCAAGCCTTACCGGCGCACTTACCGCGTACTGATATGGTTCATGAACCTGAATCATGCACCTGCGGCCAATGTGGTCAGGGTTTAGTTAAAGTCGGCGAAGACATCAGCGAGCAACTGCATGTGCAACCGGCGGTGTTTAGCGTGTTGCGCCACATTCGCCCGCAATACGCCTGCCGCAGCTGCCAAACGATGACCGCTGCACCGATTCCAGCCGCGATCATTCACGGTGGTTTGCCCACTGCGGCCACTTTGGCGTGGGTGATGGTGAGCAAATACGTCGATCATTTGCCGCTGTATCGGTTACGGCAAATCGCCGAACGCAGCGAAGTGCCGTTAGCAGAAAGCACGCTGGCCAGTTGGGTCGGCACCGTTGGTTGGTGGTTGCAGCCGCTGGCGGATCGATTGCGTGAACGACTAAAAGGCGAAACAGTGCTGCATGCCGATGAAACCCCAGTCAAACAGCTTGATCCGGGCAAAGGCAAAACCAAAACAGCGTATTTATGGGCGTATCGCAATACGCCCTTGAGTGGCAGTGCGCCGATTATTTTGTTCGACTACCAAGGCGGTCGCTCGGGTCAACACGTCCGTGATTTCCTCGCCGATTGGCAAGGTCAACTGATGGTCGACGATTACGGCGGCTACAAAGCGCTGTTCAAAACCGGCGTGATTGAGCTCGGTTGCTGGGCGCACGCACGGCGCAAATTCTTCGAATTGCATCAGGCCAACGGCAGCCCGATTGCCGCAGAGGCACTGCGTCGAATTGGCGAACTGTATGCACTGGAAGCGCAGGCTAAAGATTTGAACCTCGAGCAACGCTTGGCGCTACGTCAGCAAGCAGCGCAACCTAAATTGCTCGAATTCAAGATTTGGTTGGATGAAACCGGCAGCAAAGTGGCGCCCAATAGCGCCTTGGCTAAAGCGATCATTTACAGCCAACGGCGCTGGGCGGCGCTTGAACGCTACGCCCAAAGCGGCATCGCGCCAATCGATAACAATCCGGTCGAAAACAGCATTCGGCCGATTGCGATTGGCAAAAAGAACTGGTTATTTGCGGGCAGTGAACGTGCCGGCCAACGCGCTGCCGCGATTCAAACGCTACTGGGTACCGCCAAACTCAACGACCTCGACCCGATGGCCTGGCTCACCGACACCCTAGAAAAGCTACCCACTTGGCCGAACAGCCGAATTGATGAATTACTACCGCTACGAGCGCTAGCAGAAACTTAAGCGTCAAGGTGGTGGAGCGGCTGAGCGCTTACATTGGTGTCGCCACACTTTTTTATAAAAGTGGATGGTGAATGGCGTTTAGACTTGATGGCTGAGGTGCGCAATACACGTGAGCATACTGGCGGCGAATACACATGGGCATATTACGGCGATCAAGATAAATACACGTATGCCTTTCGGGATTTACTCGTGACGCTCAAGGGCTATCGGCGGATACAAGATGGCGATAATCGAATGCTCGTTATTCGAGGGGAGGATTAATTGACAGCGACTGATATCTATTGAGTTGCGATATGACTGTTTGGCGTTGAGGCGAGCCATTCCAATTGATTAAATAAATTCGCAAGTACGCGTGGCGCTGTTTAATAAAATAGGGGGTATATGGCTAAGGCTAAACTCCAGATTACCCTATTTAAACATACACCATTTGAATGAATAGAAACGATGTATCTGATGCTTGCCAAACATATCTTGGATACGTAAATGGCCATTTTGTAGCGTGCCACGGAACATATTCGTGCCAGTATTAGAAGCGCAAGGTGCTCGCCCAGCCAAATAAAAAAGCATTGCTTGTGGCTTGCTCCGGATGCGACCGATGTCATGATTGCTCAAATATTGGGGAAAATAAAATGCTAAGTTTGGCAGATCAATCCACCCTGTTTGGGCTGTGTGTTGCACTTGGTATCGGGCTGCTGGTCGGGGCTGAGCGTGAGCGGCGCAAGGGGAGTGGCCCCAAAAGAGTAGCGGCTGGCATTCGCACGTTTGTGGTCTGCGCCTTGCTTGGCGCGGTGAGTGTTATCTTGGGCGATGGATTATTACTGGCCGTAACGACGTTGATTGTGGGGGTCGGCGTGTGTTTATTGCCTACCAACGCATTCAGGATCAGGATCCTGGCATGACAACCGAGTTTGCGTTGTTGTTAACTTGTCTGTTGGGTGGCTTGGCCATCCGTGAATCGATGTTGGCTGCAGCAGTCGGGGTCGTGTTGGCGCTGCTATTGGCTGCGAAAGATCGCTTGCATCATTTCGTGCGTAGCGTACTGACTGCGCAGGAGCTCAAAGACATTATTTTGTTCTCAGCCATGGCCTTGATTGTGTTGCCTCTCGCGCCCGACCGTTTTATGGGGCCATTTGATGCGATCAATCCGCGTGCGGTGGCGCGTTTGATCGTCGCAGTCATGGCGATTAGTGCGCTTGGCTATTTGGCGATGCGCGCTTTGGGCGCGCGTTACGGCCTGCCGTTGGCGGGGTTTGCCGCCGGTTTTGTTTCAAGTACCGCCACGATTTATGCCATGGGCGAGCGCGTGTCGCGCCAACCCGCGATGATGAGTGGTGCAGTGGCTGGGGCCGTGCTTTCGTCCATTGCCACCATTATTCAAATGATGGTCGTCATTGGCCTGATACAAACATCGCTATTAACCGCCTTGGTCTGGCCCTTGTCACTCGGTGGACTTGCCGCCAGCCTATATGGTCTGCTGTTTGTATGGCAAAAAGACGCCGTCAGTACCGCTGAAAACGCAGGTGACGATATCGGCCGCGCTTTTAATTTAAAGTCAGCGGCGGTGTTTGCTGGGCTAGTGAGTTTGATCTTGCTTTTGTCGGCCGCCTTGAATGCTTACTTGGGGGCGCGCGGCATGTGGCTTGGTGCGGCATTAACCGGCTTAGCCGATGCACATGCAACGGCGGCATCCGCCGCCTCATTGCTGGCCGACAATAAGATCTCGAGCGCGCAAGCGGTTGGGCCAATTTTGATTGGCCTGAGCAGTAATACGCTGATGAAAGCGATCGTTGCTTTTAAGTCTGGCGGCGTTCAGTACGCAAAGCGTATCGTGCCGGGCTTGGTTTTGATGATACTCGCCGTTTGGGTTGGCGCATGGCTTGGTTGAGCGTTGAGCTGGCAGGATTGGGCTGTTTAAATGTGACTGCAATGCACGAACAAACTTTTTAGCCGAGCGAGTCCGGCTTGAGGTTAAGCGGGATCCTGTGTTTTTGATTTCGACCATGCATTTAAATGCTAATCTCGCAGCCGTTTATGAATTGTTGTTTGGCATGGTTGAGGGCTGGGTTTTGGAATTTTTTAGAGTGTTTTTGTTGTTTGCTTTTACTGCCGTGGCAGAGATTGTTGGCTGTTATTTGGTGTGGCGAGTCGTCAAGCAAGGCGGTAGCGCGTGGTATTTGATTCCGGCGGCGGTGTCATTGGCTTTGTTTGCATATTGCTTAGCGCTGCATCCGAGTGCCACCGGACGAATTTATGCCGCATACGGCGGGATGTATATCGCTGTGGCTTTAGTGTGGCTGCGCGTGGTGGATGGGGTGGCTTTGACGCGTTGGGATGGTTTGGGGGCCTTGTTGGCTTTACTGGGGATGGCGGTGATTGCTTTTCAGCCCATCGCCGATTCAGCGTCCGGTTTTAAATAATGGCGTAATTTTAACTTGGCGTTGGTTGTTTTCCGGCGCGAGCGTGTTCCGTGTAAAATCAGTGCCATGAACTATGAACTGATTATTCCCGATACGGTCTGGCGTGATGAAGAGTTACGCCCATTAATCAACCGCGATTTAACATTGCCGGCATTGGCAACGCTGTATGGCAAGGGGCAGCAGCAACACTGTCCGATTGGCCCGATGGCTACGGCGGCAGATTTTTTAGCGCAGCGGCTCAATTACCCATCTTCATCGCTCACGGCCTTGGCTTTGGCGCAAGACTTTCCCGAGGCGCAACCGGGATATTGGCTGTGTTGCGACCCCATTCATTTACGCATTGATCGTGATCGACTCACGATGCTTGGCGTGCCTTTATTTCAAATTAGCCAAGCTGAGGCCGATGCTTTAGTGGCCGCACTGAATCAGCAGTTTGCCGATGATGGTTTTTTGTTTGTGGCCGTCACACCGAGTCGCTGGTATTTACGCTTGCCGGCCGACCCGCAATTGCAATTCACTCCACTGGCCGACGCTTTGGGCGGCAATATGCAAGACTATTTGCCGCAGGGCGAGCAGGCTTTGCAATTTAATGCCGTTCTCAATGAAATCCAAATGTTGCTGTATGGGCATCGCGTGAATGATGAACGCGATGCAGCCGGCATTGCCATGATTAATAGTGTCTGGCTATGGGGCGGCGCTCAGGTTCCGACTGTAGTCGCTCCGCCCGTTTCGCCTAAGGTTTTGGGCGGCGATCATCGCGTAGCGGCTTTAGCGGGCGCGCATTGGCAAAGTGCACCAGCGGTGGCCGATTTACCGGCGCATGATGTGACGGTGGTGCTCGATCAATTGAGCTTGGATGCGATTTATGGCCGTGCCTATGAATGGCGCTGTCAGTGGGAATGGTTAGAGCAGCATTGGTTTGCCCCGCTATTGGCTCAATTGCAAGCGGGGCAGTTGCAATCGCTGACTTTAACGCTGCCCAGTGCTGGCACCAAGGTGCGGGTGAGCCGATTGGATTTGTATCGTTTTTGGCGCGCGCGCCACGACTGCCGTTTTAAGCGCATCTGCGCGGCCCAAGCTGCTTGGCTTGGGTGTATTGATTAAAGGATTCTTGTGCTGACTATTCGTCCTCGTCCCGTTCCGGCCCAGCTAGAAAACGCATTGTTAACGGCTGGATTTTCAGCCTTGCATGCGCGGCTTTATGCTGCGCGTGGCATTGCCGATCCGCAAGAACTCGAGCATGAGTTAAAGCACCTATTGCCGTTTAGCCAACTCAAAAACGCGGCCGAAATGGGTGCGCGTTTGGCCGATGCCATCGCTGCTGGGCAGCGCATGTTGATTGTTGGCGATTACGATTGTGATGGTGCTACGGCCACCGCTTTGGGTATGAAAGGTTTGGCGGCATTTGGCGCGGTAGTGGATTTTATCGTGCCCAATCGCTTTGAATATGGTTATGGTCTTACGCCAGAAATTGTCGCTTTGGCGGCCGAGCGCCAACCGAATATTATTATTACCGTGGACAATGGTATCGCCAGCCATGCTGGGGTTGAGGCGGCGCGCTCACTGGGTATTGAGGTGTTAATTACCGACCATCATTTACCGGCCGATACATTGCCCGATGCGTTAATTGTGAACCCCAATCAGCCCGATTGCGGATTCCCCAGTAAAAATCTGGCCGGTGTGGGTGTGATGTTTTATGTGTTGATGGCACTGCGTGCCGAGCTGCGCTCGCGCGGTGTATTTGCGGGCAAAACTGAGCCTAATCTGGCGCAATGGCTTGATATCGTCGCCTTGGGTACCGTGGCCGACGTGGTTAAACTCGATGCAAATAATCGAATTTTAGTTGAGCAAGGCTTAAAAAGAATGCGCGCTGGCCGCGCTGCGCCCGGGATTATGGCTTTGTTTAGTGCTGCGGGGCGTTTTCATGCGCGAGCCAGTTGCTTTGACTTGGGTTTTGCCTTGGGGCCGCGCCTGAATGCCGCCGGGCGTTTGGACGATATGAGTTTTGGTATTCACACTTTGCTGGCCGCCAGTGAAGAGGCGGCTTTGCCTTTAGCGCGTGAACTAGACCAATTAAATCGAGCGCGCCGCGATATTGAACACGGCATGCGGGCCGAGGCCGAGTTGGCATTGGCCAGTGTGGCGGTGGATGACAGCTTTAGTATTGCGCTGTACAACCCCGATTGGCATCAAGGCGTGGTGGGGATTGTGGCGTCGCGAATGAAAGATCGTTTTCATCGGCCAACCATTGTTTTTGCCAATGGCAATGGCGATGAAATCAAAGGCTCGGGGCGCTCGATTCCAGGCTTGCATTTACGCGATGCGCTGGATTTAGTCTCCAAACGTCATCCGCATTTGATTGCTAAATTTGGCGGTCATGCGATGGCAGCGGGTTTGTCGTTAAATGTTCGCAATTTTGCCGAATTTAAAGCCGCATTTGAAGCCGTTTGCCGAGAATTACTCAATGAAGGTGATTTAAGCCGCATTATCGAAACCGATGGTGAGTTGCCGCCAGATGCTTTTGTATTGGCCACTGCCGAAGGTTTAGAAAGCCAAGTTTGGGGGCAGGGGTTTCCTGCGCCTGTATTTCAGGGGCAATTTCGGGTACTAGAGCAGCGTATTGTTGGCGAAAAACATAGCAAGCTTAAATTGGCGACAAAGTCAGGTATTGCTGTAGAGGCTATGCAATTTAACTACTGCGAGCCAATACCTAAAGATATCACTGCGGTATACAAAATCAATGTGAATGAATTTAGAGGTGAGCGGATGTTGCAATTGCAATTGGAGTTGAGTCGTCCATTTAATCAGCAGGATGAGCGCTCACTATGATGCGCCGAGGGCGATTGGCGTCTTGGTTATTCACGGCAGCCAGCCGCTGGCTAGGTGCAAGTGGGCTGGTGGTGCTTACCTTTGGTGTAGTGCCTGCAGCACAGGCGAGTTTTTTATTGCCCAGTGCGGAGGCGGCCTCTCGCATGCAATTGGCCTGCCAGCCGACGATGATTCTTGGCTTGATGTCGTGCGAATCTTTGCCCGAACCTGCGCCGATTCGGGGGAATGCTGCAGAAATTATTCCCGCTGAGTTTGCGGCGCCGACTAGCGCCATAGCAACGATGGGTGCGCAGGTGGATGAAACGCCGCAAGCACCGTTTTTAGATTTGGTGCCGCGTCGGGTCAAAGCGGGTCGGTTTAGTTTGAGTTGGCAAAATGGTATGGGTCAGGTGGGGCAATGGTGGGAGGTTTGGGATAATCAGCAGCTGCGTTATCGCGGCAAAGATTTTATTCAGCGCCCTTTACCCGCGCTTGCTGCATCCGCTACTGATGCTGCTAGTTCTACTACCCAAACGCAATCTGAAGTGGTGCTCAATGATGTGCAAGGCGGCGTTTTTACCATAGAAAAAATCGAGCCCGGTGAGCATCAATGGGAAGTGCGGTTGTGTAATGGATCGCAAGCCGCGCCTAAATGCAGTGCGGCCTATGCGCAAACGTGGGTTGAGTCGGCAGAGCAAAGCACTGAGTCGCAGCATGTGCCCGGTCAGCCCGAATTGGCTTGGTTTCCTGCTGTCGTCACCGACGGCAAAATTATGCTGCAATGGCATTTGTATTGGGGGAAAACCGGTGATCAATGGCAAGTACTCAATGCGGGCAAAGTGATTTATCGGTCTAGCCAATTTACTGAGCACACTGAAAATAGCCAAGCAGGCAGCGTACAACTGCCTTTAGTGGATGGCATTTATTCGCTAGTAGTGCGTTTATGTCAGGAAAATCGCTGTAGTGAGTCCCGAGCGCAGACAGTTGAGGCCATGCTGGGCCCGGCACTCGCGCCAACGCCGCCTGAAGTCAATGTGTATACCGACAGCGATGCTGAACTGGGCTCAGGATTGGTGGCGGGGCAGGTGCTGGTTAGTTGGCAAACCGCTGCTGCGAGCGTAGCGCCTGAGACTTGGCGTTTGCTAGATGAAAATTCACGGCAGGTGATTGTTAGCCAAAAAATTAAACGCGCCTGTCAGGCGGGGGTGTGGTGCGGTAGTTGGCAAGGTGTGCCGCCAACTCGACCCGCGCATTGGCGGGTGCAGCTTTGCCGTGCGCAGCAATGCGTTGAGAGCCAACGCTTGGTCGTGCCATAACTTGGTGATCTATTTCGGCTCAGCGCCTTGCGATGATGCGGTCGAAGTGGGCGTGATTTTTAGAATTAATTGCTGGGTAATTAATTGGCCTAAGCTCGCCGTGGGGTCAAAACTGGCGCTGATGGCTGCGGCGGCCATTAAGGCTTGAGCTAAGGGCTGCGCTTGTTGCAATTGACGTAAAAATTGCGCGTTGGCCGCATCGATGACTTGGTATTGATCGCGCCAAATCATGACTGATTCGGCTTGGTGTAAGTCTTGCGGCGCAGCTTGCCCATGATGCATGGCGTAAATGCTGGCAATCGGCCATGGTGACTCGATAATGCTGACGGCGGGATGCAAGGTAAAAACAAGCTCGCCCAGCTCGTTGATGGATTCAGCCAAAGATTGTGCGCTAATCGCAGTGCAATCGTCTGCAGTATGGGCAATATGCATCGCCCAATCAAAATGAGCCATGTCACTTAAATAGGGGTAGGCTTGTGCTGGGGCAAATTGCGCAATAAACGCGGGAAGTTGTTCGCCTTCGCGCTGCAAATTGGCGCTATGGCAGGGCGTTTGCTCGGTATAGCAGTCGGCCATCGCCATAAAAAATTCATCCCCCAATAAAGCAAAAATGGTGGGATAGGCAATTTGCAAGGCATTGGCGCGATTGAGCCGGACATTATTACGGTAAACCGCCATATTGGCTTGTGTTTCCGTGCTAAGAAATTGCTTGGGCCGATCGGGGTGGTCCATCGCTTGAGCAAATTCAAGCAAAAGCGTGTGATAGTTCATGCGACTTGCCCTTGCCAGATGGCGGCGCAATGCGCGTCGAGTTGTTGATAATCCTGCATTAAATCGGCCAAAGCGGGAATGTTTTGGTCGCGCTCAAGCAAGACTGGAATCGGGCCGGTTTGTGCCAAAACCAAATCGAGTAATTGCCATGTGGCTGGCAGCGGCGCTGCACCATGGGTATCGATGGCGACACCAGAGAAAACCTCAAATCCGGCGATATGAATTTCCGCAATCGATTGAATCGGAAAATGGGAGATTTCCGTCTTGGGGTCAATGCCTAAATTGATTTGGCTGACGATGAGGTTGTTGACGTCGAGTAATAAGCCACAACCGGTTTGCGCGACTAATTCAGCCAATATTTCACTTTCTAAATACTGATCGTCTTTAAATTGAATATAGCTCGATACATTTTCTAGCAAAATCGGACGTTGCAACCGCTCTTGCACCGTGTTGATGCGCTCGCTAATTAGGGCAATAACGCCTTCGACGCGGGGTACGGGTAATAAGTCGGCGTAAGCGCGTTGCGCGATGCGGTTCCACGCCAAATGTTCAGAAATCGCTTGCGGCTGGATGCGTTCGACCAATTGCTGCAATTGCGTAAGGTGCTGCGTATCCAGCGCATCGGGACTGCCTAGCCCCATGGCGACGCCATGTAAGCTAATTGGATAATCGGCGCGGATTTTTTCGAGTGCTGCAATTGGCGCGCCACCGCCAAAATAATTTTCGCTATGCACTTCCCACCAAGACACTGGCGGGCGCTGGTGAATAACTTGTTGAATATGGGGGCTTCTAAGTCCTAAACCGGCGCAGGTGGGGAGTGAGGTCAGCATCGCAATCAACTTGGAGTGGTAAAAATTGAATGCGGCAGGATGAGTGGCCTATCTCTACCTACCGCAGCGAGGTAATCACATTGCTTTGAGCATGCCTTTCATTTCTGTGCAGGTGCCTTTGGCAACGTACTTCCATTCTTTGGGATCCATGCTGGCACCTGCTTGGCCGGCGCAAGAATGACCATTGGCGGCGCAATCATTGGCGCCGGCTTTTTGCAACGCCATAGCATTTTTCTTTGGCGGCATCAGCGGCTAAAGCCGGTTGTGCGGCGGCAGCTAAGACGGCAACCATGGCTGAGGCGAGTAAGATTGATTTATTGTTCATTTTCATTCTCCAGCGTATCTAATCAAGTAAGAAAAGCAGCGTTTGTCTGTATCGACACAATGGTAGTCGTGGCGACTCCTTTGTTATTACACAAATCGGAAAAAAAAAATTAAAATAATTTTTATAGTTGTGATGTATTAGAAGTATGTCTTCAGAAGTTATTTGGAACGGTACTTATGTTGATATACCCATAGGAATGATTTTGGCCTAGAGAATAAAAACCGCTCAGATGCTATCTCGCACGTGAACGGTTTTAGTGGTGTCGCTGGGGACTACATCTCAGGCGCAAAGATTATTTAAAATAATTTAAGACGCCATCGAGTCCAACATAATTGATGTTGTAAGGCGCTTCGGCTTGCACCTTAGGTTTGGCGTGGCAAGCTACGCCAAAACCAGCGGCATTGAGCATGAGTAAATCATTGGCGCCATCGCCCATTGCCACGACTTGTTCGAGGCGTAAACCGAGCTCATCGCGCATGGCGATCAATTCATCGCGTTTTCTTTCGGCGTTGACGATGTCGCCAACAATGCGGCCGGTGAGTTTGCCGTTTTCGATTTCCAGTACATTGGCAATGGTGCGAGTGAGCCCCAGTTGCGTTTTGAGTTTGTCAGTGAAAAAAGTAAATCCACCAGAGATGAGCAGGGTTTGTGCGCCAGCAGCGTGAAAACCAGCAAGCATTTTTTCTGCGCCGGCCATCAATTGCAAACGTTCAGTGTAAACACGCTCTAGCGCCGACTCATCGAGCCCCGCCAGCAGGGCCACGCGCTGCGTAAGGCTGGCATTAAAATCAAGCTCGCCACGCATGGCCGCCGCAGTAATCGCGGCAACTTGTGCTTTGATGCCGATCATATCGGCAATTTCGTCGATGCATTCGATGGTGATCAGCGTAGAGTCCATATCCATCACCACCAAGCCAATGTCGCGCACGCTGAGATCTTCAGGAATAAAGGCAAAGTCAAGTTGGTTGGATTCACAAAAGTCAGCAACCGATTCGAGGTTGTCGATCTCAGCACCGAGCAGCTTAAACGCCTGTTGGTTAATCGCTTCAATGGTGTGTGCGCCAGAAAGACGTGCCAGTTGTTTTAAGTTTTGCGTCGCCAATTCTGGCGCTTGTATCACTAAACGGTACATAAACTTATTGCTTCCCTGTTGCTGGTTTTAAACTATGGAAAATCATCGCAAAAATCCCCGCGATGCTGGCGCCTAAGACAGTTTCATAAATCCGATTTTCAGCCGAAATCTCGGCCGCATGCCCATGAATCCCCAGCAGCGCCAAAATCACATACACAATAAAAGTAATCATCGCTGCGACATACATTAAGCCATTGGCAAATGCCACCGGGATCAGCGCGCCCGATAGGGCCGCTAGTAAGATGAGCTCGAAGCTCGAATCAATTTGAAATACAAACAACCAAGCCACAAACGAGGCGAGCAAAACGCCGACAAAGCGTAGCCAGATGGTGGGATAAGTGCGGTCGGGTTCAGGGCGAAATACCACTACGGTACAAATGGCGGCCACATTGGGCGCACTCAGATTGAAGTAGCGGGCAGAAAAAAAGCTTAAGGCACAGGCAATAGCCAACAAAATGCCAAAGGTGGCACCAGCAAACTGGCCTTTGCGCAGCTGTTGATAGTCGCTACGCCAGTGTGGTTGGACTTGTAGGCCGATGGGGTTATTCATTCTTGGCGCAAAGCTCACACTGAGCGCAATCGTCATCGTCGCCGCAATCAGGTAATAGGGCAAAATGGCGCTCGATACAAACGTGCCGGGGTAGCCGATCAAATAAGCTGAGGCCAGTAGCCGCAGCAATAAATCCAAAGCAAAACCAGCGGATAAACTCGCGCCGATTAAAGTCATTAAAAATAAAATGCCGCCCAGCCAAATCAAAACATTGTGATTGATGCTCAAACTAATGCTGGCGGTAAGCAGCATCAGCACATTACCAACGACCATGCTTTCGAGGCGTTTTTTACGGGTGCCGCCAATATCGAGCATCAGCGTTGCCAAAATGGCAAAGCCCATCATGCCCGCCGCTTGGTTGTGACCATGATAAACCTGCCAACCCATGGGAATCGCAAAAGCCATTACCCCCAACAACATGCGTGAAGGGGGGAATGGCCCGCGATTAGGGCGAAGTAGCGTGAGCCACTTGGGCATTAATTATGCACCGTGGCACTTTTTGAATTTTTTGCCTGAACCGCAAGGGCAAGGATCATTGCGGCCCACTTTAGGTTCGTCGCGTTTGACTTGCTCAACATGGCCAAATTTTTCTTCAAGTACGAAGTACATGATGTCTTCCACATGCCAAGGCAGCTCGGCCACGCGATCAGCACGCTCTTTGGTGGTCAGTAGTTTGATTGGCTCGGCACCCACTTCATCGCTTGGGCTGGTGTCGGCTTCGTCGCCGGCGCTGGCCGCCAGTGCCAGAATGTTTTCAACGGCGGTGTCGAGTTCTTCATTGGCTTCCAGTAGCGCGTCCCACGCTTCGCCGCGCGCTTCAATCCCGGCATAAAAACCCGAGGCCCAATACACGCCAGAAGTTTCTTGCCATTGCTCGTCTTGATCTTCATCCGACAAAATTACTGGCACATACAGTGGGTTTTCACCCGGATTGTCACGGCGATTAACTGAAAACGCGGCTTTAATGCTGGCGGCGTGTTGGCGAATCAGGCCGAAAATCTGTTCGGCTTCTGCGTGATCGTCAAATTCTGGCGGGGTGCCAGCAAAAATCGCCGGTAGCCATTCATCTTCCGGTACTTCTTCTGGGCCCACGGCCAGTGCCACCAAAAAACCATCGAGCATTTCGATGTCCATGGTTTCGGCTGGCGTGCGTGGTGACATTAAAAAGCCATCGAGTTGCTCTAGTTGTGCGTCGCTAAGGAGTTTGCTCATACTGATTTCCATTGATTTAGTGCTGCTGAAGTGGTTTTTCTAACCACTCAGCAAAGTCAGGGCGCGTCGGGATAAAACCCTGCCCACGGAAAAATCCACGGGCGCTGTGCGTTGTAGCCAGCATTATATGGCTTAAGCCTTGCTCGCGGGCGCTCAATTGGACTGCCGCAAGTAAAGCGCGGCCCAAATTTTTCCCGCTATGCAGTGGCGAGACATAAAAATGCAAGATTTCGCCTTGCCTATCCATCACCGCAACGCCGCAGATGGCTTGCTGCTGCACTGCAAGCCACACGGTGTCGCCATCAGTAATCGATTCGACAATGTCGTCAGTATTAATAACAAGGCATAAGTCGCTGAGCGTTTGCGCGCAATGCTGATGATCTAATACCCCTAGTTGCGTGATCGATTGCACAATGAGTGCGTGAATGGCTTTGGCATCGCTCGGCTCGGCCGGCCGAAAATCATAGTTTTGCATCGTTACACTGCCGACTTAAGAAGTTGCAATAAGGCGTCAGCACCGAGTTTGCCACTGCTGTCGCCACCTTCGAGTAAGCTATCGGCCAAGTCGCGTTTGTTGTGATGCAGTGCGACGATTTGCTCTTCAATCGTGCCTTCCGCAACTAGACGATAAATGGTCACTGGGCGTTGTTGCCCCATGCGATGTGCCCGATCTGACGCTTGATCTTCTACGGCCGGATTCCACCACGGGTCAAGGTGAATCACATAGTCGGCGGGCGTTAAATTGAGCCCCGAGCCACCGGCTTTTAGACTAATCAAAAATACATCGCCTTCACCCGCTTGAAAGGCATTCACCGCTTCAAGACGTTTTTTCGGTGGCGTGCTGCCATCGAGATATTGGTAGGCAATGCCTTTTTGTTCTAACCATTCACGCACAATGGCTAAATGGTCGACAAATTGGCTAAACACCAAAGCTTTATGCTGATTGTCCAGTAGCTCTTCGGTGATCTCTGCAAATGCAGTCAACTTGCTGCCGATGAGTTGGCTGTCTTTCATTACTAGTTTGGGGTTGCAGCAAAACCGGCGCAGTTTGGTGATTTCGGCCAGCACTTGCATCGGTTTTTTAGCCGCTTCATCAATGCTGTCGAGTCGTTCTACGGCTTGTTGGCGTAGCGCCTCGTATAAATGTTGCTCGTCGCTACTGAGTGGCACGCGTAGCGTGATTTCGGTGCGTGATGGCAATTCGGCCAGTACTTGGGTTTTGGTTCGGCGCAGCATAAACGGCTGGATGAGTTTTTTGAGTGCGTGTTTGGCCGCTTTCTCGCCGCCTTCAATCGGGTTGGCGTATTTGGCGGTGAATTTCTCTTTGGAGCCCAGTAGCGCTGGATTGATAAAGCGAAATAGATTCCATAGCTCACCCAAATGGTTTTCCATTGGTGTGCCGGTAGCAATCATTCTAAAGTCAGCTTGCAGCGCCATGGCCGCTTGGCTGCGTTTAGTGGTGGCGTTTTTAATGGCTTGCGCTTCATCGAGCACCACCGTGTGCCAATGCACGGCGGCAAATTGCTCGGCGTCTTGTTGCAGTAAGCCGTAGCTGGTGATGATGACGTCAAACGCGCCTAAAGCATCGAGTTTGCGCTGTTGCCCATACGCTTGAATCTTGAGTGTGGGGGCAAATTTGCAGCTTTCGGCTTCCCAGTTGAGTGCCACCGAAGTTGGAGCGACGACTAAGCACGGGCCTTGTGGTGCGCGCTCGAGCATTAAGGCCAAGGTTTGCACGGTTTTGCCCAAGCCCATATCGTCGGCCAAGCACGCGCCAACGCCCCAGTGCGCTAAGCGAGACAGCCATTGAAAACCGTCTAGTTGATAATCGCGCAGTGTTGCTTGCAAAGTGGACGGCACTTTGGGCTGGTGCTGCGCCAGTTGATCGAGCTTGGCGATGTGATTGCGCCACGCGGCATCCGCTTCAAGTTCCCCTACTTCTTGGCTCAGTTCAAGTAGCGCATTACTGGCCAATAGGTTGACTTTAAAGCCGTCTTTACCGCTGGGCTCCGCGACGGCGTAGAGCTCTTCGAGGCGTTTTCTAAAGGTATCGGTGAGGGCGAGATAGTCGTTGTCGCCGAGCTTTAAAAAGCGACCGGGTGAAGCGTCGAGTAATTCGAGTAGCTGGCGCAATTGCA
Organism: Deefgea sp. CFH1-16; assembly: GCF_016881365.1. Classification (GTDB taxonomy): domain Bacteria; phylum Pseudomonadota; class Gammaproteobacteria; order Burkholderiales; family Chitinibacteraceae; genus Deefgea. Next base: position 3,363,105 of record NZ_WLYT01000001.1, on the reverse strand, counting down.
AGACCTTGCCATCGTCGAGTTTGACCTCGCCGTTCACGACAAACCAATCACCTTGCTGCTTAAGCCCTAGCTTCATATTGGCCAGTGATTTGGTGGCTTTTAAGCGAAAGCGCTCGCCTTCGGGCCATACTAGCTCGATTTGCTCGGCAGGCAGTCGGCGCAATTGCATTAATAGTTCGAGGCAATCGTCGGGCGCATCCATTTGCCATTCTTGCCCATCAGATTCGGCATTAGCTAGCGCCGTGCAGACATTGAGCACATGGTTGAGGGTGGCTTTTTCTTGGGCTAAATCACGTTCGGCTTGAACCGTTTTGCCGTCTTGCTCTCCCAAAATATTGGCCGCGCCTTTGCCGGGGGTAAACCAGCCACCATCCAGAATAGGGCGCACCAAAAACTGCAAGCGTAAGCCTTCATTGAGCGGCAATAAATGCGCGTACAGCATCGTATTGCCCGGTATTGCGCTGATGTGTGCTGCTAGCTCGGGCAAATCCGAATGAATCGCGATATGTGGCGCAATGGCCGTGATCGCGCCAACCAGTTGTGGCTTAGCTTGGGCCGGAACCATGAGGCCATTGCCAATAATGCCGGCGATTTGGCGAATGTCGGGCTTGATGCGATAGACCATCAGCCGGGTTGGGGTTTCTTTTTTCCAAACAACATCTTTCACCCGCAATTACTTTAGGGTTGAGCTTGAGTGAAATTTGGCCTTTGTTTTCTTTCAGTTGCAGTGCAACTTCACCTTCCACAATATCAATGCGCACATCGGGCGCGTCGGCCCAATACACTTGCGGATGGCCGATTAGCTCGAATAATGCCGATTCGTGATCAAGGGTATAGCCTGATTCGCCATAGTAGTTATGCTCTGCGTGCGCATACCTAACGATGCGTTGATCTTGCGCGCTTAAGTAAGCCAAGGCGGGGTCATTGCCAATCGCTAGGCGTTTGAGTGCGACGGCGCGGCCTTTGCTCCACACGCCTTTGGTTCCGAGTTTTTGCTCTCTGGGCTCGAGGGTAACGCCGCCGTGCAGTAGATTAACCAGCCAAGCCAGCCGAATATGGCTGGTGGCAACTTCATTGGGTTTGGTGTTGAGTTGGCTTAATGCCGTCAGCGCCCGTGACCAAGCCGCTTCGCGTGGCAATAAATCCACCCAAGCGGTGAGTTGGCGATCGGCATGCCAATTCGGTTGCAGCAAATCATCGCTAAAAGCGCGCACCATCAACACGTCAAGCTCTTGCGTTACCCATTCGTATTCTTGCCATGCATGATGCAGTTTTTCGCACTGGGTGCGCCAATTGGCATCGAATGGATAGTCGCGCCAATACAAAATCAGCAGTTCAATCAGTCCGGCAAAGCCATAGCTGGCGGTGACTGGCTGTACTGTTGAGGTGTGGCAGGCTAAGCCCGTGGCGAGGTAATAAATCCAATCAATATGCTCGTCATACAGGCTATTGAGTTTGTCTTTTTTGCCGACTTCAAACTGCACCACCAAGCGCTTTAAGTCGTCTTCGCTGCGCTCGGCGATTAAGGCCAAGCTGTAAAGCAGGCCATTGGTACCAGTAATGCCGACCTTGCGCTTATTGCTGTGTTTTTTTTATTTGCTCAATCAGCAGGCCAAAACGATGAATCGCGCTGGCAAAATCCCCACGGCTGAGTCGGTTAGCGGTATCCGCTTCAGAAAGCGCATTGGGATTAAGTAGCTTGGCAAGGTGCTCAAATGCAGTTTGATCACCGCGTAAATGCGCTTGCCAAGCTAAAATCGACACAAAATTGGGTAGCACCCCTTTGAGGGTGGTGCAGTGGTTCAGCGCGTAATCGTACTGTGCTTTCGCTGGTGCCAATAAACTACTGGCAAAATACAAGAAATTGACCAGCAGTAATGCTTGAACTTCGGCCGTTAGCGTAGAAAAATGCCGCACGCCGAGTGGATGGTCAAAGAAAAAATGCACCGGATGCTGCTCCAGCGCCGCTAAGGACATGCCGCTGGTGCTAAATGCTTCTAAATCGCTAGTCAGTAGTGATTCATCGCCCAATAGCGCAGAAAACACGCACAACGTGGCATAGCTTTGTCTGGACGTGCTTTCCCAATATTGCACCACGGGTTTGGTTTGCACTGCTGCATTCACCCAGTCGAGCAGGGTGCCATGCTCGTTAAGCTGCGCCAACAGCGGCCACTGCAAGCCATCATTGAGCTCAAACCCCACTACGTCGTTTTTAATCCATTTGGCAATTAACAAACGGCCCAAGGTGGCTTTGACCGAAGGAATGTCCAGCGCAATGGCCGACTCAAACGGGTTAACTAAAGCGACGCGTTTGAGTAATTCAATGACCCGTGTTTGTCCTAGGCCTTTGCCATAGACGGCAAAGGCATATAAAAATGGTAGGTCTTGTGGGGGTATATCGCTGAGTGATTTGTTTTGCAAAAGAGCCAAGGCAATACCTATCTATTATGATTGTAAGGCGTGAAGCGCGTTGCGATATGGCTTAGCCATACCGCGTGAGTTACACCAATTCGCGGATCAGCTCGGTAATTCGGGCGGTGCGTAAGCTGCTGGTCGGCCAATCGCCTTCAATGCGCAGCTTGTCTTGCCCTTGCAGTTTGTAGTTCTTTTTGTTTTGAATCAGTTTGATGATTTTCATTGGCTCAACAACGGTGTTTTGTGTGAAATGAATAATGATCGCGGTTTCAGCGGCGTCGATTTTGCTAATGCCCAGCGGCTTGGCGAGCATGCGTAAGCGATGGCAATCGAGCAGCACTTTGGCTGCGTCAGGCAGTAAGCCAAAGCGATCCACCAGTTCTTGGTGAATGTCATTGAGCTCGTCTTTTTCGTCGCTACTTGCTAAGCGTTTATACAGCGACAAACGCTCATTCACATCCGGGCAGTAGTCTTCTGGCAATAGCGCCGGTGAATGCAAATTGATTTCAGTGGTGACGCCCAGCGGTTGCGACAAATCAGGCTCTTTACCGGCTTTAAGCGCTTTGACTGCTTCTTTGAGCATTTGTGAATACAATGCAAAGCCAATTTCATGCATTTCACCTGATTGTGAATCGCCAAGCACTTCACCGGCACCACGAATCTCTAAATCGTGCATCGCCAGATAAAAACCAGAACCGAGCTCTTCCATCATTTGAATCGCTTCGAGGCGTTTTTTGGCGTCACTGCTAATGCTTTCCACGTCAGGGATCAGCAAATAGGCATACGCTTGATGGTGTGAGCGACCAACACGGCCGCGCATTTGGTGCAGTTGTGCCAAGCCAAATTTATCCGCGCGATTCATCAAGATCGTATTGGCGTTTGGAATGTCGATGCCGTTTTCAATAATGGTTGAACACAACAAGAGGTTAAAACGCTGCTGGGTGAAATCACGCATCACGTGTTCTAGCTCGCGGCCACGCATTTGGCCGTGCGCCACGCCGATGCGCGCTTCGGGCAATAAGGCAGCGAGTTTTTCGCGCGCATGTTTTCAATGGTGTCGACTTCATTGTGTAAGAAAAACACTTGGCCGCCGCGTTTGAGTTCGCGCAGCACGGCTTCGCGAATAATGCCGTCAGAGAATTTAGACACAAAGGTTTTAACGGCCAGGCGTTTATTGGGCGCGGTGGCAATCACTGAAAAATCACGCAAGCCTTCTAAACTCATCGCCAAGGTGCGCGGAATCGGCGTTGCGGTGAGCGTGAGTAGTACGTCGACATTGGCGCGCAGCGCTTTGAGCTGCTCTTTTTGTCTAACGCCAAAACGATGCTCTTCGTCGATGATAACCAGACCCAGTTGTTTAAACACACCACGTCCGGCTGCACCAATTTGTGCGTACCAATGACGATATCCACGCTGCCGTCAGCCAGCCCCGCAATCGCTGCCGCAGTTTCTTTGCCCGAGCGAAAGCGCGATAGCTCGGCAACTTTAATCGGCCAATCCGAAAACCGATCGACAAAGGTTTGAAAATGTTGCTCGGCCAAAAGGGTGGTGGGGACTAAAACGGCAACTTGCTTGCCACCTGCCACGGCAGCAAAAGCGGCGCGTAGCGCCACTTCGGTTTTACCAAAGCCCACATCGCCACACACTAAGCGATCCATCGGTTGCTTGACGCGCATATCGACCAAAACCGCTTCAATCGCGCCAGCTTGATCGGCGGTTTCTTCAAAGCCAAAGCCGGCGGCAAATGCTTCGTAATCGTGCGGACTCCATTCAAACGCATGGCCTTCACGCGCCGCGCGGCGCGCGTAGAGATTGAGTAATTCCGCCGCAGTGTCGCGCACTTGTTCGGCGGCTTTGCGCTTGGTTTTTTCCCACGAGCCTGAGCCGAGTTTATGCATCGGCGCTGAGTCTGAAGCGCCACCAGAATAGCGAGAAATGACGTGTAATTGGCTGACCGGCACATACAGCTTGTCATTGCCTGAGTATTCAATCAGTAGCAACTCGGTTGGCCCATCGCCTAAGTCCATCGACGTGAGGCCCATATAGCGACCAATGCCGTGCGCTTCGTGCACCACTGGATCGCCAATTTTTAGCTCGGATAAATCCCGCAACATGGCGTCGGTATTGCTGCGTTTTTGTGGTTTTTTACCGCGACTTTGAATCACGGATGGATAGAGGTCGGCCTCAGTAATGATGGCAATGGATTCACTGCGCCATTCAAAACCACGAAACAGCGGTGAGGCGAGCAATAGCGCGTGCGCTTTGCTGTCTAAAGCGGCTTGCCAATTCTCGACCAAGGTCGGTTTAAAGCCGTACTCGGCAAAAAACTGCAACATGGTCTCGCGCCGACCTAGGCTTTCGGCGCTCAGTACAATTTTGCCCGGATAGTGTTCAACAAAATCATTGAGTCGACGGATTGGATTGTCGTTACGACGATCTACATCGAGTGCCGGTAGCGGTTGGGTGAGGCTGGTTTCGCCGTCGCCCAGCTCAATCCGGCGATAGTTTTTGATGTGGCTAAATAACAGGTCCGGCGCGACAAATAGCGTGCGCGGCGGCAGCAGCGGACGATCTTTGTCGCCATAGCTCAGTTTGTGCCGTTCAGCAATATCTTGCCAGTATTGCTCTGCAGCCCCCATTAATGGGCCGTGCAAGACTAATACTGCCTCTTTGGGTAGGTAGTCAAAAACGGTGGCCGTGTGCTCAAAAAATAGTGGTAAGTAATACTCGATGCCGGCAGGAATTACGCCGTTTGAAATGTCTTTGTAGAGCCGGGCTTTGGATGGGTCGCCTTCAAACGCTTCGCGAAAGTTTTGCCGAAATAATTTACAGCCGGCTTCATCGGTCGGGAATTCTCTGGCCGGGAGTAAACGAATTTCCGGAACGGGGTAGAGGCTGCGCTGGGTGTCTACGTCAAAGGTGCGAATTGATTCGATTTTCATTGTCGAATAAATCAATCCGAAACGGCAGCGTGCTGCCCATTGGAAATAAATCAATTAAGCCACCGCGAATCGAAAACTCGCCCGGCCCATACACTTGGGTGACGTGGTTGTAGCCAGCAAAAGCCATGTCAGCGCGCAACTGATCGGCGTCAAACGCATCGCCTTTTTTAATGAAAAAAGTCGTGGCGGTTAAAAATTCAACGGGTGGTAATACGCCCATCGCCGTTTGCAGCGGCACGATGAGCACGTCAACAGCGTTTTGCCTAGCTTGCCACAGCGTGGCTAGCCGCTCGCTAATCAGGTCAGAATGGGGAGAGAAATGATCGTAAGGCAGCGTTTCCCAGTCGGGTAGCTGCAAGACGGTTTTTTCTGGCAAAAAGAAGCTGAGTTCGTCTTTGAGTCGGCCCGCTTCTTGCGCGTTGGCCGTCAAAATCACTAAGGGCCGCGCGACTTGGGCGTAGTCGGCCAAGAGCATGGCGTCGGCAGAGCCGTGGGGTTGTGCGAGTTTGAGGCGCTCATTGGCGCGAGGCAGTTGAGGCAATTGCGACATAGTGTAAGAACGCGCTCTAGCTGGACAATCCCAGATTATACCAGCCGCAGCGTGCCCTCAACATGGCAAACTTGCAGGTTACAGCGCTTGAAATGGGCTTGTTTTGTCTTGGCTGATGAATTGCGGCTAATCAAGAGCTAAAATATGCATAGTGCGGAGTCAGCCATGTTGCACAATAAGAGGCTGCAATTGGTTGGCGTCAGAATTATTCATTGCTTCAGTTGCTTCAGTTGCGTCAGGAGTAGGCTGTTCAAGATGCTTTAAATGACGTTCTGCAATGACGCCTAATTCATGTGCCGTAGCGGATAATTCTTCGGAAGAAGAAGAAAGGTGGTTCATTAATAGGCTAATTTGTAGATTTTCTTGATTAAGTTGCGATAAATTGTGCGATTGTTTACTCGAATTGAGTGCAATATCTTCAACGAATCGCTCCGTTTCTTCTGTGTGAGATAACTTAGGTCGCCAAATAAGTGGCCTACTTCATTTGAGCTGTTAATTCCTTGTCGTACGAGTAGCTCAATATCGCCCGCTGCGGTTTGGCTTCGATTTGCGAGTCGCCTAACTTCTTGAGCTATAACATCAAATCCTTTGCCATGTATGCCTGCTCTGGCCGCTTCAATTGCGGCATTTAAAGCCAAAATATTAGTTTGATAAGCTAAGTCATCAATAATGCTTATTTTGCTGTTAATAGAGGCTATCGCACTGATTGTTTGTTGGATTAAAACATGGCCTTCTTTGGCGCGAGTTGCGCTTTCTTTTGCAATGTAATGGGTGCTATTGGCGTGCTCGGTATTGGTCTTGATTGATTTTGATATTTCGCTCATTGAAGCATTGCTACGCATTAGACTGGTATTTTGCGCACTCATTGAGGTGGCAAATTCAGCGGCGGTTGCCGCTATTTCTTCAGAAGTTACGCTAATTGTTTGGCTAGATTGTTGGTCGTTGTCGTTTCGATCAATGATGTAGTTATGAAGTTGCGTGCACACATCGCTAAGAGCGTGAGTTTCTTTGTTTTCTGCAGGGTAAATGCAGTGCAAATGTGGATTGGTAGTGATTTGATGTAAATTGTTTTTTATTTGAGAAATTGGCTGAATAAATTTCCATTTAATAAGTTGCATTAAAATAACAAATAGAATGATGGATGTCGGTAATGAATACAATAATATGCTGAGTTGTTGTTTTTGTGATTTATAAGATAAATCTTCCTTGTTGTAAGTTATTTTAATGGTCGATTTATCTAATGTGTTGGTATTCGCTTGTGTCTCAAATTGAATTGGTATTGTTGATTTGGTTTGGCTTTGCAGGTCGATTATTAATTTATTTTTATTGTAAATTTTAATTGATTCTACAAATGAATTTTTTAATTCCGCCGAAATTATTTGTCTGGCGATTTCAGCTTGGTTTTGTTCGAGCAAAAGAGGTAGGGCGATAGCAATTTTTTTGCTGATGAGTGCCAACTCATGGGCTCTTTCTGTTTCTAGCTGTTTTGCAGACTGCTTATAGCTTAGCGATTGAACTGCCAGTAGAAGTAAGCCGATGATTAGGGCGATGTAGATATTGACCCCGATAGATTTCAAACTAAGCATGGCTACTCCTTATGCTGACGAATATTTTGTAATTAGCTTACTTTTTTTACGGGCAATGATGTCTTTATTGTCCGAGCTATATTGCACACATTGCCACTATAAATTTTTATAGCTTATGTTTTGCCGTCTTGCGCCGTCATTTATAAATGGGGCTCATATGAAATATTACGTAAGATGAAATAAATTTACGCGTTTTGTATGGGTTTGTTTATTCTTTGGCTGACGATGAAGCTAGATTTTTATTGGGTACATGCTAAGTTTTGTAGGGAGTGTGTGCATAGTGCACCTTCGCGGTTACAACTCACCAGTGCAATAGGGGTCTGATATGTTTGCTGCTAACGAGGTCGCCATCTTAGGGGGGGCGGTTGTTTTTGGTGTATGGAGGCCTTGTTTGTTCGATTAAATGGGGTGCTTAAAGTGGAATCAGGGTTTTGCGGTGGCAAAACTAAAAATCCAACTTATGAGTCTGTGTGCGCTCAAGAAACCGAGCATGTGGAGGTGGTGCGGATTGAGTTTGATCCCAAGGTAATTAGTTTTGAGATTTTGCTGGATGTTTATTTTGATTCTCATGATCCAACTTCGATTGATCGGCAGGGGGATGAGGTTGGGCGCTTATATCGCTCAATGATTTTTTATCAATCAGAGCAACAAAAAAGTATTGCCAAAAAAGTAATCCAACAGATCGAAGCGGAAAAGCGGTTTTCCAATCCGATTGTGACCGAAGTAGTGTCTGCTCAGCCATTTTGGCTGGCTGGCTCCGAGCATGACTCTTTTTTTGAGAAAAACCCGCTCGATCCTTACTGCGTAACCACGGTGGTACCGAAAATGCTACGGTTTCGCCGAAAATTTGCTGCCCTTTTAAAAAAGTGAAATGCGTTAGCGCATTTAAATTTGCGTGTTTTTGTTCTGATTTTATGAGGTGAGTTATGGTTGATTGGACAACGCTGGACAGTATTATTCGCGATACGATTGCGCCTGCGGCGATAGAAACCGATAAAAATGCGGTGTTTCCGCGTGTTGCCATGACCCGATTGGGTGAGGCCGGTTGGCTAGGGTTACTGTCGTCCGCTGAGGTGGGCGGCTTGGGTTTAAGTTTGAATGACGCGGCAAAAGTGATTGAGAAAATAGCTGAAGCTTGCCCAACCACGGCCATGGTGCTGTGTATGCATTATTGTGGTTCGGCGGCGATTGAGGCTTTTGGCCGTATCGAAATTCGCCGTGAGATTGCTGCCGGGCGGCATTTAACCACCTTGGCGTGGTCTGAGAATGGCTCGCGTAGCCATTTTTGGGCGCCAGTGAGTACCGCGCGTTTAGTGGGCGATAAAGTGGCGTTGGATGCTGAGAAATCATGGGTTACTTCAGCGTGTGAGGCCGATTCCTATGTTTGGACTTCAAAGCCTTTGGCAGCAGAGGGTTTAAGTACGATCTGGTATGTGTCGAGCAGTACGGCTGGTTTGACCATGCCAAAAGCCTTTGATGGCATGGGCTTGCGTGGTAATGCGTCGTCGCCGATTTATGCGAAGGCGGCGATGGTGAGCCCGAGCGATCAAATGGGTCAGGATGGCGCTGGCTTTGACATTATGATGGGTACGGTTTTGCCGGTATTTGCGGTGCTAACGGCTTCGTGCTCAGTCGGTATTATCGAGGCGCTGATGCAAAGAACGGTGGGCCATGTTACTAGCGTGCGTTATCAGCATACCGATAGTGCTTTGGCTGACTTGCCGACGATTCGGGCGTATATCGGCAAGGCGAAAATCCGCGCTGATATGGCCAGAGCTTTGCGCGACGATACGCTAGCGGCAATTGCTTGTGGCCGAGCGGATACGATGTTGCGAGTCTTAGAGGTAAGAGTTGGATGTGCCGAAACTGCGCTTGAAGTGGGTGATGTGGCGATGCGAGTGTGTGGTGGCGCGGCGTTTCGTAAAGATGTGGGTGTTGAGCGATATTTTAGGGATTCTAGAGCGGCCGCTATTATGGGGCCGACTTCCGATGTGTTGTTTGAGTTTATTGGTCGAGCAACGTGTGGAATGGATTTGTTTTCTTAAGCGATTTTTACAGCGATCTCAAATTCTGAGATCGCTGCAATTAGGCTAGATTACGGTAGTGTTAATGCCGCTGAAATCTGTGATGCCCATTCTTTGCGTAGACTCCACGTGTTTTTCATGTCGGACAGCTCGGCATACCAGCGATTGGCCGTGACCGGATGCGCAAATTCACCGTTATAAATAATGCCGTCGTTTGAGCTCAGTGGTGCTTCTTGGTCTTGACCGCTGAGCGTTGGGTGAATGACTTTGAGCTTGATTGGGCCTAAATCATTGCGGTTTAAGATGATTCGCACGGTTCTTTGGTTGTCACCGAGTAAGATCTGGGCGGTAATGCCTTTGGCAACGGCAGCTTGATCTTGCTCTAGGCGTTGATTGACTTGGTTGCCTTCTTTGTAATAATTATCGCTCACCAAGCTGTCGGTCGAGGTGGAGACAAGGTAAAGCATGTGAAACCCACCCATGATGGCCAGTACGGGGAAGGTGATTAATAGCCAAACATGGGGGTGCTTGTACCAAGGTTTTTGTTCTTCAGTCATCTTAACGTCCAATAAAAGTGGCTTTTTCTACTACGGTTTGTGCCGGATCATCTTTGGCGGTCACGATAAATTCAATTTCGTGGCTGCCCATTTTGGCAAATTGCGGTGGCACTTGAATGCGAACGGCCACGTCACTCATTGCCGTGGGTGCCAATTGGATTTGATTTTCACCGACAAGTTTCATTTCCGGCAAACCTTTGGCTTGAATGGTGTAGGTATGCGTTTGTTCGCTGGCATTTTGAATCAACAGGCGGTAGCTGTTTTCCAATAAGCCATCTTCTACTTCACGTACCAGCGCCACGCGATCGCGTTCAATATTAACTTTCACCGGTTGGCGCATCATTAACGATACGACGGTGACGCCAAGCGTAATGCTAATGACCACGGCGTACATAATGACCCGAGGACGGGTGATTTTTTTGATGATGTCACGCTCGGGATATTTATGCTCCAAGGCGTTTTCAGTGGTATAGCGAACCAGCCCGCGCGGATAGTTCATTTTGTCCCATGATTTCATCGCAAGCATCAATACACGCCGCACAACCGATGCATTCATATTGCAGGCCGTTACGAATATCGATACCCACCGGGCACACTTGAACGCACATGGTGCAGTCGATACAGTCGCCAAGGCCTGCGGCTTGATAGTCGCTGCCTTTTTTGCGGCTGCCACGGTTTTCACCGCGTTCCTGGTCGTAGCTGATAATTAGCGTATCGGCATCAAACATCGCACTTTGAAAGCGCGCATACGGGCACATGTATTTACAAACTTGTTCGCGCATCCAACCGGCATTGCCATACGTAGCAAATGCATAAAACAGCACCCAAAACAGCGCATAACCGGAGAGTGAAAAGCTCAGTAGATCAGTCCATAAGGCGCGGATGGGTGTGAAGTAGCCGACAAAAGTAAAACCAGTCCAAAGTGCAAACAGCACCCATAGGCTGTGTTTGATGAATTTTAAACGCAGCTTTTTGCCGTTTAGTGGCGCATTGTCGAGTTTAATCCGGGCTGCGCGATCGCCTTCAACCCATTTCTCTATCCATAAAAATATTTCGGTGTACACCGTTTGCGGGCAGGCGTAGCCGCACCATAGTCGGCCACCAATGGTGGTCCAAGCAAATAAACCAAATGCACTCAATAGCAATAGTGCAGTCAGGTAGATAAAGTCTTGTGGTAGGAAAACCAAGCCAAAAACATAGAATTTGCGGTGCAATAGATCAAACAGCAGGGCTTGTCGATCGTTAATGATGAGCCACGGCATACCATAAAAAAACAGCTGCGTAATAAAAACAAAAAACACCCGCCAGTTATTCCAAAATCCAGTAATCCAACGCGGATAGATTTTTTTGTGCGCGGCGTACAGCATGACTTCTTCGAGCTGGCCGTCGTCTTTGACATTCACCACGTTAATTGGAATTTCGTGAAGTTTTTTGCTCATGATTAGCTCCGAGAAAAACAATACTAAAACCCAGTTTACGCTGGTCTTTAGTATTGTTTTTATAGTTAATGTCGATAGTGCAAATTGCCGCTTAATCGCTTGAATGAAAAACGGGCGGATTAGATCCGCCCGTGATGATGCCGGTAATGCTTATTTCTTTTCGTGGCTTAGACCATATACATAAGCAGAAAGCAGATGTATTTTGCCGTTGCCCAGGAAGTCTTGCCAAGCTGGCATAACGTTGTTGCGGCCATTGGTAATGGTTTCAACAATCGTTGCCTCTGAGCCGCCATATAACCACACTTTATCGGTGAGGTTAGGTGCGCCAAGCGCTTGGTTACCTTTGCCGTCGGTGCCGTGGCAAGCCACACACACACTTGAGCGTAAGTATTGGCGCCGCGCTCAGCACGAACGTTATTGTAGGCAGGGTTGCCCGACAACTTCATCACGTAGTTAGCGACGTCGCGCACTTTTTCTTCACCAAAAACAGCACCAAATGCTGGCATTTGACCATGACGACCGATTTTGATCGTATGTTCAATGTCTGCAGGCGTGCCGCCGTAGAGCCAATCGCTATCCGTTAAGTTTGGAAAGCCTTTGGCGCCACGACCATCGGCACCGTGGCATTGCACGCAGTAAGTTTGAAACAAATGCTTACCCATTTGCGTTGCTTCAGGCGACTGAGCAACTTCAGGGATAGGCATGGCCATGAACTTGGCGTACAGCGCATCAGTTTGTTGGTCGGCTTTGACGATCTCTGCTTTGTATTGCCCTGCAGAAGACCAACCTTTGGCGTTACCAAAAGCGACCAAGCCTGGGTAGAGAAATAAGTAAGCCAAAGCGAAAACAATCGTCGCGATGAACATGCCCACCCACCAGCCTGGTAGCGGGTTATTGTATTCCTCTAAGTCACCGTCCCACACATGGCCGGTAACTTGCGCTTTTTCGCCTTTTTTTAGTTTGAATTTCATCTGCGTAGCGAGAATATAGGCGCAATAAAAAATCCCGCCTAAAGACACTGCCGCGATGAAATAACCCCAAAAACTGCTCGTAAAATCATTCATATTTTATTCTCCGAACGCATTAGGTCTGCTTGTCTGATGAAGGCAAGTCATCGTCAAGAAATACGCGCTGTGCCTCTTGTTCAAAGCTGGCTTTGTTGTGGCGACTGAATGCCCAAAAGCAAATCCCAAGAAACACGATAAATCCAAGAACGGTGACCACAATGCGGGCTTCAGTTTGCAGATCCATGGTGCTTACCTCTTGTTTTTCAGTGCGAGACCGAGGCCTTGTAAATAGGCAATCAGTGCATCCATTTCTGTCTTGCCTTTGACTGCTTCGGCAGCACCAGCAATATCAGCGTCGGTATATGGCTCACCTAAATCACGCAGTGTTTGTAGCTTTTTCGGCATCAACTCGGCATTAACCGGTTTGGTGGCCAAAAAGGCAAACGCAGGCATATTTGATTCAGGGACCACATCACGTGGATTCATCAAGTGAGCACGATGCCATTCATCAGAGTAACGCGCGCCAACCCGAGCTAAGTCAGGACCAGTTCGTTTTGAGCCCCATTGGAAAGGGCGGTCATACACTGATGATCACCCGCAACAGAGTAGTGGCCGTAGCGCTCAGTTTCTGAACGAAATGGTCGAATCATCTGTGAGTGACACGCGTAGCAACCTTCACGAACATAAACGTCACGGCCTGCAAGCTGTAGAGAGCTATAAGGTTTAACGCCAGCGATGGGTTGAGTGACACTTTTGCTAAACATCAGCGGCAAAATTTCGACAAACATTGCAATGCTGAGGGTAAACAAAGTCAGGATGATCAGATAAAACACGTTTTCTTCAACGATTTTCTGAATTTTATTCATTTCAATATATTCCTTCCGCGATCAGGCGTGCGCTGCAACGGCAGGGATCGGTGCATCAACCGCTTTGCCTTCGGAGATGGTGCGAATCACGTTGTAGAACATCAGCAACATACCCGATAAGAACATCACGCCACCCAAGAAGCGGATGAAGTAGTAAGGGTACGACGCTTTAACTGCTTCAATAAACGAGTAAGCCAAAGTGCCGTCGCTATTGAGTGCGCTCCACATCAAGCCTTGAGTTACACCGGCAATCCACATCGAGGCGATGTACAGCACGGTGCCTAAAGTGGCCATCCAGAAATGCACTTCGATTAACTTAACCGAGAACATTTGGTCGCGACCAAACAAACGTGGGATCAAGTAATAGATCGAGCCGATGGTAATCATCGCTACCCAGCCCAAAGCACCAGAGTGAACGTGACCTACAGTCCAGTCGGTGTAGTGGCTCAATGCATTGACTGATTTGATCGCCATCATTGGGCCTTCAAAGGTCGACATGCCGTAGAACGACAATGCAGTCACTAAGAATTTCAAGATTGGATCAGTACGTAGTTTGTGCCATGCGCCTGACAAGGTCATGATCCCGTTGATCATGCCGCCCCAGCTTGGTGCCAGCAAAATCAGTGAGAACACCATACCTAAAGACTGAGTCCAGTCAGGTAATGCGGTGTAATGCAAGTGGTGAGGGCCCGCCCACATATAGGTGAAAGCCAAAGCCCAAAAATGCACCACTGACAGACGATAAGAATAAATCGGACGTCCTGCTTGTTTTGGCACGAAGTAATACATCATGCCCAAGAAGCCTGCAGTTAAGAAGAAACCAACCGCATTATGGCCATACCACCATTGCACCATGGCATCGACTGCGCCGGAGTAAATAGGGTATGAATCCATAGTGCCCCAAACGGGTAGAACCATGCTGTTTACAATGTGTAGCAAGGCCACGGCAAGAATAAATGCACCGTAGAACCAGTTTGGCGACATAAATATGTTTCACTTTGCGTTGAGTAATGGTGCCAAAAAACACAATGGCATAGCACACCCAAACAATCGTGATCAAGATATCAATCGGCCAAGCGAGCTCGGCGTATTCTTTGCCTTGGGTGTAACCCAATGGCAAAGTAATTGCGGCCAATACAATGACCAGCTGCCAACCCCAAAAGTGGAAGGCGGCGAGTTTATCGCTAATAAGTCGCACATTACAGGTGCGCTGAACTACGTAGTACGACGTTGCGAATAGTCCACAGCCACCGAACGCAAAAATTACTGCGTTAGTGTGAAGTGGGCGTAAACGACCAAAATGAAAGTACGGACCGACATTGAGTTCTGGCCAGAACATTTGGGCGGCGATAATTACGCCAACCAACATTCCGACAATCCCCCAAACGACCGTCATGATGGCAAACTGCCGAACCACTTTGTAATTGTATGTGGCTTGGTTTTCCATTAGAGCGCTCCGATTGATCTCCAACTGCTTGGAATTTAGTTAAAAACTTATTTTTGATTTGTGCTGAGTGGTATTTGTTGTTGGGCGTTCCCAATAACGATGGCCTAGCGATGTCTTTTTTCCCGCTGATAAGGGGCGAAAGACTCCATCGACTATACGCAACTCAATGCCGAGCAAACTTGATATTAATCAAGTGTACATAGTTACAAACCGCCCGATTTTACCTGTTTGTAACGGGTTCAGTCAGGATTTTTTTGTTTTTCTGCATCGTTTGAGTCGGTTTTTTTGCGGCAACTTGTCATCGTCATGCAAAATTCGCCAGCTTGGCCCTTCAAGGTCGTCTAGTTGACCACTGCGGATGGTCCACCAAAAGATAAAGCCAATGACGAAGGCCAGTAGAATCGAGAGCGGAATTAACAGATAAAGGCTTTCCATTTTATGGCCTTTTTGGGCGTGAAAGTAGTCGTAAGGCATTGACGACAACCAGCAATGAGCTGATCGCCATGCCTAAGCTGGCCAGCCAAGGGGAGATAAACCCAGCTGCCGCCAGCGGCAATGCACCCAGATTGTAAAGCAAAGCCCAAAGTAAATTTTGTTTGATAATGGACTGTGTTTTTTTGGCGAGTGCCAGTGCGGCGGGAAGGCAAGACAGATTGTTGTTTAATAGCACCATATCGCCAGCGGCATGCGCAATATCCACGCCAGCGCCCATGGCAATCGAGACATTGGCGAGCGCTAGCACGGGAGCGTCATTCACGCCATCGCCAATCATTAACACAGTTTTGCCTTGTTGTTGTAAGGAATGCATGTAGCTGACTTTGCTTTCAGGTGTCGCATTGGCCACCGCAGACTGAATATTGAGCTGCTGAGCCACGGCCTGTACGCTGCTCGATTGGTCACCAGAAACCAGATGCAGGTGGACGCCGCAGGCTTTGAGTTCAGCGATGGTGGTGATGGCATCAGCGCGCAACTGATCGGCTAATACAAAGGCGGCTAGCCAGGTATATCCATCTGATAGTGCCACCATGCTGCCTTCGGTCCGATACTGCTCAAATTCTTCGGGTACGGCTTGTTGTATCTGCTCGGCAATAAAGGTTAGCGAGCCGATGATGTAATACTGTTGATTGATCGTTGCGGATAGACCGCCCTGGATATGTTTTTGCACTTGCTGCGCCGCGGGTAGGCTTTCGGTATTGGGTTCGGCTAAAAACGCTTTGGCAATTGGATGCTCAGATTGCTGTTCAAGACTTTGCGCAATAGCCAAAGCCTGCCCGCCACTGATATTGAGGGCGATGGTTCGGGTGATTCGGGGCTCGCCAAAAGTGAGTGTGCCGGTTTTATCGAGCACAATATCGGTGACTTTGGCGAGGGTTTCCAATAAGTTGGCGCGAGTCACCAATAAACCCAGTTGCGCCAAATGACCTGTAGACGCGGTGAGCGCGGTGGGCGTGGCGAGCGACAGCGCGCAAGGGCAAGATACAACTAACAGCGCCACCGTAATCGGTAGGGCATGCAAAGGATCGTGCAAATGCCAGTACCAATACGTTGCGGCGGCGGCGATCAGTAGACCAAAAACAAACCAACCGGCAATTTGGTCGGCAATGGTCGCCAGTCGTGGCTTTTGGCTCAGAGCTTGATCCAAAATGCGCACCATTGCGGCAATTCGCGTTTCGCTACCTGTGTGTAGTACTTCAATCGTGAGTGGTGAGAGTAAGTTGGCGGTGCCTGCGGTGACTAGCGCGCCGCTGGTTTTATGCACGGGTAGCGATTCGCCCGTGAGCATGGCTTCATTCACATCGCTAGATCCTTCGAGCACCACCCCGTCAATAGGGATGATTTCACCTGCTTTGACCACAATCCAATCGTTGGTCTTGAGCCGGCTGACGGCAACTTCATGCAATCGCTGCTCGGCATCCAGTTGATGGGCAAAGGTGGGGACTAATTTAACGAGTTTTTCTGCCGCAGCACCAGCACTGCGCCGCGCTTTGAGCTCTAAATAGCGGCCGCCTAATAGTAAAAACACAAACATTGATACGGCATCGAAATAAATCTCGCCATGATCGGTGATCAGCGCATACAGACTGGCAAAAAATGACACCAATACGCCGATGCTGACCGGCAAATCCATGCTGGCGCGGCCACGACGCAAATCGCGCCAGCTATTGCGATAAAACGGCCAGCAAGAATACAGCACCACCGGTAAGGTAAGTAAAGCGCTACCCCAGTGCATCATGGATAACCAGTTGGCTTCGATTTCCCCAGCGGGTGCGAGGTAAATCGGCACGACAAACATCATGACTTGCATCATGGAGAGACCGGCAACCCATAGGCGAAATAAGGCCGACTTTCTTTGTTTTTGCCAGTTTTGTTCATCGCGTGCATGGTCGTAAGGGATGGCGCGATAACCAATGGCGGCGATGTGTTGCAAAATTGTTGATAGCTGAATTTGGCTATCGTCCCAAGCAATGCGTGCCCGGTGATTGGAGTAATTGATCGATACCGAGGTAACACCCTTCAGTTGGGCGATATGTTGTTCATTGAGCCAAATGCAGGCTGCGCAGCTAATGCCTTCTAGAATTAGCGCCGCTTCTTTTTCTTGGCCGCTGGTGGTGTGCACAAAATCTTGCTGTAAGGCTGGGTCGTCATACAGTGCCAGTTGCTCAAGTAGCTCGGCAGGCAGCGGCGCGTTGCGATCTGCTGGCTGTTGCCTTTGTGTATAGTATTGATCTAAGCCGCTGTTGATAATGGTTTCGGCCACGGCTTGACAGCCCGCGCAGCAGGCAGGGTGTAAGGCTTGGCGATAGCGGATTTGAAATTCACTTTGGGCGGGGCAAGGTTGGGCGCAGTGAAAGCAAAGCATGGATTCGGTATTCATTACCACATTTTAACCAAAACCGCTTCAGGGTGGGAAAGCAATTCTAAAATTGGGTTTTACATTTGATATTGAGCGCTGGGCTCAATTGAATGGTGTTGAATAGTTGCATTAAATGATTGCCGTGCAATGGGTGTTTTGATAAATATTTTATATTTGAATCAATGTCTTGCTGTTAATTGAACGTAATGCTTGGTTTTTAGCGAGCTGATTTTGGCTATTAAATCCATTGATCAAGGTAATTGATTGGTCTATTCAGCGCTGCTGGCTCGCAGTAGAGTGCTGATATTGGCAAATTCTGAATTGGATTGCGTATGTTGTATGGCTTATCAATTATTTTTCTCGCCTTAGTTAGTGGTGAATTATTGCGGCAGCTGTTTCAATTGCCAATTCCTGCGGTGGTGATTGGCATGTTGTTGCTCACTGCATGGTGTATTGTGCGGCGCGGTGCCGAGCCACGCGTGGTTTATGCTTCAGAAGGATTACTTCGCTACTTGGGGATTTTGTTTGTGCCGGCAGGGGTGGGGCTGATTGAGTTGGGTGACAAATTAAAATCACAAGGCGTGGCGATGGTGGTCACGATTTTAATGTCTACTGTGATTACCTTGCTGGTCACGGGGTTGGTATTGCAGTTTTTGTTGGCCAGACGCAAAGCTAAATTGACCAAGCAGGCTACAAAATGAGCGTTATTTCAGCAATCGCGCAATATCCTGCTACATGGATTGCACTCACGGGCGTGACTTATTTATTGGCCGATACGCTGTATCACCGTGCCCGTTGTTTTCCTTTACTCAACCCGGTGCTGGTTTCGGTTTTACTGCTGATTGCGGTATTAAAAATAAGCGGGGTGTCGTATGCGACTTATTTTGCCGGTGCCAAGCCAATTCATTTATTACTTGGTCCTGCCACCGTGGCGTTAGCGATTCCCTTGTATCTCAATTTAGCGAAAATGAAGCAATACTTCATACCACTGAGTATCGCTTTATTGGTCGGCTCGACGGTGGGGATTGTGTCGGTGTTGATTTTGGGGCAGTGGATGGGGTTGAGTTGGACAACCATATTATCTTTTGCGCCTAAATCATGCACTACACCGATAGCGATGGCTTTATCGCAAGAACATGGTGGCTTGCCGTCGCTCACCGCCAATGCGGTGATTGTGGCGGGGATCGCGGGCGCGGCGATGGCGCTGCCTTTGTTTCGCTGGTTGAAAATTGAACACGAAGTGGCGCAAGGCTTTGCGCTGGGTTTGGCTTCACATGGTGTCGGTACTGCGCGGGCGTTTCAGATTTCCGATACGGCGGGGGCATTTGCGGGCTTGGCGATGGGCTTTAATGGGGTGGTCACGGCGCTGATCTTGCCGATTTTGCTGACGGCTTGGTATTGGTGACGGCGGTGCAAATAATGGTTGTGGTTTGGGCTTGTTATGTCAGCACCGGCATCGGTCGGGCAAAGGACAAAAAATGAATTGGCAAACTTTTTATCGGCAAACGCTGCGCGATATGGTGCTCTGGTTGCCGCTGGCTGCCGTGATTGGCCTGTGTGCGGGATTGACCTCAGCTTTGTTGTTGGTGACTTTAGATTGGGCAACCGCAACACGAGTCGCGAATCCAATTTTGCTTGTATTTTTACCCTTTGCAGGCTTGTTAGTTGGCTGGGTGTATTACGAATGGGGTCGAGAGATCGAGTCAGGAAATAACTTACTGATCGATGAAATTCATCAACCCCGGGCAATTACCCAGCTGCGCATGATGCCGTTGATTTTTATTGGCACGGTGTTTTCGCATTTATTTGGCGCTTCAGTTGGGCGCGAGGGTACGGCGGTGCAAATGTCCGGCGCATTGGCCGACCAAATTGCCTTGATCACCAAGCGCAAGGTGCAAGATCGGCGGGTAATTTTAATGGCCGCGATGAGCGCCGGTTTTGCTGGGGTGTTTGGTACGCCACTGGCGGGCGCGGTGTTTGGGCTTGAAGTGCAAGCTTTAGGAAAAATGCGCAATAACGCTTTGTTTCCTTGTTTAATTGCCAGTTTGGTGAGTGATTGGTTGGTGCGATCTTTGGGGGTGCATCACACGCATTATGTGATTCCCAGTATCCCTGCGGTCACCATTATGGGTTTATTGGCAGTGCTCTTTGCTGGGGTCTTATTTGGCTTGGCGGGGAAGTCGTTTGCTGAATTAACCCACTGGGTGGCAAAGCATTTTAAACGCATTAAATATCCACCACTGCGCCCCTTTGTGGGCGGTGTTTGTGTGGCCAGTTTGGTGTTGATATTTGGCGCTGAGCGTTATATTGGCTTGGGTATTCCCAGTATTGTTGAATCGTTTAATCAGCCGATTCCATTTTGGGATGCGCCGCTTAAATTATTCTTTACCACCTTGTCGCTGGGTGCTGGATTTAAAGGCGGCGAAGTGACACCGTTGTTTTATATTGGCGCAACCATGGGTAATGCTTTGGCGCCGTTATTAAATATGCCGTTTCCTTTGTTGGCGGGTTTGGGCTTTGTGGCGGTGTTTGCTGGTGCTGCCAATACGCCGTTAACGTGCACTTTAATGGGCATTGAGCTCTTTGGTGCGGCAATTGGCCCGTATGCTTTATTGGCGTGTGTGGTGGCGTTTTTTGTTTTCGGGGCACAGCAGTATTTATGTGGCGCAGCGTTGGGGCTCTGGCAAAGGTCGGCCAATGACAGATGACAAGTCAGAAGTTCGCTTGTCTGATTTGACCGAGATAAAGTAAGTGGGGCGGTGAATTAAAAAATGGCCAGCGATTGAGCTGGCCATTTTGGCTTGCAAAGCCGATTTTTGTACGTGCTTTAGCACCACTTCAATTTGTCATGCAATTGAACCACGTCGCCAATAATCAGTAAGGCGGGGGGCTTGATGGCTTCTTGTTCGATACGCTTAGCGAGCTCAGTTAAGGTGGTGGTGACGACTCTTTGCTGTGCTGTGGTGGCACGCTCAATAATGGCTACAAGGGTGTCTTTGTCTCGGCCATGATTTATGAGTTGTTCAGCAATATACCCAGCTTGGGCGACGCCCATATACACCACAACCGTTTCGCTTGGGTTGACCAAGCGTGGCCAATCAAGGTCGACTTCACCGGCCTTTCTGTGACCAGTTACAAAAGTGACCGATTGCGCATAATCACGATGCGTTAGCGGAATGCCGGCGTAACATGATGCGCCAGCGGCCGAAGTTATACCGGGCACGACTTCAAACGCAATGCCGTGCTGGGCCAGCTCTTCAATTTCTTCACCACCACGACCAAAAATAAACGGATCGCCCCCTTTGAGGCGCAAGACTTTTTTACCTTCAAGCGCCAAACGAACCAGCAATTGATTAATTTCTTCTTGCGGCAGTGCGTGATTGTTGGATTTTTTGCCGACATAAATTCGCTCAGCGTCGCGCCGTACCATCTCCATAATTTCACTCGAAACCAGATTGTCATACAGCACCACATCGGCTTGTTGCATCAGGCGTAGTGCGCGAAACGTCAACAAATCAGGGTTGCCCGGGCCGCTGCCGACCAAATACACTGCGCCAGTTAGCGCGGTTTTACCTTCATCAATGGCGGATATTAATTGCTCGCGGGCGTGCGCAATTTGCCCGGAAAAAAACTTGATCGGGAATCGGGCCAGCTAAAACCGCTTCCCAAAATTCGCGGCGCTGCGCCGGGTCGGGCATTTTTTCTTTGCAGTGCTGCCGTAGTTCGCTGCCCAATTGCGCTAGATCGCCCCAGCCGTGGGGAATCAACGCTTCAAGCTGGGCACGTAAATGCCTTGCTAATACCGGCACTCCGCCGCCGGTTGAGATGGCGATGGTGAGTGGCGTTCGATCAATAATCGCTGGCGTAATAAACCGGCTATGGCTTGGGTCATCCACGGCATTAACCAAAATACCTGCCGCTTCGCACGCCGAAAACACCGCTTGATTGACACTGGCTTGGTCGGTGGCGGCGATGACTAGGCGTTGGCCGGTAATTTGCGTGATAGAAAACTGCGCCGGTTGCCAGCGCACTTCGCCGGAGCGAACTAAATCATGCATCTCGTCACATAGTTCTGGCGAAACCACGGTGACATCGGCACCTGCAGAACGCAATAAACGCAGTTTGCGAACGGCAATTTCACCGCCGCCCACAATGAGGCAGGCTTGCTGCTTTAAATTTAAAAATAAAGGAAAGTAATCCATGATCTAGGCCATTTTGTTCGGGCAGGTCAGTATTGTCGCGGTTTTTGTCGATGTTAGCGTAAAAATTTCATAGTTTGCCTTGCCGTTGATGCATGGCAGAGCGCGGTGTGCTGTTGCTATGCGATGCTGCAGCGGATAGCTTAGTTCGTACTCTAAGCGGCATTTCTAGTAAAGTAAGATAAAATAAAGCAATAAAACGGCAAGTGGCATTGCTTTACTGATTAATTGTAATAAGGATTTGAATGATGAGAACCATACGTTGGGCTGTGTTGAGTTTGGCGCTACTGCAAGGCGCTGCGATCGCAGCACCGGTTGAGGCGATGTTAAAATCAAAAAACTGTATGGCTTGCCACTCGGTCGATAATAAGATTGTTGGCCCAGCATTTAAAGCGATTGCCGCCAAATATAAAGGCGATAAAAATGCGGTGACATTGCTGGCGGGTAAAATTCAAAAAGGCAGTGTTGGCGTTTGGGGCCCAGTGCCGATGGGGCCAAATATGATTACTGGCGACGAAGCCAAGCAATTGGCGACATGGATTTTGGCGCAAAAATAAGAATTAACTTTTTTAACTTTAAAAAAAGCCGTAAAGTGAAAATTTTGCGGCTTTTTTTTGTTTGGGCACTGTCAGAATGAAGGTGTGATGACGACTAATTGAAAAAACACCTTGCGCAGTCATGATGTCCTGCACCGTAGTGGTAGTCTTTGTCAGGTCGGTTTAGTTTGCCGCAGCCGTTTATTTTTGTCTCAGAATTGGTTTTTTTTGGAGAACTTGTCATGCTTATTCGTCAACCTAGCGATATTTTGCCGTCAGAGATAACGCCGCAATCGGTATTTCTAAATCGTCGCCAGTTTATGTTGGCGGGGGCGAGTTCTTTATTCCTCACGGCGGAGGCAGTGGCCGGGTTAAATGCCAAGCCAAGTGCGTTGTCGATTAAAGAGTCGCCCAATAGTTTGAAGCAAATCACAACTTACAATAATTATTATGAGTTTGGTACCGACAAAGCTGATCCGGCTTTATATGCCGGGCAGCTAAAAACTAAGCCGTGGCAGATTGTAGTGAGTGGCGAGCTGGGGCAGTCGCGCACTTACAGTATCGATGACTTGTTAAAGGTGGCGGCGTTGGAGGAGCGTATCTACCGCTTACGCTGTGTAGAAGGGTGGTCCATGGTGATACCTTGGGTGGGTATTCCGTTGGCCAGTGTTTTAAAGCAAGTGAGCCCCACTTCAAAAGCCAAGTTTGTGGCGTTTGAAACGCTAAATGACCCCAAGCAAATGCCCGGGCAACGTAGTCGCGTTCTTGAATGGCCTTACCGTGAAGGCTTACGCATTGACGAGGCGATGCATCCATTGACCATTTTGGCGGTGGGTTTATACGGTGAAGTGCTACCTAATCAAAATGGCGCGCCAGTGCGCTTGGTGGTGCCGTGGAAATATGGTTTTAAAAGCATCAAGTCGGTGGTGAGTATTCGCTTGCAAGAACAGCAGCCGGCAACCAGTTGGAACCAAAGTGCGCCCAATGAATATGGTTTTTATTCCAATGTGAATCCCGACGTGGCGCATCCACGTTGGAGTCAGGCGAAAGAGCGGCGCATTGGCGAGTTTTTAAAACGCGATACGCTGCCGTTTAATGGCTATGCCCCGCAAGTGGCGTCGATGTATCAAGGCATGGATTTGCGTAAGTTTTTTTAAGCGCTGCTGCTCGATCATCCGCACAACACGTCATTTGAACAACACCTTTCACTGGGTAATATTCCGATTTGGTGTTGATGCTGTGCCGCGCTCGTCGAGCTGGGGCTTAAAATCCCGTTTAAGCGCACCGAGTGAGTCAGAGACAAACAGCTATATCGTTTGGCTCGCGACGATCGAGGGCACAGCGGAGCTGGGCGAGATCAAAATCGCCTTTCTTTCCCCCTCTTTCTTTGGCGAGTCAAAGAAAGAGGGTGGCCGCCACTGACTGCGACAGTAAAACAGCCGTGCCGCAGGCACTTAAAACTATCAACACGTAATCTGAACATTGACTTTCACTGCAGGGTATATTCATGCAACGCATTATAAATCAAGACTTAAGGCCTATACCTATAATGTGGCGAGATAGGCTCAGCGGTTTTTTGCCACGTCCAAGCAAAATACTGTTGTTTGTAGTCTGTCTGATTCCTTTGGCGCGCTCGCTGGTGCTGAGTTTGGAGGCGGTCAATCCGGTGGAGTTTTTTACCCGCTCGACGGGTACATGGGCGCTGGTGGCGCTACTGCTGACCTTAAGCATTACGCCATTACGACAGTTGACGGGGTATTCACGCTTAATTGACTACCGCCGTATGTTGGGCTTGTTTGCCTTTTTTTATGCGTTGTTGCATTTCATGACGTATGTTTGGCTGGATCAGTTTTTTGATTGGTCGGCGATTGGGCAAGATATTTTAAAAACGGCCTTTTGTGACTGTGGGCTTTGCCGCTTTTGTGTTGTTAATTCCGCTGGCGGTCACATCAACCAAGGGTTGGATGCGGCGCTTAAAACGCAACTGGTCACGCTTGCATCGCTTGGTGTATGTCATCGCGATTTTGGGTGTAGTGCATTATCTCTGGCTGGTGAAGGCCGACCTGACTACGCCAATAATTTATGCCGCCGTGTTGGCGCTGTTGTTGGGCTGGCGTGTGCTGCATCGAGTTCGTTAGTTCGGGTGGGAGACTAAGCTGATTGCGTTTGGCGTTGATGATGCTCGCTGATGGCATGCTGGGTGAGTTTGATTTCAACATCCAGTTCAGCCAATTGTGCGGTTTGGTATTGGCTAGGATGTTGCTCGATATGGGCTAGGCATTGGGCGATCCGGTCGGCGCCAATTTGCAAGGCAATGCCTTTGCCGCTATGCGCTAATCGGCAGCTCTCTTGTGGGTCTGGCTGATGAGCGAGTTGCTGAATAATTTCATGAATGCGCTTGAGCCCTTTTTCGCTAATGGTAAAAAACCGGCTCCGGACTAAAGCCTAGCCGGGTTTGGGCTTGTGGATTGAAATAAGCCAGCTCACTATCATCCGGTTCGCAACTGCTGTCGGCTTCAATAAATGCAGTACTTGAGTGCTGGGTGCTGCTGTGCTGCGTCAGGCTGGCAATGGCGTGGATTAGATCTTTGGCGGCAAACGGCTTACCAAGCCAGCCATTTAGGCCAATGCGTTGAATTTCAGTGTCGCTCGGGCGCAGCCCTGCGCTGACCATGAGCGCCGGTAAAAAGTTGCCGCGCTGACGCAAGGTTTCGAGGGTGGCAATGCCGTCTAGTTCGGGCATATTGCGGTCAATCACCAGCATATTGATGTGTGGGTTTTGGTTTAAGAGGCTTAGAGCCTCTTGCCCATGCCGCGCCTCGATGACGCTGGCGTTGGCTAAGCATAAAATTTGCCGCATCAGGTCGCGATTTACTTCTTGGTCTTCAACCAACAAAATACATAAGCCTTGCAGCGAGCATTGCGGCGCGGGGTTTTGCGCGCAATAGGCTTGAATATCGGCCTGTACGGTACAAGTGAATGTACTGCCTTGTTGCGGCTGGCTGGTAAAGCTTAAATCTCCAGCCATATTCAGTGCATATTCTTTACTGAGTGCTAAGCCAAGGCCGGTACCACCTTTAAAGCGTCCGCTGGCGGTTTGCTCGAAAGGGCGAAAAACATTGCTGATTTCTTCGGTGTCAATGCCCATGCCCTGATCTGCGACGATGGCTTGTAGTGTAATGCGTTGTTCGGTGAGGGCTTTGGCGCTGATGTGGCAAGTAATGCAACCTTGGTCGGAAAATTTAATCGCATTGGACAATAAATTAATGAGTATTTGCCGCCATTTTCCGGTGTCTAACCAGACATTGTCGGGGATGGGGTCGGCGCTAATTGACAGCGTTAGATTTTTGTTGAGTGCCAAGGGTTGAAAAGTAGCCTGCAAATCATTCACTAGCGCCGGCATGTCTAATTGACTGGGGTTGAGTGAAAAAATGCCCCGCTTCAATTTTGCTCATGTCGAGCACATTACCCAGAAGTGTTTGTAAGTGTCGGCTGGCTTGAATAATGTGCTGCAAATAGGCTGGATTGCTGCGATCTGCGCTGGCTTGAGCTAATTCGGCATAGCCCAAAATAGTGGTGAGCGGGGTGCGCATTTCATGGCTAATTGAGGCTAAAAAAAGGCTTTTTGCTTGATTGGCCGCTTGTGCACTTTGTTCTGCGGCTTTGAGTTGCGCCAGTGTTTGTTGGTTGCGCCATAAAGTGCGGAGTGCAAAATAAGCAAAACCACTCATCAGTGCCAATAGCAAGACAATCAGACTAAATCGGTAGCGACTAAAACTAGTAAAGGTGTCTTTTTTGGCTTCTAAACTGGCATTGTATTGTGCATCAATCGAAGAGACGACAATCCGTAAGTGGGGAGCGATTCGTTCTATGCTGCCGGCCAAGGCGGGTAATTGCGCCGCACTAAGATCAGGCAGCGATTGCTCGGTTTTTTTTGAGTCCATTGCACCAGTGGCGCAATGTGTACATTAAATTTGGGATTGTTAGAGTATTCGCTAAATTGGCCACTGTTGTAATGGTGGATTAGCGTTGCAAACTCAGTAAACGCAGCTTTGACTGCGCTAAAGTTTTCCGGTGTAGGGCTTTTGATGGCATCGTCGATGGCGCGTTCGACAAAACTAAATAGTCGATTGCCCGAGCGCGCTTCTTTAATCAGCTTTTGCTGCGCAGGGGAGTTAAATTCGTTGAGTAATTTTTGCGCTTTAAATTCATAACTTAAAACTAAAATTGAGACCAAGCTCAATACGCCGATCACAATGCAAAAAGTCGTGCGAAATTTGAAGTGATTCAAGCGAATGCCCTAAACCAAAAAATAGATGCGACTAGTATATCTCTTTGAAATTCTTACGTGTCGATTGCGGCAGCACCTAGTTGTACACTGTTGCTTTGTTTACACCTTGAGTAACGCTTCGCGCCCGGGCAACCAACGATCCAAATGGGGCTGAGCCAAATTGACGTGGTGTTGCAATATGGTTTCGGCGCTGTCTCTGGCTAATTCCAGTAAATCAGCATCGGTTTCTAAGTCGGCAAAGCGCAGCATCGGCACGCCAGATTGCTTAATGCCAGCCATATCGCCCGGCCCACGGATGTGCAAATCTTGACGGGCAATTTCAAAACCATCGGTGTGCTCAAAAATCACTTTTAATCGCGCCTTGGCGGTCTCACTGAGTGGCGTGGTGTAGAGCAAGATGCACAAACTGGCGTGCGCGCCACGGCCAACGCGGCCGCGTAGTTGATGTAATTGTGATAATCCCATTCGTTCTGCGTGTTCAATCACCATTAAGCTGGCGTTCGGTACGTCAACGCCGACCTCGATCACTGTGGTGGCGATTAAAACTTGAATTTCATTGCGAGAAAATGCGGCCATGGTGGCGGCTTTTTCTTCGGGTTTCATTTTGCCGTGCAATAAGCCAACGGCAATGCCTTCGAGCTCTTCGCTGAGTTGGGCGTGGGTGTCGACCGCGGTTTGTAATTGCAATGTTTCTGATTCTTCGATTAATGGGCAAACCCAATACACTTGCCGACCTTCGAGCACTTTGGCGGCAATGCGCTCGATGACCTCATCGCGGCGTGCGTCGGAAATCAACTTAGTGATAATCGGCGTGCGCCCCGGTGGTAATTCATCAATCACGCTCACATCCAGATCAGCATAAAAACTCATCGCCAAAGTGCGCGGAATCGGCGTGGCACTCATCATCAGTTGATGCGGGCTTTGGCCTTTTTCGCGTAGCGCCAATCGTTGCTGCACACCAAAGCGATGTTGCTCGTCGACGATGGCCAAGCCAAGGTTTTGAAACGCCACACTGGCCTGAAAAATCGCATGCGTGCCAACAAGGAGTTGGGCACTGCCATCGCTCGCTGCGGCAATCGCTTCGCGCTTGGCTTTGGCTTTTAGGCTGCCGGTGAGCCACACCACGTTAACGCCCAGCGGGTTAACCATGCTGATAATTTTTGAAAATGCTGTTCGGCCAAAATCTCGGTGGGGGCCAGCATCGCCACTTGAAAACCGGCTTCAATCGCATGGCAGGCGGCCACGGCGGCGACAATGGTTTTACCCGCGCCCACATCGCCTTGCAGCAAGCGCTGCATCGGGTGCGCTTGGGCTAAATCTTGGGTGATTTCCAGTAAAACACGTTTTTGCGCGGCGGTCAGATCAAACGGCAGATTGGCAATGAGCTGCGCGCCAAGTCGACCGTCGGGATTGATTTTGGGGGCGGTTTTTTCGCGGCGCACGGCGCGCGCTAAGCGCAGCGACAATTGCTGGGCGAGTAATTCATCAAACTTAAGCCTTTGCCAGGCCGGATGCGTGCGGGCGGTGAGTTGGATTTTGGGAGTGTCGGGGGTGGGCGCATGTAATAAGCGCACGCTGCTGGCAAAGTCGGGCAACTGCAGTGGCGCTAAAACGGCGTCGCTCAGTGTGTCGGGCATGGGCGTATTGGCCAAGGCTTTGCCTATCCATGTGGCCAGTTGCGCTTGCGATAAACCCGCCGTGGTGGGGTAGATCGGGCTTAAGGCTTCTTGCAGGCTGACTTCGCCACCAACGCGAACTTTGGGGTGGACCATCTCGGTACCAAAGTAGCCGTGGCGTAAATCGCCATACAGTCGCACGCGCTTGCCAACGGCCAATTGCTGCACTTGGCTAGGGTAAAAATTCATCAGTCGCACCACCAATGAGCCGCTGGCGTCTTTGACGCGGGCATTGAGTTGTTTGCGCGGCTTGTAATTGACTTCGCACGACAACACTTCACCTTCCACCAAGACTGGGTTGCCCATCGGCGCATCGGCAATTGGGTACAAATGGGTTTCGTCTTCGTAGCGCAGCGGCAAATGCAAGATCAAATCAAATTCGCGCTGTATCCCCAGTTTATGGAGGCGCTGCTGTTGTGCGGGTGTCAGTGAGCTCATTGGGTGGCTTGAACAATCGTTCTATTGACCTTACTGTACCGTATTTGCGCCATTTGAGCTAGCGGCGGTTGACATTGGCGGGTTGCTGCGACGTTGATTTTTAAAAAGCCAACGCAGAGGCGCAAAGACGCAGAGGAAAACATCAATTCGTTGATCGTTTAAACCGTTGGGTTTGGTTGGGGGCTTGGCCGGTTTGAATTATCGAAAAGCCGACGCAGAGGCGCGGAGAAAACCATCAATACGTTGACAGTTTAAATTGTTGCGTTTGGTTAGGGTCTTGGCCGGTTTCAATTCTGATTGTTTTGATTTTGCCTTTCTCCGCGCCTCTGCGTCTCTGCGTCAAAAATTTTTTTCGGGGTGCAGAATTTAGCGGGCGCGTTGCGCTAAGAAGCGATCCAGTGCTTTGGCAAAAGCTTGTTTGTCGCTTTGGCTAAATGCGGCTGGGCCGCCCGATTGCAGGCCGGCGCCGCGTAGTTCTTCCATAAAGTCGCGCATATTGAGTCGTTCGCGGATGTTTTCTGGCGAATAAAACTCGCCGCGCGGATTGAGCGCGTGCGCTTGTTTCTCAATAATGCGCGCCGCCAGCGGAATGTCGGCGGTAATGACCAAGTCGCCCGCTTGGGCTTGGGCAACAATCCAGTGATCTGCTTCGTCAAAACCATGCGCCACTTGAATCGCCCGAATATGCGCCGATGGGGGTACGCGCACCAGTTGATTGGCGACCAAGGTGAGCGGTAGTGCTAAACGCTCGGCGACGCGAAACATGATTTCTTTAATGGCAACAGGGCAGGCGTCGGCATCAACCCAAAGGTGGCATTTTCTTGGGGTATTGGTATCTGGATATTGCTGTGTATACATTGCTGGGAAATACCCCGTAAATTGTAATAATTCAGATTACGTGTTGATGATGGTTCAAGCGTCGCGGCATTTCTTTGTTTTTAAGGGTTTGGCAGTGCCGCGAATGCTGTTTAGTCAACCTCGCTGGATTTAAGGCGTCGGTTTGCTGCGCTCGGCGAGTTTTTGTTTGATCAAAGGCAGCATCGCTAGCGCGGCTTTTTCTCCCTCTAAAATGGCGACATTTTTCATATCAAAATCGCTAGCGCCAATTTTGCCGACTTTAGGGCGGATCACAATGTCAGCGCGAGCGAGTTCTTGCTCGCCCAATTTTTGCCCCATGATCACAATCGCTTGGTTCATCACCCCTAGTGTGCTGGTGCTGGCGGTTTGATTGTTGGCTTTGCTGGAAATATCCACCGCAATCACAAAATTAGCGCCCAAGTCGCGTGCGGCGTCGACCGGTACCGGGCTGACTACGCCGCCATCGACGTATTTTTTATTGGCAATGCTTACCGGCATAAAAATCCCTGGAATGCTGCTTGATGCGCGCACCGCTTGTCCGGCATTGCCGCGGTTAAAGGCGATTTTTTTGCCAGTGTCGAGCTCGGTGGCCACTGCCGCAAACGGTTTGGCAAACTGATTGATCGCTTTATTACCAACCAATTGGTTGACGTAATCTTGCAGTTTTTGCCCTTTGATTAAGCCGCCACCAAGTAAATTGACGTCGCGAATTTGGCTTTCATCCAGACTAAACGCGCGCTCTTGTAGCGTGAACGCATCCATGCCGCTGGCGTACAGTGCGCCGACAACGCTACCGGCGCTGGTGCCCGCGACCACCTCCACTTGAATGCCGTTCGCTTCGAGCATTTTAATCACGCCAATATGGGCAAAGCCTTTGGCTGCGCCGCCGCCGAGGGCGAGGCCGATTTTAACTTTGGGTGCGGGCGTTGGCGGTGGTGCGACGGGTGGCGTACTGCAGGCGGCCATGAGGCTACTCATCATGATAATGATGAGTGTGCCAAGTCGTGGGCGAAGGTGCTCAAAGACATTTTGTGCATTTTTAAATGGGTTCATCGTGGCTCCAATGAGAGGACCAAGGCGGTTTGACCATCGCAGCGCCATTGGATTTCATAATGATAAAGTTTTATGCCGTAGCTGCGGTATGGGTCGCTAGCGTAAGCGGGGCGTGGGTCCTGGGCTAATACTTCACAAATTAAAGCGTGAAGTGTGCGTGACTCGCTTGCGGGTAATTGTGCTAATTGGCTTTGCGCGCTGGGGCTAAATTCAACGTTTAGCGTTGTTGGTGCGCCGCTGACAAAGCCGCCTTGAGCGTCACTTTGGCTTTCAATAAATGGGATATAAGGTTTGATGTCGACAATCGGCGTTTGGTCGACTAAATCCACGCCAGAAAAGCGTAAGGTCACGCCATTTTTGGTGTCGATATCCAATAAACGCACCAAAGACAAACCCAATGAATTGGGGCGAAACGGGCTGCGGCTGGCAAAGACGCCAACTTTTTCATTGCCGCCCAAGCGCGGTGGGCGCACGGTGGGTGACCAGCGGCCGAGCGTTTCATGAAAAACAAAACTTAGCCAAAGATGAGAAAATCCGTCGAGCCCGCGCACGCAATCGGCGTGATTAAATGGCGCAACCAGTTTGAGCGTGCCAATCGCATGCGGCGCCAAGCTTGGTTGGCGCGGAATGCCAAATTTGTCGACAAAAGGCGTGCGAATCAAGCCAATCGGCTCGATGGTGTATTGATTTGGATTCACAGCGTTAGGATTCACAGGGTTTGCAGACGTCAGCATAAAGCGGCCATAAAAAAGCAGCGAGTGCTGGATATTACCGCACTCGCTGCTGTCTGTTGGGCTTGGCTGCTGTTTTTCGTGAACAATTACAAGTTGTGCGCCCAAATTACGCAAATCACAATCGGTGCTACCACAGCGCAAATGGCACGAAACGCTGGCAAAATGCGCGCGGCATCTTGTGCAATGAGCGAGGCTTGTACGCGTGGCCAAATGGCCCAGCCGGCAAACAATGCGGCCAATAAACCACCAGCAGGCATCATCACATTGGAGGCGGCGTAGTCCATTAGATCAAATGGGTTTTTGCCAAAAATATGAAAATCAGCCAATACGCCAAACGACAGTGCCGCTGGAATACTTAAGGTAAAGACCGCAACACACGTCATTAAAGTGGCTTTTTGGCGCTGAATATTAAATTCATCAATCAAAAACGCTACGATCGGCTCGAGCAAAGACACGGATGAGGTAATGGCAGCAAAAATCAGCAGCAAAAAGAACATGACGGCAAAAAATTGACCGAAAGGCATTTGCGAGAAAATTGCTGGCATGGTGATAAACGTGAGGCCAGGACCGGCTGATGGATCAATCCCAAAAGCAAATACCGCAGGCAACACCATTAAAACCCGCCATCACACAAGCGAGGGTCGCCAAGAGTGAGATCCAGAGTGTTGCGCCGGGGAGTTTGGTTTTTTCATCAACGTATGAGCCGTAGGCAATCAAAATACCGCAGCCGACCGACAATGAAAACATCGCCAAGCCCACCGCTTCAATCATCATTTCGGCGTTGATTTTAGAAAAGTCCGGAGTGATAAAGTACATCACGCCGTCCATGGCATTGGGTAAAGTCAATACGCGAGCAATAATGCCCAGCATTAAGATAAACAATGCCGGCATCAAGATTTTGCTGGTGCGCTCAATGCCTTTTTGTACGCCGCCCATGACGATGCCAACTGTGGCGACTAAAAATAGACCGGTATAAAAAAATACTTTGGCTTGGGCTGGCAATAAAGCCATTAAATAAATCGCTGAGTGCCTTGGTGTCTTGTGTCATGACTTCGCCAGTGAGCGATAGCCACAGGTAAGCAAAACTCCAGCCGCCAACGACGCAATAAAACGACAGCAAAACAAAAATACACAGTACCGAGAGTCGACCCGCCCAAGGCCATAGACCGCCCTTGAGGTTGCGATAGGCCGTGGTGGCTGATTTTTTGGCCATATGGCCGATGCTCATTTCGGCGAGCACCATCGAAATACCAATCGTGAGTACGCAGGCGAGATACACCAGTAAAAACACACCGCCACCGTTTTTGCCGGCAACGTAAGGAAATTTCCAGATCGCTCCAAGCCCGACAGCCGAGCCTGAGGTGGCTAAAATAAAGCCGAGTTTTGAGCCCCAATTGGCGCGTGAAGACATACAAAATGCTCTAGTTAATTTGTCACCACGGGAGTTTTGCTTTTTCAAGCCCCTCGAACAAGGGTAATAGTTGGCTGGTCGAGTTGCAATTTATGTGATTTGTTGGGTTTATTGCCTTGCTTTGAGCGTTGTTTGCGCTTGGCTGATCGCCGCTTGCCATTGTGCTGGGTTGAATTCTTTCAAAATTGTTTTTTTCAATAACCAGAATGGGTGGGCGCGCTTGTAAGGTCTTGGCGGCGTTAAAAAAAGCCAGCATGCTGTCTTCTTGGCTTGGATCCGCTGTTTTTAGCGCATAGTGCAATTTACTTTGTTCCAGCATTGTCTGTGCCGCTTCGCAGTTTGCCCCGCATTGTGGCGTAATCCATAGTGTGATCGCTGCGGGTTTGTCACTAACCGGCGCTGGCGCGCTACTGCTGCGTATGGTTCTTTCTTTGGCCATGGTATGTGTTGGAGCGCGATCAGAATAAAATACATTGCCCTCATTGTCGCGCCATTGATAGACCTTGTTGGCAAAGCCCATGCTGGATGTAGTAAGCAAAGTAAGTAGGAGCCAGAATCGCATAACAGCCTTTGATTTAAAATTGCGCAGTTGGGCATATTGTTTTGTGTTTAAGCATTGCAGTCGAAAACACCACAGTTTAAGTGGCGTGGCCGCAGTAATGCGGCGTGCCAAAATTAAAATGCCCAGATTAAGATTTGCCGTGGGATGTGGTTTGAATACGAACTTCAACTTGCTCTAGCTGCAAAGACAGTAGCCAGTCTTGGCGTTTTTGACTGCAAATTGGTAGCGCCGTTTCGGCTTGCCATTGGTCTTGGCCGATGTCTTGCATTTTGTAGCGATTGCTGCCCATGTCCATATCCACCATTTGCCAATTTAAATACACCGATTTGGCCGGGCCAGTTAGCGTGAGGGTCACTGGCTGGTCGGTACTCACTGGTGCGGCGCTTTTTGATTTGGTAGCTTTGTTCGTTGATTTTAAACTGACAGCCTTGCTGCAAATCTGGGCAAGAAATATGGATAACTTGATCTACTTTTGCTTGTTGCCAGCCTTTAAATAAACCCATTTTATAAGCAAATAAACTGGCGCCCAGTAGTAGCGCAAGGATCAAAATGCTTTTTCTGGCCCATGGCTTATTGTTGAAAAAGTTTTTCATGCTGTTTGACTCCATGCGGCGCGCAAGAGGGCTACGCCATGTCCGCCGTGTGCTTGGGCGGTTTTGAGGGTGGATAACGTTTGCCCGCCAATCGCAAACACCGGAAAGCACCAGCCCAATTGCAATAATTGACTGAATTTTTCCCAGCCTAAAGGCGTTTGCCCCGGATGGCTTTGCGTTGGCGCAATATGCCCTAAAAAGGCAAAGTCAACGCCAATGCGCGCCGCAGCTTCAAGATCGCTCTGCTGATGTGTGGATGCGCTCACCCAATCGATGCCTCTGGGTCTAGCGTTCAGTTGGTTTAGTTGGCTGGCGGTAAAGTGAATGCCGTCGGCATTGAGTGCTTGGGCTAAAGCCAAATCACGATGCAAAATCAGCTTGCCGCCGTGGGGGCGAGCAATGCTTTGCACTGCTTGGGCGAGCGCTTGGTAATCACTGGCCGATAGCTGCGGCTCTCGTAGCAGTAAGCAAGTTGGACCCGCAGCCCATTTGGCAGTGAGTTGCGCCATAAATGCTTCACGGCCTAATTCAGCCATATTCGAGATTTCAATCACTTCAGGTAAGGCCAAACCACGCAAAATCGGGCCGTTGGCTGGCAAGATGGGTGAAACATTTAATTGGCCTACACGTTGCCAAGCGAGCTCTTGTCCTTCGTGGCCGTGCAAAGCGCCGTTCCAGTCGCGCACTTTAAAAAATCGTAACTCCACATTGGCGTGCGGATAATTAAAGCGCTGTGTGAGCCACGGTGTGGCTGCTGTTACATCTATGCCCATTTCTTCTTGCAGCTCGCGGCATAAAGCGTCGTGCGCGGTTTCGCCGGCTTCAAGTTTGCCGCCCGGAAATTCCCAGTAATGCGCGTAAGGCTTACCAGCGGGGCGGCTCCCCATTAAAAACTGCCCTTGCGCGTTAATTAATACCCCTGCGGCAACGACGGTGGTTTTTTTTTGGGTTTAATGGGGTTTTGCTGGTCTGGCGGCATTGACGGACTCGAAAAAAAAGAAAAATGCCAGCCAAGCCGCCATGTTGGCGACTTGGCTGGGTCTGGCAGGGTGCTTAGCTGCGGTAGTCAGCGTTGATTTTGACGTAATCGTAAGAGAAATCGCAAGTCCATACCGTGGCGCGGTGCTCGCCGCGGTTAAGTTGGATATTAATGCTGATTTCAGCTTGATTCATCACGGCTTGGCCTTGGCTTTCTTGGTATTCGGGATTGCGCCCGCCATGGATTGCCACTAATACGTCGTCAAGCCGCACTTCGATTTGGTCAACGTCTAAATCGCTAATGCCGGCGTAGCCAATCGCGGCCAAAATACGGCCTAGATTAGGGTCTGAAGCAAAAAATGCCGTTTTAACCAGTGGTGAGCGGCCAATGGCGTAGCCAACGGCTTTGCATTCTGCGTAGCTGGCGCCGCCTGCCACGTTGATGGTGATAAATTTGGTAGCGCCTTCGCCGTCACGCACAATGGCTTGCGCTAAAAAGTGCGAAACCTGCTCAATCGCGCCGCGCAAAGTGGCGTAGTCGCTACTGTTGGCGTCGGTGATTTCGGTGTTGCCGGCCAGCCCTGTGGCAATGGCGATATAGCTGTCGTTGGTGCTGGTGTCGCCGTCAACGGTGATGCTATTAAACGAAGCGTCGGTCGCGGCCAGTAGCATTTCTTGTAATAAGGTTTGGCTAATGGCGGCGTCGGTGGCGACAAAACCGAGCATGGTGGCCATATTCGGGTGAATCATGCCCGAGCCTTTGGCAATGCCGGTCACGGTGACGGTTTTGCCGTCCAAAACGATTTGCGTGCTGGTCGCTTTCGGCGCGATGTCGGTGGTCATAATCGCGTTCGCGGCTGTCGCCCAGTTGCTGGCCGATAAATTGGCTTTGGCGGCCGGTAAAACGGCGATGATTTTTTTCGGATGGCAAGGGCTCTAAAATCACGCCGGTTGAAAAAGGCAGTACTTGTTCGGCAGTGCAGCCCAATTCACTGGCGGTTGCGGCGCAAATTTGCTCGGCGCGGGCGAGGCCGTCTAAGCCAGTTCCGGCATTGGCATTGCCAGTATTGATCACCAGCGCACGAATGGATTGGCCTGTAGCCAGATACTGCTGAAGATTTTTTTTTGGCAGATGCGAACTGGCGCAGCGCAAAAACGATTTAAGGTAAACACCCCCGCAACGCGGGCGCCATCAGCGATTTGGATTAGGGTGGTGTCTTGGCTGCCGACTTTTTTAATGCCTGCAGAGGCAATACCAATTTCAACCCCGGCAACCGGGAATAATAAAGCAGGATCGATGGGGGCGAGATTAACCGGCATGCAAGGCTCCAAATGGTTGCAAATTTTAAAAAGTAAGCAGATTGTAACGTGATGCGCTTGAGCGATGAAAGGCTTTTGCTCGGTGCGATGCACGATGGATGGGTTAGTGGCTCAGCAAGCCTGCGGCTATTGTTGTGGGTTGATCGCCGCTGACTGTGCTGACTGTGCTGATTGTGAAGTACCTGACTTCAATCTGATTGTCGCAGATTCTGCGGCCCGCCGTGTTCGCGTTCAAAAACACCTTATTCATCGCTCAGAACAGAACGCGGTGTTGTTGTGCGGCGTGATTACATATCCCAATACGGCGGGTCGATTTCGTCGTCAATACGGATGTAGCCGGTAGATTCATTGCTCCACAGTGGCGGCAAATGCATGATTTCAATTTGCTCGCGCAGCTCGGCAATCCGGTCTTGCCAATAGGTGGCGGTATTAAACCATGGGAACGCCGCCGGAAAGGCCGGATCATCCCAGCGCCGAGCCAGCCATGCGCTGTAATGCATTAGGCGTAATGTTCGCAGCGCTTCAATTAAATGCAGCTCGCGCCGATCAAACTCACAAAAATCTTCGTAACCGGCCAAAATATCCGCCAGTTGATTTTGTTGCTCGTCTCGATCGCCAGACAGCAGCATCCATAAGTCTTGAATTGCTGGGCCGGTGCGGGCGTCGTCAAAGTCAACAAAATGCGGTCCAGCCGGGGTCCATAAAATATTGCTCGGGTGGCAGTCGCCGTGTAGGCGGATCAGTTGAATGTCGCCTGCGCGTTGATAGCATTCAGCGACGCCAGCGAGCGCCGCTTCTGCCACCGTTTGGTAGCTAGCGGCCAAATCCAGTGGAATGACTTTGTTGTTGATTAAATAGTCGAGCGAATCTTGGCCAAAGGTTTGCGGGGTGAGTTGTGCGCGATGGGCAAATGGGCTCAGTTGGCCCACCGCGTGAATCCGCCCTAAAAATCGTCCAATCCATTCGCGCGTTTCAGCTTGATCGAGCTCGGGCGCGCGCCCGCCACGACGAGGGAAAACCGCAAAACGAAAGTCGCCAAAGCGATGCAGTGTTTGGCCATTCAGTGTCAGCGGCGCAACCACCGGGATTTCGCGCTCGGCCAGTGCTTGCGTAAATTGATGTTCTTCTAAGATCGCCGCGTCGCTCCAGCGCTCGGGGCGATAAAATTTAGCAATCACTGGATCGCCATCGTCGATGCCGACTTGGTAAACGCGATTTTCATAACTATTGAGTGCGAGTAAATGCCCTGAGCAAGCAAGGCCTAGCGATTCAAGGGCGTCTAAGGTCAGATCGGGCGTGAGTGCGGAGTATGGGGCAGGTTTCATATCGGCTATTTTACGCCGTTTGCTGGCGGGCTTGGCGCTCAATTTGGCGGTTTTGGGGTTTTCTTTTTTTATGCTTTTGATGTGTTTCTAAGCAGTTTGTAAATTGTTGCCAGTTTGTGCGCTTTGTCTGGTGCCGCTGTGATGCGCTTATTGAAAGTGAACGAAGTGCTTTATGATCGATCTTTAAGCTTGAGTGATCTACTGAAGTAGAACACTGACGGGGTTGATGACTGAAGTGCCGCGCACGAACACAAACCGCCGTCGTGGCATCAAGCAAAGCGTAATTCAATACGAAATGCTCTTATCCAGCCAAATGGGTTTGCTTTTCTCTGCGCCTCTGCGTCTCTGCGTTAAAAGGTTTTTGGCGCGCGTGGCGCTAAAAAATAGCCATGTGATTCGTGTTAACGAGGTTTTGATGGGTTTATTTGATTTGGGGTGTCAGCGCTATGGTTAATTTGTTGACCGTGTCGAATTTGTCGCTGCGATTTGCCGGTGCCAATCAGCCGGTGGTGCGTGAGGTGAATCTACATTTAAACGCCGGTGAAAAATTGGCCTTGGTGGGTGAATCAGGCTCGGGGAAAAGCGTTTTGGCGCACAGTCTATTGCGACTCGATCGTGAGGTGATTGCAGAGGGTGAGATTGAGTTTGCTGGTCAGTCTTTGCTGCCATTGCCAGAGGCGGCGCTGCGCTTAATTCCGTGGTCGGCGTATTGCGATGATTTTTCAAGAGCCAATGACTGCGCTCAATCCCTTGCAAACCGTCTGCACGCAGATTGCGGAGGTGTTGGTGGGGTATAGCGCTGCGGCGGCGAGGGATAAAGCGCGTGAGCTATTACTGCGTACGGGTATTGTCGACGCGGCAGAGAAGCTCGATGCATTGCCGCATCAATTGTCGGGTGGGCAGCGCCAACGGGTGATGATTGCCATGGCGATTGCCACTGAGCCGGAGATTTTAATTGCTGACGAGCCAACAACGGCACTGGATGTGACGGTGCAAGCGCAAATTTTAGATTTGCTGAGCCAGTTGCAAGCCGAGCAAGGTATGGCGCTGTTGTTGATTTCGCATGATTTAAATTTGGTACGCCGGTTTGCCGATCGAGTGGCGGTGATGCAGGCCGGGCGTATTGTTGAAACCGCGCCGACGCAGCAATTATTTGCGACGCCAGCGCATCCGTATACCCAGGCTTTGTTAGCAGCGCGCCCGACGCGCGTTGCGGCACCCTTGCCATTGCATTCTCCTTGCGTCTTGCAGGTGCGGCAATTGACGCATGCTTATCCAGCATCACGGTCGTGGTTTCGCACCCAACTTAAAACGGTATTAGCCAAGCTCGATTTTGATCTGCATCGCGGGCAAACCTTGGCGGTGGTTGGTGAATCAGGTAGTGGCAAAACGACGTTGGCCTTGTCTTTGCTGCGCTTACTGCGTGTGGGTCAAGGTGGCGGTAGTGTGCAGTTAACGCTAAATGGATCGCCTCCGCTGCAATTGAGTGCGTTGCAGGGTAAGGCTTTGCGACAGGCGCGCCAGCATATTCAGATTGTTTTTCAAGATCCATTTGCCGCTTTGTCGCCACGATTAACGATTTATGATCTGGTGGGTGAAGGTTTGTTGGTGCATCGCCCCGAATGCAGTGCGGCTGAGCGCCGTGAGCGGGTGATGGCCGTATTGCAAGAAGTCGGTTTAGGCAGTGTGGCCGATATGGACGGTATTTTGTCGCGCTACCCGCATGAGTTTTCTGGTGGGCAAAGGCAAAGAATCGCCATTGCGCGGGTGTTGATTATGCAGCCGCAAATTATTGTGCTTGATGAGCCGACATCGGCGCTGGATGCGACAGTGCAACGGCAAATTTTGCAGTTATTAGTCGCGTTGCAGCTTAAATTTGGATTGAGTTTTCTGCTGATTAGTCATGATTTGGCGGTGGTGCGTGCGTTGGCACATCAGGTGTTGGTGCTCAAAAATGGTGAAGTGCTCGAAACCTGCGATGTTGAGCTGGTGCTGTCTCAGCCGCAGCATCCGTATACGCGGCAATTGTTGGCGGCGAGTTTTTGATTGTGTGTGTGGTGAGATGCGATACCAAGCGATACGCAGTGGTGGAATGCGCTGCGCTTATTCGCACCCTACGGGCACCCTACGGCGTTTTCTCGTTCCCTGTCTCGGTCTTACAGGTGTCGGCCCAGTGTTTGAGCGCGGCGTGCAAGGTGGTAAAGATATGCGCTGCGCCAATTTTTTCGGTGATGTGATGGCGGTTTAAGTCGTCAATGAGGGCGCTGTCGCAACGGGCAAACAGTAGCGTGATGTTTTGTTGCTGCAATTGATCATCCAATTGGCGTAGCGATTGGGCTGCTGAATAGTCGATGTGCGTCATGGCGGAAGCGTCAATAATCAAGCACTGCACTGGCGTGGCGGCTTGGCTTATCAGTGAATGAATGTCGGCGCTAAAGCGGTGCTCGTTGGCATAAAATAAATCCGCACCAAAATGATAAATAATCAAACCCGCCTGCGTTGTTGCGCCCGGCTCAATGGCTTGCGTTACCAAATTGCCCTCCATATTGGCTTGCAAGATCGCGCAATGCGGGTTGTAGCTGTGGCTCACGTGATGCAGTAACGACAGGAGCGCGGCAAAGAGCAGCCCTTGCTCAACGCCGACTAAGGCTACAGTCATTGCGGTAATGATCGCTAGTTTAAATTCCCCAGGGCTTTCTTGGTAAATGGCTTTGAGTGCTGACCCATGAATCATGCCGATGGCGATGGTAAACACAATGGCCGCTAATACTGCGTGGGGCAGGTAAGCGAGCCAGTCAGTTAAAAACATCAAGGCGATGGCGACAATGCCGGCAAAGACAATTTGCGCTACTTGGCTTTGCGCGCCAGCTTGCACCGCCATTGCCGTTTGCGTAGGGCTGCCATTGACGACAAAAGCCCCGCTGACGGCGGCAGCGGCATTGGCGGCGGCAAGGCCTAAGATATTGGCGTTTTCATCTTCGTTTTCTTGAAATTGCAAAGCATAAATCCGCGCGGTGGCGGCGCTTTGCGCGATGATGATCACGGCGCACGAGAGCGCCAAGGGGATGAGCGTTAGCGTGCCATGCCAAGTCATGTCGGGCCAAGATAATTGCGGCAAGCCGCCCGGTACCGGGCCAATTAAGGCAATACCCCAGTTGGCGATGGCGAGGTATTTTCCGGCCAAAATGCTGGTGAGTACGGCAATCATCGCGACGGGGAAGCGAGGGTTGATCTGCTTGCCGATTAAGATGGCAGCAATCACAGTGATGCCTAGGCAGAGTGTGGGTAGGTTGATGCTGGGTAAGTGAGTGATTGCGTAATCTAATTGCGACCAAGTGGTGTGGGTTTGATGAGTTTGATTGCGAATTCCTAAGAGCGGCGCCAGCATCGCGATGCTCACTTGCAAGCCAACACCAGCTAAAAAGCCGGTTAAGATGGTTCTGGATAAAAAATCGGCGACAAAGCCGAGTTTAAGCCAGCGTGCGATGAGCAAAATGCCAGCGGTGAGTAGCGCAACGATGGCGACTAAATTCATATACACGGCACTGGCGGGGGTGGCCATGCCGGATAGGCCGTTAGCAAAGATGGCGGCGGTGGCTGAATCGGCCGCAACCACTAAATGCCGTGAAGCGCCAAATAGGGCAAAGCCCAATAAGGGGAGTAATACCGTGTAGAGTCCGGTCACAATGGGCGTGCCGGCAATACTGGTGTAGCCTAAAACTTGCGGGATATTGACTGAGGCCAGGGCGATGCCGGCTTTGGCGTCATTGATGACCCCTTGCTGTGTATTGGGTATGACGCCGCGCGCCAGCGGAATGTTTGGCCAGCGTCGATTGCGATAGTACTTGAGTAAAGTTTGAGTGATGGTCATTCGGGCTTAGAAGGCTTTGAGTGGTTGCTTGAATTCTACGCCGCAAATGAGCTTTCGCCTTGCTGTGTTGTAGATTTATTAAATTGAAAGTAAGCTGGTGCTGTTGTTGGTCTTGGGTGGTGTTTGTTTTTGCTATTCACTTAAATCGGCCGTGCCTCATTGGGTTGCGGCTGTAGGAGTTCATCATGGGTTTGACTATTTATCATTGGATTTTAATTGTCGCTTTTGTTGCCATTGTGATTTGGGTGTTTGGTAAAAAACAAAAAAAACGCTTTGAAGAGGATGCCAAGCTGCCTTTTGATAGCGAAAAAACCGACCCAAAAGACAAAAACGTCGATTAAATTGAGGCACGGCGTCGAATGTTTGCTTCAGAAACCCTTACGGTGTTAGCTTGGGTGCTGAAGATTGTGTTTTTAAAGTGCTTTAAAAACAGTGATATATTGGTTTTTTCTGTTGTTTGTCGATATTTTTGTTTGATAGTGCTTGACCATCGATCAAATGGTCTATAATATTCGGGTCCTGTTCGGGGCGTAGCGCAGCCCGGTAGCGCACCTGGTTTGGGACCAGGTGGTCGTGAGTTCGAATCCCACCGCCCCGACCAGACTTCTTGCTTTGCCTCATCTCAGTTTCACCCCTGCATTACCAATCTAAATCTTTGTTCTCGTTGTAAATCCCTTAGAATGCTTGTAGTGCAATGGATTGATTTAAGCCGCTTAGCTTAATCGATTTGCGATGCGATTTTTAAGTTTTCGCGCTGCAAATGTCTTTGCCTTATTGGCTTGCTTTCTATACCTATTGGATTTGCTATGACTAAAACGCCGTTTTCTGCCCTCAATTTACCTGCTGAAATGCTCGATAATTTGGCTTCGCTCGGTTTTGAAGCGATGACGCCGATTCAAGCTGCGAGTTTGCCCATCGTGCTCGAAGGCGGCGATATTATTGCTAAAGCGAAAACCGGTAGTGGTAAAACGGCTGCGTTTGGTATCCCGCTACTGCAAAAACTCAATATTAATCTGCACCGAGTGCAAGCTTTGGTGCTGTGCCCAACGCGAGAGCTTGCCGATCAGGTGAGTAAAGACTTGCGCCGTTTGGGGCGCCATTTACCCAATTTAAAAATTCTGACTTTGTGCGGCGGCACACCTTTGACGCCACAAGCGGCCTCATTGGCGCATGGCGCACACGTGGTGGTCGGCACACCAGGTCGTATTCAAGATCATTTGCATAAAAACACCCTCATTGTTAAACAAGTCAGCACGCTGGTGCTGGATGAGGCTGATCGTATGCTCGATATGGGTTTTGGCGGTGAAGTGCAAGACGTGATTGATTTTCTGCCACGCTGGCGCCAAACCTTGTTGTTTTCAGCAACGTATCCTGAAGGTATTCGTAAACTCAGTGCCTCGATTCAGCGCGCGCCGACCGAAGTGACGGTAGAGTCTTTGCACGATCAAGTGTTTATCGAACAGCAATTGTATTTGGTAAAAGACAACGCGGAAAAAGCCGATTTACTTAAACGTATTTTCGCCCATTACCAACCTGCGTCGAGCGTGGTGTTTTGTAATACCCGCCAAGACTGCATGGAATTGGCGCGTAGTTTACAAAAAGACGGCTTTGATGCCATTGAATTACACGGCGAGCTTGAGCAGCGTGATCGCGATTTAACCTTGGTGCAGTTTGCCAATGGTAGCTGCCCAATTCTGGTTGCCACCGATATGGCCGCCCGAGGCTTGGATATTAAAGACTTGGCTGCCGTGGTGAATTACGAATTGCCGTATGACCCTGAAATTTACGTGCATCGGATTGGTCGTACTGGCCGCGCCGGTAAGAAAGGTTTGGCGTTTAGTTTGGTGTCACCATCACAAGTGAAGCGCCAACGTACTATTGAAGAATACCTTGAGCAATCAATACCAGAAGGCAAAGAAGCCGATCTAAAAATCAATGGCGATTATGCTTTGCCGGCCAAAATGGCCACGATTTGTTTTGATGCCGGTCGCAAACACAAAGTGCGCCCCGGTGATATCGTCGGCGCTTTGACTGGCGACGGCGCAATCCCGAACGATGCGATTGGTAAAATTGATTTGTTTGAATTTAGAACTTATGTTGCGGTGCAATTGCAATATGCTCAGCAAGTGATTGTCCGCCTGGGCAATGACAAAGGTAAGCTCAAAGGCAAGCCGGTTAAAGTACAGATTATTAAATAAGACCGTTGTCTCATGCGAATGCCCAGCTGATGCTGGGCATTGTTGTATCTGCGGTGCTGGAAATAAATCACAATAAAGTGTCGAGTCACTCTATTGTGATTGGCTTACTTGAGCTAACACAGGCCGCCGTTGAGGTATTGCTTGACGTTGCCCGTGGCACCAAATTGGTTTGGCGTAGTTTTGATGAGTCAGCGCGGGCAAATCAATAGGGTTGCTGTTTTTTATTGCGGTATTTTGTTGGTTGTGAAAGCGGTGGCTTGACCGCAGTGCCGCTAGGCTTTCAAATGGATGGGCTTTGTTTTTTTTCGAGGGCTTATGGCTATGAATCAGGCTTCGCGTCAGCCGGCGGCGCGCTCTTTTGATGTTAAAGCGCAGCGTTTACGGCTGCTTAAGCGTAATGCGACCTTATTGCTGGTGCTGATGGCGTTGATTATGCTGCTGGCGACGTATTTTCGCGGTGCGCATCCGAGTTTGCCTTACGTTGCGGCTTTTGCTGAAGCGGCCTTGGTGGGTGGTTTGGCCGATTGGTTTGCCGTAACGGCGCTGTTTCGGCATCCGCTCAATCTACCGATTCCGCATACCGCCATTATTCCCAAAAACAAACACCGCATCGCTGATAGTTTGGGTGAGTTTATTGAAACGCACTTTTTGTCGAGCGAGCGGATGATGGCCAAAGTAAGCGAATTTAATCCGGCGCACCGCTTGGCGAGCTGGTTGCAAGTCGACGCGAATGCCAAAGCGGGCGCTGATCAAGTTGCGCGGCTGATGGATTTTATTTTTTGCAAAGCTTGACTGAACCGGCGATGGCGCTGCGTTTACGCGGCTTATTGCTACAGCAATTAGCGCAGATTGATTTGGTCAAACCGGCGGGCGAGATTTTGGCGGTGAT
Source organism: Deefgea sp. CFH1-16 (assembly GCF_016881365.1). Lineage (GTDB taxonomy): Bacteria > Pseudomonadota > Gammaproteobacteria > Burkholderiales > Chitinibacteraceae > Deefgea. The sequence continues at coordinate 3,318,486 of NZ_WLYT01000001.1, read as the reverse complement.
ACGGCAAAGTGGCCAACATCAAGTGATGCTCGATGCGGTGCTGGCGCATTTGGATCAAGAGCTGCAAAAACCTGAATTACAACAACATTTAGCCGAGATGATTGCCGCTGAATTTGATTATTTGCGCTGGATTTCGCTCGATGCCGCCGGTGGGCGCTATATGGCGAAAAAAAAACTGGTGCATGCAGCAGGGCGTGAAGTGCAAAACATGCGCGAATCGAGCGAGCATCCGCTGCGCGCGCGCATTTTGATCAAGCCTTGGCTGAGCTACAGCAAAATTTAAAACATGATGCAGCACTACAAGCGGCGCTGCAGTTGAGCCAGCAGCATTTATTGGCGCAGCCGAGTTTACTGAACGCCATCGACAATATGTGGTCGCGGCTGGTGGCTTGGTTGGCGGATGATTTGGCGACGCAAGATTCAGTACTGCGCGCTAAACTGGCGCTCAGTTTGCAGCATTTAGGGGGACGCTTGGCCGATGACGTGGTGCTGGCCGACTGGCTAAATCGCCATGCCCGCGTGGCTGCCGGGGTGCTGGTCAAAAAATATCGTCGCCAAATCGGTCAGTTTATCGCCGAACAACTCAAAGCTTGGGATGATGAAGTGATGGTTGAGCGGCTGGAAGTCAGTGTTGGCGTTGATTTGCAGTTTGTACGCCTGAATGGCACGTTGGTGGGCGGCTTGATTGGTGTGTTGCTATACGCGGGGCATCAGCTATTGAAATGAGCTTACTGCAGCCCCATCTATAAGTCAGCTTGTTGGCGGTGTGTGTCAATTTGCAGTGTGAATCGGGTCGAAATTAATGGCTGTTTGGCCGCTTTGATCCGTCCTGTCAATCTATTGGAGTTGCATCATGCTATTTGATCCATTGCAGCAGCAATTGGCCTTACAAAATCGAGTCGTCATGGCACCGCTAACGCGCAGCCGTGCAGATGCCGATCATAATCCGAATGCATTAATGGCTGAATATTATGGTCAGCGTGCCAGTGCCGGTTTGATTATTTCCGAAGGCACCTCACCGTCCCCCAATGGTTTGGGTTACGCCCGGATCCCTGGCTTATTTACCGCTGAGCATGTGACTAAGTGGCGTTTGTCGACCGATGCAGTTCATCGTGGTGGCGCGAAATTCTTTGTTCAATTAATGCATTCCGGTCGTGTGGCGGCGCTAGAAAATCTACCGCAAGGCGCACGGGTGGTTGGGGCAACAGCGGTAGCGCTAGAGGGTGAAATTTATACCGATAGCGCCGGTATGCAGCCACACGCCCAACCGCATGCGCTAGGCGCAGGCGAAATACCAGCGTTAATTGCTGAATTTGTTCATTCAGCACAACTGGCGATTGAGGCTGGTTTTGATGGTATTGAATTGCACGCGGCCAATGGTTATCTGCTCGAGCAATTTTTAAATGCCAATATCAATACACGCAGTGATGCCTATGGTGGTGGCGCTAGTCAGCGCAATCGCATAGTGCTTGAAATTGCGCGAGCTTGTGTAGCAGCGATTGGGGCGGATAAAGTCGGCATTCGTCTTTCTCCCTATGGGGTATTTAACGGCACAGGCGAGTTTGAGGGGATTGCCGAGCAATACCTTGAGTTGGCACGTGAATTGTCTGAGATTGGGCTAGTGTATTTGCATTTGGTTGATCATTCGTCGATGGGCGCGCCGCCGGTACCTGCTGAGTTTAAAGCGCAACTTAGATCGGCATTTAATGGTTTGTTTATCGCCTCGGGTGGATTTAATGCGGCCAAGTGCGCAAGCGGCGTTAAGTTCGGGGCAGGCCGATTTAGTTGCTATGGGCCGTGCTTTTATTAGCAATCCCGATTTGGTGGCGCGGATGCAGCACAACTTGCCGCTGGCCGAGCCGGATGCCAATACTTTTTATACGCCAGGGCCGCATGGCTATACCGATTATCCAGCGTATTTAGCATAAATCTTGACGCTCAAGCCAAGCCAAGCGCTGTGTATTCGCTTGGCTTTTTTTTTTTTGTGGCAAGGACTGGGGTCTGTTGATGCTTGGTTTATCAGCCGCGTTTGTGCGGATTTGGGCCTGAGGCAAGGCACGAAGCGTGCAGCGTAGTCATTCTACGTCAGCGCTTTGTAACGCAGCATCAGAGCCAAAGCCGCCAAACCGAGTTGTTTTATATAAAATCCGGCTGGGTGCTTTCGCGGCGACTCTGTGTTGTAGCAAGCTCACATAGAATGACTATGCATCGCTTACTACGCCTTGATTCGCCGCAAAAATCGCGTAAGCAGCGGCGGAAAACCAAACTTCAACAGACCCTAGAGTAAAAATCCTGTTTTGTGGCTTGCCAATTGGCAAGCTTCCCGTGATAATCCGCCGGTACAGCAGGAGAGTGTGATTTTTACCATTTGTTGGATTTAAATCACCACCGAAGGCGCAAATGCACCCGCAAATCGCTCAGGTATCAGGGACTGCTGGCAAAAGTAAAACTCTGGAGAGCGGTGCTCGGTGTTTACACCCGCAGCATCCACCGAAGGGCTCAACGGCAAAATCCTAAGCAATGGCTGCGCCTCCTGTGATCACAGGGTGCGGCATTAAAAGGATTTTTTCAACAGATGCTAATCTGTAGCCGGAAAATCTCAGGTGTCAGGACAGAGGGGTGTTGCCCGTCGCGCTATAGGCCGTCGGACTTAGAGGGCTATACCCTAAGGAACCCCATGACAACCAAAACCACACCATTGTATGAATCTCACCTTGCTGCGAACGCCAAAATGGTCGATTTCGCCGGCTGGTTGATGCCGATTCACTACGGATCACAACTCAAAGAACACGATATTGTACGCACCGACGCTGGCATGTTTGATGTGTCGCATATGTGTGTGCTCGATATTGTCGGCAGTGAAGCTAAAGCGTTTTTGCGTTTTCTGATTGCCAATGATGTCGAAAAACTCAGTACCGAAGGTAAAGCTTTGTACTCGGGGATGTTAACGCCGGAAGGCACGGTGATCGACGATTTAATCGTTTACCTAACGCATTACGGCTACCGCATGGTGGTCAACGCCGGCACTGCTGACAAAGACATCGCATGGATGCTCAAGCAAGCGGCCAACTTTGACGTGCAAATCCATGTGCGCCGTGAATTGGCAATGATTGCGATTCAAGGCCCTAACGCCATCGCCAAAGTATGTAAAGTCATCCACGAAGATTGGGAAGACGCAGTGAAAGCGCTGAATGTGTTTCAAGGCTTTCCTTTTGGCCCGGTTGAAGACGGCTGGTTTATTGCCCGCACCGGATATACCGGCGAAGATGGTTTAGAGATTATGTTACCAAGCGACGAAGCGGCCACCTTTTGGCAAGCGTTGCTCAGCGTGGGTATTGCACCTATCGGCTTGGGCGCGCGCGACACTTTGCGCCTTGAAGCGGGCATGAATCTATACGGCCATGATATGGACGAAACCATTTCACCGCTGGCGGCCGGCATGGGCTGGACCATTGCTTGGCAACCGGCTGAGCGTGATTTTATCGGCCGCGCCGCACTCGAAGCGGAGCGCGCCGCAGGCGTGGCGTTTAAGCAAGTGGGTTTAGTACTCGAAGGGCGTGGCGTATTGCGCGAAGGGCAAGTTGTAGAAGTGGCTGGCGTAGGGCAAGGCGTGATTACCAGCGGCACGTTTTCACCCACGCTCAAGCATTCAGTGGCGATCGCCCGCGTTCCAGCGGCGACTAAAGACACCGACACGGTGCAAGTGGACTTACGCGGCACGCTCACCGACGTTCGCGTGGTGAAAAATGCCGTTTGTTCGCAATGGTAAAAAAGTTTTTGCATAAATAATTCGGGGAGTGGGGAGTAGGGAATGGGGAGTAAACCCGGATCTATCCTTGCCCCCAGCTTCCTACTCTCAATACCAATCTCAAATCCCTAAGGAAAAATCATGAGTCATATTCCAGCCGAACTTAAATATGTGAACAGCCACGAATGGTTGCGTTTAGAAGCCGACGGCACGGTGACCATTGGTATTACCGATCACGCGCAAGAATTGTTGGGCGATATCGTGTTTGTTGAATTGCCACAAGTGGGTGATGAATTAGCCGCCGATGCCACTGCGGGCGTGGTTGAATCAGTAAAAGCGGCGTCTGATGTGTACGCACCGATTGCAGGTGAAGTGGTCGCCGTCAACGACGCTTTGGTGGATGCGCCAGAATTGGCCAATACCGAACCCTACGGCGCAGCCTGGTTTTTCCGCGTTAAACCGGCCGATGCATCCGTGCTCGATGGCTTGATGACCGCAGAACAATACGCCAAAGAAATCGGCGTTTAAACTTACAAAAAATGAACCACAGAGGCACAGAGACGCAAAGAAAATCTGCGGTTCTCCGTGCCTCTGTGTCTCTGTGGTAAAGAATTAAAAGGTGCTTCATGTCGCTCTCTACACTGTTTAACCACGAAGAATTTATTGCACGGCATATTGGCCCCAATGCTGCCGATCAAGCGGCGATGCTGGCGCAAATTGGCGCCGACTCGATTGAAGACTTGGTCGCGCAAACCATTCCTGACGACATTCGTTTTAAGCAAAAACTGCCTTTGCCGGACGCCGTATCTGAAGTGGACGCCTTGGCCAAAATTCGCGCTATCGCGGCGAAAAACATCGTCAATAAAAGCTTTATTGGCTTGGGCTATTACCCCAACATCACGCCAAATGTGATTTTGCGCAATGTGCTAGAAAATCCCGGTTGGTACACCGCCTACACGCCGTATCAAGCTGAAATCGCCCAAGGTCGTTTAGAAGCTTTGCTCAATTACCAGCAAATGATTATCGATATGACGGGGCTGGATTTAGCCAATGCGTCGCTTCTCGATGAAGCGACGGCAGCGGCCGAAGCGATGGCGATGGCGCGGCGGATATCAAAAGTCAAAGCCGAGAAATTCTTCGTAGATGAACAGGTATTGCCACAGACACTGGATGTAGTAAAGACGCGGGCGCAATACTTCGGGTTTGAACTCGTCATCGGCGCGGCAACGGCCTCCGGTGAAGATGATTATTTTGGTGCTTTGCTGCAGTACCCGGGTGCTGATGGTGCCGTGCGGGATTTAACTGCACCGATTGCAGCGCTTAAAGCGCGTGGTGGTGTGGCGATTGTGGCGGCGGATTTTGTTGGCTTTGGCGCTACTGAAATCACCCGCTGAAATGGGCGCGGATGTGGCGATTGGCAGCAGCCAGCGTTTTGGCATTCCAATGGGCTTTGGCGGCCCACACGCGGCGTATTTTGCTTTTAAAGATGAAATGAAGCGCTCGGCACCGGGCCGGATTATTGGCGTGTCGATTGATGCCAAAGGTAAAACTGCGCTGCGCATGGCTTTGCAAACCCGCGAGCAACATATTCGCCGTGAAAAAGCCAACTCAAACATTTGCACTTCGCAAGTACTGCTCGCCAATATGGCGGGAATGTACGCCGTATACCATGGCCCAGCGGGGATTAAACGCATTGCCGAGCGCACGCATCGCTTAGCGAGTTTGTTTGCGCAAGGCGTTCGCGCTCAGGGAGGGAAAATCCTGCACGACGCGTTTTTTGATACGGTGCAAGTCAATACTGGCGCGCAAACTGCGAGCATTTACGCCGCAGCCTTGGCGGCGGGTTACAACTTGCTGCAAGTGTCTGAAACCGTCTTGAGTGTGGCTTTTCATGAAGCGGCATCGCAAAACGATTTGGCAACTTTGATTCAGCTCTTTACCGGTCAATCCGCAGATTTGGCCGCGCTCGACGTGGCGAGCAGCGAAGTGATTCCTGCTGTTTTGCAACGCACATCAAACTATTTATCGCACCCAGTATTTAATCGCTACCACACCGAACACGAAATGCTGCGTTACCTTAAACGCCTTGAAAATCGTGATTTGGCGATGAATCATTCGATGATTTCATTGGGTAGTTGCACCATGAAACTCAATGCCACCAGCGAAATGATTCCAGTGACTTGGGCTGAATTTGGCAATATCCACCCGTTTGCGCCGCAAGCGCAAACGCTGGGTTATTTTGAAATGATTAACGGCTTGGCTGATCAACTCAAAGCGATTACGGGGTTTGACGCGATTTGTATGCAACCCAATTCCGGCGCGCAGGGCGAATACGCCGGTTTGTTGGCAATTCGTCGTTATCACGACAGCCGCAATGAAGCGCATCGCGATATTTGCTTAATTCCAAAATCAGCGCACGGTACTAATCCGGCGACCGCACAGATGATGGGCTTGAAAGTCGTAGTGGTCGATTGCGATGACAGCGGTAACGTTGATCTGTCTGATCTGAAAGCTAAGGCCGAATTACACGGTGCGAATTTGGCGGCGTTGATGCTGACTTATCCATCAACGCACGGCGTGTTTGAAACCGCGGTTAAAGCCATTTGCGCCACTGTGCATCAGTTTGGCGGCCAAGTGTATATGGATGGCGCAAATTTGAATGCGCAAGTGGGCCTAACGCGCCCAGCCGATATCGGTGCCGATGTGAGCCATATGAATTTGCACAAAACTTTCTGCATTCCACACGGTGGTGGTGGCCCAGGCATGGGGCCGATTGGCATGAAAGCGCATTTAGCGCCATTTATGTCCAATCACGCGGTGGCCAATATCGATCAAGGTGACGCCAGCGTCGCGCAAGGTCAATCCGCGGTATCGGCAGCGCCATTTGGTTCGGCGTCGATTTTGCCGATTTCGTGGATGTATATCACCATGATGGGCGCGGGCGGCGTGAAGCACGCTACGGAAATTGCGCTACTGAACGCCAATTACATGATGCAGCAACTCGCAGCGCATTATCCGGTGCTGTATACCGGCGCGAATGGCCGCGTGGCGCATGAATGTATTATTGATATTCGCCCACTGAAAGCGGCAAGTGGCATTACCGAAGTCGATATCGCCAAACGCCTGATGGATTATGGCTTTCACGCGCCGACCATGAGTTTTCCGGTGGCAGGTACCTTGATGATTGAGCCGACGGAGTCAGAATCCAAAGCTGAACTCGATCGTTTTATCGCGGCGATGATTTCGATTCGCCAAGAAATCGATCAAGTGCAAGCCGGGGTTTGGCCAGTGGAAAATAATCCGCTGAAAAACGCACCGCACAGCAAAAACGACATCGCTGCTGATTGGGATCGTCCGTATTCGCGTGAAGTGGCGTTCTTCCCATTGCCGTACGTGCTCGACAACAAGTTTTGGCCGTCGGTGAATCGGATTGACGATGTATATGGCGATCGCAATTTGATTTGCGCTTGCCCAAGCATGGATCAATACGACGAGTAATTGCGATTGTTTGTTGTGGTGTGATGAGTTTGGTGCCGTATAGCATGGCATTCAGCAAATCGTAATACGCCAATTTAAATCGCCCCGCCGAGGTTTGGTGGGGTATTTTTATGTCTGCAAACTGACAATTTGACGTTGACGCGACACCACCGATAAATAAATCGCGTTGCGCAAAAGGTGTCGCTAAACTCGCGAGCAAATTCTTACTTTATATCGACGTTTTAATGAAAAAAACCTTAATCACAGCAGTTTTGGCCTTGTTGCCATGGTGCGCAGTCGCGAGCGAAGCGACGATCAATTACAGCGTCACACCAGTGGTGATGTCCAATGCTGATTTAGAGACTGGCGGCGAAGTCAGTAGCGAATGGCTGATCGCGTCACTGAGCGTGAATCAGCAAATTGATGCGCAGCACAGCCTTGGTTTGGCGCTAAACGCCAGTCAACAGCAATGGCATTTTGATTCGCCAGTGGCTTGGGGCGGAAAAACGCCGTGGCAAGATTTAAATCGGCTTGAGCTCTCGATGCCTTATCGTTTTGTGACGGCCGATGGCTGGATTTTTGGCCTAACGCCGGGCGTGCAATACGCCGCCGAAGCGGGGGCAGATCAGAGCGAGAGTATCAATTGGGGTGGTAATGCCTATGTGGCGCATTATTTTTCGCCGCGCTTAATGCTGGGTTTGGGCGTGAGCGCGTGGCAGAGTTTTGATGAAAACGTGGTGTTTCCGTTTGTATTACTCAATTGGCAAATTAGCGATCAACTCAGCTTAAAAAACCCCTTTGTCGCCGGCCCTGTTGGCCCGGCAGGATTGGAATTGACGTGGAAAGCATCTAGTGTTTGGGATTTTGCCGCCGGTGGCACATGGCGCAGTTACCAAACTCGCTTAGCCAGTGATAACCCCGTCGCGGCTAATGGCATTTTAGAAAACAACTCGGTACCCTTATTTGTTCGCGCCGGTTATCAATTTGCGCCCAGCACACGCTTAGATTTTTATGCCGGTGCGGCACTGAACGGCGAATTTAAAATCCGCAATCAACAAGGTGATGCTTTGATTAGTGAAAGCTACGCCACGATGCCATTTTTGGGGTTGAGTTTATCGGGGCGCTTTTAATCATTCAGTGATTGTGAGTTGTTGTGAATGCCCTAGTTTAAAAGCCGCCTTTTTAGGCGGTTTTTTATTGCTATTTGTTTATTAATCTTTAATTAAGAGCGAAAAGCGCAAGGCTATGTTTATGGACTTGTGGTCCTGACACATGGGGTGCTTATAAAGCAATTAAACCTGATTGTTCGTGTTTTTCTAAATATCACCTCGCAGCGAGCTTTTCACTAACTGAGTGATTACCGCTCAGATAATTGCATCGTCTGAGTTTGATTTGAATGGCTTGGTTAATTGATGAATGCAGAAGTGTATTTTTTATGATTATTCATTTTTCTAGTGCTATTAATGCGGCTATTTATTATGAGAATATGCCGAGTAAATAATCTTCAGGCATAAAACGGTAGTCATCATGAATTCAAAACGCACTTTTTTATCTTTAGCAGTTTCGGCTTTATTTTTGAGCGCCTGTGGCGGTGGTGGCGGTAGCTCTGGTGGTAATGATGGCGGCACAGGCGTTGCGCCTAACGTAACACCAGCCCCAACGTCAGCACCGCTACCTTCGGTTTCTGCTGCGGCACCAGTGTCAAATAACGGCGGTGCAAATTTTGAATTTGCATTAGTAACGGGCTTTAATGGCGATCTTGAAAATAGTGGTGGTGCGGTGATCGCAGGCCAAACCGCGCCAGTGAGCGAACGCAACATCACGGTTGTTAAAGCTGAAATCGGCCAAGTGAATTTAAAAGAACCGGGATCTGATTATTTTGCATTAGTCGCTGGTCGTGATGCCTTGCTGCGTGTCGTGACCATTGCTAATCAAGCGAATGTCGTTGCACCACGCATGAAAGTTACCGTGAGCAAAGTCAGTGGTGGTACGGTTTTTGAGCAAGTTTTAGAAAACAATACCAAGGGTTTATTGCCGCAAGTGGCAGATCAACCGACCGTATTGCTCAAAGGTATGCTTGGTAAAGATGAATTTACGGCCGCGATTGATTATCCAACATCGGAAAAAGTGGTAAAAACCACCATGCCAATGCCGGACATGAATCGCAGTTATGTGATTAAACTCCCTGCCAGCATCTTAACGGCAGAAGCACTCAAAGTTGAAGTGGCTTTGCTCGATGTCAGCGATGCAATTGCAACGGACAATGCCAAAATCTATACCATTGAACCTATGGCAATGGATGCCTTGACCGTAGTAAAAGTGCCGGTAACTGTAAATGGATTTGCGCCAACACTGCCAAGTGATGACACTTTGAAACGTGCCATTATGTCGGTAATTCCGGTGCCGAATGTAATTGTTAAAACTCGAAGCTCTGCAGTGGTCACTAGCCAAGGCGACACTGTGAGCGCTCCCGGCTCGATCGCTTCAATTAAAGACAAAACGCTGACGGTTTTAACCTCTACACGTAACAATGACATCACGTCTAAAATCGCTGTTGAATCAGATTTTTACATGGGGTTTTTGGCTGCAGGAAATATTGGTGGAGTCACTACTTGGGGCGGATTTGCAAGTATTGTCCAAGACTCATTAAAAGATAGCTATATAGCTAAATATACAAAGGCGACTTGGCAGCAAGAGTTGTTAAACTCATGGGGATCAGTCGGTGATTCAGGTTCTTGTGGGGCACGATTGGATGATGTAAATTATCCTTATTATAATGCTGGTCTAAATGGCATTTGGAATATTGATTTATTTAGCGTGGATAATAAAGTAATTTTGGCTAATCCACATGCGTTTACAAACGTAACCAGCTATTGTGCAAATTCATTTTATATGGCAGATAATCAAGTAAAACGAATGATTCGTGATTATTGGCCAATGCGTGACTTAGCATACATGGATCGTGCAATCACAATGAACAAAAATGAGCTACAAAACTTGGGTACAGCTGCCTACAATATTAAATATCCAAATGGATTTGATGATATGCCGGATATGAAATTTATTATGGCGCGTCAGAAAAATAGCACTTTACCTGTACCAAAACAAGGGTGGTAATTTAATAAAAAGGCTGCAATTAAATTGCAGCCTTTTTTATGCATAAATTGGCTTGTTTAGATCTAAATAGGCATCCATATCTGTTTGTTTTGCGATTTAAAATCTAAATTGCTCGGTCAAAATGGGTTTTAAGTATCTCTGAAAGATAAAGTATATTTGCCATGGCAATGCCATTATTGCGACTGCTGAATGAGTGATTTTCTGGCTCAGTTAATGACCCAAAATACTGTAGTCGGCAAACTCACTATTGGCAACGGCAGTTTTTAAATCATAAACATGGCCATTTTTCACCAAAATCAGATAAACGCCATTTAAATGGTCGTAGACATAAACCGGAATTTGGCCGTGCGCTTGAATTGATTTTTCATTATTTCGTTCTCGCGGCGTGATGACTTCTAGTTTATTTCCTTGCATGCTCAAGCTATTGACCACGGTTCGATATAAGTCTTTGCTATTTTGATAGTTTTCAATTCTTTCCGCTAATCGATGCATTGCATGGCGAGTCACTTTAACGCCCGCGCGCAATGCATGGCAAAAAACATATTCCGTATCTGGTTCAGTCACGGTAAACAGTTGCGCTGCGGGGCGTTTGGAATGCAGCCACGGTTGATCATCATTTTCGACCGTGATGACTGCGCAATGAAAGCGGGTGGCTAAAAAGTGTGCGTAATCAATTAAATGCAATTTATTGGATTCTGCTGCTTGCAGTTTTTTTATTGCGCCAAAAGTCACTTGTAATTGCATCGAACGTCCCGTCTTGGGTTTGCTGCTTAAACCGGTGCCCATGTTAAAGGCTTTTTGAATGGCGAATAATTCAGCTGCAATGAATACGTCTTCATCAGGAATATTTGGGTCGTCCACGGTAATGATGTAGTGGCCGCAGCAGCGCTGTTGATTATCAGTGAAAATAACTGTCGCGCGCCGAGTTGTGCCTTGTATGCGAGTCGTTCTGAATTGATAAAAATGCATGTTTAAACTCCGGTTGGCGCTGAGGTCCGAGATTAATTTGCAATTGTGGATAGACGGTGAATTGAAAATATTAATGGCTATTGTTATGCGTAGCGAAGTGTAATTAAAAATATGTATTTCTTTCGCTACGTTTTTTCGTCGTTATGCGAGTGAAGTGAGTAGGTTAAATTTGGTTTGCTCGGTGGCAAAGCAGCCCAATTTTCGGTAGAAAGCATGGGCTTCAGGTCGATGGTTACCGCTGATGATTTCGATTCTGGGTGCTTGATGCTCAGTGGCAAAATCAACTGCCGCTTGCATCAGCGCCGACCCTACGCCTTGGCCACGAGCGCTTGCATCAACGACCAGACCAGTGATTTTGCCGAGTAGGGCGCTGCAGTGCAGCATGGGCAACAGATGGATGCCAACTAGGCCGAGCGGGGTGTCGTTTTCTGGATGGCAAGCAACAAATAGCGCATTAAACGGCGTTGCCATATAGGCAATCCGTTGTGCTGCGTCGTCTTGGCTGGCGGGATAGCCCAGTTGCGTAAGTAGCAGGGCAATATGTTTTGCATCACCGGCGGTGGCGCGGCGGATTAGGTGTTGCTGCATTATCGTAGGCGGGGCAGATAAAGCTCGTATCTTACACACAAATCAGCTTTTTGAAATTAAGTCGTCGGTAATGGCCCGCCGCGCCGCCCGCAACCCTGGTTTAGGTTTAAGTGGCGAAGCTAGAAAATTTTTTTTGGGTTTTCGCCTTCGGCGAAAAGGTCGCTGCGTAGGGTGTGCAAATTGTAATTTGCGCACGCGGGGGCCGCTTGGTGATTGGATTGCTTGTTGGTGCCGCGTGGCGTTTTGTATTGCGTACTTCGGTCCGCGTGCGCAAACCCTTGCGGATTTGCACACCCTACCAAACCCCATAAAGTGCTGCTGCAGCCCGCCGCGCCGCCCGCGCAACCCTGGTTTAGGTTTAAGTGGCGAAGCTAGAAAAATTTTTTTGGGTTTTTCGCCTTCGGCGAAAAGGTCGCTGCGTAGGGTGTGCAAATTGTAATTTGCGCACGGGGGGCCGCTTGGTGATTGGATTGCTTGTTGGTGCCGCGTGGCGTTTTGTATTGCGTACTTTGGTCCGCGTGCGCAAACCCTTGCGGATTTGCACACCCTACCAAACACCACAAAGTGCTGCTGCAGCCCGCCGCGTCGCCCGTAACCCTGGTTTAGGTTTAAGTGGCGAAGCTAGAAAATTTTTTTTGGGTTTTCGCCTTTGGCGAAAAGGTCGCTGCGTAGGGTGTGCAAATTGTAATTTGCGCACGGGGGGCCGCTTGGTGATTGGATTGCCTGTTGATGCCGCGTGGCGTTTTGTATTGCGTACTTCGGTCCGCGTGCGCAAACCCTTGCGGATTTGCACACCCTACCAAACCCCACAAAGTGCTGCAGCCGCCCGCCGCGCCGCCCGCAACTCTGGTTTAGGTTTAAGTGGCGAAGCTAGAAAAATTTTTTTGGGTTTTTCGCCTTCGGCGAAAAAAACAGCAAAAATAAGGAAAAATATTTCTCCTACGGAGAACCTATTATTTCGCCTTCGGCGAAGGTGCTCGGCTACGCCTGCGCCTAGGTTTTTAGGTTTAAAGCGCGGCGCATTACCGAGTTGAGTTTAATGGTGACCTCAAAGTGATCTTCAACAAATTGAAATCGGGATTGCTAGCTGGTTTGATTTGCATGGATAGGGCGTAAAAAAAGCCATCCCGCAGGATGGCTTAAACAAGTGAACATATCGCAATGCTTTAGTCGTAACTGAGCTCGCTCGCTTTGCCCCAAAATACGGAGTAAGAATAAATCGTGTAGCCAATGATTGTTGGTAACACAATCGCTGCACCGCAAAACATAATCAGTAAGGCTTCAGGGCTGCTCGCGGCTTGCCAAATGGTGAGTTGATCGATGACCAAGTGCGGAAAAATACTAAACACCAAGCCAAAGAACGACAGTAAAACGATACCCACCGTGGCGGCAAAGGGAATCCAGCAAAAATTGTCATTGCCGTTTCTTTGTCGCTGCGCCAAGCGCGGTAGCGCAAAGCCGATCACGGCAAATAAAATCGCCGTCATCAATGGCACCGGCGCGAGTAAAAATACGTTTGGCACTGAAAACCACAATGCAAATACCCGTGGGCTAATCCACGGCGTGGCCACCGACACCAATACCGTTGCCAAAATGGCAATCCATAAACTGCCTTGCGCCCAAACAATCGCCCGCTGCTGCAACTTGCCGGTTGATTTCATCAATAACCAGCCCGCACCCAATAGGGCATAGGCTGCGGCCAAACTCACGCCGACCAACAGGGCAAAACCCCAAGCACCCCAGCCCGGCGCAAAACCGGTGATGTAACGACCGAGCATCACGCCTTGCGAAACGGTGGCCAGTAATGAGCCAACAAAAAACAGTCGATTCCACAACGGCTGATGATGTGCCCGCGCTTTAACGCGAAAATCAAACGCCACGCCGCGTAAAATCAGCCCCAACAGCATTAGCGCCACCGGCAAATACAGCGCGGTCAAAATAATGCCGTGCGCTAAAGGAAAGGCCACCAATAACAGGCCAACTCCCAACACAAGCCAAGTTTCATTGGCATCCCAAAATGGGCCAATCGAGGCGATCATTTGGTCTTTTTCTTTGGTATCGGGTTCTAGCTCAAGCAAGATCCCGACGCCAAGGTCATACCCATCCAAAACAACATAGGCAAACATCGACACCACCATCAAGCCAGCAAAAAATCACTGGCAGCCAGTAGGCCAAATCAATTGAGCTCAACATGATTATTGCTCCTGAGCAGGGCGGCCTGCTTTTTTAGCGAGGTAAAACACCACCGAAATATATAGAAACGAGTAAGAAGGCATACAGCGTGAGGTACATGATTAAGGTGCTTAAAATCATGCCGCCGCCGACATTGGACGCGGCATCGCTGGTTTTAAGTACGCCGTACACCAACCACGGTTGACGACCAATTTCAGTCACATACCAGCCAGCAACGGTGGCGACCCAGCCGCTAAATGTCATACCGATTAACAGTTTGCACACTGTTGGCGACAAGGTTTTGCCGCCGCGCAATTGCCATGCCGCGAGCCAGCTCACCAAGAGCATCAACATGCCCACGCCGACCATCACGCGGAAACTCCAAAATACTTTAGCCACTGGTGGGTGATCAGCAAAGGCGCTAATGCCTTGTAATTCGCCATTCAGATCATGCGTTAAGATCAAACTAGCGAGTTTGGGGATCGCAATCGCGTAATCATTGGTTTGGGTTTCGGCATTCGGTAGGGCAAACAAAGTGAGCGGTGCGCCGCGTTCGGTATGCCAAATCCCTTCAATCGCTGCAATCTTTGCAGGCTGATGTTTGAGGGTGTTAATGCCGTGCATATCACCGAGCAAAATTTGCAGTGGAATCAAGGCCGCCGCTAGAAAAACACCGGTTTTGAGCGAGGCCATAATGCTGGCATCGCGTTGGCCTTTGAGCCAGCGAAATGCCGATACCCCCGCCAGTAAAAACGCCACCGTTAAGCCAGAAGCCAGCAGCATATGGCTTAAGTGATACGGCATTGATGGGTTAAAAATAATCGCCAACCAATCCGTGGCATGCGCTTGGCCGTTAATCATTTCAAAGCCAACTGGCGTTTGCATCCAAGAATTGAGTACGATAATCCAGAAGGCCGACAGCGTAGTGCCGCCTGCAACTAACACCGTCGCCAGCGTATGAATCCGGTTGCTGACTTTTTTCTGGCCAAACAACATGATGCCCAAGAACGTCGCCTCAAGGAAAAACGCCGTGAGCACTTCGTATGCCAGCAATGGCCCGGCAATATTGCCGACGGTTTTCATAAAGCCTGGCCAATTGGTGCCAAATTGAAAACTCATGGTAATGCCGGTGACAACGCCCAGCGCAAAAGTCAGCGCGAAGATCTTGACCCAAAAGCCATACGCATCCAGCCATTTTTGCTCGCCGGTGGCGTTAAAGCGCAGTTTAAAAAACAGCAAAGCCCAGCCCATGGCGATGCTAATCGTTGGGAATAAAATATGAAAAGTGATATTGGCGGCAAATTGAATTCGCGCCAATACAATCGGGTCGAGTAGACCGGTGGCTTCGGATAGCATGGTGATTCCTTACTCTTTCTCGCTTGGGCGAGGGAATGATAATTTTTGTTTAAACTCTAAAAACTTTTGTACTTGAGCGCCCAGCGTCATCAATTTTTTTGAGCGTTTCCACGTCTAATTTTTGAATGTCACTAAACCAACTGGTGGTCAGGTCAATCAAATCGTGCATTTGGCCCATTCGGGCTTGTGCATGGCGCTCGGCCTCGTTGGCGGGCGTTTCCATGAGTGCTTCGCGCAGCATCGACAAGGTTGGTTCTACTTCACGTTTTTTTCTTTCATCCGCCAGCGTTTTAAAAAATCGCCCATACATCCTCGGGTGTTGAATAGTATTCGCGGCGATCCCCCGGAAAATGCTGCAATTTCACCAATCGCCAAGACTCCAACTCTTTGAGTCCCATGCTGACATTCGAGCGGGAAAACCCCAGCGCTTCAGCCATTTCATCGGCATTCAGTGGCTTTTCGCTAACAAACAGCAAGGCATACATTTGCCCAACGGTACGGTTAATGCCCCAACGGCTACCCATTTCGCCAAAGTGCAACACAAAGGATTGAATCAAAGGAGTGAGGTTCATGAATGTTTTGAATTTTCAGTAATTTGTGAAATTTGATGTAAATCATATTCTGTGCAGAAAGATATTGCAATCTAGAAAATCAGTTTGCTGGACTTGTTACGCACTAAGTCCTTGTTTTTTCGACAGAAGGCGGCCGGTTCTATTTTGTAATTAAGCATTAGTCATATTCCAGAAAGGTGACTGCGTGGCGATTACGTTACAATGCCCACCATTCAAGGTGATTGATCGTGTAAGCGATTAATTTAAACGGGAAACAGGTTTAAAACCTGTGCTGCCCCTGCAACGGTAATTCAGTGTGGATACATCACCAAGCACCGCGCAATTGATGCGCTTGGCTTGAGCCACTGCCCAAAGGGCGGGAAGGCGATGTATTTTTCTGAAGAGCCC
Organism: Deefgea sp. CFH1-16; assembly: GCF_016881365.1. Lineage (GTDB taxonomy): Bacteria > Pseudomonadota > Gammaproteobacteria > Burkholderiales > Chitinibacteraceae > Deefgea. The sequence continues at coordinate 3,302,100 of NZ_WLYT01000001.1, read as the reverse complement.
GGAGACCGGCCTTGTTGCTCGCATTTCAGCGAGATTGACGCACTGGCAGGGACGCCGTGGCGGAATGGTCTTGTCGTTCATGCGACGGTGATGTGTTCTGCGCGGTTTCCTGTTTTTAATATGCAATATGCAACGGGCGTATTGCCGGAGACCCAAATGAACACCAGCATTAGCAAGACCTACCTATTGATTTTATCCGCCTTGGCCAGCATTCCTGCGATGGCCGAAGTGACCCAGCTAAATGACGTGGTTGTGACCGCCACACGGATAGCGCAGCCACTGCGCGAAGTGGTCGGTGATGTCACTGTACTTGATCGTGAAGCCATCGCCGCACAAGGCAATTCCAGCTTACAAGAAGTTTTATCACGCCAACCCGGTATTCAAATTAGTAATTCGGGTGGCCCGGGTAAATCCACATCGGTTTACTTACGCGGCGCGAATAATTCGCAAACTCTAGTGTTGATCGACGGCGTTAATTTTGGCTCGGCAACGCTGGGCGGCGCATCGCTACAAAATATTCCATTAGATCAAATTGAGCGGGTTGAGATTTTGCGCGGCCCAGCCGCCAGCTTATATGGCAGCGGTGCCATTGGTGGCGTAATTCAGATTTTTACACGCCAAGGCAAAGCTAAATCGAGTGTCGAAATCGGCTACGGCAATCACAATACCGTCGATGCTAAAGCCACGTTAGCCGGTGGCGATGAGGCAACGCGCTATTCAATCACCGCCGCGCATTTTAAAACCGACGGCGTGAACGCCATCGTGAATCCAAAAAACAGCAATTACAATCCTGATCAAGATGGTTATGAAAATAACAGTCTATCGCTCGCTGCCCAGCATAAAATCAACACCCAACATGCTTTTGGTGTAAGCGCTTTGGGTGCATGGGGCGAAAATCATTACGACGGTTCAATTAGCAATTCAGCGTATAAGCCCGTGGCGCAAAGCTACGATTATCGCGATAAATCGTTTAACGGTAGCGCCAATGTTTGGTCAAAAAACCAATGGAACGACATCTGGACTAGCCATATAAAAGCCGGTACCAGTATCGACGAAGGCCGCAACTATACGCCGTTTTCGGCCACAAATTATCAAGACAAAGTCAGCAAAATCAAAACTCAGCAAACCTTGCTGTCGTGGGTGAATGATGTGTCGATTTTGGGTGGTACGTTGCAAGTGGGCGCAGAAACGCTAGGGCAAAAAGTCACTAGTGACACCGATTACAGCGTCAATCATCGCCGTATCAATAGCGTATTGGCTGGGTATTTGGTGACGGTGTCGGACGTGACGCTGCAATTGAATGGCCGTAGCGACGACAATTCGCAATACGGGCGCAATAACACCGGCACGCTGGGTTTGGCTTGGCAGATGAACGATGATTGGTCGCTCGGCACCACCATGGGCACGGCATTTAAAGCGCCAAGCTTTAATGATTTGTATTGGCCAGGTTCGGGTAATCCAAACGTTAAGCCTGAAGAATCCAATAGTAAGGAAGTGTTTGTTCGCTTTGCCAATAATCGCTTCCAAAGCGCGCTCACGGTGTATGAAAATAAAGTCACCAATTTGATTGAATGGGCACCGACGCCGTCGGGTCTGTGGCAGCCGAGCAATATCGGCACCGCTAAATTAGGTGGCGCAACGCTGACTGCTGATTGGCAATCTGCGGGGTATATCGCTGGCGCGAGCTACGACTATCTCGATGCGAGAGATACCTCCTCGGGTGCGAATAAAGACCGCCAATTGGCGCGCCGCGCTAAGCACGCAGGCGTAGCGTATGTGGGTTTACAAACGCCAGTTTGGATGGCGCGTGTTGAAATACAGGCGCAAGGCCAGCGTTTTGATGATGCCGCCAATAAGAAAGTCTTGGCTGGCTACGCGCTGACTAATTTGGCAGCAAGCTATCAGATTGATAAAGATTGGTCACTACATGCCCGTGTAAATAATCTATTTAACCGTGACTACCAACTGGCCACCGATTACGGCAATTTGGGCATCAATGGGATTGTCAGCGTGCGCTGGCAGCCTAAGTAATAGAGTTAGCGCCTCGTTGGTCACGGGGCATTCATAGTTTTTACTGCGCTCGTGACGGTATTGGTTTGGGCGTTAATTTATACTTATTGGGAGTTAATTACATGAATGCAGAAAAAAAAACGCTCGCCACGCCGCTCGCATGGCGCGTAAAAAAGCCATTATCGACGCGCATATCGCCGAAGCCAATATCGACACCGGCATCATGATTTTGCTCACCGGCAACGGCAAAGGTAAATCATCGTCGGCGTTTGGTATGGTCGCGCGCGCCATTGGTCATGGGCTTAAAGTGGGCGTAGTGCAATTTATTAAAAACCGCACCGACACTGGCGAAGAAGCCTTTTTGGGGCAGCACTGCGAATGGCATGTGATGGGCGATGGATTTACCTGGGAAACGCAAAATTTTGACGCCGACAAAGCCCGCTCCGAAACCGCTTGGGCGATGGCGGCCAAAATGCTGAACGATCCAAGCTACGACGTGGTGGTGCTCGACGAGCTGACGTACTGCTTATCTTACAAATACCTCGATAAAGACATCGTATTGCGCGACCTAGAATCACGCCCCGAGATGCAACACGTCGTCGTCACCGGCCGCGCCGCGATTACTGAATTGCATGAAATCGCCGATACCGTCACGGTGCTGGCGGATGAAAAGCATGCGTATAAATCAGGCATCAGAGCGCAAAAGGGTTTGGAATGGTAATTGTCCCTGCGATGGGTGTTTAAGACTAGGCTGCTCATGTTTTCTTGATGTCAAAAAAAACAAGGTAGGGTGTCAATGAGCCACGCGAATTGCACCGTTGCACCGTATGAGGCTGCGCCCAAAGCGCAATTGCTTAGCGGCGCAATTCGCTGCGCTCATTGGCACCCTACGATGATTTCGGTTTACGCGTACCAATATTGGAATCTGTCATGAGTGAGTTAGCTCCGCTACTAGAAAAAACGCTACACGAAGAAATCCCGTTAACGCGTGAAATTGGTATACAGGTTGTTCATGCTACGACTCAGCGAGTGCAACTTAGTGCGCCACTCTCGCCGAATATCAATCATAAATGCACCGCATTTGGCGGTAGCTTGTATGCCGTTGCGGTGTTGGCGGGCTGGAGTATGGTGTTTGCACGATTGCATGCCGCAGGCATTCATGCGCATATCGTGATTCAAGACGCCAAGATTAATTATTTATTGCCGGTAGCGGAAACAATTCACGCCGAATGCAATGTAATTAGCGAGGCCGATTTTGCGCATTGCTTGAAATTACTGGCCCGTAAAGGGCGAGGGCGGATAGAACTGCCGGTAGAAATCATCACCGCACAAGGGGTAGCAGTGCGATTTTGTGGCAATTATGTGATTCACACCTAGGTATTCAGTTTTTATGAGTTCATCTGCTGTTTTATTGATCGCTGCCCCATCCTCAGGTTCTGGCAAAACCACCATCACTGCGGGCCTCGCTTGGCTGTATCGGCGGCAAGGTTTGCGCGTCAAAGTGTTTAAATGCGGGCCGGATTTTCTTGATCCGCTGATGTTGGGTTTTGCCAGCGGTGCGGCGGTGGATAATCTGGATTTATGGCTGGTGGGTGAGGATTTATGCCGGCAGATGTTGGCGAGCGCTGCGCGCGATGTTGATGTGATTTTGATCGAGTCGGTGATGGGCTTGTTTGATGGTGAACCAAGTACCGCCGATTTGGCGGTGCAGTTTGGTTTGCCGGTATTGGCGGTGATTGATGCGGGCGCAATGGCGCAGACCTTTGGTGCGCTGGCGTTTGGTTTGGCGCATTACCGCGCAGATTTGCCGTTTTTTGGTGTGTTGGCCAATAAAGTGGCGGGTGAGCGCCACGCGCAGATGTTGCAAGAATCAGCGCCGTCTGCGCATTGGCAAGGTTGGCTTGGACGAGTGGATCCGCTGCCCGAGCGGCATTTAGGTTTGGCGCTGCCAGCAGAAATTCCCGATTTAGCCGAGAAGCTCGATGCTCTGGCCGATGTGCTGGCGGCGCAACCGATTGGTAACGCGCCAAACTGCCAACAATTGAATTTGCCGCGTCGATTGCCAGCGAAATCTCGCCATTGCTGGCGGGGCAACGCATTGCGATTGCCCGCGATGCGGCATTTTGTTTTATTTATCCGGCTAATTTAACGTGTTTGACGGCTTTGGGCGCGGAACTCACGTTTTTCTCCCCGCTGGCGCACGAGGCTTTGCCCGCTTGCGACGCCGTGTGGTTGCCTGGCGGTTACCCTGAGTTGCACGCGGCACAACTGGCCGCGCACCCGACGATACGCGCTGCGCTGGCGCAGCATGTGGCCGAGGACAAACCCATCTGGGCCGAATGCGGTGGGATGATTGCAATGTGCGAATCGCTGACTTTGCTCGATGGTGCCGAGCACGCGATGTGGGGCGTGTTGCCTGCACAGGTGGTCATGCAAACCCGCTTAGCCGCGCTTGGGCCGCAAAGTTTTGATGTGGGGTCGGGGATGCTGCGTGGACATACGTTTCATTATTCAACATTGCAGACGCAGCTTAAGCCTATAGGGTATGGTTCGCCATGCCGCTTAGGATCAAGTGCTGAGCCCATATACTGGCAAGGTAGTTTGCAGGCTTCGTATTTGCATGCGTGGTTTATGAGTAGTCCAATCGCGACGGCGGCATTGTTTGGCGCGGTTTTGATGATTGGTTTGATCGATGGTTTGGGTGGTCAGCGTGGGTCAACTGGCGTTGATCGTTGGTGCTTTGATGTCTGCATGACGTCGCGCCGCGGTATTACAAATTGGCATCATGATTGGAATGTTGGAATTAAATATGAGCTTTAAATTTAAACTGGCCGTGATGGCCTGGGGTTTGACTGCGGCGCTGGTGACTGGGGCAGTGAGCGCGGCAGTCAGTGTGCAAGATGATTTAGGCGTGACGGTAACGCTAGCCAAACCCGCAGCGCGCATTATTAGTTTAGCGCCGCATGCGACTGAAGATTTGTTTGCCATTGGTGCGGGAGACTTGATTGTTGGCGCAGTGAGTTACAGTGATTATCCAGCCAAAGCCAAAGAAATTGAGCGTATTGGCGGGTATAACGGTTTTGATTTAGAGCGCATTCGGGCGCTGAAACCGGATTTAATTATTGCTTGGGGTAGCGGCAATCCTCAGCGTCAGCTCGAGCAAATTAAGCAGTTGGGGATTCCAGTATTTACGACTTTTTCTAAACAAATGGCCGATATCCCAACGGTGCTGGAGCGCTTGGGTGTATTAACCCAGCAAACAGCGGGTGCGGCCAAGGCGGCGAAGCACTATCGCGAGCAATTGGCGCGGTTAGAAAAAACCTATTCTGGTCGAGCGCCAGTGCGGGTGTTTTATCAGATTTGGGATCGGCCTTTAATGACGATCAATAACACGCAGATTATTTCGGATGTGATGCGTTTGTGTGGTGCGGTGAATGTGTTTGGCCATTTGCCGGAATTAACCCCCAAAGTGGATGTCGAGGCGGTGTTGGTGGCCAATCCAGATGCGATTATGACCAGCGGCGAACCGGGGATGAAAGGCGATGCTTTGGCTAGCTGGCAGCGTTGGAAAAACCTTAAAGCCAGCAAGAATAATCAGTTCTATGTGCTACCTAAAGACATCATTAGCCGCATGGGGCCACGCTTGGTCGATGGCGCGCAAGCGATGTGCGAAGCGGTAGAGCAAGTTCGGCAAGTTAAATAATGCACGGTCATGCAGACCTTGCTGGGGAATAAAAAGATGAATTTGGCGCGGTTAACGCCACAAAAAATGTTGCTGACGCTGAGCGTGTTATTGCTTGTGCTATTGCTGAGCGTGGCCATCAGTGTGTCGGTGGGCAGTACATCGCTGCGGCCATGGCAGTTTTGGTATGACAACGCCGAATCAGCGTTGGCGCGCGATGTGGTGCTTGAGCTGCGATTGCCGCGCACGTTGTCAGCGTTGGTGGTGGGCGGCTTATTGGCTTTGGCAGGCACTTTGCAACAAGTACTGCTGCGTAACCCCTTGGCCGACCCTTATATACTGGGTACTTCTGGCGGGGCCAGTATCGGCGCGCTGTTGGCGCTATTACTTGGAGTGGGTACTTTGGGGGTGAATGCTGCCGCCGGTACGGGGGCACTATTGAGTATTTTGATTGTTTTTTTGCTGGCTGGACGTGATCGCTCGAGTACGCAAACCAGATTATTATTGACTGGGGTGGCGTTGGCGGCATTTTGTGGCGCGGTGTCGTCTTTATTGCTGAGCATGGCGCCCGATGGTTTATTGCGCGGCATGATTTTTTGGTTGATGGGTGATTTGGCGGGCGCGCATTGGCAATCGGGGGCGGCGGTGTTGTGTGTTTTATTGTTGCTGGTTTGGCCCTTGGCGCGTGAGCTCAATATCATGGGCATGGCGGCCGAATCGGCGCATGCCTTGGGTTTAAATCATCAATGGCTGCGCTGGGTGCTGTATTTTGCCGCCGCTTTAGCCAGCGCTTTGGCGGTCACTACTGCTGGGATGATTGGTTTTGTCGGATTGATTGTGCCGCACGCGCTACGTTTAATCATTGGCCAAGATTTGCGCTTGTTATTGCCAGCGGCGACCTTGGCGGGCGGCATTGTTTTGCTGTGGGCCGATATCATTGCTCGCACTTTGATTGCGCCGCAGCAGTTGCCCGTGGGCGTAGTGATGGCGCTATTGGGTGTGCCAGCGTTTTTGTATTTATTAAGTCGGCGGGCGGTGCGATGAGCGTTCAACCGATATCGATGCTGTTGCAGCAAGTGAGCATTGCTCAGGCGGATCGCCGCTTGGTTAGCGATTTGTCATTGCAGATTCAGCCGGGGGAAGTGTGGCTGGTGTTGGGTGAGAATGGCTGCGGCAAAAGTACTTTATTATCGGCAATGGCCGGCTGGCACGCGCTGGCCACTGGTGAGATTGCGCTGCAAGGGCGGCCTTGGATCGATTGGCCGCATGGCGAGCGCGCTAAAATGCTGGCGTGGCAAACGCAGCAAGATGAATGTCCGTTCCCACTCACCGTGCTGGAAAAAACCCTGACTGGCCGTCATCCGCATTTATCTCGTTTTGCTTGGGAAAGTGCCGCCGACGTGGCTTTGGCGCAAGCGCAATTGGCGCGGTTGGATTTGTCCTTGCTGGCAGGGCGTGATTTGGCGACTTTATCCGGCGGTGAGCGCCGCCGCGTAGCGTTGGCGACCGCCTTAACGCAAGATGCGCCGTTGTTATTACTCGATGAGCCTTTATCGCAACTTGATTTGCGCCATCAACAGCAAGCGCTACAGGTGCTGAGCGAAGAACAAGCCAAAGGGCGCGCCATTGTGATGGTGACGCATGACCCAAATCACTCGCATTTTTTTTGCCGCTGAGCATTGCCGCGTCTTGCTGCTGTTTGGTGATGGTCGCTGGTTGGCGGGGCCGCGCGCGGAAGTGTTAACTGCGGATCATCTCACTGCGCTATACCATCACCCGATTGTTGAAATAACCACGCCCGATCGGGCATGGTTTATTCCGCGTTAATTCTTTTTTAGTTTTAATTGCCGTGCCGTTCCCCGTTTTGATCCGGTTGGCTTGTCGCTGGCAGGCGGATAAAAAACGGGGTGCAGCACGGTTTTGCTTTTTGTGGATGGATTTTATGCCGACTTTAATGATACAAGGCTGTACCTCCGACGCCGGTAAATCAACGCTGACTGCGGCGCTGTGCCGCTTATTGCTGCGCCGAGGTATTTCGGTGGCCCCGTTTAAGCCACAAAATATGGCGCTTAATTCAGCAGTGACGCCCGATGGCGGTGAAATCGGCCGCGCGCAAGCGGTGCAAGCATTTGCCTGTGGTTTGGCACCGCATACTGATATGAATCCGGTGTTACTCAAGCCCTCGAGTGATTGCCGCGCGCAGGTGATTATTCAAGGCAAATCGATTGGTAACCTCGATGCGGTGGATTATCACGCGTATAAAACCACCGCGCGCGCTGCGGTGTTTGCGTCTTGGCAGCGGTTGGCGGCGCAGTACGACTGGGTGTTGGTTGAAGGCGCAGGCAGCCCGGCTGAAGTGAATTTGCGCGCTGGTGACATTGCCAATATGGGCTTTGCCGAAGAAGCCGATTGCCCGGTGTGGCTGGTGGCCGATATTGATCGCGGTGGGGTGTTTGCGCATTTTGTTGGGACATTGGCGTGTTTGTCAGAGTCAGAGCAGGCGCGAATTCAGGGTTTTATTATTAATCGCTTTCGCGGCGATATTGCGCTATTGCAGCCCGGTTGTGATTGGTTAGAGGCCAAAACCGGCAAGCCAGTGTTGGCGGTAGTGCCGTATTTACATGGTTTGGACATTGCCGCTGAAGACGCTGTGCCGCGCACTGCGAGCGGTGTTGCTGGTGACTTTAACATCGTCATTGCGACTTTGCCGCATATATCTAATCACACCGATTTTGATCCGCTGCGCCGAATTGCCGGGATTAACTGCCAATTTGCCAACCCCAATCAACCTTTGCCAGCGTGTGATTTATTGATCTTGCCGGGCACTAAAAACACCCAAGGCGATTTGGCTTGGTTGCGCCAGCAAGGCTGGGATCAACAGATTGCCACGCATTTGCGCTACGGCGGTAAATTGATCGGCATCTGTGGTGGCTATCAAATGTTGGGTGAGCTCATTATTGATGATGAGGGTATTGAATCGCAGCAGTTGTCTAGTATGGGGCTGGGGTATATACCCATGGTGACAAAACTAGAGGCTGAGAAACAATTGCGCTTGGTGCAAGGGCTATTCATCGCGGATGGCTTTGTGGGAGCGGGCGCGCTGGCGGTGCAGGGTTATGAGATTCATGTTGGGCAAAGTACTTTGCATGGCGATGGCTGGCAGGCTTTACTGCAATTGGATGATGGCCGCACCGAAGGGTTGATTTCTACCGATGGGCAAATCATCGGTACGTATTTGCATGGTGTGTTTGATCAATTGCCAGCGATGACGGCTTTATTGGCTTGGGCTGGCTGGCAGGGGGCTATCGATCAACTGGCCGATGCTGATGCGCAGCTTGATCGGGAAATTGATCGTTTAGCCGATGCACTGGATTTAGCCATGGATTGGAAAAAGGCGGGCTTGCTCGGTTTGCAGGGCGTATTGTAAGCGGATAATTTGCATTAATAATCTTTGTATTAAGTATTTGCTGTCTATAGTTTAAGCGATAGTAATCTATATGTGGCACATGAAGTTTTGTGCTGTGATTGCTCTGGTTTGAATTGTGGAGGTTTGCAATGAGTATCCGTGCCAAATTAATGGTTTTGAGTACCGTTTTGCTGCTGACGATTGCCTTAATGGGGTTGACGTCTTTGCGCGGTTTGTCGCAAACATTTGATGCTTTGAGGTGACTTATAAGGATCGAGTGGAGCCTATAAGTCATTTGCGTGTTGTTGCCGATATGTATGCGGTTAACATTGTCGATACCGCGCACAAGGCAAATCATCAACAAGTTCCTTATGCAAAAGCACTAGAGTTAGTTCGTCAGGCGCGAACTGAAATTAATCACAACTGGGATGAATTTTTGAAAGATGAGCCGTCAGCCAACGAAAAATTAGTGATAGAAGGGGTAAAGCAAAAAAAACTTGCGGCAGACAAGGTGGTTGCAGATCTTGAGCAAGTTTTAGCAGCTGGCAATGCCGCCGAATTGGATCGCTTGGTGCGTGAGCAGCTTTATCAGGTGGTTGACCCAGTTTCTAGCCAAATTGCGCAGCTCATTGATTTGCAAATGCAAGCGATCAAACTTAATTTTGAAAATGCTCAGCGTGAGAATGTTCAAGCAAAAGTCTGGGCGTGGACTTTGATTGGTTTGGCGTTGCTATTTGGCGTTGGCTTTTCGGCTTGGGTGATTGTTGGGATGAGTCGAAAAATCAACGCACTCAAAAACAGTATGTTATTAGCACAAGAGCGGCAAGATTTGACGATTCGTGCGGCGGTGGCTGGGCATGATGAAATCGATAGTATTGCTCTGGCGTATAACGATCTGGCGCAGAAATTACAGGCCTTAGTGGCAAATATCGCGACTGCGATTAACACCGTAAGTAGTGAAGCTAATAGTTTAGCTGCGTGTAGTGAGCAGGTTTCTCAGGCAACGATGATCGGAGCTGAGTCGACCAGCCAAATGGCTGCGGCAGTTGAACAAGTGACTGTAGGGATTGCGCATGTGGCCGATAGTGCGGCACAAGCCAAATCGATAGGGCAGCAAACGTGCCAACGCGCCGTGGATGGAACCCAAAAAATACAAAAAACAGTGTTTGAAATTCAAGGGATCGATCGTGAAGTGTCAGCTGCTGCAGAAAAAGTAGCGATGCTAGGTAATGACTCGGAAAAAATCAGCATGATTGTTGGGGTGATTAAAGACGTTGCTGAGCAAACTAATTTATTGGCGCTCAATGCCGCGATTGAAGCCGCCAGAGCCGGTGAGCAAGGCAGGGGCTTTGCGGTTGTTGCCGATGAGGTTAGAAAGCTGGCTGAGCGCACAGCATCGGCAACCGTTGATATCCAGCAAATGGTTGGCCGCATTGATCAAACCAGTAAAGACGCTGTTGCTAGTATTAATCTGACGGCACATCGTGCGCATGATTGCGCCGAAATTGCCGGAGGGGCCGGAGAGTCGATTGATGGTATTAACGCTAGCGTAATCCATGAAGACGAGTCAGTGTCACAAATTGCCGCGGCGCTCAGTGAACAACGTGTGGGGATGCAACAAATTGCGATGCAAGTTGAGCGAGTGGCGCAAATGACCGATGAAAACTCCGCCGCCGTGGCGGGTATGAGTCAATCGGCCAATCTATTGGAGGCGCTAACTCTGCGTTTACGCCAAGATGTGGGGCACTTTCAGTATTGATGTGGCGTTAATTGAGTGTTTCGAGTCAGGTTTTCGGTGTGGAGAAAATAATTTTAAATTATTTTCAAAAAAAGCTTGCGCAAGTGGCAATCGTTAGATACTATGCACGCCTGTTGCCGATGTAGCTCAGTTGGTAGAGCACCTGACTTGTAATCAGGGGGTCGCGAGTTCGATTCCTGCCGTCGGCACCAAAGAAATCTAAGGGTTGTAGCTTTTATGAGCTACAACCCTTTTTTCGTTACTACGGCGAAGTATTTCGTCTGTTTTTTTTTTAAGTAGTGTGATTTTTATACTTATATCAGCAAGATCAGGTCTGGGTCTGATAAAATCTGCCACTAAGAGTGTTTCTATCGTTTTAAGGAAGTTTGATGACTACCGCTGATTCGCAGCCTGCTTCACCGATTAGTGCTCCGGCATTGTTGAGAGAATTACAAAAAAATAGCCCTGTATTTCGGGATTGCTTGCCGCTGGCCATTGGCGTCGACAAACAACTATTTTGCCGCTCGGCCAGAGTTGAGTCATCGTGTGTTGCGCCAAGCTTTGGCAATGCATACTCGCTCATTGCGCTACCTTAAAGCGATGCAGGTGGCAAAAGTTCGCTTTAACTTGGATGGTAGTCAGGCGGATGAGGTGACTGAAGAGCAGCGCGTATTTGCCGCAAACAGTCTTCACGAATACTTTAAAAAGGCCGCGACTCAGCGTAAAGAAAAAGAAGCCGCTGAAGCAGCGAAGGTTGCTGAGGCGCAAAAATTAGAAAAGCTCAACCAGTTGGCGGCGAAGTTTTCGCGCGATTGATTGATTGAGTTTGTTGTGTTGTAAAAAAGCCCGCTGCATTGCAGCGGGCTTTTTGTTTGTGTTGCGCTTTTTTAGTGCTGGCAATTAAGCGAGCAAGTGTTTAACTGCGTCGCGTTCTTCAGATAGCTCTTTGGCGGTCGCATCCATGCGTGCGCGGCTAAATTCACTGATTTCAAGTCCGGTAATGATTTCGTATTTACCGTCTTTGCAAGTAACAGGGTAGCCGTAGATTAAATCGCTATAGCCGTATTCGCCATTGGCGGGTACGCCCATCGTTACCCAGTCACCCTCAGGTGTACCTAAAACCCAATTCCGGATGTGATCAATGGCTGCGTTGGCTGCTGATGCGGCAGAAGATAGGCCGCGTGCCTTGATGATGGCTGCGCCACGCTGTTGTACGGTAGGGATGAATTCGCTCTCTAACCATTTTTGATCGTTGATCAAGGTGGCAGCATTCGCGCCTTTCACTTCGGCGTGGAAAATGTCCGGGTACTGGGTGGCAGAGTGATTGCCCCAGATGATCATCTTCTTCACGTCGCTAATTGTAGTGCCAGTTTTTTGCGCTACTTGTGTCATGGCGCGGTTGTGATCAAGGCGCATCATGGCAGTGAAATTAGCTGGGTTTAGATCTGGTGCGTTTTTCATTGCGATGTAGGCGTTGGTGTTGGCTGGGTTGCCAACCACTAAAACTTTAACGTCACGGCTTGCAACTTCATTCAGCGCACGGCCTTGAGCTGTAAAGATTGCGCCGTTCGCTTCGAGCAAATCTTTGCGTTCCATGCCTGGGCCGCGCGGGCGTGCGCCAACCAGTAAGGCAATATCAGCATCTTTAAAGGCTACTTTTGGATCATCGCTTTGGACGATTCCTTGTAGTAAAGGAAAAGCACAATCATCCAATTCCATGACGACGCCATTAAGTGCTGGCAGCGAAGGTGTAATGTCGAGTAATTGTAAAATTACAGGCTGGTCTGCACCAAGCATGGCACCAGAGGCGATACGGAACAAAAGGCTGTAACCAATTTGACCTGCAGCACCAGTAACAGCAACGCGAATAGGTTGTTTCATCGAGCATACTCCAAGTAAGTGGCGGTTGATCGCCATCAAGCAAATAAGAATTTGGCCGCCTTGATTATGACTGCAAAGCGAGAACTTTGATACTTAGCAAGTAATCTTATCACGATGACGATTGGGTGCGTAGTAAGTTTAATAAAAACAAAAATTTGGTGTTATATCTTTTGTCTTATATAAGACTGTAGTAGACTCGGCATCGACAACATGATAAAAAGATAAAGTTGCATGAAAAAACTAGCGGCGCAGCCTCTATATAAGCAAGTTATACGCGAAGTTATGACTGCGGTTGAGGCAGGTGAATGGCAGGATGACGAAAGTTTACCGAGCGAGGTTGAGCTGGGCGTGCGCTTTGGTGTAAGTCAAGGTACAGTCCGTAAGGCGCTTGATTCCTTGGTGACCGAAGGCGTTTTGTATCGGCGTCAGGGTGTAGGTACTTTCGTGGCAGGAATGAATGACTTTCTGGCCCGAGGACAGTTTTTACCCTTGGCCGGTGCCGATGGTGTAGCGCCAAAAATTGAACTACTTGGTTGCGTACGGATTCATGCCGGTGAACAGCTGGCAGATATATTGGGTTTGCGACGAGGTGCTGCCTTATGGCAAGTGCGTCGCTTACTTAGGGTTTCGGGTGTTGTCATTGGGTTGGAAGAAATGTTGCTGCCTGAGGTAGGGTTTCCCAATCTAGATATCCGACGCATTCGTGAGTTAAAAGGAAACTTACGTGAGTTGTGCTGGCGCGATTTTGGTGTGCGCTTGCGTGATGGTGAAGTGCGCTATCGCGCGGTAGCTGCAGGACAGAGCGAGGCACGTTTACTGATGGTGGATTTAAACGAGCCGTTATTGCAATTGGTTCGTTTAGCGAGAGATTTTGAAGGTAAGCCACAGGTTTGGAGTGTGGCATGGCTCAAAACCGAGACACTGGCTTTTGAACCCGCACCATTTGCATAGATTTTTTAATGCTGATAACAGCTCCTTTAAGGACTAAATCAGACTACCTAAGCTCTTAGAGCTTTATTTGTAACTTAGAGAGGAAAGAGCGTATGCAAAAAACACGCCCAAAACACCTCGCGCTATGGCAAATCCGTTTGCCACTGCCGGGGATTGTGTCCATCTTGCACCGCATTAGCGGTTTGTTGATGTTCGCAGCCATTCCATTCATGTTGTATGCGCTAGAGGGCTCTTTGGCGTCCAATGAGCGTTTTGCAGCATTTAAAGACTGCATCGGCAATCCGCTGGTGAAGCTGTTCTTATTGGCGGTGTTGTGGGCCTATTTGCATCACGCCTGTGCGGGTACGCGCTTTTTGTTTTTAGATATCCATAAAGGTTTGGATTTAAAAACTGCGCGCCTCACTTCTTACCTTGTCTTGGCAGTGAGCTTGTCATTGACCGTCATTATTGGAGCGATCACATGGTAAATCGTCATGTTGTCGGTGCGCATTATGGCTTGCGCGATTGGTTAGTGCAGCGCGTGACTGCCGTCATTATGTTGGCTTACACCTTGGGTGTAGTGGCCTTTATTCTTTTTGCCAACGGCGCGTCATTTGAAGCTTGGCAAGCCTTATTCGCCTGCACCTGGGTGAAAATTGTCACTACGATTACGATCATTGCATTGTTATGGCATGCCTGGGTTGGCGTACGCGACATTTGGATGGATTACATCCAGCATATTGGCGTCAAGCTCACAATGCACGTGCTGACACTGCTGTGGTTGCTCGCTAGCTTGATTTACATGGTTAAAGTTGTATGGGGTGTTTTATGAGCCAAGAATCTACAAAACGTCCGATTCCAGTTCGCAAATTTGACGCGCTGATCGTCGGCGCGGGTGGTGCGGGATTACGTGCTGCGTTGCAATTATCTGAAGCGGGGGTTAAAACCGCCGTTCTATCTAAAGTATTCCCAACGCGCTCGCATACCGTAGCCGCGCAAGGTGGTGTTTCGGCGTCATTGGGTAATTCTGAGCCTGATCACTGGACTTGGCATATGTACGACACCGTCAAAGGTTCGGACTGGCTGGGTGACCAAGACGCGATTGAATTTATGTGCCGTGAAGCACCAAAAGTGGTGATTGAGCTTGAGCATTTTGGTATGCCGTTCGATCGCAATGCTGACGGCACGATTTATCAGCGCCCATTCGGCGGCCACATGAGTAACTTCGGCGAAAAACCAGTTCGCCGCGCCTGTGCTGCGGCTGACCGTACTGGTCACGCCATGTTGCACGCTTTATATCAACGTAACGTTCGCGCTAATACGCAATTTTTCGTTGAGTGGATGGCGCTGGACTTGATTCGCGACGAAAACGGCGCGGTGCAAGGCGTGGTTGCGATGGAGATGGAAACCTCGGAAGTCGTGATTTTCCAAGCTAAAGCCACTTTGTTTGCTACTGGCGGCGCGGGCCGGATTTATTCTTCTTCAACCAATGCCTTTATTAATACTGGCGACGGTTTGGGCATGGCCGCGCGCGCTGGTGTGCCGTTAGAAGACATGGAATTCTGGCAGTTCCACCCAACTGGCGTTGCCGGTGCGGGGGTGTTGATTACTGAAGGTGTGCGCGGTGAGGGCGGTATTTTACGCAACTCTAACGGCGAGCGCTTTATGGAGCGTTACGCACCGAATGCCAAAGACTTAGCTTCGCGAGACGTGGTTTCGCGTGCGATGGTGACCGAGATTAACGAAGGCCGTGGTTGCGGCCCAAATAAAGATCACGTTTTGCTGGACATTACGCATTTAGACCCAGAAGTGATTATGTCGAAATTGCCGGGTATTCGCGAAATCTCGATCAAATTTGCCGGTGTTGATCCAATCAAAGCGCCAATCCCTGTTGTACCAACTTGCCACTACCAAATGGGCGGCATTCCGACCAATTACAAAGGCGAAGTGGTCACTGGCGACTCAACCATCAAAGGCTTTTACGCTGCCGGTGAGTGCGCTTGTGCTTCAGTGCATGGTGCCAATCGCTTGGGTACCAACTCATTGCTTGATTTATTGGTGTTTGGTAAATCGTCTGGTAATTCAATGATCGACTACATTAAGTCGCACCATGAATCGTTCCCAGAAATCTCAATGCAAGACGTTGAGCGTTCAGTGGCACGTGTTGCCCGTTTGGATAATCAAACAACGGGTACGAATGTGAATAAGCGCGCTTGGCGATGCAACGCACAATGCAAGCGCATGCTGGCGTATTCCGCTTTAAAGACATGCTCGCTGAAGGCGTTTCGAAGATTCTCGAAGTCGAAAAAAATGGTTAAAAACACCGTGATTGCCGACAAATCGAAAACCTTTAATACCGCGCGCCTTGAAGCGTTGGAATTAGAAAATCTGATCGAAGTGGCTAAAGCAACGATGATTTCTGCCAATGCGCGCACTGAATCACGTGGCGCGCACGTGCGTGACGACGCGATTGATAGCCCAGAGCAACCGAATGGTCGTGACGATAAAAACTGGCTGAAACACAGCCTGTGGTTTAGCTCAGACAATCGCCTTGAATATAAACCCGTCAATTTAACGCCGCTGACTGTTGACTCTGTCGCGTTGAAGACTCGCTCATACTAAGAGGTTGCTATGACTACCCAATCCGTAAAATTTCGCGTTTATCGTTACGATCCAGATAAAGACGCTAAGCCATATATGCAAGACATCAGTGTTGATGTCGACACCACCACTGAGCGCAAATTGCTCGATGCCTTGGTGAAACTCAAAGTGGTGGATGAATCGTTGTCATTTCGTCGTTCATGCCGTGAAGGCGTGTGTGGTTCGGATGCAATGAACATCAACGGCAAAAATGGTCTGGCCTGTATTACCGATATCGATACGCTCAAACAGCCAATCGAAGTGCGTCCGTTGCCAGGCTTGCCAGTGATTCGTGATTTGATCGTCGATATGACGCAGTTTTTTAAGCAATATCATTCGATCAAGCCGTATGTGATTAACGACAGCCCAGCACCAGATCGTGAACGCCTGCAAAGCCAAGAAGATCGTAAAGAGCTTGATGGTTTGTATGAGTGTATTTTGTGCGCCTGCTGCTCAACATCATGTCCATCGTTCTGGTGGAATCCGGACAAGTTTGTCGGTCCTGCTGGTTTGTTAGCGGCGTATCGCTTTATTGCCGATACCCGTGACGAAGCCACTAGCGCGCGTTTGGATAATCTAGAAGATCCTTATCGCTTGTTCCGCTGCCATAGCATCATGAATTGCGTTGATGTTTGCCCGAAAGAGCTCAATCCAACCAAGGCCATCGGCAAGATTAAAGATTTAATGGTGAAGCGTATTTCTTAATAGTAGGTGGGTATTTCCTTCTAGACTTTTTGTGACAAAGCCTGCATGGTTATACCCATAGGGGGTCTAGATGAATGAAGTTGAATTTAAAAGAATCGTGTGGCGCTCTCGTCGTGGATTGTTGGAATTAGATCTGCAATTAGAGCGCTTCGTTTCCGATGTTTTACCCACGTTATCTGAGTCTGAATTGGCTGTGTACGAACAAGTTTTAATGCTGCCCGATTGGGACTTTTTAGAGTACGTCAATGGCAAGTCAGTGTGTCCTGATGCACAGCTGGCCGTGATGATAGCGCGCATTAGCGCCGCACAACAGTAACGTACAGCTTAGGCTGTTTAACAGGAGTCTATAGATGGATAAGAAAGTCACGCTAACGTATAACGACGGACAAAGCACACTCGATTTCCCAGTGTTGCCGAGCACGCTGGGTCCTGATGTTGTAGATATCCGTAAATTTTCGCAAACGGGGATGTTTACCTTCGACCCAGGTTTTTTAGCAACTTCAAGTTGCGAATCCAAAATCACTTTCATCGACGGTGATTTAGGGCAGTTGTACTACCGTGGCTATCCCATCGAACAGTTGGCAGAAGACTCTGATTACCTCGAAGTCTGCTATTTGTTGATCAACGGTGAGTTGCCAACCGTGGCTGAAAAAGCCGGCTTCCAAAAAACCGTCATGAGTCACACCATGATTCACGACCAATTGACGCGCTTTTTTAACGGCTTTCGCCGTGACGCGCATCCTATGGCAATGATGGTCGGCGTAGTGGGTGCTTTGTCAGCGTTCTACCAAGACAGCTTGGACATCAATAACGAAGAACACCGCAAAGTGGCGATGTTCCGTTTGATTTCTAAAATCCCCAACCGTGGCAGCCATGTGCTACCGCTACAACCAAGGTTTGCCATTCGTTTACCCACGTAACGATTTGAGCTACACCGCCAACTTCATGCACATGATGTTCTCGACGCCATGCGAGCCGTATGTACCCAACCCAGTATTGGTGCGCGCGCTGGATGTGATTTTCACCTTGCATGCCGATCACGAACAAAATGCATCGACTTCAACCGTGCGTTTGGCCGGTTCGTCAGGCGCTAATCCGTTTGCCTGTATCGCTGCAGGTATTGCTTGCTTGTGGGGCCCATCACACGGCGGCGCCAACGAAGCAGTCTTGGTGATGCTGGACGAAATCGGCTCAGTAGAAAACGTACCAGCCTTTATGGATGGTGTGAAAGCTAAAACGCATAAATTGATGGGCTTTGGTCATCGTGTTTACAAAAACACCGACCCACGCGCCAATGTGATGCGCCGTATCTGCCATGAAGTCTTGGCTGAAATGGGCTTGCAAGACGATCCGAAATTCAAATTGGCAATGGAATTGGAAAAAATCGCGCTGGAAGATCCGTACTTCATCGAGCGTAAACTTTATCCAAACGTTGATTTCTACTCAGGCATCGTTCAATCGGCCTTGGGCATTCCTGTACCGATGTTTACGGTGATTTTTGCCTTGGCACGCACTGTAGGTTGGATTAGCCACTGGAATGAAATGATTTCTGATCCAGGGATGAAAATCGGTCGTCCACGCCAGCAATACACTGGCGCGCAAAAACGCGATTTTGTACCTATTGATCAACGCGGCTAAGACCCCGTTCCTGCGCCCTTATGTACCCCATGAGGGCGTAGCAGCATTGACCGGCCTAGGTGCATCAACTTGCAAAGCTTAGGCGGATAAAACTGGATACACGGCAATGATGAAAGAACTCGAAACAAATTCTCAGCTTTTTGGCGGCAACGCACCTTTCGTAGAAGATCTTTACGAACAGTATTTATTTGACCCCACTTCGGTAGATACTGAATGGCGGGCCTATTTTGACAAGCTGCAACTCAGTAGCGGTAATACCGCACGTGATATTGCACGTGCGCCGATTGAAGAGTCGTTTCGGCAGTTAGCCAAGCAGCCAATTCGTGCAGCTGGCGTTGCCGATGAAGGCGCAATTGAACGCCAAGTCAACGTACTGCGTTTGATTTCAGCGTACCGCATTATGGGTAGCCGTGGCGCGAGCTTAGATCCATTGGAAAGAATGGATAAAGTGGCGATGCCACAATTGGATCCAAAAACTTACAACCTATCTGATAGTGATATGGCGGTGAAGTTGGGGACCAATATCGCTGGCTTAGAGCGGGCAACGCCTACAGAAGTGCTGGGATTTTTAAAGCAAACTTATTGCGGCAATATTGGCTTGGAATACATGCACATTACCGATGCGGAAGAGCGCAACTGGGTGCAAGAGTTCTTTGAGTCAAGTCGCTCGCAACCGAGCTTTAATGTCGAGCAGAAAAAACGCATTCTCAAGCAAGTGACTGCCGCAGAAACGCTTGAGCAGTATTTGCATAAAAAATATGTGGGTCAAAAACGCTTCTCGCTCGAAGGCGGCGATTCAATGATTCCGGCAGTTGATTATTTAGCACAAGCAGCCGGTGCGGCCGGTGTGCAAGAAATGGTCATCGGCATGGCGCATCGTGGCCGCTTGAATATGCTAGTCAATATCTTGGGCAAGCAACCGCGTGATTTGTTCGGCGAATTTGAAGGCCGTTACGACACCTCGCTGGCATCGGGCGATGTGAAGTACCACATGGGCTTTAGCTCGGACATCCCAACGGCTGGTGGTCCATTGCATTTAACCTTGGCGTTTAATCCATCGCATTTAGAAATCGTTAACCCTGTGGTTGAGGGTTCGGTGCGTGCACGTCAACATCGCCGCCGCGATGTGATTGGTGACCAAGTATTGCCGTTATTGATTCATGGTGACTCGGCCTTTATTGGCCTAGGTACCAATCAAGGTACGTTTAATCTGTCGCAAACGCGCGGTTATGGCACTGGTGGTACGGTACATTTGGTGATCAATAACCAAGTGGGCTTCACGACCTCGGACATTCGCGACAATCGTTCGACGATTTACAGTACTGATATCGCCAAGATGGTTGAAGCGCCGATTTTCCACGTCAATGGTGATGATCCAGAAGCCGTTTGCTTGGTGACGGATGCGGCATTGAAATACCGTCAGAAATTCCATAAAGACGTAGTGATTGATCTGGTTTGCTACCGTAAACACGGTCACAACGAAGCCGATGATCCATTTGTAACGCAGCCAATGATGTATCGCCAAGTGGCTAAGCATCCGGGTGCGCGCCGTAAATACGCGGATCGTTTGATTGCCGAAGGCGTAGTCACTGCAGCAGAAGCTGATGGCATGATTCAAGCGTATCGCGATGCACTGGATCGTGGTGAGCACGTTGAAAAAAACCACGCTGACTGATTACAAACGCTCACACGCCATTGACTGGTCAAAATACCTCGGTACGCACTGGCGTCAGCCGGTCGTAACGGCCGTTCCACAAGCCGATTTGATTCGCTTGACCGAAAAATTCACTGCAGTGCCAGAAGGCTTTAAGCTGCGCGCTAACGTTGAAAAAATCATCAACGAACGTAAAGCAATGGCCGCAGGTGATACGCCAGTTGACTTTGGTATGGCCGAGCATTTGGCTTACGCCACCTTGTTGACTGAAGGTCATGGTGTGCGTTTGTCGGGTGAAGATTCGGGCCGTGGTACGTTTAATCATCGCCATGCTGTTTTGCACGATCAAAATCGTGAGAAATGGGATCACGGCGTGCATGTGCCGCTACAAAATCTATCGGAAAACCAAGCACCATTCCGCGTGATTGATTCGATCTTGAACGAAGAAGCCGTTTTGGCCTTTGAATATGGCTATGCCTGCTCAGAGCCGAACGAATTAGTGATTTGGGAAGCGCAGTTTGGTGACTTTGCCAACGGCGCGCAGGTGGTTATCGACCAATTTATTACTTCGGGTGAAACCAAGTGGGGCCGTTTGTGTGGCCTGACTATGGTCTTGCCGCACGGTTACGATGGTCAAGGTCCAGAGCATTCTTCAGCGCGGGTTGAGCGTTATTTACAATTGTGTGCTGAGCACAACATCCAAGTGGTGATGTTGTCTGAAGCGGCGCAAATGTATCACGTGCTGCGCCGTCAAATGTTGCGTCCATATCGCAAGCCATTGATTGTCATCATGAGTAAAAAACTCTTGAAGGCAAAAAATGCCGCCAGCCCAATTGAGCATTTTACCAATGGTGAATTCCGCTCGGTGATCGGTGAAGCGCAAGAGCTCGATGGTAAAAAAGTCAAACGCGTGGTGTGCTGCTCAGGTCAAGTGTATTTCGATCTGCTGGCCGGCCGCAGTGAGCGTGAGATTAAAGACATCGCCATCGTGCGGATTGAGCAACTGTACCCATTCCCAGCCGATGAGCTCAAAGCAGAATTGAGCAAGTATCCAAACGCTAAAGAAATTATGTGGGCGCAAGAAGAACCACGCAATCAAGGCGCATGGCATCAACTACGTCATCGCTTAGAAGACGTGCTGGAAGCAAAACAAGTGTTGCAATACGCGGGTCGTCCATCGTCAGCGTCGCCTGCAGTGGGTTATATGAGTAAGCATAATGCGCAGCTCAAAACCCTTGTTGATGATGCAATGAAACTGTAAATCCAACGCCACGCAGCGCGTGGCGTAATGGCTGAACTGGCCAAAACTCTGGAGATGAAAAATGATTGTTGATGTCTTAGTGCCACAATTGCCTGAATCAGTATCGGAAGCGACTTTAGTTTCTTGGAAGAAAAAAGTCGGCGAAGCGGTTGCTCGCGATGAAAATTTGATTGACCTTGAAACCGACAAAGTCGTGCTAGAAATTCCAGCACAACAAGCCGGTGTATTGGTTGAATTACTTGAAGTGGATGGCGCAACGGTAGGTAGCTTGCAACTGATCGCGCGTATCGACACCACTGCCGTTGCTCAAGCCGCACCTGCTGCTGCCGCGCCAGTGGCCGCAGTGGCTGATGCCACTGTAGTGGGTATGCCAGCCGCGAAAAAAAAACTGGCCGCTGATGCCGGTGTGAATCTAGCGGATGTTGCCGGTACCGGTCGTGATGGCCGTGTATTAAAAGAAGACGTGCAAAACCATCTCAGCAAGCCAACAGCTGCCGCGGCACCAGCGCCAGTGGTGGCCACTTCGACCGATGGCCGTGCTGAACAACGGGTACCAATGAGCCGCTTGCGTGCTCGCGTTGCTGAGCGTTTGCTGCAATCGCAACAAACTAACGCCATCCTGACCACGTTCAACGAAGTGAACATGAAGCCAGTGATGGATTTACGCAACAAATACAAAGATAAATTCGAGAAAGAGCACGGCGTTAAACTCGGCTTTATGGGCTTTTTTGTAAAAGCCGTCGTTGCCGCTTTGAAGAAATACCCAATCGTTAATGCCTCAGTGGATGGCAATGACATCGTGTATCACGGTTACTTTGATATTGGTGTTGCCGTAGGTAGCCCACGTGGTTTGGTAGTGCCAATCATTCGTAATGCCGATCAATTGTCTTTGGCTGATATCGAAAAAAACCATCGCTGACTTTGGTAAGCGCGCGCAAGAGGGCAAGCTTGGCGTTGAAGAGCTCACTGGCGGTACGTACACCATTTCAAATGGCGGTACTTTTGGTTCGATGATGTCAACGCCGATCATTAACCCACCACAATCAGCGATCTTGGGTATGCACGCCACCAAAGAGCGCGCCATGGTGGTCAATGGTCAAATTGTTGCTTTGCCAATGATGTATCTGGCGCAATCTTACGATCACCGCATTATTGATGGTCGTGAAGCGGTATTGGCTTTAGTGGCGATTAAAGACGCGATTGAAGATCCAGCACGCTTATTGCTCGATTTGTAATTATCTAAGGGTATGCCGCTACTTGCGGCATACCTAAATGTTTGCATTAATATACCCATGCGGGTTATGGATGGAATTCAAAATGTCGAAATCTTTTGACGTTGTGGTGATTGGTGCAGGTCCTGGCGGATATATTGCCGCGATTCGTGCCGCGCAGTTGGGCTTTAATACCGCTTGCGTGGATGAATTTAAAAACAAAGAAGGCAAAGCGTCATTGGGCGGTACGTGCTTAAACGTCGGCTGCATCCCATCGAAAGCATTGCTTGAGTCTTCAGAAAATGTTGAGCGCATCGAGCACAAATTTGCTGCGCACGGCATTACGGTTGAAGGCATGAAATTTGATGTTGGCACCATGCTGGCACGTAAAAATGGCATCGTGAGCAAGCTCACGCAAGGTATCGGCTATTTATTCAAAAAGAATAAAGTCGATAGCTTGCATGGTCATGGCAAGATTTTGGGCCGCGTTGGCGATAAATGGCAGCTAGAAGTGAGTGATGCCGGTCAAACTGAAGTCGTTGAAACCACGCACATCATCATTGCGACCGGTTCAACCCCACGTCAATTGCCACAAGCGCCAGTTGATAACGTGTTGATCTTGGATAACGACGGCGCTTTGTCGATTCCTGCTGTGCCAAAGCGCTTGGGTGTGATTGGTGCCGGTGTTATCGGTTTAGAAATGGGCTCGGTGTGGAAGCGCTTGGGTTCTGACGTAACGATTTTAGAAGGCGCGCCAGGCTTTTTGTTGGCTGCTGACGAAGCGATTGCTAAAGAAGCACATAAGATTTTCACTAAAGATTTGGGTCTGAAAATCAATACCAGCGTCAAAATCGGTGAAATCAACAAAGGTGCTGACTCAGTCACCGTCAATTATGTTGACGCCGATGGTGCAGCGCATACAGAAGAATTCGATAAATTAATCGTTTCTATTGGTCGTCTGCCCAACACTTGGAATCTCGCTAGTGATGCGGTTGGTTTGCCGCTCGACGAGCGCGGTTATGTGATTGTGGATGGTGATTGCCGCACGAGCCTGCCAAACATTTGGGCGGTAGGTGATGTGGTTCGTGGTCCAATGTTGGCGCACAAAGCATCAGAAGAAGGCGTTGCTGTGGCTGAGCGTATTGCTGGCCAGCATCCACATATTGATTTTAACAATGTGCCTTGGGTGATTTACACCAGTCCAGAAATGGCTTGGGTGGGTAAAACCGAACAAACCCTCAAAACCGAAGGCATTGAATACAAGAAAGGTCAGTTCCCATTTGGCCCGAATGGTCGTGCACTCGGTTTGGGTGAAACGGCTGGCTTTGTCAAAATGCTCGCTTGCGCCAAAACAGATCGTATTTTGGGCGTGCATATCATTGGCCCATTCGCTTCTGAGTTGATTACTGAAGCGGTAGTAGCGATGGAATTTAACGCCTCATCTGAAGATATCGCCCGCATCGTTCACGCGCACCCTTCGCTGTCTGAAGCTTTGCATGAAGCAGCATTGGGTGTGGATAAGCGCGGTTTGCATTCGTAATTTCTGATGCAAAAAGTGGGGTATAGGTGGCTTAACCGCTCCTTGTCTGCTTTTTGTGGCAATACTTAATTTGTTGACGGGTGATAACACCCGTCTGTGGTACCTCTGGAGGGTTGTGTTGACCCTCACAATAACACTCTCCTCAAAAAGGATTAATAGAGATGAATCTGCACGAATACCAAGCCAAGGAATTATTGGCTAAGTACGGCTTGCCAGTACAACGCGGCATTTTGGCGACAACCGGCGAAGAAGCTGCTGCGGCGTACGATGCGCTCGGCGGCAAATTTGCGGTGGTTAAAGCACAAGTTCACGCGGGTGGCCGTGGTAAAGCGGGTGGCGTGAAAGTGGTTAAAAGCCGCGAAGAAGCGGCTGCTGAAGCGACCCGTTTGATCGGTACTAATTTGATCACGTATCAAACTGACGCAGAAGGCCAACCAGTGCATAGCGTGCTGGTGTGTGAAGACATGTACCCAGTAACGCGCGAACTTTACCTTGGCGCTGTGGTAGATCGTGGCTCACAACGTATTGTATTTATGGTTTCAACCGAAGGTGGTGTTGAAAAAAGATCGAGAAAGTGGCAGAAGAAACGCCAGAAAAAATCATTAAAGTAACCGTTGATCCATTGGTTGGCATGCAGCCATATCAAGCGCGTGAATGTGCATTTGCTTTGGGCCTTGAAGGCAAGCAAGTGACTCACTTCACCAAAATGATGTTGGGCGCGGCTGAAGCGTTTATCGCTAATGATTTTGCTTTGTTCGAAATCAACCCATTGGCACTGCGTGAAAACGGCGAATTGTGCTGCGTTGACGCCAAAATCGGCCTCGATTCAAATGCGTTGTATCGTCATCCAGAACTGCTGGCTCAGCGTGACAAGTCACAAGAAAACGAGCGCGAAGTGAAAGCGTCTGAGTTCGAGCTGAACTACGTGGCACTTGAAGGCAATATCGGTTGTATGGTCAATGGCGCTGGTTTGGCGATGGCCACCATGGACATCATCAAACTCAAAGGTGGCCAGCCAGCTAACTTCTTGGACGTGGGTGGCGGCGCAACCAAAGAGCGCGTGATCGAAGCTTTCAAATTGATCTTGGCTGATTCGTCAGTAAAAGGCGTTTTGATCAATATTTTCGGTGGTATCGTGCGTTGCGACATGATTGCTGAAGCGATTATCGCTGCGGTAAAAGAAGTGAACGTGACTGTGCCTGTTGTGGTTCGTCTGGAAGGGAATAACGCTGAATTGGGCGCAAAAATCTTGGATGAATCTGGCTTGAAACTCGTTTCTGCCCAGGGCTTGAACGACGCAGCTGAGAAAATCGTTGCTGCTGTTGCAGCCTTGTAATCACCGCACGAATATGTGACGTAACAAAAGTTGTCTAGCTAGACACCGAATCGCAGACAGTACATTAAGTACGGCAAGATGAGGTAACGCCGCTAGAGAACTTTTGACTTACTACAAAGGAAAAAGACCATGAGCGTTTTGGTTAATAAAGATACAAAAGTGCTGGTGCAAGGTTTCACCGGTAAAAAAACGTACTTTCCATGCAGAACAAGCGTTGAAAGTAGGTACTAAAGTCGTTGGTGGCGTAACACCAGGTAAAGGTGGTTCTGAGCACCTTGGCTTGCCAGTGTTTAACACCATGCGCGACGCTGTAGCGCAAACTCAAGCTGATACTTCAGTGATCTACGTACCTGCAGCTTTCGCTAAAGATTCGATTCTGGAAGCGGTAAACGCCGGCGTGAAGTTGATTGTTTGTATTACTGAAGGCGTGCCAACAATTGACATGCTGTACGTGAAAAAAGCGGTTGATGAAGCGGGTATCCGTTTAATCGGTCCTAACTGCCCAGGTATTATTACTCCGGGCGAGTGCAAGATCGGTATTATGCCGTGGCACATCCACAACCCAGGTCGTATCGGTATCGTTTCACGTTCTGGTACATTGACTTACGAAGCAGTTGCACAAACGACTGCACTCGGTTTGGGTCAATCAACTTGTATCGGTATCGGTGGCGACCCAATCCCAGGTTTGAGCCATATCGACGCATTGAAATTGTTCCAAGATGATCCTGATACTGACGCGATTGTGATGATCGGTGAGATCGGTGGTTCTGCTGAAGAAGAAGCGGCTGAATTTGCTAAGTCTTACGTGACTAAGCCAGTGGTTGGTTACATCGCCGGTGTTACTGCGCCTAAAGGCAAACGTATGGGCCACGCTGGCGCGATCATCTCTGGCGGCAAAGGTACTGCTGAAGAGAAATTCAAAGCGTTTGAACAAGCTGGCATCGCGTACACCCGCAGCCCAGCTGAAATCGGTAAAACGATGTTTGAATTGCTAAAATCAAAAGGCATGATTTAAGTTTTAATTTGCCGTATTGATTTCAAAAGCCATCTTGTAAAAGGTGGCTTTTTTGCATTTTAAGCGCTTATTATCGGCAATAAAGCCATTTCGTGTAGTTAAGATTGGCGCTTAATTTGCCGAAGATGACTCGATGCTGACTGTTTATATTACCTGTGCAAGCAAGAGTCAGCCTGCTATTCTTGTAACTCTATTTTGGTTTTTAACTTAAAGGGGCGATTTATGTCTGAAGCCAGTGAATCTGTACTAATTGATGAAACTAAAGATGTACTGCAAGAAACTGCTGATTTGATGAATGAAGCGGCCAATGCCAGTCCTGAAGAATCAAAAAAAGATCTATGCAAAAATCGCCGCTAATTTATGCGATGCAAAACAACGATTGGTTGAAATTGAATCGGTAGCGGTGAATAAGGCCAAAGTGGCTGCTCAGCAAACGGATCAATATGTGCATGCGCATCCGTGGCAAGCGGTTGGTGTTGGTGCCGCAGTGGGCTTGTTGATTGGCTTTTTGGCAGCTCGGCGCTAAATGAGTCGGCGCGCAACTTGGCGTGATACGGTGGGCGGCTTAGTAGCTGCCCGTTTTTCATTGTTTGGCCTTGAGCTGCGTGATGAGTTTGATCGACTGGCGCAAATGATTGGTTTTGCCATTGCAGCCGCATTTTTGTTGATTATGGCACTGACTTTTGCCGGTTTAGGCTTGCTATTTGGCTTTTGGGAATATCGAGTTATTATTTGTGCCGTTTTTGGTGCGGTGTTTTTAGTGTGTGGATTGTTTGCATACAAGCAATTGTGCCAATTAATGCACGATTTAATTACCCCTTTTCCATTAACCAGTGAAGAATTTGCACAAGACAAAAAAACTCATTGATGCCGCTTTTCATGCCGCAACTTCGACGAAGGAGGGCGCGTGATGGCCAATCAGCAACGTGAGCTCAAAAAGCAGCAACTGGTCTTTCGCTCGCAATTGTGTCGCTTGCAGCTCGAAACTCGGCTACTTGAATCTCGTCGCCCCATGGCGCTGGCGAATGCACTTTTGGGGAATACGCAGTCATTAAGCATGCTCAGTAAATTGGCGCAAATCTTAGCGAAGGCCCATCCATCGATGTCGCGACTCACTCATGGCGTGAAGATATTTGGCGTACTGATGGCGGTGCTTAAGCTATTACGTAACAAATGAACCAGACTTCATGGGCTTGCGTATAATCATGCGACCATGGAGTGATATATGTTCAAGTATCTAGAAGATTTTGTCGGCAATACGCCGCTCGTCAAAAACTCAAGCGTATCCCCGGTGATACGACTAACACGATTTTAGTGAAGCTCGAAGGCAATAATCCGGCTGGCTCTGTGAAAGATCGACCCGCTTTGTCGATGATCCGCCGCGCACAAATGCGCGGAGATATTCAAGCGGGGGATACCTTAATTGAAGCCACGAGTGGCAATACCGGTATTGCTTTAGCCATGGCTGCCGCAGTGATGGGCTATCGGATGGTGTTATTGCTGCCAAAAAATTCCAGCATTGAACGAATTCAAACCATGAAAGCCTACGGTGCTGAAGTGATTTTAACCGAAGGCATGGAAGCGGCTCGAGATCAGGCATTACAAATGGCGCAAGCGGGGCAGGGCTTGATTTTAGATCAGTTTGCCAATGCGGATAATCCACTAGCGCACTTTGAAAGCACCGGTCCAGAGATTTGGCGCGATACTGCTGGAACGATTACGCATTTTGTCTCTAGCATGGGGACCACCGGTACCATTATGGGAACACAGCGCTATTTAAAAGCACAAAATTCAGCCGTGCAAATTATTGGCGTGCAGCCCTGCGATGGCGCACAAATTCCGGGAATTCGTAAATGGACGCCAGAATATGTGCCGACGATTTGTCATTTTGATTTGATCGATCGCTTAATGGAAGTCAATCAAACCGATGCCGAAGCCATGACGCGGCGCCTTGCGCGTGAAGAGGGTATTTTTGCCGGCATCTCCTCGGGTGGTGCTTTATGCGCGGCACTGGCTTTGTCGCAAGAAGTCGAAAACGCGGTGATTGTGAGTATTGTTTGTGATCGAGGCGATCGCTACCTGTCTACCGGAGTGTTCCCTGCGTAAGTGATGCCAAGAAATTATTCGATCTTTGGCATACAAAGTATTAAAGCGGCAACTATTTTGCTTACTGAATGTTTCAAATTAAGAGAACACAATGACGCCAGTTGATTTACATTGTCATTCCAATATTTCTGATGGTTTATTGCCACCCGATGAAGTTGTACGACGTGCCCATTCACGAGGCTGTCAATTATTTGCACTTACCGACCATGATGACGTGCGTGGCTTGGCGTTAGCGCGGCAAACTGCCGATGAGTTGGGCATGCAGTTTGTTAACGGCGTTGAAATCTCAGTTAGCTGGGGTAAGCACACCTTACATATTGTGGGTTTAGGTTTTGATGAAAATGACCCAACGCTTTTGGCTGGGCTTGCTAGTGTGCGCGAGGGGCGCGCTGAGCGTGCTGAGCGGATGGCCAAAGGCCTAGAAAAGCTAGGAATTGAAGGCGTACTAGTTGGTGCACAAAAGTTTGCCGAAAATCCAGAAATGATTAGCCGCACGCATTTTGCCCGTTTTTTTGGTTGAGTCTGGCCGCTGTAAAGACACTAAATCGGTATTTAAAAAATATTTGGTGCGCGGTAAACCGGGCTATGTCGAGCATGAATGGGCGCGATTACACGATGCCATCGATTGGATTCGTGGCGCGGGCGGCGTTGCCGTATTGGCGCACCCAGGGCGCTATGATTTAGGCAATGAAACCTTGCGCGTACTCTTGATCGAATTTCACCGCATGGGCGGTGAAGCGATTGAAGTGGTTTCTGGCACACATAGCATTGCCGATGCGGCGCGATTTGGCCGTTTGGCCAATGACTTTAATTATCAGTGCTCTAGCGGTACTGATTATCATGCCACGGGTGAGGGTTCGAGAGAGCCTGGCTTAAATGCCGATCTTCCTTTTGGCTGCACACCTGTGTGGGAGCGCTGGCTAAAACAGCCTTTACAAGAGGTATCTCGCGCTAACTAACATTGATTATGGTGTGTAGCGACATACCTATTTAACAAGTTGAAAACTCATGTCACAGTTTTTTTCTATTCATGCTGAAAATCCTCAGGCTCGCCTCATTAAACAGGCAGTGGATATTTTACGTAAAGGCGGGATTATCATTTACCCCACCGATTCGTGCTATGCCATGGGTTGCGCTTTAGATAATAAAGATGCGATTGAGCGGATCCGGCGAATTCGTCAGCTCGATGATAAGCATCACTTTACTTTGGCCTGCCGTGATTTATCGCAGCTCGGCAATTATGCCCGCGTAGATAATCAAGCTTTTCGCTTACTCAAAGCGGCGACGCCGGGTAGTTATACGTTTATTTTGATGGCGACCAAAGAAGTGCCGCGCCGGGTGTCGCACCCTAAAAAACTCACGATTGGCTTGCGGGTGCCGGATCATCCGGTGGCTTTGGCCTTATTAGAAGAATTGGGTGAGCCGATGTTGTCGAGTTCTTTATTGTTGCCCAATGAAGAATACCCAATGACGGATGCGTGGGAAATTCGCGATCGTTTAGAGCACGACGTCGATTTGGTGATTGAAGGCGGTTATTGTGGTACGGAACCGACGACAGTGATTGATCTTTCTGGTGATGTGCCGACACTGATTCGGCAAGGCAAAGGCGATGTGACGCCGTTTGCACTTTAAAATAGATTAGAAGGCGGTTATGGAACTGAATATTATTCAAACGATTGCAATCTGGGCCTTGCCAGTGCTGTTTGCAATCACAGCTCACGAAGCGGCGCATGCTTATGCTGCCAAGCGATTAGGCGATTCCACGGCTTTTTTACAAGGCCGAATGACGTTTAACCCCATGAAACACATCGATCCGATTGGGACGGTGTTATTGCCTTTATTGTGCGTATTGTTACCTGGCGGATTTTTGTTTGGTTACGCTAAACCCGTTCCGGTTGATTTTCATGCCTTAAATAATCCTAAGCGCGATATGCGTTGGGTGGCAGCGGCTGGGCCGTTGGCCAATTTAGTTATGGCCTTTATTTGGGCCTTATTATTTCGTTTTGCCGCCAGTGGCTTGGAAGGTAGCTCGTTTCAATTGCCATTGGCATTAATGAGTCAAGCCGGGATTCAAATAAATGTTATTTTAATGGTGCTTAATTTGTTACCAATTCCACCATTGGATGGTGGGCGAATCATGATTTCTATTTTGCCACCCAATTTAGCGCGAACTTTAATGAAAGTTGAGCCTTATGGTTTTTTCATTATCATTGCCTTATTGGTAACCGGTATTTTAGGGTATATCTTGGTGCCATTGATGACGATGGTGATGCGTTTAATTCAAATTGTTTTGTAGGTGCAGCTAATGCGCGGCATTGTTTTTCCGGTGGTGCTGATTGTAATTGGTGCCGGCTGGCTGATGAATTCGCTCGATTTTTTCCCTAGCGTGAGCTGGATTATCATTATTGGCTTAATGAGCGCAGGGGTCGCGTTGTTGGCGATTGAAGGCGTGAATAAATCCACCATTGTTTTGGGTCCAATGCTGATTGCCGGTGCAATTACTACATTTTTACGTCAGCAATATCAATTGCCGCTTTCAATTCAGTGGCCGATATTGCTGATATTGTGCGGCGTTTTAATGCTGCTGGCGCGTTCGCGCTGGATTGCCGCTGCGCCACCTAAACCGTGGGAGCAGCAACCCTTACCACCGCGTCAACCCGAATGAATGCCGCCGATTTACCGCTAACGCCATTGGCGCATGTATTTGGTGAGCCTGTACATGCGTTTCCAGCCGATTTATATATCCCGCCTGAAGCATTGCGCGTCTTATTGATTGAGTTTGAAGGACCGCTCGATTTATTGCTCTATCTAATTCGTAAACAAAATATTGATATTCTCAATATCCCAATGTCGCAGGTGACTACGCAATACATGGCTTATGTTGAAGCGATGGAAGCATGTCATATTGAATTGGCGGCTGAGTATTTATTAATGGCCGCCATGCTGATTGAAATTAAATCTCGACTCTTGGTGCCCAAGCCCGTTATCGAAGTTGATTTTATGGATGAAGAAGATCCGCGTGCTGAATTAATGCGCCGTTTATTAGAATACGAACAAATGAAATTAGCGGCGCAAGCATTAGATGTTTTGCCGCAAGCGGAGCGAGATTTTACTTGGGTGGCGGTGCATATCGAATCAGAGTGTGCCGCAGTTTTACCCGATGTGAGTTTAATGGATTTAAAACTCGCTTGGCTGGGTTTAATTGCGCGTAGTAAACAAGTACAGCACCATGTGATTGCCAGCGAGCAATTGTCAGTGCGAGCGCAAATGGCGCATATTTTGCGGGTCATTGCCAATGGGCGCTATTATGAGTTTAATGAACTGTTTGATTTGCAGCAGGGTGTACCATTATTTGTGGTGACTTTTATTGCCATTTTAGAATTGGTTAAAGAGCGTTTAATTTCAGTGACGCAATATGCGGTATTAACGCCGGTTTATATTCAGTTGATTCGTGCGGAATCCGCTGCGGGATAAATTAAACCCCAGATAAATCGTAAAGTTGATTTATCTTGCATCGTGGTGACACTCTCTGAGTGCTCAATTTGCTGTCTGCGGCAATCTCGCCCAGCCATCAGTTGCATGCATATCGATGGGATTGATTGGTTATTGGCGTCGTAATACTGCAATTGCCGATTAACAGATGGATCTGCCGCTAAATTTTTTGTGAGTTTTAAATGGATCAAAATCAAGCAATTAAAATCATTGAAACGGTATTGTTAACGAGTCAAGAAGCATTACGTGTTTCGCAAATTAAAAAAGTATTTAATGATGAATTGAGTTCGGCGTTGGTTTTGCAATGCCTGAACGAAATTGCATTGGCTTGGCAAGATCGTGGTATTGAATTATTAGAGCTCGCCAATGGTTGGCGCTTTCGCGCTAAACCTGAAATGCAAATTTATTTAAACCAATTAAATCCAGAAAAACCACCGCGCTATAGTCGCGCAGTCATGGAGACGCTGGCGATTATTGCGTATAAACAACCGATTACTCGTGGTGAAATCGAAGAGATTCGCGGCGTGGTGGTGTCAAGCCAGATTATTCAAACTTTAAAAGAGCGTGGCTGGTTAGAAGTGGTTGGGCATAAAGAAGTGCCGGGCCGCCCAGAATTATTGGCGACTAATGCCGCATTTCTCGCGGATTTAGGTTTAAAAAAATTAAGCGAATTGCCGTCTTTTGCTGTGGATGCAGAAACATTAATTCAACGTGATTAATGTAGTTCGTCTTTGTTTGGGATAATTGGCGGTACGTGTTGGCCGCTGTGCGGATTTGTCGGTTTGGTATTGAGTGTATTAGCAGAGCAGCATTCATCATGATTTCTAATTTCTGACGCGTAGCTGTTGGTAGTCTGATAATACCATCTACATTTTGTAGACAGCTTACATAGAAAAAGCTTATGTTGATCAACGTTCCATTTCGATGATCTTCCATTGCCGATGTCGCAATCCAAGCATAAATATTATTTATTGGCGTTAGCCTATCTTTTGGCTGGACTGATTGATTGCAGTGTCTTACCCAAAGATACTTGGTTTAGTCCATTAAACTTGCAATTAGGTATTGCTGTAGCGGGCTTATTGCTAATGGGGCCCAAAGCGATACTCTGCTGTATTCCGGGTGCAATTTGTTATGGGCTTGAGCTTGCCGCACCGACTGTATGGCTTGCGGCCACTGTTGCACTGCTCAATCTAGCGCAGGCGCTCTGTGTTTTTAGCTTGTTGCCACTGTTTGTGCCTGAAGGCGAATTTAGAATCAACGATAGTCATCGTTTATTATTGGCTGGCCCAATTTATAGCAATATTTTATTTGCTAGTATTTTCATGTCCTTGGTGCAATTTGTAATTGCTCAGCCTTTATTGCTGCAAAATTGGCTAATGGTTTGGTTGGCTCAATCCTTAAGTCTATTAATTGTAATTCCCGGTGTATATGCGGTATTGAGCGACAAAGACTCGCTCAATGCCAATTGGATTATTGAATTAACCTTAATCATTACCGTAGTGGCTGGTGGCAGTATTTTATTACTGCAAGGGCATAATGTGTATGCTCTTGAATTTGCCTATTTAATGTTTCCTTTGTTTATTTGGTCGTCATTGCGCCTGGGGCAAATTGCCAATAGCGCCATTGCCTTAGTCATTTTGCTGGTGGTCAGTAGTCAATATATTGGTGAAACCAATTCTATTGTGCATACCGTTCGATTGTTATTTTTATTGGCAATTGCGCTGCAAACGGCAATTTTTTTAACTGCTTCGCACCGTGAAAATCAACGCGCAATTAATGGTGCGCGCTTGGCAGGAAAGATTTTTCAGCATGCCAGCGAAGGTATTTTATTGACCGATGCCAATGCCAAGATTATTGCGATTAATCCCGCTTTTGAAAAAATAACCGGCTTTCAAGCTCGCGATGCGATTGGCAAAACCTCGCGTATTTTTGGCCGCCAGCAAGGGCAACTTAGTGTATTGCAATCGAATCAATTAACCAGTTTGCATCAAATTGGTCATTGGGAGGGCGAGGTGCAAGATTGGCGCAAAGGTGGTGGTGCTTATCCTGCTTGGCTGTCAATGAGTGCGGTGCGTGATGAATATAATCAAATCACCAATTATGTCGCAGTTTTTTCTGATTACACCACGCGCGCAAAGAGTCCGAGCAAAAAATGCGCCATTTGGCACAGCATGATGCATTGACTGGCTTACTCAATCGCAGCGGCTTACACGAGGCGCTCGGGCAAACTTTAACGCGGGCCAGCACCAAATGCCGCTCTTTTGCATTGTTGTTTATCGATTTGGATCGATTTAAAACCATTAACGATACTTTGGGCCACGATGTCGGTGATGAACTACTCAAAGTGGTCGCGCAGCGTTTGCAAGGCAATGTAAAGCAATTTGACACGGTGGCGCGCTTGGGTGGCGATGAGTTTACGGTGCTATTAGAAAACGTCATTCATAACGAGCAAATAATTCAGGTCGCCGAGCGTATTTTGTTGG
Organism: Deefgea sp. CFH1-16; assembly: GCF_016881365.1. Classification (GTDB taxonomy): domain Bacteria; phylum Pseudomonadota; class Gammaproteobacteria; order Burkholderiales; family Chitinibacteraceae; genus Deefgea. The sequence goes on along the minus strand of NZ_WLYT01000001.1, from coordinate 3,267,372 downwards.
CACTGGGTGAAGTGTATCAAGTGGGCGAACATGAACTTTTTGTCACAGGCTCCATCGGCATTAGTTTATATCCGCATGATGCCGGGCAAGCGGCGCAATTAATGAAAAACGCTGACATTGCGATGTATCGCGCCAAAGAAATGGGCAAAAACACTTACCAGTTTTATTCGATCGATATGAATATGGCGCATCAAATGTCGCATTTGAATTTAGAAAATGCGCTGCGTTTTGCCTTAGAGCGCCAGCAATTACAATTATGGTATCAACCGCAGTTTGATTTAGCGACTGGGCAATTGGCTGGTTTGGAATGTTTAATTCGCTGGCGGCACCCGCAATTGGGTTTGATATCCCCACTCGAATTTATTCCAATTGCCGAAGAAAATGGTTTGATCATTCCCATTGGCGATTGGGTACTGAATGAAGCGTGCCAATGTGTGCAGCGCTGGCGGCAGCAAGGGTTTGTGGTGCCACAAATTGCCGTAAACCTGTCGGTGCGGCAATTTAGGCCTGATCTTTTGCTCTCGCAAGTGACGCAAGCGTTGCAAAATAGCGGACTACCCGCCCAAGTGTTGGAGCTTGAAGTCACCGAGAGCTTGATTATGACGCGGATTAATGAAGCGGTGGCCATTTTGCAGCAGCTTAAACAATTGGGCGTGAAAGTGGCAATTGATGATTTTTGGTACCGGTTATTCATCCTTATCACAGCTTAAAAACTTACCGCTGGATACATTAAAAATTGACCGCTCGTTTATTGAAGGCATTCCTGAACAGGTTGATGATGTGGTGATTGCCGAAACCATTGTGATTTTGGCCCAAAAATTGGGCTTGAATGTCGTTGCCGAAGGCGTAGAAACGCAAGCACAAATGCAGATCTTGCGGGATATGGGTTGCGCTTGTGCGCAAGGTTATTTTTATAGCAAACCATTAGCAGCGCCGGATATGGAAAAAATGCTGATCAGTATGACCCAGCAAGTGAGCGAGGTATATTAATCTAGGGCTTATATGACTTTGCTTAGAGGGCAATACAGGTGGTAGCGGATGGTTAAAGCGTAACCTACCAGTTTGCAGTTAGGACTGCCTTGGCTCATGCACGCAGCGAGTAAGAGCCAAGGCGGCTCGCGAATACGAAGAGGATTATTTTTTTGCCACTGGCTTGGCTGGCTCATCGCCACGCAGATAAGCCGCTTTGATTTCATCGGCTAGCTGCAACACCGCCGTGGCGTACAAAGTGCTCTTGTTATAGCGAGTAATCACGTAAAAATTATTAAAGCCTAAAAAGTGCTGGGTGAAGCCTGGTTCTGTTTCTAGCGCGTATAACACCGCCGCTTGCTGAGTGTTGATTTCGGCAATCGGCGCCACGCCTTTGGCGATTAATTCATCCACCGTGTAATGAAGATTAAATTTATCGGCCAATAATTGGCTGGGGTCTTGATTCATATTGACTGCAGTAAAGGTGTCGCCTTGATCCACCCAGCCGTGTTGATTTAGATAATTGGCCACCGAGGCCAGCGCGTCGCCGGGGTTGTTCCAAATGTCGTGACGGCCATCGCCATCCCAATCTTGCGCATATTTCCGGAAAGACGATGGCATAAATTGCGGCCAGCCCATTGCACCGGCATAACTGCCTTTAAATGACGCGGCGTCTTGTTGCTCTGCTTGCGCTAATAAGAAAAACTCAGTGAGTTCTTTTTGAAAGTACGCGGCACGGCGTGGGTAATTAAATGCAATGGTGCTTAAAGCATCAACAATCCGAAACGAGCCGGTATACGTGCCGTAATTGGTTTCAGCGCCTAAAATGGCCAACATCACTTCGGGGGCGACTTTGTATTGCTTAGCAATGGCATTAATTAAATCGGCATGATTGCGCCAAAATTTAGCGCCATTATTGATGCGGGTTTTATTCACAAAATTGGCTTGAAACTCATGCCAAGGTCGGCTGGTTGACGGGCGATCCAAAATCGTAATGATATTGTTTTTGGTTTGCGCGTCTTGCAACACATTCGTTAAGTAATCTTCACTAAAGCCATGCGTGGCGGCGGTTTGGCGAATGTAGTCTTGCACTTCTGGACGGCTAATTAATTCATCATCCGCAACAGAAGGGGCCGATACAGCGAGGGTCGCCAAGATGGCCAGGGTGATTTTTTTCATGAATAAGATCGATTTAATGAGACAGCGCGCTAGAGAGTAGCTGCGCTGTAATGTTAACAATGGGAATTACGCGATCATACGCCATACGAGTCGGGCCAATCACGCCTAAAGTGCCAACGATTTCGCCATCTACGCGATACGGCGCGGCGATGACTGAGCATTCATCCAGTGGCGCGATGCCCGATTCATGACCGATATAAATTTGAATGCCTGCGGCGCTTTGCCCTAGCTGCATGAGTTTAAGTAGGGTGCTTTTTTGTTCAAAAAGTTCAAAACAACTGGCGCATTTGCCGCATATTGCTGCCAAAATCATTCAGCCCCAGCAATTGATGTTCCCCCGCAATCACCATATGGTCGTGGCTTAAATCTTGCCCCATTTGCATGGCGGCATTCATCAGCTCCAGTAATTCACGTTTAACTTGACCTAAATCTTGTTGCAAAACCTGCATAAGATTGCCAATGGTTTTGCCGGCGCAGTGACGATTTAAAAAATGCGCCGCGTCATTGAGCTCATTGATGCCTAAAATGCGCTCGGTTTGCACGATGCGATTTTGTACCTCGCCATCTTGCGTCACCAAAATGAGCAATACGCGTTTATCCGAGAGCGGCAAAAATTCAATTTGTTTGAGTAGCACTTCGCTACGGCGTGGCGGGGTGACTACACCAGCAAAATGCGTAAGCTGGGATAATAGTTGCGAAGCGGCGGCAATGCTGTGTTGCGGATGATCGTTCGGCAATTCAGTACTGAGTAACTCAGGCAAGGCCGCATGAGCGGTACTGCCTTGCGTGGTCAGTAATCGATCGACAAACAGGCGGTAGCCTTGCGCGGTCGGAATTCGCCCCGCCGAGGTGTGTGGGCTGGCAATCAGGCCGAGGTTTTCGAGATCGGCCATGACATTGCGTATCGTGGCCGAACTGACATCAAGGCCAGAATATTGCGACAACGCTTTTGAGCCAACAGGATGGCCGTCGGCGATATAGCGTTCAACCAGCGTCTTTAAAAGGATGTGGGATCGATCATTGAGCATCATAGCGCTGGATTTTAACCTGTCTGGCGTGTTATTAATGCGTTCTGTGATTTAATTTGGTGTAAAACCACACGTCATGCATAGCTTATTTAAAACCATCGCCCTTGTTGGCCGCTTAAATACCCCCGCGCTTGGGGATCCGATTGCTCGTTTGGCCGCCATGCTAGAAGGCGGCGGCATTAAAGTATTGGTCGAGCAAGATATTGCCCAAGAGCATGGTATTACTGAATACCAAAAAGTAGCACGCGATCATATCGGCAAATTAGCTGATTTGGTTGTGGTATTAGGGGGGGACGGTACCATGCTGTCGGTGGCGCGGTTGTTGGCTCCCTATCGCATACCCTTGGTGGGGATTAATCAAGGCCGCCTCGGCTTTATGACCGATATTCCATTGCATGAAATGGAACTCACCGTTAGCAATATGATCGCTGGGCAGTTCGTTCCTGAAGAGCGCATTTTGCTAGAAACGACGATTTTGCGCGATGGCCAGCCGATTAGCACCTCTTTAGCGTTTAACGATGTGGTGTTTAGCCGCGGCTCGATTGGCTCGATGATTGAGTTTGAGATTTTTGTCGACAATCAATTTGTCTACAGCCAGCGCTCGGATGGTTTGGTGGTGTCCACGCCAACCGGCTCTACCGCCTATGCACTGGCCTCCGGTGGGCCGATTTTGCATCCTGCACTACCCGCGATCACCTTAGTGCCAATTTGCCCGCAATCTTTATCCAATCGCCCGATTGTGGTGTCAGATAACGCCCAAGTGGCGTTTTTATTGACGCGCGGACAAGGCGCTCGTGTGCATTTTGATAATCAATCGGATTTTGAATTGCATGAAATGGATCGCGTCATGATCCGCCGCTATACCAATTCATTGCGTATTTTGCATCCGCATGGTTATAGCTATTACGATATGCTGCGCGCCAAATTGCGCTGGGGCGAAAAGCTACTGTAAGGTTTTGGCTGCAGCTTTGCATCGTCTTGTTGAGTGTGTCTCGCAGATTAGCTGGTGCACCTAAAAATGGCGTGATGCGATAACTATTCAATTTCAGTCGTCATGAAACGGGTACGCTTTGGGCGGATTTTCGTGCGCTATCGATGAATTTTAATGACCAGCGCTCGCCATTTTTATAGAACGAATGTACACTTTGATCTTGTTCTGAGCTTTTAACTTAGGTGAGACCATGCTGGCAGCGCTGCATTTACGTGATTTTGTCATTGTTCGTGAACTGGATTTAGATTTTCAAGCGGGCTTAACCGTACTCACCGGTGAAACCGGCGCTGGTAAATCTATTTTGATTGACGCGCTGGGTTTATTGCTCGGAGATCGCTCGGATGCCGGCGTGGTTCGTCACGGCGCTGAGCGCGCTGAATTGTCGGCGGAGTTTATGTGCGAAGCCTTAAGCGGCGTGACCGACTGGCTGATTGAACAAGGACTCAGCGAAGATTGTGCGCCATTGATTATTCGCCGCGTTATTGATGCCAACGGCAAATCCAGATCATTTATTAATGGCAGCCCCGTTACACTGAGCCAGCTCAAAGGCGTCGGTGAATTCTTGGTCGACATCCACGGCCAACATGCCCACCAATCGTTATTACGCCACGATGCGCAGCGTGATTTGCTCGACGCTTACGCGGGCACTACCCAAGTTGCGCGTGATACCGCCAAAAAATATCAAGTTTGGCACACGCTGGCGCAGCAACTTAACGATGCCGAACAAAATGCCGAGCGCTTTGAAACCGAGCGCGAGCGCTTGCAATGGCAAATTGACGAAGTTGCGGCGCTGAATATGCAAGAGGGCGAATGGCCCGAATTACAACTCGATCACAAGCGTTTGCATCATGCCGCAGGCTTAATCGATGGGGTACAAGAAGGGCTGATGGCGCTCAGCGATGGTGATGACAATTGCCAAAGCTGGCTCGCCACGGCCGCGCATCGCTTAAGCCAATTGGCTGATTTTGATCCATCGATTAACGATACCTTAGAGCTCATTGCTGGCGCCGAAGCGCAATTGGCTGAATCGGTGAGTGCTTTACGCTTGTATGCCGACCGCTTAGAGCTCGATCCTGAGCGCTTAAGCGAAGTTGAAAATCGCCTTGATGCGATTTATAAAATGGGTCGTAAATATCGCATTGATCCGTCGCAGCTGCTATCGCAATTGCACGAATGGCAAGCGCGGTTGGCCGAATTGGGCGGCGAAGAGGGTTTGGATGCCTTGCGAAAACAAGTCTTAGCCGCAGAAAGCGCTTATCGCAAATTGGCCACAGCTTTAAGTAAATCCCGCACTAGCGCGGCGCAGAAATTATCGCAATTGGTCACAGAGCAAATGCAAGTCTTGGCTTTGTCGGGTAGCCGCTGTGAAGTGGTTTTGCAGCCTTTAACGCATCCAGCGGCTTATGGTTTAGAGCAGGTTGAATTACAAGTGGCCAATCATCCCGCTTCGCCACTGCGCCCAATGGCCAAAGTCGCCTCCGGTGGTGAGTTGTCACGGATTAGTTTGGCCTTGCAAGTGGTGACCAGCCAAGTGGCGAATGTGCCGACGCTGATTTTTGACGAGGTGGACGTTGGCATTGGTGGCCGGGTTGCCGAGATTGTCGGTCGACTATTGTCTGAATTAGGCCAGTCGCGGCAAGTGTTGTGTATTACGCACCTACCGCAAGTGGCCGCCTGCGGTGTGCAGCATTTGCAAGTGGCCAAGCAGCAAGGCAAAGAAGGCGTGATCAGCTCGATTGCCGTCTTAAGCCATGAGGCAAGAATCGAAGAAATCGCCCGCATGCTCGGGGGTTTAGACATTACCGAAACCACGCGCCAGCATGCGGCAGAAATGTTGGCTTAGCGGGTTGGACGTGCTGCGGTTTTGACGTGCTGCGGATTCAGCGTATTTGCTCAGGGTTGGCTTGAAGGCTCGGCGCAGTGTCTAGTCAAAACTAAGCTAGGTTAATGCCGTAACTGAAGGTTAAATAACAAAGGTATTGCTTTCTAAAGAGCATCAATAATAGATTGCAGTGGTATACCCCACGAAGGATTTTGCGTTGAGTTACACCGATTTGGATTTTATGCAGGCGGCTTTGCAACAAGCAGAGCTGGCTTTGGCTTTGGGCGAAGTGCCGGTCGGCGCGGTCGTAGTCCATCAAGGGCAAATCATCGGCCGTGGCCATAATCAACCCATTCATCGTCACGACCCGAGTGCACATGCCGAGATGCTGGCGATTCGCCAAGCGGCGCAGCACCTAGGTAACTACCGCTTACCCGAGTGCGAGCTATTTATTACGCTTGAGCCATGTTTAATGTGTAGTGGCGTTATTTTGCAATCGCGGATTGCTCGCGTGGTATACGCGCTGCCTGAGCCCAAAACCGGGGCGGCAGGCAGTGTGTGTAATCCGTATTTAGAACCACGATTAAATCACCATACCCAGATTGAACAAGGTGCTGGTGGCGAGCAGGCCAAACAATTACTGCAAGCTTTTTTTGCCCAAAAACGTCAAGCTTCAATCCCTGTGCCACCATTGCAGATCGCGGGTTTGGCTAATTTTCGTGACTTAGGTGGCATAAAAACGGCAGCAGGAAAAACCATCCGCTCGCGGATGTTGTTTCGATCTGACCAATTGGCCGGTTTGCAAGATCAGCAAGCCTTTGCCGCATTGGCGATTCGTACCATTTGGGATTTTCGTACTTCCGCTGAAATAGCGCGTGATCCAGATCCGCAGTGGCCTGCAGTGCAGTACCACACCGCGGATGTGTTAGCTCAATCGCAGTTGCAATCAGCACTGAGTTTAAACGCATTGCTGGCCGATCCTGCGCAATTAAATCTGCATTTAGGGCAAGGACGTGCGGCCTTGCTGATGGCCGATATATATCGCGAAATGGTTCGCAACACGCATGCCCAAGGGGTAATGCGCCAATGGCTGCATTCACTTTGTAGTCCCGCGCAATACCCCGTCTTGTGGCATTGCACTGCTGCGGGTAAAGATCGCACTGGGTGGGCGACGGTTTTATTGCTGACGATTTTAGGCGTACCGCACGAGCGGATTTTGCGTGACTATCTAGCAAGCAATGCGCTGGTATTACACAAATATCAAGCGCTGATCGCTCAAGGCGTTGCCAGTGGCGTTGAGGTCGAGCTGTTCAATGCGCTTTTGGGGGTTGATGCCCACTATTTAAAAGCCGCGCTACATGAAGTCAAAAAAATATCCGGCACCTTGCCGCGCTATATCGAGCATGTTTTAGGGCTAAGCCCACAGCAACAAGCACAGATCCGTTCATATCTGCTCGATTAATCCTATTCTTGCTTATCTTTACACTGTCCTTTGGGCGGCGAATGTTCTGTTTTGTCGCAAGCTTTGATTGCATGAGAATCATACTAAGTCAGTCTATTTCTTATGCTTTAGGAGCAAATGATGAAACATTTATGGCTTTACTCTGTTTTGCTGCTGAGTTTTCCAACTTTCGCCGATGGCTTAGATGACAGCGCACAACAAACCAATCAACTGAGCCAGCAACAAGACTCAAAACAAGTCGCAGATGCGATGGCCAATACCTATGCCTCGCTGGCAGGATCAAAAAGAAATGCCGCCCAACTGGCGGAGGCACTCAGAGAGGGGCGCTCGACTACCTTGATTGCCGCCAACGGTAGCCGCACAACCATTACCGGCACTGGGCAAAGTATGGGCTGGGGCAATGTGAACGTAACGCTGGCCTTGGCGAGTGCGATGATGCAAAAAAATACTAGCCTGACATTGTCGCAGGCATTGAGCTCGGTTTCATCAATGCGTGCTTCGGGTCTGGGCTGGGGAGCGATTTCCAATCGATTAGGCCTAAATTTAGGCTCAGTGGTGTCTAAAAGTCACGAACCACAGCATGCACTGCATCAGCTTAATGAGCACCAGTCGCGTGAAGGGGTCGAAATGGAACATGGCCGAGCTTTACCAGAACCAGAAAGTCATCGCTCAAGCAATAAGCCATCAAACCGTTCTGGCGAACTAGGGGATGATTCAGCAGGAAGAAGCAGTGCAGATAAAGGTCGTGGTAGAGACGATCAATCTACAGGCCATCAATCAAGTCATTCCAATTCTTCATCCAAAGGTTCCACTGGCTCAGGTGAAAGCAGTAGCGGCGGAGGCAGTAGTGGCGGTAGCAGTGGCGGCAGTAGTGGCGGTAGTAGTGGCGGAAGTAGTGGAGGTAGTAGTGGAGGTAACGGCGGAGGTAACGGCGGAGGGAAAAGCGGTGGTGGCGGTAAAGGAGGCGAAGGCGGCGGTCATAAATAATCAGAGCATGGTTTTCGCCATTAAAAATTGAAACTATCCTATTGTTTCATCGTACTGCGGAATCTCAGCTTTGTTGCTAGCGAGCAAGCCTTGGTGCCGAATAATAAGCATTGGGTATACAGCTCTAAGCGTTATCAAATATTACTTAGAGCTGTATACAGCATGATTTAATTATAAATTGGATTAAACAAATCACTTAAGCCTTGTCCCGGAGAGGCTTGCCGCATAAAGGCCTCACCCACCAAATACGTATGCACTTGATGATCATGCATTAATTGCACATCGCTAGCCGCATGAATGCCACTTTCACACACCGCGATACGGTTGCCGCCAGCGTCGTTAATCCGTGGCAATAAGTCGATCGTTGTTTGTAAGCTCACTTCAAATGTACGCAAATTACGATTATTAACCCCCACCAGCGGTGTTGTTAATTGCAGCGCAGCATCCAACTCTTGAGCATTGTGCACCTCAACCAAGACCGCCATACCAAGGCTATGCGCTAGCGCTTCAAAATCGCGCATTTGCGCTAAATCGAGCTCGGCGGCAATCAATAAAATGCAATCAGCCCCCCAAGCGCGCGCTTCATAAAACTGATACTCGTCGACCATAAAGTCTTTACGCAGCGCCGGTAAAGCGCAGGCCGCACGCGCGGCTTTAAGGTAATCAGCATGACCTTGAAAATATTGCACATCGGTTAATACCGACAAACACGCCGCGCCATTGGCCGCATAATCGGCGGCGATTTCCGCCGGCACAAACGGATCGCGCATCACCCCTTTGCTCGGGCTGGCCTTTTTGATCTCGGCAATCACCCCGGCTTTGCCTGCTGCGTGTTTAGCACGAATCGCCGCAACAAAATCGCGATGGTCTTGATTGGCCTCAGCCTGCGCCCGAATTTCGGCGAGTGGCAGGTGTTTTTTAGCCGCAGCGACTTCTTCAAACTTCGTCGCCCAGATTTTTTTTAGGATGTCGGACATGGCTTCACTCGTAGGGCGGGTTAGCGCGTAACCCGCCAATATTTTAAATTTTTAGGATGGTGGCTTACGCAGCAGCGCGGCCACCCTACGTCAATCTATCGGCTTAGGCCAGTGCTTGTGTAAAACGAATTAACGCTGCCAATTTTTCTTTCGCTGCGCCGCTAGCAATCACTTCATGCGCTGCATTAATGCCGTCTTCGAGGGTGATGGCTAAGTTGGCGGCGTAGATGGCAGCACCAGCGTTCAGTAAAACGATGTCGCGGCAAGGGCCGGTTTCGCCGTTGAGCACCGACTCGATCTTGGCTTTGGACTCAGCGGCATTGCTGGCGTGTAGTGCTTTAATGTCGGCGAGCTCAAAGCCCAGCTGGCGTGGGTCAAATTCGTATTCGGTGATTTGTCCGTCTTTAAGCTCGGCAATCATCGTTGGGGCGCTGATGGATATTTCGTCCATGCCGTCTTTACCATGGACGATGAGTATGTGCTTGGCGCCTAGCTTTTGTAACACGCGCACTTGAATACCCACAAGATCAGGGTGAAATACGCCCATCACTTGATTGTCAGCACCAGCAGGATTAGTCAGTGGGCCAAGGATATTAAAAATCGTGCGCACGCCAAGCTCTTTGCGTACTGGCGCGACGTATTTCATGGCGCTGTGATGGTTGGGGGCAAACATAAAGCCCAAACCGACTTCGTCAATACATTGTCCGACTTGTTCGGCAGTGAGATTCAGATTCACGCCAAAGCTTTCGAGCACATCGGCCGAGCCTGAGCTTGATGACACTGATCGGCCGCCATGTTTGGCGACTTTGGCACCTGCTGCTGCCGCAACAAAAGCGGCGCAGGTGGAAATATTAAACGTATGTGCGCCATCGCCACCGGTGCCGCAGGTGTCAACCAGGTGCCGTTGATCTTGTACTGCCACTTTGGTCGAAAATTCGCGCATCACGGTGGCCGCAGCGGCGATTTCGGAAACCGTTTCAACCTTGGTACGTAGGCCAATCAAGAGTGCAGCGATTTGCGCTGGCGTCATTTCACCCGACATGATTTGCCGCATTAAATGCAGCATTTCATCGTAAAACAGTTCGTTGTTGTCGATCAGGCGATTTAAGGCGGCTTGGATGGTAATCATGGTGACTCACTTTTGAACCACAGAGGCACAAAGGCACAGAGTAAATCAGTTGCTCTGTGTCTCTGTGTCTCGGTGGTGAGTTTGGTATTAGGCAAATTCGCGCAGGAAGTTTTCAAGCATTTGATGGCCATGCTCGGTCAAGATCGATTCGGGGTGAAATTGCACGCCTTCGATGGCTAGCGTTTTATGGCGAACCCCCATGATTTCACCATCAGCAGTCCACGCGGTCACTTCAAGGCAATCGGGGAGCGAGTCGCGCTCAATGGCCAATGAATGATAACGGGTCACAGTAACAGGAGAGGGTATATCTTTGAACATCCCGATATCGTTATGGATAACGGGAGATACCTTGCCATGCATCAGGGTTTTGGCATGCAAAACTACACCGCCAAAAGCTTCACCAATCGCTTGGTGTCCCAAGCACACGCCCATAATCGGCAGCTTGCCAGCAAAATGCTTAATTGCCGCCACTGAAATACCCGCCTCGCTGGGCGAGCAAGGGCCGGGTGAAATCACTAAATATTTTGGCGCTAAAGCTTCGATTTGCTCGATGCTGATTTCATCGTTGCGATGCACTTGAACGTCTTGGCCGAGTTCACCAAAATATTGCACCAAGTTGTAAGTAAAGCTGTCGTAATTGTCGATCATAAGTAGCATAGTCAAAACCCTTTAACCACAGAGGCACAGAGGCACAAAGAAAACTACATCAAAGCTTAAGGCGTTTTATGCCATCTTTCAGCGTAGGCGCATGAAAATTAAGCAATAGACCGAGCGAAAAATCGCCAAGGCGAAGGTAGCTTAATAGTTGTGCTTCATGGATCGGTAGTATTTTTTCCACAGTTTTAAGTTCGAGTACCAGCTGATTTTCTACCAAAAAGTCGATTCGGTAGGCTGCATCCAGTTGAATGCCTTTATAAATCAGCGGTAAATTTAATTGTTGCTGAACCAGTAGGTCTGCCTGACTTAATTCATAAGCTAGACAAGTTTGGTATGCAGACTCAAGTAGCCCTGGGCCTAAGTGCCTATGGACTTCAATTGCTGCGCCAATTACACGTTGGCTCAGTGCGTTTCTCTGTGCCTCCGTGTCTTTGTGGTTCATGTTTTTTGCCTTTAGGCGTCCAATCCTTGTTCAGCGAGCTCAGCCGCGCGTAAAACAGCACGAGCTTTATTGAGCGTTTCTTGCCATTCGCTTTGCGGAACGGAGTCAGCCACAATGCCGGCGCCGGCTTGCATATAGAGTGTTTGGTTTTTAACCACTGCGGTGCGCAGCGCAATGGCGACGTCCATATCGCCGTTAAAGCCCAAATAACCGACCGCGCCAGAATATATGCCGCGTTTAGTCGGCTCCAACTCGTCAATGATTTCCATGGCCCGCACTTTGGGCGCGCCAGAGACTGTGCCAGCCGGGAAGGTGGCTTTGAGCACGTCAATCGCGCTGAGTTTAGGTTTGAGCTTGGCTTCTACGCTGGACACAATGTGCATCACGTGGGAATAACGCTCAACAATCATTTTGTCGACGAGTTTGACTGAGCCAGTTTGTGCCACGCGACCGGCATCATTGCGGCCCAAATCAATCAGCATCACGTGTTCGGCGATTTCTTTCTCGTCAGCGAGTAATTCTTGCTCGAGCGCGAGATCCTCTGTGCGATCTTTACCGCGAGTTCGGGTGCCCGCAATTGGGCGCACGGTGACGGTGTCGTCTTCGAGTCGCACCAAAATTTCGGGTGACGCACCGACAATTTGCATATCGCCAAAATCGTAATAAAACATATACGGCGAAGGGTTAATGCTGCGTAAAGAGCGATATAAAGACATCGCCGAGGCCTGCATCGGCGCACTCATGCGTTGCGCCAGCACCACCTGCATCACGTCGCCATCTTTGATGTAATCTTTGGCTTTGAGTACGGCCGCCTTAAATGGCGCTTCGCCAAATTCAGAGACCGGCGCACCCACATTGCCGGTCGGTAACGAGAGCGCCATGTTGGCTGGCTCACGTAATTTCATTCGTAATGCATGAATGCGCGTGCTGGCGGTGTCAAATGCATCGATTTCATGCGGGTCGGCGTACACCACTAAATACAACTTACCGCTTAGATTATCGACAACGACGATTTCTTCAGAGAGTAATAGCTGGATATCGGGCGCGCCAATTGGATCGGCTTTATGGCATTGCGCGAGTTTACGTTCGATATACCGAATGGTTTCGTAACCAAAATAGCCGACCAAACCGCCCATAAAACGCGGCAAACCTTTGCTTGGCGGCGCTTTAAAACGGGCTTGATAGCTTTCAATAAAATCCAGTGGATTGCCTTCATGGCTTTCAATGACCTGATCGTCATGAATCAGCTCCGTGCGCGTGCCGCAAACTTTGATTCGGGTGCGCGCGGGTAAGCCAATAAATGAATAGCGGCCAAATCGCTCGCCACCGACGACCGATTCTAATAAATACGAGTAAGGGCGATTGGCGAGTTTGAGATACACCGATAGCGGGGTATCTAAATCAGCAAATAATGCTTGGATCAGCGGAATGCGGTTAAAGCCTTGGCTGGCCAAGGCATCAAATTCGATGCGGGAAATCATGGGTATTACTCCAAATAGAATAGAAGAAGGGCGTCTGCGCGCGAGATCAGCGACGCCATCGCCATTCAAAAATTTCGTATTGCTGCTGTGCGGAGTAAAAAGCCATGTGGATTGATATCTATTTAAATCGAGAAGTAAGCCCCAATTGTGCGTGAACTGAACAATACCGTCAAATTCACGCACCATCGGTGTGACATTGCTTGCGAAGAAATAGATATGTTCGCAAGCAATAGGCGTTAAATCGGCCATTGCTGCCCAATCACGCGGTCAGCTGGAACCATAGTCAGCGATTTGATTTGGCATCACCTTCGATATTCAAACTTGAATTCGCTGACGTTAATGACGTGCTTTAGCCTGCTCACGCGTTGTGTTTTAAGCGAGATCGAGAAACTCACATAAATCAGCAAAGCTATGAATCACCGCATCGGCATTGAGTGACTCAACGTCGCTGCCATAACCATAACTGACTGCCAGTACCGGGCAACCCGCCGCCCGCGCTGACAATACATCGTTGATTGAGTCGCCGACCATCAGCAACTGACTGGTGGGGACGTTTAATCGGCTGGCGGCATACAGAAGCGGATCAGCAGAGGGTTTTTTATTGCTGACCGTATCGCCCGCGACCACCACCTCAAAATGCGTGTCGATACCCAACTCGCGTAGCAAAGGCAGGGTGAAACGTTCTGGCTTATTGGTAACCAGTGCTAATGGGATTTGCCGCTCGCGCAGTAGATGTAATGTGGCGAGTACTTTAGGGTAAAAGCGCGTTGCGATATGCAGGCCTGCAAGGTAGTGGGCATTAAAGCTCAGCATACCCTCTCGCTGTATATCGCTGCCGGTATATTCTGCATGATGGCTATCGGCCAATACCCTTGCGACTAAACTTGCGGCGCCATCGCCAACAAAGCTAGCAACGCGGTCACTTTCAAGTGGGGAGAGCCCCGCGTCGGCGCGCGCTAAATTGGCGGCACGGGCTAAATCATGGATTGAATCGACTAAAGTGCCGTCAAGGTCAAATGCACAAGCAATAATACTCATTGAAGCCTCATTCATGTCTGCAAAAATCTACGTCAAAAACGCAAATGATCGTTTCGATTTACAAAATAGTCAGTAAGCGTGCAAAAGGGCGGCCGATCGCTGCTTTGCCTTGATGAATTAAAATCGGCCGCTCGATCAATTGTGGGTGCGCAGCGAGGTGCTCAATAATCTGCGCTGCGCTTAATGCTCGCCCTTGGCATAACTCAGCCCAAAGCGGTTCTTTTTGCCGCACCAAATCCAGCGCTGCGATGTCGATCATTGCCAGTAAAGCCGTGATTTCATCGGCGCTCAGCGGGTCTTCAAGATAAAGGCGAACCTCTGGCGAATGTCCTAAGGCGTTCAGTTCACTCAGTGCCTCGCGGCTTTTACTACAGCGTGGATTGTGCAGCAGCTGCATTACGCCACCTTGGCCAGTTCGGCGCGCATTTGGTCAATGACGGTTTTGTAATCGGGCTGCCCGTAAATGGCTGAACCCGCAACAAAGGTGTCGACGCCCGCAGCCGCACACGCGGCAATATTGTCGACTTTGACCCCACCATCGATTTCCAACCAGATTTCACGGCCAGTTTTGACGGTATAAGCATCGATTAAAGCGCGGGCTTGCCGTGCTTTGACTAAAGTTTCGGCAATAAAGGATTGGCCGCCATAACCAGGATTGACTGACATCAGCAAAATCATGTCAATTTTGTCCATCACGTAGTCAAGGTAATGCAGTGGTGTGGCCGGATTAAATACCAAGCCAGCTTTACAGCCCGATTCTTTAATTAAACCTAAAGAGCGATCAATATGCTCAGAGGCTTCGGGGTGGAAAGTAATGATGTTGGCGCCCGCTTTGGCAAAGTCGGGGATAATGCGATCAACCGGTTTTACCATTAAATGCACATCAATCGGCGCGTCGGTCCATGGCCGGATGGCATCGCAAACCAAAGGACCTATGGTGAGATTAGGCACATAATGGTTATCCATGACATCAAAGTGAATGATGTCGGCGCCAGCAGCGATAACGTTTTTTACTTCTTCACCCAAACGGGCAAAGTCAGCCGATAAAATACTTGGGGCGATGCGATAAGTCATGAATCCGGCTCCTAAGAAGGCAAGAATAGGCACTAATAGTGCTCTAGTGTGC
This sequence comes from Deefgea sp. CFH1-16, assembly GCF_016881365.1. Classification (GTDB taxonomy): domain Bacteria; phylum Pseudomonadota; class Gammaproteobacteria; order Burkholderiales; family Chitinibacteraceae; genus Deefgea. The sequence continues at coordinate 3,252,084 of NZ_WLYT01000001.1, read as the reverse complement.
CAGTTTAACGCGAAAACAAGATGACTTTGCTCAATATGCGTTCGCCACGCTGGTAAACTGCCACATCGCCCTGATCTACCACAGGACATACGGAGAATTTTAAATTGGAAGCCACTTATAAAATTAGCGTGACGGCTCGGCCGTTTTATCTCGCTGAGCAGTCCAATGAAAGTGCAGAGCAATACACTTTTGCCTATCAAATTACCATTACCAATGAAGGCAATGTGCCCGCCAAATTGATGGCGCGGCATTGGGTGATTGAAGATGGCCAAGGTCAAAAGCAAGAAGTACGCGGTTTGGGGGTGGTCGGTGAACATCCTGAAATAGCACCCGGTGAGAGCTTTGAATACACCAGTGGTGTAACGCTCAATGCCCCGGTTGGCACCATGCGCGGCAGTTACCAAATGATGGCCGCCGATGGTACTGAATTTGAAGCCACCATTGCACCATTTATTCTTTCTATGCCTCGGACATTGCATTAATGAGATCAACAGTAGAAAAAAATTCAAACAAACCGCGTAAAGATTGGCAGACTTTGTCGACCTTACTGCCGTATTTAATGCAGTATAAGTTTCGTGTTTTTGCTGCCCTCAGTCTACTCATCGCCGCAAAACTCGCCAATGTGTCGGTGCCTTTGGTGCTCAAAGACATTGTCGATCATCTGGACGTGCAAAATCAGGCCTTGGTGCTGCCACTGACGTTGATTTTGGCGTATGGCGCGCTGCGATTGAGTTCGGCGGTGTTTGGTGAAATGCGCGATGCGGTCTTTGCCAAAGTTACCCAAGGTGCAATTCGTCGAGTGGCTTTGCAGGTTTTTGAGCATTTGCATCGCTTGTCGCTGCGCTTTCATTTGGAGCGCCAAACTGGTGGCATGAGTCGCGATATCGATCGCGGCACCAAGGGGATTGCGTTTTTGTTGAACTTTATGCTGTTCAATATTTTACCAACCTTGGTTGAGATTGCTTTAGTCGCGGTGATTTTGCTTAAAAAATACGACTGGTGGTTTGCCGCAGTCACGTTTGCAACGGTGGCGGTTTACATCGCATTTACGCTGGGCGTCACCGAATGGCGGATGCGCTATCGTCGCGAAATGAATACCTTAGATTCCAATGCCAATACACGGGCCATTGATAGTTTGATTAATTATGAAACTGTAAAGTATTTCGGCAATGAGCGCTGGGAAGCTGAGCGCTACGATGCCAGCATGCAGCAATGGGAAGGTGCGGCGGTACGCAATCAAGTGTCTTTGTCGTTTTTAAACGTTGGGCAGGCCATCATTATTGCCGTTGGGGTGACGCTTTTGGTGGGTATGGCGGCCGATGGCGTGGTGAAGGGCACGATGACGCTGGGCGATTTGGTGTTAGTGAATGCGTTTTTATTGCAATTGTATGCACCATTGAATTTTTTGGGTTTTGTTTACCGAGAGATTAAAAATTCTTTAGCCGATATGGAAAAAATGTTTGGCTTGATGAGTAAAGGCGCTGAAATCAAAGACAAGCCCAATGCGCAAGCCTTACAAACCCCGAGTGCGGCCATCACCTTTTCACATGTTGATTTTGGCTATGAGCAAAATCGACAAATCCTGCAAGACATTAGTTTTAGCATTCCTGCGGGCAAGACAGTCGCAGTGGTTGGTGCTAGTGGCGCGGGTAAATCGACCTTGTCACGCTTGTTGTATCGCTTTTACGATGTGAACTCCGGCTCAATTCAGATTAATGGCGTTGATTTGCGTGATTTAACGCAATCGAGTTTACGCTCGCATATCGGTATCGTGCCGCAAGATACGGTTTTGTTTAACGATACAATTTACTACAACATTGCTTACGGCAAACCAACTGCAAGTCGTGATGAAGTGATTGAGGCGGCAAAATCAGCGCATATCTACGATTTTATTATGGGTCTGCCCGATGGTTTTGAAACCACTGTTGGTGAGCGCGGTTTGAAGTTGTCCGGCGGCGAAAAGCAAAGGGTGGCGATTGCACGCACCGTGTTAAAAAATCCGCCAATTTTAATTTTTGATGAGGCCACCAGTGCGCTTGACTCTCATACGGAGAAAGCCATTCAAGCTGAATTAAAAGCGATTTCTCTGAACCGAACGACTTTGGTTGTCGCGCATCGCTTGTCGACGATATCGGATGCCGATGAAATCTTGGTGATGCGCGATGGCTGCATTGTTGAGCGTGGCAACCATCGTCAATTGCTGGCTTTGGATGGCATTTACGCACAAATGTGGGCCCTGCAATTGAGTTCCGAATAAGCGAAACCTTCGTTTTTTAAAAAATATATATACAGTAAAGTCCTAGCTTTTTTAAGTTTGTTGTTAAAAATCAAACGCCAATCAGAATGTAAGGTTTTTATGTAAATTTGTCACAGTTTTATTTATGCAGATCACGTGTAATAGCGCCCACATCGACTACATACTGTACGTCAGTGTGTGGCGCTATTATTTTGGGAGTTGCATATGTCGTTAGATCGTAAAGATTGGGAATGGGTATTGACGTGCTTCGGAACGGCGGTGGGTGCTGGGATCTTATACCTCCCTATCCGGGCTGGTTTGGGTGGGATTTGGCCGATGTTGATTTTGACGGCAATTATTTTCCCGATCACCTTTGTTGCCCACCGGGGAATTACGCGAGTTGTTGCTTCGTGCCCCAAGCCGACAGATATTATTGGTGCGGTTGAATATGACCTTGGTCGTAATGTCGGGTTTGCAGTTTCTATTCTTTACTTCTTGTCGATTGTGACCATTTGCGTGGGCTATGCCACGGGTGTGACCAATATCGTTGAATCTTTTTTGCAGAATCAATTGGGCATTGTTGGCACCTCACGCACCGTGTTGACCTTTTTGCTCTTGGCCGGTTTGACGGGTGTCATTTTGGCCGGTGAAAAATTCATGGTTCGCATTACGTCGATGATGACGTTTCCATTGATCATTATGCTGGCGGGTTTGTCGATTTATATGATTCCACAGTGGAATACAGCGATTTTAAGCGCGCCATTTGAGATGGGTGACGTGTTTAAAAATATGTTGTTATTGTTCCCTGTGCTCGTTTTTTGCGATGAATTTTTCGCCTGTTTGTTCAACACTAGCGGCTTCGTATCGTTCGCAATTTGGTGCTGAAGAAGCCGTGAAGCGCACCGATGGCATTATCAAATGGACGTCGTTGATTTTGTTGGTCTTTGTGATGTTCTTTGTGTTTTCGATGGTGTTGGCGACGTCGCCTGAAGTCCTGGCGGCATCCCAAGCGAAGAATGTCGATATTTTGACAACGGTGTCTTTAATCGTTTCGCAGCCTTTCTTGCAATATTTGATTCCATTGATTGCATTTTTAGCGATTGCTAGCTCGTATTTTGGTCATTTTGTCGGCACCCGTGAAGGCTTGGTGGGGATTACGACTCGAGTGATGACTTGGAATAATCCCGCGGCCGAAGCGAATTTGGATCGTAAAAAAATCAATATGATCGTAACCATTGTCATGATGATTGGTCTTTGGTTCTTGGCGGTTTATAACCCACCCATTCTCAAAATTATCGGTGCTTTGTCGGCGCCAATTATTGCGATTTATGCGTACTTAATGCCAGTCATGTTGATGAAACGAATTCCGCGTTTGTTTATCTATCAATCAAAGACCGCTGGATTTATCTTTGTGATGGGTTTTGGTCGGTATTGTTGGCGACTTTGCCGGTAGTTATTTGTAATTAGTATAAATACTGAATACGGTTGTTTTGCTGGATCAGTCAGGCGCACCGCCTGTCTGATCCATTTTATTTAGAGTTAGTGGTGATCCTGCTAACGGGAGTGAATGATGTTAAGTGTTTTTGATTTATTTAAAATTGGTATTGGTCCATCGAGTTCTCATACAGTGGGGCCGATGGTTGCGGCAAAAACGTTTGTTGATGATCTGCTCGCGCAGGGAAAAATGCTGCAAGTGCGTCGGGTTTCCGTTGATTTTTATGGTTCTTTAGCTTTAACGGGTGAGGGGCATGGCTCTGTTAGTGCTGCTTTGGTTGGCTTGGAGGGTGATACCCCTAAATTTGTTGAGCCCGAACGGGTTGGCTTGCGTTTCAAACAGCTAACAGAGCATGATGCCCAATTGTTGATCGCGGGAACGCACCCGATTGCGTTCGATTTTCAGCGTGACGTTCAGTTGCATAAACATTTGTTTTTAAAGCAGCATTCAAACGGTATACGTTTTCGTGCTTTTGATGCCGATGATGTTGAATTAGCCAATAATGTCTTCTTTTCGATTGGTGGTGGTTTTGTAGTGAGCGAAGCCGAGTTTGGTCAGACACGTGAATCCACGCCGGTGCCGTTTCCATTTCAAAATGCCGCTGATTTATTGGCGCATTGCCGTGCTCAAGGCAAGTCCATCGCTCAGATTATGATGGCCAATGAGTTGGCGACGCAGTCTGAATCAACCATCCGTACGCAGTTATTAGAGATTGCCAATGTGATGCAACAGTGCATTCATAATGGTTGCACGCGTGAGGGTGAGCTGCCGGGCGGTTATCACGTAAAACGTCGCGCACCGGGGATTTTCCGCAAAATGGTTGGCATGCAGCTAACGGGTCGAGCTGACTTTATGCTGTGGCCAATGATTTATGCGATTGCGGTTTCTGAAGAAAACGCCAGTGGCGGACGCATTGTCACCGCTCCGACCAATGGTGCAGCAGGGATTATTCCCGCAGTATTGCAGTACTATCGCAATTTTACGCCTAATGCCAATGAAGCTGGTGTGGTGGACTTTTTGCTAACGGCCGCGGCGATTGGCATGTTGTATAAAATGAATGCGTCTATTTCTGGCGCTGAAGTCGGCTGTCAAGGTGAAGTCGGCGTGGCTTGTTCAATGGCAGCGGGTGCATATTGTGCGGTGCTCGGTGGTACTTTAGAACAAGTTGAAAATGCCGCTGAAATTGGTATGGAACATCATCTTGGATTAACGTGTGATCCAGTTGGTGGTTTGGTGCAAATTTCCATGTGTAGAACGCAATGGCGTTGCTGCTGAAAAAGCAATTAAAGTCGCACAATTGGCGCTGATGGAAAATGGCGAGCACAAGGTGAGCCTGGACGAAGTCATTGCGACGATGTACCGCACGGGCATGGATATGCATAATATCTATAAGGAAACATCCCTGGGTGGTTTGGCGTTGACGGTGGGTGTACCTGCTTGTTAACTGAATAAACGAGAGGCGAGCACATGCAAAAAGTGCTGATGGTTTGTACTGGCAATATTTGTCGCAGCCCAACTGCGGATGGTGTGTTGCGACATAAAGTGCTGGCGCAGCATTTGGCGGGGCAAATTGAAGTCGATTCTGCTGGAACGCAAAGTTATCATGTGGGTGAGGCTCCCGATCGACGGGCGCAAAAACATGCTTTGCGCCGTGGTTATGATTTGTCAGCTTTACGGGCCAGGCAAGTGAGTGCCATGGATTTTGCTGAATATGATTTGATCTTAGCTATGGATAAAAGTCACCTAGCTTACTTGAAACAGCATTGCCCCGTTACCCATCAACACAAACTGCGTTTATTTATGACTTTTGCGACTCAATCGAGCGAACGTGAGGTGCCTGATCCTTATTACGGTGGGGATGCTGGTTTTGAGTTGGTGCTTGATTTGATTGAAGATGCTTGCGACGGGATTTTGCAATCTCTGCGCTAGCGGGTAAACCCCGATTTGCACTTAGGGCATAAAAAGCATTAAAATGCCGCCTTACCCTTCGGGGGAGTAGTCGCCTGTCTGAGTTTAGGTCTATTGCCTAATCGTTTGAGCAGGGTCTGTGTCAACATATTTGCAGCTGAACGCATGGCATAGATAGCGAGCTTTTTGCTTCGCCTGACGAGACCTGAAGTTATTGTCGTGTATTCCTGGATGGGCTACGCGCAATGACTTCTCGTTTCTGCCCGTCCGGAGTGCTGTTTATGTTTGATACGTTGTTAGTTTCAACTGGCGTAGTGGCTATTGCCGAAATGGGCGATAAAACACAATTACTATCGTTGATTCTTGCTGCCCGTTTTCGTCGGCCGTTGCCGATTGTGGCGGGCATTTTTGTTGCAACTGTTTTGAATCACTTTGCTGCTGCATGGATAGGGCAACAGGTGGCCGGTTTGATTTCTGCTGAGATTTTGCGCTGGATTGTCGGACTTGGTTTCTTGGCGATTGCTGCGTGGGCTTTGGTGCCCGATAAAATCAGCGAAGAAGAATCACAAGTAAAACCATACGGGGCTTTTGTTGCGACAACAATAGCGTTCTTTTTTGCCGAAATTGGTGATAAAACGCAAATCGCAACGGTCGCGCTGGCTTTAAAGTACACCCCATTGTGGCAGGTGGTTATGGGAACAACGATAGGAATGATGCTAGCCAATGTGCCCGCAGTGTATTTGGGTAGTTGGATTGCCGCTCGAATGCACTTATTGCAAATGATTCGATTTGTTGCGGCTGGCGTCTTTGCGATTCTTGGTGTCTTGGCCTTGATGGGTGTTGCGGGTTAAAAATGTAGTAGAAAGAGAAGGCGAGCCTTGTGCTCGCTTTTGTTATTCGTTAATTAAAAAACATCTCAGGGAGTAGGTATGCTGGAGTCTTTCTTTAAGCTAAAAGAAAACGGTACCGATGTAAGAACCGAAGTTATCGCAGGTTTCACTACATTTTTAACGATGGCTTACATCGTCTTTGTTAATCCGTCGATCTTAGCTAAAACTGGGATGGATTTTAATTCAGTGTTTGTCGCGACCTGTTTAGCCGCAGCATTGGGTACTGCAATTATGGCTTTAGTAGCCAATTATCCTATCGCACTTGCACCAGGTATGGGCTTAAATGCCTATTTCACCTATACCGTGGTTTTGGGTATGGGGGTTTCTTGGCAGGTAGCACTAGGGGCCGTATTTATCTCTGGGGTAATTTTTCTTTGCGTTTCACTCTTTAAAGTCCGTGAAGCGATCGTAAATGCGATTCCACATTCGCTTAAATTGGCGATTTCTGCCGGTGTTGGTATGTTTTTGGCGATTGTTGCGCTGAAAAACGCGGGTGTGGTGACAGGTTCACCTGCTACTTTGGTTACGTTGGGTGATATTCATGCGCCGCAAACACTGCTGGCGATTTTTGGCTTCTTTTTGATCGTTGCTTTGGAATACCGCAAGGTGCATGGCTCGATTATTATTTCAATTTTGGCAGTAACTTTAATATCAATTGGCATGGGCCTGTCTGAATTTAAAGGCGTATTTTCTGCTCCGCCGTCAATGGCCCCAACGTTCATGCAAATGGATTTAATGGGCGCATTAGATGTGGCCTTGTTGGGCGTGGTGTTTGTGTTGTTCTTTGTCGATTTGTTCGATACCACCGGTACTTTAGTGGGTGTTTCGCACCGCGCTGGTTTGTTAGATAAAGATGGCAAGTTGCCACGCTTGAAAAAAGCCTTGCTGGCTGATTCAGTTGCAATTACTGCCGGTGCTGTGATGGGTACTTCTTCAAGTACCGCTTATGTTGAGTCTGCCGCAGGCACTTCAGTTGGTGGCCGCACTGGTTTGACTTCTTTGGTTGTTGCGATTCTATTTTTATTGGCGTTATGGTTTTCGCCTTTGGCCGCCACAGTGCCAGCCTATGCAACAGCGCCAGCTCTGTGTTATGTCGCCGTATTAATGACACGTGGTTTGGCTGAGATTGAATGGGATGATTTAACTGAGTCAGCACCGGCAGTCATGACCGCGCTGGCCATGCCATTTACCTTCTCAATTGCTGATGGTATTGCATTTGGCTTTATCAGCTATGCTGTGATTAAACTGTTGGCAGGCCGTTATAAAGACCTGAGTGCTGCAGTTTTGATTATTGCTGCGTTGTGGGTTGTTAAAATTTGCCTTTTTCCATTAAGCGAGCGTTCGGATGAATAAATCCATTAGCAATAACGCATTACCTAATGCGAACTATATCCGTGATCGAATCCGAACTGTGGCCGACTGGCCGCAGGCTGGGGTTATGTTTCGCGATATCACGCCCTTATTGCAAGATAAGAAAACTTTTCGTCTGTTAGTGGATATTTTTGTCCATCGCTACATGGATCAAAAGTTAGATGTCGTCGCTGGAATAGATGCACGTGGATTTATTTTGGGTGCAGTCGTCGCTTATGAGCTCAACCTCGGTTTTGTTCCTATTCGTAAAAAAGGCAAGCTGCCATTTGATACGATTGCCGAAGAGTATGAGCTGGAGTATGGCTCAGCGACCGTGGAATTACATGCGGATGCATGTCAAGCTGGTGATCGCGTGCTACTGATCGATGATTTGGTCGCAACCGGTGGCACCATGATTGCCGCAGCAAACCTGTTGAAACGGCTAGGTGCTGAAGTTGTTGAAGCTGCTAGCCATTGTTGATTTGCCAGAGTTAGGCGGCTCAAAATTGGTGAGAGATCAACATATTGAACTATTTACAGTTTGTGATTTCTCTGGGCATTAAATAAAGGCACTAACATTATTCATAGCAAGGTGCTGATCAATTCATTGAAATAGCTTGTTGAGCTTGAATTGATTCACCTTTGTATTATGTGTGGTGTTGTAAGTGTAATGAAACAAATAAAGGATTTATCGTGACGATGCAATTACCTGAAGCTAGAACTATTCTTGATAATGCGGACTGCCTGCATAATGAAGCTGAGGTTCAAGCTGCGTTAGACCAAATGGGTGAGGCCATGTGCGCCACATTGGCTCATACCAATCCCATTGTCTATACCGTACTCAATGGCGGCTTGATTGTGTCGGGACATTTATTGCCTCGTCTACGTTTTCCGCTTGAAATTTCATACATGCATGCCACACGCTATCGCAATGAAACGAGTGGTGGCGAGCTCGATTGGAAAGTAAAACCCCGCGAAGATTTGCGTGGTCGAACGGTCATTATTGTTGATGATATTCTCGATGAGGGTCATACCTTGGCCGCTATTGTTGAATATTGCAAGCAACAAGGAGCCAGTGCGGTGCACGTTGCGGTGTTGATTGATAAAAAACACGATCGCAAAGCACCAGGGATTAAGGCAGACTTTGTTGGTCTTGAAGTAGAAGATCGCTTCTTGTTTGGCTGTGGTATGGATTATCAGGGTTACTGGCGTAATACTTTAGCGATTTATGCGGTAAAAGGGCTGTAATACCGCATTGGTGCGTGTTGCAGCCATGGAGACATCATGGGCAACAGCACCGATATCGTTGTTAAGCATTATCGACAAATTTTGATTTGGCCATTGCAATTAATGCCTTTGCCCGAGATAAAGGGGCGAAGTCGTGCGATGGGACGTCACTGGGAAGTGATGTCGGCAATGTCTGTTGCTGGCTCGCCTTGGCAACCCAGACCCACGGAATTTGATGGCGACCCGGCGGAGTTTAAAGAACGGCACTATCGAGAATTTGTCACTTTTTTGCCATATGTACAGCGTTTTTTGTACGGGGAAGGGCGTAGTGAGGCGGGGGATGCGGCTAATTACGGGCACTCGCCCATGCACGTTTTTCGGCGTAAAGATATTCAACAGGTCTTAATGGTCTTTAAAGATGGTAAAACACATCATTTTAAAAGTAATCCATTTAGACCTGTATTTTTTTTACGATCTGGATATCGTTATTTTGGCGCTGGAATTGGGTGGTGACAATTTATCGTTAAGACGGGTGCAAGATGCCATGTTTCGTTTTGGTCGTACCTTTCCCGCCCAGTGGGATGAAAACGAAACTGCAGCGAGTTGTATGCGCAAAGTGGCTTGGCTCGACGCGGCAGGCGAAGTGATTGCCTCAAGTGATTACGAGGATCGAACGGGTTATTTGCAGCATATGGGGCAGTTTTGCGCCCCCAAAATGGCGTCCCATTGGGAATATTTGCTTAGCCCTTTGGTGATGCACCATTCTAATGCGGTGGGCGATTTACGTTACCGACAAATTGAATACCATCGAATGCCGATGTTGGCCTACCTGTCATTCGAGAACCCTTTTGCGCTGTCGGACGAAGACTTTTATCGGCTAGGTACGGTCAGTCGACCGAGCGACATGGATGCGCTGCCTTTTTCTAGCAAGGTGTTTGCGGCTTTCGAAGCTGATTGCTGCTACGATCGATTTTGGATTCCAGAAAATAACAGTCCCATGGCCTCAACGCGGTTGATGTGTAATGGTCACGCTTTTGTGATGGTGGGTATGGCGGGCAATCCATTCTTTGTTGATCCTTATACTGGCTCTCTCGGGCAATTTCGGCATCAATATTTTTTGTTGACACTGATCGCCCACTTTCACAAAGCTTCGTTATTGATGTTTTCTGATCGTCTGGCGGTGGCGCTGGCCAAGCTTAATGTGCAAGATGAAATCTCAATTCGCAATTTTAAACGTGAAACGCGGCTGCTTCAGGCCGCTTTTTTGCGTTTCACCCAGCGGTATTGGTTTCGCGAAGTTTCCAATCAAGCCATTAGTAGTCAATTATTTTTGATGCTCAAGCGCCATCTAGATACCGAGACCTTATATTCCGATGTACGTGAGTCGGTGCAAGCAATGAGTCAATACCTTGAAAATGAAGACTTACGTCGACAAGCCGATACCGTTGTGCGCTTGACCGTGGTGACTATTTTAGGCTTGGTGGGTACGACAATCACTGGTTTTTTAGGGATGAATCTATTTGCTTTAGCGGAAGAAAGTGGCTGGAGTCGCGTGTGGTATTTCATTGGCGTGAGTATTCCAATTACGATTTTAATTTTATTTGCCGTGGCTAAATCAAAAAGCCTGTCTGAGTTTTTGGATGTGTTATCTGATGATCGGATTCTTTGGTTAAGTAAACTCAAGCAGTTTCTGCATATAAAAAAACGCTCATGAAAATAATGCATGCTGGTGTGAGTAGATGTTTTTTTGTTGATTGGACTGCTGTAAGTTGCTCATGTCGTGGTAGAATTGCGCATCTTTTAACGATGAATACGGATGCGTTAACTCATGTTCTCTAAGTCTCAAACCATTGCCCAGTATGATCCTGATCTCGCCGCTGCTATGGCGGCCGAAGTTGTTCGTCAGCACGAACACATCGAGCTGATCGCATCGGAAAACTACACTAGCCCAGCAGTGATGGAGGCTCAAGGCTCGCAACTGACTAATAAATACGCCGAAGGTTATCCTGGTAAGCGTTTTTATGGTGGCTGTGAATACGTTGACGTCATCGAACAACTTGCCATTGATCGTGTAAAAGCATTGTTTGGCGCTGAATACGCCAATGTGCAGCCGCATTCTGGCTCGCAAGCCAATCAAGCCGTGTATTTTTCTATCTTGAAACCAGGCGATACCATCATGGGTATGAATCTGGGTCATGGTGGTCATTTGACGCATGGTTCGCCAGCCAATTTATCGGGTAAATTATTCAATATCGTGGCTTACGGCTTGAATGAAAACGAAGAAATCGATTACGACGATATGGAGCGCGTTGCGCTAGAAACCAAACCAAAATTGTTAATCGGTGGTGCATCAGCCTACGCACTGCGCTTTGACTGGGCGCGCATGCGTGAAATCGCCGACAAAGTTGGTGCTTACTTTATGGTCGATATGGCGCATTACGCCGGTTTGATCGCTGCAGGCGTTTATCCAAATCCAGTGCCGCACGCTCACTTTGTTACGTCGACTACGCACAAAACATTGCGTGGCCCACGTGGCGGCATTATCTTGGCGAAAGCTGAGTTTGAAAAAATCAATCAATTCTAATGTGTTCCCAACACTGCAAGGTGGCCCGCTAATGCACGTAATCGCCGGTAAAGCGATTGCGTTTAAAGAAGCGGCAACAGAAGAATTCAAAACATACCAGAAACAAGTGTTGCTCAATGCGCAAGCCATGGCAGCAACTTTGGCTGAACGTGGTTTGCGGATTATTTCTGGCCGTACCGAATCGCACGTATTCTTGGTTGACTTGCGCCCTAAAGGCTTAACTGGTAAAGCTGCCGATGCCGTTTTGGGTAAAGCTCACATTACCGTCAATAAAAATGCGATCCCAAATGATCCAGAAAGCCCGTTTGTCACTTCGGGGATTCGTATCGGCGCACCTGCCATTACCACTCGTGGCTTTAAAGAAGCAGAAGCCATTCAAGTCGCGCATTTAATTGCAGATGTATTAGATAATCCAAATGATGAAGCTAATTTGGCCGCTGTCGCCGAAAAAGTAAAAGCATTAACTGCGCGTTTCCCAGTTTACGAAGTATAATTTTACGCAATTAAAAAAGGTGGTGCACCTGCACCACCTTTTTGCATTTTGTCGTGTTAGTTTGAGGTATATTAATCCAAGGCAGCTGTCAGTTGACTTGGATTAATATACCAAGCGTATTACTACCAATGTACCTTGGCTTGACTGTTCAATATGAAATGAACAGCTTAAGATGCTCTTTATTCGTTCTTTTTAGGTTTTCGTGCTATGAAATGCCCATTTTGCGGTTCACCCGACACTCAAGTCGTGGATTCTCGCGTTTCTGACGAAGGGGATACGGTACGTCGTCGTCGTCGCTGTGCGATTTGCGATAAGCGTTTCACCACCTTTGAAACTGCTGAAGTGCGTATGCCGCAAGTAGTGAAGCAAACCGGTCAGCGTGTTGAATTTGAAAGAGAAAAAATTCGCACTAGTTTTATGCGCGCTTTACACAAACGCCCGGTGCCGACCCCTTTGGTTGATGAAGCCATTTCCCGAATTATTCAAAAAGTACTGACTGTTGGCGAGCGAGAAATTATGTCGCGACAGATTGGTGAAATGGTGATTGCCGAGCTGGCCAAGCTCGATAAAGTCGCCTATATCCGCTTTGCCTCCGTATATCGCTCATTTCAAGACGTTGAAGATTTTCGCGACGTCATTCGTGAAGTCAGCAAGGAATAAGCATGGCCTGGCGTTCGATCGACTACTTTATGATGACCCAGGCGTTGCATCAGGCGAAATTGGGCCAAAACAACACCTCGCCCAATCCAAGTGTTGGCTGTGTTCTGACTAAAAATGATCAAATATTAAGCATGGGGCATACCCAAGCCGCAGGTGGCGCGCACGCAGAAGTGATGGCACTGCGTGCAGCGGGCCATGCTGCGCAAGGCGCCACTGCATATGTCACTTTAGAGCCATGCAGCCACTTTGGAAAAACCCCACCCTGCGCGGATGCACTGATTGCTGCTGGTGTTACTCGAGTGGTTGCCGCATTATTGGACCCGAATCCGCTGGTTTCCGGGCAAGGTTTACGCCGACTGGCCGAGCATGGCATTGTCGTTGAACATGGTTTAATGGCTGCCGAGGCATTGGCGCATCATCAAGGTTTTTTTAGCCGAATGATGCGGCAACGACCCTGGCTGCGTTGTAAAGTTGCCGCGAGTTTGGACGGACAGATTGCGCTAGAGGCAATGGGCAATCGCAATGGATTACGGGTGCTGCAGCACGTGCCGATGTACAGCGAATCCGTGCGCGCTCATGTGCGATGATCACCGGTGTTTCAACGATTTTGCATGATGATCCACAGCTGAATGTGCGTGACTTTTCGGTTGAACGGCAACCGATTAAAGTAATTTTAGATAGCCAAATGCGCACCCCCGTCTCGGCTAAAATCCTACAGCAAGGCCACGTTTTGATTGTCGCGGCGCAAGAGACGGAGCGCCGCTTGGCTTTGGAAGCCGCAGGCGCACAAGTAATTTTGTGTCCTGACCAATCTGGTACTCGTATTGATTTGGCCGCATTATGTGGCGTATTGGCAGCACGCGGATGCAATGAAGTCACACTTGAAGCTGGTGGCACTTTAGTCGGCGCTTTTTTTGCAGCAGGCTTGATTGACGAATTGTGGCTGTATCAAGCGCCGGTATTGCTGGGGCAGGGGCAGGCGATGGCGCAGTTTTCCTTAAGTGATTTAAGTCAAAAACAAGTCCCAACGCATATTGCTCGACGTATGGTGGGCGATGATCAGCGCATTATTATGCGTTTTACTGACCCCGCAACCGATTGGCTAGGAAAATGAAAATGAATTCAAAACCCATCATTGTTTGCCCTGATTGCGGCAAGGAAATTGAAGTGTTAAAAGCGTGTGGCGCGAGTAACTTTTTTTGCAATCATTGCAATGAATTGAAGTCGTCACAGCGCGTCAAGGCAGCCAATCCGATTGTCTTTCCCGCTCAACCGGAAAAATAAGGACGTTTATGTTTACAGGCATTATTCAAGCGATCGGCCAAATTGAAGCCGTTTCGCCTTTTGATGGCGGCGTACGCTTAACCATCGATGCGGGTGATTTAGATTTATCTAATGTTGGTTTAGGGGACAGTATTGCCCACAATGGCGCATGTATGACCGTTGTCGAGCAAATACCCAGTGGTAAATATCTAATCGACGTTTCAGATGAGTCTTTGCGTTGTACTGCAGGATTAGATGCTGTTGGCCCAGTTAATTTAGAAAAAGCCATGCGCTTGGGCGATATGCTTGGCGGTCATTTGGTTTCAGGGCATGTGGATGGTGTTGGGATAGTACGTAGTTTTGATCCAGTGGGTGATAGCCGCGAATTAATTATTCTGGCGCCGGCGGTTTTAGCCAAATATTTAGCCGTAAAGGGCTCAGTGGTCGTCAATGGCGTTTCGTTAACGACCAACTGGATCCGTGACGTGAACGATGGCTGTGAGTTTTCAATTAACTTAATCCCACATACACTGTCAGTCACAACGCTAGGGGCGATTGAGCCAGGTCAGCGGGTCAATTTAGAAATTGATTTAATCGCTCGCTATGTTGAACGTATGGTTTCTTTGGAGTCAAAATCATGAGCCAGATCGCACCTGTTAATGAAATTATTGCCGAATTAAAAGCTGGTCGCATGGTGGTTTTGGTCGACGAAGAAGACCGCGAAAACGAAGGTGATTTGGTGTTGGCCGCCGATTTTGTGACACCAGAAGCCATTAATTTTATGGCTAAATTTGGTCGTGGCTTAATTTGCTTAACGTTGGATCAAACGCGTTGCCAGCAACTTAATTTACCAACAATGGTAAAAAACAATGGCTCGTCGTTTGGCACCAACTTTACTGCCTCAATCGAAGCGGCTGAAGGGGTCACGACCGGCATTTCAGCGCATGATCGTGCTCTGACGATCCAAAAAGCCGTTGCTTTTGGTGCCAAAGCCAGTGATTTAGTTTCGCCTGGCCATGTGTTCCCCATTATGGCGCAACCGGGTGGTGTTTTGGTGCGTGCAGGACACACCGAGGCCGGTTGTGATTTAGCAATGATGGCGGGTTTAACCCCAGCATCGGTGATTTGCGAAATCATGAATGAAGACGGCACCATGGCCCGTTTGCCAGAATTGCTTGAATTCGCGAAAACGCATCAACTCAAGATTGGTACTATTGCCGACCTCATTCATTACCGTAGTCAAACAGAATCACTGGTCGAATGTGTGGGTCGGCGTATGATTCGCACCTTGGCCGGCGAGTTTGAATTGGCGGTTTATCGCGACAAACTCACCGCCGCAACGCACTTAGCGTTAATCAAAGGTCAACCAGCAGTCGATCGTGAGGTTCTGGTTCGGGTGCATGAGCCATTATCGGTGATGGATTGGATTGATCTAGACTCATCTGCGCACTCTTGGTCGATTGAAGCCACCTTGAATGCCATCTCCGCCGCAGGTGAAGGCGTGGTGATTTTATTGCATCGCACCGAACTGGGCTCCGATTTACTAGGTCGAGCGCTACCGGAGTTGAAGCTAAATCCACCGCAAAAATGGGATTTACGCACCTATGGTATCGGTGCACAGATGCTAAAAGATCTTGGCGTTGGCCGTATGCGCCTGATGTCGCCGGAGCGTAAAATTCCGAGCATGATGGGATTTGGATTAGAAATTACGGGCTTTGTAGCCCTAGAAGGAAAATGAGAATGTCAAAAAATATTCCAACAATTGCACCCGTTTTATCTGGCGCGGGATTGCGAATTGGCGTGGTAATGAGTCGATTTAATACCCCGGTTTGTGAAGGCCTACGTGATGTTTGCCTGACTGAGTTATTAGCGCTTGGCGTGGCAGAGCAAGACATTGTGCTGTGCTCGGTAGCTGGCGCATTAGAAATTCCTGTCGTGTTACAAACCATGGCAGAAAGCGATCGTTTTGATGGCTTGATTGCACTTGGCGCAGTCATTCGAGGCGACACCTATCATTTTGAATTGGTGGCCAATGAGTCAGGCGCTGGGGTAACTCGCGTGGGCTTGGATTTTGGAATCGCGATTGCGAATGCCATCTTAACCACCGACACAGATGAACAAGCAGAAATTCGTATCAAAGAAAAGGGCCGTGATGCGGCTCGCACTGTCGTGGAAACGGCTAATTTAATTAAGGCATTACAAGTATGACTGAAGCCATCGTAGCACCTCGTCCAAAACCAAAATCGGCTCGTCGCCGTGCGCGTGAATTTGCCGTTCAAGGGACTTACCAATGGCTAATGACGCGGGATACGGTCAATAATATTGATCTTTTTATTCACAACAGCACTTCTTATTTTAACAAGTGCGATGAAGCCTTGTACCGTGGCATTTTGTTTGGCGTGATTAAAGATGCCGGCGCTTTAACCAAAGCACTTGAGCCACACGTTGAGCGCCCATTGGAAGAAGTCAGCATCGTAGAAATGGCGATTTTATATACTGGCGCTTTCGAAATTATTTCAATGCCAGAAACACCATATCCGGTCATTATCAATGAGTCGATTGAATTGGCCAAAACATTCGGTGGTTCAGATGGTCATCGTTTTGTGAATGGTGTACTCGACAAATTGGCAGCATTAGTACGTGCCGATGAGTTTGCGGCGGCTGCTGCAAAACGTCGTTAATTATCAATTCCCTTAACTGCCCAGTTGATTGGGCAGGGTTAAATGTTGTGAATGAATTCGATTTAATCGCTAAATATTTTACCCGCCCAGCGGTCAATGCCGATTTAGGTATTGGTGATGATGCCGCATTAATGTCGATCTCCGCTCAGCATCAATTGGCCATTTCGGTGGACATGCTGGTCGCGGGTCGGCATTTTTTTGCTGATGCCGATCCTGAACGGTTAGGGCACAAATGCTTGGCCGTTAATTTATCTGACATGGCGGCAATGGGGGCTAAACCGACGTGGTTTACGCTGTCGCTGGCCTTGCCAGCCATGGACGAAGCTTGGTTGGCGGCATTTAGTCGTGGATTATTTGCCTTAGCCGATCAGCATGCAGTGTCTTTGGTCGGCGGCGACACGACTAAAGGTCCATTAACCATTTCAATTCAAATTGCCGGCGAGATTCCAAGCGGGCAAGCTTTACTACGTAGCGGCGCTCAAATCGGCGACGACGTTTGGGTGTCGGGTCCTTTGGGTGCCGCCGCTGCCGCAGTCATGCATCGTACGGGTCGCGTCGCTTTTGCCACCCGATATTGTCCAGCGCTGTGATTTACGCTTAGATCAACCTACGCCACGGCTGGCTCTGGGTATGGCATTACGCGGTATCGCAAACTCAGCTTTGGATTTGTCGGATGGCATTCTGGGTGATTTGGCGCATATTTGTGAGCAATCAAAATGTGCCGCACGACTTCATATTGATTTAATGCCTTATGCGGAAGAGCTAAAAGAACTCTCCCCAGCGCTGTCTTTAGAGGCCATACTTGCGGGTGGCGATGATTATGAGCTTTGCTTTACGGCATCGCCATTGCATCGGCAGGCCATCTTAGCCCTTGGGCAAAGTTTGGCGACGCCTTTGTATCGGGTCGGGGAAATAATCTCCCATCAGCCGCAATCGCCGTTAGTGCAAGTATTAGATGCATCAGGGGGCGTCATTGCGACCCCGTTTACTGGTTTTGACCACTTTAAATGAAAAAACAACCTCAGATTGCAGTCAATCTGCGCTTTCTTTTGGCGCATCCAGCACATTTTATTGCGCTGGGCTTTGGTAGTGGTTTAGCTAAAGTTGCACCGGGCACATGGGGCACTTTGGCGGCACTGCCTTTATTTGCGCTCTTACAGTATTTTTTTTACGCCGCTGACCATCGCGCTGCTGTGTATTTCCGCTTTCATTATTGGTACTTGGGCTGCAGAGCTGACAGGTCGCAATTTGGGGGTGAGTGATTATGGCGGCATTGTGATCGATGAAATCGTCGCCATGTGGCTGGTTCTTTGCATTGCGCCGCCGACGGTATTGGCTTGGGTGTTGGCTTTTGTCTTGTTTCGTGTGTTTGATATTCTGAAACCTTGGCCAATTCGCTGGCTGGATCAGTATGTTAAAGGCGGATTTGGCGTCATGATCGACGATATCTTGGCGGCTGTTTTTGCCATGATTCCGCTGTATTTGCTTCGTGCTTATTTATGATCGATTCGCCTGCTGATTTACCCGAATTGAACGAGGCGCAACTGCAAAGAGCGGCCTTGCTCGATACTGTACGCCTTTTGCCCGATTTGCCCGGCGTTTATCGTTATATCGCTACCGATGGTACGGTGTTATATGTCGGTAAGGCTAAAAGCCTAAAAAAGCGGGTGTCGTCCTATTTTCAAAAAAATGATCAAAGTCCTCGAATTCGCTTAATGTTGGCGCAAGTGGCGACGGTTGAGACGACGGTGGTGCGTTCTGAAGCCGAAGCCCTCGTGCTAGAAAACAATTTAATTAAAGCCTTAAGTCCTCGTTACAATATTTTGTTTCGGGATGACAAGTCTTATCCCTATGTAATGCTCAGTGGTCATGCCAGCCCACGGCTGGCGTATTATCGCGGTAGCTTAGACAAAAAAAACACCTATTTTGGCCCGTTTCCCAATGGCTATGTGGTCAAAGAAAGCATTCAGTTACTGCAAAAAGTCTTTTTGCTGCGCACCTGTGAAGACTCCGTTTTTGCCAATCGCTCTCGCCCTTGTTTATTACACCAAATCAAACGCTGTTCAGCCCCTTGTGTCGGTTTGATTACGCCTGAAGCTTATCGACAAGACGTGCATAACGCAGTGTTGTTTTTGTCCGGCAAAGAAAACGAAGTTCTCAATACCCTTGAAGAAAAAATGCAAGTGCTGGCAACAGAATGGCAATTTGAAGCCGCCGCCGCAGTGCGTGATCAAATCCAAGCATTGTCACAAGTACAAGAGCGGCAGTTTGTTTCGTCCAATACCAGTGAAATGGACGTCGATATTGTGGCCTGTGTTGAAAGTGAGGGGATGTTGTGTGTCAATCTGGCGATGGTCAGAGGCGGACGTCATGTTGGGGACAAAAATTTATTTCCTAGCCATGCCGATGACTACACGCCTGCCGCAGCGATTCATGCATTTTTAGCCCAGCATTATCTAGACCGAATTACCCCCACGATGATTTTATGCTCGCCAGAGCCCGATGAATGCGAGGTTTTGGCTGAGCTATTAAGCGCGCAGGCTGCGAGGAAAGTACTGCTTAATGTCAACCCCAATGGTGAGCGACGTATTTGGCTAGAGATGGCTAAACGCAATGCTGAGCTGGCTATACTACAGAAAAAAGGCCAGCAAGCCGATCAGGCGAGCCGCTTGGCGGCCTTGATTGAAGCGCTGGGTTTGCCGGAGGAGACGCAACGTTTAGAGTGCTTTGATATTTCGCATACTTTAGGTGAGGCGACTGTGGCATCGTGTGTGGTTTATGATCGACAAGCGATGCAACCGAAGGAGTATCGACGCTACAACATTGGCACCGATAACTCGGGTACAGCCAAAGATGGCTTTGCTTTAATTACGCCCGGTGACGATTATGCAGCAATGCGCCAAGTCTTGTTACGCCGTTACGAGAAGGTCGCTGCAGGTGAAGGCGTGATGCCGGATGTGATTTTGATTGATGGCGGAAAAGGGCAGTTGGGCATTGCGATTGAGGTGATGAATGAAATTGGCTTGACTACGCCATGGCTGGTTGGCGTGGCCAAAGGCGAAACGCGCAAAGCCGGTTTAGAGCAATTGATCGTGCCCAAGTCAGGAAACACGGTACAATTACGCCGCGACCATCCTGGCTTACATCTGATTCAGCAAATTCGGGATGAAGCACATCGCTTTGCCATTACCGGGCATCGCGCTCGGCGCGGTAAGGCCAGACTCGCTTCAACGCTTGAAGACGTTGAAGGCGTTGGCCCCAAACGCCGGCAAAAATTGCTGGCCCGCTTTGGTGGTTTGCAAGGAGTAAAAGCTGCAAGTGTCGATGAGTTAGTGCAAGTTGATGGCATTAACCAAGCGCTTGCTGAGAAAATTCACGCTGCTTTGCGCGGCTAATAAAGTGTCCTAATGCCATTTAATTTACCTATTTTTCTGACTTGGTTGCGCGTTGCGCTCATTCCCGTTTTTGTCGGGGTTTTTTCTTTGCCGTACGCTGAATATCCTTTGGCTTGGCAAAATATGGTCGGCGCTAGCCTATTTATGCTAGCGGCAGTGACCGATTGGTTTGATGGCTTTTTAGCGCGGCGCTGGAATCAAACCTCACAGTTTGGTGCTTTTTTGGATCCGGTGGCCGACAAATTGATGGTTGCTGCGGCACTAATCTTATTGGTGCAGCTCGACCGCACTGAGAGCTGGCTGGCGGTGATTATTATTGGTCGCGAAATCACCATTTCGGCCTTGCGCGAATGGATGGCGCAATTGGGGAAGGCGAAAAGTGTTGCGGTGAATTTGATTGGCAAACTTAAAACCACAGCGCAAATGATCGCGATTGTGTTGTTGCTTTGGTCTGAGCCGCTGATTCCGGGCGTATCGACGCAGCTATTGGGCACTTTGGCCTTATATATTGCCGCTATCCTCACCATTTGGTCGATGTTTTATTATCTACGTGTCGCTGCGGAGCAATTTCGCGAGCATGGATAAGTCAACTGCGGCGTTATCTCGTATCGTCAACGTTTAACGCCGTATAACTGACATCTAAGGGTATTGATCGCTAATTACCTGTATTACTCCTCTCTATTTATATACCCCATCTAAGACATGCAAAAGTCAAAAGCATTACTGCTGATCGCCGGGTTTTATTTTTGTTATTTTGCTTTTAACGGCCTGTTCTCTCCGTATTGGGGCTTGTATCTTGCCGAGCTGTCGTTTCCTGCATGGCAAATTGGCATTCTGACGTCTCTGACGCAAATCAATCGAATTTATGCACCAGCCCTATGGGGCTGGTTAGCCGATCGCAGTGGGCAACGGCAAAAAATATTACGGCTGGCGGGCGTGATGGGCTTGGTTTTTTTCTTGCCGCTACTGTTGACGCATTCGTTCTGGCCTTTATTGATTTCGGTGTGGATCGCGAGTTTTTTCTGGAGCTCGGCACTCCCCTTGGTTGAGGCGACGAGCATGACTTTGCTCGCCGGCAATAGCGGGGCATATGCGCGACTACGCGTCTGGGGCTCAATTGGTTTTGTCGTTGCCGCTTTGCTGGCAGGCTATTTGATCGAAGCTTTTCGGTGTTGGCGTGTTGCCAATGGCTGTAGTTTCCGTGATGGCCGGGCTGGCTATGTATTCTTTTTACGTGCCCGAAGCGCCTGCTCTGGTTAAAAATCAGCTAGCCAACGTGAAATTTTTTGATGTTTTAGCCAAAACAGAAGTTAAAGCCTTATTGTTAGTGTGTTTTTTAATGGCGCTGGCCCATGGGGCTTATTACAGTTTTTATTCCATTTATATGGTGGAGCACGGTTATAGCAAGCGAGTTGTTGCTTGGTTATGGACTTTGGGGGTGATTGCTGAGATTGCGGTTTTTTGGTTGATGCCGTCGATTACGCAGCGCTTTAGCCTTAAAAAGATATTTTTATGGGGTTTGTTGCTGGCAGTATTGCGCTTTATGCTCATTGGTTTGGCAGCTGACTTTATTGTGCTGTTAATTGTGGCGCAATTGGCGCATGGCTTCACTTTTGGTAGCCATCATGCCGTGACGATGAGTTATATTCATCGTCATTTTTCTGGCGCGCATCAAGCCAAAGGGCAGGCATTAAATATTGCCGTGTCATTTGGTCTTGGTGGTAGCTTAGGTGGTATTTTGGCTGGCTTGCTGTGGCCGCAAGGCGGGGCGATGGTGTTTATGCTATCCGCTTGCATGGCGTTATTGGGGTTTGGTGTGGCTTGGGTCGGCATCAATAAAAATAATACTTAATTTGCGCTTTATGGTTGCTTAGGCTTGATTTTGCCAAGCACCAAGGCGTTAAATTCAATCCTAGCATTGAGTGTTTAATATTCAATGCATAGAGGTATTGCCAGTGAGTGCTTACTGAGCATAGCCTCGCTTTAAATACATCAGTGTGAGGCTTGCATGATTATTGTGATGAAGTTCAATGCCAGTGAGGCTGAGGTTGCAGCAGTCATTGCCTATATACGCAGCGCCGGTTTGACTGAACATGTTTCGCGGGGTGCGGAACTCGTGATTATTGGTGCCATTGGTGACGAAGACGCGCTCAATGCCGCGCGTTTTGAAATGCTACCGGGCGTTGATCGGGTATCCCGCGTGACCAAGCAATACCGTATCGTCGCACGCGATACGCACCCAGCGGGCTCGGTGGTTAAAATCCGTGGCATTCCTTTGGGTGGCCAGCAAATTCAAGTCTTTGTCGGCAGCAGTTCAATTGAAAATACCGCGCAAATGAGCGCTTTGGCGCAAGGCATTGTCGATTTGGCTTGTCCGTTTTTATGGGGCGACATTGCTCAAACGCTCGATGGCCCTTATCAATTACAAGGCACTGAGCACGACAATTTATCTTTGCTGCAATCAGTGGCAAGTCAGTTTAAATTGCCCTTTGCTGCTGAATTAGTTGATTTGCAAATGCTCGATGACTTGATGGCGCACGATGTGGATTTGATTCAAGTGGGCGCAGGGCAAATGCAAAACCGGATTTTATTAAAAGAATTAGGCCGGATTAATAAGCCAATTTTATTGCGACGCGGTCATGCTGCAACACTGGCAGAATGGCTGATGGCAGCGGAATATATTGCGGCCGGTGGCAATCATCATATTGTTTTTTGTGAACATGGCGCGCGCGCCCTGGGGAGTGAAGTGCGCAATGTATTGGACGTGGCAACGATTGCATGGCTAAAGCAAGAAACCCATTTGCCCGTGGTGGTCGATGCCAGTAGTGCCGCGGGCAAGTCTTGGTTGGTGCCACCGTTGGCGCAGGCGGCAGTGGCCGCAGGTGCCGATGGCATCTGGTTGGATGTGCACCCTAATCCAAACGCCGCTTGGCGCAATGCAGATCAGTCGCTTGATTTGTGCCAATTAACGACTTTGATGTTGACCTTGCGCGCAATCGCTCCCGCGCTCAATCGCACGATTTAAACTTTGGCGTTTTTATATTATGCAGGCAGTAAAAAAATTGGTTTTACTAGGGACGGGTTTGATTTCTGGCTCGTTTGCCTTGGCATTAAAACGCGCCCGTTTGGTTGAACACGTGGTTGGCGTTGGCCGAAATCTAGACAATCTTCAGCGTGCGCTCGATTTAAATGTGGTTGATGCCATCAGTGACGATGCAGCGCATGCGGTTGTCGGCGCCGATTTGGTTTTTATTGGCACCCCAGTTGGACAAATGGGCGCTTTAATGCAAAAAATTGCACCTCATTTATCTGCCGATTGTATCGTCACTGATGGTGGCTCTACCAAGCAAGATGTCGCTGCTTTATATCAAGCCTATTTACCGCAGCAGTTGGCATACTGCATACCGGGCCATCCGATTGCAGGTTCAGATTTGTCGGGTGCGGCGGCGGCGCAATTTGGTTTGTATGAAGGGCGCCGCGTGGTATTAACGCCGTTACCTGAATCGGATGCTGTGGTGATTGAACAAGTCCGCAATTGGTGGCTGGCCTGTGGCGCTCAGGTGTACCAAATGAGTGCTTTGGCGCATGATGAAATTTTTTCTTCAGTTAGCCATGTGCCGCATTTGCTGTCGTTTGCGTATATGAATTCAGTACTGGATCGCTACAATGCGGCTGAATGCTTGGATTTTGCTGCCAGTGGTTTTCGCGACTTTACTCGCATTGCCGGTTCGCATCCGGATATGTGGCGTGATATTGCGCTGGCCAATCAAAGTGCCATTTTGAATGATTTACGCGCCAATATGCAGCAATTGCAGTCTTTAATCGAGTTGGTTGAATCGAGCGACGGTGTCGCTTTAACCAATTACATTCAACGTGCAAGCTTGGCTCGAATTGAGTGGGGCAAGCCGTTAAAGGGTAAAAAATGACTTATCAAGCAGCAGAGAATCGTTACGCCTCAATGCCTTATCGCCGCTGCGGTCATAGTGGCCTGAAGTTGCCGGCAATTTCTTTGGGTTTGTGGCATAACTTTGGCGATAACAAGCCCTTTGATAATAGTCGGGCGATGTTGTTACGCGCTTTTGATTTGGGGATTACGCATTTTGATTTGGCCAACAATTATGGCCCACGTCCCGGTGCTGCCGAAGAAACCTTTGGTCGTGTTTTTAAAGCAAGATTTACGCGCTTATCGTGACGAAATGATTGTAAGTACTAAGGCGGGCTGGGAGATGTGGCCTGGCCCTTATGGTGAATGGGGTAGTCGCAAATATTTAATGGCGAGTTTGGATCAGAGCTTGCAGCGTATGGGCTTAGATTATGTCGACATTTTTTATTCGCATCGACCCGACCCCGAAACGCCTATGGCAGAAACCATGGGCGCGTTAGATGCCATCGTTCGTCAAGGCAAAGCGCTTTATGTCGGCATTTCATCTTATTCGCCAGCGCAAACTTTAGAAGCCGCCAGTATTTTAAAAAGCGCTGGGTACACCTTGCCTAATTCATCAGCCTAAATACTCAATGTTCGAGCGTGAAATTGAACAAGGATTAACGCAAGTGCTCAGTGAGTCAGGAATGGGCAGCATTGCATTTTGTCCTTTAGCGCAGGGATTGTTAACCAGTAGATATTTAAATGACATTCCTGCTGATTCTAGGGCTGCTGCGCTCGGACAATCATTTTTTAAATGGCGATGCGGTTATGCCACGCCTTGCCCAGTTGCGCCAATTGAATGCCTTAGCCTTGCAGCGCGGACAAACCTTGGCGCAAATGGCTTTGGCATGGGCATTACTTACGGTCACTTCCGTCATTATTGGCGCAAGTCGTGTTTCGCAGTTGGAAGAAAACGTCGGTGCGATTACGAATTTGGCTTTTTCAGCGGCTGAATTGCAGGAAATCGAGCGCATTTTAGCGTCGACGTAAGGTGTGGCGAGTCCGTATAATTAAAAAACCAGCGTGTTCATCGCTGGTTTTTTAATTTAAGGAACAATATGAATCATTTTCCAGTGATTGCAATTGATGGCCCATCCGCATCAGGCAAGGGTACGGTCGCGCAAAAGGTCGCCAATCTACTTGGTTTTGCTTATCTTGATTCGGGTGCTTTGTATCGGTTAACCGCATTGGCCGCGCAACGCGCTGGATTGTTGTGGACTGATGAGGCGGCAGTGGCTGAGTTGGCGGCGAAACTGGATGTGGTCTTTGTTGGTGAGTCTATTTTATTGTCTGGCGACGATGTCTCAGTCGAGATTCGCTCAGAGTGGATTGGCTCTGGCGCTTCCCAAGTCGCGGCCTTACCTGCTGTCCGCGTGGCCTTATTGCAAAGACAGCGCGAATTTTCTAGCGAAGAGGGCTTGGTTGCCGATGGGCGGGATATGGCTTCTGTTGTTTTTCCTGCGGCACAATTAAAAATCTTTTTATCCGCAAGCCCTGAAGTTCGTGCAGAGCGCCGATTTAAACAATTAATCGCGCGTGGCGAGTCGGCTGATTTGGCAGTGATTACTGCTGATTTGCAAGCCAGAGATGAACGAGATCGTTTGCGTAGTGTCGCTCCACTAGTTCAAGCGGCAGATGCTTACTTATTAGAAACGTCCAATTTATCGATTGAAGCAGCAGTCAATCAAGTCTTGCTTTGGTGGCATGATAAATCGACTAAAACGCTCTAAGCACTTTGATAGAGCAAGAAGATTTCCGTATAATCGCCAGATTCGTTTTTGGCATGTGCTGATTTTGAATGCTCGCCCTATATTCATGGGGCGGGATTGATTAACTAACCTGCTGGTGTATTCCACACTAGCTAATGGAATTTTCCACTAAATATGACTATTGATACTATGGAAGCTTTGCCGCCCTATTTGAGGAAAGCTTAACCCGTCAAGAAATGCGTTCGGGTGAAGTGATTACTGCTGAAGTGGTCGGTATCGACAACAACTTCGTAACTGTGAATGCAGGTTTGAAGTCTGAATCGCTGATCCCGTTGGAAGAGTTCAAAAACGACAACGGCGAAATCGACGTTAAGATCGGTGATTTTGTTCCTGTTGCGATCGACAGCCTTGAAAATGGTTACGGCGAAACTAAGCTTTCTCGCGAAAAGGCCAAGCGCCTCGCGTCTTGGATCGAGTTGGAAGACTGCCTCGAACGCGGCGAGATCATGTCTGGCGTTATTTCTGGCAAAGTAAAAGGCGGTTTGACTGTTATGGTCAACGGCTTGCGCGCTTTCTTGCCAGGTTCATTGGTTGACATTCGTCCGGTTAAAGATACCACGCCGTACGAAGGTAAAATGGTTGAGTTTAAAGTTATTAAACTTGATCGTAAACGCAACAACGTCGTTGTTTCACGTCGTGCAGTCCTCGAAGACTCACTAGGTGAAGAACGTCAGAAATTGCTAGAAACCTTGAAAGAAGGTTCGATTGTTAAGGGTATTGTTAAAAATATCACTGACTACGGCGCGTTCGTTGATCTTGGCGGTATTGATGGCTTGCTCCACATTACTGACTTGGCATGGCGTCGTGTTAAGCACCCATCTGAAGTATTGGCAGTGGGCGATGAACTTGAAGCTA
The DNA here is from genome assembly GCF_016881365.1 of Deefgea sp. CFH1-16. Taxonomy (GTDB): domain Bacteria; phylum Pseudomonadota; class Gammaproteobacteria; order Burkholderiales; family Chitinibacteraceae; genus Deefgea. The sequence continues at coordinate 3,225,353 of NZ_WLYT01000001.1, read as the reverse complement.
AAGTTCTCAAGTTCGATCAAGACAAAAACCGTGTATCTCTTGGCTTGAAACAATTGGGCGAAGACCCATGGGTGGGTCTGTCACGTCGTTACCCATCGGGCACTCGCATGTTCGGTAAAGTAACTAACTTGACTGACTACGGTTCATTCGTTGAAATCGAACAAGGCATTGAAGGTCTGGTTCACGTTTCTGAAATGGATTGGACTAATAAGAACGTTCACCCATCTAAAGTTGTTTCTTTAGGTGATGAAGTTGAAGTAATGATCTTGGATATCGACGAAGACAAACGTCGTATCAGCCTCGGCATGAAACAATGCATGGCTAATCCATGGGATGATTTCGCAGAAAACTTCAAGAAAGGCGACAAACTGAAAGGCGCGATCAAATCGATCACTGACTTCGGTGTGTTTGTTGGCTTGGCTGGCGGTATCGACGGCTTGGTTCACTTGTCTGACTTGTCTTGGCACGTTGCTGGTGAAGAAGCCGTTCGCAACTTCAAGAAAGGCGACGAAGTTGAAGCAATGGTTCTTTCTATTGATGTTGAAAAAGAGCGCATTAGCCTCGGCATCAAACAAATGGAAGGTGATCCATTTAACAACTACGTTTCTACGTCTGACAAAGGCGCGATCGTTAAGGGTACTGTTAAATCACTCGACGCTAAAGGCGCAACAATTGCCTTGTCGGATGATGTAGAAGGCTACTTGCGTTCGACTGAAGTTTCGCGTGACCGTGTTGAAGATATCCGCACTGTTCTGAAAGAAGGCGATGAAGTTGAAGCTGTCATCATCAATGTTGACCGCAAAAACCGTTCGATCAACTTGTCAATCAAAGCGAAAGATCAAGCTGAACAAAGCGAAGCAATGAGCAAATTGTCTTCTAGCGATGACAATGCAGGCACGACTAACCTCGGCGCATTGTTAAAAGCTAAATTGTCAGGCTCTGCTGAGTAAGGGTATTAGCTAGAATGACCAAATCAGAACTCATTGCGAAACTTGCTGCTCGTTATCCGCAGTTGGTAGCAAAAGACGCAGAGTTAGCCGTAAAAACGATACTTGATGCGATGGCACGCAGCCTTTCGCAAGGCCAACGTATCGAAATTCGTGGATTTGGCAGCTTTGACCTGAACTACCGCCCGCCAAGGACTGGACGAAATCCAAAGTCGGGCACGAAAGTGTCCGTTCCGGAGAAGTTCGTTCCGCACTTCAAAGCGGGCAAAGAATTACGAGAACGTGTTGATATTGATGCGTAATTCTTAATTCATTGTGGCATAAAAAAGGCGACGCTTTCGAGTGTCGCCTTTTTGTTGGGTACTTAAACCAAAAAAATAATGTGTAATTAAGCTACAATATCAAAAACAGGAGGTTTTAATATAATGCGATATTTATTTTGGGCAGTTAAATTTATAGCCTTTGTTATGCTATTTGGCTTTGCAATGCACAATGCAAATTCAGTAACGTTGAATTTCTTCTTTAATTATACTTGGCATGCGCCATTAGCATTGATTTTATTGGTTTTTTTTGTTTCTGGCGCAGTAATTGGTCTTTTGGCAAGCCTAGGTCAGGTTATTCGCTTGCGTCGAGAACTCGTTGCTTTACGTAAAGAAAAGCGTCAACCGATTAATAGTATTGTTACCGCTCCTCCTACCGTCGCATTCGAACCGCCGCGTGATGCCCTTTAATTTTTAAAGCGTTTATACATGATTGAAATCCAATTTTGGTGGTTAGCCATCCTACCTATTTTCTTTGGTGCTGGTTGGCTAGCCGCTCGTGTTGACATTAAGCACGTTATTGCCGAAAGCCATTCTTTGCCAATAGCTTACTTCAAAGCGGTTAATCATTTATTAGCCGGTGAAATGAATAAAGCAATTGATATCTATATAGAAATCGCAAAGAATCATTCCGAAACAATTGAACTCCAAGTCACACTCGGACATTTGTTTCGTCGCAGAGGGGAGCTTGAACGTGCAATTCGCATGCATCAAAAAATCCTATCTCGTCGCGACTTAAGCGAGTCACAAAGACAGCAATCACAACTTGATTTGGCCATTGATTTTATTAAGTCGGGTTTATTTGATCGCGCTGAGAAAATTTGCACGATCTATCAAATACTGACTCTGCTCGGTTAGCGCGGGTAGAATTATTGGCGATTTATCAGCAAGAACATGAGTGGCAAAAAGCCATTGCAACTGCCGAACTACTCCGTGACGAAAGCAACAGCTTTCAGCATGAGATTGCCCAGTTTTACTGTGAACTAGCATCAGAAAGCCTGATTCGTAATCAAAACGAGAAAGCAATTAACGAACTCAATCTGGCATTAAAAGAACACCGCCATAGTGCTCGCGCTCGTCTGATGTTGGGTGAAATTGCGCTTTCAGAAGCGCGGCCAGATGACGCAATTGAACATTGGCTTAAAATGCCAGCCCAAGATATTCATTATTTAGCGCTCGCCGCAAGGCATCTTATTGCGGCCTACCACAGCAAAAACCAACTTGCCGATGGAATTGCGCTATTAATTCGTTATGTTCAGCAGTATCCCGAACTAGATGTCGTTGACCTGATTTATGAACAATTATTAGCGACAGCAGGCATTGATGCTGCTTATGATTTTGTTCGCGAACGTTTGCGTGAACATCCAAGCATGCCGGGCCTGAAAAAATTATTAGATGCCCATTTGTTGGTCGCACCTGCGGATCAAAAGTCCGAGCTAGAAGTCATTGGTAAACTACTGCACGACAATACCCGCAGTTACAGCATGTATTACTGTAGTGAATGCGGCTTTAAAACCCGTCAATTTTTCTGGCATTGCCCTGGCTGCAATCTGTGGGAAACGTACGCTCCAGTTCGCGGAAAAAGTCGTTCAGTGGTGTAATTTATTGCATTGGTAATTATTAGATATAAAGCTTGATAGGAAGAATTATGAATTTTGATCCACGTGTTATTGTCGCTCTCGATTTTTCAAGTGCTGCTGCAGCCTTAGCTTTTGCTGATCGCGTCAATCCAAGCTTATGCCGATTAAAAGTGGGTAAAGAATTGTTTACCGCATCAGGCCCTGCTTTAGTTGAACAATTGGTTGCTCGTGGGTTTGATGTATTTTTAGATTTGAAATTTCACGACATTCCACACACGGTTGCTCAGGCGTGCAAGGTTGCGGCCAGTTTAGGCGTATGGATGGTCAATGTGCATGCATCTGGCGGTCGTAAAATGCTAGAAACGACAAAAGACGCACTTGAAGCGTTACCGCATCGTCCGTTGTTAATCGCGGTAACTGTTTTAACCAGCATGGGTGCAGAAGAACTCGCAGAAATGGGCTTACCTGCGCCGGCAATACAAGTTGAACGTCTTGCCAAATTAGCGCAATCATGCGGTTTAGATGGCGTGGTTTGTTCTGCACAAGAAGCCAGCCAACTCAAGCAAGTATGTGGTGCGGACTTTAAACTGGTTACACCTGGCATTCGCCCAATGGGTAGTGATAGCAATGACCAAACTCGGATCATGACACCAAAATCAGCAATGCAAGCTGGTTCAGATTATTTAGTGATTGGCCGTCCAATCACCCAAAGCATTGATCCTATTTTGACTTTGCAGCAAATTAACGCAGAGTTGGCCTAAGTATGCACACATTGAACGATCGAATTAAAAATGCCAAGGTGCTCGTGGTGGGCGATGTGATGCTAGACCGTTACTGGTTTGGTGATGTCGAACGAATTTCACCTGAAGCACCCGTACCTGTTGCTCGGATCACCAAAACTGATGAGCGAGCGGGCGGGGCAGCGAATGTTGCACGTAATGTAGTCGCCTTGGGTGGGAAAGCAAAATTACTATCCGTGGTGGGGGATGATGAAGCGGGCACCAGCCTTGAGCGCTTACTTGTTGCGCAAGGGGTTGAAACTGTATTGCATCGTGACGCAGAAATCTCGACCACGGTTAAATTGCGCGTATTGGCCAGACAACAGCAATTACTCCGCATTGACTTTGAAAACAGCCCAAGCCATGAAATTTTGGCAGCCAAGCTTGATGATTTCAAAGCTTCGTTACTTGATTGTGATGTAGTTATTTTATCGGATTACGGCAAAGGCAGTTTAGTGCATGTGCAGCAAATGATTTTGGCCGCACGCGCGATGAATAAGCCGGTCTTAGTCGATCCTAAAGGGGATGAATATGAGGCATATCGTGGTGCAACCTTGCTTACCCCTAATCGTAGTGAATTCAAACAAGTCGCCGGAAAGTGGAATAGTGAAGCTGAACTAATCGAAAAAGCCGATCAATTGAGATTAAAATTCAATCTTGATGCCTTACTAGTGACACGTAGTGAAGAAGGGATGACTTTGTTTCGCGATGGGCAGGTGGTGCATAAACCAACCCAAGCGCGAGAAGTATTTGATGTTTCTGGCGCTGGCGACACAGTGATTGCCACAATGGGACTCATGCTGGCTGCGGGCTTGGACTTACCGGAAGCAATGGATTGGTCAAATCGCGCAGCAGGGATTGTTGTTGCTAAATTAGGAACAGCGGTCGCGACAAACGCAGAGCTATTTGCATAAATATTGATAGGTATTGCTTACTACGCTTTGACTTTGAAACGTTTGCAAGCAATACCCATTTAATCTATAGTCTCTACCCGATTTTTCCCTGATTTTTTTGCAACATACATCGCCTGATCGGCGCGCTCGATAACGGCATCTCGACTATCTTCTGCGTGAAACAGTGCCACGCCAGCACTAAAGGTAATCAATACCTTTTCATTATTATGCGTAAAAAAGCGTCGAGTTAGCTCACGCTGCACTCTTTGCATCACTTGCACGCCGGCCTCTAAATCCGTGTCAGGCATCAAAACAATAAATTCTTCACCACCATAACGAGCCACGCTATCGGTTGGGCGTACTAAATCTTTGACGACTTGTACCAAATGCACCAGCGCTTTATCACCAACAGCATGGCCTTGTAAATCATTGAGCTTTTTGAAATTGTCGATATCTAAAAGTGCGATAGCTAGAGAGGATGAATTGCGTACGGCTCTGGCCGCTTCAACGTCAAAAGCCTCTTCTAAGCCGCGACGATTTAAAGCGCCGGTCAGCTGATCAGACCTTACTTTGTCACTGAGCGAGCTGAGCTCTTGCTCTAACTCAATCACACGGCTATGGGCCTCATCGGCTTGCTTTCGTGCATTAAATAAATCATCTCTTGAGCGCTGAACATCCAATTGCATGCTTCGAGTATCCAGCAGCAAATCTTCCATGACATGCCGGATACTGGTTAAATCATTCGCAGAGTCGATTTTTTCAGCATATTGATTGATTTTGTCGTGATATTTGTCCGTACTTTCCGACATCACGCCGAGTCGATCAATAAAAGAGGTCAGCATGGTTTTAAGTACGGTTTGTGCTTCTACTAAACTGTGCTTCACCTGACTTTGTTTAAATAAAACTTCTTTCAGTCCCATCTCGGCATCATAAATCACTCGCATATCGAGTGGTTGAGCCATGATGTGCTGTACAACCGCAATTTGCCCTCGCACCCAATCATCATCAATGACGATTGAAGCAATATTATCGGTCAGTAGTCTAAGCAAACCCATCAAACCATCGCACAAACGCTGCTCGTTATCGTTCTCTAGCTCCAGCTTGAGCCAAAATTTTCTTAAACGAGGCAGCCACTTCTCCATAGAGGCCGAGTTATCCACACTTTTGGCTTCTTGAGCAATAGCATTGGTTTCAGTTTGTAAATCTGGGTTATGTAATAAACGGGCAGATAGCCCAAACTCTAAGGCCTGCGTAAATGCATCGCGCCACTCTTGCCAACGGATATCCACATTATCGGTGCTGCTGTTTGCCGTACTTTCCACATTGGCAGTGGGTTCGATCACCGAACCCAAGCCAGCAACCCCAGTTTCTGCCCAGGAATTCACTAAACCACTGAGTTTTTCATTTAGAACATTGCTGTCTTGCTTGAAATTGAGCAACACTTTTTCAAGCGCATCTTTTTTTCGACTCGGCGGATAGCTTGGATTGCGTAAATCCCACTGCAAAATCAATTCTCGAATCAAGTCAGACCAAGTTTTGGTCAGTTCGGTTTGGCCACTTTGGCTATTGACAATGCGAAATATTTGCTCTGGCAGCTCAGCCCATTTTTCGGTACTAATCGAAGTGCGAATTTGGCTGATCTGCCGACTTAACACCGGGGATTGAATCGGTAACGCCTCAAATGCAGCCACTAATTCTTTAAATCCTGGGTGTAGGCGGGCATCGTCTGGTGTTTGCGCTATTTCATGATAAATCGCTTCATAATGATCTGGCGAAGGCAAAATACGCCGAACTGCCAGTTGTTTAAGCGTTTCACGGGCGATTTCTGTGGGATTGGTGAGCTTGGTCATTTGTCGATTCTAGCCGCGAGAGGTGAAGGCATTATAGTTGAGCGATTGTGATGCTCCACAACTTAAATAACAAAACGCCACGAAAATCGCGGCGTTTTGCATTTTGAGTACCAAAACCAGCTTAAGACAGCAACCCTTTTGGCAAAGAGAAAATCACATTTTCCTCAATGCCATCCATTGCCACGACTGAATCAGCGCCAAAACTTTTAATTTTAGCAATGACTTGTTGCACTAAAACGTCTGGGGCAGAAGCGCCAGCGGTAATGCCGACTTTCATTTTTTGATCAAACCAAGCTGCATTGAGTTCAGTTTCATTATCAACCATATAGGCATCAATTCCCAAACTAGCGCCCACTTCACGCAGACGATTCGAATTTGAGCTATTGGGTGAGCCAACCACAATTAAAATATCAACATCACGCGCCAGTTGTTTTACTGCATCTTGGCGATTTTGCGTTGCGTAACAAATATCGTCTTTTTTAGGGCCGACGATATCAGCAAAACGCAATCGTAATGCCTCAATAACCACTTGGGCATCATCAACCGACAAGGTCGTTTGAGTAACGTAAGCCAATTTACTGGCGTCATTCACTTGCAAATGAACTACATCGCTAGGTTCTTCGACTAAATACATGCCCGATTGCGCTTGGCCCATCGTCCCTTCAACTTCTGGATGGCCTTTGTGGCCAATCATCACGATTTCAAAGCCTTGCTCACGCAAACGTTTAACTTCCAAATGCACTTTGGTCACTAAAGGGCAGGTTGCATCATATATATTTAAACCGCGCTCAGCTGCTTCAGCACGCACCGCTTGCGAAACGCCGTGCGCAGAAAAAAATCAGCGTATTGCCACTCGGTACATCGCATAAATCTTCAATAAAGATCGCGCCTTTGGCTTTGAGATCTTCAATCACAAATTTATTGTGTACCACCTCATGGCGCACATAAATCGGTGCGCCATATTTTTCTAGTGCTTTTTCAACAATGGCAATCGCGCGATCAACGCCAGCGCAAAATCCACGTGGCTGCGCCAAAATGATATTCATACTCATGTGGTTTTCTCGGGTTTTTTAAAACTATCAATCACCATGAGCACCGCACCGATGCAAATGGCTGAATCGGCAAGATTAAACGCCGGGTAATACCATTGATTTTTCCAATGAAACAGCAAAAAATCAATCACATGGCCAAACACCATACGGTCAATCGCATTACCTAAAGCGCCGCCCAAAATCAATGACAAGGCCAGAGCATATCGCGTTTCGGTATGATGTTTTTTGATTAAAAAAACCAAAATCACAGAAACAATCAGTGCTAAGCCAGTAAAGAAGTAGCGCTGCCATCCCCCTGCATCGGCCAAAAATGAAAAGGCGGCACCGGGGTTATACCTTAGCGTCAAGTCAAAAAAGCCAGGAATTACCGTTAGAATTTCAGCGTACTGAAACGCCGCCTCGGCAGCATGTTTGGTGATTTGATCTAAGGATAAAACCACCAACGCCAGCAACATAAACTGCACAAAACGCTTAGGCATGTTGACGAGTTTCTCCGGCACCATGCAAATTGCAATCGCAACGAGTACACAGTGTTGGGTGTGCCGCAATCGTGCCTACGCTTGGGTGGTAGTGCCAGCAGCGTTCACATTTTTCCGCTGTCGCCGCAGCCACTGCAATCGCCGGCGTGCCGGGCTGAATGTGAGCTTGCGAGGTAATCATGATGAATTTCAGTTCATCACCCAAAGATTCAAGGGCTTGAAACACTTCGCCTTGCGCATGAATCGTTACTTCCGCTTGTAAGCTTGAACCAAGAACGCCTTCAGCGCGCTGCAGTTCGATGTCTTTTTGCGCGCTAGCCCGCACTTCACGAATCAAAGCAAACGCCGCTTGTAGCGTATCGGCATCATGAATTTCTGGCAGAGTTAACCACTCACCGACAAAGACATTACCGTCGTTTTTCAGTACATCCCATGCTTCATGGGCGGTAAATGACAAAATCGGTGATAACAAACGCACTAAAGCTTGTGTGATATACCATAGGGCGGTTTGTGCTGAGCGGCGGCCATGTGAGCCGGCTGCCATCGTATACAGTCGATCTTTAATAATATCGAGGTAGAAAGCACCTAATTCATCGGCGCAATAGCGATGAATTTCTTGCACGCCCAGATGGAACTCATACTTGTCATAAAATGCCGTCAAGTTGTGCTGGAATTTGGCCAATTCAACCAAAGCATAACGATCTAACGTCAGCAATTCGTTCACTGGCAGTTTATCTTCGGGTGTAAAGTCAGATAAATTTGCCAGCAAGAAACGCAAAGTATTACGAACACGGCGATATGAGTCGGTGGTCCGTTTTAAGATTTCATCTGAAATCGACACTTCACCGGAATAATCGGTACTCGCAGTCCACAGGCGCAGCATATCGGCGCCCATTTGATTAATCACTTGCTGCGGTGCAACCACATTGCCTTTGGATTTTGACATTTTCATGCCTTTGCCATCGACCACAAAACCATGCGTCAGCAATTGTTTATACGGCGCGTGACCCACTGTGGCGCAAGCGGTTTTTAATGACGACTGGAACCAACCACGGTGCTGATCTGAGCCTTCTAAATACAAATCGGCAGCAGGGCGATTGGCGTCGCCATGGTTGAGCTCTTCACGTTGCTGAATTACGGCAAAGTGCGTTGAACCCGAGTCAAACCAAACATCGATGGTGTCTTTCAGTTTTTCATAGTGGGCCGCGTCATCCCCCAGCAATTCGCTTGCATCGAGCTTAAACCAAGCTTCAATGCCTTCTTTTTCAATGCGTTTAGCAACTTCTTCAAGCAACTCAGTCGAGCGTGGATGCAATTCGGCGGTTTCTTTATGAATAAAGAATGTCATCGGCACACCCCACGTGCGTTGACGTGAAACACACCAGTCTGGACTGTTTTTAATCATCGCCTCTAGGCGTGCTCGACCCCAAGCAGGGAAGAACTCAGTCGCATCAACCGCACGATTAGCTTTGTCGCGCAAGGTTTCATCGCCGACTTTTTTATCCATGCCAATAAACCATTGCGTCGTCGCACGGAAAATCAGCGGTGTTTTGTGGCGCCAGCAATGCGGGTAGCTATGCTCTAGTTTTTTATTGGCCAGTAGTGCACCGCGCTCTTCCAGCAAGGCAACGACCTTAGGATTGGCTTTCCAAACCGTTTCACCGGCAAAAAATTCCGCTGTTGAGATATAACGACCATCGTTGGCAACTGGATTATCAACCGCTAATTTATATTTAAGACCAACTTGGTAGTCTTCTAGACCATGCGCTGGCGCAGTGTGCACCAAACCCGTACCGGCATCAGCCGTCACATGCTCACCGCAGATGATTGGCACTTGGCGTGCTAAGAATGGGTGCTGCAATAACAGACCATTGAGCGCATCACCTTTGGCTTGCGCAATGACTTCATTGGCATCAATGTCATAACGCTTTAAGGCCGCTTCTGCCAACTCACGCACTAAGATGAGTAAGCCTTTTTCAGTGGCGATCAGATCGTAAGTAAATTCTGGATGTACCGAAACCGCCTGATTGGCAGGTAAAGTCCAAGGCGTTGTAGTCCAAATGACCGCGCTCGCGGTTTGTTCGCCCACATTAACGCCGCCAAAGGCGGCAGACAAGGCGGCCATGTCGACCACTTGGAAAGCAACATCAATCGCTGCCGATACTTTGTCTTCATATTCAACTTCGGCTTCAGCCAGCGCTGAGCCGCAGTCGACACACCAATGCACGGGTTTTTGACCTTTGACCAAATACCCATTGTGATGAATTTTGCCCATCGTACGCACGATGTCGGCTTCAGTTTTGAAATTCATCGTCAGGTATGGGTTCTGCCAATCGGCAAGTACGCCTAAACGAATAAAATCCACTTTTTGGCGTTCAATTTGAATGGCCGCGTATTCACGGCACAATTCGCGAATAAAATAACTTGGCAAATGGATTTCTTTTTCATCCAATTGATTGGCTTTACGATACGCCACAATTTGCGCATGAATTGCCGGATTGGCTTTAATGGCGTCTTTATCTGACTTTACCAACTTCTCAATTTGATGCTCAATCGGCATGCCGTGACAATCCCAACCAGGAACGTAAGGCGTATCAAAACCGCTGAGTGATTTGGATTTTAAAATAATATCTTTTAAAACTTTATTCATTGCATGGCCAATATGAATATCACCATTGGCGTAGGGAGGGCCATCATGCAAAATAAATTTCGGGCGATTTTGTTCTTTCGCCGCTAAACGCAGCTGCTGGTAGATCTGAGCGTCTTCCCATTGTTTTAAAAAGCCGGGTTCGCGTTTAGCTAAATCGCCACGCATTGGAAACGGCGTATCCAATAAATTAACTGGATATTTGTTAGCAGGTTTATTGCTCATAGTCGTCTCTTTGTACTCAATAGGTTAACGCGCGGCGAACCAAGCGCGGGCTTGATCGCAATCTTTTTGAATCTGAGCGATCAGCGTATCAAAATCAGGGTATTTTTCTTCATCGCGTAACTTGGCAAGGAAGTTAACACGTAAATGCTGGCGATAAATATCGCGATTAAAATCAAATAAATGCACTTCTAATTTGGGTTTGATATCGCCACCGTGAATCGTTGGCCGAAATCCAAGACTAGCCACCCCTTGATAGGTGCGATCTAAGCCTAAAACTTCAACGATAAAAATACCAAATAACGGTGGCTTATTGTGTTTGAGCTGGATATTGGCCGTTGGAAAACCAAATTCACGGCCTAAACGATCGCCGCCCACTACTCGACCCGCAATCGAATACGGTCGATCAAGCAATTTAGCAGCGTGCGCCATTTGTCCAGATTGTAGCGCCAAACGCACTGCGGTTGATGAAACGCGTTCACCATTTTGCTTGAGCGTAGGCAAGCTATATGTTTCAAAATCGCTCGATGCCGCGAGTAAATTAAAGTCGCCACTGCGCTTAGCGCCAAATTGAAAATCGTCCCCCACTAAAACCAATTGCGCATTCAATTGCTGAGCAACGATATGATCACGAAAGGTGAGGGCATCAATGCTGGCAAAGCTGCGATTAAAGTGCTGCACAATCAGGTAATCAATACCCGCTTCGCGCAGCAACTCGATCTTTTCGCGCAAACTGGTTAAACGAGCCGGAGCCGAATCAGGCGTAAAAAGCTCGCGTGGATGCGGCTCAAACGTCATGACTACACTCACCAGATGACGCGCTTTCGCTTCGGCTTTTAGCCGCGCCAGCATGGCACTATGTCCACAATGCAGGCCATCAAAATTGCCAATCGTGAGTGCAGAACGAGGAAGTGGGGTGTGCGGTGTGCCGCGTAATACATGCATTGAGCGTATCGTCGCCGCGCTGAGCGGCAAATCATAAAACCTAAGATTCTAACGCCTAGCGTGAAAATTGTCAGAATAACCTTCGGGCGCTTTTGACGTTCGGCGTGTCTGCAGCATTTACACGGCAAAAAAGCCAACGTCAACAACCCTTAACTTACTGCCCCATCATCACAATCGCACCTTGCTGCGCTGTACCACTAATGATTTTGTTTTTATCGATACGTACCCGTACCGGTTGCCCTTCGGCTGCCGCATTCATGGCAATACCCTCGTTAGTGATCTCAATACCGTCTTGCCGATAAATGATTTTTACTTTTTGATTTTGCAAAATGGCCATCGAGGCGCGCAATTGCTCTTGCCGCAAAGCTTGCCCTGCCGAAACCGGACTATTCAGCGTTCGCCCTAAAATGGGGGTCGGATCTAAAAAGACCGAACCAGGTAACATAGCAAGATCACCTTGCTGCATGGCAATGTCACCGACATCCAGAATTTGATTGGCCGCTAAAGGTCGAGCTGCAACCGCATAGTTGACGGCAATACTAATTTTGGTCGGTAAATTAAAGCTCCAATTGGCGCCATCAACACATTTAACCCGCAACATGGTATTGCCCACTAAGCGATAGCCTGCGGGTAGGCTAATCTCGCGGCGGGCACAGGCTGTTAATTTAAGGCGCGCATCCACTGGGCGCACCTCAAACGATGCAGTGCCTGGGCTATTGGCTAATTCAGCACTGAGCCATTGATTGACTTCTTGAGTAATGACTTTCAAATCTTGCGACGTCGGCGCAGCAAATAGCGGCGTTAGCAGGCTTGAAAATAGCGCAAAGCTTGAGATTAATATTTTTCGCATTGGCAAATTATAGTCGCATCGTATGCCTTAGCCTACAATCGTCGTTTTCTTGGATTGGGATGCGCCACATTATGCTAGAACTGCTGTTTGGAGTAACAACCCTTGTGGTTTTATTAGCGGGCATCTTGGTGGTGAGTCGCTTACATCAATTGGCAAGCACTCAGCGTGAGGTACTCGATACCTTAACGCAAGATTTAGAGAATAAGCATCGTGAGATGCTCAATGATTTGCACCAAGGCATGAGTAAGCAAACCGAATCCATGCAGCAGGGGTTAATTCAGCATGGCAGCATACTCAATGAAACGGTCAATCGTACTAGCGAGCGCTTACGTGACAGTATGAGTGAATCATTTGAGCGTTTGCGTCATGGCGTCAATCATGAAATGAAAGAAAGCCGCGAAACCATAGTGCGAATGCAAACGATGCAAAGCGAAGCGCTATCGACCTTGCGACTGACCTTAGTCGCCAGCCTTGGCGACTCTCGCGAACAAATGCTCAAGCAACTCAGTGATATTTCGGCAGCACTGCAAGGTAAGCAAGATGCTTTACGCGAAGATATGCTGCTCAAACTCTCCACCATGCTGGCAGAACAATCCAAACGCGAAATGGAACAGATACAGGCGGCTCTGCTGCAATCCTCCCAAACACTGACCGCCAGCGTAGGAGAACTCACCAAGGCGACCGATTTACGCTTGGCTGAAATTTCTGGCAAGGTCACCGAGCGCCTGGATGAAGGCTTTAAAAAAACCAATGAAACCTTTGCCAATGTGATGGCGCGCCTGGCCACGATTGATGAAGCGCAAAAGAAAATCGACGGTTTGACCTCCAATGTGGTCAGCTTGCAAGAGCTGCTAGGGGATAAACGTTCGCGCGGTGCTTTTGGTGAAGTGCAACTAGATCATTTGGTGAGTAATGTGCTGCCAGCACAAACCTATGAGCTGCAAGCCACGCTGCCGAGCGGCGTTCGAGTCGATTGCCTACTTAAACTGCCCGAGCCGACCGGAACCATTGCGGTGGATTCGAAATTTCCACTAGAAAACTATCATCGGATGTTTGGCAGCGACATGGATAAGTTAACTGCAACTCGATTTTTTAAAGCTGACGTTAAAAAACACGTGGATGACATTGCTAATAAATACATCATTCCAAATGTGACCGCAGACGGCGCGGTGATGTTTATACCGGCAGAAGCCGTGTTTGCTGAAATTCACGCTTATCACCCAGAATTAGTCGAGTACGCCATGAAACGCCGCGTATGGATTGTGTCGCCAACCACGCTCATGGCAGTGCTTAATACGGCGCGCGCGGTGATTAAAGACGTTGAAACACGCAAACAAGTGCACATTATTAAAGAGGCACTTGGCAAGCTAGGGCAAGAATTTGGGCGCTTTGATAAACGAATGAAAAACTTAGCCACGCATATTCGCCAAGCCCATGAAGACGCACTGGAAGTGAGCATTACCAGTGAAAAAATTTCCCGTCAGTTTGTCAATATTGAGCAAGTTCGCCTTGAAGGTGAGGCGGCGCCAGTGCTAGTATTGCCGTTGAAACCGAGTGAGCCAAGACGCGGCAGGCGCAATCATTGACTTAAAGCGGACAAAATTGCGCGGAAGGTGTTTCTTTCTGGATGAGAAATCGATTTATTGGGGAATATCCCGAGGCATGAGTAATTGCGGTCAGTAAGATTTAAATAAGCGACTTTCTGATTGATCGCCGTTTAGCTGACCGCAGTTAATCGGTAAAAGCATATTTGCTAGGTATATGCATGTGGCGCTTAATATACAGAGTATGGCTATATATACCCCACATATAAGCTGACATTGGTAGAGTCAATATTGCACTAAACTCACATGCTATCTATTTGATTCCACTCAGAGTGTTACTTAAATTTTTCATTCAGCTACAAACAATCATCAGCCGACCAATGCTTAGGTGTAAATGTAGTCGGTGAAATTCGGCTACTGATCAGTTCACAGCGTGCTGCTCTACAGGTAAAATGAGCTGGATTTGTTTTTGATCAAGTTTTACTCCCCCTTAAAATTCAAAAAAAGGTATCGCCGTGCTAGTAGCCTACCGTCAACATGTCGCTGAGCGTGCCGCGCAAGGCATCGCTCCATTGCCACTGTCTGTTCAGCAAACCGTCGATTTAATTGCTTTGCTGCAAAATCCACCTGCAGGTGAAGAAGCCTTTTTGCTTGATTTAATTACGCACCGCGTTCCAGCTGGCGTAGATGATGCGGCAAAAGTAAAAGCGGCATTTTTGGCTGCCGTGGCACAAGGCCGCGAAAGTTGTGCTTTGATTTCTCGCGCCAAGGCCACTGAATTACTCGGCACCATGCTGGGTGGTTTTAATATCAAGCCACAAATTGATTTGTTGGGTGATGCCGAAGTAGGTGAAATCGCCGCCGCGGGTTTAAAAAAACACCTTGTTGATGTTTGACTACTTCCATGATGTTAAAGAACTCGCCGACGCAGGCAATGCCAACGCTAAATCTGTATTGCAATCATGGGCGGATGCCGAATGGTTCACTAGCCGTCCAGAAGTACCTGCCAAAGTGACACTGACGGTATTTAAAGTTACCGGCGAAACCAATACCGATGATTTGTCGCCAGCACCAGATGCTTGGTCGCGCCCTGATATTCCATTGCACGCACTGGCCATGTTGAAAAACCCGCGCGAAGGCATCAACCCAGATGTGCCAGGCGCAGTTGGTCCAATGAAACAAATCGTTGCTTTGCAACAAAAAGGCCACCCAATTGCCTACGTGGGCGACGTTGTCGGCACGGGCTCAAGCCGCAAATCAGCGACAAACTCGGTATTGTGGTGGACAGGTGAAGACATTCCATTCGTACCAAACAAACGTTTTGGCGGCTATTGCATCGGCGGTAAAATTGCACCGATTTTTTTCAATACCATGGAAGATGCCGGTGCATTGCCGATCGAATTCGACGTCACGAATTTGAATATGGGCGACGTGATCACGATTTACCCATTTGAAGGTAAAGTCGAAAAAGACGATCAAGTGATCACTACCTTCGCGCTAAAAACCGATGTATTACTCGATGAAGTTCGCGCCGGCGGCCGGATTAACTTGATTATTGGTCGTGGCTTAACGTCAAAAGCGCGTGAAGCATTGG
The DNA here is from genome assembly GCF_016881365.1 of Deefgea sp. CFH1-16. Taxonomy (GTDB): domain Bacteria; phylum Pseudomonadota; class Gammaproteobacteria; order Burkholderiales; family Chitinibacteraceae; genus Deefgea. The sequence goes on along the minus strand of NZ_WLYT01000001.1, from coordinate 3,209,651 downwards.
GCTTGCCAGCGTCAACGATTTTCCGTCTACCGCAAGATCCAGCTGCATCCAACAAAGGCTTTACGCAAGCGCAAAAAATGGTCGGCCGCGCCTGTGGTTTACCAGAAGGCAAGGGCGTTCGTCCAGGCACGTACTGCGAACCAAAAATGACTTCGGTTGGCTCGCAAGATACCACCGGACCCATGACACGTGACGAGCTAAAAGACTTGGCATGTCTGGGTTTCTCGGCAGATTTAGTGATGCAATCGTTCTGTCATACCGCGGCTTATCCAAAGCCTGTTGACGTTAAAACGCACCACACCTTGCCAGAGTTTATTCGCAATCGTGGCGGCGTTTCATTGCGCCCAGGCGATGGCGTGATTCACTCATGGCTAAACCGGATGTTGTTGCCAGATACCGTCGGCACCGGCGGCGACTCACATACCCGTTTCCCAATCGGTATTTCATTCCCAGCAGGCTCAGGCTTGGTGGCGTTTGCGGCAGCAACTGGCGTTATGCCATTGGATATGCCGGAATCAGTACTGGTTCGCTTTAAAGGTGAATTGCAACCGGGTATTACCTTGCGTGATTTGGTGAATGCAATTCCTTTGTACGCCATCAAAGCGGGTTTGTTGACCGTAGCGAAAGCGGGCAAGAAAAATATTTTCTCGGGTCGTATTCTTGAAATTGAAGGTTTGCCAAATCTTAAGGTTGAGCAAGCATTTGAATTGACGGACGCCTCAGCAGAGCGCTCAGCCGCAGGTTGTTCGGTTCGCCTAAACGAAGAGCCAATTGCTGAATACCTCAAATCGAACATCGTGTTACTTAAATCGATGATCGCTAACGGTTATGGCGACGCTAAAACCTTGGCGCGCCGTGTAGCCAGCATGGAAAGCTGGTTGGCTAACCCAAGCCTGATCGAGCCCGATGCGGATGCTGAATATGCTGCGGTCATCGAGATTGATCTGGCCGACGTGAAAGAGCCAATCTTGGCCTGCCCGAATGACCCTGATGATGTGAAAATCTTGTCTGAAGTGGCCGGCACTAAGATTGATGAAGTGTTTATCGGCTCTTGCATGACCAATATCGGTCACTTCCGTGCGGCGGGTAAATTACTGGAAGGCAAGCGCGATTTGCCAACCAAGTTGTGGATTGCACCACCAACCAAAATGGATGCCGAGCAACTGACCGAAGAAGGCTACTACGGCACATTTGGCGCGGCAGGCGCGCGCACCGAAATGCCAGGCTGCTCATTGTGCATGGGCAATCAGGCGCAGGTACGTGAGGGTGCAACGGTAGTTTCAACTTCAACACGTAACTTCCCAAATCGCTTAGGCAAAAACACCAATGTGTTTTTATCTTCTGCCGAATTGGCAGCGATTGCATCACGCTTGGGTCGCATTCCAACCGTGGCTGAATATATGGCGGACGTTGCTATTTTGGCGCCAAAATCCGCTGAAGTTTATAAATACCTCAACTTCAATCAAATCGAGTCGTATCAAGCTGAAGCGGATCAAGTTAACGTTTAATTGACGCTTACGCCAAAAGACCCGCATTGCGGGTCTTTTTTTTGCTAAGCGCTTCATTGCACACTGATTTTTTCTTGCCTGAGACCTGAATATCGGGCAAAATTAGCGCCTTTTTTCGCATCAAACTCATGGGTTTGATTTTTCTCATTTGATGGCTTGCCCACCCATCGGGCGTCGGTAATATTGGCGAACAAAGTGGCAAGACCTTCTAGCCCAGGGGGTATTGGACATGTCCAATCTGGCTACAGTAACTGCGCCACAAGAATCAAGTTCAGCACTTGATTTAACGACACCACTACCAGTGGCGGCCTATTTTGACGACGCACTCTATCAGCAAGAAATCAAACAACTTTTCAATCAAGGTCCACGCTATATCGGCCATGAACTCATGGTCCCTGCGGCAGGTGATTACCACGTTCTTGAGTCGAGTCAAGGCGCGCGCTATCTAAAACGCACCGATGAGGGCGTCAAGCTGTTTTCCAATATTTGCCGTCATCGCCAAGCCACCATGCTGGAAGGTCGCGGCAATGCAGCACATACAGTTTGCCCTTTGCATCGCTGGACTTATGATCAGCACGGTAAATTATTAGGTGCACCCCACTTTAGCGAAAAACCATGCTTGCATTTGCCTGAAACTGAGCTGCAATCTTGGAATGGCATGCTGTTTGAATCTGGACGGGATATTGAACGCGACCTAAAAAACTTGGGTGTGCGTGAAGACTTAGATTTTTCACAGTATGTTTTTCATAGCGTGACTATTGATGAATACCAAGGCAATTGGAAAACTTTCATCGAAGTCTATCTCGAAGACTATCACGTTGTGCCGTTTCACCCCGGCTTGGGGCGTTTTGTTGATTGCAATCAACTCCAGTGGGAGTTTGGCGACTGGTATATCAGTGCAAACCGTTGGCGTCCATCATGACTTGGCTCGGCCCGGCTCTAAGGTGTACCAAGATTGGCATCACCAAGTTAAACGGTATTCTGAAGACAAAACACCAAAATATGGTGCAATTTGGCTGACTTATTACCCCAATATTACGGTTGAATGGTATCCGCATACACTAGTGATTTCGACCATCATCCCCACGGGGCCACGCAGCTATAAAAATGTAGTCGAATTTTATTATCCAGAAGACATCGCGTATTTTGAGCCTGAATTTATTGCAGCAGAGCAGGCCGCTTACGCAGAGACCGCAGTCGAAGACGTAGAAATCATTAATCGAATGGAAGCTGGGCGACAGGCACTATATGCCGAGGGTCGAAATGAAGTCGGACCGTACCAAAGCCCGATGGAAGATGGCATGCGGCATTTTCATCAGTTTTTAAGGCGAGAACTCGCTGGATACATTCCTACTCACGACATTGAATAACACCAAGGCTGCTTCGGCGGCCTTTGTTTTTATTCAACAGTTTTTTGATTTAAGCTACTGTATACTTTGCTAGCCTTTTAAAATCATAGCTCACATTGATATACCTAAGGATTTAATGAAGCAAATAATTGCATACTGCCGTGAATCTGGGTCTTTTTGGATGATACTGGCCAGCCTCTCGTTTGCCGTTATGGGGGTCTTCGTTAAGCTTGGCTCAACGGATTTTAGTACGGCAGAATTGGTCTTTTATCGCTGCGCAGCAGGGTTGATTTTTATTGCGGCAATGATTTTGCCGCAGGGTAAAACGCTCAAAGTCAGCTACCCCATTTTTAAAATGCACCTTTCACGCAGCATGGCTGGGTTTATCGCATTGATGCTGTATTTTTATGCGATTAGTCAGCTCACTCTACCCATGGCGGTGACACTCAATTACACTTCTCCGCTATTTTTTGTATTAATTACCATCGTTCGACAAAAGAAATGGCCTCAATGGCAATTATTGGGCAGTATTGCATTGGGCTTTTTAGGCGTCGTCACCTTATTGCAACCCACGTTTGCAGCCGAGCAATGGTTAGGCGGTGTAATGGGCTTATTATCCGGCCTATTGGCGAGCGTGGCCTATATGAATGTCAGCGAATTAGGCAAGTATGGCGAGCCAGAATGGCGAACTGTATTTTACTTTTCGTTGATTTCGACATTGGGCGCGGCGCTTTTTATGCTACTGCAAGCCGAGCCCTTACTTCGGCCGAGCTTGTATGATGCATGGATTGTGCTTGGCATGGGCAGCTGTGCCACGGTAGCGCAGTTGGCTATGACGCGAGCCTACCGCAAAGGTCGTTCTCTGGTTATTGTCAGCTTGTCGTATTTAACAGTATTGTTTTCTACCTTACTCAGCTGGATAGTCTGGGCGGATGCGCCAACTTCGCTGGCTATCGTCGCCATGCTGATGATTGTACTAGCGGGAATCGGTGCCAGATCAAGCCGAGCGCCGTAATCAAGTCGATGTTTTTTCGTACCATGAACAGCAATTAAAATTCCCAGCCAAAGGGCATCAAATATGCGTTTTTTAATCAGCAATGATGACGGTTATTTTTCACCGGGATTAGCCGCCTTAGCGATGTCCTTAGGCGGGCTAGGTGATACTTTTGTGTGCGCACCTGAGCGTGATCGAAGTGGCTCAAGCAACTCTCTCACGCTGGATCGACCTCTTTCTGTCAATCAGTCTGCATCTGGCTTTTTTTACGTCAATGGCACACCGACCGATTGCGTGCACTTGGCCGCAACGGGCTTAATGCCTGACTTACCTGATATGGTGGTAGCTGGGATTAATCACGGCCCAAATATGGGCGACGACACGATTTATTCCGGTACGGTGGCCGCCGCAACGGAAGGTTATTTACTGGGAATACCTGCAATTGCAATTTCATTGGCTTCGCACAATCCAGTGCACTTTGAAACGGCAGCGCAAGTGGCAAATGATTTAGTACAGCGCTTTATTCGAAATCCATTTCGTGGCGCCATACTACTCAACGTGAACGTACCCGATATCGCCTACGAGTCATTGTCTGGCACCAAAATCACTCGACTGGGGCGACGTCACAAGTCAGCCCCTGTCATTCGTGATGAAAATCCGCGCGGCGAGCCAATCTGGTGGGTGGGCCCTATTGGTAAAGTTGCTGACGCCAGTAGTGGCACCGATTTTGACGCCATTGCCAATGGCTACGTATCGATCACACCGCTTTCTATTGATTTAACAGCACATCAACAAATTGATTTTATGACTCAGTGGGTAAATTCATAATGCTGCAGCAAGGTAGTGGCATGACCTCCGTTCGCACACGAACCAGAATGATAGAGCGGCTGCGTGCACAGGGCATCTCGAACGAAAACATCCTCACCATCATGGGGCAAATCCCAAGGCATGCTTTTGTCGATGAAGCCCTTGCGCACAAGGCCTACGATGACTTTTCATTGCCGATTGGCTTTGCGCAAACGATTTCTCAGCCCTATATCGTCGCCAGAATGTCAGAGCTGCTCTATGCCGTACCTAAACACAATAAAGTTTTAGAAATCGGCACGGGGTGCGGTTATCAAACGGCGATTCTGGCTAAGGTTTTCAAAACAGTGCATACCATTGAGCGGATTGCTGGCTTAGTGCGTAATACTCGGGATCGACTTAATACGCTGGGTGTGCATAATGCTCGATTGCGTCATGCTGATGGCAGTAAAGGCTTGCCCGAACTTGCACCATTTGACGCCATTATTATTACTGCTGCAGCGCCCATTGTGCCAGAGCACCTTATGGACCAACTCAATATTGGTGGTCGTTTGGTCTTTCCTGTTGGCGATGCCGATCAAGAATTAAGAATGATTGAGCGACTCGACGAAGGTTTTACTGAAACCCGGCTGGAAAAAGTAAAATTTGTCCCATTGCTACCGGGCATTTCGTAATTCATCATCCGACTTTACTCAAATAAAAGGAGAACGCGCGTGAGTGCTATTCGTTACAGCGCCATTTGTTCAACCCTCGTCTTATGCGCCTGCTCCAGTACGCCCAACACCCCAGCACCGATTGTTGATCGCAGCAATGCACCAGTTGCAGCCGCCGTGCCTGCCGCACCTACTAGCCAACCCGCGACCAATACCTACACAGTTAAAGCGGGTGACGGACTTTATCGTATTGCGCTTGAAAATGGCGTTGCTTACAAAGATCTGGTCGCTTGGAATCAAATTGAAGATGTAAATGGCCTAAGAATTGGCCAAGTATTACGTCTTGGCCCTGCCAATTCGACCATCGCCACGTCCGGTGTTGAAATAAGACCCTTGGTTTCCGATGAAGCAGTCAGTGCGCCCCCAAGTAAACCAGCCAGCACTCAGCAATATCCTCGGGCCATAAAAGAGCCATATTCCAACCAAACAGCAAGTAGCATTGCGCTGCGTGCCGAAGGGCAAGCTGTTGTTGCCAAACAACAAAATATTTCCAGCCCGAGCAAAGCGACGATCAGCAAACCAGCCAGCGCACCAGCATCGGCCACTAAGACAGCAAACGTAGAGAAATCAGGCGCTACAGTGGACTTAAATTCGGCAGACAGTAACACCACTGCCACAATTTGGACCCCACCAACAGCAGGAAAGGTGAGCTCTACTTTCTCTGCTGAAAGTAAAGGCATTGATATCAAAGGACAAATGGGGCAATCTATAGTTGCGTCAGGCAGTGGTAAGGTTGTTTACGCTGGGTCCGGATTGAAAGGGTACGGAAAAATGCTCATCATTCAACACAGCGATGGCTTTTTATCCGCTTATGCGCACAACAGCAAACTGCTCGTTAAAGAAAATGATTTAGTAAAAAAAGGCGAAAAAATCGCCGAAATGGGGAATAGCGATAGCGATCAGGTCAAGCTGCACTTCGAATTACGCAAGTTTGGTAAGCCGGTCGATCCGAGCAACTACATCAAGTTGAATTAGAGGCTGTATGAGCGATCAAATCGATATTTTAGAAGAAGATCTTGCTGACGAAGATGATGAACTCATTGAGGCAGATGCGGATGATGCTGAAGTCGATACCGAAGCCAAAGAAGAAACCGACCGTTACACCGCCGAGAGCACCGGCGATGTAACGCAAATTTACCTCAATGAGATCGGGCAAAGTAAATTGCTCACCCCTGACGAGGAGCGCGCGCTATCTCGACGCGTGGTGCAGGGCGACTTTTCTGCGCGACAGAAAATGATTGAGCACAATTTGCGCCTAGTGGTGAATATCGCTAAACACTATATCAATCGCGGTATGACTTTGCTCGATTTGATCGAAGAGGGCAATATTGGCCTGATGCATGCCTTAGAGAAGTTCGATCCTGAGCGTGGTTTTCGCTTTTCGACCTACGCCACATGGTGGATTCGCCAAAGTATTGAGCGCTCGATCATGAATCAATCTCGCACGATTCGACTGCCAGTGCATGTCATTAAAGAGTTGAATGTTTACCTACGTGCGCAGCGACACTTAGAAGCCAGCTTGGGGCACGAACCCGCAATTGAAGACATTGCCCACTTGGTCGGCAAAGATGTAGAAGAAGTTCGTCGTGTAATGAGTCTGAATGAGCGTGTCGCTTCATTAGATGCACCGCTCGATATTGACCCGATGCTATCGATCGGCGAGTCGATCCCTGATGAGCAGCACGATGGCCCAGAAGCCATTTTACAAAATGCCGAAGTTGAGCGTTATGTTAAAGAATGGTTAAAACAGCTTAATGACAAGCAGCGCATGGTCATCGAGCGGCGCTACGGACTAAATGGTTACGAAATCTGTACTTTAGAAGATTTGGCCGCCAATCTTAACTTAACGCGAGAGCGAGTACGACAAATCCAAATCGAAGCGCTAGATCAGTTGCGTAGAATTTTGCGTCGCTACGGCGTAGCTCGTGATGTGGTCCTGTAATTTACCCCCCCTTAACTGGGCACTGCAAACTATTTATCCCGGCATCTATCCACACAACAAAAACCCCGAGCAGCAACGCCAACTCGGGGTTTGATGTCATTGATGACAAGTCGCCTTAAATTCCACGCAACAACTCGTTAATACCCACTTTTGAACGTGTTTTTGCATCCACTTTCTTCACGATCACCGCGCAATACAAGCTGTATTTACCATCAGCAGACGGCAAATTACCAGAAACAACCACAGATCCTGCAGGAATACGGCCATAAGTGACTTCACCCGTTTCACGATCATAAATGCGCGTTGATTGCCCAATATAAACGCCCATTGAGATGACCGAACCTTCTTCAACGATCACGCCTTCAACCACCTCGGAACGAGCACCGATAAAGCAATTGTCTTCGATAATGGTTGGACCGGCTTGCAATGGCTCAAGCACACCACCAATACCAACACCACCAGAAAGATGTACGTTTTTACCAATCTGTGCGCATGAACCCACGGTTGCCCATGTATCCACCATAGTGCCTTCGTCAACAAAAGCGCCGATATTGACGTAAGAGGGCATCAATACGACATTTTTGCCAATGTAAGCGCCCTTACGAGCAATTGCATTTGGCACGACACGGAAACCGCCAGCGCGAAAATCTTCTTCAGTGTAATCCGCAAACTTGCTTGGCACTTTATCAAAAAACTGCGTGCAACCGCCATCTAGCACCACATTGTCGTTGATACGAAATGACAGCAATACTGCCTTTTTAATCCATTGATGAGTTAGCCAGTTGCCATCAATTTTTTCGGCCACGCGCAATTGACCTTGATCCAAAGCGGCAATCACTTCGTTCACCGCCACGCGTAAATCGGCTGAGACGTTGCTTGGCGTAATGTCTGCACGGTTTTCGAATGCAGTTTCAATAATGGCTTGCAAATGATTCATTTTAATTAGTCCTCGGGTTGGCAGATCAATAGAAATTCAATAGTCACATCGACATTCAAACTAGCCTTGATGGCTCATTTGAATGTCAGCCCTAAAAACAGGGCACAAGCATTAACGTTGTTTATGACTTAATGTCTTGCAGTAATGCACAATTCGTTCGGCGGCAGCAACACATTCGTCAAGCGGAGCAACCAATGCAATGCGGACATAACCCAGCCCTGGATTCACACCGTGAGCTTCACGCGCCAAGTAAGAGCCAGGCAAAACAGTCACGTGTTGTTGCTCGAATAGCTCCCGCGTAAATTGCTCATCATCCATCGGTACCTTAGCCCAAAGATAAAAGGCCGCATCAGGCAGCGTAACCTCCAGCACTTCTTGCAACACATGGGTCACCGCAGCAAATTTCTCGGCATATAATTTACGGTTTTCAACTACGTGCGCCTCATCACGCCACGCGGCCGCACTGGCTGCCATCACCATTGGGCTCATAGCGCAACCGTGATAGGTACGATACAGCAAAAATTGCGCCAAAATCTGCGCGTCTCCCGCAACAAAACCTGAGCGCATCCCCGGCACATTCGATCGCTTTGATAATGATGAAAAAACCACCAGACGCGTATAATCACGCCCCAGCAAACGAGCCGCCTCAAGCCCGCCTAATGGCTTATTGTCACCAAAATAGATTTCCGAATAGCATTCATCGGATGCAATCACAAAGCCGTACTGGTCGGACAGCGCAAACAAACGCCGCCAATCATCCAGCGAGGCCACTGCACCAGTCGGATTGCCCGGCGAGCAGGCAAAAACCACTTGCACTCTTTCCCAAACGGCCTGGGGCAGGCTATCCCAATCAGGCTGAAAACGCTGCGATGCGGTGCAATTGACGAACCAAGGCTCGGCGCCGGCCAACAATGCCGCGCCTTCATAAATTTGATAAAACGGATTAGGGGATAGCACCACCGGACGATCGCGAGTTGGATCAATAGCCGCCTGAACGAAAGCAAATAGCGCTTCGCGACTGCCATTAACTGGCAATATTTCAGTGTTTATATCAAGAGCCGGTATATTGTAACGACGTGCAAGCCATTCACTAATACTGGCTCGCAAGTCGTCCGAACCTAACGTGGCAGGGTAACTTGATAGACCTGATATAAATTATTGAGCAAAGCGGCTTTGATGAGCTCGGGGGCAGCATGCTTGGGCTCACCAATCGACAAATTAATCGGCTTTAAATCTTTGTTCGGCGTCAGCGTAGCAAAAAGCTGACGCAGTTTCTGGAAAGGGTAGGGCTGAAGTAAATTTAGTCGCGGCGACATTGCGCGGCTCTTTGGCAGTTAGGGAAGACGGCAATTATAACCTCTTGCACGCTCCCTGCGCCACGCTAGATACAGCAAAAACAAGGCTTAGCGTATTTTTTCTGCAAAATCGAGCATCAACTTCTTAAGCTTAGGTTCAACAACTGCCACGCAATAGGGTTGATTTGAATTTGAACGATAGTAATTGTGGTGAATGACTTCTGCGGGCCAAAAAATGAGTCGCCATTTCTAGCTCGGTCACGATCGGGCCTTGGTCTTGCTGTGCCAGTGCATTGATTTTGTTTTTAGTCACGGCCAGCTGCTCGGCGCTACTGGCAAAAACAGCCGAGCGATACTGTGTTCCCACATCATGCCCTTGTCGATTGAGGGTGCGTGGATTATGAATTGCAAAGAAAATATCAAGCAAGTCGGATACACTAACTACAGCATTGTCGAACTCAATCTGCACCACCTCGGCATGCCCAGTATTGCCCTGACAGACTTGCTCGTACTGGGGTTGATCAACATACCCACCCATATAACCTGAAACCACCGACTCAACACCGCGTACACGTTGAAATACCGCCTCCAAACACCAAAAGCAGCCGCCAGCTAAAGTAATGGTCTCAAGCATAATTTTTCCTTATTGACGCGCCGTTCTCGCATTAGAAGGTTGAGCGGCATTAAAATTTGTGCGGAAAGGATTGATATCCAAACCACCGCGACGGGTATAACGCGCATAAACCGCCAATTTGAGCGGCGCACAGTCGCGCATAATATCAACAAAGATCCGTTCAACACATTGTTCGTGAAATTCATTGTGGTTGCGAAACGAAATCAAGTAGCGCAATAAACTTTCACGATTAATCGCCTTGCCGGTGTATTGAATTTGCACACTCGCCCAATCGGGCTGACCAGTCACCAAGCAGTTAGATTTCAACAAATCCGAAGTCAGTGTTTCAGTCGTGGTCGCTTCGGTATTTTCACAGCGCAAAATACCGGATTGAGGCGAATAAAGATCAACATCCAGATCCAAGTTATCAATATTGTAACCGCTGAGTTCGGCCATTTGTTGCTGTGCAAATAAAGCGGGCTCAGTTAACTTCACTTGAACCGGCGCGCCAACGCCAGCTGAAATATCTTGTTGCAACAACTCGCTCAGCTGAGTAAAACCATCGACTTTAGTCTGATTAAAGCTATTTAAATATAATTTAAACGACTTGGATTCAATAATGTTTGGGCTATTTGCTGGGATATGAAAACTCGCAATCGCCACCTGCGGCTTACCCTTGGCATTCAGCCAAGAAAGCTCATAGGCATTCCAGATATCCACACCAAAAAAAGGCAGGTTTTCATTAATCCCAATTTCTAGCCGCTTTTGCTCACGAGCAATTGGGAACAATAAACTAGGGTCATACTCTGTAATATATTCGCTCGTTTTTCCTAGCGGCGAAAACTCGACTTCACTCATCGCTTTGCATCCATAAATCGTTTAACGGCCATTGCCGCTGGCAATAATCAACTGCATTTTATCGGTACTTACGCACCAAACCCACCATAACGCCAAATATTTCCAAACTCGCCTCTGGGCGGATAATGCTGTAGTCGCTATTGTGCGGAATCAAAAAGTATCCCGTCTTATCCTTACCCAGCTCTTTAAGCGTGTATTCATTATCCACAATCGCCACGACAATATCACCAACCAAGGCGGCATGGCGTTTTTCGACAACGGCAATATCACCATCAAAAATACCCGCCTCCATCATCGAGTCGCCTTTGATTTTTACCAAAATCGACGATGCGGGTCGTGGCATCAAAAATTCATCCAGCGAGATGGCTTCGCTCATCGCATCATTGGCCGCTGCAGGCAAACCCGCCGGTAGATTAAAATCGGCCAATTCACGCTCAAAAAATCGCTTTGTTGGTGCCAGGCGCTTATCCGGCGTCACTTCAATAAAACCCGCCAAAGTCAGGCGCTTAACTAGGGCCGACACCGCCGATTTTGAAGCCATGCCGAGTAGCTCGCCAATGGCTGAATACGATGGAATATTGCGATAATCAGCGTAGTAGTCTTGCAGCTTGCCTAGATATTCTGCATCACGATTGGGGTTGGCCATCGCGCACCTCGTAGTATCAATTATATCTCTATAGCGTATTGAACGTTCGTTCTGCTGTCAAGCAAGAAAGGGCATATAACTTAGCCATACAAGCGGCGCACAGTCGATTACAATGGCGCTTTATTTTATTGCTTGAGTTTGCCGTGCGGATTTTATTAGCCCCATGGAAGGGTTGCTCGATTGCGTGTTGCGCGACGTATTAACGCGCGCAGGCGGAATCGATTTGTGCGTCACTGAATTTGTCCGTGTCAGTGGCAGTGTATTACCGTACCGCACTTTCCAAAGAATTGCCCCCGAACTCAATAACCAGAGTCACACCAACAGTGGCGTACCGGTTCGCGTACAACTATTAGGCTCTGACGCGCAATGCCTGGCGGAAAACGCAGCCAAACTGGCTGAGCTCAATCCGCACGGTATTGATTTAAATTTTGGCTGCCCCGCCAAAACCGTCAATCGCCATCGTGGCGGGGCGATTTTACTCAAAGAACCAGAGGTTATTTATCAGATTGTTAGCGCGGTTCGCCAAGCCACGCCGGGGCATATCCCCGTAACCGCCAAAATGCGCCTTGGTTATGAAGATACCTCTCAAGCGATTGATTGCGCCCAAGCCATTGCCAACGCCGGTGCCGCCGAGGTCGTGGTTCATGCGCGAACAAAAACCGATGGCTATAAACCGCCGGCTTACTGGGAATGGATTGCAGAGATTAAATCAAACATCACCATTCCTGTCGTAGCAAATGGCGAAATCTGGACTTTAGAAGACTTTAAACGCTGCCAACAGATCTCAGGCTGTGACGACATCATGCTGGGGCGAGGTATCGTCGCCAATCCGGGCTTGGCTTTGGAGGCAAAACTTGGGCGCACCTTAAGCTGGAGTGAGTTGCAGCCTTTGTTTTTGATTTTCTGGCAGCAAGTTTTAACGCATTGCTATCCAAAATATCAGGCGGGCAGGGTAAAGCAGTGGCTCAACTACTTACGTAAACACTACCCTGAGGCCGAAGTTTTATTTCAGCAAATTCGCACCTTGAATTTGCCCGAAGAGATCGAACAAGCCTGTCCAGCGCTCGTTCGAATAGCCGACTAAACCTCTGGCAAAGTCTGAATTAATTGCTCTAAGGTTTCAATCTGCGTCATGCCATTGGCTTCGCAATACCGCTTTAGGCGCTGATGCAAGCTGGCATCAATCTCGACTGAGAGCGCTTTGGGTAATCGTTGGTTGTGGTCGCGCGTCGCGCGGCCAACTTGCATTGAACGCGAGCGGCGCTTGCGCTCAGCGGCACTCATCGGCTTGCCATGAATTGCTGGGCGACCGCGTTTTTTTTAACAAGGGGATTTCAGGTAGTTCAAGCGTATGCTGATCGCCAGGGTGCTTCATAGTGTGACATGTCGCGAATTTATGGCGCTCTATTATCCTGCAGAACGCACATTCAGACAATAGGTGACGAGCTTAGATTGGCTTTAACTAAAAAATTACCACCCGCAACACCAACCCCTAGCGCATCACTTTTAAAATCACAAACTTTGCATTTTGTGCCATGACACTCACTCGACGAAATAGCTTTTTTAAATCGGCTTGATAATTCAAATGGCGATTTGCCACCACCCATAATTCACTGTCGGCATGCATGCATTGCTTGGCCTGTGTAAACATACTGATCGCGATATCAGTGGTAATGGTATTTTGCTGATGAAACGGTGGATTAATCAAAATTAAATCAAACTGTTGAGCCACACCCACCAAACCATCGCGATGCAAAATCTCTACCGCCGCCTGCGGGAAATTGGCCGCAAAACTAAGCTGTGCCGACGCAACAGCAGCCTTTGATTCATCATACAAATACAAGGCCGCATCAGGATGACGCTGATGATAAGCCAAAGACAACAAGCCATTACCGCAACCGACATCGGCCACTGTTTTTGCCGCTGGCAACTGCGAAAAAGTGCTCAATAAAAAATCGTGACCCGATGTCTATTTTTTGCTCGGCAAAAACCCCAGCCACATTCTGCAAGATCAAATCAAGCTCAGGCACTGACTGGCTATAGGGCTGTATGCGCAGCTGGCTGGGTCGCAAATTAGCGCGATACATTCTGGCTTTGCGCTGTGTTGGCAAATATTCAACATCATCACAATACTGCTTGATTAACGCTAAATGCCCATTGCTCACGTGTTTTTGCATACCGGAAAAATACACTTCAACCGGCATCGTTATCCCGTTGGCTAACTGAAGCAGTTGCGCCTCAAGCATAGACAATGATTTTGGCAACTTGACCAGCGCGCAAGTCGTTACTTGCCCTACATAGTCAATCAATTCTGCACGAGTGTTTTTTTCGATCGCATACCGTGAACACCACGAATCATTAATATGCAAGACTGCGGCAACGCCACATTGAATCGCCATTGCATGCAGAGCACCAAAACTATCATTAAGCAAAACCAGTGCAGCGTCTTTACGAATAAAACTAGCCAAATAGGCATCTGCAGCATCCCATGCCTGCAAATCTTTGGCGTGTTTAACGGGATAGCGTTGCAAATTAAGCGCAACAAAAGGCGCAGAGGGCAATAAATCAGCAGACATCAAGTTTTCTTTATAGGGCTACAGATCGAGCGATCTTGTTCGAGGCGCAATTCTAGCAGCTCAAGACAAAACCTGCCGCACCCAGACCCAAAAGCCCTACAATGCCCCGATTTGCTGTATTCATACTCGAGCATTTGTGTCAGCCTATGACTAATCGCACATCTCCGAGCAAACCAACAATGAACTACATCGACGACCGAGCGGGTCATGAGCCAAGCAAACCCAATCGAATCCTGCCGATTATTGTATTTGCTGGCATATTGAGCGCCGCACTTTTGGGAGCCTACCGCGCGGACGTTTTACCGCATTACACATTCTTAATCGACGGCAATAAGGTTGAGCTTATTCGTGATGACGCCAAATATCTGGCCGAGCAAGCGCAAAAGGGCGAAGCCATCGACGAAGCTAACCGTAAAATCATCGCCGCCAACCGAAAAACCTTGGATGCTTACGCAGAAAATACACAAGACCTAGACTCAACACTAGAAGTTCAGCACTCAGATCCGTCCAGCCGCACGATAGTAATCAACCACCACCAGCCCGCAGTGGCAAATTCAGCGCAAGTGGTGAAATGCCTCTCCGACGAAGGTCGCGTCGTTTATCAGGCAAGTAATTGTTTAGATAACGGCCTAACACCAGTAAAAGTGCTTTCTACATCTGAATTGCAGCATTCTAGGGCTGATGCATTCCAAACCAATGCAACGTCCACATCGGCCGACCCCTACAAACCAGCAATTGCGCGAATCAACAACGAATCAAAGCGTAACTCACCATACTGTAAAAATATCGAATCCGAGCGCGAACGAATTCGTGCACAACAAAGAGCGAACTCAACGCAATATTTGCGTGACCAATACAATCAACTTAGCAAAATCTGGTACGACGATTGTTTCAACACGTAGTTGCACGAGGAGGGGACTTGAGTGCGAGATAGAATGGGACATACCAACAAAGGAATACACACCAAAACACACAACAAACCCAGCGCTTGCGCGGCCTTGATGAACTTCATCTACTTTACTTTACATAATATACATTATGCGAACATATGTAGATACACAGTAAAAAACATGACAAATATCAAACAACGTCATTCGGTAGACGTTTATTCTAGCGACATAGAAATTCATGCCACAGCAGCTATAGCGATTTTGTCCAACCAACAATGTTTATAGTTACGCTTATTTACCTGGCAAAGCTTTAGTGCCCAGTAAATAAAATCAGTGCATAATTTATAGAAACACCAACACCTACTGAAATATACGGAGATCCTAATGACTGTTACTAATGTACAAGAACTTGATGCACTGGTCGCTCGGGTAAAAAAAGCACAGCAATTGTTTGCCACATATTCGCAAGAACAAGTCGATGAAATCTTCCGTGTTGCTGCCTTGGCCGCTGCCGATGCACGCTTGCCACTGTCTAAAATGGCAGTTGCCGAAACGGGCATGGGCATTGTTGAAGACAAAGTCATCAAGAATCACTTTGCTTCTGAATATATCTACAATGCTTACAAAGACGAAAAAACTTGCGGCATTCTGTCAGTGGATGATGCTTTCGGCACAATGACAATTGCTGAGCCAATCGGGATTATCTGCGGTATCGTACCAACGACCAACCCAACTTCAACTGCCATTTTCAAAGCTTTGATTTCTTTGAAAACCCGCAACGGTATCGTATTTAGCCCGCACCCACGTGCCCGCAAATCAACTTGCGCTGCGGCACGCATCGTTCTAGAAGCAGCCATTGCTGCCGGCGCACCGCGCGACATCATCGGCTGGATTGACGAACCAACTGTTGAATTATCAAACCACCTAATGAAACACCCAGATTTGAACTTAATCTTGGCGACCGGTGGCCCAGGCATGGTTAAAGCAGCGTATAGCTCTGGCAAGCCTGCTATTGGTGTTGGCGCAGGCAATACCCCAGTTGTTATCGATGAAACTGCCGACATCAAACGCGCAGTTGCTTCAATCTTGATGTCAAAAACATTCGACAATGGCGTGGTTTGCGCTTCAGAACAGTCAGTTATCGTTGTGGATAGCATCTACGAACAAGTTAAAGAGCGCTTTAACCAAAACGGCGGCTACATCTTAAGCAAAAAAGAAACCGAAGCAGTTCGTAAAGTGATTTTGGTTAACGGCGGCCTAAACGCCAATATCGTTGGTCAATCTGCAATCAAGATCGCTGAAATGGCCGGCATTAAAGTACCGGTTTACACCAAAGTATTGATCGGTGAAGTGACTTCAGTTGGCGAAGAAGAAGAGTTCGCTCACGAGAAGCTCTCCCCTACTTTGGCCATGTATCGCGCTAAAGACTTCTTTGATGCGGTATCTAAAGCTGAAGCACTGGTGGCTTTGGGTGGCATTGGCCACACTTCATCACTTTATACCGACCAAGATTTGCAAGCTGAACGCATCGCCTACTTTGGCGACAAAATGAAAACAGCCCGTATCTTGATTAATACGCCTTCTTCACAAGGTGGTATTGGTGACTTGTACAACTTTAAATTAGCACCATCGCTAACTTTGGGTTGTGGTTCATGGGGCGGCAATTCGATCTCTGAAAACGTAGGCCCAAAACACTTACTCAACAAGAAAACTGTTGCGAAGCGAGCTGAAAATATGTTGTGGCACAAACTTCCAAAAAGCATTTACTTCCGTCGTGGCAGCTTGTCGATTGCACTGAAAGAATTGGGTGGCAGCAAAAAACGCGCAGCCATCGTTACCGACCATTTCTTGTTCAATAACGGCATGTGCGATGAAACCATCCGCGTACTAAAACAACAAGGTTTAGAAGTTGAAGTATTCCACGAAGTTGAAGCCGACCCAACCTTGGCCGTTGTTCGCAAAGGCGTGGCGATGCTCAACAGCTTCAAACCTGATGTCATTATTGCGCTCGGTGGCGGCTCACCAATGGATGCCGCAAAAATCATGTGGGTTATGTACGAGCACCCAGAAGTTCATTTTGAAGATTTGGCGCTGCGCTTTATGGATATCCGTAAACGTATCTACACTTTCCCAAAAATGGGCATTAAAGCTGAATTGATTGCCATTCCAACCACTTCGGGCACTGGTTCAGAAGTAACGCCATTTGCCGTGGTAACCGATGAAGTAACTGGCATGAAATACCCAATTGCCGATTACGAACTCACACCAAACATGGCCATCATCGATTCAAACTTGGTGATGAACATGCCAAAATCGTTGACTGCTTTTGGTGGTATTGATGCCGTAACCCACGCACTTGAAGCCTATGTATCGGTATTGGCGAACGAGTTCTCTGATCCGCATGCTCTGCAAGCGCTCAAATTACTTAAGCAATACCTGCCATCGTCATACATCAATGGCGCGAACGATCCTAAAGCACGTGAACAAGTTCACAATGCAGCAACGATCGCCGGCATGTCATTTGCCAACGCATTCTTGGGTGTTTGTCACTCAATGGCGCACAAACTGGGCGCTGAATTCCATCTGGCGCACGGCTTAGCCAACGCCCTATTGATCAGCAACGTGATCCGTTACAATGCAGTCGACATTCCGACCAAACAAACTGCATTTAGCCAATACGATCGCCCACAAGCTAAATGCCGTTATGCTGATATCGCTGAGCATTTGGGTCTGGCTGGCAAAAACGACGACCAAAAAATGGAAAGCTTGATTGCTTGGGTGGATGAACTCAAACAAGTATTGAACATTCCAATGTCGATCAAAGACGCGGGTGTTAACGAAGCTGACTTTATGGCTCGTGTTGACCGCATTGCTGAAGAAGCGTTTGATGACCAATGTACCGGTGCCAACCCACGCTTCCCATTGATTAGCGAATTGAAACAACTGCTAATCGACAGCTACTACGGCCGCGCCTACAAAGAAACATACGGCGTAGTCGCTGAAGTCAAAGCCAGCAAATAAGAAATAATTTGCCTTAACCTTAAAAAGCCCGCAAAAGCGGGCTTTTTGCTGTCGGAGGATTGTGCGTCCACATGGTAAACTGCCCACCCACACCAAAAAAACCGGTCGCTTGTGCATGTATGAATTATTAATTGGCCTTCGCTACACCCGCGCCAAGCGGCGCAATGGCTTTATTTCGTTTATTTCTTTGGTTTCAATCCTCGGGATTGCCCTTGGCGTTGCCGCGCTCATTATTGTTTTGTCGGTCATGAATGGATTTCAAGAAGAAGTACGCAATCGCATGCTCGGCATGACCTCGCACATTACGATCTCTAGCCCCGAAAACAGCCTGCAAGACTGGCATGCGGCAGCAAAAATCAGTGCGCAAAATCCACACGTCAAAGGCGCTGCACCCTATGTAATGGGGCAAGGTTTATTCACCAATGGCAGCCAAGTCAAAGGGGTTTTGGTGCGCGGCATCAACCCTGAGCTCGAACCTAAAGTGAGCGAGTTAGCCGACAAAAATCGTTAGCGGTCGGCTAGACACCTTGCAACAAGGGCAATTTAATGTGGTGCTAGGCTGGGCCTTAGCGCAAGAGCTCGGCGTGGGCGTGGGCGACAAAGTCACCCTCATCACCCCACAAGGGCAAGTCACGCCGGCCGGACTACTCCCGCGCATGCGACAGTTTACCGTCGGCGGCATTTTTTAAAGCGGACTACTACCCGTATGACGCCAATTTGGCGATGATTCATCTGGTCGACGCGCAAAAACTATATCGCACCGGCGATGCAGTCAGCGGCGTACGCCTCAAGATCGACGACTTATTTAAAGCCCGTGAAGTGGCACGAGAAATCAACCGCACCTTACCTGAGCTGATTGTTGCCGACTGGAGCCAAGAAAACCCGACGTATTTTCGCGCCGTTGAAATCGAGAAACGCATGATGTTTATTATCTTGACGCTCATTGTCGCTGTCGCTGCGTTTAATCTGGTATCAACCCTGGTGATGCTGGTGACTGACAAACAAGCGGACATTGCCATCTTGCGAACACTGGGCGCGTCACCGACTTCGATTATGAAAATATTTTTAGTTAATGGTGCGATTTCCGGCTTTATCGGCACTGCGGCTGGCGTCGCGGGTGGCGTATTGGTCGCCGCCAATATTGGCACCATCGTCCCCTTTATTGAAAAAATCATCGGCGCGCAGATTCTGTCTGCCGATGTCTATTTGATCACCGAGTTGCCATCCAAAATCATCGCCAACGATGTGATCAGCATCGGCGTCATTTCATTGTTATTGGCGCTATTGGCAACGCTTTACCCCAGCTGGCGTGCATCGCGAGTTAATCCAGCGGAGGCGCTACGCTATGAGTAATGTAATTTTGTCAGCAAAAAACCTCAGCAAAACCTATCTGTCTGGCCAACTGCAAACACCAGTATTAAGTGCGGTAAATTTCGAACTGAATCGTGGCGAAATCGTGGCGATTATTGGCGCTTCGGGCTCGGGCAAATCCACCCTACTACACTGCCTTGGTGCGCTTGACTCCCCTACCAGTGGTGAAGTTCGCCTACTGGAACAAGATCCATTTTTGCTCAATGAAACTGAGCGCGGACTATTGCGCAATCATCAGCTGGGATTTGTATATCAGTTTCATCATTTATTGCCCGAGTTTACCGCCGCCGAAAATGTGGCCATGCCGCTATTTATTCGCCGAATGAACAAGGTCGCCGCCCTAGCGCAAGCGCAAGCCATGCTCGACAAAGTCGGCCTTGGTCATCGTGGGCACCACAAGCCGAGCGAACTTTCGGGCGGCGAGCGCCAACGCGCCGCCATTGCGCGAGCACTGGTGACCCAGCCCGCCTGCGTATTGGCTGACGAGCCGACCGGCAATTTGGACCGCAAAAATGCCGGCGTGGTGTTTGACTTAATGCTGGAATTGGCTCGAGAGAGTGGCACTGGCTTTGTGATCGTAACCCACGACACTGAATTGGCCGCGCGCTGTGATCGCTCACTGCGTTTAGACTTTGGGGTATTGAGCTAGCAACAGCGAGAGACAATGCTTTGCAGCAAATACCCATTATTATTGTGATTAAGAAGGAAAACAAATGACTCAATTTGATTTATTGGCAGACCTAGAACAGCGCGGCCTCATCGCTCAACAAACCGACGCCGTTGCACTTGGCAAACTCATGAGCGAACAAGCCATCACTCTGTATTGTGGCTTTGACCCAACTGCAGACAGCCTGCACATTGGTAGTTTGGTACCTATTTTGGTACTAAAGCGCTTCCAACAAGCTGGTCACAAACCAATCGCACTGGTTGGCGGCGCCACCGGCATGATTGGCGACCCCTCATTTAAAGCGGCTGAGCGCAAGCTCAATACACTGGACGTTATCGAAGGCTGGGTTGGCAAAATCCGCAACCAAGTTTCGCCGTTTTTAAGTTTCGAAGGCAATAACGCCGCTATTATGGCCAACAACCATGACTGGTACGCCAAGATGGACATCTTGGCGTTCTTGCGCGACATCGGCAAACACTTCTCTGTTAACAATATGATTAACAAAGAATCAGTAAAACAACGAATTAACCGTGACGGCGACGGCATTTCTTTTACTGAATTCACCTACAGCTTATTGCAAGGTTACGATTTTGTTGTGCTGAACGAAAAATACAATTGCCAATTGCAAATCGGCGGTTCTGATCAATGGGGCAATATCACAGCAGGCACGGATTTAACTCGCCGCATGCGTCAACAATCGGTACATGGCTTAACAATGCCATTGGTCACCAAGTCTGACGGCACTAAATTTGGCAAAACTGAAAGCGGCACCATTTGGCTGGACCGCAAAAAAAAACCTCACCGTACAAGTTCTACCAATTTTGGCTTTCGACTGCAGATGCCGACGTATATAAATTCCTGCGCTACTTCACATTCTTGAGTGTGGCTGAGATTGCCGCAATTGAAGCCGCCGATTTGGCTTCAGGTAAAAAGCCAGAAGCCCAACGTATCTTGGCCGAACAAGTCACTGAACTCGTACACGGCAAAGACGCGGTGATCGCTGCTGAGCGCATTAGCCAAAGCCTGTTTGCTGAAGACCAAAACGCCCTCACCGAACTTGATTTTGAACAACTGGCACTGGACGGCTTGCCAACATTCGAGCTGGCGCGCGACGCCAACGGCTTGATTGATGTCTTGGCCGCTACTGAGCTTGCCACCTCAAAAAGCCAAGCACGTGGCTTTATTGAAAGCGGCGCCGCGATTGTGAATGGAGCCAAAATCACTGATCTAACCGCGACAATTACCGAAGCCGATTACAAATTTGGCCGCTACACCCTACTTCGTCGTGGCAAGAAAAATCATGCGTTGGTGGTTTGGCAGTAATGGGGATTATTACGCAAGCTAGTATCTAAATAGATCCATGTAATATACCCAGTAAAAATGCCGCTCTACCTCACGGGTAAGCGGCATTTTATGTCGACACCTGACACGCTCTGGAGCCTAGCGCAATCAAGCCACAATGACTACCGCACTTCTGGGCTGCCTGTGCGGCAGTGAACACGATAGATCCGGCGGTACAGTCTCAATTAATTTTCTGAGCTGCCTGTGCGGCAGTGAACGTACCTGATGCAGCCGCAGCCGCTTTGAACTTTTTCTGAGCTGCCTGTGCGGCAGTGAACCCGGCCTTGCTGCGGCGGCGGTTACGCTTGTTTTTCTGAGCTGCCTGTGCGGCAGTGAACCGTAAGTCAAATCGGGAACCCTCCCCGCAAGCTTTCTGAGCTGCCTGTGCGGCAGTGAACTTGCCGTAGCTGCTGCAATGCGTACCGCTGGCTTTCTGAGCTGCCTGTGCGGCAGTGAACTTCAAGTAAATCTGACTGGCTTTTTTTTGGTCCTTTCTGAGCTGCCTGTGCGGCAGTGAACGCGTAAATCCGAAAGCCGCGTGTACGGCCTTTTTTCTGAGCTGCCTGTGCGGCAGTGAACATCACTGCGACGGTTGGCGCTGGCGTGGTGAGTTTTCTGAGCTGCCTGTGCGGCAGTGAACTAAACCACCGGCAAATTACCCACATTGCTCATTTTCTGAGCTGCCTGTGCGGCAGTGAACAATCTCTCGGTGATTTTAAATACATGGGCTACTTTCTGAGCTGCCTGTGCGGCAGTGAACAAAGGGCAAAGCTTTACCCTTGCTGACCTGTCTTTCTGAGCTGCCTGTGCGGCAGTGAACATGAATCCACACCAATATCACCCGTATTTTCTTTTCTGAGCTGCCTGTGCGGCAGTGAACATTTGCATCATTGGCGCGATTGTTTTTAGGCTTTTCTGAGCTGCCTGTGCGGCAGTGAACCTGTCGTTTTTGATTTGCGCGACGATGTCTTTTTTCTGAGCTGCCTGTGCGGCAGTGAACATGGCTGGCCGTGGTGGTCATTCGTCTGGGTGTTTCTGAGCTGCCTGTGCGGCAGTGAACTGCTTTTCTTTGGCGCTGCGGGCCATCGACGCTTTCTGAGCTGCCTGTGCGGCAGTGAACGCCTTCAAAGACGACGATGCTCGCGCCGTTTTTTTCTGAGCTGCCTGTGCGGCAGTGAACCATGAGTCTGATGTTGATTTGGCATTCACGCTTTTCTGAGCTGCCTGTGCGGCAGTGAACGATAGTGAGTTCATCCGCATGTTGTGGGATAATTTCTGAGCTGCCTGTGCGGCAGTGAACCGGCTGGCCTGCAAGGCAATACGCAGCAGCATTTTCTGAGCTGCCTGTGCGGCAGTGAACAGCTTAATCAATACTGCGGCGGCGCTGACGATTTTCTGAGCTGCCTGTGCGGCAGTGAACTCGGTGAAGAGAAGCGTGTGGGAGCGCTACTCTTTCTGAGCTGCCTGTGCGGCAGTGAACAGCTCTGGCGTCGCGCGAAGTTTTGCTGTTACTTTCTGAGCTGCCTGTGCGGCAGTAAACTTAATCCGATGGTTTTAGTGTTGGGCGTGGTGTTTCTGAGCTGCCTGTGCGGCAGTGAACATTAACGCCCGAGCTGTTACGCATAAACCACATTTCTGAGCTGCCTGTGCGGCAGTGAACACAAATGTGGTTGATGCATTAACCGATTTTCATTTCTGAGCTGCCTGTGCGGCAGTGAACTAGCGGCGTTGTGGTGACGCAAGATCGGACGTTTTCTGAGCTGCCTGTGCGGCAGTGAACATCAGCGAATGACTGACTTACTTTGTCGGATATTTCTGAGCTGCCTGTGCGGCAGTGAACCGTGTCCCTGACTTTCCTATGGCATCTGACTTTTTCTGAGCTGCCTGTGCGGCAGTGAACTGAGGCTTGGTTATTTTGATTGAGGCTGTAATTTTCTGAGCTGCCTGTGCGGCAGTGAACTTGTGAATTAAACAACAAACGGCGGTGTTTATTTTCTGAGCTGCCTGTGCGGCAGTGAACTTTACTTGGACTAGCTCGCCATTTTCTTCTTTGTTTCTGAGCTGCCTGTGCGGCAGTGAACGAGCTAGATCATCATAAGTGGGTGCAGTTTGCTTTCTGAGCTGCCTGTGCGGCAGTGAACATAAAGCGCCCAAGGTAAGCGGAATTGCGAGCTTTCTGAGCTGCCTGTGCGGCAGTGAACGGCAGTCGGGGCGCGTGCGACACGGCGGCACTTTTCTGAGCTGCCTGTGCGGCAGTGAACGATGGCTATTTGGATTTGTGGGGGCGCAACCATTTCTGAGCTGCCTGTGCGGCAGTGAACGTGAAAAGGCAATGTCGGTGTTAGTTATCGCTTTTCTGAGCTGCCTGTGCGGCAGTGAACTTTTGGTCGTTCTGCTCTTTCGTGTAGTCCTTTTTCTGAGCTGCCTGTGCGGCAGTGAACGGTAGGCAATCGCGCTCATGCTGTTTTACCTTTTTCTGAGCTGCCTGTGCGGCAGTGAACGCTTTGGGCGGGATGGCTGGCGGCTTCCAATTTTTCTGAGCTGCCTGTGCGGCAGTGAACTTCGTGCATTGGGCTAGCACGGCAAACGTCGATTTCTGAGCTGCCTGTGCGGCAGTGAACTCGCCAAGTTCAAGGCGGCGGCGCAAGCATCATTTCTGAGCTGCCTGTGCGGCAGTGAACGTCGCGGCCCAACCAGCCTTAGTGCGCCTGATTTTCTGAGCTGCCTGTGCGGCAGTGAACTAATAAAAATTTGGGGCGCGACGTCAACGTATCTTTCTGAGCTGCCTGTGCGGCAGTGAACTTTTCTGGATCTGCGTCTTGCTTGCTATCCTGTTTTCTGAGCTGCCTGTGCGGCAGTGAACATTGCGGGGTCAACCGCTTGAATTTCGGATGCTTTCTGAGCTGCCTGTGCGGCAGTGAACGATATGCCCAGGCGAAGTATGGTGAGGTGTCGTTTCTGAGCTGCCTGTGCGGCAGTGAACGTGATGGTTATTTTACGCCTGTTAAACGTGCGTTTCTGAGCTGCCTGTGCGGCAGTGAACGCAATGTCGCCAAAAAAAATCAAGGCACTTGGCTTTCTGAGCTGCCTGTGCGGCAGTGAACACAAGTGCCAACTTAAAAGTGGCTTTGTTTTTGTTTCTGAGCTGCCTGTGCGGCAGTGAACCAATTCAGCTTATCCGCAAACTTTAATCTCTATTTCTGAGCTGCCTGTGCGGCAGTGAACGCTTTTATTGCAGAACATTACAGTGATTTAATTTTCTGAGCTGCCTGTGCGGCAGTGAACTTTGTGAGATTGGAATGTCATCGTAGCGAACTTTTCTGAGCTGCCTGTGCGGCAGTGAACGCAATGGCTTTACTGGCCCAGACATTCCAGATTTTTTCTGAGCTGCCTGTGCGGCAGTGAACAATACACCTGTTGCAATAACAAAAGCGGCAACTTTCTGAGCTGCCTGTGCGGCAGTGAACTCAGCCCATGTAGCGTGGTTTCTAGCGCTGTCTTTCTGAGCTGCCTGTGCGGCAGTGAACAGATAAAAAATGGCGTTCTTATACTGGACGAATTTTTCTGAGCTGCCTGTGCGGCAGTGAACGGTTATCCCAATCACCCAAGTTTTCACCGCTTTTTCTGAGCTGCCTGTGCGGCAGTGAACGTTAATTATTGCCGCGTTCCTGATTTTCCTATTTTCTGAGCTGCCTGTGCGGCAGTGAACATCACGCGCGCGACGGTGGTGCGTGAGGTGTTTTTCTGAGCTGCCTGTGCGGCAGTGAACGGCAGTATAGATAAACTAACCGAGTCGCCTGCTTTCTGAGCTGCCTGTGCGGCAGTGAACTTACTCGGGTATAACAGGCATTTTTTTGTGACTTTCTGAGCTGCCTGTGCGGCAGTGAACACAAGCGCCAATTTGAAACTAGCTTTGCCTTTTTTCTGAGCTGCCTGTGCGGCAGTGAACAGGTTTCAAAAGACAGGCTATGCCCAGACTGATTTCTGAGCTGCCTGTGCGGCAGTGAACCTTAGTGAGTGCCATGGCCAGCAACGTATTCTTTTCTGAGCTGCCTGTGCGGCAGTGAACTTGACTGATGCCGAAGCAGAGCAAGTTATCTTTTTCTGAGCTGCCTGTGCGGCAGTGAACGTCTAAGCCGATTCAAAGCCGCCTCGGTCAACTTTCTGAGCTGCCTGTGCGGCAGTGAACCCATTGTATTGCTCAATATGGCGGTCGATTACTTTCTGAGCTGCCTGTGCGGCAGTGAACTAAATCCACAAGCCCTTCGGGGCTTCACCCAATTTCTGAGCTGCCTGTGCGGCAGTGAACGTGTATCGCTTAATGTGCTGCACAACCTCACTTTTCTGAGCTGCCTGTGCGGCAGTGAACATGGCGCTAATTTATGAAACATATCGGAATTATTTCTGAGCTGCCTGTGCGGCAGTGAACAATCAGCCTTTAATGCTTCGACCTCAGCCGCTTTTCTGAGCTGCCTGTGCGGCAGTGAACACGATCTACTGCATAAGCAATAGAATCGGCAGTTTCTGAGCTGCCTGTGCGGCAGTGAACAATCCGCTTTGGCTATAAAGAAGATGGCCGCTTTTCTGAGCTGCCTGTGCGGCAGTGAACTTCGCGCAATTTCACAGCGACAATTTCAATGTTTTCTGAGCTGCCTGTGCGGCAGTGAACTCGTTTACTGACTAACTCTTTTCCAATTTTGATTTCTGAGCTGCCTGTGCGGCAGTGAACGTTTTGCTTCTGTCGTTTCGTTTTGGGCGATGTTTCTGAGCTGCCTGTGCGGCAGTGAACGATCTTGAGGCGCTCGGTGGCAAGCGTTGCAATTTCTGAGCTGCCTGTGCGGCAGTGAACAGGGCGTATTTAATCACAACTCTTTCATTGTTAAAGAACTTTCGTACTTTTCGTCAAAAATCCTAATAATTAACCGTCATCGCCAAGCCTTTAAAATCAAGGCTTGGCGATGACGGTTAAAAAAAGGGTCAAAAAACGGGTATGGTGGTGGTGGGACTTAGGCCGTAATTGCTAAACGTACCGATAATTGGGGCAGATTGCACTGCGCCTTGCTGAATGAATAGGCGAAACGCTTGTGCATTTGAATTGCTTTTCATTTGAATGAACGGCAATTGCGATTGCACCGCCCTAGCCTGATCAAGCCGTTCTTGCGCCTGCGGCTCAGTCAATTTCCCGTTGCGTACCGAGCGTCGATATAGGCGCTCAGGGTTGCTTTTGACTTGCACCCGCTGCACCACGCGATACTGATCGGTAGTCGGCACGAGTAAAATCGCACTGACTTCGGTGTAATCGCGCAAACCTTTTAGCCATGATTCGGCCATCAGTTGAGTTAGTGCCGCTTGGCTGCCGTGCAAGCGCAGTAAGGATCCTAGCGATTGCTTGGCTAGCGGAAAACTTACCCCAATTCTGCCCTGCCCCACATCCACCAAAGCCCGATGCAATTTGGCAAACAGCGCATTGAGCAAATCGCCAACCCCCAACTCAAGGTCTGAATCGGTCACCACCTTGATGTCGACATAATGATCCATGTGAACCCCTTAGCCCGCTTCACCAAACACACCGCCACGTACTAACGTCGCAATCACGTAATGCTGCTGCTCAGCGGTAGGTACTTTGTCTTTAATAATCCAGCCATCTAATAAGTTATAAAAATCCATTTTATCCTTCGGCTGGCGATAGGCTTTGCCACGATTGGTGACCGAGCCATACGGCTCAACGGCAATCGGGCCTAAATCAGCCGCTTCTGGATACCATGTGTCAATGGTACGTAGCGCATTGCCGATTTTTTGCGAGTGCATGGCGGCGACATCGTTGACGTGGTACAAGTATTTACTCTTGGCGCTATCTCGCCCACCGTCCAGCACTAGCTCTTGCGACGGGAAGATTTCTTGCCCTGCGCCAAGTCGTACAAAGCCATCGACTTGCAGAAAAGCAAACGACTTACCCATCAAACCTTGGCGAATTACCTCAGCCAGTGCCGCCAAATCGCCAGTTGGCGTTGTAAATTGACGCAACAGATAATCGTGGCTATTAAACACCCAGCTGGTTTTTTGGCCATCGACAATATGGCTAACATGCACTTCAACCGACTCTGCACCCACACGATTGCGCCATAAGAAACGACCATTGGCGAGATTTTCCGCATAGCGCGCCGCCAATTCGGTGAATTGATGCTCGGCGATATAGCCATTAATTTTCTTGCTGAGCTCAGCTTGATACTCTTGGTCATTACACGCCGAAGGCACCGCCAAATCACCCAATACGCGTAAGGTAAAGCTGACTTTTAAGGTGTCGGCCTCAAATGGCAAAGCGGCAAAATCAACGCGCTGCAAATTGGCTTTTTGAATTTCGGCATCGAGCTTGGCTGGGTCACTGGCGACGGCGTTTTTCAAACGATTGGAAATCGTGCCACGTACATCTTTACTCGAAACGGCCAGTTTTTCCCATGCTTGGCTCGCAGCACGCGACGCCCATTGCCCTGCCGACATTAATGCGTCGGAATTAGAGAGTTTGCGTTCAAACGCCAAGACAGATGCTGTTTTAATCGCCATGATATTTCCTTTAAATAAATTAACCGATTAGTTAGTGTTACTGCGGGAACAAATTCTTCTACCTATTCACTCAAAGCCTAATGGGTATTCAAATGTAGTCATTCATAATCATAGACTTCATCCATATACCCTCTCCTTCAAACATCTTGATTTTTACAAAGATACGCTTCGTCACTCACGTGGTAGCGCCAAAACAAGTCGGATATATTTTTAGCTCGATGGGGGCTAATCCATTGTCCAATCGAATATGCCGACTCGACAAACCGAAATGGCGTGGTTGCATCGCGAGTGCTGGCGACATCGCCATTGGCGTACAACGGTGAAATCGCGTGATAGCCAATCGTGATCGGCACTAAATAACCCGCAGCAGGTTTGGCTAGATATTGCCATTTGACCTTTTTGTCTACTTTTACCTCAGCATCATCGGCATCGGCATCGGCAATAGCTTGATATTTCAGCGCGGCAAAATCCAACCATGAATCAATCAATTGTGCATCGGCATCGTCCGCCACACGGGTTTGATGATGCTTATGCAAAACGTCACTGCGCTCAACGAGGGCAAAGCCGGGCAACAAGCGCAATAATTGCCGACGTTGCCATTGGCTGAACTCATCATCTCCCTCAGGCACTTCGCTCAAAGTCAGCGCTTGCAGCCCAACAATATGGCCACCAGCAAGGCGTAGCGTCTGCGCTTTTCGGTATAGATATTGCTCCAAACATTGCACGTTAAGCGAGGTTTCCCCAGCGTCAAAAAAGTCCAAATCATCGGCACTAAACTCACACTCAATCAATAAAGACACGTCCAAATTCATCCGGCCTTCTTCGTTAAATGCCGCAGTTTTAGCTTCTTTGGTGAGTGGATTCCGCGTCAAAGCAAACACATAATCACCCCAGCCCGCAGGCTGAACCGCATGAATTTGATGTTGATGGCACACCACTGCGCAGCCGCCCAAAGTCAGTCCATGATCGTGCTGCAGCGCACGTGACAACGCATGGCTAAATCCGAGAAAGTTGCTGATGGCAGGAAAACCGTAGGTCAAGCCCGCAATCGCATTGGCGTTTTCCACCTTGATATGGCGTAAACAAAGCATGGCTTTCATTGTCCGTCCTCCTGTTGCAGCACAATATCGTCACGCATGCGCGCCTCTAGCTTGGGCTGTAATTCACCTACCCATTCTTTGTATTCGGCATCGCCCATCAATAGTGCTTTGTCGCTTAGCTTGGCGTTAAGCCAAAGCCCAAATCGCTGTGCCACGCGCTGTTGCCAATCTTTGCTTTCGCGCTCGGTATGAAAATCTACATCGACCTCAGCACGCCATGGGTCGAGCCATAACTGTTCGGCAGGCGGCAATTTGGATGCCGCACTCCAGCCGGCTAGCTCGCGCATGGCCTGAATCGACGCGGCGTATTGCAGCAAAATATCGATAAGGTCATCGACCCACTCGGCGCGTTTTTCACGAATACGGATATTGTTGCGGTCTGCGACTCGGATTAAAAACGCTTTCAAGTCTCGTGTCTTGCGCCAAGTCAGTTGGTCTAATTGACGCCAAAAAGCATCGCGGCTCTCGCTCGGTGGCTTGGCTTGGGATTGCCATATCGGCGGGCAGGCGTTGAGTAAATAGGCTTGCCCACGGCGAGCACTGTTTAATAAAGAAATATTCTGCGGCTTAGTACCGCCGTAGGTTTGTACAGCAACATTGACATAATCGACCGTGGGCTCAGCACTGAATTTCTCTTCACGCTTAAGCTGGCGAATGGCTTTAGCTGTATCAGAAAAGCGGCTATCACTAATACGTTGATGCAAAGCATGCGCTAAGGATGATGAAAATAGCGGACTGATTAGATGGTAATCGCCGGTTCCCAAAGGGAAATACAATTGCTTGGCCAGTGCGTGCGAACGCAACTCTTTACTCGCTAGCGCCTGCTGAAAACCTTGCTGCCATTCTGCAAGTTGTTCTTCACTTTCAGCAAATGGCTGCAATGCAGACAAATCATTTGCCGCAATTTGCTGTGCCAAGCTCAGCCCGCAGTCAGCCAGTTGCAACAAACCCGCCACATCGAGTGCAGCAGCATTGCCAACCACATCGCTTTGCGCCTCGGTTAAACGGGCAGTACACAGATAGGGCATTGACTGCGACGTACTTTGCACAAAAACACTACTGCTTTTCGAATCCGAATGGGTGAATTTTGGCGGATGGGTGGCAAAGCTAATTTGCTTGGCACGTTGCGCCGCATCGCTCAACCAAGTTCTAGTGTCGAACTTAGCCATTTCAACAGCCCGCAAACCAGAAAATTCGTCTTCTCGTTCTGGTGCGTCTTTCAGTTCTTTTTCTACTTCTTTGTCCCACTTCTCCAAACGCGTACTGGCTCGGCCTTGGATGTAGTCTTTGATACGTTCTGATATTGGATTATCCATACCACTCCTAGTTAACGATGTATCTTAATGACGGCTTTTAAAATAAAAGTTTGCAATAAAATACCCTTGCTAAAATAAATCTTCATACACCCCGAACCACCGGTGATAGCGCCATTGTTGTTGGCTTTCTCGCAAACGAATTTCGGCAAATTTCTGGCTGGTGTTACTCAAAGTCAACTCTAAACGGTCGGCCAAATCTTCAATTAGAACCGCCGCGTCATTCTCCAGCCACGGCTGAATATTTGCGCCCAAAACCACATCACAACGTGCAAAACGCGATTGATCCACTGCCTTTAATTCCCCCGTTTCACCGCGCAGATGAAATTGCGGCTGCTCGCCCTCTTCGTCCAACAGCAAAACAAATGCCTCATCTTTGCCCGAGGCGCGAAATGGCATCCGCCGTTGCAGCTCGGCACACCAACTAGGGTTGCGCCCGCCCCCCTGCTGCCAAGCCCACCATAATTGGGCGCACTCGCTCGTTGCTGGCGTGCCAAATAGCCGCGCAGCCAAATGGACATGTTCTAAATCGACCAGATTGTGGCTGGCCTCCAACGATGGTCGTGGTTGAATCCGTGGCGCAGCGCTGAGCTGCTGATATTGCGCGGGCAATAGAATGTCATTCAAATCTTTGCTCGCGAGCGGGAATTTTTCTGATTCAAAGCCCGGCCTCGTATAAGCGATCGACTCGCCTTTTAAGGCGCGATAATTTTTATCTAATATCAGCAAGTTTGGCGTTGCGGGTTGCTGTTGACGGTGGCGCTGAATCCGCCCAGCGAGCTGAATCAAGGAGCGCATCGAGCTGGGTTCAGCCACCGCCCAATCGTAATCATGATCGCGCCCCACTTCGGCGACGGCAGTCGCGAACACAATAAATATTTGATGGGTTTCGGGGAGGTGTAGTGCGCTGGCAATGGCAGGCTGTAACCAGAGCTGATCTTGATCGTTTCGGGTTAAAGCCGCGTCGAGTTGCTGTTCCATTTCAGAGCGCACCAACAACGGATGCTGGCTGTGATAAATGCAAAAGTGTAGCCGTACCGAGTCAGGCGCGGCTTGGCTAAGCAGATGCTGCGTCACCGCCACGAGCGGCTTAATGTTGGCCATCCGAACCAAACCAATTGAAACCTTTTTCCCCGTCGGCGGGTGCGTTTGATGGTGCTGAGTATGCAATTGGGTCGCTGCGCGAGAAATAGCCGCGCTCATCGCTTGCACCACATCGGACGTGGACTGTGAGTCGGCCACGACAGGCCACAAAGCCGCTTTACGCAATGCAACTTGCTTGGCCAAAGCGGAGACGCGCTGCGCGACAAATTGCTGGTGCGCCACTGTAAATTGCGCTAAATCCACAGCCTCGCTTTGGGCTATTTTGTATTCATCAAACCATGCGCAGCACACTTCAAGCCGAGTATTGCCTCGTGAGGCATTAAATATAAAGCGTCCAGAGCAATACGCTTCAAATAGAGCGCCAATTAAATTGGGAGGTAAAGTCGCCGACGAGAGCAATACACGCGAGCCCAACATCCCCGCCCAATTCACCAGACGGCACAATGCAGGTAAATCAGCCAAATCAAAATCATCGGGTTCATCGAGCACCAAATCTGACGTGAGCAAACGCAGCATCGGCGCAATCTGCTTGCCACCACGCTCACCCTCGGTGGCGGGCATCAAATGGTCAATGGTGCTCACCAGCACCGGCGCGCTGAGTAATTGGTGCAAACTCGGCGTGGCTTTGAGCCATTGGCTTAAACGGCCATCATCTAAACTGCCGTCGTAGCGCACGTATTGATGCTCGGCAAACAGTGACTCAGCCGATTCACTGCCCGACTGCTCGGCGGGCGTTGGTTCGGCCTCGCCCGCCTTTGATTCACGTCTCAGCTCATGCAATTGCCGCACCGCTTGCGAACCAATTAACACCGCCAAATCATCGCTTTCTAAATGCAGCCGCTCACGCAGCGCATCGCCGGTTTGCAGCGTTAAGGTCCGTAAGCCCAGTGCCACACTAAAGCGACAGCCCAGCTTTTCATCGGCCAAACCATACATAATCCGTGCATTGGCAAAGGTTTTTTCCGCAGCCCGTTGACGCCATATTCACGCCAAAAAACCCTTGATTGACGCTGCTCGTGGCCAGCGCTTTGGCTAGATCGTAAGCTTTATCTTGCCAGCGATATTTGTCATTCGTTGCCCGCTGTTTAAAGCCTTTATGCCGCGTAATTGCGGGCAGCGTTTGGCGCAATTTAGGCAGGCTTTTGGCCAACAAAACCGCGTTATGCCCGACGCCGATATTGTGCTCATCGAGCTTTTGCTTAAGTTCACGTTCGCCAGTAGCAGTATTCATTAATTTGGTATTGGCAAAGGCTTTGTATTTGGGATCCCGCCAATTCGTTTGACGCCGCACTTCGTACTCATTTTTTGGCTCAAACGCCGAATAAACATGGTCGGCCAGCATTAATGTTAAACGCGCCAAATGGCTGGAAAACCCATCTTGCAACCAATCTTTTTCCTGCAATTGACGGTGTTTGATAGCCCGCGCAGCGAGGCTTTGGGCTTTATTACACCAAGTCTGGCTGCGCAGTGGCGTACCTAAATCGAATTGCCAAACTTGCGTCCAATCGCTGGTTTTCCAATCATCGTACAGGCATTGCGGTGAGTTCCACGCAGGCGTAAATCTCGATCCTGTCATCCATTGGTTTATCGCATCAAGGCGCGGCGCATTGTCTTTTTGCGCTTTGGGTAGACGATGGTGCGAAACAATCAGCCAGCCTATGGTTTGTGCCAACGGCGTTTTCAGCCCTTTTTGCAAATCAAATGGATGAAACGGCCTTATATCAAGATGATCCCGAATCAGGCGACCCAGAATCTCCGCTTCATCGTCTGGCTTAATCAAGCCAAGTCGCTGCAGCCATTGCTCGTCGCCATCCTCTCCTACAAAAGCCTGAAACAGCCGCAGCGATACCCATTCGTGGCGATACGGCTCGGATAATTTGGTTTTTTTATCGGGATCGAGCTTGTCTTGAAATAGTCGGTTGGCTTTACCAAAGTCATGAAATAAGCCAGCGATACCTGCCAGCAAGGCAATCGATTCAGCGGTCTGCCATTGGTTTTCATCTTGGCTGCGCAAAATATCGCGCTCGGTGGTATTGGTCGGCACTGAACCATCGTGATTAAATTTGCGTAAATTGCCAACAACCCACAGTACCTCTGCCGTCCCACCCGCTTTAATCCAATGGCAAGCCACCGCGGTATTTCGCCTAGCGGTTTTGCGGAGCAATTTTCTCAGTGTTGCTAGACCATCCGATGTGATGACAGTTTGCCAAGTCCGCTCACCTTTGCGCTCGGCAAACTGGTCGATCACCCGCCGCGTTTCAGTTAAGGCTTGTTTACTGCATTCAGAAATCAATAAAATATTCATGATTCTACTGCCACGGGTATGCGATATTGCCGTAACGTTTTGGCAGCGTGCTGCAAGGTATCAATCATCACATCGAGCGCTTCGGCCTTTTGAAAACCACGAATGCAGCGCTGGCGAAACTCCTGCTCATCATCACCCGCCATTGCCGCAATAAATGCTTGCGGCAACACCAACGCATCTTTGACTAAATCAGCCACGTCAAACACCAAGCCGCCGCGCCGTGTCTTGCCGTGCAAAATGGCCAAGCCATGCGGTAAGCCAATCACCCACGTGGCCGTTGCCGCTAATCCGTAAGCCAAATAATTGCCATGATCCAAGTATCGATTGGCAAGGTCGATGCCACTGCCGCGTTTGGCACGCGTGAAATCACCATATTTGACCGCGTTTGCCGCTAGTTTGTAGAGTGCCTTGCTCATCGTTGCTTCTAGCGTCATGACGTCATTACTATTTTGGCAAGCGCTCAAGCGACTTGAAAATTGATTCAGGATGGGATTAAGTTGCTCCGGAAAAACCTTAAAGCCCTCTTCGCGCTGCATTCGGCTACTGAGCCAATGTTGGCGAATTTGTTCGATGCGCACTTGCTGAAAGAGAATCGCCGCTTGCAAGCGTTTTTCATCATCAAACCAGAAACTGGTCCAATCTTGCAGGTATTCAGTTGGGCGATATTCACTCTGCGGCGTGAGCCAAGATACCTCGACTTCGACCTCATTTGCGGCAAACAGCGGCGAGCCGCCACCACCGCAAAAACCGACCAAAACGCCAGCCTTCGCTAATTCACGCATCGCAGCTTGCGTGATCGATGTCCCTGTCCCTAATAATATCGACGTGGTATTGGCGATGGGAATATTCCAATACAAAGACTGCTTACCCTCATCAGTCACATACTCAACGCGCCCATCATTCACCAAAACACGACAATGCTGTAAGTAATACAAATTAGCGCGCTTAGAGTGCAAGATGGTTTTTAGTTCTGACGGGGTAAATTCACTCATTCTGTCGCTCCAGATGCTAAACCCGACGATAACAATAAAACACGCCGAACACTCTACACCAAACCTTAGTGCGCACTGGGTCTTTGCTGTAAGAATAAAATAATGTGTAGCTTACGTGGTCTCATTCGATAACCCACATAGCACAAAGCCGCTCATTGATTAAATTGAGCGGCTTTGTTTGGTGATTTAAGATGGGACTGTTTAGTACAAAAACCGTCCCGTCATATCACTCAAATTCGTTTCAGCGAGAATCTGTGCGATTTTTTCTCGGGCTTGTTTGCGCGGGGCGTCTTTGCTTTGACTGGCGATAATCAGCTCGTTTTTCATTGAGTGCTCCCAACCGACCAATTCGGTCACCGTCACTTGATAGCCATTGGCTTGTAGCTGCAGGCAGCGCAGTACATTGGTGAGTTGGCTGCCAAATTCTCGCGTGTGAATCGGGTGACGCCACATTTCCGCCAGCGGCGAGCTCGCTAAGGCTTTGCTTTTGTGTTTACGCAGCACACTGGCGACTTCAGCTTGGCAACACGGCACCAACACCATGTGGCGAGCGTTTTTTTCTAGGCCAAATTTAATCGCGTCGTCGGTCGCGGTGTCGCAAGCGTGTAGCGCGGTGACGATGTCGATTTGCGCTGGCATTTCTTTGGCGGCGGCAGCCTGCTCAACCAACATATCTAAAAAAGTCATCCGCTCAAACCCACAAAGCTGGGCCAGTTCGCGCGATTTTTGCACTAATTCGGAACGAAATTCCGTACCGTAAATATGGCCTGCCGGTTTATCTTTAAAAAACAAATCATAAATAATAAACCCCAAGTAAGACTTGCCCGCGCCATGGTCAACCAGGGTGACATTTTCATGGTCAGCCAGCGTTGATTTTAGCAAGGGCTCAATAAAGTTAAACAAGTGGTAAACCTGCTTAAGCTTACGTCGACTATCTTGGTTTAGTTTGCCATCGCGCGTGAGAATATGCAGCGCTTTTAATAGCTCAATCGATTGGCCTGCGCGTATTTCTGGAATGGCGTTCATATCAAATCCTATCTAAGTAACTCTTTGGGTATTGCCCCACCTGCAAGGCAATTCAAAGCCTTGCTACAGGTACATATCATTTAAATTCAAGCGCCAGTGTGACTATTTACAGTCGCAAGAAGTGCCAAAAGCCGCAATTCGTTTCAATGCTACAGTGGCGAACTAAAAATTGACTTCAGAGTCTGCTTGAAGGTGTCGGCTTGTTGTTGAACTTCAAAAAACACTGTCAATCGCGACAAATACTGCATGAGCTTTGTGGCTTAGCGACAAGTTATATCAATCACGAACGGCGTGCCTTAGCGCGCCATGCGGTTTGGGCTAGGAACTATATGAAACGAATTTTACCGCAATCACTCACCAAGGTGCGCGCCACTAGTGCGCTTTCGACGCCAGCATCTTGGCAAAAAAGACATTTAGCATGGTTGACAGCAGCCGTTTTTTTACCCCTGAGCTTGATGGTCACCGCTTACGGTGTGGTTGAGTACGGCCCGAGTGAGCCGGTCAATGTGCGCCAAGTCACACAACAACTCATTACCCCATGATTGCCTCGGCACAAAGTGACACCCCATTCTGGCGTGAAAGAAATCATTCAAACCGGCGACGGGCTGGGTAAATTGTTTAATAAGCTATCGATCAACGACAACCAAGCCTGGGAATTTATTCGCACCGATCCCAGTGCCAAGGTGTTGTACGAGCTGTCTGCTGGGCGTTTAATTCGCGCGCAAACCACGCCTGACGGCCGTTTATTACAAATGAGCTACCTCAACAAAGCGGGTAATTTGATTCAGGTGATTCGCGATGGCGAGCAACTGCGCACTCAAATCGCTCCCGCCGTCACTGAGAAATACACACAACAAAAATCCGGCACCATTAGCAGCTCTTTTTATGGTGCAACCGACGCGATCGGCCTACCCGATGAAGTCGCCCAGCAATTGATCGAAGCATTTGAGCAAAAAGTCGACTTTCATAACAGCCTGAAAGCGGGAGATCATTTTTCGGTTATTTACGAAGTCGAAAAAAGTGGCGGCGAAGATTTACGCACCGGGCGGATTTTAGCCGCGCAATTTACCAATAACGGACAAAAGCACGAGATTTACTGGTTTGCCGGCGCGGGCATTGAAGGCGCTTATTTTGATCAAAATGGTGAAACCTCAGGGCAAAGCTTTTTGTCTTCGCCAGTAAAATTCTCACGGATTAGCTCAGGATTTTCTCGTCGTTTCCATCCGGTATTATTTAAATGGAAATCACACAAAGGCGTAGATTACGCCGCACCAACTGGCACGCCCATTTACAGCGCGGCCGACGGTGTAGTAACGCGAGTGACTCGCGATGCTGGCTATGGCAAATTTATCGAGATAAAGCATGGTGACCAATACAGCACGCTGTACGCGCATTTATCGGCTTTTGCCAAGGGACTAAAACCCGGACAAAGCATTAAAAAAGGCGAAGTGATTGGCGCAGTAGGCCGCACTGGCCGCGTCACTGGGCCGCATTTGCATTACGAATTCAAAATCAAAGGTACGCAAGTTAATCCTTTAACTTTGAAGCTCCCCAATAGCAAACCACTCAATGCGACCCAATTGGCGCAATTTAAACCACAAATGCTGCGCACAAAGCAACAATTGGCGCTGCTGAGCAAGGTAGAATTGGCCAAATTGGATTAATTCACAGGATGTAGCGGCAATGGCGCAGAGTAATCTTTATATTGGGCTCATGACAGGTACGAGCTTGGATGGTATCGACGCAGTCATCGTCGACATGCAAGGCACTGCTCCACGCCTGGTCGCCAGCTTGGGCGCGCCACTGCCGCCACGACTGCGTTCGCAATTATTGCAATTACAAAGCGCGTCGCACGATGAAATCCACTTGGCGCAACTCGCCGCGAATGCTCATAGCCTGGCCTGTGCTGCGGTAGTGGCGACGCTACTCGAGAAAGCGCAACTCAAGCCCAACGCCATTATGGCCATTGGCAATCACGGCCAAACCATTCGTCATCGCCCTGAGCTGGGGTATACACTGCAAATCGGTAACCATGCACTGCTTGCTGAGCATACTGGCATTACCGTGGTCGGTGATTTTCGTTCTCGAGATGTGGCTGCGGGCGGGCAAGGTGCACCGCTAGTTCCCGCATTTCACCAAGCGGTTTTTGCTAGCCCAAATCAAAATCGGGTAATTCTGAATATTGGCGGCATAGCCAATTTAAGCTGGCTAGGTCAAGACCAGCGTATTACTGGCTTTGATAGTGGCCCGGGCAATGTATTGATGGACCTGTGGATTTACCAGCACCGAGGGGCGAATTACGATGCCGATGGCGCTTGGGCTGCCAGCGGTCAAATTTTGCCCGATCTACTGGCAGACATGCTCACCGAGCCATTTTTTGCGCAACCCGCCCCCAAAAGCACGGGGCGTGATTTATTTCACCAAACTTGGCTAGATCAGCACTTGGCAGGCCGGAACGACAAACCTGCAGACGTGCAAGCGACTTTATGCGCCCTGACCGCCAACAGCATCAGCCAAGCCATTTTAAGTCAAGGCACGCCAGATGAAGTATTGGTTTGTGGCGGTGGCGCGCATAATCAGCAGTTGATGCATCTATTGGCCCAGCAACTCTCTTGCCCAGTCAGCAGTACCGCCAGCGCTGGCATCCATCCAGATTGGGTGGAAGCTTTTGCATTTGCATGGCTGGCCGAGCGCTGCATAACCCGCGCCAGCGCTAATCTACCTGCCGTGACCGGCGCGCAAGGCCCACGCATTTTAGGCGCTATCTGGCCAAACTAAGCGCTGCAAAATCAGCACTCGCTTACACCCTAGCAATCAACCTCAAACACAGCTACTGACCAAATATGAGCATTCAAATCGAAAAATCACTACACCCACAATTACAGCACGCCATTCAACGCTATTGCCGAGAAGAGCTCGACACCGACATTGGCGAGCTGCAAGCGACTTTGGTGCTGGATTTTGTACTGCGCGAAATCGGTCCACACATCTACAACCAAGCGATTCGCGACGCGCAAAACCATCTGGTGCAACAAGTGGAGTCGCTGCCTGAGCACTGCTTTGAAATCGCCGCTGGCTATTGGAACAAGAAACCCCAACGCTGATGGGTATATTAATCTAGCGCTTGGCCAATAAACGCCAGAATTAAATACCTACCATGCAGTCCCATTAACCCATCAATTGTTGCTGCAAAAAAACCAAGGTACGACTGAGCTCTTGAGCGGTTTCTAGCGCCGAATAACCGTACTGATGGCCGCCTTGCGCTTTTTCAAAAAACAGCACCTGATGTCCTTGCTCAAGCAGTTTGGCCGCCATTTTCCTTGCGTGCGCCGGATGAACGCGATCATCACAACTGGCACAGCTTAGCAATACGGCAGGATAAGTTTGCTCGCTGGCGGGGGCGACATGCTGGTACGGCGAATACGCCGCCAAAACAGCACCTTGCTCGGCAATCGCTGGGTCACCATACTCGGCCAACCAACTGGCGCCCGCCCCTAGCTCGGGGTAGCGCAGCATATCGAGCAAAGGCGCTTCGCAAACAACGGCTTTAAATAATTCAGGGCGCTGAGTCAAACAAGCCCCGACCAATAAACCGCCATGGCTGCCACCTTGGATAGCCAGCCGCCGTGGCGATGTAAACCCTTGTGCAATCAAGTCTTCAGCAATGGCAATAAAGTCATCAAAACTCGTCTGCCGCGCAGCGCCTTGCGCCGCCTGATGCCAAGCGGGGCCAAACTCGCCACCGCCGCGAATATTGGCCACGACAAAAGCCCCTCCTTTAGCCAACCATTGCGGGCCCAAATTGTCGACGTAATACGGCAGCAAAGACTGCGCAAACCCACCGTAACCATACAGCAGGGTCGGTGTTTGCCCGTCCAAAACCAAAGATTGATGATGCACGATAAAGTACGGAATCGGCGTGCCATCTTTGGCACGAGCAAAGCGTTGCTGTTGAATAAAATGCTGGCTATCAAAAGCCGGCAGTTGTTGGCGTAGTATTTCTGGCGTCTGTTGGCCGAGTAAATCGTAACGGTACAGCGTGGCTGGGTGCAAAAAATCGCTGTAGTTGAAATACAAAACATCGGTTTGCCAAGGCTGATCCACAAACTCGATCACGCCGCCATCAGGCAATAAATTGGCTTGCTGCTGCCACGCCCCTTGTTGCCAAACAAAGCCAAGCACCCGACTTTTAAACGCAATCGAGCATCGCCACCACGATGCCGCTCAATGTGGCCTCAATGGTCTGAATGCTTTGCTGCGCCGTTGGTGCAATGAGCAGTTCAATTCGACCCAATTGCGCGGTTTTTGCATCGCACGCCACCGCCAGCAATGCGCCCGATGGGTAATCCTGCCCTTGTCGCGACCAATTGCTGGCCAATTTAACGATTAAATCACCATGGCTATACGCCAAAACATCACAACGTAACGGCAGCGGCAAATGCTGCAATTGCAAGTCATCATCCAGATGGTAATAGGCTTTTTGATCCAAGCTGTGCGCGGCTTCGATCACATCCAATGCGGTCAGGTTACCATCTAAAAAACGCCATGCTTGCGCTCTGAGTGCTGTTTCTGGTAGCACCACCAAATTATCGGCGTCATCCCAATCTTGCCCGCGCTGCAGCAACCACACCTCACACGGCAAGCCCGCTTGCGTCAGTTGGCTTTCATCCCATGCTGGGGCAACAAAAACACTATTGGCGTCGCGCCAATGAATGACATTTTTGCCAAAAGGAAAATGAAAGCTGTTTGCAACAAAACCTTGCTGCTCTACATCATATTCACGGCAAACATGCCCGTCTGACCCACTCACACTCAAGCTAATAAGGCACAAATTAGCTTGCAAAATGCAGTGCGAAATCCCAGCCAACTGCCATTCAACCCCTTCATCTGCCGCCAATTGGTCTAAGTCAAAAACAATGTGCCATTGCGGGTCGGGGCTTTGGTACGACGCCAATGTCGTGCGGCGATAAACGCCGCGCGCGGCTGGGTGCTGCCTTGGTAAAAGTGATACAGCCAGTCACCATGCTGGGCAAAGTACGGGATTTGCTGTTGGCTTTGGCTAAATTGCAAGATTTGCTCAGTCATTAGCGCAAATTTTGGATCAGCATCTATTGCCACACGGCAGCGTTGATTTTGCGCCGCAATCCAGCTTCGTGCTTGGTCGTGGTCTTCAAGAAAAAGAAAAGCATCTGAGTGTGACATAGGCGACTACTTAACGTGAAGCGCGTCAATATACGCCAATGGCGTTAGCTTTCAACGCAAAAAAGCCACGAGCAGACTCGTGGCTTTTTAAAACGCCAACTAATTACTTGGCTTTGAAGGTGTACAGCACTGTTTTGCCTGCCTCAACCGAACCGCTCGCCACACTTTCTAGTGCTTGGAACTGATCGGCATTGGACAAAATCACTGGGCTAATGATCGATGCAGCATGGGCTGCTAAATAATCAAGATCCAATTCCAAAACTGGGTCGCCCGCTTTAACACACGTGCGCCTTGCTGTGCCAGACGAGTAAAACCTTGCCCGCCTAACTTCACTGTTTCGATCCCGATATGCACGATCAATTCAGCGCCTGAATCAGTCACCAAGGCAAAGGCGTGATTGGTATTGAAAATCTTCACCAATTCACCATCACAAGGCGCGACAACGATTTTACCTGTAGGGCGAATGGCAACACCTTCACCAACCGCTTTACTCGCAAATGCTGCATCAGGTACTTCTTCGATCGCAATCACTTCACCACTAATCGGTGCCAAGAGGATCGTTTCATTGCTATTTACTACGGGTGCTACGCTCGCCGCTGCTGGTGCAGCAGCAGGCGCAACTTCCATTACTTTTTTGCTGAAGACGCCAACTGAATCCGCAAAGCGTCAGCAATCAATTCAGCTTTAGGGCCAACAATGATTTGTACACTTTGTTTGTTCAATTTAATCACGCCACTGGCACCCAAGCTTTTTGCTGCAGCTTCGTTCACCAAGTCAGCATCAACCACTGACAAACGCAAACGAGTGATACATGCATCAACGTTGGTTACATTGCTCGCGCCACCAACCACAGTCACATAGGCCATGGCCAATTCGCCAGTGCTACCTGAAGCTACAGCAGCAGAAGCAGCTGCAGATTCTGGTGTTGCGATTTCTTCGATGATTTCGTCTTCACGACCTGGTGTTTTCAAGTTCATCGCAGTGATCGCTGCACGGAAAGCGAAGTAGTACACCGCAAAGAATACTGCACCTTGACCTAACAACATAAACCAGTCTTTGGCCAATGGGTTGCGCGAAGACAAGACCATATCCACCAAACCAGCACTAAAGCCAAAACCAGCAATCCATTGCATGCTTGCTGCGATGTAAACCGATACACCGGTCAAGAACGCGTGCAATACATACAATACTGGTGCTACGAACATGAATGAGAATTCAAGCGGTTCAGTCACACCGGTAAAGAATGAAGCAAAAAACCAGCGGCGATCATGATGGATGCAACGCGTGCTTTGTTTTCAGGTTTTGCAGTGTGGTAAATCGCCAATGCCGCGCCTGGCAAGCCAAACATCATGATTGGGAAGAAACCAGCTTGGTAGATACCCGTTACACCGATAACCGCTTTGCCTTCAGCGATAGATTTAGCACCGCCCAAGAAGTTAGGGATATCGTTAATACCGGCAACGTCAAACCAAAACACTGAATTCAGAGCATGATGCAAGCCAACTGGAATCAACAAACGGTTAAAGAAGGCATAGATACCAGCACCTGTAGGGCCATATCTTTAATGCTCATACCGAAGTTAACCAAGCCGTTGTAAATCACTGGCCAAATCGCCATCAAGATAAAGGCAACAACAATCATCACAAACGAAGTGATGATTGGCACACAACGACGGCCACTAAAGAAGGCCAAGGCTTTGTGCAACTCAACTTGGCTAAAGCGGTTGTAAATTTCAGCCGCGATCACACCCGTTAAGATACCGATAAATTGGTTATTGATTTTACCAAAAGCGACAGGCACGTCTTTGAGTGCAATGCCTTCGATTTGCGATACTGCGCCTGGCGACAATAGTGTCGTCAAAACGTAGTAACCCACCAAACCGGCCAGTGCCGCAGCACCGTCTTTATCTTTTGACATACCGTATGCAACACCGACTGCGAACAAGATCGACATATTGTCGATGATCGCAGCACCGGCCTTGATCAAAAAGGCTGCAGTGGCGCTATCCGCACCCCAGCCGTTTGGATCAAGCCAGTAACCGATACCCATCATAATTGCGGCGGCTGGCAAAGTTGCCACCGGCACCATCAGCGCACGGCCGATTTTTTGTAAATAACCTAAAATATTCACGACGCATCCCCTTTTTTTACATGTTCACCAAAATGGTGATCTGCACCATAACTGCATGCAGTGTTATTCGCTCGTAGAAGAAACAGCTGAACTTATTCATGCCCTTTGTATTTAGCAATCAACAGCAGATTGAAAATACGCAGCACCGAACCCACTTCTATAACAAGACTTGATCCTTTTGATGTCATTACGGCCTGACATTTTGTGGCTCACCTTGCTATTGGCGCAGTGTTTTTTGCATGAATGGTTTCGATCTTTGTCGATACTTTTTCCAGAACAACCAAAACCAAAAACTCATTCTCTGCTACAAGTTTTCCCATATTGTTGAGTTTGCTCAACAAGCTCAATGGCATTTGCAACTTCTTAAACATTTGTTACATTAAATTACATATAAAGATGTAATTTAAGGCAAATAAAATTACAACGGCATCAAAAACGCCAATATTTCATGCCTTGAATGGAATAAGTCGGTTTCGTGAGTGAATTGCTTCGGTTAGAATGATTCCCTTTTGCTCACTGGTAAAATTTGCTCATGCTCACAGGAAGCCTAGTTGCATTAGTCACTCCGATGGATGCGGATGGTCAAATCAATTTCTCAGCGCTTAGAAAGCTGGTCGATTGGCATATTGAACAAGGCACCGACGGTTTAGTGGCCGTTGGCACAACAGGAGAGTCACCTACTGTCTCAGTGGATGAACATATTGAGATTGTTAAAGTGGTCGTCGAACAAGCGGCGGGCCGTGTTCCTGTCATTGCGG
The DNA here is from genome assembly GCF_016881365.1 of Deefgea sp. CFH1-16. Lineage (GTDB taxonomy): Bacteria > Pseudomonadota > Gammaproteobacteria > Burkholderiales > Chitinibacteraceae > Deefgea. Next base: position 3,165,635 of record NZ_WLYT01000001.1, on the reverse strand, counting down.
GCACCGGAGCGAATTCAACCCGCGAAGCCATTCACCTCTCACAACGTGCGTTGTCAGTGGGTGCCAACTACGGTCTAAGCGTGGTCCCTTATTACAACAAACCATCACAGCATGGTTTGTATTTACACTTTAAAGCCATCGCAGAAAATACCGCCTTGCCAACCCTGCTGTATAACGTGCCAGGGCGCACGGTGTGTGACTTATCGAACGATACTGCACTGCAATTGGCGCAATTGCCCAATATCGTTGGGATTAAAGACGCGACTGGCAATATGGAGCGAGCCGCAGATTTAATGCTGCGTGCGCCAAAAGATTTTTGCCTTTTATAGCGGCGACGATGCGTCAACACTGCCCTTTATTTTGCTGGGCGGGCACGGCACAATTTCAGTGACCGCCAATGTGGCACCGAAAGCCATGCATGAAATGTGTACGGCGGCATTAAACGGCGATATTCAAACCGCAAAAAGCATCAATGATCGTTTGCAAGGTCTACATAAACACTTATTTATCGAAGCCAATCCGATCCCAGTTAAATGGGCACTAGAAACAATGGGCTGGGTTCCAGAAGGGATTCGTCTACCATTAACTCGCCTTACAGAGAGTGCTCAGGGTATAGTGCGCCAAGCGCTTATTCAGGCTGGTGCTTTATAACTTTGTGTCGTCCACATTTATGGATACAAACATGCAGCAAAAGAAATTAGCTTTATATCTATCAAGTGCATTCATGATTGGCAGCCTAATGGGTTGCTCAACTGATCAACTCCTTATGCAAAGCAAAGTTGATTACCGTGGTGGCAGCGATAATTTAGCGAAAAACGCGCTCGAAGTACCGCCTGATCTAACTGCTGTGAGTGTAAATGCTAACTACGCGGTTCCGAAGAGCGCCGTTTTGGCCAATGAAGCGCAAGCGCAGAAAACCAGCGGCAACAACGGCAGCGTGCTGCCGGTCTATGAAAACGCTAAGATCATGCAAGCCAACGGCGCACGCTGGCTGGTGGTTAAGGGTGACCCAGCTAAAATTTGGCCTGAATTGCGTGAGTTTTGGCTCAGCAATGGCTTTTTGCTCACACAAGACAATGAGCAAACTGGGGTAATGGAAACGGATTGGCTAGAGAATCGCGCGGCTTTGCCGGGCGACTTTGTCACCAATTTATTACGTAAAGTGGCCGATGGGTTCATCTCTACGGGTGAGCTCGATCGTTACCGCACACGCATCGAGCGCGGTACTGAACCAGGTACGGTTGAAATTTATGTCACGCATCGCGGTATGCGCGAAGTGTTTGCCGATGGCTCAGAAGAAGCTAAAGTTTCTGCCGCTGGCGGCGGTGGCAAAACCATCTGGACACCACGCCCATCAGATCCTGAATTAGACGCTGAAATGCTTAAATTGATGTTGCAGCAATTTGGCATGAGCAAAGAACAAGCCACGACGGCGATGCAAACAGCAACCACCATTGCGTCACGCGCTGCGCTCAACCCAGCTGGCAATCAGCTCGAGCTTAAAGACACTTATGATCGAGCTTGGCGCCGTGTTGGCCTAGCCTTTGATCGAATTGGTTATACCGTAGAAGATCGCAATCGCAATGAAGGCACATTTATCGTACAACGTGCTGCCGCGAATATTTCGAAAGAAAAAGAAACCGATTACCTCGGTAGCTTGACATTTTGGCGTAGCAAAGAAAATCCAAAAGAAACACCGATGCAGCAATATCAAGTTCAGTTAAAACAAGAGCTAGATCGCACCCGTATCACGGCAAAACCACTCAATGGTGGCGCAAGCGATGCAAACAGCAAACAAATCTTGCAAGACTTGCTGCAGCAATTGAAATAAACGCCAATACACACTGTGCGCTATTGCAATAGCACACAATGTGTAGCCATAAAAAAATCGACCCGAAGGTCGATTTTTTTATGTGTCAAACCGAATTACTTTGCAGCGTGCGCAACAGTTTTTGCGCTAGTTTCTACTGCAGCAACAGTGGCATCAGTGAGGTTAGTCACAATGCGTTGGCTGGTTTTATTGATTGCATCGTAAGCGCTGCTTGCACTCTCAACCGCTTTTTTTTCATTGCCGCAACTGCTGGGCTAGCCGCTGGCGTTTGCGCTACAGCTTTATCCAAGCTCGACACTAGATTTTTGTTGAACTCAAGCACTTGCTCTTCAACCAATTTATTCAATTCAGCTTGCGTGCTGCTTGCTGCTTCATAAACGGTACGCGCAACTGCAATGCTTTTCTCAACATTAGGTTGCGCTAAGCCTTTTTGTAATTCAACCAATTCTTGAACTGACTTAACACCCGACAAAGCTTTTGCTGTTTTTGCGTTTTCAGTCAACAAATCACGTGCAATACCCATTTGCAATTGGAACAAACGCTCAGCACCGCTCAAAGCGATATTAGTTAAACGTAAAGATTTTTCTAGTTGGGCCTGGCCAAGATCAGCAAACTGTTGTTGAGTATTAAACATGTAGAATCTCCAAATGGTTGAATTGTGCACTGCATCAATGGTCATTTTTAGCTTGCGACCAGCGAATGTCAAGTTTTATTTGTGCAGCGCACCATTAACCACTGAGTTGCTTTTGTTTGATGGCCAAAATCGCCTGATTGCGCAGTGTTTTTAGCAAATTAAGCTGCTCAGGCGCAATCACTAAAGATTGTGCCTGACATTTGTCTGCGTAAAACAAACCAATAGTTTTTTTATCGAGCACCAAAGGAAATACAATCAAAGTGTGCGCTGGCACGAGCGCCCGATACCAAGCAGGAATCCGATCGGTAATATTCTGGGCATTAATATCCTCAACCAGCACATCCGCTTGCTGCGCGATCACCCATTGAAATACGTCGAGCACCGGCTCTAATTTAAATTGAAACTGCGGCAAAATCCGTTCAATTTCCGCACCAAATCCAAATCGTGCCACCATCCCTGCTGACTTGATGTCTCGCGTACAAAATAAAACCCGCTCAAAACCCACGCTGCGATACATGGTTTCTAAGATCATTCGCAGCACATCGTTTAATTTAAACTCACCCACCATGGTATTGGTGATGTCTTGCACCCCAGCGGCTAAGCTGGCGGCCGCGTTAAGCGTTGATGCCGGCTCTTGCAAACGAATTGCGGCCGCTTGCATGCCATCGACTTCTACGCCCTCGGCAGGTATATCGCTGAGCATCACAAGTTTCTTAATGCTGCGGGCAAATACACTACCTTGAATATCGACCCCTAGAATCGACAAATAAGACAAATATTGCTGTGCCGCAGATCGCAGCACCTCATGATAAGCAGCCTCTTTGAAAGCAACTGCTCCGGCATAGCGCTGAGCTACTTGCTGTAAATACGTCGTTGACGCCTTGCCCGACAGGGCGACCAAGGGCAATAAATCAGAAGATAAATTAGCAAATACGCGTAAACGGTCAGCTTGATTTTGGGGAACATGCCGCACGCTTGGCAATTCACGTAGGCTTTGGGTAATCCGCTCCGGGAAATGCCATGTGTGCATCACCAAAGCGGCGAGCTCTCGATAGGTGATGCCTAGCACAGCTTCGGCCGCCACCGACTCGCTTTCTTGATTTTGTTGTTCTCGTTTATTGATTTCTAAGCTTTCTTCATGAAAATAATACAAAGTCAGCAACCGACCCAAGTGCTGAAAAACGCCGCAAATGAGTAACTCCTCAACATCGCGCCAAGCACTTTTTACACCCAACTCGCGGGCTAAAATGCCGCCAAAAAAGCTTTGCAATACCGCCTCACGCAAACGCTCGGCCTGCCCCTTGTTTTGCATGTGCTCAAACAGCATGATCGTAATGGCTAAATTGCGAACGGTATCAAAACCTAAAATCACAATGGCCCGCGAAATCGTACTAATCGAACCACCAAATTGACCATAAGTGGCCGAATTGACCATTTTGAGTAATTTATTGGTTAAAGAAAAATCCTGCAAAATCACGCTCGATAGATTTTGCAAACGCTCTCCTTCAATATCATTGAGTTTATTTATGGCACTAATGGTTTGCGACAGCGATGGAAAGTCGGCGGTATGGCGCATTCGCCGCAACAAAAAATCAAAGGTACTATTACGCTGCGCTGCATGAGCTTGCTGACCCTCGCTACTGAGTAGCCATGCCGAGAGTGCCATTTGCAATGCGCCAATATCGGCATAAGCAGGTTTTTCGCCCTCGCACAGCGCCATCATCAGCAAATGATTTAATTGCGGATCAATCGCCACATCGTGCGTTGATGACAACGTCCCACTCGCAATGGCTGTTAGCACCTCAGGCAGCGCATCCGGCGTTAAATATTGGCCACTTAACAGCTGATACAACATCAAACCATAAGCAAAAACCACTGCTGATTGACGATCAATCCGGCGACCGATCGCTTCAGATAGCAAAGCAGCGTCACCATTTAAAATCCCTGGGCTGATGGTAAAATCCATTAACTTAACTTGGCCACTGGCGTTTAAAAAAAACGTTATGCAATACACTGCCTTGTACCGTCACCCCCAGTTGGGCCGCAGCGCTAACCCCCTCTAATAAACGCAGCATCCATTGCACTGCAACGACGGGCGATACCGGACCCGTCGATTGCAAATATTCAACCATTGTTTGCCCTTCTACCCACTCAAAGACCACGCAAGGATGCCCTTGATCCACCAAGATTTCGTACAGGCTCACCATACTTGAATGATTGAATTGGCTTAAGATTTGTGCTGATTGAAGTTGCTCGATGGCGTGACTATGCAGCACTTTTAAAGCCACACGTCGCTGCTGCTGTGTGTATCGTTAACTAAATACACCAAGCCCTGCTGGCCCTGCCCTAATTTTTTTTCAACGATAAAGCGGCCATTGGCAAAGCTTTTCATTTCTGGCTTCCTTTTTTTCTCTATTCAATATAGTCTGCGGCCTGAAAAAAATGCAGCTCCAGATTGATATGTCATTTATTTACCGTGTTTTCACGCTGTTCTCTGCATATCAGCAAGACGATACTTAAAACTCTGAGCACACCACTTTCGGTATCACGCATTAACGACTTAATGGATTAACAGGTTAAATTGAATGAGTTCGATTGAAATTATTGGCTTTGTAATTAGTTTACTCGCGATTTATTTAGCGACACGCCAGCACCGTTTTACTTGGCCTTTGCAAATCATCGCCAGCTTGTTATATGTGTATTTATTTTTAAATGCGCATTTATATGGCGAAAGCCTATTGCAATTGGTGTATGCCGGCATTGCTGCATATGGCTTTTATCATTGGCGCAATCAAACCCAAATCGATGTTGTCAAAATCGAGCGCTTAAGTCGTAAAGAATGGCTGTATATTAATGCTGCCGGCATTGTGTTGCTGTTGCTGGTGGCGCAATTTCAAGTACAATTTCTGCCTACTGACGTGCCATATTTGGATTCCAGCGTGTTTATTTTTGGATTAATTGCCCAATGGATGCAAGCGCGTAAAAAAATAGAAAACTGGATTTATTGGATTGTGCTCGACTTAATTTCTGCTGGTATCTATTGGTATAAAGATTTGCAGCTTACTGCCGTGCTGTATCTTATTTTGACTGTTTTGGCGCTAACAGGCTGGCTAACTTGGCGCAAAAAACTGCGATGAGAATCGCCATCGTTGGACCTGAATCTTGCGGCAAGTCAACGCTTGGCATGGCTTTGGCGACGCACTTTCAATGCGGCTATGTTGCTGAATATGCTCGGGAATATTTCGCCACGCACCCCCATCAAAATTACAGCATCAACGATGTCATCCGCATTGCACAAAGGCAATTTCAGCAAGAAATCGAAGAGGCACGCCAGCATACACATTTGATTTGTGATACCTCGCCATTGGTGTGCCGAATTTGGAGCGAAGTGAAATTTGGCCACTGCCCGGCAGAGATTGAGCAATTAGAATTAGCCACGCGCTATGACGGCATCTTGCTCTGTGCGCCGGATTTGCCATGGCAAGCCGATCCCTTGCGAGAAAACCCCACTGATCGCAATGCAATCTTTGAGCGCTATGCACAACGCTTACAAATAGGCAGTACGCCATTTCGAGTTGTCACCGGACTGGGCGCACAAAGATTCACTTGTGCACAACAACAATTAAGCACAATGGGTATCGACCTGTAGCCTTTGATGCATAAAAGCGACCGAAATATACTGCATTAAATAGTTGGTATTTTGCACAGGACGTGAATTGGCTGAGTTGACGATGTGCGGCAATCGCCACAACATTGCTATTTTTTTGCCTTAAACAAGCATTTGTTGTGCACTTTATGACCCAACGCAGAACTTTTTTACCCCATCTTAGTCATGATGAATGCCGTCTCTGAAACGCAGAGCGGTGGATTTTAGCGGCGACACCCGCTAGAATAGTCCGCCTTTGTTTGGCTTACACACTGGAAACTATATGTTTGATTGCACCTGCTTTCGCTAATGCTGCTGCGCCAGGCGCAGAAGCAAGCTTTATGTCATTTTTGCCAATGATCGCTATTTTTGCGATTTTCTGGTTTTTAATGATTCGCCCACAACAGAAAAAAGCAAAAGAACTTCGTGCCATGCTCGAAGCACTGCAAAAAAATGACGAAGTCATCACCACCGGTGGCGTCGTAGGCAAAATCGTTAAATTAAACGACCAATTTGTTACGCTTGAATTGTCAGACAATGTTGAGATCTTAGTTCAGCGTGCGGCCATCGGTCAGCGCCTGGAAAAAGGCACCCTAAAAAACAATAAATAATCAATGATACGGCAGCCTTGCTGCCGTATTTGTTGGGGCCCAAGCATGAACCGCTATCCTCTTTGGAAGTACCTTCTTATTGTTGCGTCGATTCTGATTGCAGCGATTTACACGATTCCTAATTTCTACGGTGAAAGCCCTGCGCTGCAAATCTCTAGCGCCCGAGCAACGATTAAAGTCAGCGATGCCATGGTGGCACGCGCCGATACGATTCTAAAGGCCATCGGCGTCACACCGGTTGACAGCTATTTCGAAGGCACTTCAGTCAAAGTTCGCTTTAAAGATACCGACACCCAACTCAAAGCCAAAGATGCAATCCAAGCGGCCTTGGGCGACGACTATATCGTGGCGTTAAATTTAATTTCAGACACGCCAGTTTGGCTCAGCAAACTGCATGCCAAACCGATGGTACTGGGTCTAGATTTACGCGGTGGCGTGCACTTCTTGCTTGAAGTAGACATGAAAGCGGCGGTAGATAAAGCCCTTGAAAAAAACCGCCGGCGACGTTCGCCGCGAACTCAAAGACAAAAAAATCCGTTACGGCAAAGTGAGCCGCGAACGTGATCGCGTTGAAGTACAACTGCGCGACGAAGCAACGCTGAAAGCTGCTAATTTCGCAGTACGTAAAATCTTGGGCAATCTAAAAGTTCAAGACGTTGCCGAAAATGGCACTTACAAACTCGTCATCACCTATCCAGCTGCCGAGATTACCAAGCTTAAAAATGACGCCGTTTTACAAAACATCACCACGCTACACAATCGGGTGAATGAACTGGGCGTGGCGGAACCCGTGATCCAACAGCAAGGCGAAGGCCGCATTGTTGTGCAACTGCCTGGTGTACAAGACACTGCCAAAGCCAAAGACATTCTTGGCCGCACAGCCACCCTCGAAGTACGCATGGTCGCGGATGATCAAGCGCTGCTGACTGAAGCCATTAATGGCAATGTACCAGCAGGTTACGAGCTAATGAGTGAGCGCCGTAGCGATGGTCGCAATGTGCCGATCTTGTTGAAAAAAGAAGTTGAGCTCACCGGTGAAAACATCAACGACGCACAAGCGGGCTTTGATGACAAAAACGAACCTGCAGTTCATCTAGGCTTAGACTCAACTGGCGCAGCGATTTTCAAAGTATTAACGCGCGATAACGTTGGCAAACGCGTGGCAATGATCTTGGTGGTTGAAAAAGGCAAAGGCGAAGTGGTTACTGCGCCGGTGGTTCGTGGAGAAATTGGTGGCGGTCGCGTGCAAATTTCTGGCTCGATGGGCGTTGCCGAAGCCAATGACACCGCGCTGTTGCTTCGCGCCGGTTCGCTTGCGGCACCAATGAACATCGTTGAAGAACGCACCATCGGCCCATCATTGGGTAAAGAAAACATCAGCAAGGGTTTTAACTCAACCTTGTATGGGTTCTTGGCGATTGCGGTATTTATGATGTTCTATTACCGCGTATTTGGTGTGGTCTCAACCCTTGCACTGGGTGCCAACTTGTTGTTCTTGCTCGCCTTGCTGTCCTTACTGGGCGTTACACTCACATTACCGGGGATTGCGGCGATTGCCTTAACCTTAGGGATGGCGATTGATGCCAATGTACTGATTAATGAACGGGTACGTGAAGAGTTACGCAATGGCGCAACACCGCAATTGGCAATCAAAAACGGTTATGACCATGCGTTTGCAACCATTTTGGATTCGAATATCACCACCTTGATCGCCGGATTGGCGCTATTGATTTTTGGTTCGGGTGCGATTCGTGGTTTTGCTTGGGTGCATTGCATCGGGATTTTGACTTCAATGTATAGCGCAGTCTTTGTGTCTCGCGCCTTGATCAACCTCATCTACGGCAACCGTCGTGTGAACACGTTAGCAGTTTAAGGCGGGAGCGAAAAATGATTGAATTTTTTCATGTAAAACGTGACATCCCATTTATGAGCTACGGCAAGCTCACGACGGCGATTTCATTGGCGACCTTTGTATTGGCGGTGTTTTTCTTGGTCGCCAAAGGCTTAAATTTTGGTATCGAATTTACTGGCGGCACAGTCATGGAATTACGCTACCAAAAAGCCGCTAATCTGAGTGAAATTCGCCATCAGGTGGATGCTTTAAAGTACGGCGAGGCGCAAGTGCAATCGATGGGCACCACCACCGATGTCATGCTGCGTTTACCGAATATTAAAGACAAAAATAGCGCTCAGCTTTCCAATGAAGTGCTCACCACACTGCAAAAAACCCGCAGTGATGTTGAATTGCGTAAAGTGGAGTTTATCGGTCCATCGGTCGGTGACGAGCTATTTACTCATGGTCTAACTGCACTCATTTTGGTGTGTGTCGGTATTATCGCTTATTTGGCGATGCGCTTTGAATGGCGCTTTGCGGTATCGGCCGTGATTGCCAATATGCATGATGTGGTGATCATTTTGGGTTGCTTCGCCCTCTTTCAGTGGGAATTTAACCTCACCGTATTGGCAGGGATCTTGGCGGTATTGGGCTATTCGGTGAATGAATCAGTGGTGGTGTTTGATCGGATTCGCGAAAACTTCCGTCAACCGGCTTTGCGTGGCAAATCCGTCCCAGAAGTGATCGACAACGCCATTACTGCGACCATTAGCCGTACCATCATTACCCACGGTTCAACCGAGTGCATGGTGTTGTCAATGCTGTTGTTTGGTGGCGCTGCTGCGTTACATGGTTTTGCCATGGCTCTTACCATCGGTATCGTGTTTGGGATTTATTCATCAGTACTTGTGGCCTCGCCACTGTTGCTGATGTTTGGCATTACCCGCGACAATATGATCAAGCCAGTCAAAGTGAAAGAAGAAGCGGTAGTTTAAGCGCCTTCAATCGCATACAATCAGCGCCGACGAAGCTTCGTCGGCGTTTTTCTTGAGTCACTTCTGCGGAGCCCAGTATGGACTTTAATCTCATCAATATTTTCTTGCATCTGGATGTGTATCTGGCGCAATGGGTTGCCCTGTATGGTGTTTGGATTTATGCCATCTTATTTGCGGTGATTTTTTGTGAAACCGGCTTGGTCGTCACGCCATTTTTACCTGGCGACTCTTTACTCTTTGTCGCTGGCATGATTGCCGCAACCGGTGCAATGAATGTCCATTTATTAGTTGCGTTGCTGTTTGTTGCGGCAGTGCTGGGTGATGCGCTCAATTACACTATTGGCAAATACTTTTGGCCATCGTTTGTTTGCCAAAAAAAGACTCAAAAATATTCCGTCCAGAATACTTAAGCAAAACCCACGATTTTTTTGAAAAAATACGGCGGAAAGACCATTATTATCGCGCGCTTTTGTGCCGATTGTTCGCACCTTTGCGCCGTTTGTTGCTGGCATGGCGGCAATGACGTACCGGAAATTTTTTTGCTTATAACGTGATCGGCGGCGCAGCGTGGGTTGGCTCACTACTTTATGCCGGTTATTTATTGGGCGGCATAGAAATCATCCAAAAAAACCTCAGTGCGATTATCTTCGGGATTATTTTTCTCTCAATTTTGCCGGGCATTATTGAAATCGTGAAACACAAAATGGCGAAGGCGCCGACATGAACGAAACGTTTTACAATCAGAAAGACCGAATTCGCAGCGCATTTGATAAAGCCGCCAGCAGCTACGATGCGGCGGCAGTATTACAACGAGAAGTGGTTGACCGTTTATTTGACCGCCTTGCCGTCATTAATATCGACCCCAAAGTCATCCTCGATGCTGGCTGCGGCACCGGTTATGCCCGTTCATTTTTACGCCAGCGCTTTACGAGTGCCCAATATATTGAGCTTGATTTAGCGCTCAATATGCTCAAAGCGTCGCAAGCCAAAACCAGCACATTCAAGCAATGGCTATCGGTCTTTGACAAAAAACAAAGCCAATTCGCTTTGCGCCGACATTGAACAAATCCCGCTAGCCGATGAATCGGTTGATTTAATTTGGTCGAGCTTAACGCTGCAATGGTGCAATACGCCCGATGCCGCGTTTAAAGAATTTAATCGCATCTTAAAACCCGGCGGCGTAATTATTTTTGCCACCTTGGGACCGGATACGCTCAAAGAACTCCGTAGCGCATTTGCCGGCATTGATGGCCACCAACACGTCAATCAATTCATCGACATGCATGATTTAGGTGATGCGCTGGTCAAACATGGTTTAACGATGCCCGTGATGGATATGGAGCACATTACAATGACCTATGCCAAAGCCAAAGATGTGATGCAAGATTTAAAGCACATTGGTGCCAGCAATAAAATGGATGGTCGACCTAATGGCTTACTGGGCAAAGCGGCATGGCTAAAAGTCCAAGCACAATACGAAGCATTCCGTCGCAATGGCGTTTTACCCTGCACGTATGAAGTCGTGTATGGCCATGCGTTTAAACCGACGCCAAAAAACAATGCGCGTTCCGATGGCAGCCAAATTATCAATTTCCGTCCGAGAACACCGTCAGCATGAGCGGCAAACTATTTTTTGTGACCGGTACAGACACCGACGTCGGCAAAACCGTAGCCAGCGCGCAGCTGATTCGCGGTTTTGTTCGGGCTGGATTTGATGCCGTGGGTATGAAGCCAGCAGCCTCAGGCTGCATCAGGTCTGGCGATATACTCATTAATACCGACGTAGAATTACACCGCGCAGCCAGCAATATCCAAGCACCGGCAGCACTCTGTAGCCCCTATTTATTCGAGCCGGCGATTTCGCCGCACATTGCGGCACACGAAGCCGGTATAGATATTGATTTACAACACCTAAAAAATTGCGCCGAGCAGCTAACCAGCATTGCCGATCGCGTCATTATCGAAGGTGCGGGCGGATGGTTTGCTCCTCTCTCGACTCAGGCAACGATTGCTGATTTGGCAACGGAACTACAAGCGCCGGTCATTATGGTGGTTGGCATGCGGCTTGGCTGCTTAAATCATGCCATGCTCACGGCCAAAGCCATTAAGCAGCAAGGCTTAACACTTGCCGGCTGGATCGCCAATCCAGTCGACCCTCTATTTAGCCGATACGCTGAAAATTTAGCGTATTTAAAACAGCAGCTTGCCGCACCATTGCTAGCGGAGCTGAGCTATACGCCAGAGGCATTAAATGCCGCCATTTCGCCAGTTGCAATCGCGCAACTTGAACAATTTAAATCGCCGCTCGATTCAATTTAACGCCAATGAGAGCATTGCATGAAAAAAATAATTCTGATGAGCTTGTTGTTGATCTTACTGGGCGGCTGCAGCAAGCCTGAATTTAAAGGGGCCGACATCACGAATGGTCCAATTGGCGGAGATTTTAAACTCACTGATCACCATGGTAAGCCACGGTCACTGCAAGATTTTAAAGGCAAAGTCGTGGTTTTATTTTTCGGCTTCACCCAATGCCCTGAGGTTTGCCCCACCACACTCTCTGAATTAAAATCAGCAATGCAACAATTGGGCGAAAAAGCCAATCGCGTTCAAGTTTTATTTGTTACGGTCGATCCAGAGCGTGACAGCCAAACAATCCTTGCGGCGTATGTCCCCGCTTTTGATCCTCGATTTATCGGTTTACGCGGCAACGACAGTCAATTAGCTGATATTGCCCAACAATATAAAATCATTTACCAAAAGCAGCCACAGGGAGATAGCTATACGATGGATCATACTGCGGGTAGTTATTTAATTGATCCAGAAGGAAAAACCCGTGTCATGATTAATTATGGTGCCGGTGCTACTGTATTTGCGCATGATTTAGATTTACTATTAGCAGAATAAAAATATCAATACAGGATATACGATGTCAGATGAAGTGAATGGCGGCATTGCCCCAATTGGCGAGCAAGAAGACATTGCCCCCTACCGCATCACCGCCATTATGGAAATTGCCTTTGTATTGCGCAATTTAGCGCAAAGCAATGCCAATTTGGCGCTGTATTTTAATGCTGGACGCGACATGATGTTATCGCGCGTATTAAGTGTAGATACTAAAGCGCAGCAATTTATTATTGACGTTGGCGGACACGATGCCACCAATACCGCGATCACCCAAGCCAGCAAAATCTTATTTGTCACGGCACTGGACAACGTCAAAATTCAATTCTCTGTTGGCCTTGCCAAACGCTGTCAATTTGAAGGCAAAGCGGCGTTTACGATTCAATTTCCCAGCGATCTGATTAAATTACAGCGCCGAGAATTCTTTCGCTTACTTACGCCTATCACCAATCCATTAACTTGTGAATTAAGTCTGCCTAATTCGCAAAAAATGCGGCTTGAGCTGCATGATATTTCTTTGGGTGGCGCTGGCATTTGGTTGAAAGACGAGCCCAAAGATGAATTTCCGTCTGGAATGGTTTTAAATCAAGCCAACTTTGACTTGGCCAGTGCTGGCTTTGCAAAAGTCGATATTGAAATTCGCTCTACGCATGCCGTGACCATGGCCGATGGTAAAGTGCGCTGGTTATTGGGGGTGCGTTTTGTTGATTTGCCGCGCCCAATCGAAAATAGTTTGCAGCGTTTACTCGCCAATTTAGAGCGTGAACGTAAAGCCTTGATTGGTTAGTTTTAGAATTTTTTTTAAAGTTCTCTTTTGGCATTAAAACGCATTGATCACCTCCTTGTACGCTATGCGCTATTACTCATTTAGAAAAAAGAAGACTTAGCCGGAATCGATTGCCATCTGCAATCGATTTTTTGTTGCCCCCTGCGGATATCATCATGCATAAGCCAAATCAGTTTGACCTAATGGGTCAGAAGCGTTTTCTACCCTTGTTTCTCACTCAGTTTACTGGCGCATTTAATGATAATTTATTTAAAAATGCGTTTTTGGTTTTAATTGCATTTTATGGACTCTCCACTGCGGGGCTCAATAGTGCGGTGCTAATTAATATGGCCGCAGGGATTTTTATTTTACCTTTCTTTCTTTTCTCAACGCTGGCTGGGCAACTTGCAGAAAAATATGACAAGGCACTATTAGCACGTTGGATTAAAGGTTTAGAGATCATCATCATGCTGCTCGCGGGCCTTGGATTTATTTGGCACAATGCTGCAATCTTAATGTGCTGTCTATTTTTGATGGGGGTGCATTCAGCTTTTTTTGGCCCATTAAAATATTCTGTTTTACCGCAATACTTAAAAAGTAATGAAATCCTCGGCGGCAATGGCTTAATCGAGATGGGCACTTTTGTGGCTATTTTATTAGGACAAATTGCCGGCACATTGATTATTCAGCAACAACCTTATGGTGAAATTTATATTATTATCGCCTGTCTTGGTTTTGCAATAATTGGTTACTTTTGCAGCCGCGCCATGCCTGCTGCCCCGCCCACCGCACCAAATCTAAAAATTGGCTGGAATGTATTTGCTGAGAGACCGCAAAAATTCTGTCTCATACTCGAAAGAACAAAACCGTATTTAATAGCCTACTTGGTATTTCTTGGTTCTGGTTTTTTGGATCTATTTACTTAACCCAATTCCCACACTTTGCCAAAGAAACACTGCATGGTGATGCATCGGTATACACATTATTAATGACCTTATTTTCACTTGGCGTGGCCATTGGCTCACTGCTGTGTGAAAAGCTGTCCGATGCGACAGTTGAACTAGGACTGGTGCCATTTGGCTCAATTGGACTATCAGTCTTTGCCATTGATTTATTTTTCGCCAGCCAAAGCTTAGCCCCAGCTAGTTACACCGCCTATACATTCTTAACAAGCCTCTCTAGCTGGAGAGTTATTATTGATATTTTATTGATTGGCGTTTTTGGCGGATTTTTTATTGTGCCTTTATACGCATTGATTCAAATTCGCACCGAACATGAATTCACTTCGCGCGCGATTGCCGCCAATAATATTTTAAAACTCATTGTTTATGGTGGTTGCCGCAGCAATGAGTATTGTGTTGCTTGAAGCAGGTGTAAGTGTATCGCAGCTATTATTACTCGCTGGCATTTTGAATATTTTTGTCGCGATTTATATTTATACGTTGATCCCCGAATTTTTAATGCGATTTATGGTCTGGATTTTGACGCATACTTTATACCGAATCAAAAAAACCGGCCTAGAAAACATCCCCGAGCATGGCGCAGTGGTATTAACGTGCAATCACGTTAGCTTTATGGATGCGATGATTCTCGCTGGCGCAATTCGTCGCCCAGTTCGATTTGTGATGGATCATCGAATTTACAATTTACCCATCATGAATTTCATTTGCCGCACTGCTAATGCTATTCCAATTGCGCCAACCAAAGAAAGCGCGCAAATGAAAGACACTGCTTTTACCCAAATCGCGCAAGCACTGGCCGAGGGCGAAATCGTGGCTATTTTTCCTGAAGGGCGAATTACCAGCAATGGCAAAATTAATCGCTTCATGCCGGGGATTGAGCAAATTATTAAAACTACACCCGTGCCGGTCATTCCAATGGCGCTACAAGGTTTATGGGGTAGTTTTTTTAGCCGTAAAGATGGTGCCGCCATGCTCAAGATGCCACGCGGCATTTTCTCTAAAATCGGCCTAATCGTTGGCAAACCCATTGCGCCGGAGTCCGTTACCCGATTAAAACTAGAGCAAGAAACACATCTATTACGTGGCGATTGGCAATAAATTTATCGGTTTTTTAAACCCATATGGCGTTGCATAAATTTTATTTTGGATTTTAATACTTGCACCCATTAAAATGATGCTGGAATATGCATTAAAAATTTAAAAGGTGTGCGTAATAATGCGTAATTTTTGTGCCACGGTATTTTTATGTTTGACATCAGTTGTTGGCCAGGCCCAAGTTAAAAATCTTACCGGTTCTTGCACCAGATATTATTCAGGGGCAACTAAACAACGGCCTACATTATTTTATTAAGCCAAATCAACAGCCGAGCAATAAAGTTGAAATGCGTTTAGTCGTTAATGTTGGTTCAATGAGTGAAAAAGACGATGAATTAGGTGTCGCCCATTTGCTTGAGCATATGGCATTTCGTCAAACCAAAAATTTTAAAGCAGGACAAGTCAAAGCATTTTTAGATAGCCATGGTATGCGTTGGGGTGGCGATAGCAATGCCTTTACCAGTCATGAAAATACAGTTTATATTTTTATCAGTTTCACCCGATGATGCGGCTCAGGCGCTGCAATTGCTTGCCGATTGGGCATATCAAATCGAGTTCGATGAAAACGAGCTCAATACCGAGCGAGAAGTCGTACTGAATGAAGAGCGTATTCGTCGCTCCGACCATGCAATCTATCAATCAATATATAAAACAATTTATCCTAATCAAAACTACGCTAATCGAATGCCAATTGGTGATAGCAAAACCATAAAAAGCATTCCTCTCGAAAAAATAAATGCTTTTTATCAGCGCGAATATCAAGCGCAAAAAATGGCTATTTTAGTTTCTGGTGATATCAATCCACGTCAAATTGAAACTCAAATCAAAAAAAAAATTTTAATGCCGTGCCAGCCGGCAATCATGCCGTTAACTACCCAAGCCCAGCCGCAATCGATCAGTTACGCCTAGTTAATGAAAATCAAGTTCAGTCTTTATCACAAGCACGTGTTGGCTGGACTTGGGTTTTACCTAGCGACTCAATGAGTGACGCAGACGCTGCGTTACGCGACTATCAACGTGAATTAATCGGCATTATTTTGCAGCGCCGTCTTTCTAATTTGGCACAAAACCAAGACAGTGCAGTCAGTGATGCCATTTGGCTCAATTCGCACGGCACGGATTTACCAACTAGACAAATTCAATATGGTTTTTTTGTTAATGCAAAAAACAATCGCAGCCAAGCGGCATTGCGCCAGTTATATCGAGAAATTGTACGCGCCAAACAATTTGGTTTTAGTGCTGAAGAATTAAACAATGCATTTGAAACCAGAAAAGCCATGATTGGCACAAATTGGGATAACTTAGTTTGGGCCAATCAACTATTTATGCATTATCGTTTTGCTGAATCAGTTCGCAATCCATCCGATTACCCAACTCAACACCAGCGTTTTTTTGAGGCGACTCAAACTACGGACTTGCAAAAATTAATGGTAGATATTTTGGCCTATCCTGATCAAGTGGTTTACGCACTAAAATCCACTCGAGTCCAGTCGGAAGATTATATCAATCAACTTTGGCTGAAAGAGTTAATCGCTGAAATTCAAGCAGAAACCTTAACACCAATAACAACGAATACCACACGAAATCAATTGCTGGGCACCTTACCCGCCAAAGGTAAAATTATTCGTTCAATAGAGGATGCCGCCAATAAAAGTACGCTTTGGCAATTAAGTAATGGCATTGAAGTCCTCACTATTGCGCCACAAAGTAAAACAGAAAACATTGGTTTTGCTGCGCAGGCTTTGGGCGGACTTACCGCGCTGAGCGCTGATTTATATCCCGCAGCCAGAATATTGCCAGAGTATTTACTACGCGCCGGATTAGATGGCATGCGCCCAAATGACATTGAGCGCATCATGAGCAACAAACAAACCAAACTACTACCGTTTGTTGGCATGGACACCCATGGTTTTTCTGGAGTGAGTATTCCAAAAGACATTGAAGCATTATTACAGCTCAATTATCTCGCATTGACAGCCAGCGATGACAATGAAGAGGCTGCTAATGTGAGCCGGGAACTCACTTTGCAAAATATGGCTAACAATGATGAACAAAGTTTAGCCAATACCTTAAATCAATTGCGCTATCAAACGCCGGATTTATTTCCTAGTAATCGAAAAATGCTCAGCCCTTTTTATGAGGCCTCATTCGCCCAATTAAAAACCGCCAAGCAGCGGCTCTATGGCAATCCGGGGGCTTTTCGTTTTGTCATCACCGGCGTCGCCAATGACAAAAAAACCGAAGCTTTGCTCGAGCAGTACCTAGCAAGCCTACCTACCCAGCATTCAAACCTGCCACAGATAAGTACACTACCTCAAGTGCCAGTCAAAGAAGTGCAATTAGGCTGGGCCAATACAGGCGCATATCGCCATTGGCAAGCGTATCTACCTGTAAAGGCAAACGCCGAAAATGAATTGCAGTTAACCGCGATGGCTGATTTATTACATCAGCGCCTTCTCGACGGACTAAGAGAGAAAACAGGCAATATTTATTGGCTTTCACTGGTGCCCAATCGCAATACACCGCAAGGTTTAACCCTCGGTTTTGCCTATCGTACCGATGCTGCGCACTGCGAACAAAGTAGCCAAACAGTGCTCAATGCATTAATTAAGCTACGACAAACTGCCCCTAGCACAACCGAAGTCAACGCCATCCATGATCGACTAAGAAAATCCATCGCCGAACGGGTCAATATGCCTATTCCATACGCACTGTCTTACGCCACCGCTTGGTTAAGAAATGGTAATACGTCGAGTAATCAGCCTGATCTACGCCAAATCACCGCGCAGTCTTTACACGCAGCAGCACAAATATGGTTTGAGCCTCAACACTGGGCTGTTGGCAATTATATGTGTAATGACATCGTCGATTTACAGCAACTAGTTAGCACCCAATAAAAAAAATAGGCCGCTATCTAAGCGGCCTATTTTTTTATTTACGTTCAATCAATTTTGATCAATCAGTTTTAAATGCATTTGCTGGTCTTGGGTACGAATATCAAAATGACGAATGATATTCATCCCCAGCAATACTTCATCCCCCAAATTGGGCAACACCCCCACTCGGACGTTTTCAAAGCGAAATGGGCCAAAACTTAACTCACTCAGTCGCGATTCGTAACCTTCTACCTCGCCATTGGCGGTGCGCGCAATAAACGATTCGCCGCGCGGTAAATTAAGGCGCTCAGCCAAGCGCTCGCTCAGCGTAATCGAGGTCGCCCCCGTGTCGAGTAGCAGCGTGACCGCAGTGCCATTGATGTGGCCGTTAATCCGAAAATGACCATCTCTGGCTCGCTGCAAAGTGAGCTCAGTGGCATTGCCAGTTTGGAAGATCTGCATTTTGGGCTGATATTGCTGAGCAATAAAGCTACTAAACACCCAGTAAATCAACGCTAACACCAGCGCCCAAACCAAGAAAATAGCCCAATTTGATCGCATAACCACCCTTAGGTATTACCCGCCAGATCAATAGCATCAATGCTTGGCGGGCAATACATCATTACACTGACAGGTTGTCGATTTCTTCGCTCACACTCACCCAAGCGAGCTCACGCTCGGCGAGTTTTTTCTTTGAGCTTGAGTTCGCTCGCCAAGATTTTTTGCAACGCGTCTTTACGCTCAGGCAAATACAAGGTTTCATCGGCCAAAGTACTGGTGATGGTGGCTTGCTCGGCGCTAATTCGGGCCATTTCAGCCTCAATTCGCGCTAAATCTTTTTCTAGTGGTTTGCGCGCATTAGCCAATTTTTGCCGTGCTTCGGCTTCGAGGCGTTTTTGCTCTTTGCGATTCACCGTTGGCGCTGTGCTATTGCTGCTTACACTGGCGGCGGCCACTACGGCAGACTTGTCACTACTGCGTTTTTTCTTGACTGTAACGCGTGTAATCGTCCAAATCACCATCAAAAGGCTGAACTTTGCCGTCTTCGATCAACCAAAAATCATCAACCGTGGCACGCAAAATGTGCCGATCATGTGATACCACAATCAAAGCGCCATCAAAATCTTGTAGCGCAAAGGTTAGCGCTTCACGCATTTCGATGTCCAAGTGATTGGTTGGTTCATCGAGCAGCAAGAGATTTGGTTTTTGCCAAATCAGCAAAGCCAAGGCCAAACGTGCTTTTTCACCGCCAGAAAATGGCGCAATGGGATTGAGCGCCATCTGGCCGTGAAAATTAAATCCACCCAAGAAATTGCGATGCTCTTGCTCGCGAGTGGTTGGGTCGATTTTTTGCATATGCCACAGTGGCGACTCATCAATGCGCAGGTATTCCAGCTGATGCTGGGCAAAATAACCCATTTTTAAGCCTTTGCCTTCAGTACGAATCCCCGACAGCAAGTCTTGCTCACCGGCTAATGAGCGAATAAACGTTGATTTACCGGCACCATTCACCCCGAGCAACCCTAAACGCGCTGAGTTATCAACGGAAAGATTAATGCCCGACAAAATTGGATGATCGGCGCTATAACCTGCCGACGCCATTTCGAGATGCACCAAAGGGTTCGGGCTTGAATCGGGCTCGCGGAAAGAGAAATTAAATGGTGAATCAACATGCGCGGCAGCGATTTTCTCCATTTTTTCTAATGCTTTCACTCGACTTTGCGCCTGCTTGGCTTTACTGGCCTTGGCTTTAAAGCGGGTAATAAAGCTTTCCAAATGGGCGATTTGACGTTGCTGTTTGTCAAACGCTTGTGATTGCTGCGCTAAGCGCTCAGCACATTGATTTTCAAAGTCTTCGTAAGTACCGGTGTAAACGGTGAGTTGCGCGTTATCAACGTGCAAAATTTGTTTGATGGTGCTGTCTAAGAAGTCGCGATCATGCGAAATAATCAACAACATGCCCGGATAGGTTTTAAAGCCATTCTTCCAACCAAACTACGGTTTCTAAATCCAAGTGATTGGTGGGTTCATCGAGCAGCAACAGGTCGGAACGACACATTAACGCTTGCGCCAAATTTAAACGCATCCGCCAACCACCGGAAAAACTCGATACCGGACGTGAATTTTCTTCTAAAGAAAAGCCTAAACCGGCTAATAATTTGGCAGCGCGCGCTTGCGCGGTATAGCCGTCAATGGCTTCAAGGCGAGCAAATAGCTCGCCATGGGCCATACCGTCATCATCGGCGTCGTAAGTAATCGCGGCAATTTCGGCTTCGATTTTGCGCAGCTCAATGTCACCATCAAGTACGTAATCCAGTGCCGAACACGGCAATGCAGGGGTTTCTTGCGCCACGTGCGCAATCGCCACTCGAGGTGGCATTTCTAAATCGCCTTCATCAGCATGAATTTCATCACGCAATAAGGCAAAAAAACTGGATTTACCCGCGCCATTGGCTCCAACTACCCCGGTTTTTGAGCCAGGTTGTAGCGTGAGTTCGACACGATTAAGGAGCACCTTGGTGCCGCGACGGAGTGTGAGTGTTTTAAGTCTGATCATGGGGCAAGATTCTAACAGAGCTAGCCGCCTTGATTGCCTTTGCAACAAGGAAAATTACCCAGTTTACGGAAAAATAATGCCACTTGGATGCATCTAACGCGAAGATCGACCCATGCTATGCATATCAACGCAGTAAAAAACGGGGTTAACCATCAAGAACGGAAGTCGGACACGATGAAGATCGTGACCAACAACGGCGCAGCACGATCAAGAACATAAGATAAATGGGTCGTCGCCTGCCCAACCGTATCAGCTCAAGCCCCCGCCACGCCATCCTTTTCCAGTCCACTCATTTCAAATTGCTTTTTAATGCATCCAAAGCTTGATCCAGCAAACTATTGCCGGCTTGAATGCGGCGAATTCGGCCGCTATTGAGCGCTGCAAGCAACTCAGCGCGTAAAAAGGCTTGGCTATTGCTGCCATGGCGATTGGTAAACAAATAGCGCGTTGCTTTGGGGCTAATCCACGATAAACGCAAACGTAAAACTTCATTTTGCTCACCGATCCACTCCACCCACTCACCCCGAATCGGAAAATCACTGTGCGGCGGCAAAGATTCACACTGCACGGCCTCTTTATTTTCTTTCGCGATTTCATTATCGCGCGATGACAAAGTAGGCTCGGCAGGCGCAGCAACGGGCACTACTGCTGGGCGTAAACCATTGCGAATGGCCGCTGCATGGCAATGCACTAAATTCGGCAAAAAACGACTTAGCTGCCGCATCGCTCATACCCTGCTCGCGAGCCATGTCTTCTAGTGATTTAAGCATGCCGGGCAACACATTGACCAAGGCAAAACGCTCATCCGCACCTTGTTTGGCTTGAACGCTCCAAATCAAATCATCCATGGTTTTTTAGGGCAGCGATAAATTCTGGCGCACTCTCACCCACAATGCCAAAGCGCTGCGCCAAAGCAAGGGGCCAATATTGCGCTAAAAAATCACGTACTAAGGGTGGTAAGTCTGACCGACTCAACCGCGACTGCACCAAGGCCTCGCTGGTGACCGTTGCCAACTCGGCCATTTCGTTTTGCAGTAAGGCCTGAGCATTACTTTGCAATGCGCCTTCAAGCGCCGCAACTTCTGCATCTTGCAGTGCTTTAAGTGCAGCAAGCGCTCGATCAAATACAGCAATATCATCGGTAAATTGCTGACTTATCTGGGTAACAATGACGGCAATTTGATCGTAACGTGCGTCACCAGCCAGCATATCGGGCGCGTCGAGGGTTATTTCCGCCAATGTGTCGAGTAAGACTCGTGCACTGTGTTTTTTATTGGCAAAAAACCCCGCATCCAGCATGGCGACTTTCAAAATCGGGATTTGTAGGCGTGCTATCAAGCCCTTGATCGACGCCGAGAGTCGCGCATCATCAAACATACGCTCAAACAGCAAAGCAATGAGCTCTAATGTCATTGCGTCCATTTGCGGTAGGTTTTTGGCCCAGCCAGAATGCCGCAACACACCCAACATATTGCGCTCAAAAACCGCCGCATCTGCGCCATTGAGCGCACTCGCCACCGGCGGCTTATGTTGCAACACATCCAAAAACGACATCCAGCCTGGCACAGTCTCGACTGCGTTTTCGGCTATTGGTGTTTGTGCCAAATGCGCTAAATGCGCCGCTAATGGCATTGGCGTCGTCACGCTCGAAGCCTGTGCTGTGTCGATAGCATCGACACTGGTTTGCGGCGCTAATGAAGGTGCAGCATGGTTTTGACGTTTAATCGAGCCCGGCATTACCCGCTCAACATTCTGCGCAATCAAGTATTGATTGACGTGCCGATACACGTCAGCCACTTGATTAGACAGCTCGTTCTCAAACGCTTTTAACGCCACTAGGCGAGCATCGATCCCCGTTTCAAGTTGTTTGCAGGCCTGCATAAACGCATCGCAAATCGCTTCTGGCGCTAGCGGATTGGTTGCGCCATCGGCTTGCTCGGGCATTAAGCCGGCAAAACGCTGCTCAAGCTCGGTCAGCGTATCGCCCCCGGTATGTTTAAAGGCCTTAACAATTAAATCTGCCGAAAGATGCTCTTCATACTCTTCGTTGGCGACCAAACTAAGTTGATCGGGATGGGCTTGAACACGATAAAACGGACTAGCTGCTTCTGTAGCGTTAGTGCTGGCCGCCTTACTCATTCGATCATTAAAACTCGATAAAAAGTTGCGCTTAAATTGTTCAGCCAATATATCGCGCTTTTGATGTGTTTCTTCGCGTGCCGCAAAATAATCATCGCGCAGTTTGCGATCAAAAGTCGTATCAGCCAACTCAAAATAAGTGTCTTCTAGTCGCTCAAAAAAACCTTCCATGGATTGGCTTAACATTTTTAACGCCAAATCACGGCACATGAGCAACATTGGATCGACATCGGTCGATGCGGTCATGACGGCTGATGTGGAATCAGCAAGGATAGAGCGAACTTGGCTCATGCTACGGCCTCTTTGTTGTCTGCGGACAATGCACACATTAGCATTCAATAATATAGAATTATTACCCGTTGGTCATTTTTATTGTGCGTTTTGTTCAAATACTCATTACTTCAATGCCTTATGAGTCTGTCACCAAAGCAACTAAGCTATTAAATAGGTGGTAACCCTTGTTGGAAGGCGCTGCAACTCCGTCTACAGTGGAGGACTGCATCCAGTCGATAGGCCACAGTCAAAATGAGCACAAGCACGCCTTTGCAAGCCCTACAAACGTGGGCAACCGAACATGTTTCAGGCGATATCGCCACGGCGCTTCAACAATATTATGCCAACGTGCCAGAAGACGATTTACAGCCCCGCGCCACAGAGGATTTAGCCGGCGCGCTACTCGCACACTGGCGTATGGCAGCACCACGCCAACCACAGCAACGCCTGATTCGCGTTTACAACCCCAATTTAAGCGAGCATGGCTGGCAATGCCCGCACACGGTGATTGAAATCGTCCAAGATGACATGCCGTTTTTAGTCGATTCAGTGGGTATTGTGCTGGCACGCTTAAAATACACTGCACACAGCGTTATACATCCGGTATTTAAAGTTTTACGCGATACCGAGGGGCGAATTATTCAACTCGATCCCAAAGGTCGTGCCGAGTCATGGATGCACTTTGAAATCAATCGCATCAGTGACGCCGCCAACATGGCCCACATCGAACAAGAGATCAATCAAGCGCTCGACAGCATCGCCACCTCGGTAGCGGATTGGCCAGCCATGACTGATCGCGTTATGACGGCACTTGAGCAACTGCGCAGCGACCCACCGCCACTACCGCGCTCGGTGGTCACTGAAACCATCGCCTATCTTGAATGGCTATTATCTGGACACTTTGTTTTTCTTGGCTTGCGCGACTACCAATTTGGCGGCGAGTCACTTAATGTTGTGCCGCATTCGGGCAAAGGCTTACTGCGCGACAACGGCTTAGCTCAGCCCTCTCATATTTGGGCCAGTCTATCGCCTGACTTACGGCAAATTGCTTACACGCCTGATCGCTTATTGATGCTCACCAAATCAGACCATCGCTCTATGGTGCATCGGCCGGTTTATTTAGATACCGTTTTGCTACGGCACATCAATACCGACGGCCAATTGATGGGTGAATTACGCATTGTTGGACTGTATTCGGCCAGCGCGTATACCGCGCCGCCGCGACAAATCCCGATTTTGCGGCAAAAAATTGATCACGCCATGGCTCTGTGCGGCGCAGAATTAACCGGCTATCGCGGCAAAGCGCTACTCAATGTATTGGATACCTACCCACGAGATGAGCTGATTGAAATTGAAGTCGCCGAGCTAGGACGCATTGCCAATGGCGTCGTCAATTTGCACGAACGAAATCGCGTTCGCGCATTTTTTAGAGATGACATTTACCGTCGATATGTATCGGTCATGGTCTTTGTGCCGCGCGACAACTACAGCACCGACGTACGCATCAAAATCGGCAATCTCTTGATGCAGCACCTCAATGGCAACGCCACTGAATTTAACGTATTACTGAGCGACAACCCACTGGCGCGCATTCATTACATTGTTCGCCGCTCGGCCGTTGGCGAAACTCAGTACGATGCCAAAGCCATTGAAATCGAAATTGAACACTTGGCGCAGCGCTGGCAAGACGGTCTACACCAACAATTAATTCAAAGTTTTGGTGAAGAAAAAGGCGGCACGCTACAACAAAAATACTTAAATGCCTTCCCTGCCGCCTACTGCGCTGATTTTTCAGCGCGCGTTGCGATCCACGACGTTGAGGCACTCGAGCGAGCGCTACAAACCCAGCAATTGGTCGCCACGCTCACCCCGGGCAGCGCGCTCGACGAAATGGTCTGGCGCTTAAAGCTTTATCAGCACCAAGCCATTGAGTTGTCTGACTTTTTGCCGCTACTTGAAAGCCTTGGCGTGCGCATTCTTGACGAGCGCCCTTACACCATTCATTTTGAACAACAAACCGCGTGGATTGTCGACATCGGCATTCGCCTACCGGCACAAGCTTCGCTTGAATCGGCAGAGCAACGGCTACGATTTTTAGCGGCTTTTATCGCGCTTTCAAAAGGTGCGGCGGAAAACGACAAGCTCAATCAACTGATTTTGCATAACGGCTTGGCTTGGCGTGATGTACTGATTTTGCGGGCGTATTCGCGCTTTTTAAAGCAAGTCGCACTCAAATACGATATGGACACCATCGCCGACTGCTTATTGCGCTATGGCACACAAGCCCAGCAATTGGTACATGCGTTTGAACTACTGAATCATCCACAACAGGCCGAGCCTGCGGTCGCTGAAATCACGCAGGAAGAAATCGCCCAAGCGGCGCGCGCCATGCCCAATATTGATGATGAAAAAATCATTAGCGGCCTACTGTCGGCAATACAAGCCACGCTGCGCACCAATTTTTATCAGGACAATGGCAACAAAACTTACTTGTCACTCAAAATCGCTTCTGGCCAAATGCCGATGATGCCGCAACCGGTACCGATGTTTGAAATTTTTGTGTATTCACCACAAATGGAAGGCGTGCATTTACGTGGCGGCAAAGTGGCGCGCGGCGGCTTACGTTGGTCTGACCGACGTGAGGACTTCCGCACCGAAGTGCTGGGCTTGGTGAAAGCGCAGATGGTTAAAAACACCGTGATTGTGCCTGTCGGCTCCAAAGGTGGTTTTATCGTTAAAAACCCGCCACTCGAGCGCGAAGCGTTGCTCGCTAGCGGCGTCGCCTGCTACCAGACCTTTATTCGTGGCTTACTGGATTTAACCGACAACTTTATCAACGGAAAAATCATCCCGCCGGCCAATGTTTTGCGCCGCGACGGCGACGATCCTTACTTGGTGGTTGCCGCCGATAAAGGCACCGCAACGTTCTCCGACATCGCCAACGCCATCTCGCAAGAATATAACTTCTGGTTGGACGATGCGTTTGCCTCTGGTGGCTCAGTCGGTTATGACCATAAAAAAATGGGCATTACCGCGCGTGGCGCGTGGATTTCAGTTGAGCGCAGCTTCCGTGAAATGGGGGTCGACACCAATACCGACGCATTTACCGCCGTGGGTATTGGCGATATGTCCGGTGACGTGTTTGGCAATGGTTTATTGCGCACACCAACCATTCAACTGTTGGCTGCATTTGATCATCGCCACATTTTCTTAGACCCACAGCCCGATAGCGCCGTGGCTTTTGCTGAGCGTGCTCGCATGTACGCGCTGCCGCGCTCTTCATGGGCCGATTACAATTCAGAGCTCATCTCAGAAGGTGGCGGGGTATACGCTCGCACCCTGAAGAAAATCAAAATCTCTGAGCAAATACGTCAAAGATTGCACATCGAAGATGCCGAGCTTGAGCCCGATCAGCTGATTCAAGCCCTACTCAAAGCGCCGGTTGATTTGCTCTACAACGGTGGCATTGGTACGTATGTTAAGTCCAGCGCACAAACCCATGCCGAAGTAAATGATCGCAATAACGACGCCGTGCGCGTTGATGGTCGCGACTTACGCTGCAAAGTCATTGCCGAGGGTGGGAACTTAGGCTTTACGCAACTCGGCCGCATTGAATACGCGCTCAACGGCGGCAGAATTCATACCGACGCCATTGATAACTCTGCCGGGGTGGATTGCTCAGACCATGAAGTGAATATCAAAATTTTACTGGGCCGTATCGTCGCCGATGGCGATTTAACGCTCAAGCAACGCAATGAAGTGCTCGCCAGCATGACCGACGAAGTCGGCCATTTAGTCCTACGTGACAATGAATTGCAAACTTTGGCCATTTCGTTAGAGTTCTCGCAATCATTATCCTTGGCCTCAGTTCATTTGCGCCTCATGCAATCGATGGAAGCGGCTGGCAAGCTATCGCGCCGTATTGAATACCTGCCAAGCAACAATCAGCTCATCGAACGTCAAGCGCTAGGACTGGGACTTTCTCGTCCAGAAATAGCGGTTTTAATGGCTTACGCCAAAATTGTAATCAAGCAAAACTTACTCGACGAGTCGTTAATTGACGACAACAAATGGAACCAACGCCTGAGCCAGTATTTCCCAACCCGCTTGCGCGAGTCTTTTGCCGCACAACTGCCTTTGCATCCTTTGCGTCGTGAAATCATTGCCACCGTGCTGACCAATCATATTGTTAATCGCTTTGGTACCAATTCAGTTTATCGTTTGCAAGAGGAAACCGAGCGCAGTTATAGCGATATTGTCGACGCTTTAATCGCCGCCGAAAGCTTGCTTGATAGTGAAACGCTGGCGCTTGAAAATCGAACAGAACGCCGATCAATGCAGTAGCGAAGGCCAGAACACACTACTGCTTCAAGTTCGCCGTCAAACCGAGCGTGTCGCACGCTGGCTGTTGCAGCAAACCTTAAGCAAACCGGCGCTCGATCACATGCGCACTTGTGCGGCACTGGCCCTGCCGCAACTACCGCTGTGGCTAACTAGCAGCCCAAGCCATCAAACGCAGGCACTGCAATGGCAAGCCGCAGGTGTGAGTGGCGGATTGGCCATGAAGGTGCTGGCAGTCCAAGAAGCACAATCCTTGCTTGAGTTAAGCCAGTGCAGCAATGACTCTGGGCAGCTTGCCGAGCACATGCGAATGTATTTGGCACTGGGCGAGGCATTAGAGCTTAAATGGTTGGCGCTCGCCATCGAGCAATTGCCGCGTGAAAGCCGCTGGCAGACCCTCGCTCGTTTGGCGGTGCGCGATGACTTGCAACGCCTACACAAAGAGCTATTTATGCAGGCTTGGCAACAAAGCCCAGACAA
Organism: Deefgea sp. CFH1-16; assembly: GCF_016881365.1. Lineage (GTDB taxonomy): Bacteria > Pseudomonadota > Gammaproteobacteria > Burkholderiales > Chitinibacteraceae > Deefgea. Next base: position 3,137,694 of record NZ_WLYT01000001.1, on the reverse strand, counting down.
TCTGAGCGAATGGCTGGCGCAAAATAGTAGTAGCGAGCGCGAGCGAGTGAGTGCCATGTTTACTGAGCTGCGTGCAGCCACCCCAGATTTGGCGATGATTTCAGCGGCACTGCGCGAGCTACGCCACCGATTAATCGTTAAAACTGCACTTAGCGAGGTTTAGTTATGCATTTCCGCTACTGCGAAGACGCACAGACTGATATAATTCACGGTTTTGCAATAGCAAACGCGGATTCTATCGCATGGAAGCGGAACAGCTTAATCAGATTGAAAACCAGCTCAAAGAGCTAGGCGTACGCGCAGACGAACTTAAGCGCTATCTTGACTACCCCGGAAAAGTCGATCGACTCGAAGAAGTCGTTCGACTTTCTGAGGCGCCAGAAACCTGGAACGACCCCAAAAAAGCCCAAGAAGTAGGCCGAGAACGAAAAGCCCTAGAGGATATCGTTCTGGTTTTAGATCGTGTCGCCGATGGCGTCACCGATTCGCTTGAGCTATTTGAAATGGCCAAAGAAGAAGGTGACTTTGGCACTGCCGAAGTCATCGCGCAAGAATACGCCTTACTTGAAGCCGAAGTGGCCAAGCTCGAATTTCGCCGGATGTTCAATAACCCAATGGATCCAAATCCTTGCTTTATTGACATTCAATCTGGCGCTGGCGGCACTGAAGCGCAAGACTGGGCCGGCATGCTATTGCGAATGTACGTTCGCTACGGTGAGCGCAAAGGCTTTACCGTTGAAGTGATGGAGCAATCGGATGGCGACATCGTCGGCATCAGCCAAGCCACCATCAAACTGACTGGCGATTATGCTTATGGCTTTTTACGCACCGAAACCGGCGTTCACCGCCTAGTTCGCTGCTCGCCATACGATTCTAACAACCGTCGTCACACCTCGTTTGCCTCGGTATTTGTATACCCAGAAGTGGATGACAGTTTTGAAATTGATATCAACCCTTCTGACGTGCGTACCGATACCTATCGCGCTTCAGGCGCGGGTGGTCAGCACATTAACAAAACCGATTCTGCCGTTCGTTTAACGCACATTCCGACCAATACCGTCGTGCAATGCCAAAACGATCGATCACAACATAAAAACCGTGATGAAGCGTGGAAGATGTTACGGGCTAAGTTGTTTGAACTTGAGCTACGTAAACGCATGGAAGCACAGCAATCGCTCGAGGCGACCAAGTCGGACATCGGTTGGGGGCATCAAATTCGTTCTTACGTATTCGATCAAAGCCGCATTAAAGATTTACGCACCAGCTATGAAGTAGGCAATATCAAAGGCGTCATGGACGGTGATCTTGACAACTTTATTGCTGCCAGCCTCAAACAAGGCGTTTAATTTATAGCATCCAAGCAGGGAGCGATCATTCGCTCCCTGATGTCATTAAGTGTATTGAGTGGAAAAACGATGAGTGAAAATCAAGTTGCAAGCCAAGCCGTCGAAGTGGCGGTCGATGAAAATCAAATTATCTTAGAGCGCCGCGCCAAGCTAGCGGCCATTCGCGCCAAGGGCATTGCTTTTCCAAACGATTTTAAGCGTGAACAACTCTCCGGCCCGCTGCACGATCAATACAATGCACTCGAAAAAGCCGATCTTGAATCACAAGCTGTCATGGTTGCCGTAGCTGGGCGCATGATGCTCAAACGCGTCATGGGTAAAGCCAGCTTTGCCACCATCCAAGACGGCACTGGCCGTATTCAGTTTTACATCAGCAAAGAAAGCGTTGGCGAAGCCGTTTATGACGACTTTAAAACGTGGGATTTAGGTGACATCGTTGCCGCACGCGGCACACTAATGAAAACCAAAACCGGCGAGCTATCCGTCCTCGTGACTGAATTGCGCCTATTGACTAAATCATTGCGCCCATTGCCGGACAAACACCACGGCATGGCCGATCAAGAGCAGATCTATCGTCAACGCCATCTTGATCTGATCACCAATGACCATAGCCGCAGCACATTCATCAAACGCTCAAAAATCATCCAGCGTTTACGTGAATTCATGGTGCACGAAGACTACCTCGAAGTCGAAACGCCAATGATGCATTCGATTCCTGGTGGCGCAACCGCCAAGCCATTTGTGACACATCACAATGCACTCGACATGCCGCTGTATTTGCGTATTGCACCCGAGCTCTACCTCAAACGCTTGGTTGTCGGCGGCTTAGAGCGGGTATTTGAAATCAACCGCTCATTCCGCAACGAAGGCATGAGCACGCGCCACAATCCAGAATTCACCATGATCGAATTCTACGAAGCGTATGCTGACTACCAACGCATGATGGAAATGGCCGAAGGTATTATTCGTGCCTGCGCCAAAGAAGCGACCGGCGACACTGTGATTGAATATCAAGGCAAAATGGTTGACCTATCAAAACCATTTACCCGTTTCACCATCGCCCAAGCCATTCAGCACTACAACCCTGAATACACCGACGCGCAATTGAATGATGCAGACTTCCTCAAGGCCGAAATCGCTCGTCTTGGCGGAAAACCGGTGCTGACTGCTGGCATTGGCGGTTTGCAATTGAGTTTGTTTGAAGAAAACACTGAAAGCAAACTGTGGGAACCCACCTTCATCGTTGACTACCCTGCTGAGGTTTCGCCACTGGCGCGCGCATCAGACACGCAAGCCGGGCTGACTGAGCGCTTTGAATTATTCATCGTTGGTCGCGAACATGCTAACGGCTACTCAGAGTTGAACGACCCTGAAGACCAAGCAGCGCGCTTCCAAGCTCAGGTCGACCTTAAAGACAAGGGTGACGACGAAGCGATGCATTACGACGCTGACTATGTTCGCGCGCTAGAGCATGGCTTAGCGCCAACAGGTGGTTGTGGTATTGGTATTGACCGACTGGTTATGCTGCTCACCAACGCCCCAAGTATTCGTGATGTTATTTTGTTCCCGCAAATGCGTAGGGAAGATTAACCGATACACCCCGATACATGCCGACAAACCGCATAAACCCTAGGTTTTGCGGGTTTTTTATTTCGATACGTTCCGGTGTGTTTCGATACTATCCGCATGTTTTTGGGGGTATCTTTGGGGGTATAATTTCAAAATACCCCCACCCAGATACCCCCAAGGTTTTATGCCACTAACAAAACTCGAAGTAGACAAAGCCAAACCCAAAGATGATGGAAAAATTGCAAAAATAGCTGATGGTTTAGGCTTATCGCTCTGGGTTATGCCCAACGGGGCGAAATATTGGCGTTTCAAGTATCGCTGGGCGGAAAAAGAGAAATCATTAGCGCTGGGTGTTTACCCTGAAGTTTCGTTAAAAGCGGCACGAACAAAGCGCGATGAGGCAAGGCGGATACTGTCAAGCGGCACTGACCCCAGCTTGCAACGGCAAAACGACAAACTTGCTCGCAAAATGGCTGAAAAAAAACAGCTTTGAGGCCGTGGCGCGTGAATGGCACCGGATTAAGTCGGCGGAATGGGCGACCAGACACGCCGAATCAGTACTGCTTTCACTGGAAAGATACCTTTTCCCCGCACTAGGCAATCGCCCAGTCAATGCGATTGAGCCACAGGACGTATTGGAGGCGCTGCGAAAAGTCGAAATGAGCGGCAAACGTGATACGGCCAAGCGCCTTAGAGAGCGATGCAATGCCATTTTTCGTTTAGCGATTGCATCCGGTCTAGCCAAGTACAACCCCGCCGCCGATCTGATGGACGCACTGCAACCACCAGTTAGCACCAAGCACCCCGCCCTGCGGTTTGATGAGCTGCCAACCTTCCTGAATGCGCTGTATTCCGGCGACAACTTCACATTGCAAACACGATTGCTACTGCAAATCATCATGCTTTGCTTTACTCGCGTTGGCGAAACCGTGCGAGCCGAATGGGATCACCTTGATTTTGAGGCTGCGCTTTGGACGATTCCTGCGGAAAACCGCAAGCTAGTGCACAAACTAAAAGCATCGGCCAACCCCCATCTTGTGCCACTTTTCTAAGCAGGTTTTGGCTGCATTCAGGGAGCTTGAGCAGCACAGAAACCCAAATAGCCCTTATGTTTTCCCGAGCTTTTCAAATCCACATGGCTACATGAGCACCGCCACACCCGGTAAAGCCCTGGAGCGGATCGGCTACGGAGGGAAAAACAAAACCAATGGGCACTTGGTCACGCATGGCTTTAGGGCAACAGCATCCACCATCTTGAACGAGGCGGGATTTAATCCTGATGCGATTGAACGCCAGCTTTCACATTCTGAGCAAAACCTAGTTAGGGCAGCTTATAACCGTGCGGAATATTTGAACGAGAGAAAATCAATGCTGCAGGCGTGGGCAGATTATTTGGACGAGGTACATCAGCGGGGCGAGGCAAAACCGCTCACACTGATTAGCCCTTAGGTTTTCTCCGTGTGTGCGTAAAAATAGCCTGATACACCTGATAACCTGATACAGACTACTTAACCATATGTATATAAAGGTATTTACTGCATCAGGCATGCATCAGGTTATTGGCTTTGTATCAGGTTATATGTTTAAAAACTCGAAAAAAGTGCTTCTATTTCATGCTGTACAGATAAAAATCACGCCTTGCCGCTCTTCATTCGGTAGCAGTTCGGGCAAATCCAACCAACATTGCGCCGAACCCGCATGGCCTTGTCGTCGTAAAGTTCCTGCATGCCAAAATCTTTGACATTGGTAATCGCAAGCTGACCCAAACCATGCGTGGCAAGCCATTGGCGAATTGCAGGAATCTGCGCTGGGTCGCTGGCTCTCGCAGTAAAAATCCGGACTTCTCGCCCAGCGTCCAACCACTCACGAACTCGCGCCAGCATCGGCTTTACTGGTTCACCAATCGCCGAGCCCATCGCGCCGTGGTACTCGGCTAACGTTCCGTCTAAGTCAACGCCAATCCATTTGCTCATAAAACCGCCCATTAAAAAGTGAGTGCAACAGCAAAACAAGGCGCATAAACGCGATATACGGGCATACAATCAAAAGACACACCAACACACAAAAAAACAAAAATAATCGCGCATGCGTGGATTGTGAGGCTGCAACGCAGGATTTAGCCCTAAACCCCGAGGCGCGCGATTGATGCCCCGCCTCTCCTCCGCCCCTCTTGGGTCGCTTGCTATGCACCTGCATAAGTCCGATCGAGCCAATGCCAGCACAGCTTGCCCAGCAGATTTCACTTTCAAAAATCTATGCGGATTTATGCAGAAAATGCAGGGGTACACATGCAGTGATTTGCCTCGCATGGCACCCCAAGCAATGGGCGGTCTATTTGTTGCTGTCGATGTATGCCGATACCACCTGATAGCCGCTTGCTGTAGCTATTAAATTTTAAAAAATGCTTCCAACTGCTACAGCTTGCCAGCCAAAACGCCACTTTTTAAAAAATCCGGTTGTGCCAGCGCTGACACAACCGCAACTAGATGCCCGATTTTTCTCCTGCTGGAATACTTGCCCCTGTTGCCATTCGGTGCACACCGGAAACGACCAAAACAGAAAACCAGCACAGGAGCAAAACAATGTCAGACAGCAACGCGCCGCGCTTAGAGCGCTTTATTTCACGAACTGCACTCAAGCACTTGATTGGCGACATTGCTGATTCGACCTTGTACGAGTGGCAAGCAAAAAACCTTTTTCCCAAGCCTGTGCCGCTAGGTGCTCAACGCGTTGGCTGGCTAGAAAGTGAAATCATCGCATGGCAACAAAGCAAAATCGCCGAACGCAACGCCAACTAAACCCAAGGGACAGCACAATGCAAAAAATTCCATTTACGGCTGAGCAAGAAGCCGAAATTAAAAATCTACAAGCGCGCTATCAAGAAGCGGTCAGCATCCATAACGAAAAAATTGCTCACTACACCGTAGCGAAAGAAAAACTGGACACCTTAAATCGAACTATTGCTGCAATTGAGAATGAAGCGCGTGAAGCACGAGAAAATAGCAAATCGCTCATTCGATCTTTAATTTTTGAAACCAAACAATTACTGAATGCCAAATCGAAAGAACAAGCCGCCTATAACTTGGTAGAGGATTACCAAGAAATCCGCACCGAACTTGTTACTGCATTAGAAATTCAATCCTTTGCTTTAGAAAAAGCCAGAAACTCAGTTGCAACATTGCGATTAAAAACAGCGCACGAAATAGGAAAAATTATTTTTCGCGTTGCAATTGATGAATTACACAAAAACAATGGCTTTTCATTATTACGCACCGCGTTAGAGCTAACGCATAACGACACCAATGCCAACCCAGTTCAAGCACTGAGTTACTCGGTCATTTCAACCCATGACAAAAAATACATTGACTATGACTATTTTAAAGATTTTCTAAAAAAGGTAGGTAACGAATTAAGCAGCAGCGAGCCACTTATTAATGACTGCTTTTTAGAGTTAATTCCACCAATTCAAAACCAATACGCAACACCTAATCTATCAATTGTTGCCACAAACAAACGCTGTGCCGAACTGGGTATCGTCTACTAAAAGGAATGCGTAATGAGTATGAATTGTCCGCACTGTGGCGAAACCATGCACATTCGCTCTAGCCGAGAAACATCGCTAATTAGTCGTGAAATTTATTATCGCTGTACCAACTTGCATTGTGGGCACATTGCAATTGCGATCACTGAGCTGATTAAAACCATTGTGCCAGCACAGTTTCCTAACCCGAAGTGCCATTTACCCGTTATCAAACCGGAATCATCAGCGCCACCACGCGGCTAATATTCAAGCGATATAAATACAAACAAACCTAATAGTTCACGCCTTAATTTATCGCGTGCGGGGATTGCTGCGCCCTATTTAAATTGCATCTACACAAAAAGGAATTAATTATGGATCAGAAAAAATGGATTGGCGTCGATTTAGACGGCACATTAGCCAAGTCCAATAAAGGAGCACGTAACAATACAATTGGTGAGCCGATTGAAGCCATGTTGAATCGTATCAAAAAATGGATTGAAGACGGCGAATATGAAGTGCGTATATTTTACTGCGCGTGCCAGCGACAGCAAGCAGATTTTTGGTATTCAGAAATGGCTAGATGATAACAGCATTGGCGGCTGCAAAATCACCAACCAAAAAGACGGCGATATGCTCGCACTATTTGACAATATTGCAATTCGCGTCGAAGAAGACACCGGCAAAATTTGCGATGAATGCCTTAATTATTTGGCTGATTCTAATTACAAATTTAACTCGCAATTAAATCACCAACCTGCAACAACAAACCAAAACAATTTCATGCGTCATGAGTTTTTAGCCGATTGCTAATTCAATTAACCCGCATTTGTTTAATTAAACCCATAAAAAAAAGCCCCCAAAGTAAAGGCTTTGGGGGCTCATCCATACAAGGACACACCATGACAATCAATTCTCACACAGGCAATTCATTATTGGCAAGCCCTATTGCAATGTGGCCTATATCACTTGACGCACTCAAACAAATGATGAAAAATGCAGGTCTTGCGTTCAATCACGCAAGCAGCTTTGACAGGCTGAATGAAAAAGCGGGACAACCGCTGCTTAGCGGTTTTTTTACGTCTGAACGCCTTGAGCGTCCGTACGTACCCGTACACGCCATAGTTGCACCTTCACTGGTGGGACGTGGTGGGGAAGCCTTCGGGCTTGCTGGTTTACTTTTTCGCCAGTCTGTCAACCCTGCCACGTTCTCGCCACCTCCGTTTGACAGCGGATGGCGGGGATTTTACCCCCATGAAAAAGGTGCATTCACCATGCCAAAACTCGCCCGTACTTTCCTGACGTATTCCCTCTTAGCTATTACTGTCATTGCGTTTGAGCGCAATACCCCCTTGATCGTTGTTGCATTGTCGTTTGCTGCTTTCTGCCTTGCCCACGTTATCGGAGGGGCTCGCCATGATTAAGCCATTCGATTTAGATCAAGCCATTGCCCTGCCGCATCCATACACCGCGCCACTCATGGGTGTAGCAAATTACACCTATGAGCTATCCGCCGAAACTGCGCTCTTGATGGCGTTGGAATGCCTGCAAGATTCTCGCACCGACCTTGACTCCAATTATCGCGAATATCACGTATGGGCCGCACTGGAATACATTAGCGCCATTGTGACGGCAGCAGGACTCAACCCAGACGCGCCCAAGCCTTGCCCCACCACCACCATTGGAGGGACTCAATAATGTGCGTTCGCCCTTACCAACTCCCTGCCACATTACCCAGCAATCCATCCGTACCTGCTTTGCGTTTTGAGCAGCTCACTCAAGCCATCGACGGCCTACAGCGTGGCGTCGCTCACTTGCCTGACGGTGGCAGCAAAAAGCAGCTCAGCGAGCATGCCGCGCTAATGCAGGCACAAAACCAACAACTTATTGACCTATTAGAACGCGTTCGTGACGAATTAATACTCTGCGAAGACGGTCTGTTAGCACTGGCTGAGCTACTCGAAAGCAGCGACACCCGAGCCATGCCATGCAGTCGCCTACATAGCCTGCTAACACCTTTACTGCAGCGCCAACACGAAGCTAACAATTACTTAGCTGACGCGCTGTGAGGAGGACGCAATGAATTCCAATACCCAACCCCGTGGCAAAGTCACGCCGCGCTTTAGCCTTGAAATCAAGCAAGCTGCACGCGGCCTATGGCCGCATATCTTGCAAACTATGGGCATTCCCGCCAAAACCTTGGATGGGCGCAATCATCCTTGCCCTGCTTGCGGCGGCACTGATCGCTTTCAATTTACGGTGCGCGGCACTGCCGCGCCGTATGGCCGCTTTGCTTGCCGTGGCTTGGACAAACAAGGCGGCGATGGCTTTGCACTGGTTATGCATGTTTTTAACTTGAGTTTTCCTGAGGCAGTACAAGCCGTCGCCAATGTGCTCGGCTTAGGCTCGCACCGTATAACACTAACTTTACCCACGCAAATCGAAGCGGCACCCACACCGCAAATCAATCACTCAGAAAAACTACAGCGATTGTTTGATGCTGGCGACGACATCGGCATGCACAACACAGCGGGGCGTTACCTCTATCAACGCGGCATTCGGGAAGATCTGATTAATCGAACCACGCAACTGCGCTATTGCGATGCGCTGGACTACTGGCATGTTGTCGATGGCAAACCCCAAAGATTAGCCAGCGGTGAAGCGCTGATCGCCAGAATCCAAAAGCCATGCGGGGCGCTGGCTGGATTGCATCGTATTTACCTAGATGTGGATGCCAATAAGCTGGCTTTGCTATATGGCGACAATAACGAAGTCCTGCCCGCCAAAAAGCTACAAACGGCACATGACGGCGCTTTAGCCGGCGCAGCTTGCCGCTTAAGACCGCTGACTGGCGAAGGACGGCTAGCGCTCACTGAGGGCATAGAAACGGCACTGGCTGTGCATCAACTCACTGGCCTTCCAGTTTGGGCGTGCATCAGCGCTAGCGGCTTAAAAACGGTGCAATTACCCGATACAGCGCGTGAAGTCTTTATTTACGGCGACAACGATCAGCCCGACCACAAAGGCCGCAACGCAGGGGCAGAAGCGGCTTACATTTTGGCAACTCGCCTACTCGACGAAGGCCGTAAAGTAAAAGTCATTTTACCGCCGCAAGCGGGGACTGATTGGCTAGATGTGCTGAATAACAATAAAACCGAGGCTAAACACAATGACTGATTTGTCACAAAAACAACTGAATGCAGATACTGCAAACAGCATGACTGAAAGCGTTACCATCACTTTGCCACGTGGCGCGTTTGAATTGGCCAACCCTGATAATGCGGCAGCATTCACTCCTAAAAGCAAGGCCGAATTACTGGGTGAAATCAAGCCGTATTACGCCGTAGATCAGCTCAAAAAGGAGTTGTTTTACCACGGCACGCGCAAAAACGGCAAAGGGGAAGTCATCCCTGTGTGAGCCGCTGCGCTTGTGCAATGCACTGGAGATTGTGGGGCATGGCTTTGATGTCAACGACGATGGTTATTGCATGGTGCAAATAGAACGCGCCGTTCGAAAAAAAAGCCGAAATCATTGCGCTACCTGATTCTGAAATAGGCGACCGAGAAAGCTGGAAACGAATGAATGGCCTAGGTTTTGCGGTATCTGCTGGTAGTGGCGAACGGGTAAATTTGGCGAACTATTTACTACAAGGCACGAAGAATAAGCCACGTTTTGACGTTCTATCTATGAGCGGCTGGAATCAGGGCAATTTTGTACTGCCAACAGGTGAAATAATCGGCGATGCAAAGCGCAATATTTTCTTTAATGGTTCGGCAAATTTGCGCGGGGGCTTCACCCCAAGGGGAAGCTTGCAAGGCTGGAACGATGGCGTATGTTCACTGGCAAGAAATAACCCGCTAGTTATGGTTGTAATGGGGCTGGCGTTTTCGGGGGCGATTTTGGAGCTTATCGACGCTGAGGAAGGCATTGGCATGCACCTGTACACGGAAACATCAAGCGGAAAAACGACTTGTGCCGATGTTGCTGCAAGTGTGTGGGGACACCCAAAACGGCTTAAAAAATCATGGGATGCCACGCCAATATCACTAACCAATTCCGCACAGGCCGCCAATAGCATGATGATGTATACCGACGAAATCGGCGCGGGAGATACAAGGCGGCTAGGCAAAGTCATTTACGCCACGATCAACGGGCAATCACGGGGGCGTGGATTAGCTGGCGGTGGTAACGAGGAAACGAAATCATGGCTTAATTCGTTGCTATCTACGGGCGAACTAGGAATAAATCAATTTATTACTGAGGCTGGCGAGCAGGTGAAGGGTGGTCAAGAAATTCGCATGCTGGACGTACCCGCTGATGGCGGCCTATACAGGGCTTTTGATTGCATTCACGACTATATGGGGGCTGATGTATTTGCTAAAGAATTAGCAACACAAGCGCGGCGTGATTGCGGCAATGCAGGACGGGCGTTTGTCGAATGGCTAATTAATAACCAAGCGCAAGTGAAGTCATGGGTAACAAAGACAGAAAGCCGTCTATTAGCTGAATTACCAAGCCATGCCGCACCGCTAGTACGTCGTGCAACGCGCAAGTTTGGCATTATCGCCGCAGCGTTAGAAATGGCAGGAGAGGCAGGCGCGACCCCATTCGCGCAAGAAGAAGCCTTTGACGCAACACGGGCAATTTGGCGGCGCTGGTTGGCTGTGTTTGGAACGGAAAGCCGTGATGATAATAGATTGATTGATCAGGCTAACGCAATTCTGGCGGCAAATCAGATGTCTCCGCGCTTTGTTTTACTGGCAAACCATGAAGGCGATTATGTGGGCGAACCTGTCTCCGTCAATATGATGGGCTATAAGCGCATTCAAGCAGATGGGGATATTTTTTATATTTTACCCCATGCGTTTAAAGATGAAATTGCCAAGGGTTTTGAACCAAGAAAAGCCTGCAAGATACTTCACGAAGCGGGGATGTTAGAGAGGGCAAAAGGTCATGATGGATGGACAGTGGTTATTGCCAGAAAAAAAGGGCGCGGCTACAAAATGAAGCTAAAACCTTGTAAGAATCCAGACGAAACTGAGCTTTAATCATTTAGTCTTAAAGCAAACCTCCGTATGCGCGTAAAACACGCCAGATTCACTTGAAAATTTGATGCGCAACCCTTAATGCATTGTATTTATTACGTTTTATTGCATAAGACACGCATCTGGCTTTGCAATTATGTATTGGGTTGAAAATTTTCATTTCTATCGATAACCTGATACAAAGCCAAAAACCTGATACATGCCTGATGCAGCAAAACCTAGCATCTATGCGGGCTAGAGGGGCGTGCATCAGGTTATCAGGTGAATCAGGCAAAAATGGAGTCTATACAGAATACGAAAAAAATAACTTACATATACGTAAGTGTTATGCAATTTATCCACTACACGATATGATTCTTTCTCACACGAAAAAGCACTCGAACGAGCATAAAAATGATGACCAACACAACCAGTAGCGAGCAGCAAACCGAACCCCAAAAAAAAACGCCGTGGCCGCCCTCCTCTACCGGATAGCACGTCCCGAAATTCAGAAAGAACAAAAAGCTATCGAGACCGACTGAATGCAAAAGCAGCACGCGAAAGTAAAGACGGTGTTTTTTAAATAAAGTTGTGCAACTCAATGCCGTGGTGCTGGGGCAAACCCGTGAACAGTTAAAAATGTGTGCCAAGCAGAACAACATAACCATCGGTGAGTTACTCAACCACTTGGTAGAAAAAAGTGACTTAAACGCCATTTTTAAAGTAAAGTGATGAAATGTTGGAAAAGACCAAGTCGTCTTGCAGACTAAATAAATGTCTTTTATTTACAACAAGCATACCAACAGCGCCTGAAATAACGTTCAGCCCGCCCCTTCTTTAACAATTCAGAGATTTACCCTGCCATTGGCCTACAAATGCCCGATTTTGCCTTCTTTAAAATCATCTGGGGGTATCAACGGGGGTATCTCTGATAGCAATCAAAAATTATTTGTTTGTTTTCAATTGGTTAAACGATGATTTTTGTTCCCGCAAATGCGTCGGGAAGATTAAGCATCACCTGTATTACTGTCTAGGCCATTGAAAATATAGCCTAGATAGCAATACCTATAAAAAAACCGGCGACAAGCCGGTTTTTTGTTGCTTTCTAATCAATGCTTACACTGATTTTTCTTGCGCAGCATCATGCTGAGCAACCGCGTCTTTGAGTGCTTTTGCCGCGGTAAACTTAAGTACACGCTTGGCGGGGATTTGCACGGCTTCACCGGTACGAGGGTTACGCCCTACTCGCGCATCGCGTGACTTTAATGCCACTTTAGCCACATTAGGCAAAAACCACTTCACCACCACCACTGACTGTCGCCAAAATCACCTCGGACAAGGTTTCAATGGTTGCCGCAACCGCTTTCTTAGAAACCTCTGGATGATCAATTGACACTAGGTTATGGACAATCGCAATTAATTCAGTTTTATTCATAAAAGACCTTTTAATGGGCGCAGCGCATAGATTAGATAAGCTATTATGCCGCAGCCCATCAAAATAAGCTTTAGCTTTGCGCATAGTTTTTCATTTATGCAAAATGCACTATTCACCTCGCTTTTAAATAACAATCCGAGGAAAATGCGAATGTCACACAGAGAGATGACATGAACACCAGCAGCCAATCGCCCAGTCCCAACATCACATTTTTAGCGCTTTTATTTCCTCTGGCCTTAGTTTTGTTTGAATTTGCAACGTACATTTCAAACGATATGATTCTGCCAGCAATGCCAATCATTGTTAATTCATTTGCAATTGATCCAATTCATATTCCATCGGCAATGTCGATTTGTTTATTGGGTGGCGCCAGCTTGCAATGGTTACTTGGCCCACTTTCAGATCGAATCGGCCGTCGCCCAGTCATGTTGGCGGGCGTATTGCTATTTATTCTATCTTGTATTGCCATCGTATTTTCTGAATCTTACAGTTGGTTTTTATTTTGCCGCTTTTTGCAAGGCACCGGCATGTGCTTTATCGGCGCAGTTGGCTACGCCGCCATTCAAGAAAGCTTTGCTGAAGCCACCGCCATTCGTGTTACCGCTTTAATGGCCAATGTGGCGTTGATTGCGCCGCTCATTGGCCCCTTAGCAGGGGCCATGGTGTTGCAAGTAGCCAGTTGGTATTGGATCTTTATTTTTGTGGCGATTATTGCTAGTTTCTCAGCGTTCGGCCTCTGGCGCTTTATGCCAGAAACTTCACCAAAGATTGATACACCATTGCGTTTTGGACGCTTGCGCCAAGACTACACCGCAGTGCTGAGCAACCGTCGCTTCTTAGCGGGTGCCATTTCCATTGGTTGCACCTCAGCGCCTTTATTGGCCTGGATCGCCTTGGCGCCAGTGATTTTAATGCAAGACGCGCAATTATCCACAATTGCCTATGGCTATTGGCAAACGCCGGTCTTTGTCGGTTTAATTTTAGGCAATCTAATCTTGGCCAAAGTCGTGACCAGCGTGCCGATTTACCGAATTATCAAGCTAGGCTCGATTCCGTTAATGGTGGGCCTTGCGATGACACTGTGGCTATTTAAAGCACCAATGGATTGGCAATGGCTGATTGCGTCACTCTCAGTGGCCGCCATTGGGATTGGTATTATCAATGCGGCACAATTTAGATTGGCATTATTTGCCAGCGACCAAAGCAAAGGCACGGTTTCCGCCATGCTGGGTATTATTATTATGGTGATTTTTTCAATCGCGATAGAATCCGCTAAACTCGGCCATGAACTTTGGGGCAATCGTGGCTTTATTGTGATCTGCTTAATTATGGGCTGCTGCGCCATTAGTGCCAGACGTTATTTCTTACGCGGACCGCTTGGCGAACAAGCTGATTAATTGAGTACATCAATGCAAGACACACCATTGATCAAAGCCGACGCTGAATGGCCAGCAACATTTCAGTCTGCTTTGCACCACACGCAGACGGCTTTACTTAGCCACCTTGCCACCAGTCACCCCCAATCGAATCAATCAATTCTCAGTCTCGATTGGGCGCAGGGTGCGGCATTCTTGGCAACGTGTCAGCATTGGCTCACGACTCGCCCTGCCACGGCACGGCTCCATTTTGTCAGCCTGATTCCGAGTACATTTCCAGTCAGCAATTTGCAAAGCATTGCCCAGCAATACCCCGAATTTGCCAGCTTGATCCATCAATTACAGGCAATGTGGCCACGCTGGCAAACGGGGTTTCACCGGCTGCATTTAGTACAAGGGCAAATCAGCCTTACCCTTGTGTTTGGCGACCCTGCACAGCTCTGTGAAATCAGCAGCCCAATTGATCTTATTTACCTAAATTTAGCGACGCCATCATCACTCACTAACGCTCATTCAATGCAAGCAATTGCGTCGCCTTGCCACGCAAAATAGTTTGGTCATTGGGCAATGCAATGATTCGCTACTTCGCCAGTATTTAACTCAAGTTGGCTTTATATTGCCAGCGACATCCACAGACGATTTTTGGGTAGCAACAACGCGTCAACATCGCCATGAGAGTAAAGCAACACCCATCGAGCCAGAAGCCATCATCATTGGCGCCGGCATGGCGGGCTGCGCCATGGCCAACCAGCTCGCCGAGCGCGGCTGGCAAATCAAACTGATCGACACCCAAGCCGACATCGCCAGTCAAGCCTCAGGCAATCATGTGGGCCTTTGTCACCCAACACTAAGCCGTGATGATAATTTCCAAGCCCGCCTATCACGCGCAGGCTTTGCCGCCACACAACAAAAGCTCAAGCTGCTAACTCAGCAAGGCATAGAGATTCTTTTTGGTGCCGATGGTCACTTGCAATTGGCCAAAGACAGCACTGCGGCGGCGTTGATGCAAACAATCAGCGCCGAACAACCGCATCTTGCACAGATGGTTCGCTGGTTAGATCGACAACAATGCCAGACCCAGCTGGCGATAGACTGCGAATTTGGTGGTTGGTGGTTTCCAGAAGGAATATGGGCCAATCCGTACAGTATTTGCAAGGGGTATATTAGTCAATACGCCCATTTAATTGATCTGCAACTCAATACCCATGTAGATCAAATTAAACTAATCGATCAGCACTGGCATCTTTACGATGCCGAACAACAACTGATTGCCAAAAGCAAAATGCTGATTTTAGCCAGTGCCAATGATGCGACTCGCTTAATCCCCGAGGCCGAACTACCGCTCTCGGCGAGCTTACGCAGCGTGTCCAAAGTTTGGAGCGGCGATCTACCCGCAAGCACTTTCAGCCTTTCAGGTCTGAGTTATTTAACCCCTGCTCTCGCTGGCTGGCGCTGCGCAGGAGCAAGTCGCGTTGACACCCAACATCCACAATATGCAGAACAACAAAACCTCGACGACTTGAGTCAGCTCATCGGCACAACCGTAGTCACCAGCAAATCCATTGAAACTCGGCTATGTTTTCGCCCCAACTCATCAGATCGACTACCTTTGGCAGGTCAAATCCCAGAGCGCAATACTATCTCTCGCTCAGTCGATCAGCTCTTTCAAATCCCTCGTCAATCCGGTCTATATGGTCTACTGGGGCTTGGCGCGCGCGGCATGACCTGGCATGTTTTGATTGCTGAAATGTTGGCGTGTCAACTCAATCAAGAGCCACTTCCTATTGAGCGCAGTCTTGTCGCAGCAATCGATCCAGCACGATTTGCTTTGCGTGAGCTGCGCAAAGTAGTCCATGGCTTGCAGAAAGAATGCAGAAAGCCCTCAAATTGAGCATAACAGTTATGAATTATTCGCAATTGAATGCTCAACTTACATACAGTTTGCCACTAAGCAGCTGGGCTGAATCGACGTATAGTTGATCTCATCCCAAACCGTTACGAGGGCTTAAATCATGCAAACCACTCAACTTAATCACGCCCAAGTAAATTCCTTGCAAGCGAAACATTGCTGGATACATTGCGAAGCAGGTCAGCTATGGCTTAGCCACGATGGTGAAGATATTGTGCTTGAGCGGGGGCAAAAATATTTTGTTCATCAAGGTGATTTAGTCGTTATCGAAGCATTGCAAAATAGCCGTTATCGGGTACAAGCTAATACCGCAGTCAGCGTTCAGTCAGCACCAAAGACTGCGATTCCCGCAGCAGCACTGGCGCAGTAAAAAGTCGGACTTACCGTTAATCTGCCATTCTGAACGCTTAAGAAACCACAGATTGCGAATCAAAGATCCGCCTGCCGATAGTAAAGGCAGGCTGGCAGTTGCACTTCATTCGAAGCGCCGTCCGCCATTGGAGGTGGGCTATGCGCGGAAAATTGCTTCTGATGACACTGCTATCAGGATTGGCATCCTTAAGCAGCAACGCACAAATTATTGACGACATTATCGATGTCAACGACATTTTGGCCACCGCCTGTGGCGAGCGTACTATTGTGCTGTGGGTCGATGAGAGCGCGCAAATAGAGCCCTGCTTAATGGCCTATTCTGCGCGCTGCGTTGAAGTTCAATCCAACGAAGCCAAAAGCTGTCTGAATGTAATGCAAAAGCATGAAGCGGCAGAAAACAGAATCGATGATGCCTTCAGTACAAATGACGGCATACTAAGTACGCCGACATTTCAATACGCTATTTGGACTGATTGATATAACCTTGCGCCATCTGACCAAGTCGTTCGATGGCCTTTTCATGGGTTACTGTCCACGGCTCGCCACAACAAATACGTAAGCAATTGCGATAGCTGCTGCTCGGAGAAAACATCACCCCAGGCGTAAAGCTAATCCCTTCAGTTAATGCTTGCTGCAATAGCTGCAAAGTATCTACTTTTTCATTGAGCTCCAACCAAAGCACATAACCACCTTGCGGCACATGTAAACGCGTGTCGGCAGGGAAAAAGCGCTGAATCGCATCGACTGCATCATTAATCTGCTCGGCACAATGCTTACGTAACCGCCTTAAATGATGATCGTATCCACCACTTTCTAAAAAATGAGCGATGGTTCTTTGCAATACCAATGACGTTGAGTAGGTATTAATAAATTTCAGCTGCTCAATTTCTTTTTGCCAACGGCCACCAAATACCCAACCAATTCGAAATGCAGGCGCCAATAATTTGGTAAACGATGCAATCAGCATAACATTGCCAGTTTGATCATAGGCTTTGGCTGGGCGCGGGCGATCACCTTGGTAACAAAATTCACCATAAATATCATCTTCAATTAAAGGGATATTTCTTTGTTCTAATAATTCAACTAATCTTCTTTTATTTTCATCGGGCATTAAACTGCCACAAGGATTAGAGTAATTCGGCAATAATACGCAGGCTGTCACAGCCCCATTTCTTGAAGCCAATTCCAGCGCCTCAATTGAAATTCCCGTTTTTGGGGTGCGTCGGGATTTCTAAGGCTTTTAATTTAAAACTTTCCAGAATTTGCAACAAACCAAAATATGCCGGTGACTCAATCGCAACCACGTCACCAGGCTTGGTCACTGCGCGCAGACACAGATTTAACCCTTCAATTGCACCATGCGTAATTAAGACATCATCAGCTTCAATTTGACCACCCCAAGTCAAAGATCGGCGCGCGATTTGCCGCCGTAACTGAATATCGCCAAGCGATTCACCATAATCGGCGATCATATCGGGATCATTTCGGGTTACTTGTGACAAAATTCTTTGAATTTGCTGATTTGGAAATAGTTTGGGTGACAAAATGGCCAAGCCAAAGTCGACTTTCAACGCATTAATTCGCGCTAATACACTAGGGGTTAACAATGGATCAATCACCACATGCGAGGGGCGTTGCGGTGGCTTGGTCAATTCAGGCGAGGCCAAATGACGGATGGCGCGAACATAAAAACCAGATTGAGGTCGCGCCTCAACCAATCCACGATCTTCCAACTCTCGGTAGGCTTCCATGATGGTGGAAAGACTTAAATGACGCTCTGAAGATAGTTTGCGAATTGAAGGTAATTTCTCACCAGCACGCAAAACTCCAGCATGAATCGCTTGTGCTAGCTCTTCTGCCAATTGAAAGTACAGTGTTTCTGATTTTTTTCGCTGCGATTGATCCAGCAATGTTAGGTCATTCATTTCGCCATCCCCCGATAGTCATGACACTATAACTGAGGGCTTAGAAAAAAAACAGTTTTACATTTTTCGCTGTGACAAAAATAGTGTACCGGATCAATGTGCTTTGGATGATGAGCCAGAAGCAGCTGTATTGGCGGCATTGGGCTTGATTACAGCGATACTTTCTGGCGACTGATCGAGCACCTGAAAAAACACCTCACCCTGCCGAATCATGCCCAATTCATTACGGGCACGCTCTTCAATGGCATCTGTGCCATTTTTTAAATCCTGCACTTCAGCCTCGAGTGCTTCATTGCGCTCTTTCAATTTGGCATTGCTTTCACGATGTTGGCTTAATTGCGAATCCAACTGCCAAACTCGCAGCCAACTTCCTTTACCAACCCAGAGCGGCCACTGCAAAGCAACAATAATAATCGCAAAAAAAATTGCCAATATGCGCATACAAGCCTTCGTGACAAAATAAAACCGGAGCTAGGCTCCGGTTTTACATCTTACTACAGACGCTAATTTACGTCGAAATAATTACCAATAAAAAGGATTAACCTTTCAACTGATAAAATGCACCGATACCTGGGTACACAGCTGCATCACCCAACTCTTCTTCAATGCGCAAGATTTGGTTGTATTTTGCAATACGATCAGAACGGCTCAATGAACCTGTTTTGATTTGCATGCAGTTAGTAGCAACAGCCAAATCAGCAATCGTTGCATCTTCAGTTTCACCTGAACGATGGCTCATTACTGAAGTGTAGCCATGACGTTTAGCCAAATCGACCGCAGCCAATGTCTCAGTCAAAGAACCGATTTGATTCACTTTAATCAAGATTGAATTGCAAATGCCGCGTTTGATACCTTCTGCCAAAATTTTGGTGTTGGTAACAAAAAGATCATCGCCGACCAATTGAACACGTTGCCCCAAACGATCAGTCAATACTTTCCAACCGTCCCAATCGCGCTCGCCCATACCATCTTCAATCGAAATGATTGGATATTTGTTAACGAGGCTTTCAAGGTAATCAACCATTTCAACTGAAGTGAAAGTGCGATTGCCTGATTTTTTGAATACATAGTTGCCAGTGGCTTTATCAAAGTATTCAGAAGCCGCGCAATCCAAAGCGATACGGAAGTCAGTACCTGCTTTGTAACCAGCTTTTTCAATCGCGGCCATCAACATGTCCAGCGCTTCTTCAGGACCTGCAACGTCAGGAGCAAAACCACCTTCGTCACCGACTTGAGTTGGCATGCCTTTGTCGTGCAAGATTTTTTTCAAGTTATGGAAAACTTCAGCACCGTAACGCATTGCTTCACGGAATGTTGGCGCGCCAACAGGAACAATCATCAACTCTTGGAAGTCCAAGCTGTTAGATGCGTGCTCACCGCCGTTAATTACGTTCATCATTGGTACTGGCAAAGCCATCGGGCCTGAACCACCAATGTAACGGTAAAGAGGCAAACCTGCTTCTTCAGCAGCAGCTTTCGCAACGGCCATAGAAACCGCCAAGATTGCATTTGCACCTAAGTTGCGCTTGTCTTCAGTACCATCCAAGTCAATCATCGTTTTGTCGATGAAAGCTTGATCTGCAGCATCTAGACCAATGATGGCTTCACAGATTTCAGTGTTGATATTTTCAACAGCTTTCAATACGCCCTTACCTAAGTAACGTGCTTTATCACCATCACGCAACTCAAGCGCTTCACGCTCACCCGTTGATGCACCAGACGGTACTGCGGCACGGCCCATTACACCTGATTCTAGAAGTACATCGGCTTCTACTGTTGGATTGCCACGTGAATCTAAGATTTCACGTGCGATCACTTCAACGATTGCGCTCATCGGTTCTATACCCCTTAAAACGGTTGAATTAATACTGCGATAAAATTACACAACACTTTACAATGTATGCTCAATAAAGGAGTGTGCCTTAACTACACGGTCAATGTCTTTGAGGACGGTCAGCAATTCCTTCATTCTCGCGATTGGCATGACATTCGGACCATCAGACATCGCTTTACATGGATCAGGATGGGTTTCCATAAAGACCCCAGCAACACCTGAGGCAATCGCCGCGCGCGCCAATACCGGCACAAACTCACGCTGGCCACCGGATTTATCACCCAAGCCACCAGGTTGCTGCACCGAATGGGTCGCATCAAACACCACCGGACACTGCGTATCACGCATAATGGCCAAGCCGCGCATATCACTGACCAAGGTGTTATAGCCAAAAGAGGTGCCACGATCACAAACCATAATATTGTCGATACCACCATTGGCTTCTTTGGCTTTTTCAACAACATTCTTCATATCCCAAGGCGCCATAAACTGGCCCTTTTTGATATTCACTGGCTTTCCAGTGGCACAAACCGCATGAATAAAGTCAGTTTGTCGCGCCAAAAAAAGCGGGGGTTTGCAATACATCGACTACTTGTGCTGCAATCGCCGCCTCGGCCTCGGTATGAATATCAGTCAGAACAGGTACACCTAGCTGACGCTTCACTTCCGAAAGAATTCGCAAACCTTCATCAATTCCCAAACCCCGAAACGATTTACCAGATGAACGATTGGCTTTGTCAAAGCTAGATTTATAGATAAATGGGATGTTTAACTCGGTAGTGAGTTCTTTTAAATAACCTGCAGTATCGATTGCAAGTTGCTCACTTTCAATCACACAAGGACCGGCAATGAGAAAAAAAAGGATGCTCAATACCCACATCAAAGCCACATAACTTCACGCCAACCTCCTCGGGTATACCGCTCTAAATTTGATCTAATATAGGCTAGCAGCCAATACCCAATAGAGCAATACACAAATACACATCAAATATTTGGATTCACCTCGAGCAATTGACATTGCATCGAGGCCTCCAAACGACAGCACGAGCCCAAATTAAAGCAGCATTAATTGCTACTTATTTGCAGCTCAAGCCTTCACGTCCATTCTCTTTGGCGTAAGCAATTGCGGCTTGCACATAAGAAATAAACAATGGATGACCATCACGTGGTGTCGAAGTAAATTCTGGATGGAACTGACAAGCAAAGAACCAACGATGATTTGGCAATTCGATGGTTTCAACCAAGGCTTCCGCCCCCATTGACTTACCACTGATTTTTAAACCAGCCGCTTCTAAACGCGCCAAATAGTAATTATTTACTTCGTAGCGATGACGGTGACGTTCAATTGCAGATGTGCCGCCATAGATTTTAGCCGCCAAAGTACCCTCTTCAAGACGACATTCTTGCGAACCCAGTCGCATCGTGCCACCCATATCCGAGTTTTCATCGCGTTTTTCTACTTGGCCATCATGATTAACCCACTCATCAATCAAAGCCACGACAGGGTATTGAGTTGCCAAATCAAATTCGGTGGAATTCGCGCCAGACATGCCAGCTACATCGCGAGCATATTCAATCAGCGCAATTTGCATCCCCAAACAAATCCCCATGTATGGGATATTGTTTTCGCGAGCAAAACGAACCGCAACAATTTTTACCTTCAACGCCACGCTTACCAAAACCGCCCGGCACCAAAATGGCATCCATATCGCGCAAGCACTCGGCGCCTTCGGTTTCTAGCGATTCAGAATCAACAAAATGGATTTTGACTTCTGAGTGGGTATGTAAACCTGCATGCCGTAACGCCTCGATCAGCGACTTATACGACTCGGTTAAATCAACATACTTCCCAACCATGGCAATATTAACGGTCTGCTGTGGGCTTTGCACCGCAGCGACAATCTTGTCCCAAACCGACAAATCAGCGGCAGGCAATTGCAGGTTGAATTGTTTACAGATAATTTCATCAATACCTTGTTCAGATAAAACACGAGGTATTTTGTAAATAGAATCGACGTCAGGACAAGAAATCACGGCTTTTTCTTGAACGTTAGTAAACAAAGCGATTTTACGGCGTTCTTCATCCGGCACCATGCGATCAGCACGGCAAATCAACACGTCAGGCATAATGCCAATTTCGCGCAATTCTTTAACGCTATGTTGCGTCGGCTTGGTTTTGATTTCACCTGCTGCGGCGATATAAGGCACGTAAGACAAATGCACGAAACAGGTGTTGTCTCTACCCAGTAAAACGCCCATTTGACGAATCGCTTCAAGAAACGGCAGAGATTCGATATCACCGACCGTTCCGCCCACTTCAATCACCGCGATTTCAGAACCTTCTGCGCCAAGGCTAATAAAATGACGAATTTCATCAGTAATATGTGGAATAACTTGAACGGTTTTACCGAGGTATTCACCGCGACGCTCTTTTTTAATCACTGAGTCATAAATTTGACCCGTGGTAAAATTATTGCGTTTTTTTCATTTTAGCGGTGATAAAGCGCTCGTAATGGCCCAAATCTAAGTCAGTTTCAGCGCCGTCTTCGGTAACAAAGACTTCACCATGCTGCATTGGGCTCATCGTACCTGGATCCACATTGATATATGGATCAAGCTTCATCATGGTTACATTAAGACCGCGTGACTCTAAAATCGACGCGAGAGATGCGGCGGCGATGCCCTTACCTAAGGAAGAAACAACGCCACCGGTTACGAATATGTACTTGGTCATGTTGGTGCGCACAAGTTTGAATCCCCTATTCTACCTGAACAACAGCGCACCCTCAATTCTGGACAAGCACAAAAAAAAACCTGATCGGCACCATTTAAGGCACTTAAATTCGCAACAAACTTTAGGCAACCTAACGGTAAACCAAGGAAAACTGCGCCTTACTGCGAACCGCTCACTGTTTCAGTATCGCCATAAAAAAACAGCCAAAGCACGCCAATGAAGCCCAAAACAACAAACAACATAGAGATCAACAATCCAAGCTATTCAACCCAATCAAGCTCGCACAAAGCATTTGAACAATTAAAGCAACACATAAAAATAGACCACACTTACACCAAAAAGCAATTGCCTGTCTCAAAATTGTCATCATTTCATATAACAATCAGCTTATACTTACATACAATTAATATTGCATGATAGCATTTGAAAGGTGCCGGACAATACCGAGCATCACAATCTCAAACACAGAATCTAATCACACCTTTCCTAGGAAATATTCGCGTATGGCAAAAGTTGCACTAGTTACTGGCGGCATGGGTGGCATTGGTACGTCAATCTGTAGAAAACTAGCTGATGATGGCTTTCAAGTAGTCACGACATACTCAAAACCAGGTAAAGAAACAAGCTGGTTGTCTGACAATCAAGCTGCAGGCTATCATTTCCACGCCTATGAGTGTGATGTAACTGATTATTCGGCCTGCGCTGCCTTGGCCGAAAAAATTAACAACGAACTAGGCCAAGTTGACGTACTTGTCAATAATGCAGGTATCACACGAGACGCCTCATTTAAAAAACTAAGCAAAACAGACTGGGACATGGTCATCGGCACCAATCTCAACTCCGTATTTAATATTTCCAAACAGTTTGTTGACGGCATGGCAGATCGTGGCTGGGGCCGTGTCATTAACATCTCGTCAATCAATGGCCAAAAAGGTCAGTTTGGGCAAACCAATTACTCGGCAGCCAAGGCTGGCATGCATGGATTTAGCATGGCATTGGCACAAGAAGTGGCGAAAAAAGGGGTTACAGTCAACACGGTATCGCCTGGCTATATCGCCACCGATATGGTCATGGCGGTCCCAGAAGACGTTCGCAATAAAATTATCGCCAACATCCCTGTTGCTCGCCTTGGTCTTCCTGAAGAAATCGCTGGCTTAATTAGCTACCTTGCTTCCGATCTTGCTGGATTTATGACTGGTGCCAATCTTGCAATCAATGGCGGTCAACACACCTGCTAAATAAACATAGTTCATTAAATTT
The DNA here is from genome assembly GCF_016881365.1 of Deefgea sp. CFH1-16. GTDB lineage: Bacteria > Pseudomonadota > Gammaproteobacteria > Burkholderiales > Chitinibacteraceae > Deefgea. Next base: position 3,113,389 of record NZ_WLYT01000001.1, on the reverse strand, counting down.
ATACAATTCCAAACCGGTCATTTTATGGCCGGTTTTTTATTTATTGATTCCGCTCAACGCCAGAAACAAAAACACCAGCTAGGTAGATAGAGTACATAGCAAATGTGTACAATTACAAAATTTTAAGGGCTCATCAGCTTCGCTTAAGCTGTTAAACTACGCCCAATTTTTTGCCTATCGATATCCATATAAGCAATTAGATACATTTGTTTATTCTTAATCCCCAATACAATTTAAATTTATTTGGAGTGCTTTGCATGCACAACACCACAACGACATTTCGAAGAATATCGATCAGCCTACTCATCGTTTCGGCATTAGCTGCGTGCGACAAAGCACCAGAAAAAAAAGAACGCCCGCCTGCGCCTGTCAGCATCATTGAAGCCAAGCCATCCGATGTACCGCTCACCAAAGAAATGGTCGGAGAAACCGCGGGCTATCGCGATGTTGATGTCCGTGCACGCGTCAATGGCATTTTGCTTAAACGCACCTACGTTGAAGGGCAAATTGTTCAAGCTGGGCAAGTTTTATTTGAAATTGACCCAGAACCTTATAAAGCAGAGCTCGACCAAGCCCAAGGTATTTTGTCTCAAGAAGTGGCCAAGCTTGAAAAAGCACGCGCCGATCGTGATCGCATTGTGCCTCTATTTAAAGAAAACGCAGTTAGCCGCAAAGATTATGACGATGCCAACGCAGCCTATAACGCTGCCGTAGCGAGCAATAGCGCCGCACAAGCTCGTGTTAGACAAGCAGAACTAAATCTAGGCTACACCAAAGTCACTGCGCCGATTTCAGGCACAACCAGTAAACTCGTACAATCTGAAGGTAGCTTAATTACCGCCACTGGCGACTCTGGCAAATTAACCACGATCTCGCAACTTGATCCGCTTTATGTCAATTTTTCATATTCAGAACAAGACAAACAAGAACTTAACGCAGCGCAACATAGCGGTTCAGTCGAGCTAAAACCATCGAAAGAAGTATTTGCCAAACTCAAGCTTGCCGACGGCAGCCAATATAACGAAGTGGGTAAAATCAATTTCTCGGACAATCGAGTCGACCCTAAAACCGGCACCATTCGTGCCCGCGCAATTTTTAGCAATCCAAAAGGCGAGTTACTACCAGGCCAATTCGTTCGTGTTACGCTCGATCTTGGCACTCGTAAAAATGCCATCTTGGTACCAGAACGCGCCGTAATTCAATCACAAGCCGATCACATCGTCATGACCGTCGACAAAGACAATAAAGTAGTGCCAAAACCGGTAACACTAGGCTCAGTCTACCAAGGTCAAGTCGTCATCAATAGCGGCTTAAAGTCCGGCGACATAGTGATTGTCGAAGGTCAAATGAAAGCGCCCCCAGGCTCAATTGTTAAACCTATTCCTGCTAGCTCACCTGCTACGGCCAGCAAATAATCGGAGTCGGTATGTTTTCTAAATTTTTTATTGAACGGCCCATCTTTGCTAGCGTGATCTCGATCATTATCGTGATTCTCGGCTTAGCAGGGATGAAGTCTTTGCCGATTGAGCAATACCCGGGAATTACCCCGCCAGTGGTTTCGGTGACCGCGTTTTTCCCTGGTGCCACCCCTGAAGTCATCGCACAAACTGTTGCCGCACCACTTGAGCAGCAGATTAATGGCGTAGAAAAAATGCTTTATGTGCAATCTGGCTCAGCCTCAAACGGCCAGATGAATATGAACGTTTATTTCGCCATTGGCACCGATCCCGACCAAGCCACCATTAACGTGAACAATCGCGTTTCTGCGGCGATGGCGCAATTACCTGAAGAGGTGAAGCGTCAAGGTGTGACGGTGAAAAAGAAATCGACATCGATCCTGAACGTGATTGCAATCAACTCACCAAATGGCCGCTACGATACAACTTACCTATCAAACTATGCATTGCTGAATATTGTTGATGAAATCAAACGTATTCCTGGCGTGGGTGATTTGACGATGTTCGGGGGCACTGATTACGCGATGCGCGTATGGTTGCGCCCTGATCGCTTAGCTCAGTTAAGCCTGACCCCTAGCGATGTGATCAATGCAATTCGTGAGCAAAATGCGCAGTTCTCTGCCGGTAAAATTGGCGCACAGCCAACCACTGAAGCCATTGATTTCACCTATACCGTGAATGCACAAGGCCGTCTTAAATCAGTGGATGAATTCAATAACATCATTGTGCGCTCAAACGCAGATGGCGCAACAATTCGACTTAAAGACGTCGCTCGCGTTGAAATTGGCGGCAAGGATTACGACCTTAAAGCCAGCATTAATGGTAAATCAGCCGTCGCCATGGGGATTTATTTACAACCAGGCGCTAATGCCATCGGTGTTGCAGCAGCAATTACCAAAAAAATGGACGAGCTTAAAAAACGTTTCCCTGAAGGAATTGAATACTCAATCCCTTATGACACCACAACGTTCGTAAAAATCTCGATTGAAGAAGTGGTCCATACGCTAGCCGAAGCCATCGTACTGGTGTTTTTGGTGGTTTATTTGTTTCTTCAAAACTTTAGAGCAACGCTCATTCCGTGTATTGCCGTGCCAATTTCATTAATTGGCACCTTTGCCGGCATGCTCGCGTTTGGCTTTTCTATCAACTTATTGACTCTATTTGGTTTAGTACTGGCAATTGGTATCGTGGTCGATGATGCCATCGTGGTACTTGAGAACGTCGAACGGATCATGAGTGAAACCAAGTGCTCAGCCAAAGAAGCCTCAATTAAAGCGATGGAAGAAGTGTCTGGCCCCGTTGTGGCGATTGTTTTAGTGCTTTGCGCAGTATTCTTACCCGTCGCCTTTATGGGTGGCATGACCGGTGTGATGTACCAACAGTTTGCCGTTACCATTGCGATTTCAGTCGTGATTTCCGGCATTGTGGCATTAACGCTCACACCCGCACTGTGCGCGATTATGCTTAAAAACGCACACCATGAGCCAAATCGCTTCTTTAAAGCGTTTAACCGTAATTTCGACAAAATCACCAACGGCTATGTAAGCGGCGTATCATTTTTTAAATCGCCGAGTTGCCATTGCGTTTATGATTTTTGCCGGCATCATTGTCTCGATGTTCGTCTTGCTAAAACAAGTACCTAGCTCTTTGGTTCCCGACGAAGATCAAGGTTACTTGCTCAGCGCAGTGATGCTGCCTGACGCGGCCTCACTCAATCGCACCGAAGCCACCAGCGCTAGTTTTGACAAAATGCTCATGGCGAATAAAAACGTTGAGAATGTGGTGTCATTTGCTGGTTTTGACCTACTTTCTGGCGCAGTGATTAGTAGCGGCGGCGTTTCTTTTGTCACACTCAAAGACTGGTCTGAACGGCAAGGTAAAGGCGACAGTTCATTTGACCTAGCCAACACCTTCCAAGGCATGGCGTTTATGGGCATTAAAGACGGCTTTGCAGCTACCTTTAATCCCCCTCCTATTAGCGGCATGTCAACGACTGGTGGTATTGAAGGTTACTACCAAAATCGTGGCACGGGCGACATCGCCACCTTCTCGGCGGCAGTGAATGAATTTGTGGCACAAGCTAAAAAACGCCCCGAATTCGCCAGTGTTTCAACCACATTCCGCGCCAATGTACCGCAAATTTATCTTGATCTCGACCGAGAAAAAGCCAAAGCACTTGGCGTGAACGTAAACCAAGTTTTTGATGCGATGTCGGCTACTTTTGGTCAAGTTTATGTCAATGACTTTAACCAATTTGGCCGTACTTACCGCGTTCAATTGCAATCTGAAGCCGATTACCGCGCTCGCCCTGACGATATTCGTAACGTCTATGTTCGCTCTGATAAAGGCACCATGATTCCATTGACGAGCTTGGTTCATGTTAAGACATCAATGGGTCCAGAATTGGTTGAGCGTTTTAATGTATTTCAAGCCGCAAAAATCATGGCAACCCCCGCTCAAGGCGTGAGCTCAGGGCAAGCGATTAAAGCGCTGGAAGAAGTCGAAGCCGAAATGGGATCTTCGGACTACAAACTTGAATGGACTGGCTCAGCGTATCAAGAGCAAGCCTCAAGTGGTACTGCCGCGACTGCATTCTTGATGGGCATTTTGATGGTGTTCTTGATCTTGGCTGCGCAGTATGAACGCTGGAGTTTGCCATTTGCAGTCATCACCGCCGTGCCATTTGCTTTGTTTGGTGCTCTGTTGGCGGTCTATCTAACCGGTCAAACCAATAACGTCTACTTCCAAGTGGGCTTAATCACCTTGGTGGGTTTGGCGGCAAAAAATGCGATTCTGATCGTTGAATTTGCCATCATGAAATACGAAGAAGGTGAAACCCTACTCAATGCGGCACTCGAAGCAGCTCGTTTACGCTTCCGCCCTATCGTTATGACTTCACTGGCCTTTATCTTGGGTTGCGTACCACTAGTAACATCCAGCGGTGCAGGTTCAGGCAGTCGTTTTGCATTGGGCGTACCGGTGATTGGCGGCATGTTAGCGGCCACATTTATTGCCATTTTCTTTATCCCACTCTTTTTCCGTCTGATCATGCAAATGACCGAGAAAAAATCAAAACCAGAAGGAGAGAATCATGCTTAAAACCATTCTTTCCCTCAGCGTCGCCCTCGCCTTTACCGGCTGCGCGTTCACGCCAGACAATGCATTGCCAAAAACTGAGCTTCCTACCGCAATGGAAGCCAAGGTGTCGGTAGAAAAAAACTGGTGGACTCAATTTAATGATCCAGTTTTAAATCAATTGGTCGCAACTGCACTACAAAACAGCCAAAACTTGGCTTTAGTCACCGCTAAAGTTGATGAAGCTCGCGCTCGTTTAGGGATTGCAGACTCTGCCAAACTGCCACGGATCGACCTCAGTGGTCGTGGCGCGCGAGCACAAGCATCGCAAAACAGCACAGATCTTGATTTGCCGCCTAGCAATAACTTCCAACTTGCAGGCCAAGCATCTTGGGAAATCGACTTCTGGGGACGTGTACGAAACACCGCCACTGCAGCACAACAAGACCTGATGGCAATTGAGTACAATCGTGATGCCGCCATCTTGGCGCTCACTACCGAAGTGACGCAAAACTACTTCAATTTGCGGGCTTTGGATGCGCAGCTAGAAATCACCAAGCACACGGTTCAATCACGTTTTGAAGCGTATGATTTGCAACAAAAACGCTATCGTGGCGGCGTCACATCAGAGTTAGATGTGAAACAAGCAGAAGTTGAGCTCGCCAATGCGCGAAGTAACTTGCCTGATTTTAAAGAGGCAATTGCTCGACTTGAAAGCGCACTCAGCGTCTTGGTCGGACAATCTCCGCGCGCCATGATGGAGCAAGGTATTGGACGTGGCAAATCAATCTCTGAGCTACAAATTAACAATGAAATTCCAGACCAACTGAGTTCAGAATTATTGTTACAACGTCCAGATATCGCCCAAGCAGAAGCTAATTTGTTAGCCACACGTGCCCGAGTGCAAGTGGCTCGTGCAGCTTACTTTCCACGCATCTCGCTCACGGGCTTGCTTGGCGTACAAAGTAACAGCCTAGACACCTTATTTAATCAAGGCACTCGAGGCTGGTCTTTTGCTGGCGACTTAGCGATGCCACTATTTAATGGCGGCCTGACAGCAGCGCAAATTGACCAAGCAAAAGCACAAGAAAAGCAAGCCGTTGCGCAATATCAACTTGTAATTCAAACCGCCTTTGCCGAAACCCGCTCAAGCTTAATTGTGAATCAAACAGTACAAGCTAAAACTGGTTTTGAACAAACACAAGTGAGCGCATTAAAGCAGCAGCTAAAATTAGCTACACTTCGTTATGACAATGGGTACTCAAGTTATCTTGAAGTGCTTGATGCACAACGTAGTTTATTTAACTCTCAATTAAATTTGGTTAAAGCACAACGCAACCAAATTAATGCCCGAGTTGAGCTTTATAAAGCGCTTGGTGGTGGCTGGTCAAAAACACCTACACCGCAGTAATAAAGAAAAACAGTAAAGGCCAATACAAAACATTGGCCTTTACTGCACATAAACATGATCAGTACGCCGATTTACAACATAAAATACTGAAATTCATTCACATTGAAAATGTAGATTCTGATATAATTTAATACTTACGCGGGCGTCGTATAATGGTAATACCCTAGCTTCCCAAGCTAGAGCCGTGAGTTCGATTCTCATCGCCCGCTCCAAATATAATAAAAAAGCCAAAGTGCAAATGCACTTTGGCTTTTTTATTATATTTCAGCATCACGATGCTATCGTGCAATATCGACCATGAAAACCTTGAAATATCTAAGCGCATATCCTGAGCATATTCAACAACGTGTCATTACTATGATTTCCGCTCAACAACTTGGGCCGCTACTTGCTCAGCGCTATCCAAATCAGCATGGCATTCAAACCGACAAAATGCTGTATGACTATACGCTTTCAATTAAAAATGAATTCTTAAAAAACGCACCCGCCATCTCGAAAGTCATCTTTGACAGTAAAATCAAAGACATTCAACATGCCTTGGGCACCCATACGCAAATTTCACGCATTCAAGGCAACAAACTAAAAGCAAAGCATGAAATTCGCATTGCGAGTTTATTTAAAAATACGCCGCCTGAATTTTTAAAAAATGATTACAACACACGAGTTGGCACATCTTAAAATCAAAGAGCATAACAAAGCCTTTTATCAGCTATGCCAACATATTGAACCGCAATATATGCAACTTGAATTTGATTTGCGCCTATATCTCACTCACCTAGAGCATCAAGCATCGCTAGCATGCCCCATAGATGCCTGAATAAACTCATCCATTGATATGCCCGCATCGGCCAATTGCGCCTGTAAAGACTCCATGAGCTCACGCTTTTTTCTTTGACGGGCAATGCGCTGACTATTGGCGCGCTCTTGCTCCTGCTTCAGGATATGCCAAGTTTCGGTATTGAATAAATCTGCTGCTGAATTCAATTTTTAAATCCACTCCTGTGTTTAATAATGGCGATTATATTAATAACCACGCTTCTGTTTACGGCGCTTAGCCTTACTGTTTGGGATGCTCAGCTCAACCGACCTTGGTAAGCTGTCAGCAAGGGTCTGAGCTTCACCGTCTTTTAATTTAGACTTTTTTGAAAAAAGATGGGCAATACTTTTAATTAAATTCATTTTAAACTCAAAAATAAAACAACAATCATAAAAACCAGCGAGACAGCGTTAACGACAGTTTTTTTCAATAAAAACTGTTTTTTCAGCGATTTCTTGCTCTTTTTGCTTGTACGGCAAGTACTCCATATCCCCGTTTTGGTTACTCACCTGCTTAAATAGCTTCGCCCCTTTCAGAAAGGCCAATCGTTTTTCCGCTGCAGCACAAGCTTGCTCATCTTTCGCTGGCTTAACAGGAGCCGGTGATGATACCGCCGTCGGCGCCGAAGCCTTAACCGCCACGGTGGATGATGCAACGGCGGTCTTCGGCACTTCAGTAATAATAATTGTTTCTTTAAACCCAAGTGGCTGCGCCTTGGCTTTAGCGGCAGGCGGCGGTTGATCAGAATACACCACCTTACCTGAATCATCTTTCCACTTATACACTTCAGCCTGAGCCCCAACACTTAAAACGCATAACAACAGAATCAATCCACGCATTATTCCACCTCAATTCATTATGACTCGATCAAAGCGACAAAGTACTCAAGCCTGCGCATACATTGGGCCAAACCAACAAAATTAAAACCTAGCGACGCATCATCGCTAGGCTTTTTATTGCTTAGTCAATTAATTGCGCAGCAATGCTTGTATATAACGACGCACACCTTCTTGCACCGTCAAAAATTTCTCAGCATAACCAGCTTCGCGCAACAAGGTTAAATCCGCCTCAGTAAAACACTGATACTTCCCTTTCAAAGCTTCAGGAAACTCGGTGTACTCTAAGATACCTTGCGCCAACATCTCTTCCAACGTTAACACTGGCAAGCCAGCCACTTCACGGCAAGTATTGACCGCAGTAATCGCAATATCATTAAATGGCTGTGAATGCCCCGTGCCGACATTGTAAATACCGCACACTTCTGGATTATCTAAAAACCACAGATTTACTTTCACTACGTCTTCAACAGAAATAAAGTCACGAGTATGTCCGCCAGCGGGATAACCGCCGTACTCTCCAAATAACTTCACCTTTCCGGTTGCTTGATACTGATTAAAAATGATGAAAAGCCACCGAAGCCATTCTTTCTTTATGCCATTCTCGTGAACCATATACATTAAAATAACGGAAGCCCGCAACTTGCGCGGTTATTTCACCGTTGGCAATTCGTTCACGTAATACTTGATCAAAAAGTAATTTTGAATAGCCATAAACATTAAGTGGACTTTCACAGTCTGGTGTTTCAATAAAGCCATTATCACCATTGCCATAAGTTGCCGCAGATGAAGCATAAAGAAATTGCACTTGCTCTGACTGACACCAATCAAACAATGCCAAAGTATATTGATAGTTATTATCCATCATATACTTTCCGTTATGTTCCATTGTATCCGAACATGCGCCTTGATGAATAATGGCACTAATGGCGCCATCAAAAGCACCTGCAGCTAATTCTTCGATAAAATCATTTTTATCTAAGTAATGCGCAATTTTCAGATCCACTAAATTTTTAAATTTATCGCCACGCGTTAAATTATCCACGGCAATAATATCAAATTCACCACGCTCATTGAGCGCTTTAATAATATTCGAACCAATAAAGCCTGCAGCACCCGTCACAACAATACTCATTTCACACCTCTTTTGATTCGTTTTTTACTCGGCAACACAGCGCCAAAAATAGCCAGGCACCATGCGGCATCCATTGCTCGGTCCAGCGCCAACTATTGGCCATAGTGGCCACTTCCGCCGTTTTAAAGTCGATATCGGCTTCATCATCAAAGCCGCTGGTAATCCCATTACACACCCCGCCCGGGGCATTATAAAACCCCGGTTCATAACGTGGATTATTGCGACCCCAGCCTTGCAACATACAAGCATCATAAGGATTAGCACCCAAGATCCAATCCAGTGCCGACTGACCATATTTGGCGATTTGCGCCGCAAACTCGGTATCATCGGCAAATAAACACTGCACCTGCGCCGCGGCGGCAACAATCGATGCCAAACGTGCGTTTTCACCCTGCCACCAATACCCTGATTCATTTTGATGCGGATGCGGAAAAAGAACTGGGTATTGCCCGCTAAGCCATTATTTTTAACATATTGACGCGGATACCCAAATGGATTATTCACGTCCGCATAAGTAATTTTAATCTCAAACGTATAAGCCAAGCGCAGCGCATCTCGGATTGAAGCAAGCCATATTGACTCTGGCGCCACTTCAATAAAGCGCAACAAAGCGATATACAGCAAACCGGCTTCGGCCGCATGGAAATAGCTTCGCGCACCGAACTCATCAGCTCGGAACCAACCCTCAGGCTGCTGACGCGCCAAAATCTGCTGCACACGGCGCTCGGCCGCGGCCAAATACACGCTATCGGCAGTCACATCCCACAATTCGGATGCCGCCAATAATGCGCAATAATCATCAATAATGTTTTCAGTTTGATCTTCTAAATACGCTAGATTATGCGCTTCTAAGTGCGCAAATCCACGGCTAGCGGCCAGCAAATAATCCGCCCGACCAAAGCACTCGCCATCGCGAGACAATTGCGACGCGCGGGCCAATGCCGCAATAGCCATGCCGCCACCTTGTCGGAAAGCGGCTTGATAACTGGCGTATTTATCCCCTTTCTGGGTTTTATATTCACAAATATCACGCCGATTTTCGTCTTTACTCCACTGATCAAACACCGTCATGTAGAAGTACCCGGCTGGATCTTGCATGCGAACTAAAAAGTCTGCGCCATGCAACGCTTCATCAACCATGCGTTCATCAAACCACTTCAACTGCGCTGGCAAACGTGAATGCCCATCAATTAAATTCCACACCACTTGTGGCGTTTGCTGAGGATTCATATATTGCGAAAAAGCCAAATGCGACAAATATTTCGAGCAGTCGCCAGAAGCATCATACCAACCACCGCTCACATCTCGACGCTCATCCGAGCCCCACTTAGGGCGAGACAAATCAGCCTGATTGTAAATCCCAGTACAGCGCTGACCTTTAATGTAATGAACGATATCCGAAAGCATTTGTCCGGCAAATAAGCCCTCGGCAATGGCAAACCGATGCGAAATCAAAGGGGGATGCAAATCATCAACCACCACAAAGTATTCACCTACGGTGGTTAGGGCCGAAAAATCAGCGCCCCAAAAATGCCAGTTTTTCCATTTAGCAACGCTACCTTGCGGCGTAATTGCGCCACGCAACACCGCTTGGCGCGTATTGGCATCAAACACGGTAAATGTTTTGCCTGCCAACTGATCAACTGGCGCTTCAATCAAAGCAACCTTCTCGGCATTTGGGGCAAACCCAAGATGATTAAATAAAAAATTCACAATACAATCCTTTGGCTTTTTAATATTTATTGGTTTGCAACCAGTTTCGGGTAGCGCCGATCATGCCCGCATGATTGCCGGCGCAAGCCAATACCACTTCGGTCATCCCCTGAAAATCAGGCAATAATTGTGCGTCGATTGCCGCATTTAATTTCATTGAGAAACACAACACCACGCGCACTTACCCCGCCACCGATTACCACACGCTCGGGATTAAACGCATAAATTAAGTTTGCAATCCCCGTTGCCAGCAATTTAAACCAGTCTTGCACCACCGGTACAACCGCAAGGTCTTGCTGATCATACGCGGCAAAAACCGCGCGACCATCAACAAACTGACTTAAACCGCGCTGATTTGCAGCCGACAGCAAGCCACGCATAGAGGCATGATCCTCCCAAACTAGGCCATCAATCTTCATATATCCCCACTCACCTGCCGCTGCGCGATGGCCCCGATAAATTTGCTGATTCAGCACGATACCGCCACCAATGCCGGTGCCGATGGCAATGGCCAGATAATGCGCCACACCTTGCGCCGCACCACGCCAGCCTTCTGCTAAAGCCACGCAGTTCACATCATTATCAATGCTTACCGGCAAGCCAAATTCTTGAGCCAGAATCGCTTTAGGTGACGTTCCTGCGTAGTCAGGAATGGCTTCAGCAGCACCTAAAATCATCCCGCTATTGACGTCGACCAAGCCAAAGGTACTGATTGCAATACCGCCAAACGTAAACTGTTGCTGCATCTGCCCAACTAATTCGCGCAAGCATTGCACCAAAGCCGCTGATTGCTTAGGCGTATCAACCACCTGCGCCGACAATACCTCACCATCCGGCGTTACAACACCATACTTAATCTGGGTACCACCAATATCAAATGCCAATACATTCACTCTGCCTGACTCCAATCAATTTCGCGCCGCCCTTGGCTAGATAAATAAGCATTCACGCTCGAAAAATGCCCGCACCCCAGAAAGCCACGGTAAGCCGACAAAGGCGAAGGATGCGCCGAACTTAAAATACAATGCGAAGAACCAATTAAAGGGATCTTCTTTTGTGCATGAGCGCCCCACAACACAAAGACCAATCCGGTTTGCGTTTTAGCCAGATGCGTAATCACCGCATCAGTTAAGACTTCCCAGCCTTTTTTTGTATGAGAGCCCGCCTGATTCGCCTCAACAGTGAGCGAGGTATTGAGTAATAACACGCCTTGTTTCGCCCACCCAGTTAGATTGCCATGCTGCGCCGGGGTTACGCCCAAATCTCGCGCAAGTTCTTGCCAAATATTGCGTAAAGAGGGTGGCGTTTTTACGCCAAATGGTACAGAAAATGCCAAACCATGCGCCTCACCCGCGCCATGATAAGGGTCTTGCCCCAAAATAACGACTTTAACCGCTTCTGGTGAAACCAGTTTTAGGGCATTAAACCAATCGGCTTGCGCTGGATAAATGACTTTTTTTTGCGCTATTTCTGCTGTTAAAAATTGGGTTAATTGTTCAATTTCGGGGCGTTGGCAAGTAGCGGATAAAGCAGGCTGCCAAGCCGATGGAATTACAGAATATAAAATTCATACACCCAGCTCGCGCAATTGTTGAATATAACGGCGATGATAACGAAATATCATTTTCTCAAAACTATCCAACAACATATTGCGCATGGGCAACCATTTAGCATAAATCACATAACCCGACGCCTGCGAAATGCATTGCTCGATTTGTGCGTTTAATTTTAATAACATTGGAAATTCTTTCGACAAACAAAAAACCACCACACCTTGCTGGCCGATCGGCAAAGCGGCATGAGCATGCCAAGCCACCGACTCTAACCCCATCACGGCCTCAACCTCATCGGGCAGCTTGACTTTTAATGTTTTGGCCAACCAAAGCAAAGTCAAATCGGTTTTTATTGCTTGTAACGATTGCGAATCATCACTGCCATCATGGGGCAATTCAAAATCAGCCAACACCTGCAAATAACGACACATTTCCCAATCGTTACCCGCTTCATCCTCTAAAGACCAAGCCAATGGCAGTGCTTCGCGCAACAAACAAGGGCCATCAAATGGAGATAATCGCATGCGCCACTTTGATACAATCAATAATGAGACGATTATAACGTGAAGTTTGTGTATTAATGCAAAACAGCGCAAAACAAGCGCACGCTTTCTATGCTAATAAAAAGTAGTAATGCATTTAAGTCGACAATACAAAACCGCCTTGCTTCACCATACAATGTTGGCGTACTTAATTCCCCACCGATGGTGATCGACTTTGGCCGAAGACGATGCACAAATATCTAATTTTCTGGAGTGCTGCAATGCTGATAAAAACCACAATTCTTGCAATTGCTTTGTCTGGTGTATTTGCGAGTAGTTTGGCCAATGAAAAACCCCATAAAGCCAAACATGATCCGACACACTGGAGTTACGACGGTGAATCGGGACCCAGCCATTGGGGCGATATGAAGTCCGAATTTAGTTTATGTCGCGACGGAAAACAACAGTCGCCCATCAACATTACCGAAACGTATAGCCATGACTTAGAGCCATTACAATTTCAATATCGCGACTCAAAAACCAATATTCAAAATAATGGTCACACGATTCAACTCAATTATGATCCCGGTAGTTTTTTAGTCATTGGCAATGACCGCTACCAATTACTGCAATTTCATTTTCACACCCCAAGCGAAGAAGCCGTTGGCGGTCAACGCTACCCGATGGTGGCGCATTTAGTTCATAAAAATGAAGCTGGGCAACTCGCTGTTATTGCCGTACTGCTCAATCAAGGCAGCAACGCCCAAGCTATGCTGGCGCAGTTTTGGGATAAATTCCCCAAAAACCATAATGAAACACGCAACTACGATGACATTCGTTACAACATCAACGACCTACTACCCAGCAACCGTCAGTACTGGACCTTTATGGGCTCACTCACCACGCCGCCATGCAGTGAAGGGGTTCGTTGGTTAGTACTAAAAACACCGCAAACACTCTCTGCGGCACAAATCGCCCACTTTGAACGCGAGTTCCCCATGAATGCACGGCCAATTCAATCGCTACAGCAACGCGCAATTTTAGAAAGCAATTAGTATTGCCAGCACAATGATTGAGCGCATAGGTCACATCAGCATACTGATGACCCATACAGTGCGCATACAAAAGTTTGCTGGCTAGACGCCAAAGCCGTAGACAGCACCCCGAGCACGACAAGAAGCGGCCACGAAGCAAGAAAGCTTTTGCTTCATCACTTAGTGATGAAACTATGTGAAAATACGGCACCTTTACGCCAAACAGATTATTTAGGAATCGCCTTACAATGAAAATTGCAACCTGGAACGTCAATTCACTCAAGGTTCGCTTGCCGCAGGTTTTAGATTGGCTCGATGCAAATCCTGACGTTACTGCACTTTGCTTGCAAGAAACCAAAATGGACGACCCAGTTTTCCCTCAAGAAGAAAATCGAAAATGCCGGGTTTTTTGTCGAATTTGCCGGTCAAAAAACCTATAACGGTGTGGCGATTATCGCGCGCGAAGCAATTTCCGACGTCATCATTAACCTACCCGAATACCCCGATGCGCAAAAACGCGTTATTACTGCCACGGTGGCGGGCATTCGCCTGATCGGTGCCTATATTCCTAATGGACAAGCTTTAGACTCAGAGAAATTCCCTTACAAAATGGCGTGGCTCGCCGCGATGAAAGCGTTTTTAATTGAGCAAAATGGCGCTACATCCCAAGCTGGCGCTACTGGGCGACTACAATATTGCCCCCGAAGACCGTGATGTACACGACATCACCAAGTGGCAAGGCGGCAATTTGGTGTCACCTCAAGAACGGGACATGTTTGCGCAATGGCTGCAATTGGGTTTGGTCGATAGCTTTCGATTGTTTGATCAGCCAGAAAAATCCTTTAGCTGGTGGGATTACCGTGGATTTTCTTTCAAAAAAAAAATGCCGGGCTGCGCATCGACCACATTTTGCTCTCGCCAGCGCTTGCCGCACAATGCACTGCCTGTGAAATCGACATCGAACCGCGCAAAAATGAGCGTCCATCTGACCATACACCGGTTATTGCCACATTAAGCTAAGAGATCACGATGAACAAAGCCAAATTACTATCCGGCAGCAGCTTATTTTGCGAGCTCACGCCAAGCGAGCTGGAAAATTTAGCGCAGCAAGCGCAAACTCGACACGTTAAAGCCAAACAAATTATCGTCGCCCAAGGTGTTTGCGGTGATGAGATGTTTGCCGTGATTCATGGTCGCTTAAAAGTCACTCGCAGCAATGAAGAAGGCCGTGAAATTACGCTGGCGATTTTAGAAGGCGGCGAAGTCTTTGGCGAGCTCGCCATGCTCGATGGCGCACCGCGCAACGCCAGCGTCGAAGCGCTTGAAGACGGTGAACTTTTAGTCTTGCAACGTAGCGCAGTCGATCAATACCTTGATCATCACCCGCATGTGATGCGCTCACTGATTACCACACTGTGCGAGCGACTCAGAAGCGCCAATGACTTAGTACAAGACACGCTCTTTCTACCTTTGCCACTGCGACTAGCGAAAATATTACGCCAGTTGGCGCATAACTACGGCCAAGCCAATGCCGATGGCGTACGGATTGATTTAAAAATGACCCAACAAGATTTAGCTAATTTTGTCGGTGCATCGCGAGAAAGCGTCAACAAGCAACTCAGTCACTGGGAAGAAGCCGGCTTTCTTAAAATGAAAAGTGGCTTTATCCAAATCATTCAAATCGATCAATTACCCAGCTAGCCGCTATTAACGGTTACTGGAACTCGGCTCAGATGGCCATTTCGCCAGCGGCTAAACTCAAAATATTTTACGAACCAACAAAAAAAGCGACGTCACTAGTGACGCCGCTTTTTTAATGCAAACCCATTTATTTTTGCGCTACTAGCCCATTACTTGGACTTTGCCAGTCATAGCCATTCTTCCAAGCGCCATGCACCAAATTAGGATACTCCGCTTTGCCTAAACTACCGTTATAACGGCCCAAGGCGCGAAAATAATCGCCGTTTTCGCGATCCAAATAATGCCGCAAAATGGTACAACCGTAACGCAGATTGGTATTCATATCAAAGAGATTGTGCTCAGCACTGCCAATACTGCGCTGCCAAAATGGCATCACCTGCATTAAGCCACGCGCGCCCACCACACTCACCGCATAACGATTAAAACCGCTCTCAACATGGATCAAGCCCATGACTAACTGCGGATCAAGCCCCGCCCGCGTGGCTTCGTAATGAATCGCCGTCAGTAATTTACGACGAACAAACTCATCTGGAATTCGTTTTTTGAGTCGCTCAGACATCGCCGACAGCCAAACTTCGGCATCAGCTGGGTTCGCAAAAATTAAGCGCGGCTCCATTCGATCACTAATCGAGCGCTGCAACGTCGTTTGCACCGATGAAGATAAAGTTTCCTCTCTTTGCGCACCAGCCCAAGTCAACAAAGGCCAACACAACAAACTCGTAACCAGCAATGCGCTGCACTTCACGTCAAACCCCTTTTGTCACAAGATCTTAAGCGAGGGGTATATTCATGTAAAACAATAAATAAATGCACTGCATGAATATACCTAACAAATACCAAAGCTCAGCAAGGCAATAGTAAACTAAGCTCACCAAGGTAAGCTTAGTTTAAGTTTTACTTATGCCTGCGTTTGCGTTTGAATCCATTCCAGCGCTTCGCTCAGGGCGATTTTTTTCATTTCACCGTCGCGGCGCGCCACATATTCAACCATGCCTTCAGCCAATGCTTTATCGCCAATGGTGACGCGATGTGGAATGCCAATCAATTCCATATCGGCAAACATCGAGCCCGGACGCTCATTGCGATCATCCAGTAAGACATCGACACCGGCCGCAAGCAGCTGGGCATACAATTGATCCGCAGCGGCTTTCACGGCTTCAGACTTGTGGTAACCCACTGCCACAACAGCCACGCTAAATGGCGCCATCGCTGCTGGCCAAATAATGCCTTTGGCATCATGATTTTGTTCAATCGCCGCAGCAACAATGCGCGATACGCCAATACCGTAGCAACCCATTTCCATCGCTTGCTGGGTATTTTGCTCAGTCACAAAAACGCAATTCATGGCTTCTGAATACTTAGTGCGCAATTGGAAAATATGGCCGACTTCAATACCACGGCACAATTCCAGCACACCGCCCTTGCCATCTGGGCACACGTCACCATTCATCACATTACGAATGTCAGCAACGATGTGCGGCTCTGGTAAATCACGGCCAAAGTTCACGCCCGACAAATGCAATTTTGGCTTATTCGCGCCACAAATAAAGTCGCTCATCGCCGCAACCGTCAAATCGGCGATCACACGGATATCGGCATTGATGCCGACTGGACCGATAAATCCTGGTGGGCATAATAGCGCGGCACGGATTTCATCATCCGATGCAAATCGGAAATCTGCCATACCTTCGAGCTTAGCGATTTTTACTTCGTTCAGATTATGATCGCCACGTAGTAATGCCAATACAAATTCACCCGCAACCGTCACCAAAGCAATGGCTTTTACGGTGCGTTCTACGCCAACACCAAGCAAGGCAGCCACATCTGCGCAGGCAGTTTGCTTCGGTGTATCCACCTCAGTCATCGCCTCTGCCGCAGCAGCGCGTGGCGCGCTCGGCGCGAAGGCCTGAGCCAATTCAACGTTAGCTGCGTAATCTGACGTTGGGCAATACGCTAGCAAATCTTCGCCAGCATCAGCCAACACATGAAACTCGTGCGAGCCCGAGCCACCGATTGCACCGGTATCGGCCGCAACCGCACGGAACTGCAAACCTAGACGGGTAAACACCTTAGAGTACGCGCCGTACATCACATCATAAGTTTGTTGCAACGATTCAAAAGACGCATGGAATGAATACGCATCTTTCATCATAAATTCACGCGCACGCATCACGCCAAAGCGTGGGCGGATCTCATCGCGGAATTTGGTTTGAACTTGATAAAAGTTAGCCGGCAATTGCTTGTAAGAGCGCAATTCGCTGCGCGCAATATCGGTAATCACTTCTTCGTGCGTTGGGCCAAAACAGAATTGACGCTCATGACGGTCGGTGATTTTGAGCATTTGTGGGCCAAAAACCGCCCAACGACCGGTTTCTTCCCACAGCTCTTTTGGCTGCACCGCAGGCATCAACAACTCTTGTGCGCCAGCGGTATTCATTTCTGAGCGAACGACCGCCTCCACTTTACGCAACACACGCAAACCCAGTGGCATCCACGTATACAAACCCGAACCCAAACGCTTAATTAAACCCGCACGCAACATCAATTTATGTGAAAGCAATTCTGCTTCAGCGGGCGCTTCTTTTTTAGTAGAAATAAACAGTTGCGAAGTGCGCATAAGAAAATAATTCCGAAAAGTAAATCAAATAAAATTGGCCGCGATCGTCCGCGCGCCTAATCCATAGCGCGGCAAACTAGCAGCAGCAACACCGATTAGGCCTCACCTTGCTCGCTGGCTCGTGCGGTTTCTAATTTCGCCACTTCTGCTGCCTTCATTTCGGCACGTTTGAGCGCCAACTTGGGCCGCAGCACATTCATCATGATGGCATCACGCGCCCACATCAAAAACAACAGCCAGCCGACTAAAATCGCGGCATAAAACATATTATCGGCACGAACCGTGGGAGCGTATTGCAGCAGCAATGGATTAATCACAAATTGCACACTACCCAGCACCGCCATCAACAAAACGACAGTCGACATCGCACGCTCTTTGATAAAAGTACCCCGTAGCAATACACGCTGATCCCAGCGCGTTAGGCCTTGCAACTCAGGTACGTCATCAGGGCGAAAATAAAAGCTCATGCTTTGCATCCATCAATCAATTCATTAAACAAGTCGCCGATTATACAAGCCATCACCAATTCGTCAGCAAAAAATGCAACATCCGAGAGAATATCAATGAACTAAAACGCGGCAGTCCATCAAACCTACTGACAATGAGACAAACCATGTGATATCAATACGCCATAAAAAAGGAGGAGTGCCATGAAAAAACACGCTTTACTCGTTATGAGCGCTTGGATTGGTGTTGCGCTGGCGTCGAACACGCCAACGACCAGCAAAGTGACCACCCCAGAATTAACGCTCTCGATCATGAGTCAAGTCATTACACCGCAAATTGAAGCATTACAAACCGCGGTCAATGAATTAAATCAAAACACGGCGGCGCTTTGCCAGCAGCCAAGCGAGGCCAATTTACAGCAAGCGCAACAAGCCTACCTCAAGACATTCAGCGCTTGGCAACAGATCGGCATTGCTCCCATTGGACCCCAGCAAGCAAGCAACAACAAACTACGCGGCTATTTGAAATCCCTGCCCAAAGCACCACCGAACTCGCTCGGCAAAGTTTAACCATGCCCACCCAGCCAATGAGCGACGGTGAAGCACATTATTATGGCCAGCAGCTTGCCGATGGCTATCTTGGGCTACCTGTCATTGCTGCCGTGTTATTTAACGACACGCCGCCGCTGACTTTGCTGCAGCAAGATTCACTGTGCGCCTATGTCAATTGGCAAGCAAAAACCATATCGCGACAAGTCACCATTTTGCAGTATGAATGGCAGGGTTTAATTCGAGGCGCGGCGTACGATATTTCTTACCCCGGGCAATTAATGACCGAATACTTGAAAGCGCTCGAAGCGGGCAGCCAGCGTTTAGCGAGTTTCAAACCGCAAAGACAGTGCCAAGCCACATATCGCCCAAGAGATTAACGCCAATATTGCGGGGCTTAGCGCACTCATCACCGGTGCAAATGGCATTGGGCTGGATGATTATCTACTATCGCGTCAGCACCAAAAGCAATGGAAAAAAACGCAACAGCAGCTCAGCAAATTACAGCAGGCGGGCCAACAATTGGCGCAGCACAATAGCGAGCGCAACGCCAAACAAGTCAGCGCTGCAGCTCAATCATTAAATTACACCTTACGCACCGATGTAGCCACGGCACTGCGCCGAAACTAAACAATTGGGCCAGCATTATGCTGGCCCAATTGTCTTACCAAATCGTATCGAACTTGCATCAATCAAAACGATTCGGTTCTACGCCTTCACTGGCAAACCAATACAACAATAAAATCCAGCCAATAATCGGTAAGAACCAAATCAGCTGCCACCAACCACTGCGATTGGTATCATGCAATCGGCGTGCGCCAACGGCCAACGATGGCAATAGCGTCAGCAAGGAAAAAACCCCTGAAACGGTTTCTCCAGCCAAGCTCAGCGCCACTCCCGCCAAGAACGTAAACAACACCCACCACCAATATTCAGAACGGACCGCGCGCCCTTTAAAATCAGCGTACTTACTAAAACAAGTGCGGATTGATTCTTCAAACTTCATGATTTCCCCTTTATGTAAAACACCAAAACAAAAGCCACAATGTAGTTTGAAGGCCGGACTTATCCGCTATTCCGCCAAGGGTGGCGCCAAAACAGTACGGTTGCCGCTGGTTTCCATGGCACTGACTAAACCCGCCGCTTCCATTTGCTCGATTAAGCGTGCGGCACGGTTGTAGCCAATTCGCATTTGTCTTTGCACGCCAGAAATCGAAGCGCGGCGACTTTTTAGCACCAAGGCAACCGCCTCGTCGTATAAAGGATCCGCCTCTTCGCCCTCTGCACCGCTCGTCCAGCCACTGATGCCATTATCCTCACCCGCAACTGGATGCAACACACCCTCAACATAATTGGGTTCGCCAAGTTGCTTTAAGTATTCAACAACACAATGCACCTCGGCATCATCCACAAACGCACCATGAATCCGTGTTGGATAACCGCTACCGGGCGGCAAGAACAGCATATCGCCCTGCCCTAGCAAAGCCTCTGCGCCCATTTGATCAAGAATGGTTCGACTGTCGATTTTGCTCGACACCTGAAACGCCAAGCGCGTTGGAATATTGGCTTTAATTAAGCCGGTAATCACATCGACCGATGGGCGTTGCGTCGCCAAAATCAAATGAATCCCCGCTGCGCGGGCCTTTTGCGCCAAGCGGGCGATTAATTCCTCGATTTTTTTACCCGCCACCATCATCAAATCAGCAAATTCATCCACCACCACCACAATCAAGGGGAGATGCTCTAGCGGCTCGGGATCATCTGGCGTTAAAGAAAATGGATTGGTCAGTTTGCGCCCCTTGGCAGCAGCATCGGCGACTTTTTGGTTAAATCCCGCCAAATTACGCACGCCAAGCGCACTCAACAAGCGATAGCGTTTTTCCATTTCGCCAACACACCAATTGAGTGCATTGGCGGCCAGTTTCATATCGGTCACCACCGGCGCCAGCAAATGCGGAATGCCTTCATAAATCGACAATTCCAGCATTTTGGGATCAATCATAATAAAGCGCACTTCATCGGGCGTAGCTTTAAATAAAATCGACAAAATCATCGCATTCACACCAACCGACTTCCCCGAGCCGGTCGTTCCCGCCACCAGCATATGCGGCGTTTTGGCTAGATCGGTCGCAACGGGTAAACCGGCAATATCTTTACCCAACGCAATGGTAATGGGCGAAACTTGCTGCTGGTATTCTGGTGCCGACAAAATCTCAGACAAGCGAATCATTTGCCGGGTTGGATTGGGCAATTCCAAACCCATGCAGGTTTTGCCCGGAATCGTCTCGACCACCCGCACGGCGGCAACACCCAGCGAACGAGCCAGATCTTTAGCCAAATTCACCACTTGCGCACCGCGCACGCCCATTGCGGGCTCGACCTCAAAGCGGGTAATTACTGGGCCAGCATAAGCATCAAGCACGCTGACTTTGACTTTAAACTCGGTGAGCTTTTCTTCAATTAAAATACTGCGCTCAAGCAAATCGTCTTGCGTTACGGTTTGCGCGCTCACCAACGGTGGGCGCAGTAAGTCGAGCGGCAAGCACAAACCATTTTCACACGCACCCCACGCGGCATTGGGCTTAGGGGCAGTTTGAGCAGCACCAAACTCATCCGGGCGCAAAAAGTGAGTAGGACGAACGATGGGCGGCACAGCCAATGGACTTGGCGGCGCAGCGACATCCGGCGTGGGCGGCACCCATGCTGGAGCGACCTGCGGCGGCTCGGGCTCATCGTGCGCCACAACCGGCACTTGCGCGCGGGTAAAACGGTGATCCACTGGCGGTAAGATGGGCGCATCAGACAACAACGGCTCCAGCAATACCTCAGTCGATTTCACTACATGATCCGCCACAGCCCCCATATTCTCTCTCGCAGCAGATGCAGCGGGTATATCCAGCTTCGCGGCATTAGTTGTAGGCTGTGGCTCAATACGTTCAGTTTTTCGCAATAAAGTCGGTGGTGCCAATGGGGCTTTACTTTTGGCTGGTGTTTGAGTGACCAAACCGCCGCCATCTTTATCTAGCTTGGCCACGCGGCTAACGCCCATGCGCCTTGTGGGGGCCACCACTTCGGGTTTGGCATGAATTTCTTGCAAGCGACTGCGAATTTCAGCCACATCGATAATCGGCAACACCTCCGGCGCAGCCTTACTGGGCATTTTCGCCCCTTCGGCGGCTAATTTACGCTGGCTTAACGCTAAATTATGTTGAATTTGCTCCAAGTCGATAGTGGGTAATTCTCGGCGACGTGGCATCGGCGATGGCTGAGCCGTTTGCGAAGCTGTTGCCTGAGTCGCTGGCAATGCTGGCGCAGCGGCCGGTTTTGTCATTGGTGCAGCGCGAACACTGGCAGCAGCAACAGTCTCTTCGTGCAATGATCGTTGATGCAAATCGGCCGCTGGACGTGGCGTGGCGCTAGGTTCCGCCCGATGAGTCCTCGTTGCTGCTGGATGAACTGAACTTAACAAAGGATCCAACGCGGGCTCGCTCCTTTCCGCCAAGGTCCCAGCATCCACTTCATCCGCATCGCGATGCGCCAAGCCTTTGATTTTAGTGACGGCACTTCGCAATCCCGCAATGCCTTTACTGGCCACATTGACCACCGGCGACAGCGGCAATTCAAATAGTCGATCAATGCCCGGCTTATCAGACTCACCCTGTTCTGGCTCAGTACGGGCGCGCTCGATGGCAGCTTGCCGCGCCGCATCATCCATATCACCATCAAGTTGATTATTTAAACGGGTAAACAGATTTTTAATTTTTTTCATTTTTTTCTAAACAGCAGCAGAACGATCTAAAACAACAAAATATTTACGTACCGCTTGAATGACTTCAAAACGCGCCCCACAAAGCCAGCTGGAATGACCGCCGCCTCACCCGCTTTAACGACCACACCCTGATCGTTCCGATCCCATAAGCAAACTTCGCCTTCAATCACGCAAAAGAATTCTTCTTTGTCTGCGGCAAAAGCAATGCGCCACGAGCCAACATCACACGCCCAAATACCACAAGACAATTGATGATCAGCGCTCGTATAGTGCGACCAAGTGGTGCGCTGTGGATTGCCGCTTAACAAGCGATCGGCTCTTGGCTGATCAAACGTCGGCAGTACCGGCACATTAAAATGAGTAATCAACACCCGCTCCCCAAACTCAGTAAAACACAGACATCACAGCAAAACGGCAGTACCAAACACTGCGATATGTCACACATCGGTCATAGCGGCATCAAACCCATGCCACCGCTAGCCGTAATGGTTATTCGTTATTCCAAATCGCTCGACCAACCATCTGGGCGCATCAGCGCATTATCAAAGCGTGAATGCATCCCTTGGAATACCAGTGGAATTTTGCCGGTTGGGCCATTCCGGTGTTTACCCAAGATACATTCAGCAATACCTTTAAATTGGCTATCTGGGTTGTAATATTCGTCGCGATACAAAAACATAATCAAGTCAGCATCTTGCTCAATCGCGCCCGATTCACGCAAATCGGACATCATTGGACGCTTGTCGGTCCGTTGCTCGACCGAACGGCTTAACTGCGACAGCGCAATAATTGGGCATTTGAGCTCGCGTGCCAAACCTTTGAGCGAACGCGAAATTTCACCCAATTCAGTTGCGCGATTTTGATCTTTTGCCCCCGAGCGCCCGGCCATCAATTGCAAATAGTCGATCACAATCAGCCCTAGCTGGCCGCCACATTGCCGCGCCAAACGGCGTGATTTGGTGCGAATATCCAGCGCGGTCAGCGCGCCAGTTTCTTCAATAAAAATTGGCGCTTCAGAGAGCTTACCCACGGCATGCGTCAGACGCAGCCAATCGTCGTCTTCAAATTTACCGGTTTTGAGCTTATGCATATCGATCTTGCCGACCGAGCCAACCATCCGCATCCCGAGCTGCGCCGCGCCCATTTCCATTGAGAAAATCGCCACCGGCAATTTGCTATCAATGGCGACGTTCTCCGCAATATTGATCGAAAACGCCGTTTTCCCCATCGACGGACGACCGGCGACAATAATCAAGTCGCCGCCTTGCAGGCCGGAGGTCATTTTATCCAGATCGATAAAGCCGGTCGCCGTGCCGGTGATTTCAGATGGATTGTCTTGTTGATACAAATAATCGATGCGCTCGACGATTTCTTTCAAAATCGGTGGCATCGCAAAAAAGCCTTGGCTGCCTTTTTGTGATTGCTCGGCAATCATAAAGACGCGCGATTCGGCTTCGTCGAGTAATTGCTTGGCGTCTCGCCCATTAGGGAAAAACGTGGCATCAGCGATTTCTGTCGCCACGCTGGCGAGCTGGCGCATCACCGACTTTTCGCGCACGATTTCGGCGTAACGACGAATATTGGCGGCCGAGGGGGTATTTTGTACCAAGGAGCCTAGATAGGCGAGTCCACCGACATACGTCAAATCATTGGTGGTATCGAGCGACTCTTTCACCGTGATCACATCAGCTGGACGATTGTGCTCAACCAATTTGATAATGGCTTGATAGATGCGGCGATGGTCTTCACGGTAGAAGTCTTGATCACCAATAATATCGGCAATCTTGTCAAAGGCCTGATTGTCGAGCATCAAACCACCGAGTACCGATTGCTCCGCTTCAACCGAGTGCGGTGGAATCCGATATACCGCAGTTTCATCATCGGCATGCGAATTAGCGCGATAGCTCGCTTGCATCTCGTTCACTTGGTCAGGATAATCAGTCATTTCTCAATCACAGGGTAGATTAGTTCGCTATTTTACCCCTTCAAAGCCATGCAGTGTTTACGCAAATCAGTTCTTGTCTCCCATTCAGCCCAAGAAATGTTCGATTTAGTCGATCGTGTGGAAGATTACCCACGATTTTTGCCGTGGTGCGGCGGCGTGGAAGTGCACGAGCGCTCAGCCGAGATCTTAGATGTCACCATCAAAATCGAATTTTTAAAAGTCAGCACTTTTTTTCGTACCCGTGACACCAAAACCGAAAACGAAATCGTGATGCATTTTGTCGATGGTCCATTTAAGGCACTTACCGGCGTTTGGCGTTTTATCCCACTGATGGAAGACGCCTGCAAAATCGAGTTTTCGCTGGATTACGAGTTTTCCAATCGCGCTTTGGATGCCATCATCGGCCCAGTATTTGGCAAAATCACCTCAACCTTTGTTGATGCTTTTGTTAAAGAGGCCGACCGAAAATTTGGTTAACACCCTGTATCAATCTCTAGTCATTAAAGCGCAAGGGCTAGAAGCAGATACCCACCTGACAGAAGAAGTGTATGAGTGAATTAATCACCGTTGAAGTGGTTTACGCCACAGCGGCAAAGCAAAAACTATTAAGTCTAAAAGTCCCAAACGGCACAACGGCCCAACAAGCCATTGAACAATCGGGGCTATTGCAAGAATTCCCTGAAATTGACTTAAGCCAACAAAAAATTGGCATTTTCGCCAAGGCCGTCAAACTCGATACCGTGCTGCGGCATAAAGATCGTGTTGAAATTTATCGCCCACTCATTGCCGACCCGAAAGAAGTCCGCCGCCAACGTGCGCAAGCGGGCAAAGTCATGAAAAAAGGCGGCGGCGACGCGGAGTAACCCATTCAGTAAATCCAAAACCCACGTACTTTGCTTGATCAAGGTGTCTCAACTGCGCTGCAGTTTTCCTTGATCAAGGGCGGCCAATCAGGGCGAGTGCCAGATAAAACCCGCCTTAATGCAATAGGCTAAAAACCTAATCAAGCAGCGCATTGACAGTCGAGTTCTCGCCAAAAAACCCAGCCATATCAAGCTGACTACCCTTGCCAGCTAAGGGCTGAACGGTGGCGATATACCCCTTGCGGGTATGTCATATCCAGCCTACTATACCCCCATGAGTCAAACCCTGAACCCATTAGCCAGCAACACTTCCATCGATATACCCATCGAGGGCATGACTTGCTCTGCTTGCGCTCAGCGTGTTGAAAAAGTACTCAATCAATTGGAAGGCATTCAAGCGAGCGTCAATTTTGCCAGCGAAACAGCGCAAATTAATAGCAGCCAGCCCAGTATTGAAATCGCCCCCATCATCCAAGCGATTGAACACGCAGGCTACCAAGTGCCGCGCCAGCAGCTTGAACTCCCTGTCGAGGGGATGACGTGCAGCGCTTGCGCGCTGCGGCTCGAGAAAGTCCTCAATCGACTGCCCAATTTAAGCGCCCAAGTTAATTTTGCCAATGAAACTGCCCAAATCAGCGCCCCACGTGGTCTTATTGATTTAGATGTGGTGAAAGCGGCGATTGAAAAAGCTGGCTTTTCAAGCCCAACAAGCACAGAGATCAACACCGCACCAGCAACTGAAACCCCTTGGCTGTTTATCATTGCCATCGTTTGCACGCTGCCCTTTTTAATTGAAATGGGCGGCATGCTGTTTGGCCGACACGGCATTTTGTCTTTCGCGCGTGCAATTTGCGCTCGCGAGCATAGTGCAATTTATTCCTGGCCTGCGTTTTTATCGCGGCGCTTATTTTGCCCTACGCGGTGGCGCCGCCAATATGGATGTGCTGGTCGCGCTTGGCACGTCGATGGCGTGGCTGTATAGCTGCTGGGCTTGGTATGCTGGGCGCCATGATCTGTATTTTGAAGCCAGCGCAGCGATTATTACCTTAGTCATGCTGGGTAAATGGCTAGAAAGCCGCGCCAAACACAAAACCGCCAGCGCCATTAGCGAACTGCTGGCGCTGCAGCCGCAAACGGCCAGGGTGGAGCGCAATGGACAATGGCTAGAACTGGCGATTGCCAATATCCAGCAAGGCGATATTTTAATGGTGCGCGATGGTGAAAGCATTGCCGTTGACGGGGTGATTCTCAGTGGCAGCATTGCGGTTGATGAAGCCATGCTGACCGGAGAATCCATCCCAGCCAGCAAAACCATTGGCGACACCGTGTTTGCGGGTACGCGCAGCAGCCAAGGCAGCATTACCATCCGCGCTACCAGCATTGGCAGCGCCACGCAATTGGCGGCGATTATTCGCATGGTGCGCCAAGCGCAAGGCAGTAAAGCCCCGATTCAACGACTGGCCGATCAAATCGCCGCCATTTTTGTGCCTGCGGTACTGGGTATTGCCCTACTGACCTTTATTGCCACTTGGCTGGTGCTACATGATCCAAGCACCGCTTTAATCCACGCCATTGCCGTCTTAGTCATTGCCTGCCCATGTGCACTAGGCTTAGCCACACCGACCGCGATTATGGTCGGCGTCGGGCTCGGCGCCAAAAACGGTTTATTGTTTCGCAATGCCAGCGCCTTGGAGTTGGCGAGCCATATCGACACCTTAATCGTCGATAAAACAGGTACTTTGACTGAGGGCCAACCCAAAGTCAGTGCGGTTCAGCTGATTAACGGCACAGAATCCGAGTTTATTTTGCACGCAGCCAGCATTGAAGCGCATTCACAACACCCTTTGGCACACGCCTTAATCAGCGAGGCACAAACTCGGCAACTGACTTTACTGAGCGCCAGCGAGATTCACACCGAAGTAGGCCTTGGCATGTCGGCACAGATCGGCAACGATCAATTTAAAGTCGGCCGTCCAGACTGGGTTACGCCGCTCACTGCAGCGCAAACGACGCAACTAGACGCCATGACGCAAGCCGGACAAACTGTCATCGCGCTGGCTAAAAATGATCAATTGCAAGGCTTTATTGGCCTAAAAGACACGCCACGCACTGATGCAAAAGCCGCCGTCAAAGCCTTACAACAGGCCGGCATCAACATTATTATGTTAACGGGTGACAACCCCGCCACGGCGGCAGCGATTGCCAACGAGCTCGGCATTACGACGTTTCAAGCGCAGATGAGTCCCAAAGACAAAGCGGCACTGATCACCCAATTGCAAGCCCAAGGTCGGCATGTGGCCATGGCAGGCGACGGGATTAATGATGCACCGGCATTGGCGGCAGCCAATGTGAGCTTTGCAATGCAAAGCGGCGCCAGCGTGGCGATTGAAACCGCCGACATCACCTTGATGCACAACGATATTGCGCATATTGCTGCCGCCATTAGCCTATCGAAAGCCACAATTCGTAAAATCAGACAAAATTATATTTTTCGCCTTTATTTATAACGCTTTAGGCATTCCCGTTGCCGCCTTAGGCTTACTCAACCCCATTGTTGCTGGTGCCGCAATGGCGATGTCGTCTATTTCGGTGGTGAGCAATGCATTGTTATTAAAACGCTGGAAAAGCTAAGGAGTTACGATGGAAACCATCGACATTCAAATTGACGGCATGACGTGCGGCGGCTGCACAGCTGGCGTAACGCGTGTTCTGCAAGCCGTGACAGGGGTGCAGTCGGCCAATGTCACACTTAACCCAGGCGCGGCACATATTGTGTTCGACGCCCAACAAACCAGTCGCGCCGCACTGGAAACAGCCATTGAGGAAGCCGGATATGACATCAAGCACTAAAAAGACACAAGACAAAACGCAATTACCGCGCCCAAATCGCGATTTATTGATTAAGCGACTTAACCGCATCGTCGGCCAAGTTTCGGGCATTACCCGCATGGTCGAAGAAGAGAAATATAGCGGTGACATCCTCAACCAAGTGGCGGCAGCACGTTCGGCACTGGATGCTTTAGGTCTCATCTTGCTTGAACAACAAACCCAAGATTGCATCGCCCAAGCGCTTAAAAGCGGCCAAGGTGATGAAGCGGCAGCGCAATTGATGCAAGTGGTCAAAAAAGTGCGCGGCTAAACACTAGAGTCAATCTCGCCGCAATCACGGTGACGCTAGGGCCTGTTGGCGTTTAGTTTGCCAGCCGCGTTTGTGCGGCTTTTGACCTGAGGCAAGGCACGAAGCACGCAGCGTAGTCATTCTACGCCAGCGCGCTTGGTAACGCAGCATCAGATCAAAATCCGCCAAACCCGAAGCAATAAGGGTATTGCTTTGTAGTGCATGAATGATCATGCCTACCAAGCAATACCCTTTGTTTTTATGTGGCGCATGAATACTCAGCGCCGCAAGCCACCAACCACTTACAGTGGTTGCAGGTTGAGTTTACGGAACAAAGCACGATCGCCTTCAACATCTGGGTTGCCGGTGGTTAATAGTTTATCGCCGTAAAAAATCGAATTCGCCCCGGCCAAAAAGCACAGTGCCTGCATCGCTTCGGGCATTTGCTGGCGACCTGCCGACAAGCGAACATAAGCCTTTGGCATGGTAATGCGCGCTACGGCAATGGTGCGAACAAACTCAGTCCAATCCACGGGCTCTGAACCATCGAGCGGCGTGCCGTCAATTTGTACTAAATTATTAATTGGCACTGAATCCGGCTGCGGATCAAGATTGGCCAATTGCGCCACTAAGCCAGCACGATCCAAGCGCGTTTCACCCAAGCCAACAATCCCGCCTGAGCACACATTTAAACCGGCTTTACGTGCCTTGCCCAAGGTATCTAAACGATCGGCATAGCTGTGCGTCGTAACGATTTCGCCATATTTGGCTTCTGAGGTATCCAGATTGTGGTTGTAATAGTCTAAACCGGCATCGCGTAATTGTTCTGCTTGGCCGTCTTTAAGCATACCAAAAGTGGCACAGGTTTCTAAACCTAGGGCTTTCACGCCGGCAATCATTTTTTTAACTTCAGCTAAATCTTTGTTTTTCGGGCCGCGCCATGCTGCGCCCATGCAAAACCGCGACGAGCCATTTTCTTTGGCAATCGCCGCTTTGGCGATCACTTCATCGGCGTCCATCAGTTTTTCGGTTTCTAATCCAGTATCGTGGCGCGCCGATTGTGAGCAATAACCACAATCTTCTGAGCAACCGCCGGTTTTTACCGACAGTAAAGTCGACAACTGGACTCGATTGGCATCAAAATTTTGTCGATGCACTGTTTGCGCTTGAAACAGCAAATCATTAAACGGCAACGCAAACAATTGAGCGACGGCGGCCTCTGACCATAGCGCTTGCTCCGGATGCGGCGATGCGCGCTTAAATTCGATGGTTTGTGTTGCTGAGCTGGAACAATTCATTCGCTATTTATCCAAATAATTTTAATACTAAGAAGGTCTGTTGGCGTTTGATTTGCGGATCGAAAACCAAACGTCAACAGACCCTAGTCACGGCTAAAAGCCACCGCCGACCAACGACATCAATCGCATTGTCCAAACGAGGCACTGAGTTGTCAAATTTATTCGACCAAATTTTGAACTACATCACCCCACAACAATGCTTACTTTGCGCCGCTAGCAGTAAAAGTCGCTTTTGCGCGCGCCTGCCTTGCTACTTTAGATCGCCCCTGCGTTGCACAAAGTTGCCCATGCTGTGCACGCCCCAGCACGCAAGGGCTCATCTGCGGCGCTTGCAGCAAAATTCCGCCCGAATTTGACGTCACCATTGCGGCCTTTTTATACACCGACCCAATTGCTAGCCTGATTCAAGCGGCAAAATTTGCTGGGCGTTGGTCTTTATTACCACCGCTGGGCGAGCAGCTCGCCGAGCAACTCTCAAACGCTGCAAGGCCCGACTTAATCATTCCCCTGCCCTTGCATCCGGCACGACTCAAAGAGCGCGGATTTAACCAAGCATTAGAAATCGCTCAACCCATCGCCAAGCGCTTACAACTCCCAATGGAGATCGGGCTATTATCCCGGCATAAAAATACCGAACATCAAGCACGCCTGAGCGCCAAGGCTCGCTGGCACAATATGCGTAATGCCTTTGTTTGCCGCGATTCAGCCAACGGCTTACGCATCGCACTCATTGACGATGTGATGACCAGCGGCGCGAGCATGAATGCGGCAGCCCAAGCACTCAAATCTGCTGGCGCGATTGAGGTGTTCGCTTGGGTAATCGCCCGCACTCCCTAATAAGCCATTTCACCACTAGAGCTTATCCCATTAGCACTTGTCACAATACCGTCATCAGCGGTTTATCCGAGATGATCAGCACTCGACGCGCCTCGCTGACGAGCTAAAAGCATCATCCAGCTCAAAATAAAAACGGAGACACCATGAATTTAGCGATAAAAACCACCACATTACTTGTGCTTAGCAGCTTCATCGCCGGCACAGCCATCGCGGCTGAAAAACCCAAAGTCGTGATTCTTGCCACTGGCGGCACCATTGCTGGCACGGGCAATACGAGCACCACCACCGTCGGCTATACCGCAGCCAAAATTGGCGTTGACGCGCTGATTGCTGCGGTACCTGAACTGAGCAAAGTCGCTGATGTGAGTGGCGAGCAGGTATTTCAAATTGCCAGCGAGAGCATGACTAATGAGCATTGGCTCAAACTAGCCAAAAAGGTCAATGAAACACTCAAACGCAAAGACGTTGATGGTGTGGTGATTACCCACGGCACTGACACCATTGAAGAAACCGCGTACTTCTTGAATCTGGTAGTTAAAAGCAATAAACCGGTGGTGATCGTCGGTGCCATGCGCCCAGCCACTGCAATCAGCGCTGACGGCCCGATCAACCTATACAATGCCGTCGCACTCGCGGGCAGCAAAGAAGCCATTGGCCAAGGCGTATTGGTCGCGCTCAACGATGAAATTCAAGGCGCACGCGACGTGGTCAAAACCAATACCATGACGACCAATACTTTCCGCTCGCCAGAGCTAGGTAGTTTGGGTTATATCGTTTCCGGCAAACCTAATTTTTACCGTGCCAGCACCCGTAAACACACGAGCAATACTGAGTTTGATGTATCAAAACTCGATAGCCTGCCAGCGGTAAATATCGCGTATGGCTCAGCCAACGCCAATACTTTGGCAATTGATGCCTTTGCCGCTGCGGGCGACGTAGGCATTGTTTACGCCGGCACCGGCAATGGCAGCTTAGCCGCCCCAGTTCGAGCGCGTTTAACTGAATTGCGTCAAAAAGGCATACACATCAATCGCTCGTCCCGCATTAGCAATGGGCCAACCATTCGCAATGGCGAAAACAATGACGATAAAACTGATTTCACCGTTGCCGATACGCTTTCACCTCAAAAAGCGCGGATTTTGTTAATGCTGGCACTCACCAAAACCAAAGACAGCCAAGAAATTCAACGCATGTTCT
Source organism: Deefgea sp. CFH1-16 (assembly GCF_016881365.1). Classification (GTDB taxonomy): domain Bacteria; phylum Pseudomonadota; class Gammaproteobacteria; order Burkholderiales; family Chitinibacteraceae; genus Deefgea. The sequence goes on along the minus strand of NZ_WLYT01000001.1, from coordinate 3,081,536 downwards.
ACACCTACTAATCAAAAAGGCACGGCTAAAAGCCGTGCCTTTTTTAGGTCTCTGGTATCAATTTATTTGTTCAATCAAATTGCCATGTGTAATCGACATTCAGCGAGCTCTCATCAACCCCAATGCGCGAGACCACAGACCAGTTTCTAGAGAGCTGCAACGTAAACCTTACCGCATCACGCAAACCATTAAAGCTTTTATCCAGCGACACGCGTAAATTTTTGGCCAACTGCTTACTGACCGAAACCACTTGTGTGGTACTGCCATCTTTTTCGCGCACCGTGTTATAACCCACTTCATCAATCCCTACCGCACCAAACAATTGATCGGTTAAGCCTTGACCATTATTATTGCTGGCCATAGCATTTAAAACCTGCAAGATCAAAGCCCCATCGGCTTTTTCCATATTTTCAGAACCATGCCCAAACAGCAACCATGACAGTTTTTCTGAATCAGGCACATTCGGATCAGAATACAAAGTCACTCGTGGCGAATAAGCTGAACCTTGCACTTTCACCCCTGCCTCAACCGCTAAATTGGTTCGCACCGCCAAAATATCTAAACCTGGATTATCCAGCGGACCAATAAATGACAACACGCCGCGCTCAATATCGAGCTTTTGTCCGTAGGCTTTATATTCGCCCTCTTCAACACTTACCGTACCATGGGCAGTCAGTGCTTGATTACCGCTGGCTTTCAGGCGTAATTGCCCAATCAGCTCGGCGTCGAGCCCATAACCTCGAAAGCGAAAATTTTTGCCCAAATCAACGCCAATTTCAACACTGGCCGACATCGGTTTGGCTACTTTTTTTGGTGCAGCGCCTAACACCACCACATCGGACGACAAGTGCGGTACATCGTTAGAAACAAACTGAATATCGCCCTCATCGGCAATAAACTGCCCGTTCACCGCCAAAGCGCCGTTGTGCATTGCCAATGTACCTTGGCCTGAAATCACCAACAGCATATCGGCCTTGCTAATTAAGGTAAATTTCTTAGCCGCCAATTGAATGGTTAAGTCCGGTTGCGCTTTGTCGGTTAAATCAATCCGGCCCGAGCCCTCCACCGTACCGTTACCACTGCCATTAAACTTCATGGTTTTTAGCGTAATTTGCTGACCATCCAAGCCAATATCCAGCACACCGTCTCGCAAATGCACACCTAAAGCGGCATCTTTATACAGCAGACCCGTACCTTTAATTTGTCCGGCCAAGGTTATCTTATCTCCTAGCGCAACGCGGCTTACATCCAAATGCGCTCGCCCCCCCAAAGCCACGCCGTCACCCACAAACGGCGCAAAGACTTTTAAATCTGGCAAGTCGCCAACGAGAGCAACTTTCATCGCTTGCAACGCAGAAAACTGCCACTGCGCCGCATCAAGCAAACCGCTCGCCGTCAATCCCACCTTGCCATAGCGAGGACTGCTTAACTGGCTGTTCACATTAAATTGATTTTGATTAATTTCGCCGTTTAACGCCAAAGCATCCAGCAAAAAGGGCCGCAAGCCATCATGACCACGCCAAACCACATCACCTTGCTGACGGGTCAGCGCAAAGCGTCCACTGACCGGCGCGGCAGGTGCCGACTGGGTTAAATCCCACTGCCCAGCCAAAACCAAATCACTTTGCACGGCGGGATTGTCGAGTAAACCGACCCAATCGCTCACCTGAAATTGCTTAATCTGGCCTTGGGTATTTATCGCACCATTGCGCCAATCAAAGCGGCCAATATCAATCACACTGCGCCCCAGTTTCAAACTAGCGCCAGACAAGCGTAATTGATCGCTTGCCAGCGACAAAGTCGCCGCGCTTTGTAGTTGAAAAGGCAGCCATGCCATCCCGTTCAAGCGCTCAATTTGTCCTTGCCACACTTGACTGGCATTCAAGCCCCCCTTGAGCAACACCTCTAAAGCCAACTCTTGCTGATCTTTACGGCCTTTGGCGCTTAGCGTCACCGTATGCTGGTCTTGACGACCGTTGATTAACATATTGGCGTTGGCAATCTGCAGCCCTGGCATGATTAACTGATTGACGGCCAAGCGCAGCTCAATGGGTCCTTTTAAGTCGGACTGTACATTGGCAAACAAATCCGCGCTGGCAACTTCTAGCGCCCACGGCGTATTAAGCTGTTTAACATTCAGTATGCCTTGCACATTGGCTTGTGGCAGTGTGCCCGAGAGCAGCCCTTTGCCAGTCACCACCCCCGAAAAGCCCTTGCCTAACACCTGTAGCTCAGGGAAATCAATTTGATAATTCAGCTTGTCGTTGGTTTTTCCAAGCACACCATTCAAATCGAGGCGGTTTTTACCTAAGGCCAACCACAGCTGCGGTACATTCAAACGATTGTTATCCAGTTTTAACTGACCGGCCCCCGATAAAGCCTGTTGATTGTAAATACTATTTAAAAGTTGATATTCAACATCCAAACGCAGCGTTGGCTCAATCTGGCCACTGGCCTTGATTTGGCTATTAATTCGCCCCGCTGGCGATGCCGCAATCAATTCGGCCGGATTAAACTGCTGCAATTGCGCGGTTAACGTAAAGTCATACGGTGCTTGTAAATTTAACTCGCCTTTGGCGGCCAATTGACTACTACCACGCTGCAAATCCAATTGGCGCACAGCAATTCGGCGCTGCTCAGTCGGTTTTATCCAGCCCAAATCCAACTTAAGTGCGGTTTTTAAGCGCTGATCTTTAATCTCACCTTGCACATTGGGTGCCAGCCACGGCCCTTTCAGCGTCATCAACCCGCTCATTTGACTGGCCGCTTGTGGCGACCAAAATTGCGCTGGATCGATGCCTTGCAAAGCCAAATTAAGATCAAGCACTTCATCACGAATACCGCCAGTGGCCTTGAGCTGTCCATCCCCGGCAAACCCCATCTCCAACTGCTTAATCTGCAAGTCATTACCGGCTAAATTAAGCCGAGCATTCAACGCCGCCAGCGGCAAACCCTGTCGATCTAAAGACCCGAGTTGATGATTTTTAAGCTGCAAACGCATCACCACCCCAGTTGAGCTAGGCTCAACTTGTAAGCTGGCATCAATTTTGGCTTGTGGTGCCGCCGAGTTCCATGCGGCAGGATTAAACTGCTCTAGCTTAATTTGACCATGCTGCAACATTTGATAGGCATGCGCCGCAAACACATCCAATTTAACATCGACATTTGCGCGCACTTTGGCGGCATTTAAATCGGCCTTCACCGCCAACGCCCGCAAATCACCGAGCACTTGACCGACTGCAGTCAACTCTTGCCCTTCGAGCTGCCCAGCTAAGACAAACGAGCCTGCGGTGCGAAATGGCGCTTTACCCGACACATTCAGCGCAGCACTGAGCGTGCCTTGTGGGGCATGTAATTGGCTAATCGTAATGCGGTGCTCTTTACCATTACTATCAAAACCCGCTTGAATTTGCTGAATCGTTGGCGCGCCACTGATTTGCAATTGCGCGATCCGTAGATCCAGCACTTGCAAACTTAAAGGCAGGTTTAAGTTTTGCGGTACTGGACTGGGCTTGGCCATCGGCGGCGTCGGTTTCGTTTCTATCTGCAAAATACCTAAGCGCAATTCATTGATGTATAGCTTTCTAAGCAATAATGAATAGGGGCTCCAGTCCAATACCCCGTGATCCAATTGCACCAAGGCACTGGATGTGTCTACTTTTAAATTGCGAACTTCCAAGCGCGACCAAAACGAGCCCTGCAAAGATTGGATTGACACCATGCCGCTGCGATTAATCATTTCCACCAGACGGGCACGGCCATAATTGGAATCGAGCGCAAACAGCAGCCCCGCCAGCAAAGCAATACACAGCGTTACACTCGCTAGTACGCTCCAAAATACCCCACGCGCAATCTGCCGCGCTCGGCTATAAGTAGGCGGAGTCACCACCGCGACTGGGGTGGCTTCAGGAGTTAACTCAGGATTCAAAACGCAAGACCCATCGCAAATTGAAAGCGAAATTGAGATTTATCGATGCCGTAGGCAATATCCGCGCCGATTTGCCCGACCGGACTTAACCAACGCGCGCCAATCCCAGCGCCACGCACTGGATTTAATGTGCGCCAATCGGTGCCAGCGCCACCATAATCATAAAAAATTGCCGCCCGCCAATCTTTGTAAACCAGATGTTGATATTCAATCGATGACGTTGCCAAAACGCGCCCTGGCACAACCGAACCATCGATATCAACCCCTAAAGATTGATAATCATAGCCACGCACGGAGCCCATACCACCGGCACGAAACAACCATTCGGTCGGCACGCCAATCGCGCTGCTGGTAAAAGTTTGCCCTAGCTCCAAACGCAAGGCCAAAATCCCTTCTTGCCCGATCTTGTTGTAATGAATGGCATTGCCATAAGCGCGGACAAAACTAACATCACTCATGACTTGCTCAGAAGCGCCACCAATTTCAGCTTGCAGCATATAGCCATGCCGTGGGTCTTTTAAGCTATCTAAATCGCGGATAATCGTCTTGTAATTTAAAGTCAAAGAATGCGGACGATCACTACTGCCATTGCTAATTTGGCGACGTTCAGCCAGATATTGCAATGAAATATAATGCTCTTGCCGGCGTTCAATCCAATTGCGCGACACCCCAATCCGATAATTGTCCGACTGCAAGCCTTCAATATCTGAGCTGGCATAATTGATGTAACCGTTATGCTCCCAGCCGCTCGACATTTTTGGAATGGCCACGGCGATATCAAACAGCTGTTCTTTTTGTTTAATTTCAAGCTTGGAATTAAATATCCAGCCACGATCAAACAAATTTAAATAACGATAATCCACCCCAGCTTGCGCACCCGTATTGGTGCTGTAACCCAAATTCGTACTGACTTTACTTAAGGGCGACTCTTGCACATCAATTTGTACCGGTGCAATAAAAGGCGCATCCGGCGGTAAATTTACATCGACCAAGGCCGAAGCAAAATGCGGTAAATTTTGTAATTCAGTTTGTAAATTGAGTAATTGACTACGCCGATACGGCGCGCCTTCTGGCAAATCAACCAAATCACGAACCAATTTTTCTGGGTAACGCTGCAAGCCCTGAATGTGTACCGGGCCATACACATAGGCTGGACCACTGTCCATCGTGATATTTAGCTGCGCGGTTTTTAATTCAGGATCAATGATGGCTTCACTCGAACTCATCACTGAGGCAGGATAATCTCGCGCCATAAACGACGCTAAAGTGCGTTTTTTTTAAATCATCCCATTCGCTTTGCGTAAATGACGTACCAATGATCGCGTCGCTTCGCTCTTGAAAGCGCGATTCCAGTACCGCCAAACGCTCCGGATTATCGCGTACCGCACCGCTTACATTGAGTTTGGCATCATGAATCACCACCGGCTTACCCAAATCGACTTGGATATACACCACGGTTTGCCCCTGCTCGGTTTTCATTTCCGATACCGTTTTGGTATTGAAATACCCTTGGGTGGCGAGTAAATCAGCCACCGCTTGTGGCAAAAATTCAAGTGAACGACTTAATTGTTCAGGCGAATTTCGTGGATTATCTTTTAGCTTAAAGATCTCAAGATACTGCTCAAGTAAAGCCGACACGCTTGAATCGGCGCGCAGCACCACACGATAAGTAAATGGGGCTTCGGCAGCCGCAACCGTTGTAGAAAAGACCAACAAACCAGCGCCAAGCGGATAGAAAAGAGATGAATTAAACAAGACAAAACCATGAGTCACGCAAAATGCTACTTTACCCAAACTCAAGCAAATTAGCTGCATTATCGTGCGATAAACAAAAAAAATCCCGACTTGTCTTGCGTAATAAAACACAAGTCAAAGTCGGGCACAGGAGGATGGAGTCGATAACGCAACTTTCGCTGCGGGTACTACGGTTACTACATGAAATCGGTGCTTAGCGCTGAGTCAATTTCCAGCCATAAGACTTAACCAGCAATTGTTGCTGAAATTCAAAGTTTTTGATCATTTTGAGTAAGCCACGCATGGTGTTTCTCCTTTAGTTATCCGGTTGAACCAACCGGCCTTGCTGTGTTTCTTTCGATGTACGTACTTTAACAAAACTACCCAGACTACGCAAGTCTTTTTGTACTTAAATTACATACTTAACAACCAATACAAGCAACTACAAGTACACAAAAATATCTTAAATCCATATATAACAACAACATAACTTGTAACAAACACCAATAAATGAAAAATACAAATGTAGCAATACTACATTTAACTCAAAAAATACATTACAAAGCACAGCAAGAAGAGTAAGCCAAAAGAAAAGCCCCAACCTAAATCAGGTCGGGGCCGCATCGCCATGGGTCGTACTCCCTACGATTCGATCGTACTCAGTCGTTTAGACTGCAGATTTAACGACTCGCCACGGACTACTTTTTATGCTTTTAATAAGGCAGCCTTTAAACTATCACTGACCGGCGATTTACCCAGCCAGATCGATAGCATTGCGCTAGCAATTGCATCGCCAGTAATCATGCCGGCCACCTGACCACGCACCAGTACTTTCACCCCCTTACCCGGCAAAAAATCCAACATAATCACATCGCCTTTATTGGCGACCTTAATATCCATAAAGATTTTCTCAAGTTCCGCCACCTTGGGGGCAAGCGCTTTATATTGCGCTGCACTGAGATTGTCTTGCAAGCCTTCGAGCAAAGCGCTGTACAACGTCGCCGACTCCACATTGCGCAACATATCCAATTGAATCCGTCTTGGCGTAGCAGCATTAATGATGGCGTTCGCATCATTGCTTTTGGCCGTGGTATATAAAGCCGCCACATACACTTCAAAAACCATTTTCTTGCGAATACCGGCGCCGTTTAACACCAAAAAGGTGTTTCAGCCACGCTCACCTTCTCTGGCAAGCTCACCCCCGCCACTTCAAGCGCATATGCCGAATTGGCCAATAACAGGGCCAAAGCCATTGCCGTGAGTTGTTTTTTCATTGCGTTCTCCAAAAAAAAAGCCCGCTTTCAACTCAGCGGGCTTTAGATAAATTGAATTCAAAATGAATCGCTTATAAAACTTGCAAAATACCAGCAGCACCCATACCGGTGCCGATACACATCGTCACCATGGCATAGCCTGATTTGCCTTGACCGCGCAGACCATGAATCGCCGTTGCGGCACGAATCGCGCCCGTCGCACCCAAAGGATGGCCCAAGGCAATGGCACCACCATGTGGATTGACAATCGACATATCCAAATTCAAATCACGACTCACCGCCAGCGCTTGCGCAGCAAATGCTTCATTGAGTTCAATCCAAGCCAAATCAGACAAATTCAAACCGGCTTGTTTTAGCGCCGCAGGAATCGCTTCTTTCGGACCAATCCCCATAATCGCCGGTGGCACGCCTTTCACCGCAAAAGAAACGTACTTAGCCAATGGCGTGAGATTAAATTCTTTGAGGATTTTTTTCTGAAACCAAAATCAACGCCGCAGCACCGTCGGACATTTGCGAGCTATTACCGGCAGTCACGCTGCCTTTGGCGGCAAATACGGTTTTCAGTTTAGCCAGGCCTTCCAAGCTCGTGTCAGCGCGTGGGCCTTCATCATTGAGCAAGGTTTTGTTAATCAACTCCACTTCGCCGGTGGCCAAATTGGGTACGCGATACGTCACATCAATCGGTGCGATTTCCGCGTTAAATTTACCCTCAGCAATCGCCGCCAAAGCACGGCGGTGCGATTCAACAGCAAAAGCGTCTTGATCTTCACGATTTACCTGCCATTGCTGCGCCACTTTTTCCGCAGTCAAACCCATACCGTAAGCAATGGCTACGTTTTCATCGGTGTCAAAAATACTCGCGCCCAATGACAATTTATTGCCACCCATTGGCACCATCGACATCGACTCGGTACCTGCCGCAATCATCACATCGGCTTCGCCTAAACGAATTTTGTCGGCCGCCAGCGCCACAGCATTAATGCCCGACGAGCAAAAACGATTAATCGTAATGCCGCCCACGGCATTGGGCAGACCGGCCAGCAGCGCACCAATCCGCGCCACATTCATCCCTTGCTCGCCTTCTGGCATGGCGCAGCCAGCCACCACATCCGACACCAAAGCTGGATCGAGCGATGGCACTTGCGCCATCGCAGCTTTCAATACATGCGCCAATAAATCATCCGGGCGAACACCCTTTAGCATGCCGCGCGGCGCTTTGCCCACTGGCGTGCGCACTGCGGCAACAATATAAGCTTCTTGAATCTGTTTGCTCATTTTGAATTCCTAAAATTTGGCAAAACCTGAATCCACGACCGGCACAATAGCGAATTTGGCCGTGGGTTCACGTTTGATTTTTAATTTGCGATCAACCTACCAACGCTTTTTGAAAATTGCAGTTAGCGGGCTGTTATCGCCTTGTCGTACCTGCACTGCGCTCGGTACGACAACGATCAATTTCTCAGTGGTTTATTAAATTCAATCATGTGCATGATTCGTTCTTGGGTTTTGCCTTTTTGCAGCAAGCCCATAAAGCGTTCACGCTCTAATTTCAAGATCCAATCTTCGTCGACCAAGGTACCGGCATCGACATCGCCACCGCAGACGATTTCGGCAATTTGTACGCCAATATGGAAGTCATACTTACTAATAAAGCCGCCTTCGAGCATATTGACCAATTGCGCACGAATCGTTGCTGCGCCTGAGCGACCGGCAACCGCGAATGCTTTCGGACGTACTGGCGGACGGTAGCCGGTGGCCGCCATCGCAGTCACTTGCGCTTGCGCCACAAACAGCAACTCGTTGGCATTCATCACAATCACATCCGATTCTTTCAGATAGCCAATTTGCTGGCCTTCTTCCGCGCTGGTACCGACTTTGGCCATCGCCATCGCGAGGTAATAATCTTTGAGCACTTCTAAAATATTGCCGTTACGAGCTAAACGCGAAGCGCGCAGTGCAAATTCTTTACAACCACCCCCCGCTGGCAACAAGCCCACGCCGACTTCAACCAAACCGATATAGGTTTCAACATGCGCCACCACTCGAGCGCAGTGCATTAAGAATTCACAACCGCCACCAAAGGCATAACCTTGCGCTGCGCCCACCACCGGTACTTTGGCGTATTTAATCGCTTGCGACGTTTTTTGAAATTCAAACACCATCCGCTCAAGCGCAGCAAAATCGCCACTCATAAACGCCGGGCCCATACTCATCAAATCCGCACCAACTGAAAACGGTGCTGTAGCGTGCCAAATCACCAAACCTGGATGGTATTGCTCAGCAATCTTGATGGACTCTTGGATACCGGCCAATACGTTTGCACCGACACAATGCGCCTTGGTTTTAAAGCTCAGTACCGGCACGCCAGCCGTGGTTAAATTGCTCGGCGGCATCCACATCCGAACGCTGTCGTTTTCGTAAATGGTTTCACCAAAATCAGGCTCAGCTTCGCCCAGTACTTTCGGTGGATACAATTGACGCTCGTACACTGGCAAGGTTGAACGACCAACCAACTCTTGCGTCACCGCATTGAGTGAACCGGCTGGGGTATGCACGCCATCGCGCGCCATAACCCAAGCTGGCAATGGGTTGCTCGACAAAGTTTTGCCCGCAGCGATGTCTTCATTAATCGCGGCAGCAATGGTTTGCCAGCCGGCCGCTTGCCACATTTCGAACGGACCTTGTTCCCAGCCAAAGCCCCAACGGATGGCAAAATCAACATCGCGGGCATTGTCAGCGATGTGTTCCAGTTGCACAGCGATGTAATGCCACACATCACGCAAGCAAGCCCACAAAAATTGTGCTTCTGGCAAGTTTGAAGCGCGTAGCGACGCTACCTTGGCGGCAAAATCAGTATTTTTTAGTAAAGCTTTCACTGCATCAGACGCTTTTTGACCACCGGCGATGTACTCACCGGTGCTCGGGTCCAACATCAACACGTCTTTGCCGACTTTCTTAAAAATACCTTGGCGGGTTTTTTGCCCTAATGCACCAGCAGCAATCAGTTGCTCTAGCCATTCGGGTGATTTAAACAAGGCATGCCATGGATCGGCTTGCAATGTATCGGTCATGGTTTTAACCACATGGGCAAACGTATCCAAACCCACCACATCGGCGGTACGGAATGTCGCTGATTTTGGCCGACCTAAACGTGGGCCAGTTAAATCATCGACCACATCAAAACGGATGCCGAAGTTTTTAGCGTGCTCAATCGTCGCCAGCATCGAGAACACACCAATCCGATTGGCGATAAAGTTAGGGCTATCTTTGGCGCGAACCACGCCTTTACCTAAACGTAGCGTGAGGAATGTTTCGAGTGCATCAAGGGTATCGGCCTGGCAACCTTTAGTGGCAATGAGCTCAACCAGATACATATAACGTGGCGGATTAAAAGAAATGAATGCCGCAAAAACGCGATTGCAGCGCAGCCGGTACATTCGCAGCCAAAGCTTCAATCGATAAACCTGAGGTATTACTGGCTAAAATCGCATGCTCAGCCAAATGTGGCGCGATTTTGGCATATAAATCGGCCTTCCAATCCAAGCGCTCAGCAATGGCTTCAATCACCAAATCGCAATCGGCCAATAACGCCAAGTCGCTACCATAGTTGGCAGGCACGATGCCATCAATCCGGCTGGCAGACATCAATGGGGCTGGTTTTAATTTTTTAAGATTATCTAAAGCTTTGAGTGAAATCGCATTGGGATTGCCAGTTGCTGCGGGCAAATCAAATAATACGGTATCAATCCCAGCATTGGAGAGATGCGCTGCAATTTGCGCGCCCATCACGCCTGCCCCTAAAACTGCCACTTTGCGAATTGGCATTGTCACACTCACACTCATAATCACTCTCTTCGCAGGCCAGCCCTGCAGCTATTCGGTTAGATTTTCTTTTCGTGCCCAAAGCCTTCGCTCTGGGCACAATCTAGAGTTAGAAACGATAGTTGTATTGCATACCCAAGGTCACTGAATTAACGCTGTAATTGCCGTTAATTGAACCACCCGAGGCTTCACTTGGATCTAAAGGCTTACGATTGATGGTTGAGCTTTTTAGATGAACATAAATGGCGGCAAGGTCAATCGAATTGTTTTTATCAATATTGTAACGAGCGCCCAAGGCATACCAAATCCGGTCGCTATCGGGAATACTGGCAATGCGCTCAGCATCATTGGCTTCAGGAGATTGGTCATACGCTAAACCGGCACGGAAAGTCCAAGTTTGATTTGGCGTATAAATACCGCCCACTGAATAACGGCTGGTATCGCGCCAGCGAGTCACCGTCACTGAATCGGCATTACCTGCAGACTGAATTCGGATTTCGTCAAAGCGCGAGTGACCAGTCCAGGTGTAATCGGCGGTCATCGCCCATTCAGGGTTAAATTGGTGAAAAAGCCATTAATCGAGAATGATTCTGGCGTTTCAACCGACAATGTTGCGTCGCGATTTTGTAACGACGGTGATTTACCCACGGTCGATTGCAGTGCGCTCGGCACCTTAAAGGTCAAATCACCTTCCAAGGTGTGTTTGATTTTTGAGCGATACGCCACCCCTACTCGGGTGTCTTGGCTGATATTAAACAAAGCACCCAAGTTAAAGCCGTAGCCAATGTCGTTACCTTTGACTTCCGACTCACCATCAAAAGCTGGGTTACCAAAAAACGCAGGGTTTCTTGTTGCCGTACCTAAATCCAAAGCCTTGCTAATTTGGCCATTGATATATTGCACACTCACACCGGCACCGAGGGCCACCGTGTCGTTCACTTTGTAAGAGATCGATGGATTCACGTTAATCGTTTCGATCTTGCTTTCTAAAGCTTGGTAGCGACCCACCCAGCCTGCTTCGTAATCAGTATGCGAACCAAAGGGTACAAACACCCCAACCCCGACATTCACCTTGTCATTCACTTGGTAGGTGGCGTACAGATGTGGCACGGCCGTCGTTGATCCAAAACTACCGCCATTACCACCCGTCACCGTTTTACCGGTGGCGGTGGTGGTTTTGATGTTGGTGTACTCACCCTTGGGAATAATCACATTCAACACGCCCGACACTTGCGTACCTTCAAGACGGCTCATACCGGCTGGATTGTAGAAAATGGTTGACGCGTCCATGACTTCGGCAGCACCGGAGTTGGCGACACCCTGATTACTCGCACTTTGGGTACCAAAGTGGTAGCCCGAAGCCAAAACTGAGGCAGAGCTGAGAAACAAACTAGTTGCACCGATCACTTTCATTGAACGCACAAGCATCTTCATTTTTATATCTCCAAGGGTTTTGTTGTACCACATACAATGTAAGCTTTTATTAGCTTACTCTTATATTACACAATCACTCGGTGAATGGCCTCAGAATCTGCATGCATTAACTGTGCATCAAAATCATCCACCATAATCCACTTCCCGCTTGAGACGACGAGCACGCACCACTGCGGCGTGTTCTTCTGCAGTAATCAATCCCTGATTCAAGGCTTCTTGTAAGCGAGCCTGAGCCACAATCGCTTTCAACTTGCCTTCGCGCTGCGCACGGCGCAATTTGTTCTCGATGGCTTCAGTCGCAATCACGGCCTTCAAGGCATGCTCCAAAACACCAATCGAATCGTTTTCATCACTTGAGCGGTACATGAATTGCACCAAGCGATCACGCGACGCAGAAGGCTCCATCAAGCTACGGGCAATATCAGTACCCACCGTGTCTGCTGGCTGGCGCATCGTCATGCCGCATGGGAATACCAGCTTACGTACACACCATGCCAACGCCCGATTCGGGTGATTGGCCAAAAAGCCATTCATCGCTTCCTGACAATCGTAGAGCGCAGTTTCCACCGCCCAACGTACCAATGGACGATCTTCTGTCGGTTGGCCATCATCATTAAATTTCTTTAATGCCGCAGTGGCGATGTATAAATTTGACAACATATCGCCCAAACGCGCGGATAGTTTCTCTTTAAATTTGAGGCTACCACCTAACGTTGCCATCCCCATATCGGCCAAGAAAGCAAATGCTGACGAGAATCGAACGATGTCACGATAGTGCTGTGCGGTCGGTCCTGACACTGGCACGCTAACAAAACGCGCACCGGTCAAACCTAACCAGCAGCTACGCACCAGATTAGAAACTGCAAAACCAATGTGGCTAATTACTGCGTCATCAAAAGCAGGTAAATCTTTATTCATTGCCGCTTTAAGTTCACGCAGCACAAACGGATGGCTACGGATTGCGCCTTGACCAAAGATAATCATGCTGCGAGTCAGAATATTGGCGCCTTCTACCGTAATTGCAACAGGTATAGCGTGGTAACCCAGCGCCAAGTAGTTGCGTGGCCCAATACATACCGCTTTACCCGCATGTACATCCATGGCGTCATTCAGCGTTTTACGCATTTTTTCAGTATTGTGATATTTCAAAATACCGGAAATCACCGATGGTTTTTCACCCGAATCGAGCCCCGTCAACGCCAAACGTTGCGCGGCATCCATCTGATAGGTAAAGCCACCAATACGGCCCAATGCTTCATCCACACCTTCAAAGCGACCAATCGACAAACCAAACTGACTACGAATACGGGCGTAAGCGCCGGTGGTGTAAGACGACAGCATGCCGGTGGCAACCGACATCGCTGGCAATGAAATGCAGCGGCCCACTGACAAGCACTCGACCAACATTTTCCAACCTTTACCGACGTAATCTTGACCACCGATCACCCAATCCATCGGAATAAACACGTCCTTACCCCAGTTCGGGCCATTTTGGAACGCGCTAGTACCTGGGTAATGGCGACGACCAATTTCAACGCCTTTGTGCTCAGTTGGAATCAAAGCGCAAGTAATGCCGATGTCTTCTTTGCCACCCAAGAGGTGATCTGGATCGTACAGCTTGAATGCCAAGCCCAAGATGGTGGCGACTGGACCCAAAGTGATATAGCGCTTTTCCCAAGTCAAGCGAATCCCGAGTACGTTTTCATGGGCGACGCCAGTGCGCGGATCGGTATAGCTGCCGCGTGTCACGATACCAAAGTCAGGGATGCCACCGGCATCAGAGCCAGCTTCTGGGCTCGTCAAGGCAAAGCATGGAATCTCTTCACCGACCGCCAAGCGTGGCAAGTAATAATTCTTTTGGGCTTCAGTACCATAATGCTGCAGCAACTCACCCGGGCCGAGTGAATTAGGCACCATCACTGTCACCGCTGCAGAGCCCGAACGGGTAGCAATTTTAGTGACGACGCGAGCATGCGCATAATTACTAAACTCTTTACCGCCGAATTCTTTTTTAATAATCATCATGCCAAAAAAGCCGTTTTTCTTAATGAAATCCCAAGCTTCTGGTGGCAAATCTTTATCTTTTTGCGTGATTTGCCAATCATTAAGCATTGCGCATAAGGTTTCGGTCGGGCCATTTAAAAACGCTTCTTCTTCAGCAGTCAACGTTGGCTTGGCATACTGATGCAATTTATCAAAATCAGGCTTGCCCGAGAACAAATCGCGATCCCACCATACCGTACCGGCATCAACGGCTTCTTGCTCGGTTTGTGACATGGGTGGCGTGATTTTGCGGAAAATACTAAACAAAGGCCCAGTAATTAAAGCACGACGTATTGGCTTGAAGTTTATGATAATCAACAGCGCGATCAACATACCCAGCACAATTGGGTTTAAACTTTGCTGATAAAAAGCATAAGCTGCCCCGATCAAAATCAGCAAAGAACTCCACCACAGTGGCGCGCGGGAATAAGCAAGTACCCCGAGTAAAGCCACAACTGCAACAATGCAGATAAAAATTGACATGATTAACTCCAAGTGGCAACTAAACGGCAGCAGGGCTATTTAAGCCTGCAGCAATGAAAGGTAATAACATCTGTGCAACTAACTGCGGATCACGGGCATTAACCAAAGACTGGGTCATAAATAAGCGCATCACATTATTACCAGCGAATGCGTTAAACATGGCGCTGGTCATAAAGTGAAAGCGCCAACTCACTTCCTGACTGGATAAATGCGGCAAAGCCTGCCCCAACGCTTCAAGATAACGACGCGTCAACTCGCCATAGCGCTGTGGCAATTTTTCTTTTAAAACGGGATTGGGTTCAACATAGCTACGCGCCAGCAACTTCACAAAAATCAGCCCGCCGTGCGCAGGATTACTCCCCATTTCCATCGCCGCAGACATAAATGCCTCGGCGACTTCAGTGGCGGTAAAGTTGTTTTTACTACTGGTGAGTTGATTGATTTTATCGAGAGAAAGGCGAGCAAAAGGCTCGGCTCGGCGCTCAAATACCGCTTGAAACAAGCCTTCTTTGGAACCGAAATAATAATTCACTGCCGCAATATTGACCTGTGCCGCGCCAGTGATTTGCCGCATCGACGTGCCGGAAAAACCATGCTCAACGAACAAGATTTCTGCCGCATTTAAGATGCGTAATGATGTTTCTAGTGCCTTCCCCGTTTCCATGCCAGACCCCATGTAATAACTTGACTTGCATCAACTTCAAACGACTGTTTGAAAATTAAATCGAGCCACTACATCTGTCAAGTCTGTCACAGCAATCTAGGGAAGATACCTAGTTGTTTTGCAGAATTCGCCACAGTCCTTGTTGCAAATCAGCAAAAGTGATTCGACCAGCGCCCGCTAAATCGACACATTGCTCCTGCCAACACATCACAGCAAGCCGCACCTCGTCATCAGCCGCTGACCAATCGATTCGCGCCAGCAATTCAAGCAATAAATGAACAAAAGCACGAACCTCAATGCACTCTAGCGCCGGTGCCCATGCGGCATCTGGCGAGTAAAACGACGCAGCACCAAAGTCACCCAAATAAGCTCGGCCATCGGAGTGATGCAAAATATTATGCGCATATAAATCACCGTGCAAAATGCCGCGCTGATGTAAATGCCGCGCCGCATCGGCAATGCCATGCGCCAGCAGCAAGGCGACACGCCAAGTAAACCGTAAATCGCTGGCGTACACATCGGCAATACATGTTTTTAAACTCGGAGGTGCCGCCAATACGGTAAATTCGGGAGAAATCAACGGTAATACCAAGCCATCCCCCGCAGGATGCCCTAGCAATTGGGCATACACCCCGATTAAATGCAGATGCTCTCCTGCCGCGCGGCACACCGCCATTTCAGTGTGCGGCCAACCGTCGCTAGTGACTGCACCTTTAAATAACTTAACGGCCACTGTTCGTGGCTCAGCGAGATGCCATTGCGCTTGATAAATGGTGCCCGACGCCCCTTCTCCGAGCTTTTGCCCTAGTGTCACCTCGGACGCATTCACACTCGCAACGTCATCCATCTGGTTTCGTTCGAGCGCCGCATTGAATGGATTACCACCGATCGCCAACCACGCCAAGCGCGGCAACTGCAATAAGCACGCCGGAAACGCCGTCAATTGATTGGCTGCCACCCGAACTAAGGCCAATTGCTGGCATTGCGTCAGCGCAGCGGGCAGTGCCGCCAAACGATTACCCGCCAACATCAGTTTTTCTAACTCATGACAGCGCCCAATTGAGCTAGGCAGTTCAGTCAGTTGATTGTCCGTTAAAATCAACCAGCGTAAATGCGGCGGCAATGCCTCATCGTCAACATGCGCAATTTGATTGGATTTAAAGCCTATCATCGTCAGCGATGGGCATTGCCCCAATACGGCAGGGAGCTCAGTAAAGCGATTTTCAGAACAAAAAATCACTTCTAAATGCCGCAGCCTTGGCAAATCATCCGGCAAGCTCGATAGCTGATTACCGGATAGATTAAGAATTTTAAGGCTATCGGCCAGAGCAAAAATTTCGCGCGGAAACTCAGTCAAACCACAGCTAATATCTAAGCGCGTGCAGCCTTGCAAGGCACCGGCTTTTAATTGCGCTAAAGTACTCAAACCTTTGAGCATTAAATCACTTCACCATCAAGGTAAAACCAGCGCCCATCTTCACGAACAAAACGGCTATGCTCGCTCAAGCGGTACGCCACCGTGCCGACTTTATAGCGAGCAACAAAGCTCACTTCACCCTCATCGCCTTGCTCGGCAGCAAAATTCACTTTCAAGCTTTGCCACTTCACGGCGTCGTCTTCGCTTACGCCTAAATCATCAGGGCGGGTTGAAGGGTGCCAAGTGGCGTTTAGATAATCCGTTAATTCAAGCACGTACGCGCTATAGCGAGAGCGCATCAGGCTTTCAGGCGTCGGCGCAGCAAGACCGGCATGATAACGGCCACAGCAGCGGCCATAGGTTGCAGGTAAGCCACACGGGCAAATCGATTGGGCAGAAACGGTCATTTTCAGAGTCATAAATCAATTCAAGGCGAGTAAACTGGCGTATTGTTGAAATAAATCGAAAATAAGGCAATGAAAATAAACACCAACCCCAATAAAATTGCGGCGGCCATCTTTGATATGGACGGTTTATTAATTGATAGTGAGCGAATGGCCTTAAGCTGCTGGCATGATGCGGCCGAACAATTAGGCCACGCCATTGCCGCCGAGATCCCGCTGGGCATGATTGGCATGCATTCATCGAAAACCGAAGCGTATTTGCACGCTGCACTCGGGCCGCATTTTCCAGTCGCTCAATTGCGCGCAACAACGCACGAAATCTACCTCGCCCGCAGCCATGAAACGATCAATTTACGGCCCGGTGTGATCGAATTACTCGATTTTTTAAAACACAGCGCCATTCCCTGCGCGGTTGCCACCTCAACGAAACGCGCCATGGCCAATCATCACCTGAGCATCAGCGGTTTATGGCCTTATTTTCAATTTGCCGTTTGCGGCGATGAAATCATTCACCCCAAACCGGCCCCCGACATTTACCTTAAAGTAATCTCACAACTGGGCGTGCATGCTGCCAATTGCGTGGTGTTTGAAGACTCAAATTTCGGCGCGCAAGCTGGCCATGCTGCTGGATGTCGAGTCATTATGGTGCCCGATTTACTTCCCGCAACCGAGCAAACACAAGCGTTAGAGATTGAAATAGTTGATTCACTCAGCGCTGCGCGATTCATCTTGGAGCAAGGTCATGCCGAAAAAAAATGATTTTTTACACTCAATCGCTAAGCAACTGATCATCTTGGATCGCGCCAAAAATAAAATCATCAAAGGCAAGAACAGCGAAGCACTGCATCAATTTAGAGTCGCCTTACGCCGTTTACGCTGCTTGCTGCCGATTGTTTTTAAAATCCAACAAAAAACTCGACGCGGCGATTTTAAAAGCATGGCAAGCGCTCGCCAAACTCAGCAGCCCAACACGCGATGCGGAGGTGATGCTGACTTTACTGGGTAAAGACATCAATGCCGCACAATTTAATTCACTCAGTAAAGCTTACGTCGAAGGCATTGCGATCTTAAAAGCGGCACTCAGTACCAATGACGTCGCTACTTTAGCCATGAGCACCTTGCAGGCATTGCCAGCGGCGCATCCAAAAAACCAGTAAAACGCAGTTAAAACATCAGGTGGTACGGCAAGCCCGCCAACAAATCCAAGCGCTAAGCCGCAAAACAAGTTCCTCAGCATCAATGGCACAATGGCATCAACGTCGCGCGCATATCAAACATTTGCGTTACTTAAATACGCTAGCGACAACGTGGTTGCCGACTCGCTTTCATGCACTATCACCCGCACTCAAAACTGCACAAACTTCATTGGGTGAATTGCACGACGCCAGCGTTTTAGCGCTGTGGCTAGGAAAAAAACGCGTAAAAAAATCGCACTGGCTCAATGCACAGCGCGATTGGAAAAAGCTCAACGTTCAACTGGAGTATATCCATCAATAGCATTAAATATGACTGCTACAAATAGATACCCATAATGCGAAGAGATTTACTCTTCGCATTGGATTCGCTTAATGCTTACCAGTACTGCCAAAGCCGCCTTCTCCGCGATCACTCGCGGCAAATTCATCGACGATATTAAAGCCTACTTGCACTACCGGCACGATCACCAATTGTGCAATGCGCTCTAAAGGTTGGATCGTAAACGTGGTATTGCCTCGATTCCAGACCGAAACAAAGATTTGCCCTTGGTAATCAGAATCAATCAGACCGACCAAATTGCCTAACACGATGCCATGCTTATGCCCCAAGCCTGAACGCGGCAAAATCATCGCCGCCAAGCCGGGATTATCCAAGTGCAAGGCCATGCCCGTTGGCACCAAAGTCGTTGCGCCGGGCGCCAATTCGATCGGCGCAGTCAAACAAGCGCGCAAATCCAATCCTGCGGCACCTGCTGTGGCATAGGCCGGCAAATTATCTTTTAAGCGTTCGTCTAAAATCTTTACATCGATCGTGGTCATAAGTATTTCCTAAAAATATTTAAATTAAACAATGGCCTAGGGTCTGTTGAAGTTTGGTTTCCCGCCGCGCTGGAGTGCTTTTGGCCTGATGCGGCGTTACCAAGCGCTGGCGTAGAATGACTACGCTGCGCGCTTCGTGCCTTGCCTCAGGCCAAAATCCGCACAAACGCGGTTGGCAAACCCTTAGTCGATTGAACTCAATCAGTCGCAAGCACCTAGCTGAGTCAATTTTAAGCGGGTAAACCCATTTTTATTTTTCTAATTGCGCTGCGTCGTACAAACGGGTGATATGCGCAATCAGTTTGCGCGCAATGTCGATTTTTGGTGCGCGCGCTAAACGCGTTTCACCACTGTCATCCAGCAGCACAATTTCATTATCATCATGCCCCATCGCCGTTTGCACTAAGTTGGCGGCCAATAACGGCAGTTTTTTACGCTTACGTTTGGCTTCAGCGTATTCCAATAGATTTTCTGATTCAGCGGCAAAACCCACACAAAACGGTGGATTTTCTTTGGCGGTAATATTGGCCAAAATATCCGGATTGGGCGCGAGCTCTAGCGTTAAAATATGCGCGTCTTTTTTTGATTTTTTGCTCAGACGGATTGAGCACGTAGTAATCAGCCACGGCAGCCACCGCGATAAAGATATCCGCCGCAGCCACCTCGGCCTCGACCGCATTGAGCATTTGCTGCGCGCTCAAGACATTAATACGCCGCGTCCCCATCGGCGTTGGCAACGCCGTTTCACCCGACACCAGCACCACTTCAGCACCCGCCTCATACGCTGCGCGCGCAATCGCGTAGCCCATTTTGCCTGAGCTGCTATTGGTAATACCGCGCACCGCGTCAATTCGCTCAAAAGTGGGGCCTGCAGTGAGCAACACCCGTTTACCCAGCAAGCGTTTCGGCTGCAGACTGGCTTCAAGCATTTCAAAAAATTTGCGCCGCTTCCAGCATCCGGCCATCACCGACCTCGCCACACGCTTGCTCACCGGAGCTCGGCCCCAAGATGGCCACGCCATCGGCACGTAATTGCGCCACATTGCGCTGATTAGGGGCGTTTTCCCACATTTGTTTATTCATTGCTGGCGCAACGAGCAATGGGCAAGTCCGCGCCGCGACCAAGGTCGACAATAAATCATCGCAATGCCCTTGCGCAATTTTGGCCAACATATCGGCCGATGCCGGCGCAATCAACACCGCGGCCGCGCCACGGGTTAAATCGATATGCGCCATATTATTGGGCATACGCGCATCCCACTGATCAACAAACACTGGATGGCCTGACAATGCTTGAAACGTTACTGCGCCAACAAAATGCGTTGCCGCCTCGGTCATCACCACATGGACTTGATAACCGGCCTTCACCAACAGCCGCGTTAATTCCGCCGATTTATACGCGGCAACGCCGCCGGTAATGCCCAATACAATTTTTTTATGACTCACAATGTAAGCCTCTGCTATAGCGAATATCCGAAGTTTACCAAGAAACGCCGATGTCTATCACCGATTGGCCTGCAGATTCTCGTCCACGGGAAAAATTACTTCGCCATGGCGCAGTGGCACTTAATGACGCTGAATTACTGGCGATTTTTTTACGCGTGGGGATTGCCGGTAAAAGCGCCGTCGATTTAGCACGTGATTTGCTACAGCATTTCGGCTCATTACAAGCTTTATTTCAAGCTAAGCTCGATGATTTCGCGCACATTAACGGCATTGGCGACGCCAAATATGCCCAATTGCAAGCGGTACTCGAAATGAGCCGCCGTGCGCTATGTGAAGAACTCAAAGCGCGCGATACGCTGAGTAGCCCCAGCGCTGTGCGGGATTTTTTAAAGCTGCGGCTGCGCGGCCTCAATCATGAAGAATTTCATGGCTTATTTTTAGACAACAGCCACAAGCTGATTGCCGCCGAGATTTTATTTAAAGGCACACTCACTGAAACCCGCGTTTACCCCCGAGAGCTGGCGCGGCGCGCGTTAGAGCTCAATGCCGCTGCGCTGATCGTCGCGCACAACCACCCTTCTGGCCACGCCGAACCATCGCCAGCGGATATTTTACTCACCAGCCAATTGCAACACGCTTTGGCGCTGCTGGACATCAAACTACTCGATCACTTTATCGTCGCCGCCCACCGCGTAGTGTCGTTGGCCGAACTAGGCCATTTATAGCGCCGACGTTAAACCCCAACCACCGGTAACGGGCTTCGTAGCAAAAATGCAACATGCATTCAAACAACCATTTTAAAAATAAACGCCAATCCCGAGTCCAAACTGCACGTCCCCAAACCCGAAAATCCATCACCCAAAGCACGCCTCAAAACACCGTAGAACGTGGCTATCTGGCGTATTTCTTTCAGTTAACAAACAAATCAGCAATGATTGACCCGCTCCTAGCAACTGTCACCCCTACAATATGCAAGAACTGTTGCGGTCGAGATACAGGAAAACACTGATTTCTAGTCGCTGATTGCGAAAGCAAGATTGATTGCCTTTAAATGGCAATAGTACCCAAACAACCGTAATTAATAACAACACCCCATCTCGGAGATTCACGATGACCATCGCTCGCCTCAGCCTCATCGCTGCCGCTATTTTGTCGATCACTGCCTGCGGCAAACAACAACCGGCCGACACGGCCAGCGCCCCAGCATCTGCACCCGTTACGGTTGAAGTGGAAACCGACATCATCAAAATTGGTCAAGCCTCGCCAATGACCGGCAATATCGCCCACTTGGGTAAAGACAACGAACATGGCGTGCAAATGGCCATCGACGAAATCAATGCCGCTGGCGGTGTGGATATTGCTGGCAAAAAAATGAAAATTGAATTGGTGTCAGAAGACGACCAAGCCGATCCGAAAACCGCCACCACCGTCGCTCAGCGCTTTGTTGACCAAAAAGTCAGCGGCGTGATCGGCCACTTGAATTCAGGCACGACCATTCCAGCGTCAAAAATTTATAACGATGCTGGCATCGTACAAATTTCACCATCATCCACTGCTGTTGCCTACACCGCACAAGGTTTCCCAACCGCATTTCGCGTGATGGCCAATGATGCACAGCAAGGTGTGGTACTCGGTGACTTTGCAGTTAAAAAACTCAAAGCCAAAAAAATCGCCATCATTGACGATCGCACTGCCTACGGCCAAGGCTTAGCTGACGAATTTGAAAAAGCCGCTAAAGCCGCTGGTGCTGAAATCGTGAAACGTGAATTCACCACTAACCAAGAAACAGACTTCAACGCCATTCTGACTAACATCAAAGGCGCAAAACCAGATTTGATTTTCTACGGTGGTATGGACGCACAAGCCGCACCATTGAAAAAACAAACCAAAAAACTCGGCATTCCAGCTACCGTGATGAGTGCTGACGGCACCCAAACTGGCGAATTTATCAAATTGGCCGGTACCGATGCCGAAGGCACTTACGCATCTAGCCCAGGTAAATCTCTAGAAGACATGCCAGGCGGTAAAGAATTTAAAGAAAAATTCAAAAATAAATTTGGCGTAGAAGTTCAGCTCTATGCGCCATATTGCTATGACGCAACCAAAATGATGGTCGCTGCAATGCAAAAAGCGGGCTCTGCCAACCCAGCAAAATACTTGCCAGTCCTAAAAACCATGGAATACCCAGGTTTGACGAGCACCATCACTTTTGACGAAAAAGGCGACGTTAAAAATGGTGCCATCGGTGTTTATGTCGTTAAAAATGGCAAATGGGAAATCGTTGAAGTTGTCGGCGGCGGCGCACCAGCTGCAGCGGCATCGGCTACGGCATCGGCACCAGCACCAGCACCTGCCAAATAATTAGCCGCACTTAAAAAAAGGGAAGCATCCGCTTCCCTTTTTTATTGTTCACCCCAAAAAAACTGTTATCGCCAAATATGGACGACTACGTCAAGCGCATTCATTTAGCCCTGCAATACATTCACCACCACTTTGACCAGCACATCGTCCTCGCTGATTTAGCCCAAGCCGCGCATTTTTCACCCTATCATTTTCACCGCGTATTCACGGCGATTCAGCACGAAACGCCGAATGATTATCTACGTCGCATCCGCATTGAACGTGCAGCGAATCTACTTTTGATTTACCCGCCCTTCCCCATGCAGCAAATTGCGCTCGATTGTGGTTTTAAATCCCAAGCCTTGTTTTCTCGGGCATTTCGCACGCACTTTGGTATGACGGCCAGCGACTGGCGTAAAGGCGAGCAATGGACTTTAGACGGTTTAAGCTATAACTGGCGTCAGCAATCTCACAAAAATAATGAAAACATCTTGCAAGATAGCAAGAATTGCAAAGTATCCCATTCGGATAAACCCATAGAATCAATACCCGATACACAGCTTCAAGTCGCACTGGCAGCGGCCAGGAATGGCGAATTACCACGGCAAATTTCAGCGCTCAAATTTGAAAAAATGCCGAGCTATCGTTGGGTGTATTTTTGGCAAAACGGCGTGGCGCTCGAGCAAATGTTTACGCTTTGGCAACGCGTAGCGCAATGGGGGCAAGCACACGGCTTAACGAATGCGAACAGCCGCTTGGTTTCACGGATGCTGGACAACCCCAACGTCACCGACCATCGGCGCTGCGAATACGCCGTTGGCTTGCTGGTCGATGCGACGTTTCAAGCTGAGCGCAACATCCTCGTCGCCGACATTGCAGCGGGGCAGTATTTAGTCGTCGATTTTTGCGGCACCGTCGCCGACTCAATGATTCTGGCTCAGTATGTATTTGGCTATTACTTGCCGCACAGCAAATGGACGTTTGACGAAAGTCGACCCGGCCATACGCTAGGGCCAATTAAAGACCCACAAGAGACGCTGCTGGCGACAACCAAATTTACTTATCAGCTTTGTGTACCCGTAAAGCAACGGCGAGCGAAATAATACGATGTATTTAACTACAAACCTTAATCAATAACAGGCTCAAGCCAATACCCAAGGATACTGTATGCAATATCGTCTGATTAGCGTCGCCATCGCGCTGAGCCTGAGCTTAAGTCAAGCCGCAACTAGCGACTTACCCAGCTCACCCACCACACAAGCCACGGCATTAGTCCAGCGCGCCACACCCGAATCAGTGGGACTAGACTCCGCGCAGCTCAGCAAAATGCTCAACTACTTGCAAACGCCCGGCTTTGATATGGAAAGTATTATCCTTGCGCGGCATGGCAAGGTGGTACTCGAAGCCTATGTTGCGCCGTTTCACGCCGGCATTCCGCATCAAGTTAATTCAGTCACCAAAAGCTTTATGGCGACTTTGATTGGCATGTTAATCGGCGACGGCAAGCTCAAGCTGACCGACACCGTCGCCGATATTTTGCCGCAATACGCCGACTTGCCAAATGCCAAACTGATTACTGTTGAACAATTGCTGGGGATGAAGTCAGGATTGTTGTGGCAAGAGTGGCGTGGTGATGATTTTGGTGATTTTGATGAGCTAAAACGACAAACCCGATATCGATATCGTGAAGTTTGTACTCAATCGCTCTCTTGAACCCGATCAGGTCAATAATTTTAACTACAACAGCGGTGGATCGGAGTTGCTTGGTGTTTTGGGTGAAGCGGCATTGGGTAGTTCATTGGCCGATTACGCCGAACAACGATTGTTTAAACCACTCGGTATTAGCAATACACGCTGGATCAATAGCGACCAACAAGGCCATCTTGCTGGTGGGCGCGGGCTTTATATCATGCCGCTCGACATGCTAAAACTCGGGGAACTGTATCGGCAAAATGGCGTTTGGCTAGGTCAACAAATCGTGCCCGCTAGCTGGGTGCAATACGCCACAGCGCCAATGTTAAGTATCGCTTCAGGCTCTCATTACTATGGCGCGCAATGGTGGGTAGGAAAAAACCGAGAATGGTATACCGCATCGGGTTATGCAGGACAAATTATTGCCGTTTTTCCGCAAGATGACATCACTGTGGTGATGACCTCACGCAACCAAGAACAATCCGATTTTGGCCTCAGCGCACTGCGCGAATTTTATTTAAAACTCAAAGCGCCGTCTGAAGCTAACCCCGTCGCATTCGAAATGCTACAAAATAAAATCACGCAACTTGCCACCCCAACAGCCACGTCAAAGCTGCGCTCACCACTGGAAAAAACGCTCCATCAACGCAAAATTGATCTTGCTAACCCTGAATTTTGGCTAAGCCAGCTACAACTTGAATTCAATAATGATATCGCCACCATCACGGTGTCGCCACGCAGCCCCATTAACAAGCCCTTCATTATTCAAGCCAGTTTGAATGATGCCTGGCGATACACCCCCGTAACACCCATCGACAATCGTTGGCAAAAATCCGGGCCAGAATCAATGCGCGCCGCGCGAGCGCAATGGCTGGATAACGACACCTTGCAATTCGAAGCGATGGATGTGGATGAATCTTACCGCGTAAATTACAAGATCAAATTCAACGGCAAGAAGGCGACCTTACTCAATATGAACAACTCAATCGCCAGCCAAGGCATTCTCCGCTAAGCATTAGGTCGATTTCATCACCAACCAAATCAACAAGGGCATCAGCATGTGCTTTAAATTTTGTAGTTTGCTACTGCTAATGGCGAGTGGCATGGTTGCTGCCAACAACACCAATGATTTACCCACCAGCTCGCCCGAGGCGCAGGGGATCGACTCGGCTCAGCTGAATATGGCACTGAAAGAAATTCAAAAATCAGGCACACCCATTGATAGCATCTTAATCATGCGCAATGGGTATGTTGTTCTAGACAGCTATTTCTATCCTTATCAACCCAATACTCTGCACGATCTGCGATCGGTTACCAAAAGCGTTACCTCAACGATGCTGGGGATTTCAATTGAGCAAGGCAAACTTAAAAGCCTTGATCAGCCGATGCGACCTTTTTTTGCCGAGCAACTGAAAGGTGATATTGACCCACGCAAGGCGGCGATTACGCTTGGTAATCTGGTCGACATGCACTCGGGGATTGCTTGGTATGAAATACCTTATAATTCTCAATCCAGTATTTATCAGATGGTCAACAGCGCCGATTGGAATCAATACGTTTTGCAGCAAGCCATGGACGATGAACCCGGACGAACCTTTAATTACAACGGTGGCAATATGAATTTGCTGTCCGCAGTGATTGAAAAGGCTTGGAATATGCCGATGCAAGAAGTTGCCGCCCTGCAACTCTTTAAACCGCTTGGCATTCAAAACTTTTATTGGCAAAAAGATCCATCTGGCCACACCATTGGCGAAGCTAACTTGGCCCTTGCACCGCACGATTTAGCCAAGCTAGGGCAATTTTGGCTGCAAGATGGCGTTTGGCAAGGCCAGCGACTATTGCCAGCCGGTTGGATAAAAAATCTATTTGAAGATACAAGATCAGCGCAAAGCGCAGGCTATCGCCGTGGTTTCTGGGTGGATTTAAGTCAAAAACACGTTCAAGCCTTGGGGCGACACGGGCAATTTGTTCTAGTTGACCCAGCGCAGCAATTAGTGATCGTGATGACCAGTAAAATTGCTGATCAAGACTTTAATGAAAGAACGCTTAATCAACTGCATCAATTAGCAAAAAATAAACCACCGTTACCCGTCAATGCCATAGCTCTAGCGGAATTAAGCGAAACAATACAAGCCATCGCCTTGCCTGACAGCGATGCAAAAAACACCCTTGAACTTGGCAGCAATTGGTACGCCAAAACATGGCGTTTTTCCAACAAGCCGTGGGGCATCGAAGCCATTAGCCTCAAACTTGACCCACAAGATGCAGGTAGCTTAATTTGGGAGGTGGATTCAATCAACGGCAAAACCAGTTGGCCTGTTGGTCTGGATGGCGCATATCGTCGCCAAGCCGATGCGCGTTTTCACAATCTAAATTTATATGCCAAGGCGCGATGGAAAAATACCAATACGCTAGAAATCAAAACCCAATATGCGGAAGGGGCAATTTCTCGGCATTATTCATTCAAGTTCAATAAAAACAATGTCGAATTGAGCTATGCCGACAATGAATCATCGAGCGGCCAAGCCACTGGCCTTTTAGTCAAACCATAAAGGATTTATAAAATGCGCGAACTTTTTCTCGATTACATCATGCCATTTTTAGTGCTCAGTGGCCTGCTAGGTGGTTTGGTGTATCTGGCATGCTCGCATGCGCTCTACACTTATTTGAAAGAAAATTACAGCGATGCCCTGCCGCCTCGCCTAGAACTGTATATGCACGATGCAGAGGCAATGGGTGGCTTTCTGGATGGCATACGGTATGCAGCTAAAACAGGCAACTGGAAACGCATAGAGAGCAATACATGGCGCAGGCTATTTATTTGCAATCATGCACTCGGCTATTTTGTGGTGTTTTGTTGCGCGGCACTCTGCGCGGCATTTTTATTCTGGCCTAAGTCTTAATTAACATGAATGAGCAATAATTTGATTGCCGCATGAGCATCGTTTGTGCGGCAATCCTTCTACTTCGCACTCACCAACTACCACCACTGATGAAAGTGATGCACCGGACCAATACCGTGGCCCACTTCGAGGCGTTCGGCCTCGCTAATGGCCAGCAATAACCATGCTTTGGCTTTGGCGACGGTTTCTACCCAATCAGCGCATTGCGGGCGCAGCGCGGTGAGCGCCGCCGACAAGGTGCAGCCGGTGCCATGCGTATGCCGTGTGGCAATGCGCACTGCAGGGAAGCACACTTCATTATTCGGTGTAATCAACCAATCTGGGCAGGATGTACCGCCTAAGTGCCCGCCCTTCATCAATACGGCTTGCGCGCCTGCGGCGATTAATTCGCGACCTTGTTGCCGCATTTGCGCTTCTGATTGCGCTTCCGCACAGCCGAGCAATGCCGCCGCTTCGGGTAAATTCGGCGTAATGATGCTGGCCATCGGCAATAATTGCTCGCGCAGCGCATTCACCGCCGCCGGATCAAGCAGCGCATGACCGCCCTTCGCAATCATCACCGTATCGAGCACCATAATTGGCGGTTGATAATGCGCCAAACGCTCAGCCACCACGGCAATCGTCGCCGCATTGCCAAGCATGCCCATTTTGACGGCGTCAACCCGAATATCGCTAAACACCGCATCGCATTGCGCAGCGATAAATTCGGGGGAGACCACCTGTAACGCCGTGCACGCCTTGGGTGTTTTGGGCGGTGAGCGCGGTAATCACACTCATGCCGTAAGTGCCAAGCGCTGAAAAAGTCTTTAAATCGGCCTGTATCCCTGCACCGCCGCCAGAGTCTGAACCGGCAATGGTTAAAGTATGAATGGTCATTTCGTACCTCCCTTTGCGGCATGTATTTCAGCCAAGAGACCTTGCGTTGCGGCTGCGACATCGGCTTGGCCGCAAATCGCCGAGACCACGGCAACCCCATCAAAGCCCTGCGCCATCAAGTGAGCCACTTTCCCTGCTTGAATGCCACCAATAGCCACCGCTGGCAAGATGCGGTTCTGCAGCATGGCGGCCACTTCGTCCACGGCGATCACTGGCGAAGCATCTTTTTTCGTTCCTGTAGGGTATACCGGCCCAACCCCAACATAATCAATGATGCCAGCCTGATACATTGCCTCGGCCTCATGAAATTGCGCCAAACCATTGGTTGATAAACCAACGATTTTATTTGGCCCCAATAATCGCCGTACTTCACTAGCGGGCAGATCTTGTTGGCCAACGTGCACGCCATCGGCATCCATCGCCAGCGCAATATCGAGCTGATCGTTAATAATCAGTGGCACATTGTACGGTGCCAGCACGGTTTTTAACGCTTGAGCGGCCAGCAACCATTGGCGTTTTTTCCATTGCGGCGCGCGCAATTGCACTACGGTGGCGCCGTTTTGCGCGGCGATTTTCGCGGTGCTGACCATTTCATCCAATCCGCCACATAAATCCGGGTCAAGCACCAAATACAGGCTTAAATCAATCGGGTTCGCTGTTGTCGTCATTCGCTATAGCTCCGTAATTGCACCGGATGAATCACGTGTAATGCGTCTAAAAACGGCGCAACAAATGTGCCCCGGACCATCAGAGCACTCTACCGCCCGCTCGCCAGCAATCGCCATCACGGCGCAGGCTGCGGCCACGGCATTGAGTCGATTGGGCGCATCAGCCAAAAAGGCCGCCACCACGGCCGACAACGCACAACCCGTGCCCACCACGCGCGTCATCATTGGGTGACCCCACGGCACCGCCCATGTTTGCTCGCCATCGGTGATGTAGTCCGTCGCGCCCGTCACGGCAACAATCGCGCCAGTGGCGCGCGCCAATTGCTGCGCGGCGCTGAGTGCCGACATTGAGCTCATCGTGCTATCAACGCCTTTCCCGCCCGCTGTCGCCTCAGCATTTAAAGCCAATGCAGCGGCCAAAGCCAAAATCTCTGAGCCATTGCCGCGAATTGCCGCTGGTTTTTTTCGCCAACATCGCAAGCGCTGCATCGCGGCGGTATTGCAATACGCCAACCGCCACCGGATCGAGCACCCACGGCGTTGCCGCCGCGTTAGCGGCATCAATCGCTAAGTTCATTGCTTGTAGTCGGGCTGGGTAAACGGTGCCGATATTAATCAGCAGCGCATCGGCAATCGCCGCAAAATCAGCGACCTCTGCTTCGGCCACAATCATCGCTGGCGAAGCGCCAATGGCAAGTAGGGTATTGGCAGTAAAGCATTGCACGACCTCATTGGTCAGCACATGCACTAGGGGGGTATTAGCGCGTAAGCGTTCTAGCTCATCGGCAACTAAATGAAATGGCAGTTCAGCAATTGTAAGATCAACTTGAGACATCGCGATTTCCTTATAAAGCGCAGGAAGTCGCCAAGTCGCAGCAGACATCCCTACGCCAGTATGATCTGGATCAGGTACAACGGGTTTCTCTCAGCCGGTCTCGACCTATTGACGTTGGCTTCCCGGTTGGTAAACCACACAGCAACAGCCCCTCACGACACCCCGAGTCTGTGGCTATTGTACCGTCTCAGCGCAGGCGCGGTGCGGCACTAGATCAACTTTTTAGCTAGGTTCTTTGACGTTGTATTCGCCGCAAAAATCGCGTCAGCAGCAGCGAGCAAGCAAACGTCAACAGACGCGCCTAAAGCGTGTGGCTGCAACCTCAGTCCGCAATCCGCGCCAAGTCCGATTCTGCGCTCAAAAGTCCCGCAAGATCTGCGCTAAGCGCGCAATCCCAATTTGAATTTGTTCGGGATTAGCATGACTAAAATTGAGTCGAATCGCCCCATCATCTTGATTCGACGCCATAAATGCCACGCCGGGCATAATCGCCAATTTTTGCGCCAAAGCGGCGCGCATCAGCGCTAAAGTGTCATCGACTGTGTTGAGTTTGACCCAAAAAAACAAACCGCCACTCGGCAAGGACCACGTGGCATAAGGGCTTAAATGCGTTGCCAAAGCCGTGGCCATCGCATCACGGCGTTGTCGATACAATGGCAATACGGCAGCTAAATGTGGATCGAGCTGATCATTCGCCAATATTTGCGTCACAATCAATTGACTTAAACGATTGCTATGCAAATCAGCCGCTTGCTTTAAGCGCACCAAATGCGGCATTAAATCTGGATGTGCAATCAAATAGCCCAAGCGTAAACCCGGTGCCAAAGTTTTGCTGAACGAGCCTTTGATACACCCAAGGCGCCGATGTCAAATGACTCACCAAGGGTGCAGGTGCGGGGGTATCGTATGCTAGCTCGCGATAGGGGTCGTCCTCAAACAAACACGTACCATGGGTATCGAGCAGCTCCGCTACCGCTTTCCGCTCCGCATGGCTGTAGCAATAGCCCGATGGGTTTTGAAATGTCGGCGTTAAATACGCCATAGCCACCTGCGGCAACTGATCGGCCAACGCAACTAAATCAACGCCATCGGCAATCGGCAAAGTGCGTAAATCAGCTCCCAATAAACGGAACGACTGCAAAGCGGCTAAATACGCCGGCTCCTCGACCAAGACCGGCGTACCTTCGTCGATCATTAACTTGCTAACGAGATCAATCCCTTGCTGCGAGCCATTCAGAATCAATACTTGCTCGGCGCTGCAGTTAAAACCGATAGCTTGCATTCGTTGAGCGATTAACTCGCGCAACTGCGGCTCGCCTTCGCTCGGGCCATATTGCAAGGCACTTTTCACCACGTCGGCAGGCAATGCGGCTAAATCGAGCGACAACAAAGCTTCGCTGGCGGGTAAGCCACCGGCAAATGAAATCACCCCAGGTTGTTGCGCGACCGCTAAAATATCGCGAACCAATGACGAAGTTAAACGTTCAATTCTTCTAGCTAGCATAAGATACGCCATATAGGTCAATTAAGTAGACCTAAATCATGCCCATCAAGGAAAATTAAGTCAATATGATTGACCAAAAAATTGAAGCCGATATTGAACTCTTGTTTTATGGCTACCGTGCCTTTACCGCACAAGCGGACGCTTTACTGGCCGAACGACAATGGGGACGCGTTCATCATCGAGTGTTGTATTTTGTCGCCAGAAATCCTGGTGTTGCTATTCACCAACTTTTAAGCAAATTAGGCGTAAGCAAACAAGCATTACACGGACCACTCAAAGCCTTGCAAGCGGCCCAATTGATTGCCAGCCAAAGCGACGAACATGACAAGCGAGTAAAAAAACCTATATTTGACGCCACTTGGCCAGCAACTCGAGCATGAGCTCACCAGCCCACAACGCGAACTACTGCTACGCATAGAAACAGAGCTAGGCCCCGAGGTCACCACGGCATGGCGGCAAATGATGGCGACGCTCAGCCAACAAATCACATCAAAATCTTAAAACAAGCTTTTGTTGATTAGGCTCACATTCCCATTGCGCTCTAGCCGCTAAGATGAATTTAATCGTCTTAGGGAGCCATTCTCATGCCCAATTTAGCTACAACATTTTTAGATCTACCTCTGAACAACCCACTGATGAACGCCTCAGGGGTTTGGTGCAGCGTGGGTTCACAACTCGAAGCACTGCAAGAATCAGAAGCGGGCGCCATGGTGACCAAAAGCTGTACTTTACAGCCGCGCGATGGCAATCCCGAGCCGCGCTACCGCGTCCTCAATGGGGATAAGCCGTGGGGCAGCATCAATTCGATGGGGCTACCTAACGAAGGCTTTGCTTATTATTTGCGCTATACCGAGCGTCATGACTACGAAAGCAAGCCCTTGTTTATTTCGATTTCGGGTCTCACGCTCGATGACAATTTGGCGATGATCGACAGCTTAAAAGACGCGGTGACTCCGGCGATCTTAGAAATCAATTTGTCTTGCCCGAATGTACCGGGCAAAGCGCAGCTGGGTTATGATTTTGATGCCATGGATACTTTATTGGCCGAAGTCACCTCCGGTTACGGGCAACGTGCTTTAGGCGTGAAATTACCCCCGTATTTTGATATTGCGCATTTTGACGAAGCGGCGGCGATTTTAAATCGTTACCCAAGCGTCGCTTTCGTGACTTGTATTAATTCAATTGGGAATGCGCTGGCGATTGATATTGACAGCGAATCGGTCATCATCAAACCGAAAGATGGCTTTGGTGGCTTGGGTGGCGATTACGTTCTGCCGACTGCGCTAGCCAATGTGAATGCGTTTTATCGCCGTTGCCCAGAAAAAGCCATCATCGGTTGCGGTGGTGTGAAATCAGGTCATGAAGCATTCTTGCACATTCTAGCAGGTGCGACTTTGGTGCAAATGGGCACGGCGCTGTATGAAGAAGGCCCGAGCATTTTTGGCCGAGTAAAAGCTGAGCTTAGCGAAATCATGGAAAAGAAAGGCTATTCAAGCTTGTCACAATTTCATGGCAAGCTCAAAACATTGTAATTAATCGTTCTCTTCCCGCAACCGTTCTGCATTTTCAGTGGTGCGTTTATGCACTGGATGCAGAATGGCATGCGCCATATCGGCGCTGGCTTGCGTGAGTAGCTCAGGACTGAGCAACTGATAAGAATATTGTTGCTGTGCCGCTAGTGCAGCTTGCGGCGAAGCCATACTGGCGGTCACCAAGGCAATGGCCGCTTGATTTTGCTGCAAAGCCTTGGCCCACAAGGCTTGCTGCATAGCCCCGATTTGCTGCAAAGCAGCGACAGAAGATTCACCCACCGCTTCGAGTTTTTCCATCCCCATCTGCGTCATTTCAGCTTGTTCGGCCGCATTCGGATTCATCCCCGCTTGCGCGAGCATTTGCGTGCGCTGTGAAAAGACAAAGGCGGAATCGAGCCACATTTCTTGCGTTTTTTGTGCCAACTCATGCCATGTAGCAAACGGGTCTTGCGTTAATTGAGTCATATCATTTCTTATCAAAGAACAGCATTAATATTCGACCGGAACTGGGTCTAAACTGCGCCACAGATACCACGTGGCCACACTACACCACGGCTGCCACACTGCGGCAAGCTCAATCAACGCCGCACGCGGCAAACGCTCACCTGCGTGGTAATGCAGTGCAATGGCTTTGACCAAACCGATATCCGCCAGCGGCAAAACATTGGGGCGCAATAAATAAAACAATAAAAACATCTCCGCCGACCAGCGCCCTATTCCGCGGATGGCGATCAATGCTTGAATAATCGCTTCATCATCCCAGTCCACCCACAAACTCGGGTCTAAGCGCCCCGCTTGATGCTGCTGCGCGGCCAAATCGCAGAGGTATTCCACCTTTCTGGCCGACAAGCCACAGGCGCGTAGTGCCTCTGGATCTTGCTGCAACACGGCGGCGCTTGATACATCCCCCAGCGCCGCACAGAATCTTGCCCAGACTGTATCAGCGGCTTTAACCGAGATTTGTTGCCCAACAATCGCTCTGGCCAAGGTATGAAAAACATCCCCTCGGCTTTGCAGGCTAGCCGCAGGATGCGCCGCAATGAGCTTGGCCACACTGTATCTTGCGCCGCTAAATGCACGCAGGCTTGTTGCCAATAAGCGGGAAGCTGTGAGGTCATTCACCGGCCACGGTCATTTTTTCGATCAAAATCGAGCCAACATGGCGACTACTTGAGCGCAAACCGTCATCTCCCACGGCAATAATTTGCTGATACATCTCGCGCAAATTACCGGCAATGGTGATTTCTTCAACCGGATATTGAATCACGCCATTCTCAACCCAAAACCCAGCCGCGCCACGCGAATAATCCCCGTGACCATATTGGTGCCATGCCCCAGTAATTCGGTCACCAATAAGCCCGTTCCCATCAAGCCCAATAGACTGGCCGCATCGATGGTGGGTGCCACCAAGAGATTATGTGGGCCGCCGGCATTACCCGTGGTATCCATCCCTAGCTTTCGCGCTGAATAGCTACCAAGGAAATACCCTTGCTGCACACCGACATCCACCACCGTACGCGCCACGGTGGCCACGCCTTCGGCATCAAAAGCCCCGCTGGCAAAGCCGCGCTTTAAAAATGGATCTTCAGTGATCGTAACGCACGGCGAAAACACCGATTTGCCTAGGCTATCGACCAAAAAGCTCGATTTTCGATACAAACTTGCACCACTCACCGCTGCAATCCAATGTCCGATCAAAGAGCTGGCCACGGGTGCCTCAAACAGCACGGGGTATTCGCCAGTTTTTAGCCGACGTGCGCCCAATCGGCGAATCGTGCGCTCACCGGCACGTTGACCAATTTTCTTGGCCGAATCTAAATCGGTTTCGGCGCGCGCCGAGCTATACCAGTAATCGCGCTGCATGGCGCTTTCATCTTCGGCAATCACTGCCGCAGAAATACTGTAGCGCGTACTGGTACCCGTGCCCATAAAACCCAAGGAATTGGCGTACACCCAGCGCGAGCCAGACGTCGATACCGTGGCGCCATCGGAATTATTTATTCGCGTATCCACTCCGCGAGCGGCTGCTTCACACTCTCGCGCCAACTCAATCGCGCCTTCGACGGATAAAGGCCAAGGGTGATATAAGTCCAAATCAGGAAAGTGCGTACACAAGCGCGCCGGATCGGCCTGACCGGCAAATTCATCGGCAGCAGTGTATTTGGCAATGCTTAACGCTTTATTGACCGTTTCAGCTAATGCAGCGCTAGAAAAATCGCTACTGCTGGCATGCGCTTTTTTGCTGCCCCAGATAAACGGTAACATTCACACCTTTATCTCGGTTGTATTCAATCGTTTCGATTTCGTCCAAACGAGTCGATACATTTTGGCCCGCGCCTTCGGAAACCTCAACGTCACAAGCGGTTGCGCCTTGTTTTTGCGCCTCTTGTAACACTTGCGCGGCTAAATCACGCAGGTTTTGTTCACTAAAACTAAATTCAGACACAGAAGTTTTCCCAGAAGAACAATCAGTAACAGGGTTTCGTTTGGTATCATACTGCTTTTGCACAAGTACTTGACACCATGACCAACCTAAATCAATACGACAGCGATGAGCCCGTTGGCATCATCAGCAAGTCACAAGCCAAGCGCGACGCCATTGCGTTGCAAGAATTAGGCGCGACTTTGCTGCAATATACGCCAAAACAACTCGCCCTTTTGAACCTGCCAGAGAACATTTTGGATGCAGTCAAAGAAGGTCGGAAAATCACGGCCAATGGTGCCACTGCACGTCAGAAGCAGTATATCGGCAAATTGATGCGAAATATCGATCCAGCCCCAATTTATGCGTTTCTTGATGCGCAAAAAGGCATTTCAAACACGCACAATATTTGGCTGCACCAAATTGAGCGTTTACGCGAAAAAATGCTCACCGATGTAAAAACCGTTGAAACCTTTATCGCCGACTATCCTGAAGTTGACATTCAGCACCTACGCCAACTGATCCGCAATTCACTCAAAGAGCGCCAACAACAAGAAGCAGGCAAGCACGTACCGCCAAAAGCTTTCCGAGAATTATTTCAGTTGATGAAAACTTTCATCAAAGAGCCGGCTACCGGATACCAAGACCCCGAAGAAGAAGCCCCGACCAAGGATTAATTTATGCACCCCGATTCAGCTCCGAGGCTTTGCGCTCACGGTTTTTTGTTTGATATGGATGGCACTTTGGTTGACTCAACGCTTTGCATTGAAAAAATCTGGCGCAATTGGGCTGAACGTCATCAAATCGATTTCTCCACCATTTTAAAAGTCATGCATGGTCGACGTGGCGAAGAAACCATTGCCCTCGTTGCACCCCATCTAGATGCTCAAGCAGAAACAGCGCAGTTGATTGCTGAAGAACTACTAAGCCTAGATGGCTCGGTAGCGATCGCTGGCGCGAAGAATTTTCTTGAGTCACTCGATCTCGATCAATGGGCCGTGGTCACCTCGGCGCCACGTGAACTGGCGCTGGCAAAACTGGCTTTTGTAGGCCTACCGACGCCCAAACACTTAATTGGCGCAGAAGATGTAACTTTGGGCAAACCCAATCCAGCACCCTACTTACAAGGCGCTGCATTACTACAACTTGATGCTCGTGATTGCATCGCATTTGAAGATGCGCCAGCGGGAATTCGTTCAGCACATGCAGCAGGCGCTCACGTTATTGCCATTAGCCATGCGGCCGGAGCAGATTCAACCGGTTTGGCGCAATTTAGCGTTTGCGACTTTACTGCTCTTCAATTAAACCGCACGGCATCAAGCTTTACTTTGAGTATTTCAATATGAATTCTGCATTAAAAATTGGGCTTGTTTCTATCTCTGATCGAGCCAGCAGCGGTATTTATGCAGACCAAGGCATCCCGGCACTTGGTGAGTGGCTAGCGCAAGTACTCACTACGCCATTCACACTAGAAACGCGCCTCATTGCTGATGAGCAATCGCTGATCGAGCAAACCTTAGTCGAACTGGTTGATATCGCCGCTTGCCAACTCGTCCTCACTACAGGCGGTACCGGCCCCGCTAAACGCGATGTCACGCCTGAAGCAACGCGTGCAGTAATGGATAAAGAAATGCCTGGGTTTGGCGAGCAAATGCGGCAGATTAGTTTGCATTTTGTACCGACCGCCATTTTGTCACGACAAACTGCCGTCATTCGCGGTAATAGTTTAATTTTAAACTTGCCAGGGCAACCCAAATCGATCAAAGAAACATTAGAAGGCTTAAAAAACGACCAAGGCCAAAACACTCGTGCCGGGCATTTTCTCTGCTATTCCATATTGCATTCAATTGCTTGACGGTCCATACATAGAAACAGACCCTGCAATTGTAAAATCATTCCGCCCAAAATCAGCAATACGGCATTAATTGACCCATAAAAAATGGCGTGAGATTCACGCCATTTTTTATGTACCGTATTCAGTTGCATTCATTATGCTTGCCGCAACACATTCACTGTGACCCAAGCCCAATCAACCCCTTTTTCTAACACTGACCCTAAACTAACCGAAAACTTCTTATCGCGTGCATTTACTTGATAAACTTTATCTACGCCATAATCAGCTAAATTCATAATCAAAGTATTGACGCTATTTCCATTTAACTGATGCGCGACATACAGTGCAGTTCGAACATTGGGCAATTCAAGTCCGGCAGTAAAATTCAAATCGGCTACGGTAATTGTTTCAACTCGATCTTTTTGTTCTGACTTCATCCCAACCATCACCGGTGTGACGCTAATAACTTGTACGCCAACAGAAACTTCGTCATCACTCAAGCGTGCTATTCGACGCAAAATACCAATTCGCCAGTTCGCTTCATTATTTTCACGCGAGGCTAACAATAAACTAGGCCGTATCCATTCGTTTTCAGAAAACCGTAATGTAGCGCCAAAACCGTCAGCGCTTTCATTATCTATAGACCAGCTATGCCAATCGACTTCTTGCTTGGCATTACTAGTAAAACTATATGGATTGGCGGCTAGTTTTTCTTTGGTTCTTGAAGAAACAAATCCATATAAACGCATATCCATGATTTCATCGTAATCTACTGTGTCTTTAGCATCTGCACCTTGTCGATTAAATTTATCGTTATCTAATTTAACGTACCGACAAATACGATCCAAACCATAAATCACGTCAGCGGATTTCGTCACCTTTTGTCTAGCGCTGCGTTTCACCTGACTGTTACGCATACACATGGTCCAAAATACATCCAGGTGTTTGAGTAAATCACTCACCGCTGATCCACGCGAATCGGAGTTCAAACCCAAAGAGGCATAACTAGAGCCAGTCATTAGCTTGCCCAATGTCTCTTGAATATGCCCGATTAAATCGTTCAATCCCCAATAACGATAGGGCTCACCCAATAAATCGTTATTAATTTTTTGCGGACCTTGCGACTCTTGCAAATTGATACAGAAATGATGCTGCGTATCTTGATATTTTCGGCCGATCTGAATGAATTTAGACCATTGCTCAAGCCAGCCATCAATCATGTCAATTTGACGCACTGATAAATTATTATTTGATAAGGTATTGAGCATGAGCATTTGAATATATTCATCCGCACATGATGACACCTCGTCCTTACTGCTTGGATAAAGTGCGAATGAATTGCAGTCAAAACCGCCGATTTCAGATAAACGATATAACTGATGCGCTTGCAGCCATAATTTTGGCGGTACTTTTTCAAAACGGAAGTAATGCCATTTAGCTTGAATGGCGAGATAACGCAAGCTGCGCGCCAAAACAACCGGCATCAAAGGATCAAATGATTGTTGCTGGCTCTCGCTGCCATCGGCTTGTACAAATCGTTGATAAGCATCCACCATATCCGTAGAAAAACTCACTACAGATTTCCAGAGCTGCTGCTCCATTTCTTTAGACATGCGCGGATTAGATATATATTGATAACAAACCGCGTCAAATGCCTCTTGTATTTGTTCATCAACCAGCATCAAAGCTTGCAAGCGTTCAAATGAAGCTTTGTCCGCTGCCGCAATAAAATCTGTAACTAACTCATGCACTTTATTGCAACGAGATGCCGGATCTAATTGCAATATTTGTTTACACCACTGCTGCGCAGACTTTTGGTTTGCTAGCGGCGATTTTTCACGAGAAAAAAGAGAGCTAATTCGATCGAGCATATTTATATCCAAACTGCATGTTTTGTCGTCAACATAAAATACGACATTTAGGCGGCAATATTCACATCTTCAAGCCACTGCTGTGCGCTCACAATATCGGCAAATACTTTTATTTCAGACTCAGAAATAACTTGATTTAACCAAACAGACCAAACCACCCATTGATCATCACTGACCACGGCCACTCGATCAAAATTTTGACGATTTTGCTTTGAAAATCGAATTTCCTCTAATGCCATATCGATGGTATAGCCATCCATTAATCTCAAATCGAGCAAAAGCCGGGCTGCCCCATGAAAACGAATATCATATAAGACATTATCTTCGAACTCTTTATAGTCTTGCAGGGTAAATTGTTCAAATACCACTGCATGCGTATATTTAGCTTCGTGTGAAATACTAATCATGGCTATTCCCTCAAGTATGAACAACTAAGGTAAAACTGATCACCGAAAGACTCAGCTAGGTGCCCTCAGGCGCACAACTAACTACAACGAGCAGCCTGCATTAATGCTTTCATTTCGACAATTGCGGTTTTTAAACCGACAAAAATTGAATGCGAAATTAAAGCATGTCCAATATTTAGTTCTTCGATTTCGGCAATGGCGGCAATGGCTTGTACATTATGATAATGCAAACCATGCCCAGCATTAACCACCAAACCTAAAGAGGCAGCATAAGCTGCCGCTTGTTTAACGCGCTCTAATTCAGACTGTTGCTCAGCCCTATTTTTAGCATCAGCATAACGCCCAGTATGAATCTCAATCACTGGTGCGCCCAATTCATGGGCCATTTTAATTTGCGCGTAATCCGGATCAATAAAAATTGAAGTGCGAATCCCTGCGTCTTGTAATGTTTGAATATATCGACCGCAATGCGCTGGATTAGCTAATACATCAAGTCCACCTTCGGTAGTCACTTCAGCACGATGCTCAGGCACCAAGCAAACGTCTTGCGGCTGAATGTCTAGCGCATGCGCCAGCATTTCTTCGGTTAATGCCATTTCTAAATTCATACGCGTTTGCAATACCGCACGCACCAAACGGACGTCTTCATCACGAATATGTCGACGATCTTCACGTAGATGCAAGGTAATTAAATCAGCACCTGCTTGCTCGGCGAGCTGCGCCGCCAACACAGGTTGTGGATAGAGCGTACCACGGGCATTACGTACCGTTGCAACATGGTCAATATTAACACCGAGTAAAATAGAACGAGACATGTGCAAATTAATCCTATTAATTAAGGTATAAGCCAGCAACATAACAATAGCATGCGCTAGTAAAGCATACCCTATTATAACTTCTGCAAATCAATCAGCAATTGTCGCGTGTGCAATACGGAATCACCCAACACTGCTGCAATCGATTGTCGCATCCACATTTTGGCCCATGGCAAAACCTGCAGATCAGTAAAATCTCCCGCAGCAAATGCCAAAATTAACGGCGCAGGACAAGCTACTGCGCTTTGGCTAGGCACTAAACCGACGCCATATTCAAACTCATATCGTTCAAGCAGATTGAGCGGTTGATCAGATCGGGCGATACGCAGCCAATCAATGCCATACCCCAGACTATCGAGTAATTGGCGTTCAAATAAGCGTAAAATAGGTTCAACCGCACGCTGATCCGCACCGAGTTTGCCTAAAGCTTGAATTGCAGAAAAATAAGCGGTAAATAAGGCGGGATTAGCCTCTTCTTTAGGACATAAACGCTGCAACAGCTCGTTCATATAAAAACACACACAACAGCGGCAAGCCGCTTAACTGGGGCAAGCCAGGCTGCCATTGTGCAGCATGCAGTGTTTTTAAATCCCCGCCCCCAAACCACGACAACAACAAGGGTTGAAAACCCAGCAAAACACTGCGAATTTGCGACCCTGGTCGCTGCACGCCACGTGCGTAGAGCGTTACACGACCATGATCTCGAGAAAACACATCCAGCAAGCGGCTCGTTTCACGATACGCATACTGGTGCAAAACAAAAGCAGGCTGCAAATTAATCCGCAGCTTACTTGACGAACGCGTCATACTTTATTCGTAACCGAATTGACGCACCAAACGGGTGTCGTCAGCCCAACCACTTTTTACTTTGACCCAAACCTCTAAATGCACTTTGGCATCAAACAATTTTTCCATATCTATACGGGCATCGGTAGCGATTTTCTTTAATTTGGTGCCATTTTTACCAATCAAAATCGGCTTTTGATTTTCTCTATCCACCAAAATCGCTGCATAAATTCGACGTAATTCACGGCCATCAGCCAGTGTTTCTTCTTCGAATTTTTCGATTTCTACCGCCATTACATAGGGCAATTCCTCGCCCATCATGCGGAAAATTTTCTCACGAATAATTTCCGAAGCTAAAAATCGCTCGTTACGGTCGGTAATCTGATCTTCACCAAACATCGGCACTGACTCTGGTAGCAACGGTTCGATCGCCGACACCAAGACATCTAATTTCAAGCCTTTTTGGGCCGATACTGGCACAATTGCGGCAAAGTTAAAACTCTGAGCAACTTCTTCAATAAACGGGAATAACGCCGATTTATTGGGCAGCATATCGACTTTATTAATCACCAAAACAACCGGACGATCTTTAGGCAATAACTCAAGTACCGCTTGATCTGCAGGACCAAAACGCCCAGCTTCAACCACAAATAAAATCGCGTCAACATCGGCTAACGTTGTCGTTACACTACGATTCATCGCTTGATTGAGCGCATTTCTAAACCGCTTTTGAAACCCTGGCGTATCCACAAAAACAAACTGCGCAGTCTCAGAGGTTAAAATCCCAGTAATACGATGACGGGTAGTTTGTGCCTTACGCGACGTAATACTTAATTTTTGACCAATCAAATGATTCATTAACGTTGACTTACCAACATTAGGTTGACCAACAATGGCAACAAAACCACAGCGAAAACCATCGCTTACTGCATTTTCTTCATTAATTAGTTCATTCATTTTCGTACAACCTTTTTGCCTGGAAATTGCTCACGCAATTGATGGAGTACTGCGCCAGCAGCAAGCTGCTCTGCGGCTCGCCGGCTAGTACCTTCTGCTTTTGCGCTGACTTTTAATTCAGCAATGGTGCAACTTACTTCAAAAATTTGGTCAGGTGAATCACCCTGCTGCCGTTCAATCACGTAGTTAGGTAATTCAACTTTGCGAGCTTGCAACCACTCTTGCAATGAAGTTTTTGGATCTTTCATTGCTTCTTCAGGATTAACCGCCGCAATACGCGCAGCAAATAGCTGATTCAATACGGCTTCTACAGCGGCAAAGCCGCCATCAAGCCAAATCGCGCCCAAAATCGCTTCCAGTGCATCTGCCAAAATACTCGGACGACGATGACCACCGCTTTTGAGCTCCCCTTCGCCTAGCGAAAGGTAATCACCCAGCTGCAATTCACTGGCAATCACCGCCAATGATTCTTGTCGAACAAAATGCGCACGCAAGCGCGACAAATCGCCCTCGCTCAATTGTGGGAATGCAAAATACAGGCTGCGAGCCACAATTGAGTTCAAAATACCATCGCCAACAAACTCAAGCCGTTCATTGTGTTTCGATGAGAAACTACGATGCGTTAAAGCTTGCTTTAGCAGCTTAGGTTCAGAAAAAACATAACCGAGCGTTTTTTGCAAACGCTCGGCGGGTAAGACGACTGACAAATTAAATATCCCTCAAATTATTGAGCACTCGTGCCGGAAGACTGCTCAATTTGAAAATCAAACAAAAGACTCACATTGGCGACTAAAGGTACAACCTTTTCATAGTTGGCTGCGATTGTTGTCACTCCACCCACTTGGGTGATCGATAAATCTTTACCCGTCACATCCGTGATGTAACCGATTGCGGCATCTTTATCAAAAGATTCACGAATCGCGTCTGGACTTTGTCCGGCACTACTTTTTGCTAACTTCTGGACCGTATTTTGTATCGAGAAAAACTGGGTATACGTTGGCACAACTTTAAAGCCGACAATCAATGCCATAGCCACTGCCATTGCGACAATAATAAAACCAAAAAAAGATAGCCCTAATTGCTTTTTCATTGCCACACCCCTATTTAATAGCAGTACCAATACGATCAAAATGTTTGAAATTCATCCAAACAAAAAACGCTTTACCCACAATATTTTCGCTAGGAACAAAACCCCAATAACGGCTATCAGCGCTATGATCCCGATTGTCACCCATCATAAAGTACTGGCCCTGAGGCACCGTACATTTAAAGCCTGAATCATCGTAGCTACAATTTTCTCTAAACGGGAAATCACCCACTTCACGTAAATTGAGCGCCGGCACTTCGGCCATATTTAATGTTTTATATTGCTTCTGGCCGAGTTGCTCAACAAATTGTTGGTTATTGACCAAATACACGCCATTTTCAACGTATTGGTGCTCACCTTCTGCCGTCGTATTTACGGGCTTGCCATTAACCGTGAGTTTTTTTCCGTGATATTCAATTACATCACCGGGTAAACCAATAACCCGCTTAATATATTGAATTTTCGGATTATCTGGATAATCAAACACCATCACATCACCGCGTTCAGGCTCACCTACTGGCACGATCACTTTATTCAAGATCGGCAAGCGCAGTCCGTAAGAGAATTTATTCACTAAAATAAAATCACCGACGACCAATCCTGGACGCATAGAAGAAGATGGAATTTTGAAACGGCTCAACAATAAACGAGCGCAATACAAATACCGCCAAAATAACCGGAAAAAATCCACGCGCGTACTCAACCCAATCAGCGATTTGTTTATCGCCGCGTGTTTTTTCCCCAAACAAATTTATCCATTGCCCAGACCACACCGGTCAGAGCAACAAAAATCAACATGGCGGCACTAATACTAAAAAAACTGCACCAACAAAATAAACAAGCCAACAACAGCCAATAAATAGCCGTATTGCACCAACTGAGGTGGTTCATTATTTTTTCGTTCGTGCTTGGCCCCTGCCATAATTAAAATCGGGCCTAACACCAAAGAAAGAATACCAATTACGAGCCAATTCATTGACTGTTCCTTTTAACGAAGTGGAGTGTTTATTTGTCGCTAACTTGTAAAATTGCTAAGAAGGCTTCTTGTGGAATTTCCACATTCCCTACTTGCTTCATGCGTTTTTTTCCGGCCTTTTGTTTATCTAGCAATTTACGTTTTCGTGACACATCGCCACCATAACATTTAGCCAATACGTCTTTTCGTACCGCTTTAACCGTTTCACGCGCAATAATATGACTACCAATTGCCGCCTG
This sequence comes from Deefgea sp. CFH1-16, assembly GCF_016881365.1. Taxonomy (GTDB): domain Bacteria; phylum Pseudomonadota; class Gammaproteobacteria; order Burkholderiales; family Chitinibacteraceae; genus Deefgea. The sequence goes on along the minus strand of NZ_WLYT01000001.1, from coordinate 3,037,128 downwards.
AATTGCAATATCAAACATTTGCCGTGGAATTAACTCACGCATTTTCGAAACCAATTCACGACCACGATATTGGCTAGTACTGCGGTGAACGATCAAACTCAGTGCATCAACGCGCTCGCTATTAACCAAAACATCCAACTTCACTAAATCGCCAACGCGGAATTCTTTAAAGTCATAATCGAGCGAGGCATAACCACGACTCACTGATTTGAGCTTATCAAAGAAATCCATCACCACTTCGGCCATTGGCATTTCATAGGTCAACATCACTTGACGACCCATATACTGCATATTGATTTGCATACCGCGTTTTTGATTACACAAAGTCATCACGGGGCCGACATAATCTTGCGGCACTAAAATCGTAGCAGTAATAATCGGCTCACGGACTTCATCGTATTTTGACGGGTCTGGCAGCTTGGATGGATTTTCGATTTGTACCACTTCGCCGCCTTTGAGTACCAACTCAAAAACCACGCTTGGTGCCGTCGTAATCAAATCCATATCAAATTCGCGCTCTAAGCGTTCTTGCACAATTTCTAAATGCAAGAGCCCTAAGAAGCCACAACGGAAACCAAAGCCCAAGGCTTGCGAAACCTCAGGCTCATAATGCAAGGATGCATCATTGAGCTGAAGTTTTTCTAAACTATCACGCAGCTTTTCATAGTCATGGCTTTCTACCGGATAAAGCCCGGCAAAAACTTGTGACTTAACATCTTTAAAGCCTGGCAAAGCAGCAGCGGCAGGATTTTTAACCGTAGTGATGGTATCCCCCACTTTAGCGCTGGCAATTTCTTTAATCCCAGCAATGATAAAGCCAACTTCACCAGCACGAAGCGCATCGCGTTGTACTGATTTAGGCGTAAACACCCCAACCTGTTCACACAAATGCTGCGCTTTAGTCGACATAAATAAAATTTTGTCTTTCGGACGAATTTCGCCATCAATCACGCGCACTAACATAATCACGCCAACATAATTATCAAACCACGAGTCAATAATTAGCGCTTTTAATGGACCATCTGGATCGCCTTTTGGACAGGGTATCTTGTTAACAACCTCTTCCAGAATGTCTTCGATACCAATACCCGACTTGGCCGAAGCATGAACCGCATTTACCGCTTCAATACCAATAATGTCTTCGACTTCTTGCGCCACTCGATCTGGATCGGCAGCAGGCAAATCAATTTTATTTAAGACCGTACGCACTTCAACACCGAGTTCAAGCGCGGTGTAGCAGTTAGCAACGGTTTGTGCCTCAACCCCTTGCGAGGCATCAACCACCAACAACGCACCTTCACAGGCGGCCAGCGACCGGCTCACTTCATAGCTAAAGTCAACGTGACCTGGGGTATCAATCAAATTGAGATTGTATATTTTGCCGTCACGTGCTTTGTATTTTAAAGCGGCAGTTTGCGCTTTAATGGTAATGCCACGCTCTTTTTCAATATCCATGGAATCAAGGACTTGGGCGCTCATTTCACGCATTTCCAAGCCACCACAAAATTGAATAAAACGATCAGCCAAGGTACTTTTACCGTGGTCGATGTGCGCGATAATAGAGAAATTACGAATGTGATCCATGAGTCCCGCAGCCACTAAGCTGTTACACAATTTGCGAATAGAAAAAGGCACGCTGCGCGTGCCCATACTAGCGATAACCGCCCATTTTAACTGATTTTTGCCAGGCTAGCATCCAAAGCCTGTTGATCAAGGTGGTAATGACAGATTTCAACACCATCAGAATCAAGCAAAACCGGCACCCACTCACCGTATTTTGCCTCTAATTCATCAATATCATCGATATCAATCCACTCAAGCTCAAATCGTCCAGCCGCTTGCGCCAACAACTGCGCTTGCATCTGTGTACATAGGCTGCAATAGGCGCGGCCATATAATTTTAATTTCATAAACCCTTTACGCGCGCTACTGCGCCCAATGCGAACCAGAAAAAACAACCATCATTGCCGTCCCGCGCACATCGTCGAGCCTGATGTGGCTGACATAATTTCGATCACTCGCGGCTGAAATGCTTGCATTTTGGCATTACGCCAACGCAGCACTACAAACGCAACAACAAAACCCAGAGCAGCACCCAATAAGGACGCCAACTCAGACCAAGCCGCTGGCGCAACCAACAAAGCCAATGCAGCACCCAACAGCAACAACAACAAAGGCAAGCCATAACCCCACAGCGCACTTTGCAGCAACACTCCGTCATTCACCGCCACTTTTACCCAATCGCTGGCCTTCGCCCCCAATTGATTTTGCACCGGATAGCTCTCTTGCCCCTGCCCAAACAAGCGCGTAATCGCCACAGACTTGCAGCCATACTTTGGATGGCAATTGCCACAAGGACTACGAGGCCGGATTTTGACCCATGCCTGGCCACCTTCACAGCGCTCAACTTGCGCCTCTGTGATTATCATTCTGAGATTAAACCTTATTCATTAATTCAACGCAGCGTATACGCTTTCGCAAAACGCTCCACCGTCACGGCAGGCACTTCACCCAAGCAGCTCAATAAATATTGATCAACTTGCCGCGCATACAAATGAATCGCACCTTGATGCGCCAACCCAAGGGGAATACTGGCATTCATCGGCTCAACAAACACCGACAACGTTACTGCCCCATCACTAAATAAGTAGTGCACCACTTCGCGTGATTTATGCGGCAAGCTTCGAGTGCTTTTTTTGATCAGCTTAAAACCCGGTACAGTCGGCTTAATGCGCCATTTTTTATCTTCGGCAAGATCCAGCACTGCACCGTCATTCACCTGCACACTACGCAGCGGATAAATGGGCTTTAGCAATTTTTGATTGATTTTGCCGCCAACCTGAATTTGAGTAAAGCTAAACGACTGCACCATTTCTTGGCGCATACCCATCATCAACCATTTCAAAATCAAACCACTCTCATCATCCACCCAAAAACGCTGCGGATAACGGTAAGCATCCAATGGATCAAGCTGATAAATCGTCGTCTCTCGACCGACAACCCGCTCACGCCCTACTTTAGAAACCCCATAAGAATGCAGCAACTCGCTTACATCATCAGGCAAATGATTTGGAAATAATTTAGAGGTATAGCGACGATCCAGTTGCACAGCATAGCCTTGCGCCGGATACATACTGACTTTATCACCCACTCGTAAATACTCACGCGGCTCACCGTCTAATAGTTCACGATGTTCTGCGGCCACGCCATTCTCGATCGCATGACTGATTTTATAGTTGGCAATATTCTCGCCTGATTGATAAATATAATTGCCCGTATAGCTCACCGCCTCGGCGGCCGATGCCGAGCGCGCCAACACCCGCTGCGCCTCAGCTTTATCTAAAGGCGTGGCTTGCGCGCTAAAGGCACACAAACACCCCAATATGACCACAATCCGGCAATACGCTTTCGCCACCATCAATGCTGCTCTCCAACTTCAAAATGCGCTTGAGCAAATTGCTCAGAGGCTAAAGGATTTGAAAAGCCGTCCCGATGCGCAACCAAATAAGGGCTAATTTCTGCAGACTTTAATTCAATCGGTTTTTGCTGCGCCATCACATCAACAGGCAAAGCGCTTGGTAAGGAGTACTGCCACACCACCAAACCCACAAACGCCACCGATGCCAGCGCGGCCAATTGCAGCCATGGCGCTTTCTTGGGGCGCAATGCACGAGGTGCAATCACCACCGGCTCTTGCGCCAATCTGGCAGAAAATTTTTGCATAAATTCAGACGACGTCGACAGATGCGGCTGCCCAATCGCATCTCGCGCCAAATGCCAACGACACCAATCCTCTTGCTGCTCTGCCGACGAGAGCAACTCATCCACTACAGCTGCAACATCTTGCGGCGCAACTTCACAATCCATTAAGGCTGAAATTTTTTCACTCATACTACAAACCCCTGTCTTTAACCGCCGCCATACGCCACGCCCGACTACCAGCGTTTATCCTTGCCCACATCGCCCAGCAAAGGACGCAGGCGATTGGCAATCGCTTCCCGCGCGCGAAAGATACGCGAACGCACGGTACCTATCGGACAATCCATCGCCAAGGCGATTTCGTCATAACTCATCCCATCCATTTCACGCAAAGTAATCGCTTCGCGCAATTCATCAGGCAAAGCATCAACCGCCTCATTGACTGTAGAGACAATCTGCTTATTGGATAGTTCAGTCTCTGGCGTATGAAAATCTGGTACTAATGCAGCCGCATCGACAGTATCGCCATCCTCATCTTCATACTCTGCAGACAAAATCGGCCGGCGACCCAAGGTCGACAGGTAGTTTTTCGCGGTATTAATCGCAATGCGATACAGCCACGTATAAAACGCACTTTCACCGCGAAAAGACGGCAAAGCCCGATAGGCCTTAATAAAAGCCTCTTGGGTTACGTCTTCGATTTCATTTTGATCACGAATCATTCTCGATAACAGTCGCACCACACGTCGCTGATACTTTACAACCAACAGTTCAAAAGCACGCTGGTCGCCATTTTGCGCCCGCAAGACCAATTCATGATCTAAATCGCGCTCACTGATTTTAAGCAAGGGTAAAAACTCCCACAGAAAATTGCATTTATTACATTTAAGCCTTGATATATTGGGTTTGGCTTGAAAATTGCAAGCCACATTGTTGTAAGCCAAGCCAGAGATCGTGCGCTCTGTTAATATTTGCCCATCCATTTTTCGAAATAAATCACCATGCGCACATTTGATGTATTGATTCTGGGCAGCGGACTCGGTGGCATGACCATCGCACTTCAATTGGCAAGCCAACTCAAAGTCGGCCTCATTACCAAACGCGCGCTACGCGATGGCGGTAGCGGATGGGCGCAAGGTGGCATCGCCGCCGTACTGGATGGCTCCGACAGCAGCGAGCTACACATCAATGACACGCAAGTGGCTGGCGCAGGCTTGTGTGATCTTGACGCTACTCGATTTATTATCGAAAACTCTAAAGAAGCTATCGATTGGCTCATCGAAATGGGCGTTCCCTTCACCAAAGACGACGAAGGTCAAACCAGCTACCACGGCTTTCATCTCACCAGAGAAGGTGGCCACAGTCACCGCCGAATCATTCATGCCGCCGACGCTACAGGCGCGGCAGTGATTGACACGTTGGCGATCAAAGTAGCCGCACACCCAAACATTACCGTACTGGAAGAACATATCGCCGTCGATTTAATTACGGATAAAACCAGTGAAAATCGCTGCATCGGCGCCTATGTTTACAACAAAGCTACCGATCAAGTTGAAACCATCCTTGCGCAGCACACCGTACTCGCCACCGGCGGTGCGGGCAAAGTCTATCTGTACACCACCAATCCTGACGTGGCCACTGGCGACGGCATCGCCATGGGCTGGCGCGCGGGCTGTAGCGTGGCCAATATGGAATTCATTCAATTTCACCCGACCTGCCTCTACCATCCCCACGCTAAATCTTTTTTGATTACCGAAGCCGTGCGCGGTGAAGGCGGCATCTTGCGCCTACCGGACGGCACGCGATTTATGCCCAATCACGATGAGCGGGCAGAATTAGCCCCTCGGGACATCGTGGCACGCGCCATTGACTTTGAAATGAAAAAAGGCGGTTTTGACTGTGTTTATTTAGACATTTCCTATAAACCCGCCGCCTTTGTCAAAGAGCACTTCCCCAACATTTACCTGCGCTGCCTTGAGCTGGGCATCGACATCACTAAAGAGCCAATTCCCGTGGTACCCGCCGCGCACTATACGTGCGGCGGCTTAGTCACCAATCTGAACGGGCAAACCGACGTGGCCGGACTTTATGGCGTGGGTGAAGTGGCCTGCACTGGTCTACATGGTGCCAACCGACTTGCGTCAAATTCCTTGCTTGAATGCATGGTTTTAGGCAAATCAGCAGCCGAGCACATCTTGCAACAAAAACTCCTCGCAACCTCCCTCACGTTGCCGAATGGGATGAAAGCCGCGTCACCGACCCTGACGAAGAAGTGGTGATTTCACACAACTGGGACGAGCTACGACGCTTTATGTGGGACTACGTTGGCATCGTGCGCACCACCAAACGACTTTGAGCGCGCACTGCACCGGATTGAATTACTCAAGAGCGAAATTCATGAGTTTTATCGCAATTTCCGCGTGTCAAACGACTTAATTGAATTACGTAATCTGGTGATTACCGCCGAGCTTATCGTTCGTTGCGCCATGGCCAGAAAAGAAAGCCGTGGCCTACATTACAGCCGAGATTACCCTGACATGGCCCCGCAAGCTAAACCGACCATCCTTACGCCTCAGTCCAGTAGAAAATAAAAAAAGCGCCGCACTCACTGCGGCGCTTTTTTAGACAAAAATCAAATCAAATCAAATCAAATCAAACTCAATAGTCGATACACCCCAAAAGACCACAATCACCAAACCAAAGCTAGGACGAACTCCAGGGTAATTTAATACCCGCATAAAGCGTGCCGCAAAAAAGCCCATCAACAACAAATTCGGCAGCGTCCCCAAACCAAACGCTAACATGACCACCCCACCCTTGAGTGCTGATGCCGTTGATAGCGCAGCCAAGCTGGCGGTATAAACCAGACCACAAGGAATCCAGCCCCATAAAAAACCAATCAAAGGCGTATGCCACACCGAACGTATCGGTAAAAAACGCCGTAAAATCGGTTGAATCGCCCGCCACAGCGGCTGTCCGACTTTCTCAATTTGAGTGAGCCACAACGACCAACCTGCAATATATAGACCCAAAACAATGAGCAATATATTGGCCAAAATAAATAAGATTGATTTTAATGCCTGCAGCTGACTAAGGGCAGTAAAGCTCGCAATGCCACCCAATATTGCGCCTACAGCGACATACCCTGCTAAGCGGCCAAAATTAAAGCCCAAGTCGTACATCCACCTTGGGCCTTTGGGTAAATTGGCACTAAACGCTGCAACAATACCACCGCACATCCCTGCGCAGTGACCGCCACCGAGTAAACCTGCTAAAAATAACGCCAGCCAATCTAGTTCAAGCATACCACTTCACAAGCCATTAAATCAGCTGAGAATACCTTGCTTGAGTCGCTTTTGTCCGTAAATACGCATCAAACACCATCGCAATCGAACGAATCAACATCCGCCCTTTAGGCGTCACCACGATAGAATCCGTCTCTAACACCAACAAACCATCTGCAACAAAAGGCTTAAGCAGCTCAAGCTCTTCGGCAAAGTAGTCAACAAAATCAATCACATAGCCAGATTCAAACGTCTGAAAGAATAACTCAAACTGACACATTAAAGCCTGAATCACCGCGCGGCGCAGCGCATCATCATCCCGGTTCATGGTCAAGCCACGCTCAATCGGAAATTCATTTAGCGCTAGCTTGGCGTAATACGCTTCCAATGTTTTTACATTTTGGTAGTAGTTCGCACCAACCTTACCGATCGAAGACACGCCAAATGCCAGCAAATCACAATCGGCATGCGTTGAATATCCTTGGAAATTACGCTGCAAGCGGCCACGACGCTGCGCGACGGCCAAATCATCATTGGGCAGCGCAAAGTGATCCATCCCAATTAAGACATAACCGGCCTGAGTTAATTGCTCGATTGAATTTTGTAAAATATCGAGTTTCGTCTCTGCCGACGGCAACTCATCGGCATTAATGCGACGTTGTGGCATAAATCGTTCGGGCAAATGCGCGTAGTTATATAGGGCAATACGATCAGGCTTGAGCATCAGCACGCGATCAATGGTTTCCGCCAGTGATGCCGCTGTTTGTTTCGGCAAACCATAAATCAAATCAACGCTGACTGAGCGAAAACCATACATCCTAGCCGCTTCAATCACGGTGCGTGTTTCGGCTTCCGATTGCACGCGATTGACTGCAACCTGCACTTCGGTATTAAAATCTTGGATGCCAACACTCATTCGATTAAAGCCAAGATTGGCCAAATGCTTAATCGTTTCTTCACCGACTTTGCGCGGGTCAATTTCAATTGAATACTCGCCATTTTCCAGCAAAGTAAAATGGGTATTGACCACATCCATTAAACGCTGCAGCTGAGCATGCGACAAAAAGGTCGGCGTGCCGCCCCCTAAGTGCAACTGGCTTACTTTAGGTCGATTCGGCAACAAATCACCGTACATTTTTACCTCTTGCGTGAGATAATCGAGGTATTCATCGGCTTTAGACTGATCTTTAGTAATAATTTTTATTACAACCGCAGTAGTAACATATCGTATTACAGAACGGCAAATGGAAGTACAATGACAAAGGCATTGACAATGCGCCAGGCATGCGCTGACTTAGGCAAGCCGAATGCGCCTCTTGGCTAAGACCAGCAACAAATCGATCTGCGGTTGGGTAGGAGGTATAGCGAGGGCCTTTGCCATCGTAACGCACGATTAACTCACGATCGAAATCAATAGCTGGCGTAGTAATGTTTATTTTTTTCGAGATCATGATCTTTCCCAGTAACTTTGCTTTGGTCGCAGAATAAGATGGACCAGTAGAATAAAGTTTGATCTAAATCAGATAAAATACAACATCCCTCTTTATAGATAGCTGATTTTGCTTTACAACAGCTGCTGAAATTATCATTCAAGCGTACATCGAGCCTTATATGATTCAAAATATTCAAATACGCGAACTGACTCCTCGCCACCTTCGTCAATCATGTTCTAACTGCAGCTTGCGTGAACTTTGCCTCCCTATCGGGCTTAACCCCGATGAAATGCAAGAGCTCGATGCCATTATCACGCAAGCCCGACCGATCAAACGCGGCGAAGCCCTTTACCGTGCTGGTGAACCATTTAAATCACTGTTTGCCATCCGCGTTGGTTTTTTTTAAAGCCAGTGTAATTTCTGAGGATGGCCGAGAACAAGTCACGGGCTTTCATATGTCTGGCGAATTAATGGGTATGGATGCCATTAGTTCAGATTTTCATACTTGCGACGCCATTGCACTCGAAGACAGCGAAGTATGTGAACTGCCGTTTGGTGAAATTGAAGAATTAGCCGGTGACGTACCACTCTTGCAGCGCCACTTATATAAAGTAATGAGCCGCGAAATCGTTCGCGATCATGGCGTCATGTTGCTATTAGGCAATATGAAAGCAGAAGAACGCTTGGCAGCTTTTTTGCTCAACCTATCACAACGCTTTGCCGTGCGCGGCTACTCATCAACTAGCTTTCATTTGCGAATGACGCGTGAAGAAATCGGTAGCTACCTCGGACTCAAACTTGAAACCGTCAGTCGTACTCTGTCAAAATTTCAAGACCAAGGTTTTATCAAAGTTCAAAATCGCTTAATTGAAATCATTGATGGCGACAGTTTGAAAAAGCTGTTGAGCAACTGCCAAGGCGAATAATCTCGCACGGGCTGCCCAATCAATAACGGCAGCCCAATGGAGCTACAATGCATTACACCATCGTCGCGCCACAACCCCTACAAGCACTGCTCGCACATCGTCTCAAGCATTTTGCGGCGATTGACTATCAATTTTGCGACAAAACCAACGCCCAATCGGCAATGATGTTTGTCCAAGCCAATCCACACGCGGCACCCAACACTTTTCACGCCGATATTGAACTACTCGCCCTGCCAGCACTGCAAGCAGCTGAACACGGTTTTATCTTCGCCGCAGCGGGTTCGGTAACCGCACTACAAAGTGCTGCCCCTTTACTGGATGCACTCGCCCCGATTGCCAATGGTTGGCTGCATATTGGCGACTTTGGCGCGGCCAGCTTTGCACATCGCGCGTGGCAAATCATGACCGGCAACCCCTCACAAGAAAACCCCGCCTTTTGGCAAAACATCCCAAACCTACCCACTCCCAATCCGCTTGATCAAGCGCAGTTCCTTGCCGAGCTCGCCCAGCAAATGGGTGCACAGCAACAACAATGCATCGCGCTCCAGCAGCTTGCCAGCGAATTTCTCAACCAGTATCCAGCGCATAACTTCCATGCCTACCCACCATTACAACGCCAATTTTTTGGCCCATGGAGCCAAACCAATACTTCGCCAGCCCAACAATTAGCCAGCTTTATTTTACAAATCCCCACGCAATCTACGCCTACCAATTAAGCGCCAATAAAAATAGGTATTGCAATGCAGCGCTTATTGAACAAAGCCTACATCGCAATACCTATTTAATCATGCCAACTTTCAGTCAAGCACACTCAAACCCAACGCAGCGACTATGGCTTACTTGGCCATCACGCGCTGACGACGGCTTTCAGACAAGACTATCCCTGCGGCTACCGACACATTCAAACTTTCGACCGAACCATACATTGGAATCGATACCAAACTATCGCAAAGCTCACGCGTCAAACGGCGCATGCCTTCACCCTCATTACCCAACACCCACGCAATCGGGCCCGTTTGCCCATAATGGAACAAATCGCACTGACCATCAGCCGCAGTACCCACCACCCAAATACCACGCTCTTTTTTAGTCGCGAATCGTTCGCGCCAAATTCGTCACCATCACATACGGCACGACTTCAGCGGCACCACACGCCACTTTGGATACGGTCGCCGTTACGCCAACACATTTATCTTTCGGTGCAATCACCGCATGCACGCCCATAGCATCGGCCACCCGAAGGCAGGCGCCCAAATTATGCGGATCGGTAATCCCATCTAAGATCAATAAAAACGGTGGCTCATCTAAATCATCCAACACATCTTCAATCGACAAATAGCTTTTTTCAGTATCAATCAGCGCCGCAACACCTTGATGACGCACATGGCCAGCAATACCATCCAAACGCGCACCATCCACTTGAACCAGTTTTACATCTTGTAATTTCACGGTTTTCAGTAAGTCTTTCATCCGTGGGTCGCTACGTTCACTATTAACGTAAACCTCCAGCACAGAATCGGGAAAACGCCGCAAGCGCGATGTGACTGCATGAAACCCATGAATAATTTTATTTTGCGACATACGCATATTTCCTAATAAAGCCGAGATTCGCAATTTTACGGTGTTTATGCAAAAAAGACTGTAAATAAGACATTGTTAGCGCCAGAAAGCGCTTATTATTTTACAGCGAAGGCAATACTCAGTTAAATAGATACTATTCTTAAACCACTACCATCATCAAATAGCCTCAGCATGCCATGACCATGACAGCCACTGAAAACAAATCCAGAACCGAGCTCAGAGATCAATACCTCGCGATGCTAGAGGACATTGCCAAAGAACTCGATGGCAATACGATTTTTCCAGTTTGCTTTGATATCTCAATCCAAATTGGCGCTGCAATGAAAGACCCCAATGCTTCAATGCAAAAAATTGCCAGCGAAGTAGAAAAAGACCCGCTCATCACCACCAAATTACTTAAGCTAGCCAATTCTGCCAGCTACAACCCCTCTGGGCGCGCCATTGTAAATATCGAAAATGCCGTGATTCGCTTAGGAATGGGGGTCGCACGTTCGGCAGCGCTGGCTTGTGCGATGGATCAACTATCACGCTCAGCGCAGCTTGCGCCCTTTGAGGCGCAATCTCGCCTCTGGTGGCAACATAGTCTCAAAACTGCCGCCATTGCCCGAGTACTTTGCAAGCACCTCGCGCCGCGTCTCAATCCTGAAGTCGCTTTTTTAGCCGGACTGGTTCACGATTTGGGTGCTTTCTTTATGCTCGATCGCGCCGGTAGAAACCCAGAGCTCCTCGAAAGACCCAAAACCGTAGAATATTTAGTCGCGCAATGGCATGACAGCATTGGTACCGTCCTGCTTGACACCTTATCGCTACCAGAAGAAATCATCGAAGCAGTCCGAGACATTGATTTACCTCGCCCACCGACCACACAATTAAGACGTCTCACCGACGTGATTTATGTGGCCAATTTATTTGCCGGCGGGTTGGACGAAATCAACAAACAAGACTTGTCCGAAGCCTTTGCCCCCTCCGAGCTCAGTGACCCGCAATACACCAACTTAATTAATGAAATGAATGAAGCCTGCCAAGAAATTTTGAGTGTGTTTTAACCATGATTGACTGCGCAAGGATGGCTGATTAACGAGTCACCGTAAGATCGAACCACCTGAGCAATAATAACTTGATAACCGGACAGCCATTGCGCGTAACGCTGCTTGGCTTCCAAATGCGCCGGATGCTGCATTAACGCCTTTAAGCCCGCTTCTGACTGCCAATAATACACATTGCAAAGCCGACCGCTCTCTACATTTTGCCAAGCCTCTTCACCCAAATAACCCTCGGTTTCTTTGGCCGCTTGAGCAATTTGCTGATCGAGCCGATGAAATTCAGCGTCAAATTGCTTGGTGTCAAAAATAAAGGTGGCGGAGTAGATCAAAACATCATCCTTTTTGCATCGGTACAAAACGAATCCCTGATGGGCTAACTTGGTCACCACCACAAGGCATAAAGCCGTAGCGCATATACGCCATCACACTATTGACACTAGCACTCACCGTTTGTAGTGGCGCATCTTGCTCAGCAGCCTTCAATAAAGCGCGGCCAACGCCGCGACTTTGCATTTCCGGCAATACAAACAGCATGGCAATATGTTGTGATGACCTCACCTGCAATACGCCAATAATCACGTCTTGAATCAAAGCCACATACGTCATCGAGTGCCGCGCATCGCGACTGGCAATCTCATCGGCAGTCGACAAGCGGGCAAACGTTGCAACCCCAGCAGGGGGCTGATACTGCACGGCCAAATGCGCAAAAGTCGTTTGCACCACCTCTGCGGCACGCTGATATTCATCGGCGACAATTTTTCGAATCACCAATGCCATCTTAACCCCCGGTACCACCCACCGTTAAGCCGCCATCAATTCGCATCGTGGGTTGTCCCACGCCAACAGGCACGCTTTGCCCATCTTTGCCACACGTTCCCACACCCGGATCGAGCGACAAATCATTACCCAGCATCGACACTTTAGTCAGTACATCTGGACCATTACCAATCAGCGTTGCGCCCTTCACCGGATACAGCATTTTCCCGTCCTCAACCCACCACGCTTCAGCCGCAGAAAACACAAATTTACCGCTGGTGATATCCACCTGACCACCACCGAAGTTCACCGCATACAAACCGCGTTTAATCGACGCAATAATTTCTTGCGGATCTTTATCGCCGTTTTCCATCAAGGTATTGGTCATGCGCGGCATGGTGATGTGCGCGTAGCTTTCACGACGGCCATTGCCCGTTACCGGCTGCCCCATCAAACGAGCATTGAGACTATCTTGCAGATAGCCTTGTAAAATACCGTCTTCAATCAACACCGTGCGCTGCGTTGGATTGCCTTCATCATCGACATTGAGCGAACCACGACGATCACCAATCGTGCCGTCATCGACCACCGTTACGCCTGGCGCCGCAACACGCTGACCAATTTTGCCAGCAAAAGCCGAGCTGCCTTTGCGATTAAAGTCACCCTCTAAACCATGACCATCGCTTCGTGCAGCAAAATGCCGGGCCAGCCATTCCCTAACACCACCGTCATCTCGCCCGCCGGAGCCGGTCTAGCATCTAAATTGAGCACCGCCTGATCAACCGCTTTTTTGGCGTAATCGAGCAAAACCATGTCGGTGAAATAGCCATAATCAAAACGGCCACCACCACCGGGCACTACCTTGCTCACGCTTACCATTGGCTTCAACAATGACATTGATCGACAAGCGCACCATCGGGCGCACATCCGCAGCACGATGGCCATCGTGACGCGCGATATACACCAGTTCATACTCGCCTGCCAAGCTCGCCATCACTTGCACTACGCGAGGATCGAGACTGCGCGCCAATTGCTCCAATTTTTCCAACATCGCCACTTTGGCCGCTTCGTTCAAACTCGAAATAGGATCTGTTGGGGTATAAAGCTGACGTGCATTATGTTTTGTGACATGGCGAGCAATACCCTCACCCCCTTGCCGACCAATCGCCCGAGTGGCATAAGCGGCCTGCGTTAATGCGGGCAAGCTGATATCGTCTGAATAGGCAAACGCCGTTTTTTCGCCTTGAATCGCCCGCACGCCCACACCTTGGTCAATGCTAAAGCTACCTGACTTTACAATCCCTTCATCCAAACTCCACGCTTCAGAGCGGCTGTACTGAAAATACAAATCGGCGTAATCAATATTGTGCGTCATGATGTCGCTAAAAACTTGACTGAGCGCCGCCTCATCCAAATTAAATGGGGTTAGTAATTGCTGTTCAGCTAAGGCAAAAACGGTCATTGGATTTCACTTTTAATTAGGGTGTTTAAGTTGTATGGAGCACCAAGTCGGCAAGGCCTTGCAATCAAAATCAACCCTGCACACTTTTACAACATTGAGTTACCGCGATTGTCCATCAAAGACCAAAAAAAGTACGAACAATTTCATTGTTTCCGATCGGCAATTCAAACCAAAGAAAACAACATGCCCATCGAGTGCCGGTTAGTCGCTTGCCGGCAATGACAATACTCGATGCGACAAAGCCGGCAAACTACTGCGAACTCGCTGCAACTGGCTGGCCTTTAATTCAGCCAACACCAGCCCATCACCACTGGCCAGGCAGTTTAGCACTTGCCCCCAAGGATCAATAATCATGCTATGCCCATAGGTGGTTCGACCACTGGGATGTTCGCCACCTTGATCGGCAGCAATGACAAAGCATTGATTTTCAATCGCCCGCGCGCGCAGCAATACTTCCCAATGTGCGCGGCCGGTCGTTGCCGTAAATGCCGCCGGTAATAACCAAATGTCAACACCGTCCACTTGGCGAAACAACTCTGGAAAGCGTAAATCATAACAAACTGCCAAACCTACGCGGCCAAATGGCGTGTCAAACGCGACCACTGCATCGCCTGCGCTAATGGTGTTGCTTTCACAAAACTGCTCGGTACCACTATCAAAACCAAATAAATGAATTTTGTCGTAGCGCGCAATACACGCGCCAGCGGGTCAAATACCAGACAACTATTTTTAACCTTTGCGGCATGCTCCGAGCGCAATGCGATCGTACCGGCCACCAAATAAATGCCGTGCTCGCGCGCCGCTGCGGCCAGAAAGTCTTGGATCGCCCCAGCGCCAAAGGTTTCTTGTATTGCCAATTTGTCTTGATCGGTTTGCCCCATCATCGCAAAATATTCTGGCAACAGCACCAGCTTGGCACCTGCCTGTGCTGCCTGTGCAATCAGCAGCTTGGCGCGCTGTAAAATTGTCAGCCACCACCGGGCCAGAAATCATTTGAATCGCACAGACTTGAACTGACTGCATATTACCCTCGCCATGTATAGCCACAAAAGCCACATCTAATATTAACTACAGCAACATACCCATTAGTTTAATTTTTTAACCTGTGGATCACGCATTGAACCGCTGATTTGATACTCAAACGAAACCAGCTCTCCCAAGGGATTTTGATCAAACAAGCGCTGCGCGGCAAAAGTCGCCAAACCCGCAATCGGATTAATCGCCGCCACGCCCAAAGCCACCGCATCCCCGACGGCAGGAACGATGCGCACCACAATGTCTTGCGTCCCAGCGACAAAATTGGCGTCGCCTTTAAAACGCACTTTGGCCGACGGCGCGTCAATCGTGAGGTTTTTAGTCTTGGCAACGCCCTGATTCATCGTGGCGTCCCCGGTGATTCGATCAAAGCCAAAGCCTTGTGAAATTAAATCTTCAAAATCGAGTTTTAAACGCCGAGGAATCGCTTGCAAATTGAGTACCGTCAAAAACCGTCCTGCGCCCGGATCAATTTTAAGGAACTGCCCAGCACCAACGTCAATTTTAAACTGCCCTTGCATTGAATTGAGTTTGGGAGACCAAGGCGGGCCTTGCCATTCAACATTGCCGCCAAAATGCAGCGGCGCCATCGTCATCGCCTCTGGGTAGCCAAACCGAGTCAATAATCGCCCCAAATTGGCTGAAGTCAGTTGCACCTGCCCTTGAGTCAGATTTTTACCGTCTTTTTGCTTCCAGATTCCATTTAATGTTAAATCACCGTCGGTGTTTTTTAACTGTAACTGCTCAATATTGAGCGCCGCGCCTTGCGGTACCGCTAATACATTTAACCGACCCAATTCAATCTGCTCATAGCGTAAATCAGCCACATCTAAAGTCATTTGCGGCCAAGCACTTGGCTCGTCCAATGCATTGTTTTGCACCGGCCCACTTAAACCCGGCACAGTGGTCGGTGCGGCCTGTGACTCCATCGAAAATGGCAGCCATAACTTACTCAGCTTGGCATTCAGCTGCCGACTACCGGCCTGCCAGTGGATTCGGCCCGCCAACTCTTTACTCTCTAAATCAACCTGCCAATTTTTTGCTGCAGGCTTAGCGCTGATGATGACGCCATTAAACAAGCGCCCCCATGCATTCACTTGCTTAAAACCCAGCTCTTTCACTGTAATTGCCGGCAAGCTATTGCTAGCGGCACTCGCTGAGTGCGGCATTTTTTCAACAAAATCGAGCCAATCTTCAACATCTAGCGCTGGCCAATGCCCAGTCACTACTACGCCACTTTCTGGTAACGCCCTCACTTCACTGCCTAGACCGAGCACCATTTGCACTTTCGGTTCGGCGCTAGGACTCGATTGTTTACTTTGCATTTTGCCGAATAATAATTGGCCTAAAGAAAACGTTAACTGATGCTGCAAAGCCCCACCGCTGGCTTTAACATTCAGCGACCGGCTTTGCGCGGCATTTTTGCCCAACGGCGCTGGCAGATTAACTTTAGCGCCCTGTAAATCGCTACTCACCGATAGATCAAATTGCTTAGGCGCGACTTTAAGCTGCGCTTGATACTGACTTTGCCCTGAAATCTGCGTTTGCAGTGCCGGCAAATAGGCGGTCGCAATCTGCCCCATTGCCGCGTCGCCGGTTAAATTCAATACCAAAGCGCCATTCACATCGTTCGAGCCCAATAGTTTAACCGTACCGCCAAGTGCTTTGGCCTGAGCATATGGCACTTTAATCGCCGATTCGGAAAACTCGACCTCGCCAGTCGCGGCATTGAGTACCGGAATCGCACCGCCAAAGCGCAATTGATTTTGCTTAAATCGATAGCGACCACTCACCTTGGTGTGATCAATATCCATCATTGGCATATCGAGCTTTAAATCCAACGTGCCATCGCCTTCGGCCTCCAAAGTATCTAAAAACCCTTGCGTGCTCTCCTTAACCGGACTATTGGCAACAAACGATAAAAAGTCATGCGTACGCCCACTTACTTGACCGCTGACCAAGATATGCTGATCTTGTTCTAAATTTGGAACTTCAACCTGCACGCCACTTAAACGGGTTTTTGAGATCTCGCCAGCCGATGCATTAATTTTCATCGCCAAGCCTTCAAAAGCCAAATCACCATTAATATGGTCAATCATTGGCCAGCCTGGCACATAGTTCAGCGTCACATCCGCCGCTTTGGCATAAATTGCAAATTGGCCACGTGCCTCATCCGCCGAACCTTTATGGTAAGGAAATCCAGCAACATCCCCCTGCCAAGTAATTCGCCCCTGACTGGCATCCCCTGCCAACAAAGCTTGTTTTAACCAAACAAGGACATCATCGCCCAAAATGCGTGGCAAATAGCGATACGCCTGATTGGCCGACAGATGCGCAATATCTCCCGATACTTTGACCTTGCCCAATCCTGAACTTGGCCCTTCATAATGACCATCTAATTTCAACTGAATGGCTGGATTCATCATTGAAAAATTCAGCAGATCAAAGCGCCAGTTTTGCGCCTTCTTTTGCCATTCGATGCGGGTACTTAGCTCGTTGAGCAGCATGGGATCGACAAATTGTGCCGGGTAGTTAAACTCGGTATTACGTCCCCGTACATCAAGTCGTCCACCTTGTTCTTGCCACTGCCCCGTCAAATCAATCGGGCCAAAATTCAAATCAGCATGGCGCAGCACCAGCGCTTGCGCATCAAAACGTCCAGCGAATGCCTTGGCGGCAGATAATGGGCCTTGCCAACTGAGCTCTGCCTCTTGAATCAGCCCGCCCACCTGAGCGGGGGCACTGCTCAATTGCGGCATCCTTGCTCTAGCCAAATAAGGCTTGAGTAACGGCAAATACGCATTTAAACCCGCAAGCTGCCACTGCTTTAACTGTAAAGCCGCCTCGGTCGTCGATTCGGCCTTGGTTTGGCTGTATGTCAGATTACACGATGTACACAACACCCCAGACGGCGATTCAATTTGCCGACCATTAATTTTTAAGGTTTTTCCCTTAGGGGTATCAGACCAGAAGACAACGGCATCAAGCTTTGGCAGCTGATACAGGGTGGTCGTAGCTTGATCACGCATTTGCCAATCACGCGCGCCCAAATCGGCCTCGATGGCTTGCAATTGGCCTTGTGCTAAATCGACCCGCAAATTTAACTGCCCCACACCATGCTCAAGCAACAAAGTTTTAGGCATTAAGGCATTCAGCCACGGCATAAACTTAATCAGATTACTTTTCGGGCAATTGCAATTTTAGCCAGCCCGACCATTGCTGTAGTTGCGCAACATCTCGCCCTTTTAATCGACCCTGCACTTGAATACGCGGCCCCACACTGGGTGGTGGCGTTAAAGCCAAATTAAAGCGATGTGCGCCTAGAAATTGATCGGTAGAAAAATCCACCTGACTGAGCGTCAAACTAGGGTATTGGCCTTGTGCGTCACTAAACCGCACTTGCCCTTGCTCAATGACGATTTCATTTTGCGCCAATAACCAATTAAGCATACTGGCATCGCGGTGCTCGCTAGATTGTTGGCTTAATGCCACACCCCCCATCCACCAACGACCATCCATAGTGCGACTAATGTCGAGCAAAGGCGACTGAAGCACGATTTGATGAAATTGAATCTGCCCTAAAAATAGCGTGCGAACCGATAAAGTGGCACTGAGCGTCGCAAAGCGCAGGTCGGGCGCTTGGCGATTCTTACCTACAGCAAAATCGCGCACCATTAACTGTGGGTAGCCCCCTTGCCAGCCGCCACTGACTTGCCCAATAAACACCGGCACACCCGTAGCCTGCTCGAGCTGCGTCATCAGCCAAGGCCGATAATCATTCAATCGCGGCATAAACCAGAACTGCCAAGCACTCGCCACAATCAGCAACAATAACAAAAAGGCCAGCACAAGACGCTTTAGCCACCGGAAGAGGCTGTGCGGAAGATGAAATAAAGCAAGTTTGATGCGGCGCACTAAAAAAACGTCCAAATTCAGAAAGGGGAAAGCGCCCAAACAGGCTCGGCTATGCTAGGGTTACGCACATGAACGCTATTTTACCCTGATTCCAAAGCGGCATTCTGCTTCACTTGGCATTTCTCGCAAAGATTTGCCGCCGTCTATGCCCCGCATCACACTAGACACCTTCAGGGGAAGCCCCATAGCGCCAATTGCCAATGCCTACGAGTGAGCCCATGACCGATATCGCCTCCGCCAACCCTGCCATTCTTGCCGCACGCCAGCATAGCCGCTACCTTAATAATCTCTTTATGCGTCACCCCCACTTGATCAACGCCACCATCGCATCGCTCGAGCAAGTCTTTACTCGACAAGCGATGCTCGATCAACTGGCGCAAGAGCCCATTGAAACCGAAGAACAACTCAGCCAACAATTACGTAATTTGCGCCAAGCGGTGATGGCCAGACTCATCACCCGAGAAATCAGCGGTCGATCTGACCTCAATGAAGTGGTCACCACCACTAGCGATTTAGCTGAAGTGGCGCTCAGCCACGCATTGCAATTTTTAAGTCGAGCCACCGAGCGCATTGGCCAACCCATTGGCGAAGACAGCGACACCGTGCAAGAGCTGATTATTGTTGGTATGGGTAAATTAGGTGGCCGTGAGCTCAATGTCTCATCGGACATTGATTTAATCTTTGTCTACCCCGAAGACGGCGAAACCAATGGCACTAAGCGCATCAGCAATCATGAGTACTTTGCCCAAATTGGCAAAAAGCTAATTCGCATCATTGGCGACACCACAGCAGATGGGTTTGTATTTAGAGTCGACATGCGCTTACGCCCCTTTGGTGACTCTGGCCCCTTAGTCACCAGCTTTGCCGCTTTAGAAAACTACCTGCTCACCCAAGGGCGCGAGTGGGAGCGATATGCATGGATTAAAGGGCGCGCTTTAAGCGGTGACGCGGCCGGATTAATGAGCTTAGTCACGCCGTTTATTTACCGAAAATACCTCGATTACGGCGCGTATCACTCTATGCGAGAGCTGCACAGCCAGATCCGCCGTGAAGTGGCGCGCAAAGATCGCTTTGAAAACGTCAAATTGGGCCCTGGCGGCATTCGTGAAATTGAATTTATCGGCCAAGTGTTCCAGCTCATCCGCGGTGGGCGCACCAAGGCTTTGCAGCAAAGACCCACACAAGTCATTTTGAACGAGCTGGAACAACAAGGCACACTCCCTGCCGACATCGTCAATCAACTGCAAGCGGCGTATGTTTTTTTACGCAATGTCGAACATCGAATTATGTATTTAGACGATGCGCAGACCCAAATGCTGCCCACACAAAGCGACGATCAGGCGCGACTGGCGCTGAGCATGGGGTTTGCCAACCAAGGCGTCGGCGATTGGGCGCAATTTAAAGCCACGCTCGACATGCACCGCGCGCAAGTTACCGCACAATTTGAACAAATTTTTGCGCTACCTGAGCACAGTGCTCTCAATGCCAGCAACACCGAAACGCATATCGACCAATACCTTGACGAAGACACCAGCCGATTAAGTGCATTGGGCTTTGCCAAACCGCTGGAAATCCAACGTCGACTCAATGCTTTGCACGACAGCAGCAAATATCGGCAAATGCCCGATCGCTGCCGGCAACGACTCGACGCGATCTTACCGTCACTGATTACCATCTCCGCCCAAGTGAGCAATCCTGATATTACGCTGACGCGCTTACTCGACTTACTCGAAGCCATTGGCCGCCGCGAATCTTACTTGGCACTACGCAGAACACCCGCAGGCGTTAAAACGGCTCGCATCACTGTATAGCGCTAGCCCTTGGGTGTCTGCATACCTGACTCGCCACCCAATCTTGCTCGATGAATTACTCGACTCACGCTTACTACATCAAGCGCCAGATTGGGGTAAATTAGGTGAGCAGCTGAGGCAAGACATTGGCCAGCTTAAAGACGACACCGAAGCCAAGATGGATTGCTTACGGCACTTTCAACACACGCAGATTTTTCGCTTAGTTTCGCAAGACTTGGCCGACTTATTGCCGTTAGAAACGCTATCGGATCATTTGTCCGATCTGGCCGATCTCATTTTATCGGTCGCCGTCGAAGAAGTTTGGCGCGAAATGCCCAATAAACACCTCGAAACACCGCAATTTGCCATTATTGGTTACGGCAAATTGGGGGGCAAAGAATTAGGCTACGCATCGGACTTGGATCTGGTGTTTTTATACGAGGACGAGCACCCCAACGCCGGCGAAATTTACGCTCGCTTTGCTAAGCGGGTAGTCAACTGGCTCACCAGCATGACCTCGGCCGGTCAGCTGTACGATATTGATTTACGCTTACGCCCTAATGGCACATCGGGATTGCTGGTCTCTAGCATTGATGCTTTCGAGCAATATCAGCGCAATTCAGCCTGGGTTTGGGAGCATCAAGCCCTCACACGCGCTCGCTATTGCGCGGGGGATGTCGCCATCGGTCAAAAATTCACGCTGATTCGCAATGCGGTGATTTGCCTTGAGCGTGACATTGATTCGCTCAAAGCCGAAGTTAAAAAAATGCGCGAAAAAATCCTTGAAACCCACCCAGCCAGCGCCGTGGATGTGAAGCATTTACGCGGCGGGATTGTGGATATTGAATTTATTATGCAATTTTTGATTTTGGCGTATTCAGCCACGATTCCGGCGCTCACCGCCAATTTGGGCAATATCGCCTTACTCGACACCGCCGCCCAACACGGCTTAATCAGCAGCCACGCTGCTGAGCACGCCCGCATTGCCTACCGCGCACTACGCCGCTTGCAGCATATCAATCGCCTGAATGGCACGCCGCTCACGCCCGATATGATTGCGCCGCTGGAAAACGATCTGCAATCGGTGCAAGCCACTTGGCAAAACCTGTTTGGGTGATGGCTTCAGCTAACTAAAAACAATCAAGCCCCAACGCCTTGCAACGTTGGGGCTTTTTGCCATCGATGGCCCATTAAAAATTAAGTCGTGCCGACAAAATCAGCAAAATGAATCGCGCGCACGCCTTGCGGCAAATACGTTTCTAACCAACGCATCTCTTGCTTTAAATGCCGGAGCAAGGCCACCACGTGCATCGGCTCAGTGTCATTATCAAACCAATATTCTTTGCGCCACACTGCATTGGGCAGGTCAAAAATATCGCCACCAGGATGCAATTCATCAATCGACGCCGCGCGCTGCACATAACCCGTCAGAGATAAAACGCCATCTAAAGGCTGGCTCACCTCGCTCACCTCAATCACAAAAGCGGTCAAACTGGATGATAATTGCTGAAGATTAACGTAAACTTGCGGATTCAAATCTAAGGTTTGCACAATTTGCGTGCAGCAATTTGGGCATGGCAAGGTCATTGCTGACCAACACAAAGTTTGTGAGTGATCATCCGCTTGCTGATAGGCTTCCAGCGGATGATGATGGCCACAAATGTAATGTGGCAATTGCTGAACCATAGACATGACGTACCCAAAACACATGCAGACAACCATTACATTAGCACATGCTGACTGATTTCGTCATAAACCAGCCAGTCTCATCCAAACCCCTCGCCACAAAGCAGCACTATGCTCCCCATTTTGTATCAAGACGATCATCTCGTTGCCATTCACAAACCCAGTGATTTATTAGTTCACCGCAGCAGCTTAGACGCCTACGAAACGCGCTTTGCGGTGCAGCTGTTACGCGATCAAATTGGCCAGCATGTTTTTCCGGCGCATCGCTTGGATAAAGCCACCTCAGGGGTTTTATTGTTTGGCCTTAACTCAGACAGCGCCCGCGCCCTGTCGATGCAATTTGCCGAACGGCAAGTGGCAAAAAACTATCTGGCGGTAGTGCGCGGCTGGCCGGATGAGCAAGGCGAAATCGATCATCCATTAGAAATCCGTAAAGACGACGCCGAAGTGTTTGGTGGCATTGTTGAAAAAGCCGCGCAAGCCAGTCAAACCCACTATCGACGTATTGCCAGTGTCGAGCTGCCGTGGATGGTCGACAAATACCCCAGCAGCCGCTATGCCTTAGTCACGCTCGATCCAATTACTGGCCGCCGCCATCAAATTCGCCGCCACCTCAAACACCTAAGCCATCCAATTATTGGCGACACCACCTACGGCAAGGGTCGACACAATCGCGCCTTTGCGCAAGCTTTTGGCGTGAATCGCCTATTGTTGGCGTGCACTCAGATGCAGTTTAAACACCCCATTAGCGGACAAATGCTCAGTATTACAGCACCCGTCGCCGCCGATATGAGCTGGGTAATCCAAGAATTAGGCTGCTTAGCGGCTTTAGGCACCCACCAAATCGAGTACCAAGCACCACAACCGAGTACGTCACTGCAGCGCCAAATTTTTGTTTAAGTCCGTTTCACGCCAGTAAACGCAGCGCCAAACCCGATTGCCGCGTAATGCCTTTGCGGCTGGCGCTGGTAATAATGCTTTCCTCACCCCACAAGCTCACTTGCTGGCGCGCACGCGTAATCGCGGTGTAAACCAGCTCCCGACTTAAAGCGCTCACGCTGCCATCACTTGGGCTGGGCAACAGCAACAACACATGCGCAAACTCCGAGCCTTGTGATTTATGCACCGTCATTGCAAACGCGGTTTCCACCGAGGGCAAGCGCGCAGGCGCAACTTTGCGTGTGCCGCCATTGCTATCGGGAAAATACACCCAGAGCTTGCCGTTTTCATCGGCTAAAGTCAGGCCAATATCGCCGTTATACAGTGCTAAATCGTATAGATTTTGTGGCACCAATACCGGCCGACCGGCATACCAAACTTGGTCATTCATTCTTAAACCTTGTTTGACCAATTGCGCCTCAATCAAATGATTCACACGCGACACGCTGGCTGCGCCTTGGCGCACCGGACTCAACACTCGAAACGCATCAAACGCCTTAAACACCTCGCTCGGCGCGGCATTGGCCGCCACCGCAGCAAAAAATGGCGCGTAGCCTGCCAGCAGTGGCGCGGATAAATCTTGACCGCTGGCAGCGGGATTACTGGCATACCAAATCAATGGCGCATCGCTTTTGGCTTGGCTGGCGGCAGACTGCAATAGCGTACTGATTGCACGTAAATCGCCGCCATTCATCGCCTTGGCCAAAGCGCCAATCGCGCCAGAAAACCGATAGCTTTTATGCAACGTCAACACATGCTCGCCCAGTGCCGACGCGGAAAAACTAGGCTCAACCACTTGGCCGGTTAAGCGCGATAATTTGGCAGCAAAGTCAGGCGAAAACCCACTTTCGGCACATAAATCCCCCATCACTGCGCCCGCTTCAACCGAAGCGAGCTGATCTTTATCACCCAATAAAATCAACCGAGCGTGTGGCGGCAAAGCATCGACCAATTTACTCATCAAGGCCAAATCGATCATCGACGCTTCGTCCAGCACCAGCACATCGAGTACTAAAGGGCGCGCGGCATGGTGGCGAAACTGCACGGAATTAAATTGGCTGCCGAGTAAACGATGCAAAGTCGTGGCTTGATCGGGGATTTGCGCTGCCAACTCCGCACTTAACAAGCCTTTCGCGGCTAAATCTTGCTTGCCCTGACTAATCGCCGCCTGCATGCGCATGGCGGCCTTACCTGTCGGCGCCGCCAGCGCAATATTGAGTACGCGATCGCTACTGACTTGCAGCAAGGTTAATAATTTAATCAGCGTGGTGGTTTTTCCAGTTCCTGGACCACCGCTAACAATACTCAGTCGTTGATGCAGCGCAGCGGTCACAGCGATTTTTTGCCAATCGGGATTTTCTTGGCTGCCGGCAAAAAAAGTCTGTAAATGTGCCGCCAGTCGAGCTTCATCTGGCGCTGGCGGCGCATCAAGCGCCATGGCGCGCAATTGCAAGGCCAATCGCGACTCATACGCGTGATAGCGCGCTAAATACAGCCGCTGATGCGAAGCAATTAAGGGCATAAAATCACCCGCCTCGCCCACCAAACCACTGGCCAGCCATGCCGCCAAATCGGTTTGCGGCGGGATATCCACACACACATCGCCGCGCTCACTGGCTTTAGCCAATTGCGCGGCAAGCCCCAATAAATCAGCGGGAGCGTTAGGATTTTTGCGCCGCAATAAATCCAGCAATACGCTAGAAAAATCGATTTTTTCTACTGCGCGGGAATTGATCGCCGTCAGTGGCGTCGTTGTTTCTACGGTATTGGTCATTGCGCTACGCCTTCACCTAGGGCACGATTGAGCGCCTCAATCAGTTTCAAAGGGGGTTTATCGTGCCAAACGCCACAATTAGCGACTTCTGGCGACATACCCCGAATAAATAAATACAACACCCCACCAAAATCACGCGCATAGTCATAGCGCTCACCCAAGCGCGCCAACATATGCCGATGCCAAGCGCAGCTATACAGCAAATACTGTAAGTAATAATGCGAGTCACTCATCACATCACGCAATGCGGCAGGATCGTAATCGCTCAAGCGATCGCCCAAAAAGTTGGATTTGTAATCGGCAATAAAATACTGGCCTTGCCAGAAAAAAACCAAATCGACAAAACCATTTAAATAACCGACGAATTTTTCTGGCTTTAGCCGCTGGGCAGCGGCGATAAAGCGCGGCTCAACGCCAAACTCAGGCTGGGCCAATACGCGGCAAAAGGCGGCGATATCCACCGACTTACACCCCAATAAAAACTGCCATTCATTTAAGCGCTGGCGATGCGTTAATTGATTTAAGCGCAACACACCCGTCGCCAGCTCAATGGGCGCGGCGAGCACGGCCAGCAACCAATCGGCGACTGGCGGTGCGGCATCGAGCGCTAAGGCCAAGCCGGATTTTTGCATCGCTTGCGTCACCGTTTGCGCCAAGACTGCGGCATCGACTCGCGTAAAATCAGTGTGCTCAAACACCGAATGCAATGTGGTACCAGCCCGACTACCGCGCATAAATCGAAAGCGCATTTCATCCGACAACGCTTCGCTATCCAAGCGAGGCACTTGCACCCCATCAGCGTCGTAATCAGTCCCCGCTTCAGCCACTGCATCGCTGGCGTAACTGCGCGTGAGCGAAGTAAAACTGGCTAAGCGCCACGGCGCCGCCAAACTCCACGGTGCGTAATCAAAGCGCTTAGAGCGCGCAGCTAATTGCAAATGCGGTAGTGCACGATCCGTGCCGGCATATCGCGTCCACTCGGGTAAGCCACTCACCGACACGCGGGCATCCAAGCGCTTAAATGCGTCACTCAGCAAAGGCAGCGAAAGCGATTTGAGGTGTTCGCTAATGGCTTGACCTGATTCCGTGCGCAATAAATGCGTTAACGGCGCGTTTTTTAGTCCCGCCTGCGACTGCCAAGCGAGCTTTTCAAACGCCGGATACGCTAAATACAGCCGATGCTTGGCGCGGGTGACAGCCACATACAACAAACGAATCTGTTCGGCATAGGCTTCGTGCTCGGCTTGCGCCAGATGCGCGTCGAGCTCAGACGTACCGACATCAATCTGCAACGCATGCGCCGCGCTTGGTTGGTGAAACGACACCCATTGCGGGTTACGCACCAACTCGCTCTTACCTTTCCATGCAAATGGGCAAAACACAATCGGATATTCCAAGCCTTTGGACGCATGGATCGTCACCAAGCGCACGCGATCGGCGTCGCTTTCTAAACGCATTTGCTGGCTTTCTGCGCCCTGATTGGGCTCAGCAATTTGCCGCTCGAGCCACGCCAGCAATAAGGCCGGATTGGGGCGGGATCTGGATTCATGCTGCACCAGCTCCGCCACATGCAGTAAATTGGTCAAGCGCCGCTCGCCTCCGTCTTGCTTTAATACGCGGCTGGCAATATCGGCCTCGACCAACCAGCGCCGAAACATCGGCATAAAGCCAAACTTGCGCCATTCATCGCGCCAACTTTGTAGGTTTTCGACTTCGTCTTGCCACGCTGCATCATCCAATTGCAGCGCCATTAATTGCGCCACGCTAAAGCCCATCACCGAGCTCACCAAGGCTTTACGCAGCAAACTGGTTTGCGCTGGCGCTTCAATCGCCGCCAACATCGCACACAAGCCTTGCGCCTCGCTGGAGGCAAAAACACTTTCTCGAGTTTGCATCACCGCCGCCACGCCGCGCTCCGCCAGCGCATGGCGCATGGCATGCGCTTGCCGATGGCTCGGCACTAAAACCGCAATATCTTTTGGACTTAAAGCGTCCCCATTGAGCGTGGCTTTGCCTTGGCTAGCGGCATTCAGTAAACCAGCGATTTCATCGGCGGTTGCCGCCAATAGCAGTTTTTTCCGCCGTATCGGGATTGCCACCATCAAACACAAAAGCGTGCACCGCCGCACGGTCATCGGCGCATTGCCATTTAGATTCACCGCTTTGCTTGGCGGCAATGGTCGGATGACTAATTTGTTGCTCAACAAAAGCGTCTTTGGGCGCAAATAGCGCGTTCACAAATTCAACAATCGGCGCGTCAGAGCGAAAATTAGTCTCAATCGAATAACACGCTTTAGCCTGCCCACGCGCGCCCAAATAGGCATACACGTCGGCACCGCGAAAAGCGTAAATCGCTTGCTTCGGGTCGCCCACCATAAAAAACGGCGGCTCGCTGCCGTCACTTAAAGCATGGCCAAACAAAACGATCAATAATTTTAAATTGCAACGGATCGGTATCTTGAAACTCATCGACTAAGGCCGCGCGATATTTTTGATTGACCTTATTGGCTAAGTTTTGCGCCCGCACCGTATCGTCCAGCGCCGCAGCCAAG
Organism: Deefgea sp. CFH1-16; assembly: GCF_016881365.1. Classification (GTDB taxonomy): domain Bacteria; phylum Pseudomonadota; class Gammaproteobacteria; order Burkholderiales; family Chitinibacteraceae; genus Deefgea. The sequence continues at coordinate 3,009,253 of NZ_WLYT01000001.1, read as the reverse complement.
CAAGTAATGCTGTCATCAAACGACATTTTGCCGCTGTGCGCTTTGCGAAGCGCCAATTGCTCACGCACATAGCGGGCAAAATCCAAGCGCCAGTATTTAAGTTGCAAAGCCAAATCAGCCGCCATACTGTCGGCATTGGCCAATAAAGCTTCGGCGGCGGCAAAAAACGCATGTTGCGGCACCACCGGTTTAAATTCTTTTTTAGTCATTTTGAGCAAATGACTTTGGGTGAATTTCTCCCAATCTTTACATAAAGACACGCTGGGCGTTGGGCTTTGTAATAAGCGATTGACCGCCGCTAGCCCATCCTGCCATTTTTCATTCGTCAGCTTATACGTGCCAGAAAAAATGCCACCGGCTTGGGCATTGAGTAACAGCGCGGCGATTTCGTCTGGATCCCACCAGCGCTGGCATTGCCGCCATTGCTCAGCATATTGCGCACGGCGCTCGTCCCGATACGTAGCCGATGGCAAATCGGGCAAAGGCAAGAAATACACTGGATCTAGGCTTTTGACTTGTCCAGCCAATTGCTCTAAATACGGCACGTCGATTTTTTGCTCACGCAAATACGCCACCCACGCCATATCGGCGGCATACACCTGACTGCGCCAAAAATCATGGGTAATTTCAGCGAGTAATTCGCTTTCGTCCTCAAGTAATTGCCGATCAAAGTCAAAGCCCGCCTCAAACGCTTGCTCGGTCAATAAGCGCTGGCAAAAACTATGAATCGTTGAAATCGCGGCACAATCGAGCGTCGCGAGCGCCAAGCGCAGTTGCCGCAATAAAGGATCGGGATCTAAACCCTCGGCGATGACCCGCTCCCACACCTCGGCACAAAATGGTTCTGGCGCGCCGCCCACCATGACCGGCGTTTGCTCAACAAAGGTTTGCGTTAATTGCGCCAAGCGCAAACGAATCCGATCTTTGAGCTCGGCTGTGGCTGCCTTGGTAAACGTCACCACCAAGATACTCTCGGGGAGTAATCCATTGACCGCGTTATACGCTGGCTCATCGGGTCCAATACCCGCGCCTAAAATCAAACGCGCATACAGGCCAGTGATATTAAAGGTTTTGCCGGTACCGGCCGAAGCTTCGATCAACACTCGGCCACCGAGCGGCACATCGTGCACCATTAACGGCGCAAATTCAGGCATGGCCGTTTTGTCTGCGGCTGAAGGCGTTACCACGCTGGCGTGCGCCATCGATCCATCCAATTGGCGTTCAGTCATCACGCACGTCCTTGTTCGGCTAACAAGCGGTTTAAATCATGATGCAAGGTTCGCTCCTCGACTGCGGCCAACATCGGCAACACAATTCGCGTCGCCCACGCCGTAAATTGCACGCCGTTGGGACTATTGGTTTGCAGTGGATCTTGCGGCCATAGCAATTGATTTTGCACTTCTAGCCATTCGCCATCGCGGTTAAAGCTCGGTAACCAACGCTTAATCGCCGCTGCCCAGCGTAAGGCTTGAGTGTTTTCATCCTCGACCGTATCGCTTGGCAGCGCCTTCCCCCACGCCAAACGCACTGTGCGGGAATAACGGCAATGGCGCGGCCATTGCGGCTTGATATAAAGCCAAAATATCACTCAAATACACCTTCGCTTGTTCCGCCGCAATCGGCGAGCAGTACAACACGCGTTCAGGCGACAACCAACGCGTCACGGTTTGCATGGCGCTGGGCTGCATGGCGCACAGTAGTAAATGCTCAACCCAAGCACGGAACATATCGCGCGGATAAATTTGGCTTTTTAAAACAATGCGCCCATCGGCATAACACGCATCTAACCAACCAGTAATTTGCACATCAGCTGGAGTTGGCGACCAAGACGGCGACAAAGTCATTTGCACCATTTGCGCGGGCAACTGATCACTACATTGATAGCGCGGCAAAGCATCCAGCAGCGCACAAGCGGCAAAGAGTTGTTCATCCACCAGCATTTCACCCGGCACTCCCAACGGGGTATTGCCCCGCGCAAAAGCTAGATCATGCGCTTCAAGCCCATACTTAAGACCCAAATCGCGCACGGCATTGTCGCGAAAATCTTTTAAATCAAACGCCTCATCGTCCTCTAAACCGGCATCATTGGCGCTAGGCTGAAAATGCAAATTCGCCCGATGCCGCAAAAAGTAAGCGGCAGGTTTGGCCAAACACTGTGCCAACTCATCCCAGCGCAAACTATTGGGCATGGCAAATGGCGGATATTGCTCGGCAGTGGCCAAATGGATTGCGCCTGAATCGCTCGGCGCATCACTGATCGCATCGCTGTGCGCCAGCTCATTCAATACAGCATCGCCTGCGCCCTCAGCAACGCTCGACACGCGCCCAACCGCCGCCAATGCAATTTGTTCAGCAGCACGACACCACAGCGGATTAAACGACGCAATGGCATTTGCATTGCTTTCAGGGGTATGGCCAACAAAGTTTTGTAGGCTAAAGGGTTGCAAAGGATACTCAAGGGTTAAATGCTGCAATAAATTCGCTCGTCGCACTTCGAGACTCGCGTCGATATCACCCTCAAAAAAACCCTTGCGCCACACAATCGAGCACATCGCTCACCAATACCGACGGCGGAAAATGCGCATCGTCTTTTAAGCTGCGCCCAACCCACGACAGATAAAGTTTTTCTCGTGCCGCCAATATCAAATCTAAAAATAAATACCGATCATCCAAGCGGCGCGAACGATCGCCTAAGCGCGGATGCTGGGCAATTAAATCAAAACCCGCCGTCGGCGGATTGCGTGGAAAATCATTTTCATTCAAACCCAACACCGCCACCACCCGAAACGGCAAGCCGCGCATCGGCACCATGGTGCAAAACGTCACCCCGCGCGACATAAATCCCGAGCCACGGCTGCTGTTTTCAAAGCGATGTTGCAACCAATCGCACACCACTTCGCGCGGCACGGGCTCAGCCAAACCGGCCAATTGCGCTTCATCGGCTAAATCCGCTAGCGTTGTGCGAATAGCTTCAGCCAGTTTGAGTTCGGCCTCGTCATGCTCGTCAAATAAAATAAAATTTTCGAGTAGCAATAAAGCCGCATCGCGCCACTCCGGCAAAGTACGCGAAATACTGAGCGCCGCTCGCCAATGCCGTACTGCGGCAACAAATGTCGTTAATTTGGCCAATAAGCTCGCTTGCGAGCCTTCCAAATCATCCCACGGCGCCAGCGCGGCTAATTCAGACGTGTCCTCGCCCCACAGCGGTACTGCGTCACCCGCCAATGCATTGGGCAAGGCTAAACCCAATAGCAATCGATCTAAACCCAGCTGCCAGGTATTGGCTGCGCCCATATCGGACAAATCAAACTCAGCCCGATGCGCCGCATCTAAGCCCCAGCGGATGCCCACCGCCGCAATCCAATGCCGCAAAGTCAGCAACTGATCACTGCTGATGTCAAAACGCGCCGCCACTTGCGGCGTTTCGAGTAAGCCATACATTTCATCGGCTTTGCAGCGGCTTTCCGGCAATCGCAAGAGCTGCATTAACACATCGACCGCCGGGCATTCTTGCTGCGTGGTTAAGTCGGCGATATTAAACGGAATATTGGGTGCGCCAGAGGCTTTGGCACCGCCAAAAACCGCCTCAATCAGCGGCGCATACGGCCCCATATCGGGCAGTAACACGGCAATTTCTGAAGCCAACAAACTGTCGTCATTGACCAGCATGGCGGCGATTTCATCGTGCAAGATTTCAACTTCACGCATCGCGCTATGTGCGTTATGGAACGTTAGTGAACGATCGTTCTTTGCCACCACATGGGCATTTAATGCATCACGATTGAGTAAATTGAGCACATCCGATTGCAGCGTTTGCAATAAGTTCGGCGTGGAAATATGCTCGAGCGGGTCATAAAACAACCACTGCTCACCGCCACCGCTCCACGGGAAAGCTTCCGTTACCGCGCGATAAAAATCACGCCCCGCCTTGCCCATCGATGCCAATAAAGGATGACCAATATCGAGGTAGAGTGATTCTTGCTTGCGGTCTAACTCGCGGCGCGCAATCACTTGGGCGCTGACAATAGCGCCCCATTCTTCGCGGCAAGGATTAAGCAAAAATAAATTCACGTCGATGTGCTCAGCCAAAGCTCCCAGCACGTCGATATACGCTGGCGGCATGCCGGCAATACCAAACACGGTAATGCGCTCAGGCAAACGACTTGGCCCATCGTTTTGCCACGTATTAAACAGTTGCACAAACATATCGGCACGATGTGGCATGGAGCCAAAATCGGCGTCGATACTGGCTTTCACTTCACGCCACAATGTGGCTTGCCACGCTTCATCGGGGCCCAAACCCACTAACTGACCCGCTTCCCACGCCGCAATCCAATGACTGCGAAACACCAAATACTGATCGAACACGTCGGCCAACTTACCCGCCAACGCCATTTGCCGCCGCGCGTCCCCCTCACTCAAATACGCCGCCACAATCGGGCTAGCAGCGCGAGCGCCGGATGTTGGCAACACCCCAAATAAGCGCCAAGCAAGGGGGCTAGCGCTATATGGCGAATCAGCTTGTAAATGCGGTAATGCGTCTTTGAGCAAAGACCAGACAAAGCTGGCGGGCAGTTGAAAGTCGATCCCCGCGCAAATCCCAACGCGATCGGCCAATTTAAACCGCAGCCAGCGTTCCATACCTTTACTGGAAACAATGATTTTTTCGCTGGCAAACGGATCGCTCAAAGCGACGCCATACAGCGCTTGCAATAATTCGAACAGATTTTCGAGGCGATTGGACTGGTAAATATGCAGGCGGCTGGACATGCGGGCACCGAAGTAAGAAGCAAGGCTTATTCTACCTTGTTAAGCTGACTTCAGTTGCCAGAAAAGGCGCACAAAGTAAGTTTTGAACCGCAATCGGCACGTCACGCTGAGCTAACATCAAGACCAGCACCAGCGAGACGCTGTTTTAGGCGGTTCCCCATGCTTGGGCTTGGTTAGGCCATCACCATGCTGGGCAATGCCGTTTCGGTACTGGCCACTTGCTCGGCCGAGGCCAATAATTCGCTCATTGCCCGATCAAAGAGTGGTGCTTGCTCTAAAAAGCGCACGCGATCACGGGCAAATAAACGGCGAAACGCCCGTAAACTCAATACCGCCGGCGCGTCTTGATCAGGCCAAGTTAATACAATCGCATCGGGATGATTCGCTTGCCAGCTCAACTGGGCAATGCGCGCAGTGCCAGCAAAAAATTAATTTCCACCGCCACGCCATTACTTAAACACGCTGTAAAGTCTTCATCTACGCTATCGATTTCAACTGCAGTTTGCGGCCCTAATTCCGATTCAATCAATTGATCAATCAGATTGAGATTAACTTCTAAAGCATCGATCTCAGCTTGAATAAACAGTGGATTTAACGTGACCACGGCCTCATTCTCGGTGATTTCAGTGGGATGCACCGCGTCCAAAAATGGCGCAAAAGCCTCATGCATCACCGACAGCGGCGGCGGCACAGCACCATGCACTTGAATCGAGCCTGAGCGCATCGCCAAACGATGCGCATCCACCAAATGCAGATTTAATTCTTGTAATTGTTCGGCCGTCCAATTGAGCGTTAACACCCCTTCGCGCAAAGTGGCGATCATGGTTGGAATCAAACCCAATAAAATTTTGCATTCATCACGATCAACCTTAGGTGCCAAGCTCCAAATCAAATCGGGCACCAATAAACGATATTGTGTTGCTTTATGCGGCGCTTCGCGCCCCGCTAACTCAATCACTCGCGCCCAAGTGCTGATCAAAAAATCATACAAATACGGCTCAATGGTATAGGGCGACAAAGCGTCGGAAATCATCGCGGTAATACGCGCAAAATGTAATGTGCGCTGTTTGGCAGAATCCAAAACTTGCGTGGCGCTACTGGCCATTTTTTCGGAATGCGCTAATTCATTGGCCACCCACGCATCCAGCGCATCGAGCATTTGCACAAATAAGCCTAAATCTTCGCTTTCATCGGCCAAAATAATCGCCACAATGCGGCAAATCTCGGTATTGACTCGGGCGGCGCTTTCGCTATTTTGCTGCATACCCAAAGAAATCGAACCAATTCGGTTGACCAGCATGCGCGCTGGGTGGGTTTTTCTGGCAAATAGATTTGGATCTTGCAGCGCGATTTTTAATACCAAAAACTGCAAACGCCCAAGCTGCGCCCGAACTTCGGCCGGCACTTTATCGTCACGCAAAATAAATTCAAACAGCATGGCCACCACATCAATGGTCATGGCTTCATTGACGTCACTGGTGCTGGCGCCCAATTGTTGGCGCTGCTCTAAAATCAGATTGCGCAGCCGACCATCGCCATTCCACATGGCCTCTGCCGTTGGCGTAGCGACTTCAATCAGACTTTGCAGTGATTGGCTCAGCGGCGCACTCACCGAACGCAGTTCCAGCGATGCGGCGTCATCCCACACCGGGCCTTGCCCCTGCGCGCCTTGCTGCAGACTGTGGCCACTAAAAAACTGCTGAATACTGCGCCCCACTTGCCCAATATGACTCAGCCATGACGGTGCCCGCGCCATACTGGCGCGTGCCTCGGCACTGGACGCCACCAACGGCGCTGCCACCGAGTCCATCAAGCCAGAACCGCCAGAACCCATGCCTGCCACAGCATTCGGTACACTCGCTGGCGCAGCCCCCTGCAATGCAGCCTGCGATGCAGACGGTCTAGATTGCACAAAATCCAAAAATTGATCTTCCGAGCGTGCGCCCCACGGCGCTGCGCCTACCGAGCCCACCGATGAGCCCATCGATGAACGAGTGCTTGACACTGCGCGTGGCGACTCACCGCTTCGCGATACCGATTCGCTGTGCTGCGCGTCAGGTGTTAATGCTGAGGGCGATTCATCAGACTGATCCAGCAGATTTCCCGCTGCGCCTGCAGCGGGTTCACTTTGTTTTCTAACCTTTAATTGCAATTGCGCTGCAATCCCATGCTGGGCCAGCAGCTGATTTAAAGCCTCATACAGCGGCGCGACATGCGGGCACATTGACGTGGTAAATTGCGCTAAGAGCACTGGAATTAATTCATTGTCGCTGCCCGTTTCGGCGACGGTTTCCTCTAAAGCATTCGCAATACTGCGCGAGAGAATATAAGTACGAAATGGATTTTCGCGTTCTTTAATCACGTCTTGCTCAAGCAATAAAGCAATGCGAATATTTAAATCGCGAATACCTTCTTCGGCCTCTTGCCGAAAACGCGTGGTAATTTTGATCAATATGTAATTCTTCTTCAAACGACGCCGACTCCACCAAGGACAATGTGGCACTGAACCCCTCGGTAAAGGACGGACGAAAGTGGTTATAAGCTGTTTTTGAAAACTGCGATGCAATAATTGCTCAACTTGACGCGACAGCTGCTGCTCAAGTTTTTGATCGTGATTCATAATCAATTGCCGCGCAGCGAGTAAACGACGTTGCTCAAGCATTGAAGTGGCCCGATCGGCCTGATTAAATAATTGCCCTATCGAGTGCGCCAGCACCATCGGCATTCTTTGATTAAATTCAGCCAAAAACACCGAGCGCGTCGCAATGAGTAAATCATTTCTATCCATCTGGCACACCCTCACACATCGAATTAAGTCGGCCTAGCCGAAATTGCATTGCGCTAAGTTGAACAACAGCATTCAACTCAAACTGCATAAAAACCGGATGATAACTGACAATAGCCCTCGCTGCTTGCGTCAGATTCGGTACAATCTAGCTATCCGAATGGCAGCAAGGCTCACTCTCAGTGTTTCGACTTTTTGAAAATATAGTTCACCCCTACCCTGAACAGCAAAACAAAACCTTACCCCCATGATTTCAAATCATTTATATGGCGCTGTACAAAAGGACTACGCCCACTGATTTTTGGCATGATGCTCTGCACCGCCATCATTGGTTCTTTTGAAGCGATTTTGTATAGTTTGCTCGGGCATATTGTCGATTGGTTGGCGCACGTCGAGCCAAGTCAACTCTGGGCGCAAGAACACTTACGCCTGAGTTTGATTGCGGGCGTGCTATTACTCAGCCCGCTGGTGGTCGGCCTGCAAACTTTGCTGAAACATCAAGCCTTAGCGGGTAATTTCCCGATGTTGCTGCGCTGGGATTTTCACCGGCAAATGCTCCACCAAAGCATGAGTTTTTATCAGGATGAATTTGCCGGTCGCGTTTCGGCCAAAGTCATGCAAACGGCGTTAGCGGTACGCGAAACTGTATTTATCGTGACCGACATTATGGTGTTTGTCGCGATTTATTTTTTCACCATGCTGGCTGTGGCCGGCAGCTTTGATCTGTGGCTGCTGGTGCCGCTCTTGTCATGGATGCTGCTGTATATTGGCGCGATGTTTTATTTTGTGCCGCGCCTAGGCAAAGCCGCGCAAAACCAAGCAGATGCTCGCTCATTGATGACGGGGCGAATTACCGATGCTTATACCAATATTGCAACAGTAAAGCTGTTCTCGCACGGTCGCCGCGAAGCGGCATTTGCTCGCAGCGCGATGCAGGAGTTTATGCATACCGTGCATGGCCAAATGCGTTTGGTCAGCAGCTTTGAGGTGGTCAATCACACCTTAAGCATCTGTTTAATTATTGCCAGCGCCGGCACCGCCTTGTATTTATGGAGTCATGGCCAAGTGAGCGCTGGCGCGGTTGCAGCCTCATTGGCGATGGCGCTGCGTTTAAACGGCATGTCACAATGGATTATGTGGGAAATCGCCGCGCTGTTTGAGCATATTGGTACCGTACAAGACGGCATCAACACCCTCACCACGCCACATGAAGTCAACGACGCCCCTGGCGCCACCGCACTCACCGTTCCACGCGGAGAGGTGCAATTTGCCCACGTTGATTTTGGCTACGAAGCAGATCGCTTGCTACTAAAACAATTGTCGCTACACATTCGCGCCGGCGAAAAAATCGGTTTAGTCGGTCGATCCGGCGCGGGCAAATCGACGATTGTTAATCTATTGCTGCGCTTTTACGATATTCAGGCGGGGCAAATCACGATAGACGGCCAAAACATCGCGCACGTATCGCAAGACAGCTTACGCGCCCATATCGGCATGGTGACGCAAGACACGTCGCTCCTACATCGCTCAGTACGCGAAAACATCCTATACGGCCGCCCCAATGCCACAGATGAGGAAATGATTGCCGCTGCCAAACGCGCTGAAGCGCATGATTTTATTCTGAACTTAAGCGACCCTGCTGGGCGCACCGGCTACGACGCGCATGTAGGCGAGCGCGGCGTCAAACTCTCGGGTGGGCAGCGCCAAAGGATTGCAATTGCGCGCGTGATGCTCAAAGACGCGCCGATTTTATTGCTCGACGAAGCCACTAGCGCGCTCGATTCTGAAGTGGAAGCGGCGATTCAAACCAGCTTATACCGTTTAATGGAAGGCAAAACCGTGGTGGCGATTGCACATCGTTTATCCACCATTGCTGCGATGGATCGCTTGATCGTGCTCGACCAAGGACGGATTGTTGAGCAAGGCGACCATCAAAGCCTGCTGGAACAAGGCGGGCTCTATGCGCGACTGTGGTCACATCAAAGCGGCGGATTTTTAGGCGAAGAAGCCGATTAAACCCTCATCGTCAGTGGTACAACATGCGGCAAACATGACCTATCACTGACGATTTCCCTGATTAACACTTCAAGGCAATGGCGGCACCATCATGACAACTGAAAACCAGCACCCAAGCTATGCCAATACGCCAAAACCACCTTACTACGCCGTGATTTTCACTTCAATACGTACTGAGGATGAGCAAGGCTACGCTCAAATGGCGGAAAAAATGCTGGCATTAGCGCAACAGCAACCGGGGTTCTTAGGGGTTGAGTCTGCCCGAGCCAGCATTGGCATCACGGTGTCGTACTGGGCAGATTTAGCTTCAATCCAAAACTGGAAAGCCCATAGCGAGCATCAACTAGCGCAAAAGTCGGGCCGCGCCCAGTGGTATAGCCAGTACAAAAAACCCGCATTGCCAAAGTGGAGCGTGATTATGCGTTTTAATCTGGAATCAACGCACGGCATGATTGATTAACGCATTAGTGACTGATTAACGCATTAGAAACCGATGGATGACTATGTCGCCCCTAGTAAAAAAACTCGCCTTTGCCATCCTTGCTCGACCGCGCCTTGCGGCTGCGCTATTGAAAATCGGTTTTAACTACTACCCTGCGATCCGCCGCACCGGTTGCAAAGTCAGCCAAATTAGTACCGACGTGCGGCAAATCACCGTCAAATTGCCACTGAACTGGAAAACGCGCAACCTCAATGGCAGCCTGTTTGGCGGCAGCATGTTTGCCGCCACCGACCCTTTTTATATGAGCATGCTGTATTTTAATTTGGGCGAAGAGTATGTAGTTTGGGATAAAGGCGGCACCATCCGCTTTAAACGCCCGGCACTCAGCACGCTAACGGCTGAATTTAGACTCGACGAAGCAGAACTGACTGAAATCCATCAATTACTCGCCATCACCCCAGAAATCACTCGCACCTATGCTGTGGCAATGGTGAACGCCAAGGGCGATGTCTGCGCCGAAGTCGACCGCGTATTATATATCGCGCACAAATCGGCTTACGACGCAAAACAACTGGAACGCCGCCAGCGACTAGCGCAAGCAGCCAGTGGCGCAGCTACATCGACTTCGTCAACGCCAAATTAAGGAAAAAGGTCAAACCAGGCCTCAGCACCATTGGTGCGATGACATCAAACACGAACAATACGAGATTATTATTGATTTTAGGGACGCAAATGAAAACCATCGGACTCATCGGCGGGATGAGCTGGGAATCAACCATTCCCTATTATCGACATATCAATGAGGCCATCAAACATCGCCGTGGTGGACTGCATTCAGCGAAAATTATTTTATACAGCGTTGATTTTCATGAGATAGAAATCTTACAAAGCAGCGGACAATGGGAAAAGGCGGGGGAGTTGCTCGCCCAAGCAGCTCGTACTCTCGAAATAGCCGGGGCTGACTGCATCGCCATTTGCACTAATACCATGCATAAAGTCGCCCCAACCGTCAGCCAAGCAGTCCATATTCCGTTGATTCATATTGCCGATGCTACTGGCGAGGCCATTAGTGAGCACCATTTAAATAAAATAGGTTTATTGGGCACCCAATTCACCATGGAACAAGCATTTTATCGCGATCGACTGATCGAACAGTTTGGTCTCACGGTACTCACGCCCAACAAGGCTGACCGTTTGAGCGTGCATCGCATCATTTACGATGAGCTCTGCCTTGGGCAAATCCGTCCTGAATCGCTATCAGTCTATCGCGACATCATGTCCGAGCTCGTCGCCCAAGGCGCTGAAGGTATTATTTTAGGCTGCACCGAAATTGCTCTTCTTGTTAAAGCAGAAGATGCCAGCGTGCCGCTCTTTGACACGGCACAACTCCATGCACAAGCCATTGCTCAATTCGCCCTATCATAAACACAAGGGTATATGTTCATCATCATTTATAAACATATATAACAGGCATATACCCTTTAGTTATTGGCAAGCGCATTGGCATTTAACTTGCCGCGAATGCCAAACAAATACGACGCGGACAAGCCAAACATCACCATGCCAACGCAAGATTCAAATGCCCCGCTTAAGCGGCCAATCGGCCCAGTTGGACCTTCAGCATAAAAACCGACGGTGGAATAACTAGAAATCGAATAGAAAAAAGCATCGCTAAAATTATGCATGGCACCAATCTCGACGTACACAAAGGCCCAAAGAAAGATCGACACCAAATGCACCACCAACAACAAATACGTCACGATGGCAAATAAAATCGCCTCAACCATGATCGAGCTGGCAAATTGCTGGATTAAGAATTTTTCAACATAGGTAATTAAAAAAATACCCAATACATGTATCAATACCGTAGCGACAACCAGTAAAAACCCACAGATTAAATAAATCATCTCTACCCCTCAAAAGGCAAATTACACTCGATTGCCACTCAGTCTAGAGCGCCTCCATCAAACTTGCGCGAGGCACGATGAAAAAATATCAAAGATCGCCACATCAAACAAAAAGGGTATTGGTTTATGTGCTTTATATAAAAAAAGCCCATAGCGCAATACCCTAATAATCAATACTTTTTAGTTAACTCATTTTGTCACAAGACTACCAGCGACCCGTCAAATGCTGCACCACCAAGCTGGTGCTGGCTACACTCACCCATACCAGTAAACCCAAAGCCACTGGACGCCAGCCGGTTTGACGCATCCGGCCCAAATCAGTCGACAAACCAATCGCCACCAAAGCCATCGTAATCATCACTGGGGCAATAAACTGCGCGGTTTTAATCATCCAATCTGGCAACATACTGCCAAACAAAGAAGCCAATAAGAACCACAAAATAAACCAAGGCACTGCTTTCCACACTGAGCCAGTTTCTTCTGCGATGGTTTCTTTGCGACGGGTCATGCCAAACAAGAAAGCAAAAATCAACGTCACCGGAATAATCAACATGGCGCGAGTCAGCTTCACAATCGTTGCATAGTCACCGGCATTGTCACTCCATGAATACGCGGCAGCGACCACTGACGAGGTGTCATTAATCGCGGTACCGGCCCACATACCAAAGCCACTATCGCTCATACCCAGCATCTGGCCAATGGCAGGAAATACCAGCACAGCGACAATATTAAATAAGAAAATCGTCGACAAAGCGAATGCCGTATCGTGTTCATCGGGCTTCACAACTGGCGTAATTGCCGCAATCGCCGAACCACCACAAATCGCCGTACCGGTACCGATTAATACACACACATTTGAGTGGGATTTTTAAATAAGCGGCCAAAAATAATGGCACTGAGTACCGCGGCGGTAATGGTGGCAAAAGTGATTTCTAACGAGCTCATGCCGGTTTTAATCACATCGGCAATCGGCAAGCTAAAGCCCAAGCCAACAATCGACCATTGTAAAATTTGCTTGGATGAAAATTGAATCCCCGCGCTAAATTGCGGCGCAATGGTCGTACGACTGCGGATGATAATACCCAGTAAAATCCCAACTACTGCGCCACCCATGAGTGGAAATGCATTACCGACAAGGGTTGAAATAATGGTCAAACCCAAAACTACGGCCAAACCGGGTGCGCAAGATTTAAGTTGATTGATGAAGGTCATAAATTGATCCAGTGATGTTTTTATTTGCGGACAACGCCACTATATCCCCCACCCCTACATCAAGATAAACCGTATTTTCAGGCTATAATCATCGGAAAAACCGATAAGCGAAAATACCATGCTAAAAATCACCCTGAGAGAGCTCGAAGTCTTTGTCGCCATCAGCCAAGCGGGGCAAGTTACTGCCGCGGGTGCGGCACTTGGGCTTTCGCAATCGGCAATGAGTGGCGCGATTGGCGAATTAGAGCGCCGCTTAGGCGTGACTTTGTTTGATCGAATCGGCCGCCGAGTCTCGCTTAATGAGCACGGTCGCTATTTATTGCCGCGTGCGCTCAATATGCTGCAACAAGCCCATGATTTAGAAACCATTTACCAGCAAGGCGTGCCAAGCCGCCTTAAAATCGCCGCCAGTCTCACCATCGGCAACTATGTATTACCGGCGCTGCTCGCGCCTTTAATGCAAGTGGCGAACACGCGCTATGAAGTTGAAATCGGCAACTCACCGGCAGTCATGAAAATGCTGCTCGACTGCAGGGCCGATATTGGCCTGATCGAAGCGCCGCTCACCCACAGTAATTTAATGTGCGAGCTCTGGCTCAAAGATGAAATGGTTATTTTTTGCCATCCTGATCATCCTTTGGCTGGCAGCACACCCAATCCAACTGAACTCGCGCAATGCGCGTGGATTTTGCGCGAGCCGGGCTCTGGCGTGCGGCAGAGTTTAGAAACTATGCTGTTGCCCCATCTAGGCACCATCAATGTGGTGCTTGAATTAGGTAGTGGCGAAGCAATTCGAGAAGCAATTCGACTGAATATGGGCATTAGTTGCGGCTCACGCCGCGCGATCAAGCGCGAATTGGCGGCAGGCACTTTTGCCACCATTCATTTAAAAAACCATGCTTTGGAGCGGCGATTTTTTTATTGTGTGGCATGCAGAAAAACAACTTACCGCCGGTGCAGAGCGCTTACGTTTGGCGTGTCATCAATGGCTAGACAACGAACAAGAGGCAGAAAAACAAAGCACTTGATGCGTGCTGACGAACATTGACAAGTGCATGTTATGATTGCATTGATCAACGTGACGCCCTTTCTTGACTCGGTAATCGACAATGCAACTGGCTCGGCTTCAAATCACCAATTTTCGTGGCATTAGTCAAATCGACTTAGCATTGAATGCCAACGCGACGGCGCTCTTTGGCGAGAACAACTGGGGAAAAACCAGCCTGATTAGCGCGCTATGTCGCTGCCTCTCTAGCCCAGCCCCGATTGCTACTTTATTTACCCATGATGATTTTCATCGCATCGCCAATTCACGCGCCAGCATTGCGCGGCGGCTACATATTACTTTGGTTTTCCAGTGCACTACGCCCAACGCTTGGGGGCACTGACTTGGCCCAATGCCAATGGGGTGAGCACCTTGGCGCTGCGCTTTGCTGCCGAGCGCTTTGGTCACACCGAGATTCGCGCTCGGCGCAGCTTTATTGGCGCCGATGGCAACGAAATTGAGCACCCCAATAGCGATGCGCTCGCTACGCAATTAATTCAATTGCATCCAGTATTACGTTTTCGCGATATGCAACTCACCGATTGGCTCACCCATCCGCGCCTAGCCAGCCAAGCGCACGATGACGACCCGCTACTGCCGGCCAGCGCCGCGGTGCGCGCCGTGTTTGAGCGAATTTTAACGCTACCACATCAGCTACACCCGCAAGAGTTATCCGCTGGCTTAGCCGCGATGCAAGCGTTATTTCACGAACAAGCACACTTATTACAAGGCAAAGAGCCACCACAGCGGCTGGCAGAACAAATCGCTGCTGCGCCGCTTAATTTTCGTGACGACGACACTTTAATTGAAATTGCCAATCGTTCTGGTTCGAGTTCGCGCCGCGTGACGCTGCTGATGTTGCTCGGTGCTTTATTGGCCGCACGTGGCGAAAACCCACTTCACGCCGATGCCAAACCCATTTTGGTGATGGAAGACCCCGAAACCCATCTGCACCCGATTCAATTGGCGATGATTTGGGGCTTGATCGAGCAACTCACCTTGCAAAAAAATCATCACCACCAATAATGGCGACTTACTTGGTAGCTTTGCGCAGCACGCGCTGCGCCGCTTAGTGCGCCGGAGTAACCACGTTCACGTTTATCAATTGGCCGATCACGCGCTATCGATGTCTGACGCCAGAAAAGTCGCTTTTCATATTCGCAGCAATCGCGCCAGCAGTATGTTTGCTCGCGTGTGGCTATTGGTTGAGGGTGAAACTGAGTTTTGGTTATTACCGGAACTGGCGCGAATTTGCGGGGTTAATTTCCCACTCGAAGGCATACGCTGCGTTGAGTTTGCCCAAGCGGGCTTAGCACCGTTGATTAAATTTGCCGATCATTTGGGCATTCATTGGCATGTGATTTGCGACGGCGACGACGCCGGCATGAAATACCAAAAACGCGCCCGCAGCCTACTGGGGAATCGCCCAGAAGAGCAGCACATTACGATGCTCAACTGTCGCGACATCGAGCATTTTTTGTGGGATAACGGCTTTGCCGACACCTATCGCCAAGCTGCCGCACCACGCGGCGAAATGAATCACTATTACCGTGCCGCACTAGAACAACAGCCACCGCTCAACGATGAAGAAATCATCAGCCGCGCGCTACGCCATCACTCCAAACCGGGGATGGCGCTCGAAATCGCCGAAGCCGCCGAAATCAAAGGTCGGCAAGCTGTGCCGGCAGTTTTGCAAAACATGTTTCAAACCCTACAAACTTTAAGCGAAGAAAGCAGCTAATTACTTTGCAATGTATATCCGTGCATGACAAACAATACATTAGCCACATGGATATACCCATCAAAAACTATTTTATGGATACAACACAATGGCGCAATTTACTGTATTGATTATTGGTGATGAGATTTTAAGCGGCCGGCGTGTCGATCAGCACTTTGCGGCGATTTTGCAGCGACTGCAGTCGCGCGGCCATACCTTAAGCAGCGTGCATTATTTACCGGATGATCCGGCGACGCTGATCGCACATTTTCAGCGCACTTTGGCCGAAAAACGCCACGTCATTAGCTGCGGCGGCATTGGCGCTACGCCCGACGACTTTACGCGTGCCGCCCTCGCTAGTGCGCTCAATGTGCCATTACAACTGCAACCGCAAGCAGCGGCTCTGATTGAGCAGCGCTTTGGGGATGACGCGTATCCGCATCGCATAAAAATGGCGGAATTCCCCCAAGGCGCAAGCATCATCCCCAATCCAGTCAACCAAGTGGCGGGCGCGGCGATTGCACAGCATTACTTGCTGCCGGGTTTTCCCACGATGGCTTGGCCGATGGTGGAATGGCTACTTGATCAGTACTACACCGCAGGCACCATGGCCACTCGCCGCAGCTTGACCGTGCTCGACGCTAAAGAAGGTGATTTAATTGATGTTATGCAAGCCGTTGTCGATCAATGGCCGCAACTGACTTTTTCTAGCTTACCTAGTTTTGGCAACCCGCATTGCCAGCAAGCGCATATCGAATTTAGCGTGCAAGGCGATACGCACGACAGCCAAACGGCAATTGATTTTTTACAGCAACAACTGAGTCAACTGGGCTATTTATTTTTAGAGCCCGCCAATATGCCGAGCGACTAATTGCTCAGCAAATTGGCCAGCATATCAATCGACTCGGCCCATTCTGCATCTTGCTCTAAAGCCTCACGTAAAAAAGCAGCTTGGCTGCTGCTCCAAAACGAAGCTTGCGCAATAGGCACACCTCGAGGCAAATGGTGCGCAGCCAAAAACTGCTCAATTTCTTGCGGCGCATTGGGCAAACCCAATTGGGCAAACAATACTGCCAAGGTATGTGTATTGGTATCCATCGCTCATTCCCACCCGATAAAAGTTCTAAATTAAACACAGCATCTGCTCTTGTTGTAGCTCATTTTTAATCGCTACAAATCAAACACAACGGCATATAAATTGGTATGTCGCGCCCCCTTTACAGTAAGCTAAGCACTGGCTTTTTTTTGCCTTACAGAGGGGAATAATAATGAGAAAAAAACTATTACCATTACTGCTTGTTACCGCGTTCGCCCATGCCGAGACGCCGGTCATGGAAGACAACTTCAATCAAGATTTAAGTCAATGGATTGGTCTAGGCGGTGAAGAAACCTCGCCAATATACACCTCGATTGAGCCCGATCCGCTCAATGCCGAAAACAAAGCCGCGCGCTTTAATAAACCGGTTAATATTGGCGATATTTTTAGCCGTAAGCAATTTCCAGCCGGCCAATATAAAATTGTTTTTGATTATTTGGGGATGTGCGGCAGCAATTGCGGCGCAACGCTCGGTTTGGATGAAGGCAAACCCGGTCGCAAAGAACAATGGATTGCCAGTACCGCCAATGGCTTTCCCAATCGCCTGAAAGACACCAAAAAATGGGAACATTATGAAATCGAATTTAAGGCTAAATTTGATTTCCATCTGAAGTGGGAGCAATGGGATTCAGCCAAAGGGGAAGGCAAAGATGCCTTTATTGACAACCTCAAACTCATTCGCCTTGATGCTGACAATACCGCCACCAGTGCTGCCAGCGTAGTCAAACCGATTACCAGCGGTGCTGCGGGGCCAAGCAGCCCACAGTCGGTGATGTATTTCACCTCTTGGGGTAAACACAGCAGCGATTTTAACGTTAAAAATCTCGAAACCAGCGGCGCGGCCGGCAAAATCACCGTGCTTGAATACGCCTTTGGTAATGTAAAAAACAATCGTTGTGTGGTCGGCGTTGATCAAGCTGGCGAAGGCACGGCCGGTGACGATTACTGGCTACCGTTAGCAGCCGATAAAACGCTCAATGGTTTTAGAAGATAAAGGCGACAAAGGCTTATACGGCCATTGGAATCAACTTAAGCAATTAAAGAAAAAATACCCAAATTTAAAAGTAGTCATCAGTTTGGGCGGTTGGACGTGGTCGAAACACTTTTCAGATGCGGCGCTACCGGCCAATCGAGAAGCATTTGTTAAGTCTTGCGTTGATGCCTACATCAAAGGCAATGTACCGGATAAAAACGGCAAAGTGGTACCTGGCCTGGCCGCAGGGGTATTCGATGGCTTTGATATCGACTGGGAATACCCAGGTTCCGCCGGCAATGATGGCAATGTCGTTCGCGAAGAAGACACCCCTAACTATACCGCGCTACTCGCTGAGTTCCGTAAGCAAATCGATGCAGTTCAACCCGGCCTGCTACTCACGATTGCCACGCCCGCTGCCAGCTCAAAATCAGAAAAAATCGAGCTAGAAAAAGTCATTCCGTCATTAAACTGGATCAACCTCATGACGTATGACTTCACCGGGCCATGGTCTGCCACCACCGGACACCATGCCACCTTAATCGGCGGCGCAAAAGATCGCGTTTCAGTGGATAGCACCGTTGATGAATACCTCAGCCGCGGCGTACCTGCCAATAAAATCGTGTTGGGCGTGCCATTTTATGGCTATGGCTGGACCGTAAATAGCTTAGACAACAATGGCCTATATCAACCGGCAATCGCCAAAGCCAAAGGCCCGCTCGAAGCGGGCTCTGCGCCTTATTCTTACTTAAAAACCTTGCCCGGCACGGTGCATCGCGATGAAAAAACGCGTGCAGTGTGGAAAGTGAATGGTAAAGACGTTTGGGTGTATGACGATGTGCAATTATTAAAAGAGAAAATTGCTTTCGTTAAAAAGAAAAAACTCGGCGGTATTATGGCGTGGGAATTGTCGCAAGACAGCGCTGATGCTGAATTAGTCGACACCATTTACCAAGGACTGATTAAAAAATAATTAGCGAATAATTCGCTAATTTAGCCAATTGAAGTGTTTTTTAAGCGGCTGTATCGCCTCAGTTTTTTTAAAGGCGGCAGCCGCTTTTTATTCTTGATTGCACATCATTCATTGCCACTCAGCAAGAGCGATAAGAAATGAATGCGCCAGTAAACGAAAACCGCGCCCACAAATTGCGAGCGCGGCAAAATCGGCGTTATCGCCATGCCATCATATTAAAGTGCGTTTACGCATGAAGTGCTGCGATTTTGTCGCTTAATTTCATATAAACAAATCGCTGCCGCATGACCGACATTGAGCGACTCAATGCCTTGTTGCATCGGAATTTTAATTCGCTGCGTGGCCACTTTAGCCAATGCTTCACTCACCCCTGCGCCTTCTGAGCCCAAAACCAGCGCTAAAGACCCAGTCAGCGGAGCATCATAAAGATCGACTGCGCCATCGAGTAAAGTGGCGGCGATTTGTCCTTTAAACTGGCTAGCAAACAGGCAAAGATCGGCGTTTTCAATCATCGGCAAAGCCAACTGCGCCCCCATACCCGCCCTGAGTACCTTCGGCGACCAAACATCTGCACAGGCGCTTAGAGAGCAATACCTGCTCAACACCAGCCGCTTGTGCCGTACGCAAAATCGCGCCGACATTACCCGGATCTTGCACGCCATCAAGCAACAACACAAAACCCGAATATTGCGCTGTTGGCGCCCTAGGGATCGCCACCACGGTCAATACGCCACTGGCACTGGGTAAGTCCGTTAGCTGATTAAATAATGCGTTGGCAAAACAAACCACATGCGCCGGACTGCGCGTCAGCAAGGCTTGAATTTCACTACGTTGGCAACCGGATTCGGAAACAATGATTTTTTCAAGCGGATGACCCGCATCGAGCCATGCGGCTAATAAATGACTGCCATCGAGCAGGGTTTGTTGCGTTTTAATTCGCTCACGCCGATTTTGCGATAACTTCATCACTTGTTTAAAAAGGCTGTTTTGCGACGAAGTAATAATTTCCATTGATTTCACACTGAAGAGCGGCGAGCGTTATGCGCCAAGGCCTTGCTCGCCAAAATACATATATTTTTAAAATGCGTGTAGTGAAATTCATTCACTGTACCATCCAAACCTGAATCGGCATAAATTAAACCCACAGGCTGCGCCCCCACAAAAATGGACATCGCACAGAAGCTTTTTGCGCCAATTTGCGCGACCAATTCTGGCGGTAAATGCGGCGAAAACTGAGTGTAATTATCAGCGTTAAGCCAAAAACTCTGTGGTTTTTGCAATAACTTGGTAAAAATATGCTGCTTTTCTAAAGAAATTCGTAATGCATGCAATGAGTCTGTCGGGGTAACACCTTGCACATACCGAGCGCGTAGCGCATTTTCCGCCGCCATCAATAAAGTAAATGCAATGCGCTGCATGCCCAGGCCTTCGGCTAAGGCACGAACGGCTAAAGCCATCACTTGATTCGTCGGTACCCCTTGCACGCCCGCCAAATGCAAAGCTTGCATTCGTTCAGCCAAGAGATCCTTCGCTGGGATTGCAGCAGCCAGATTGGCTGCCGGTGCAGTCCTCGCGGGCGTCGGCCAAGCGCCGGGCAACATGACCAAATAACGTGCTGGTGTATACAGTTGACTGCTTTTGCCCTCTTTACGTGCAAACGCAAGCAACTGCTCAGTCAGCAATTGCCAAACTTGTTCGGGTGGGAAGTTCAACACCCCTGCAATGGTCAGTAACCGCTGCTGAATTTCGTCTTGCCACCACCCTCGATCTAATTGCCGCGATAAGGGCACCACCGCATGCTGTAGCACGCTACGCGTTGCGGGCTCAGCATCAACCCGAATGAGATCCAAAATGGCGGTGGGCATTTGCCATTGTTCGAGCAAGTTCAATAAATCCAAAGAAGCTGCAGGCGCTTGCTCATCAAGATGGGGACTAATGATTGCCAATGACTCACACAAATTAGCCAACACCGCAGCGGCTTGGATTTCTCCCAATTTGGCATCAAAACGTTTGTTGGCAAAAACCGTAGCTAAGCGCCGTGCCAAGCGCGCTTCAAAAACACGTTTGAGTAGTTGCCCGTACTCTGCCTGATGTGCCGGCAGCATGACACTCTCTACTGTTTGTGCGCGAGCAAAACGTTCCAGAAATGGCGTCACACCGATTAACAGGATTGCAGACTCAATCGCCACTACATCTGCCGACATGCTGCTTTTTTGCCGCTGATTCATCATTCTGAGCACTTGTGCGGTCAGTAATGGATCACGTGCGACAATTTCGGCCACTTCACTGGGCCGAATCAGGTCAGCACGGCGAATCATCCCCATCAATTGATTGCGAGACTCTTGCAAGATAGGAATCGCACGGCGATCCCAAAATTGCAGCCAAGCATTACTTACTGATTTTACATTCGCCATAGGAAAAGCTTACCGTCTTTCCAATCATTTAATTCGATCACTTGATCCGCAGGAGCTTCTGGAACCACAAAGGTATTACTAATAAACAAAGTACCAGGACGCATTTGCGCTACCGCTTGCTGCCACAAATCCGGCATTGCCGCAGAGGATAAAAAAGCATACACGCATTCAAAAGCACCTAAATCAACGTTTTGGTAATCGGTATTGAGCCACGCTACATTGGCAGGCAATCGAACTTTACCGACTAGCCAAGGCCCTTTGGCATATTCCACCCCACTTAGGCTTAAGTCTTCGCGATGCTGCGCTAAGTAGTGCAAAACAGTACCGGTACCAGCACCAATATCTAAGAAGCGCGCCTGTTCTGGCACTATACCTGCTAGTTGTTGTAAAGCAGAGTGATTACTTAAATACAACGGCACTCGCGAGATCATCACCCGGCCAAAAATAAACCAACACAGCAGCAAGGCGAATAAATACCAATACGATTGAATATTTAACTGAGAAAACAGCAGCAGTAATGGCAAAAAGCATAAATGCATCCATTTCCACCAGAAGCGATCATGCAATAAATAAGCGGCTAAAAACGCCGCCATTGGAATGATCATCGTCGCCAGCAAAGGGCTAAAAAAATGACTGATGGGATAAAGAAGCAGCAAAGAAGCCGAAGTGATCAACAAAAAAATGGCGCTTTGCGGCCAATTTGTCACTGACATGCTATTGCACAGGTTTTTTAATTGGATTAACAAAACCTTCCTGCGCCGACGCTACGGGTTCAACGGCATCTTCACTTTGCCCCGCTTGACGACGAATATCCGTTTCTGCATCCCGATTGAGAACCACAATACTGATCCGACGATTCACCGGGTTATAGACATTGCCTTTATCGAGCGGAATCACATCGCCAAAACCATTCACGCGCAATACTTTTTCTGGATCTAAGCCACCAATAATCAACTCGCGACGCGAAGAATTTGCGCGCTCTGACGACAATTCCCAATTGGTAAATCCAGCCGCACCACCCGCAAATTGCGTGCCGTCGGTATGACCGGCTAATGAAACGGTATTAGGCACTTCATTGAGTAATTGCGCGATTTCTTGCAAAACACCATGCGCATAATCCTCTAATTCGGAACTACCGGATTTAAACATTGGGCGATTTTGCTCATCCACGATTTGAATCCGTAATCCTTCTGCCACCATATCGAGCTTAATTTGATTTTTGTACTGCCCTAAATTGGTGTTTTGTTTTATTTTATCATCCATTAAAGCTTCAAACTTTTGCTTTAACTCATTCAATCTTTTTTTGTCTTTTGCTGCCTCGGTTTGCGCAGGGGGCGCCCCCTTATTGACTTGCCCAGCTTGCTTGGTAATGTCATTACCACCGCCTTGAATCAGCGAATCAGCATCACCGGATCCCGAACCACCGGCGTTAGCGACTTTTAAAGGGTTGTTAAAATATAATCCGAAATCCCTTTTAAATTCCCTTTAGATACCGAGCCCAGCAGCCACATTAATAAGAAAAATGCCATCATTGCCGTTACAAAGTCGGCATAGGCAATTTTCCATGCGCCACCATGATGGCCACCGCCACCTTTTTTAATTTTTTTTACAACAATGGGGCGCTGAGAGTCATCGCTCATTATTTATCAACCCTTAAGGACTGCATTATTTAGATTTAGCGTTTTTAACAAACTCTTCTAATTCTTTAAACGAAGGCCGCTCGGTTGAATCCAATGCCTTACGCCCAAATTCAACGGCAACTTGCGGTGCATAGCCATTTAGGCTGGCAATTAACGTCACTTTAATAGTGAGAAAGACTTGATGCCCTTCGGCCATTTTAGTTTCTAATACATTCGCCAATGGCCCAACAAAACCATAGGCCAACCAAATACCCATAAAGGTACCAACCAGCGCAGCACCAATTAATTTACCTAATTCAGACGGCGGTAAGTGCAAAGACCCCATCACATGCACCACCCCCATAACCGCAGCCACAATACCAAATGCCGGTAAACCATCGCCCAATTTGGCCATCATTCCTGCTGCCACATGGGCTTCGTTATGATGGGCTTCGATTTCGATATCCATCAGATTTTCGATTTCAAATGCATTTAAATTACCACCGACCATTAAACGCAAATAGTCACAAATAAAATCTGTGACATGATGGTCATGCGCAATTTTGGGGTATTTAGAAAAAATAGGACTGGCGTGCGGATCTTCCACATCGCCTTCAATCGACATCAAGCCTTCTTTGCGCACTTTAGCCAGCAATTCAAAAAGGCAAGCAAATAAATCCATATAAAATGCTTTATTAAAAGGCGAGCCTTTAAAAATTGTCGGTAAAGCTTTGGTGAATAATTTTAATCCTTTCGCGCTGGAACCAGCAATCATGCCGCCAATTGCACCACCGAAAATAATAATAATTTCAGACGGCTGCCAAAACACTGCCAAATGACCACCATGCCAGACATATGCCCCTAAAATACAGACGCACATAAAAATGTAGCCAATAATGACAAACATAAGCCAGCTTCCTAGTTAGCGATCACGCAAAGAAAATTACTACATTACATCATAGAAGTTACAGCAGACCACGACAACGTTTAAAAATAGCTGACGTTGCGCGTATGCAGCTCGAACAGGTGCAAACGAGGTGCGGTGCTCTGGGATGGGGCCAAATTGAGCCAGTGCCGCCAAATGCTGTGCTGTGCCATAGCCTTTGTGCTGAGCAAAACCATACTGCGGATAGCGTAAATCTAAGGCATACGCTTCGGCATCACGACTGACTTTGGCCAAGATTGAGGCGGCAGAAATACATGCCTCAGTGGCATCACCCTTAATAATCGCCCTACTCGGCATTGCCAATACTGGCGTTCTATTGCCATCAACTAAAACTTCAGATGGCGTAATCGATAAAGCGCCAACTGCGCGCTGCATCGCGAGCATAGTCGCTTGCAAAATATTAATCTCATCGACCTCAGCGGCAGTAGCACTGGCTACAGCCCAAGCAATCGCCTGCTCTTTAATGCATACAGCTAAACGATCACGTTGTTTTTCTGATAGCTTTTTGGAGTCAGTCAACCCTTCAATCGTATGGTTGCTGGGCAAAATCACTGCGCCAGCAAACACCGATCCAACGAGGGGGCCGCGCCCTGCCTCGTCAACGCCACAGATCAGCATAGCTGCGCTCTTTTAGGTAACAGCTGTGCCACAGCCGCAGCTGCTCGCGCAGCTGCATCGCATTGCAACGTTTCATGCTGACTAGTAAACACTGCGGCTAAATCGCTCGACAAGTTTTTATCCAGCAAATAATTATTTAATGCTTGCGCCAAGTTTTCTGGCACCGCTTCATCTTGTAAAAATTCAGGAACAATAAAACGACCGGCAATAATATTAGGCAAACTTACATAGGGCAATAAGAACTTTCTTTTGATCATTTTATACGTCAGCGGGCTAATTTTATACGCAACGACAACCGGTTTTTTGGCGAGCATTGCTTCTAATGCCGCAGTACCAGAAGCCAATAAAATTGCATCAGATGCAATCATTGCTTCATGTGAATGACCAAACATTAAACGCCAATCCAGTGCCTGCGCATTTTGTAGCCAAATTTCACTCTCAAAGATTTGTCTGGTTTCGCGAGTAATAAAAGGCACTAAAAAAACCATATCCGATTGCACTTCAGACAATCGTAAAGCGGTTTTAACAAAAATAGACGCCATTACTTTCACTTCACGTTGACGGCTACCGGGCAAAACTGCAATTACTTTTTTTGCGGATCCAACATTCAATACTTCACGCATTTTAGATTGCTCATCGATCAAAGGCATTAAATCTGCCAAAGGATGACCTACATAAGTAGCGGGAATATTAGCTTGCTGATAAATTGATTTTTCAAATGGCAAAATAAGTAACATATGCGATACCGCTTTGCCAATTGCTTTAATCCGCTCAGGACGCCAAGCCCATACCGAAGGACTCACATAATGAACGGTTGGAATACCACTTCGTTTTACTTTACGCGCCAATCCAATATTAAAATCAGGGGCATCAATCGTAATTAATAAATCAGGTGTTTCTTTTTTAATTGCACGGACTAAACGCCGCCTTAATTTGAGCAAATTAGGCAAATGCCGCAACACCTCTACAATACCCCCAACAGATAATGTCTCCATAGGCTCAATGGTTTTAGCGCCAGCAGCTAGCATTTTAGGGCCAGCAACACCGGAAAATTGAGCAGTTGGAAAATGAAGTAGTAGTGCTTTAATTAAGGCCGCGCCCAATAAATCACCAGAAGCTTCTCCGGCAACAATGGCAATACGCGGCCCTTTCGCTGCGGTAAACAGTTGATCGTTCATAAGTATTAACGAACAATCCCACGTTTGGCTTGATCAAAGAAATTAACGAAGCAATCTAGAGCAGATTCTGTCTTTGCCATTTCACGAATTTGTGCCATTGCATCATTATATGCAACGCCATCTCGATACAAAATTTTATAAGCTTTTTTAACTGCAGAAATAGCTTCAGCGCTAAAACCACGGCGTTTTAAACCTTCAATATTGATACTTCGAGCACTAGCGCGATTACCTTCACACATCACAAATGGTGGTAAATCTTGCACAATAATCGAACCACCACCCGCCATAGCATGATCGCCAATAACACACAAAATTGATGAACCGCCGTGAGCCCACCTAAAATCACAAAGTCGCCAATTGAAACATGCCCTGCCAATGTCGCATTGTTGGCTAAAATCACGTTATTGCCAACAATGCAATCATGCGCAATATGCGCATAGGCCATGATCCAATTATCATTGCCAACAATAGTGTGCCCACGATCTTGCGCTGTACCCACTGAAATCGTCACATTTTGAAAAAATGTATTTCGATCCCCGATCGTTAATTGGGTCGACTCACCATTATATTTTTTATCTTGTGGCACACAGCCAACAGAACAAAAAGAATGAAATAGATTGTTTTCACCAATCTGGGTGTGACCTTCAATCACGCAATGCGCTTCAACAACGGTACCTGCAGATAATTTAACATTTGGCCCAATAATAGAATATGGACCAATAGTCACATCATCTGCCAGTACAGCATTTGAATCGACCAGCGCAGTAGGATGAATTCTTGGCATATATTTCTTAATTATTAGGTGTAACTTCGCGCTGAGCGCACATTAAATCAGCTTCACAAGCGAGTTCATCGCCAACATAAGCTTTGGCAACATACTTCCAAATGCCACGTTTACTTGCCACAATCTCAGCTTTTAAAATCAATTGATCACCCGGCACAACTTGACGTTTAAAACGCGCGTTATCAATACCGGCATAAAATAAAATGGTATCTTCTGATGGCGCAGGTTCAATACTTTTGAATGTCAAAATACCTGCAGCTTGTGCCAATGCTTCTAAAATTAACACACCTGGCATTACTGGATATTTAGGGAAATGTCCTTGAAAAAAAGGCTCATTCATTGATACATTTTTTAATGCAACAACAGACTTTCCTTTTTCAAGTTCCAGAACACGATCTACCAATAAAAAGGGATAGCGATGTGGCAAATGTTTCATAATGCCGACAATATCAATAGGTTCCATTTGTTTCTCCTTACTGCTCAGAATCTTTAGCTAAGCATTGTTTCTCGATTTTTTTTAAACGCTTAGTCATTTCATCTAAACGCCTAAACTGCAATACATTTCTTGCCCATGATGCATAAGGCATCACCGGTACACCGCTAGCATAAACGCCCGCCTCAGTTAATGAAGACGGCACGCCATTTCCAGCCAATAAAGTAATCCGATCCGCAATTTCAATATGGCCGGCAATCAAAACACCGCCGCCAATCAAGCAATTGGCGCCAATGGTGGTTGATCCAGCAATACCAGTACATGCTGCAATTGCAGTATGCGCGCCAATTTTTACATTATGCGCGACTTGAATTTGATTATCCAAACGCACGCCATCGGCAATCACAGTGTTATCTAAAGCCCCACGGTCAATCGTGGTATTGGCGCCGATTTCAACATGTGAGCCAATCTGCACTCGGCCAATTTGTGGGATTTTTTCCAGCGCTGACCGGCCCAAGCATTACCAAAACCGTCCGAACCAATCACTGCACCACTATGGATTTCAACATAATCGGCAATTTCAGTATCGGCATAGACCACCACACGGGCGTGAAATAAGCAATGGGCGCCAATTTTTACATTTTGGCCGATGACCGTACCGGCTTGAATCAAGGTATTTGCACCAATGACCGCC
Source organism: Deefgea sp. CFH1-16 (assembly GCF_016881365.1). Classification (GTDB taxonomy): domain Bacteria; phylum Pseudomonadota; class Gammaproteobacteria; order Burkholderiales; family Chitinibacteraceae; genus Deefgea. The sequence goes on along the minus strand of NZ_WLYT01000001.1, from coordinate 2,981,628 downwards.
CCCGACTCAATGACCACCAAAGGGCCAATCTCTGCGGTTGGATCAACAACCGCATCATCAGCAACAATCGCTGAGTGGTGAATCCTCCCTTGTGCTTTAGGGGCTGGATGCAATAAAGACAATACCCGCGCAATAAACAACTGCGGGTCTTTAATGATGATTTGTGAGCATTGTAATTCAGGCTCAAATTGTCTTAACGCCAAAGCAGAAGCCTGACATGCTTTCGCCTGATTTAGAAATTTACTTCCCAAACAAAATGACAAACAACCTGCAACTGCAGAATCTAAAGATGAAACCGCGGAGATCTCAATATCCTCTCCGCGTAACTCACCACCAAAAGCGTTAATTAATGCCGATAATTTATATAATTTTATTGTTTCAATCACGATTATTTATCTACCAATAGTTTCAAGACTTTATCAGTAACATCTATCTTTGGATTACGATAAACAGCATCTTGAACCACTAGATCTAGTTTTTCACCCTCTGCAACCGTACGAATTGCCAAATTAACTCGCTCTTGTAAACCCGCTAATTCTTCATTACGGCGAGCATTTAAATCTTCATTGATTTCACGCTGCATACGCTGAAAGTCTTGATTCAATTTAATTAATTCACGCTCTTTAATTCGACGATCACTTTCCGATATATTGTTTTTTATCCAAGACCTGCTGCAACAACTTGCCTTGGGTTGAGACTCTTTGCATTTCAGCACGCCGTGGCTCAAACTCTTTTTCCAGTTTTTTCGCTGCACGAACTGCTGGCGAAGCTTCGCGCAAAATTCGCTGTGTATCAACAAAGCCAATTTTGGTATCCGCAAAAACATTCGCCACAGCGAAAATAAAAAATATCGGCCATAGTTTTATCAACTTCATTGTTCTCATCTCTTTTAAAATAGCTGACCAATTTGAAACTGAATAGATTCAGTTTTTGCTGTCGCTGATGGATTAATTGGATGTGCATAAATTAATTTCAATGGACCAATCGGCGATATCCAGGTAAAGCCAACGCCGACTGAATGCTGAATAGAGCCAAAATTAATATCTTGATCATAGCCCCAAACATTACCAGCATCATAAAACGCACTTAAGCGCATTGATTTATCGTCTTTCATACCAGGTACTGGTGCAAAGACTTCAAAATTATTCACAAATCGAGTCGAACCACCCATGCTGTTATCAGTATTATCAATCGGTCCTAAGCTACCTGATTTATAACCACGAACTGAGTTTACACCACCAGCATAAAAGTTTTTATAGAATGGATATTCATTCGATCCACCATAAGACCCACCATAACCGATTTCCATATTCCACAAAAATGTAAATGGTTTTTTAGTAGGTAGAGAGTAGTAGAAATATTGACTCTGCAAATTTAATTTATAATAATTAATATCTGACCGCGGCGGAATCCCTAGTTCTGCAGAAGTTTTAAACAAAAAAGCCTTTAGTTGGAAATACTGCAGAATCACGAGAATCTGTTGCCCAATTGGCATTTAAAGAATAGATCGCAGCACTTTTCCCATATTCTTCAATGTAATCAAGTACATAATCAGGGGACAGCTCTGATACTTTGAAATCCATGATCTCAGCATTGATACCCAAACCAATTGAATTATATTCAGTGGTTGGCATGCCAAAATTAAAACCGACCCCTTTTGATTGCGTTTGATACTGCCCTAAATCCATTACACCTGGATCAGTATCGCGCAAATAAGCAGTCCAGCCAAAAGACACACCATCAGATGTAGCATATGGATTATTCATCCCAAAAGCTAAAACTTTAGATGCTTGACTGGTATTTACTTCGGCAGAGAATCGTTTCCCAGTACCCAAAAAATTGGCCTGCGAAATCGAGGCTTGGAATAAAGCACCTTCACCCTGCCCATAACCAACACCAAAATTTAAATTGCCGGTTTTTTTCTCAACTACATTGATGTTCATATCCACTAAGTCAGAACTTTCTGGAACGACAGGCGTATCAATATTGACTTCACTAAAGAAATCTAGCTGCTGCAAACGCTCTTTGGTACGCTTGATATCCGCTAAATTATATTCAGCCGATTCCATTTGGCGCACTTCACGGCGTAATACTTCGTCTTTAGTTAAATTATTACCATAAATATTAATACGTCGAACTGATGTCTTTTTGCCTGGATCAACAAAGAAAGTAAACGCGACGGTTTTTTTCGCCTCATCAATCGTTGGCACTGCATTTACATTCGGGAAGGCGTGTCCTTCTTTACCCAGACGATCAGAGATGGCTGCGGTGGTTTTATTAATCGAATCACGAGAAAAAACTTCGCCAGGTTCAGCTGCAACCAAGGCTTTTAACTCTGCTTCTGGCAAATCAAAATTACCCGCAAAGCTAATATCACCAGTATGGTATAAATCGCCTTCGCGTAAATTAATAGTTAAAAACACATCGGCTTTATCTTCTGATAAAGCCACTTGCGTCGATTCAATCGCAAAATTTAAATAGCCATTATCTAAATAAAGCGACTTAATCGCCTCTAAATCAGCACCAAATTTTGGTTTTGAATATTGATCGGTTTTGGTATACCAAGTCATCCAAGTTGGCGTAGTGAGTGACATTTGGCTAATTAAATCATCCTGCGAGTAAACTTTATTACCAACAAAATTAATTGATTTAATTTTAGCGACATCCCCTTCAGAGATGTCAACTTGTACCCCAACGCGATTACGGTCCAACTTAGTCACTGTCGCTTTCACATCGACCGAATACCGACCACGGGCGTAATACTGTTGTTTTAATTCGTTAACCGCAGCGTCCAAGACCTCTTGCTGAAAGATGCGTCCTTCGGCTAAGTTTTGTCCTTTAAATGCAGCTTTAACTTGATCTTTTTCTAATAATTTGGCGCCATTGACATTGATTTGCGCCACTGTTGGCCGCTCTTCAACCGTAATGACGATCACGTTTTTATCGACCTCGATACGAACGTCATCAAAAAAACCTGTCGCGAACAAGGCGCGAATTGCTTCACTGGCTTGGGCTTCATCAAATTTATCACCCACTTTGACAGTGAGATAATTAAAAACCGTCCCTGGGTCGGTTCTTTGCAACCCTTCGACTCGAATATCCTGAACAGTGATAGGGTTAAAAGCTTGAGCAGCAAGGCTGATGCTGGCAAACGCCGCTGCGACCAGCGCATACATAGGTTTAAATTTCATCGGTCGATTCGTCAACAGGTTAGAGATTAGCCTAAGCCAAACAAGAAGCGTTGAGCGTCATTAAATAACGCCAGCGCCATTAACATGAGCAATAAAAAAATGCCAATTTTTTGCAAGACCACAGTCAGCCAAGCCTGGATGGTACGTCCAGTTAGCCATTCGTAGCCATGATACAGCAAATGGCCGCCATCCAAAATCGGTACTGGCATCAAATTGAGAACCCCCAAGCTGACACTGATCAAAGCCAAACATTGCAGATAAGCCACCCAGCCCATTGCGGCACTCTGACCAGCAAATTCAGCGATCCCCAATGGACCGCTAATTTGTTTGGGAGAAATAGCGCCAACCAGCATTTTACCAAACATCTTCACCGTTAAAACCGATAGATCATAGGTTTTTTCAATCCCGCCCAGCATCGCTTGCGCCGGGGACAAACGAATGGTTTGCTGCATGCTTTCATACAAAACCTTGTCATTGGCTGGGCTCACGCCGATACGGCCTATTTTTTTTTGCCATCTTGATCAATAACATCTGGCGAGATCGTTAAAGTCTGTGTTTGTGCGCCGCGTCGAATTTTTAATTCAAAAGGCTGGCTTGGATTTTGAGCAATATAGCGCTGAAATTCCAACCATGAGGTCAATGGCTGCTGATTGAGCGTTAGCACCACATCTCCCACCTGAAGTCCAGCACGTGCCGCCGCACCTTTTTCTTGCACATAGGCAATTTGATTGGTCGTTGCATAGGGCGACAGTCCCAGACGACTTAAAATATGCTGATCGAAGTCTTCACTACTTAATGAGCTTAAATCTAAAGTAAATGCTCGTTCGCCCTGTGGCGTAGCCACCTCAAGCTTAAGCTCTTTTTGACTGGCTGCACCAAAAATACTCACCTGCGCCTGATCCCAACTTTGTACTGCATCACCGTTAACCCGCTGCAATACATCGCCAGCGCGCAAACCGGCCTTGGCCGCAATACTGTCCATCGCAACCGTTGCCACCAGTGGTTTTAACGTCACAACTCCGTAAGCATACAACCCAGCATAAATGAACGACGCCAATAGCAAATTGGCCAAGGGACCAGCCAATGCGATCGCCATTTTTTTTGCCGGATGCTGGGTATTAAACGCAAATTGTCGCAATGCAGGCGCAACCTCACCCTCGGATTCGTCGAGCATTTTGACGTAGCCACCCAAAGGAATTAGCGCAATTTGCCAAGTTGTTTGACCGCGTTGCCACTGATAAATAGGTCGACCAAAACCAATCGAGAAGGTCAATACCCCTACCCCGCATCGCCTTGCAACCCAGTAATGACCGAACTCGTGAATGAATACCAGCAGTCCAATCGCAACAATAAATGCAAATAGCGTTAGCATGTACGGCCTATTTGCAAGATGAATTCTTGCGCAACACACACCGCGACTGAGCATCAACATCGAGCAACTCTTCAATATTACCGGCTGGCTGCAACGACAATTGACTGAGTGTTTTTTCAATGACTTGCGGGATTTGAGTAAACAAAATCGTCGATTCTAAAAATGCGGCTACCGCAACCTCATTCGCAGCATTAAGTACTGCTGGCGCAGCGCCTCCGGCTTTAAGTGCTTCATAAGCCAAATTTAAACATGGAAAACGCGCAAAATCCGGCGCAGAAAAGTCCAGCCGACCTACTGAAAATAAATCTAAAGCTTTCACGCCGGCAGCAATACGCTCTGGATAAGCCAAACCATATGCAATGGGCGTGCGCATATCGGGTGAACCCAATTGGGCCATCACGGATCCATCGCGGTATTGCACCATCGAATGAACCACGCTTTGTGGATGAACCACAACCTCGATTTGCTCTGCTGGCGCATTAAATAACCAACGCGCTTCAATGACTTCGAGACCTTTATTCATCATACTGGCCGAATCAACCGAAATTTTTCGCCCCATTGACCAATTTGGGTGTTTGACCGCCTCAGCGGCTGTAATTTGCGAAAAGGTATCGAGCTCGCGAGTTCGAAAAGGGCCACCTGATGCAGTCAGTAGAATTTTTTCAATCCCTGCGTCTGCCAGTGTATAGGCGTAAGGATTCTCGCGATAGAAAGTGGGCAGGGATTGAAAAATCGCATTGTGTTCGCTATCAATCGGCAAGAGCACGCTGCCTGAACGTGCCACGGCATCCATAAATAACTGACCGGCCAAAACCAAGGTTTCTTTATTGGCCAGCAAGACTCGCTTACCTGCTTGCGCCGCGGCTAACGTCGCCGACATCCCGGCAGCACCCACAATCGCTGCCATTACCGTCGATACCTCTGGCGCGGTTGAGACTTGCACCAACGCCTCAGCACCATAACTCACCTCAGTACTTAAACCACGAGCAAGCAAACCTTTTTTCAGCCGTTCAGCACTTTGTTCATCAAGTACCACAGCATGTAGCGGCCGGTGCACTTCACAGGCAGCAAGTAACTTATCAATTTGCGTTGCTGCGCTCAGCGCAAAAATGCGATAACGCTCAGGATGACGCCCGATCACGTCCAATGTGCTGCTACCGATACTGCCAGTCGCACCGAGAATAGTTACAATTTGTTGCTGCATGGTTATCCGATCGCTTTGTTACAAGGGCATAAGGTGGAGTAGGTAAATCGCCGCAGAGATGGGTAAGATGGCCAATAAACTGTCAACACGATCCAAGATGCCGCCATGTCCTGGCAATAAATGACTACTGTCTTTGATGCCGCGCTGTCGCTTTAACAATGACTCAAGTAAATCACCCATCACGCTTGCTGCGGTGAGTACCAGCGCAAAAATAGCCCAGACAAACATTTGTGCTGTTTGACTTTGTAAAACAACAATACTTGGCAGCAACAAAAATGGCTTGGGTATTAACAGGGAATAGCATACAACAGCAAGTGCTCCACCATATACCCCTTCCCAACTTTTACCAGGGCTAATATTTGGCGCTAATTTTTTTCTTGCCAAACTTCTTGCCTGAAAAATACGCGAATGAGTCGGCGACCCAAGCAATGGCCATAACACACAACAATGGCCACCCATTGCCACGCAATACGATCATGGAAAGCCCAGCAGGAATCAATAACGCCCAACCACTAAAGGCATTTAAATTGCCAACTGAGTTTAAAGGCCATTTAAATTTGAGCCAGAATGGTACCAAAAACAGCCAAAAAATGAGCGACGCCAATAATAAGCCATAGATAAAATAAATTGGCGCAAATCGAGAGCACAGCAAAAACAAAACCGCAGTTAACCAGGGGTAGCACGTAGAAAAACGGCCATGCATACCGACTAGGCTCTTCCATTCCCATGCGGCCAACCCCATTAGCAGGGCACAAAACAAAGTCCAAGCCATTGGCGGCAATAAAAACAGCGCTGCTAAAACCAGCGGCAACAACAGTAACGTAGTTAAAACACGGGTTTTCAGCATATATAATTATTTATTTTGATACATCAAGTTGTTCACTGATACGGCCAAAACGTCGCTCTCGCCCTTGGTACCATGCAATAGCATCCAGCAAAGGCTCACGACCAAAGTCAGGCCAAGGCAAATCAGTAAAATAAAGTTCGGTGTAGGCCAATTGCCATAGCAAGAAATTACTAATTCTTTGCTCACCGCCAGTTCGGATAAATAGATCAGGATCGGGCGCGTAGGCCATTGCAAGGTAAGGCTTCAGGTCTTCTTCGCCAAACTCGCAAGCACGCTCAGGATAATCGGCCAGCAAACGATGCGTGGCTTGCAGTACATCCCAGTGCCCACCGTAATCGGCAGCAATCGTCAGCACCAGACCATCATTGACTGCCGTTTTTGCCTCTGCATTTTCAATCATTTGTAATAATTCAGCTGAAAAATGACTGCGATTACCAATGATCTTTAATTGAATATTGTTGCGAAACATCCGCTCAATTTCAGTTTGCAAAACTTGCAAAAACAGACCCATCAAAAACGTGACTTCTTCCTCAGGACGACGCCAGTTTTCACTTGAAAAAGCAAAAACAGTCAGGCATTGCACGCCCAATTCTTTGCAAGTGCTAATCACTTCGCGTAAAGAATCGACCCCTTTCTTATGGCCAAACACTCGAGGCATCAGACGCTGTTTAGCCCAGCGTCCGTTACCATCCATAATGACCGCAATATGTTGAGGAATTTTACCCGCTAAAACATTGGGTTCTTCGCGTTCGCGAGAGAATAAAGCCACGTTTCTTACCGCCTAATCAAATCGACTTTTATACCGTCAAAAGTTCTTTTTCTTTATCTGCAAGCTGCTTATCAAGCTCAGCGATATATTTGTCAGTCAGCTTTTGCACTTCATCTTGACCACGGCGCTCTTCATCTTCCGAAATTTCTTTATCTTTAAGCGCACGCTTCATTTGATCATTGGCATCGCGACGAACATTGCGCATTGCAACCCGAGCTTCTTCGGTTTCATTGCGAACCACTTTAATTAAATCTTTGCGGCGCTCTTCAGTTAGCATCGGCATCGGCACACGAATCAAGTCACCTTGCGAAGCCGGATTCAAGCCCAAATCACAATCACGAATGGCCTTTTCAACCTTAGCCACCATCGGCTTTTCCCAAGGCTGTACACCAATCGTGCGTGAATCAATCAGTGTCACATTCGCAACCTGACTCACTGGCACCATACTACCCCAGTAATCCACTTGTACATGATCTAGCAAGCCCGTATGAGCACGCCCAGTACGTACCTTAGCGAGGTCCGTGCGTAGTTTTTCAGCCGTTTTTTGCATTTTGGCTTCGGTGGTTTTCTTTAGATCTGCAATCATCATTTACCTCTTGCTGCAATAAAAAACAGGCGGAACATCGCTCCGCCCGTCGCCCTGCGAATCAACACGCTTAGCAGTGTACCAGCGTACCCTCGTCTTCCCCAAGCACCATACGCTTTAATGCGCCAGCTTTGAAGATACTTAATACGCAAATATTCATTTTTTGATCACGGCACAAAGCAAATGCTGTCGCATCCATGACCTTCAAATTGCGGCCAATCACTTCATCAAACGTCACGGTTTGATAACGAACTGCATCTGGGTTCTTTTTAGGATCGTCAGTATAAACGCCGTCCACTTTGGTGGCTTTGATTACGATATCAGCGCCCATTTCCATGCCACGCAGCGCGGCTGCAGTGTCAGTAGTAAAAAATGGATTACCAGTACCGGCACCAAAAATTACGACTTTATTTTCTTCCAGATATTGAATAGCCTTGCCGCGAACATAAGGCTCAGCAACCTGAGCAATAGTCAGCGCAGATTGAACGCGTGAAATAATGCCCGCACGCTTCATTGCATCTTGCAATGCCAGCGCATTCATCACCGTAGCCAGCATGCCCATATAATCAGCAGTGGCACGATCCATGCCCGATGCTGCAGGCGCAACACCGCGAAAAATATTACCGCCACCGATAACGATAGCGACTTGAACGCCCAAATCAACAACGCTCTTCACTTCCTGCACAATCCGGTCGATCGTCGCTCGGTTAATGCCGTAGCTATCATCACCCATTAAGGCTTCACCGGAGAGTTTCAACAAAATGCGTTTGTATTTTGTGGTTTGACTCATGTATTTATCCTTTTACAGTGCGTGGTCGTGGTCGTACAAACGCCGCACGTCACCGTGCGGCGTCATTTCAAAGCCTAAGACTAGACTTAAAGTTGTGCAGCTGCTGCAACTTCAGCAGCGTAATCTACCACTTTTTTCTCAATGCCTTCACCAACAACAAACATGGTGAAACCAGCAACAGAAGCTGATTTAGATTTCAACAATTGCTCAATAGTTTGTTTGCCATCTTCCGCTTTAATAAACACTTGGTTTACCAAAGTAACGTCTTTCAAGAATTTGTTCACTGTGCCGTCAGCAATTTTAGTCAACATTTCTTCTGGCTTGTTATCGGCTTTTGCGCGTTCAATGGCAACACGACGCTCAGTTTCGATCAACTCAGGATCAACACCACTAGCATCCAATGCTTTTGGTTTAGCAGCAGCGATATGCATCGCGATATCTTTACCCAAAACTTCGTCGCCGCCGATCAAGTTGACCAACACGCCGATTTTTGCGCCGTGCAAGTAAGTCGCCAACTCGCCTTCAGTTTCGTAGCGGGCAAAACGACGTACAGTCATGTTTTCGCCAAGTTTAGCGATCAATGCTTTACGTGCTTCTTCAACGGTTTCGCCAGTCGCCAATTGAACCGCAGACAAAGCTTCAACATCAGCAGCATTAGATTCTGCAGCAGCTTGAGCAATGGCTTTAGCAAAAGCGACAAAGCCTTCATCTTTAGCAACAAAGTCAGTTTCGCAGTTAACTTCAACAACCGCGCCAACTTTTTTGTCTGCAGAGATGAACGATGCAATTACACCTTCAGCAGCAGTACGGCCAGCCATTTTAGATGCTTTGTTACCTGACTTAATACGCAACAATTCTTCAGCTTTTTTGATGTCGCCCTCAACTTCAACCAAAGCTTTCTTGCATTCCATCATGCCAAGGCGGGTTAATTCACGTAGCTCAGCGACCATTTTTGCAGTAATAGACATTATGTATTCTCCTGAATAGGGATTTCAGTTTATTCGGTAAACATTACAAAAAAGGGGGCAGACGCCCCTTTTTCTTGGTTTCAGCGATGGGCTACTTACTCAGCAGCAGCTTCGGCAACCGCAGCAGCCAAAGCTTGAGTTGCTTGGTTACGGCCTTCAAGCACTGCATCAGCAGCAGCACGAGCGTACAAACGAATTGCACGTGAAGAATCATCGTTACCAGGAATTACGAAGTCAATACCTTCTGGGCTGTTGTTAGTATCAACAACACCAATTACTGGGATACCCAATTTAACGGCTTCAACAATCGCGCCTTTTTGGTAGCCAGTATCGATAACGAAAATCGCATCAGGCAAACCGCCCATCTCTTTAATACCGCCCAATGAACGCTCTAGTTTTTCAACATCACGTTTCATCATCAACAATTCTTTCTTGCCGTAGCCACTGCCTTCAGCATTTTCCAGAACAGCTTTCATTTCAGCCAGGCGTTTGATTGATTGCTTAACTGTTTTAAAGTTAGTCAACATACCACCCAACCAGCGGTGATCAACGAAAGGAGCGCCTGCACGTGCTGCTTCTTCAGCGATGATTTCGCGAGCAGCGCGTTTTGTACCAACAAACATTACATTGCCTTTGTTTGCAGACAATTGACGGATGTATTTCATCGCGTCTTCAAACAATGGCAGTGTTTTTTCTAAAGTTGATAATGTGAATCTTGTTGCGTGCACCGAAGATGTACTTACCCATTTTTGGGTTCCAGTAACGGGTTTGGTGACCAAAGTGGACACCAGCTTCGAGCATATCGCGCATACTTACAGACATTTAATTCTCCAATGTGTCTTAGGGTTAGGTCTTCCATTCGCTCGGGACACTTCAAACCATTTGAAGCGCACCCCTGACAGGGCGAACGGGATTTTAGCTGTGCTTACGACGCTATTTTAAAACAACACAAACATAGCAAGCCAAAGATTATATAGGAAATACAAATTTGACTCAAGGCGAACATTCAATTGCCGCACACAAAGATGCCAAATGCGCCTGCGCCTTCTTTTCTAACGCCACATCGCCTTTGCGCTTCGCAATGCTTAATAACAAACGGTAATCGTCCAGCAACCACATGGGCTCGGCACTTTGACGATCTAAATCAATCGCCTGCATCAGCGCACGCTCAGCATCATCAAACCAACGCCCTTGCCGCAACGCCACCTCAGCCAATAAGCGCAGCGCAAATGCGTGCTCAGCTGGGCGCTCTGCTGCCAAATCGAGCGCCTGAGCGGCCAATTGCGCAGCAGTAGACACATCACCTTGCTCAAGCGCAATCTGCGCCGCCAAATTATCCATCTGCACCGCCACAAAACAAGGCGCAGCGCAATTTAAACGCGCCTGAGCTAGCAACTGCTGCGCGCGAGGCAAGTCCTGTCGCCAAATCAATTGCGCCAACTGCAAAGCGGCCTGCACCTGCTGCTCTGGCAAAAAATACCCATCTTGCAGCATTGGCAACAAAGTTTGTTCAGCCTGAAAGCTTCGCCCCAAACGCTGACTTGCCTGCGCCAAACCCAATCTTGCCATTCCCTGTCCACGCCAATCGTCTATGGCCTGATATCCACGCAACGCCTGCTGCCATTCGCCCTCTGCACTTTGAACACGTCCATCCTGTATTGCTTGCAAAGCCATGCGATGCGAGCGCTCAGCGGCCATACGTGCAGGCGAAGTCACAACTGGGGCCGTACCGCATGCCGTGAACACCACGCAAAATAAAAACACCCAAACTCGATTCATCGTCGACTCTCCGGTACTGGCGCCTGCAATGGCAAAGGCGTTAGCATGGTATTGATTGGCCAACTCTGATTCACCGCCTCCAAGGTTTGCCGGCCACCATACAGCAACTCATCAGTATGACGCACCATCCCAGGCAAGCTTGGCGCAGACAATTCAATCGCCTTACGCACTACGGCGGCCGTCGCACTTGCGTCCTTGGCGGCCGCATCAACACTCACCACAATCGATGCCGCCCCGAGCAGCACCGGCGACAATTGTGTATTTAACTCTGCGGCCACCCCATCCACTCGCGCCAACAAGCGATCCGCACTATTTAATGTGCTACGCGCCTCAACATTCACCACACCATCAACCCGAGCCAATAATTGATCGAGTCGCTGGCGCGTTTCACGCATTTCGACGAGCTCAACTGCCGCACATTGGCCAGCGCTAAACGAATATCCCCTTTAGGATCATTCAAATAATCAAATGTTTGCTGCATCGAATCAATCATCGGCAAAGTACGATTGCTTAGATTTTGCGCAATATCAGCAAGACCCAAGGCCGGCGCAAACACCAGCACACCACCCTCAGGCAAACGCGGCGCTGCCGCCGAGCCTCCGGCAATCTCAATATAATGATCCCCAATCAAACCCTCTTGCTGCAAAATCGCAATCGAATCGGCCTTCAGCCACTGCATATATTGCTGCTCAATCAATAAAGTGACATCCACCTTCGCCTGCTCATTCAAGCTCACTTTATCGGTCACCCCGATACGAAACCCAGACAATCGCACCTGCATTCCCGGCGTCAATCCACTGCCATTTTCGGCAACAAAATGTACTTTTTCCTTACTACTAAAAAAGCCTTGCCGCTGCCCCAAAACCACCAGCAGCACGGCAAAAGCCACAAAAACCCACGTTGCCAACAACACCACCCGCCAAGTTAGCCAACGAAATCGAGGATCGTAATCCTTTAATAACTGCACTTTATTCTTCATTATCCCGACTCTTTACCAAGGTAACGCACTCAAACCCCGCTGGCGCGGGCTGCGCAGCGATCACCAGCAATACCTGCGGCACCGGCAACTGTAAAAAAACTTTTACCAAAGGCCATTCAGCACACAGCGGATCATGCCACCAACGCCACCAAGCCTCCTCGACCACCCAAATTCGTGCGTCTTGCAGCGCCAAGCGCAGCAAAGCCACCAATCGGCGCTGCATTACATCCAACCGATCAGGCAACATTGCCAACATGGCTGACTGCGCAGCAACATCTAAGCCCGCTCGCTGCAAAATCGTTTGCAGCGCCAACTCAGCATCCGACAAGTCGCCAGCGCCATGATACCAACACGGCAAAACGATGTTTTCCCACACTCGCAAATTGCTAATCAAAACCGGCCTAGACTCCAAAACACCAAAAACCCATTAAAAGCCGAACGATTTAAATCCTCTGAGATACGATCAATCCACAACGAAAAATCGTCAGACGCAGCCAATTCCAGCCAAAACTGCCCAGACGCAAGACTCAAATCAATATTCAATATACCTTGCGTCATAACACCAGCGCCCAACAAAAATCCAACACAAACAAAGCCAACAACCCTCGCAGCACCGCTCGCGATGCCGCCTTAGGAATTTCGGACACCTGCAGCGGCACCGAAAACCCAGCATAAATCGACACCACCCCAGCCACCAAACCAAAACTAGCCGCTTTTAACAAACAAATCAGCACCTCATGCCAGCGCAGCATTCGCTCCAAAGCGAAAATTTGGTAACTTGCATCCCAGCCAGTTGCAAACAATACACCACCCAACACCGACGCCAGCGACATGACACCCGCCAAAACCACAGCCGCCAGCGTCATCCCCAGCACCCGAGGCAACAACAAATAAGACTCAATCGAAATCCCCATGCGCCGCAGCGCGGCAACCTCTCCTGAAATTCGCATCGACGCCAATTCAATCGCCATTGCTGACGCCGAGCGCGCCACCATCATTAAACACGCCAACAAAGGCGATAACTCGACAAAACTCAAAGACCCCAAAAGCCGCAACGCCGCATCACGACTTTGCCCATATTCTTCGTGCAACTGCACCACGACCGTCGCACCCAAAGCAAAACCTGTAATCGCCACCAACCAAACCGCCTCATTGGCGGTAAAATAAATTTGCTTTAACAGTACTCGCCTCACGGGTGGGCGCGCTAAAGCAGCAAAATGATTTAAAAACCGCTTCAAGATAAGCAACAATGCGCCAGCCCTTTTTGCATGATCCGTACACCATCAAAAATTAAAATTGCAATTGTAAACAATTTCCCACTCCGACTCATCCATCAAACCTAGCGGCAACAACACTTGATATTGCCATGCATCGCCCCCAACATTAAAAACAAGCCTTACGCTATGGCACCGATTTAAAAGCTAGATTAGAAGCTTTCTTAAAAAACCATTACACTCAAGCCCATTGAGTAGCATTATTTAGACCAACAGCAAGGAATCGACATGGCAAGCCAACATCATCGTTTACTCATTTTGGGCTCAGGCCCAGCAGGCTACACTGCCGCCGTCTATGCCGCACGTGCCAATTTAAAGCCTGTATTAATTACCGGTATGGCACAAGGTGGCCAACTCATGACCACCACTGAAGTTGACAACTGGCCAGCCGATTTTGACGGCGTCCAAGGCCCAGAGTTGATGACGCGCTTTCAAAAGCACGCCGAACGCTTTGGCACCGAAATGCTGTTTGATCACATTCACACGACGCATTTAACTGAAAAACCAATCCGCTTAGTGGGCGACTCAGGAGAATATACCTGCGACGCGCTGATTATTGCCACCGGCGCATCAGCCCAATACTTAGGTTTACCTTCTGAAGAAACATTTTCTGGTCGCGGCGTTTCGGCCTGCGCCACATGCGACGGTTTCTTCTATCGCGGCCAAGATGTTGCCGTCGTTGGCGGTGGCAATACTGCCGTAGAAGAAGCACTCTACCTATCAAACATCGCCAAGCATGTAACTTTAATTCACCGCCGCGATACTTTCCGCTCAGAAAAAATCCTGATCGACCATCTGATGGAAAAAGTTGCCGAAGGCAAAATCACCCTTGAAACCAACCAAACACTCGATGAAGTTTTGGGCGATGCAACAGGCGTAACGGGTGCACGCCTGAAATCAACTGTTGATGGCTCGACCAAAGACTTAGCCTTGATGGGTGTGTTTATTGCCATCGGCCACAAGCCAAACACGGACATCTTCAAAGGTCAGCTCGACATGGACAGCACGGGCTACATCATCACCCAAGGCGGCCGCAACGGCGGCGCAACAGCCACCAGCATTGCTGGGGTATTTGCTGCCGGTGACGTGCAAGACCACATCTATCGCCAAGCCGTAACATCCGCAGCGAGCGGCTGCCAAGCGGCATTGGATGCTGATAAATACTTAGAAACACTGCGTTAAAATATAGGGTATTTAGCCATAAGCTTTGATGGCTAAGACCTATAGAAATATACCCAACAAAACGCCATCCTTCCAGATGGCGTTTTTTACACCCCCATCAACACACCTCTGGGTCTTGTCATACCAAAATCCGCCACCAACAAACACTGGGCATAAAAAAACGCCAATCAATCGATTGGCGTTTTTTTGGCACTTAAAGCAGCGATTAAGCGACTTTATTGCGACGACGTTCGTTGTCAGTCAAGAAGCGCTTACGGATACGGATGGTTTTTGGTGTGATTTCAACCAATTCATCATCATCAATAAACTCAACGGCTGATTCCAAAGTCATTTTAACTGGTGTAGTCAAACGAACTGCTTCATCAGTACCAGAAGAGCGAACGTTAGTCAGTTGTTTACCTTTAATTGGGTTCACAACCAAATCGTTGTCACGACTATGGATACCGATAACCATACCTTCGTACAGTTTGTCGCCTGGGCTAACAAACATACGACCGCGATCTTCCAATTTCCACAATGCGTAAGCCACTGCTTCGCCATTGTCTTGAGAAATCAACACGCCGTTATGACGACCTGGCATATCAGGCTTGGCTGGGGCGTAGTCATCAAACACGTGACTCATCAAACCAGTACCACGAGTCAAGGTCATGAAATCACCTTGGAAACCGATCAAACCACGCGCAGGAACATGATATTCCAAACGTGTACGGCCTTGACCGTCAGAAACCATATTGGTCAATTCGCCACGGCGACGACCGATTTCTTCCATCACGCCACCTTGATGCTCATCTTCTAAGTCGATGGTCAAGTTTTCGTATGGCTCACATTTCTCACCGTTGATGTCTTTGTAAACGACACGTGGTTTTGCCACAGCCAATTCAAAGCCTTCACGGCGCATGTTTTCGAGCAAAATAGTCAAATGCAATTCGCCACGACCTGAAACGCGGAAGATATCCGTGTTGTCAGTATCTTCAACGCGCAATGCAACGTTAACCAACAATTCTTTAGTCAAACGCTCACGAATCTGGCGGCTCGTTACAAACTTGCCTTCAGTACCAGCGAGTGGTGATGTATTCACCATAAAGTCCATGGTCAACGTTGGTTCATCAACGCCAAGCACTGGCAAGCCAACAGGTTGATCGCGATCACAAATGGTGACACCGATACCGATCTCATCCAAACCAGAGATAATGATGATGTCGCCAGCTTCAGCTTCTTCAACAGGTACGCGCTCAAGGCCTTTAAAGCCCAGAACTTGATTGATACGGCCGCTAGACACTTGGTCATCATGGTTCATCACCACAACTTGTTGACCTGGCTTGATACGACCATTCAATACTTTACCCACGCCAAGACGGCCGGTAAATGTAGAGTAATCCAAGGCAGAAATTTGCAATTGCAATGGCGCATCAGCGTCGCCCGGAGGGCTAGGCACTGTTGCTACCAACAAGTCCAACAATGGACGCATATTGTCTGATTCTTCTTCCAAAGTCAGCTTGGCAAAGCCATTCAAACCTGAAGCGTAAATCATTTTAAAGTCGAGCTGTTCGTCAGTCGCACCGAGTTTGTCGAACAAGTCAAACACTTGATCGTGAACCCAATCCGGACGTGCACCTGGACGGTCTACTTTATTAATTACCACGATCGGTTTCAGACCTAAAGCCAAAGCTTTTTTAGTCACGAAACGCGTTTGTGGCATTGGGCCTTCAACGGCATCAACCAGCAGCAATACGCCGTCAACCATACCCAATACACGTTCAACTTCACCACCGAAGTCCGCGTGACCTGGGGTATCAACGATATTGATATGCGTGCCTTCGTATTCGATGGCCGTGTTTTTCGCCAAAATGGTAATCCCACGCTCTTTTTCAAGATCGTTAGAATCCATTACGCGTTCAACAACCGCTTGGTTAGCACGGAAAGTACCGGCTTGTTGTAAAAGCTGGTCTACCAGCGTGGTTTTACCATGATCGACGTGGGCGATAATGGCGACGTTACGAAGTGCACGGGTCATGTTTGGACTGTGGGCTATTTGCGAAAGTGGCGGATTGTATCACGCCTTAATGAAAAAACTGCGAACTCGTCAATGACTTTGGCGAGTAAAGCTGATTTTTATTGGCAATTCTCTGATTAACGGCAGATTCATTTGCACCTGCAGCACGATTAAAAGCGCTAATCGCCAATAAAATTGGCTCCATCTATCAGCCAACTTCAATTTACGGCGACGAGGACGATACGTGCTGCCCATTGGCCGTTTCAATGGTCATATCTTTAGGTATACCATCCAACATCAAGTCCAGTGCGAAGTTGAGCAATATACCTGCAGTAGCACCCCAAACAACACGTTGATTAACCTCTAAAAAATGCGTTGCACCGCGTATACCCTGCCGGCTCACCCAACGCTTTTCATACAACGAGCGATTCAGTAGCACTGCCAGAGGGAGCTCAAACACATCAGCAACCTCATTCGGGTCAGGGCAAATTGAAAAACCCGGCTGCAACACCCCCACCACTGGCGTCACACAAAACCCACTGATGGTGTGGTACTCCCCCAAACAAGCCACAACTTGCACTCGATCACGCTCCAAACCGATTTCTTCTGCCGTTTCACGCAAGGCGGTCGCAACAGCATCTTGATCGCCAGACTCAGTCGCCCCACCCGGAAAGCTAATCTGCCCAGCATGTTGCGATAAATGCTCGGCCCTGACGGTAAGCAACACAGTAGCCCCTTCAGGGCGCAGCACAATAGGAATCAAAACTGCGGCGGATCGAGAAGATTGATACTGGTAGTCATAACCACTTACTCGTGACGAATTCGCCAATTGCTGACTCAGCCAGTGCGGTAATTGCGCAACATCTGGCAACATATTTATTCATTCCTAACTTAAGGGCCATTTAAGCCGTCATTCATGGGCCAGCAAGGCGCACTGCCCTGCAACTAAGCTTTAGCGCGCAATTGCTGCGTCAAACCCACACCCAAAGACTGCACCAACGCAAACTGTGCCGCTGCCGACTCAAAATCATTGCTTTTGGCGGCCATTTCAATTGCCTTGCAATACGTTGCGATTTTTGTCGCACCTAACTGCGCAGCAGCGCCTTTTAGTTTATGCGCCAAACTCACCACCTGAACTGAATCGCCAGCCGCAATAGCGGGCGACAAACCTGTGATGCACTCATCCAAAGTAGGGAAAAACAAAGCCAGCAACTCATCTTTCATATCCATGCCAACGGCCTGCTTCAGCTCATTAAACATGCGATCAATATCTAATAACTCTTGCTGCAACTCTAAACTAATGCCCACTTCCATATCGCCCCCCGGCTCTTGTACCTGCGGCTCTAAGCGTGCCAAACGCCCTGATTTTGCCAAGCCCCGCTGCAAAGCCAATGAAATCTCAGCCATGTGAATCGGCTTGGCGACAAAATCATTCATCCCCACCGCGTAACAATGATCCACATCCGATTGAAATGCGTTCGCAGTTAACGCCACGATATAAACATCCGCTTGCTCGGGTGGCAATGCACGAATCGTTTGCGTCGCCACAAAGCCATCCATTTCTGGCATCTGGCAATCCATCAACACTAAATCATAACGGCGTTGCTCGACTGCGGCGACGGCCAATGCGCCATTTTCAACCACATCGACCCGGCAGCCAAATTTTTCCAACATCAACACGGCCACCTTCTGATTGATGGGGTTGTCTTCAGCCAATAATAAATAAGGCTTACTCGCCGCGATCTGCTCGGCCAAATGATGCGCTGTTACGAAATTTTGCGTCCCACGAGGAAATTGCCGCATTTTCAAAGCCTCTTCAATAACATGGAGCAATTGTGTTTGTCGGACTGGTTTGGTCAAAAATGCCGAGTAGCCGGCTGCTTTGGCTTCGGCGGCCAAACCTGGCACCGCCATCGAAGTCAGCAACACCAATGGCAATGGCGTTTCACCCACCATAGTCTGTATTTGTCTCGCCAATTGCAATCCATCCAAGCCAGGCAACTGCAAATCAATCAGCGCCAATGCAAAGTGTGTGGGCGCTTGCGCCAAAACGCTCAACGCTTCCTGTGGTGAGTGAAAACAAACCGGCTCCATCCCAAAAGACGTCAATTGCAAAGCGATCAGCTCACGATTGGCGGCAAAATCATCCACCACCAGCACGCGCAAACCTTGTAAGGCCAACTCAACATCGGGTGGTGGCGCTTCGACTTTGGCAACGGCTAACGTCACCTCAAACCAAAACTCCGACCCCTCACCCAAAACGCTCACCACGCCGACTTCACCGCCCATAGCTTCGATTAAGCGCTTACAAATCGACAAGCCCAAGCCTGTGCCGCCAAAACGGCGCGTTGTCGAAGCATCAGCCTGACAAAATGGCCGAAACAAAGACACTTGCGCCGACTCGCTCATCCCAATACCGGAATCTTTAACACTAAAGCGCAACACACAACGCGCATCATTTGAGCTAGGCAACGCCACCAACCGCGCCACCACCTCGCCTTGCGCGGTAAATTTAATCGCGTTATTGAGTAAATTAAGCACCACCTGCCGTAAACGACTCGGATCGCCAATCAAACGTAACGGCACATTGGGATTGATAATACAGGCTAAATCAAGCGCCTGTTTAGCCGCTTTCTCCGCCACAATATCCAAAGCGCCTTCCAGCAAATAGCGTACATCAAATTCAATTTGCTCGAGCTGCAAATGCCCCGCTTCAATCTTAGAAAAATCTAAAATATCATTAATCAAACTCAGCAACGCATCGCCGGATTGCTGAATCGCACCAACAAACTCAAGCTGCACCGCACTCAAAGGGGTATCGGACAGCAAGGTTGAAAACCCAATCACTGCATTCATTGGCGTGCGAATCTCATGGCTCATATTGGCTAAGAAATCGCTTTTCGCCTGACTGGCCGCCACCGCTTGATCAATGGCAGCCTCCAGTGCGGCATTAATGTGTTTTTGCTCGGTCACATCGGTGGCCACACCTAAGTACCCAATCAATTCACCGGCATCATCATATCGCGCAGTGACAATCAAATTGACCGTTAACCGCGAGCCGTCTCGACAAATATAAGTCCACTCATGGGTATCACTCCCTTCTTGCCTTGCCATATACACCAGCACTTCAAATCCACCGACAGAAACCCCGGTTTGTGCGGCAATATATTGCGCTCGGCTCGTCAACTCGTTGGCATCATGAAAGACATCAGGCGTTAAAATACCGATCACGGATTCAGCAGAATAACCCAGCATCTTTTCTGCGCCGACATTAAACAACTGAATCTCGCCCATAACACCCGTAGCAATAATGCAAATTTCAGTAGCCGAATTCACCACACTGCTTAATTGCTGCTGCAAGTGCGTCAACTCCGTATCTTGCTCAATCAGCATTAATTCATTGTGCTTACGCACATCAATATCGAGATGAATCCCCGCAATTTTAATCGGTACGCCCTGCTCGTCGCGCTCATACACTCGGCCAATTGCATGCACCCACTTCCATGTACCCTGCGCAGTTTTCATCCTTAATTCACAACTATGGATCGCCGAATACCCAGACAAATGGGCTGACAATGAAGCCTCGGCCATTGGCAAATCATCGGGGTGCAATAAGCTCCTCCAAGTATCTATACTGGGTATTAGCTCCTGCGTAACAAAACCCAACATCTCGCCCCACATACCCCCAAAAAATGACTCGCCGGTCCGTAAATCCAGATCCCAAATCCCCAAGCCAGACGCCTCAACAATCATCGATAATTGCCGCTGATTTGCGCGTAATGCCTGTTCACTGGCTAAACGTACACTGATATCACGAATTTGCGCCACCAGAAAAGTCGCACCATCGATATGAAACTGATTCAAATTCACTTCAATCGGGATCAAATGACCATCAGCGTGCTGCGCCCAAAGCTCACGCCCTTTACCCATGACGGCCGCGCCATTATGGTGTTGATAGCGTTCAACATAGGCATCGTGCTGATTCGCCACCTCTTCGGGCATAAAGATCTTGATGCTTTTTCCCAGCACCTCATCGCTGGCATAACCAAAAATACTCGCCACCGATCGGTTCACACACCCAAAATAGTCCCTTGCTGGTCGGCAGTAATAATGGCATCTGGCGTACTGTCAATCACGGCATTGAGCTGAACTTCACGCTGTCGAGCATGTAAAGACATTGACTCAGCCAAAGTCTGTGCTTTTTCTTTTAAGCGCGCGGCATTTAATAAGGTCGCTGCAATCAAACCCGTCAGGCTCAAGCCAAATAACAACAAACCCAAAGGCAGCCAATTTTCTAACCGGGCAGCAAAGCTATCATTTGAGCTCATTAGCACAGTCCAAGTCTGCCCCCCAAGCTCAATCTCGACTTGTCGCCGCAAACTTCGATACTGCGGCAGACTTGCGCCTTGGCTTAAGTGCAAGTCGCTGTCATACAACAAAAACTCTGGTTTGAGCACTCGCCCCGAGTACACCTCAAAAATCGATCGTTTTATGCTGAGCATCACTCAAGCCCGCCACCAATTTGGACATCAGTACCGGCGCATAAACCCAACCAATCAAGGACTCGGCACGCTCATTGACCGACCCGATTGGGCCTCTCATTCCCGTTGGCAAGTAATACGGCAGCAAAATTAAAAACCCCGGAGTCTTTTTACCATCTTGCACCAGTTGAATCGGTGCAGTAATCGCCATTTCAGCCGAATTCATCGCACTGACCGCGGCCGCCTTACGAATTGGCTCGCTAGCAATGTCTAAGCCAACCGCCACTTCATTGCCTTTAACCGGCTCAATATATTGAATAATGAATTTGGTCCCGGCATTAGGACCTCGCTCACGCAACTGATATTCGGGACGGTAGTGCTGCTGATCACTCAAAAAAGCGGCCACATCTTGCGGCTCAACACGGCGAATAAAGCCAACACCCAGGGCACCGGGAAACACATCTTCTAAATTTAATTGCGCCACATACTGCTTAAAAATGCTGCGGTTTTAATTCACCATGCACCAATAAAGGCACAGTTCGCGCGCCATATAAACCCACAGCCAAGCTTTGCACACGCAGTTTTAAGCCATTCACCAATGGCTCAGTCTGCCGCTCAAATTGGATATCGGTCTGCTGTTTGAGTTTAATTGCCGCAAACTGCCAAACAAAAATAGACAGCATCACGCCGACGACCACCACCGCCAGTAAGCGAAAATCATTCAAATGCTGAATTTTTTGCTTTGTTGTTGACATCAGTTGACAAGTATTTGTATGGAAATTGAAATCACTATAGTCGAGCCAAGGCTATTTTTCTGTCAAACCGTCATCATCGACTCTGCGTTATAATCGAAGTCATTTTCTTGCATATTTTGGCCGACCATGACCCGCAAAATACTCGTTACCTCTGCCCTACCTTACGCCAATGGCGCCATTCACCTTGGTCACTTGGTTGAATACATCCAAACTGACATTTGGGTACGCTTTCATAAATCTCGCGGTCACCAATGCCATTATGTCTGCGCTGACGACACCCACGGCACGCCGATTATGCTGCGCGCTGAAAAAGAAGGCACTACACCAGAAGCGCTGATTGCCCGCGTACACGGCGAACATTTACGTGATTTCACCGGTTTTCATGTTGCGTTTGATAATTACTACAGCACCAATAGCCCAGAAAACCGCGACTTTGCTTACGACATTTACGCCAAGCTCAAAGCCAACGACAAAATTGCCAAAAAAACCATTTCGCAATTGTTTGACCCCGAAAAGCAAATGTTCTTGCCTGATCGCTTTGTCAAAGGCGAATGCCCAAAATGTGGCGCTAAAGATCAATATGGCGATAACTGTGAGGTATGCAGCGCAACGTATGCGCCAACCGAGCTTAAAAACCCATACTCTGCCGTATCAGGCGCAACACCGGTACTGCGTGACTCAGAACATTTCTTCTTTAAGCTGGGCGAATGCGAAGACTTTTTAAAGTCATGGACCACCACGCCGGGCAAGTTGCAGCAAGAAGCAGCCAATAAAATGCAGGAATGGTTTGAATCGGGCCTAACCGATTGGGATATTTCGCGCGACGCGCCGTATTTCGGCTTTGAAATCCCGGATGCGCCGGGCAAGTATTTTTACGTTTGGCTCGATGCGCCGGTGGGCTATATGGCCAGCCACAAAAACCTGTGCGACCGCTTAGGCTTGGATTTTAATAGCTATTGGAATAAAGATTCAGACGCCGAGCTGTATCACTTTATTGGCAAAGATATTTTGTATTTCCACTCGCTATTTTGGCCTGCAATGCTCGAATACTCGGGCTACCGCACACCAACGGCGATTTATAGCCACGGCTTTTTGACCGTTGACGGTGCCAAAATGAGCAAGTCGCGCGGCACCTTTATTACCGCCGAGTCGTATTTAGACCACCTCAATCCTGAATGGCTGCGCTATTACTATGCCGCCAAACTTTCTAACACCGCCGAAGACATTGACTTAAACCTCGAGACTTTACTGCACGGGTGAATTCAGATTTGATTGGTAAATACGTCAATATCGCCAGCCGCGCGGCAGGCTTTATCAGTAAACGTTTTGCAGGTCGCTTGCACAGCGGCGTGTTTGAAGCAGAAACCTATGCCTTGATGCCGGCCATTGTTGCGCTGCAAAAGAAATTGCAAGGCGCTAGCGACAGCATTGCCAGCCTGTTTGAAGCACGAGAATATAGCCGCGCGATTCGCGAAATCATGGCTTTAACCGACGAAGTTAATCAATACGTCGATACCGTTAAACCCTGGGAAATGGCTAAGCATCCAGAGCAAAGCGGCAATTTGCATGCGGTATGTAGCTTCTTGATCAATGCCTTCCGTATTTTGACGATTTACCTCTCGCCAGTGCTGCCAAAACTAGCCGCTGACGTTGAAGCCTTCCTCAATATTGCGCCATTGCAATGGTCTGATGCACAGCATTTATTGCTCGATCACACCATTAACAGCTACAGCCATTTGATGGTGCGAATCGATCCGAAAAACATTGCGGCAATGATCGAAGCCAATGTCCAAGTGGTCGAGACACCGGCTCCGGCAGCGCCCGCTTACGAAATTCCAGCCATCAGCGAAACCATCAGCATTGATGATTTTATGAAGGTGGATTTACGCATTGCCCGCATCGCAGACGCGCAGCACGTTACCGGCGCAGAAAAACTCCTGCAACTGACGCTCGATTTAGGTAATGAAACACGCAATGTATTTGCGGGGATTAAGTCGGCTTACAAGCCTGAAGACTTGATCGGCAAGCATACGGTGATGGTGGCCAATTTAGCCGCGAGAAAAATGAAGTTTGGCTTGTCTGAGGGCATGGTATTAGCGGCTGGCGGTGACGGCGGTCTGTATATCCTAGAGCCGCACGAAGGCGCAAAACCGGGCATGCGGGTGAAATAAGCGAGCAATACCCGCATCAACAGCCGCGCCCAATGGCGCGGCTTTTTTATGCCGCGCCAACGTCAACCGCGATCGAAGACCAACCGAGCTTAAGCCAGCAACACCCCATCTAGAACGACACAACGATCCGACCAAAACATCTACATCAAACCAATAGGTATAGCGCGGTAAACTATATTAATTATAAGCCAGCTAGCTATACCTCAAACAATGAACGCATCCAAGCCAGATACTCAAATGCGCCAGCCTCACCCTCGGCAGGGGCCCAAGTCGCACGCTCATGGCTGGCCACTGGAATATACGGCCCCGCTTTAGCCTCAAAAAACACCGTCGGCGCTAACGCCACCAAACTATGAAACACCCCCGGCGCAATATCAATCCCCAGACAATCGCCCCCCGCCGCAATCACCTTTTGTTCAATGACCTCACCCTCGGCATTAAAAATAAGCACGCCCATTTGACCGGTCAGCACCACCATGGTTTCGGCTTTATCCACAGACAAATGACAATGCGGCTGCACATAGCTATTGGGTTGCAGCGCGTTGAGCAAGCGATGGCAACTGGCATCGTCCGCAGTGTGAAAATTAAAATTTTTGCGCTGCCGTGGTGCTTGCTCAGCAGCACACAGCAATTCGGACAATAAAGCCTGATCGATAAAACGCGTTTGCATGAGCATTCCAAGCGATTAAAAAGCCGCATCATGCAGTAAATTCGCCGCAAACCGCAAACTCGTTGCACAAAAACACAGTTTCACCACGACCAATACCACAACCACCCGCGCCGCAGCGGTGCCAGAATCGATGAGCATGACTTAACAATTTGCCAGCAAAATCAAGCACGCGCTTTCGCTACCACACCATCGCATTTTATTCACCACACCGGTGCGTCACCATTGCCCGCACCCAATCCGCGCAGACCACGCCTTGATGCCGACAGATTGCAATCAGATGGGTATAATTGCCGTTTTGGTTTCACTTAGCGCCTGCCATGAACCTGCCTGATCCTCGTCTATACCCTCGCGTTAACCCGCAAAATCCAATTATTCGTCAGTTGATGTCATTACTGACTGAACGCGATGCTGCGCAAGTGGCGCAAAAACGCTTAGGTTTGCAACAACTGATGGCCGAACTACTCATGGCCAAAGATCATTACGCCCTCAATGGCGCACTGACTCAAGCGCCATCGCAAGATGCATGGATGACGCTATGGCATGCGCTGCGTCAAGAAGTAGAAAGCCCGAGCCAGCACGCCCAACAATCAGCGACCTTGTTTGCGATTCCGGTGGTTTTGGTCGCAGGATGCAAAGGTGAAGCCACGCTGCCGAGCGAAATCGATGGCGACGCAGCACTGGCCATTTTGCGCGAACATGGTGTGATTGCCGCCGATGCCGATGCTTGGTTGTCCGGTGCATTGCTGGGTCCCGATATTTTAGCGGCCATCAGCCCAGCGCAATTGGCCGAATGGCGCGCCACCTTAAGTAGCGCAAGCGACTTCCCAATTGATTCGGCAGGCAGTGCGATTAAATTTAAAGACGAAGCGGTTGCTTTACGTTATCTGATTGGCGTTGCCATTGAACGCACCGGCAAACCCGCCGCGATCACCCTAGGCGGACAAGTTGGCAGCTGGGGCATGCCACTGGCCAATCTGATTGGCGAGACGCTCAAAACTGACGGCGTCACATTGTTCCCAATTCCACGCACGCCGCTGCCTTGGCTGGCGGCGCAAGATGTGGGCCGCGTAACGCAACTCGAAACTCGTCTGCAAGTGATGACCAGCAATGCACTACGTAGCATTCGCAGCAAAGGTCGCACCCCAGTCGTTACCGTTGCCGCCCATGAAAACAATGAAATTCGCATCACCTTTGCCAGCAAAGAAGACGTCGAGCGCTGGGAAGGCTATGTGTGGCCACTCTTGCCGTCAGACCATGTTGAGTTGATTGCGCAATACATTCAAGAATTAATGCTCGAATGCCGGATGACGGATTTAGTGTTTGTTGACGGGGTACAGGCGGTGCTCGATACCGATGGTTTGCCGTTGTTTATCACGCCGCATACCAAAGCACCGGCTTTGCAATAAAAGGAGCTTGGCGATGAGTCATTATCAATACCATGTGTTTTTCTGCCTGAATCAGCGCGAACCCGGCGAGCGTCAATCGTGCAATAGTTGCGGCGCCGATCAACTTTGGGCCTACGCCAAAGAGCGCGTTAAAGCGCTTAAACTCAATGGCGACGGCCAAGTGCGGATCAACAAAGCCGGCTGCCTTGAGCGCTGCGAAGAAGGTCCGGTCATCGTGATTTATCCCGAAGAAACTTGGTATACCTATATCGACAAAGACGACATTGACGAAATCGTCAACGAGCATTTATTGCACGGCCGTATTGTTGAGCGACTACTGATCCCGCCGCGCAGCCAAACTGCTGGGTAATGGGCTACGGTGAAGGCATGCGGCACGCGGCCTTCACCCTTTGTCGTCATCATAGGATCGACGCTGCAATTGAAATCGACTTTAGCGGCAAAACAATCCCACTTGACCAACAATCAGTAAAAATATTTGACGTATCTACCTCAAGACCAAACTCAATAAGCGCCTCATGACCATACCCCGTAAAGCCCCTAGTTTCGAACCGATCAACATCGCTGGCCCAGCGGGTCGCCTTGAATGTTTACGCCTTGATGCTGCCACCGAAACGCCGATGGGCATCGTCTTGGTAGCGCACCCCAACCCCACTGAAGGTGGCACCTTTAATAATAAAATCGTGCACACGTTGGCCAAAACACTGTCGCGACTAGGATATATTGCCTACTGTCCAAATTTACGTGGTGTTGGTGAGTCCGAAGGCAGTCATAGCTACGGTGAATTTGAACCGGACGATATGGCCGCTGTGCTGGCTTTTGCCCGCAAGCAACACCCTGAATTAAAACGCATTACCTTGGCAGGGTTTTCATTTGGCACTTATGTGCAAAGCTGCTTACGCGCGCGCCTCGGTGACGACGAAATCGAAGGAATGATTTTGATTGGCCCAGCAGTCAGCCGCTACGCCTTCCCCAATGTGCCCAAAGGCAGTTTAGTGATTCATGGCGAGCAAGATGAAGTCATTTCGCTCGAAGCGGTATTGAACTGGGCTCGCCCGCAGCAACTGCCCATTATCGTTGCGCCGGGTGTTGGGCATTTTTTCCATGGCCGCCTCACGCAACTGGCCGACTTAGTCCACGCAGCCTGGCGTTAGGCCGTATGCTGTTACCCGCGGAATTTTTCTCGAGTTCGCTACTGATTGGCAGCAATCTTGCTGCACTGTGGCTACTCGGGTACGCGGTACGGCATGAAGCTTGGTCGTCACTGACTCCGGTTGAAACTCGCAGCTGGCTAATTTACACCCTTGCGGTACTGATCAGCTGGCAATGGCAGGCCAGCGTTAATCCAGGCATTAGCTTTCATTTATTAGGTGCCACCTTACTCACATTGATCGCCGGCCCTTGGCGAGCGCTACTGGCTATGGCGGCGTTACTCATCCTCACTGCTGCTTTTTCACCGCAAGTGAGTAGCGCCTTTAGTAGTCTTGGCCTGACTTTTTTGCTGACCGCAGTTCTGCCCATCGCCACGACGCAAGGTTTGCTGCAGCTCACCCAGCGCCGATTGCCACATAATTATTTTATTTATATTTTTATTAACGCCTTTGCCGCTGCGGCTTTAAGCATGCTGATTCATGGCATCAGCCTATGCGTTTTATATGCCTTGCTGGCGATTTACTCCGGCGATTTTCTACTCAATTCAGTGCTGCCGGTTTATTTTTTAATGGCTTGGCCGGAGGCTTTTATTACCGGACTCACCATCAGCTTACTGGTGGTGTGGTCTCCCGGCACAGTAAGTAGCTTCAAAGACAGTCAATACCTGCACAAACCGTAATCCTCTGCTAAATTGGTTGCAAGCAAACCAGCAAAAGTACTCGTTGACATGCGCCAAATCCGCACTGATCTGAATTTAATTTTTATTGCCATCGTGACCATTGTGCTCACACTGTCTGGCGCACTGTCCTATTACCGAACGCAAGCCCAGCTAGAGCACGACCTGAGTGAGTTCAAGCAATCACTCACCATACAATTACAAAATGTGTTACCCAGCGTGATGTGGAATTTTGATGACCAACAGTTGGCCCTCATTTTAAACGCCGAAATGCGCTCTCCCGATATTCATTCGATTGAAGTCTTTAGCTCGGACGCTTTTCTCACAGGGCGAATTCGTGATGACAACAAAATTGTAGTGATGACCGCGCCCAAAACTCAGCCTGGACCTGAATCCGAAAACACCGAAATTTATTATGAGAAAAAACCCATTGGCAAAATAGTCATCACCATTTCACGGCAACGAACCGACCAATTATTACGGCAAATGGTGCTTGAAAAAGCCTTAGAAATCATTTTACTTGACGCTCTTTTAATGCTGACGCTCACCTTGGTTTTGCAACGCATTGTCATCAACCCATTGTCATTACTCGGCAAAAACCTCAGCCAAGCGGCTAATTCAGATAAAGATTTAGAATCCATCGAGCTACCGAACAACCCTTATAAGGATTTCTCTGATTTAACCGATGGATTTCGCCGAATTATCAAGCGACTAAAAGAAGATGTGGCGACCCGCAGTCTTGCCG
Organism: Deefgea sp. CFH1-16; assembly: GCF_016881365.1. Taxonomy (GTDB): domain Bacteria; phylum Pseudomonadota; class Gammaproteobacteria; order Burkholderiales; family Chitinibacteraceae; genus Deefgea. The sequence goes on along the minus strand of NZ_WLYT01000001.1, from coordinate 2,952,641 downwards.
AGCAACAAATGCGTACCGCCAAAGAGGATGCCGAAACGGCCTTGCACCAACTCAAAGACGCACAAACCAGTCTGATTCAATCCGAAAAAAATGGCCTCTTTAGGTGGCTTGGTCGCAGGGATTGCACATGAAATCAATACGCCAGTGGGTATTATCTTAACCAGTGCCTCAGTATTACACGATGATTCGGTGATGTTTTCGGCCAAAGTTGAGTCTGGCAACATGAAAAAATCCGAAGTGGTGAGCTATAGCCAAACAGCAGAACAATCCTCAGCGCTGATTATTAGCAATGCGGTGCGTGCGGCCGAGTTAATCCAAAGTTTTAAACGCGTCGCCGTTGATCAAACCTCCGAAGCACGGCGCGATTTTGAACTCAGCCAATATCTACACGAAACCGTCACCAGTATTAGCCCAGCTTTAAAACACTCGCAAATTTCAATCTTGATTGATTGCCCAGATGAAATCGACATGGAGGGCTATCCAGGTGCGATTTCGCAAATCATCAGCAATTTAATTAATAATGCCGCGCTGCATGCTTTTTCCAACATACCCAATTCCGGCGACACCAAAAAACAAGTCCATATTATTGCCGAGCAACACCAGCAAACAGTATCACTTAAAGTCAGCGACAATGGTCAAGGCATCGATGCTAACGTCATTGGTAAAATTTTCGATCCCTTTTACACCACTAAGCGCGCCAATGGTGGCAGCGGCTTAGGGCTCAATATTGTATTTAATTTAGTGACGCAAACGTTGGGTGGGCAAATCAATGTTGAATCCACCGTAGGTACCGGCACCGTCTTTAATATGACCTTTCCGCATATCGCGCCAAAACATAAAGAAGCCAGCGAAACATAGCCTTAAATCACCTCAGAAAACCGCTTTGCTAGCGCAACCAACTTCGTCAAAAACACCAGCGGCATTGGTGAAACCGCTAATTTTGGGTATGCTTGCGCCTTTTGCAACGAGTTCACTCCATGACCACCACTCAAACCGGACTGCCCTACGCCCTTCTTGCCTACTGTCGACCCGGTTTTGAGCCAGAATGCGCCGAAGAGATTGCTGACCGCGCACTTGCACCGGGCCAATTTGAACGCGGCGATGGCTGGGTGGTTTTTACCCCAACAGAAAAAAGTGGCTGCCAAAAAGTTTTGCGCGATTTGCTCGCGCTAAATTTGATTTTTTCACGACAAACACTGCAACTTCATCAGCGCCTGAGTTTGGGCAGCAAAGATCGCTTAACGCCGATTATCGAGGCGTTAAAAACTCAAAATACGGTGTTTAGTGACGTTTGGTTAGAGCACCCCGATAGTAATGAAGGCAAATCGCTGTCTGGATTTACCCGTAAATTTGGTGACTATGTCGCCAAAGCCATGACGGCCAATGCTTGGTTGCAACCCCAAGCGTCGCGTCAGCGTTTGCATTTATTTTTCCCGGCGCAAAATGAAGTCATGGTTGCTTCGCGCCCTGTTCGCGCCACCGATTGGCTCAACGGCATTCCACGCTTACGGATGCCGTCTGACGCCCCTAGCCGCTCAACACTTAAAATGCTCGAAGCTATTTTGGTATTGGTCGATGAGCCAGAACGTAAATTTCGTGAAGGCATGACGGCGGTCGATCTCGGTGCAGCACCAGGTGGCTGGACCTATCAACTGGTTGCGCGTGGTTTAAAAGTGTTTGCGGTGGATAATGGCCCAATGAAAGGCAGCATGGATGGCCATCATCAAGTCAAACATGTCCGTGATGATGGCTTTAAATATCGCCCCAAAAATCCAGTCGATTGGCTGGTTTGTGACATGGTGGAGCAACCGATTCGCATCGCGGATTTAATTGCCAAATGGGTGGCATCTGGCAACGCACGCCGCGCTATTTTTAATTTGAAACTGCCGATGAAAAAGCGCCATCTCGAAGTTGAGAAATGCTTTGCTTTGATTGATCAAAAATTAAAAAAAGCCGACATCACTTATAAAATCACAGCCAAGCAATTATTTCATGACCGCGAAGAAATCACTTGCTATCTCACCGCAGTGAAAGACTAAACTAAGCAGGCACGCCACAGTTTTATGCCAAAAACATGTGTTCTTACATTGAACTGTGGTACAAATCCTTTTCTTTTTTAGGGGCTAGCTTATGTTTAAAGAGTTTCGTGAATTTGCCATGCGTGGCAATGTGATTGATTTGGCGATTGGCGTGGTGATTGGTGCGGCTTTTGGTAAAATCATTGACTCATTGGTCAAAGACATCATTATGCCGCCGATTGGTTTTTTAATCGGCAAGGTCGACTTCACCAATTTATTTGTCACCTTAGCCGACGGCAAAATCGCTGGCCCGTATGCCACGCTCAAAGCTGCGCAAGATGCGGGCGCAGTTACCATGAATCTAGGGATGTTTTTAAACGCGCTCATTAGCTTTATCGTTGTGGCTTTTGCTATTTTTATGCTGGTTAAAGCCATTAATAAAATGAACCGCAACAAACCTGCCTCCGAGGCTGCTCCGGCAGCAACACCGGAAGACATTGTCCTACTGCGCGAAATTCGAGACTCATTAAAAAAATAGGTATTTACAGCTAGACCTTATTGATAAAGACCTAGCGATAAATACCCATTATTAAAGACAAGGCTGCAGTGATTCACTGCAGCCTTTTTTAACGTTCAACGCACAGCGCAACACCCATACCACCGCCAATACACAGCGTCGCTAAACCGCGCGTTTTGCGTCGCGACGAACCATTTCGTGCAGCAAGGTCACCAACACACGGCAACCCGATGCGCCCACGGGATGACCCAGTGCAATCGCGCCACCATTGACATTCACTTTACTCATATCCCATTTCATTTCACGTGCAACGCCCAAAGCTTGTGCTGCAAATGCTTCATTGGCTTCAATCAAATCCACGCTATCTAAATCCCAACCCGCGCGCTTAAGTGCAGTTTGGCTCGCCAAAACTGGTCCCATTCCCATAATCGTTGGATCAACGCCAGTGCTAGCCGAGGCCCGAATTGCTGCCATTGGCTTTAAACCCAAGGCATCAGCACGTTCACGCGTCATCAACAATACCGCTGCCGCGCCGTCATTAATGCCGGATGCATTGCCCGCAGTGACCGTACCGGCTTTATCAAAAGCCGCACGCAATTTAGCCAAAGAATCGGCCGTAGTCGCCGGTTTAATAAATTCATCTTGATCAAAAATAACCGGATCACCCTTGCGCTGCGGGATGCTTACCGGCAGGATTTCATCGGCAAACCGGCCTGCAGCTTGTGCTGCAGCAGCGCGTTGCTGTGAAGTCAACGCCAATGCGTCTTGTTCTTCACGGCTAATTGCGTATTTTTTAGCAATGTTTTCAGCGGTTACGCCCATATGGTATTGATTGTAAACATCAGTCAAGCCGTCATACACCATACTGTCAATCAGATTAGCATTGCCCATCCGAAAGCCATCACGGCTACCGTTAAGTAAATGCGGCGTTGCGCTCATATTTTCTTGACCACCGGCGATCACAATCTCGCTATCACCCGCCAAAATCGCTTGTACGCCCAATGCCACGGCCTTCAAACCAGAGCCGCACACCTGATTAATCGTCAAACCCGGCACCGCATCGGGCAAACCCGCAAGACGCACCGACTGACGCGCAGGATTTTGTCCCAACCCCGCAGTTAATACATTCCCCAGAATTACTTCACTGACTTGCTCAGCAGCCAAACCGGTTTTGGCCAGTAGACCCCGAATCACAGTTGCGCCCAATTCGGGAGCCGACACTTTGGCTAAAGAACCCGAAAAATTGCCAAGCGCGGTACGATAGGCAGCAACAATAACAACTTCTGTCATACAAAACCTCGTTAATTTAGATAATTTGCAAGTAAGTTTGTAAGTCAATACACAATAAAAAAGCAAGGCTAATCGCCTTGCTCTCTCGAAAAATCAAATTTATACCACACGTGCCTTCACATAACGCCCCGGCGCAGCTTCAATCATTTTATATTGAGCATTCCCCAATTTTTTAGGCGCGGCGACTTGTGTGCCTGATTGTGGCGCTAACCAAGCAGACCAATCTTGCCACCAGCTACCTGGACGAGACTCAGCTTGCTCTAACCAAGTATCAGCGTCTTGGTCGACATTTTCGTTTACCCAGTAATTACGCTTATTGGTCGAAACCGGATTAATCGCGCCGGCAATATGCCCTGATGCGCCCAACACAAAACGCTTCGGCCCTTGCAAAATGCGATTGCTTAAAAAGGCGGAATGCCAAGGCACGATATGATCTTCACGCGCAGCAAAAATATACGCGGGCACTTTAATTGTAGTTAAATCAATCGGGGTACCACACAAACTAAATGAATTAGGTTTAGTTAAGTTATTTTCTAAATACATATTGCGTAAAAAGAAAGTATGCATCGGCAACGACAAATTTGCCGAATCACTATTCCAATACAGTAAATCAAACGGCGGTGGATTTTTGCCTTTTAGGTAATTATTCACCACATAATTCCAAACCAAATCATTCGCACGAAGTGCTGAAAATGTCTTCGCCAATTCTTTACCGTCAATCACGCCTTCAACTTGAGACTCTCGCTGACGAATTAAATTCCAATCAATAAAGTGTTTAATTTCACCCGGATCAGTATGATCAAGCATCACAGTCATCAAAGTAATTGACTCAAACCAATCCAAACCACGCGCTTGCAATACCGGCATCGCCGTGGTCAATAACTCACCACCAATACAAAATGACAATGCATTGATTTTTTCAGCTTTACTAATTGCGCGTACCACTTCGGTGGCTTTAATGACGCCAGACTCAATATAATTATCCCATTGCAAATGACCTTGGTCGGCCGCAATAGATTTCCATGAGATTAAAAAGGTGCTGTAGCCTTGGCTAACAATATAAGCCATCATTGAATTAGCTGGTTGCAAATCCATAATGTAGTATTTATTAACGCACGGCGGAATAACCAATAAAGGACGGCTATAAACTTTAGCCGTGGTAGGGGTATATTGAATCAATTGAAATAATTCATTTTCAAAAATCACTTCACCCGGCGTCATGGCTAAATTTTCACCAATGGCAAATTGACTTTCATCGGTCATGGTAATTGCGCCTTTTTGCATATCCGCCATGAGTTTTTTCATGCCTTCTTGCAAACTTTCGCCTTTTGTTTCGAGCGCCAACTTCATCACTTCTGGATTAGTAAATGCAAAATTAGCCGGGCTCATGGCATCTAGATACTGCCGAGTAAAAAACGCTGCTTTCTCTTTACTGGCCTCATCGCTACTAGCAGCACCAACCATTTCCAGCAACCATTTAGACGTTACTAAATAATTTTGGCGAATATAGTCAAATAGTGGCGCATCCCATTCTGGCGAATTAAAGCGACGATCATTTTTTTCCAGCTCAGCGACCTTAGCTACCGGCTTAGCGCCAATTAAACCCAACCATAAATCAAGCTGTTGTTGATAAAACTGTGATTGCGATCCCAACCATGCGCTATGCACTGGGCTCATTTTTTGTGCCAAATCATTCATCGCATGCATCGGATCAAGCGTCTCGGCATTCGGCTGTGAATTCACCCAGTTTTGGGTCCACTGGCGATGTGCTTCAGTAATTTGCTGAAAAAAAGTGTCCATAGCGGGGTTATTTAACACAGTGTATTGCTCCGAATTTATTCTGCAGATTAATTGACACGGTCTATTTTATTGCAATGCAACATTATCGTAGTCTAACAAAGTTTGCAAGCTTTGCTACTCTTCAGTTGTTGCTTTGAAAAAACACGACTACTACTTGATTTAACATGACATTTTTCACTCTATTCAGTAAAATAAATTACCGATTACTAATGCACAACCCGAATAGGTTGGGGAAGATTGATGTCTAAGCTTATAAATTCATTATGTGTGCTGATTAGTGCCAGTGTAATTGCCTACACCCCGCTTGCTTATAGCGCAGAAAAAACCAAAGAAAATCCTTCGAGCAGCGCCAAAAAGACCACAAAAAAAACCACCACTAGCACCCAAAAAAAACCATCGAAAACAACAGCTTCTCACAAAAAAACCACCAAAATCAATAGCGCTAAATCCAATAAAACCAAAGTCACCTACACCAGTCGCAAATCCAATGTTTCAAAATTAGCGATTGCCAATGCGCGGCAAGATGTTCAAGTCACCCGCACCATTGCCGCACGTATGGATGCCGATAATCCTGGCGTTCAATCCAGTGGTGTACTGGTTTTAAATCAGCAATCGGGTGAAGTGCTGTACGAAAAAAATGCCGACAGCATTATTCCAATTGCATCCATTACCAAATTAATGACCGCAATGGTTGTACTTGATGCACATTTACCACTCAATGAATTAATTAGCATTACCGAAGCGGACATCGACACACTTAAAAATACCAGCTCTAGACTCTCGGTTGGAACGACACTCACTCGTGGCGAAATGCTGTTATTGGCGTTAATGTCATCTGAAAATCGTGCCGCATCGACACTGAGTCATCACTTTCCTGGCGGCAAAGAGGCGTTTATTCGCAAAATGAACGAAAAAGCCCAACAACTGGGCATGCGCAACTCGCGCTTTTATGACTCAACCGGCCTAACCCCGAACAATGTATCTTCGGCGCGGGAGTTGGCCTTAATGGTTAAAGCGGCGCAGCGTTATCCTGAGATTCATCAATTTTCAACCTCAAGCGAATACACGTTTGCATCCAACAAAAATGGCAGCATGCTGACCTTTCGCAATACCAATCCTTTAGTCAAAGACAGTGATTGGGATATTGGCGTTTCTAAAACGGGGTTATTAATGAAGCGGGCCGCTGCATTGTGATGCAGGCCATGATTAATGGTAAACCGGTGGTGATTGTGCTGATGGATTCGAGCGGTAAATACACCCGAATTGGCGACGCACAGCGTATTCGTAAATGGATTGAAACCAGTCCCTTGGCCAAATTACGCGCGGGCTAATGTAAATTTTTAAAATAAAAAGCACCAATTTTATATTGGTGCTTTTTATTTTGTGACACTGAAATAAATCAATCAGTTTTAATCAAACGCCCAATTACCTCTGTTTTAACGGACACGTATTAAAACCAAACAGTCGATACAAAGGGCAATACCGAAATATCCCCGTCGCTAGGGGCACAACACCAATCCAGCCCCAGACACCGATCCAGCCCAATAGCGTCGCCAAAATCAATACGCCACCAACAAGCACCCGCAAAGTACGGTCCAAACCACCAACATTCATGATTCTTCTCCTTCAGTTTATAAAAACTGCTGCAACCACGCCTTAAACTGTCCGGTCGACAAAGCACCCGACACTCGCTCAAGTTCAGTTCCACCTTCTGTTACCAACAGTGTTGGAATACTGCGTACCCGATATTGCTGTCCCAATGCGGGATACGCTTCGGTATTGACCTTTACAAACAATAACTGCCCCGCCATCGCTGCCGCACTGGCGGCAAAAGTAGGCCCAAAACTCTGACAAGGCCCGCACCAAGGGGCCCAAAATCGATCACCACCGGCCAAGGGCTGTGTTTTAAAAGAAGGCTTAAGTTGTCATTCGTTGCCAAAATTGGCGCGCCCGACAACAAGGGCTGATGACAAGCGCCGCATTGTGGCTGCTCACTCAAGCGCTCAACTGCGAGCTTGTTTTTAGTTTGGCAGTGCGGGCAGGCCAGAATTAAACTCATTTTTATTCCTTAAATCATATTCAACGGTATTTTTAAAATTGTCGTCCCTGCTCATCTGCCGGCGGCAAATGCCCAGCGCGAATATTGACCTGAATTGAAGGCAAAATTAAATTAGGCACCGCCAGCGTTGCATCACGTGCCTGACGTAGTGCGACAAATTCATCGCGTGTACAAGACAATGGCAGGTGAATATTGTGCGCTTTTTGTTCTGCGATACTGCTTTGCCACTGATATTGGTCTCGCTCGGCGGGTAAATAATCGTGACAAACAAACACGCGCGTCGCATCAGGCAATTGATACAATTTTTGCACCGAATCGTAGAGCGTTGCCGCGTCACCCCCCGGGAAGTCACAGCGTGCAGTACCCACATCGGGCATAAAAATAGTATCACCCACAAAGACGGCATCGCCAATTAAATAAGCCATATCTGCCGGGGTATGCCCCGGTACAGATAATGTCTTAGCAGACAAGCGACCAATACCCCATTCTTCATCCGCAGCAAACAAATAATCAAATTGCCGACCATCAGCCACAAACTCCGGCTCTAAATCAAAAATAGGTTTAAATATTTGCTGTACTTTTTCAATCCCCTGTCCGATAGCGATCTTGCCACCCAACTGCTGTTGCAACCAAACTGCCGCCGATAAATGATCGGCATGCGCATGGGTTTCCAAAATCCAATCGACAGTGAGATTGAGCGACTGAACGGCAGAGACCATCTTTTGCGCCTGGGTGCTCGCCGTTCTTCCCGATTTGGCATCAAAATCGAGTACCGGATCAATCACCGCTGCATGGCCACCGACCACATCGTAGACCAGATAGCTCAATGTAAAACTGTTCGGATCAAAAAAAGATAATACCTGCGCCGATGATTGCGACATAGCCACGCCCCAATAAAATTTATTTACATATAATATTATTTTTATATATCATAAAGTCAAACAATATTCCTAGCGTGACACAATGGACCCACAAGCAATGAATGCCATGCGCCTTGCCGCTCATCAAGCAACGCAAACCTTAAAAATTATGGGCAACGAAGATCGGCTCTTATTACTGTGCCAGATGGGCACCGGAGAGAAATGCGTCTCTGATTTTGAAGACTTACTCGACATCCGCCAGCCGACCTTATCACAGCAACTGAGCGTTTTACGTAATGCCGGCCTGGTGAATACTCGCCGCGACGGCAAACGAATTTATTACTCGCTGGCCAGCCAAGAAGTGATGCACTTAATTAAAGTGCTGTACGAGCTGTATTGTCCTATCGATCTCAATAGCAATACTTCGGAGCAACCGTATGCAGATTGATTATGCAAATTTTACCCCGCTGGCTTCATTCGCTGGCGGCGCCTTGATTGGTCTATCGGCAGGATTGCTGATTTTACTCGCCGGCAGAATCGCTGGCATTGCGGGTATTTTGGGCGGATTAGTGAATAAATCGCCAGATCGCACATGGCGCGCCTTATTTGTGTTGGGTCTACTAATTTCGCCTTGGGTTTGGCAACTGTTTGCGCCACTACCGTCGCTGACAATGGTCACCTCAATACCGGGCCTCATCATTGCCGGTCTGCTCGTCGGTATCGGCACACGCTACGCCAATGGTTGCACTAGCGGCCATGGTATTTGTGGACTATCACGGTTTTCATTGCGCTCATTGATTGCGGTGCTGGCCTTTATGAGTAGCGGCTTTGTGAGCGTTTACCTGATCAAACACATTCTTTAGGCATTAAAGATGAAATTAAATGTAATCGGCCTGCTGACTGGCCTTATTTTTGGATTGGGCCTGTTATTGGCTGGCATGGCCAGCCCAAGCAAAGTACAGGGTTTTCTCGATATTACTGGGCTATGGGACCCAAGTTTGGCCTTCGTTATGGCGGGCGGCATTAGCGTAGCGGTGATTTTCTTTACGCTGGCCAAAAAACGGCAAACCACCCTCGTCACGCACGAGGCGATGAAACTCCCCAATAACCAAACCATTGATGCTCGACTGATTCTAGGTAGCATCGCCTTTGGCGCTGGCTGGGGCATTGCGGGTATTTGCCCCGGCCCAGCCTTAGTGGCCGTCGGCGCTGGCTCAATCGGCGGGATAATTTTCTTTGCGGCTATGTGGGCGGGCATGCTGCTGTTTGATCGGCTGCAAGCGAAATGAAATTACCCATCTTGCAGTGGCTACCCAATTATCGCCGTGAGTTAGCGTACGGCGATCTTGGTGCCAGCATTATTGTGGCTTTACTACTCATCCCGCAAGGTTTGGCCTATGCGCAACTCGCCGGATTACCCGCGCTAGCGGGTATCTATGCCAGCATTGCCCCCGTCTTGATCTATGCCTTATTGGGCAGCAGCATGACCCAATCAGTAGGTCCAATGGCGATCACATCGGCAATGGCGGCCACTGCGCTCATGCCCCTCGCGCCAGTCGGCAGCGCTAGTTATATCGCGCTAGCCAGCACTTTAACCTTGATTTCTGGCTTATTTATGCTGTCTTTTGGCAGCTTTAAACTCGGTAAACTCACGCGGATTTTATCGATTCCAGTGATTCAAGGCTTTAGTGCGGGGACAGCACTATTGATTGCGCTGACACAAATTGGCGCCTTACTGAGCGTTTCATGGCACAGCAGCAATCTCATTGACTGGCTGATTGCCGCGCCAGCGGCATTGCAACAACTCAGCGTAATCCCGACATTATTTGGCTTGATGGGTTTGGCCTTATTGTGGGCCAGTGGATCACCAACGATTTCATTACTACAACGCTGGGGAATAAGCTTCAAAATAGCGCAACTGATTAGCCGAGTTTTACCTTTGTTGGTGCTTATTTTGGCGGGTTTAGTATTGCAATTTGGCCTATCTAATCACCCCCAAATTCATATTATTGGTACGCTGCCAAGCGCTGGATTGAGCATCGCTGCCCCACAAATCACACTGAATGCGCTGGAACAGCTTTGGTTGCCCGCGCTGTTAATTGGTTTAGCTGGATTTTTACAAAGCATCACCATCGCACAAACCATTGCTGCAGAGCGCAATGAGAAAATCTCAGTCGATCAAGAATTTATCGCCCTCGGTGGCGGCAATATTGCGGCGGCGTTTGTCGGCGGCATGCCCGTGAGCGGGGGATTTTCTCGCACGGCGGTCAATGCCAGCGCCGGCGCTCACACGCCACTGGCCGGTGTAATGACCGCCATTTGGATGTTATTGGGACTGTTGTTTCTGAAAGACGTGATCGCCCTATTACCACTGCCTTTATTGGCGGCGACCATTGTCTTAGCCACATTGCGCATGCTCAGCCCAGCCTCTTTACGCGCAGCATGGCGAATTGATCGCCGCGATGGTGCTGCATGGCTACTGACGTTTTGCTGCGTTTTACTGGTTGGCCCCATCAATGGCATCGCCATTGGGGTTGGCGTTTCTTTATTGCTGTTTATTTTACGCACCAGCAAGCCGCATCTGGCGGTGATTGGTCGCATTGCGGGCAGCGAGCACTTTCGCAATACGCGCTTTTTTAAAGTAGAAATGCCGGCCCACATTGTGGCGATTCGAATCGATGAAAGTCTGTACTTTGGTAATTGCAATCAAGTGGTTGAGCAATGTGAGCGCTATTTACTGGATTACCCGCGTGCTAAAGATTTAATTTTGGTGCTATCGGCGGTCAATTCAGTCGATGTCAGCGCAATCGAAGCCTTACGTGATTTTCGCAAGGCCCTCGCACAAAAAGGCATTACTTTGCATTTGGCCGAAGTTAAACGTCAGGTACAAAACACCTTGCAACACAGCGCATTGCTGAAGGAACTTGCCCGACCGATTTTCCTCTCCACCCACATCGCCGTTAAAACGCTGAGCGAGCCAGCAGAGGAAGATTTTAGTATTTAGCTAATGTTTGCGCCAATAAGGGCCATGATTTTAACTGCTCGTGGCGCAATATTAAGTCAGAGCATAGGGATTATTAATGGGGTATTTATCTAGAGAACCAGCCAATAAAGATCTGCAGATAAATACCCAGCAATTCCAATAGACTAAACAAAAAAAAGCCGTTCAAATACTGAACGGCTTTTTGCACTTAGCGTCGAGAACTTGGCATCAACTAGAGCTTAAACCCCGACACAATGGTTTTTAGATGCAAGGCCATTTGCTCCAGATCTTTCACCGATGCCCCCACTTCAGACATTGCATCACTATTGCGTTGTGACATATTGCTGATGGTTTCGATGTTTTGCGCGATGTCGGTACTGGCCGCAGCTTGTTCACGCGTGGCGTTGGCAATGTCGCCAATATTGACCAGCATCTGCTCTGTACCAGCTCGAACCGTATTCATTGATTCGGCAGCTTGGCGCGACAACTGCACGCTCGCACCCACTTGCTGCTGGGTCACTTGCATATGATCGCCCGCTTTATAAATCTCGCCTTGAATCGTGTTCACGATTTTAGAAATCTCAATCGTTGCTTCGCCCGAGCGCCCTGCTAGTTTTCGCACTTCATCGGCCACCACCGCAAAGCCGCGCCCCATATCCCCAGCGCGAGCGGCTTCAATCGCTGCGTTCAGTGCCAGTAAATTGGTTTGATCGGCAATGTCTTTAATCGTTTGTACAATCTGATTCACTTGCAAAGACTGGGTATTCAAGCTTTGCATCGACGCCACTAAATGCGCCATTGTTTCGTGAATTTGCGCGATTTCTTTCGCTACTTCGTCAACTTTAAACTGACTGGCCGAGGTTTCTTTGCCGGTCTCACGTGCTGTTTGTTCAAAATCATGCGCTGAATCGGCAATGTGCTGAATACTAACGGTGACTTCCTCGACGCTTGCAGCGGTTGAGGTGGCCGCTTCAGCCTGATGAATTGACGAGGTTTTCACCGTTTCAGCCGGGCCAGCCAATTGCTGGCTGGCATGGCTCACTGCTTCACTTTGCGAGCGAACATCTAAAAACATCCCGCGTAGCGTGACCACAAATTGATTAAACGCTTGTGCGGTGCGGCCAATTTCATCTTGGCCATGAATCGGCAATTGCCGCGTTAAATCGCCCTGACCGCTGGAGACATCTTCCATCGCGATGGCCAAGCGGCGCAGTGGGGCAATCAAGACATTGAGCACCACGCTCAATGCCGCCACAATCAAAATAATGGCAATCAAGCCCACCACGACCGCCCAATTACGCACCGAAACCGCTTCGGCCACGATAACCGACTCGGGAACCACCACACCCACAGACCATGGTTGCTGGCTATGACCCATTTTGATCGGCTGATATTCATACAACAGACCATCACGCTCAAAATGCACCGCTTTACCAGCACGCAAATCGGTTATAAATCCAGCTGGAAAATCAGCCTCATCGATTTTTTTACCGGCCTTTGCCGCATCAGGCGCCACCACATACAGGCCCGCATTTGAAATCAAACTCACTTGGCCAACACCAAATGGGCGCGCCTGCCCGATACTGGCCTGCAAAGAGGCCAAAGGCAAATCAACGGCGGCCACGCCTAAAAATTGCCCAGCGGCATTTTTGATTGCCACCACCAAAGAAGACATCAGCACTTGCTGGCCATTCACATCATATGTTGTCGGTTCAGTCACCGTGTCTTGCTGGCGCTGCTTAGGCACATAATAAAAGTCCCCCCAACCGGCACTTTCGTATGGTGCTTGATATTGCTGGGGATTAGTTCGAAATGGCTCAGCCGCAGCTTTTTGAGTCGAGCCCAATAATGTATCTTGAATAATCTTGCCTTCACTACGAACAATATAGGGGGTATATCGTCCTGTAGGATCATGCTTGGGCCAGTCTTGTCGATACCCATCATCTTTACCATCTAGCGCATTGGGCTCCCACACCATATACAAACCGGAAGCTAAGGGCTGCGAGGCCAACATACTCATCATGACGTTATCGAGCACTTTACGCTCAGGCACACCAGTCGCTTGCATCCCGGTCATTGCCAGCGCTAAATTGATGGGCAATTGATATGCGGCCGTAAACTGACCTTCAACTTGATCGGCATAAGCACGCGCTTGTTCTTGCAACCGCAATAAGCCTTGTGCCTTAGCCGATTGATACGCATTGCTGGCAATGATTAAAATCATCGCCGAAAAACCAATCACAATGGCTGCCGTGGTAAGCAACAAGATTTTGGTTCTTAAACTCATTCGGCCATAGTGCAACATTAGAGATCCAGCAAGGAGAAAATTAGTTATATTAATTTTAACTAATACGGCACTATTCACCTAGACAAATCACCAGCAACAGCAAATCGGGCACTATTCAACTTTAAAGTAAATCACGTGCTCGCACTCTACCTCAATACCAATGGCTTCACCGATGGCATGATTATGGTGGCTAGGGACCAAAGACAGCACCTTATGCCCTGAAGGCAGCGCCAAAGTATATAAAAAATGTGCGCCACGAAACACCTTCGCCACGACCTCGGCCTTTAATGGACTGTGATCGACATGCACAATATCGTCCGGCCGGATTAGCACTTCCATCTCAGCACCAATACCGCATTCAATTGGCACCGTGCGGCAAATTTCACCGAGTTCAAATGCAATACAATTGGGGCCACTTAAGCGCGCCGGCAGCATCACGCCTTCACCAATAAAATTGGCCACAAAGCGATCGGCAGGCTCATGATACAAATCATAAGGTGCCGCCCATTGCCGCAATGCCCCGTCGTGCATCACCCCCACGCGATCGGCCATCGCAAAAGCCTCGCGCTGATCATGCGTCACTAAAATCGCCGTGGTACCACTGGCTTTTAAAATCGCCCTAACCTCTTGGCCTAAACGCTCACGCAATTCAACATCTAGATTTGAAAACGGCTCGTCAAGCAAGAGTAACCGCGGCTTAGGTGCTAAGGCGCGCGCCAATGCCACCCGCTGCTGCTGCCCACCGGATAATTGATGCGGATAGCGATCTTCCACATGGCTTAAACCGACCAATTCCAGCAGTTCAGCGATTTTTTTGGCGTCTTTATTCGGCAAACCAAACGCAATATTGGCCGACACGGTCAAATGCGGAAACAAGGCATAATCTTGAAACACCATGCCGATGCCGCGTTCTTGCACCGGCGTTTGCCCTTGCGCCGAGCCCACTTGCCGTCCAGCCAAAACAATTTGTCCGCCAAGCAAGGATTCAAACCCTGCAATCGCGCGTAAAACCGTGGTTTTGCCGCAGCCTGAAGCGCCGAGCAAACAGCCAATTTCACCTTCGAGTAGCTCAAACGACAAATCTTCAACGACTTTACGCCCGGCAAACGAAACTGCCAGCGCAGCAACTTGTAGCAATGCCATTATTCACTCTCTGATTTTCTAACCAACAAAATCACTGGCAATAAGCCACTGATTACAATTAATAAACTTGGCAGTGCCGCATTTTGCCACATGCCTTCGGATGTCATTTCAAACACCCGCACCGCCAAGGTATCCCAGCCAAACGGGCGCGTCATCAAGGTGATTGGCATTTCTTTCATCACATCAACAAACACCATCAATACCGCCGTCAATACGCCACCTTGCAGCAAAGGCAGGTGTAAACGCCACAATAAACCGCGCTCGCTCACCCCTAAGGTGCGAGCGGCATCTTCTTGATTGCGACTAATCCTTTGCATGGCACTATCAATCGGCTGAAAGCCCACCGCCATAAAGCGCGCCGCCAAAGCCAGCAACATCACTGCGACTGAGCCTTTTAAAATCTGAAACGTAGTAAATCCCAAAGCATGGGCAATGGGTAGCAATTGGTTGTCTAGCCACGCAATCGGTATAAACACGCCAACGGCTAGCACCGTCCCCGGCACGGCGTAGCCCACGGTGGCGATTCGCACCAAGGCTGAGGTGATTTTTGCGGGATAGCGGCGCTGCACATACACCATCAGTAATGCCAACACTGTAACAATCAACGCCGCCAGTAAGGAGATGCCGATCGAGCGCAATATAAACCCCGGATAGCGCGAATCAAAATCTTCACGCCAAACTTCAGCACACCAAACCAGCAATTGCGCCATCGGAATTAAAAACGCGAATAGCAGCACCAAGGTACAAGCCACGGTGGCCCAACGTCCTTGCGATGGCGTCAGAATAATCCTTTCCCGCGCCACAATGCGGCCATGATAACGGCGCGCACCCCGCCCCCAACGCTCAAGCCCGAGCATCAGCAGCACCAACAACACCAGTAAAGACGCCAATTGCGACGCGGCAGTCAGGTTAAACAATGAAAACCACGACTTATAAATTGCGGTGGTAAAGGTATCAAAATTAAAAATCGACACCGTACCAAAGTCAGCCAGTGTTTCCATCAGCGCCAACGTCACACCGGCAATGAGCCAAGGGCGCGCCATGGGCAAAGCCACGGCAAAAAAAGCCCGAGGTCGTGACATGCCCAACATCTGCGCCGCCTCGAGTGCGCGCTTACCTTGGGTTAAAAATGCATTTCTGGCGAGCAAATACACATAGGGATAAAAAACGCCAACGACATCACCAAAATCACGCCACCGGTACTGCGAATACGCGGAAACCACGCTGATGAGCCCGTCCATTCACGCAATAGCGTTTGCACTGGTCCAGTAAAATCTAAAAAACCCACCATCACAAAAGCCAGCACATAGGCTGGCATGGCCAAAGGCAGCATTAAAGCCCAAGCAAAGAATTTTCTTCCAGGGAACTGGCATACAGCGGTGAGCCAAGCGAGCGGTACGCCCAAGAGCAATACCCCCACCCCTACCCCCACGATTAAGATCAAGGTATTTTTTAAGCACATCTGGCAGCACATATTCAGATAAATGTTGCCAAATTTCAGGCTCGGGATGCAAAAAAGAGCCCATAACCACCAACAGCGGAATCAGTGTCAGCAAGGCTATTGGCAATAGCAATACCGCACCGCGAGGAGACATCAAGCGCATAGCGATCCAAAAATATGAAAAAGGCAGCCGATTAACGGCTGCCTATCGATTGTAATCGGGCGCGAGCGATATGCCACGTTTTGATTACAATAAAATGATAGCGAAGTACGGCATCCCAATTTTATCAAAAAACATCAAAACACACTAAAACGAAAACCACAGCGTGTTTTGCTGCCTAAGGACGCGTACTGCCGCTGTAATTATTTATACCCTGCGCGATCCATCAATTTAACCGCTTGCGACTGCAATTCACCGGCCTTACTCATATTGATTAAATTTTGCTTAAATGGCCCCCAAGAAGCGACCAATTGATCCGGTTTAACCGCTGGATTAACCGGGAACTCCATGTCTTTATCCGCGTAGATATTTTGCGCTTTTGGCGACGACAACCATTCGATTAACTTCAAAGCACCGGCTTCATTTTTAGCGTAGCGTGTTACACCCGCGCCCGAAACATTCACATGCACGCCTTCGGCTTTTTGATTAGCCCAGAATAATTTAGCGTTAAATTTAGGGTCTTTCTCAACAATTCGGCCGTAATAATACGTATTGGCAATACCCACACCACACTGACCGGCAGCAATGGCTTCCAGCAATTTAGTGTCATCAGGGAATACATTAGTCGCTAAGTTGGCCACCCAACCGCGAACAATTTTCTCGGTCTTGGCTTCGCCATATTGCGCGATCATCATCGCAACCAAGGACTGGTTGTAGACTTTTTTTACTAGTGCGTAAGCATAATTTGCCTTTCCATTTTGGATCGGCCAAATCTTCATACGTCGAGAGTTGATCGGCGCTGACTAATTCAGGATTGTAAAACATGGTGCGTGCGCGCACTGACAAGCCGTACCATTGCCCTTTTTGATCACGCAAATGCGCTGGAATATTCGCGTCTAACACTTTTGAGTTCACTGTTTTCAACAAACCCAAATTCGATGCTTGCCAAAGATTGCCGGCATCGACTGTAATCAACATATCCGCTGGCGTATTACTACCTTCGGCTTGTAAACGCGCCATCAGGGGGCCTTCTTTATCGGTCAACACTTTGACTTCAACGCCAGTTTGCTGGGTATACGCATCAAACAAAGGCTTAATCAATTGCTCGTTGCGGGCGCTATACACAGTGACGGTTTCAGCTTGGGCAAAACCCGACAGCAAAGACAAAGTGAGAGCAGAGAGTGCGATGCGTTTCATCATGATCATGCCAAAAAGTAAGTAAAGTTGACTCACTTTAGCACACAATAGCAATCATTCTCAATATCATATACAAGGCAAACCGACTCTTTTGCGCTTATATTTTGCGTCTGCCGCTAGCAGCGCTACAATCGGCCACCCAGATAAAGGAAAGCCCCATGCTTTGGTTTCGTAACTTACAAATTTATCGCCTGAGTGCCGATCATGCACTCACTAGCGAATCCATTGGTAGCGAATTGGCCAAACGCCCGTTTGTACCTTGCGGCAGTATGGACATGCAAAGTTGTGGCTGGGTTGCGCCCGCCCGTCATGCGCCAGAAGAATTCGCATTCGTACGCCAAGATGCCGTGTTGATCAGTCTGAAAACCGAAGAAAAAGTGCTGCCTGCCGCCGTGATTAAAGACGAGCTCGATCAGCGGGTTTTACACATTGAGCAAGAAGAAAAACCGTAAAGTCGGCCGTAAAGAACAGCGCGAAATGAAAGAGCGCATTACCGATGAGCTGTTGCCACGTGCATTTACCCGCAGCCGTACCAATCGTGCCCTGCTCGACTTAGCCAATGGCTTAGTTATTGTCGATGCTGCCTCTGCCGCCAAAGCTGAATACCTACTCTCAACCCTGCGCGAAACGCTCGGCAGCTTGCCAACACGTTTGATTGACACTGAAATCAGCCCAGCAATGGCGATGACCGATTGGCTGGCGAACGAACCACCCGCAGCTTTTAGCATCGGCCAAGATGCCGAGCTTAAAGTACCGGGCGATGAAGGCTCAATTGCCCGCTTTAAACGTCAAGTGATGGACTGCGAAGAAGTTCGCCAACATTTAGAAGCCGGCAAAATTGCCACACGCTTGGCTTTGGCCTTTGGCGAACGCTTAACGTTTACACTCACCGAAGCGCTCGAAATCAAATCATTGGCGATGCTTGACGTGCTCAAAGACGAAGTCAAAGACATGGACGCCGAAACGCAAGACGCGCTATTCGAGTCGCAAATGGCGCTGTTGATTGGCGAGCTACGCGGGTTTATTCCTGAATTGGTTGCAGCACTGGGCAGCGAAACGCAAAAAGCCTAAGCCATTGCGTAAGTGACACCACCAAGTCAAACATTGAAAAGCCAACGCAGAGGCGCAGAGACGCGGAGAAAACCAGTGCAAAACATCAGTAAATAACGACTTAAATCGTCGTTTTTACTGGAATTTAGTTCTGAATTGGCTTTTCTCTGCGTCTCTGCGCCTCTGCGTCAAAAGGTTTTTTTATAAAGTGAACGGCATGACGCTAACCAGGCTGTTTTTTATACACTAAACCGATAACTACAACGTCAAAGCAAGTTTAAAGCCCTGTTCAATCGCCCGCTTGGCATCGAGTTCGCCCGCCTCAAGCGCGCCGCCAATCAAATGCACTGATTGCTGTAAAGCTTGCAGCTGAGTATATAAATCACTAACTGATTCTTGCCCGGCGCACAACACAATTTGCTCGACTGGCAGGCATTTTTCAACGCCATCATGACGCACATGCAAACCGGCATCATCGATTTTTAAATATTCAACGCCGCCCCATAAATGCACGCCGCTGCGCTGCAAACCAATACGGTGAATCCAACCGGTGGTGCGGCCTGGTCCAGCGCCAGGTTTACCTTTGCTGCGTTTAAGTAGCCAAACCTCACGCCCACTATCGTGCACTTGCGGCGCAACTAAACCGCCTTGGTGACTTAAGGTCGTGTCTACACCCCACTCAGCCAAATACTCCCGTTCGGTATGCATGCCATTAACTAAGAAATCAGCGACATCGACGCCAATACCCCCTGCCCCAATGACGGCGATTTTTTGTTTTGGCGGCACTTTGCCGGAGATTAAATCGGGATAACTCACCACACTGGCGTGATCAATGCCTTCGATCTTTGCCACACGCGGCACGACGCCAGTCGCAACAATCACCTCAGCAAACTTGCCCGCTAATTGCGCGGCAGTCACACGCTGATTGAGTTGAATTTCAACGTTAAATTTAGCCAGCATTACCGTAAAGTAGCGCAATGTTTCGCTAAACTCGGCCTTGGCTGGAATATTTTGCGCCAAGCCAAACTGCCCACCTATTTCTGGCCCAGCTTCAAATAGTGTGACGCGATGCCCAGCTTGCGCGGCAGTTAACGCCGCCATCAATCCAGCCGGCCCAGCACCAACGACGGCGATGGTTTTCGGCTGTTGGCTGGTGACGACATTCAGTTCAGTCTCATTACACGCGCGCGGATTGACTAAGCAAGATGCGGGTTTTCCTTCAAACACATGATCCAGACAAGCTTGATTACAGGCTATACAGGTATTGATCTCTAACGCACGACCCGCTTGGGCTTTAAGCAGATACTCTGGGTCGGCCAATAAAGGGCGCGCCAACGACACCATATCGGCATCGCCACGCGCCAAAATAGCCTCGGCGATTTCTGGCGTGCTAATCCGATTCACCGCAATTAAGGGAATGCCTACATGCGGTTTTAGCGCCCGCGTTACCCAGCTATACGCCCCACGCGGTACGGTGGCGGCAATGGTTGGAATTCGGGCTTCGTGCCAACCAATGCCGGTATTGAGTAATGTTACCCCAGCCAATTCCAGCGCTTGGGCTAACTCAATCGCCTCGGCCAACGTGCCGCCTTGCTCGACTAAATCGAGCAAGGAGATACGGAAAATGACGATTGAATTAGGTCCCAAGGCCGCACGCACTGCTTTGGCGATTTCAATAGCAAACCGCTGCCGATTGGCAACACTGCCACCCCAAGCGTCTTGGCGCACATTGCTGCGTTCAACCAAAAATTGATTAATTAGGTAGCCTTCAGAACCCATGATCTCAACGCCATCATAACCGGCGCGCTGCGCCAAACTGGCGGTATTGGCAAAGTCGGCAATGGTTTGTTCGATTTCAGCGGCGCTAAGTTCGCGTGGCGTAAAAGCAGAAATGGGCGAAGCAATCGCCGAAGGCGCAACCGCATCCGCATGATAGCCATAGCGACCGGTATGCAAAATTTGTAGGGCGATCTTGCCACCATTGGCATGCACTGCGGTGGTGATCGGGATGTGCCGAGCCAGTTGACTGGCGTCATTGAGCATCGATGAGCCCACATACATGCAACCTGCCGGATTGGGCGAAATGCCGCCAGTGACAATCAAGCTCACCCCACCCGCAGCCCGTTCAGCATAAAAAGCTGCCAATCGCTCAGGGGCATCGTCATGCTCTTCTAAGCCGGTGTGCATCGAGCCCATTAAGGCGCGATTTTTTAGCGTGGTAAAACCAAGATCAAGCGGGGTAAATAAATGCGGGTATAAGGGCACAGCCGTCTCCAAACGATCGTTTGAATGACATTAGCTTAGATCGCCCTCGCTAGACTATTAGGGTTAATCACCCAGTCTCGATTAAGCGACACTTTTAGCTCCAAGCAAGTACGTGGCGTAAACAAAAAACACCGAGCGAGCGAGCTCACCCGCGAATGCAATCATCAATAAGGAGAAGCTTCGCTGGCAAGCCAGTTCCTACGCAGCACTTCTGAAGCAGAGACTGAATCAGGTAATCGATTTAATGCCAATCGACCCGTCGAGTGCACCAAGCAATCAATGTAGCCGCCAGCGCAATCACCGCCATGCCCCACGCCAAATTACTGGCATGAGCAATAAAGCCAATCAATGGTGGCCCCATCAGCGCCCCAATCGAACCCATGGTCGTGACCGCCGCCAACGCCACTGCGCCATGCTTGGCGGCTGCGGCATACACACACGGCGACACTGCCGCCACGCCCAGCCCAACCAAAGCAAAGCCAATTAAAGCCGGTACCACGCCACCCACCACCAAAGCCAGCGCCAAGCCCGCGCCAGCCAACAGACCTCCGCCCGTTAACATCCGCTCAGCGCCCCAGCGGGTACGCCAACCATCGCCCAGCCAACGCGCGATCAGCATCGTACCGGAAACACAGGCAATCCCTAGCGGCGCCAATTGCGGCGAAGCGCCGGCCATATCTTTTAAATACAAAGCCGACCAATCGGACATCGACCCTTCAACCACCGTACCGCACAAGGCAATCAAACCTAACCACAATGCCACGCCTTTGGGCATCACAAAGCGTTTGCCATTGGACTGCTGGGCATCTTTTATCTGCTCGGGCAGCAAGCCTTTACGCGCAAAAGCCACGCCAAGCCACAACAAACCAGCGGCAGAAACAAAATGAACCCATAAAGAATCCGTCAGCAGCGTCAGCCCAGAAGCAAACAAAGCCGCCAATAAACCGCCCAAGCTAAATACAGCATGTAAGCGCGACATAATCGCTTGCTTACCCGCCAGTTCAACCTCAACCCCTTGTGAATTCATCGCGACATTTAGGCACGCCACGGCGATACCTTCCAGCGCCATCACCGCCATCGCCAACGGAAAGGTCGGCGCCAAAGACAATGCAATCAAAATCAAAGGAATCGCCGACCCAGCCAGCAGGCAGAGTTTTCTCGACCCGAGTTTATGCAGCAAAGTGGCGGTAATTGGAAAAGAAAATACCGCGCCCAAACCGCTGGCCAACAATAAAATCCCCACCTCAGCGGCGCTTAAATTCAATTGCATTTTTAAGGTAGGAATGCGCGAAGCCCAGGTACCAAAATTAAAACCCAAAACCAGAAATAAAGCGGCCACCACCGCCAGCTGACTGCGGCGTAAAGAGACTGAAGAAATAATCAC
Organism: Deefgea sp. CFH1-16; assembly: GCF_016881365.1. Taxonomy (GTDB): domain Bacteria; phylum Pseudomonadota; class Gammaproteobacteria; order Burkholderiales; family Chitinibacteraceae; genus Deefgea. Next base: position 2,930,187 of record NZ_WLYT01000001.1, on the reverse strand, counting down.
AAGGAGTCCGTCGGATCAACAACTAAAGGCGCAGCCTGCGGCTCGCTTAAAGCAGATAAATGACTAAAATCAGGCGCGGTGACGGCATCACCCCGCTCGAGCATATAAATAAACGCCAGCAATTCTGCCACAGCGCGATACAGCTGCGCGGGAATCTGGCTGTCTAAATCAACTTGCATCAATAAAGACACCATTTCTGGTGAATCATGCACAAAGATACCGGCTTCTTTGGCTTTTTCAATAATGCGTTCGGCCAGCAAACCCTGCCCTTTGGCCACTACACGCGGCGCACTACTGCCTTCTCGATACGCCAGCGCCACCGCGCGTGATAAGGGTTTATGGCTCATTGCTAACCTGATATTGCACGACATTGAGTCCTGCGGCCGCAAAGCGCTCGAGCAAGCTCGCTTGCTGCTGCTTAAGTAAATCAGCGGTATCGGCGTTTAGCGCATTAAAGCGCAAATGAAACTGTCCATGTTGCAAGCTAGCAACAACGCCCAACTCACCCAGCTTAGGTAAAGTCAAATCCAGCTTGGTTTGCCATTGCTGCTGCGCAAGATTGTGCTCGCTATGCCCTTCGCCCTCGTTTTTTAACTCTAATTCCCAACGCAAAGGCTGATCGGGCCACGCCGCCCCTTGCCAAATCAAAGGCCGCTGCTCAAGTAAATCGACTTGCTGGCGCACCAGTTGACGCATCGCTTGCTCGGGCGGTATATCATCATTTTTTTTATTCAACAACAAGGCATCCGCCGCCATCGCCGTGGTTTGACGCGCTAAAGGCTGATCGCTCTTTAGTCTCTGCTCACTGTCTGCGGCTAAATTAAATTGCGCTTGAGGTTCTTTGAGCAAGGTTTGTAAAGGCCGCTGCCCACTCACCCATTCGGCTTGATGCGATTCATAAAACAAGCCACTTTCTGCTAAACGCCCCGCCAATTGGCCTGCCAATTGCGCCGAATTGGGCGATCCCACAAACAAAGGCTGCGCCTGTTGCAATACCGCCGTTTTGCCATCAGTTGCTGCATTTAATACGGCGCTAAGCATCGCAGCACCTTTACTTAATGCCACATTGGGTGGCGGTGCTAATGTCGGTTTGGCTTCAGCTTGAGCCAGACTAAAGGTGAGCGTTGGCGTTTTGGCCAACACCGTTAAATCGAGTGTTTCACCCGGTTGGGTATTGCGAGGTAGGTTGAGATCGAGCAACTGATCTTTAATCAGCACCGCAAAGCGGCCATTGGGTAACAGATTAGTCACCGTCGCTTGAACTTTCTCGCCCACGGTAAGGCGGATATCATCAGGGGAGAGTTTGACCGCTTCTAAAACGCCTTGCTGACCGCGCAAATATTGCGTTAGCAAGGTGCTGGCCGTATTACCCGGCAGCATTAGTTGCGTTCCGCGCTACGATAAATCGCCACAATCAAATCGGCCTCGCCGCGAGAAATGCCGCAAGAAGCCGCCACCTCTGGCGCATCCGCACCGGTCTGCGCCAAACGAATCGCGTGCGCATAAGGGGATTCAGTGGCGTTTTGCGGCGGCGGATTGAATGCCGAATCAGGCAGCGATGCATTTAATTGCTCAGGCCGCAATAACGACGTTAAAGAAGCCAGCTTTACTTTTAAAAACTGAACCTCTTGCTCCAATGCATCGAGCTGGCTAAGAACAGTCGCATTTATTTTATATTTTTCTTTTTGTTTATTGTACTTATACCAAAAAAACAATAATTCCAGAACATAAAATAAAAAAAATATCAAACCCAAATAGAGTAATTGCTCCCAAGAAAAACCGATCAAAGATTGAGACACAATCACCTCATTTTTATAAATATTTATCTGACAATCGACTCGCTTGCACCAAACCTTTCATTTTACCTTGTATTTCATTTTGCCATGCAATCGCAATTAATTGAAGATCACTATTGAGTTGGCTATTTTTTTGCATTATATCTACCAAGCTTTGCTTTTCTTGAGCGCTAAATTCAAACCAATTTATATCAGGTAAATCCGTCGTTAATTTTTCATATTCTGGCCAAGCAAACTCAAAATCATTCCATTGCTGATTTTTAGCCAGCTCGTGCAGTTGAATTAAAAAAGCATACAACAAATCAAATCTTTTTTTAATGCGATTAAAATCAGGCTTTTCCATGCTGCACCGCATGCGCTGGCGGCGCTTTTTGTGCTTCACTCAAAGTCGGCACAATCGACATCCAAGACTCCTTTAATTCGGTCAACAGCTTAATATTGTTTTCAATTTTTTCTATATCATTCTTAACGTTTGCTTCAAAAAATTGCCGCGTAATATACTCATACAAAGCATCTAAATTCTCAGCCAACTCACCACCGGTATTTTTATCCAAAGACAAGCGTAAACCATCTTCAATAATGGCAATCGCCCTAGAGATTTCCTGCGCCTTAGCGGGTATATTTTTTGACTCTAAATGCATTTTTGCTAAATTAGCCGCTTTAATTGCACCTTCAAATAATAAAACAATCAATTGATGCGGTGACGCTGACATCACCGTCACATCTAAACTTTGCTGGCCATAAGCCGCCATCGCTCGCTTCATTGTGGCACTCATGATTAACACCCATAAATAGAACTAATACGAAAATATTTTATTAAAAACTGCAGAAAATATTACATTTTTGCAAACTGAGCCGTTAAATAACTACTAGTTGACTGCATTTTTGCAATCGCTAAATCTAAAGCACCAAATTGCTTTAAATATCGCGCTTGCACGCCTTCTAATCGGGCGACTTCTCCTTTCTTTTGCTGTTGAATCGCCGTCGTTGTTGTTTGTAAACCAGATATTTTAGTACTTAAATTACCGCCAGTACCCAGCATCTGCGCCAACATCGAATCAAATTTTAAAGCAAAACCAGCTTTATTTTCAGCACTTACCACACCACTGGTTTTATCATAAGCACCAAAAAACTTAGCCACTGCATCTGGGTTTTTCTCTTAATCGCGGCGTCAAACTTAGTTTTATTTAAGGATAAAGTACCTTCTTTAGAAAATGAGACACCTAACGATGACATGGTATTAAATTCACCATCAATATCATAAGCAGATGTAACCATGTTGCGAACCTGACTTAAAGTTGAATTTGCCGCGCTATCGCCTTGCAGCGTCGCGCCTTTGCCTGTTTTAGGATCAAACTTGGTTAAATCTGAAACTTGTTTATTAAAGTCATTAAATGCCTTAACAAAACCTTCAACTGCCGTTGCCGCACCTGCCGAATCACGCTTAATCTCTAAGCGAATAGATTTAGAACTACCTAGATCAAACGGATTACTATCATTTGGATCAATTAGCGTGTTTTTCCATAAATCAAGCGAAACACCACTAATTGCATCTGTTACTGTATTTTGACTTCGATTAATTTGTACGCCATTCACACGAAAAACAGCGTCTTTTGCCGTTTCGCCATTGAGCACTTCATAATTGGCATCCACCCCAACAGGGTTATAAGCCAATTTATTTAAACTAGTGGTCCCTGCATTCTGCACTTCCATTTTAAATGCATTTTTTGCACCACTATCGCCACCATTAATCACCAACCGAGCACTGCCGGTATTTTCATTCACAATGGTAGCGCCAACACCGACTTTGGCCGCATTAATTGCATCTCTTACATCAGCAAGCGTAACCGTTGTCGCACCATCTTTAGGTTTGATGGTAATGCTCGCGGCGGTTCGCGCGGGATCGGCAGTAAATGTGGTGACTGGAGAGTCTAAAGATCCAAAAGTAATTTTTTAAAGTGGCCTGCCCGCCTGTTAAGTCAGCGGTATTGGCCAAAACTTGCGTTGCCCCGGTAAACTGCCCTGACTTACTGGTTACTCGCTGCCCCATCGCCAATTGCAAAATATCAATATTATAACTACCGACCTCGGCCTCATTGGTCGCTTTGGCTGTCATCGTTTCAACACTACTTGACGTTGATTTAACACCGGTAAAAGCAGATAAATTACCCAGCCCAGCACTTGCGGTTTGTAATGTTGATAGCGCAGATTTAACCAGACCTAAAGCTGAAACTCGTTCTGTAATTTGCGCTTCGCGTGTAGTGAATTTAACTAAAGATCCACTCTCCGCATCCATTAATTTTTTAACCAAGCCCTGAACATCCAAGCCAGAACCTACGCCAGTAGAAGAAGAAATGGTGGCCACGATAAAACTCCTTCATGCACTGCCAACTTTAAATAAAACTGCCAACTCAAAGGTCAGGCTTTATCACGAATCAATAAGCCTTGAAACTTATCAATAGCTTTTGCAATGTCAATCACCACTGGGCCTGGGATCATCCGTATCACTTCTTTAGAATCGATATCCATGACCTTTACCATTTTAATATTGGTCGAGTCGTCAATTGAAAACTCTAGCCCAACATCGCGTTGCATTGACTGAATTGCATCATTCATCTTTTTTACTGAATCTTCTAAAGATTTAGCTTCAGAGTCAGGCTCTGCAGCCTTAACTGCTTGTACAGTCTGCACATCACTTAAAGGCTGACTTAACGTCACCGCAGGCGTATTTTGAACTTCCGCTGCAGTGGATGAACTCGGCCGATTTGTCGGCGAAGGTGCCGACGAGACCTGGTTGAGATTAGAGATTTGCATGACGAAAACTCCTTAACGTTTCAGCACAGAAGCCCCGAACATCATTCTCGGGGCTTCTGCAGATTACATTACACTACCCCAACCTGCTTAGCCACGCAACAAGCTGAGCACACCGTTTGGCAATGAGTTAGCTTGCGCCAACATTGCAGTACCTGCTTGTTGCAAGATTTGATTTTTGGTCAAGTTCGCGGTTTCCGCAGCAAAGTCAGCATCACGAATCCGGCTACGTGCGGCAGACAGATTCTCTGCGCCGGTTTGCAAATTCGAAATGGTTGATTCAAAACGATTTTGCACCGCACCCAAATCACTACGCACTTTATTGATCCGCGATAACGCCGCATCAATCACCTTCAACGCGTCTGCAGACCCCTCAACGGTACTAATATCAATACCGTTCACGCTCGACATACTTGAAACATTTGAATCATTTGCCGCTGTTTTGAATAATGAGCTATTTGAGCCTTTAAGCGCCGCAGCTGATCCAGACTCGCTCGATGTTACATCATAAGTGGCTGAACCACGGAAGGACAAAGTGCCACCAACGACAGTTGAGTCCGCGTTTTTATCCACTTTACCGCCACTAGACAAAGTCGTTGCGCGGCAGTACTGACTGTTTTCACGGCACCAGTCAATTGATCAACTTCTTGCGTCAAGCCAGAAATTTTCATGGTTGCTTCTACTGAATTGATGTTTTCTGCACTTGGTGGCTTACCAGCCGAGTGTGTGAAATCGATCAATTTAATATCTGCACCCGTTTTTTGTTCTAGCACCAGTGATGAATTACCCGTATCTAGTTTTGCAGTAATCCCGGTTTGATCGGCACGCTCATTAATTGCATTGGCCAATGCCGATAGGTCTGCGGTTTCACCCGACCCAGTCACACTGGCCGAGATCGTAATTGGCGAATTATTCGTACCCACTAGCTTGAATGAAACCGTGCCAGCAGTACTCACATTGGATAACCGTGCTTGAGTTAACGCTTCAGCAGTAACGCCTGTTTGGCTGGTTTTAGAGTTCACCAATTGCGCCATCACATCAGCCGAAGTTTCACGCTTCACCTCAATTTTAGCGCTACCTTCTTTACCATTAATCGTGATCGTTTGACTGGCTGCGGTATTGCCGACATTTAACCCCGTCGATTCAACTGCAACCGCACTATTGGCCACGCCAGCAAAAGACCCTGTCGCCGCAGCCAACGAACTTTCTACAGTCAGCCCCTTCGCCATTTCAACAGTAAAGCCACCGCCAACGATACCTGCAGTACCAGTAACACCAAAACGAGTTGAATCTGCATCGTGACCAATCACATCCATAGTCAAATTAGCAGAACCTTGTAGTTTTAATATCTTCACCAGTGTTGTTTTTAATCACCGCAAATCCGCTAGAATCCAGTGAAGCAGTAAAGCCCAAGTCTTTTAAGGTGGTATTACCATTCACTGCATCCACAATCGCTTTATTGGCTTGCCCTGCATTATTGAGCGTAGTACCGCCTGACAAAGTTAATGCCTGCCCATTCACTGTCATTGCATTAGCAGTGAATGCAGTTGCATTCACGGTTGCTGTGTTGTAACCCGTAGCCTTAACACCAGCAATTGCATTTAGCTGCGCAACGGTTGTTTTAGCTGAGGCGCCGACAGCAATTGACACCGGACTACCTACTGTTGTACCTGTGGCATCTTTAATGGTTAAAGTTTCAGCAAGCTGAGTATTGGTTGCGCCCGTTACCGCCTTCCCCGTTGTGGTGCCGCGAGTTTTCACCAGATTTTCTGATGTATTGCCGCTGATCACATTATCAATCGCCACATTGGTCTGTTTTGCCGCAACCGCCACGCCCGCCGCAGAATTAAATAAGCCGGTCGCAGCCGTCACACTAGACTCAATGGTATAGCCATTAGCCATAGAAACACTCAACTGCCCACCAACAACGGTTGAGTCCGTCGCTGTAGTCCCCATCGTGAGTGTTTGTGCACCATTACTAGACAAAGCACTGCCTGTCACATCTACCGATGCACCGACACCATTTGAGGTACTTGCAGTAAGTCCAATAGATGCACCGGTGGTATTTCTAAGAATCAAGTTACCAGTATCATCTTTACCAGCAACCAGACCCGCGCCCTGTAGGCTTGAATTACTATTAATCGCCGATGCCAATGCATTAAAAATTTGCTCTTGGCTGCTATTGGCAGAAACCCCCGACAGTGCCAAAGTGGCCTCTTGGCTGCCTGATGACACAGTAAATGTGACAGTGTCAGTGGATGCACCAGCGGTAACATAGTTGGATAATTTTGCTTCAGCCCAGCCCGATGCGGTGACCCCGTCAACCCGATTCAAGCGTTCCGCAACAGTACTCGCATCTTCACCAGCCAGCACTTTGAGCGTTTGTACTGCCGCACCCGTTGAATTTCTAACAGTTAAATCCTGAGCTACAATATTACCAGCACCAGCAAGTGCTTTTGCTGTGGCGATATCAGTAGAACGTGTTACTGCTTTGCCTACAGTAGTTCCTTCTGTGGCAAAGTTATTATTAAATGTTGAGCGCGCCATCCCGTTATTGGTGTTATTTGCAACCACTACATTAGAACCTAAGTTTTTAGCGCGCGCATCACCAATTGAGACCCCAATCGTTTGATTGGCATCGGCCCCAACTTGGTACGAAACATTTTGCTGCGAACCATCGAGTAATTTTTGGCCGTTAAAATTGGTGTTATTCGCAATACGATCGATTTCTTGCTTAAGTTGATTCACCTCAGAATTAAGTGCTTGGCGATCTGAGGCGCTATTGGTTGCATTGGCAGACTGAACAGATAGCTCACGCATCCGTTGCAGCATATTGCCAACTTCTTGCAGAGCGCCCTCCGACGTTTGCACCATAGAGATACCGTCATTGGCATTACGTGTGGCTTGGTTTAAGCCTTTAATTTGGCTGGTCATCCGTTCAGAAATCGCTAAACCGGCAGCATCATCTTTAGCGCTATTAATACGCATACCAGACGACAAACGCGTGAGCGACGTAGCCAACGATGATTGCGACATATTTAAATTGCGTTGCGCATTCAGCGAGGGGACGTTTGTATTAATTACTTGTGGCATGATGCTTACTCCTTGAAGGTGGTTTGGCTTCAGCGGTTCGCATCAATGCGCCGCCTACATTTCACTTATCGACGTAAGCGATATTATCTTTAGAAAAAATTTATTTTTTTTCACATCAATTTAATGATCACCGCCAATCAAGACCAACAATCAAACCTTAAATTATTTCAATACCATCCTTTCAAGCACTCACCCTATTTGCGGACAAGCCCGCCCCACTATGCAGACCGAAGTCGTTTACTTTTCGATATCTTGTAAATTTTATTTACTGCACCACACCTGCCAAAGAGAACGTAAAACTTGCTGTAAATTTTGAGCAAACCGCGGAGCATCACACAAAGGAGAGTCCACTATTTTTTGCCGCAAATGAGCCCGTAACATAACCAGACCATCCAGATCTGATGCGAAAGCCACGGCGCGAGAGAAGTATTCGTTCTGCGTAAAAGCAACCCAATCATCCAGCCCTGCGGTGCGCAAAATACTCTCTCCTTGATGCGACATGACTGTTGCGCCACTCAAAGTCAGTACCGGCACCCCCATCCATAAAGACTCAACCGTTGTTGTTCCACCCACTAAAGGAAAAGGATCCAAAGCGATATCAATTTCTTGATAAGTTTTTAAATAATCAATTCGATTAGAGGCAGAGCGCAAAATTAAGCGATCAGCAGTTACTCCCAATTGTTCAAATTGAGCAATGAGATCTGTACAAACTTGCTGTTCCCCCAATGTGTCTAGACTTGAGCATTAAACGACTAGCAGGCAGCGCAAGTAAAATCTTCGCCCAAAGCGCAATTACATTCTGATTAATCTTGGTTAAATTATTAAAACACCCAAAAGTCACATAACCATTTTTGCTCAATGGCAAGAAAGAACAGGGAATATCTTCTTTCGGCGGAGTAAAACACAAAAAACTATCCGGCAGACGAACAATTTTTTCAGTATATTCATGCTCAAATTCGGCAGGCACCATCCAACGGTCCGTCAAATAATAATTCATGGTCGACAACCCGGTTGTTAGCATACAGCCCAGCCAACTTATTTGAATAGGCGCCGCTTGATAAGCAAACATTGGCAGTCGATTAAAAGCAGTATGACCTGATAAATCAATCAGAATATCGACTTGATCATCATGAATTTTTGTTGCCAACTGACAATCAGACAATGCAGTCACTTGATTAAAATGTTTCACCGCACGCCGAATTGACTCAGTAATCTGATCCTGCTGCAAATGGTTTGAATATACGACTAATTCAAATTCATTTTCAGCAATAACTGCAAACTCACGAATAATACTTTCAACAAAATAACCGACTGGATGAACTCTGAAGTCACCAGAAACAAAACCAATCGTTAGTTTTTCTTTCTTTATTAACATCAGCCGAATACGACGTATATTGATTTACATTTTGCGCCAATTCAGCGAAAAATTTTGCTTCCGAAACATAAACCATTGGATCAATACCATGATAATGGTAACCCAAAGTCATAATTAAACTACTACGTAAATCATAGTCTTGCGGGCGAATCAGCAAAGCCTGCATCAGATGGGTTACTGCCAAATGGATCAAACCCATATCTTTAAAAACATTAGCTAAATTAGCATATAAATCTGCCGACTCTGGGTGATTCTCAAGCGCAGCAGTAAATACTGCACGAGCTTGCTCCAAGCGCCCCATTTCTCTATAAATAATGCCCAGCCCATTATGGGCTTCAAAATAATCAGGCTGACACTCAAGCGCCAGTAAAAAAAAAACGCTCTGCGTCAATTGCTCGCCCTAAGTCTCTATATAAATAAGCCAAATTATTTGCAGCATAAACATGCTTAGCATTCAGTTTAAGAACACATTGATAAGTATTTTCAGCCTCAGCATACTCACCCAAACCTGCATATGAAATGCCTAAATTATATCTTGCATCAACATCATCCGGTTCAAGCACTAAAGCATGCAGAAGGTAGCTTTTCGCTGTTTGATACATTTTTAATTCATTATACAAAATACCAATATTACTATTTGCCAAAGCATAATCTGGGGAAATCATAAGCGCAGCTTGATACGATGCAATTGCAGAGTCCATATCCCCTATTGCGCGAAATGCACTTGCCTGATTATTATATGCATCAAGATATTGAGAATGGTATTTAATCGCATTTGAGTAACAATCTATTGCGCAATTAAACTCATTATGTGAAAAATAAGCATTTCCTAGGTTAAAGTTAACCTCTGGATCATTCGGCTCAATGCGCAGCGCATTAGAAAAAAAGCAGCAATTGCTTCAGGATACAGCCCCAGCCGAATATATGCATTACCTAAATTATTAAATACCTGAGGATCATTTGGCGCCAATTCTGCAGCCCGCAATGCGGGGTCCAGCGCATCTTTACCCTGCAAGTTCAACGACAAGGCAAGCATTTTGAATAAAATAGCGGAACTAGGATAATGCAGCAATTGTTTTCTAATTTCTAACTCTAGCTGATAATAATTAGCTAGAGCCACTATACTTGCTAAGCGTTGAATTATATTATTTGGAACGGCCCGTTCAGTTAAAACAGCCGCAACTTTTGAAAGTCGCTTTTTATTTTTTGACAATCCAAACCTCAAACTAAAAAAAACATCCGAAAAATAGCTTATGTTGGCAAGCCGAGCAATTCAATCGCCCAATCTTTTGGTTGTTTAAAAAATGCAATCGCTTTGACTTCTAAAACCTCTAAACCGGTATATACCACGCTAAAGCCTGCAGACTCCAAAACAGAAACCAATGATTTTTGAGTAAACCCCGTTTTATGCGCATAAAAATCATGTCCACTCGACTCAATCTCAACGCCGTAGCCATAAATAACATCACGCACCAAAATCGGGCCGGCGGGAGACTGATATAAAAAATCATCAATATCTAGCCCTTGTTCAACAACCGTTTGCATAACGGCACCCATATCTGGCACACGAATCACAGCAAAACCATCCGGTTTAAGTACATGCGCAAAACCAGCTAATACTTTCAATACATCATGGCGATAATAGTGTTCTAAATTATGCGAACAATAAATAGAATCATATGTTGCTGCAGGTAAGGTCAATAGTTCGCGCGCATCACAAACCACATCGGGATTACCCTTGGGATCAATATCAAGTAATACATGAGTCCAGCCGTCATACTCGGCAGGAATAGGAATGTCTTTAGAATTTCCACCTACATTAAGCACTTTTCTCATAAATCCACCGTCGACTGTACTTATGGTTATTAAAAAAATCAATTTACAGCATGGCTCTGCATACCAGCAAGATCTGAATACAATCCGTTGCAGCGCAATAAAAAAGACACTCCAAGAGTGTCTTTTTTAGCCAAGGCCTCGGCATACATCATTCATTAATCAACGCGGCATAGCGAACAATCAATGAATTCCATATTTAATTATTATTAAAATTCATCCCATTCAAATACGCCGTAAATTCCGCACCAACTTCGTGATGCTTCATCCCCAATTCAACCGTGGCTTTCAAAAAACCGATTTTGCTGCCGCAGTCGTAGCGGGTGCCTTCGAGTTTATGCGCGAGGATGTGTTGCTCTTGCATTAAGGCAAAAATACCGTCAGTAAGTTGGATCTCGCCGCCTTTACCCGGCTGCACGTGTTGCAAGTGATGGAAAATCCTCGGGGTAAGGATATATCGGCCAACCACGGCCAAATTTGAGGGGGCTTCTTCCGGTTTTGGTTTTTTCAACGATATTGCCAATGCGCAAACGGCCAGCGTGTTCAGACACTTCAACAATGCCGTAGCTACCGGTTTCTTCCATTGCCACTTTTTCCACCCCAAGCACCGAGCAATGCGTGTCGTCAAACACGTCGACCATGCGCTTCATTTCTGAGACGCCATTGCCGTCGATTAAATCGTCGGCCAAAATCACCGCAAATGGTTCATCACCCACTACGGGCTTCGCGCACAATACCGCGTGCCCCAAGCCCAAGGCTTCGGGCTGGCGAATATAAATACACGTTACCGATTTAGGAATAATCCGCGCAAGATTTCGAGCAATTTGGTTTTTTGCTTGGCTTCTAAATCCGCCTCTAGTTCACCGGCTTTATCAAAGTGGTCTTCAATACTGCGTTTATGCCGACCGGTGATAAAAATCATTTCGGTAATACCCGCAGCCAATGCCTCTTCAACCGCGTATTGAATCAACGGCTTATCGACGATTGACATCATTTCTTTGGGGCTAGCCTTAGTAGCTGGCAAGAAACGCGTACCCATGCCGGCGACAGGGGAATACGGCTTTGCGGATTTTTTGCATGGAACTTCCTTGTTGAACAGGTGGCGCGATCAAGCCTAGGCGCAAAGCAGCGCCCATCACTTGATCGGATTGTTTTTGATTGAGTTGATCCGGCCACTGCGAAACCGCAGAACGCCCCAAGCCCAAGGCTTCGGCGAGACGGGTTTGCGAACCAAATAATTGCAGAGCATCAGACTTACGCATGGCGTTATGTTTAATCATTTAAACAGCAAAGTCAACACTTAAGCCGACTTATAATTTGTTTATTTTTTTAAACAAAATGTACATGCGTTTGCTGATTGTCGTGAGAGCAATGATAAGTCGGCTACTGATCATGTTTTTGCTTTAGAAACCAACAAAAAGCGTGGTATTTGAAGCAGCGAACTCGCCCTGCGCGCTAAATAAAAAAACCTTCGCGGGCAAGCCCGCTCGTAGCATCACCCTCACCCTAGCCCTCTCCCATCAAGGGAGAGGGAATGCCGCGAAGCTTTAGTCACTATCAACACGTAATCTGAAGATTACCAAACATCCATAGGTATATCATTGCAGCCTTTAACAAAAAACAGCCACCAACAGATACCCTGCTATACCCTAGGCCAATAACTGAATCAGATCTTCCTCGCTCAACACCGTCACACCTAATTCTTCGGCCTTTTGCAATTTACTCCCTGCCGCCTCGCCCGCTACGACAAAGTCGGTTTTTTTCGACACACTGCCCGAGACCTTACCACCAGCCGCTTCGACCATCGCCTTGGCTTGGTCGCGACTTAAAGTCGGCAATGTGCCGGTGAGCACGACCGTTTTGCCCATTAACACGCCTTGCGCCACGGCACCCGCCTCAGGCAGTGCAGCCAATAATTCGGTGCGCAGGGTATCGAGCTGCGCCAACACTTGCGCCGCAGGCGTTGCCAGCCAAGCCAATAAAGATTGGGCTACATCCAGCGGCAAGCCCGCGTCTTGCAATCGACCAAGGCTAAACCCGTGCAAATCGGCCAAGTTGGTGAACGATTGAGCCAACGCATTACAACGCGCTGCGGTTAATTTAGGAATTTCCAATGCCGCCAACATTGCCGCCGGCGTGAGTTTTTCACGCAAAGCCGGATGCGGCACATGTTCGCCCTGCGGCGCTACGCCCAAAACCAAAAAGTCATCAATCACTTGCTGGTTATGCGGCTCGGCCAAAAATTCGGCCAAAGCGGCAGCGACGGTACTGCCAATATCGGGCAATACACGCAGCAAAGGCGCGGGGGCGTGGCGAATTCGCGCTAGACTGCCCAACCAATCGGCCAGCGTTTTGGCGGTGGACTCGCCCACATGGCGAATGCCGAGCGCAAAAATAAACCGCGCCAACGGCGGGCGCTTACTGGCTGCTATACCCGCCAATAAGTTTTCGGCCCATTTACTGGTGACTTGCCCCGCTTTAACACTCTCCGGCGTGACGCCATCACGCTCATCAGCGCGGCGCTTCATCGCCAAAAAGTCGTCCAGCGTTAAGCGATACAAATCGGCCAAGCTGGTGACATAACCCAAATCCACCAAATTATCGATATACCGCTCGCCAAGTCCGTCGATATCCATCATGCGGCGCGAAGCAAAATGCCGCACCGCTTCTTTGCGCTGTGCCGCACAAATCAGCCCGCCAGTGCAGCGCGTGACCGCCTCACCAGCTTCGCGCACCGCGTGCGAACCACAAACGGGGCATTGCTCGGGCAGGCGATAAGCCGGGTATTGTGCTGCAAGCTGCGTATCAAAAAGATCTGCGCCCGATACCTCAACCATCGGTCGGCGCTCGATCACCACCGACACCACCTCAGGAATTACATCCCCAGCGCGGCGCACGACAACGGTATCGCCAAGGCGAACGTCTTTACGATCTATTTCATCTTGATTATGCAGCGTGGCATTGGTAACCGTGACGCCACCAACAAACACCGGCGCCAAGCGCGCCACCGGCGTTAAAGCGCCAGTACGACCCACCTGCACATCAATCGCCTCGACGACGGTGAGTGCTTCTTGCGCCGGATATTTATGCGCCACCGCCCAACGCGGCTCGCGGGTGCGAAAGCCCAATTGGCGCTGCAGTTCTAATGAGTTCACTTTGTAAACCACACCGTCGATATCAAACGGCAGCGTATCGCGCAGTTGCGCGACGCGCTGATGGAACGCCACCAAGCCCTGACCGCCTTGCACCACTTCACGAATATCGCACACCGGAAAACCAAATTCAGCCAAAGCATCCAGTACCCCACTATGGGTATTGGGCTGCAGATCCCAGCCTTCAATCGCGCCCAGTCCATACCCATAAAACGATAATGGACGCTCGGCGGCAATTTTGGGGTCTAACTGACGCACGGCACCGGCGGCGGTATTGCGTGGATTGACAAAGGTTTTTTCGCCCAACTCGCGCTGGCGCGCATTGAGTTTTTCAAAATCATCGCGGCGCATATACACCTCACCGCGCACTTCGAGCACTTTGGGCCAGTGCGGCGCAGCCTCTGCACCTTGGCTGGCGCGCAGGCGCAATGGGATTTGCTGAATCGTGCGAATATTTTGCGTTACGTCCTCACCCGTTGCGCCGTCACCACGGGTTGCCGCTTGCACCAAAACGCCGTCTTCATAGCGCAAACTAATTGCCAAACCATCAAACTTTAATTCGGCGGCATATTCAATTTCGGGAGCACTCGCCCCTAAATCCAATTCTTTACGCACACTGGCGTCAAACGCCAACGCGCCTTGCGCCGTGACATCGGTTTCGGTGCGAATCGACAGCATCGGGATCACGTGCGTCACTGGCAAAAACTGCGGCAACACCGCGCCACCTACGCGCTGCGTTGGCGAATCAGCGGTTTTTAATTCGGGATGCGCGATTTCTAGCGCTTGCAAAGCCTGAAACAAACGGTCGTACTCAGCATCCGGCACCGTTGGCTGATCGAGCACATAGTATTCATACGCATACCGGTTGAGTTGTTCGCGCAATTGCTGGGCGCGCTGTGCAGTTTCAAGCATGATTCAATTTCCAAATTAGGGACTTCAATAGCAAACGCCGCTTCAGCCGAAGCGGCGTTATTCACTCTATACCGAATAAATCGGCAAGGCCAACAGCGTGGCCCATCTTAACCATCTAGGGTCTGTTGACGCCTGGTTTGCCGCCGCGCTGGAGCGATTTTCGCAGCGAATCAAGGCGCAGTAAGCGATGCATAGTCATGTTATGTGCGCTTGCTACAACGCAGCGTCACCGCGAAAGCGCCCAGCCTAAGCAAACAAGCGCAGTGCCGCCATCGAGCCAGGGGCAATGCCGCGATCATCCATGCTGGCATACAGGCCACTGAGTTGCTTACGGATATTGGCTAAACTGGCTGCATTCAATGGTTTTTGATTGTCATCGACCAAATCACAATGCAAAGCCGTCGCCAAGTTTTGTGCAAAATCGGCCAGATAATCAAATACCGCCAAACCACCCGCTACGCGCGGCACGTCAAACAGCAAAGTTAAACCTTGCGAAGTCGACATCAACGGCGTTTGATCTTGATTGGCCAATACAAACAAGGTTTTACCCGAATCACTGCGATATTGGAACGTGCCATCGGCATGATTGCGTACCAATCCGGCTTGCTCCGCCAAAATACGCACTTTTTCCATCGGCAATGGCCGACTGCCAGCAGGAATATTCAAACCAATCAACACATCGACCGAAGCACAAAATTCGTCGAGCTCTACGGCCAAATTGAGTTTGGCGGCGCGCTGCGGAAAGGTCACCGAAGCATCCAGTGCATCGGCAAACTGCTGCACGCCCATACAAAACGCATTCAGTGATTCTTGGGTTAACGCACCTTGTCGATCGGCCATTTGTAAGCCGATGCGCAATTCTTTAAAGCGACCCCGCGTGGTGCTATTGAGCATTTCCCATTGCTTGTTTTGGTTTAAACCCAAAACCTGAATTCGCTTATTGGCTGGGAACGGCGGCACTTCAGACGCAGAGATCGCATCCGGCGCATGCACTTCGGCAATAAAATCTAACGCTGGATCGAGCAAACTGCCGGCCAATACCACTTCATCGACCACTTCTTGCTGCAGCGTCGGTACGGCGGGCGCAGCGGGGGCAACCGGAGGTGGCGGCGAAAAAGTTGGCTCGGTATAAGCTGGCGCGATAGGTTCCACCGGCGCTGGCGGCGTATACATCGAGCGATAGGCAGGCGGCATTTCCGGAATATCATCGGGCATATCGTCGCTTAACGTCGATTTGCTCGTATTACTTGACTGCGCAGCGCTCAATTGCGCTTCACTTAAATCGGGCACATCGTATTCGGCCTGATCCAAGCGATTTTCATCATAAAGTGGCGCGGACTCAGCAGCCAACGTTGGCTCTAAAATCGGCTCAAGTCGCTGCCCATCGCCTTTACGCACCATATTTTTGGGCGTATTGAGCAATACATCGGGCTGATTGCGCGCAAACGCCTTATTCGCTTGCTGGCGAAAGCGGTATTCTTGCCACCCAATTAAATCCATACACTGCGGCGACAATCCCACCGGCACCGACTAAGGAATAAATCTGCAACTCAGTCATTGTTTTATTTAGGTCTCTACTTAGGCGTAATTAATTTACGCGTTAATTATATTTTGCACCAAGGCAAATTACCGATCTAGCTCAAATCAACGCCGCAAATCAGCGGTGCGCCATCACGATTTAGCACCCACTGCCAAGCGATGAATTAAGCCGTCTCTTAATTAAATTCAGGCTCACGCATTTTTAGCGCAGCTTCAATATCTACCGCCACAATCCGCGACACCCCTTGCTCTTGCATCGTCACGCCGACCAATTGCTGCGCCATTTCCATGGTTAATTTATTGTGGCTAATGTACAAAAATTGCGTGTGCTGTGCCATTTTTTTCACTAATTCGCAAAAACGCAGCGTATTGGCATCATCCAGCGGTGCATCGACCTCATCCAATAGGCAAAAAGGCGCTGGATTGAGCTTGAATAGAGAGAATACCAGACTTAATGCTGTCAGTGCTTTTTCACCACCTGACAACAAGTGAATGGTTGCATTTTTCTTACCCGGAGGTTGCGCCATCAAACTCATGCCCGAATCTAATATTTCATCCCCAGTCAACGTCAACTCAGCATGACCGCCACCAAATAGCGCAGGGAATAACTCTTGCAAATTGGCATTCACACTATCGTAGGTCGACTGCAATAAACTACGGGTTTCTTTATCAATACGGGTAATCGCCGCACTCAGCGTGGCCATCGCTTGCTCCAAGTCGCGCGACTGCTCGGCCAAATAACTTTGCCGCTCTTCATTGGCCGCCAATTCTTGCATCGCCGCCAAATTCACCGGCCCCAACTGGCTTAACTGGCCATTCAAGCGACTAATTTCAGCCGCATAGGCTTTGACACTACGCCCCAATAAAGGTTGCAGCGCCGCCTCGTCAACCGCCAAAGCCTGCATTTCATCGGCGTAGCGCGCCAGATTTAACCGAGTTTCTTGCTCCGTTAAGCGCATTTGCCCCAAGGCATCCCGCTGCGTGGCGGCGGCTTTTTCGGCGTTTTGCTTGTTTAATTCTTGTTCACGCAAGGTCGTCGCGCATTGATTGAGTGCTTCTTTGGCTTGCGTTAAGACCTGTTCTTGCGCAACGCGCCGCGCCAGCAAGACTTGAAACTGCGCGTCAATTTCATCGATTTGGATGGTTTGCGCTTCTTGCTCGAGCGCCTGTTTACGCTGACTTTGCTGCTCACGCAGCTGATTAAGATCATTTTGGCGTTGTTGCAAACCACGGATTTGCTGCGCCTGATTCACTACCGCAAATTGCGCACTTTGCGCCGAGCGCTCCAGCTCACGCAGCTGCAAACTATGCTGGCTTTGTGACGCTTGAAATCCTTCCTTACTCGCTCTCGCTTGCTGCTCTTGCGTTTGCAATTGCAATAAAGACGTGGCAAGCCGCTCAAGCTCAGTATCTAAAGCAACCGAATGGGCATTTTCTTCAGTTAAATTGCCTGACTAACTTGCGCCAAGGTTTGCTGCACGGCCTCAAGGCGTGATTGCCGCTGCGCCTGTTGTTCTTGCTGGCGACGCCACTCATTTTCTAGTGCTGGCAGGGTTTGCGCGCGCTGCGCGTATTGCGCTTGGCTTTGTTGCTGGGCTTGCAATAAGGCAGCGTGTTCGAGCTGCGTTTGCGCCAATAGCGGCGCATGGTTTTGTTGTGCCAATTGCGCCACTTCAAGCGCTGCAGACACTTTGCGCAACTCGGCTTGCCGCGCCAATCGCCCGGCATCTGCCGATTGTCCGGCAAAAAAATCAAGGGTATATCGGGTGGCGATATGCCCATCAACCGATACCCAGCTATACCCTTCTGGAATGTCTGATTGCTGCGTCCAAAGCTGCGCCGTATGCTCAACGCACAGCACCGTGCCCAGCAGCGCTTGCAAGCCCGCATGCAGGCGCGCGTCACTCTGAGCCACATGTTGCCACAGACTCTGCGGATGAACTGGGCCCATAACTGGCGCTGGGCTTAATACAAATAAGGCACTGGGCGGCGCCGAATCAACGCAACCGAGCCGCCCTTGCATTTTTTGCCCCAACACCGCCTCAACGGCCAGCTCCCAACCGGCCGCTACCCGCAATAACTCACTCAACTGCGGCGCGTCTTGCAACTGACTTTGCGCCAACCACGGTGACAACGCCGCGCTAGTGGCGACGGTTAACACCTCACGCAAAGCCTGCTCGCGTGCGGCCAGTTGCGTGACATCGTCTTGCAACTGCTGCGCCGTGCTGTGCTGCTGCGCCCAACTCGACATCCAATGCCAAGCGCGATTCGGCGTGCGCGGCGAGCGTTAATTCTAATTCGGCCAACTCATAGCGATAATCGTCGATTTGTTCTGGCAAATCCTCAGTCAGCGCCACCGGAGCCAACTGGTTTAATTCTGCTTGCAGCTGCTGCTGTTGGCTGTGCAATTGGCCGATCTGGCGCTGGACAAATTGCCGCTCTTGCAACTGCAGCTGCTGAGCACTGTGCTGAGCCGCTAGTTGCTCTTTGAGCGTTTGCCACGCCTGCTCGGCGTAATGTCGTTCTTGCTCTTGATCTGGCAAGCTTAAACTGGCCTCGGCCAAGGCCATATTGGCGGCCTCGACAGCCAACTGCAAATCGTCTTGCTGATCATGGCATTGCTCTAAAGCCAATTGAATATCGCTAAGCGATTGCTGCTGCGCCTGCTCGTCCTGTTCACACTGCGCAATTTGCTGCGCCAGCCGCTCACGACTTTGCTTTAAATGCAGCAAGGTTTGCTCGATTCGCGCCACTTCGGCATTGGCGGCATATAAATCCGCTTGCGCCGCTTGCAACACATCACTGGCGATAAAATGACTTTCACGCAAGTATTCAAGTTGCGTTTCAGCCGCAGTCACCTGCGCCACTGCGGCATCTAATTGCGTTTGCGCCTGCAGCAAAGCCATATGCGCGGTGTCAGCAGCCACCGCTGCATCGAGTTTTCTTTGCCAAAGCCTGTAGTTGCTCGGCTTGCGTGATGTGTTGGCTCAGGGTTTGATATTGCTGGGCAACGCCAGCTTGGCGGCTCAAGGTGTCGATTTGCCGTTGCAGCTCAAGTTGAATATCGGCCACCCGCGCCAAATTATCCCGCGTATCGGCGATGCGGCTTTCAGTCTCGCGGCGACGCTCTTTGTATTTAGAGACGCCCGCGGCTTCTTCCAGATATTGCCGCAATTCATCGGGCTTGGCCTCGATAATGCGGTTAATCATCCCTTGCTCAATAATGGCGTAACCGGACTTGCCGACACCAGTCCCCATAAAGAGCTCGGTAATATCGCGGCGGCGCACGGCTTGCTGATTAATAAAATACGAAGAATCACCTTGCCGAGTCAGCACCCGTTTAATGCTGATTTCGGCATACGCTTGCCAAGCCCCCGTGAGCAGCCCGGCACTATTATCAAACACCAACTCCACCGCCGCTCGACTAACCGCCTTACGCGTGGTCGAGCCATTAAAAATCACGTCTTGCATCGATTCGCCGCGCAATTGCTTGGCCGATGATTCGCCCAGCACCCAGCGCACAGCATCAATCACATTGGATTTGCCGCAACCATTGGGGCCACACACCGCCACCAACTGCCCCGGAACAGGGATTGCCGTTGGATCAACGAAGGACTTAAAACCAGATAATTTAATATGAGTCAGGCGCACGATAGCTTCAAACAACAGAATGGGCGCATTTTACCTCAGCCATCCAATGCTTGAGGCAAAAGATCGAATCCATCAAACCTTTACCGAGCGCTTAAAGGCAATGGCTGTCGAGCTGCAGGCCAGCGATAACCCCGCCGACTTGATATTGTAGATAAAATAAAACAGATAAACCCGCTTACGGCGAAATACAGATCACTTAACGACAAACCCTGAAAACCTGACGCAGAGACGCAGAGGCGCGGAGGAAATTCAGGGTTTTTCGATTGATTTTCTCTGTAATTTTGCGTCAAAAGCGACACCAGCAATGAAATCGAGAAAAAAATGCCGCTCACTTGGCTTAAGTGAACGGCATTACCGCTTACGGCTGGTTTTTTATTGTTGAGTGGCTTAGCTTGTGACAAATATAGCGCAAAGACCTTTATTTCAAATCAACGTCGATCAAATGTTTTATAAATCAGCCGCCACCATTGCGTCGTTTACTTGGGTCGTCTTTGGGTTTCGGCATTTCAAAGCTTTCTATGTTGGCCTGTGCAGCCGATGCACAACTCTTAAAAAAATCTTTGTCTGACGACGTTGATACAAATACTGCAACCTCTGACTCCTGCATCACAACAGCGCCTGTAGTCTTATTGACTTCCGTTCTGACCAGTAAATAGCCTGAACCCATCTGACGGGTGCTGAGTCGGACAATATTTCCATTCTCTCGCTCTGAAAAATAAAGAGGCACCGAGGGGAGCAATACATTGGATGAACTGTTGTCGTAAGCGTCCTGCAGGCAGTCAATAAAACCACTTATTTTTCTTTCTCAATCGTGGATTTTAAAATAGGAAAAAATTGATAATCAGATGCTACTGAGTGAGCGCTTAATATAGAAAGCGTTAACCCTAGTAAAAGGCAGTTCTTCATAAGATCTCTGAGTAAAAGAAAATAAATGCATAAGTAGCGGAACGAAAACCACCAAACGCGCCGTAGAGGTCTCAAGCGCAATATTGATTATGACAAATAATGAGAACGACGGTAAGTGATTTTACTTTACTGCCACAGAGTAGGTGCAGTTCTTCCTGGCGGAACACGACCACTTACCCAGTCTGATTTTATGTTGGTTTTAGGTCGATCAAGCCCCCCAAAAAAACCGCTACCCTTAAAACTTAAACAAGCACATAACAAAACGCCCCAACATATTGTCGGGGCGAAATCTGAACTTAAGCATCAACAGCGCAAATGGTTTACAAGCCTTTTACAAACACCCAAGCAATCAAAGCCGGCGCCACCACCGCGCTGGTCAAACGAAACACAGGCAACCAAGATGCTCGTGCGCCCTGCTGCGTAATTTCGGCACTGCTGCGCTGCCAAATAACCCAACCGACACAGATTGCACTGGCCATACCGCCCAAAGGCAACAATAAATTGGATGCCAGATAATCCATCAATTCAAACGTGGTGCGATTAAATAATTTGGCATCAGACCAAATCCCGAATGACAAAGCCGCCGGAATCGCCGCCAAAATCACCGCACACAGACTGACAATGACTGCAGTTTTGCGTGACCAATGAAATTCATCAATCAAAAAGCTCACAATCGGCTCGAGCATTGAAATCGACGAAGTCAGTGCGGCAACCAGCAATAAGCAGAAAAAAGCCACGGCAAAAAACTGCCCGCCGGGCATGCTGGCAAACACCGCTGGCATGGTAATAAACGTCAACCCAGGGCCAGCAGCAGGATCCATGCCGAAAGCAAACACCGCTGGCAACACCATCAAACCGGCTAATAAGCACGCCACTACCGCCAACGCCGCCACCCAGACTGCTGCCCCACCAAGCTGAATATCGCGCCCCAGATAAGAGCCGTAGGCAATCATCGTTCCGCAGCCTACTGACAAAGAAAAACACGCCAAACCCAAAGCATCAATAAACATACTGTCATTGACCTTGCTCCAATCGGGCGTAACAAACCACATCACCCCTTCCATTGCGCCGGGTAAAGTCAGCGCTCGAGCAATCAGCACCAGCATCAACACAAACAACAAAGGCATCAACACCTTGCTGACCGATTCAATGCCTTTTTGCACGCCACCGACCACAATCGCTGCGGTAATGCCGACAAAGGCGATTAAATACGCGACTGAATTGACGGGATCGGCAATCAAGGACGTAAAGTGCTGACCTAAATAAGCTGTATCTTTCGCTAGCGCAGCACCAGAAAGGGCTTCACCGATATACATCAAGGTCCAGCCGCCAATCACGCTATAAAAAAGAAAAAAAATCGTAAAAAATACACAGCAAGCCCATCCGACCAACCCCAAGCCCAAGCAGGCCCGGCCAAAGTCCGAAACGCGCCGACTGCCGACAACCCTGCAGCTCGGCCAATCACCATTTCCGCCAATAGCATCGCCACGCCGATCGAAAACGTAATCGCCAAATACACCAATAAAAATGCACCACCACCATTTTTGCCCGGCTACATAAGGAAACTTCCAAATCGCCCCCAAACCGACCGCCGAACCGGATGCAGCAAGAATAAAACCTATTTTTGAACCCCATTCACTTCTTGCCATTGCCCGCTCCATTTTGATTGTCCGCGCTACATTGGCATATTTGTCAGGATTCGCCTAGGCGTAAAACGTCTGCTTTACAAATCAAGAGCACTACGCTAAGCGCATAAAAAAAACCCAGAACTAGCCTGGGTTTGTGTACGAATCATTTAGCAATGATTTAGGTATTTTGAATCACAATTTTCGGAAACTTATTCGAAAAATCCTGCGACTTAGCCGCGATTTTGACCGCCACTTTACGCGCAATCGCCTTATACAAACCGGCCACTTCGCCCTCAGGATCGGCCACCACGCTAGGACGACCGGCATCGGCATTCAAACGAATCGACAAATCTAACGGCAATTGACCCAATAAATCAATACCATACTCTGTACCCATTTTTTGGCCGCCGCCTTCGCCAAAAATCGCTTCCATATGGCCGCACTGACTGCAAATATGCATGCTCATATTTTCCACCACCCCCAAAATTGGCACGCCGACTTTCTCAAACATTTTTAAGCCTTTGCGCGCATCGAGCAAAGCAATGTCTTGTGGCGTAGTCACAATCACCGCACCGGTTACCGGCACTTTTTGCGACAGCGTGAGTTGAATGTCGCCGGTGCCTGGCGGCAAATCGATAACCAAATAATCCAATGCATCCCACTGGGTATCATTAAGTAGCTGCGTTAACGCTTGCGTTACCATGGGGCCGCGCCACACCATGGGCTGCTCAGGATCAATCAAAAAGCCAATCGACATGGTTTGCACGCCGTAATGCAAAATCGGCTGAATGTATTTATTGTCAATGGTTTCTGGATGTTGATCAGCTACGCCCATCATCGTTGGCAGGCTTGGGCCATAAATATCGGCGTCCAACACCCCCACTCGCGCCCCCTCGGCCGCCAGCGCCAAGGCCAAATTCACCGCTGTGGTCGATTTACCCACGCCGCCCTTACCGGAAGCGACCGCGATAATGTTTTTAATGCCTTGCTGCAACGGCAAACCACGTGCCACCGCATGCGCGGTAATCACACTACTGACATTCACATTCACCGCGTCAACGCCGGCCAATTGCAATAATGCGGCGCTCACTTGTGCTTGCCGAGTCGCAAACTGACTTTGCGCCGGATAACCCAACACCAAGTCCAAGCTGACGACACCTGCCTGCCATTGCAAGTTTTTAACGCATTTGCCAGCGATATAATCTTTGCCGGTATCCGGATCGATTAGCGTGGCCAGCGTTTGGCGTAAAATTTCAAGATTTGCTTCACTCACAACAGAATTTCCTTGGCTAGGCGCTGCGGCCGTGCGGCCGAGCAATCGATCAAACAATGTCATTTTAGATCTCAAGATAAGACCAAGGGCAAACGGCCGATGGCCCATCAAAGATGCGGTTTAACTGCCGTTTTTCAAGCCATCAGGGGTATGACCAACGATTAAAATTGCTTACCGAGCATCATATAAAACCGCGCCTGACGATTATCGCCATACGCCGCGCCAAAATACAGCGGACCTAAAAAGCTATCGTAAGCCAAATACACCGAAGCCGAATAATGCAGCACATCGTCAACGCGCTGATCAAGCGTATCAAACACCCCGCCCACTTCTAAAGCACTACCGATATAGCTACCCGACAAAAATGAAGTCGCGTGTAGATATTGCAATGAGCCGTAGACAAAGCGCTCACCCACCAATTCTTGATAGTTATAACTGGATAAATTCAAAAACCCACCCAGCCATTTCACATCGGCAAACGGCGGTTGCTCGCCATACGTATTTTGCGCTTTAAGGGTGAAATGAATGGCATCATTATCAATCGGCATTGCTTTGCGATAAACAAAACCATAGCGCGCATAATCGGCTTGCTGCTTGCCTGCCCCCAAAGCGTAATACCCATAGGCATTAAAATAACTGCCATTTTTAGGGAAGAAATAATGATCTAAATTATCATAATAAGCATTAAATCGAAGACCATAGTCATAATTGGATGACTCAGGAAATACAAATGACCCCACAGAGCGTTTGCCACTATATTCATTAAATACTGGGCCAATTCTTAATTCAGTGTGCGTTGATAATACCGAACCAAAATCCAAACCCACCGATGATTTATCGTATTCATATTCGGCAAATTGCTGGTCACCCTGCCAAATCGACAGTGGCCCAGTAAAATACCGATAATACGTCGCTAAAAACATCGCTTCATTGAGTAGCAAGGGTTGATAAAATTCGGTATTAATCATGCTCGAACTACCAATTTGTGCGGTGGTTTTCCATTCTGCGCCCAAATCATTAAGCCATGTTCGGCGATATTGCGCGCTAATATTCCACGGCTGTGAACCGCTAAAATCAGTAGCAAAACTTAAACCAAATTTAAGGTAATTGGGGCCCCAACTTTTCTCAATTGGCAAAATAGATACCGCTTCACCGTCACCGATTTGGCGTAATTCATAATCTAATTGGCTATGATCGCCCTTGGCATACACCTGCATTAAATGATCATGAAACTCATTGGATGCCAATGGCTGATTGATATCAATATTCAAGGCGTTTTTTAGCACTTCGGGATTGACGACATTGGTCGGCGCCACATCAATTCTTTGCACCGGTTTGGGCTGCAAACGCAATTCAGCTCTTTGCGCCTGCCATGCGGCATACTCTTTGGGGCTGACCGAATACCGCTGCAATTGCGTTAACACCCGATTGGCCGCTACTTCACCGGTGTCAATAAGTTCAACGCCTTTTTTAAAATCACTGGCCGAAATATCGCCAAACTCCGGCGTAATTAACACGTCTTTATCGCTTAAGCTTTTTAATTGTGGCGCAACGTTTTGAATCATCATCAACCGGGTATATTGGTCAGCCACGCTAAACACGTCTTTAATTTGATCGCGCTTTAACGGTGGCGAGCCCACATCGACCGCAATCACCACATCCGCGCACGTGTCACGCGCCACGTCGACGGGCAAATTACGCACCAAGCCGCCATCGACCAACATGCGGTTTTCGGTGTTCACCGCCGGAAAAATCCCCGGTACCGCCATACTGGCGCGCATTGCCGTAACCAAATCGCCTCTGTCTTGCACCACCATGCTGCCGTTTTCCATATCGGTAGCAATCGCACGGTAAGGAATGGCCAATTGATCAAAATCTTTGACCGTGCCAGCAAAAGTCAGATCGCGTAGAAAAAATTCAATTTTTTGCGTACTAATCGCCGCACTGGGTAGCTTGATATCGCCGCCATCACTTAAGCCAAATTCAACATTGATCAATGAATACAAATCGTCTTGTTTACGGCGAAAGGTATTGAGCTGACGCGGCAAGGTTGAGCTAATTAAATCATCCCAATTGGCGCGCACAATGCGCGTTTGCATTTCATTGGGATTGCGTCCTGCTGCATATGCCGCGCCAACCAATGAGCCAATACTGGTGCCAATCACACAATCGATAGGAATGCGGTTTTGCTCTAATACCTTAATCACACCCACATGGGCAAAGCCTCGCGCACCGCCGCCACCCAGCACCAAGCCTATCCGTGGTCGTTCCGCCCAAACAGGCGCGGTCAATACCAATAATGAACAGCACAGTAGCGCCTGTTTAAGGCTGGGGTAGCGCAATTTTCGTGTCATTTTCGTCCTATCATTTAAATTCATTCCACCCACATTAAGATCGCATCATGCATTTACTCGCACATCGTGGTTGCACTTGGCAGCACCCAGAAAACACCCTCGCCGCTTTTGCTAGCGCACTGGCATTGGGCTTTACCGGCATCGAAACCGATGTGCGCTGGTCTTTGGATGGTGAGGCTATTTTGTATCACGACCGGCTCAGTCCACGCGGCCAAGCTGTCGCCGCACTGACCCGTAAAGAATTATCGCATCAAGCAGGCTTTATCGTCCCCAGCTTAAGCGAAGCATTGGACGCTTTTCCCGATGAATTTTGGAATATTGAACTGAAAACACCGGCAGGTTTACCGTCGATTTTGAGCACTTTGAGTAAAGTCCAAGATAAAACCCCCATCTTGGTTTCTTCATTTTACCACCCACTAATTCAAGAAGCCGCAAATACCCTTAGCACGTATCTTGGCCTACTCTTTGCTAACCGTCCTTTATCACTTAATACCCTACTAGAAATTAAATACGCTTCGTCCAAAATCAAAACGTTGATTTGGGATTTTGAAATCCTAGACCCGAGTTTTATTGAGGAAGCTAAGCAATTGGGATTTGCTCACTTTGTCTATGGCGCAGCCAATGAGATTGAGCATGAGTGGTGTCGCAAATTGGCCATAGAAGGCATCATTACCGATTACCCTGAATGGGTGGGCTTAGGCTACGCGCCGCGTTGGCAATAAAAACGCCGCACGCAAGCCATCTGAATCAAACCCCAAAAATAAACCGATATTTCAAGCCTCTACGCAATTCAGACTCAAGCCGTGGGTAAAAGCGTCGATAAGAAGTTAAGTCTTCCTCATTCATACACGCTTATGCTTACCCACGCCTACGCAGCAACACCCGCACCTGTGAGCACTACTCCGACCAATGACAAGACCAGCCTAGGCTTGGTCGCGGTCTTGTGCGGCCTACACCAAAAACAATTACTAAACCGCTGCTACGCAGTAAACGACAGAGCCAACGCCGAATCGAAGTAATCCAGCCAATCGATGCAACAACCGGGCTATCGCTTACGCGACGGCCAGATTGCAGTGTAGCGGTGAACCGTTTTAGCGAGAATGCTTGAGTTTTAACGCCGCCAATTGATCGGCCATCGCCCCCAATTGCGGCTTAGGCGCTTGAGCGACTTTTCTTTGTTGCGCAGTCATCGCTGGCGCACTTTGCGTAGCTGCTGATTCGCGCGGTGCATCATTTAAGCGCATGGTCAGCGCAATCCGTTTACGCGGCACATCGACTTCTGTGACTTTCACTTTCACCACGTCACCGGCCTTCACCACCTCGCGTGGGTCCTTCACAAAGCGTCCGGCCAAGCACGAGATATGCACCAAACCATCTTGATGCACGCCAATATCCACAAAAGCCCCAAAATTAGTCACATTACTGACGACACCTTCGAGCACCATATCGACTTTTAAATCTTGGATGCGCTCAACCCCGTCGGCAAACGTCGCGGTTTTAAAAACTCAGGCCGCGGGTCACGCCCGGGTTTTTCTAGCTCGGCCAATACGTCTTTCACCGTTGGCAAACCAAATTGGGCATCGACCAAACCAGCAGGATCTAACTGCTGCAATACGCTGCGATCGCCAATCAGCTGGCGAATGTTTTTATTCACCCGCGCCAAAATTTTCTCAACCAATGGATACGCCTCCGGGTGAACGGCAGAGGCATCCAATGGATGGTCGCCTTGCATAATCCGCAAAAACCCAGCGGACAATTCAAACGCTTTGTCACCCAAACGCGGCACTTTGAGCAAGGCCTTGCGATTGGCAAATACGCCATGACTATCACGGTATGCGACGATGTTGTTGGCAATGGTTGCGCTCAAGCCAGATACCCTTGCCAACAGCGCGGCTGAGGCGATATTCACATCCACGCCAACGGCGTTCACACAATCTTCAACGACCGCGTCGAGCATCCGCGCCAACTCATGCTGATTGACATCATGCTGATACTGGCCAACACCAATCGCTTTAGGGTCGATTTTAACTAACTCAGCCAATGGGTCTTGCAAGCGCCGTGCGATGGACACCGCGCCGCGAATCGACACATCCAAATCCGGAAACTCTTTCGCCGCCAATTCCGACGCCGAATACACCGACGCGCCCGCGCTTCTGAAACGACGATTTTCGCCGGCTTTCGCCCATCTAATCGAGCAATCAACTCAGTGGCCAATTTATCGGTTTCACGGCTGGCCGTGCCGTTACCAATGGCAATCAATTCAATTTGATGTGTAATACACAAGCGCTCCAACACGGCGAGCGAGCCCGCCCAATCCCGGCGTGGCTCATGCGGATAGATTGTTTCGTGTGCGACAAATTTACCGGTGGCGTCCACCACCGCCACCTTCACCCCAGTGCGTAAGCCAGGATCCAAACCCAAGGTGGCACGTGGGCCAGCGGGCGCAGCCAGCAGCAAGTCTTTTAAGTTCAAAGCAAACACCCGAATCGCTTCCAAATCGGCGCGCTCACGAGCGGTACTCAGTAATTCGTTTTCTAAGGACAAAGCGATTTTCGCTCGCCATGCTAAACGCACTGTGTCATTCAACCATTTATCCGCCGCACGATTTTGCGCGGCGATGCCGGCATGGCGTGCAATCAACTGCTCGCAACGATTGGCCTCGCCCATGCGGCCACCGGCAGCGATTTCTTCAGGCAGCAATAAATGAATCGCCAAAATACCTTCGTTGCGCGCGCGCAAAATCGCCAATAGTCGATGCGACGGCATCGCCATCAATCGCTCAGAAAAATCAAAATAATCGCTAAATTTTGCACCAGCGCTTTCTTGCCCAGCGATCACGCTGGTTTTGAGTTGCCCTTCTTGCTGCACCAGCTCACGCAAAGCGCCTAATAATGTGGCGTTTTCGCTCCATGTTTCCAATAAAATCGCGCGCGCACCGTCCAGCGCCGCTTTCACGTCATTCACGCCATGCTCAGCACTCAAAAAATCCAGCGCCGCCGTTTCGGGCGCCAGCAATGGATTGAGTCGCAATGCCTCGCCTAGCGGCGCTAAACCCGCTTCGCGGGCGATTTGCGCCTTGGTACGACGCTTTTGTTTAAAAGGCAGGTATAGGTCTTCAAGCGTTTGTTTATTATCAGCGGCGAGCAATACCCGCTCTAAATCTACAGTGAGCTGGCCTTGCTCGCGAATGGTATTGATGACGCTCGCCCGACGATCTTCCAGCTCGCGCAAGTAGCGCAGGCGTTCTTCCAAACGGCGCAACTGGGTGTCGTCCAAGCCGCCAGTCAGCTCTTTGCGATAGCGCGAAATAAAAGGCACGGTCGCGCCATCATCCAATAAAGTGACCGCCGCCAAAACTTGTGGCTCACGGCAGGCCAACTCTTGCGCTAAACGCTGAAATATTGATGTCATCAAGAAAACCTAATTCATAAGCAATGGATCAAGCGCCACATTGTAAAGCATGGCTTTGTCCAGCTGTACCGACAAATCGATCCCCAGTCAGAAAGCCGCTTCAGGTAGAATGCGATTTCAGAAGTGGACAACGAATGACAGGCTGACAACACGCCCGTGTCAGCCCAATACCGTAACATCGCCGAGACATTGCAATGAGGAACGCGTTCAATGACCGTAATCGCCGTCTTTAATATGAAAGGAGGCGTGGGTAAAACCACCATCGCCGCCAATTTAGCCGCTGCGATCGCCAAAAACGGCGTCGAACCCTTACTGATCGACCTTGATCCCCAAGCGCATTTAACCTCGATGTACGGTATCAAAACCCCCAGCAGTAAAAGCATTTATCGTTTTTACCAAGGCTTAAGTTCACTATCTGATCTTGCTACGCCCCTACCGAGTGGCATTCAATTTATTGCTTCACACCTTGAACTGGGCAAAATCGACGCGCAAGTAGCACGGCATCGCGACAACATCTGGCGGCTCAAACTCGGTTTACACGCCGAAATGCTGTCAGGCAGTGGCTTACCCATCATCATCGATTGCACCCCAATGTTGGGGGTTGTTGCTTTTTCGGCACTGTTTGCCGCTGACATCATCCTCGTACCCGTGGCCTCTGAATATTTGGCGCTGAACGGCGCGATGCAACTTTCGCAAACGCTATATGGCTTGGAAAAGTTTCAATCTAGAACACCTCGGCGCTACCTACTCAATCGCTATATTCCCAATCAAATCACCGCCGAAACCGTTGCGGGCCAACTCACTAAACACTTTCCCGGCGAAGTACTAAAAACCAGAATCCGCG
Organism: Deefgea sp. CFH1-16; assembly: GCF_016881365.1. Taxonomy (GTDB): domain Bacteria; phylum Pseudomonadota; class Gammaproteobacteria; order Burkholderiales; family Chitinibacteraceae; genus Deefgea. Next base: position 2,899,609 of record NZ_WLYT01000001.1, on the reverse strand, counting down.
AGCAAGAAGCACTGGCTGCCGCCGTGGGTTGTGGCAGCAATATCTTTGATTTCGCCCCCACATCCGATGCTGCAACTGACTTTAGCTTTCTGCTAGATGAATTAATTGAAAATAATCTACTGTCTTTATCACGAGATCTACCGTTCATCCACGAATAATTACTAACGTCAAGCTTTCTTACGCTTACTGTTGTTTTTAATCCTTGCTTTCCGAATCGCAACATCTACAAAAAAAGAGATTGCGACAAACGGAAAGCATCATGCCTAATTTCAAACCCTTCTTGTCTTTAATTGCCCTCGCATTCAGCACCTACGGGCATGCTGCTCCTTTTGAATTTAGCGCCACAATGGGCGGCCAGACTCAATCTAGCCGCCACACTGATGCTGAACAAAGCGTGAACTTGTTTTATAAACAGGCGATCAAACCCGGTAGTATTTTTAGCAATTACACCGGCAAAGAAGCCGTAACCAGCACGCTTAACTTTCGCGGTTTACCCATCATCATTACCTATCCCGACGGCGGCAGTAAGCTGGTTTTTAGCATTCCAAGCACCGGCCTCAATAAAACCTTTCAAGGTCGCACCAGAGAACAAAGCCAAGCACTGTTTTTAAAATATTTCAGCAGTACCCCAGACATACTCAGCGAACCCAGTACGCATTTGCTCGAACTGTCCCCGATTGATTTAATCGCCGGCAATAGCAACAGCTTAATGAGTCGCGGCGTAAGCAATGACGCGCAAACACTGTGGTTTGGTAGCAAGGCAGCCGCCGACGAGCAGCGTTTTTCGGTCGGCATCAATTACACTCACATGCAATCGAGCGCCACAGCACAAGCCAGAGCCATGAGCAGCGATGGCATTACTCTGCCGCTGGCATACGCTTACAATTTAGGCGCAGCCAATCACGAATTGATTGTCAGCGCACCGCTGGGTTACACCGACGCCGAAGGCAGCAAATCGTATGATGCCAATCTCGGATTAAGCTATCGCTACCCAGTCAACAGCAACTGGACACTCAGCGCCACCGGATCGGCGCGCTTTACTGGATCGAACGATTTAGGCACGTCGGCTTGGATTGGCTCGGCAGCCATTGGCTCGAGCTATGTATGGGAAGGTGATGGTTGGCATCTCACGCTGGGCAATATGCTCGGTTACTACAATGTTTTTAACATGCACGTGGATAACAGCACGTTTAATCCGGACATTGCCAACACCGTTTTTAGAAATGGACTGTTTTATTCTCTAGACAGCCAATGGGAAGTCAGTGGCGACCCACTCTCTTGGGAAATCTATTTAATTAATACCCAATACACTGGCACCAAATTATTTAGCAACCATCAAAATGAAATCGGCGTGAGCTTTGGTCAGCAACGCACCGAACCCAATAGCAATATCGATTTTCGTGGCGGCGTGAGCTATAGCAAAGGCGAAAACCTAGAAAGCTGGCAAATTAATTTCGGCGCATGGTTTTAATCTGGTTCGCTAACCTCTAGGAACTAAATCAGCCGAGCGTGCCCTAATGAGCACGTTCACTCCAAACCCCTTGACCATGCAAGACTTGCTGCAAACCGCCATCAACCATTCCAATGAATTGGCCCTCGCGCTGTTATTTATTATTGTCTTGGCCGAATCCACCGCCTTAATTGGGCTGATTATTCCCGGTACTATTTTAATGGTCAGTATGGGCACATTGATTGGCAGCGGCAAAATGGATTTTTGGCTCGCGTGTAGCGTTGGTTTTGTCGCCGCGCTCTTGGGTGACCTGATTTCCTACGCACTCGGTTATCGCTATCGCCGCCAGCTACAACGGCTCAAGCTGATTCGTCAGCATCGTCGGCTACTGATTCAAGCTCGACATGTGTTGCGTCATCACGGCGCGATTGGTATTTTTGTTGGTCGATTTTTAGGGCCAACGCGGCCAGTACTACCCATGGTGGCAGGTATGCTCTCCATGCCCGCCAAGCGCTTTATGCCGGCATGTATACTGGCCTGCGTGCTTTGGTCGCCACTGTATTTTTTACCTGGAATTTTAGCCGGTGCGGCCCTCGGACTTGGGGCAAGTAATGCGGTGCATTTTCCGACACTTTTGATGGTGACTTTGGCGCTGATACTGACCGCAGGATGGATGTTGTGGCGCTTATTCAAGTTGAGCGTACCGCATCGCGGGTTTACTTTCGGCACGCCCATCAGTGCATTAGCCAGCGCTGGCGCACTGTACTTACTACTCACCCATCCCCATGCCAACAACTACGGCAGCCGACTGTGGCAGGTATTAAGCTAAAACCGTCAACAATCTAATGCATGCGGCGTCAGCAAAATACTGCGCCGCATCGCTTTCAGCGACCAATCAACGCAAAAAAATTATTCCTTTAAATTCAACGCTAGATTTGCGCCAAATCAAATTGTGACATTGGTCACAAAGAGAAATCAGATTATGATTGGGTTTCGTCATTCATCGCAATTCAAATCTCTTTCTCATCCTTAAAGAGGCCAAGATCATGCACAACAAGCCAGCTGTCCGCACCGTACGCGTCACCGAACTCGGTCATACCCACATACCTAAACCCAAACAAACTTTTGCTGATCGAATGCGTGGCAGCACACCATTTGCATGGATTAAGCTCAATCAAAACCTAGCGCACTAAAAGAAACTGCCTCGATGTTTAACAGTCGAGGCAGTTAGTTTTACAGGCGAATATCGACAACGCAATTACAACTGAGCCAGCTCAATTTTACCTAAGCTACGCCCCAAAAATCGCTCACCAATGGTTTGAAACTTCACCGGTAAATCGGTAACCACGAAGCGATAATCTGGAATTTGATGTGCTGGATTTGCCAAGCCACGCGACTGCAAAATCTCGGCGGTTTGCGCTGCAATCGACAGCGCCGAATCCACCAGCTGCATTCGATCGCCACAAATATCCATCAACAACGGCTTTATTAACGGGTAATGCGTACAGCCCAGCACCAGCGTATCAATCGATTCAACAAATACCGGCTTGAGATATTCTTGCGCGGTTAAACGCGTCACGGCATGGTCGAGCCAACCTTCTTCTACCAAAGGTACAAACAACGGGCAAGCTTGTGAATACACGCGGCAATCCGGGTTGAGCTGGTGAATCGCCCGTGCATAGGCATTGGAATTAATCGTCGTTGGCGTACCAATCACGCCAATTCCGCCGGTTTTGGTGTGCGCCACCGCGTTTTTTGCGCCCGCTTCAATCACGTCCAGCACAGGCACATTGGCTGACGCCCGCACTTTATCGGCGGCCACGGCCGCCATCGTATTGCAGGCAATAATCAGCATCTTGACTTCTTGCTGCTGCAAGAAATTCGCAATTTGCTGGGTATAGTGCTCAATGGTCGCCACTGACTTCACGCCATACGGCACCCGCGCCGTATCGCCAAAATAAATGATATTTTCAAAAGGTAAACGGTCCATTAAGGCCCGCACGACGGTAAGTCCACCCACCCCAGAATCAAAAACGCCAATCGGGTGCGACGGTAATGAAGTCATATTCGGCCTAGCAACAAAACATACAAAGGCGGGATTCTACTCTGATGCCCAAGAGAAAACACCGCAAGTACACAAAAAGTCAGCCTACTTAATATATCAATCAACATATCAATCCGCACATAAACCATCGGCTCTAGCAATCGCACTCGCCAAATCGGCGCAGTAATTGCTCGCCCCCAACGTTGTCATCACCCCAGCACGCTCTAATTTGGCCAAAACGCGCACATTGGCTTCACACAGCAGCACTCGCACGTCACGACGCTGCAGCTGCGCAATCGCCTCATCCAATACCTGCAAGCCAGTAATATCAATAAACGGCACACGTAATAATCGAATCACCAGCACCTTGGGGTCGGTATGCGTAGCGGCGAGCGCGCGCTCAAAGTTTTCTACTGCACCAAAGAAAAACGGCCCTTCAATCGAATACACCAACACGCCTGCGGGCAGTTGAATTAAACCTTGCTGGATTAATTCAACACCAATCTGCTGCTCATTTTGTGCCACCACTTCAACCGACATCGACATCCGGCGCAAAAAATGCAGCGTGGCTAAAATCACCCCGATATTCACCGCCACCACTAAGTCGGCAAACACCGTTAACACAAAAGTAATCAGTAAAATCGCCACGTCGGCACGCGGGGCATGCGTCAACATATGCCAAAAATGCTTCACTTCGCTCATATTCCACGCCACCACAAACAAAATCGCCGCCAAAGCAGCCAAAGGAATCGACGCGGCGAGCGGCGCTAAAAACAAAATAATCACTAATAAAGTAATGCCGTGCACAATGCCCGCCAAGGGACTGTTGCCGCCGTTGCGAATATTGGTCGCGGTGCGCGCAATCGCGCCAGTAGCGGCAAAACCACCAAATAACGGCGTAACCAAATTAGCCAGCCCTTGGCCGACTAACTCTTGATTTGAATCATGCCGCGTGCCGGTCATGCCATCGGCCACCACCGCAGACAGCAATGACTCAATCGCCCCCAGCATGGCAATGGTGAACGCCGGACCAATCAAATTAATCAATTGACCAGTACTGACTTGCGGCAGCGAAAACTCAGGCAAGCCTTGCGGAATACCGCCAAACGCCGAACCGATGGTCGCTACACCCGCAAAATGAAATTGCGACTGCAAACCTGTGGCCAGCACCATCGCCAACAATGGCCCGGGGATTTTTTGCGTCCAACGCCATTTGGGCGCAACAATCAGTACCAATAAGCTCAGCGCCGCCAAACCAGTTGTCGCCCAATGCAAATGCGGCAAAGCCTGCACAGTGAGCCAGAATTTTTGATGAAAATGCTCGCCCTGCACCGCAGGTAGACCAAAAAAAGCCCCCCACTGCCCGACCCAAATAATCACGCCGATCCCAGCGGTAAAGCCCACAATCACCGGCGCAGGAATAAATTTAATCACGCCGCCGAGTTTGGCCAAACCCATTAACAGCAAAATAACGCCGGCCATCATCGTGGCCACTTGCAAGCCCGTCACGCCGTATTGCGCGGTAATGCCGGACAAAATCACAATAAACGCGCCCGTTGGCCCCGCGATTTGCACGCGGCTGCCACCACAAATGGCCACAATAATACCGGCCACAATCGCGGTATAAATCCCTTGTTCGGGCTTGACGCCTGACGCGATGGCAAACGCCATCCCAAGCGGCAAAGCCACCACACCCACAATCGCCCCAGCAACGATATTGCTCAACCAATTTTTGGGCGCAAGCAGCCCGGCTTTTTGCGCGGCAATCAAAGCAATCACGATGTATGGCCTATGAAGAACAACATATTTCTTATTGTAGCCTTACATCGGTAATATTTGCATGCGCTAGATCAGACCCTACTTTATTTGTTGATTATTTGTTGAACATGCGATGATGACGGGCTAATTCATTTTTAATAGTGCCAGCCAGAGTGACTAAGCAGCCCAGCCCATCTTTTGCCGATTTATTTGCCGAGACCTTAAGCGGAAAACCGTTTGTGTATGAAGAAGGTGATGAAGTCTCATTGATGTTTGACCTCACCACCGTCCAAAGCCGAATGAAGCGCCAAAACCCCGCAAGACCTCATACTGGGGTATACGCGCTCAATGATTGCATTTTGCCTACTGCAAGCCAATACCCAGCATATAGGCATGATTGGTCTCGGCGGCGGTTCATTGACCAAATACTGCCATCATTACCTGCCGCATTGCGCAATTAAAGTCGCTGAAATCGACACTGATGTCATCGCCTTGCGCGATCGCTTTGCCATTCCCAACGACAGTGCCCGACTCAAAATTGATTGCGTTGACGGCGCGGCGTGGTTAAAACGCCAATCGGCGTTTGATGCGCTCTTGGTTGACGCGTATAGCCAAAGCGGCATGCCAGAAAGCCTGGCCACCGCACAATTTTTTGACGATTGCCGCGCAGCTTTGGCCGATCAAGGGGTGTTGGTGGTCAATCTTTGGGGTAGCGACGCGCGCTTTGACAGCTACTATCAACGGATTCGCACGGTGTTTGACGGCGCAGCCATTGCCATTGGTGCCGATGGCTGTGCCAACCGAATTGTTTTAGCCATGAACGGCGGTAAGTTCCCGCCTAATTCACGCGCCATCATGCAGCGCGCGCAAGCGCTGGCCAACGCGCATAGCGTTGATCTACCGGCCTTAGCGCGCCGAATCGAGCGCGCCTTGCGCCATCCCGACGGATTAGAGCCAGCCAACCGCCATATTGAAGCTGCAGGTTGATGTAAAAAAAGCCCAGCATTAGCTGGGCATTTTTGCGACTCACACCACGATTAGCGAATTCCGTGCATCATTTTTTGCAATGGCTTGCTGGCAAATAGCAATAAGCCGCCCGCCAAGAACGACATAGCGACAAACAACAACATAAAGAAGTCGTGCAAATTGCTCACTTGCCAGCCCAAGAAAGACGGAAAAGGTTTGCCTGATTCCGGATAAAACCCAGCCAAAATACCGGCAAACCAATTGGCGGCGGCATTGGCCAAAAACCATACCGCCATCAATAACGACGCAAATCGTGCTGGTGCTAGTTTATTCACCAAAGACAGGCCAATTGGCGACAAACACAATTCACCCATGGTATGCAGCCAATACATCGACACCAACCACAAGATCGATACCTTCATTCCGGCATCAATACCATCAACACCAAAAGCAATCACCACGTAGCCCAAGCCCAATAAAATCAAGCCCCACGCCATTTTGGTCGGCGACGACGGCTCTTTGCCTTTGGCCGAAAGTGTCATCCACAAGCGCGCCATAATCGGTGCAAAGATCAACACAAACACCGGATTTAACGATTGAAACCACGATGCCGGTACTTCAAAACCATAAATCATCCGGTCAGTCGATTCGCGGGCAAAAAAGGTGAGTGATACGCCAGCTTGCTCAAACGCCGACCAGAAAAACACCACAAAAAAGGCCAATACGCCGATCACAATCATTCTTTGAATATCAATGGTGCTTAACGAGGTATCAACCTTGCTTTTCTCAAGTGCCGACAACTGTTTGGGCGGCAAACCTAAGATTTGCCCTTCGGGCGACAATAAGTATTTATTTTTAAATGCTTGAAAAATCACCAACGACAGCAGCATCCCAACACCGGCGGCTAAAAAGCCCCAGCGAAAATCAGCCGGATTACCGGTATCACCCAAAGTGCCGCAAATCAATGGCGCACAAAATGAGCCTAAATTAATCCCCATATAAAAAATGGGTATACGCCGCATCTTTGCGCGCATCGTTCGGCGCATACAGCTGCCCGACCATGGTGGAAATATTGGGTTTAAAAAAAGCCATTGCCCAAACAAATCAAGCCCAAGCCGGAATAAAAGAACGGCAGCGCCAAGGCTAAATTGGTGTAAAACGTGCTAGCAAAAAACAAAGAGAACTGCCCTGCTGCCATCAATAAGCCGCCGACTAAAATCGAGCGCTGATTACCCCAATAACGATCGGCAATATAACCCCCAATCAGCGGCGTTAAAAAAACCAATCCGGTGTATTGCCCATACAAAGCAGAAGTGAAATGTTTATCAAACGACAGTGCGGAAATCATGAATAAAGCCAATAAAGCACGATTGCCATAATACGAAAACCGTTCCCACATTTCGGTAGCGAAAAGCAGATACAGTCCTTTAGGATGAGCTTGTGTTGCAGACATAGAAGCACGCTATCAATGATTGATTTGCGTTTACCTTAACGCATCAGCCGCCCTTTTGACCAGACTCAGCACACAGACGGACGCCTGAATTCAATAAAAAACTGACGAATCGCAAGCGTTTGCGCCAAGGCAAGGTAATTATCACCCAACACCGACAAAGATTGGACTTGCCCCACTAGCGCTAAAGCTTGCTGTTGTGACTCGGCCCAGTCTAGCGCTTGCGAGGTATCGAGCGCCACACCTGATGCCTCATACCCTGCGTCGCAATGCCCTAGCGAACCTTCCGAAATTGTCGTCAAACCACGCGCTGCGGCAGCGTGTAGTAACTCACTTTCCAGCGGCGCCATCACCGATAAATCCGGATCAATTTCAAAAATCAATTGCGCGATTTGATCGGCTAACACCGGGTTTTTTGCTGCGTCACGATATAAAGCCCCATGCAATTTAACGTAAACCACCGCAACCCCGACTTCGATACAGACCGCCTTCATGGCCCATAATTGGGCGGTGATACTAAACACCAATTGCGAAGGATTCATCGAGAGTGATCGTTGCCCCAAATGTAAGCGATCGGGATAGCTCGGCGCCGCGCCAATACAAACCCCGTACTCTTGCGCCAAACGCACTGCCGCTCGTATTGAATCCACACTCCCGGCGTGTCCGCCGCAAGCAATATTGGCCATAGACACCAGCGGCATCCATTGCGAGTCCAAATCCTGATCGCGACCAAAATCAGCGTTTTTAACCCAAGAAACACGCCCTGCTCAATCACAACAATTTCCTTTGTGGTAACGATGCGCTTTAGCGCAACGTCGCCAGTGGTAGATAAAAATAAAACCAACCCGCTCAACCAGCGCTCAGCGCGACTAAGGGGCAACAGCACAAAACAATTACTGACATAAAATTTACAAAAATCGATTTAATTATTATTAAAAATTTCAAATTTCTGAATATAGTTGCGAGGAAAGGCAGATTTTATCAGCAAATTAGCCATAATTAAGTTCATGCTTGAAACCGATGCGTACGCCATGACCAATGAGTCCAATTATTTTGTTCACCCCGATCAGCTACAGGTGGGTGTCTATATCCAACTCGATTTGCACTGGATGGCGCATCCATTTAGCTTTGGTAGTTTTAAAATCAAATCGATCGATCAAATCGAGACGTTAAAAAAACTCGGCTTAACTAAAATTCGCTACATCCCTAATAAAAGTGATATTCAGCCCTTGGTGGCCACCTCGCCAGCCATGACGCCAACTGCCGAGCCCGCCCCCATCGCAATCCACAATGAAGTGACTGACCCGGCCGTATTGGCACTATTGGCCGCAAAACGTCAACGCCAAGCCCAACACGAACAACGTCAAGCGCAACTGGATGCCTGCGAAAAAGCATTCGGCAAAGCGGCAAAGACCGTGAGAAGCATAAATAGCCAAATCCATATTGATGCCAAAAAAAACCGTAGCCGCAGCCGATCAACTCGTCAATCAAATGCTCGATTCACTGCTGATCGATGATGATATTGCGATTCACCTAATGAATGGCAATACGCTGGGCGATGAAACTTATTTTCATACTTTAAATGTGGCCGTTTTAGCCCTAATGCTCGGTCGAGCCATGCAATTATCACGCGATGATATCCGCACTTTGGGTTTGGCGGCTTTATTTCACGATATCGGCAAAAGCGAAGTTCCTGATCGAATTTTACTAAAAAACCGAAGCCTTAAATCGTGCTGAACAAGCCTTGATGGAGCAACACTCAAAATGGGGTGCCGAGATGGCGCATCGGGCTGGCTTAAGCGCCGGCGTTTTAAAAACTCATTGTCCAACATCATGAATACTGTGATGGCTCGGGCTATCCACAGCGGCTGCAATTAGCTCAAATAGACCCACTAGCGCGCATTCTGGCCTTGGTCAATACCTATGACAATCACTGCAATCGCAATAATCCAGCGCTGTCTTTAACGCCGCATGAAGGACTGGCGTTAATGTTTACACAACACAAAGCCAAATTTGACCCCGGCCCACTCAATCACTTTATTAAATGCCTTGGTGTCTATCCGCCAGGGACTTTAGTTATTTTATCTAATGACTGTTATGGCTTAGTGGTCTCAGTGAATGCTTCGCGCCCTTTGCGACCGCAGGTTTTAGTCTGTGGCATTGAATCGGGCAGCGAAAACGCCATTATTTTAGATTTGGAGCACGAAAATGGCATCAAATATCAGCAAATCCATCAAGGCCAATCAACTGAGCGCGGATGCGGCTCGCGCTTTAAGTCCAAGTAAACGGATGAACTATTTTTTTAGTGCCAGCGAATCAGTATGACCTTACTTGCCCAAAATCTGCTCGATGCTTGCGCCACAGCGATTTTAGCTGTCACGCCGCATGATTTACGCATTGTCTTTGCCAATCAAGCCAGTACTTTGCTGCTCGGTTACACCCAACAGGAATTAATTGGTCGACCGATTCAAGAGATTGAAACTGGATTACAAGAACATTTTTATTGGGATGACGTTCAAAATGGCGGCAATGCCCACATCAGCCAGCTTGAAACTGATTACCGCCATGCGCAGGGATATTTTCTATCGGTATGCAAAAGCGTTCGCAGCACCACTTGGGAAGATCAAACACTGTGCGTGATTTCTTTTTATGACATCAGCCAGAGTAAACGACTGGAGCGGGAAAGTGCGCTAACCGCCTCGTTATTATTTGCCACATTAGAATCCACCGCCGATGGCATAGTCGTGACCGATTTGGACGGACACATTCGCCATTGCAACGCCGCAATGATGCAAATTTGGCAATGGTCGGATACGCGCCAATCTGAAGCTTTATTTGAATGGATTAAACCGCAACTCAAAAATGCCGAAGAATTTCAAAATTGGCTAGATCTACTGTATAGCGACCCCTACCTGGAATCGCAGTTTGCGGCTCATCTACTTGACGGTCGATTTTATGACTTCAATAGCCAAGCCCAGCGCTTGGGTGAAGCACCTGAAGGCCGGATTTTTAGCGTTCATGACAGCACAGCGATAAAAACCAGCGAAGCGGCACTGCGTATCGCGCACCAAAAAGCGCAGGCCGCCAGTCACGCCAAATCAGAATTTTTATCGCATATGAGCCATGAACTCAGAACGCCGCTCAATGCGATTTTGGGCTTTGCCCAACTCATTTACATCGACACCGATAATCCACAACGCCTACTGGGTAATTACATTATTAATGCCGGTCGACATTTACTCGACATGATTAACGAAGTGCTCGATTTAGCCAGTATCGAAGCCGGAAAACTCACCTTACGCCATGAAACCATTGACCTGGTGCCGATTGTTCGCGACTGCTGCGAATTAATGCAAAATTTAGCCACAGAAAAAAACATCCAACTCTTTATTGATCTCCCTCCCAATTGCTGCTGGGTGGAAGGTGACGCGCGCCGCATTAAACAAATTTTATTAAATTTCACTTCCAATGCCGTCAAATATAATCGCCCAGCGGGCTCGGTCACGCTCAGCATCAGCCAAACTCAATCCGCCAATTGGCGCTTAATGGTTTCAGATACCGGCTATGGTATTAGCGAGAGCGATCAAGCTCAGCTCTTTATGGCTTTTTCTCGGGTCGGTGAGCAACAAGAAGAAATTGAAGGCACCGGGATTGGACTTGCCTTTACGCGTAAACTGGCGCAACTGATGCAAGGTGCCGTCGGCGTCAAGAGCACGCTGAATGTGGGTAGTGATTTTTGGGTAGACTTCCCTGCCGTCACTCCTACGGCAGCCCCAAGCAGCATCAACAGCGGTTCAACCGAGGCCAAGCAGCGGAAAATTCTATACGTAGAAGACGATCAACTATCACAAAAACTGATGAGCCGAATACTCGAGCAGCAGCGCGCCCATTATGCATTAGCACTAGCCAGTACCGCCGCCGAAGGCTTATTACTGGCGCAACAGCAAATCCCCGATCTCATCTTGCTCGATCGTCACCTGCCCGATGCCACTGGCGCAAGTTTGCTGGTGCAATTAAAAATGGATGAAACCACACGACATATTCCAGTCATTGCCTTATCGGGCGATGCTTTCGCCGAAGATATTCATCAAGCCATCCAGCTCGGCTTTGACGCCTATTTGACCAAACCACTGGATATTGCCAAAGCACTCCCCATTATTGACGATGCACTTGGCTATATCCATCAGGGTATATAACTCTAGCTGCCATATTAATTAAACTTCAATCAAATACCCCATGCTGCTGTAAAGCCCACTCTATATGCTCACGCACCATCTCGTTATCAATATCACGCCGAGTTTGTAAAGCGGCGATCACTTCAGGCGTGGTGCTGGCATTGCCTAAACCCACGGCTAAATTTCTGAGCCACGCCCAATAGCCAATGCGATAGATTGGGCTGCCGGCCATTTTTTGTTGAAAATCAGCTTCTGACCAAGAAAAAAGCGCCAACAAACTGACATCATCTAGACCATGGCGAATCACAAAATCAGTTTCAGGGCTGGTTTTGGCAAAACGATTCCATGGGCAAACCAATTGGCAATCATCACAACCATAAACTCGGTTACCAATTTGCGCGCGAAACTCGACTGGAATCGCCCCTTTTAATTCAATGGTTAAATACGAAATACAGCGCCGGGCATCCACGATATACGGCGCCACAATCGCTTGCGTAGGGCAAGCATCGATACACGCAGTGCATTGGCCGCAATGCTCTTTGGGCATTGGTGGGTCGGCAGGTAAGGCCACATCTAAAAACAGTTCACCGATAAAAAAGAAAGAACCATATTGCCGATTAATTAATAAACTATGTTTGCCGCGCCAACCATTGCCCGCTTGTTTGGCCAATTCAACTTCAAGGACTGGGGCCGAATCGACAAACACCCGATACCCCATTGGACCGACTAAATCGGTAATTTTTTCGGCCAATTCTTGCAGACGATGACGCAAAACTTTGTGATAATCTCGCCCTAAGGCGTAACGCGAGATATACGCCCTATTGGTATCGGCCAAGACTTCTTCTGGGGCAACGCCACCAGACAGATACGGCATAAAAACGGTAATCACCGATAAAGTGCCCGGCACTAATTCGGCTGCTCTGGCGCGCTTTAAGCCATGCCTTGCCATATAATCCATTTCGCCGTGATAGCCTGCGGCCAACCATTGGCTTAAACCCGCTTCGGCATGGCTTAAATCAATATTGGCAATCGCGGCCGCGGCAAAGCCAAGCTTGTGCGCCGAGTCTTTAATCGATTGCGCAATAACCTGTTCATTGAGTGGTAAATGTATAAATTCAGTCATATTGCAAATGATACCGCGTTCAGCGCTTTTTTTAAACGATGAAGCCGCTACGCTGGATTTTGGCCGCCAAATTGCGCAGGTATTACACGCTGGCATGGTGGTGTTTTTAGAAGGCAATTTGGGGGCAGGGAAAACCACGCTCACGCGTGGCATTCTACGCGGCGCGCGGTTTTACAGGGCGAGTTAAAAGCCCAACTTATACCTTAGTAGAACCTTACCCTTTGCTTGGACTTAAAGCCGATTCTAAATTATACTTTTATCACTTTGATTTATATCGATTTAATGATCCAAGCGAATGGGAAGACGCCGGCTTTAGGGATTACTTTAATGCCGAATCAGTGTGCTTAATTGAATGGGCCGATAAAGCCAGCGGACAACTCCCCACGCCAGATTGGATTATTCAATTAATACCCGAAGGCGAAGGCCGAAAAATTTTATTGTTCGCTACCAGTGAGTTAGGCCAAACATGCCAGAACGCTTTGACCTTAGCAGTCCAATCAGCGCAATGAATTGCGAATTAAATTTAAATCGCCGCGACGTATTGCGTGCTGCCGCCGCGACCTTGATTTTATCGGTGAGCCCGGTCAGTCTGGCTGGTAACGCCAGCGTCGTTGCGGTGCGCGTTTGGCCCTCGGCCGCGTATACCCGCGTCACGATTGAATCATCTGAGCCGCTCCCCTTTAATCAATTTATGATTAAAGACCCAGATCGCCTGGTCATTGACCTGCACGGTATTGATTTAAACACTGAATTACAAAGTTTGGCCGGTAAAGTCGGCGGCGATGATCCGTATATCAAATTACTGCGCGCTGCGCGCAATAAACCCGGCACAGTGCGCTTGGTTTTAGACTTAAAAACCCAAGTCAGCCCGCAAGTGTTTACCCTCGCGCCATTTTCAGAATACAAGCATCGTTTGGTGATTGATCTTTATCCGACCGAGCAAAACGATCCTTTGCTGGCCTTACTCAACGACAATCCAAGCGCCGCTGCGGCCAGCGCGATGCAAGCCAAGCCTGTTGAGCCCAAAGTGGCCGAAGCCGCCAAGCCCGTTGAACCTAGCAAAGCCAATGACAACACGGTTGATCGCAATAAGCTAAAAGTAGATCGTTTAATTACCGTGGTGCTCGACCCTGGCCATGGTGGTGAAGATCCGGGCGCGGTAGGCCCATCTGGCACGCATGAAAAAGTCGTCGTTTTGCAAATTGCCAAAAAACTCAAAGCGCTACTCGAAAACGAAGCGAATGTGCGCGTTGTTCTCACGCGTGATGGTGATTATTTTGTGCCATTGGGTGTGCGCGTTAAAAAGGCGCGCGCGGTCAATGCCGATTTATTTGTCTCCATTCACGCCGATGCCTTTGTGCGTCCTAGTGCCAATGGCTCATCGGTTTTTGCCTTATCCGAAGGTGGCGCGACCAGCAGCCAAGCGCGCTGGTTGGCACAAACGCAAAATGATGCCGATTTAATTGGTGGGATTAAAATCAAAACTGAAAATCCGTATTTGGCGCGTACTTTAATGGATTTAACGACGACAGCAACGATTAACGACAGCATGAAGCTTGGCAAAGCCATGCTCGGTGAGATTGGTACAATCAATCGCTTACATAAACCGAGCGTTGAACAAGCCAATTTTGCGGTACTAAAAGCGCCAGATATTCCATCGATTTTGGTTGAAACTGCGTTTATTTCAAATCCAGATGAAGAGCAAAAACTCATTTCTGATACGTATCAAGACAAAATGGCTCAAGCCTTACACAAAGGCATTAAACGCTATTTTGCTAAAAACCCACCGCTCGCTAAAACTCGCATCGCACAATCATAAAGCCATACTCACAACTGCATGTCTAATGCGTGATTCACGGCAGAGATCAATTTAGCGGCAGTAAATGGCTTCACCAAAAATCCCGATGCGCCCCCTGGTGAGTGATGTTCTGACTCTATCAATCGTGGGCTCGGCGGTCACCATAATGACTTTCGGTGCGGGGGTTAGTTTTAAAATTTGTCCGAGCAAATCGATTCCACTGGACTCGGGCAAATTAATATCCAGCAATACCAATTTAGGATGTAAGTCTAAACAAAATCGAAGTCCATCTTGCGCATGGCTCGCTTCGCCAACAACTTCAAATTCAAGGCTACGCATTAAACTGGCCATTAGATTTCTTAAAATTCCATCATCATCAATGACCACACAGCTTGGTTTTTTGTGCATCAGCTACATTCCTCGTCAGGCTGGCTGGTATACTTCTGCCTCTTTCGCTTTTACCACCATAGTTCAAATTCATGCCACGCATCCAAAGACTTTCCGATCATCTTGTGAATCAAATCGCCGCCGGCGAGGTGGTTGAGCGCCCCGCGTCGGCATTAAAAGAACTATTAGAAAACAGCATTGATGCCGGCAGCAAAAGCTTGCAAATTGAACTGCAAGCCGGCGGCAGCAAGCTCATTAAAGTCATTGACGACGGCTGCGGCATCGCCAAAGACGATCTCGGTCTGGCCTTGCATCGCCATGCCACCAGCAAAATCAGCAGCATGGATGACTTAGCCAAGGTTGGTACTTTAGGTTTTCGCGGCGAAGGCTTGGCCTCGATTGCCTCGGTTTCTCGACTGAGTTTAACCAGCCGCTTTACTGAAAATGATCAATTATCTGCCCACGCGTGGCGAGTTGAAGCCGACCATGGTCATCTACTTGAACCGGAGCCCGCCGCTTTAGCCTGCGGCACCACCATCGAAGTGCACGAGCTGTATACGCAAGTGCCCGCACGGAAAAAATTCTTAAAATCCGACAGCACCGAATACGCTCACTGCCTAAGCATGGTGGAGCGCTTGGCACTGGCTAATCCGCAAATTCAAATCACCTTGCTGCACAACGGCAAAGCGCAGCAGCGCTGGCTGGCGGGTGATTTAGCCAAACGTGCCGCAGCGATTATCGGCGATGAATTTGTGCAGTCCGGGATTGTGGTTGACGAAGGGATTGGCAGCTTACGTCTACATGGCATTACAGGTTCTCCAACACTAGGGAAAACCAGCCGCGAAGCGCAATACTTTTTTGTCAATGGCCGCTTTGTTCGCGACAAAGTGGTCATGCATGCACTTAAAGAAGCCTATCGCGATGTACTACACCACAATCTGCACGCGTCATTTTGCCTGTTTTTAGAGCTCGACCCCGAAGGCGTGGATGTCAACGTCCACCCCACCAAAATTGAAGTGCGCTTTCGCGAAAGCCAAGCCATCTATCGCTTTTTGCTGACCAGCTTATCGAAAGCGCTTGCTCAAACCAAAGCGGGTAAGTTACCAGAGGGTATAGATGCCGAGACTGGAGAAATACAAACCCCGGTAACAATACCCCAAGAAAATAACTACAAACCGCAAGATTACGCCAAAATGGCATATCGCCAACAATCGATACCGCTCGCTCCGATTGCAGGTGAAGGGCTGCAGGTTTACGAAACCATGTTTGCCGATTTACGCCAAGGTGCCGCTAGCGTCCCCAATGCTGATGTTTCACCTTCATACCGTGCACCGATTGATTTAGCGCCAGTTGCGCCAATCATCAGCAACACCGCCGAGCCTGAGCAGCGTACGAAGATCGGTGGCGCTCGCATTGATCAGCCTGCACCATGGCTAGCAACACCGCGCACTAACCTGCCACCTAGTGATGAAAATGGCGCGCCGCCACTGGGTTTTGCGTTAGGCCAATTGCATGGCGTTTATATTTTGAGCCAAACCAACGAAGGCCTCATCGTTGTCGACATGCACGCTGCGCATGAGCGCGTGGTGTATGAAAAACTCAAAACGGCACTCGATTTAGCCAATATGCCGATGCAACCTTTGCTCATTCCGCATGTATTTAACGCCGACAAATTTGACATCGCCACCGTCGAAGACTTTGGTGAGCAACTCGCCGATTTAGGGCTAGAAATCTCAGTCACTTCGCCCACACAGCTCTCAGTTCGCGCCGTGCCAATGTTATTGCAAAACAGCAATCCCGTTGAATTAGCCCAAGCCATGCTGCGCGATATTCGCCAAGTGGGCGTCTCGCAAGTGCTATCAGGCCGTCGCAACGAGCTATTGGCCACCATGGCCTGCCACGGCGCGGTGCGCGCCAATCGCCAGCTCACGCAGCCAGAAATGAACGCATTATTGCGAGAAATGGAAGTCACCGAGCGATCTGGCCAATGCAATCACGGCCGACCGACGTGGTTTCGCCTCACCATGAATGACCTTGATAAAATGTTTATGCGGGGGCAGTAATGAATTTTGTGCTGCATCCTGTATGACCACGACGCAAAGCTGCAACGCCAAACTTAATCTATCTACAATTGCCACGGCCCAATCATGAATCCACTTCCTCCTGCTATTTTCATCATGGGGCCTACGGCCAGCGGTAAAACGGCGACAGCCATGCGGCTTATAGAGAGCTGGGGCTGCCGGTTGAACTCATTTCGGTCGATTCGGCCTTAGTGTTTAAAGACATGAATATTGGCAGCGCCAAACCCAGCAAAGCCGAACTCGCGGCGGCACCGCACCATTTAATCGACATCATCGACCCTACTGAGGTCTATTCAGCCGCACAATTTAGGCTAGATGCCCGCGCCTTGATGGACGACATTATCGCGCGTGGCAAAGTGCCGGTGTTAGTTGGCGGTACCATGCTGTATTTCAACACCTTGCAACAAGGCATTCACGACCTACCCACGGCCGATGCCGAGCTGCGCGCCCAAATTCATTTAGATGCTCAAGCTATCGGTTGGGCAGCGATGCACCAACGATTAGCCGCATTAGACCCCATCACAGCGGCTCGGCTTGACCCCAATGACACACAAAGAATCGAGCGCGCTTTAGAAGTCTGCATTTTATCGGGTAAAACCATGTCGAGCATATTGGCTGAGCCCGCCAAAGAGACACTCCCCTACGATTTACTCAAAATTGCCTTAGTTCCAAGTGATCGTTCCGTGCTTCACCAACGGATTGCGCTGCGTTTTGATCAAATGCTCAGTGACGGCTTATTGGCCGAAGTACAAATGCTGCGCGCCAAATACCCGCTCAATCTGGATTTACCATCCATGCGCTGTGTCGGCTACCGCCAAGCATGGAGTCATTTAGATGGTGAATATAATTTAGCCACCTGCCGCGAAAAAGGCATTGCCGCCACCCGCCAACTCGCCAAACGCCAACTCACGTGGCTACGTAGCATGAATGACTGCGACTTAATTGACTGCGTTAGAAATGATGCAGCAACAAAATCAATTGAATTAATAGAGAAAAAATTACAAATACCTAGACATTAAAAACAAAACAACAAGAACTGATAAATCATCAAATCATTAAATAAGGAATTAATTAATTACCACTTATCAAAAAATTTAACACTCATTCTTGCTTTGTTACACACATCAATTTAAAACTAGAGCTAATAAACCGCCTCAATAATTTAATTTGAGACTTGCCCACTTTAAACTGCGTACGGAGCATGTAATGAAACACCTCAAAAAAATTGCTGTTATTGCCGCTCTACTAAGCACCTCGTCTTTTGCGCAGATTTCCGCAAGCGGGCAAATTATCAGCGGCACCACATTCAGCACTAATGATGCATTCCAGTTTTTTAATAATTCGACAGCTGGAGAATACATCACTTCATTAACTTGGGACTTAACACCAATTGGCGGTTTTTTTGACACTACCACAGCGACGCCAGGAACAAGTCCTTCTGGCTTAATAATTAACACTTCAACAGGCGGTGTTTCAGCAATGGCACCAAGCAATACCGCTTTAGATGGCAAACAGCAAGTAACCTTTAGTTTTTTAGGCAATACATTCTCGGCAGGGCAGAAATTTATTTTTGGTGTTGATACTGATTTACTAAGCTGCATTGATTGCAGCGGGATTGATGGCGCAGGTTTTATTGGCGCAAAGGTTGCTGCGACATTCTCTGATGGACAAACTCGCTATGGCACCTATACCGCCAGTAATCAAGCTGGCTTTGGTTCACTCGTAAAAATTACGCAGCCTGTTCCTGAGCCAGAAACCTATGCTCTAATGGGGCTTGGCCTAGTCGGACTATTCGCTGCACGCAACCGTAAATCACGACAAGTGAAGTAAATGTTAGTTGTTGCTGGCCAATAAAAGACGACATTTATGTCGTTTTTTATTGGCCACGACCCATTGCTTACCAGCTATCTCTACCAACATTAAAAACCATTCATTCAAAATTCAAATTTCCTCAATCGAAGCTAAATTAGAAAATTATTAAATTTAAATAAAATAATTCATTTCACCCTATCAAATTCATCTTCAGTACAAGATCAGCACCGACAATAAAAAAACATTTCTGAATTTTTTCATCATATTTGACCGCATTATTTTCAGTTTTAAATACCAAAATACAGCATCGCTAAAAAAAATTAACCACGCCTTTCAAAGCAGCTTACGGCAGCAAATATACCCGCGAATATCCATCTCCCCTTTAAATTGCATACCGTCGCATAAATGACAACGCCAATGTGTTTCAAACAACTGTTTTTATTCTTTCTTTGCCGATCTCTGGCACAATCTTTGAGCACAGAAATAAGCAAGCTTGCCGCTCGATCCAACCCGCTAAACTGGCGCAAATGCGCCCCTTATCAAAGAGTCATTGCATGCCTAATTTACACTTAGAGATCAAAGGCCCAATTGCCTACGTTGCACTCAATCGCCCAGAAAAACGCAATGCAATGTCGTTTTCACTACTGATGGATTTAATTGAAACGCGCCAAACAATTAAAGAAAAACAAGCAAATTCGCTGCGTTATCCTTCTAGGGCAAGGGGAATCTTTTAGCGCGGGTATCGATTTGAACGACTTAAATCAAGCTAAAAATCGCTGGTTTGCAATGTGGCAACTGATCAAGCCGGGGCAAAGTGTGTTTCAAAAAGCATTTCTAATTTGGCAAACGCTGCCATTTCCGGTGATCGCCGTTTTGCATGGCCATTGTTTTGGTGCCGGCATGCAGCTCGCTTTAGCGGCTGACTTTCGAATTGCCGCACCAGATTGTCAACTATCCATTATGGAAAGTCGCTGGGGGCTGGTGCCCGATATGGGTATTACACAAACGCTACGCGGATTGGTCGCCAGTGATGTCGCCAAAGAGCTCACCTTTACTGGGCGTATTTTGAGCGGCACCGAAGCCAAGACGCTGGGATTAATTAGCGCAGTCGATGAGAACCCGTTAATTGCGGCCACTGCAATGGCAGAGCGTTTATGCCGACAGTCGCCCGACGCTTTGCACGCCGGCAAGCAAGTACTCAATGCCATGCACCTCAAGCCAAGCAAAGCCTTACGTCTAGAAAAAATCTGGCAACTTAAATTACTACTAGGGAGAAATAGTCGCTTAGCGCGTAAAGCCAGCAAAGACCTCACGGTTCAGTTTGCCCCGCGCCAGTACGATTAACTGCCCTTCTCTACGCCCGTACGATTGTGATCGTGATTGCATATGGCGGTACTTAAAGCGCATCTGCCCAAAAAAACAGCAACATCAAAAAAAATTTTTCAGACGTAAAAAAACCACTTCTTATCGAAGTGGTTTTTTGCATTTAAACCGGCAAGCTCAGCGCCGCTTATGCGCCCAACGCTTTGAGCGTTTGCTCACGCACCACATCAACCGCTTGCGTGCCATCGATTTTGATGTATTTCGGTGCATTGCCATGGCCAGAAGCGGCCAATTTACCGTAAAAATCAACCAAGACTTCGGTTTGTTCGTGATAAACGCCCAAACGCTTTAAGACCACGTCTTCTTTATCGTCATCACGCTGTACCAAAGGCTCGCCAGTCTCATCATCAATGCCTTCCACTTTCGGTGGATTGTATTTGATGTGGAAAGTACGGCCCGAAGCCACGTGCACACGGCGGCCGGCCATACGATCAACGATATTGGCGTCTGGCACGTCGATTTCAACCACGTAATCAATATCAACACCCGCTGCGATCATCGCTTCAGCTTGTGGAATCGTGCGTGGAAAGCCATCAAACAAGAAACCATTGGCGCAATCGGCTTGTGCAATACGCTCTTTAACCAGACCAATAATAATGTCATCGCGCACCAAACCGCCGGCATCCATAATGGCTTTTGCTTCTAGCCCTAAGGGCGTGCCTGCTTTAACCGCAGCGCGCAGCATGTCGCCAGTCGAGATTTGTGTGGAATGCCAAATTGTTCGCGGATAAAGTTCGCCTGTGTCCCTTTACCAGCGCCTGGCGCGCCCAAAAGAATTAATCGCATGGTGTTTTCCTAGTGGTTTGAAAGTACGAATACTCAGTAGTGCTCAACGCAAATAGAATATTTCTTATATTTAAAACAAGGTATTAAAAAACAAAGCCAGCGCAGCAATCAGCATGGTCATCAAAGTGAGCATCATCCCAGCAACACGGAATTTAAGCTTCTCTTTAAGCTGACTAATCGCATAAGCATGCAAGATTCGGCCTAATAATAAAGCCAAACCCAAGCCTTGTAATAATAAATGCGCCGCATTTTGCATTTCGAGTAAAAACAACAACAGCAAGCAAAACGGCACGTACTCGGCAAAATTAGCATGCGCCCGAATGGCCCGATTTAACTCGGGTTGTTGTTGATCCCCCAAAGCGGCGCTAAATTTTCGTCGCAGCTTAATCACGCGAAAGGTCAAATACAAATAGAGCAGGCACAGCAATGCGGCGTAGAAAGCGACAATTTGCATATCAACCTCGCTGATTAGCCCTGCTGGGCAACGATTGCGCGCACTCGCGCTAGATCTTCAGGGGTATCAACCCCAGCGGCAGGCGCGCTACTGGCAATATGCACGCCAATCGCAAAGCCATGCCACAGCACGCGCAATTGCTCTAGCGCCTCAACTTGCTCGAGCGGCGACACGGCTAAATCACGGTACTGGCGTAAAAAGCCCGCTCTATAAGCGTATAGGCCGATATGCCTTTGCGCGCCTAGATTAGCGGGCAATACCCAGTCGGCATCTTCATTGTCAGCAGCAAAAGCATCGCGGTGCCACGGCATCGGCGCGCGGCTAAAAAACAGCGCTTTTTGCTGTGCATCGCAGACCACTTTCACCGCATTGGGATTAAAAAATTCTTCCGCATCGGTAATCGGGTGACTCGCGGTGGCCATGGCCCAACTTGGATTGGCGCTCAGCGCTGCGGCTACGGCATTGATAAGTTCTGGATCAATCAAAGGCTCATCGCCTTGCACATTGACCACAATGGCGTCATCAGGCAGTTCCAAACGATCCACCGCTTCGGCCAATCGATCGGTGCCAGACGCATGATCAGCTCGCGTTAACAACGAGGCGTAGCCCGCCAAAGTCACTGCGTCTTGAATCGGCATCGCGTCGGCAGCCACCACCACCATAGAGGCATTTGAGCGCAAAGCTTGCTCAACCACCCGCACCACCATCGGTTTGCCACCAATATCGGCCAAAGGCTTATTGGGCAAGCGCGTTGAATTAAGCCGCGCCGGAATAATCGCCACAAAGCTCATTATTCAAACTCTTCTGGGCTAAGTTCGCGCGCTTCGCTCACCAGCATCACCGGGATGCCGTCTTTAATTGGGAATGCCAAACGATCTGCTTTGGAGATCAACTCTTGCTTGGCCTTATCGTAAATCAAAGGGCCTTTTGAAACTGGGCTCACTAGAATTTCCAGTAGCTTAGCGTCCATTTTGATACTCCGTAATTGCAGATAAAGTAGCTTGCAGCCATTGCGCCAGATTCGGTTCAATCTGCGCTGTCACTGGCAAGACCCAGATTCTATCACCGTCTGCCATTAAATTTAAGGCAGCGAGCTTCACCGCGTCCTTTTCCGTAACGATCATCGCGCCGCTAGCGGGCAAATCGGCAGCGCAAAAAGCATGATGATCGGGCATTGCTTGCTCAATAAACTGGTAATTCAAACCGCGTAGCGTGGCAAAAAAAACGCGCAGGATTACCCATCCCCACCATCGCCGTCAGCGATTCACCAGCAAAATCCGCCGCGTAGCGCTTGATCTCGGGGTGGTGTAATTGATAGCAAGCACTCGCCGCTAATTGCATCACAAACTGCGGCGGGTATGGCTCGCCAAGCAAGTCTAAATCTGGCTTACCATTCAATACCACCGCCGAAACTTGCCCTAAGCGGCCACGCGGCTCGCGCAGCGGCCCAGCCGGCAAACGTAAACCATTACCTAAACCGCGCGCGGCATCAATCACACACAACTCAATATCGCGCGCCAAAGCATAATGCTGCAAACCATCGTCACACAAAAGCACATTCACCGCCGGATGTGCTGCCAGCAACGCCTGCCCCGCGCTGGCGCGCTGCCTTGCGACAAACACCGGCACCTGAGTTGCCCGCGCCAATAGCAGCGGCTCATCGCCCACCACCGCCGGATCGCTATCAACCGTCACCGCCAGCGGCGTATGGCGATTCATCGCCGCTGCGGGCATAGCCGCGAGAAATAATCCCGACCTGCCAACCTAGCTGCGTTAATTGCTGCGCCAGATAAATCGTCAACGGCGTTTTACCCGTGCCGCCAACCGTGATATTGCCCACCACCACCACCGGCACCGGCAAACGCGTCGAGTGTTTGATTTTGAGTTGAAACAGCAGCGCATTGAGCTTAGCGAGTAGCGCAAACAGCATGGAAAGCGGCCACAGCAAAACCGCCCAAATCGTTA
Source organism: Deefgea sp. CFH1-16 (assembly GCF_016881365.1). Taxonomy (GTDB): domain Bacteria; phylum Pseudomonadota; class Gammaproteobacteria; order Burkholderiales; family Chitinibacteraceae; genus Deefgea. The sequence goes on along the minus strand of NZ_WLYT01000001.1, from coordinate 2,875,977 downwards.
GGCGGCCATACCAAATTCGGTTGAGAAAAGATTCAATATTCATAAACACATCATCGTAGGGTGGGTTAGCCGTTAGGCGTAACCCGCCAATTGGATTCAGACAGAACAACAGCGGATCAGCGCATCAGCGGATCAGCGCATCAGCGCATCAGCGCAGATTAATAAAACCAAGCCACGCAACACGGCGTGAGTCACGCGACGCAGCCTTGTGGGGGAAGGCTGAGATGGGTGCGTTGCGCTACACGCCGTCGTATCACCCTAACCCTCTCCCATCAAGGGAGAGGGAATGCCGCGATGCTTTAACCAGCATCAACACACAACCTGAAAACCACAAAAAAAAGATGTATAGCCCGCCAAGCCTTGTCAAACATGCCCCACAAGGAAATACCCCCACGTAGGGCGGGTTAGCCGAAGGCGTAACCCGCAAATTCAGCAATCAAAGGGGTCAGACTCGATTGATTCCACGGAAAACTAGAAATCAATCGAGTCTGACCCATTTGATTTTATAATCATCGTGGTGTGCCTGATTCGCGTCTTTATAAAGGGTAAATTCGACCCAAACAATCAAGGGTATATCTTTGTGAGCACTACTTAACAATGTCTATATTAGTATACCTAAGCAATATTTTGGCTTAGGTGCGGCGCATAGCACTGAGCGTTGCAGACTCAACTCGTGCCATTGTGCCCAACATGCAAAACGGCGTTTGGGATCGCCAATCCAGTCAAACTAACGAGACAGCCTAAACAAAGTTGCCCAAGAGTCCGATCCAGCACCATCAAACTCACTATCCAACACATCAGCTATTTCAAATAACTTTAATTTCATCTGGGATAAATTAACATTTTCCCCAGGAAAAAATATAGTTACATCAAAATCAATAATTATTCGTTCTAAGAACCCGAGTAATACATCAATACAGCCCCGTGGTAACGGGCCCATTAAATACTCAATCCTTAAAGAGTCAATCATCCCTCCATTGCCTTCTGAAATGTCCTCATCAGTGACATAGGGCTCAACACCCTTAAAAAATAATGTAATACTAAATACACTCTCAGCTTGCCAAGGTTTCGGTTTATCTGTTCTAGGACAAAAGTAGAAATCATCCATTAACACCAAACCAAAGGCAATTGCCCAGCGGTGGAAAGTTTCACGCTTAATTGATTTACCGAACTTTAAATCAATCTCCGTACTTTCATGAAAATCACTCATTAAATACACCTCATCAGTACCTAAAAACTAATATCTATAAGGATCCAAAGCTCTATGCTGATCAGGGGTTAACTCCCTTAAATTCCTTGGTCCATTACTCCCTCCATTTCTTTGTGGGTCAACATGATGTAACTCACGACTTTCCATCTTTCCTGTATTTGTGAATCAAATAAAATCAAAGGGGTCAGAGTCGATTGATTCAAAACGTTTTCTATCACGCCCGATCTGTAGTGTTATTAATTTTCATTTCGGCATCAAATGCTTGCCGCTCCAAAGTAAGCTCTTGCTTGATTTCGATTTTAACCTTGGCACACACTGTCTCTTCCGCCTGTGCCGGTGCGACCGCAATCAGCAACGCACACCATGCCGCAGCGCAAAGTTGAGTTGAACCTCGTTGTAAAGTCAAAATAGAAATCCCTCGCACATCAGCCAAGCCATTCGCTAAATTCATAAACCACATCCCGTTTAAACCGCACCGCGCTGCAACAGCGCCAGAAACTCATCACTATCAAAACCATCACTCATCATTTTGCCGCGCACCAAGAGCAAAGGCGTTCCACTCGCGCCATAGCTGGTAAATTCACGCTCGCAACGCGCATCAATGCTCATATTGCATTCGGTAAACACAAAGCCCTGACTATCCAGCCACACTTTAGCTTGATGGCAGTAAGTGCATTCGGTCGTCGTGTACATCACCACATCGCTCGGTTTCAAGCTCGCCGCTAACTGACTGATCTGCTCGCTCGATAAGTCAGTTTTGACGCTAGCCGCGCCTTTCAAGCCATTCACCCCGCCCCACACCAAGCCTGCCACCAACAATACAGTAATCATCCAACCCCAAGGCCAAGCCGCGGACTCAGCGCGCTGCACCGGACGCGCTACTTCACGTGGAGCTGACTCCATGACTTTGGCATACGCCACACCGCACGCTGGGCACTGCCAATCGGGTGCAGTTTCATCGACACGGCGAACATGGCGACATTTGGGGCAGGTTTGTATATCGCCTCCTATGTTAAAGCTTTCATCATCGTGGCTTGGCTGATTCAGGTCTTATTAAAGAGTAAATCCAAGCCTAACAATCAAAGGTATATCTTTGTATACATTACTGAATAATGCCTAGATCAATATACCTAAGCAGCACTGCGGCTTAGTGGCGGCAGATAGCATTGAGCGTCGCAGACTCAACTCGTACCATGATCGCATCAATACGCGCAGCTTTTATCACCCGACGAAAACTATTACGGCATATGCGGTATTCGGTCGTTAGCCGTATCCTCGTGCGCACTTAGTCACATAAAATTGTGATCAATTGCTGTTTTTGCGTTCAAGTACCATTTTCTTTAATTCACCAAGAATGGGTTCGTATTCCTTTTTATTATCCAAGTAGACATGCGTCAAAGATGGTAACAACTTAAGCGGAGCAAGATTGTTATCCAAAATAGGGGAACCTATGATTACTAAATGCTCTAATTTTTTCAAATTACTTATTGCGTGCACTCCTTGCAAAGAACCCGCTTTATCAATAATTAGCTTTTTCAGATGTACTAATTTTCCAAGTGCCACATAGTCATGTATTTTTTTTGTATTTTTCAACTCAAAACTCTGAAGCAGATTTAGTTTAATCAGCGCATTAATATTATGTAATGCAGGACAATATGACAACACAACGCAGGAAAGTTTTTTGCATGCTTCAATGCCTTCCAACGAGATTAACTTCTTAGCCTGTATAATTTCCAATGATTCGAGTTCTGGGTAGCCTTCAAGAATTGAAAGATCAGATTCACTAAAATTCCATATAGCAAGATTGTGAAGATTAGCTAGACCAATTTTAGGAAGACACTTATTCTTTCCTGCTTGAAGACGTAAATGTCTTAGTTTCGACAATCCAGCCAATTGAATTGAAGTATCCACATTGCCAATGGATAAATACTCCAAACTTTCAATTTTCTCGACATTGGAAATATCAACCCCTTGCAAATCATCAATTGCCAATATTTTTAGATCTTCAAACTTTTCTAAGCATGCCAAACTATGACCTGTATACCCTCGAAATTGAGAAATAAATAAACCATCAACCTCTCGGTTGCTAATGGCACTCAAAGCAGCGTCTAAATTAGAAGCCGTGAGACACCATAATTGGTGCTCCCCAAATTTCAAAATATTCGCAGCATTCATCAGTATTTCGCTCCTGGAGAATTAATCCGATTGTAATTATTTGGATTTTGCACACCACCATCGTTCTTGATTCGTTTGTGCTCTGCCTTAAAGGAGTCGTAATCATTTTTCTCTGCCTTGTGATTAACGGAATCAAAGGGGTCAGAGTCGATTGATTTCCAAGCACAAGAAAAGAGCAATCAAAGGGGTCAGACTCGATTGATTCCACGGAAAACTAGAAATCAATCGAGTCTGACCCCATTGATTTCCTAACGCCTAAATAATCCTCAAATTTTTTCTGCAATTCAAAATCACAAACCTCACGTGAAAAACTTAATGGTGAATTATTATTCATATCGCAATGAAGTGGGTTTGAACCAAATTTAAGCAATAATTCAACACTAGTATAGTCCCCTTTAGGTAACCATGAGGCATACCATAATGCTTCACGATTTAAGTCATCAAGTGCAGCAACCTCCGCACCAGAATTAAGTAACAATTCAACAATATCATGCTGTTTTGTTTCAGCTGCCACATGAAGTGCTGACCGACCTTTTTTTGATTGTCTATTTATATCAATACCTAATTTTATAAGTAGTTCAACAGCGTCTTTTTGTTTCCATGCTATAGCATGAATTAGCAAATTCTCACCATGTTTGTTTAACATATTAACGTCAGCACCTTGCTTGATTGCTGCCTGTACAGATTCAACCTCACCACATCTAACAGCTTGGAAAATATCAAACATATTATGAACTACCTTTCTGGGCGTTTATTATCACTACGATTCGAGCTTGGTAATTCAGGTCGATAATTTTTAGGGTCGCGATATTCATTTATAAATTCTTCTTTGGTCATTTTCCCTTCCATATATTTTTGGTGTTGTTGATCAGCATAGGAAATCAAAGGGGTCAGAGTCGATTGATTTCCAAGCACAAGAAAATACCAATGTATTTTCCGCCAAGCATTGTCAGTCAAGTACCCACAAGCAAATACATCACCCATAAAGAATGGATAGCCAAAGAAGGTGTAAGCCACCAATTCAACACTGATTTAAACGCTGTATCCCGCGTGCGCAAATCAAGATTTGCACACCCTACAAGGCTAAATCATTCCAGCTCTACACAAAAAACGGCGCCGCAGCGCCGTTTTTAACGATCAATCCAATCACTTCTGCCCACTGGTCTGCGTGGCAAACGTCAGCTTGCCGTAGCCGGCGACCCTTGCCGCTTCCATCACGTTGACGACGTTTTGGTGGCTAGTTTGCGCGTCGGCGTTGATGACGATCATCGGCTCGGCGTTGCTGCCGGCGGCGCGGCGCAGTTGTACCGCGAAATCGTCGGGGCTATTAAATTGCGCGGGTTGGCCGTTAATCATTAACTGCCCATTGCCCGAAATGCCCACTTGGATCGATTGCGGTTGTTCTTCTTGCTTCACGGCATCGGCCGTAGGCAGGTTGATTTTCAGCTCGGCAAACTTGGAATACGTGGTCGTTGCCATCAAGAAAATCAAAATCACCAACAGCACGTCGATCAAGGGAATAAAGTTGATTTCCGGATCGATGCGGCCACGACGGCCTTTATTGAATTTCATAAGGTTTTGCCTTCTTCATGATGAGAAGCTAAAAACGAGCGAAAAGGTCAAAGACAAGAAACAAAGCTGGGGAGAAACCAGAGTTTACTCATGTAAATGAGGATTTCGAACCCGCTTTGTGACGCAGTATTTGGCCTTTGCAGCCGTTTTTTTATTGGTGGCGTTCGCCGTGGACAATCTCAACCAGCTTAATCGCCTGCTGCTCCATCTCAACAATAAAGTCATCGACCTTGCTGGCAAAATAGCGATAAAACATCAACGCTGGCACCGCAACGATAATCCCGAAAGCGGTGTTATACAGCGCAATTGAAATCCCGTGCGCCAAAGCGGCTGGATTACCGGCGCCACTTGGGGCTTGCGAACCAAAAATCTCAATCATCCCGATCACGGTACCAAACAAACCCAATAGTGGGGTCACCGCAGCCAGCGTACCTAAAGTCGACAAATAGCGATTTAAGTCATGAGCAACGGCGCTGCCGGTTTCTTCGATTGATTCTTTCATGATTTCGCGTGAGCTTTTTACGTTTTTCAAAGCCCGCCGCCAACACCTTGCCCAAGGGGCTAGACGCTGACAATTTATTCAAACTTTCTGCCGTCACGCCTTGGCTACGATACTCTTGTACCACTTTGGCCAAAGTACCTTGCGGCAACACCAATGTTTTACGTAAGGACAGCAAACGCTCAATAATAATGGTCACCGTTGCAATAGAAGCAGCGATAATCAGCCAGATGGGCCAGCCTGCGGCCTCGATGATAGCGAGCATAATAAAAACCTTGATTAGACGAATGGCAAATGGCAAAACCGCGTAACTTTAGCCCGAATACGGTGTAAGGGGAAGGGTTAGCGCTGAAGATTTAAATAAGATTCACACTGCGCGCAAACGAAATGCGATTCCAAGGCCAATATTTGCGATTTCCCCAGCCGTGCTGCACGCTTCGTGCCTTGCCTTAGGCCAAAATCGCGCAAACGCGGTTGGTAAACCAAATATCAACAAACCCTAGCATCGTCAAAAATTAAGCCCCAAAAAAACGCGTAAAAATCCTCACACACAAATTTGCAAGCCCCTACGATGTAAATGCTCAATACAGCCTTTAGCGCCAGATTGCTTTAGAATTGTCTATTAAACACGTCTGTAATCCATCTTTTCCGTACACACTTAAGCCAGTATCGCCGATGCGTTAGGGTGGAGCACGACGCAAGAAATAGTCGATTAACGACTTATTTTATTTTTAGTTTTTATTTTGAGAACCCCATGAATCAAGCGCCCTCTCCCGCCGAGTCTACGAGTCTACTCGAGCGTTTTTTTAAACTACAGCGCCATGGCTCTGATGCCAAAACCGAGTTCATCGCTGGGGTCACTACCTTTTTGACGATGGTGTACATCATCTTTGTCAATCCGCAGATTTTGTCGAACGCGGGCATGGACCCACAAGCGGTGTTTGTGGCCACTTGCGTGGTGACAGGGCTGAGCTGCATTTTAATGGGGGCCGTTGCCAACCTACCCATTGCCATTGCACCAGCAATGGGGCTGAATGCCTTTTTTGCTTTTGTGGTCGTCACTGGCATGGGCTATTCGTGGCAAATCGGTATGGGCACGATTTTTTGGGGCGCACTGGGCATGCTGATCCTAACGCTATTGCGTGTGCGTTACTGGCTGGTGGTCAACATTCCACATAGCTTGCGCGTCGGGATTACCGCCGGGATTGGCTTGTTGATTGCCTTGATTGGCTTACAAAACACCGGCATTGTGGTGGCTAATCCAGCAACAATGGTCGCCGTGGGCAATTTAGCGTCGATCCCTTGTATTTTGGGCGCTTTGGGCTTTTTTATTATTTGTATTTTTGCGCAAAAAGGCATTCATTCTGCCGTTTTGATCTCGATTGCGGTCACGACCGCCTTGGGTTACTTTTTGGGCGACGTCAGCTTTAAAGGCGTGGTGGCAATGCCACCAAGTATGTCGCCAGTGCTGGGTCAGCTCGATTTAATGGGCTCGCTCGACATTGCTTTGGCAGGGGTGATTTTTTCATTCTTACTGGTCAACTTGTTTGATTCGTCGGGCACTTTAATTGGCGTAACCACTCGCGCCAATATGGTTGATGAGCAAGGCCGTTTTCCACGCATGAAGCAAGCGATGGTGGTGGATAGCTTAAGCTCGATCAGCGGCGCGGTGCTCGGCACTTCGGCCACATCGGCGTATATCGAGAGCACTTCGGGCGTGGCTGTCGGCGGGCGTACCGGCTTAACGGCGATTGTGGTTGGGGTGTTATTTTTGCTGGCGGTGTTTTTCTCGCCACTGGCAGCCATGGTGCCAGGCTATGCCGCTGCGGGTGCAATGATTTTTGTCGGCGTATTGATGTGCTCTGAATTGGCCAAAGTCAATTGGGAAGACCTCACCGAAGCCGTACCGTCTTTTATTGCGGCCGTGATGATGCCGTTTACGTTTTCGATTACCGAGGGCGTAGCGATGGGCTTTATTGCGTATTGCGTGATGAAAACCGGTACCGGCCGCTGGCGTGAAATCCACCCTTGCTCATGGATTGTGGCGGGTTTATTTGCGCTTAAGTTTTTCTGGGTAGACGCACACTAAAGCGTTGTGATCGCACTTAGCACTGATCACACTTAGCGCTGTTCACACTCAAAAAAAAGCCTTACCCCGAGTCCATCGGGATAAGGCTTTTTTTGCTTGTGTCTCTGCTCTAGCCGATTTTTGTAGGGCTACGTTCAAGCGAGCGCATACCTTGGATCGTCGGCTAAAGCCGACCCTACAACATCATCTACAACATCATTGGCTTTCTGAACGCCAGACATCAGCAAACTGTTTAACCTTTTGCCACAGCCTGCGCGCTCGGCATATTTTCACGCGGAATAATCGCGCCCGGATGCTGAATCACCACCCCGGCCAAACGATGCGCCTGCAGCGCTGCCGCTGAATAATCCATGCCTTGCAAACGCGCGGCCAAATAGCCCGCAGCAAATGAGTCACCTGCCGCCGTGGTATCCACCACTTTAGTGACGGGCTCGGCCGAAATTTCAATTTGCATTTGTTCAGTAGCGACAATACACGCGCTACCACCGCGCTTAATCACCACCTCAGTCACGCCGCACGCTTGAGCTCGCGCAATCACCGCCGCGACCGATTCTTCGCCATACAGCGCCACTTCATCATCCAGCGTTAGCAAAGCAATATCAGCCAATTGCAAAATAGCGCGGTAATTGGCTTGCGCCACTTCGCGGCTTTCCCACAAACGCTGGCGGTAGTTATTATCAAACACAATTTGACTACCTGCGGCCTTGGCTTTTTGCAGCTCAGCCAATAACACCGCGCGATCAGCGGCGCTTAAAATCGCCAGACTAATCCCTGACAAATAAATCATCCGGCACTCTGCCAAACCAGCCAACACGCTAGGCGCTGCGGGATGCTGCAGCCAATATTTGGCAGCCGAATCGCTGCGCCAGTAATGAAAATGCCGCTCACCATTGTCTTCGGTTTCAATCAAATACATGCCGGGCAATCGGCACTGATCTTGCAATACCCAATCGGTACAAATTTGCTCGTCCTGCCAAGCTTGCATCATTTCATGGCTAAAGCCATCCACGCCTAAAGCGGTTACATAACGCACTTCAAACGCAGCATCGAGCTGGCGCGCCAAATAAATCGCGGTATTGAGCGTATCGCCACCAAAGCGATAATTTAAATGCGCGGGCTCGCGGCGCAGTTCGATCATACATTCGCCGATTAAAGCGATACCTTGTGCTGTTTTATTCATAATGAGATCACTTCCATTCAAATCGACGGCACTGCAAATACCGTCAAAACGCTACGTTAATTAAGCAAGCACAAGGGCTTGCTATAAATATAAGTGTGGGTATATCTATAGGCCTTTTATATGTTGAATAACTCGGGCGGCGGCCAGCCGCACGCCGAAGTAGACCTAAAGATTGAATTATTCGTAACCGAACAAATTAGGAATAAACATTGAAACTTCTGGCACAAAAATCACCAACAACAACGCCACCGCAATCGCGCCGTATAAAGGGCAACAAGGGCTTAATGACTTTTTCGATCGATACTTTAGCCACCGAACAACCGATAAATAGCGAACTCCCCACCGGTGGTGTGCAAATCCCTAAGCACAGATTAAAAGTCATCATGACCCCGAAATGAATCGGATTCATGCCCAATTCAACCACGGCAATTGGGTAAAAAATCGGGGTAAAAATCAAAATCGCGGGGGTCATATCCATAAAGAAACCGACCACCAAAAACACCAAATTGATAATTAATAAAATGATGATTGGATTATCCGAGATCGCCAATAAACCATCACTAATGGTCGCTGGAATATCAGTAAATACCATCGCATAGCTCATCCCCATTGAAACGCCAATCAATAGCATCACAATTGAAGTCACCAAGGCCGATTCCAAAATAATGCTGGGTAAATCTTTAAGGCTTAAATCGCGGTATAAAAAAGTCAGCGCCAAGCAAATACACCACGGCAATGGCCGAAGCTTCAGTCGGCGTGCAAAGACCCGACAAAATACCGCCCATAATGATGATAATCAGCATTAAAGAAGGAATCGCGGCTTTGCCGTAAAAAATAAAGTCTTTTAATGTTGGTTTTTGCTCCGCCACATAACCGCATTTTCTCGCGATTAAACCGGCAATCACCATCAAAGCACCGCCCCACAACATACCTGGCAAATAACCCGCTAAAAACAGCGCAGCGACTGACGTGCCACCGGACACCAAGGAATACACAATAAAGGTATTGGAAGGTGGAATCAGCAAACCCACTGGCGCAGAAGCAATATTCACCGCCGCCGAAAACGCCGGATCATAACCTTCTTTTTTTTGTAGTGGCGCCATCACCCCACCCACTGCCGCTGCTGATGCAACAGCCGAGCCAGACAATGCACCAAACATCATATTGGCCAGCACATTGCAATGCAGTAAAGGACCCGGCAAACGCCCCCCCAGCACTTTGGCAAAATTAATCAAGCGAATCGCCAAACCACCACGATTCATAATATTGCCGGCCAGAATAAAAAAATGGAATCGCTAATAAACCAAAGCTATCTAATCCCGACGCCATTTTTTGCGCCATGGTCATCAAACTCGACGTCAGCGGAATATCTGCAGCAAACACCAAAGTGGCAATTGACGACAAACCAATGGCAAATGAAACGGGTAAACCCAAGAAAATCAAAACAAAAAAACAAACCAAATAAAACCGACAGCGCAAACCAATCCATGATTATGCTCCTTGTAACTGTGGCGCTTTCATTGCTTGCAGCAAATCATTCAAGCTATAAAAAGTGATGGCTAAACCATTGAGGGGAATCGCTAAATAGATAATCCACATCGGGATATGCATCGCACTAGACACTTGGCCTTGGGTATTAAGCATGGCCATATACCCGCCCATTACCATCACCGAAACAGAAAAAAAACAATCACTAAGCAATGAATCAATCGATCAGACCATACTTTGCGACGACCACTTAAACGACTAGTTAATAAATCAATCGCCAAATGTCGTTTCTGTCCATGCGCCAAAGAAGCACCAAACAAACCCACCCAAATAAAAATAAAACGAGCGCCTTCGTCGGTAAATGTACTATTCACCCCCATCCAACGCGCCAACACTTGCCAAATAATACAAATGAGCAACATTGAAAAAAGAAAAATAATCAATTTGGATAAAGCATAATCCAAGCAGCGTTTAATCAATTCCATAATATTATCCTTAACCACTTATAAATATATTTACAACTAGCCGTACAACCTTATCTTGGCATTACCCGTCTCTGTATCGAGCTCATCGTAACGCGCACGTTTATAGATAACCTTCGTACGACTTAATGACAAAACAATTTATCAAGAGATAATTAATTCTCGACACATAATCATCAACGATTTATGCGCTGCAATAATTGCGATAAAACAAAGAAATAATTAGAATTTTAGACTGCAAGATGTAATTAATTACATCCAGCAATGGATGAAAAAAAAAACAAAAATACTTAATCCAAACTTTAAAGTATTTATGCTTTATCCCCAATTGACTTCGCTATTAAATTAACGACCTAAGGCGCGGATTTTTTCAACTTGCTCATAAGTTGCAGGATCACTCACTTTGAGCTTATCAAAAATAGGTTTCACTGCTTCTTGGAATGGTTTTTTATCTACCGCAACCACACTCACACCCATTTTTTTAGCTTTATCCAATTCAACCTTTTCGCTGGCAGCCCATACCGTGCGCATTTTATTGGTTGATTCTTCAGCCGCTTGTAAAATGGCTTTTTTATTTGCATCCGATAATTTATTCCATACCTTAGTCGACATCACCAATACATCAGGCACCATAGTGTGTTCGTCTAAGCTAAAAAATTTAGCCACTTCGCTATGGCGATTTAAGGTAAATGAAGGTGGATTATTTTCAGCACCATCAACCACCCCTTGTTGCAACGAGGTATACAACTCACCAAACGACAATGGCGTTGGGTTTGCACCCATCACAGTGAGCATTTCAATCGCTGTTTTACTTGGCTGCACGCGGATTTTCATGCCTTTTAAATCGGCGGGTGATTTAATTGGTTTTTTGGCATAAAAACTACGCGCACCACCATCGTAATAAGCAATTCCAATAAAGCCTTTAGATGCTGAAGACGCTAAAATATCTTTACCAATCGGGCTAAACAATACTTTGTAAAAGTGATTGCTATCATTAAAAATATACGGATAGTTAAATACACTATATGGCTTGTGGAATACTTCTAGCTCAGAAGCATTGGATTTTGCCAAAGCAATCGCGCCATTTTGTACTTGCTCTAATGAATCTTTTTGATCGCCCAATGAGCCATCAGGATAAATACGAATAAGTACATCGCCTTTAGATAATACTTTGGCGCGCTCGGCAAAATACTGCATCGAGATATGCACTGGATGCTGAACACTTTGATTGTGGCTTAATTTCATTCTCACCGCAGATATTGCTGGCGCAGAAACAAACCCTAAAATTACAGCAGAGGCGATCATTTTATTTAATAATGTTTTTTTCATGATTGAATTACACCCTTAATTAAAGAAAACCATTCCAAATATCTAAATAACTAAAACCTAAACCAGCAATCGAACCTGCATTTAATTTTTCTTAGTGATCTATCGCAGGCGATTGACTATTTTTTATAATGAGAAATATTTTTTTGGCGTTGTCATAGCACACACCACGAATAATTTGGCTTAATGCCTCATCGTCATGTGGATATTCGCCAGATTCCACCCAAGCGCCAACTTGGCGGCACAATAAACGGCGGAAATAATCATGCCGTGGGTAAGAAGCAAAACTACGGGAATCGGTCACCATGCCCACAAATGCACCAAATACCCCGTGATTGGCCAAGGTAATAAATTGCTGCAAATTGCCTTCTTTATGATCGTTAAACCACCAAGCGGGGCCAAATTGCACTTTGCCGGCAATCGAGCCATCTTGATAACAACCCATTAAAGTCGATAGCACTTCATTTAAATTCGGATTTAAACAAAACAGCATAGTTTTAGGCAAACATTGCTGGACATCGAGCGTATCGAGTAAATGCGCCAAACCCAATGAAACATCCATACCAGAAATCGCGTCATAACCGGTATCGGCACCGAGTCGTATCAATTGGCGTTGGTTATTATTGCGCTGCGCGCCAATGTGTAAACACATCGTCCATTGCTGGGCGGCATAATGCGGAGCCAATTGCGCCAATATGGCAAATAGATATTGCGATTGCGCGGCGGATGATAGCAATTGACCGGCCAGGCGCTGCTGGAAAATCACCTCTAATTCGGTATCACTGATGATTTGATGCGGCAAAGCCAAATCAACGGCATGATCACTAATACGCGCGCCGTGCAAATGGAAAAACTCAATTCGCTGTGCCAGTGCCGTAATTAATTGTTTAAATGAATAGATTTCAACACCACTGCACTGGCTTAACGTCGCTAAATAATCAATAAATCCAGCGTCATTAATGCGCATGGCTTTATCCGGGCGAAACGCCGGTAATACACGAGTATTTAAAGACGAATTAGCAATGTGTTGATGGTCAAGCAAATCATCCGCCGGATCATCGGTGGTACAGGCGATTTCAACATTGGCCTGTTTAAGCATCGACCAGCTATCCATCTGGGCTAACTTAGCGTTAATGTCGGACCAGAGTTGCGGTGCGTTTTTGGCATTAATTAGGGTATCAATGCCAAAAATGCGGCGTAGTTCTAAATGCGACCAGTGATAAATTGGATTGCCAATCGCTTGCGGTAAGGCAGAACAAAAGGCATTAAATTTGGCTTCGTCATCAGCGTCGCCAGTAATAAGCGACTCATCAATCCCGGCACTACGCATTAAGCGCCATTTATAGTGATCACCACCCAGCCAAAGCTCGGTCATATTGCGCCACGATTTTCGGTTGGCGATTTCATCGGGGGGTAGGTGTGAGTGGTAGTCAATAATCGGTAAATCGGCAGCGATGTCGTGATAGAGCTGTTGGGCAACGCCGGTATCGAGCAAAAAATCCTGATCCATAAATGATTTCATCATGCTTTCCTTTTGCGACTGACCCGCTGTATGCCAGATCAATGCCGTGCATGGGTTTATTGCCATAAAGTAAGCGCAACGCGAATCGTTGCTGCATCGTGCCGTGCGCGCTCTGCGCCAAGCTGACAGCGATGATCTCAAACCTTACTCACACAACAAAACCATAATAATTACAATTTCAAACTTAAATCACTGGGTATTTAGATATGAGGCTTATCTAAAAAGAGCTGCATCTAAATACCCCTAGCAACAAATTAAACGCCGGAATACGCCGAGAAGCCGCCATCAATGGCAATTACCGTGCCATTCACAAAACCAGACGCTTCTTCGCTAGCAAGCCAGAGCAAAGTACCGACCAATTCGTGCGATTCACCAAAACGGCCCATCGGCGTTTGCTGAATGATTTTTTTGCGCGCGAGCGGTGAATTCACCACTCTGTTCATCAATCAATAATTTTGTGATTTTGCTGCGTCAAAAAGAAACCCGGTGCCAAAGCATTCACCCGAATACCGGCTTTACTAAAATGCACTGCTAGCCATTGCGTAAAGTTACTCACCGCCGCTTTGGCGGCGCTATACGCGGGGATTTTGGTCAATGGGCAAAACGCACTCATCGACGAAACATTGACGATGCTGCAACCGCTACGGCCAAGCATTTGCCGCGCAAACACTTGCGTTGGCAGCAAAGTACCGAGGAAATTGAGGTTAAACACAAACTCAACGCCAGCAGGATCAAGATCAAAAAAGCTAGTCAATTCTGGGTCGTCTAAACGATCAACATCCAAAAATTCTTGCCCCGTGGTGCCTTTAGGGTGATTGCCGCCAGCGCCATTGAGTAATAAATCACAAGGGCCCAACTCAGCCAACACCTGCGCCGCAGCGGCCTCGAGTGATTCACGCTGCAACACATTGCACGCCACGCCAATCGCCGTTGCGCCTAAATCACGAATTTGCTGTGCTGCGGCTTCTGCCGCTACTGGGTTCAAGTCCAAAATGGCAATTTTTGCGCCATTTTTGGCCAAGGGCCGCAGCCAATTCAGCGCATAACACCCCTGCGCCGCCGGTTACGACCGCAACTTTATTGTTTAAATCAATTTCAAATGGCAATTTCATTGTGCTTGCTCCTGTTTGGCTTTTTCAATCCCTTCCCATAAGCCATTCAAATACACCGCACCCAAGGCGCGATCATATAAACCGTAACCAGGCTTGCCGGTTTCACCCCAAATCATTCGGCCATGGTCTGGACGCACATAGCCTTCAAAACCCGCCTCAAAATAAGCACGAACAATCTGCCCCATATCTAAAGAGCCATCGCTCGATTTGTGGCTGGTTTCGTGAAAGTCGCCAGCGGCATTGACTTTGACATTACGTAAATGCGCAAAATGAATGCGGCCACGTCCGGCAAATTCACGAACCAATTCCACAATATCGTTATTGCAATCGGCGCCTAAAGAGCCTGAGCACAGCGTTAAGCCATTGGCTGGCGTATCAATCATCGCCAATAAGCGTTGCAAGTCTGCGCGGTTTTTAATAATGCGCGGCAAGCCAAAAATTGGGCGCGGCGGATCATCGGGATGCATCGCCATTTTGATGCCCACTTCGCTGGCCGTCGGAATAATGCCGTGCAAGAAGTAGCTCAAATGCGCCCACAAGGTTTCTTCATCAATGGGGGCGTATTCAGCCAATAGCGCTTTGAGCTCTGCTGGGGTGTAGCTGCTATCCCAACCCGGCAAAGAAATCCCTTGGTCTGGATCGATCTGGGCCACTTCAGCCACGCTAAACGCCAAGGTATTTGAACCATCGGGCAAAGGCATGCTGAGCGTAGTGCGCGTCCAATCAAACACCGGCATAAAGTTGTAGCAAACCACTTTTAAGCCGCACTGCGCCAAATTGCGTAATGTTTGGGCGTAATTGGCAATCAAACGATCACGGCTCGGTTTACCCAATTTAATGTCTTCGTGCACTGGCACGCTTTCGATCACTTCAAATTTAAGGCCGTGCGACTCGATGGTTTGTTTGAGCTTTTGAATATTTTCGACTGGCCAAACTTCGCCAACAGGAATGTCGTACACCGCAGAGACAATGCCATCCATACCAGGAATTTGACGGATATATTCCAGAGAAACCGGATCGCTTGCGCCGTACCAACGAAAAGTCATCTTCATTACTGCACTCCTTTAAATAGCCTGATGGCCTAGTGGTCAGACCAATTTTCAATGAAATCGATTATAATGATTCGAACACTCACCGCAAGTAAGGGATATCCTCTAGTGGATCCCACTTGTTTTATCGATACAGTGGCGCCGACTCCACAAGGAGCAGCCAAAGCATTCGCGCGACGGAGAAGTAAATGCCATTACCTATTATTAAAGCAGAACGACTGTACCAAAAAATCTCTAAGCTATTGATTCAACAAATCAAAGACGGCAAATTCATTGCCGGACAAGCGCTACCTGCCGAGCGAGACTTATCCCAGCAACTGGGCGTGAGTCGCTCATCGGTACGCGAAGCTTTAATCGTTTTGGAGATCTTAGGCTGGGTCGATATTCGAACCGGCAATGGCGTTTTTGTTAAAAATTTACTACCCGCCCAAGCCGAACCGAATGAATTTGATGAAATCAGCGTTGAAGAATTACTTAAGGCCCGAGAGCTCATCGAAGGTGAACTCGCAGCACTGGCCGCCATCAATGCCAGTGACGCGCAATTATTAGCGCTGCAGCAAGTGATGCAGCAAATGCAAGACAACGCCAAAGACAGCAGTGAATTTCATGATTTAGACATGAAGTTTCACTTTTTAATTGGCGAACTCACTGGCAATACGATTTTAGAAAAAATACTCAAAGACTTATGGAATCAACGTTACAGCGCGATATTTACCCGTTTTGAAGCACTTTGCGCTGATGACGTATCGGAAGTAATGCTGCTTGACCATCAAAACATCACCGCAGCATTAGTAAATCGCGACGCCAACGCCGCCCGCCAAGCCATGCGCACGCATTTGCAGCATGTCTACAGTAAATTATTCAAACCCAACTTCAGCTAACCGCATCCGACGCCAACTTGGCCAAACCCGCATTAGCGGATGGCCAAACTCGGCCCCCACCCTAAATACACGCAGTCCTAACGCAAAATACAGCGTGCGTTGGGCTTTAAAATTGAGCGTACTGCTGAGCCAAATTGAATGAGAACGCCTCAAGTCTTGTTAAAATGCAGATCTAAGCATTGGAATCAGCTGAAAGATTCGGTTCAGCAAGCACTTTATTGACAAAATGTAGTCCGTTTTTAATCCTCAGTTTCTGTGGACAATTTTGTGGGGAAGTGCTAAAAACGGGGCCAAAAGCGTGGTTTTAGTTTGATTTGTTTAGTTTGCCTAGATTTTAGGCAAAAACAATTAATAGATAAAAATCAACAACTTAACACCATCAAATAAACTACAACTTTAAAACATTATGCCAAGTGGCTTAGATTGGCGATTTTGTGGATTAATTAAGGCTGGATTCGCGTGAAAACTGATTTGTCAATAGCACAAAGTGCTGTATTTTCTGTCACGCAGCTGAATAGAAAAGTACGCACGCTTTTAGAGACTGGCCTGCCGCAACTTTGGGTGGTTGGCGAGATTTCTAATTTTAAGCGTTACGATTCAGGGCATTGCTACTTCAGCCTTAAAGATGCTGGCGCGCAGGTGCGCTGTGTGATGTTTCGCAATCGGGCGGGTTTACTCGATTTTCAACCGCGCGAAGGCTTGCAAGTTGAGGCGCGGGCGATTGTGACTTTGTACGAAGCGCGCGGCGATTTTCAGCTCACCATTGAAGCCATGCGCCCAGCGGGTTTGGGCGCCTTGTTTGAGCGCTTTGAAGCGCTTAAAAAGCAACTCGCTGGCGAAGGCTTGTTTGATCAAGACAATAAACGCCCACTGCCGCACTACCCCAAGGCCATCGGCATTGTCACCTCGCCGGCGGCCGCTGCGCTGCGCGATGTGCTGGCGACGCTGGCGCGCCGCACACCGAATACACCAGT
This sequence comes from Deefgea sp. CFH1-16, assembly GCF_016881365.1. Taxonomy (GTDB): domain Bacteria; phylum Pseudomonadota; class Gammaproteobacteria; order Burkholderiales; family Chitinibacteraceae; genus Deefgea. The sequence goes on along the minus strand of NZ_WLYT01000001.1, from coordinate 2,858,418 downwards.
GATTTTATACCCAACCCCAGTGCAAGGGCTGGATGCCGCGCCGCAAATTGCCAATGCCATTCGCACCGCCAGCCAGCGCGACGAAGTTGACGTACTGATTGTGTGTCGCGGTGGCGGTAGCTTAGAAGACTTATGGTCGTTTAATGAAGAAGTCGTCGCCCGCGCCATCGCCGCGTGCAATATGCCGGTAGTGAGCGGCGTTGGCCATGAAACCGACTTTACCATTTGCGATTTTGCCGCCGATTTGCGCGCCCCTACCCCAACTGCGGCCGCTGAACTGGTGAGCCGCAATCGGCAAGAACTCCTCAATTTATTACACCACCAGCAGCAACGATTGGTTCGGGCATTTGAGCGCGAGCTACACAATAAAATGCTGCAAGTCGATCAGCTCGGTCGCCGCCTACAGCATCCGGGGCAGAAACTCGCCCGCCAGCAAGCACAGCTGCAATTACTACGCAGCCGATTTACGCATCGTTTTCACAGCCAACTGATTGAGCGGCAAGAAGCGCTCAGCCGCCTGTCGTTGCGCCTGAAGCATCAAGCTCCCAATCTGCAACGCCAACAACTGCGCCTAGCGCAATTGCGCGCAGCCTTGCAGCGCGCTATGCACGGACAAATTCAAAGCCAGCGCCAGCAAATCGAGCAAGCCACGCTCAAACTCGCCCCATGGAATCCGCAAACGGGTGTTAGCGCGCGGCTACGCACTGGTGAGCCGAACCGATGGCACCCTCGTTCGCCAAGCCAGCGCAGTGCGCGCCGGTGACACACTCAATGTGCAATTTGCCGACGAAAAAATCAGCGTCAACGTCAACCAAGGAGTGGTTGAGCAAAAAGAGTTGCCAATCTAACGGTGATGTTTTGACTTTGGTTTGGCGTTGATGCTGTGCCGCGGCCGCCAGTAGGAAGATGAAAAACCGGCCCGAGCGCATCGAGTGCAAAAACAAAAACAAACAGTTTCATCATTTGGCTCGCGACCATCGAGGACGTCAGGAATGCGATGCACTCTGACATAGATGCTTATCAACAAGTTCTCTGGGCGTGGTAAACATACAGCATGACTCTGCGCGGGCATTAACAAGTGATTATTTCTTTAAGCATTAATGCATTTTGTAGCATTACACCGCGACAAACTGGGCATTTTCGCTGTTTGACATGAAAACCGTGAAATACAAAGAAGGGTTCTGCCGTTTTGCTCACGTCAGACGTTAATTCACTCACGTTTAATAACATTGCCTCTTCATGAATACGATTCATCAAAAAGGTTCCGATACCTTTTCGTGTGTGGTTGCCTGACACGTAGAAATGATCGATATAACCGTTAGCTTGGATGTCTGCATATCCAACTATTGCATTATCAATCGTAGCGACAAATGGCTGTAAAGCTTGGATATGATTGGCCCATAGCTTGAGGTCAATATCTACTGGAGCCCATGCTTGAATTTGTTCTTGCGTATAGTCGCGCGATGCCACTTCATGCACTGCTGATAAAAACACACGAAACAAAGCAATCTCATCCCCAACCTGAAATCTACGAATCTCCATTTATTTCCTTTTATTTATTGCGCCTGCCTGCAACCGTTTGTTAATGGCCGACTTGAGCTACGGCACCCACCCCAGAGCAGACATTTTTATATGGGCGCTGCGCTTGCAAAGCCCAATGCTTTCGAAACTACCTTGATAAAAATTGCTTCAAACCAAAAAACAGCAATAACACACCAAAAAATGATTCGAAATACAACTTCATTTTTCTAAAAATTAAAGACGCTCTTTGATTGGAAAGAACAAATATCACCATAGAAAACCATAATGTTGCGACAACGACAACCGCAAGTAGCATGCCAAAAAGTAATGGCCAGCCAGCACCAGACGGCGCAGCAGTAGATAATGCAGACGCATAGTAAATCGCCGCTTTTGGATTGGCCATTGTGGTGGATAGGCCTTTAGTGAATGCGGCCAGCAAATGAGCGTTCTCGGTACTGCCCCCTTCTGGCAATGGCGTGCGCGCATTTTTCAACAGTTTATAGCCCAGCCACATCAGATAAACGGCGCCAGCGAATTTGATCGCCAAGAACATCGACGGAAATAATTCAAATAACAGCCCAACCCCAAGCAGCGCAGCTCCCGCCCAAATACCATTTCCTAGCACGACGCCTGCGGCCACCAATGCGGCTAATTTTCGATTGCCCGTCACCGCCGTATAGGAAACGGCAATAAAATCCGGCCCTGGGCTTAAAATCCCCACAGCAGAAATTGCCGCCACCGTTGCTATTGCAGATATCTCATTCACGAGTAGCTCCTTATGCAATTAATCCATCAGCTTAGCGTTCAATTTTCACTTTTTCTCGCTTACATGCTGGGCCTTGGTCAACATATCTCACCGATTCTTACTGAGGGTAGGCATTTATGGCTGAAGCGTTTTCTTCATATAAAATCGAGTGTGGCCGGGCGGGCAATTCTCTAGCTGACCAAAGACCTCGTAACCGGCACTGGTATAAAATGCTTTAGCTTGCCAATCAAATGTGTCCAGATGAGCCATGTAGCCACCCTGCTGTCTTGCTGCGTTTTCGGCCTGCTGCAGCAGTAACTTGCCATAGCCTTTTCCTCGATGAGACTCATCAACGAATAAAATATCAACATATAAAACATGCCAGCAATACAGCACACAATTGATTCCGCCAACCAGCTCACCGGCATCATTCTTGAGTGAAAACGACAAGTCTATAAATGCGTCTTTTTGATTAAAAGAGACATTGTTTGAATTAAAGTGAACCAATTTATCATCGATAAGCTCGCGTTCAACGTGGGTACTCTGCTCAAGGTTCATTGGTATTTGCCTCTTTGATTTGATTTTTATTGTGGCGATCACATTGCCTTGGCATTGCGCTCATCCCTAGGCCATATCGCCCAGCACAAAGCTGGCGTAGCGAGGTCCTTAGCAGCTGGGTGCGGTCAGCACATCATGACTGCGCGCAACGGCGAACGAATTCTATTGGAGGATGCTTGTTCAATACTTTGCATTACTTGCTATTTTGCTAAGAGTCAGACAACGATTGTTTTTGGGACGCGCGCTTAATGCGGTAACAGACTAGGCTGAGGTGTAACGTGTCCCGTAACCAAATACGGCTGTAAACAATTGTGCGGCAGACACTTCAAATCCTTAACACGTAAGCTGAACATCAGCTATTAAACAGGGGTATTTAATCCAGCGCCATGCCATATGGTTGCTAGGGCCTGATACCCCAAAGCTTGCAGCACAATCCTTGCGCCAGAACAAACGAGCTAAGCAAATACCCCGATGCTGGCATGTACAACTGCCGATACAATCGACTGCACTATTTTTGTTTTTTTGAGGATCGTCATGACCAGCAATCGCGATTGGGTACACCAAGCCATCCGCACCATTGAAGCTGACTTTAATCGCTCAGCCGATACCCATTTAATCCCGATTCATTTGGCCGCTTACCCCGATATTGATTTCTACCTCAAAGACGAATCGAGCCACCCCACTGGTAGCCTAAAACATCGTTTAGCGCGCTCTTTGTTTTTATATGCGCTCACCAATGGCTGGCTGCATGCCGGTAGCACGGTGATCGAAGCGTCCAGTGGATCGACTGCGGTGTCTGAAGCGTATTTCGCTCGTTTGCTAAAATTACCGTTTATTGCGGTAATGCCGGCCAGCACCAGCCCAGAGAAAATCGCGGCGATTACTTTTTATGGTGGCCGCTGCCACTTAGTGGCCGACCCAACGCAATTGATTGCCGAATCGCAGCGCCTGGCTCACGAAACACAAGGGCACTTTCTCGACCAATTTACCTATGCCGAGCGGGCTACCGATTGGCGTGCCAATAACAATATCGCGGAATCGATTTTTGCGCAGATGAGCTTAGAGCGTCATCCGATTCCACGTTGGATCGTTGCCAGCGCGGGCACTGGCGGCACTAGCGCCACCTTGGGCCGCTTTGTGCGCTATCGCCGTTATGCCACGCAAATTGCCTGCGTCGACCCAGAAAACTCGGTGTTTTTTGATGCTTTTTGCAGTGGCCGCACAGACCACACCTTGCAGCAAGGCTCTAAAATCGAAGGCATTGGCCGCCCGCGTGTTGAAGCGTCATTTATGCCGCACGTGATTGACAGCATGATTAAAGTGCCCGACCGGATGAGCTTGGCGGCAACACATTGGTTATCGAATTATCTGGGGCGCCGTGTTGGCGGATCGACCGGTTGCAACTGGATCGGCGTGTTAGCGCTGGCCCACCAAATGCAAGCGCGTGGCGAAGCGGGCAGCATTGTCAGCGTCTTGTGCGATAGCGGTGACCGCTACGCGCATTCTTACTACCACCCACAATGGCTGAGTCAACACGGCATCGATATTGAACAAGAGCTCGCTGACCTCAGCGCAAAAATCGGGCAAGCGGGCGCACTGAGCGACTTGCAGCGCGTCGATAAAAATTAATTAGTAGGCTCCATTCGGACCAATCAATCAAATCAAATCCACAACGCAGCCATCAATGGGCTGCGTTTTTTTTGCTACCGACTTGAGCTCTGAATTGGCCTTTCTCAGCGTCTTGGCGACTCTGCGTCAAAAGGTTTTTAAGTGCGCAGCTTACTCCGTCGTGCTGGCTTTAAAATGGCAAGCGACGATGAAGGCATCTTGCATTTACAGTAATCAGCCCCATATTGCAGCAATATCGCTTTAAATTTAGGCTCGCATTTTGTTTGAATCTCCTCGCGCTTTTTTTAAGTGCCTTACCGCGCTTTGCCCAATCGGCTCACACCTTTGAAGCTTTAGCTTCGAGCACTCAATTTCGTGAGCAATTGCTCGAGCACATCGCCAAAGCACAACGCCGCATCTACATTGCCGCCTTGTATTTACAAAACGACGCCGCAGGCGATCTGATTTTGTCGGCGCTCTATGCCGCCAAAGCGCGGCAGCCGCAGCTGGAAATCGCCGTTTTGGTCGATTGGCATCGCGCACAGCGCGGCCTGATTGGTGCCAAGGCCGAATTGGGCAACGCCGCTTGGTATCAACAGCGTGCGCAGCAACACCACCTCGAAGTGCCGATTTATGGCGTGCCGGTGCAAAGCCGCGAATTACTTGGCGTGTTGCATCTAAAAGGCTTTGTGATTGACGACACGGTAATCTATAGCGGCGCGAGCCTGAATAATGTGTATTTACACGTTGGCGATCGCTATCGCTACGATCGCTACCATGTGCTGCACAACCCAGCGCTGGCCGAGAGCATGGTGCAGTTTTTTCAAACGGCGCTACTGAGCCAAACCGCAGTGCATCGCCTTGATCGGCCCAATATTCCCAGTACCAAAGCCATTCGCAGCGAAATTCGGCATTGCCGCCAGCACTTAAAAGCGGCGCGCTATTCACTGCAAGGCAGCAGCAATACCGAAACAGGACTGGCAATCACGCCTTGGGTTGGCGTTGGCCAGCGCAATCCGCTTAATCGTTTGATTTTAAAATTGATCAGTGCCAGCGAGCGCAAAATCGTCATTTGCACGCCGTATTTTAATTTGCCACGCAGCGTCACCAAGGCGCTCAATAGCCTAATTAAAAAAGGCGTGCAAATTGATTTAATCATTGGCGACAAAACGGCGAACGATTTTTACATTCCGCCGAGCGAGCCATTTAAAACCATCGGCGCGCTACCGTATTTATACGAAGCCAATTTGCGCCGCTTTGCCAAAGTGCAGCACAAAGCCATGCAAACTGGGCAATTAAATATTTTACTGTGGCACGACATCGGCCATAGTTTTCACCTCAAAGGCATTTGGGTGGACGATGATTATCAATTGCTCACCGGCAATAATCTCAACCCACGGGCGTTTAATTTAGATTTAGAAAACGCGCTCTTAATTCACGACCCACAAGGCGAGCTCAGCACCAGCACCGCGGCCGAACTGCAACAAATCCGCCAACACACCCGCCGCATCGCGAGTTATACCGAGCTAGAAACCTTGGCCGACTACCCAGAAAAAGTAAAAAAACTCCTCACTCGCCTATCGCGAATCCGAGTTGATCGCTTACTTTCGCGATTTTTATAAGCAGGTATTGCCCTAGACAAGACATTCTCAAAAAGCCAGCAAGCCATACCCCACCGACCATGCCATCAAATGGGACGGGCTCAGAGCGTAATCGGCGTGTGCAACCCTGCAAAGTTTGCACACACAAATCAAAGTACTAGATTCATGGCGCCCATGATACAAGATACAAAATCTTCACCGCCGTATTACACCGAAAAACAAACTCACAACCGATTCACCGCGTGCGCAAATTAAAATTTGCACACCCTACAAAACACAATGCATGACGATCATCGGGAAAGCAAACCGCCAACGGCAGCAGCGCAAAACGTAATCATCGTAGGGTGTGCAAACCTGCAGGGTTTGCACACGCAGATCAAGGCGCAGGAGTCAACGAATGCCACAGGAATTCATTTTACTGAGCAGGTATCACCCCAAGCTGCTTACTCAAAAAAAAAGCCTGCCGCCTATACCTACATCTGTTTAAACTGTGCGGCGTGGCTGCGGCTGAGTGGCAAGATGGCGAAATTGTTTTTTAGATAGATTTGCTGGCGGCCGAGTAGGTCTTTTTCGATTTTGGCGATGGCGGGCAAACTCACCAAATAACTGCGGTGAATTTGAGCAAAGTATTGCGGATTGAGTTGCGGTAATAAGTCTTTGAGCGATGTGCGAATTAAAAACCGCCCGCTCTCCGTCACCACTTCGGTGTATTTATCGGTGGCCTGAAAATAGCGCACTTCATCCACCGCGATCAGCCGAGTGCTGTCGCCTAGGCTGGCAGTAAGCCATTGCAAATAGCTCGGTGGCGCGGGCGCAATCAGCTCACGACTGAGCTGACTCCAATCAACACTGGGTTTGGCTTCGCGCTGCAAGCGCAGCACGCATTGCGCCAACCGCGCTTCGCTGACTGGTTTTAATAAATAATCCACCGCCGATTGCTCAAAGGCCGCCACCGCGTATTCATCATACGCGGTGACAAAAATCACCCGCGTATCGCGCCAAGTGGCCGCCACTTGCAAGCCATTGAGTCCCGGCATCCGAATATCCAAAAAAGCAAAATCCGGCTGCCATTGGCTCAGTAGCGCCACCGCTTCAACGCCATTTTTGGCCTGCGCCACAATCTGTAATTGCGGCCACACTACGGCCAGGCGACTGGCAAACGCCGCCATTAATAGCGGCTCGTCATCGGCAATCAGGGCAGTTGGCATCGTTAAAATTGACCTCAGTTCGTGCGCCTACAAATAGGATGGCGTGGGATGACAGCTAAAAACCCAACTACTCAGCAAAAGGAATCCGCAATTCGGCCACCACCCCACAAGGGGTATTGCTAGCGACACTCAGTGTAGCTTGGCTACCATACAAATACATCAACCTATCGCGTACATTGGCTAAACCGATACCGCTTTTAGTTGGCGCATTCAGATTCAAACCCAAACCACTATCGATCACCCGTAGGCACAATTGCGTGCCGATTTGCTCGGCTTCAATCTCAATCACGCCGCCGGTAATGGCTGGTTCAATGCCGTGCTGCAAAGCGTTTTCCACCAAGGGTTGCAATAGTAACGGCGGCAACTGCGCCCCGCGTAAAGTAGCGGGCACGCGAATTTGATAGCTTAAACGCGCCCCCAAACGAATCTGATTAATCGCCAGCAACGCGCCCACCAAATCAAGCTCCTCGGCCAAGCTGGTTGCCGATTGCCGAGTGCGCTTTAAGCTGGCGCGCAAATAATCATTCAGATGCTCGAGCATGGTTTGCGCCAAAGCGGGGTCACGCGCAATCAGGCTGTGTAAATTGGCCAGCGTATTAAATAAAAAATGCGGTTCAATTTGCGCTTGCAGCATCGCCAATTGCGCGGCGGTTTGCGCTTGCTGCGCCTCGGCGGCGTGACGGCGCTGCACTTCCAACTCGGCCCGATCACGCTGGGCGCGAAACAACAGCCAAAAAAAGGCACTGGCAAACCCTGAAATCAGTACCGCAATCGCCACCCAGCGCCAAGCTTGGCTGGGCGCATCCAGCAAGATGGCAATCACATTGGACGCGCCGAATGCCGCGGCCAGCATAAAGCCCGCCAGCAAACCCAGCGGCGTACTGATCAACATTCGCCAAGGCCGTGGCCAAGCCTCACCCGTAATGCGATCCAGCGCCCAATTACACAACCAAATACAAAAACCGATGCAGTTGGAAATCACTAGATTATCGATCAGCGCAGTTCGCTCGTCGATCAAGGTCAATAGCACCGCAATCAGCGCATTCACCAAGAGTAAAATCGGCAAGTCCTTTCGGTAGCGGCACGTCATTGTTTTGTGTTGTGGCTGCATCCATCGATCACTCAAAAAAAGTATTTCACCACAGCTTGTAGGCTATGCCGTTGTGGCAACGCGCCGTATTGACTGCCCGGCGCGCCGTTTTGATACTGCCATTGCAGCGCCCAATCCATGTGCTCAAAATGGTAACGCGCTTCTAACCAGCTTTGCCAGCTTTGATCGACTAAGTCGCGCCGCAGCATCCAATTTAAATCCAAAGCCTTGAATCCAGCATCGCGCCAGGTAATAAAAAACTCATGGCCGCCTGCTGCGTAGGCAGGCTTTGCGCATTAAACACCGCACTGCGATACGCCCAATAATCAGCGGGATTAAGCCACAAAGCGCGCCATTGGCTTTGATTGAGCGCCGCGCCATCGTAGTGGTACTCCAAACTCAGCGAGAGATTATTAGCAAAGGTATACGTGCCACCAGCGGCCCAGCGCGAATGCCACGCCACTGGCGCAGCGGGCAACAAGGCCGCGCTGCGCCCGCCACTGTATTCGGCGTAGAGGGTTAAAGCGTCACCCGCCAAAACCGATGCATTCATCCCCACCTGCGGCGACTTCCCTTGCTCACCCAAGAGTAAAAACTGCGGCGCAAAGCCCGGCAACACTTGCACACTACTGGTCAACAGAAAACGCGACACCGGATTACTCGCGCCCCAATCGGGCGAAAACGCTGCGCTTTGCCGCTGATCTGCCAATTTAGGCGCAAACACGGCATTGACTGCGCCGCCCTCCCACACCCATTGCCCGCGCAACATGCCCACGCCAAGGCGGTTTTCGCGCAAACTTGCTGGCGCAATCGACACCACCGAGCGCAAAGCGCCGACTTTAAAGTAATCAGTCGGGTTGTAGCCCAAGGCGACGCCATTGCGCTGATTAATTCGCCCCAGATCGAGCGCAGCATTGGGCTGCGCCTGCCAGCTGACATACACTTCTTTAAAGGTATTCACCACCTCATACTGCCCATCTTGCCCCAGCCAATCCGCGCGGTTGGCCAGTGTAAATCGCCATTCGGGATTAATCGCCGTATCGAGCAACACATCCACCGAGGCACGACTAATGCGTATATCGTCCAAAGGCACACGCCGATTCACATGCCCCAGCATACCCTCAGTAAAAAAATCTGCCAATCCGATCTCGCCACCGCTGGCTGCGCTGCTTGATCGGCTAAAGACAGCGCATCGGCATCATCACCCCAGCACGGGCTAGCAAGTAGCGCGATAAGCGCGGCCACCATTCCCGCCATGCTAGATTGCTTTTGCGCCAGCGCTTCGCGGCCCAGCGTCGACGGCATTACGCGAGTGTCGCTCACCCCATGCCAGTGCGCCATCATTCGGCCTTAAAGCGGGGCAAAAAATCCCGCTGCAACCAGCTCTCGGGCACGTCGCGAAAGGCAAAATCACTGCTACGCAGCACCGTCACCCACTGCGGATCGAGCCCATCAATAATCACTGTTTCGGTGGGGCGCGACACACCAAGCTGCTTTTGAAAGCGGCGGTAATACGCCGTTTTTAATAAATGCTCGCTACTGGAATAAAATTTGGCTTTCACTGGCTGATTATTATGGCGATCAATCCAGTAATCGATGCGGTGATACGTCACATCCGGGGTTTTGGCATTGAGTTTGAGCAAATACGTATCGCGATTTTGTCGCTCGCCATCGGCAATTGTTTCTTCACCGACCAAGCTGGCGGTGTAATCCACCGCCAAATTCACCGTGACCACGTCGCCATTGGCCGCTTGGCCCAGCAAACGCTGCTGCGGCGAAATGCGAATACTGGCTTTGCTGGATGGATCATATAGCCATAAATCATTGCCATTTTTCAGCAGCAATTTACCGGCATCGCGCTGCGGCGCGACAAAGCGAATTAAATTACGAAACTGCCCACTCTGCGAATCAGCGCGCGCATACACCGCCAAGGTGCTGGTTTCGACTTGCTTGCCGTTGCGATATTCAATCAAGGTGCTGGTGACGCCAAAGGGTTGCTCAGGATTTCGAATTGCGTCGCTGGCGCTTAAGATTTGCTGCGCACTCGGTGCCGCGCCCACTGCGGCGCAGCAGGCCAGCAACAGACTCGCACTCCATAGCCGGTAGCGCGTTTTAAGAGCGCGCTGGGCGGTGTTATTAGCCGCGCGTTCACTTGCTGCGGGCATCGTCGCCCAGCTTTGCTGCATGGCATTACTCATCTTTGTCGTCCTTGTTTTTCGGGCGGCGAAACAATAAATTCACCCCGACAATAATCAGCACCAAGGGCCACCACAGCGCCCACATTTGGCCAAAGCTGGGTAAAAAGCCAAAGTTATGCGCCAAAAACAACAACCCGAGCGCAACCAATAACAGCGCAGATAAATACTTATGTCGCATCATTCTCTCCTTCTGACATTTACACATGACGGTTTACCCATGGCGACTTACACATGGCGCAGTGCATCGACAATATTCATTCTGGCAGCACGGCGCGCTGGCCACCAAGCCGAGATGGCGGCCAACACCACCAACATCAATCCAGTGCTAAGCAGCATTCGCGTTTCGCCCCACACCCGTACCGTCAGCGGCACCGGCTCAGTATTGCCCGGCGGCAGCCAAGTTAAACCAGCGTGATTGATGCCCCATGCCAATAACAGCGCCAGCAACACCCCGAAAATCGCGCCAATCAGCCCCAGCAAAGCGCCCTCGCAAACAAACAAGCACCAAATGCCATTACGCCGCACGCCCATTGCCCGCAGCGTGCCGATTTCCACCGTGCGCTCCATCACCGCCATGCTCATGGTATTGCCAACGGTAAACAGCACAATCGCCCCGATCAGCAGCGAAATAAAACTAAAAATCGCGGTAAACATGCCGGTAATTTGGCCAAACGAAGGATTAAGCGTGGCATAGTCATACACCGCCAAAGGCTGATCTTTGAGTGTGCTCGTCAATAGCGTATTGATGCGCGCTTGCGCTTTAGCTAAATCAGCGCTGTGTTTAAGCTGCAACACAATCGCCGTCACTTGCGGCGTTTCTTGGCCGTACACCAATTGCTGCGCCTGCGGCAAATGCAGCATCATTGAAATGTCATCCAGCTCTTTGACCCCAAAGCCTTGCGCTTTCACCACCGCCAAAGTCGCGACATTGGGCGCGCCGTGCACATTGGCGGCCAGCAACTCAATTTGCGGTACAGCGCTGGATTGTTGCTTTGGATTTTCGGCATGTGCTTGTTGCGACAAGGCGCTGATATCATCGGGTGCCGCTGGGCCAGCGTTGACTTTGGCTTGGCTGGCGGGACAATTTTTGAGCTGCAATGGCGCGCATAATTGCAACACCCGCGCTACGCCATTGCCAATCACCACCGCATTGCCCGCTGTGCCGGTTAAGGCCAGCGTTTTGGCCTCACCGGGGAAGTCATATTCATTCCAGCGGCGCATTTGATTTTGATCGCTCACCCATACCCCAGTACCGATCACCGTGCGCGACACGCCAGCGCTAAAGTTGCCAGCAATACCCCCTAGGCTGAGCGTTGGTGTCACCACGGTGAGCAGTGGCTTGAGTTCTGGATCGTTGCGTAGCACTTCAATCAAACTGGCGTAGTTTTTAATGCCATACGCCGCTGGATTGCCGCTGCCGTATAAAAAATAATCCTGATGCTGAATCTGCAAATGCCCAGCGCTGCGCACAAAATTGGTTTGCAAACCCAAATTGATATTGCCGCTATAACCGCCAAACAACAAAATCGCCACCGCACCAATCATCATCGCCAATAAGGTGGTTAAAGAGCGACGACGATTGCGTAGTAAATTTCTCAGCGCTAACGTTATAACACTCATGATGCCACCGCCATTTTGCGTTCAATCGCCACAATACGCCCATCCCGAATCAGCACCGCATCATCCGCTGCGGCCAAAACCTGTGGGTCGTGCGAAGAAAAAATAAACGACACCGCCAACTCGCGCTGCATTTGCCGCATGAGCGCAATAATCGACGCGCCAGTATGGCTATCTAAATTGGCCGTTGGTTCATCGGCCAACACCCACTGCGGCTGCGTGGCCAAAGCGCGCGCAATCGCCACCCTTTGCCGTTGCCCGCCCGAGAGCTGGCCGGGTAAATGCTGGCTTTTTTCACTCAAACCCACGGCGTCGAGCAGCATTTTTACCCGTTTATGCCGCGCTGGCCGCGCCACTTTGGCCAACAGCAAAGGGTATTCGATGTTTTCAAACGCTGATAACACCGGCAATAAATTAAAGTTTTGAAACACAAAACCAATATGGCGCAAACGAAAGTCCGCCAAGGCCGAGTCGCTCAGTTGCTGCACGTTTTCGCCGGCCACCGTAATCTGGCCGCTATCGGGCAAATCAATGCAGCCAATTAAATTCAACAAGGTGGTTTTACCGCTACCCGACGGGCCGGAGAGCACCGTAAACCGCTGCGGCAAAATCTCTAAATTAATATCGGCCAAAGCGGGCACTGCCACACTGTCGAGCTGATAGCGTTTATTCACTTGCTGTAAGGTGACTGGCAACATGGTCGTTCTCAATTCAAAACAGAGATGGATACTGTATGCCGTTTGGGTACTGCTGCGTAAATTTGCGATAAAGCGAAGTTTTGGCGCTTGAAATGCCGGATTTTTGGATTAAATGGCGCGCCCAAGATGACGCGGGGCAGCCAATCGGCCGCAACCGCCGCCCAATTGCCATTGCAGCATAAAAAACGCCTCTTTCACGGCGAACTTTGCGCACACAAGGCAGTCAAATCGGCGGATTAATCAGTCAAGCAGTCTAGCGATAGAAAGCCATTTGTAAGTGCGGTAAGCCAAACGTGAAACCCCTTGCATTTTCTTATACCAAGGCTTAGTTTTTCTGGTATCTTCACAGCCCCCTTTGTTTACAAGGGTTTCATGCCAATACCATATATCGGTATGGCACCCATCGTTTGCTCTGCAAGGTATTACCCATGATGGCCCGGACCCACATTGCATTTGCCGCCTTGATGATGGTGGCCTGCAGTGTTGGCATTTTGCAGCGGATGCCGCAAGTGCATGAAGTCGCCCTCGCTGGCGCAGCCGGCCTACTGCCCGATTTGGATCATCCCAAATCGACTTTTGGCCGTATCGTGCCGTATATATCGATACCGATTGCCAAAGTGTTTGGTCATCGCGGCTTTACGCATTCTTTTTTGATGGTCGCGCTGATTATTTGGCTGTTGCTCACCTATCGCGAGCAGCAAAACATCCCGGTTTTGCCCTTGGTCATCGGCTATTTTTCGCACATTATTGGCGACTTACTCACCCCATCGGGCGTGCCATTGCTCTGGCCCATCCGCAAAAAAATTCTCTTTGAATATTTTCAAAGCTGACGGCCTAATGGAGCATTTAATTTATCGTGGCTGCTGGCTCGGTGTCGGGTATTTTTTATGGGTGGCGCTACAAAGACCGGGCGATCTATGGATTCGCCCTGCCCATATGGCGGTCAGCAACTGGTGCGTTGCCGCGCTGGAGCAAAGCGCCACGATGCTGGTGCATCTACTGCGCATCATGGCCTAGGGATGAGTTTTAATTGCGCAGCATCGGATAAGTCAGCAAAGTAAAATGCAGCGCATTGAGGCCAAAATGCGCTAGCATCGCCGCCAGCAAACCGCCATAACGATAAGCCACGCCATACGCCACACCGGCAATGGTGGCCAATACCACCCAAGGCCAACCGCCCGCCATATGCGCCAAGCCAAATAACAATGCCGCCAAACACACTGCAATCGCCGCGCCATAAGGCCAATGCGCCAGCCAGCGACTTAAATGGCCTTGTATATACGCGCGAAAAAACACTTCTTCGGCCATACACACCAGCAAAAAATTATTCAACAGCATAGCGCAGTCATCTCTGGCCACTTGGGCTGCCATGCCACAACATGCCAACTGATTGCCAACGGCACCATTACAGCCATGGCCGCAATCAGCGAAACCATCGCCGCGCCCAGTGTTTTCTGGATGCTCATCCGCTGCGCCAACAGCGGAAAAATCAGCAACAAACTAAAACCAATCAGCGGCTTATCTAAGTTTAAATACAACGCAAACGGTAGCGCATCGGCCGACAAAGCTTGCGAAGCAAATACCATTGGATTGTTAAACCCCGCAAAGCGATGCAGCAGCAAAGCCAGCGCCGTACCCACAAAAGCCAGATGCGCCAACAGCCGCACAGATCGCCGCTGCGCGCGCATCCCCCAGCCCGCTAACCCCAGCAAAGTCATTGGCAATACGGCCCAAACAGTGATCAATTCGAGTTGCGCCGCCGCGCCATAGGCGATGAGCAATATCGGCAGGTAATATCGGGCAGCAAAGCCCAAAATCGCCAGCAAAGACGCAGCAGCAAACAACATAGTAAAAGGCAAGAAATGCAGCAGTGTCATTACAGCCATCCGCAAAAAAATACTGAATTTTACCGCAAGCCCGCCATCAACAACACGCAAGCTTTATTTTAAAACCCGCTACAAGCGCAAAAAAGCCTGCTTGAGTTAACCCAAGCAGGCTCACGATCAGGCAAAGCGATTAAGACAACTGGAAGTTTTTCATTTCCATCGTCAATGATTTTGACAACTCGCCCATGCGCCGCGAAATACTCGCTGCTCGCTCAACCGCCGTACAGCTGGCGCTGGCCATTTGCGTCACTTGCTCAATATTATTGGCTACTTGATTCGCGGTTTGTGATTGCTCATGTAAAGAGCTGCTAATTTCCTCAATCACGCCCATTACATCATTGGCGTCTTGCCGAATAGAACCAAATGCGCCGCCCGCTTGGCCGGCCAAATCCACCCCTACCGCCACTTTACTCACGCCGGTATTCATAAACACCGCCGTGGATTCTGTGCCCGATTGGATGCTGCGGATTTTTTCGGTGATTTCTTGCGTTGAGAGTGCCGTGCGCTCGGCCAGTTTACGCACTTCATCGGCCACCACCGCAAAGCCCCGCCCCTGCTCACCAGCTCGCGCCGCCTCAATCGCCGCGTTAAGCGCCAGCAAATTGGTTTGATCGGCAATATCGCGAATCACCTGCACAATTTGCGAAAATCTGCTGCGTTTGCCCTGTCAGCGTGGCGACGCTATTGGATGCATCTTGCACCGAGGTGGCAATCACCCGAATACTATCCACCGTATCGCTAATCACCCGCTCACCGCGATCCAAAGCCTGATTGGACGAGCGAGTTCGCTCTGAAGCGCTGCTGGCGTTGCTCGATACATGGTTAATACTGACCACCATTTGCTCAATCGCCGCACTCATACTCGACATCGAGTCCGTTTGCCCTTGCACCAAATGCTCGGCTTCGCTGGAGGCCGAACTAATATCCACCGCGCCTTGCTCAATCTCGCGCGCAGTCATCGTCACTTGCAACACAATGCGGCTGAGTTTTTGCTGCATCACCGCCATCAAAGCCATAAAGCTGTCATTTGATCGGCCATCGGCAACGATGGGATGCGTAAAATCGCCTTCAGACAAATATGCAATGTGTTTTTTGGCCTCGCTCACCGAGCCGCCAATCACATTAATCAAGCTATGATAAGTGAGCCATAGCATAAACAACGTTGCTAAACCCACCCCCAAAAATCCCCAATTTAATCATCGACGCGACAAAAGCGGCATCAGCCACTGCTTTTTGCGTGCGCTGCTCAAACAGCTGATAAAAATCATCAATCGGCTGCATGATTTTGGCTTTATTGTTGTGATACGTCGCGTCGTGCATCATGGTTCTGGCTTTGGCATAGCCTTCTTCAGCACCTTCGCCGGTTTTTTTCACCAAGCCCATGGCTTCAACTTCGGTATTGACCAAACCATCGGAGTTTTTTCTTCGCTTCGTTTAATTTGGCAAATTCAGTCTCGGTAAAGCCCAGCGATTTCATCATGTCCAGCAACGGCACTTTCACCGATGAATCAGGGCGTGGTGCTTGATTAGTGGCGGCAACAAAATCCCAATAAATCCGGTTATACGCCTCGGGGCGCGGCTTTTCGCCATTGCGAATCGCCAAAATATCCATATATTGCTTTTCAAATTGCGGATCGCGACTCACCACATACGTTCGCGCCAAGCGCGTTAAATCATCGGATGATTGCCGCAGCTCATCGGCCAGCAGATACGACTGATAGCGCCGCTCATTCTCGTGGTCGACCTTGTTTTGCGCCCAAACATAAACGGCAAATAACAAGGTCAACGTAATCAAACCCAACACTGAGCCTAATAAATTCCTTTGAAAAGCCGACATTTTACCCACCTCAAATTGTCATTATCATTACTAACAATAGTGGGTTTACCTGCACATACAACACGAATTGACTGACTAAAAACAAAACAAATCAAACACCTACACCCAAAGCAGCATCACGCAGCATTTTGCTTGGCAGACCATCGCCAACACTGAACAAAGCACAAAATAAGGCGGGCCTATCTCAAGTGCTAACCCCGCCATTCAAGACAAAATCAACCAGCGCATTTAACCAGCAAGCAATCAACCTACACCCCGGGTATTGGCATCAATACTATAAATAGACAAAGCGACAGCGCAATACCTTTGCATACAGCACCAACCACGCTAAGCCGAGCGCGCCGAGAAACACGACTGCGCCAGCCTAAAACGCGGCGCATAAAAAAAACCGCCACAAATCAATACGGCGGTTTTTAACTCATCGGTGTGACCGCGCCAAATAAGCGCGCGGCGGCAACAATTAGGCGAAGCGTTGCTCTAAGTATTGAATAATGCTGTTCGATTCATACAACCATTGCACTTGGTTGTTTTCTTCAATGCGCAAACACGGCACTTGCACCTTGCCACCCATTTTTGCCAGTTCGGCTTTATGCTCAGCTTGTTTGGCATTGATGGTTTGAATATTTAAGCCTTGGCGGCGCAAAGTGCGGCGCACCTTGACGCAAAATGGGCAAGCCTCGTATTCATACAGCGCCAGTGTTTTGGTTTGCTGATCCAACCATGCTTGATGCTCGGCCGGATGCTGCGCTTTTTTCGGGGCAAAAATGGCATTTAAAATCAAAATCAACCGCCCGACAATCCAGCGTAATGCATTCATAAATATCTCAAATGATGTAATTATTTTTAAGCCGGCGATTTTATCCAATCGCCAGCGTTTGGGCTATGGCTTTGTTAAACCGCGTCAGGCGCGATCAATTCAAATCGTATGTAAGGTGCAATAATGCGTAGGGTGGAATAAACGCAGTGCATTCCACCTTGCATCAGCAGCCGGTGGAATGCGCGATGCTTATTCCATCCTACTTGCGACGGGGTATTTTCATCAAAGCATCAAAATAAAAAGCCCACAAAGCAATACCACCGCAGGGTGTGCAAAAGCCTCCGGCGTTTTCGCACCGCATCGCGATGCAAACCCTCCCAAAACTTATCCGCGTGTGCCAACCCTATACCATGCCGGCACAAATGGCATTGCTGCGTTTAACAGAGCCAGTTTGTAAGTAATATACCCGATATACCCAATAGTCTTACTTACGTTAGATGCACACAATCGTGCTACGACTAAAAAACCCTCTAGGGAATGAAACACATGCAAGATTGGGTCAACCTGATTAACAGTTACGTTTGGAGCCCGGCATTGATTTATCTCTGCCTTGGCGTGGGCGTGTATTTTTCAATCCGCACGCGGTTTATGCAGTTACGACTCATCCGCGATATGTTCAGTTTGCTATTTGATGGCAAAGCCTCAAGCGAAGGCGTGTCATCGTTTCAAGCTTTATCGATGACACTCTCCGGCCGCGTCGGCATTGGTAATATCGCCGGGGTGGCAACCGCCATTGCCTTTGGTGGTCCGGGCGCGATGTTTTGGATGTGGATGATGGCCTTTTTGGGCGCCAGCACACTCGTATGTAGAATGCACCTTGGGGCAAATTTACAAACAACGCATCGACGGCCAATTCCGTGGTGGCCCCGCTTACTACATCGAGCACGGTTTAAAAATGCGCTGGTACGCCATTGCCTTTGCCTTAGCCACCATCTTGGGCTGCGGCCTTTTGCTGCCCGGCATGCAGGCCAACGGCATCGCCAGTGGACTGAGTAACGGCTTTGGCATTCCACCGGAAACCACCGCCTTTGGGGTGGTACTGGTCTTGGCAACCATCATTTTTGGCGGCGTAAAACGCATCGCCCGCGTCGCTGAAGTGGTGGTGCCTTTTATGGCCTTGGGTTACATCCTGATGGCTTTTGTCATCATCGCGCTTAATATCCGCCTGTTGCCCGAGGTGATTACGCTGATTGTGAGCTCGGCACTGAGTTTTCATGCTGGCTTTGGCGCCATGATTGGCTTGGCCATTATGTGGGGCGTGAAGCGCGGCGTGTATTCCAATGAAGCCGGTCAAGGCTCTGGCCCCCACGCAGCAGCGGCGGCGGCTGAAGTGTCTCACCCCGCCAAACAAGGGATTGTGCAAGCGTTTGCGGTGTATATCGACACCTTGATCGTGTGCTCAGCCACGGCGTTTATGATTTTGATCACCGGCAAATTCAATGTGGCGGATCCAAATAAAGAAGGCGGATTCTTGTTTCATGGCCTACCGGACATCGCCGCCGGCACGGGCTACACGCAATCGGCAGTGGAAAGCGTTTTCCCGGGCTTTGGCGCGATGTTTGTCGGTGTGGCGCTGCTGTTTTTTGCCTTCACCACCATTATTGCCTACTACTACATCGCCGAAAGCAATGTGACCTACCTACTGCAAAAGCGCCGTGGTAGCAGCACAGCGCTGTTCTTGCTCAAATGTATGCTGCTCACCACCGTCGTTTACGGCGCGGTACGCACCTCTGATTTGGCTTGGGGCTTAGGCGACATTGGCGTGGGCATGATGGCGTGGCTCAATATCATTGCCATTTTGCTCTTACAAAAACCGGCGCTGATTGCGCTCAAAGACTACGAAGCACAAAAAGCGCAAGGTCTAGACCCAACGTTTGACCCAGTTAAACTTGGTATTGCCGATGCTGATTTTTGGGTTAACCGTGAAGCAGAGCAACCGGCAGAAGCCGATAAGCGCAAATAATCACCGGATTGTTTAAGCCCAACCCAGCCCACCATCATGACTGATCGGTGGGCTTTTTACTGCTTGCAACCCTGCCCCCGCAGCCAGCGCCATACCGGCGTAAAAAAAACCGCCAACATCAATCTGGCGGGTTGATTCATCGCGGTAAATTAAAAAATCCGTAGGGTGCCAATGAGTGCAGCGAATTGCGCCAGACAAGGCGTGACGCCGTATGTGCGCCTCAAAACACACCTCGTACAATCCACGCAAAACGGCGCAATTCGCTCACGCTCATTGCACCCTACGATTGCATCGAATGCGGTTGGATCGCGGCTTACGAGTAGGGTGTATTCGACGCGCAGCGGCAATACACCAAACCACATTTGATGCGGCGTAATGCCTTCGGCGATTACGCCCTACAGCATGGGGTATTTTCATCAAAGCATTAAAATAAAAAACCACACAAAGCAATACCACCGTAGGGTGTGCAAAGGCCTCCGGCGTTTGCGCACCGAGTCGCGATGCAAACACAAAAGTGCCTATCCGCGTGCGCAAATGCGCACCCTACAAAAACAACCCCCACTCCAGCCGCAAAATCGCAGCACAAAACAAAACCGCCAGCATCAATCTGGCGGTTTGTTCATCGCGGTAAACGTTGGGCTGCGCGGGCTTAGCCCAACCTACGGCGCTACAACACGGGGTATTTTCATCAAAGCATTAAAATCAAAGGCCCACAAAGCAATACCACCGTAGGGTGTGCAAATGCCTCCGGCGTTTGCGCACCGAGTCGCGATGCAAACACAAAGTGCCTATCCGCGTACGCAAATGCGCACTCTACAAAAAAAAATGCCTACCCCCATCGCAAGATCGCCGCATAAAACAAAACCGCCAGCATCAATCTGGCGGTTTGTTCATCGCGGTAAACGTTGGGCTGCGCGGGCTTAGCCCAACCTACGGCGCTACAACACGGGGTATTTTCATCAAAGCATTAAAATCAAAGGCCCACAAAGCAATACCACCGTAGGGTGTGCAAATGCCTCCGGCGTTTGCGCACCGCGTCGCGATGCAAACACAAAGTGCCTATCCGCGTGCGCAAATGCGCACCCTACAAAAACAATGCCCACCCCCGTCGCAAGTTCGCCGCATAAAACAAAACCGCCAGCATCAATCTGGCGGTTTTTAATTTCACAGCGTAGGGCGCGATTAGCCAAAGGCGTAACCCGCCAATCCATATCCGACAACAGTAACGTCAAATCGTAGGGTGTATTCGACGCGCAGCGGCAATACACCAAACCACATTTGATGCGGCGTAATGCCTTCGGCGATTACGCCCTACAACACGGGGTATTTTCATCATCAAAGCATTAAAATCAAAAGCCCACAAAGCAATACCATCGTAGGGTGTGCAAATGCCTCCGGCGTTTGCGCACCGAGTCGCGATGCAAACACAAAGTGCCTATCCGCGTACGCAAATGCGCACTCTACAAAAAAATGCCTACCCCCATCGCAAGATCGTAAGCGCTCAGCCGCTCCACCACCTTGACGCTTAAGTTTCTGCTAGCGCTCGTAGCGGTAGTAATTCATCAATTCGGCTGTTCGGCCAAGTGGGTAGCTTTTCTAGGGTGTCGGTGAGCCAGGCCATCGGGTCGAGGTCGTTGAGTTTGGCGGTACCCAGTAGCGTTTGAATCGCGGCAGCGCGTTGGCCGGCACGTTCACTGCCCGCAAATAACCAGTTCTTTTTGCCAATCGCAATCGGCCGAATGCTGTTTTCGACCGGATTGTTATCGATTGGCGCGATGCCGCTTTGGGCGTAGCGTTCAAGCGCCGCCCAGCGCCGTTGGCTGTAAATGATCGCTTTAAGCCAAGGCGCTATTGGGCGCCACTTTGCTGCCGGTTTCATCCAACCAAATCTTGAATTCGAGCAATTTAGGTTGCGCTGCTTGCTGACGTAGCGCCAAGCGTTGCTCGAGGTTCAAATCTTTAGCCTGCGCTTCCAGTGCATACAGTTCGCCAATTCGACGCAGTGCCTCTGCGGCAATCGGGCTGCCGTTGGCCTGATGCAATTCGAAGAATTTGCGCCGTGCGTGCGCCCAGCAACCGAGCTCAATCACGCCGGTTTTGAACAGCGCTTTGTAGCCGCCGTAATCGTCGACCATCAGTTGACCTTGCCAATCGGCGAGGAAATCACGGACGTGTTGACCCGAGCGACCGCCTTGGTAGTCGAACAAAATAATCGGCGCACTGCCACTCAAGGGCGTATTGCGATACGCCCATAAATACGCTGTTTTGGTTTTGCCTTTGCCCGGATCAAGCTGTTTGACTGGGGTTTCATCGGCATGCAGCACTGTTTCGCCTTTTAGTCGTTCACGCAATCGATCCGCCAGCGGCTGCAACCACCAACCAACGGTGCCGACCCAACTGGCCAGCGTGCTTTCTGCTAACGGCACTTCGCTGCGTTCGGCGATTTGCCGTAACCGATACAGCGGCAAATGATCGACGTATTTGCTCACCATCACCCACGCCAAAGTGGCCGCAGTGGGCAAACCACCGTGAATGATCGCGGCTGGAATCGGTGCAGCGGTCATCGTTTGGCAGCTGCGGCAGGCGTATTGCGGGCGAATGTGGCGCAACACGCTAAACACCGCCGGTTGCACATGCAGTTGCTCGCTGATGTCTTCGCCGACTTTAACTAAACCCTGACCACATTGGCCGCAGGTGCATGATTCAGGTTCATGAACCATATCAGTACGCGGTAAGTGCGCCGGTAAGGCTTGGCGACCTGCGCGAATGCGCGGCTTTTTATCACTGCCTTCGGGATTGGTTTGGGCTTGCTCGGCGGCGAGTTTGGCTTCCAGCGCCGCCATATCGGCATCGAGCGCTTCTTCAAACAAATCCCGTTGTTCGGTATTCATCACCTCGGTCTTAGCGCCATAACGCATGCGGCGCAGATAGACCAATTCCATCGTTAGCGCTTCGATGGTTTGCGTTTTATTTTGGATGTCGGAGACGTATTGCTTGAGTTGTTGATCTTGCTGAGTGAGCAACTCAGATTGCGCCAAAATCGCCGCGCGGACTGCGGCGGGTAGGTTTGAAATTGGCGAGTTCTTGAGCGAGATCCATGTGTTGATTTTACAGGGTATTGCCCTAAGAATTATATATTACATGCTGTATAGCGCAATACTGCGACAACAATTTTATCCATCCTCATCGTGAATTAGTAGACGTATTCTGGCAGCGGTGGCGGCGCTAATCGTTGCCAGTCGACACCGCTCACCAACCATTGCCACTGCGCCGCATCCAGCGTAAACACCGTATCACCTACTTGTGGCCAAACAAATCGACCGTGATGCAAGCGTCGTTGCGCCAACCAGACGCCAGAGCGATCCCACAGCAGTACTTTGAGGCGATTGCTGCGCTGATTGCGAAAGGCATACGCCGCCCCTTCTACGGGTGAACGCTGCAAATTGGCATGAATCTTGGCCGACAAACCCTC
Organism: Deefgea sp. CFH1-16; assembly: GCF_016881365.1. Taxonomy (GTDB): domain Bacteria; phylum Pseudomonadota; class Gammaproteobacteria; order Burkholderiales; family Chitinibacteraceae; genus Deefgea. The sequence goes on along the minus strand of NZ_WLYT01000001.1, from coordinate 2,835,599 downwards.
GATACCAAGGCGCATATCGACCGGTTCGACAACCAATTGCAGCGAAGCCAATGGCGGCATCATGTCAAAGCGCGCAGCAGATTCGCCAACCAAGTGGCGCAGGTGCTGGTCGGTAAGGTCAAATCGACCCCATTGGCCAAACGCAGCTGCAATGTTTCGGCACTGGGCGTTGGCCATTGCGTCGTCACCAAAGTCAGCGGGGCAATGGACGAATTTGTTATGGGTGCTGCATCAAAAGTCGTGGTGGCGGATAAATGGGTTTGATGGCGTTTCACCCAGCTTGAAAAAGTAGCACGCTTATATCCATGCTGGCGACAAAACGCAGCCTGAGTCAAGCCGCTGGCTCGCCAAATATGCACCGCTTTCAAACTCAGATCCGATCGACGAACGCCCATGCTACCGCTCCAGAGATAAAAAGCGCAGCATGCCAGAGTCAGTGAAGAAGTTGCTGTGGTACGGCTGAACCCTTACGCAAGATCGCCGCATAAAACAAAACCGCCAGCATCAATCTGGCGGTTTGTTCATCGCGGTAAACGTTGGGCTGCGCGGGCTTAGCCCAACCTACGCTGCTACGGTTCTACATGGCTTACGTGTTAAATTTATCCTAATATTTTTCTAATATCGCTACGCCATTTCGAATTATGCACAAATCTATGTTCATACAGAGCATTGTGGATAATATCCTTTTTCGTCAATTTAGATACGAATTCCCAATCATCCTTAAACATATATGTGGCATTACCAAAAATTGGGCTTTCCAAAGCATACAACCCTTTTTTCGCATAACCCAAAACGACATAGCCATTAAAACCACCACGCCCAACAGCAATAAAGTCTGGTTTATGACTCAACATGGTTGATATTCTAAAATCCGACGACTTTCTTATCATTTTCTTCAAAACCTGAAGTTACATTTTCAACAAAACGTGCAATATTCTCGAATGGATGCTCTCCTTCAGGCAATATCATCCAGTTCAAACGTCGAACTTTTACATTACTAAAACCCAGCTATGTTCTGATCTAATACAACATAACTATCAAAACTTCTTCTAAGAACAAATTGGCGATATGCATAATTGCTTCTGAGTCATCCTTGGAAAAATCAAGTTCCCTAGAAACAATGTACTTTACAGCTCCATTACTCACCAGATATAGCAATTCTTCAGGAGCTGACTCCCATTCTCTCGGATATCGATCAACAGTCCTATTTCTTAAACTCGTATGAATATTCCCATGCCAATCACGACTACTTCCCCAGAACATAATTGATGCCCGTTCTTTAGGTAAGTCTTTTCGAACAATTTCTCGCCCATCTGCATTAAATGAAGTTATTTTTCCAATCTTTGCAGGAACTAAAGCTACACCCTCAACAAGCTCATGACCAAACCCGATTTTAGAAATTATTTCTTCATTTCCATCAACAGGAACGGCTAGTCGAAATACACGATCACTCCCAACTATGTCTAAAATACTCTTGATGCTTCTAATTGACTTTGCCATAAAATAACTTCCAATAAAAAAGGTGGCACACGCCACCTGAAACAAAACTCAAAAAATGAAAATACTATTATTTAGAAATCAACAAGTTAATAAAAAACAGAGCGGGAATATTTAAAACTAAATACAGTCAAACGCTGAAATTCGAATAATCTACAGCCAAAAGATGAAGCTTGTGTTCAGGTCAAGCGTAACCGTGCGTCTCAGCTGAAATGGGTTTCTTGATAATCTGCAAACCAAAGACAGGTACCTCTAATTAAAGGGACACATTGCAAGTTAAGTCTGCCTTTTCTTGTTGAACCATAGCGGATTTCCTATGCGACACTGAAACCGTAGGCGGAACAGGCGCACCCAGGCTACGGCCATGTTATCTCGGATGGCCTACTGGGATTTGGCGTGCTATCGGAACTGGGGCATCAGCATGAAGTGGTAATTGCGCCCAAAGATCACTTTGAGTTGATCAAAGGGGGAGGTTTGAAATCAACTATGAGAGCTGGTTCGACTCAGAATTACTAGCGCAGGAGTACTATCGACGATTACTTCGGTTATACCTGGGCGTAGTTAAATTGCAAAGAAGCAAAGTTGCTTGAATCGGGCGCTTAGTATTTTGAGCTGGCGATAAATCAAAACTCATGCAATCAGTTGTTTGTGACCTAGTCTTACACGCATGGTGATTATCTAGTGCCCCCTTTGCCGTTTCGCAAGCACTATCAAAATCAACATTGCGAACGAATATGACCAGTGCGGCATGTTTTGAGTGAGGAGTGATATACCGGCAAAGTTGATCTATTGCTGCTGCAATCACTTCGCCACCTCCCCACATTTTGCACTCCACAATTAAATCTTGAACTGTGCTACCGTAGGACTTAGAAACAATCAGAATATCGGAATGGCCTTGATTGAATCGCACCGGGTTTCGCGGAGGCTCCAATTCTTGAGAGAATGGCGTCATGAAGAAATCAACTCAGTTTTCCCCCGAAGTCCGCGAGCGCGCCGTTCGCATGGTGATTGAGCATCGTGCTGAATACCCATCCGAGTGGGCCACCCTCGTTTCCATTGCCAGCAAAATCGGCTGCACGCCCGAAACACTGCGTACATGGTGTCGTCGACAAGGTGGCGATGCCGTTCCAGCCAACAAAAACTCAGTCGAGACCGAACGCATCAAAGCGTTAGAACGTGAGGTGCGCGAGCTTAAAAAAGCCAACGAAATTCTGCGCTTGGCCAGCGCGTATTTCGCACAGGCGGAGCTCGACCGCCGCTTGAAATCGTAAGGGGATTCATCGACTCCCATCGTGAGCAGCACGGGGTTGAGCCGATCTGCAAACTATTGCAGGTCGCTCCGTCTGCCTATCGACGTTACGCCGCTCGGCAGCGCAATCCAGCATTACGCTGCCAGCGTTCCATCCGTGATGAGCAACTGAGCGGTGAAGTTGAGCGCGTCTGGCAACTAAATCATCAGGTGTACGGTGCCGTCAAAGTTTGGCGGCAACTCAAGCGCGATGGGCATGCTGTGGCGCGTTGTACCGTTGAGCGTTTGATGCGCAGCCTAGGTTTACGCGGTGTATCGCGTGGTAAAGCGGTGCGAACGACTCGTCCCGATCCTGCCGTTGCATGCCCGCTTGACCACGTAAACCGTCAATTTGTGGCAGAACGACCGAATCAGCTCTGGGTGTCGGATTTTACCTACGTGTCGACCTGGCAAGGCTTCGTGTATGTGGCGTTTGTGATCGACGTATTCGCTCGGTATATCGTGGGCTGGCGAGTGAGTCGCAACATGCAGACGGAGTTTGTACTAGATGCGTTGGAGCAAGCTCTTTGGGCACGGCAACCAGAGCGTGAGGCGTTGATCCATCACAGTGATAGAGGTTCGCAATACGTTTCGATTCGCTACACCGAGCGATTAACTGAGGCAGGCATCGAGCCATCAGTGGGTACGACTGGCGACAGTTACGACAATGCGTTAGCGGAGACGATTAACGGGCTGTACAAAGCAGAAGTGATCCATCGTTTGGGGCCTTGGAAAAGCCTAGAGTCTGTGGAGCTAGCGACATTGGAATGGGTTTCGTGGTTCAATCACCATCGTTTGCTAGGGTCGATTGGTCACATTCCCCCTGCGGAAGCAGAAGCAAACTATTATCGTAATCAAAACGAGCAGGCCATGTTGGTCTGACTCAAACCAAACAGCCTCCGCGAAACCCGGTGCGATTCACTTCGCACGAGGATTGTATGGATGCAATTCAGAACATCGTTTTGGGTGTAATTGGAAGCCTGATTGCTGCTTTCATTTTCGAACTGTGGCGGAACAACTCAGACTGGTTTCCAGGCCCATCCACTCCACCAGCTCGCTTCATGGAACCTGAAGCAGAAGCCGATGCCAGAACGCGAAACAGAGAACGATTCAAGATGGCTGTCTTTAATGGCCTCTTCTACCTCTATACCTTTTTCCTAGTATATCAAGCCCTATCGTTACCACTAGTACTCCGGGTAATGTTTTCGGGCAAACCAATATTCCTGAGTGATGCGCGTGTCTTGGGTTCACTGTTACCCGACGTAGCAATAACAAATAGCACCGTTCAACTTAGTCTCTTACTCTTGGCGCTTGTGCTCTATGTTGTTCTGCTCTTCGTCGTTAACTTTGTTGCATCGTTGCTGGCTCCCGCTGTAGACAAGTTTTGGGCAATTACTATCTTCGTCTGGCGCCGTCTTCAAGGCATGCTGTTCATACTTCTTGCTGCGTGCATTGCCATCTGCTCGATTTGGCTGTTCTACCCAGTAACTCTAAAGGAAGCACTCAGCAATTTCTTTGGAGTACTCGCAATCGGGGCATTATTTATTGCTGCAGGAAAACGATGAATGGCATTCTAGTCCCATGATTGTGGACTGTACTTCAGGTGGAACCTTCATGCCCGGAATCTATTTGGATCCCGGGTGGTCTCTAAGACAGAATTACAGAAAATTGCTGCTGATCAGGTTACCAGTAGCCTGCGCACAAATCATCAGTGAGAGCGTCACAAGTGATCAGAACGTTAAGTCATATCTACCAGAATCCACATATAACCCTTTTAATAAGCCTATTAGTTTTTTCTTTAGCTTGTGCTTTCAACTCAATTAAATTTGGCAGAACTGGCGCAATCTAGCTTCAACCTCGAAATTCAGCCCAATATCCGGATCGCACAGAATGAGCCTGTCTTCATCACTCCAATTTTCTGCATCATCAATTGCTAGCCACGACAGGTGCAACAAACCTCGATCCGCCAAAAATTTCATTGCTTCACGCTGGCGCCGGCCGCGCGGGTTTCCTTCGCCAACAGCATTACTCAAGTCTGGTGTTGCCCCCAGTACACGTGGGCGAACGTCATCAGTAAAAATACTCAAGATGCGAGCCATGCTATTCAACCGCCAAGTGCTGGTAATCACAACTTGGATCTCGGGAAAATCATGCAAAACGCTTTCTAATCGAGGCAGCTGTTCAAACTGCCTTGCCGAGTTATTGCGTTCAGAGTACGGATGAAGTACACCATCGATATCAAGAAAGATCAGCATGTCCCCTCCAACCAGAAGTATAGGCAGCCCAAAAACAGCCTTAATTAGGCCGATTTTTAATTACTTTGCAGCCACTCCCTCAGCAAGGGCTCTCATTTTGGGCATGAGATGAGTTAACAAATCGTTGGTCAGTTCTGCTATCGTTTTTTTAAAACCCTCAGAATCCCATCCACGCTTTGTCCTACGAAGCAATAGCCGTACCCTTAGGTGGGTCATTACATCACATCGCCAAGCCGTAGCTAATATTGCAGCATCCAACTCTGCCAGCGTAGCCTGGCGTATAAAACTATCGAAAGGGGAAGATTGCTGATTAAACGTTACTTCTGGTGCCAGGTACATCAGACGGCCGGATACTTGCTGTAAGTTCTGCAAGCTTTTGAGGAAGCATCACAAGTTGATCTCTGCCACGAAGCGTGAAAGCTAAGAATGGATCTTCTCTGGACAACTCCACAAGAGCTTTCTCGAATGGTTCAGCAATTGTGGCCGCAAGATTTTGGAACTCTGCTGTAGCAAATACGTGAAGAAATTGCCCAATTTCTTCAACAGCGGCCTCCGCATCTGGCTCAGTTAAAACTAATCCATTAATTTCAAGAGTACGCCGCATCTCATCGACGCAGTCATTTGGAAGGTTTCGAGCGTAGTGCATTTTGCGTACCAAATGCTCCACTTCTAATAGGTAATAGAGAACGGCTCTTGTTGCACGGCGACGTTCATGCTTGGTTTTTGCCCAATAGCTTAATGCCGCGATGATTGCACTGAGAGCTGTACCAAGAAGGCCTATAATTTTTGGATCCATTTTATACAGTACCGTATGCTTTTAGAATTACGTTCTTGAATACAAATCGCCATAATATTTACGGATACCTTACCATACCACCGAGGAAAAATGAAGACTAGCATCATATTTGAAGATGGCCAACTAATTGCCCAGCTCACCACTGGCATCAAAATAGAACATGCTGATGCTATTAAATTAGCTAGCACTTTATATTCGATGGGAATCAAAGCAGAAGATGTCACAATGCCAGATTGGCGAGAGGGTGATATCGCCCCTACATCAGGACAGAAAATAGCAATATTGAGCCACCTTAGAAAATTGGCCTCTAGCTAACAGATAAAAAAATAAGAAAAAATCTTAAAATAAAGACTAAATCCAGCTGGCTTAAACGCTTCGTAAAACCAACTGGATTTAACTTATTAATTAAGAGAAATTCTACTACAGTTAAATTTGTCTATTAGCACCCACCTTATTAGTCAGTAATGGACGGCGACCCGCTGTACTAGCATATTTTCTTGCAGCAACAATTTCCTGAATATTTATCGACTCAAGATCACTACGTTTAAACAAATATACCAATCCATTATCAATAGAGGGGCCATGTACAGGAACGATCCCGGCGGATCTTAATTTATCTGCCAAATTTGTTGGATTGCAACTGTATTTGCTAGCTATTTCACGCACAAATACATACTGGCAATTGAACTCATGAAAATCTTGCTCATTAATACGATATTGACGATGAGCAACGTTGGTATGTTTGAGTAAGCCAGCCTTGACCACACGGTAGATTGCATCGGTGTAGATATCTAATTGGGCAGCCACTTCAGCAATGCTGAATCCCTGACTCTCGCTCTTCTTCGCAAACGGTGCCACCACAACCAAACTCGGTAATCCGCACGCGGAATCGTAACTGGACACCCAAGCCTGCCCTGTTTTAACCTGAGTGAGCAGATTTATCCTAGGCTCAAAATCCAGGCCAAATTGAATGTAGCTAACACAACGCAATTCTGCGAAGTCATCCCGTTCCACTACCACAGGAGCCAAAGTGGCTAAAAACGCTCGAATGCCATTCAACGGAATCAATCGCCCGATGCCTGTTGTATGCGTCCGAGCCCCCATGATGCCAAGCAACTGGCTTTTGATCAGCCGACCAACGATATGAATTGATACATTCAACGTGGCTGCCACAGCCTCGAAGAAACAGCTAGATCACCATACTCGGTCGAATATTGGGATTGAGTTGCTACTATGGCGTTACTGCGCGGAGCGAGCAGCCACTCCAACACATGCTGGCGAAGCGTTTCGTCGAACTCCTCCAGAACCCCGAGCCCTAGTAACAATGGACACGCTGCGAAGCGCACACCAAGGTCGGGGAACCGAGCCAAACGTCCCATCATCAGTTGATCAATCGCTAAAAAGAATTCCTTCTCATCCGTAATAGCACCTGCAAAAATTCGGAGCTTCTCAGTTAGGGTGTTCAGCTCTGATCGTTCCAGCACTTTGAAGTCAAAGCTTCCCAATGTTTCTGGGGAATCCAATAATATCAAAAATCAATGTGCGCATAAGCCGATCCGCATCATCGGCAATATCCGGAACCCACCGGCCGTCCCCTATATCAAGCGGGAGAGCTATTACTTGGCTGAGGCGCATGCCACACCGGCAAGCATCAAGCCGACTGTTTTGCCACGATATCGCCTGACCACAATCAAGGCACCGCTCAACCAAATGACAGCGATGCGTCAAACAAGTCGTGACCAAACGAAGATCCCAATCTGCTCGATGTATCGAATTACTGGCCATACATTCAGGGCACCAAGCTCTACACTTGTTCCTAAAAATTGATAACGGCCACTTCAACCCCAAGTACTGAACTTTGCGAGTTCGTCCTGTTAATGAATCTAATGGACGACAATGCAGTTCAAACTCTTCGGTCGTACGCCCCAATACATTGGCAACGACATCCAGTGCATACACCCCAAACTGGGGCAACAACGAAGGTCGTGAAGGTGGGGTATCGCGCTGCCTTAAAACCTGCAGCAATTCCGATGCCCCACTCAGACAGTTTTGCTCCACCAGTCGGAGAAAATAACCAGCCAGACTTTCTTTAGTTTCGATCCGTGGCCGAAACATCAATTTCGGCATAGCTGCATCCATCATGCGGCCTCCAAATTCGTGATCCAACGTTCTACTTCCTTGCTGGATATCGTAAATGGATTGGCACGTAACTTCATTGTCTCGGCCAAATAGAGGTCAAACGCCTGCTCCAGGTATTTGCTCTCCAGTCGTACACTATGCTCCAAAAGTGCTAGGCGACCAGCCTCCTGTAACAACGTTGCCAAATGGCCGAATACACCGCGCGTCGCTAAAAAGACGCGCTCAGCTATGCCAGGTTCAGCTAATCCAGATTGCTTACTGAATGGCAGCTTTTGGTCATACAACTCAAGTAACTTCATGAACTCCTGAGGAGATTTAATGAAATCCATGGGCATGATACCTCGCCGAATTTTGAAACGCCGGGCTAACTGGTCACTATGCTCTAGTACAGCCTTCGCCGTAGGCACACCAACTAACACAAACGGAATACCGAGCTCGTTAATCAATGATTTAATCCAATCGGCCACTTGCGCGATTTTGCTCGGCGTACCACGCTCCACCAAATGCTGAAACTCATCAAGGATAATCAACCGTACACCACAACGTCGCACTAGTTCGACCAACCGAATTCGCCGTTCCTCTACTTTTCCGCGTGTTGGATTTACAGCTCCAAGTGCACCAAGCATACTGGAAACCATCGCGCTAATCGTTGCTGGTAAAGGCACTTCAGCTTTGAGCACTGGAATACGAAGCCCCTCATCCGTCACTTCACGAGGCCACCGTTTTAGATATTGCGCAATCAAAGTCGATTTCCCAGTTCCGGTTTCGCCAGTCAAGATCATGCAAAGTGGTTCGCTTGAAATATCAGACTCTTGATGTACCCGCTCGACCTCAGATAGCAATGCAGTGAATCGTGGATATTGAATATAAATATTTTTGAGTGCTAACAGTGAATCACTCATTTTCAAGTATTGGGTGTTCATGAATTTAATCCTTTAGTGTGCCAACAGACCAAGCGTCATCCAGCATTGGAGAAGCGCTATGATTCGGAGCAGTTGGCGTAGAAACTGTGGGCACAGAAGCAGACTTCCCTCGCTGCTTGGTTTTAGATCGTGCCTTGCTTTTCAGTTGCTGCTCAGCGGACAGATGGCATTGGTGCCTCTCTTCAATGAGAGCCACACGAGCTCGACGAATTGTTTCGTCCTGTTGATCGCCACAATCATTTCGGCGCTTACGCAGTGTTTGAAAATCTAGCCAACACATCCCTGGCTCAGCCAAATCAGTTAAGCAATTAAGTTGAATTAAACTGCGATTATTTGGATCGTAGAGATAGGCTTGAGTCACGTCGTCTGGATTGACCCGCAACATGGTTTTTCCATCCAGGCGCTCCTGAAGGTGAACCAAGTAAGGATGCTCATAAACAAGGCCTTTCGCCTGAACTCGGCCATTGCGAACAGCCACCTCAAACGACAAACTGGCCTCCACTTCCAGTTGCAGACTTTCGGGCAATTTGGGAATCGGATGCTCCTCAATCAGAGCATTCCAAGCCTGCAGTGGCGTTTCCCCAAGTTCACTGTGGCGGCGATTGTGATACTCCACAACAACCCATTTCCAAACCAAGTTGCGCAACTCATCAAGGGTCAAACTGGCAAGTTTTTCTGACGGGTAACTACCTCTATCACGTGGATTCGAGCGGGTTGTGCCTGGTAATGAGTGAATCAGCCCCAAATTCAGAGTACGCAAAAAACGCTCAACCGCACCTTTGTACCAAGGTTTCCCAGGTGGGCAATACTGGATATCAACGGCCAAGTCACCACAGAATCGTTTGAAATGGTTGCCATGAAACTCCGGGCCATTATCAATACAAATTTGCTGCATTCGGCCTTCAACAGGCCAAGCCATCGATTCACAACCAATTTGTTGCAAAATGCCCTGCTTACTTTCAACGGCTTGCCGTAAACACATCAGCACAGCAACCGATGATGGTGGCGCAAGATCCAGATAGATTGCGACGACCATGCGCGTTCGCCGATCAATTGCCACGGTGCAAGTTGGACGCCCGAGTAATGCCCGGGTAATAGGATGAACAATCAATACATCCAATACAGTGTGGTCAATTTCAATCCGCTCCATCGGAAATAACGCTGAAGGACCTCGATCACGGCGTCGGAAATAACGAGTAGCGAACGCCACGCCCTCTCGTCGCCGCATCACGAGGAAAGGATCAATGCGCTCTTTAATCCAGCGACAAAATGCATTAAAGCTGATTGGTCGCAGCCAATTTGCTTTATCACGCTGCGCATTAATCGCCAAGACCCGGTCAACCAGTACTGCATGAACATTCGAACGGCTCATCTTGGCGCGGGTTAAAAAGAACTCATCCACGATATCAAAAAATAGTTCAATGACTTCATCCGCAACTTGGCCACATCTACGACCAGAATTAGCGGTGCGTGGAACTAGGCTCATGATGTCCTGCCCGCTATCCGTATAGGTGCGACACCAGCGATAAAATGTAATAGGGCTTGGCTGACTAAAATCACCGAGAGTGCTAGCCACTGCAGTCGCTATTTGACTCATTTGAGCTTTGTTAGAAAATGCTGTGGTCTGCTCAATTGCCGTTATTACATATTGCAAACGACGATACAATTCAGCACGATGATGCTCAGGCAACGCCGCTGGAATTGGCGGAAGCCCATCAGCACGCTTGATAATGTCCTGTCCTTCAAGCACTTTGAATGAACCTTCCTGGATATAACCATTTATCACATCGCGTGAAATCTCCCGAATATTTGATGTGCGCTCATTCAATAGCGTTACTGCCTGGTTAGGAATCGCTTTCAACACACGAAAATGCTGGTTGTACAGCAGAACCGATAAGCCTTCTTGAAGTGCCAATGTCATCGCACACCTCCCTCAGGAACCCAGAGATTCGTTGCCATCGACAACTTACAACTTCGCTCATAACGCAGCTCGCCATCCCAGAGCATACGATATATGCCCGCCAGTGCAGATCGACCAAGTAACTCAACCAAGTGATGAATTGAACAAGCTGACACGTTGCCTACTGCAAGGCTGATCTCTTGGCGTTCTTGCTTGCTAATAAATTCACTCGCGTATAAACGAAGCATTTTGAGATTACCGAGTGTTGGTTCGGTTCGAATCTGACGTTCGGTTACAACCTCGAAGCGATATCCAAGCCCTAGAAGTAGCTCTCGAATCGACTTGAAGTAACTATCCCAATCAGCGGTACTGGCAATTTCATACGGTTTGACTTCATAAATCGTTGGCAATTCGCCAAGTTTAGGCGACCACTCCACAAGAAAATCCGGAGTGTACCGACGCCACTTATTTTCGTGATAAACACGAAACTGGATAGGCTGGCTAACAATACGCTGAACGTCTGGATTCGCTTCCAGATGTAGCAACCAATCTCGCTCCAAGGTACTTTCACAAGTAATCAGGCTATTTATTTTGAAGCTATAGATGTGTGATATAACTTTCGAGCTATGGTGATTATGAATTTTTCGTACTGAGGGAATTAGCATGAGTGCTCCCAAGACATAAAAATGCATGGGAAGCACGGGGATTTTGGCGCATGTCCATCATGATGCTGAAGCATCCAAATTTTCTGAAACATAGACTTTTCCTGTCGATTTAGCCCTAAAAACAAGGCATACAAAACAATCGGACGAGAGAGGGCATTCAGGGCATAAATATGCTTGACACCCTGTTTCAGAAAAGCCAGAATGTGTTTGTTTTTTAAGCTGCGACGCTTTATCTAAAAACACATAGTGAACCCCAAAGTTTTCCAGAACTTTGGGGTTTTGCTTTTCTGCTCTCCTTGAATACTACTAAGCAGATTTAATTCATCTCGTACCTCCAGTTTTAAACTGCATCACGACCCGTTGGATTATTCATTCCAATCCACCGGCACAAATACATTACTTCGAAGGTGGCAACTTAGCCTCTTCTAGTTTTTGTGATATCCACTGTTCCAACTCAGCGATTGACCAGCGACGACTGTTGCCGATTTTGATTGGGCGTGGCACATCTCCGTTTTCGATTAAATAATCGAGTTTACGGACACTCATGCCAAATTTCTTAGCAAAAGTTTTTGCATCGATGAAATCGTCCATATCAAGCCTAAATTGCAGCAACACAACGAAATATTATCAAATCAAATGAAAATAAACACTAGAAAAATATCAACAAAAACTAAAAACATAAATTCAACACGACAAAAAATTAAATAACTTTTATTACCTTATAAATACCAACAAAACTTTAAAACCAAATACAGCAAAGACATTTACAATCACTAAATTCTTATATTTCACTAAAGAAAACACGTGTGATATATCTCAACAAAAATCAACAGCAATTTTTGATGAAAAAAAATACGTATATCGACTGAAGCACCCCACTGTTCGCAGGTGGTGCATTGAAAAAGAGCCACGCTTTCTATCAAGCCGTGGCTCCATGTTGAGGGAAGATGCAGATAAAACAGATGGGTGAAGAGCTACTTATGCCATGGCGTATTGACGGACTCAGCATCAGAGCAGCAGTGGTTTCTTCATGAAACCTGCGCTAGCAAGCCCTGCATTTGATGTTCTAACGCTTGCTCTGCTTTTAGCAGTTCCTTCTTGTAGGAGCGACTTGCTCCGATCAAAAGGGTGAGGCAGACCAAAAACATCACCCCACCAAGGCCGTTAAGCACAATGATCAGACTGGTATTTACGGACTCCGATGTTTGTTGGAGTTGATGCCGAATCGAGTCGGCTTCATATTCTAGTTTTCGCTGAATTGATTTTGGCAATTTCTGCTCCAGCGCTTTGTCTTCAATCGAATTTAATTGTTGCTTTAGCTGCACGCTCTGCAATTTTGCTGGCAAAAGCTGCGGGTAGGTTTCAATTACACTCATGCATATCAGCGCAGCCGAAATCCAGCACACACCCAACCTAATACAAACAGCAAAATTAACCGTGCCAAGCCAGAGAGACGGAACCACAATGGTGCGGTCAGTACACAGGCCTGCGCAAGAACCGACTGCCAATTCAGCATCCTTATTTGAGTGCCGGTCGTCATGTTCTTGACACCAACTAAATAGGATTGTTTCTTGGTTCTGGCCCCGTATAACACTAACTGATGCCCAGGACGTACAGGGAAGTTGTGGCTAGCCAAATGCAAAGGAACCTCTTTGCCGTCGCTATCCCTTAGCCAAATTTCATGCTGTGCAATCTGTCGCGTATGCACTTGGGGTGCGTTGACATAGCCACCATAGGGACCGACATATCCGCCGCCGCCTGAAACCGTCACTTTGGTTTTATCCCATTTATGCTGATCCAGAACTTCCCATCGATTCGTCTGGAGCGTAATGGGCTGACCATTTACATGAACAGTCTCATATTGTTGGTTCTGTTGAGAATTTTTATCGCGCAAAGTTTGCATAAATCCATCTTAAGCGACATTAAAGTCACTTATAGTTATCATTTATGCAACGATATAGCGTGGTTAATCGTGTAGCAAGTTGTGATGCTAGTTGGCATGAAAAACGCCATAAATCCAACATCTGCACGCGCCATCTTCTCGCGAAATTTGCGAACAGCCAGACGACTGCGGGATATCTCGCAGGAAGCACTTGCCCTACAAACGGGGCTGAGCCGAACTTATGTGTCAGAAGTTGAGCGAGGGGAACGAAACGTCTCAATCGACAATATGGGCATGCTAGCCGATGGGCTGGGCGTGCCATTGAAAGAATTGGTTGACCCAGAAATGTTTGAAAACATTACCAAACAATCTTAATAACCGATCAACTAGTAGATTTGATACCACCGGAATCGAGGACAACGTCACATGGACAATATACATAATGTTGAAGGTTCAAATTTGCCGGAAATCCGTCTCAGCGTTGTCCAGAAGGCAACTCGTCAATTAGTCGCCAAGATCACAATAGAGGTGATCACTGGAGGGGGCGTGCTATTTTCGGTCTCCGGTGAAAATCCACAAGCCAATACGATAGCTGAGATGCTTAGAAGTGTAACCATTGCACCATCCGAATTGCCACTTGATCAAATTTTCTCCGAAGCTAGACGTTTGATAGAACTCCAACTCACGACTGCGAACTATGATGTCGAGGTGCTTCCGCTTGCCGATGTCCAGCTGAGCATACAGTTCGATTTCTCAAGTGGCTTGACCTTGGGGGAATACAAACCTCTTCACACATACACTGACGCAGACTCATCTTTATCCAAAGACATTTTTGGCTCTGTTTCAGGTATCTTCTTAAAGGCATCCAACGACCTCGCATCCGAAATCCTCCGATTGACAGCCGAAAATGACTATATCTGCGCAGCTCAAACAGTCAAGAACGGGCGTGAAGGTCTCGCGTTTTTCGCTCCTCCACCTCCTGCATTGCTGGAGGCGCTTCAACGGATAAAAATTGAAACCCTCGATACTGAATTGCGATGGTTGGTGTGTGAAACCCGATCAGCAGTAGCATACAGATTACGAGAATATGGCCTAGCTGAGCAAGATGCACTAGTTCTATTGAGTGATAGCGCATTCAATGACGAGGCCAAACGAGCATCGTTCGAAAATATCCGTGCCATTGCAGCTAAAGACCGGGGTGAAGATGAGGCTGCATTGTCTATGTGGTACAAACTTGCCAAACACCCCGAAAGACTGAGCCCAGGTGAACGCGCATGGGTATGGAGAAATATTAGCTTAGCTTTACCACACAGTGACTCCGACGCGAGGTCGGCAGCTCGACTCTCTGTTGATGCGTTCCTTGAGGCAGGTGATAAAGTTGAGGCCGCAACAAGTTTGATGCACCTATCTCGGATGCTGGAACACGAAAATCCCGATACAGCACTCAAACAACTTGATGCGATGATGGGGATAATTGATCGCAACGATTTGGTTGGTTCTGAACTAAAGGCCGCGGTTCATCATGCGCGCGCGGCAATTGCTTCCTCGCACTACAAACGTGGGAACAAGCACGGACGGAAGCAGAGCAGGCAATTACTCTACGCAGAGACGTTCTAGGGGTTGAGGAACAGCTAATTTCTTCTTTGCATCTAGCGTCGATAGCCGCGAAAAACAATGGGGAAACCGAAATATCCGAGCACTTCGATGAGGAAGCAAAGAGGCAAGAGGATGCGATCTCTTCAAGCTACTATGCTCTCGCACGCCGCATCGCCGAGTTGTTCAACAATTTTGATAGGGTTGTGGGCGAGGCATTGCTCTCTGATGTGAGAGCCTATGGTAATAGCGAACTGATTTCCGGCGCTGTTGTTGCCATGGCAACACTCGACCCCAATCTTTCTATTTCAGATAGGCTCAGCAAGCTTGAGGCTCTTCTAAGGGAAATCGAAGAGCATCATAAGGTAACTGAACAAGCAAAGTATCCTATCCAGCTCGCGATTGCAACCGTCCTTCGAAAGGATGGTCAGTTTTCCCGAGCGGCATCTTGGCTTCGCCGCATCTTCGAAAACAATCCGTTGGATATAGCATCAAGGGATATGTTGGTTGATTGCCTCTGGAAAGCTGAAGATTGGAGTGCCGCGACTGCATTTTTGAAAGTCGAGCTCGAAAAGCATGGGGAGAAGCCTGGACTACTTTATGCGTACGGACGCTCATTAGTAGAAGCTGGCAACCATAGCGCGGCAGTATCGGCACTTACAAAAGCACTAAAACTAACAGGATCAAATGAAGAGTTACGCAGTACGATCTTCGATCTGCGAGAGCGAGCGCTAAATTCAGGTGGGACTATCGAGACATACGCTTCCAGCGAGATAGTGAAGCCAACACCAGTGCTTCGTAACGAACTAGAACAGGCGCTAGAAGAATATGCCGAGTTCGTCGCAGCAGACAAAAGAATGGTATTTTGGACTCGTCCCCATGATAAGAAAGACTATGAATGGGTAACGCGCCCTGAAAAGCGAGCTCAAGATCTTCTACACACTTTTTTGAAAGCTCGCTTTCATTCAAAAATTTCAGTATTCGAAGAATTGGCTACCGGAGCCGGTCGACTAGATTTGCTTTTGAAATTTGAAGGGGGACTAACAGCCATCGTAGAGCTAAAAATGTGTGGCTTCGGGTACTCCAGTGCGTATGCCGCATCAGGTGAAGATCAGATCCACCACTACATGGAGAATCGATCATGTCATCTAGGTTATCTAGTTGTGCACGACTCGCGTTTGGAAAATTTCAGCTTACGCTTGATTGAGTCATCAAACAGTGCAGATACAATCTCCGAAATTTTCGTAGACGTTAGACCTAGAGTGAGCACCAGACAAGCACTGCGCTTACAACCTGAATCTCCACCGATCGTCTAAGTACTTTCGAGCGGAGCATAACCGTCCGCTTAGGCTGATGGATCGATGCGGTGTCAATAAAAACGAAAGGCCGCAAACCATCATGTTGCGGCCTTAGTTGTTTGAGATGAATTCTAGTGCTGCTCGGCCTTCGTTGACAAACCACTTGCCATAGAAGGCGCCAATGTAAAGCTGCGGGCAAACACTATAACTGGAATAATTGGGCTTCAACAATGATTTCGAACGTCAGCTTAGGCGGTATGGCATTGTAGATATGAATACTTTGATTCAGGCTGTATATCTTGCCTCCGGCTACCTTTTAGGGTTATCCAATTGACAAAACCATTCAAAATTGAATCGGCGGACATAAACCGTCTAAATGATATTCAGCTAACACAGCTGCTTAATGAGTTATTGCGCTCTGAGGCCTACAAATTTGGCATAACTCAGAGGTCAGTTGAGGTAGCACTAAATATACGAGTAGGTGATGGTGGTGAAGATGGGCGTATTAGCTGGAACGGTGGGCCAGAACAAACAGACTACTTACCGAATCGTTTAACCATGTTTCAAAATAAAGCCACCGAGATGGGGGCTGCGGCTTATGCTGATGAAATTATGGCTGCGGAGATAAAGGGTAATCCCAGAAAATTGAAACCCAAAGTAGAAGAGGTTCTCGACCAAGGTGGGGCTTATATTGTTTTTACAACTCAAGAGCTTAACACTAAACAAAAAAATGAGCGCATCTCAGCAGTACGAAGCAAATTGAAAGAACAGGGTAAAAATTATGCAGATACCTGTGAAATTAAAATTTACGATGCAGCCCAAATTGCCGCATGGGTAAATCTATTTATACCAACAGTGGTATCTGTTCAAAATTGGATTGGTAACCCAGTGGAGCGTGGGTTAAAAACCTTCAATTTATGGAGCGAGCACGAGGAGCTTTCTCGTCTTGATTTTGTTACCGTAGGGAGCAGAAAGGACATATCAGTAGCTTTATCTGAAAAAAATAGAGCAGCCAAAATCGTGCCTACGGCTAATGGGCTTGTCAGGACTTGGAAAAACCAGAACAGCTTTTCAATTATTCAAAGAAAACGAGAACCTCAAATGCCTTGTCGTATATGTTGATGCGAATCACGCACCTACGATTGATGCATTAGTTGCTGATTGGGTTGGACTAGGTTTAAAAGCAATAGTAATTGTCGATAACTGCGAATACCGTTTACACGAAAGCCTCGTAAAGGAAGTTCGCCGTGAAAATAGTCATATTAGTTTACTGACGTTGGACTACAACTTTGATTCCGTTTCAAACTCTACTGTGTGTTTTAAGTTGGATCCAATGTCAAATGAAGAGTTATTGCTGTTACTAAACCCTACGTACCAAGATCGACTGCCTGATCTCGATAGGATTGTTGCTTTTGCTCAGGGTTTTCCGCAGATGGCAGTTTTGTTGGCTGAAGCTAGATTATCTGAAGATCCTAAAATTGGCGAATTAACAGAAGACGAGTTAGCAAACAAATTACTATGGCGTCGTCATGAACATGAAAATCCAGAGAAATTGAGGATTTTGCAGGCATGCTCTTTATTTGATGTATTTGGCGTTGAAAAAGAAGCAGAAAATCAACTCAAGTTTATCGCTGATCTGGTAAATATCAACATTGATCAAGTTTATGAATGTGTCCATGAATATTCCGATCGCGGGTTGATAGATCGCCGAGGGCGGTTTGGGCAGGTGGTGCCAAAACCACTAGCTATTCGATTGGCTGGGCAGTGGTGGAGCAAGTCTAGAGAGGCGACACAGCTGGCGCTTGTTGATGGCATACCTGAAGGTATGGTCGATGGATTTTGCCATCAGGTTGAAAAAATGGACTTTCATACTGATGTAAAAAAACTAACAGAAAAACTGTGTGGCCCCAAGGCCCTTTTGGCCAAGCGGGAGTGATCTTGTCGGTTCGGGGTTCTAGGCTCTTCCGCGCTTTTGTGAGTGTAAACCCCGAAGCTACTTGTGCAGCTTTGTACAAAGCACTTGAAAGCCTAGACCATTATCAGCTACTTGCTATCGAAGGTGACACTCGTCGAAATCTAGTATGGGCTCTGGAAAAGCTGTGTGTATCGCGCAGAGATATTCCTAGAAGCAGCTTGGTGTATGTTGCTTTTAGCATCGGCTGAAAATGAGAGCTGGAGCAATAATGCAACAGGCATGTTTGCACAGTTATACCGCATTCGTCTTTCGGGAACATCAGCTGAACCTGAAAGTCGATTTGCATTAATAAAAAGAGCATTAGATTTGAATCAGCCTCATATTGATATGGTATTGCTTGAGGCTCTTGAACTGGCAATTGATACGCACGGTGGTAGCCGAACGGTAGGGGCTGAGTACCAGGGCGCCAAAGCACCGCTCGAAGAATGGCAGCCCGAAATTTGGCAAGAGATTTTTGACTATTGGCAAGAGGCTTATGCTCTATTACTAATTTTGTTTGAACGCGGTGAAGAGCAAAAACAAAAAGTATTATTCAGTATTGGTCATTCGATTCGTGGACTTGTGGCGCGAGGTCGAATTGAAATGTTGGATTTGGCTATCAGACATATTGTTTCTGTAAACGGTCAGTACTGGCCTGCTGCATTGGATAGTATCAAAAACACGTTTGAGTATGATTCAGAGGGAATGAGGAAAGAGGCAAAGGATGCATTGAACAGCTGGCTTGAACTGTTGAGCCCGGATAAAGCGGAGTTATCTGTACAGCTCAAAATCCTGGTGGTTAATCCACCTTGGGAGCATCGAAAGGGAGAGGATGGACACTACATAGACATAGCATCAGAAAATGCTAAGCGCCTAGCTAATGAACTGGCTAATCGTATTGATGAATTATTACCACATCTGCATTTGCTATTGCAGGGTGAGCAAAAGCAGGCTTATTCATTTGGCTATCAGCTTGCTCAGAAGACCGAGGATCCAAATCTGCTTATAGAGTGCACCTTTAAGAAAATGTTATTTATCAAGCACGCAAATCCCAGCTTCGCTCTTGGGATTTATCGCGGAATTTTTGAACAATCGAGCGAAAACTGGGAGCAAAATATCGATCGGTTACTGAGTGATCCGCAACTTGTGTATTTCTACCCAGACTTTATTCGCACAGGTAGCATTCAACAACATCACCTCGAGGAACTGTTAGCCCTAATCCGTAGCGGTACTATTTTACCTAATCGTGCAACTTCCTTAAGTTATGGCAGTGTAACTGATGGCATCCCCCCTAATGTCATTGCTAGCTTTTGTTTAAAGCTGGCAGGACTTGGAGATCAAGCCTGCTGGTCATCACTAAATGTGATTTATATGTATTGCTTGGGTAACGATGGCAGAATTGAGGAGCTACGTGAATCACTTAAACAATTGGTTTCAACTGCCCCCTTACCTAAAGAACAAGAAGGAACAGCAGCAAATCTCAATCACTGGCATGACTTGGCAGAAAAACTGTTGAAGGAACCAGATGAGGCGTTTGCCGTTGCATTGTCCAATCAGCTAATTGTGGCTTGCCGGAACGGTTTTAATCACGGAGATATCACAAACTATATCAAGCCGTTGTTACTTGAGCTAATGAGGGATTACGGGCCTGTGCTTTGGCCAATATTTGGCGATGCCATCATCCAAGCTGAGGGAGTGGAGCGGTATTGGCTTCAACAGCTACTAGATCGCGAAAACAGTTTTTCTATCCAGATGCCAAGTGTACTGTCAGTCTTGCCCGTAGGCAGTGTAATTGCATGGTGTGAAAAATATCCACAACTGGGCCCAAGTTTTGTTGCTCACTGTACGAATATCTTCGAGTACATCGAGAATAAGCGGCAGCCAACGACTCTATTTGTAGCGTTGCTGGAGAAGTTTGGCAATGATCCACGCGTAACCAGTGCGCTTAATGCCAATATGGGGACGCGAGGTTGGTCGGGTTCACTTGTCCCGTACTTGGAATCTGACAAAGCAGCATTAAACCCCTTGCTCGAACATGAGAATGCCAATGTTAGGCGTTGGATTAAAAATCATATTGACTATATCAACAGGCAAATTGATGCAGAATTCATGAGGGATGAAGAGAGAGGCATAGGCTTGTATTAAATTGGAATGCTCGCACACCCACTCTAGGCCGTCGGTCATCTTGTTAGAAATTAGTAAATGCATTCCCATTGCGTTCATCAGCGCCTGGTTAAGCCAATTTTGTAGGACTCCACATAAGGCCGAAAATCAGCCTTTCACTGTACATGCAAAAGATAGCCATCTTGCAAAAAAAAAAGCCCACAAATGTGTGGGCTTTTTTTGGGGGATCAAGAACCCAAAACTTTTCCGTCAATTTCAATCTTTGACTTAGCAAAACTTCAACTTTTGGCTACAAAATTTCAATCTTTGAGTTATGGAACACCACCTTTGTTAAAATCAATCCCAGCTCAACGCCCCACCCGTCTGATATTCCGTCACCCGAGTTTCAAAGAAATTTTTCTCTTTCTTCAAATCAATCATTTCACTCATCCATGGGAATGGATTAGTCACGCCCGGGAATAATTCATTGAGGCCGATTTGTTGCATGCGGCGGTTGGCGATAAAGCGCAGGTATTCTTTAAATTGCGCTGCATTCAAGCCCAATACACCGCGAGGCATGGTGTCTTCGGCATAGGCGTATTCCAGCTCCACCGCGCGTTGGAATAAACCGACCAATTCAGCTTTAAAGCTTTCGGTCCATAATTCTGGATTTTCCATTTTAATGGTATTGATTAAATCGATACCAAAATTGCAGTGCATCGACTCATCGCGCAGGATGTATTGATATTGCTCGGCGGCGCCGGTCATTTTGTTTTGACGGCCAAGCGCCAAGATTTGCACAAAGCCCACATAGAAGAACAAGCCTTCCATAATGCAGGCAAAAACAATAATCGAGCGCAATAATTGCTGGTCGGTTTCTAATGTGCCGGTTTTGAATTCTGGATTGGTCAATACATTAATAAATGGGATTAAAAAATCGTCTTTATTTTTGATTGAGGCCACTTCGTTATAGGCATTAAATACTTCGCCTTCGTCCAAACCCAAAGATTCCACAATGTATTGATATGCATGCGTATGAATGGCTTCGTCAAACGCTTGGCGCAGCAAAAATTGGCGGCATTCTGGGCTGGTGATTTGGCGATACGTACCGAGCACGATGTTGTTGGCGGCCAAGCTATCGGCAGTAACAAAAAATCCGAGGTTACGCTTAACCAGACGCATTTCGTCTTCTGAGAGTTGGCCGGTTTTCCATTGCTCGATGTCGCGCTGCATGTTTACTTCTTGCGGCATCCAGTGGTTTGCGCATTGCGCGAGGTATTTTTCCCACGCCCATTTGTGCTTGAATGGCACCAATTGGTTGACGTCGGTGGTGCCATTGATTACGCGTTTATCGTCGGCGCTAATGCGTTTAGTCGTCGCAGCTGGGGTAGCGGTGGGCGTTGCACGAGGGCTGGCGATCACTTCGTCATCAAAATTAATCATTGCTTTTCCTTTATTGACTCAGGCCGCGATTGAGCGGCTGTATTGCGATATTGTTAAAATTGCTTACACCGTGGCGGGCTTGCAGATCAAAAAAATCTCGGGCGTGATCATTACTCAAATTCACGCTCGAGTCATAATTCATATTCAGGTGAACGTCGCCCAAATACACCACTTCACCGGCTTTAACTTGAAACGGCAGATTGAGCGGCACGGTCACGTATTGGTACATATTCATTAAATTCATACTGTCTCGCCGCCATTGACCATCGGCCGCAACGACGCGATATTGGCCCGGCAGCAAAGGCACGACAAACAACCTGCCCGTTGCATTGGGGGTATCGCCCGGCGCACGAATAAAATCAGTGACTAGCCGTGTATACAGGTTGATATTACCACTAGGGCCTTGCAGCGTTAAATTGGCGCTGGCGGTGTCGTTATTAAACGATTGCGCCGTGAGGCCAATAATGGCCAAGCCTTGCTCGGCCGCTGGCGTGAGCTGGCCATTAACCACCGGCAACTGCAGATTGGCACAGGCGCTCAGTAGCAGCACCAGCATGGCTCTCAATATTAATTTGAACGATCTGAACGATTTGAACATGGCCGTCTCCTTACTGCGCGATGCGCAAAGGTTCGATCAAAATATTGCGGGTATCGGTCACGCCATCGCGCTGTTTTAAATCATAAAAATCACGCTCTGCGCTATTACTCAAGCGCAGTGTCGAAGCAAAATTCAGCGCCACATTCACATTGCCCAAATACACCACTTGCCCTGCCACCACGCGAAACGCCGTATTGAGTGGCAAAGTCACATAACGCGCTTCGCCCGAATGCACGCCAACCACAATAAAGCTGCCGCGCACTTGGCTGGTGCGATATTCCCCCGCCGGCAGGGTTAGCGCAAACAGCTTACCCGCTGGGTTTTCCTCGCTACCGGGCGCTTGAATCATATCAGTGCCCAGCCGCGTAATGAGCTGCTGCGGCGCGGGGCCGGCGACATCAAGGCTCAGCGACGCGCCCATTAAATAATTGGCTTGCCCGGTTAACGACAGCAGCACCATCCCTTGCCCTGCGGGTGGATTTAACCGCCCATCTTGCAATGGCAATGGGCTGGCGCAAGCGGTGAATAACACACAAACAAAATAGAGCAAATAGACGGCGCATGGCTGAACTCCTTTGGGGTCGCAGTGTGATGGCGAGCGATCAATCCGTGAGCGCATCGCGACATCAATCAGTAAAGCATTCGCTACGTAGAATTAGCCGCAGACCGCAGTGCGCTTATAACGCCGCCGAACAGCAAAACATCAACCAACCGCCGCATCGGCAATGGCCAACACTTTTTGCTGCCAAGCGGCTTTTTGCTCGGCACTGAGCCAGCTGGCTTCAAAGCTATTTAAAATCAATTGCACGATTTCAGCTTTATTTAAATCCAGCGCAGCGCGGCAAGCGAGCAAATTGGTGTTGAGATAACCACCAAAATAAGCAGGATCATCTGAGTTCACCATGGCGCACAAACCCGCATTCAGTAGCGTACGTAGATTATGCGCCGCTAAATCATCACCACACACAGCTTTAAATTCGACAAGGGGCAAACGGTGAGTGGCACGCGATCAGCGGCCAAACGCGCCACCAAAGCGGCGTCCTTCCGTGCAGCGCACGCCATGGTCAATCCGCGTTGATTTGAGTAAATCCAGCGCTTCCCAAATATACGCGGCCGGACCTTCTTCGCCAGCATGCGCCACCGCAGGCAAACCGAGCTCAGCACAACGGGCAAACAGCGCCGCAAATTTACTGGGCGGATGGCCCAATTCGCTCGAATCCAAACCCACTCCGTCGATTTGCGCCAAATACGGCATGGCTTGCTCGAGCGTAGCAAAGCCGTCGGCTTCGCTCAGGTGGCGCAAAAAGCACAAAATCAATTTGGACGTCATGCCAAATTGCGTAAAGGCCTCGGCCAAAGCGCGGCGAATTCCAGCCAGCGGCACAGCAAAAGCAATACCACGCGCAGTATGCGTTTGCGGATCGTAAAAGATCTCGGTGTGCACGATATTGTCAGCGTGAGCGCGCAGCACATACGCCCAAGTCAGATCGTAAAAATCTTGCTCGGTGATTAATACCGACGCACCGGCGTAATACAAATCCAAAAACGATTGCAAACTATCAAACTGATACGCCGCCCGCACCGCATCCACATCGGCATACGGCAGCGCCACACCGTTTTTTTGCGCGCAAGGCAAACATCATCTCCGGCTCAAGCGAGCCCTCGATATGTAAATGCAATTCGGTTTTTGGCAAAGCCATAATCAATTGGTCGAGCGGGTGTTGGTTCACAATCATTCCTATTTATTCTCAATTCGGGATCGCCGATATTTAAATGCACTCATCAATCCATTTAAATATCGACACCGCAAAAGCGGCGCCGAGGGCATATTGCTCAAAGCTAATTCTAAAGACACCTACAAACAGATACCCACCAATTAACTTCCGCGAGCTGGTGGGTACGCGGTCTGATGACCTAACCTACACTACGTTTTGAAACCAGCGCGGGCAAAATATGCTCGCGCAACAAAGGCGCCAGTTTAACTGAATCAAGCTGATTTAAATCGAACCAGCGAGCCTCTGCAATTTCGGCACTGGCTTGGGGGCTGGTCCAGTGAGTGCAGCGCAATAAACTTCTGCCTGCACAGTAAATCCCGCTTCATTGGCCGCTGGCGCGCTAAAGCGACCAAACCAGCGAGACTCAACGATATCGGCACCTAATTCTTCTTGAATCTCACGCTGCAAGGTCTTGAGCGGTGCTTCATTGTCATCGGGCTTGCCACCAGGCAGCATCCAATATGGCGATCCTTGCTTACGCACCAGTAATACACGGTCTTGCTGCACACAAAGCAAAGTCACCACCCGAATAAGCGACAGCGTTTCAGTCATTCATTACACCTTTCAACACAGAGTTCGGGATGACCGATATTTAAATGCACTCATCAATCCATTTAAATATCGGCACCGCAAAGCGGCACCGAGGGTATACAGCTAAACGTCATTCTTAAATCAACCTACCAGTACATACCCATCAATTAACATTCGCGAATTGGTGGGGTGAACCTCTGCGACTCGGTGGGTACGCGGCCTTCGGCCTAACCCATCCTACAGTTAGTGACTTTACACACGCCTGCTGTGCCGCGCTGGTTGGCCTGGGGCTTAAACCCCGTCAAAACGAACACCGAGCACGAAGGGAGACAAACAGCCCTATCGTTTGGCTCGCGCCACGCGAGGGAACGGCGGAGCCGGGTTCGTCTCGGGTCGCCTTTCTTTGATACTTTCTTTGGCGACGCAAAGAAAGTATCCCCCGCCGCGGGTAGCGGCACCTAAAAACAGGTGCCGCAGGCACTTAAACCCATTTCACCAATGGTGGGTAGGTAACCCACCCTACAGTTTTATTGGCAAGCTTCGCAGTCTGGATTGTCAATCGAGCAGAACTTCGCATCGGTGGCTGGGGTGTTATCCACCACTTCCGCCGCTTGCGTCACTGGCGTTGGGTGGCTGGTGCCATCCACGGCGACGGCGTTTAATTCGCCACCGCGACCAGTTGATTTCTCTGCCGATGTCGCAGCCAAAGTGCGGAGGTAATACGTAGTTTTTAGACCGCGCAACCAAGCGAATTTATACAACTCGTCCAATTTCTTGCCCGATGCCCCGGCCATATAGATATTGAGCGATTGCGCTTGGTCGATCCATTTTTGGCGGCGACTTGCGGCTTCAACCAACCATTTTGGATCCATCTCAAACGCAGTTGCGTATAAATCACGGAATTCTTGTGGAATACGATCAATTTGCGCGACTGAGCCATCGAAGTATTTCAGGTCAGAAACCATCACTTCGTCCCACAAACCAAGGCCTTTCAAATCACGCACCAAATGCTCGTTGATGACGGTGAATTCGCCCGACAAATTCGATTTCACGAATAAGTTTTGGTAAGTCGGCTCGATACACGCATCCACACCAACAATGTTCGAAATCGTTGCAGTTGGCGCAATGGCCAAGCAGTTGGAGTTACGCATACCGTAGGCGGCAATGCGATCACGCAACATAGTCCAATCCAGACGTGAGCTGCGATCCACTTCTAAGTAGCCACCGCGCTCTTCTTCGAGTAAGCGCAATGAGTCTTGTGGCAAGATGCCGCGATCCCACAAGCTGCCTTTGTACGAAGCATAAATGCCGCGCTCTTGCGCCAATTCAGTTGACGCCCAGTAAGCGTGATACGCCACGGTTTCCATTGATACGTCAGCAAATTCAACCGCCGCTTGCGAAGCATACGGAATGCTCAATTCGTGCAAGCAATTCTGGAAGCCCATAATGCCCAAGCCCACTGGACGGTGCTTCAAGTTCGACGTGCGCGCTTTGCGAACTGGGTAGAAGTTAATGTCGATCACGTTGTCGAGCATACGCATCGCTACTTTCACGGTGCGCGAGAGTTTTTCGGCGTCGAGCTGACCGTTTTTCAAGTGATTGAACAAGTTAATCGAGCCGAGATTACATACGGCGATTTCTTCTTCGTTGGTGTTGAGCGTGATCTCAGTACACAGATTACTGGAGTGCACCACGCCAACGTGTTGCTGCGGGCTACGAATATTGCAAGGATCTTTAAAGGTGATCCATGGGTGACCCGTTTCAAACAACATGGTCAACATTTTGCGCCACAGGCCCAGCGCCGAAATCGTTTTAGCAACGCGCATTTCACCGCGTCCAGCTTTAGCTTCGTAGGCGGTGTAAGCGGTTTCAAAGGCTTTACCGACTTTGTCGTGCAAATCAGGCACTTCAGATGGGCTAAACAAAGTCCATTCGCCACCATCCATCACTCGTTTCATAAACAAGTCAGGAATCCAGTTGGCTGAATTCATATCGTGCGTGCGGCGACGATCATCACCGGTATTTTTACGCAATTCAAGGAATTCTTCGATGTCGGCATGCCAAGTTTCAAGGTAGGCGCAGACGGCACCTTTACGTTTACCACCTTGGTTCACGGCTACCGCAGTGTCGTTGACCACTTTTAGGAATGGCACCACACCTTGCGACTTGCCATTGGTGCCTTTGATGTGGCTATTCATAGCGCGAACTGAAGTCCAGTCATTGCCCAAACCGCCGGCAAAATTTAGACAACAAGGCGTTTTCTTTTAGCGCTTCAAAAATACCGTCCAAATCGTCTGGTACTGTGGTTAAGTAGCAGCTCGACATTTGGCTGTGACGGGTACCGGAATTAAATAGCGTTGGCGTCGAAGACATAAAGTCAAAGCTTGACAACACATTGTAAAACTCAATGGCGCGCTCTTCACGATTGACTTCGTTCAGCGCCAAGCCCATAGCCACGCGCATAAAGAACACTTGCGGCAATTCAATGCGTTGATCATTGATGTGCAAGAAATAACGATCATATAGCGTTTGTAGGCCAAGATAGCCGAACTGGTAATCGCGATTGTGATCCAGCGCCGCAGCCATTTTGCTTAAATCGTACTGACCGAGTTTTTCATCGAGTAATTCAGCCGCAATCCCTTTTTTGATAAATTGTGGGAAATACGTGGCGTAGCGCTCTGCCATTTCTTCGTGGCTGGTTTCTGCGCCTAAAACTTCACGACGAATGGTATTGAGCAGCAATAAACGCGCGGTTACCAAGCCATAGGCTGGGTCGTTTTCTAGGAAAGTACGCGCGGCCAATACGGCTGATTTACGTAGTTCTTCGGCAGAAACACCGTCGTAAACGTTTTTGAGCATTTCAGCCAAAATCACGGCTTGGTCGGTGTATTGCTCAAGGCCGGTACACGCTGAGGCGATTAAGGCTTTTACTTTGTCTAAGTCGAGTGGGCGCAAGCTGCCGTCTTCGAACAAGACATTAATCTGGTGTTCTGGCTCGCTCTCGTGACGGGCAGCGGCGCGTTCACGCTGACGTTCACTGCGATACAACACATAGGCGCGGGCAACATCGTGCTCGCCTGAGCGCATCAAAGCCAATTCAACTTGGTCTTGGATGTCTTCAATATGAATCGCGCCACCTTCTGGCTTGCGACGCATCAAAGCCGACACGGCAGAATCCGTCAGCAGATGCACTTGATCGCGCACGGCGGCGCTCGACGCGGCATGGCTGCCTTGCACAGCAATAAATGCTTTGCTTAAGGCCACCGAGATTTTCGATGGTTCAAACGCCACCACCGAGCCATTACGGCGAATAATTTTATAATTTGCGTAGGCCGCGGCATCAAGTGTGATGTGAGAAAGTTTCGCTGTATCAGTCATTCGTTCACCAGTCGTGCAGCTAGCGGCCAAAAAGCTCGCCACGCTGCTTGTGGATAATTTTGTGGGTTATTTGTGCAGAAAACACTACATCTTGTGTTGCCTTCTGCTTATAGACACAAATACTAGGGTAAAGAGGGGATCTGGTGCAAGTGGCCTGCTCTGTGCTAGTCGATCAATGGCGACGTTAAAAAGCAAAATCCTTGTATGGCTTGGTTTGATTAGCGCAGCAAACAAAAAGCATGCAGACAGCAGGTTGCAAGTTTGCAACAAGAACAGCCCAGCCCGCTCATTAATACTCATTGATAAAAAGCCGACACAAAAAAAGACAGCCAAAGCTGCCTTTTCTCATTATTCACCAAATCATTTAAATCTTAGTGGTGATGACCGTGCGCGCCATGTACGTGACCGTGCGACAATTCTTCGCTAGTTGCATCACGAACATCAACGACTGAAGCCACAAAGCGAATACTCATGCCAGCAAATGGATGGTTACCATCTACAGTCACAGTGCCGTCGTTGATTTCAGTTACGCGGAACAAGATCACATCGCCAGAGATTGGATCATCAGCTTCAAACATCATGCCGACTTCAACTTCGGGTGGGAACACGTCTTTGTCTTCTTCACGCACCAATTCTGGCTCGAATTCGCCAAAAGCGTCTTCAGCTGACATCGTTACTTCAACCGTATCGCCAACGGCTTTACCGTGCAAAGCTTCTTCAACCAAAGGCAAGATGTTGTCGTAGCCACCGTGCAAGTAAGCAATTGGCTCTTCGGTTTTGTCGATTTGTACGCCTTCTGCGTTGTACATTTCATAGTTAATGGTCACTGCGGAATTTTTTGCAATTTGCATTGTATTTAGTCCTGATAGTTAATGAATCTCGATCTGTTTGACGAGTTCTAGTATTTCAGCCGCATGGCCTTTGGGGGTCACGTGGTAGAAAGCATGCCGAATGATGCCCGTTTGATCAATCACAAACGTCGAGCGATCAATACCGTATCTTACCATGCCCTTTGCTTCCCATCGGTGTTGCGCATGATACAAGGCAATCACTTCACTCTCGGCGTCCGAGAGCAGCTCAAATTCAAGCCCGTGTTCATCAATAAATAACTCGTGCGCCATACAGTCATCTCGGCTCACACCGAGAATAACAGCGCCATATTTCGCGAATGCGGCAACACGGTCAGAAAACTCAATCGCTTCTAAAATACCGCCTGGCGTTTTATCGCCATTAAAAAAATACAGGATAACAATTTTTTTACCCAAAAAATCAGCCAGTTGTACCGTATTCATTTGTGCGTCCGGCAAAGCAAACTGTGGTGCAACATCTCCAGAATTCAGCATAAATGCTCCAGTCAGTGCGATAATTAGACTTCTTATTTTCCGTTATAGTCATCAGCCATGCGTAAAACACTATTAGGCGCCATCTCACCCGAAGAATTTTTACGTGAATATTGGCAAAAAAAACCTTTGCTCATTCGCCAAGCGTGGACTGATTTCCCTGAAATCATCGACTACGCTCGTTTAGCCGAACTGGCCGAGCGCGACGATGTGCAATCTCGTCTAATCGAATACAAAAATGAGCGATGGCAACTCGAAAGCGGGCCATTTACTCCGTCTCGCCTAAAGCGACTTGGCGAGACCGATTGGACTATTTTGGTCCAAAGTGTGAATCATTTAGTTCCGCATATTTCTGAATTATTGTATCGCTTTAATTTTCTACCTTACACGCGTCTTGATGACTTAATGATTTCTTATGCGCCGCCCGGTGGCACGGTTGGCCCACATTACGATTCGTATGATGTATTTTTATTGCAAGTGGGCGGCAAAAAGCGCTGGCAAATTTCCAGCGATGATGCCAGGGCTTTATCGAAGATGCACCGATTCGCGTACTGAAAGATTTTAATCCAGAGCAAGAGTGGATTTTAGAGCATGGCGACATGCTGTATCTGCCGCCACAATACGCGCATTACGGCGTGGCACTTGAACCGGGCATGACTTACTCGATTGGCTTTCGCGCGCCAAAAACACAAGAAATCGCCGTCAAATTTTTAGAGTACCTGCAAGACGAACTCTGCCTTGAAGGCATGTATGCCGACCCAGATGCCACAGTAACCAGCGTGCCAGCACGGATTGACGAGCAATTTACCGATCGCATCAGCCAAATGCTGCAAAACATTCAATGGAATGATGAGCGCGTTAAAGACTTTATTGGTCGCTACTTTACAGAGCCGCCACCGCATGTGTTTTTTTGATCAAACCGAAGAATTGCTCGACTTTGATGATTTTTTGCTGCCGCAGTGGCGACATCGGGCGTGATGCTCGACCTAAAAAGCCAAATGCTCTACAGTGACGAGGCCATTTTTATTAACGGTGAATTACTAGAGTGTCCTGCTGAAGCAATTAATGAATTACAAACACTCGCAAATAATAGACAGCTTGAAGCTGGTGTTTATACTGAAGATCTTATAGAAACCTTGTTCACTTATTATGAATATGGCTACATCACCCTCAAACCGAGCAGCACTAACGCCGTTTGATCGCAAGCTGGAATATCAGAACGCACTGCTTAATGTGTTACGGATAGCGCAGCGCGAGCTGATTCTTTGTGAGCGCGACTATTGTGAAAGCGATATTGATAGTCGCGCTTGCCATGATGCGCTGTGGGCTTTTTTTACTGCCCCCTCACCTGGGCGATTAAAAATTTTGGTGCAAAACGCCGACTTTTTAGCCACGCGCTGCCCACGCCTATTGCAATTGCGTGATCGTTTTTCGCATTTAATTGAAATCCGCCAGGTCACGACTTTTTCTTACGGGCAAGAAAAAGGCTTTGTTATTGCTGACCGGCAATTTTTTATGCAAAGGCATCATTTTTCGCACTTTCGTGGCGAGACTGGGGAAAACCCGCACGTCGTCGCGAATTTGCAACACGATTTTGCCCTACTCTGGGAGCAAGCTAGCCCTGCAGATAGCCTGCTACGCCTTTATTTATAAGGCTGTACACGCGGTTACACGAAGTAGCGAGATTCAATCTAAATACCCCCTGTTTTTGCCGCTGGGGCACTAGCCATTTTGTTCGGCAGTGCTTAGAATTCGTTCTGTCGGTTGTGTGAACAACTTAAGAAATTTATT
Source organism: Deefgea sp. CFH1-16 (assembly GCF_016881365.1). Taxonomy (GTDB): domain Bacteria; phylum Pseudomonadota; class Gammaproteobacteria; order Burkholderiales; family Chitinibacteraceae; genus Deefgea. Next base: position 2,804,450 of record NZ_WLYT01000001.1, on the reverse strand, counting down.
AGAATCAAGTCAGCAAAATGTTTTGTTGCTTTGCTTTGAAATTACCCTCACTTTTTAGCTAAAAGGTCTTAAAAATGAAACAAACTCTACTCGTTGCTGCTTTGTTGGCTGTTGCTTTGTCTGCTTGCGGTAAAAAAGAAGAAGTAGCTGCTGATGCTGCTTCTGCTGTTGTTGAAGCAGCTTCTGCTGTTGAAGCAACTGCAGCTTCTGCTGTTGACGCTGTAGCTTCTGAACGTTGCTCAAGCAGCTTCTGACGTTGCTTCTGCTGTTGAAGCTAAGTAATTAGCTCTTCGCAGTATAGAAAAACCGACCTTTAGGTCGGTTTTTTTACGTCTGTAAGAAATACCGCAATGCCTCCCCTTGCACCAAGCTGCACGCACACGCCTAGGCATGCTAGGATTCGCTATCTTTTGTTTTCGCCAATCGCTTTGAACTTCTCGGCCAGTGTTTAATCGATGCAATTGCCGACTGTTTGATATCGCTTTGGAATGTATTGCTATCTAAGCCTCATAAGGAATACCGTTGTGACCGATACCCATATTAATGTCGATCAAGCTGAGATCGAGAAATTTTCTGCTCTTGCGCATAAATGGTGGGACAAAAGCAGCGAATTCAAACCCTTGCATGAAATCAACCCATTGCGCGTTGGTTTTATTGAGCAATACGCCGGCATCAAAGGCCTCACCATGCTGGACGTGGGTTGTGGCGGCGGCATTTTATCTGAAGGCTTAGCCGAACGCGGTGCCATAGTAACCGGCATTGATTTGGCCGAAAAATCACTTAAAGTCGCAAAATTGCATTTATTTGAGTCGGGTTTAAGCGTTAACTACCAAAACATCCCCGTTGAGCAACTGGCTGCCGAGCAAGCAGAAAGCTTTGATGTGGTCACTTGTATGGAAATGCTGGAGCATGTGCCATCACCCGCCAGCATTATCGAGGCCTGCGCTCGCTTGGTTAAACCGGGTGGCTGGGTGTTTTTTTTCAACACTCAATCGCAATCCAAAGTCCTATTTGCTCGCCGTGCTTGGCGCTGAATATGTACTCAATATGCTGCCGCGCGGCACACACGATTATAAAAAATTTATTAAGCCGTCTGAATTGGCGCGCATGACCCGCGCCGTAGGCTTAAATACCGTCGCCATTACCGGTATGACGTATAACCCAATCACCGACATTTACAAACTAAGCGATGACACCGATGTCAATTACATCGTCGCCACGCAGAAAAAAACCCATGATCCGCGCCGTTTTATTTGACCTCGATGGCACCGTTGCCGATACCGCGCCCGATTTAGCTGGGGCGCTCAATCGACTACTACTGGAAGAAGGCCGCGAGCCACAGCCTTATGCGGCGATTCGCCCCTTAGCCAGTCATGGTGCACGCGGCATTTTGGAATTGGGATTTGGCTGCACACCGGATGACGCCGAATATGCGCCCTTACTCGCGCGTTTTTTCGATCACTACCAGAACTACGTATGCCAAGACACGGTGTTATTTGATGGGATGAGCGAGTTGATCACGCAGATTAACGCGCGAGGTTTAGCGTGGGGGATTATCACCAATAAGCCGATGCGCTTTACCGACCCATTGATTCAATTACTCCCCCTGCCTATTGCGCCAGAAACCTGTATTTCTGGGGATACCGTAGGTATACCCAAGCCAGCGCCCGAACCCATGCTGCATGCCGCAGCCGAACTGGGCATTGATCCGGCGCACTGCCTGTATGTTGGCGATGCCGAACGTGATATTGAAGCGGGACGCAATGTGGGCATGACAACGGTACTGGCCAATTATGGCTACATACGTGAGTTTGATCAGCCGCAAAGCTGGGGTGCCGATATTCAAATTGAACACCCGCTTGAACTACTGAAATACTTACCGCCGCTACGATAAGCGAAATAGCGCTCGACTCAGCGGTGAATAAACAGCAGCGCTGAGCGAAAGCCATTTAACGAATCAATTCACTCTCTTGCTGTGTGGCCTGCAATTGCCGCAGGCCGATCAGCACTGGTTGCAACGCATCCACCACGATGGCTAACTGCTTAGCAATCTGCTCATTGGATTGCTGTTCAATACACGCTTGCTCAAGCTCACCCGCGAGCTGTTGAATCTGGCGAGCCCCTAAATTAACGGCCATGCCTTTTAATGAGTGGGCACAGCGCATTGCCGCATTTGGATCGCTCGCAGCCTGAGCTGCCGTAAAATCAGTGGCAAATTGACTAATGCTATTTTGAAAACAACAGCAATAGCTTCATATACAAGCCTTCATCGGACATGCAACACGCCAAACCACTGGCAGCATCAATCCCAGGCAAGTCATAAATGGTGCGTTGTGGCTTAGTTACTGTAGGAACAGCTGTGTCGTCCACGCCGGCAGGATCCGCCAACATGCGATTTTTTTTGCGGGCTGATCCAGCGCGCAATCGTCGCGAACATTTCAGCAATATTGAGCGGCTTGGCAATATGGTCATTCATTCCTGCTGCCAAGACCTTATCACGATCCCCCGCCATCGCATTGGCCGTCATGGCAATAATCGGCAGATGCGCCCACGCTGGTTGATTGCGAATGATTTTAGTGGCTGCGTAGCCATCCAGTATCGGCATTTGGCAATCCATTAAAATCCCATCAAAGTCAGACTGCTCAGCCAAAATATCCAAAGCAATTTGGCCATTACCCGCCAAGCACACCTCAATGCCGGCCTTTTCTAACAACGCAATCGCTAGCTCTTGATTGAGTTCATTGTCTTCAACCAACAAAACCCTAGCGCCATGCAATTTTAGCATGGTTTCACTTTGCGTTTCGGCTCTTTGCTCTAGGCGCGTTTCAGCCAGCTGCCCTTTATCTAAAGCCAAACCTATGGCCTCTAATAAAGACGACCTTGATACTGGCTTACTCATCACTCCCCGCACACGCGCACCACACTGCTCCGCCATTGCAGTCACATCTTGACCATAGGCAGAGATTAAAATCATCGGGGGCAGGCCACTTGCAAACGCCGATTGCAGCTGGACAATACATTGCAAACCATCGAGCATCGGCATCTTGTAATCCATCAAGACCAAATGATAAGGCTGACCACCAGTCATTGAATTAGCGATCATACCAATCGCCAAGTGCCCATTACTCACCTGATCAATTTGCATGCCAAAACTACCCACCATACGCGCCAAAATCTCTCTCGCGGTGGGGTTATCATCGGCAATTAACACGCGTAAACCAGATAGTTCTTCAGCGAGAAACATCCGTTTAGGTATTTTTTGGCTCGCTTGTAAACCAAAGAAAGCATGAAAATGAAATGTCGTTCCGGCCCCTTCTTGGCTTTCTACCCAAATTCGGCCATGCATTAATTCAACCAGTTTTTTGGAAATCGCCAAGCCCAAGCCCGTACCGCCATATTTACGGCTGGTTGAACTATCGGCCTGACTAAACGATTGAAATAATTTGTCACACTGAGCGGCACTCATGCCGATACCCGAATCACGCACCCAAAAATGCAGTTCAATTAATTCACTGTCGGCGCTGATTTTTTCAATTCCAACGACAATTTGCCCTTTTTCGGTAAATTTAACCGCGTTATTACCCAAATTAACTAAAATCTGCCCTAGCCGTAATGAATCACCCACCAAGGACATGGGCAAATCCATCGGCACTTCAAACAACAACTCCAGCCCTTTGTCTGATGCCTTATCGGCCACTAAATTAGCCAAATGATCGAGCACATCCTCTAAACCAAAATCAGCTAATTCCATATCCAACTTGCCGGCTTCGATTTTAGAAAAATCTAAAATATCATTAATAATGCCCAGTAGATTTTCTGCCGCTTTATTCACCTTACTCACGTAATTACGCGCCTTGGCTTCGAGTGGCAACTCTAAAGCCAAATGTGACATGCCGATAATGGCATTCATGGGCGTGCGAATTTCGTGGCTCATATTGGCTAAAAAATCACTTTTAGCGCGTGTAGCTTCTTCGGCAGCATCTTTGGCAATTTCTAGCTCGCCGGTACGCTCTTCAACCAAGGCTTCTAAGTGGTTTTTATACGCATCTAATTCTGCATACGCGGTTAGATTTTCAATCGAAATCGCGGCCTGCGCCGCCAACCAGCTAATGGCCTGACAGCGCTTCACTGAGAAAACGCCTTCAACTGAACCATGCTCTAAATATAAAACGCGCTGCGTTTTTCCTTGTCGGCCGATGGGCATGCAGAGCAAAGATTTTATTTTTCGGACATGAATCTGCGGGTCATCAGCAAACTCAAGTGCTTGGCTCGCGTCTTCTAAAACAATCGCTTCACGCGTATTGTTAACCAAGCGAATCACCGACTCGACCAACCCCGTATCCGCCTGCATTGAACCGGCAGATTCTTCGATATACAGCCGATTATCTAAATCCAAAACAATACAACCTTGCTCGGCGCCAGATGATTCCAAAATGATTTTTAACAATCGAGACAACAAGCCATCGAGCTTGCTTTCACTTGAGATGGTCTGGACCGCACGCAAAATTGCCAAGACATCAATCGCGTCCAAGCCAAATTCATTCGTCACCATACTCGCGGTTCTAGCTAATTCAATTTTTGGCGATATGCGAGATCTCACTCGGTGCGCTAGCGCCAAAGCTTGGCACTCAACATAGGCTTGTAGTGCTTGCTCTAGTGCTAATGACGATGCGGCAGCATTGCGCCGACGCTGGTGCATTTGCGCCAATGTTTCATTGAAAAAACCCAGATTTCAGCAAAAAACAATGATGTTGCGCACTATGAATCGCTTGCTGGCAGAGCGATATGGCTGGCTCTTCTTCGCCATCTAAATCTGCCAATAATGCACGCAAGAAAAACAATTTATCTTCAACATTTTCAGCGCAGCCTGCAACATAAACCGACTGATAAAAACCCTCTATTTCTTTTAATTCAGATATTAATTGCGCTCGACTATTTGATTCAGCGGCTCTAGCCTTGCCTGCCAACGCCACACCATGCCAAAACGGATGGTGCAAGCTCAATAAATAGGTCGCCGGCCACGCCGTTTGCACGCTGGCATATAAACGAATCGCATCATCGAAGCGCCCCTCAAGGGTATACAGCATCATGCGACAAATATTTAGGCCTGCGATGGTAATGGGCACCGCCTGCCATGCTTCGATAAACGCCGCCTCCGAAAAATCACTATGGTCCAATACACCTAAGCCCGCGGTATCACCATGCAAAGCAGCCGCTGTTGCCGCAAATGGCAAACTCAAGCTACTCACAAAAGGCAGCTCATTGCTGGCACAAAAATTGAGTGTTCTTTGGGCGGTGGATTGTAAATCTGTCACGTCTCGGCATAAAAACAAACTAACCCAAGGTATGCCGACCAACATATAGCCACCATACAGCGGATCATGCGCACGTAATGCAACGCTATAGCCTTCATTGAGCAGTGGAACCGCTCGCTGAGCAGGCTCGGCCCAATGCGTAATATTCCAGCCGTGATAGGCTAGGCAGCGCTCATAGCCATACAAATCATAAGTTTTGCTGTTGCTATTAAGTAAGCGAATACCCACATCGGCAATTTTGCAGGCATCTTGATATCGGCGATGGTGCGCAATTAGTGCAATACCCAGCAAAGTAAAAAACATCGGTGAAACCCGCGTATAGCCATAGCGTATTGATCGATTAACACCAATGACCGCAATCACCGAAAAGAACGAGAAATTCACAAAAATAGCCGGCTCAGAAACCTGCGACAACACTTTAAGTACCGCATCATGCGTCGCATCGTCACTCACGGCTACATCATCAAGTGATGAGTAAGATTGCGTATGCATCGTTGCTTCAAATTGCTCAAGCTCTTGCTGATATCTTTTCATTAACGCCGCTGCATCATCAAGCGGCGGAATATCAATGCCAAATAGAGCCAAGGCCTCTCGGCCCAGCGCATTGATTTCTGCTAAGCGGCTATCGTGATTTAAATGAGCAATACGTAAAAAATACAGCTCGACTTGCTGCAAAGGGGTTTGAGCATATTGTTCAAGCAATTGAATATAATTAGCGACCCGATCAAACAACCCGGCCAATTCAAGAACTTGAGTCGCATTTAAATACAGCGCAAATGACAACTCAAAGTTATTCTCCGAAAACGCATCGCCCAGCAAAGCAATGCCAGTTTCTAAATAATTAAGCGCCGCTTGATAAGCCATGGCTTGCCTAGCTTTCTGTCCAGCTTGGAAATTTAACTCTGCTAGCTGCAAACGATCATTGGGCAAACTAATTAAATGCTGAGCGGCATTTAGATGATCAACGATTTCAAATAATTTAGGCTCTATATCACTCGTTATCATTCGCTCGAGCATCAAACGACCAATTCGTAAATGCAACCCATTGGTATATTCATCAGACTCTAAAACATAAGCGCCTTGCTGTACTCTATCGTGCAAAAACTTAAATTCGTGCTTATCTTTACCGTCGGTAATGGGTAGTACAATTTCTTCTTGTAAAGCGGGTGCTAACATCGTCAGAATCGTAGCTTGATCAAACCCGCCTATCATAGATAGCGTTGCCAAATCAAAACGGTTACCAATACTCGCCGCAATATTCAAAATATTGCGCGTTTCTAACGGCAGACGCCGAATACGGCGAACCATTAAGTCAATGACATTTTCAGTATGAGTGAGTGCTAAGGCACGGGATTTAGACCAAACCCACCAGCGGCGCTGCGGATGAAATGACAAGATTTTCTCATCATATAACTCCTGCAGAAACTGCCGTAAAAAGAACGGATTCCCTTGCGTTTTGCGCATTAACATATCGTAAAACAGTGGCAAATCATCTAGGCCAGGAAAACTATCACAAACCAATTCAGCCAAATGCGCAGTAGCCAGAGGCCCTACGCTCACGGCTTGAATCGCTACGCCTTTGTTTTTAAGTTCAGCAAACATTAACGCCAGTGGATGCTGCTCATCGACCTCGTTATCGCGATAAGCGCACAAGACCAATAAATACCCCACACTGCCTTCGGACAAACAGCTTTGAATCAAGGCCAAGGATGCAAAATCAGCCCATTGCACATCATCTAAAAACAATACCAAGGGATGATTTTCATGCGCAAATGCCTTTAATAACGCGGTAAATGCCATATTAAAGCGATGTTGACCTGCTGGCCCTTCCAAAACGCAAGGCTTAGCTTGCGGGCCAATAATTCGCGTAATATCGGGAATTATTTCAGCAATCACGGCACTATTTTCACCAAGCACCTCAAGCAAAGCCGAGCTCCATCGTGCTAAATGCGCTCGATCTCCCGATAAAATTCGCCGCAACAAAGCGGTAAACGTCTCAATTAACGCAGAATAAGGCACCTGCCGACGAAATTGATCATGCTTGCCCTCGACCATGGCACCGCGCGATGCGGCAACCGCCGCCCGCAAGCTGCGAACCAACGTGGTTTTACCAATCCCCGAGTAGCCGCCAATGGTGCACAACACCCCCTTGCCTTGGCAGGCTTGCTCAAAAAGTTGCTGAAGCTGCGCTACATCAGTATCACGTCCATATAACTTATTGGAAATAATAAAACGCCCAGATTCATCGTGCGTACCCAGCAAAAAATCCTCAACCACCCCCGATTGCATCCGCTGCAAACACTCTCGCAAATCAGCACTTAATCCCGCAACAGAGGCGTAACGTCCCATCGTTGGTTTTTCAAGTAGCTTGAGCACTATACGGCGCAATATCGGGGGCATAACCTGAGCACTGGGCATGGTTGCAGGTGGTAGCGCCAGATGAGCATGTACTAACGCCAGTAAATCATCTGCAACAAAAGGGGAGAATCATTAAGCCAGGTATACAGTAAACAGCCCACTGAATATAAATCACTGCGCGGACTGACTTTATCCCACATCCGTCCAGCCTGCTCTGGCGATGCAAAACACAAATCCTCAATGCTAATTAGCTCAGATCGCGTCGCTGGTGGCGCAGTCAAACCGACTAAACGATCCCCATTAAAACGCAAATTCGCCAAAGTGATCGCACCATGAAAATTGCCATCGGCATGATAAACACTCAGATGCTCAAGCAACTCAAGCGCATTTTCAAGCGCCAAAATAATCCGCTTCATAAGCCACCTATGGCATGTCAAACATCAAATCACACGGCAAAGCGAATAGCACTACCACGACTACTCAACTAGTGTAGTCAGGATTTGTGACTTTTAAAGGCAGCAATACAACAAGAATTTGTCAACAAAAACCAAACAGCTGCAAGAAAAAACAATATTCATATCAAAAAAATGCATAAAATCGGCCTCATTGGCAATAAAACTCGCCCGAACAAAGAAATAAGCCTTTGATATCAATAGCACTAAGCTTAAGCCCAATAAGTTAACGCGCGAACCGCTAGCCCAAAGCAAGCATAAGCAGGTATAATCGCTACTCTTCTTGTCCAACTTGAAGACTACCGATCGGGGGCGCCATGGTTTCGACGGGGGTTGCAAAGCGGGTGAGGGCATGTCGGGATCGCAGATTCCCGTTAAACACTGTATTTATATAGTCGCAAACGACGAAACTTACGCTCTAGCCGCTTAATTGCGCTAGACTCTACACCACAGGGTCCATCGGGTGGGCTGGGTCAAACCAGCAGTAGAGTCATTAAGATGGAATCGCCTTAACTCGGGTTACTTGGGTTGGGGTTAAATTTAGGTAACTCGCTCTCCTCAAGCCTGCCCATCGGCGTGAAAGGGAGTTAAAACCCAAAAGATAAGGCTAAACATGTAGAACTCTTCGTAGAGTGCTTCCGGACGGGGGTTCGACTCCCCCCGCCTCCACCAGCATTTAAGACTAAAGCCCTGATTAATCAGGGCTTTTTCTTTGTCATTACATATCAGACCCACCCCTAGCCCCACACTACGATAGGTTTCTACTGGCTATTTGTGGCGGCTGAATTGTCACAAGACATTTTACGGACAGAATGCGTGACTTACTGAAGCTCAGCACTCATGAGGAAGAAGCCGTTTGCACGATGCGCTGCGCAAACCTTCTACTCATTTCAGCTTTTGGCGATACTAGGCAGTACGCAGCAAAAATACCGCATTGGGGTACGTCGAGCGCACTGCGATTTTTGATTAACTATTTTGTAGAATGGCGGTACCACTGGTGCTTGGTTCGCACTAGCATGCTGAATAATTCAGTAGTTTATCCACATATCCCGACATAAAAATACGTCTGCAAACTAGCTGCCTCTTTATTGATTAGCAGCCAGATAATCAGCCGTCTTGAAAGCGATATTTTTCCTTGGCTTGGCAAAAGCGAATATCAACAATCAACGCACCTGGGTTGCTGGCTTACCTACGACGCGCCGAAGAGCGCGGTGCCATTGAAACTGCGCGTAAGCTAGCGGCACCTACCCTTTTTGTTTGATGTATTTGTTGTTGATTCTAACTGCCAGTACGCCCGCGCCAATCAGCAGCACGCCCAGCAGCACCAAGCCGATAGGCCCAGCAAGACTATCCGCAAAATGCTTATTCATGAAATATCCGACATAAGCTAGCGTAACCAATGTACCCACAGTCAGCAGCGCGCCCGAGCGAACCACGGTCGATAGAAAAATAGTGCCGCAGGCTAGACCAAGGAAAAGGATTTCAAACGGCGTATTGCGCAGCCAGTCGCCCATCGCACACAGGAACATCATCGACCCGAAGACATAGCAGATCGGCGCTAAAGACTGGTGCTTGGATTTGCCAAGACTCCAGCCAATACAAGTGAGTGACAGTCCCATGACAACGCCGATGAGATTCGCATCAATATGCATCAAATCAAAAGCGATGGCGAAAAAGAAGGTGCCAAAGAAGATCGTCGTGAATGCCAGCACCGTACGATCCTTAGCCCAAAACGTAAATCCTTGCTGTATCGCCATCACGCAACACATAAACAGCATGCCATGCGCAGGGTTACCACCGCGCGAAAACTCATTCAGCGTCACCAAAATGCCAGTTGGCTGTAGCAGCGCAGCCAGCAGAAATAAGGGTGTTGCCGCTTTTTCGAGGCTAGGCCGCGTAGTGCAAGTAATGGCCATGATAAATACGCAGTAGCCCAAGCCCAACGTGGCCAAAATTCGCGCAACCGTGCCCATTTCGTCCCACTGCATGCCGATAAAATAGGCCACGCCTGAAACAATGAATAAACCGCCGATATATCCGAATAGGCGCGCGAGAATGCTACTGCCCTTTTTCGCCTGGACTTCGGCGCTATCGTGTAAAGCGCCCGTGATTTCATCAATCGTTATCGCGTGATTATTCATCAGCGCAATGATGTCATTGAGTGCATCGTCTCGGTTTGTCATTATGGAATAACCCAGCCAATAAATTGCGCCTGTCCGCTGTAAAAATAAGTGCGCCCATCGTCTGGCGACAATTTTACATTGCGTGATCCGTTGCTAATCATGCTATTGCTCGAACTGCGCCCCCAGCCGAAGAAGATCTCGTTGAACAGCCCACGGTGTTGATAGCGGTCACTCAATTCGTAACCATCCGGCGATTTTAGCTCGGTCGACAGTTTCAAGCCTTTCGTACTCTGAACGACTTCTTCACGGGTGCCGCGGATTTGATCAGCGGCATTTGGCAGGCCAAATTCCAGCTCGCGCACTCCTTGTGTCTTCGCATCGAATAAATACAACTTTGGCCAGTAGGAACCATAGTTGTTATTACGGTCTTTTAGCTGGGTGTACTGCGCCATTAGCACCCCATTTTTTACGACCAGATTCGCCGAGATCGGCATTGACTGATTGCTGCGGTAATCGTTAATACTGAAAACGAGACTGTATTTCGGCGGCTCCCCCGAAGCGGGTAAAGCGCTAGCCACCATAAACCCAATCATCAGTAGCACCGGCAAGGCCAATCCGATGATTAACACGAAATGATCCTTAAAGAAATTCTTTGCCGCCATATTGTGTTCCTTCGCCGCAACCGGCTTAGCAGTTCGCATTGCTATTGCTTATCACTTGTTGTGATTCAGAGGATGACGATGCCCGCACCTTGATTCACGACGACACTCGCTTTTTTTGGTCAATATTATCCCTTACGAAATCATAGAGCAAAGGCCCACGTAAGAAATACGTTTGTGAGTATTAACTACTGCCGCTATTGCGCAGAGAACATATCGCCAGATAAATAAAGCAAAATCGCAGCAAAAAGACCTAGAAACCCGTAACCTTGCGATCAGGCATTGCTTAATTTTTCGCCGCTGTGCACGCAAAAAAAAAACCCCATTCACAAAGGGGGATTTGGCTCAGTGGCGCTAAATGGTGAGCAACTGAAAACGAATAGATCACCGCCTTCGCAACGCCAACTCGATATTGAGTACCGCAAATATCTAGGGATTAAAGACTTCCCTCATTGACCAGTGATTGAAAGTTTTGCAATTTTCCATTTTGATCAAAATTGCATTGGAATGCTTTTTTGCCTTGATTACCTAAGTCGCCAGTGCCTTTGATTGCATAGCCCGTTGAGGTTGCAAACGCTTTACCGGTCTCAATATACATTGGCTTGGTATTGAATTGTCCCACCGCTTCGCCTTTACAATATGAAGTCATATTTTTTGGCGGCGTGGTTGTGCTCTTCGTTTGCGGTTTTGCCATGGTTTTGGCGGCATCCGCTTCAGAACAGACACCATTAGCACCTTTTTTTCCGGTGTAAGACACATTGCGTGTGCCATCTAGGTTGGTCATTACCGAGACAGCAATGCCATTGGCTTTTACTTCAAAAGTAATTTTCACTGAAATTCTTAAGTTGCGCTTTTTTGCCATTAAGAATGGCATAGCCACCTTGATCGACATGCAATTCGATACCGGTCGGGCATGAATAATTCATCGTAGGAATAACAGCCTGGGCTGCGCCAGCAATTAAAAATACGCAAAGAAGTAAGAATTAAGAATTAAGAATTAAGAATTAACGTTTTCATGGTGAAGTCTTTAGGGCGTGAATCAAAATAATGTGTAACTAGATGGCTTTGTTGCATAAATCAGCGGCGCAATGCGACTGGTAGAATAATGGCATGAGCAAACCTGCCCTAACAAATACAAAACGAGCAACTGCCCAACCATATCGACCGTCATCCTGGCCTGAAAAACGACATCGATTTGCTGCAAAGCATCCCCGCAATTGACCCACAAAGTGGCACGCAATTATTGGCGGTGATGCATACGCATCAGTTCAATACGGCCGAACAATGATCGGCCTATTTGGGCTTAGTTCCCGTCGAGCGACAATCTGGCTCGTCGTTACTTGGCCGCGCCAAACTCTCTAAAGCGGGTCCTGCAAAGGTTAGCGCAGTGCTCTACATGGCGGCGATCGTCGCCACCAAGCCCCCCATGTCAAAGCTTTATTTGAACGTTTACTGGCCCGAGGCAAGAGCAAAATGTCAGCGCTCGGCGCTTGCATGCGTAAATGGGTTCACCTGTGCTTTGGCGTCTTAAAAACCCAGAAAAAGTATCAAGCTGAGTATCAAAATGCTTGACCGGCAAGACGGTATATTGCCTGAGTTGTTGGATCAAATTCCCGAAGCAGAGTCGATTGCGGCAGTGTACTGCGATGGGGCTTACGACACCAGGAATGCCACAATGCGAGTGAGTGATGCGCGTTACTTTGATCGTCAGGTGGCGAAGTTGCAAGTGCATGCGGTGATCTTAAATCGTTTTACACAGTTAGGCACACCGACAACGCTGCGTGTGGGAGAAATCCATCTGGGGTTTGGGGTGAATTACCCTCTTGCTGATTTTTGTAACAAAGCCGCATGACCTTTAACAACATGTAGCTAGTTATTTTCGCTCTATTTTTCACCTCGCTTTAGCGTCCCTATTTGGCAGCACAGCTCAGCGTTTAAACTGTTGCATGCCGAGGCAAACCCAATGAAATTAGCGCGGCTAAGGCAATAAAAACTGCCGAGATCCACAGGCACGCCGCCAAACCCGCCGTTTGGTAGACCCAGCCGGACAATACCGTACCAATCAGCCGCCCTATTGCGTTGGCCATATAATAAAAACCAACATCAAGTGATGCGCCATCCTCCTTGGCGTAGCTGACGATCAAATAGCTGTGTAATGAGGAATTAATCGCAAACAGCACCCCAAATAGCAACAGCCCGCCAATCAGTATCGCCTCTAAGCCATTATCTAGATTAACCCCTATGGCAATACCTGCGGTTAATACGGTCAGCGGAATCGCCCACAGCATCGCGGCGCGACCATCGGGCACTTTGCCAGCCTTTTTGCCGGTTAGATAAGGCGCGAGCGATTGCACGATGCCATAGCCAATCACCCAGCAAGCAAAAAACGTCCCCACAGCCCAATCGGCCCAGCCCAAAGTCGTCGCCATAAACACCGGCAGCGCCACCACAAACCACACATCGCGCGCGCCAAACAAGAATAACCGCGCTGCGGATAGAATATTCACCGCGCGACTGCTGGAGAAAATCTCACCAAATTTAGGCTTGTTTTTTTGCCTTGCCCAAGTCTGATTTCAAACTCATCAGGCTGGCAATCCACACGATGAGCAACACCCCCGCCATCGCCCACATTGCGCCGGCAAAACCCAGTGTGGCGAGCAACACGCCGCCCAAGAAAACCCAACGCCTTTGAGCGCATTTTTTGAGCCGGTGAGCACCGCCACCCATTGAAAGAGTTTCCCTTCCGCGCCAGCGGGAACCAGCGTCTTGATGCTGCTTTTGGCACTCATTTTATTGAGGTCTTTCGCAATGCCCGACAACGCCTGCGCCGCCATCACCCATGGCACAGTGAGCATTGCAGTCGGTACGGTCAACGCCAGCAGCGCAATCACTTGCAAGCCTAGGCCGATATTCATCGTCTTATTCAAACCAATCCGCGCCCCCAGCCAGCCGCCGACCAGATTGGTGACCACACCAAAAATCTCGTAAAACAAAAACAGCAACGCAATATTGAGCGGTGAAAAGCCAAGCTGATGAAAATGCAGCACGACCAACATCCGCAAAGCGCCATCGGTTAACGTAAACGTCCAGTAGTTGCCGGTGATGATCAGGTATTGGCGAATAGCCGGTGAAAGGCTGGAAAGCATGATGAAAATCCAAGTCCAATTGATAGGTATTGCCCTGTAGCCTTTTACTTTAAATAGATACAGAGCAATACCATTTAGAGTATTTGCTACAACTTATTGATTGACTAAACCAACTTGTCGAACCAGCTCAGCCGTGCGGTTCACATAACCCCATTCATTGTCATACCACGCGTAGAGTTTGAGCTGCGTGCCGTTGATCACCATCGTCGATAGCGCATCGATGATGGATGAACGTGCGTCGCCACGGTAGTCGATCGACACCAGCGGGCGCTCTTCATAGCCCAAGATGTCTTTCAAATAGGTTTCTGATGCCGCTTTCAGTAGCCCATTCACCTCTTCCACCGTCGTCGCACGTTCTAGCTCGAATACGCAATCGGTGAGCGAGGCATTGGTCAGCGGCACGCGCACGGCGTGGCCGTTCAGGCGGCCTTTCAGCTCAGGAAAAATCTCGGTGATGGCGGTGGCGGAACCCGTCGAAGTCGGAATCAAACTGGTGCCGCAGGAGCGCGCACGGCGTAGATCTTTGTGCGGCGCATCGATGATGGTTTGGGTATTGGTCAAATCGTGAATCGTCGTCATGCTGCCGTGACGGATGCCGAGTTGTTCGTGAATCACTTTCACCACGGGTGCTAGGCAATTGGTCGTGCAGCTGGCGGCGGTGACGATGCGGTGAATCGCTGGGTCGAACAAGTGATCGTTCACACCCACCACGACATTGAGTACGCCAGCTTCTTTGACGGGCGCAGTCACAACAACGCGTTTTACGCCTTGATCCAGATAGGCTTGCAACAACGCAGTGGTACGCATTTTACCTGAGGCTTCGATGACTACATCGCAGCCCGACCAGTCGGTATCGCCAATCGCTGTGTTGCGCGTGGTTTTGATGCGTGCGATTTGATTAGATGCATCAGCAATCACAATATCGTCGCCGTCCGTGCCCGCTTCATGCGCCCAGCGGCCATGCACCGAGTCGAAATTCAGCAAATGCGCCAACGTCGCCGCATCGCCCGCCGGATCGTTAATCTGCACAAATTCAATCTCTGGCCAGCCCCAAGCTGCGCGCAGTGTTAAACGACCCATACGGCCAAAGCCGTTAATCCCTACTTTGATGCTCATTTGTGCTGTCCTCGGATTGAAATTGATACTGTTGATATTAACAATACAATATTTCAAACATTGTTGTATAGTTGAATTATGGAAAAATTAATCGCTACGACTATTTTTGAGTCGCTTTCATCGGGCATCCGTTTAGATGCCTACCGTTTATTAGTACGCCAAGGCCATGTCGGCATGGTGGCAGGAGAGATTGCGACTGCACTGGGACTACCGCCAACCAATATGTCGTTTCACCTGAAAGCCATGGTGCAAGCCAATGTGGTGACGGTGACGCAAGAAGGACGCTATATGCGTTACCGCGCCAATCTCAGCTTGATGCTGGATTTAATCGCCTATCTGACTGAGGAATGTTGCGAAGGGCAGCCCGAACAATGTGCTGATTTACGCGCGCAATCGAGCTGCTCACCCGCTGTATTGCCACCACTGTGCTGCCCTGCTCCGAAGACGGAGTAATCCGTCGGCGGCGTTTCACAAATGCGCTTAGGAGAAAATCATGAGCAAAATACAAATTTTTGACCCCGCCCTGTGCTGTAGCTCTGGCGTATGCGGTGAAGATGTAGACCAAGCTTTGGTGAATGCCTCAGCCGATATCGATTGGGCCAAGCAACAAGGTGCGGCGATTGAACGCTTTAATTTGGCAAAGCAGCCAATGGCGTTTGCGGAAGATGACCTTGTAAAGGCATTTCTAGTGCGCTCTGGCGCTGAAGCACTCCCTGTCGTTCTGGTGGAAGGCGAAATGGCTTTGGCGGGGCGTTATCCGACTCGGGCAGAATTGGCGCGCTTTTTAGGTCTTGATCTACCTGAGACTACTGCTCAGCCAGCAAAAAAATGCTGCTCCGGTTCGCGAAGTTGTTAATCAATTAAATTGCTGGCGAATGGATGGTGCCAGCAAAGAGGTAAAGTGAAATGAATGAGTGGGCAACGATACTAGCAGACGCGTCTAACATGTTTGTATTTCTAGCCGTCGAGTTATCGGTTTTATTCTTAATCATCAGTGCGGGCGTCGCCCTGGCCCGGCAAAAATTTTCGAATGCGAAAATTCAGCAGGTACTTTGGGCAACGCCAAGGTAAAGGCTATTTGATTGCGACGGCACTGGGTTCGCTGACGCCATTTTGTAGCTGTTCAACGATTCCCATGTTACGTGGTTTGTTATCGGCTAAAGCGGGTTTTGGCCCCACACTGACTTTCCTATTTGTATCACCCTTACTCAATCCGATTATCGTCGGCTTAATGTGGGTGAGTTTTGGTTGGCAAATTACGCTCACCTACATCGTTATTGCTGCCGGTGTGTCGCTACTGGCCAGCTTATTGCTCGATAAGTTAGGCTTTGAGCGATACGTAATTAAGGCCAAAACGTCGGGTACCGCTTGCAATAAAGCAGCGGCAGTGGCTATGCCCACTCAAGAAACGCCTGTCACCAAGAGTGCATGCTGCACCGCTGCACCTGTAATTGAAGAAATACCCGCCGCCAAGTCGAGCTGCTGCAATGTCACCAAGCCAGTTTCATCATGCTCAACAGCTAGCACTCACAATGATCAAGGTAAAGCGCAAGCAGCGAATACACCGCTGAATTACCGCCAAGCCAGTTTAGATGCATGGACGCAATTTAAAGAAGTCTTGCCTTTTCTTGCTCTTGGGGTGTTACTCGGTTCTGTTATCTACGGTTTTGTTCCTGCCGAATGGATTGCCAAACACGCAGGCTCAGACAATCCATTTGCCGTACCGTTGAGCGCGGTAATTGGGATTCCATTGTATATCCGAGCCGAAGCGGTGATCCCTTTAGCTTCTTCATTATTGGGCAAAGGCATGGGGATTGGCGCAGTGATGGCGCTGATTATTGGCAGTGCCGGAGCTAGCCTTACCGAGGTGATTCTGCTCAAGTCGATGTTTAAAACGCCAATGATTGTGGCCTTCCTAACGGTGATTTTAGGCATGGCGATCATGATGGGCTATTTGGTGACGTTTTTTTTCTAGTGCATATTCCATCAAGGAACGGCCATGAACTTCTTACAAAATCCACTGCGGTTTGCCGGTTCATTTAACCACTTCCGATCCTGCAGCTCATTTGAGCGAAACACTGATCGGCAGCTTAGATAAGCTAATGGTAAGCCGGATTGATCCACATGAAATCACCAAGCAGTATAGGCAGCAAGCACTTACTAGAAAAGGCGCACAGCTTGATACCCAAGGAAGAGCTTTACTAAAAGAAGGCTTACGCTCGTCGTGTAGTGAGAAAATCGCTTTGATGGAGAACCAATACGGATACGGGCACCTCACTGTTTGCAAGCATTTTTCAGTTCTGGTTTTAGGATTCGACTGCTCACGCACAACGCTTTGCCGAAGCGCCCTTGCTGAAAAATGAGCCGATTGGCGTCCCGTGACTTTTAAAATTGGCCGAACAAGGTCATCAATAAACACCGTTCTTAAATTCAAGTCACTTGAGTATTCAACATGAATCTAAAAACCTGCACCAATGAATCAACGGTACACAAAATGAGTTTTTTGGATCGCAACCTCACATTGTGGATTTTTTTAGCCATGGCAGTGGGTATTGGGATCGGCGTGGTTTTTCCGCAAGTGGCGCAGCTCAATGATGCTCTGTCAGTGGGCACGACCAATATTCCGCTAGCGATTGGCCTAATTTTGATGATGTATCCGCCGCTAGCGAAAGTGAATTACAGTCTTTTGGGTAAAGTTACTCGGGATAAAAAGGCGCTTACGCTGTCTTTGGTGATGAATTGGATCGTCGGTCCGATTTTAATGTTTTTGCTAGCTATCATCTTTTTACGCGATCAGCCTGGCTATATGGTCGGGCTGATTTTGATTGGGCTGGCGCGTTGTATTGCGATGGTGCTGGTTTGGAATGACCTTAGCGGCGGCAGCAAGGAATACGGGGCAGCCTTAGTCGCGATCAATAGTGTGTTCCAAATTATGAGTTACAGCGTTATGGCCTGGTTGTTTATTACTGTGTTGCCACCACTATTTGGCCTGCAAGGGTTTACGTTGAACATTACGATTCTCGATATTGCGCAAAGTGTACTGATTTATCTTGGGATTCCTTTTCTAGCCGGATTTTTGAGCCGCAAATGGTTGGTGGCAGCCAAAGGCGAGGATTGGTACAACACGGTGTTTATCCCGTTTATTTCGCCAATCACACTGATTGCTTTGTTGGCGACCATCGTGCTGATGTTTAGCTTGAAGGGTGAAATGATCGTTGAGCTACCGATGGACGTGCTGCAAATCGCCATCCCGCTGGTTATCTATTTCATGGTGATGTTTTTCGTGAGTTTTTTCATCGGCAAGAAAATGGGCTTGCCGTACGATCAAAATGCGTCGATTGCGTTTACATCGACCGGCAATAATTTTGAGCTAGCAATTGCGGTGTCGATTGCCGTGTTTGGCTTGAGTTCTGATCAAGCCTTTGTGGGCGTGATTGGCCCCTTGGTTGAAGTGCCCGTACTCATTGCTTTAGTGAATGTGGCGCTCAGAATGAAGCATAAGTACTACACATGAAAAACTTACTCATTCGGATGTTCGCAACACAATGCAGCTCGATTGCAGAATACGTAGATTGGGCTTTCTAGGTCATTCCTTGTCAATTTTGCCGCTAATATATGGATTTACGAATGTCCGAAATGATTTCGGACATTTATTCACCCATTAAACGACTAACTGCACGATCTCTCCGTCGCGGCGAAAGGCTAAAAACGACTGTACTGCACCCGATTGAATTGCAGCCATCATCCGTTGAAATGCGCTCTCAATTTCATCATGAGTCGGCGCTAGCAATCCTTTGCCACCTAAACCAGCAACAAATACCACATCCCAATCGGGGACGAGCTGTTCTGATTCAGCAGTCAATGCTGCAAATGTACTTAGCTCCATCGGCGATTTATCCACATACATCAAGGGCGTTAACTCACCCGCTTGCTGGGCAGAAAACTGAGCAATTTGCTCTGCAGTCGCATCCTCAGGTAATCCCGCCCCAGTAAAAACAAACAATAGCCTTTGTGGTGTCGGCTGGGAACGAGCTGCAGTCAGTAAATCGGAAAAGCTGGCAATATCCATGGTGTCCCCTAGAGTCTGCTGAGATAAAAACGTCATTACAGCTTAATACTGAACACAGCGATAAGCATAAGTTTTGATATTGGATGAAGAATTTAATCACACCACATTAGAAAGGCGTTGATAAGCAACCACCGACAATGAACGAACACCTTGTGCGCCATGCACCAAAGTACCTTCAATATCCGCTGTCGCCGAAGGGCCGCTATGTAGGACGGTGTATCGGGCCATTTGAAACTCGGCACGTTGATATGCTTGGTGCAAATTGCCAACAATTTCATTTACATCCAGTAGCACCACTAAATGCTGAGCAAGATACGCCAGCGCATTAATCACCAATTCTTGTTCTGTAAAACAAACGCTGCCGGTTTCAGCCACAGCAAAACGTGCACGCACCACAGCGACATCTACCTCGGCCAAGCGATGCGGATCTTCGCCTTGCAACACATTAAAATTACCAATCACTTCGGGAACGACTGAAGCAATAATTTTAGCCTGCGGAAAATACTGGGCGAGCAAAGCGTTCAAATGCACACCTTCAGGGCAATCTAAAATTTGCCCCCCCATTCGTTGCAAGCTCACTTGAAATTGCGGCCATGGGCTTGGCAAGTCGGCAGCAAACAACGGTACTTTGGGTAAATCACTCGCCGGCGGCTGATTGACGCGGACTTGCGCCAAAATAATATCGCGACTACTCATGATCAGCTCCTCGGTTTTTAGCCCACCACTGATGAAATGTAGCTTTTGGCGCATCGGGGATTTCACGCTGCAAGCCCCAAGCATTGAGCGGGTTATAAATCAGAGCCCTAGGAAACTCACGACTCATTTGGTCAACCCCAGCAATGACACGACGAAACAATGCCGGATTCGCCAAGACTTTAGCCGCTACATCGAGCGCACCTCGACGCAAGAGCGGCAGCTCTTGTTTTTCACTGATAATTCGCCGCCACTGATAGATTTGCTCGTGGATATTAATTTTGACTGGGCACACACTGGTACAACTGCCATTCATGGTGGATGCATAAGGCAAAGCACGATAGCGATGCAAATCAATCGCTGGATTTAAAATCACGCCAATGGGCCCGGGTAAACACTGCCATAACTCAAACCACCACTACGCCGATACACTGGGCAAGTATTCATGCACGCCCCGCAGCGAATACACTTGAGTGAAGTCCAAAAATCAGCCATCCCCAACCGCGCAGAACGGCCGTTATCGACCAACACAATATGCATTTCACCACCATCACGTGGGGCACGAAAATGCGAGGTATATTGGGTGATGGGCGAACCTAAAGCACTGCGCGATAACAAACGAATAAACACCCCCAAATCCTCAATCCGTGGAATCAGCTTTTCAATGCCTACTGACGCGACATGCAAGGGCGGTAAATTGGCGCTAATGTCGGCGTTGCCTTCATTGGTACACACCACAAAGCTACCCGTTTCAGCAATCAAGTAATTAGCACCAGTCATCCCCGCATCGGCAGCTAAAAAATGCGGTCGCAGGCTTTGTCGCCCTGCCTCACTCAACACTTTAGGGTCGTCATTATTCGGATCAGCGTTAATGGTCCGAGCAAACAATTTGGCAACATCACCCCGCAACTTATGCACTGCAGGCACCACAATATGACTCGGCGGTTGATCATCATCCAATTGCTGAATACGTTCGCCCAAATCCGATTCAATTACCGTAATACCGCGCTCGGCCAAATACGGTCGCATCTGACACTCATCAGTGAGCATCGATTTACTTTTAATCACGGTTTTGACCTGACGTGCCGCAAAAATCTCGCCAACAATGCGATTATGCTCTTGGGCATCTTGCGCCCAATGTACCTGCACCCCATTGGCCGTTGCTTTACGTTCAAACTCTTCGAGATAATCCGCCAAATGCGTCAGCGTATGCGCTTTAATGTCAGACGCTAGCTGGCGCAGCATTTCCCATTCAGGAATGTGATCTCGCGCCTGATCCCGCCCTTTTCTTAAGTCCCACAAATGATGATCATGAAAACGTTCATGCTGCACATCGGCGATAAATTCATCCGCCGCAGCCGACTGATCTACTGGTTTCATGCGGTATCTCCATTCAATATCTGGGCAATATGAATGTACTTTTGTCCATAACCCAAACGCTGCGCACAGCCTTTTTGGTGCATCAAGCAACTCATATCGGCAGAAACGATATATTCAGCCCCCGCTCGTCGTTGATCATCCACCTTGTCATACCCCATTTTGGCCGAGACGCCCTCTTCAAAAATAGAAAACAAACCACCAAAACCACAGCATTCATCGGCTCGCTCTAATTCAACCCACTCGATGCCCGGTACATTGGCCAATAATTCTTTCGGTTTAGAAAAAACCGGCCCACGAATTTCTGACATTGATGCCAGTGGTGGCTGCAAACTGCGTAATGAAGTACAGCTATTGTGCAAGGCCACTTTGTGCGGGAATGATGCCCAAGGAAAATCGCGTATTTGCAATATATCGTGCAAAAATTCGACCAATTCATACGCATGCGTTCTCACTTGCGTCACTTCAGCGGTTTGTTCAATGGCATCCAAGTGTTGCCGAATATGGTGAATACAGCTGGCTGATGGACCGACGATATAGTCGTAACCCGCAAAGTTCTGCACAAATAAGGCTTCACAAGCGGCAGCATTTTTTTGATCGCCCTCATTGGCGAGCGGCTGACCGCAGCAGGTTTGGTTGAATGGATACGCAACAATACATCCCAAGCGCTCCAGTAATTGCAGCGTTGCCACCCCGATTTCAGGAAAGCTCGAATCAATAAAACAAGGTACAAATAAAGCCACCCGTGGTGCAATCGGCGTCATCGTCATCACCAACCCCTTATTTCAATTGTGAGTGATGTTTTATCATCGACCATGTTGATAAAATAGCTATCACCGCATCACACCCACTTTTAAATCGATGAACGTGTGCGCTACCACGCTGCATATTATTTACAGCGCCCCACCAAAACAAAAATAACAGAAAGCATGTAGCGACTTTAGACTTACGTTAATTTTGTATTTCAGTAATTATTAATGGTAATAATCAATACCGATGGGGCAATAGCAGCTCAGATAACGTGCGCAAAAAAGATTGGACGGCGTAAATACCAGGATAGTTAAGCCAAAAGACAACATTGTGATGATCAAACCGTCGAGCACTGACGGTTTGATTTTAGCTGGCAAAACAGGGGGTATGACCGAGATGAATTCAACAAGCAGATGGGATGAAATACATCGGTAAATCAAGCGGCAATTAAGCGCGATCGAGTGGGCGGCCTAAAGTTTGCTGATGGCGTAATCGGCCATTGGCGCTATAGGCAATTTCCTGATTTTTTTCTTGCGATAGCAAGCTTAATAAATGACGATTAGCATCTTCATGGCATTGCACCAATTGAGCATTACTGCGATTGAGCACTTCCGCCAGCTTGGCTTGCTGTTGTAAATGCCGCCATTGCGGAGCGATTTTGCTATCTACCGACAAATAATCATTCATTTGCGAAGCCGTATGCAAATTCAATTGCTGCGCGCATTGCATACGAGATTGCGTTGCGATTTCTAATTGCTGAACTGCACGCGTTTTTAAAATCAGTAAATCATTGATTTGATCAAATTGGCGGGTAGTCAGAATGTCTTGCTCACGTTGCATTAACGCCACAAGACGCTCAACTTCGAGCAGCTCAATAGAAACCGACTGGTATAAATCCATCGCTGACATTATGGTCGAGCGAGCAAAGATTTAACACTAGAGATTAAACCATCAGCAATCGCCTCAGGCTTAATAGTAAAGCGCCCTTCGGCAATTGCTTGACGAATTTGTTCCACTTTTTTTGAATCAAAAGGGGAATCGCTTTTACCAACGCCCGCAGCATTAGAGAGCTGGGCGGCCAAAGGATTAATGCTAACGCTGTTTTTTTCCGCAGCTTGTTCCGTTTTCGCGGCCGTGCGCCCTTCTAATGGTCGTGCGGTAACGCTCGCCAATGGCTTGCCAGAGTTGTCAATTTTCATGATTGCTTCCTATGCCAATTTAATGGCGCACACTCAATTTCTTCCATTATGCCAATTATCGACGCAAGTTTGAAATTCTTTAGTAATTCAATTGTTTATCAGTAAACGCTAAAACACAAGCCTCCTGAAATTACAACAACACAAACCCAAGCCAACCACTTTAAGAATGAATACGTTATTCTAGGGTCAGTTCATGTTTAGTTTGCCGCGAAAAGTGCTCCTGCGCGGTGGCAAACCCAGCATCAATAGACCCTAGCCTTTCATATTCTTGGCGGAGCCCGTTAAATGCAAGTATATCCTAGCCGTTTTGGCCAAATTGAAGTCGATCCCGATACTATTATTCAGTTTCCGCTGGGTATTCCCGGCTTTGAAGACTGCAAGAATTACAAACTGCTCCACGAAGAAAATCTGGATCCTAAAGTGTTATGGCTGCAATCTCTCGACGATGCCACCGTGTTATTTACTTTAGTAGAAACCGAGCGTTTGGGACTCAATTATGCCCTGACTTTGTCGGACGAGGAATGCCAGCAAATTGATTTAATCACCGCAAATGATGCCAAGTTGTTTTTAATTTTGTCGCGCCCTGAAGGCCAAGCCATTAGCGCCAATACCAATGCGCCATTAGTGATTAATCTGCAAAGCCGCAAAGGCTTACAAAAACTCGACGTGAAAGCCGATATTGTTTTTCGCAATACCTAACTCCATCTGTCAAGCACGGCAATTGATGGCGACAAAGCCGCTGGCATCTTGGAGTGCGGCCGTGCTTGCTGTATGATTGCGCCATTTTACGCGCTGGCCATACTGGCTAGTTGCGCGCGTGCGCTATTTGTAAGTGGCGCTTCTGGAGTATGAAGAGCATGAAAACGACCTTCCTCGACTTCGAGCAATCTGTAGCCGAACTCGAAAACAAGATCGAAGAACTGCGCTACGTGCAGGACGATTCGGCAGTAGATATCTCAGTTGAAATTTCGCATTTAGAAAAAAAGAGCCAAGAGCTCACTAAAACGATCTACGCCAAACTGTCGCCGTGGCAAATTTCTCAAGTGGCGCGCCATCCGCAGCGTCCGTATACCTACGACTATATCGCCGGTATTTTTACAGACTTCCAAGAATTGCATGGTGATCGCGCATTTGCCGATGACTTAGCGATTGTGGGTGGTTTGGCCCGCTTTAATGGTCAAAGTGTCATGGTCATTGGCCACCAAAAAGGGCGTGATACCAAAGAAAAAATCATGCGTAATTTTGGTATGCCACGTCCAGAAGGCTATCGCAAAGCATTGCGCTTGATGAAATTGGCAGAAAAATTCAACATTCCTGTCATTACCTTTATCGATACACCGGGCGCTTACCCTGGCATTGGCGCTGAAGAGCGTGGACAGTCAGAAGCCATTGGTCGCAATTTATTTGAAATGGCCAAACTGCGCGTCCCGACCATCTGCACCATTATTGGTGAAGGCGGCTCTGGCGGTGCACTGGCGATTGCCGTCGGCGATATTGTACAAATGCTGCAATATTCAACGTACTCAGTGATTTCTCCGGAAGGCTGCGCCACCATTTTGTGGAAAAACCGCGAACGCGCCTCCGATGCCGCCGAAGCCCTTGGCATCACCGCAACACGCTTAAAAACCCTCGGTTTGGTCGACAAAGTAATTAATGAGCCGGTTGGCGGCGCACATCGCGACTACCAACTGATGATGAGTGCAATGAAAAAATCAATTGCCGATGGGCTTAAAAACTTACAAGCCAAATCGATTGATCAACTTCTCGATGATCGCTTTGAGCGTCTAATGGAATATGGCAAATTTAAAGAAGAATCCGTCGCCTAAAACGACATTCAATCACGAAGGCTGGCTTGCCGCATCGGCCGCCCTTCGTGACTTTTGCTGCAACGGGGGCCAACGCCCCCGTTTTCAATCCAGCCCCCCCATCCGCTTATGCGTGGGTTTCTCGGCAGGATTGGATTCAAGCGTACTGCTGCACTGGCTCAGTCAACAACAAGCTGAACTGGGCTTTAGCTTAAGCGCCATTCATGTTCACCATGGCTTATCGCCCAATGCTGACGTTTGGGCCGAACATGCACGCGATTTTTGCCAAGCACTCCACATCTCTTGCCAAATAGCGCATGTCAACGTATCGCAAGATACTGGACTCGGCATTGAAAGCAACGCCCGCACCGCGCGTTATCGTGCGTTTACTGAACAAGCTTGTGATGCCATCGTGCTCGCCCACCACCAAAACGATCAAAGCGAAACACTGTTAATCAATTTGCTGCGCGGCAGTGGCCCAGCGGGCCTGTCGGCAATGAAGTCCTTGCGGGCGCTGAACGCCAATACCGATGTGTTACGTCCATTATTGCAGTTGCCACGCTCGGCCTTGCTGGATTATGCCAATGTCCATCAGTTGGCTTGGGTGGAAGATGAAAGCAATCAAAATACGGCCTTTAAACGCAATAAAATCCGCCATGAGCTCATCCCTTTACTTGAGAGTATTAACCCCAAGGCCATAGCAACTATTGCGCGTAGCGCAATACATCAAGGCGATGCTGCGGCGATTTTATTAGAGTGCGCCCAAGAAGACCTCGTGCGGTGTGTGCAAGATCAGGCTTTGCAGCTCGAGCCATTTCAACAGCTCAGCCCAGCACGGCAACGCAATGCCTTACATCATTGGCTAGACACCCACGGCATTACGCTCGAGTTGCGTGCATTTGACGAATTACTGCGGGTCACTTTTGCTGCTGCCAGCGACACTTGCCCAGCGCTCGTTTGGCGTAATGCCGCGATTCGCCGCTATCGCGGCGCATTGCATATCACGCGTGCCAGCATAAATCCGGGCCCTCAATTAGACCGCCAATGGCAAGACGGGGTGCAGATTGCCGATTGGCATGGTGAACTTCGCTGGATTGAAGCAGAGCATGGTATCGATCCGCGCTTTTTACAGCAAGGCTATCGCATTGCTGGTCGCTCTGGTGGCGAAAGCCTCAGGCTGGCAGCCAACCGGCCAACACGCTCGCTCAAAGCCCATTGCCAAGCTCTGGGTATTGCGCCATGGCTACGCGAAACCACGCCGCTGATTTACATTAACGGTCAACTGGCCGCCGTGCCCGGTCTTGGCG
The DNA here is from genome assembly GCF_016881365.1 of Deefgea sp. CFH1-16. Classification (GTDB taxonomy): domain Bacteria; phylum Pseudomonadota; class Gammaproteobacteria; order Burkholderiales; family Chitinibacteraceae; genus Deefgea. The sequence goes on along the minus strand of NZ_WLYT01000001.1, from coordinate 2,778,081 downwards.
TTCACGCTGACTTTCAAGTTGCCGCCGATCAAATCGGCTGGTTACCCATTTGGCAAGCCAATCACCCCAACATGGGTATTGCCCGCTAAAGCATAACAAGCAAGACGCCCACTCATATACTCGTAATACGGAACACATCATGGCCAAAAGCAGCAAAACGTCCGCCGCCCCAACCCACACGCCCATGATGGCGCAATATTTTTCGCTCAAGGCCGATCACACCGACAAGTTGGTGTTTTATCGCATGGGGGATTTTTACGAGTTATTTTATGAGGATGCAGTCAAAGCGGCGCGCTTGCTCGACATCACCCTCACCACCCGTGGCAGCAGCGCCGGTGAACCCATCAAAAATGTGCGGCATTCCGTTTCACTCGCTTGAACCGTACTTGGCTAAATTAGTCAAACTCGGAGAATCGATTGCCATTTGCGAACAAATTGGTGACCCAGCCACCAGCAAAGGGCCGGTCGAGCGCAAAGTCATGCGCGTGGTCACACCGGGCACCCTAACCGACGCGGCACTGCTGGACGACAAGCAAGAAAACCGCCTGTTAGCGCTACGTTTTGTCAAAGGCCAACTGGGCATGGCCTGGTTGTCATTGGCGTCGGGCGACTTTGCTTTAATGGATACGGACGTTGAAAAAATCAGCTCAGAACTGGAACGTCTGCGCCCTGCTGAAATCTTAGTGCCCGAAGGCACTGAGCTGGCACTGCTTGATCAGCTACGCATTCCGGTGCGCAAAATTGCCAGCTGGCAATTTGAAAATGACAGCGCCCAGCGCAATCTGAGTCGGCATTTTAGCGTCCATGATTTAAGCGGCTTTGGCGTGAGCAATGACATGCTGGCACTCGGCGCTGCGGGTGCTTTGCTCGATTATGTTCGTAGCACGCAAGGCGGCTCGCTGCCAGCTCTCGATGGTCTACGGGTAGAAAGCACCGCGCAATACATTGAGCTTGATGCCGCCACACGACGCAATCTTGAAATTACCGAAACCATTCGTGGCGAAACGACACCCACGCTGTTTTCTTTACTTGATCAATGCGCAACTGGCATGGGTTCACGCCTATTGGCGCACTGGCTACACCACCCCTTACGCCAACACCACAAAATCATCGAGCGGCAAGACGCCATTAGCACGCTGATTGAGCAAGCGCGCGGTGAAATGCTATATCCAGTCCTGCGTGAAATCGCTGATATTGAGCGCATCGTGTCCCGCATTGCACTGCGCAGCGCACGCCCCCGCGATCTGGCGAGTTTACGCAGCAGTTTGCTGGTATTGCCGCAATTGGCCGCGCAGCTCCCGCACAATGGATTATTTCGCGGCTTAGCGGCGGCTCTGAATGCGGAACCCGCCATTGCCAGCTTGCTACAAGCGGCAATTCAAGCCGAACCGGGGGTATTAATTCGTGAAGGCGGCGTGATTGCAGATGGTTATTCAAGCGATCTGGATGAGTTACGTCATATTCAAAGCAACTGTGGCGACTTTCTTACCCAGCTAGAATTACGCGAACGCGAACGCACCGGCATTAGCAGTTTACGAGTGGAGTATAACCGCGTAGCTGGCTTTTTTATTGAGGTTACCAACTCATACCTGAGCCAAGTACCCGAAGACTACCGCCGTCGGCAAACGATGAAAAATGCCGAGCGTTACATCACGCCAGAATTAAAGCAGTTTGAAGAAAAAGCCCTATCAGCCAATGAGCGGGCTTTGGCGCTGGAAAAACAGCTTTATGAAGGCCTCATCGAAGCGCTGCAAGTTCACCTCAGCACCTTGCGTCTAGCAGGCCAAGCGGTGGCCACCCTGGATGTACTCGTCTGCTTAGCGCAGCGCGCTGAGCTCAGTGGTTATATTGCCCCGCAGTTTTGTGACGATGCGGTCTTACACATCGAAGCCGGTCGTCACCCGGTGGTTGAAGCGCAAATTGACGACTTCATTCCCAATAGCGCCGAGTTTCATTTAGCGCGCAAATTACTGCTGATTACTGGCCCGAATATGGGCGGTAAATCGACGTATATGCGGCAAGTGGCCCTTATTGTCTTGCTGGCGCACATCGGTAGTTACGTGCCAGCACAAAGCGCCAAGATCGGTCGAGTCGATCGAATTTTTACGCGCATTGGGGCGAGCGATGATTTAGCCGGTGGCCGATCAACCTTTATGGTCGAAATGACCGAAACCGCCAATATTTTGAATAATGCCAACGAATACAGCTTGGTGCTGATGGATGAAGTTGGCCGTGGCACATCGACGTTTGATGGTTTAGCGCTGGCTTGGTCCATCGCTCGCGCCTTAATCGAAAAAAATCGCAGCTATACCCTGTTTGCCACGCACTATTTTGAACTGACTCGACTCGCGCAAGACTACCCGCAAGTAAGCAATGTGCATTTGGATGCCGTTGAACACAAAGACAAAATCGTCTTTTTACACGCGGTCCAAGAAGGCCCTGCCTCACAAAGCTACGGGATTGCTGTTGCCAGCTTAGCCGGCGTGCCGCGTGACGTAGTGCGTCAAGCCAAACGCAAATTGCTGGACTTAGAACAAAATAGCTTACAAAATGGGCCACAAGCGGATTTGTTCGCCGTCAACAACTTTGAAGATGCGGCTGAACTTGAATTGCACCCTGCTGTCGAAGCACTACAAGACATCAATGCGGATGAGCTCAGTCCACGTGACGCACTGGCCTTAATTTATCGTTTACAAGCACTCATTTAGATCAATAAATGTAAACTTTTACACTACCGATCCGCCGCAAAACGTCTAAGTTTACGGCATGAAAATTATTCTAAGCAGAGAGGATTGAACTGTGGCTACAGAGACCCCCCAAGTAATGAGAGACCAACTCGGCACTGCGCTTTTTGGATATTGCGCAGCTAAGCAGCAGCCAAAAAACAGAAACCGGCATGCAGCTTTCTGAGTTAACCCATAACGCGACCAGCGAAGTGCGTCGCTTTGGTGAGGATTTAGCCAGCCACTTACAAGCCTATACCTCAGTCAAAGTACCACCAGCCTTTCAACTGCAAAGCGCTGCTGAAGGAAAAATTCAAGTCGTTGGCGATCATCCAAACAAAGTCGAAATTGAAAGCTACCTCAATCAAAATACCCGCTTGCTCAAATGGTTTAAAGAATTAGAAGTTTTATTTGAGATTCAAAGAAAAATCGAATTAGCTGAGAGCAATGAAAATTTTGACCAGCAAGTCTTTAATTTTGGTTTAACCAGCTTGGGTGGCATTGCGTTTTTTACGTTAAAAACGATCAACTAAGTGCAGCAAACCCAGTCTAATGGCCGCCTAGCGCGGCCATTGGCATTTATCAGCATCGATAAAGTAAACCAGTTATAATTAACGCTTATAGAACAAAGAAAGAATGCCCGATGAAAACAGTTAAAGCCCGCCGTCCGCAGCCCGCGATCCGTGAAGGCCGTGCTGCCGACCAGCAACGAAGCGCCAATAAGGCGGGCAGTCGTGGTAAACCCGCTGCTCAACCGTTGCAAACGCCTTTTGCCAAAACCGGCGCAACCAAAAAGAAACCTGTCTCAGCGAGCGAAGCAGCGCGTAATCGCGCCAAAAACTTGCCCGACACTGGGCGCTCTTCTACCCCTGCCACCGGTACGCGTAAACGCGGCAATTCCACCGTTGGCATGAGCCGCATGATTGCCCAAGCCATCGCCAAAACCACTGGCGCTCGCGAAGTTCAAGGCATCAAAACGCCAATTGAAGCGGCAGAAACGACGCAAACCACCATTGTTCATCATGGTGATAAAAGCGGTAAAAACGTCAAACGCGCCAAACGGATGAAACAACGCCAAGGCTCACAACAAGAGCTGGCGTTTCAGCAAATCTTGCGTGAAAAACGTCTTGCGAGCACTGAAATCGAAGATGATCGCTTACAAAAAGTTTTGGCTTACTCCGGTCTAGGTTCACGCCGTGATATGGAAGAAGTCATCGAAGCGGAGCGCGTCACTATCGGTGGTCGTATCGCCACGCTGGGTTGCAAAGTCAGCCCTGGTGACGAAGTACGTATTGATGGCAAGCGTGTGGCACTTAAATGGCCAGACCGTATGGTGCGCATCATTATGTACCACAAACAAGAAGGCGAATTGGTCAGCCGTGATGATCCAGAAGGCCGTGTCACCGTGTTTGATCGCTTACGCCGCGTTTATTCCAGCAAATGGATTGCCATTGGTCGTTTGGACTTTAACACCACCGGCCTGTTGCTGTTCACCACCTCGGGCGAACTGGCCAACCGGATGACGCATCCGAGCTTTCAAGTTGAACGTGAATACGCAGTGCGCGTTCATGGTCAACTCACCCCAGAGCAAATGAAAGAACTCACCCAAGGCGTGAAACTTGACGACGGTGAAGCCCACTTTACCCGCATCGAAGATCGTGGCGGCGAAGGTAGTAATCATTGGTACCACGTAGTGATCAAAGAAGGTCGTAACCGTGAAGTTCGCCGGATGTTTGAACACTTCAACATCATGGTTAGCCGCCTAACGCGGATCCGCTTTGGTATGTTTAGCTTGCCGGGCCGCCTTAAGCGCGGTGAGTTTTATGAACTCTCTGAAACCGAAGTATTGGCCGCAACCAAATGGGCTGGACTCACAATGATGGGTCAGGTAAAAGACTAAGTATCTTCCGCTAGGCTTTTATTCATAAAGCCTAGCGTACTATACCCAAGATAAATTATGAGCAAAGCATTCACCACCGAATCCACTGGCGATGATGATGACGTAATCCCTGCAGATTTAATCATCCCCTCAGGCAGCAAAAACTACATCACGCCGCATGGCTGGCAACGCCTAAAAAACGAACTCTACCAACTCGTCACCAAAGAACGCCCAGAGCTCACCCACCTCATCAACTGGGCAGCCAGTAATGGCGATCGTTCAGAAAATGCCGATTATCAATATGGTAAACGCCGCTTACGCGAAATTGATCGCCGTATTCGTTTTTTAACCAAACGCTTAGAAATTGCCGAAGTCGTCGATCCTTGCACGCGAGAAAACACCGACCAAGTCTTTTTTAGCGCCACCGTCAGCTACGAGCGCGAAGATGGTTACAGCGAAACCATCAGCATTGTCGGCGTGGATGAAACCGATCTCACCCTCAATCACATCAGCTGGACTGCGCCCGTAGCCCGAGCTTTACTCAAAGCCAGAGAAGGCGATGTCGTATTATTACGCACCCCTGCCGGCGTCGAAGAGCTTGAAGTCACTCAAATTCGTTATATCGAGATTGTCCGCCCAGAATAAATTGACCGCTGCTATGTCAAATCATCTAGCGGTTACACCCCGTCATCAGCACATCGACGCCGTGTGATACGCGCGCTTTTACGTAAAAAACCAACATATATCCAATGCCATTGTTCTAATTGTTTTCCCTCATGCAAAAGACTATTGTATTGTCGCTGCATGCGGATATTCAATTCATCATCAGGTCATTTATTTCGTCGTGTTTTGCGCAATATGGCGTTGCGCATCACCTTAGCGGCGTTTGCAATTTCAGCGATTAGTTATTACTACAGCTACCAGCGCTTACAAGAAGAAGCGCTGATTCATTTAGCTAAATATATCGACGCGCGCAGCCAAATTGAAAGCAGTCTATTTATTAATGCCGAGGGCAATACGCGGCTGGTTCGTGATGAATTCATTCGCCGCTACGGCTTAGAACAAAATACCAATGCCAGCGCGGCATTCGATCAATTACTGCGCCAAGATAAAGACGGTATGTGGCGTATTAAATATGAATTAGATGATTTTGAACATCGTGCCACTATTGCCATCCTACCCACCGCCAAGCGCTCTCCCGAATTTAAACGCCAAGTGGTTTTAGCCTATGATTTGCTTTCACAATATGGGCCCGCGTTTAGTAACAACTATTACGATACTTTTATTGATCTGAATATTTCCGATGCCAATTTAATGTATTTGCCGCAACTCAATTATGCGCGCAGTGGCTCATTGGCTGATTTCGCTGAAACTGTCGAGCCAGAAATCATTGCTACGCCGGCAGCCAATCCACAAAGAGCCAGCCAATGGACTGGCATTTATTACGATAAACAAGCTTTAGAATGGATGGTATCGATTGTTACGCCAATTGATTACTTAGGTAAATACATCGGTAGCGTTGGCCAAGACGTGTTATTAACGCAATTAATTGCCCGCACCAATACCGTGAATATTCCTGGTACTTATAATTTTATTATCAGCCGTGATGGCCATTTGATTTCTCACCCCAATTACATGCAGCAAATTCAGCAACAACACGGTAAATTCCAAGTTGCAAATAGTACGACGCCGCTCAAGGACTTATTTGCGGTCATCAAAACCGCTCAGCCACTCGATCGTTTTATTGAGACTAAAGATCAAGAAAGCTGGCTAGGTATTGCGCCAATCAAAAGCACCAATTGGTTATTTGTGACGGTCTATCCCAAAAAAATATTGCAAACCAAAGCGGCAATATCAGCCAGTATTATTTTATTACTCGGCATGATCGCCCTCGCCTTAGAACTAGGTTTATTAGCTTGGGTACTCAAAACCGACATTATTAAGCCACTCACTCGGCTTAAAAATGCCATTCAAGCGTTAGCGCAAGGTAAACCATCTACCGAGCTCGATACCCATCGCGACGATGAAATTGGTGAATTAGCACGCAGTTTTAGAGACATGGCGCAAACCGTGCAATCGCACCGCCATCATCTTGAAGAACTAGTCAATGAAAGAACGCAAGAATTAGCTAGCCGTAATTTGCAACTACAAGCAGCCAATGAAGCGCTCAAATACCTCAATCATGAAAAAAATGAATTACTCACCATTGCCGCACACGATTTAAAAAATCCCGTCGCCAGCATTCAAGGCATGTCGGTGTTACTCAAAGATCGATTACACGAATGGCCAAGCGATAAAATTCAAAACCGCCTCAGCGGCATTAATCAATTGGCCGGACGCATTCAAAATATTATTGGCAATTTAATCGATCACAATGCCCTAGAAACCGGATCGGTACGCTTGGTTTTTGCCCCCACTGCCATCGATGGCTTAATTGAAGACGTGATGAATGAATGGCAAGAACGACTCGCTCACAAACAACAGCATTGTCATTATCAAGGCAATCATTTGCGATTAACCGCAGACCGCTCGGCACTGTGGCAAGTGTTGGATAATTTAATTTCTAATGCGGTGAAATATGCCCCACATGAAAGCACGATTGTCATTAGTACCGAAAATATCGGCAATCACATCGAAATCTGCGTGAGCGACCAAGGTCCGGGCGTGGCACCGCATGAAATGGTGTTGTTATTCAAAAAATTTAGCCGCCTTTCCGCGCGCCCCACGGGCGGCGAACACACGACCGGATTGGGTTTGTCGATTTCAAAACGGCTGATTGAAGCCATGAATGGCGAAATTCGCTGCGAAAGCCAATTTGGTCACGGGGCGCGTTTTATTATCACCTTACCGTTGTGTACCGAAATAGATCACACAGACACCAACGCCACTGTCCTGTAAAATCCATCCTCATTTACTCATTCTCAAACCCTGCGCCAGCAGGGTTTATTGCTGGAGCTGCCTCGATGCGCCAATATTTAGATTTACTGCAACACGTACTCGATCACGGCGTAGCCAAAGAAGATCGCACTGGCACTGGTACCGTTTCGGTTTTTGGCCATCAAATGCGCTTTAACCTTGCCGAAGGTTTTCCCTTAGTCACCACCAAAAAAACCCACCTCAAATCCATCATCAATGAATTGCTGTGGTTTTTACGTGGCGACACCAACATCAAATGGCTGCATGAGCATGGCGTTAAAATCTGGGACGAATGGGCGAGTCCTGAAGGTGATTTGGGGCCAATTTATGGCTACCAATGGCGCAGCTGGCCAACGCGTGATGGCCGCCATATCGACCAAATCGCCGACGTCATCAAGGCATTAAAAACCAATCCTGATTCACGCCGCATTATCGTTTCAGCGTGGAATGTCGGTGAAATTGAAAACATGGCGCTACCGCCCTGCCATGCATTTTTCCAATTTTATGTGGCCCCGGCGCAAAAAGACGACCCCGATCAGCGCGGCAAATTATCCTGCCAACTGTACCAGCGCAGCGCCGATTTATTTTTAGGCGTGCCATTCAATATTGCGTCTTACGCCACCTTGGTGTTGATGCTGGCGCAAGTGTGTGATTTACAACCGGGTGATTTTATTTGGACAGGCGGCGATTGCCATATTTATCGCAACCATTTTGAACAAGTCAAAGAGCAACTCTCTCGATCACCACGCAGTCTACCAACAATGAAGCTCAACCCAGCCAAAACCGATTTATTCGACTTTGAATTTGCTGACTTTACCCTCGAAGGCTACGATCCACACCCAGCGATTAAAGCGCCAGTGGCGGTTTAATTACGACGGCAATCATATAGATCTACTGCACGCTCTCAACTAAACCCGCACGTTCAACTCAAGTGCAGAGTTATCGTGCGATTTAGGCTTCATCAATTGTCTTTAGACGTGTGGGTAAACAGTGTGTATAAACCAGCGGGAATTACACTCAATTGGCACGCCCCTACCAACCAAAATGCTCTAAAAAAGCACCTCTGTTTGTTAAAGGATTCTTGGCACGGTAAAGAATATGGTGTGCAAATATCTGAGGGGAGCAGCTTAAAACGGACGCCGACGTTTAAAGTAAATTCAGCGAGACCATGCTCCCAAAGATGCCCGCTTAGGCCAATTAGCTCAGACACAAAACCAAAATAACAAAGGCTGCAACCTGATGTTTAGCTGCCTCTCACTTTTCAATCGTCGGCATCTGCACCTCGGCCTAAGCGGACCTTGATGTGCATAAAAAACCTAACCGCCCAGACTATAAGTCTATATGCCGTTCAACTCTGAGACAGTTCATTCGGAAATAGTATTAAATTTGCATGTTAGTGATCTGACCCCGTAGCCAGCTAAGAAAAGCACTCCGGCGTGCATCGTTATGAATGGGGACATCCGATAATAAAAAAATAGGCAGAACCATCCTCGATAAAACCATGCGGTCGTTAGGCGAAAACGGAGTATCATGCCAGGTAACTATTTATCTACGTGGGTGTTCAAAATTGCTTCTTTGGCAGCCCTTATACCTGACATAAAAGCACCATGTGCGGTACCAAAATACGCTGCTTCTGTAGCCTCGCCTGCGAAAAATAGTTTACCTTGAACTGCTTCAGCTAAATCTTTGCGTGATTTCGGTGTTGTACCCACGGCATTAAATGAATATGAACCGAATGCAAAGTAAGGGTTCAGCCGTACCACAGCAACTTCTTCACTGACTCTGGCATGCTGCGCTTTTTATCTCTGGAGCGGTAGCATGGGCGTTCGTCGATCGGATCTGAGTTTGAAAGCGGTGCATATTTGGCGAGCCAGCGGCTTGACTCAGGCTGCGTTTTGTCGCCAGCATGGATATAAGCGTGCTACTTTTTTCAAGCTGGGTGAAACGCCATCAAACCCATTTATCCGCCACCACGACTTTTGATGCAGCACCCATAACAAATTCGTCCATTGCCCCGCTGACTTTGGTGACGACGCAATGGCCAACGCCCAGTGCCGAAACATTGCAGCTGCGTTTGGCCAATGGGGTCGATTTGACCTTACCGACCAGCACCTGCGCCACTTGGTTGGCGAATCTGCTGCGCGCTTTGACATGATGCCGCCATTGGCTTCGCTGCAATTGGTTGTCGAACCGGTCGATATGCGCCTTGGTATCGAGGGTTTGTCGGCCAAGATTCATGCCAATTTGCAGCGTTCACCCGTAGAAGGGGCGGCGTATGCCTTTCGCAATCAGCGCAGCAATCGCCTCAAAGTACTGCTGTGGGATCGCTCTGGCGTCTGGTTGGCGCAACGACGCTTGCATCACGGTCGATTTGTTTGGCCACAAGTAGGTGATACGGTGTTTACGCTGGATGCGGCGCAGTGGCAATGGTTGGTGAGCGGTGTCGACTGGCAACGATTAGCGCCGCCACCGCTGCCAGAATACGTCTACTAATTCACGATGAGGATGGATAAAATTGTTGTCGCAGTATTGCGCTATACAGCATGTAATATATAATTCTTAGGGCAATACCCTGTAAAATCAACACATGGATCTCGCTCAAGAACTCGCCAATTCAAACCTACCCGCCGCAGTCCGCGCGGCGATTTTGGCGCAATCTGAGTTGCTCACTCAGCAAGATCAACAACTCAAGCAATACGTCTCCGACATCCAAAATAAAACGCAAACCATCGAAGCGCTAACGATGGAATTGGTCTATCTGCGCCGCATGCGTTATGGCGCTAAGACCGAGGTGATGAATACCGAACAACGGGATTTGTTTGAAGAAGCGCTCGATGCCGATATGGCGGCGCTGGAAGCCAAACTCGCCGCCGAGCAAGCCCAAACCAATCCCGAAGGCAGTGATAAAAAGCCGCGCATTCGCGCAGGTCGCCAAGCCTTACCGGCGCACTTACCGCGTACTGATATGGTTCATGAACCTGAATCATGCACCTGCGGCCAATGTGGTCAGGGTTTAGTTAAAGTCGGCGAAGACATCAGCGAGCAACTGCATGTGCAACCGGCGGTGTTTAGCGTGTTGCGCCACATTCGCCCGCAATACGCCTGCCGCAGCTGCCAAACGATGACCGCTGCACCGATTCCAGCCGCGATCATTCACGGTGGTTTGCCCACTGCGGCCACTTTGGCGTGGGTGATGGTGAGCAAATACGTCGATCATTTGCCGCTGTATCGGTTACGGCAAATCGCCGAACGCAGCGAAGTGCCGTTAGCAGAAAGCACGCTGGCCAGTTGGGTCGGCACCGTTGGTTGGTGGTTGCAGCCGCTGGCGGATCGATTGCGTGAACGACTAAAAGGCGAAACAGTGCTGCATGCCGATGAAACCCCAGTCAAACAGCTTGATCCGGGCAAAGGCAAAACCAAAACAGCGTATTTATGGGCGTATCGCAATACGCCCTTGAGTGGCAGTGCGCCGATTATTTTGTTCGACTACCAAGGCGGTCGCTCGGGTCAACACGTCCGTGATTTCCTCGCCGATTGGCAAGGTCAACTGATGGTCGACGATTACGGCGGCTACAAAGCGCTGTTCAAAACCGGCGTGATTGAGCTCGGTTGCTGGGCGCACGCACGGCGCAAATTCTTCGAATTGCATCAGGCCAACGGCAGCCCGATTGCCGCAGAGGCACTGCGTCGAATTGGCGAACTGTATGCACTGGAAGCGCAGGCTAAAGATTTGAACCTCGAGCAACGCTTGGCGCTACGTCAGCAAGCAGCGCAACCTAAATTGCTCGAATTCAAGATTTGGTTGGATGAAACCGGCAGCAAAGTGGCGCCCAATAGCGCCTTGGCTAAAGCGATCATTTACAGCCAACGGCGCTGGGCGGCGCTTGAACGCTACGCCCAAAGCGGCATCGCGCCAATCGATAACAATCCGGTCGAAAACAGCATTCGGCCGATTGCGATTGGCAAAAAGAACTGGTTATTTGCGGGCAGTGAACGTGCCGGCCAACGCGCTGCCGCGATTCAAACGCTACTGGGTACCGCCAAACTCAACGACCTCGACCCGATGGCCTGGCTCACCGACACCCTAGAAAAGCTACCCACTTGGCCGAACAGCCGAATTGATGAATTACTACCGCTACGAGCGCTAGCAGAAACTTAAGCGTCAAGGTGGTGGAGCGGCTGAGCGCTTACAATGCAAAAGGATCTGAAGCCCATCGTGTAATTTGATAGTCTATCGGGTCTGGTATCTCACGACCAAAGATGGTTTTCAAGGTCTCCATCGCACTAGCAACGATTTCATGATCCTCTAATGCTTCAATCTCACGTCCTCGATTAGCTGCATTGAATCCAAGCAAAATGGGCTGGTTAGCTGCCCGCTTGAAACTAACCCACTCAGTCCACCTCCCATGTTGACTGGGAATGTACTCCAACCAATCGATATTCTTTGGCCAAAAAACCTCCGAAAAACGCAGATAGCACTTATTCAATACTCCCATCCCTATTTTTTGAATTGCGGTTATTTTTTGCAGAGGTAAATCAGGAACAAAACGCACACTTTGTGTTTTTAACACACCTAATGGCAAAGTCACAATCACTTGATCAGCAATATACTCCCCGCGATTCGTTACTATTTTCACTTGAGAATCTTGCCAATTAATCTCATTTACAATTTGATTCAATTCAATTTTTTTTGTTCCTTTTGCTAGATAATCGATGATTATCTCAAACCCCTCCGCAAATAGTGCATCATCTCCTTCAAAGCTCTTTGCGCCATCATACCAATGCGTCGAAAGCTCATTAATACTGCCGGCATACTCTTGCTCAATTTGGCCGCTTAATATGAAATTGATCAAACTAATCACGTCATCTGATCCATTATTTGCTTGTAGCAAGGGTTTTATCGCATCTGCAATCGATAAATCAGTATCACTATTTTGAGCACGTCCTAGTATCTCAAATACTTGTTTACTTAGGCGCTCGATACGGCTCTCCTCTGCTTTTGACAGGATATGCCCCTTGGATGCATAAGTGGCAGTCTTGTCATAGCTGGTTATAAGACGTTTAGCTGAAATCTCATTTGCAAGTGCAGTAATTGGATTTCCCTTCACGCCATGTATCCATGTTGCCCCCATATCCAAAGGAATGTCTGACCATCGATCGGACGTCCAAATTCGACCTCCAATTCGATCCCTTGCCTCTAAAACAACAATATCATGCCCATGTTTTTTCAATTCTCGCGCAGCCGCTAAGCCAGCCAATCCAGCACCAATAACAATTATTCTTTTCTTGTTAATTGAGCCTGCTGATGCGCTTGATGTTTTACTGATAGCTCCTGCGGAAGCGCTAGTAATACCACTCACCATTGCCAGAGCAAAACATTTGAGAAAGTCTCTTTTATTCATTTCTTAATACTTCCAAGATTGGATTAATTATTTGCATCGTTTTTTGGTCAATTAGACTAACTTAGGTACGATTTTTCTTTGTACCGCAAAACAACTTAGTGCCGTGATCAGCATGATCAGGAGTATCAAAACAAGCTCAGAATCAGTTTTGAAGCTAGTGAAGGCAACCAACCAGCCGATGATGATCCAGTGGACAATATAGAGCGCATTCACGTTGACGCTCATAAACTCTAGAAAGCGCACACCTCGTTCACTGATGTAACGCAGCCCCCAGAAAATCACCGCTATCCAGATCATGATCATCGCCGAAAAGAACAGGTTGCCGAGCAGTCGGTGATGGTAGTAACCATATTCACCCAAATAGCCCAGTTCGCGCTCCAATCCAGGACTGAATAACACTATCCCAAGCAGAACTACCACGGTCGCAAATGCAAAGGCACGCCAGTGAAAAACACTTTTGTTTGCGGATTGTTTTAAAAGCGATCCGTACACAACACCCAGCAGAGGATAGGCCACCCAACTCAGTAGCGGAAAAAAATGACAAATGTGTAGCTCCATAGAACGGGCTGCCCCACCAAGGGCCATTCAAGTGGCTGTTTTCAGAAGCCAAATATTTAGCAGCCCTGTTAGGATCGCAAGCAATGCATAGACCCATAGCGGAGCAGAGATGCGCCGTAACATGGCAAGCAGTAGCATGCTCAATCCAGCAAAACAGAGTATGTCGATAAAGAAAGTTTGTTCCACCCCAAGTTCAAGACGGGTTGGGTCATTGAAGAACCAGCTAGCGAGACTGTAAGGAATACCACCTCGAAGTAAGTTCAGTGCTAATGCCAACAGAAGCAGTATTCCTCCACGCTTGGCTAGTTTGACAGGCGTTGCAGAGCTAAATGCTACGCCAGCTCCCATCAAAACATGAAGACCGGCGCAGCGCGGAACGCCGCCCATTACATCGATCAATCCGCCAAGCAAGCTTTCCTTGAGTTCTGGGGTAGCAAAGCTGTCCTGAGTGTGAACAAGAATCATGAACAACACCGCTAGCCCCTTAGCGATGTCCAACTCTAAATAGCGCGTTGAATTCGTCATCTTCATTTATCCAGACCGGCAGCTACAGTTGCTACTGCGTTTTGGAACGAGCGATCTGGCTTGATGAGCAAATCAACGCCTTCTAGCAACTCTGAAATTGTTTCTTCCCTTAGGTTTTCGTCTAATCGAAGCAGATCGGCATAGCCATTGAGCAACGCCACAATTTGTCTGGCCGAACGGGCTGGTTGTGTCAGGGAAAAGACTCCATTTTGCTGTCCAGCGTCTAATAAGGAAGCCAGTACATTTGGCCATTTCTGTTGCCGCTCGATATACAGCCTTGCCATCTCCTCATCATGCTGGGCCGCATTCCAGAGATCGATCCAGAGTTTCCAACTAGTGTCTTGTTTTGCTGGCAAAAGACAAATAATCAGGGACAGCACTGCATCATGTTTGTCTTCAATCGCAAGAATGTCGTCCACATTTGCCAACTCCTGACTGGCAAATTCTGTGAACGCAGCTTTTTGCAGCTCTTTCCAGTCGGAAAAATAGAGATACAGATGACTACGAGAGAGTCCGGCTCGTTCAGCCAGATCGCGCGTAGTGACTTGATTGAAGCCTTTCTCAATAAACAACTCGATTGCAGCTTCAATCAACTGCTTGCGAAGTAACGGGCTGGTTGGGCGTGGCATATAGGTAAGGGCTCCTATCCGATGAATTTACATAAAATATTGTCTGATGAATCAACCTAGTTTCGGATCGGATCTTCTGTATGAACCCTGCGTCCAATATCGCGTAGACGGGCAAACTGATCCGCTAGTCCCGGTCCATCATCCAAACTAGTCACATAGTTCCAGAGGTATGTCATTACAGCGTAGACATGCCCAGGAGTAACTTCGGGCTTGTACACCAGCAATGTAATTGCCAGGAGGAATAGGCTTGCGGCACCAATCCCCACCCCAAGATAAGCTTTGGCCTCGATGTCAGAGACCATGATCCGGAGTCTTGCAAGTAGGCGATAGTGTTTACCCAGAAGGGCTTCGGGGGCGCGTTTTACCCGATCAACTTCTCGTTCTTGCTGGTTGTGTAACCGTTCATGCAACAACTGGTTCCCTAATGTGATGTGCTTCATCGCGATAATGAAAACCACTAGGGCGACCAGACAAGCAGCTCCAAGCCATGGTTCGATTATCAGTAGCATCGCTGCGGCTCCGATGATAGACACCACACTAGTAAGAATCGCTGGTACATGGCGCTCGAAAAAAATCGACAAATTCGCGAGCCAGAGTCACGCGTGCCGCAACGACGGAGTGATCTTCGGTGGTTGCCCGTTGGTTTAAAACTACAGGTACTGCCAGCCGAGCATAAATCCGAGCAAATACCCTTGTGTCCACGGAACGGCGTAATGCACCGATGAGCCAAAACAACAGCACCACCAGGGCATAAATTGAAGCCATGGTCCAATTTTTCTGTGCTATGGCATCAATGGCCATTCCAGCCAGCAGCGGGTAGGCAACAAGTAGCAGATTTTCAAGCCCGATCAATGACAAGGTTAGTGCCAATGCAGGTTTGTTCTTGCTAGCAATAGCTTTCAACGTGGCACTGGTCGATCCAATGGCGGTGACAGAAGAATTATTCGAGCCGATATTTTTCATGGTGGGGCCGTGCTTGATAAATGAGCGTTTGCTCAATTATGCATGAGCAAACGCTCATTTATCAAGCAAAAGTCTCTACCGCTGGTCTAATCCCTGCTATTTCTTACTAAAACAAGCTTGAAAAATATTTAGGCATGGTCTCTTGTTGCCTACAAGAGCACCGCTGTATTTCTACCAGAGTGATTGAAGGGATCTCGGCTCACTTGATCCTGAGGAATGACCGCTTAGGCCGAGCAGCACTAGCATGATCCCAGAAAACGAAAGGCCGCAGCCTGATTGGTTAGCCGCCTTTTATTTTTTAAGCTTCAGCATCTACACATCAGCCAAAGCAGCCATCTCACATTAAGCTCACTGTGATTCACAAAGCTCTTTTAATAAGACCATAGCTGCAAATAATCATGATTGGGATCGTAGTTTTTAATCTGCTTTTCAATATTAAAGCGTCGATTTGGCCTTGGATCAGTGCCGAGACCGGCTAAATACAGCCAATTTCCTTGATTGCTATACACATCGTAATCAATCAACTGTGATTCAAACCATGCTGCGCCAGCTCGCCAATCACATTGCAAATCATGAATCAGGAAACTGGCCACATTTTGTCGCATTCGGTTGGAAAGATAACCCGTGGCAGCTAGCTCGCGCATGCCGGCGTCGATAAATGGCTGGCCAGTTTCACCCTGACTCCACTTTAAAAAATGATCGGCTTGATGTGAAATCGTCGCTGCATCATTCAGGCCTTTGGCGCGATACAGTTGCACGCCAAAACGTAGATGCAATAACCTGAAATAATCTCGCCATAGCAACTCGAACCAAATCCAGTAGCTGCTTTCATTCGCGCCATTGATTGCTTCATGAGCGATTAATTGCTGATAAATCTGCCTTGCCGATAGCGCGCCACTGGCCAGCCACGGCGAAAACTTACAGGAGTAATCGCAGCCAATCAAGCCATTGCGAGTGTGCTTATATTGATCTGCTAAACCAGATGCAAAATAACGCTGTAAATGCGCCAGCGCCGCAGTCGCTCCTCCATGCCATTGCGGCTGATGATAGGGAAATGCACTTCGTTCATCCAGGCAAGGCGTGCCCACCCATTCGCTTAAATCGACGCTCTGTAGCGCTTTCACTGCGCTCGGTGCTGCGGGTAATTGTTGAATTAAATCGAGCGGCGCAGGTGGCACAGTACCCGATTGTTCAATTTGTTGGCGAAACGTGGTGAATATCAGCGGCAAGTCTTGAGGATGAAATGGCAGTGTGACCGGATCGAGCAAGCTCGATTGCCAAATGGTCTCGATGCAGTAGCCTTGGGTACGAAGTGCCTCTACTTGCGCCATTTCATACGGCGCGGCTATCACCTCGCAATATACCGTATTGGCCTTCAGATGTTGCAAAATAGACGGCAACACCATGGTTGGATCACCCTCTACAATCAGCAAACGATTTCCTCTTTGGACACACTGCGCCGCTAAATCCATTAGGGTATCAGCCAGAAACGATTTTCGGTGCTGACCTAGGCGAGTAAACCCCACTGAGTATCTTCTTCGGGTGGCAGACAGTAAACCAAGGTGATTTGATCCGCTTGCTGGCAAGCATGTGCTAATGCCGCGTTATCGCTGAGGCGTAAATCATTGCGAAACCAATAAACCGCTTGCTTCACGATTGCTTCCCTTATTGAACAACTGTTGCGGCCAGCAGGGCATTTGCCGCATCGATGCCTGATAGGTATGCGCCTTCAATACGTCCACCAGCTAGCCAATCACCAGCCAATACCAAACCCGTTTCAGCGGATTGAACCACAGCTTCAGTGCTGCTTCCTTGTGCGAATCGCCAGCGATGCGCCAAAGCAGTTTGCCAATTGGGTTCAGCCTGCCCCCACTGCGCAAGCAGGCGATTGAACTCCTGAATCAATAAAGCAATGACCTCATCAGCTGAGTTTTCTAAATGAGCTTGCGACCAAGCCACGCTGGCGTGTAGCACCCAATTTTGGCCCGCTCGACCGAGCTTGCTACTGTCGTGCGCCAGCCAAGATAGCGCGCCGTCATTGATGAAAGCGCCAGCGAACGGCAAATTAATGGCGTGCTCACAGCTGAGCATCACCGCCCAGCAGGGCTGCATGGGTGTATGTGTGGCAAAAGCGTGAACGGCCTGCATCGGGTGCGCGGAGGGAATCAGTGTCGCTGCTTGCGGCGCGGGTATTGCCAGCACAAGCTGTTGCGCTTGCCAGATTTGTTCACCCGCGCTCACTTGCCAACCCTGCGTCGTGGCCTGAATCGCCTTGACTTGCACCGACAATTTGAGGTTCAGCGCTGTAGCCATCGCTCTTAAGGGCGCGTTCATTTTGGGCGTGCCAACAAAGCGCTGTTGTGCAGAGCTGATTTGCAGGCTTTGACCATCCCACGCATAAATCGGCGCAGTCCAACGGCTAATCAGATTGGCACGCAGCCAGATCGCCACTTGGCGACGAAATATCGCCGAGCGCGCGGTAAAATATTGCGCGCCATGATCCCATTGTGCGTTCTCGTCACGCCGCGTTGCCATCCGCCCGCCGACACCACGCGATTTTTCTAACACTAAAACGCGTCGACCTGCTGCTTGCAGTTTTTTCGCTGCACTTAAACCGGCCATGCCCGCGCCAATGACAATCACATCCCAATTCGATTCCGTCCGCACACCTTGCATGGTTTTTATCCATTAATCCAGAATTTATAGATGATCCAGATGCGATAAATACCGCTCAGCCTGTGCCAAAGTGGCTGACTTTTCATCGTCGGCCATTTTTCGCCAGGTCTGATAAGTCATTCCCAGTCTTGGATTTTTTTCGAGGGTTGCCGCGTGACGATGATGAAAATGCCAATACAGGCTATTGAATGGGCAAGCGCCTTCGCCGTGGCGCTGTTTGGGCTCGTAGTAACAGCCTTTGCAATAATCACTCATTTTATTGATATAGCTGGCCGAGCCTGCATAGGGTTTGCTACCCAGCAGGCCGCCATCGGCGTATTGGCTCATCCCGCGCGTATTGGGCATTTCCACCCATTCAAATGCATCAACATAAATCCCCAAATACCACGCATCCACTTCATCGGGCGAAATCCCCGTCAACAAAGCAAAGTTGCCCGTTACCATCAGACGTTGAATATGGTGCGCATAGCCCAGTTCGAGCGACTGAGCGATGGCGTGTTTGAGGCAATTCATTTTGGTTTGCCCATTCCAATACCAGCTCGGCAAACTGCGCCGATGCTCAAGTACATTAAGCTGACCATACGCTGGCATACGCGCCCAATACACACCGCGAACAAATTCCCGCCAGCCTAAAATTTGCCGCACAAAACCTTCCACAGTAGCAATCGAAACACGGCCAGCAGTAAATTCAGCCAAAGCCGCGTGAATCACTTCGAGCGGGTGCAGTAATTTGAGATTGAGCGCAAACGAGAGCCCAGCATGAAATAAAGTCGGCGATGCGGTGCTCATTGCATCTTGATACGCGCCAAAATTAGGCAGTGCGTTGGCAATAAACGTACTCAGAGAATCTTTGGCCTGAGTGCGCGTTATCGGCCAAGGAAAAGACTCAGCCTGCGGCTGGCCTAGTGTTTTGACACCAGCAGACACAATTTCGCCCCACAGATCGCGCAAATTAGCAGCGGAATTGGGCCATTGTGGCGCAGCGGGTTGGCCGGTCCAGCGCTTGCGATTGTCTTGATCGAAATTCCATTGCCCACCCAGTGGTTGACCATCGGCATCGAGTAAAATTTGATACTGCTTGCGTAACGCGCGGTAAAAAAACTCCATCCGTGGGATTTTTTGCGCAAATTGCGTGCTGATGAGCGCTCGATCGGCCAAAAAATGCTCGCTATCGACCACTTTAACGGCAATTCCTAGCTCTGATTCGGCGGCCAAAAATTGGCTTTCTAGCCGATATTCATCCGCTTGTTGGCGTTCCAGGTGTGCTATCTGCTCGCAGGCAATCAAGTCAGATAAATTGCCAACAAAGTCTTGGCGATTATCGGGGTCGCCAATTTTTATGTAGCGCACGCGGCAACCCGCATGTTGCAAGGCTTGTGCAAACCCGCGCATGGCGGCAAAAATTCCCAGCACCTTTTGTGCATGGTGGTGGGCGTAATCAGTTTCGCTGCGCAGCTCCATCAACACATACAGCACATCACTGCGATCACGTTCGACTTGGCTAAACCAGCTGTGGCGAATATTCAATTGGTCTCCCAAAATCAGTCGGAGTGTGCTCATCCTTTACCCTTGTTCTTGCGCGCAGCGTACGCTACAGTATTTGACCGACGCCCAGTTTTTCTCCCATTTCTTGCGCCAAGCAAAAGAGCGTTGGCAAATTGGGCAGATTTTCTCCGGCAAAGTCAGTTTATGATGTGTCATTGATTTCAGATTTAATTTATGGGTATGCCTCTTTAAGGCAATTATTTAATAGCCTACGTTGATATACCCCTATGTTCTCGGCGGCGGATGCAAATGGGCGTGTCCACCATCAACACCAATTATTTGCCCAGTGATCCAGCGCGCCGCGTCACTGAGTAAAAATGCAATCAGGGCTGCGCTGTCCTTTCCTTCACCTACCATGCCCATGGGATTCATTTGTGCATTGCGCGCGAGTGCTTCAGGCGTGCCTGTCAAACGCGCCGATAGCGCAGAACGAGTCAAACCCGGCATCACCGCATTGACCCGAATACCTTTATTGGCATAGGTCGCTGCCGCCGTTTGTGCCAAACTGGCTACCGCCGCTTTCGCACTGGCAATCGCCTCGTGATTCGGAAAACCTGCACTGGAAACCAAAGAGCCAATGAGCACCGCAGAGGCGGGTGTTTTGGTATTCAGTTGCAGATTGACAAAGGCTTTGAGCGCATAAAATGCAGAAAAATAGTTTTGCGCAAATACGGCTTCGCAGTCGTGCGCCGCAGTCAGATGCAAGGGGCGGATCAAAGTCGAGCCAACGCAATGCGCAAAACCCGTGGGGATAAAATTGAGTTGCTGTGCGGTTTGTAAAATCATGTCCGCTGTGCCAGTGGCGCTTAAATCTCCAGGCACAACCAATGTCTCGCCATTGATCTCAGCCGCTAAGCTCAGCAAACTGGCTTCATTGCGTCCACTCAAAATCAGGCGACACCCTTGGTCTGCCAACTCATGTGACAATGCAGAACCAATAGCACCGGTCGCACCGGTAATCCAGATCGTTTTTGACATTTCTCGCCTCCAGCCTAAGCATGCGGCTTAGGGTCTACTAGCTGGTAGCAATATATACACTGACAAGTATTTTTAAGCGAGATGTACCGCATTCAAAATCGATATTTGAACGAATGAGTGGTATGGGTGAGTTCTGACTAATGATTTCCAATAGCAAATTTGAATGGCTGTTTTAGCCGAAATACTGGCGCTGAGCGAGGCTCACTGTGCGGCAGCTTTCTTTACCTGCCGCTCATGATCCAGCTAGCTGGGGTATTGCCACCTAGCCTTCAAACAGCAATACCCAGACTTAAATACCCCTTACAAACGGGTAATCCACCTCCGGCTGGCGGCCGGCGATCAAATCGGCAATGGCTTTTGCCGAGCCACAGCATTCAGTCCAGCCCAGCGTGCCGTGGCCGGTATTGAGCCACAAACTTGGGAATCGGGTTTGGCCAATATACGGCAGATTACCCGGTGTTGCCGGGCGTAAACCGGTCCAAAATTCGGCCGCTTGATAATCCATCCCTTCTGGAAAAATTTGACTGGTGCGATCAATCAAGGCTTTACAACGAATCGGGTTTAAATCTAAGTTATACCCATTAAATTCAGCCGTTCCTGCTACCCGCAAACGATTCCCTAAGCGCGAAAAAACTAATTTATAGCCATCATCAGTCAAGCTCACCGTCGGCGCAAACTGCGGGTCAACCACTGGAATCGTGGCTGAATACCCCTTGGCAGGATAAATATCTAAGGTAATACCCAAGGGCTGCAAATGAATCGGGCTGTAACTACCCAAACACACCACAATCGCATCCGCCGCCAAGCGTTCAGCACCGTTTTCTGCGCTCAAAACGCGCACCGCTTTCACATCGTCCCCTACCCGCTCTAAGGCTTCAATGCTGCAGTCATAGCGAAATTCAACCCCCATCGCCATGCAGCGCTCGGCCAATTGATTGGTAAATTCTCGCGCATCACCTGATTCATCACTGGGCGTATACGTGCCGCCCACAATCGGGTAACGAGATTGCGCTAGTGCGGGCTCAATGGCCAAACATTCTGCCGCCGTTTTCACCTGCCGATCCAAGCCCACTTCGCGCATTAAGGCTGCGGCCGGAATCGCCGATTCATACTCAGCGGTATCGGTGTAGTAATGCAAAATCCCTTCGGTGCGCTGATCATAGGCCACCCCTGTGGCCAGCCGCACAGATTGCAAGGTTTCGCGGCTATATAAACCCAATCGCACTAAGTTTTGTAAATTGGCCTTCGCTTTAGCCTTGGTACATTGCTCAAGAAAACGTAAGCCCCAGCGCCATTGATGCCAATCGAGTTTTAAACGAAATAATAACGGCGCGTCTTCCTCGCCCAGCCATTGCAAGGTTTTCCACGGTGCCTTGGGATTGGCCCACGGCTCGGCATGGCAAACAGAAATTTGTCCGCCATTGGCATAGCTGGTTTCGCGCGCGGGCTCTTGTGCGCGTTCAATGACCGTGACCGCATGACCTTCTTGCGCTAAAAACCACGCCGTTGTTACGCCGATCACACCAGCACCAAGAATAATGACACGCATCGAACATCCTCCCAAGGCGATCTATTTGTCAGCCATTATGCCCTGTACTACCGTTCGTCAGCGTTAGATTATGCATTTTTAATGTTGCAGATCAAAACCAGAAGTGTTGGACACACACTGCAAAAATGCTGCAAGCATGTGTAATCTGAGTGGTCTGCTTTAAACTGTATGCCATTAGCAAGCCGCCCATAGAAAATGCATTAATGAACCTGTCTTTACGTTCCGCAGTCATCCTCGCCATCTTGATTGGCCTATGCTTGCCCGCCACCATCACCGGTTATATTGGCCTGCGGTACGAGCAGCAAGCGGCCCAAAATCAAATCTCGCGTGACCAGCAACGTATCGCCGACGTACTTGCTCTTGGTATGCAAGAACCCCTGTGGAATTTGGCACCAGAATCAGCGCGCCCTTTGCTCGATTCCTTAATGAGCGACGAGCGCACCGTCAGCATCACCATTAACGATCAAAAACTGGGGCCATTTTTATCGGCCAATCAGCCAGAGCGTAAAAAGGGCTATACCGCCTCGCTCTCGCGCCCAGTCATCAAACAAGGCAATACCATTGGCATCGCCACCGTTGAGTTTTCTGATGGCATCAGCACGCAGCACATCAAACGTAAATTACAAATTTACTTACTCGCGGTCATCGTGCAAGTTGTTCTGAGCTTGGCCTTGATTTTATTCTTACTGAACTCGCGCATTTTACGGCCACTGAAAAAACTCACCGAGCAATCGCAACGACTGGCAGATCGTCAGCTCAATCAAGCATTTATCTGGCGTCGCCATGATGAGTTAGGGCATTTAGGCCAGTCCTTAGAAAGCACTCGACAAGCCTTGCATGATTTAATTGGCACTTTAGAGAGCAAAAAAATGTGCAGCTCGAAGCCGACCTAATTAGCCGCAAACAGATCGAATCCGCGCTGCGGGTGAGCCAAGATCGTTTTCGCCGCTTAGTTGAATCCACGCGTATTATTCCTTGGGATGCGCGCCCAGACGAATGGCGATTTACCTATGTTGGCCCGCAAGCCGAGCAACTACTAGGCTTTCCGATTGCGGTTTGGTATAGCGAAGCATTTTTAAGCAACTATCTACATCCTGATGATCGACATCTCGCCTATCCGCTATTTGCCGACAAAATGATGCTGGGGCAAACCCATGAATTTGAATGCCGATTACTCTCGGCCAGTGGCAAAGCCATTTGGGTACATTTTTTTGCTACCGTGAGCCAAGATCAAAATGGCCAAGCGCACTTGCAGGGCTTTTTATTTGACATCCAAGCGCGTAAACACAATGAGCAACAACTAGAACAATATCGCCACCATTTAGAAGAAGTCGTTGAAAACCGCTCTCGCTCCTTAGTCACCGTTAATCATGAACTAGAAATTTTAATGGCCTCGATCGCGCAAGACTTACGCTCACCGCTAAAAACCATAGACGGCTTTAGCCAAGTTTTGATTGATGACTACCGCGAAAAACTCGACGGCAACGCCCGCAATTATTTGCTGCGCGCATTCGCAGCAGCACCCAAACCATGAGCAATCGCATCGATGATTTGCTCATGCTGCAAGAACTCTCGCGCAATGAATTACGGCCAGACGAGATCAATCTGAGTGAAATGGCCAACGATATTATGGAAGAGCTTAGCTTGCTGCAAACCGAGCGCGAAATCAGCCTGCACATCCAAGCAGAAATGGTGGCCTTTGCTGATCGGCATTTAATGCGCATTGCGCTGTACAATTTTTTTGAAAATGCATGGCAATTTGCCAAGCCAGAGCAAGCGATTCACATTACATTTGCCTGCAATACCATCAACGGCCAACCGGTGTTTTATATTGCCGACCAAGGTCTTGGCCTAGATCCTGAGCAATCCAGACGCTTATTTACACCGTTTTTTCGCTCACAAAACGAGCCGCGCAGCTCAGGGATCGGCCTCACCGTTGTGCAGCGCATTATCAGCCGCCATAATGGCCATCTTTGGGTGAAGTCCAATCTAGGCGAAGGCGCAACCTTTTATTTTACCTTGCCAGACAGCCGCAATGCACAGTCGGCATAAATCACGCACAGAACGCTTGCAAAAAAGAACGATTGTTCTATAATAAGCCAACTCAATCTAATTCACTGGGAACCACTTCATGGACGACAATAAAAGCAAAGCGCTCACTGCCGCATTAGCGCAAATCGAACGTCAGTTTGGTAAAGGCGCCATCATGAAAATGGGCGACAATCAAATTGAAAGTGATCTGCAAGTCGTTTCAACTGGCTCACTCGGTCTTGACTTAGCATTGGGTGTCGGCGGTTTACCCCGTGGCCGTATCGTCGAAATTTTTGGCCCAGAATCATCTGGTAAAACCACGCTGTGCTTGCATGTCGTGGCTGAAGTACAAAAACTCGGTGGTGTAGCTGCGTATATCGACGCCGAAAACGCACTCGACCCTATTTACGCCCAAAAACTTGGTGTGAATGTCTCTGACATGCTGATCTCTCAGCCAGACACTGGCGAACAAGGCCTAGAAATTTGTGACATGCTGGTTCGTTCAGGTGGTGTAGACATCATTGTTATCGACTCAGTGGCAGCCCTCACCCCTAAAGCCGAAATCGAAGGCGAAATGGGCGATGTACACGTGGGCTTGCAAGCGCGCTTAATGAGCCAAGCACTGCGTAAACTCACCGGCAATATCAAGCGCACCAATACTTTGGTTATTTTCATTAACCAATTGCGCATGAAAATCGGCAATATGATGCCCGGCCAAAGCCCTGAAACCACCACTGGTGGTAATGCACTGAAATTTTATGCTTCAGTTCGTCTGGATATCCGCCGTATTGGCGCAGTCAAAAAAGGCGAAGACATCATTGGCAACCAAACCAAAGTTAAAGTGGCCAAAAACAAAGTAGCCCCGCCATTTCGCGTGATCACCTTTGACATCATGTATGGCGAAGGGATTTCTCGTGAAGGTGAAATCATCGAGCAAGGCGTAACGCACAAAATCGTCGAAAAAGCCGGTGCTTGGTACAGTTATGGCGGCAATAAAATTGGTCAAGGTCTGGAGAATTCACGTCAATACCTGAAAGACAATCCTGAAGTGGCCGATGAAATTGCCCGCAAAGTCAGAGAAAAAACTCAACGGTGCACCATTACCCATCGAAATGGATAATGGTGACGAACTAGGCGATTAAACTCGCGCCAGCACGCCAATACAGCCTCACCCTTGGGTGGGGCTGTTGTTTTTTTTTTGCGCCAGCAAAGAGGATTTAAGAGTACATCATGGTTTCAATTCGCAATAAAGCGCTGCAATACCTTGGCCGGCGCGACCACTCCCGACAAGAGCTAGCGCAAAAATTAGCCATCGCTTATCCAGAAAGCAGCGCAGAAGAAATCAACGCCGTGCTCGATGATTTTATTGAGCGCGGCTGGCAATCGGATGAGCGCTTTGCCGAGCAATGGGTTTACTTTCGCAGCCAACGCTATGGCCAACAAAGATTAAGGCATGAACTACAAGAAAAAGGCGTGAACGCCGAGCTGATTGCCAGCGCCCTATTGCAAGCCATCGACAATGAAATCGACACCGCACGGCAAGTGTGGCAAAAAAAATTCAAAGCGGCACCGATCGATCATCAAGCACGCGGCAAACAACTACGCTACCTCGCCAGCCGAGGGTTTAGCCTGAACGTGATTTACCAAGTCGTTGGTGAGGCGGATGAGTTTGACGGGTATAACGATGGGATCGATTCGATATAGAGCCTAGCACGAGATACCCGTATTCAATGGGCAATATTCAGATTAGGTGTTGATGCTGTGCCGCAGGCACTTAAAACCATAAGCACCGTATCTGAACAACGCCATGCATACGCTACCTACGCCCACAACTCACTCGATTGGCTGTGATTGCACCGTGTGCGTACAATGCGTAGATTCAAATCCACCGCATAAAAACCCATGTCTAACTCAACTGAATCGAACTATGTCGTCAACGCCCAGCAATTGGTTTGTGTGGCGAGCTTTTTAGCCAAAGAAGGCCATCAAACCGAACTACTGGCCGCCCTTGCTGACCTGATTGCCGACACGCGCCGCGAAGCGGGCTGTATTCGTTACGAGCTCAACATCAGCCGCGATGAGCCACGTCGGATGACTTTTGTCGAAAAATTTGTCGACCTTGCTGCTTTTGAGCAGCATTGCGCCAAACCGGCCATTCAACATTATTTCCATCACATCATGCCGCAATGGGTGGAGTCGTATCAGGTAGAAACCTACCACCAAGTGATCGCCTAAATAAAAACCGCCATGCAAAATCAATCGCATGGCGGTTTTTAACGATGCTTAAAACTTAAATTTGCACTTCAACCTGCTGGCCAACCACGCGGGCCGGATAGCTTTGAATCGAGCGCTCGGTGCTTTCATAGCAAACGCCATCGCGCAAACGAAAACGCTGTTTTTTCAATGGACTGGCCACCCATAGCTCGCCATCGTGCTCGGCTATTAAACCGCGCGATAACACACTGGCCCCAGCAAACGGCGGGTCAATATTATCCAGCGCAAACACTTGCTCATCGGCATACGGCCGAAAAATCGCCACCTGCCGCTCGCCCACTAAAGCACACACCCCAGTACCGGGCAAAATGGCTTTCAAATCACAGACTGCATTCCAATTCATTATTCTCTCCTTACGCTCGACAATCAGGGCGAGTGCGTCCAATCCAAATCGATGTCGACGCCCCGCTGCTGCGCGATATTGCGCCTTAAATAATCGGCTTAATGGCAATGACCTTGCGCTCGTCCAATTGCGCTGGGCGAACTTGCTCGCGTGCCGGCACAAATTGCACATTCGGATCATGCGCTTCGCTATTAATAAAGTGAGCAAAACGTGCCAATTGATCGGCATCGTTCAACGTGGTTTGCCATTCGCACTGATACTGGCTGCGGATAGTCGCCAAATCGTTTTCTAATTGTTCGGCAATCCCGAGCTTATCGTCCACAATCACCGACCGCAGATAATCCACGCCGCCTTCCATGCTTAATAACCAGCTGGCCGTGCGTTGCAATTTATCAGCAGTCGTCACGTAAAACATCATAAAACGATCGAGATAGCGCAATAAGGTCTCGCGGTCTAAATCCGACGCCAGTAAATCCGCATGGCGCGGCTTCATCCCGCCATTACCGCACACATACAAATTCCAACCGGCGTCCGTGGCGATAATGCCGACGTCTTTACCCTGCGCTTCAGCGCATTCGCGGGTACAACCGGACACACCAAATTTCATTTTATGCGGCGTGCGAATCCCTTTGTAACGATGCTCAAGATCAACCCCCAAGCCCACGCTGTCTTGCACGCCAAACCGGCACCAAGTGCTGCCGACACAGGTTTTCACCATCCGCAATGATTTGGCATACGCTTGGCCAGTTTCAAAGCCAGCATCAATTAAGCGACTCCATATCGCTGGCAAATCGCCCTTGTGCGCGCCAAACAAGCCAATGCGCTGTGCGCCAGTGACTTTGGTATACAAGCCATAATCTTTAGCCACCGCCGCCAATGCCATCAAGCCTTCTGGCGTCACCTCGCCACCGGCCATCCGTGGAATCACCGAATACGTACCGTCTTTTTGCATATTGCCTAAGAACACATCATTGGTGTCTTGCAACGGCGTATTAGCTGGCGAAAGCACATACTCGCCCCAAGCACTGGCCAAAATCGAACCAATCGTTGGTTTACACGTTTCACAGCCGTAGCCATGACCAAACTGAGCAATCGCCTGGTCAAAGGTTTTTACGCCAGCAACTTTAATCAGGTGATACAAATCTTGGCGTGAATGCGGGAAATGCGCGCATAAATGATTTTTAACTTCAACGCCATTGCGCGCCAATTCAGCATTCAGCACCTGACTAATCAACGGCACACAGCCGCCACAGCCAGTACCTGCCCCCGTTTCAGCCTTAATCGCGGCGAGCGTGTGATGCCCCGCCGCTACGGCATCGGCAATTTTTTGTTTACTCACGTCAAAGCACGAGCAAATCACGGCCGATGCCGGCAAAGCATCCACGCCTAAAGCCGGTTTGGCCCCAGCATAAGCGGGCAAAATCAACGCGTCTGGATGCTCGGGCACCGGCATTGCGTTCAGCATCATTTGCAATAATTGGCCGTAATCGTCCACGTCACCAATCAGCACTGCACCCAATAGCGTGCTGCCATCTTGTGAGACAACGATTTTTTTATAAATCCCAGCTTGATCGTCTTGAAATACATAGCTATGGCAACCGGGTGTGCGCCCTTGCGCATCACCAATACTACCAACGGAAACACCCAATAATTTTAGCTTGGCGCTCATATCGGCGCCGGTAAAGGCATTGTCACGGCCCAATAAATGATCGACCGCCACTTGCGCCATTTTGTAGCCCGGCGCCACCAGACCAAAATACTGCCCCTGCCATGCCGCGCATTCACCAACCGCATAAATATCCGCGTTTGACGTTTGGCAGTGATCATTAATCACCACCCCACCACGCTCGGCGACGTCCAGTTGGCCATAGCGCGCCAAATTGTCTTGCGGGCGAATCCCGGTCGAAAACACAATCACATCGGCTTCTAAATGACTGCCATCGGCAAACACCAAGCGATGCGCGGCGTGTTGTCCGCCATGCATTTGAATATCGCTGGTGTTTTTACCGGTATGCACCGTTACACCCATCGCCGTAATTTTACGGCGCAACATTTCGCCGCCCATACGATCGAGCTGCTCGGCCATCAGCACCGGCGCATATTCAACCACGTGCGTTGCCAAGCCCAAGGCTTTGAGCGCACCTGCAGCCTCAAGGCCCAATAAACCGCCACCAATCACCACGCCACTTTTGGCCGATTTGGCAGCGTCTTCAATCGCATCCAAATCATCAATGGTGCGATACACAAAGCATTCATGATGCGCGCTGCCTTGAATCGGCGGAACCCACGGATACGAGCCCGTCGCCAGCACCAGCTTGTCATACGCGAGAGATTGACCTTTATTGGTCAGCACTACTTTTTGCGCTGAATCGATATGCTTCACCGCTTCGCCGACGCAAACTTTAATGCCGTTTTTTTCAAAAAAGCCCGGCTTCACCAAAGACAAATCTTCATCAGTGTGATGCGAAAAATAAGATGACAAATGCACTCGGTCATACGCCGTTCGCGATTCAGCACACAATACCGTGATGTCAAAATCAGCGGCATTGCCTTTATCGCACAGCTCTTCTAAAAACCGGTGTCCCACCATCCCGTTGCCCACGACAACGATACGCGTTTTCGTCATTTCTACTCCTCACACCCCATCATCGGGCGATTTCAATCCATCACAATCGACTCGCACAACGCTCTATCTGCGCTGTACATCTATTGATGATGCTCAGTTTTGGTGTTGATGCTGTGCCGCAGGCACTTAAAAACATCACCACGTATACTGAACACCGTATATCTATTCAACGTATTGCCCTCTAAGCCAAAATACACATAGCTTAGATGGCAATACCTACTAGCAAGGCAGTTCAGCTTTGGGGCTAGCGTAATAACGCCAAGTCATCCACACGCAGCTCACATAAAAAAGCAATAAACGCATACAAGGCTAATTCTGGCCCGCCGCTGGCTTGCATCGACAAACCAAAACTTTGCGGAATAAAAAAACCACCATAGGCACCAATCGCACTGATAAAGCCCGCTGCTGCCGCTGATTCTTGCATCCCACCCAAACGTGCCGCTTTTTGTGCCGCTTCATCAGCGCCCTTGGCTTCACGCATTCTGAGTGTGGCAAAAATCGTTGGAATCATCTTATACGTCGAGCCATTGCCCAAACCGGCAAAGGTAAACAGCAATAAAAACATGGCAAAAAAGCCCGGCCAAGAACCACCGCTTAACTGCCCATCGACGCCCAACTCAGGCAAAAACGCCAACACGCCCAACACCGAAAATGCCATCGCCATAAACACACCCAGAGTAACCTTCGCACCGCCAATTTTGTCGGAAATAATACCGCCTACTGGCCGTATTAATGCCCCGATCAACGGTCCTAAAAAGGCATATTTCATGACAGCAACATCAGGAAACAAGGACTTAGTCAACAAGGCAAAAGCCCCTGCAAAGCCAATAAAACTGCCAAAAGTACCGATATACAACCAGCACATCAGCCAATTGTGTTTGCGGCGAAAAATCACCGCTTGCTGGGCAAACGACGAGCGCGCATCGGCAATATCATTCATGCCAAACCAAGCGGCAATCGACGCAATCGCAATCAATGGCACCCACATAAAGCCCGCGTTTTGCAACCAAAGCGATTGCGCTGCGCCTTCTTTGAGATAACTTTGCGCCTCGCCACCAAAAGCGCCAAACAAGGGCAAAGTGATCGCCAACGGAATCAATAATTGCGCCAAAGAAACGCCCAAATTACCAAAGCCGGCGTTTAAACCATTGGCCGAGCCTTTTTGCGCCGTCGGGAAAAAATAACCAATATTGGCCATCGAGCTGGCAAAATTGCCGCTGCCCAAACCACAGAGCAGCGCAATCACCAATAGCTCGGTATAAGAAGTGCTTGGATCTTGCACCGCAAAGCCCAGCCACAGCGCCGGAATCAACAACAGCGCGGTTGAAATCGCCGTCCATTTACGCCCGCCAAATCGTGCGGGCATAAACGAATAAAAAATCCGCAGCGTGGCGCCCGACAATTGCGGCAACGCCGTTAACATAAACAACTGCTCTTTACTAAAATTAAACCCTGCCGAATTCAGATTCAGCGCCACCACACTCCACAGCACTGAAATCACAAAACCCAAAGTCAAACAAGGAATCGAAATCGCCAAATTGCGTTTGGCCACCGACTGACCTTGCTCTTGCCAAAACACCGGATTTTCCGGCTCCCAACGCGTTAACACCGCACTTTTTGCCATGATTTTTACCTTTTCATTTGCCAGCCGCACCATTCAATCAGCGGTATGCGGCCAACTATACGGCAAAAAAAAAGCGCCCCAAGGGCGCCAAAAGCAAAAACCTACCACCAAAGAAATAGGGGTATTCGCAGCAAAATCCTGCTATTCACCCCTGCTAAGCAAATACCCAGGTATGACCCCAGCATTAGGCTTGTGCCGTACAAAAACCCACCGCAAAGCCCTAACCCCATCGAGGTAGGCAGGAAATAATCACCAACATCCATTCGTTTGATTATGCGCAAACTCAAGACCGCAAAAATAATCTCGGCTCAGAATCAACACCAACAAATTAATCGTGCTCCGCCATTTGCGCTGACTCAATCACGCTCACCCCAGGCGCAGCGCTTAATGCCGCTGCCAGCATGGTCGCAGCCACGCGCTCAACCTTCACCGCCCGCCACGCTACTGGAATGCACGCCGCAAAATGCCGATTGAACCATAAGCCGAATTCTTCCGCGCGGCGTCGATCAGGCCGCTCGCCAGCATCAAGCAAAGACGGCCGAACAATAGTTAACGAGCCAAATCCCAAGGCACGTACATCGCGTTCAGCCTCGCCCTTGGTGCGCAGATACAAACCACTAGCCTGTGCATTGGCGCCCAATGAAGAATTCAATACCAAGGTTGGTGTTGCTGCCTGATGCAAGCACTGGGCCGCCTGCAATACATAGTCGTAATCAACGCGCCGAAATGCCGCCGCCGAGCCAGCGATTTTGCGCGTGGTGCCCAGCGCACAGAGTGCCGCATCCACCTGCCACCATGCCGCGTCATTCGGTAGCGCGTTAAAGTCGACAATGGGATTTTGCAATTTAATATGTGCTGTTAAGGCGCGCCGTGTTGGCGCAATCACCCTTGCAACATCAGCGTGCGCCAAAGCCTGTTGCAATAATTGCTGACCCACCGCGCCGGTTGCCCCTAAAATCAACAGCGTTTTTTGCATCTATCTAACCTCAATCAGTCAAACCCACAGGCGCGTTAGTCACGCCGCGCCGTTTTATCGATGCGACCCACACCCCAAATACAGCGCCGCTGCTACAGCGCGGCGCTATCGTCATCAAACCCGCGAATTAAATGGATCAAATTCAAGTGAAATGCCGTCCCCTTCGGTTTGCCAATAGGGGCGCATTGCCACTGCATGACCCTGAAGACATTCTGCTTGCTAGTTGATTAATTTTTGCTCACGCGCCACAAGCCTTACTAGCATTGGGTTTGAGCGGCTTATCTACCGTTTATCCACAACGTTAACCTCAGCTTTTGTGGATTTAAAATATCCATCTAGCGCAAATTTGAGGGGTGTTTTGACCTGCAGAGCTGCGCCCCATCAGCGGGTGGTACGCCATTTTTGCGCTCAAAATGCGGGTAATCGGGCGTTTTCCAGTGCTCGCCAATCGGGCCTAGAATAACGACACTTTCAGCGCTTATATTGCCTGATCCATCGCCCTCCATCGGGCGTGAAGTGGATCAAGATGCGCGGCTATATATCGCAGATCAGCATCACTCATACCGGCACCCGCCAATTGTTCTCGCCACGTTTGACTCACCGTTGTAATCAATTCGCGCACGACATTGCTGGCCTCATTTCGTTGAAAATGAAAATGATGCACTTCTGCGAGTAACTGTTCCAAACTCGGTGAGGCATTTTCATTCACCAATGGCATGCCCATATATTGCAGATGTGTGCCTTGTGGATGAACATCATAAACAGGCGCTAGCCGGTATTGATTGTCACCAACATGTAAAAAACCATGATTTTTAATATGGTCATCCGTATTGTCGATCAAAATATTGAATACCATTCGCCGAAACAATTCTTGGCAATCTTGCTTAGGGTTCGCGCCAAAACGGCTTATTGCTTGAGCCAATTCGACATAACTGCCTTGGCCTGACTCATAGGCCACATTCAGCAAACCAGATGCAGATAGAAAATGGATGCGTTGCTCCCCTTCAGGGCTCGTTATGCGATCAAACCTTTTGCTTAAAAAAATTATTCTTTGGTTGATTTCAACGCAGCGAAATTCTGCGGTTTGTATGCCGCACATTTTTGCTAATGCCATTGCGCCCGCTTCGGCCAATTCAATATTGAAAGGATCTTCTCGCAACGGGAACTTAGCCAGCCACAGCGCGCCTTGATCAGCAATGCTGGCCTTGGGTCTGGCGCCACCCAATGAGCCCCCCTGCGTCAACAGCCGGCGAATATCCACGGGCACTTCTTTACCATATTGGATGGCCATCGCCATTTCATACAGCTCGTCCAATGACAATTGGGGGGTTTCAGCCAGCACCTGAGGTTCATCATGAATGACCACCAAAGCACCAATGCGATGTTGATTAGTGCAAGACAACATCGCGTAGTCATCTAGGGCAGCCCCCTGATTAGCAGCAGCCAAAACGAGGCGTCCCCATGCATCAGGTAGTGAGTCTTTTAGGTAAGCTGGCAATGCACCACCATCCCGAATCCTTTTGGCTGGCAAATGATTAATCGCCAGAGATAAAGCCGGATCGGGGTGGAAGCGAAAATTGTGCTTTTGCTGATATTGCCGCCCATAGCTGAGCGTGCCACTTTCAACAACACCTTGCCGTTCTACTTTGAGTAATGCAGCAGGTATCGGCTGAACTGTACTTGGCAAATACACCCCCACCGCAAACTGTAATGACGTGAAGATGCCATCAGAAATCAATCTCCTCATCCGTAGGCAGCGTTGGATTTACCTTACGCACTCGTTTACGCATCGCTTCGGATTTGATCAATGATTCCACAGGCACGGGCGCAACGGCTGATAGGCTATCCAAGCACCCTAAAATACCTAAAGCATTCACCAATAGCCCGATTTGAGTCGTTGCTTCACCCTTTTTCTAGCGCAGCATAAGTCGACAACGAACACTGAAGGCGCTGCGCCATTTGCGCCATCGTATCACTGCGCAGGATACGCAGTGTTCGTAAGCGATTACCCAACTCGGCCAGCGCGTTTTTACCCGCATCATCAACCGGAAGAAGTTTTCTAGTCATGCTATAGCAGTCATTAAATACAATAAAAACCATTATAGTACGCATTAAAGTGCTTTGTTGCACAAATCAGTGACGTAGTGCTGCTGCGCCCCATCAGCGGGTGGTGCGCCATTTTTTGCTCTCAAAATGCGGGTAATCGGGCGTTTTCCAGCGCCCGCCCCAAGCCAGACCAAGGCGCTCGCCAATCGGGCCGAGGCATAAATAAAAAGCCAACTCGCGGGCGGTATTGCCTTGCAGATAGTTGCCGTTTTCAAACACCCCCACATCCAGCGCCTCGGCGTCGCCATGCGCGGTGTCGGCCAAATCGGTATTGTGCGCGCTGTGGGTTACCCATGTGACCTTACGCCCGGGCTTGGTTCGCCCTTGCGCGTACAAGGCATTTTGCTCAGATTGCGGCCGCCAAGTGCAAACCAAACGCACCGCAAGCGCCGGATTTTGCTGCTGCAAAGCGGCATTGGCCTGCGCCACCAATTGCTCGGCCAGCAAGCGAATACTGACATGCAAATCTTTAAGATCGCGACTCGACATGATTTATCCCTATAAAAAAGCCAAATCAATACATCAATCAACGCTGGCGGAGTTACCATCGTTAATTTGGCTGGCTGGTTTTTTTAAAATAGCAGTCAAAACCATTGCTTGCCAAGTTGCGCGCAACAAACGCCCCAGCCCTACGCCAACTCGAATCACCCATCCACCGCCGCTACGTCAACATATTCCAAGACCACAAACTCAAGCTGCTCAACCTAAAACGAATCGAAACCATCGCCGCCAATTAATACCACTACAGTAACCAACCGCTAGAGCATTAGGCCGTGAAACACCAGACAAGAAAAAGCCCGCAGATACGGGCTATTCTTATCTAATCGGAAATTCATTAGCCTACAGAAATAAAGCTAACAATAGAATGAACATCAAAAATGCATATGCAATACCAGCAGCATCAAGAGATTTTGCAAGTGTAGATTTTGCATTTGCTAAAGGCGTCTCAGACAATTCCTCTTTATCTCTTATATTCAAATTACAATAGACACGTCTACTCCATGATTCACGTGCCTTATCTGCCGCTTCAAAAAACGTTTAGAGATATACAACACTGAATAAACTCTATAAACCACATAAATAAATGCCACAATTAAAAGAAACTTACCAAACAAAAAATCTACTTTTCCCACAAGGGCAACTCTAGCAATTAACAGCCCAACAATAGCTGCTATATCTGCAGCAGCACGACTTGATATATCTTGTGCATCTTTCGAAATTTGAGATGCTGCATCAAATATTGCTTTTCTAATATCAATCATTACTTTAAGACTTTCTCTGGACTCTTTATCCAACAGAGAATCATAATTTAGTTGAGCTGACTCAAGTGCATAAAGGGCAGATTCTTTTAAATAATGCCAAATGCAGTCATTTTCACCACCCTCTCTAACCATGCACCCAATAAAAATTTGATGTCTTGTTTTTGCATCACGCTTAGGTGAAATTATCCAACTAAAAATATCTTGAAGCTCTTGAAAGCAATTTAAATCCACATCTAAATTCAAACTAAATGTCATCTTCTTCTCTGATTTAATAATCAGTATTATTTCATTATTTTGGCCAATTTCAACTCTACTTCCAACAAGGTGGATCAAATTTTTGCAGCTAGCCTTTGACCACTCTTCATAGAAGACCGAATTGTTTATAGGCGACTTCTTAATCAAGAAAAATGGAAGTGATAAATCTGCTAATAAACCTATGCTGCCATTAATAAATGCCTGAAAATCTCGCTCAATGTCAATTTCATCAACAAAGGACTCCCACTTATCAACATATTCTGAAATAGGTAAAAATTGACAAGATAAAGTCGTAAACCCTTCAATTTCGTTTATAAAAAAACAACTCTACTTTTGGTTATTTTTTCCAATGAACTAACAAAACCATCAAGAGTAATAAAAAACAAAGGCACATCCTTGTTTTTTATTAAAAGTAAAGAACATTGATCTCCATTATTTAAAATCTCTTCATCGAGATTTAGGCCTGGCAAATCTTCACCAATTTCACTACTATGCAAGCACACATGCGATATAACATTATTAGGTTTAGATCTTATTATTGCCAAGCAAGAGTTTTTTGCTTCCACACTAAATTCAAAAAACAGCTGGATATTGGCTTCCGTTTCAACAATACGAAAGCCATTATCCTTAGCCGCACTTTGAATTTTATCAACCCAATTGATTAGCATCTTCTTCAAGGCCAGTTGTGATATCAATCTTAATTATATTACCAACTTTTTCATACTTACCCGATTCAATATGACTCTGACTAAAATTAATTTCAATTCCATCAACTGTCCTAGTTCTTAATTTAGCTGGCCTCGGAATAGTTGCTTTATCAAACTCAAATCTCTCGCCCTCAATCTTATTTTTCTTTAATTCAGATTCAAAAATAGAAACCAAATTATCATTACTTTCACCAACAATTGCCGTAATTACGGTAGCAATATCCTCAGGATCAAAAACTACATTCTCTCTATGTGTATAGTCATACATTCTTGACCTGTAAGTTTTTCGTACATCCCTCGAAAGAAACCCTGCCTTTATTGCTCTATCAACAAAATTAAGAACCGAATTTACAAATCGACTAGTGACTTCAGCCTCATTATATTCTCTGACCACATCGAGATACAACGAAAAATATTTAGTTATACCTTTCCTCTCACTTCTGTCTACAACATGAATAATAGATTCATCATCGGTAAATTTAATTAATGCTGATTTCTGCATAGCTTGAGGTTTTTTTACAAAAGTTGTTGCAAGCAACGTAAAAATCAACTTACTCTCACCTGCGTCATTTATTTCTTGCTTGTAATGCACGACATCATCATGCTCATACTTAATAACTGAATAAATTACTTCACCGCTATTTTCAATCTCAAACAGTAAAAATGCACCGGGAACTGCTGCACCATTTCCAGTAATTGCTCTATGAAACGAATTAGCCAATAATTTACTCATCTCATAAAAATCTAATTCACCCTCTCTAACCTGTTTTAAGCCCATACGGAACGATGA
This sequence comes from Deefgea sp. CFH1-16, assembly GCF_016881365.1. Classification (GTDB taxonomy): domain Bacteria; phylum Pseudomonadota; class Gammaproteobacteria; order Burkholderiales; family Chitinibacteraceae; genus Deefgea. The sequence goes on along the minus strand of NZ_WLYT01000001.1, from coordinate 2,740,744 downwards.
CAACTCGGTAAAGGAACATTTACATCCTTTTAAAGTTTCAGTAATCCGATCAATAAAAAAACCTTGATGGACAACTTCAGTGGCAGGTAGATGGCGAGCTTCGTCATTTGCTGAATCACCAACAACATGCATAGCCATTTTTGTAATCACAGGGTGATTAAGGATGATATCCATCAAAATTCCAAAAAAAGTTTATTAAAAATTGTACAAATTAATAAATACCAATCAATCCATCCATACATCTATATGAATATGTAGTTAACAACATTTCAGAGCATACTGTAATAATAATTCTTTTAATTTCGCTACATATTACCGCCGATCACTACGACGACAAAGCACTACAGATTTGACCACTTCCCGATGCAAATCCACCGCTCGCAATTGCGTATACCTTGCCAAATTTTTCCAGCTTTTATGCCCCGATACCAAGGCCACTTCTTGAATCTGCTCGCCCTTTAAACAAGCCGCCAATGCCTTCATGCGCAGATTGTGAAAGTTAACTCGGTAATCCCGCCAGCACACTCAACAGCTCAAAGCGCGCCCTTACATTGCCGTCATGATAACGGAATATCCATTCGTCAGCTTGTGCTTGCAATTTAATAATTGAAAATGACTCAGCCAATAAGGGTGCGGTTTGATGGTTGTTATTGCGGCGGTGGTTGATCGACTCGTAGGGTGCGCATTTGCGCACCGATCGGTGGTTTTGTGGGGGTTGCGGTGCGCAAATGCGCACCCTACGCCTGATGATGATTGGCGTTGGGTTGGTAGCTTACGCCCAAGGGCTAAGCCACCCTACGCCGCCCACAAATCATCTTGCGGGCGATGTATTTGCTTGCAGGCATTGATTTAAGTGAGCTAGGTGCCGATACCCTTGATACCAAGCAAGCACTACCAAACTATTACCCGCCGTATTCAACTACCCTTTAACCCGCCGATTGACTAAAACAAGCCAGCGCGGCAGCAAACGCGTAAAATGATGCAGATTCAGGGCTTGGCCCGACACTACCGCGATATAAATACTGCAATGTCAATTCAAACACCCAACACCCCTTCCCGCCGCTTCTGTATTGCGCCGATGCTCGATTGGACAGACCGCTTTTATCGTCGATTCGCTCGCGAATTGAGCCAGCACACTTGGCTGTATACCGAGATGGTCAATACCGGGGCGATTATTCATGGCGATCCGATGCGGCATTTGCGGTTTGATCCGTCAGAAAATCCGATTGCCCTGCAATTGGGCGGCTCGAATGCGGCTGATTTGGCGCATTGCGCCAAGGTGGCCGAGCAATGGGGTTATAACGAGGTCAACTTAAACGTGGGTTGCCCTAGCGAGCGGGTGCAGTCGGGCTCGTTTGGCGCTTGCTTGATGCTGGAGCCCGATTTAGTCAGCGATGCGGTTAAAGCCATGCGCGATGCGTGCAGTATCGACGTTACGGTGAAGCACCGGATTGGCATTGATCAGATTGAGGATTACAGCTTTGTGCGCGATTTTGTTGGCCATGTGGCCGATGCCGGTTGCAGCACGTTTATTGTGCACGCCAGAAATGCGATTTTAAAAGGCCTCAGTCCAAAAGAAAACCGCGATATTCCGCCGCTTAAATATGCTTATGCCTATCAACTCAAGCAAGACTTCCCCGCGCTAGAGATCATTATTAATGGTGGGATTACCACCATTGCCGACAGCCAAATGCATTTGCAGCATGTCGATGGCGTAATGCTCGGGCGCGAGGCTTATCATAATCCGTGGATTTTAAGCGAAGTAGATACGGCGATTTATGGTGCGCCACACATTGAAACCACCCGCCGCGCGGTGATGGAAGACTTACGCGGCTTTGTCGACACGGAGCTCGCGGCTGGTACGCCATTACGCTATGTGGCGCGGCATATTTTAGGGCTGTACCAAGGCCGGCCCGGTGCGCGGCATTGGCGGCGAATGTTGTCGGATGCGGCGTTGCTTAAAAACGCCGATTGGCGCTTGATTGAAGAAGCGCTTAATATTGTCGAATCTCGTCAGGATTAAAACCCATGCTGCCCATTCGCCCCCTCACTGCACTCTGTGCTGGCTTGTTATTGGCATTACCGACCTTGACCATGGCCGATGAAATGACACTCTTGGCCACCATGGGCAGTAAGGCGATTTTTCAGCTGAATGGGCAAAAGAAAACCCTGCAAATCGGCCAAACCGTGGGCGGTATTAAGGTGATTTCGATTGCGGCCGATTCGGCGGTGATTGAAGCCAGTAATGGCCGGCAACGGCGTTTAGGTTTGGGTGAAGGCTATGTAATTTCGGCGGCCACGCCAAGCGATGGCGACAGCAGCGTGGTGCTTTCGCCCAGCCAAGGTGGGCATTACCTCACCGAGGTGGGGATTAATGGCCAAACCCAAACTGGGGTGATTGACACCGGCGCTACGCATTTGTCGATGTCGGCCAATGTGGCCAACCAGCTGAAGCTCAACTATCAAAACGGCCAGCCGATGCGCTCCCACACCGCCAATGGCGTGATTCGCTCGTGGCTGATTGTGTTGCCCAAAGCCAGAATCGGGAATGTAACGCTGTATAATCTCGATTTGGTGGTGCGCGATAGCAACGACACCAGTCCGATTTTAATCGGCATGAGCACGCTCAACCGCTTTCAAATGAAGCGCGAACAAGAACTGATGATTTTAAGTAAAAAGGCCTATTAAATGGCAAAGCAACGCATTGTGTTAGCCAGCAATAACGCTGGTAAAGTCAAAGAATTCAATCATTTATTGGCCGACTTTGATTTAGAGGTCATCCCGCAAGGCGAGCTTGGCGTGAGTGAATGCCCGGAGCCTTTTGATACTTTTGTCGAAAATGCCCTCGCCAAAGCACGGCATGCAGCGCGAGAAACCGGTTTACCGGCGCTGGCCGATGATTCTGGCTTGTGCGTGCATGCGCTGGGTGGCGCGCCGGGGGTGTATTCGGCACGCTATGCGGGCGAGCCCAAATCAGACGCGCGCAATAATAGTAAATTGCTTGAGCAAATGGCGTCGCACGCTGATCGCCGCGCTTGGTACTATGCCGCCTTGGTGTTGGTGCGGAGCAGTCACGATCCGCAGCCATTGATTGCTGATGGCATTTGCATTGGCGAAATATTAAATTCCCCATTGGGTGACGGCGGTTTTGGTTATGATCCGCTGTTTTGGCGCGCTGATTTTGCGAAAACCGTGGCGCAAATGACGGCCAACGAGAAAGCACTGATTTCGCATCGCGCCAAAGCACTCAACAAATTAATTGAACAACTGAAGGAAACTGGGCTGTGAGTCAGGATGAAAGTCGTTGGGCCCGCTGGGTAAGAGACGATGGCAGCGTGGTATCGTGCACCGAAAAAGTAAAAGTAATGAACGAAAACCTCGATGAGCTACTCCAAATGGCGCAAGACTTATTTGAAGATGGCGTATTGATGGAAGTATCCGAAGCCCAAATGCGTGATGTACTCCAGCGCCTCGTGCAGAGTGTGCATAATCCCTATCAAAAATAAGTGATGCCAGCTAAGATCCGGCTCTAAGCAGGACTAGCCAGTTGCTGTCTTGATGGTTACATTTTTAATAAGGTAGTTTAAATTGCAAAAAACATTACTTGCCCTTGCCCTGATGTTGCCACTGTCTTGCTTTGCCGCCAAAGCAGCAGACACCTCTAAAGCCGAGGTCGCATCGCCATTCACCGCCGAGCGCAATAAGGCCGCGGGCAACTTAAGCACGTCTTTGGTTGTGATGCAAAAAATGGCCAAAAACTGCAAAATCGAACAAACCGAAGGCCTGATCAATTCGGCCACCAAAGGCTATATCGAACGCAACAAAGCTTACCTTGGCATGCATTATGGTTATGTCACGGCCTTTCTGGATTACGTCAAAGAAACCGCCGGCGCGGACGAAGCTAAAAAAGTGAGCGGCGAACTACTCAAAGCCAATAACGATCAATCGAATAAAATCATTGAAGACATGACCAAAAAAGATGGTCCAACCCAAGCTTGCCAACGCTACTTTACTTATTTAGCGGCGGGCGAGATGGACATCAAAAAAGGTTCACCCGACTTTAAAACCCTCAATGACATGCTCAATTTTGCCAATAGCCAAAAAGCAAAATAAGCCCACACAACCGTTTTTTGGGGGCTGCAATGCAGCCACCACGCAACGGTTGATTGACGTCTAAACCTTCGTTTTATTTCTTACCTTAGGGCTGGCCTTGCTCAGCCCTAATTTGTTAGGCCCTATGCAAACCGTTTCTTTCTCGCAATCGGGCCTAACCGCCCTGCCCCCGTTGGCACTTTATATTCACTTTCCTTGGTGCGTGCGTAAATGCCCGTATTGCGATTTTAATTCGCACGCGGTCAAAGACGGCATACCAGAGCAGCGCTATATCGATGCGCTGATTACCGACTTAGAAAGCAATCTGCCGCAAGTATGGGGCCGATCGGTATCGAGTATTTTTATGGGCGGCGGCACGCCGAGTTTGTTCTCAGCCGCCAGTATGGATCGCCTGCTAGAAGCGATACGTGCGCGGATCAAGCTCAACCCCGATGCCGAAATCACCCTTGAAGCCAATCCGGGTACCTTTGAAATCGAAAAATTTGCCGGCTACCGCGCAGCGGGGATTAATCGCTTATCCATCGGCATTCAAAGCTTTAATGCCACGCACTTAAGCGCTTTAGGCCGCATCCATAATCGCGACGAAGCCCTGCGCGCCATTGAGATCGCTGCGCAGCACTTTGATAATTTTAATCTCGATTTAATGTATGCCCTGCCCAAGCAAACGCTGGCCGAGGCCGAGGCCGATATCGACCAAGCGATTGCCTGCGGTTCAACGCATTTAAGCGCTTATCATTTAACGCTCGAACCCAATACGCTGTTTCACCGCTATCCGCCAGCCTTGCCTGATGACGATTTGGCCGCCGATATGCAAGAAATGATTGAGGCCAAGCTCGCCGCCGCAGGATTTGGCCACTATGAAACCAGTGCTTTTTATAAGCAACACCCGAGCAAAGATCACCGCAGCCAACATAATTTAAATTACTGGCAATTTGGTGACTACCTTGGCATTGGCGCTGGTGCGCATGGCAAAATCAGTTTTCACGACAAAATTATCCGCCAAGCACGCTTTAAGCAGCCCACCGAATATTTAGCCAAAATGGCGATGGGCTCGGCGATTCAAAGCGAAGAAATCATCGAAAAATCCGCGCTGCCGTTTGAATTTATGCTCAATACGCTACGCTTAACCGGCGGCTTCCCAATTGCGCTGTTTACTGAACGCACTGGCTTGCCGATGAGTAAAGTTGTTTACGAAATTGAGCGCGCCTGCACTGAGGGTTTACTCGAGCGCGATTTGCACCATGTACGCCCAACGCTCAAAGGCCAGCGTTTTTTAAATGTGCTGATGGAACGATTTTTACCAGACTAAATAGCGGCACACAGTACAATGCACCGCATAGCGATGCGACGAGCTATGTTTACTTCAGCAAAAAACGCCGACGCAGAGACATCGAAAAGCCAACGCAGAGGCGCAGAGAAAAACCAACTCAGGGCTCAAACCGCGTGTAAAACACGACGTGTGAAGCGGCGATTTGATCTTGTTTTGCTTTGGTTTTGCTTTGGTTTTGCTTTGGTTTTGCTCCGCGTCTCTGCGCCTCTGCGTCAAAAAGATTTTTTAAGTGAACGCCACCATCCGCTCGGCTTTATTTGCGGCTTAAGCCAATTGCCTGTGGTTGAACATCTGGGTATATTCACCTAACAATTAATAATCAATGGCTAGCGCCATATACCTCTGGATTAAATAATGGAATGGCCTGTTACGGCGCTCTCGCCAAGTGAAAAATACAATCTGATTACTGACTGCGTGGTGCCACGGCCGATTGCTTGGGTAACGAGCACCAATAAAGATGGCAGCATCAATATCGCGCCATTTTCTTATTTTAATATTGTCAGTAGCGAGCCATTGATTGTGTCGCTCAGTGTCAATCGCCGCCAAGATCAAAGCGGTTTGAACGAGCAAAAAGACACCGCGCAAAATCTACTCAATGGTGGCGACTGCGTGATTCACATTCCATCGCACGATCATGCGCCGGCAGTGCACGCCACGGGTTCAAGCACCCCGCCAAGCCAAGCGCAGATTGATGCGCTCGGTTTAATGTTTGCCGCCTCACAAGCGGTAAAAACCCCGCGCATCGAAAACTGCGCCGTCGCCCTCGAAGGGCGTTTAATGCAGCATATCGAAGTCGGCCAACCGATTGCCGCCGATTTATTGCTAATTGAAATCGTGCATATTTATACCGCCGATGATCTGCTACACAATGGCCGCGTTCACCCCGAGCCGTATGCGATCAACGCCAATAAGCGCCCCTAAATCGCCATACCGCTACCAACCTGCATCCAACAAACCGCAACCGCACTCACGCCGTTGCGGTTTTTTTTCGTCCCACGCATTGCGCCGTTTAATTACAGACTCAAAAAGCTTTAAACAATTAATTGCAATAATCACACGCATATTTTATTTCACCAATCAATCTTCAAGATTACAATTAGTCCAAGCCAGCAGTTTCAAGTGCGCTGTACCATAATCTAAACAGCCGAGGCCACAAGGCAGTGGTCCAGCGCAGCATCGTTGTTGCCCAGCGAATCAATCGTAAATAGGAGAGCAGCATGTACCTCATTAATACCGGCGATACCGCCTTTATCATTTTATGTACGGCGATGGTGTGCCTGATGACGCCGGGACTGGCGATGTTTTATGGCGGGCTCACTCGCAGCCGCAGCATGCTGTCGATCATGATGCAAAATTTCATCTCCATGGGGGTGATTTCGATTGTGTGGATTTTTGGCGGTTTTAGTTTGGCCTTTGGTCCCGATATCGGCGGTGTGATTGGCGATTTATCTTACTTTGGCTTTAGCGGCATTGGCGGCATGCCCCACCCGCATTACGCGCCATCGATTCCGTTTATTATGTTTTTTGCTTATCAAATGATGTTTGCCATCATCACGCCAGCGCTGATTACTGGTGCGTTTGCCGAGCGCTTTGATTTTAAGGCGTATCTCAAATTTATCGTGCTGTGGATGCTCTTGGTGTATATCCCCGTGGCGCACTGGATTTGGGGTGGTGGCTTTTTGGCCAAACTCGGCGTGATCGACTTTGCGGGCGGGATTGTGGTGCACACTTCGGCTGGGTTTGCCGCATTGGCCACGGTGATGTTTTTGGGGCAGCGCGATATTGCGCCCGATGACCAGCCTGAAGCCAGCAGCTTACCGCTGGTGGCCGTGGGCGCCGGTTTACTGTGGTTTGGCTGGTTTGGCTTTAATGCCGGTGGCGCGTATGCCGCCAATGCTTTGGCTGCGTATGCCTTTGTCAACACGGCAGTGGCCGGTGCGGTAGCGATGGTGGTTTGGCTCATGCTCGCTTGGCGTTTTGAAGACAAACCGAGCTTTTCTGGTGTTTTAGTCGGTGGCGTAGCCGGTTTAGCCACCATTACGCCAACAGCAGGCTATGTCGAGCCTTGGGCGGCAGTACTGATTGGCGCGATTGGCGCCACAGCATGCTACTTTGCCAAAACCTTGCAATCGCGCTTTAAATACGATGACGCGCTCGAAGTCTTTCGCGCACACGGTGTGGGCGGTGTGACGGGGTCACTATTGGTGGGCATTTTAGCCAACCGCGCGATTGACGACGTGAGCGGCGGCTTGCATCAATTTATTATTCAATTGATTGCCGTGGTGTTAGTGGCGGTGTATTCCTTTGCCATTACTTGGGTGATTATGAAATTAATCCACAAACCACGCGTTAGCGTAGCCGCAGAAGAAGAAGGCCTCGACGAAGCACTACACGGCGAGCGAGCGTATTTTTTTGATAAAGACAACTAAGGCGTTGAGATTGGTTCACTGACTGGGCGATTGAAGCTGTGGTGTTTAGATTACGTGTTGATGATTTTAAGTGCCTGCGGCACATTGTTTTACAGTCGCAGTCCGCGACGGGGACCCTCTTTCTTTGACTCGCCAAAGAAAGAGGGGGAAAGAAAGGCGCCCCGAGCGCGCCCAGCTCCGCTGTGCCCTCGATTGTCGTGAGCCAAACGATACAACTGTTTGTCTCACTTCGCACTCGGTGCGCTTGAACGGGATTTTAAGCCCCAGCTCGACGAGCGCGGCACAGCATCAAACCCAATCTGAATATTGCCATTGAACTGGTGCTGCCCTACCAGTCTTGAGCCGACTTCTATGTCGGTTCAAGGCTTTTACTAGCCAGAACACTGTCAAAATCAAGTCAAATTGCAGTAAAAACTCTCCAAATAAACCCCACTAAATATCCTCGCCGCCGCTGCCGCTGGCGACTTTTTCCCTCTCTAGGAGTGCTCCAAATGAGCAAATCGATTATTCATTCCGAGCAAGCCCCCGCCGCTGTTGGCACGTATTCGCAAGCGGTAAAAGTAGGCAACACCGTGTATTTATCCGGCCAAATTGGGCTTGATCCAGCGTCAGGCATCTTGGCCGATGGCTTTGAAGCGCAAGCAACACCGTGTCTTTCAAAATCTACGCGCGGTTTGCCAAGCGGCCGGCGGCGATTTATCCGACATCGTCAAATTGGGCGTTTTTGTGGTGGATTTGGCCAACTTTGCCCAACTCAATACCATTATGAGCGAATACTTTAGCGCACCTTTTCCAGCGCGCGCGGCAGTCCAAGCGGCAGCGCTACCCAAAGGCGCATTGGTTGAAGCCGATGCTGTTATGGTTTTAAGCAACTAAGACTCAAGCTATCACCATGCCATTTCAAAACCCAAGCGACGCCCAAATCCAAGCCTTGCTGCAAATGACGCGCACCATTGCGGTGGTTGGGCTGTCGGACAAACCGCAGCGCGCCAGCTATATCGTTAGCCAGCGGCTGCAAACTTGGGGCTTTGCCATTATTCCGATCACCGCCAAGCCACAGGCACAGATTTTAGGCGCGGTGGTGTATCGACAACTCAGTGACGTCACCACGCCCATCGATTGTGTGGATGTGTTTGTGCGCAGCGAAATCGTCGGCGACGTTGTTGATCAAGCGATTGCCTTGGGCATCAAGCTGATCTGGTTGCAAAAAGGCATTGTGGATGAAGCCGCCGCCTTACGCGCCCAAGCTGCGGGGCTGTGCATCGTGATGGATCGCTGTTTAATGACCGAATATCAGCGTTTATTTCCTGAAAGAATGCTTTAAAATAAGCGGCGCAACGCTTTTTAAACCCATGCCGCCGCGGCCAGCCGCCGATTTCGCCGCATTTTTCATTATTCTATTTCAACAAGCTTGCACTGACAGGCAGGCTCAGCGTAGCCTTAGCACACCTTAAAATATCGCCAAAATCATGAAACTCAACTTCAGCAAAATGCACGGCCTCGGGAATGACTTTATGGTGATCGACGGCGTGCGCCAAACCGTAGCCCTCAGTCATCAACAAATTGCACAACTCGGCCATCGGCAATTTGGCATTGGTTTTGATCAACTGCTGCTAGTCGAAAGCAGCGCTACGCCGGGCATCGATTTTCGCTATCGCATTTTTAATTGCGATGGCTCCGAAGTCGAGCAATGCGGCAATGGTTCACGCTGCTTTGCGCGCTTTGTGGTTGAGCAAGGCTTAACTGACAAAACCGAAATCGCCGTGGAAACCGCCAAAGGCGTGATCTACCCGCGCCTTGAGCTCGATGGCAATGTCACCGTCAATATGGGCACGCCACGCTTTGCCCCCGAAGACATCCCGTTTATTGCCCCCAATGAAGCGATGATTGATCCTTTGATTGTGGACGGCCAAGTTTATGATATTTCGGTGGTGTCGATGGGCAATCCGCATGCAGTGCAAGTGGTGGCATCGGTCGATACCGCGCCTGTGGCGCTGCATGGTGCTTTAATTGAAAACCACCCGCGCTTTCCACAAAAAGTGAATGCCGGCTTTATGCAGATTTTAAGCCGCAATGAAATTCGCCTACGGGTGTTTGAGCGAGCGGCGGGCGAAACCCTCGCTTGCGGCACGGGTGCCTGCGCCGCCGTCGTCGCGGGGATACGCCGTGGTTTACTCGACGCCACGGTGATTGTGCATACCCGAGGTGGCGATTTAACCATTAGCTGGTCGGGCGATACGCACCCCGTGATGATGACGGGTCCGGCTGTGACCGTCTTTGCCGGCACGATTGAGCTTTAACCTAAGGATATTGAGATGCAAGCCAATGAAGTCGTACAGTGGTTACAACAAAACCCGCTTTTTTTGATGAGTTTGCCGACGCTTTAGCCGAAATCTATGTCCCGCACCACCATCGCGGTCAGGCCGTTTCATTGGCTGAGCGACAATTACTCACATTGCGCGATAAAAATCGCTTACTCGAAGCGCGCCTAGGTGAATTGCTGCAATTTGGTATCGAAAACGACCATATCTCGGATATGTTGCACCAGCTCACCGTCGATTTAATGAAAGCCGAAGACTTGCCGAGCATTATCGGTACTTTGGAATACCACCTCAAAGCCCGCTTTGCGGTGCCACATTTAGCACTGCGCTTATGGCTGCCCAATATTGAATCAAATCTACTCGAATTTACCCCAGTCGAGGACAGCATTCACAAACTGGTCGACAATCTAAACAGCCCCTATTGCGGGCCGTACGTGACCGATGATGTGTTAAATTGGTTTGCGCTGGAAACGGGCGATCTGAAATCCTTTGCCCAATGCGCGCTGCGCACTGGCGAGTTGCCGTTTGGGATTTTGGTGTTGGCCAGCCCTGATTCTGAGCGCTTTTATCCAGAAATGGGCACGCTGTACTTACAACGTTTAGCCGAATTGGTTTCCGCCGTGATTCGCCGCGTGGTTCCGGCACAAGCCATACTGAACCATAGCGACACCGTGATCGCCGCCGAAGTCGAGGCCGAACTGACTTGAAACCGATTCGCCACCCGACGAGCATAGCGCAGCAACACCCCGAAACGGCATCACATTTCGCGCATTTTTTTCGCTATTTACACGGCGAAAAAGCCGCCAGCGCCCATACGCACCAAGCCTACCAGCATGATTTACAGCTATTGGCCGATAGTGTTGGCGCGCGCGATTTAGCCTCGCTCAGCCCGTTAGATGTGCGCGGGTTTGTGCGGCAATTGGCCAGTCGCGGTTTGTCGGGGCGATCTATTGCCCGCACCTTATCGGCGTGGCGCGCTTTTTACCGGCTGATGTGCCGCGACTTTCATTGGTCGAGTAATCCAATTGAAGGCGTTAAAGCGCCCAAGCATCGCCCAGCCTTGCCATCAGCGATGAATGTCGATGATGTGGTGGGGTTTTTAGAGCACATGCCCGATGAAGACCAACTGGCCTCACGCGACAAAGCTATTTTTGAACTCGCGTATTCATCGGGTTTACGGGTGAGTGAGTTGGTGTCACTCAAACTGATTGAGCTCGATCTATTGCATGGCATGGCTACCGTGACCGGTAAAGGCAATAAAACGCGGCTGGTGCCAATCGGTAAAATGGCGCTCGAAGCCATTCGCCGCTGGCTATTGATTCGCACGCAATTGGCTCATCCGAATGCGCAAACCGTTTTTGTTAGCAATAAAGGCACGCCGCTCACACCGCGCGCGGTGCAATTACGACTCAGACAGTGGCAAGAAAAACTCGGCCTGACTGAGCCACTCTACCCGCACAAACTGCGCCACAGCTGCGCCAGCCATTTATTGCAATCGTCGAGTGATTTGCGTGCCGTGCAAGAATTACTTGGCCACGCCAGCATCGCCACCACGCAGGTTTACACGCATTTAGACTTCCAGCATTTAGCCGAAAGCTACGACAAAGCCCACCCCAGAGCCAAAATGGCAGACAAAGATACTGAGGGTATCTAGTTCCAAGCCAAAATAATCATAGTCTGTATCGATATACATTGATTATTTGGGCAATACTCAGATTTGGTGTTGATGGTTTTAAGTGCCTGCGGCACATTGTTTTACAGTCGCAGTCAGTGGCGGCCCCTCTTTTCTTTGACTCGCCAAAGAAAGAGGGGGAAAGAAAGGCGACCCGAGCGCGCCCAGCTCCGCTGTGCCCTCGATTGTCGTGAGCCAAACGATAAAACCGTTTGTCTCTCTCCTCACTCGGTGCGCTTAGACGGGTTTTTAAGCCCCTGCCCGACGAGCGCGGCACAGCATCAAGACCAAATCTAAACATTGCCATTATTTTGGCTTTGTTCAAATTTGTTGATCGCTTAGATCAGCAGTGCTTGAGTAGATCGACTGCAGCGCCTTCCCCCTTGATGGGGGAAGGTTGGGATGGGGGTGTTGAGCTTAAAATGCACTTCGTTGTATCACCCTCCACACGTAATCTGAACATCGCCCCAATCAAGCACTGGTATATTCAAATAAGTCATACCCCATCTGCTGCTCGATCAATTTGGCGCTGCGAATTTTAATGCTGACGCCCTCTGCGGTGAGCAGCATAAATTCACGCAGCGGGGTATAGCTGCCCTTAATCGCAACAATGCGTTGTGCTTGCTGCAGCACCGCAATAGCAGGCAGCAAAATCGCCACTTGATTGACTGCGCCACTTTGCATTGGCCGCATCAAGACCGGTTGCGCCTTGGCGCTCATTACTTGCAAGCCCATTTCGGTCGCCCCGTCATGGCGTTGTTGCAACCAGCGAATCGACGCCACCATCCAGCTCTGGCCGCCATTGGCCCGAATCGCCACCACTTCACCGGGTTTAGCCAACTCAGTCGGCAAATCGCGCGCCAAGATGGCATATCCGCCGGGGCTTTCATTCACCACTTGCCACGGCATCACGCGGCGCTCTAAATCACCGATCACTGCCAATTGCTCGGCAACGTCGGCCGTGTTATCCGCGCTCAGCGGCAAGCCATCATTCAATTGCTGTACGGTGGCCTGAAAACCCAGCGCCACTTCAACCAAACTTTGCGCAGGAATCCGTTGATACAGTCGCTGCGGCGAAATACTCCATTGCCGAATTACCCGCCGCAGGATTTCTAACCACATTTGTACTTTTTGCCTATCATTGGCCAGCGGCACTTTGGCTTCGACATTCATTTCGGCTTTATGCAGTTTTTTGGCCAACTCAATGGTATCAATCAAAATCGACTGGCCGGGCAATTGCTCGAGCGAGCGATTGCCCACAAAATGCGGCGGCTGATCCAGCTCTAACTCGACCAAGAAAAACCCGGCGCTGGAATTTAATTTACTCACCGGTTGAAAGTGCGCATACATCGCATAGCCGTCGATGATTTCAATGATTTTATCCAGCTCAGCGCCAGAAAATCGCTGCGGATCGGCCAAGGCCAGCAATAAAATTTGCTTATATAAAGTAGCAAGCGGTCGGGCAGATTTTTCTTTGGGATTATCGGTTTTGCGCTCATCTAAAAAGCGATTTTCCGCCGCGTAGCGAAATACCTGATGAATCTCGGCCCACATGCCGCTGGGCATCGGTTGAAACAGCCGGCTGCATACCTGGTAAACCCGCCAAAAGCTATACATCACCGCTTGCAGTAGCACCGGCAGCAGCATTTTGGACGAAGTGAAAAAAGTGAATTTTTTTTCCACTTTATCCATTAACGCCAGCTTCCAACCCAAAGCAATTTCACACCACAAATTCAGCGCCAGCTGCGCCGCTTGCCGCGCCGAATCTTTCATTGGCAAACCGGGAGAGGCATAGGCCGACTCAAAAGCCCCAGTCAGCATTTCCAAAGAATTTTGATATTCTTGCAGTAATTTAACCCGCTCTTCGGGCTCTAACTGAATGCGATTTAATGTCGACAAAGCATCGAGCAGCATTCGTCCAGCTTCTTGCACATTGCCAACGGCAAAAGCAATCAGCCATTGCCGCAGCTGCTGCGGATTGGTTTGCACAGAGCGCGCCAATTTAGGGTCAAAATCAGGTAAAGTCAGAAATAACGGCATAAACAGTAAGCTCGGTGATTAGCAGCAGCGCGCCAAGGCTTTGAGCGTGCCAGCTAGCAGAAATTGAGCGTCTTCTGCCGTCATAATATACGGCGGCATAAAATAAACCGTATGACCAATCGGTCGCAATAACAAGCCTTCTTTTAAGGCTTCAGTAAAGCAAAGCGTGGCAAATTGCGCCGGAGCGTCAGCAATTTCGAAAGCCCAAATCATGCCACAATTTCGCCAATGCCGAACACGTGGATGCGCGGCCAGTGGTGCAAAAATGCGATTAAACTCGGCGGCCTTACGCTGATTTTGTGCAATCACGTCTTGATCGCGAAAAATCGCCAACGTCGCCAGCGCGGCAGCGCAAGCCAAGGGGTTGCCGGTATACGAATGCGAGTGCAAAAAAGCTTTGGCTGTTTCATCAGCATAAAAGGCAGTATAGACTGCATCACTACATAAAACAGCAGCTAGCGGTAAATACCCCCCAGTAATGCCTTTGGAAAGACAAATTAAATCTGGCTTAATCTGCGCCTGCTCGCAAGCAAACATGGTCCCGGTACGGCCAAAGCCAACGGCGATTTCATCGGCAATCAATAACACCTGATACTGATCGCACAATTGCGCGCGCTTGTTGTAAATAGATCGGATCGTACATCGCCATGCCCGCTGCGCCTTGAATCAAAGGCTCAACAATCAAGGCGGCAATCTCGTGATGATGCGCGGCCAACACGCGGGCTAAGTCTTCAATCGCCCACAAGGCCACGTCGCGTGCAGTTTGGCCGGGCTGAGCTTGCCGAGCATCTGGGCTTTGCACGGCAAAATTCTCGCGTACCAAGGGCGAGTAGGCTTGGCGAAAAATCGGCACATCGGTCACCGATAATGCACCCATCGTTTCGCCGTGGTAGCTGTCTTGCAAATACACAAAACGGTTTTTGGCGGGCAATCCTAAATTACGCCAATAATGCGCCGTCATTTTGAGCGCAATTTCGGTGGCCGACGCGCCATCCGAGCCGTAAAAAGCATGGCCCAAACCGGTCAACGCGGCCAATTGCTCGGACAACGCCACCACCGGCTCATGGGTAAAGCCCGCCAGCATCACATGCTCAAGCTGATCCATTTGCTGCGTAATCGCCGCTTTAATTTGCGGTTGATTATGACCAAATAAATTCACCCACCAACTCGATACCGCATCCAGATAACGTGTGCCATCGGCGTCATACAGCCAAACACCATCGCCACGGGCGATTGGAATCAGTGGCAAAGTTTCATGGCGTTTCATTTGGGTGCACGGATGCCAAACCGCCGCCAAACTGCGATCTAATAACGCTTGATTGGCATGCTGGGGAAGCGTTTGCTCAGTCATAACAAAACCTAAATTTTCAATTTCGCTATTTTAACAGCATCACCCCTGCCCCGCCTTAAGGCTGTTGACATGGCCCCACCACGAGGTCGATTTGCTTTGGTGGCGCAAGCAGTGAACCCAAATCGTTACTCCGCGTATGCCCCGCAACGAACAGCCCCCTACCTATCGTTCCTCGCCTCAAGCCACAATCGGCGCGCACGCGGTTGGCCAGCCCAACGTCAACAGACCCTCAGCAAATGTAATTATTCAGCCCCCAAAGCATCGTTAGAATGATTGACGCCACGGCGCGGCGAACTTTAGACTGAGGCACTCTTTTGTTTCACACTGGCCTTTTCTGATGAAAATACTCGACTTACGCAGCGATACCGTCACCCACCCGACTGCCGCCATGCGCACCGCCATGGCCGAGGCCATTGTCGGTGACGACGTGTATGGCGACGACCCAACGGTCATCGCCCTCGAAACAGCCGCAGCCGAGCGCCTCGGCAAAGAAGCGGCCTTATTTGTCCCGACCGGCACTTTTGGCAATCAATTGGCGATTTTGAGTTACTGCCAACCGGGCGACGAAGTCATTGTTGGCGACGATAGTCATATTGTTTGGCATGAAGTTGGCGGTGCCGCCTTAATTAGTGGCGTGCAGCTTAGAACCATCGACAGCGACTTAGGGACGATGAATGCCGAAAAAATCCGCAAAAAAAATCCGCCATGGCGTGGATATTCACGAACCCAAAACCGCCTTAATTTGCGTCGAAAATGCCCACTCCAATGGCAGGGTGATTGCGCTAGAGACCATGCAACAAATTTGGCAAGTGGCGCAAACCGAAGGCGTGCCGGTGCATTTAGATGGCGCGCGGGTATTTAATGCCGCCAGCGCTTTACAAGTGGATGTCAAAGCCATCACCCAGTATTGCGATAGCGTGATGTGTTGCCTAAGCAAAGGCTTGGCCGCGCCGGTCGGCTCGATTTTGGCCGGCAGCCATGCGCTGATTGCCAAAGCGCGCAAAAAAACGCAAATTGCTCGGCGGTGGCATGCGCCAAGTTGGCGTATTGGCCGCACCCGGTTTATTGGCACTCAATGCAATGACTGAGCGCCTAGCGGACGATCATCGCCACGCCAAATTATTAGCCGCGCAATTGGCCAAAATTGACGGCATTGTCATCGATCTGGATTCGGTGCAAATCAATATGGTGTGGTTTAACTTTAGCCGCGAGATTGATGTCGACAAGCTGATGCAAAGCTTGGCCAATGCCAATATTAAAAGCCAATCCACCGGAGCACGGCGCAATGCGCTTGGTGACGCACTGGCATATTGAAGAGGCCGATCTCGCCCGCGTCAGCCAAGCAATTGAGGCAGGTATTGCTCGCTAAGCTATATTGAAAAAAGATTAGATCAAGATACCCAATGGTCTGGGTTTTTTTTTGGATTGAGTGTTGATATTTTTAATTGCACGCGTTTGAATAGATCGACTGTAGCCCCTTCCCCCTTGATGGGGGAAGGCTGGGATGGGGGTGTTGAGCTTAAAATGCACTTCGTTGTATCACCCTCACCCTAACCCTCTCCCATCAAGGGAGAGGGAATGCCGCGATACTCTAACCACCATCAACTCGTAATCTGCACATTGCCTAATCTGTTGACGTTTGATCGCCATAAAAATGGCGCGAACTTCGCGCCATTTTTTTACATCTCGCACCACTCGGCCAACTAGGCGCCATGCGCCTGATTGACGATATCAATCAATTGCTGCTCACTAAGCTCCCCGACGATTTTTTTAATCAAGCGCCCTTTCGGGTCGAGTAAAAACGACGTAGGGGTTAATTGCACCTCACCAAAAGCACGCGCAATTTCGCCACTTTGGTCGTACACCATTTCAAAAGGCAGTGGCGTTTTGGCCAAATAATTTTGAATATACGTCGGGTTGTCATAGCTCATCGCCACCGCGATGGTGACTAACTTGTCTTTACCCAATTTATTTTGCGCGGCGACTAATCCCGGCATCTCGGCCATACAGCCGGTGCAGCTGGTGGCCCAAAAATTAACCAGCACCACCTTGCCTTGATAATCGGCAATTTGTATCGGCTTACCCGCCATGGTGGTCATCGTCTGCTTGAGCGGCATTTTTTCTGCTGCGCTAAAAGCATTAAACACTAGCGCGGCCGCACCGATCAGTACCGCAGAGAGCGCAATTTTGAAACCCAGTTTCATTCACAGCATCCTTAATTTGACCAAAGTGCCGAGCATTTGGCATTTCAACTGAAAAACAATGCGCCATTTTGAATGGAAAACGACTTAACGTATAGCATGCTTTGCATTGATTTTTTTATGGCTCAGCCCCATACCCCCAATAGCGCGCTGCTCAGCGTTACCCAATAAAAAAAACCGCGCCAGCTCTTGAAAAAGAACCGCCTCGCCCCTACCATTTAGCACTCAGGCAAGTAGAGTGCTAAACACCTGCTTGTACAAACAAATTTATACCTCTAACGACTGTTCAATACTCAGGAGTTTTAAACCCATGATGAAAATTCGTCCATTGCACGACCGTGTGGTCATCAAACGTGTTGAAGCTGAAGCTAAAACTGCATCAGGCATTTTGCTCGCTGGTAGCGCCGCTGAAAAACCAGACATGGGTGAAGTGGTTGCTGTAGGTGCTGGCAAAGTATTGGAAAACGGTAGCGTTCAAGCGCTGACAGTTAAAGTTGGCGACAAAGTATTGCTCGGCAAATACGCACAAAGCGTAAAAATCGATGGCGAAGAACTCATCGTTGTTCGCGAAGAAGAAATCTTCGCGATTGTTGAATAATTTTTAGATTTAAGCCCTTGAGCTTGGTGGGTTACGCCTTAAAAATCCAAGGCTAACCCACCCTACATGATTTGATATTGGAGAATTTAAAAATGGCTGCAAAAGAAGTAATGTTTGGCGATAGCGCTCGCGCAAAAATGGTTGCTGGTGTGAATGTATTGGCCAATGCCGTTAAAGTGACTTTGGGCCCTAAAGGCCGTAACGTGGTGCTTGAGCGTTCATACGGCGCACCAACCATCACCAAAGACGGTGTTTCTGTTGCCAAAGAAATCGAATTGAAAGACAAATTCGAAAACATGGGCGCACAAATGGTGAAAGAAGTTGCTTCTAAAACTTCAGACATCGCCGGTGACGGCACCACGACTGCAACCGTATTGGCACAAGCCATCGTGCAAGAAGGCATGAAATACGTTGCTGCCGGCATGAACCCAATGGATTTGAAGCGCGGTATCGACAAAGCGGTAATCACTTTGGTCGCTGAACTCAAAAACATCGCTAAACCATGCACCACGAGCAAAGAAATCGCCCAAGTTGGCTCGATCTCGGCGAACTCTGACGAAATCATCGGCGAAAAAAATCGCTGCTGCAATGGAAAAAGTCGGTAAAGAAGGCGTGATCACCGTTGAAGACGGCTCAGGCTTGGAAGATGAATTGGACGTGGTTGAAGGTATGCAGTTTGATCGTGGCTACTTGAGCCCGTACTTCATCAACAACCCAGAAAAACAAATCGCTTTGCTCGACAACCCATTCGTGTTGTTGTTCGACAAAAAAATCAGCAACATCCGTGACTTGCTGCCGATCTTGGAAGGCGTAGCTAAAGCGGGCCGTCCATTGTTGATCGTCGCTGAAGACGTTGATGGCGAAGCATTGGCGACCTTGGTGGTGAATAACATCCGTGGCATCTTGAAAACTGTTGCCGTTAAAGCCCCTGGCTTTGGTGACCGTCGTAAAGCCATGCTAGAAGAGACATCGCGATCTTGACTGGCGGTACTGTGATTGCAGAAGAAGTGGGCTTGACGCTAGAAAAAGCTGAATTGTCGATGCTCGGCCAAGCTAAACGCATCGAAGTGGGTAAAGAAAACACCACCATCATCGACGGTGCAGGTTCTGAAGATTCAATCAAAGCGCGTGTTGCGACGATTCGCCAACAAGTTGAAGCTTCAACCAGCGACTACGACCGTGAAAAACTGCAAGAGCGCGTGGCCAAATTGGCTGGCGGTGTTGCGGTCATCAAGGTTGGCGCAGCCACTGAAATGGAAATGAAAGAGAAGAAAGCCCGCGTAGAAGATGCATTGCATGCTACTCGCGCTGCGGTTGAAGAAGGCATCGTGGCTGGCGGTGGCGTGGCATTGCTCCGCGCACGCTCTACCATCACTGAATTGAAAGGCTCAAACGCTGATCAAGACGCAGGGATTAAAATCGTTCTACGTGCCATCGAAGCGCCATTGCGTCAAATCGTACAAAACGCTGGCGACGAGCCTAGCGTTGTAGTGGCTAAAGTATTGGAAGGCAAAGGTAACTTCGGTTACAACGCAGCCACTGGCGAATACGGCGACATGGTTGAAATGGGTGTACTCGATCCAGCTAAAGTCACGCGTTCAGCCTTGCAACACGCCGCTTCTGTGGCAGGCTTGTTGTTGACCACTGACTGCATGATTGCTGAATTGCCAAAAGACGACGCTCCAAGCATGCCTGATATGGGCGGCATGGGTGGTATGGGCGGCATGGGTATGTAATCCCCGCCTTGCCTTGGCAAGAGCATGTAAAAACCGGCGTTTTGAACGCCGGTTTTTTATGGCCAACAATTACTGTCGCCAAAACAAATATTAACTTACCTTGAAAACAAGCACTTCATCAGCCAAATTGAGAGTAGCGTAAAACTCAATCACAAAGGCTGAGTTGTGAAAACTCTCATTTATCTCAGTTGTTTTATATTATGTACCGCCACGGCGAGTGCAGAAGAAAATCAGCCCGACCTCAATCTTGACGAAACAGACCTCAACTCGGCGGAGATCTTAAGTGTAAGTGGTTTTTATTCCCTAGGGATTAACCACAACGACAGCCAAACTAGCTATATACGCGACCTTTCTCAATCAAGAACCAATCACCGCCAAACCTCAGCAACGACGGATAGTCGCGCCGGCGTACAACTACTTGCCGATTTTACGCCACAATGGAGTGCAGCCTTACAAGTAACGGCGCGCGAAGGGGTTGACTATGCCAATGGTGACGCCGTTGACTGGGCATTTTTGCGTTATCGGCCCAATGAAAATTGGAGCATCCGTGCAGGACGACTCAGTGTGGATATGTTTATGTTGTCCGATTTTCGAGACGTGGGTTACACCTACCCCTGGGTGCGGCCAGTGCAAGATTTTTATGGCTTAATCCCGTTTTTTCAATACAACGGCGCCGACATTCAATATCGCCAGCAATTCGGTGACGGAGAAATCCGACTCAAAGGAAATATGGGTCGAATTAGCTCAACATTACGCAGTGCTGTGGGAGACTTTCGAGTTCATGCCAATGATTTAGCCAGCGCTTCACTTGAATGGAGTGACGAACATTTTCATCTACGCTCCTCAATCGGACAAATGAATTTACAAGGCAAGGTGCCTGGCGCCGACTTGCTTTCAAATGGGCTCGCTCAACTCAGCCCATTTTGGCCTAGTGCGACGCAAATCCAGAAAGATATAAAAATTGAGGGTCGCCTCAAATTTTTATTACTGGGTGCCAACTATGACAATGGCCCTTGGTGGTTTCAAGGCGAGTGGGGGCGTGTGCAATCAGAAACTGCGATTTATGGCGATATGCAAGGGGCATACATCAGCGCGGCCTATCGCATTGATGCTTTTCAACCCTATATCACGCTCAGTCAAGCCAAATCGAAAAAACGCGCCTTATCGTGCGCCATTACCTCAAGGCCCATTACCTCCGCCGTTGGCTGCAGCAAGCCAAGCTTTAGCGGGTGGCGTCAACCAATTTTTGACCAGCTTATACACCGATCAAAGGACCTACTCGATTGGTATTCGCTGGGATTTTCACCCCAGAATGGCACTCAAATTTCAATATGATCGAATTCACGCCGCCGATGGTGGCAAAGGTTTATGGGATTATGGCAACAATCTGCCGGGCCCGTTAAAAGCCAATGTATTTAGTCTTTCATTTGACGGTTTATTTTAGGCCGACATCATGAAAAAACAGCCTACTCATCACACTAATGGCCCTGTGTATAAATTCAGCCAACGCCGAACTTTGGGTGATCACCAATCAGCAAAGTAACGTTTCAACCTTAACCCCACAACAAGTCAGTGACGTCTATTTAGGCCGACTACTGGGCAACAACACGCCATTACAGCCCATAGAAATCAATTCAGATGAATTGCGACGCCGTTTTTTTACTTTGCGCTCACTGGCAAACCTTTAGTTAAAATTGATGCATATTGGGCTAGACTGCAATTTGCCGGTCAACAAAAACCGCCACGCCGGTTGGCTGATCAGACTTCGGTCATTAAAAGCATTAGCCTCAATCAAGATCAAATCGGATTTATCGAGGCCAATTCCTTGCCCAGCAATAGTGGGGTAAAAGTCGTTCTAAAACTGGAATAAGAACAAACATGGCTTTTCGGCAAACCATTCATTACAAACTTTCAGTGACCATCGCACTGTGTGCGATTTTAGTGGCATCCATTTCTTCATTTATTGTGTATCAACTCAATTACACGGGTGAAATCAAACGCAGCTATTTAGACATCAAGAACCTGATGGCAGCGGTGGAAAAAACCGCTGCCGTTGCCGCTTTTAGCGGCAACCAACAAATTGCCAATGATGTGGTGAATAGTCTGATTCTCAATCCACTAATTCGTCATGCCACAATCAATGGCCACAATCATTTACTGATCAGCGCCGGAAAAAAAACCCAACGATACCGAATTAAAACTACCGCTATATGAGCCACTAGATGAGCGCGATATCGCCGGTTATTTAACCTTAGAGATCAATACTTCAGAAATGAACATCCGAGCCAAAACTCGGTCAATCGACACGGCAATTTCCTTATTTATTCTGTCTTTATTAATCGGTTTAGTGGTCTATATTGTCGTTTTTTTTAAACTCAGTCGGCCACTTACCCAGCTATCGAGTCGATTACAAACGATACAACCCGCTACCGATGATCGATTACCCAAGTTAAACGATAAATCCTATGATGAACTCACTCAATTAACCCAACACATTAACTATCTGCTCAATATGGTGAGCGACGTCATTCATGCTGAGCGCGATTTACGCTTGCAAATTAGTAAGCTTGAGCAGCAATTTAGGGGGATTTTTGAAAGTGCCAATGTCGGCATTGGCCTACTGGATGAATCCGGACGGCTCATCTTGGCCAATCCAGCGTTTGCTAAACTTCTTGGCGAAAGCATTTATGCCCAAGCACAGCAAAGTGGGCAGTGGATTGATCGATTATTTGCCCAACCCTATCGTCTGTGGGGGCAAATATACGCTAGCCTCGAGCGCAATCAAGCCACGACCAATGATTTGCAAACCTGCAATGAATGGCTGCATGTGATTATCTCAGCCAGTTATAACGAAGAACACATTCCGCACTACCAATGCGTCATTTATGACATTAGCGACCGAAAAAAACGCGAAGAACAAATGCGGCGCAGCGCCGACTATGACCACCTTACTGGTTTGCACAATCGACATTCCAGCGAAAAAATCTTAGCGCATTTACTCAGCAACACTATTGCGAGTAAAAATCAGTTGGCGATTTTTATGATTGATTTAGACCGTTTCAAATACATTAATGACACCTATGGGCATGAAGCCGGTGATAAAGTGCTACAAGAAAGCGCTAGCCGCATGAAGCAGCACTTTACCCGCGAGGAAGATTTAATTGCTCGTTTAGGTGGTGATGAATTCATGATCGTGGCTTATTTTGAAGCCACGGCTCAACTGAGCGTCATGGTGCAAGCACTGATTGACAGCATTAATCGGCCGATCGAAATCGGCAACAATCTCTATGATCGTGTCGGTGCCAGCATCGGCATCGCACTAGCACCACAGCATGGCACTAGCAGCAATATGCTCATCAATAAAGCCGATCAAGCCATGTACCAAGTTAAACGCTCAGGCCGTAACGGCTATTGTATTTACGGCAATCCACATTGCTTAACCCCACAACTCCCCTCACAACACATCAATCCCTCCTTGGGTAATTAGCTCGGCCACAAATACCCAGCCAATACCGCATCAATCCAGATGTATTTTGTGACGATTGGCGCTGAAACCGTTAAAATATCGGGTTTGTTTCGCCATAAACATCGTGACCTGCTCGCTTAATGGAAATACGCTGTGAACCCGCAACTGCTTGATTTACTCAATGGGCAAGAGTCAGACTACCCGCATCATTTGGCGCAACTACATCCGCATTTACACGACTTGATTGCTGCGGCATCGGGCAGCGATGAATTTGAAGACTATTTGCGCTCTTTGCTCATTGATCAACGCGGCAATCGGCAAGGTTTTTCAGCCGTGGTAATTTCGGAAATCTTTCGCCTAATTCAAGCCTGCGAGCAAAAAAAACAAGGGTTTAGCGACTCAGCAGCGCCAGACGTTTGGGAGCATGTCAAACAAGCACGCGACCATTTAAATGCCTGTGGCGTTGCCTTTAATTTAGAGAGCTTCTTTGCGGCGGCTGAGCGCGGCGAGACGTTAAAGCTAGTGCTGTTTTTAAAAGCCGGCATGAAAATCGACGCGCGAGATCACCATCAAAAGACACCATTAATTTGGGCCTCATCGTTTGGCCATCTGGCCTGTGTTGGCCTGCTACTGGCCAATCAAGCCCAAACCGATCTTGCCGATAGCGGCGGCTATACCGCAATTCACTGGGCGGCCGCCAATGGCCACGCTGAAGTCATTCGCCTTTTACTCGAGCATGGCGCCAACGCCGACCTCAGTAGCCACACAGGAAAAACCCCACTCATCCAAGCCGCAGCACGTGGGCAGCGCGATGCTTTAATGCAATTGATGGACGCTGGCGTTGCGCTCAACACCCAAGATGCCGAAGGAAACACGGCGCTTCACAAGGCCATTGAGCAGGGGTATGTGCACGTATCTCAGGTATTAATTCACCATCATGCAAATACCCACCTATTAAATCGAGAACAATGCAGTGCTTTTGATTTAGCGACGCGACATCCCAATCTGGCAATCCGGCAATTGCTTAAACAACAGCCAATCTCGGCTTAAACTCAAATACAGTTCACTTAACGACAACCCCTGAAAACCCAACGCAGAGGCGCAGAGGCGCGGAGGAAATTCAGGGTTTTTCGATTGATTTTCTCTGTACCTTTGCGTCAAAAGCGACACCAGCAATGAAATAGAGGAAAAAAATGCCGCTCACTTGGCTTAAGTGAACGGCATTATGGCTTAGACTCTTTACGTTTAGCCCGCGTCTGCTTTACGAAGCGCAGCCATCGCATGACGATATGGCGCGTTTCCTGCCTTGTTTCAAGCAAAAAATCGCACCGATTTGATGGCAAAAACACTGTTAAATGTCTAAAACACGAATTATTTTTTCAATAAGCGCACTGCACGGCGCGCTTTGGCTTGTTCCCAGCGCGTCATCGCTTCGTCGTCAGTAGGGCTTAAGGGTTCAATCGCCAGCGATTGGCCTTCGGCATTCATGGCCACCATCGTAAAATAGCAACTATTGGTATGGCGCTCGGTCTGCTCGCAAATGTTTTCTGCCACCACCCGAATGCCAATTTCCATCGAAGTTCGACCGGTATAGTTCACACTGGCTAAAAAATGCACTAACTCGCCGACATAAATCGGCTGCTTAAAAATCACCTGATCCACCGACAAAGTCACCGCATACGCGCCAGCGTAGCGACTCGCACACACATAAGCGACTTGATCGAGCTGCTTTAATAAAGCGCCACCGTGCACCTTGCCAGAAAAATTAGCCATATCGGGCGTCATTAACACCGTCATGCTGATTTGATGCTTTGGACCATCATGCATAATCAAAACCTCAATGTATATACAGCTAGCTTAACATCTAAAAACTAGCCCAAGATATACCCCATAAAACCACGACGTAAAATCATCATTAACAAAAAGCAACACCCAATGGCCTGCAGGCGCATGACACGTTACACCAAATAAAAACGGCGCGCTGTTGCGATTGCAAAAGCTGCGCCGTTTTTAAAGTCGATCTGAATTAAAAGTCGTTAAACCCCAGCCCCATGCGCTTGCTGATCGGCGTGGTAGCTAGATCGCACCATTGCGCCCACTGCCGCATGCTTGAAACCTAACTCATACGCGTGTTTTTCAAAGACTTTGAATTGATCAGGATGCACGTAGCGCAGAACTGGTAAATGCCCATTCGATGGTTGCAAGTACTGACCGATGGTAATCATATCAATATCATGCGCGCGCATATCGGCCATCACTTGGAACACTTCTTCATCCGTCTCGCCCAAGCCGACCATAATGCCCGACTTGGTGCTCACTGCTGGATACAAACGCTTAAATTCTTTGAGTAAATCTAATGAATGCTGATAATCCGAGCCCGGGCGCGCTTGCTTATACAGGCGCGGTGCGGTTTCTAAATTATGATTCATTACATCGGGCAAAGCGTCTTTGAATGTTTCCAGCGCCAATTCAACCCGGCCACGAAAATCGGGGACCAGTACTTCAATTTGCGTTTCTGGGCTCAATTGACGGGTGGTTTGAATGCATTCAGCAAAATGCGCGGCGCCACCGTCACGTAAATCATCCCGATCGACCGAGGTAATGACCACATATTTAAGCTTTAAGGCGGCAATGGTTTCGCCCAAATGGCGCGGTTCATTTTCATCGAGCGGATTCGGGCGACCATGGCCGACATCACAGAACGGACAACGCCGCGTACAGATATCACCCATGATCATAAAGGTGGCCGTACCCTTACCAAAACACTCACCAATATTTGGGCAAGTTGCTTCTTCACAAACGGTATGCAGTTTTTGCTCACGCAAAATCTGTTTGATTTCATAAAAACGGCTGTTATGGCTGGCCGCTTGCACGCGAATCCATTCGGGCTTTTTGATTTTGGTTTCAAGCTGAACGATTTTAATCGGAATACGGGCGGTTTTTGCTTCACCCTTTAACTTAACACCGACTTCTTTACTTGCCGGTTTGCTGGTGGGCGCGCTGGCCCCTTCTTTGATTTGATCTGTCATATCGTCCGAATTACCGCACTTTTTATGTGGGTAATTGCTTGATTTGTTGAAGAATTTTGTCGGCCATTTTACCGAACAAATCTGCGGGTGTCTTGTTTATCCCCATATCGAGCATGCGCGTGACTTGCAAGCCTTGATAACCGCAAGGGTTGATTTGCTGAAATGGCGCCAAATCCATGCTGACATTCAATGCCAAACCATGATAACAACAGCCATTTTTAATCCGTAAGCCCAAGCTGGCAATTTTAGCTTCAAAATCAAAGCCCTCGCGATGCAGCATCACGTACACGCCCGGTGCGTCCACTTTGCCGTAGGCGGTAATGCCTTCATCGGCCAAAACCGCGATCACGCTGTTTTCGAGCAAGCGCACCAAGTCGCGCACGCCCAATTTATGCCGCCGTAAATCGAGCAATAAATACGCAATCAGCTGCCCGGGGCCATGATAAGTGACCTGCCCGCCCCGATCGATCTGAACAATCGGAATCGCGCTTTGACTCAAAATATGCTCCGGTTTACCTGCCAAACCTTGAGTAAAGACCGGGGGATGCTCCAGTAGCCACAACTCATCGGGCGTGGTGGCATCCCGTTGACTGGTAAATGCTTGCATCGCCTCAAAGGTGGGCAAATAATCGACTTGCCCCAACTGTTTTACAATCAAATCTGGCACTTATAGCACCATACGAACCATATGATGCGCGCGTAAAGCGGCATCAAGCGCGTGCACTTGCTCGACATTTTCAAAGGTAATCATCAACGTTAGAGCATGGTAATTACCACTGGTGGACGCGCGATGCTCAATTTTGTCTTCAACAAAATCAGCGATCAATCCTTGCGTGACTTGTACAATTTCTTTCACAAATTCAGCATGGCTAATGCTTTTATGACTAACCACTTTCACGGGAATCAAGACGGGAAAAGTCACTAAATCTTCAAGCTTCTGACTCGGTATATCCGTAAAACCAACCATTATGCTTACTCCTGTCCACGGTGCATCACCGTCATTTTAAAATTTTGATACAGACCATACATAATTTTATATATGGGGCCAACTTGGCCATTTCCTACTGCTTGTCCATCTAAGTTCACAATCGCGAGGACTTCTTTCGATGAAGACGTCAACCAAAGCTCATCGGCATCGCGCAGCATCTGCTCCGTTACTGGCGTAAGTGTAACTGGTAAATCATGCTGCTGAGCCAGCTCTAAAATCACGTCATAGGTTATCCCTGTGAGCATCAAATTTGACGGCGCTGGCGTATAAATTACACCGTCTTTGACGATAAAAATATTGCTCGCGGCCCCTTCAGTTAAATCGCCATCGCGCAAAAAAACAGCCTCGGCAACCCCCGCATCCACCGCTTCTTGCTTAGCAAGCACATTGGCCAATAAAGAAATGGCCTTGATATTACAACGCTGCCAGCGAACATCATTGCAAGTGATGGCACTCACGCCACACTCAACGGCCTGCGCTGGTGGCGGCTCAAGCTCATCGGCAAACATCAATACTGTAGGCATCGCTTCTAGCGGAAAAGCATGCTGGCGCGGATATGCGGGCCCACGCGAGACTTGCAAGTAAATGGATTGATCGACAAATGTTTGTGCGTGGATCAGGGCTTGAATATGCTCGCGCCACGTTGACATCGAATACGGATTTTCAATTCGAACTTGAGCTAAATTATTAGCCAGCCGCGCCAAATGCTCATCTAAGCGAAAAGCAACTCGCTGATAAACCGGAATCATTTCATAAACGCCGTCACCAAATAAAAACCCACGATCCATCACCGAGATTTTTAATTCAGCTAACGGCGCAAACTGACCATTTAAAAACGCAATTTTATGAGGTATTTGCATGGCAGATCCTATCAAATAAAGCGCCGTTACGACACTGCGTCGCAATGTGGCGCAATTGATTCGCTAGGGCTTGGAGAGATTTGTATTCTCAGTCTATACTCAGCGGTATTTTCAAACAAACGTTTCATAAGGTGGATCCATGAGCGACTTAGCAGCCCGTTTCAAAACCGCACAAGATGAAGTAGTAAATCTCAATGATGCACCCGACGTTCAAACCAAGCTACGCCTTTATGCACTGTACAAACAAGGTAGCGAAGGCGATGTGAGTGGCGATCGTCCTTCTGCGATTCAATTTGTTGCGCAAGCCAAATACGATGCATGGGCCAAATTAATTGGCACCAGCACGGACAGCGCAATGGAGATGTATATTGCGCTAGTTGAAGATCTAAAAAGCCAAAGACGAATAAACCCCTAGGGGGTATTTGCTAGAGGGTTAAGCTCTTTTTTTGTATTTGCATTAATTCAAATTGCGCGGCAGTGATGGGTTGGCTAAATAAATAGCCTTGTATTGAATCCGTTCCTGCCGAGCGCAAAAATGCCAATTGCGCTTCAGTCTCAACCCCTTCTGCCAACACCGACATGCCCAGCGTTTTGCCCAAGCCAATAATGGCCATCACAATCGCCGCATCATTGGGATCTGTTCCAATATCACTGACAAAGCTTTGATCGACTTTTAATTTATCAAAAGCAAACCGCTTTAAATACGCCAAGCTAGAATAGCCGGTACCAAAATCATCCAATGACAGCTTAACGCCAAGCCGTTTAATCCCCTGCAAAGTGAGCATCACCTGCTCCACCTCTTGCATCATGACCGATTCAGTCACTTCAATTTCGAGGTATTTCGCGTCAAGACCCGATTGATCCAGCGCCGATTGAATCAGTTGCAATAAGTTGGCCTGATGTAACTGCATCGGTGACATATTGATGGCGATACTAATTGCCGGTAAGCCCGCGCGTTGCCATTCTGCCGCAAGGCGACAAGCCTCGAACATGACCCAATTCCCAATTGGCAGAATCATTCGCGACTCTTCGGCAATGGGGATGAATTTTACTGGAGAAACCAGGCCTTTTTCTGGGTGATGCCAACGAATTAACGCCTCAGCGCCGATCACCACCCCCGTATCAAGACTCACTTGCGGCTGAAAATACAACTCAAATTCATTATTGTCTAAGGCTTGACGCATACTGGTTTCTAAAATCAAACGCTCCGAAGCCCGCGCATTCATATCGGCAGTAAAATATTGATAATTATTACGGCCATTGGCTTTAGCCTGATACATCGCCACATCAGCATTTTTAATCAAGACATCGGGATCATGCCCATCATCGGGAAAAACGCTAATCCCAATCGACGTCGACGTTGCAAAATTACCCGCTTCTAAAGTAAATGATTGCTGAAACGATGACAAAATCCGGTCGGCTACATCGCCGGCAATCAAGGGATTGGGCAGGTCGGCCAAGACCAAAACAAATTCATCGCCACCTAGCCGAGATAAAATATCTTGCTTGCCGACAATCTGTCTTAAACGCGTCGCTAGCTGTGATAACACCATATCACCAGCAGAATGCCCCAAAGAATCATTAATGGTTTTAAAGCGATCTAAATCTAAAAATAACACCGCGAGCTTTCGATTGTATTTTTCCGCACTGGCCAAGGCCAAACGCAACTCATCGCGCAATAAATTACGATTTGCCAAACCAGTAACGCTATCAAAATTGGCCAACTCAGTAATTCGATCTTGCGCTTCTTTACGCTCGGTAATATCGGTCATGGTGCCAATTAAACGGCTAGGTTTACCACGTGAGTCAAAATCAACAAATTTGCCTCGGGTTTGAAACCAACGAAACTCACCGCGCTTAATTTTTCGACGAAAATCCACCGCAAATTGCCGCATTGCTGAATGCCCTGCGTAGTAATCTCGATAAGCGGCAACAGCCTGCTCTTTATCAATGGGATGCAACTGCTCTTTCCACTTATCAAAAGTCTCGACCAACTCTCCCGGCTCATAGCCTAATAAGCGATCATATTCTGGACTGGTAATCGCTGTTCGGCGGCCATCTAATGGCATATCAAATAAACCGGTACTCGAAGCCTCTAAAGCCAAACGCAATTGCTGTTCAGACTTCACAATGACCTCTTCTTGCATTCGCCGTTCTGAAATATCTCGCACCACGGCGCAATTATATTCTTGGCCTTTAAATAAAATATAATTGGAATGCACTTCACACGGAAATGTTTCTCCTGTGCGCGTTTTCAAGCAAATCTCATCAAATAAATGTCGATGTTGCCGCAATAAGTGCCAAAATTTAGGCCAACTATCGGGTTTAAAATTTGGATTAATATCGCGAAAACGCATTGCCAATAAATCATGCTCAGAATAACCAAAACGATGACACGTTGTGGCATTCACATAACGAATATGCCCAGCAGGATCAAGCCAAATGGCCATATCTGCGCCGTTTTCAATCGCCACTTTGGTTAAATATAAATCGGCTTCAGTTCGTTCTAGTCGGGTTAATTGCCGCAATACATAAATTAATAAAGCTGATCCGGCAAGCAATAATGTTAATGCAATGCCTAGTGTGATATACGTTTCTCGCCACCATGTAGCCAGCACGGCGTCGCGATCAATGCCAATTGAGACCCCCAATGGCCAGCCAACAACCCGATGCCAGCCATAAATTCTGGCCGCTTGATCCAAAGCAGCGGGTTCATAAAATACGCCATTTTCGGTGCCGCTAGCAATTCGCTCAAAGAAATCTTGATGCGAAATATCTCGTCCAACTTCACTAGCTAAAAATGGATAACGCGCCAAAGAAATACCGTCATCACGAAATAAGCGAATCACGATATTTTTACTATTAGCCATCGAGTTATA
Organism: Deefgea sp. CFH1-16; assembly: GCF_016881365.1. GTDB lineage: Bacteria > Pseudomonadota > Gammaproteobacteria > Burkholderiales > Chitinibacteraceae > Deefgea. Next base: position 2,709,731 of record NZ_WLYT01000001.1, on the reverse strand, counting down.
AAATTTTTGAAAATATTCTGGATTTAAACCCGCAATGATCACACCGGAAAAACTCGTTTTTTTATCCACGACAGCGGTGACAAATGGAACAATATCTTGTTGCGTAATCGGGTCGCGCTGTTGCTCTGCAATATAGTATTGCGTGGCTGGGTGCGACCTTGCCACTCGAAAAAACTGTGTATTGAATACATTGACTTTAGAGAGGGGGTGCTTGGCACTTGAGGCGGCAATTTCACCAGAATCTAATGCAAAAGCCATGCTACTAAGCTGAGGATAACGTACAACCACACGCTGTAAATAGGCGTGTAAACACGCAGTATCTTTGGCAGCGATACACGATTGAAACACTTCATCTTGCTCAATCGTCGATAAAGCAAACATGGTCGCTTCCATCGTTCGACCAACATGCTCTTCAAACGCACGTGTTAGTAGCAGCATTTCTTGCTCGGCCTTGGCCAGTGCCGCCTGATAGCTGCGCCAAATTGAAATACCCTGGATGACCAAGGTGGCAACAAAAACACAAATAAACACAGCAACTAGAACATGACGAATTCGCCCTAAAGAATCTTTTGATTCTTCTTGCTCTGGATTAGAAAGGGTATTGGCCACGCAGTCTTTCTCGATAAAATAAATAAAGTGAAACCTCAATGCAGCAAGATTGTGCTTTATTCTGAATATAAAAACACCTATTACCCATCAATCATGGTTTTTTAGCATTGAATCGCAACGTGATTGCTCCTTGCAAATAAAAATTCTACAAAAAAAACCATAATTATTGCAAGAAGATCAATGCTGTTCTCATTTCCGTCATTAGATTGGCGATTGATAAGTAAAAAAAAACAAGGAAGGGATCACCCTTCCTTGTTTTAATCAATACGATTAACGTGTAATTGGTTTGTAGCGAATGCGTTTTGGTTTTGCACCTTCTTCACCTAAACGTTTTTTCTTATCCGCTTCATATTCTTGATAGTTGCCGTCAAAGAAATTCCATTGTGAATTACCTTCCGCAGCCAAGAGATATGCGTTGCAATCCGATCAAGGAACCAACGATCATGCGAAATAACAAACACAGTACCGGCAAACTCCAGCAAAGCATCTTCTAAAGCACGGAGTGTTTCGACGTCCAAGTCATTTGATGGCTCATCGAGCAGCAATACATTGCCGCCTTTGAGTAGCGTTTTGGCCAAATGCAAACGACCGCGCTCACCACCTGATAGATTGCCAACTAATTTAGCTTGATCACCGCCTTTAAAGTTAAAGCGGCCTAAGTAAGCGCGGCTGCTCATTTCAAATTTGCCGACGCTGATCACATCGTTGCCATTGGCAACGTCTTGGAACACCGTTTTATCGTTTTCTAAGCCTTCACGACTTTGTTCAACAAACGCCATTTGCACGGTTTGACCGATTTCAACTTCACCGCTATCGGGTGCTTCCTTGCCTGCGATCATCTTAAATAAGGTGGATTTACCGGCACCGTTAGGCCCGATAATGCCGACAATCGCGCCAGCGGGTACGTTAAAGCTTAAATCATCAATCAATAAACGCTCACCAAAGGCTTTGCTGACGCCTTTAAATTCGATAACTTTATCGCCCAAACGCTCAGCAACTGGGATAAAGATTTCTTGCGTTTCATTGCGCTTTTGATGTTCAAAGCTAGAGAGTTCTTCAAAGCGCGCAATACGTGCTTTTGATTTCGCTTGACGTCCTTTGGGATTTTGACGAACCCATTCCAATTCTTTGTTTAAGGCTTTTTGACGTGCCGACTCTTGTGATTCTTCTAACTTGAGGCGCTCTTCTTTCTTTTGCAACCAAGTTGAATAATTGCCTTCCCAAGGAATACCATGCCCTCGGTCTAGCTCCAAAATCCACTCAGCGGCGTTATCCAAGAAATAACGATCATGCGTTACGGCAACGACGGTACCTGGGAAGCGCACCAAAAATTGCTCGAGCCACTCAACCGATTCAGCATCCAAGTGATTGGTTGGCTCATCTAGCAGCAACATATCTGGCTTAGACAACAGCAATTTACACAAAGCAACGCGGCGCTTTTCACCACCAGACAACTGCCCAACGATTGCATCCCATTCTGGCAAGCGCAGCGCATCGGCAGCGATTTCAAGTTGCAACTCTAAATTATCGCCAGCACCAGCCGAAATAATCGCTTCTAAACGACCTTGTTCTTCGGCTAAGGCATCAAAATCAGCGCCTTCTTCAGCGTAAGCAACGTAGACAGCTTCCAATTTGGCTTGCGCTTCAAAGACTTCACCTAAGCCACTTTCAACTTCTTGGCGCACGGTATTTTCAGCATTCAATTCGGGTTCTTGGGCTAAGTAACCAATTTTGATGTTAGGTAAATGCTGAACTTCACCTTCAAATTCTTTTTCAACCCCAGCCATAATCTTCAGAACAGTCGATTTACCCGAACCATTCAGACCCAGCAAACCAATTTTTGCGCCGGGGAAAAAAGACAATGAAATATCTTTAATAATTTGACGTTTTGGCGGAACAATCTTGCTCACTCGGAGCATAGACATCACATATTGAGCCATGAGTAACCTATAAAAAGTCGGAAATATAATAGGGCTAGAGTTTACCAGTCCCAGTACATGCCGCGCTATCTTTCATATCGGTCTCAGCCAAGGCTTATTTTGAATCAGCAGCGCTGTATTGCGCGGTGGCCTTTACTTTGAATTACTCAGCAAGCAATACCCGAGCCATTCAATGAATTGCGCCCCCAAACCATGGCTTGAGTGCCTGTGAGCGCATTGGCCAGCTTGATCGAGCGTGGGGTAGCGATATAGTCAACTTCTTGTGCCGAGTTCGCGAGGCGATGCGTCATTTGCGCAATATGAGTAATCGTGCCTTGCCCATCACTGACGATATACAGCCCGATAAAACGCCGCGCCATCGGGCGTAATGCAGCGGGCAATTGGGCAATATGCCTTGCTGATAAGAGTTGCGCCGAGCCACGCCAAGCCGGTTGCACCCAAACTTCAAGCAGTGCTAACGGGATACGTAAAGCTTGTTGTTGCAAAAAGGCCTGGTCGGACAAGCGAAAGCGGATTGACATGACGGCGACTCCATATAGAACGTACGTTCACAATACAAGAGCCGCGCCATCGGCGCAAGGCAAAAAAGAACGTTTGTTCTACAAAACAACAGCATCACCAAGGATGAATCGTAGGTAAATTACAATTTATTCAGGGTATTTGCTGCCAAGCCTCTGTATAAAAGCTTAAGCAGCGCATACCCACAGTAGATTGAATAATTATTGTTCTAGTAGCGCTTTTTTGAGTTTGTCTGGGATATTTGACAGCACCAGCGTATCACTGTGTTTATCGTAAATTACTGCGCCCGAGCGCAAGCTGGCACGATCAAATTCTAACTTCCATTCTGGCGCTGCGGCTTTAAAGCGCATCAGTGGTTTAATCGCTCGGCGATCCGGAACAAAACCATCAACGAGCCCAAGGTCGTCATGCTGTAGTGCTTCCTGTAATGCCTGTGGCGCATCCGGGTAGATTTGGCTAGCGACCTCGGCTAAGTTCACTTCGCCCTGCTCATTGCCCATTTCATCGAGTAAATTGTGTGTGCGCGCTGAAAAACTTCGTCACGATCTTGTGCGCTGAGGGCCTGCTGCTCGACAAATTGTTCCAGCCCTTTAACTAGTTTTTGGGTTTCTTTAAGCGGCGTCACCATATCGTTACAGCCTAAGAACAATTTGAAATACGCTGCCACATCACCGCGCCCGCGCAAAAAGCTCACATAACGCTCACCGCCAGCTTGCCATACGCCCAAATCAATTCGCCCTGCAACGCGCAAATGATCCATATCCAAGTGAATGCTGTCTTCAAGGTGCATATCAGCATTTACGGCGGTGCCAATCACTTCACCAACCAAGGCGAAAAAGAGAAAGTCCATCGCGCTATTGCTCACGTGGGCCATCAAGACATAAGCGCCGCTGGCCTCTGGTTCTTGCTCAGCGCGCACTTGCAACTGCGCGATCGCCTGCTGAGAAAACCCAAGAAAATCCGCGTTATCCACGTAGCGCCGTACCAAGGCCGGCATTGGATATTCGTGCTCGTCCTCTTCGAACTTGCCAAAGCCTTTGCCATTGCGACTGCCGTAAAGTTGGCATAGATGGTCGACCAAACGCTGCGCCGCACTATTGATCGGCATTTCAGTCGAGCTCAATGCCACTCGCGCCGGGCCATTGGGCTCTTTATGTAATTGATGAATGATTAGATGCTGGATGGTATTGGGTGAGGTCGACATGCAAGAATCCTTAAATCAGATTCCCCATTATCCCACCGAATGCAGTGACTAGATATCGCGAGCTGTCGTTTCATGCTCAAAGGTCGTACTGCTTTGCAACTGAATCAGCACTTGGCAGCAATCATCAATATGGGCATTACCCAGCATACGCATCGCACCATAGCTAATTCCAGCCGCAATGGCTGAGCCTAAAAACGGCACAAATTTGGCGGCTTGTTTACTAACCAATCGCACCCCAACACGCTTGAGCGCCAACAGCAACAGTTCTTTAGAGAGATATATTTACCAATTAAACTCGAGCTTAACGAGCTGACAATAACGAAAACACGCTGTTTCATTAATGGATTAAGTTGCTCAATTTGCGCGGGGGTTAAACCAAACTTTTGATTAATTTGATCGATCATCCGCGACATAATGGCAACGTCGGCACCGACATCCAGTCCAGGGATCGGCACAATGGCAATCGCGCCCGATACCATCGATTGCTTGGCCACCATGTTGCGGCATTCAACGCGAAGCTGTTCGATTTCAGACAAAGTCATCGTTTGCATTGTGGGCCTTTTTTTCAAAATTCACTGACTGATAGACTCAACAAACCATCAAGAGTTCCAACAATGCTGCGCTCCCCACAGGGTTTTAGCCGGTATTGGTCTCTAGGGTCTGTTGACGTTTGGTTTTCGGTCGCGTTGGAGCGATTTTCGCGGCAGATCAAGGCATTTTATGCGACCAATAACCCGTTATTCGAGTATAAAATAACGCAGAGATGCCGCGAAAAGCGCCCAGCCCTTAGGGTTTGGCTGCTTTTGGCCTGACACTGCGTTGAAAAACGCTTGCATAGAATAACTATGCCACGCGTCTTTCGCCTTGTTTCAGGCCAAAAGCAGCACAAACGCGATCCGCAAACCAAACGTCAACAGACCCTAGGCTATATCAATATTCGTAGCGGACTAAATACCCTTTAGCAGTTGCCCTTTAGCAGTTGCCATTTAGCAGTTGCCATTTACCATTGAGTAAACCCTCAATCGGTCGATACTGGGTTTTGTATTCCATTTTGCGGCAATCTTTAATCCAATATCCCAAATATACATATTGCAAACCCAGCTGCTTGGCCAAACCAAGCTGCCATAACACATTAAAAACCCCCAAACTACGCGCAGGTAAATCGGGATCAAAAAAGGTATACACCGACGACAGCCCATCATCGAGTTGATCAATCAAACTGACCATCACGACCACGCCATTTTCGGTAAATTCAGCCAAAAAACTGGCTACTTGGCTTTTTAAAATAAACCCCCGGTATTGCTCATGCCCGTCTTGATCCATACCACCGCCGCTATGCCGCGATTGCTGATAGCGTTGATATAACAAAAAATGCTCTTCACGAAACTCAAGCTTCATAATCCGCACCTTGAGCGATTCATTACGCTTTAATGCACGGCGCTGACTACGGCTGGCGACAAAATCCAGCACCGGTAAACGCACTGCCACGCAGGCTTGGCAATGATCACACCACGGTCGATACACAAACGAACCACTACGACGAAAACCTTGCTGAACTAATTGGCTATAAGCCCCAGTGGAAATCAACTCCGAAGGCACCGCAACTTGTGAGCGGGCAGCCTGATCTTCTAGGTAACTACAAGGATAGGGAGCGGTGGCATAAAACTGCAATTGAACTGTATGCTTACGAAATGTATCGTTCATGCGACACCTATAGACAAGCTAATTGGTATGGGAATATGACCACGGCCCAAGGAGATCAGGCTGGACAAGCTGAACTTCTAGCTTAGCAATAAATTCATCACGAGCAATCTCTCTCGCCCCAAATCGCGCCAAATGTTCAGTATGCATTTGACAATCAATCATGACAAAACCCGCAGCAGCGAGCCATTGCACTGCATGCACAAAGGCGATTTTTGATGCATCAGAACGACGCGCAAACATCGATTCGCCATAGAACATTTTTGCCAATCGCCACACCATATAAGCCGCCCACTAGCTCATCATCCATCCAGCATTCAAAGCTATGTGCAATCCCTTGTTGATGCAATGCGTGATAGGCCGCCAACATCTCGTCACTAATCCACGTTGCAGCAACGCCAGCCCGCGGTGCCGCACAACCTTGCATCACCGCACCAAACGCGGTGTCAAAAGTCACACGATACGGACGATGGCGCAATACTTTGCGTAACGATTTCGGAATAATCAGCTCAGCACTAAACAAGACCATGCGTGGATCGGGACTCCACCACAAAATCGGCTCATTGGGCATAAACCACGGAAATATGCCCTGCCGATACGCCATTAAAATGCGCTCTGACGACAAGTCGGCCCCCGCCGCCAATAAACCACTGGGCTCTTTGAGCGCCATACTTAACGACGGAAAAGGCGAATGATGATCTAACCACGGGATCATAGTAAGGTGATCACAAAAAACTATTTCTTGGCTTTAATTTGGCAGGGATTACAAATCCCATAGATATACATTTCGTGATCTTGAATTTCAAACCCATGTTTAGCCGCAATCGCGTCTTGGCGTGCTTCGATTTCTGGATCAAAAAACTCTTCAACCGCACCGCATTTCACACAAACCAAATGATCGTGATGTTCTTCTTGTTTTAATTCAAAAACCGCTTTGCCAGTCTCAAAATGATGACGCTCCAAAATCCCTGCTTGCTCAAACTGAGTGAGCACTCGATATACCGTTGCCAAACCCACATCAATTTCTTCAACCAATAACATGCGCGATAAACATCTTCGGCAGTCAGGTGGCGAGCGCCACTGGTTTCAAACAGATTCAAGATCTTTAATCTTGGCCCTGTTGCCTTCAAACCCATGCCTTTTAATTCAGACGCTTTGCTCATTGTTCTACCCTTCTTTGTTCCCCAATCGTGCGGGAGTTACACAATCCGGTTATGATATAGCGTTTCCCGGTGACGCGCACCGGCATCCACGAGCGAATCAAACCAAGATGAAGGCCAGACTATTAACCGCATTAGTGACCGGCAGCTTATTATTAAGTGGCTGCAGCGTGGTCAATTTTATCACTCCATATAAATTAGATATTCCGCAGGGCAATGAAATCACTGCCAAGCAAGTTGCGTTGCTGCGCGTGGGAATGACCCGTTCGCAAGTTCGTTTTGCTCTTGGCACCCCCTTGCTGACCGATCCATTCCATAAAGATCGCTGGGATTATATTTATCGGGACACCCGCGGCGGAAAGGTTAAAGAGGCCAAAAACTTTGTGGTTTTCTTTAATGAAAACAGCCTAGTACGCTGGGATGGCGATTATTTGCCGGATCCAACAGCAACACCAGCTGAGAAAACTCGGCCATTGCCACCTGCCAATGATAATTTATTGATGGCAGTCGACCCGGGCAATCCTGACTCAAAAATCATCGAAGTGAAACCGCTATTGAATGAAGGGTTTTAAACCATGACGATTAAAATCGCCATTGCTGGTAGTAGCGGCCGTATGGGCCGCATGCTTATTGAAGCAGTACAAGCTGCGGATGACGTTGAACTGAGCGTCGCCCTTGATCGCCTCGGTAGCGATGCAATTGGTCAAGATGCTTGTGCCCACACAGGACAAAATTGCGGTGTTTTGATTACCGATCAATTATCGGCATTGCAAAATGCGGATATTTTGATTGATTTTACCCGTCCAGAAGGCACACTTGAGCACCTGATTGTTTGCCAACAATACGGCGTAAAAATGATTATTGGCACCACCGGTTTCGATGAAGCTGGTCGCGCCATGCTCGAAGCAGCCAGCCAAAAAATCGCCATCGTTTCTGCTTACAATATGAGCATTGGCGTCAATCTAGTGTTTAAATTACTTGAGATTGCTGCTGGTGCACTTAGCCATGGTTATGATGCAGAAATTGTCGAGATGCATCACAAACATAAAGTTGATGCGCCTTCAGGCACTGCTATTGCAATGGGACAAGCGATTGCCAAAGCATGGGATCAGTCATTAAGCGAGATTGCGGTGTGGTCTAGAGAGGGCATTACTGGCCCTCGCGAAGATGGCAAAATTGGTTTTGCAACGTTACGTGGTGGCGATGTGATTGGTGATCATACGGTGGTCTTTGCAGGAGAAGGTGAGCGGATTGAGATCACTCACAAAGCCAGCAATCGCACGATTTATGCCCAAGGCAGCCTACGCGCTGCTCGATTTTTACAGTATAAAGAAACGGGTCATTACGATATGCAAGAAGTATTAGGCTTAAAATAACACCAGCTATTATTCACATTTATTTTGATGAGTACAAAAAAACGAGGCATAAAGCCTCGTTTTTCTAATGCAAAAACATTCTTCAATAAATACAACCAAAACCTGATCAAAAAACAAACTTCAGTTTATAAAAAGTGCTGAATCATTAAAATGAAAACACAAGTATAAAATCAACCTGCACATTTAAAACTAAAAAGTATGAATCATTTGAAACAAAGTAAAGGTTTATAGATGGGGTGCCTGATCGACACCCCGTTAATTAACGCAACTCATTATTTCATACTACAAAATACGGCACTACGGCAATGATCATAACAATGACCAGAAATGGCATGAACTAGCCAGCTAGGTTGAGTAAACTAAACACATCGGAATCAATCAAATATGACCTCCTTTGCTACAGTTCAACTACAAAAAACCAGTGCGACTCAAAGATCATCGAAATGTAACTACATTCCCGTTGAAAGCGTTAGCTCGATTGCGCTCAATTTGCAATACAAAACTAAATAAAGCCACTATGGGCAGAGATCAAAAGATTGATCTTAATTAGCATAAAATGCTAGGCACCAAACACATGACACTGGAATCAATTTAATATTGCCCCCTATCTACTGTTTAGCCAAAATCAGCAATAAGATCATCGTTAAAGAATGCTCTTTTGTTGCTGTAGTATTACTCTAATCCTAAATATTCATTCCTGCAACATATCCTGATGACCAGGCCCATTGAAAATTGTAACCTCCCAGCCATCCAGTCACATCAACGACCTCGCCAATGAAATACAACCCCGGTATTTCTCGCGCCATCATCGACTTAGACAACAACTGATCGGTATCGACACCACCGCGTGTCACCTCGGCTTTTTTATACCCCAAACTCCCCGATGGCTTAATTTGCCATTGATGCAGCTCAGCCTCTAATCGCTCTAATTCTTTACTAGAGTATTGCTTTAACGGCCTTATTTCACCATATTTAGCCAGCCATACACCTACAAATCGTTTTGGCAACACATTCGGCTAAAACAGTCGACAACAAGGCATCTCGATTGGCAGTTCTTAAAAAATCAGCCAAATCTAGATCAGGAATTAAATCAATTTCGAGGGCTTTACCCGCTTGCCAAAAACTCGATATTTGCAAAATAGCCGGGCCAGAAAGGCCTTTATGCGTCAATAAAATTGCCTCGCGAAATGATGTATTTTCACAACTGACTACGACATTCTCTAAGGCAACACCGGCGAGTTCAGTCCACAAATCCTCAGTTTGAAAAGTCAAAGGCACCAATGCGGCGGCCAAGGGTTGTAAATTGAGTCCAAATTGTTTTGCCACTTCATAGCCAAAGGCCGTCGCGCCAATTTGTGGGATGGATAAGCCGCCCGTCGCAATTACTAAGGCGTCGCTAAGCCAGACTTCGGTCGCTGTTGTGACTTGAAACTGCCCCTCCACTTGTGCCACAGCAATGACTTCGGTGCCCATACGCCAAATCACATCACCCAAATTGACTTCAGCTTTGAGCATTTCAATAATGCCTTGGGAGTTTTGATCACAAAACAATTGCCCTAAGGTTTTTTCATGGCACGTTAAGCCGTGCTTATCCAATAAAGCCATAAAATCAAACTGCGTAAATTGCTTCAGCGCCGACTTTACAAAATGCGGATTATTTGAGAGATAACATTCTGGTCGGACATTGAGATTGGTAAAGTTGCAACGTCCACCACCAGAAATCCTAATTTTTTCGGCCAATTTTTCACTGTGATCCATCAAGACCACCTTACGACCACGCTGGCCAGCGGTGGCCGCGCACATCAGACCTGCAGCACCTGCGCCGATCACAATGACATCCGTTTTATTCATCAAAACCGTCCTTATATTTAGTCCCAATTGTACCGCTTTCATCCCCCCCTCACCGCTAAAGCTGAACCCCAATGGCATTATTACTGACGCACTCATTCACTTTGCGGCGTAAAATTACAGCACACTGATAAATCCCTAGGATTGAACCCATGCAAAAAATGATTGTTTCTGACTTGGATGGTACTTTGCTTGACCACGAACACAAAGTCGATGCGTTCACTGCAGCTACATTCCAAGCACTTGCTCAGCAAGGGGTGCACCTTGCAATTGCCACAGGGCGTCATTTTTTAGATGTACAAGGTATTCGAGAAACGCTCGGCGTGAAGGCGCACTTAATTACCTCCAATGGTGCACGCGTTCATGACCCTGAAAACAATGAGATTTTTGCAGAAAACCTAGATCCAGAGCTCGCACGTGCTTTAATGCAGCCCGAGTTTTCTCATGGCTCATTACTCAATGCCTATGTGGATGCCGGCTGGTTAGTGGAACGGGAATGCCCTGAATTAGTGGGAGTGTATTACAAGGACTCGGGATTTGGCTACCAAGTGACCGATTTGAAACACCACAACGGCGAAGATATCGCCAAAATTTTATACATTGGCGATCACGCCACGCTCACCGCCATTGAAAGCAAAATTATCGATCGATTTGGCGACCAAATTTATATTACTTTTTCTGCCGATGATTGCTTAGAAGTGATGGCGCCGACCGTATCCAAAGGCCACGCTTTGACTGCAGTCTTAGCTCGTCTATCGATTGATGCCGAACACTGCTACGCCTTTGGTGATGGTCAAAATGACATTCAGCTACTTGCGGTGGCTGGTCATCCTTTTGTAATGGGCAATGCCAGCCCCAAACTCAAAGCGGCCCACCCCAATGCGCCAGTCATTGGAAGTAATGATGAACATGGCGTAGCGCAGCAATTAAGACAGATTTTTAAGCTTTAAATTAACGCAAAAAAATAGCCCCACATATTCAAATGACTTTGAGCAACTCAACGACTGACCGCTAGGCAGAGCGTTGAGACACTCAAAGCCATTTTTATTCTTTTAACGACGTCACCAAAGCTTGAAACGCATTTTTTTCTTGATCAAAATCGTATAAAGCCCCGCGTAAAATATCAAAATACCAACCAATTAAACTCAGCGATCCTTCTTGAACTCGGCGAGCAATAAACGGAAAGCTCATCAAATTATCCAAAGAAACAATAATGGCGGCCATTTCACACGCGCGAATTTGTCGATCCGATGATTTATGCGCTAATTCACGTTTGACTTGATCTCTAGCCGCCTCAGCGATTCTCACCCAACGACCAATAAAATTAGCCTCGGTTTTCGGCTCACTCGCTTCCATCAAAGCTTGAATCCCACCACAGCCAGAATGGCCAAGCACGATAATTTTACTCACTTCTAAATGCTCAACCGCGTATTCAATCGCCGATGAAACCCCGTGAAAAGCACCATCAATTTCATATGGCGGTACTAAATTGGCCACATTGCGAACAATAAATAAATCCCCTGGATTGCAATCGGTTAACAATGCAGGGTCAACGCGTGAATCAGAACAGCCAATCAATAATGTTTTTGGATTTTGGCCTGATTGCAACTCGGCAAATAAATCCCGGTGCTCACCAAAATATTTATGTTGGAAGCGGCGAAATCCGCCAATAAACTTTTCAATCTCTTCCACTTGAAATCCCCTATTGCTATTTTGATTTTCGCGCAATTCTACTGGTTTTCCGCAGGATGTGCGTATTCAAGCGTATTCGATTGTGAAGTAACAAAAAGTCATCGTATATTAACTCGTGTTTACAGCGCCCTAATGCAGCATGTCACTTAAGTTCAAAATATTTGAACAAAACACACAAGTATTTACGCTATTCGTAAAGTTCGTAAACGCTTATGATGCCTATATAATTCAGAAATACTGAATAAGGAACAATCAAAATGACACATTCAGCGCCCAAAAATTATGATCATCTGCAAATCAGCCTGCATTGGCTAATGGCACTACTGATCATTGCGGCATTTATTTTGGCATGGGTTTTTGCCGATATGCCCTTATCGCCAGATAAATTCAAAATGATTAACTGGCATAAATGGACGGGTATCACCGTGCTTGGCTTATTTTTCGTTCGCTTTGGCTACAAACTCCTCAGGGGTACCCCTATCGTCGACCCCGAGTTACCGGCAATTCAGCGCAAACTCGCCATCGGCGTCCACCATTTACTGTACTTTCTGATGTTGTTATTGCCTGTGGTCGGCTGGCTAATGAGCTCCGCTAAAGGCTTTTCAGTTGTCTACTTTGGCGTATTCAAACTGCCCGATTTAATCGCAAAAAATGATCAAATCGGCAATTGGCTCGTCTCAGCCCATGAGTTAATCGCTTACACACTATTAGCGTTGATCGTCTTGCACGTCGCTGGGGCGATTAAACATCAGCTCATTGATAAAGACGGTACCTTGGCGCGGATGCTGCCTTTTTTAAATCACAAATAAATCATTCAACACTGGAGAGCACGATGTTCCGTTCCTTGATTGCCGCAAGCTTATTACTGATTGGCAGCCATGCCATCGCTGCACAAAGTTTAAATACGGCCAAAAGTCAGCTGAACTTTACTTTTAAGCAAATGAACACCCCAGTTGACGGTAATTTTAAAAACTTCACCGCCAAAATTAATTTTAATCCCGCCAAACCAGAAACCGCCAAAGCGGAAATCATCATCGATTTAGCCAGTATTGATGTCGGCGGTCCTGACGGTAACGGCGAAGCCAAGAAAAAAGCTTGGTTTGATATTGCGAGCAATCCTAAAGCCACATTTACCGCCACCAGCGTGAAAGCATTAGGCAGCGGTAAATTTGAAACCAAAGGCAAACTCACAATGAAAGGAATCAGTCATGACGTTAGCGGCACAATGAGCGCCAAGGCCGTTGGTAATGACTTATTACTTGAAGGCAGCTTTCCGGTGCTGCGCCTGCAATACAAAATTGGTGACGGCGTTTGGGCCGACACCGGCACAGTGGCCGACGAAGTCATTGTGAAATACAAACTGCTGCTCACAGGCAAAGCAGATTAATCCGTAGCGCCGTTAAAAACTTGATACTCGCAAGACATGATCAACGTTAACCGCGAGTATTAAATTTTGTACCTCTCTATTGACTTACCCACTGGAGTTTTAACTATGCATCAATTCATTCGCTCGGCTCTTTTTGTCTCTCTGGCTGCAACAGCCTTTGCCGCACCAGAGGTCTATACCATTGATCCATCCCATACCCTACCTACATTTGAAGTGAAGCATCTCGGTTACTCAACCCAACGCGGCTCATTTGATAAAACCAGTGGCAGCATCACGCTGGATCTGGCGGCCAAAAAAGGGTCCACCGAGATCACCATCGACACCACTAGCCTACGCTCAGGTTGGGAAAAACGTGATGCGCATTTAAAAGGCGAAGATTTCTTTAATACTGCAAAATTCCCAACTATGACGTTCAAAAGCAACGATTTTAAATTTGCTGGTGATCAATTAGTCAGTGTGGTCGGTCAATTGACTTTATTAGGCGTGAGCAAACCCGTTACATTAAAAGTCACTGATTTCAAATGCAGCCCACATCCGATGAGCAAAAAACCAACCTGCGGCGCAGATGCAATCGCCACCATTAAACGCAGTGAATTTGGCATGAGCGCCTATGTCCCTGCAGTCAGCGACGAAGTGACTTTACGCATTCAAGTAGAAGCAAGCCAATAAGCATCAAACCGCCAACATTGGCGGTTTATGGGACCATAACGTATGTATTCATACTTAAGCCAAGCGATCACGCTTGGCTTAAGTAATTCAGAGGTAAAATCAACACGCCAATTACGCTGCAGACGCGGCACAGAGATAAAGCCGTTTTATCAATCATCTGTATTTAAATATACTGAATTTGCGCTTAAATTATTTATAAATACAAGAATGTAGTACAAATCAGTTACACTACAAGCTATCACTTCATCAATATATTAAATCGGATTTAATTTCGATTTTTAAAGAAATAAATCGTCATGATGGCTGAGAATATTTTATCTATTGATCTGCAATTGTTAGCACTCAAACAACAAACCCCAGTCACCGCCAAAGCCTTGCTGCAACAAGCGCAATTGATTCAAACTTGCGCCCAAGCTATTGAATATCAGCACGGCATTGCTGAAGCAATTTTATTGCAAGCTCAATTTCATTGGGCTGATATGGATTTTGCTGCGGCCAAACAGGCCATACGCCAAGCCTTGCACTATGCCAAAAAAAATCACGCCGATGATTTATTGGCTGAAGGGTATCACCTTTCAGCCCTCATTCACGTTGCAGAATCAAGCTATACCCATGCTTTAAGCGCATGGTACAAATGCCTTAAATTACTCCGCACTTTACGTATTGAATCATTACAAATTGAAGTCCTCATTGGCTTAGGCAATTTATGGGCGCTCGATTTGCAATACGAAAAATCGCAAGCGGCACTCAATGAAGCATTAACTCGCGCCAATCAAATTAACGATGCGCAATTGGCCGCAAAAGCAGCGATTTGTTTAAGTCGGGAACATTTAAAACAAGGCTTATTTGACGATGCATTAATTAGCCTGTCACAAGCCGATCGCTATGTGAGTAAATACACCAACCCCACATGGTATGCCGAAATCTATAATTACCGCGCTCGGGTTTGGTTATCACTGAATCTGACCGAACAAGCGCATGCTGAGTGCCTTCAGGCATGGCAACAAATAGCCGAACATGATCATCTCGCTTGGGCCCAATGCCTCACGCAAGTGAGTTTGGCGCAAGTGGCATTGGCAAAAAATATCGATCCAAATCCAGAACTTAATCACGCCAGCGCACTCGCCGAGCATTTTAATTTGTATGCGTTTTTAAAGCCAAATTGCTTTGATCCGTTCACAATATGCCGAAAAAAAAGAACATTGGAATGAGGCTTTAAATCACTTTAAAACACATCGACAATTAGAATTAGGCGCACTTGCCCAGCAGCAACAATACGGCTTGCATAATTTTAATTCATTGCCATTAATGCAATTGGCACAAAAAATAGAAAAAGAGCAGCAATTATTTAAAAATAAAATTGAAATCAAAAAAAATGACAATGACAACAAGGTACTTGTTCGTCATTTTTGGCTAGCCCAGTTACAACAACTCATCAACGATGAAACAGCAGTCGGCTTAATTTTTGTTCGTTTTAGCTTGGCCCAAAATAGCCACCACCATCAGCAACGACTTTTTCTGCTCTCGGCGCTCTGTAGCGAGCACAGCGTGCTTTGCCATTACGCCGATGGGGTCTACGCCTTACTCTCGCCGGCGATCAGCAGAGCTGATTTATTGCAAACACAGCACCACCTCGATCAAATTTTACAATTATTACCGTGGGAAACAACCCCAGCACGCACCGCGACGATGCGCGCTCAAGCCCCCCATACACTCAAGGATGTGTTGACTCAAATCGAGGCCAAGCTTTTTTCGGATGCCGTCCAATGAACCATGCCACCTTATTTAGTAATCAGTTACAACAAATCAGCCACAATTTAGAACAGAATTCGCCGCTACCCGCCTTGGCTTTGATTCATGAAATGAATAGCGCCAATCCTCGCGTCAATCCTAAGCAAAAAATTGCACTGTTACTGCTCAAAGCCCAAGCAGAAACCGAATTAGGTCAAAGCCATGCTTTAAGCAATACACTCAATGAAGCCTTGGGTTTATCGCAAGGCGCTGATTTGGCTTTAGAGCGCCTGCAAATCATGAATCAGCTTGCCGATCAAATGTACACGATGGGCAATTATCGGCAGTCGATTCAATTGTGGCTCAGTTGTATTGAACTCGGACTGGAACTTGGCGACACCACGACGGCTATCGCCGCATTTATTTCCATTGGTGGTATTTTTAATGCCGCCGATGAACATGAACGTGCCTATAAATTGCACCAACAAGCGCTGCAATATTGTCGCAATATTGCCACCCCCTATATTTACTGCACAATTCGACTGTATCTGGCTGCAGATGCTATGTGGCTTAAACGCCCTACAGATACCCTCAGATTGCTTGATGAAGCCGACCCGATTATCCAGCAACATCAATTTCATCATGAGCTCGCTGAATCCTATCTTTGGCGCGCACAAGCGCTACTGCAACTCAATCAAAACGACGATGCCATTTGCTACCTGAAACAAGCATTAGCCTACGCCGAACAAACACACCACTTCTGGGCGCAAATCAAATGCGGGCATCAACTGGGTTTGATCTACACCCAGCAACAATGCTATTCAGAGGCGGAACAATGTCTGCTTGAAGCGCAGGCCATCGCCAAAGACAGTGAATTTATGCAATTACTGCGCGATTGTTTATTGGCACTTTCAACGCTCTATGAGCAAATGGAACAAGCCAAACAAGCTTTATTGGCTTTGCAAGCGGCACATGATTTAGAGCACGGGCTCGCCAAACGCGCGCCAATTTTAGAATTAGAACCGCGCATTCTCAAGCAATTGGCCTTGCTAGAAACCCGCTTTAGCCTGGAAATTAGCCGCCAAGAAAACCGCCAACTGATTGCAGTGCAAGCCCAACAAAGCCAAAAACTCGATCAATTACGCACCGAGGTCGAGCAAGACCCACTCACCAAATTGGCCAACCGCCGTTGGTTAGATACGCATTTGCCACAGCAATTACGCAGCATTAGCGAGCAAGAACCATTGTCGATTTTATTATTGGACTTAGACCACTTTAAAAAGATCAATGACGACTTTTCACATTTAGTTGGCGATGAAGTCTTGCGGGAACTGGGTTTTATTTTGCAACGTGCTTGCCGTGATGTCGACACCCCGGTGCGCTATGGCGGGGAGGAGTTTTTATTGTCATTGCGTGGTTTAAATTTATTTTCCGCCGCCAAAGTCGCCGAACGTATTCGCCACCAAGTAGAAAAACATCAATGGCCAGCCAGCTTAGGTCATCGCGCCGTGACCATCAGCATTGGCGTAGCGCAAGCGCATCAAGGTGACAGCCTCAGTAGCTTAATTGAACGCGCCGACCAAGCGCTGTATTGTGCCAAAAGCTTAGGTCGTAATCGAGTTGAGCTTTAAAAAATAGCGCGCGAACCGTATTAATTCAAACCGCGTGCTAGCCATTGTTTAATGCTGGTGTCTTGCATCAAGAAATCAAGCCACCATTTTAACGCATGACCGACATTATTATTTTGCCAAGCAAAACACATTCGAATCGGCGGGCTCACCTCGGCCACCGCTTTGACCACCAAGCGGCCATCGGCGAGCGGTGCGGCAGCCAGTGCCACCGGCAAATAACCACACCCTAGCCCGGCAATTTGCGCGTTCACTTTATGCTGCATACTGGGCACGCGTAAAGTTTGCTGTCCTGACAATAAACCTATCGTATACGGCAATAAATGATGCGAAGAATCGGGGACCACAATCGCCCGATATTGCTGAATCATGCTCGCGGCCAGTGGCTCACTCACGCTGGCTAACGGGTGGCTAGGTGCAACGGCAAACACGCTATTGAGTTCACCCAACACATGACTTGATTGCGTTGCCGAATGATGACCCAAATGGCTAATGGCACCAATGACTAAATCAGCGCGGCGCTCTTGCAATGCTTCCCACGAACCCCCTAACGATTCTTCAATAAAACGCAAGCGCGTTCCTGATTGCAACGCATCAAATTGCGTAATCATCGGCCAAATTAAATCAAAGGGCAGTACGGTATCCACTGCAATCACCAGCTCGGTTTCCCACCCCGTCGCCACGCGCTTAATGCGGCATTCGAGCTCACCGGCTGCCAATAATAAGTGTCGCCCTTCAGTGAGTAGCTCAAGCCCTGCTGGCGTTAACTGCGCGCGATGACCACTGCGATCGAAAATCTCAACGCCCAAGTCATCTTCTAATTTTCGCACCATATAGGTCACTGCCGAGGGCACGCGATGCACTTCGGCGGCGGCCGCCGCAAAACTGCCTCGCCGCGCAATGGCATCGAGGATTTCTAAAGCTTCTAAAGAAAGACGTAACATAGTCTTATTCCAAAAATTTGAATGATATCGTGCTATTTTTTTGCTATCACTGCAGCAAACCTAAGCATATTATGGCATACATCATTCAAAATTAATGAAGGGCTTAATATATGATTACCTTAAGAAAAGCCACTGAACGCGGGCATGCCAACCATGGTTGGCTCGACTCGAATTTTAGTTTTTCCTTTGCCGAATATTACGACCCTGCGCATATGCATTATGGTGCACTACGCGTGATTAACGATGATCGAATTGCACCGGGCATGGGCTTTGGCATGCATCCACATCAAGACATGGAAATTATTACCTATGTGTTATCTGGGGGTATTGCCCACAAAGACAGCATGGGCAATGGCTCGGTGATTTTACCCGGCAATGTACAAAGAATGAGCGCCGGCACAGGACTGCGCCATAGCGAATACAACCCCAGTAACGACACTGAAACGCATTTATTACAAATCTGGATTTTGCCGGCACAAAAAGGCGGCGCACCGTCTTATGAAGAAAAAAACTTTAGCGACGCGGATAAACGCGGGCAATTGCGCCTGATTGCCAGCCCAACAGGTGAAGCCGGTTCGGTGACCATTTTGCAAGATGTGAAGCTGTACGCGGGTTTATTTGATGGCGCAGAACACGCCGAAATGCCGATCTTAGCCGGTCGAAAACTCTATGTTCATGTTGCCAAGGGGCAGCTTCAAATCAATGGTTTAGCCCTCGACGCGGGCGATGCCATCATGCTCAAACAAGAAGACGCGCTCAAAATCCAACATGGCCAAGCGGCGGAAGTCTTGGTTTTTGATGTGTTTTAATCCATTCCACGTGTTGTCACCACAAAAAGCTTAGGTTTGGCTTTTTGTGGTGACAGGCCTCAGCCAACCTTGCTGCGCGGATCAAGTGCTTGCCGTAGGCCTTCACCAATAAATACCAGCAGCAACATCAAGCTCAGCAACACGGCAAACGTCGACATCGAAATCCACCACGCATCTAAATTGGCCTTCCCTTGTGCCAACAATTCACCGAGCGAGGCGGTTTGTTGGCCCACGCCAAGCCCCAGAAAATCTAAACTGGTCAGCGCCAAAATCGCCGCCCCCATTCGAAACGGCAAAAACGCCAGCACTGGCGTTAAGCTATTGGGTAACACATGGCGACGAATAATTTGCCAATCGCTCAAACCCATACTACGCGCTGCCAGCACATATTCTCGATTGCGATGACGTAAAAACTCCGCGCGCGTGTAATCGGCTAAACCCATCCAGCCCAATAGCGTCATCAAAATCAGCAATAAGCTCAAACTAGGTTCAAAAATCGCTGTAAAAATAATTAATAAATACAGCTCAGGCAATGCGGCCCAAATTTCAGAAATCCGCTGGCCAAATAAATCCACGCGCCCGCCAAAATAGCCCTGAATCCCGCCAATCACCACACCAAGCACCGAGCCGGTTAAGGTCAATGCCAGCGCAAATAACGCCGAAGTGCGAAAGCCATACAATAATCGCGCCAATAAATCACGCCCTTTATCGTCCGTTCCGAGCAAGTTGTCGGGCGACGGCGGCGCAGGATTGGGCGCACTGGCAAAATAATTGAGCGTATCCGCGGCATAGCGATTTGGCGGAAAGACCGCCCAATTGCCCTCGCTAGCCAATTGCTGCTGCATAAATGGATCGAGATAATCGCTTGGCGTCGGAAAATCGCCACCAAAAGTGGTTTCTGGATAGGTTTTAAACAGCGGGAAATACAGTTGCTGCTGATAACGCACCACATACGGCTTATCGTTAGACACCAGTTCAGCCAGCAAACTGATGCCCAATAAAATCCCCAATAACCATAAACTGACCAACGCACGTCGTTGCGATTTAAACCGTCCCCATGCTCGTGCCCATGGTCCTACTGAATGCAGCTCGCTCATGTGCTTGCCCCCACCGCACCAAACTGCACGCGAGGATCAACGACCACATACGCAATATCCGACAGCAAGCGCCCCAACAAACCCAATAAAGTAAAGAAATACAGCGTGCCTAAGACCACCGGATAATCGCGACGAATCACTGATTCGTAAGCCAACAAACCCAAACCATCGAGAGAAAACAATGTTTCAATCAATAAGCTACCAGTAAAAAAAGCGCCAATAATGGCCCCTGGCAAGCCCACCACCAAGGGCAACGCGGCATTGCGTAAAATGTGTCGCCAAAAAATCCGTCGCTCAGTCAAGCCCTTGGCCCGCGCTGTGGTGACATACTGCTGATGAATTTCCTCTAGAAAACTATTTTTGGTCAGCATCGTTAAGCTAGCAAATCCCGCCACCACCAACGCCGTCACCGGCAAAGCCAAATGCCAGAAAAAATCCATCACCTGCGCCGACCAAGACATCGTCGCAAAATCATCGGAGGTTAACCCTCGCAACGGAAACACCGCCCAAAATGAGCCGCCACCAAATAACACCAATAACACCACCCCCAACACAAACGATGGAATCGCATACCCCACCATCAGCATCACCGTGGTCACCGCATCAAAACGCGAGCCATGGCGCAGCGCTTTGGCCACGCCCAGCGGCACCGCAATCAAATACGTCAGCAGTAAACTGCTAATTCCCAAGCTCATCGACACCGGCAATTTATCCCAAATCAATTGCGTGACACTGGCGTGGCGAAACCAACTGTCGCCCAGATTAAACGTCGCGTAGTTTTTTAGCATTTGCCAAAAACGCACCGGCGCCGGTTGATCAAAACCATATTGCGCCTTAATTTGGCTCAGTTGCTCTTCGCTTAAGCCCCGCGCCGCCTGATAACTGCTTGACGACCCTACCGAGGTATTGCCCGCTGCTTCAGCAGCACCGCGCCCTTTAAGTTGATACACCATCTGCTTCACCGGCCCACCGGGAACAAATTGAATCACGACAAAACTCACCAACAACACACCCAGCAAGGTGGGGATCATTAGCAGTAAACGTTTGAGGATGTAGTGCAGCATTCGCTCTAGCCTTTAACTCATTCAATACACATCAAAGCGGCGTATTGATCACTGCTTCAATCCGATAACCATCAGGATCAATCAAAAATGCGGCGTAATAATACGCGCCATATTGAGGCCGTAATCCAGCAGCGCCATTACAGAGACCGCCAACTTTAAGCGCGGCATGATAAAACTGGTCCACAGCATTTCGCGACGGCGCAGCAAATGCCAAATGAAATCCACCACTAGGCGGCACGGCATCGGGACGAAGCTTGATACAAAAAAGATCTTTGCCATCGATCAAACCATAACCTATTGCGGAATCATCTTCGAAAACGCGACGAAAGCCCAAGGCAGACAGCGCTGCATCATAAAATAGTCCAGATAAGTTTAAATCCTTAACGCCAAAAGAAAGATGATGCAGCATGCATTAAAACCTTACTCATCGAAAAACCAATTAAGCCTACGGCGACTTCTGCCACCACGTCGCCAACATCCAATCCCCCGCCTGATAATACAGCGGCATCGTTTTGGGCATCGCAAAACGGTCACGCCATGCGGCGCGGTGGGTGGCGCTATACCAATGCGGAATAATGTAATGCCCTGCGAGTAAGGCGCGATCAAGAGCGTGGACGGCGGTAATTTGCTGTTGGCGATTTGGGGCCTGCAACACATGCTCAATCAAGCGATCAATCGCCGGGCTTTTTAAGCCAATCACATTGCTGCTACCCTTGGTGTCGGCAGCTTGACTACCGTAATAATCGAGAAGCTCTTGGCCTGGGCTTTGTACATTCGGAAAGCGCAACACCACCATATCAAAGTCAAAATCATCCAGTCGGCGTTGGTATAAAGCAAAATCAATATCGCGCTGTTTAACAACAATACCCAGCTTGGCTAAATTGCGCGCCAGCGGCGGAAATACCCGCCCCATGGGGCCGCCATCATCTAACAGCTCAAATTCAAAAGGCTCGCCACGCGCATTACGCAAAGCGCCATCGCGGTATTGCCAACCCGCTTGTTTTAATAATTCGCGCGCTTGCCTGAGGTTTTGTCGTAATGAATTGGGCGGATCGGTATTGGGTGGTGCCGCGAGCGTAGTCAACGTTGCGGCGGGCAATTGCGATTGCAGTGGTTTTAATAGTTGTAATTCTTGCGCGGTCGGCGCGCCGCTGGCGGCAAGTTCGCTATTGGCATAAAAGCTATTGAGACGTTGATACTGGCGGTAAAACAATTGGCGATTTAACCATTCAAAATCAAGTGCTAAGCCCAAGGCTTGCCGCACGCGAAGATCGGCAAACAGCGGGCGGCGCAGGTTCATCACATAGCCTTGCATGCCACTGCTATTGTGGTGGCGCAATTCGCTTTTTTTAATTTCTCCTGAGCGAAACTTAGGCCCTTGATATTGCCGAGCCCAATTTCGCGCGCCATATTCGGTGATGAAATCAAATTCACCGGCTTTAAATGCCTCAAGTTTGGCGGTTTCATCTTGGTAATAGCGATAGGTAATTTGATCAAAATTATATTGCCCACGCCGAGTTGGCTGATTGTTGCCCCAGTAATCACTACGCCGTTGATAACGGATCGATTGGCCGAGCTTGTAGTCTTTAATCTGGTACGGGCCACTGCTAATCGGCGGTTCTAGGGCAATTTTATCCAACGTTTTGCCGGCGCCCCATTGCTGAGAAAACACCGGCAGCGTGCCGACGATTTGTGGCAATTCGCGATTGGCGGTTTTAAAGCGATACACAATGGTTTGCGAATCAAGCACATCAACGCCCGCCACGTCGCGCAATTGCGATGCATATTGCGGCGCGGCCAAGCGACTATTGAGAACGGTAAAACTGTGTTTGACATCAGCAGCCGTCACCTTTTGCCCGTTATTAAACCGCGCCGCAGGGTTTAAAACGAACGTCACCGATAAGCCATCCTTGGCCACTTTGATCTCTTTGGCCAATAGCCCATACATGGTGGCGGTTTCATCCCAACTCATCACCCCTAGCGACTCAAACATGAGCGCCCCTACGCCCGCTGCCGATGTACCTTTAATAATAAAAGGATTAAATGAATCAAAACTATTGCGCCGATCCGGATTGGGTAAAATAATCGCGCCGCCTTTTGGTGCTGCGGAATTCACATAATCAAACGCAGTAAAAGCCAGCGGCATATTTTGGCGCATCGCCAAGCGAAATTGCATGCTCAGCGTAAGCTGGCAGCAGATATAAAGACAGTAGTAGCAGTAGGTAAGATTTCATTTGTCCATGATAAGCCAGACTCGGTCAATCGGCAGCAATCGCCACGCAGTTGGCGTGTTAGAATCACACTTCATTCTTTGTAACTTGCGTCTACCATGCCTTTTTTAGCGATTGAAACCTCATCCGAACATTTGTCCTTTGCCATTAATACCCCAAGTGGGATCGTGTCACGCGAATGGCTAGTTGGACAAAAACAAAGTGAAGTCACGCTACCGTATTTACAGACTTTTTTGAATGAATGTGGTCTAACCATGCGCGATATCGAAGGCATTGCCTATCCAAGTGGACCCGGTTCATTTACTGGCTTACGCATTGGTTGTGGCATTACCCAAGGCTTGGCATTTGCTCGAAATATACCTGTAGTCGGTATATCGACCTTGCTGGCGATTGCTGAGGCTTCTGGCGCTATACGGGTAGTGAGTTGTCTAGATGCCCGCATGAACCAAGTTTATTTTTCTGCCTTTGAAAAACGCAACGGCCAATGGACGACTCTCATTGCAGCCTTGGTGTGCAATCCAGAAGACGTGCCCATGCCTGATGGTGATGGTTATACTGGGGTCGGCAATGGTTTTAGCGTGTATCAAGCCCCGCTCGACGCGCGTTTAGGTGCAAAAATCGATACCGTTCGTAGCGAGTTTTTCCCCCATGCCGCGCAATTACTGACACTTGCTTTGCCTACTTTTGCGGCCGGCCAAGGCCGGCCGGCTGATGAAGCTGAGCTGGTTTATTTACGTGACAAAGTGGCGCTTAAAACCCATGAACGGGTGCAGAAATAATGCTTAAACGGCTGACTGAAGCCGATCTTTCCGCCGTGCTTGCTATAGATACCGCAACCAATCCTCATCCTTGGACTGCGGCGCAATGGCTCGACTCGCTCAATCATCATCAATGCGATGGATTGTGGCTGCAGGATGAATTAATCGGTTTTAGCGTTTGCATGGTGACTTTGGACGAGGCTGAATTGCTACTCATTGCCATTGCGCCACAATGGCAACGTCAACATTGGGCAAGCCAGCTACTCACGGCACTCAAAGCCCAATTATTACGCAATGGCATCGTGGTACTATTTTTAGAAGTTAGGGAGTCCAATCAAGCAGCGCGGGCGCTATACGTAAAGCACGACTTCACGCCATCAGGCCGACGCAAAGGGTATTACCCTACAAGCGAAGGTAGAGAAGATGCACTGCTCTATACCCTGCATTTGGAGGACAAGGCATGAATCGCCGCGCACTCATCCTTAATGAGCTAGGCCTTAATCCGCAATGGATTCGCCACGCTGTTTTACAAACGCTGAGCACTCAGGCGCAAACGGCGCCAGCAGAATTAAGCCCAATTGAAGTTGTCGCACCCGCCCACCTCACCGAAGCGCCGCAAGCAGCACAGGCCAAGCCAGTCGTGCTCCAACAGGAGCGCAAATCGAACAAAGCTGCAGCAGCGCATCGTTTGTTACAACAAAACCGTGAGGCGGCCGACCCCAACAACAAGACCTTATCGAGCGAAGAAATACGCCACATCGATGCGCGTAGCGAACGAATTGCCGAGCTGAGCTGGGAAGAACTACGTGTTGAAATTGCGGGGTGCACAGCTTGCCCACGCAGTCAGCAACGCCAGCAAGCGGTTTTTGCGACGGGTGGCATCGAAGCGAAATTATTGATTGTCAGCGATGCGCCCAATAAAGCTGAAGAACAACATAATTTAGCCATCTTTGGCCCTTCACAACGCATGCTCAATCAAATGCTAGTGAGTTTAGGCGAAGAGCAACTCCAAAATACACTCATCACGAACGCTGTTAAATGCCATGGTTCACGCAATCCCAATACCCAAGAAATCAAAGCCTGCGCGCCTTTATTGCAGCGTCAAATTGCATTACTTAAACCCACCGCCATTCTCGCAATTGGCCAATTTGCCGCCGAAGCGGTACTCAATACCTCGGCCCCGATTCGCGAATTACGTCTGCTAAATCAGCAATGCCAAAACATTCCGACCATCGTGACCTATCATCCCAGCTATTTACAAAGAAACGTTCACGACAAAGCCAAAACATGGCAGGACTTATTGCGTCTTAAGCATACTTTTCAATAGCCGCCAAATCAAAAACGCCAGCTTGCTGGCGTTTTTTTTATCTTCGCATTATCGGAGAGATCTGCAATCTTCTTAAATTTAAAATTTGCTTTATTTCTATACTAAAAAGCACGCAAATTTACAGAGAGATTTGAAATGAGCCACGTTGATAAAAAAAATCTGCTTCTTGGCCTATTGCTAACAGGGTGTATTGCCATTGCATCCATTGCTTTAGGTGATACTCATTTAATGCAGCAATGGGGCTTTTCGGCCTTATTACTCGCAATTGTATTTGGAATTGTATTAGGCAATAGCATTTTTCCTCGCTTTGCATCTCATTGCGGTGATGGCGTGCAGTTTGCTAAAAGTGATTTATTACGCTGGGGAATTATTCTGTATGGTTTTAGAATTACATTCCAACAAATCGCCGATGTTGGCGCAATTGGCATTTTGGTTGATTCCCTCGTTTTAACAAGCACCTTTTTACTGGCCTACGCGATCGGCACTCGATGGCTTCATTTAGATCAGCACACAAGTATCTTAATTGGTGCAGGAAGTGCAATCTGCGGCGCAGCAGCAGTACTTGCAACTGAACCTATCCTGAAAGCTCAATCATCAAAAGTCGCTGTGGCTGTTTCTACCGTGGTGATCTTTGGCACAATCACCATTTTTTTATATCCGAGTTTATTTTATCTTAATCAAAAAATAGGGCCGATTTTATCAGCAAATGATTTTGGCGTATTTACGGGTGCAACAATTCATGAAGTGGCTCAAGTCGTGGCTGCCAGCAAAGAAATGGGAGATGGTATTGCAGCCACAGCAATGATCACTAAAATGATACGCGTTATGATGCTGGCACCATTTTTAGTTATTCTTTCAATGTGGCTCACCAAAACACATGGTGCACACCATGCCGAACAAGGAAAAATAACCATTCCATGGTTTGCGCTTATTTTTATTCTTATCGCTGGCTTCAATTCATTGGATTTACTTTCAAAGAGCATCCTTGAGATATTGCTGACCTTAGACACGATTTTATTAGCAATGGCAATGGCGGCACTCGGTCTGCATACGCATGTAAGTGCAATTCGCCAGGCAGGATTAAAACCGATGCTACTTGCCGGCTTGTTATTTTTATATCTTCTATTCGGCGGCGCATTTATTACGATACTTGCACGAATAATATTATCTTAATTAAATTTCACGCGCAGCAAAAAGCCCGACTCTTTCGAATCGGGCTTCTCTATAGGGAAGTCTGGCAATGACCTACTTTCACACGGGCAATCCGCACTATCATCGGCGCTGAGGTGTTTCACTGTCCTGTTCGGGATGGGAAGGAGTGGGGACCACCTCGCTATGGTCGCCAGACATTAAACTGTCTGGTGCAACTCTTTCGAGCTACACGAGAGTTATCGCATTCAGCCGCTATCTTTTCAGACCGCAACCTACAACGCTAACTCGTAAAATCAATAGAAGAAGTAATTATACTACACTTTCCAACCACACTGTTTCAGTATTTATCTTCGTATTCATGCACTTACGTACATTCCTACGTATTTGGGTCGATTATATCCATCGTCGCACTACGCGCTTCAGGTTATAGGATCAAGCCTCACGAGCAATTAGTATTGGTTAGCTTAACGCATTACTGCGCTTCCACACCCAACCTATCAACGTCCTGGTCTCGAACGACTCTTTAGAGGATTTAAAACCCTAGGGAAATCTCATCTTGAGGCAAGTTTCGCGCTTAGATGCTTTCAGCGCTTATCTCTTCCCGACTTAGCTACCCGGCAATGCCACTGGCGTGACAACCGGTACACCAGAGGTCAGTCCACTCCGGTCCTCTCGTACTAGGAGCAGCCCCTCTCAAATTTCCAACGCCCACTGCAGATAGGGACCAAACTGTCTCACGACGTTTTGAACCCAGCTCACGTACCACTTTAAATGGCGAACAGCCATACCCTTGGGACCGGCTACAGCCCCAGGATGTGATGAGCCGACATCGAGGTGCCAAACTCCGCCGTCGATGTGAACTCTTGGGCGGAATCAGCCTGTTATCCCCGGAGTACCTTTTATCCGTTGAGCGATGGCCCTTCCATACAGAACCACCGGATCACTATGTCCTGCTTTCGCACCTGCTCGACTTGTCGGTCTCGCAGTTAAGCCGCCTTTTGCCATTACACTATCAGTACGATGTCCGACCGTACCTAGGCGACCTTCGAGCTCCTCCGTTACAATTTGGGAGGAGACCGCCCCAGTCAAACTGCCTACCATGCACGGTCCCCGATCCGGATAACGGACCAAGGTTAGAACCTCAAAGGGGTCAGGGTGGTATTTCAAGGACGGCTCCACTGAAACTAGCGTCTCAGCTTCAAAGCCTCCCACCTATCCTACACAAACCACTTCAAAGTCCAATGCAAAGCTACAGTAAAGGTTCACGGGGTCTTTCCGTCTAGCAGCGGGGAGATTGCATCTTCACAAACACTTCAACTTCGCTGAGTCTCGGGAGGAGACAGTAGGGCCATCGTTACGCCATTCGTGCGGGTCGGAACTTACCCGACAAGGAATTTCGCTACCTTAGGACCGTTATAGTTACGGCCGCCGTTTACTGGGGCTTCGATCAAGAGCTTGCACCCCATCAATTAACCTTCCAGCACCGGGCAGGCGTCACACCCTATACATCCACTTTCGTGTTGGCAGAGTGCTGTGTTTTTGATAAACAGTCGCAGCCCCCATTTCTCTGCGGCCTTATATAGCTCCAAACGCAAGGTTCTTCACCTATAAGGCACACCTTCTCCCGAAGTTACGGTGTTAATTTGCCGAGTTCCTTCTCCCGAGTTCTCTCAAGCACCTTAGAATACTCTTCCTACCCACCTGTGTCGGTTTGCGGTACGGTTCAATATAAGCTGAAGCTTAGTGGCTTTTCTTGGAAGCAGGGTATCAGTTACTTCATCACCTAAGTGAATCGTCATCATGCCTCAGCGTTAACAGCGTCCCGGATTTGCCTAAGACACCCGCCTACACACTTAAACCAACTATTCCAACAGTTGGCTAACCTAACCTTCTCCGTCCCCACATCGCACTTATATCAAGTACAGGAATATTAACCTGTTTCCCATCGACTACGCATTTCTGCCTCGCCTTAGGGGCCGACTCACCCTGCGCCGATGAACGTTGCGCAGGAAACCTTGGGTTTTCGGTGAGGGAGCTTTTCACTCCCTTTATCGCTACTCATGTCAGCATTCGCACTTCTGATACCTCCAGCATCCTTCTCAAGACACCTTCACAGGCTTACAGAACGCTCCTCTACCATATGCCATAAATGGTCATATCCGCGTCTTCGGTTATCAATTTGAGCCCCGTTACATCTTCCGCGCAGGACGACTCGACCAGTGAGCTATTACGCTTTCTTTAAATGATGGCTGCTTCTAAGCCAACATCCTGGCTGTCTGTGCCTTCCCACCTCGTTTTCCACTTAATTGATCATTTGGGACCTTAGACGGCGGTCTGGGTTGTTTCCCTCTTGACCCAGGACGTTAGCACCCCAGGTCTGTCTCCCATGCTCGCACTTGACGGTATTCAGAGTTTGCCATGGTTTGGTAAGTCGCGATGACCCCCTAGCCATAACAGTGCTTTACCCCCGTCAGTGATACATGAGGCACTACCTAAATAGTTTTCGAGGAGAACCAGCTATTTCCAAGTTTGTTTAGCCTTTCACCCCTATCCACAGCTCATCCCCTAACTTTGCAACGTTAGTGGGTTCGGACCTCCAGTGCGTGTTACCGCACCTTCATCCTGGCCATGGATAGATCACTTGGTTTCGGGTCTACGCCCAGCAACTATGCGCCCTATTCGGACTCGGTTTCCCTACGCCTCCCCTATTCGGTTAAGCTCGCTACTGAACGTAAGTCGCTGACCCATTATACAAAAGGTACGCAGTCACCCCATTTTTCAAGGGCTCCCACTGTTTGTATGCATCCGGTTTCAGGTTCTATTTCACTCCCCTCCCGGGGTTCTTTTCGCCTTTCCCTCACGGTACTGGTTCACTATCGGTCGATGATGAGTATTTAGCCTTGGAGGATGGTCCCCCCATCTTCAAACAGGATTTCTCGTGTCCCGCCCTACTTCTCGTACGCTTAGTACCACAATTGACTTTTCATATACGGGACTATCACCCACTATGGTTGGACTTTCCATTCCATTCTATTAAGTCTACTGCTATCACGTACAGGCTCTTCCCATTTCGCTCGCCACTACTTTGGGAATCTCGGTTGATTTCTTTTCCTCCGGTTACTTAGATGTTTCAGTTCACCGGGTTCGCTTCGCTAGACCTATGTATTCAGTCTAGGATGACCCAAAAGGGCCGGGTTTCCCCATTCGGAAATCGTGGGATCAAAGCACTTTGCCAGCTCCCCCACGCTTATCGCAGGCTATCACGTCCTTCGTCGCCTATCATCGCCAAGGCATCCACCAGATGCACTTATTCGCTTGATCCTATAACCTCAAACACGTAAAACGTATCTCAGATTAATGAAATCGTATTTGCGACTTGCAAGTGAGTTCTCATTTCACTTGCGGTTCAGTTCCACTGGCATGAGACCAGCACACAACTGAACAGATACAATCAACCCAATATTTTTACTTTGAAACTAAACTCAACAACAACTGCAAGCAGTTATTCTCAAATCAAATTCCATTACAATGTTTATTGGAATTAATTACTTCTTCTATTTTGTTAAAGAGCGATATTTAATTAATCATTAAATGAATAATCATTCTAATTTTAGAAACCAGAATAAAATACACTGCACACAACAACGTGCAATACATAGAATTCTATTTTCTACAGCAGACAATGGTGGAGGTTAACGGACTCGAACCGTTCACCCCCTGCTTGCAAAGCAGGTGCTCTACCAGATGAGCTAAACCCCCGTGATACTGGTGGGTCAGATAGGAATCGAACCTATGACCCCCGCGTTATCAACACGGTGCTCTAACCAACTGAGCTACTGACCCATATCGTCGTCAAACCAACTCAATGTCAAAGTATCTAATTGCTTAGTACTTCTTCATGTCGTCAAGCCGACATTCTTCAAATCTACAGCCGATGAGTGTGAGTACTTAATCTACCAATCTTTCTCTTGAAAGGAGGTGATCCAGCCGCAGGTTCCCCTACGGCTACCTTGTTACGACTTCACCCCAGTCATGAATCCTACCGTGGTAACCGGACTCCCGAAGGTTATCCTAGCTACTTCTGGTAAAACCCACTCCCATGGTGTGACGGGCGGTGTGTACAAGGCCCGGGAACGTATTCACCGCGACATGCTGATCCGCGATTACTAGCGATTCCGACTTCATGCACTCGAGTTGCAGAGTGCAATCCGGACTACGATCGGTTTTGTGAGATTAGCTCCCCCTCGCGGGTTGGCGACCCTCTGTACCGACCATTGTATGACGTGTGAAGCCCTGGTCATAAGGGCCATGAGGACTTGACGTCATCCCCACCTTCCTCCGGTTTGTCACCGGCAGTCCCATTAAAGTGCTCAACTGAATGTTAGCAACTAATGGCAAGGGTTGCGCTCGTTGCGGGACTTAACCCAACATCTCACGACACGAGCTGACGACAGCCATGCAGCACCTGTGTTACGGTTCCCGAAGGCACTCCTCTATCTCTAAAGGATTCCGTACATGTCAAGACCAGGTAAGGTTTTTCGCGTTGCATCGAATTAATCCACATCATCCACCGCTTGTGCGGGCCCCCGTCAATTCCTTTGAGTTTTAGTCTTGCGACCGTACTCCCCAGGCGGTCTACTTCACGCGTTAGCTGCGTTACTAAGCTCCGAAAAGCCCAACAACTAGTAGACATCGTTTAGGGCGTGGACTACCAGGGTATCTAATCCTGTTTGCTCCCCACGCTTTCGTCCATGAGTGTCAGTATTAGGCCAGGGGGTTGCCTTCGCCATCGGTGTTCCTCCACATCTCTACGCATTTCACTGCTACACGTGGAATTCCACCCCCCTCTCCCATACTCTAGCGAGACAGTCATAAACGCAATTCCTAGGTTGAGCCCAGGGATTTCACGTCTATCTTATCAAGCCACCTGCGGACGCTTTACGCCCAGTAATTCCGATTAACGCTTGGACCCTACGTATTACCGCGGCTGCTGGCACGTAGTTAGCCGGTCCTTATTCTTCGGGTACTGTCATCCCCAGTAGTTATTAACCACTAGGATTTCCTCCCCGACAAAAGCGCTTTACAACCCGAAGGCCTTCTTCACGCACGCGGCATTGCTGGATCAGGCTTTCGCCCATTGTCCAAGATTCCCCACTGCTGCCTCCCGTAGGAGTCTGGACCGTGTCTCAGTTCCAGTGTGGCGGATCGTCCTCTAAGACCCGCTACTGATCGTTGCCTTGGTAGGCCTTTACCCTACCAACTAGCTAATCAGCCATCGGCTGCTCCAATAACGTGAGGCCTTGCGGTCCCCCACTTTCCCCCTCAGGGCGTATGCGGTATTAGCACTCCTTTCGAAGCGTTATCCCCCATTACTGGGTACATTCCGATGTATTACTCACCCGTTCGCCACTCGTCAGCGGTGCAAGCACCCTGTTACCGTTCGACTTGCATGTGTAAAGCATGCCGCCAGCGTTCAATCTGAGCCAGGATCAAACTCTTTCGTTTAATCTAGCTGAATTTACATACTTGGCTTAGTACTCATTACTCAAAGAAACACTTGGTTAAAAACCAAGATTTCTTTTAAATCTTGAGTGTAAGCACTTGTTTGACTGGCAAACCAAGCACTCACACTCATCGGCTGTATTTTGTTAAAGATCAGTGGCTTAGACACCGAAACCAGCTGGAAAACCGCTTGTTTCGTTTGCTGTGTCAGCAGCAGAGAGGCCGAACTATACCCACCCACCTAAAGTCCGTCAACACCTAGTTGCAAAGAAAATCGAGGCAAGGCGATAAGCCATTGATTTATATAGAAACAGATTTAATTCAAAAAATGCAGTAAACGACAAAAAAAACAAGGGCGCTATCGCGCCCTGCCCCCTGAAACAATAAAACAAGTCTTCTTATGGCTGAAAATCGGGCAACTGGCGCTGTAAATGCTCTTCTTTCACATGCTCAACCTCTCGCAAAACACCGCGCACATCTACTTTACGATGATCTTGCTTAATTTTTCCTGTGAGTTGCACTTCGGGATGCAGTAAGCCACCCTCATACAACTTCCAAATTTCTTTACCATACTGTGAGTCATTCAATTCAGGCGCAAACTGCCCAAAATACTCAGCCAGATTATCCACATCGCGCTCTAACATTGCCGCCGCTTGATTATTGCCTGCAGCGTTCGACAGCCTGTGGCAAATCAATAATAACGGGACCATGCTCATCCACCAGAATATTGTATTCTGACAAATCGCCATGGATCACCCCAGCACACAGCATTAAAACCACCTGCTTAAGCAACTCGGAATGATAGGCACGAGCAAGTTCAGCACTCATCTCGACATCATTCAAACGAGGAGCTGCATTACCATCTTCACCCGTCACTAACTCCATCAACAACACACCTTCAAAACAGATATACGGTGTTGGGACACGTACACCAGCAGCCGCCAAGCGATAAAGATTATCGACTTCGGCATTTTGCCACTCTTCTTCTTGCATCTGTCGACCGTAACGAGAGCCTTTTTCCATCGCTCTAGCTTGGCGGCTATTTTTTTTACCTTACGGCCTTCTTGATAGGCGGCATTCTTTTTAAAGCTGCGATGGTTGGCGTCTTTATATACCTTGGCGCACCGAACTTCATCGCCACAACGCACGACATACACAGTGGCCTCTTTGCCACTCATTAATTGGCGCAAGACTTCGTCAACCAAACCATCTTCCACCAATGGTTCTAATCTCTTTGGTGTTTTCATTAAATTTGTCTACGTCCTATTTGAATTTTGACTCGACCAGTTAGTTACAAGTCATCAGTTAAACCACTACAATCGCTTCCCGCGAGATTCCACACGAATCAAACAAAACAAAGTCACTTGATCAAACCAAAGCAAAGTGGCTTTGTATTATTTCAATCCCGTTAAAAGCCTTAGTCTGAATCAATCAAAGTCTAAGTCTCGGGTTTTCCCTCATGGACAATACACTAGCTAACTCTGAATAGTGTGCTGTTGTTTACAATTTACTACAAGGGCATGGCATGAGCGCAAGTCGCGATGGTTTCACCTCCACATTTGGTGTCTTAGTCGCCACACTAGGTTCCGCAGTTGGTTTAGGTAATATCTGGAAGTTCCCCTATATGACCGGCACAAATGGCGGGGCGAGTTTTTTAGTGGTTTACGTACTGGCCACTTTATTAGTCGCACTCCCCGTTATGATTGCTGAAATTATGCTTGGGCGCGCCTCTCGCGCCAATGCCGTCACGACATTTGAAGTGCTCGCACCGAAAAAGCAGCGCTTTTGGCCTGTCATTGGCTATATGGGCTTAATTGCAGCAGTACTGATTTTAGCCTTTTACACCGGTGTAGCTGGCTGGGTATTTGCTTATATCTTCAAATCAATCACCGGTAGCATCCAAGGCACCGATCCAGCCAGCGCCAAAGCGGCATTTGGCGACCTAGTTTCCAACCCGCTCGAAGCCTTATTTTGGCAATGGGTGGTATTAGCATGGGCAGGCACCATCATTATGATGGGCGTTTCCAAAGGCATTGAAGCTGCCGCCAAAAAATTAATGCCGATTTTGTTTTTGCTATTAATTTTATTGTGCATCCGTAGCTTGACGCTGCCAGGCGCAATGGAAGGCGTGAAATTTTTGTTTGCGCCTGACTTTAGCAAAATTACCGCCTCGGTCATGCTAACTGCTGTTGGCTTAGCTTTTTTCAAGCTATCGATCGGCATGGGCACCATGCTCACGTATGGCAGCTACTTCCGCGCCGAACAAAACATTCCATTAACGGCCACTCGCGTGATGCTGGCTGATTTATCCGTATCATTGCTGGCGGGTTTAGCGATTTTCCCTGCGGTGTTTTCATTTGGTTTTGAGCCGGCAGCCGGTCCATCGCTGGTGTTTATGACCATCCCTGGCGTCTTTGCCAGCATGCCATTTGGGCAATTTTTTATGGCGCTGTTTTTTGTTTTAGCCGCCATTGCCGCAACGGGGGCGATTTTGTCGATCATGGAAGTACCGGTAGCCATGCTGTCTGAACGCTTTAAGTTCAGTCGCAAAAAAGCCACTTTACTCACACTGGGGGTGATTGGCTTATTTGGGATTCCGGCGTCGCTCTCATCGTCACTGACCGCCAGCTGGACTTTATTTGGCTTAAATCCATTCGATCTTTTCGACTACATCAGCTCAAATATTTTAATGCCAATTGGTGGCATCTTGATTTGTCTATTTGTCGGCTGGGTTTATGGCTTGCCGCAGCTACAAAAACACAACTGAGCAATGATGGGCAACTCAATAATGGCCTCATTATTAAAGCCGTGTTTATTTTGGTTCGTTACATCACACCAACGCTGATTTTAGTCATCATGCTTAAAGGGCTTGGGCTTATCTAGGTATTTACCTATAGACCTTATTAAACATAAGCTACATTGATATACCCAATAAAAAAGCACGAATTCATTCGTGCTTTTTTATTTTAAACACCCGCTACAATTACATCGGCGCAATACGCGCACTCGAGCCAGAGCCCTCAATATAAACACGCTGGCCTTTATAAATATTGGCTTCATACGGCTGAGTCACCACCACCAACACACCACTATTTAAGCGCACCACAACTTGTTGCCCTTGCTGATTGCCATCATAACGATTTTCGCCATACTTCCCTGCCACCGCACCGGCGATCGCTCCCACTGCCATCGCAACATCACGCCCAGTACCTGCACCAATCAAACTCCCCAAACCCGCACCTGCCGCACCGCCCAAAATAGCCCCCACCCCCAATTGATCTGAATGCGTTAAAGGCACCAAAGAAATTTGTTCGATTACCCCTTGCTGGACTTCATAAGTTTGCTGCTGATTCATACCCATCCCTGCGCAGCCTGCCAAAACAATGCCAAGCACCACAGTCGAACACCATTTAAATATGCTTTTCATTTCAAAATCCTTTGGCTAAAGCCAATTTATTAAAATGCGAAATAACAGCCCCGCCACTCAATAAACAGCATGAGTTACATCGACGACCAGCAACAAACATCAACGCAAACAATCAAAAAATACTTACATAAAATGAAATTTACCACTAACCATGCAAGACCACCAGAAGGGTAAAGCTTTACATTGCCATCGTTAAAAGCAGTTCATCAACAAACAAAACCATTGAGAACTGCCTCTTTAATACTTCATTTACCGTCAACTTTCATTCACACCTGCGTTAGAAAGCCGACGTATGCACGACACGACTACCGATATAGCGCCTTTTACCGTAAAATCGATGGTTTGCTTCGTTTACCGCAGGTAGCCATGACATCCGCTCAGATTCGCCAAAAGTTCTTGGACTTTTTTGCCAGCAAGGGCCACCAAATTGTGGCGTCATCCAGCTTAATTCCTTTGAATGACCCGACCATTTTGTTCACCAATGCTGGGATGAACCAATTTAAAGACGTTTTTTTAGGTTTTGATAAACGCTCGTACACTCGCGCCACCTCAAGCCAAAAATGCGTTCGCGCAGGCGGCAAACATAACGACTTAGAAAACGTCGGCTATACCGCGCGCCACCACACCTTTTTTGAAATGCTGGGTAATTTCTCCTTTGGCGATTACTTCAAGCGCGATGCCATCTTCTTTGCTTGGGAATTTTTGACAGGCCCAGAATGGCTAGCCATTCCCAAAGAAAAACTGATGGTTACCGTGTACGCCACGGACGACGAGGCCTTTGATATTTGGAATCAAGAAATTGGCATCCCGAGCGATCGCATCGTTCGCATTGGTGACAATAAAGGCCCTGGCGTATCGGACAACTTCTGGCAAATGGGCGACACCGGTCCTTGTGGTCCATGTACCGAAATTTTTTACGATCATGGCGCGCATCACTGGGGTGGCCCTCCAGGATCGGCAGAAGAAGACGGTGACCGTTTCATCGAAATCTGGAACAACGTGTTTATGCAATTTAACCGCGATGAAGCGGGTGTTTTGCATCCACTACCAAAACCATCGGTAGACACCGGCATGGGCTTGGAGCGTATTTCTGCGGTGATGCAAGGCGTGCACGCCAATTACGAAATCGATTTATTCCAACATCTGCTTGCCGCAGCGAAACGCGAAACCGGCGCAGCGGATGCCGATTCGCCATCGCTACGCGTCATTGCCGACCATATTCGCTCTTGCGCGTTCTTGATCGCCGATGGTGCTTTGCCAGCCAACGATGGCCGTGGCTATGTATTGCGCCGGATCATTCGCCGCGCAGTGCGTCATGGTTATAAGCTCGGCCAAAAAGGCCACTTCTTCCACAAGCTGGTTGCGCCATTGGCTGAAGTCATGGGTAATGCGTACCCAGAATTGCGTCAACGCCAAGAACACATCGTTGAAGCCCTCAAAAACGAAGAAGAAATCTTCGGCCGCACACTTGAAAACGGCATGGCTTTACTCGACACCGTTCTGGCCGGCGGCAAGCAAGTACTCGATGGCGATGTGGCATTCAAATTGTCTGACACCTACGGCTTCCCGATTGACTTGACTGCTGACGTCTGCCGCGAGCGCAATGTCACCGTTGATATTGCTGGTTTTGAAGCTGCACTGGATGTTCAACGCAAGCAATCCAAAGCTGCAGGCTCATTTAAAATGACGGCAGGCTTGGCCTACGAAGGCGAGGCATCGTGCTTCCACGGCTACACCGAAGCTAGCCGTTCAGCCAAAGTGTTAGCACTGTACAAAGGCAGCGAACCAGTTCAAACACTAGAGAATGGCGACGAAGGCGTGATCGTACTCGATCACACGCCGTTCTATGCCGAATCCGGTGGTCAAGCTGGTGATGTTGGCGTGATTGCTGGCCCTGGCGTATTTAATGTGACCGACACACAAAAAGTAAAAGCCGATGTATTTGGTCATCAAGGCCAAATCATCAGCGGCGCGCTCAATGTCGGCGACGAAGTCACTGCCAGTATCGATATTGCCAAACGCCAAGCCAGCCAACGCAATCACTCGGCGACGCATTTATTGCACGCAGCGCTACGCGAAGTACTGGGTACGCACGTGGAGCAAAAAGGCTCGTTGGTGAATGCCGAACGCACGCGTTTTGACTTCTCACACCCGAAAGCGGTCACTGCGGACGAAATCGCCAAAATCGAAAGCTTGGTCAATCACGTCATCATGGCCAACGAAGAAGCCCAAGTGCGCTTGATGAGCTACGACGACGCCATTAAATTTGGCGCGATGGCCTTGTTTGGCGAGAAATACGGCGACGAAGTACGCGTTTTGAAAATGGGCGACTTCTCGACGGAACTTTGTGGCGGTACGCACGTTAAACGCACTGGCGATATTGGCCTATTCAAAATCGTCGCCGAAAGCGGCATTGCGGCCGGTGTACGTCGGATTGAAGCCATCACTGGCACCGCTGCGCTCGCCGCAGTGCAAGCCCAAGACGCTGAACTGAAAACCGCAACGTCTATCGTTGGCGCACATCCGGGCGAATTGATTGGCAAATTGGAAAAAAACTGCAACTTGACCTGAAAGCGGCGCAAAAAGAAGTCAGCACGCTCAAAGGACAAATGGCGTTTGGTCAATTAGACCAACTGATCGGCGTGGGCCTGCGCACCATCAATGGCGTAAAATGCATTGGCAGCGTGGTAGAAGACGTTGACCCAGCTACTTTGCGTGAAATGAGCAATAAACTGATGGATCGCCTAGAAAGCGGCATCGCCCTACTCGCTTGTGTCTCTGAAGGTAAAGTCAGCCTGATCGCTCGGGTATCGCCAGATCTCACCAGCAAAGTCAAAGCCGGTGAACTGGTTAATTTTGCCGCGCAAATCGTCGGCGGTAAAGGCGGCGGACGCCCTGACATCGCCCAAGCAGGTGGTACTGAACCCGCCAAACTGCAAGAAGCCATGCAGGCGGCCGCGGCCTGGGTTGAGAGTAAATTGTAATCACAGCATGCTAAAGCAAACAGCCACCCAAAATCGGTGGCTGTTTTTTTATGCCAAATCATCGGATTAGATTAAGCAAGTAACAATGACGATGAATAACCCCCATCGCCAACAAGAGTATGGGTATCAAACCATTAATTAACAAAGCTTATAACAACATACCCAATAGATATTTAACCCAGCATAGCGCAAAACAGAGGAACAAATGACAGGAGACAAATTGAAGCTCGGCGATAAAATCTGTGTGATTGCACCATCAAAGAAGCCTTGGCATCATTTCTCAGCACGTGATCGAACTCGCCACTACAAGGCTCAATGAAATCGGCTTAGAAGTTTGTTTTTCTAAAAATTGCCATCAAATGGATGAGTTTCACTCATCATCGATTGAAGCCAGAATTGACGATCTGCATACTGCGTTTTCTGATAAAACCGTTAAAGGTATTTTGACTGCAATTGGCGGCCACAACTCAAATCAATTACTGAATAAAATTGATTATTCAATCATCAAATCTAACCCCAAAATACTGTGTGGATTTTCAGACATCACGGCTTTAAGCAATGCCATTTATACAAAAACAGAGCTCATTACCTATAACGGGCCACATTTTTCGACATTAGGCATGGCGCAAGGACTTGATTACACCATCGAATATTTTAAAAAAATGTTTAATGAGTGAGAATGGATATTCAATCACGCCATCCCAATATTGGTCGGATGATGAGTGGTACATCAATCAAGATCAACGTGATTTTTATCCCAACACAGGATATCAGGTCATTAATACAGGCCAAGCATCAGGAACGATTGTTGGTGGAAACTTATGCACTTTCAATTTATTGCAAGGCAGTTGCTTTTTACCAGAACCAGAAAATGCAATTTTATTCCTCGAGGAAGATAATCTGCTGGAGCAGAATACACTCAGTGAATTTGACCGTAATTTACAATCTATCATCCATCTAAAATCATTTTACTCTGTAAAAGGTATTGTGATTGGTCGGTTTCAAACAGCGTCACAGATTACGCTCGAACAAATTTGTAAACTGATTCACTCAAAACCTGAATTGAATTCAATCCCTGTCATATGCAACCTTGATTTTGGACATACAACACCACAAATCACCTTCCCAATCGGTGGCGAGGCTGAAATTATCGCAACAAGCACGCGTTGTGAAATATTGATCAAAAAACACTAAAGTAAGATCAATAACAAATCAGCAGCATATGTCTTTTAGTATGTATCTGCTTATAGCCACTATTAAATAAAACTTAGAGAGCAATACCCATGACTCCACGTCCAGAACTCGCCCTTGGCGAATATCAGCATTACAAAGGTAATCGTTATCAAGTGATTGATTTGGCCATCCACAGCGAAACGGAAGAATGGCTGGTAGTGTATCGGCCGCTGTATGGCGAAGGCGCTTTGTGGGTGCGACCGTACTCAATGTTTGTAGAGAACATGATCATTGATGGCGCTCCTCTCGCACGGTTTAGTAAAGTGGCGGATTAATAAATCTATTTATTTGCGTCCAAAGCCCAGACGTAAAAAAAACCGCTGTAACCACAGCGGTTTTTTCATATACACAGATGATTAGTCTTGGTATGGGTGTTGCAGAACGATGGTTTCGTCGCGATCTGGGCCAGTCGAAATAATAGCGATTGGCGCTTCGCAGATTTCTGCGATGCGTTTCAGATAGTTTTGCGCGTTCAATGGCAATTCTTCGAATTTTTTCACGCCGAATGTCGATTCAGACCAACCTGGCATTTCTTCGTAGATTGGCTCGCACAAGGCAATGTTTTCTGCGCCAATTGGCAAGATGTCGATGGCTTTGCCATTCAACATATAACCAGTACACAATTTAATGGTTTCGATCGAATCCATCACGTCAAGTTTGGTCACACACAAACCTGAAACACCGTTGATTTGAATTGAACGTTTCAGCGCGGCAGCGTCAAACCAACCACAACGACGTGCACGACCCGTTACCGAACCGAACTCGTGACCGCGTTCAGCCAAGCCAGCGCCAACGTCGTCGAACAATTCAGTCGGGAATGGGCCAGAGCCAACGCGAGTGGTGTAGGCCTTCACGATACCCAATACGTATTGCAACATTTGTGGTGCCACGCCTGCGCCCGGCGCAGCAGCACCGGCAACACAGTTACTTGAAGTCACAAATGGGTAAGTACCGTGATCGACGTCAAGCAAGGTACCTTGCGCGCCCTCAAACAACAATGGCTCGCCAGCTTTATTCATGTCATACAGGTACGCGATACATCGCCAACCATTGGGCGAATGCGCTCGGCGTAGGCCATGGTTTCATCGTAAACAGTTTGGAAATCGAGCGTCGGTGCGTTGAAGTAGTTCTTCAATGCAAAGTTGTACCAATCGAGGTTTTCCAGCAATTTAGCGGCGAAACGTTCAGGATGGTATAAATCTTGCACGCGAATTGAGCGACGCGCCACTTTGTCTTCGTACGCTGGGCCAATACCACGACCTGTCGTGCCAATTTTTTTCTCGCCCTTCGCTGCTTCACGCGCTTGGTCGATGGCAATGTGGTACGGCAAAATCAATGGGCAAGCTTCAGAAATGGTCAAACGGCTGGCAACGTCAATGCCGGCTGCGCTAAGCTCATCAATTTCTTGCAGCAAGGCCGTCGGAGAAATCACCACGCCATTACCGATAAAGCAGGCTTTACCTGCATGCAAGATGCCCGATGGAATCAAGCGCAAAACTGTTTTTTTACCGCCAACCCACAATGTATGGCCTGCGTTATGACCGCCTTGAAAGCGCACCACACCTTGGGCGTGATCCGTTAACCAGTCAACAATCTTACCCTTACCCTCGTCACCCCATTGTGTGCCGATTACGACGACATTTTTGCTCATTTCCAAACCTCAATGCTATTCAAAACAATGGCTATCGTCGCAACAGCAACGCAACGCGCCCGAACTTTAACTTTAAAATGCTCAATGAGCCAGCCCTTTACAGGGAAAACACCAATTTATTGCAATGGCACAACCTGCCATTGACCATTAATCAATTGCAATGAGCGGTTAATATGCACTTCTGTGACATCAACACCCAAATCTACGATCACAATTTCACCGGCATTACGTAATGCGCGTATCGCAGAAATCAAAGCCATATCATCAGTTTGCGGCGCTAAGATCGCAGCCTGATGCGTCGGAAATGGCAATGAAGTCAAGGCACGTAAATCTAAACTAAACCCAGTAGCAGGACGTGAGCGGCCAAATTTTTCCACCGACACGATCATAGCGCCCACCGCGCGCTACTGCGCTAGCAAAGCCATTGGCGTAAGCATTAAATACTAAACCGGTATGGTAGTAACTACCTGGCGATTCGGCCAAATCAAAGCGCACAGTCATGCCGCGATTGAGCAATGCGGCTTCTAATTCATGCAAAGCATCTAATGCCGCAGTGACCGCATCAATGGCAGGCAAGGCTTGACGAGCGCGAACCAGCACATCGCTGCCACCATAGCAAAGTGGCAAAGCCAAAATGCCTTGGCGCAACTCGGGTGATAAATCGGCAGTCAGCGCTTCTAATGCCGGTACATCTTTTTGCTGCAAAGCGTTAAATGCCGCTTGTCTAGCATCATTTGGCCAATGCGCTACATCGGCCATCGCGTTAAATAAACCGATGTGTCCAATCTCAAGACAAAAATCAGTCACGCCAGTTAAAGCCAAACTGGCAAACATTAATTCGATGGCTTCAATATCCGCACCAATACTGGCACAGCCATAAATTTCAGCACCGATTTGACGCGGCTGACGATTCGACATCAAGCCATCTGGTCGCGTGGTCACTACCGATCCGGCATAGCACAAGCGCGCAACACCTTTGCGATTCAAGATATGCGCGTCAATTCGTGCTACTTGCGGCGTGATGTCGGCACGCAAGCCCATTTGACGGCCCGACAACTCATCGACCAATTTAAAGGTTTTTAAATCGAGTGCGCTATCGTCTTGCGTAAAGAGTGATTCGACATACTCAACCAGTGGTGGCTCAACTTGCTCATAGCCATACCGAGCATAAAGATCGAGTAAGGAACGACGTAGCGTTTCAAGTTGACGCGACTCCATAGGGAGTACATCGGAAATGTATTCGGGTAGGATCCAGTTGCGCATAGTCCAGACAAATCAAATGCCCGCCTGCGGTATCCCCACAGAGCGGGCGTAAAACAAGATATGGGTAGCAATACCTACTACACCACCAGCGAAATCAATACGCCAACCATTAGCAAGCGAAATCCAAAACTCATATTTGGCGATCACTCATGGCGGCAATTTTTAATCCACTTGCACACCCAATGGCAGACAAGGCAAAGGGCATAATACCTTTAAAAGGTATTAGCCCCAAGCCCTAATAAAACAACAACCGTTACACAACAAACTTATTTGCCTGATCCAGCACGTGGATTTTTCATGTATTTGAAAAAGTCCGAACTTGGATCAACCACCATTAAGTCGCTTTTCTTACCAAAACTTTGTTTGTAAGCATCTAGACTCTTATAAAAAGCATAGAACTCAGGGGTTTTGCCATAAGCATCCGAGTATATCGCTGCCGCCTTAGCATCACCAGCACCCTTAAGTTGCTGCGCCTTATTATACGCATCTGCCATGATTACTTCGCGCTGTTTATCAGCATCGGCTTTAATTTTTTCAGCATCAGCACTACCTTCTGCACGTAATTGATTGGCCACGGCTTTACGCTCAGATTGCATCCGCTCATACACCGAGAGTTTAAAGTGCTTGGCTCAAAATCAACTTGTTTGATACGGACATCAATGACACGGATACCAATACGTTCGGCATCAATATTGGCCACTTTGCCAACATATTCCATCACCTTATCGCGTTTGCCCGAAATCACATCTTGTACGGTGTGCTTACCAAATTCATCACGCAGCATGTTGTTCACGGTATTGCGAAGTCGATCTACCGCTTTGCGCTCATCCATACCGACTGCTTTGTAGTATTTCTCTACATCGAAAATCTGGTATTTGATGTAGCTATTTACATTCACATTCATTTTTTCAATGGTTTGAATCCGTGCAGGCATATTCTCATCGATGGTTTGAATGCGCTTATCAAAATAACGAACATCTTGTACAAAGGGT
Organism: Deefgea sp. CFH1-16; assembly: GCF_016881365.1. Lineage (GTDB taxonomy): Bacteria > Pseudomonadota > Gammaproteobacteria > Burkholderiales > Chitinibacteraceae > Deefgea. The sequence goes on along the minus strand of NZ_WLYT01000001.1, from coordinate 2,665,833 downwards.
AATTTGAAATGAATACCAGGATCTTTAATGACCCGTTTAGCTTCAGAAAACTGGAAAATCACGGCATATTGACGTTGATCTACAGTAAACAAACACAATGAAGCTAAAAATAACACCAGCATTACCGCTGATAACACAGGAAGAATACGATTCATTTGCCTTCCTCCTTAACGACCGTCACGCTCACCGCGATTAACGCGATTTGCTGGGGTTTCAGAATTAACAGCTACAGGAGCCGAAGACGTTGCCGCTGGTTTGGCTGCGTCCGCATTAACCGATGCAGCTGCGCCATTCATTTGCATCAATTTATCCAAAGGTAGATACAACAAACTACCACCGGCCTTTTGATCAACCAAAACTTTGGTCGTGTTTTGATACATGCTTTGCATTGCATCTAAATACATACGGTCACGCGTAACTTGTGGTGATTTCACATATTCAGCGGCGATTTGTTTAAAGCGTGAGGCATCACCCTCTGCTCGAGCAACAATTTGCTCACGATAGCCTTCTGCCTCTTCATTCAAACGAGCAGCCATACCGCTAGCTTTTGGAATCACGTCATTGGCGTAAGCAGTACCTTCGTTAATCAATCGCGATTTGTCTTGACGGGCTTTAACGGCATCGGCAAAAGCAGCTTGTACCTGTTCAGGCGGTTGCACATCCGAAATATTCACCCGTGCAATCGTCATCCCTGTGCCATAGCGATTCAGCAGCGACTGCATAATTTCTTTGGTGTCTTCTGCAATCTTGCCACGACCTTCATTGAGGACGTAATCCACTTTATTGCGGCCAACCACTTCACGAATGGCTGATTCAGCCGTTTGCTTTACAACATCACGACCGCCGTCAATAAAACGATTATCAAACAAGAAGTCTTTCGCTGAATTGAGGGTGTACTGCACTTCCAATTGAATCTGAATAATGTTCTGGTCAGAAGTCAGCATCAATGAGGCTTCACTATTTGAACCCGCATCGCCACGCACGCCGACATCAAGACTGCGAATTTCGGTCATATTCACCAATTCGCGCGATTCAATCGGATACGGCAAATGCCAGTGCAAACCAGGGTGAACCACGGTTTCAACATACTTACCAAAGCGAGTTACCACTGCATCTTCACGCTCGTCGACCATGTAAGTACCCGATGCCAGCCACAACGCCAACAAAGCACCCAAAACAACAAATACCCCAGTCGCACCAGAGCCAGATGATGGATTCACTGGCGCATTATTTTGAGGGATTTTATTACCGAGCAAAGCATTGATTTTATTGATGATATTACGAAAAATCTCATCCAAATTCGGTGGACCACCTTTTTTATTTCGGTCACCACCCCATTGCGGATCATTTTGACTCATTTATCTTCCTTAACGGTTTGATTCATCGCTTCAACCAGTGCTTCGCGCAAAAGATTTAATCCTTCGCCACGCAAGGCGCTTAATTTAACGCTGCGAATACTACCATATTCGTCACGTTCAACTTCGGCAGCCAAATCACGCTGATCAATCTTATTAAAGACCATCAACTGCGGTATATGTTCCGCACCAATTTCAGTTAATACTTTATTGACTTCACTAATTTGCAAATCACGCATTGAATGATTGATATCAACCACGTGCAATAACACATCCGCTTCAATCGTTTCTTCTAAAGTTGCACGAAATGCCGCTACCAAGGTGTGAGGCAAATCGCGAATAAAACCAACAGTATCGGAGATCACCACCGAATGATCAGCATCGATGTATAACTTGCGGCTGGTAGTATCTAGCGTCGCAAAAAGTTGATCTGCTGCGTAGAGCTTTGCTTTGGTTAATGCATTAAATAGCGTTGATTTTCCAGCATTGGTATAACCAACAATTGAAACGGTGAACTGTCCAGATCGATCTCGTCGCTTTCTTTGTGTCGCGCGCTGCTTTTGCACAATCAGCAACTGATCTTTCAAGCGCTTAACTCGAATCCCAATTAAGCGCCGGTCAGTTTCGAGCTGCGTTTCACCCGGCCCACGCAAACCCACCCCACCCTTTTGGCGTTCCAGATGAGTCCAGCCGCGAATTAATCGCGTTTGGATGTGCGCTAACTGCGCTAACTCGACTTGCAACTTACCTTCAGAAGTTCGCGCACGTTGCGCAAAAATATCCAGAATCAAGGTGGTACGATCGAGCACTCGACACTTGACTTTACTTTCAAGATTTCGCTCTTGGCCTGGGGATAATTGATGATTAAAAATCACCAACCCTGCGTCATGCGCTAAAACCGCCTCAGCAATTTCATCCGCTTTGCCACTACCACAAAAATAAGCTGGGTCTGGCCGCTGACGCTTACCTTGAATAACCGCCAGTGGATGAACTCCAGCGGACTTCACTAACTCGATGAATTCTTCTTGACTGTCGGCAAAATCAGCTTCGCCAAAATCCAGACAAACCAAAATTGCTTCATCACCGCCCTGATGGCGTTCAAACATGCATACCTCTTCACTTCCAGAAAAACAAAACGCCGCGCAAGATAAAACCCCGAAAAGCGAAGCCTTCGGGGCTAACGAATGCTCGATCTAATTAGCTTTCTGCACTGGCTGCGGCAGGATTATCATGCGGCACATTCACCGCACGAGAAGGAACAACCGTTGAAATAGCATGCTTATAAACCATCTGAGTCACCGTATTGCGAAGCAATACAACATACTGATCAAATGATTCAATTTGCCCCTGCAATTTAATGCCATTGACCAAGTAGATTGAAACGGGCACGTGTTCTTTACGCAAGATATTTAAAAACGGATCTTGCAGCATTTGTCCCTTAGCACTCATTATTATTCTCCGACTTGTTATTAGTTTTCCGTCTGTACGGTTTCGCTTGGAACATCTTACACCGACAATACAATTATTGGCAGCTTAGTACTATAACGCAATTTTTAGCGCTTTTTTAGTGCATTTTTTGCACTTTGTGGACCACGACGTCCACGATTTGGCGCTTCTTTGCCTTCAAATGGATTATCAGTCTTTTTAAACTGCACCCGCAAAGGCGTACCTTGCAACTTAAAGGTTTTAATAAAGAAATGCTCTAAATAACGCCAATATGATGCATGAACTGCTTCCAAAGCGTTACCGTGAATAATCACAACCGGCGGATTACTACCACCTTGGTGAGCATAACGCATTTTTGGACGAATCTTACCGGCCAATGGCGGTTGTTGACGCTCCATTGCCAACTGCAATGCACGTGTTAGTTTTGGCGTAGGAATCTTAATCATCGCCGCATCATAGGCTTGATTAATTGAACCAAACAAATCACCAACACCACTACCTTGCAAAGCCGAAATATAGTGATACTTCGCAAAATCGAGGAAAGCGAGCTTGCGCGCCATATCGCGTTTAATAATTTCACGCTGCTCTAAATTGGCCGAGTCCCATTTATTAATGGCGACGACCAAAGCACGACCTGACTCTAAAACAAAGCCAGCAATCTTACCGTCTTGATCCGATACATCTTGCGTTGCATCCAAAACTAAAATCACCACATTGCAATCTTCAATCGCTTGCATGGTTTTAATGACCGAAAACTTTTCGATCATATCGGTCACCTTACCGCGGCGACGCACACCGGCAGTATCAATTACCGTATAGTTTGGAGCCATTTCGTTCAAAATCAATAGCCACTGAATCACGAGTTGTACCTGGGGCATCAAAAGCAATTACGCGCTCTTCACCAAGAATGGCGTTCACCAAGGTTGACTTGCCCACGTTTGGACGACCCACGATGGCAAATTTAGGGTGTGTTTGTTCTTCTTCTGGCTCAGGATCTGGGAATCCTTCCAAGATTTCATTAATCAGGTGACGAACACCCTCGCCATGCGAGGCTGAAATCGCAACCGGATCACCTAAACCGAACTCATGAAACTCGGCGGTCATCACCGCACTATTCATACCTTCAATTTTATTGACCGCCACCCAAACAGGGCGATCACCTTGACGCAAACGATTGGCAATCATTTTGTCTTGTGGTGTTAAGCCATTACGTCCGTCAACAATAAACACAATGGCATCAGCTTCATCAATGGCTTGCAAGGTTTGCTTAGCCATTTCAAACATAATACCTTCATCAATAACCGGTTCAAATCCACCGGTATCGATCACCAAGTAAGGTTTCTCTCCAACTTTACCATGACCATAGTGACGATCACGCGTCAGGCCAGGCTGATCGGCCACCAAAGCATCACGAGTTTTGGTTAAACGATTAAATAGTGTTGATTTGCCCACATTGGGGCGCCCGACGAGGGCAATAGTTGGTTTCAATTCAATTCCTTATTCCATCCATATGACGGCGCAACTGCGCCGCCCTAATGTCGATGGGTATTACTGAGTGCTGAGCAGATAAATACTGCCTTTTCCGGTCTGAACAATCGCTTGCGAGCTATCAGATTGCGGTGCTAAATAAATGCGGCCACCATCGGTGGGCAATTGCCCAACAAAGCGACCATCTTCTGGGTTTACAACATGGATATAACCATCTAAATCACCGACTAAAATATTGCCAGCCAACATCGCTGGCGCAGAAACTAAGCGGTTAGCTAATAAATCTTGGCGCCAAATACTGCGGCCTGTTGTACGTTCAAAGGCATTAATTTGTCCCTTGGCGTCGGTAACATACACGTTTTGACTATCAATCGCTAAGCCCGTCCAGCTGGAAATTTCACGCGTCCATAGCAAATTGCCTTGCTTAGCGCCTAGACAAGCAACACGCCCTTGGAAAGCCACGGCACAAACCATATCGCCACGCACCACGGGTGGCGCAACAATATCAGTCACTCGCTCGAGCTCACTCGCTCCACGCGGCAAAGCGACGGGTGCTTCCCAGAGGACACGACCATCTGCGATCGAAATTGCGGTCAAACGTCCGGCAGCCTGCCCCACATACACCACGCCGTCAGCAACCACGGGCGGCGCATAATTACGTAACAATAAAGCCGGTTGTGGACGCTGATAAATCCATTTTAATTCGCCTTTATCCGCAGAAAAAGCACTCACTTTGCCATCGCCAGAGCGCACAATGACCAAGTCATCACTCACAACAGGGGCAGAAATCACCTCACTCGTGACTTTAGCCGACCAAATCGGTTGACCGTTTAAATCATACGTCAACACATCGCCATTGCGGCTACCAACCGCAATCACACCACCCGATATACCGACACCACCAGCAACGGGTTGCGCAATTTTAATTTGCCAACGTTTTTTGCCATTCGCGCGCTCAAACAACGCCAATTCATTATCGCCACCCACAGCAGCAATCAATTTCACCATTAAAAGCGGGCTGAAAACGATACTCTGTTTTCCCACCGACAGAGGACTTCCAATCAATCTTGATATTTGCTGTTGTCGTAACAACAGGCAACTTGGCAGGTTCAGGCGCATTACTCGTAGTACTACAAGCACTAATGCTAAAGACGCTGAGTAGCAATAATGGACGAAGGCATTTCATGCTTACTTATCTCCCAATACATCCAATTTAATTTCTACTAATTTCAAATTCGGTGCGTCTTTTGGCAGCTTGGCAATGGCTTGGCGATAGGCATCAGCGGCAGCCGCAGTTTGGCCTTGTGCTTGCAAAATATCACCGCGAAGTTCGGCGTAAAGCGGAGAAAAAAGCGTCTTCTTCTGGCGTTTTCAGCAATACCAACGCTTCAGGATATTTTTTCTCTTCCGCCAAAATACTGGCTAATCGCAAGCGCGCTGTATCGCGCAATGCCGCTTCCTGACTATGCTCAATCACCCAAGTTAACTCAGTGCGTGAAGCCGCTGCATCACCCTTGAGATAATCCAATTTGGCGGCAATTAAAGCGGCACGGGGCGCATAAGGCGTTTTGCTGTAATCATTTTTCAATAGCAAAACACCCGTTTTAAATTTGCCATCGTCAGTTAAATTGTTTTCAATTTGCGCATAGACTTCAGCAGCCTTCGCAATTTGCTGCTTTTGCCAGCCTTGCCAGCCCTTCCACGCGGCAAACGAAATCAAAAATGCCGCAATCCCAAGCGCCAACCATTTACCCCAGTTTTGCCACCAGTCTTTCATGGTGGCGATTTGTTCTTGTTCTTGTAAATCAAATGCGGCCATGGTTATCCCCTGAATAAATTAAATACTGCGAATCACTTGTGCTAACTGATCTTGCTGCACGATTTCTTGTTTGCCTTGCTGCTCGCCGGTCAGTGTTTTTAAATTAACGGTCTGTGACGCTACTTCACCCTCACCAATCACCACGGCAAAACGTGCACCTGATTGATCGGCTTTTTTAAATTGCGATTTAAAACTGCCACTGCCGCCATGATAAATGACATTCAAGCCTGCTGCGCGCAATTGACGCGCCACGGCAAATGCATTTCTCGCTGCGGCTTCGCCTTGATGAACCACGTAAGCATCTGGCAACTGTACTGGAATCACGACTTCGTTGATTTCCAATAGCAACATTAAGCGCTCAATACCGATCGCAAATCCAACCGCCGGGCAAGGCTTACCGCCCAATTGTTCAACCAAACCATCATAACGACCACCGGCAGCCACGGTACTTTGCGCGCCCAATTGCGTTGTCGTCCATTCAAAAAACGGTACGATTATAATAATCGAGGCCACGCACTAACCGTGGATTTAGGGTATACGCAATCCCTGCATCGTCGAGCAAGGCTTTGACGGTTTCAAAGTGTGTTTTTGATGCTTCACCCAAAAAGTCGATCAGTTGCGGGGCATTTTCAGCCATTTGTTGCAAGGCTGGATTTTTGGTATCCAAAACGCGCAATGGGTTGGTATAGAGCCGGCGCTTGCTATCTTCATCGAGGATATCGACATACCCTTCCAAATATTGAATCAACTGGGCGCGGTGTGCCGCGCGCTCTTCAATATCGCCCAAAGAATTGAGTTCTAAACTCATTCCGCTCAAACCAAGACGTGGCCATAAATCGGCCAGCATCACAATCACCTCGGCATCGACATCCGGCGTTGAAAAACCAAATGCCTCAATACCCATCTGATGAAACTGACGATAGCGTCCCTTTTGTGGACGCTCATGACGGAACATCGGCCCGGTGTACCACAAACGCTGGGTTTGATTGTAAAGTAAGCCGTGTTCAATGCAGGCTCGCACACAACCGGCGGTCCCTTCTGGGCGCAGCGTCAGTTTTTCACCGTTAAGGCTGTCTTCAAAGGCGTACATTTCTTTTTCAACGATATCGGTATGCTCACCAACACCTCGAATAAACAAATGCGTTGATTCAACAATCGGCATCCGAATCTGGCTATAGCCATAGGCGGCTAGCCATTCACGTGTAACTTGTTCAAAAAACTGCCAGCGACTTGATTCTTGCGGCAGAACATCATTCATGCCGCGAATACCTTGGATGGTTTGAGCCATATTTTTATAAACTTTAAATTAAATCAAGAAAGGGTATTTGATTGCAGCCCAATAATTAAAAAGGCTACAGAGCATTACCCATTCAAATTGAAGTTAATGGAATAATTTTTGCTGCTTGTTCACGCCGTTTTGAACCACCCACAGCGTAATGCGTCATCACATAGCGCTCAACAATGGCCTGAAACTCCACAGCCACATGCTCACCCTTGAGCGTGACGTCTTTTTCGCCATCGATATACACCGGACACACTGGCACTTCACCGGTACCCGGCAAACTAATCCCAATATCGGCCAGCTTAGATTCACCCGGCCCATTGACCACACAGCCCATGACTGCGACTTTCATTTCTTCTACACCCGGATAGTCTTTACGCCACACCGGCATTTTTTCACGCAAAAAGCTTTGAATGTCTTGTGCCAACTCTTGAAACACAGTCGACGTGGTACGACCACAACCAGGGCAAGCCGTAACCAATGGCGTAAAACTACGCAAACCCATGGTTTGCAATAACTCTTGTGCCACAATCACTTCTTTCGTGCGATCGCCATTAGGTTCTGGCGTCAACGAAATCCGAATCGTGTCACCAATGCCTTCTTGCATCAAAATCGCCAAAGCAGCGCTCGATGCCACAATCCCTTTGCTACCCATGCCCGCTTCAGTCAAACCCAAATGCAATGGGTAATCACAGCGCGCACCCAAATCGCGGTATACCGCGATCAAAATCTTGCACATGGGACACTTTGCACGACAGCAAAATTTGATCGGGTGATAAGCCCCACTTCACTGCTTGCTCAGCCGATTCGAGCGCAGACACAATCAATGCTTCGCGCATCACTGCATCCGCACTGAGTGGTTTAGAGCGCTTGCTATTTTCGTCCATCATCCGCGCAGCAATGCTTTGATCAAGCGATCCCCAGTTCACGCCAATGCGCACCGCTTTTTTATACTCGATGGCTTTTTCAATCATCGACGCAAATTTTTCGTCGCGTTTACTGCCTTTACCAACATTACCCGGATTAATCCGGTATTTCGCCAAGGCCTGTGCGCAGTCGGGGTAATCACGCAATAAGCGATCGCCATTGTAATGAAAGTCGCCAACCAACGGAACTTTACAACCCCAGTTCTCTAACTTGGTTTTAATATTGGCAACTTGAGCTGCGGCTTCTGGGCTATTCACGGTGATACGTACCACCTCAGAACCGGCGCGCCACAATTCAAAAATTCTGTCTTGCCGTGCCTTCAGCATCGGCCGTATCAGTATTAGTCATCGACTGCACGACGACAGGATGATCACTACCGACCCAAACATGGCCGACTTGAACTTGACGGGTTTTACGACGTGTAATCAGGCTCGACATACGATTATTTCAATTCCATATTAACCACATCAGAACCGGGCTTGAGATAAGCACTCAAATCCACATTTTGACCATTAAAATACAATTGGGTTTTTTGGGGCGTTACCGACCTTAACGCGATAAGGCGGCACACCGGCCACCACGCGCTCGTAACCCGGACGAATAATCTCGGACAACACTTTATTGCCATTAGCATCCACAATTTGCACCCAGCTATCGGTCTGCGAGGTGATTTTAATTGAATGCGCTTCAGCCACTACCGATGCTGCACTAGCGGGAACCGTAACGGTTTTTTGAACCTGTGGTGCACTAGCAACCGGCAAGGCTGCTTGTGGTGCGCTCGCTGGCGCAATTGCACTGGCGGCCACTGGCGACAATAACTTCTTCTTGTACTGCAGATGCCGGATCCACATCCACAATCGGTTGGCTTTCCATCTCTGGCAAAGCCAGCTCAGGATGGGCCGGTTGCTGCAAATACCAAAATACGCCCGCTACCCCCAAAGCCAAGCCCAATACGCCCATCAATACAATTGCTGATGGTTGACGCCGACGCTTACTTTTAAATGGAATCGTGCCATTGGTTTCCAAAGGCGCATCCAGCAAGGTGGTCGACACTTGCTCTGCAGGCAACACCTGTGCCAAATACTCCAGCAAAGGCTCAGGATCTAAATGCACCAGCCGCGCATAATTACGCACAAAACCTCGGATAAATAAATTGCTTGGCAATTCATCAAAGGCTTCTTGCTCAATCGCCAGCACTTGGCGTACCGCAAGTTTTAATTGATTAGCAACTTGCTCTGGACTTAATTCTAAAGCTTCTCGTGCATTGCGTAATTGTCGACCTGCAGGCAACAAGCTTGCGGTCGATGAAGATTCAAACTGATCAGTCATATTTTCCAATCTGTAACTTAGTGGCTTCTACTGAATCGGGGAAAGCGCTGAGTAATTCTTTGGCATAGCGTTGCTCGGCGGTTTTATTGCCAATGGCACGCTCGATTCTCACACCCAGCCATAACAATTCAACGGGGGTTGGCTTACTTGATCGATATAGATCAACAAACAAACGCTTTGCCTCAGGCAAGTCCCCCGACTTTAACATTAAATTACTCAGCTGAAATTTAGCTTGTAAATAATTTGGTCTTTGTATCAGAATTTTTTTATACCACTGCGCAGCCAAAGCATTATCTTGATTACTTAAAGCGCAATTGGCCGCAGCCATCATGGTATTTTCTGGCGTTGGATACAAAGGATCGCTGAGCGCGGTATTAAAATGGGTTTCAGCTTGCTGAACCTGACCATTAGCGCAAAGAAAATTCGCGTAATTGTGATTCACATCTGAATTATTCGGCTCGATCTTTAAAGCCTGCTTAAAAATATCAGCCGCAGTGGTTTTATCACCCAAAGCCCAATACGACAAAGCCATCACATTGTAAGCCAAGACATATTTGGCATCGGCGGCAATGGCTTTTTTGGCTTCATCCACAGCAATGGGGTACTGCCCCACTTTATAATATTCGGACGCGAGTCGCGTTCTAACGCTTGCGCGAGAATCTTCATTCGCCAGTGCAAAATGACTTAGGCCAAGACACAACGCCACTAGCAATAAAGTATTTTTCACGCATCGCCTCCTGATTTAAAAATAATTGGCCGAGTTTCGAGCATTTTTTCGGTGCGGCGGGTTTTGTCCAAAACCTGCCCTGCCAATTGCCCGCAAGCGGCATCAATATCATCGCCACGCGTTTTACGCACGGTCACGATGTAACCCGCTTGCAATAAAATATCGCGGAAACGATGAATTGCTTCACGACTTGAACGCTGATAACCGGCATTAGGAAACGGATTAAACGGAATCAAATTAAACTTACACGAAGTCGATCGCGCCAATGCCGCCAATTGATGCGCATGCTCAGGCTTATCATTGATGCCATCAAGCATCACATATTCAAAAGTAATAAAATCACGCGGTGCTTTTTCTAAATAACGATTGCACGCATCCATCAATTGTTTGAGTGGATATTTTTTATTAATCGGCACAATTTGATCGCGAATGGAGTCGTTCGGCGCATGCAAACTCACTGCCAACGCAACAGGACAATCTTCGCGCAGCTTATCCATTTGCGGCACCATGCCGGAGGTCGATAAGGTCACGCGGCGGCGTGACAAGCCATACGCATTGTCATCCAGCATCAAACGCATCGCAGCAACCACATTATCATAATTGGCCAGTGGTTCACCCATGCCCATCATGACCACATTCGATACAATCCGGGTATCGTCATTGGTCGCAGTACCAACACGCGCCGCATCAAAAGAGAGGCGGCGATTGGCCCACCATAACTGCCCAATAATCTCAGCAGTCGATAAATTACGGTTAAATCCTTGTCGTGCCGTCGAGCAAAAAGTGCAATCGAGCGCGCAGCCCACCTGACTAGAAACACATAAAGTACCGCGGTCATCTTCGGGAATAAACACCGCTTCAACCCCGTTACCCGTGCCCACATCCAACAACCATTTGCGGGTGCCATCTTTGGCAATTTGTTCGGCCATCATCGCCGGTGGTGCAATACAGGCATCGACAGCTAATTTTTGCCGAAACGATTTAGCGATATCACTCATCGCATCGAAATCCGCTACGCCGCGCTGATGAATCCACTTCATCAGTTGTTTGGCACGAAACGGCTTTTCACCGAGTTGTACCATCAATTGGCCTAGACGCTCCGCATCGTAATCCAACAAATTTATTGCCATGTCTTTATCCACCAAGGCTTACGCCATTTATTTCATCAGTGACGCTCGCTTAGCGAGCCAAGCGAGCGTCTTTACCACCACTACTTACAAGCTAAAACTTAACGTGCGTACACTTCAGCTGCATCGAAAAAATAAGCGATTTCAATTGCGGCATTTTCCAAACTATCTGAGCCGTGTACTGCATTGGCATCAATACTATCGGCAAAGTCCGCACGAATCGTACCGGCAGCGGCATCTTTTGGATTGGTTGCGCCCATCAAATCGCGATTCAATTTCATCGCGTTTTCGCCTTCAAGCACTTGAATCATGACTGGACCTGAAATCATGAATTCAACCAAAGCGCCAAAGAAAGGACGCTCTTTATGTACTGCGTAAAAGCCTTCAGCTTCGGCACGTGTTAGGTGCTTTAGTTTCGCCGCAGCGATTTTTAAACCCGCAGTTTCAAAAACGATCATAAATTTTACCAATGACATTTTTGCAACAGCGTCAGGTTTAATAATCGATAGGGTACGTTCAACAGCCATTTTTATCTCCAGTGTGAGTCGTTATTTTCAATTTAACGAAAGAAACTTTGCAGCATAATGTAATTTAAGCTAGCCTCGTGCGAATTATATTTATTTCACGAAGACCGAATTCAAGCCCTATTTAAGCTCCCGTAATCAGCGGCAACACAAAAAATGGATCACATCGTATCCACCTCGCCGCAACACAGGGAGTTTGAGCAACCGACTTGAAGCCTTAAATCTGAGGCAAATAGCCCAACAGTATAACACCATAGCGAGCACCTGACAGATGAGTGATGGACTTGACCCCATCTTGCAGCAGAAAGAACAGCAGCAATTAAAAACCCAACTCTTGTGGCGACTCGGCATCGCTGCCGCATTGATCGGCATTGTACTTGCTGCCATTGCATGGTTTGATCAAGAACGAAAAAATGCGGTACCTGAAGTTAAAATAGCCAGTGATGTGGAGACAGCAAAAATCCTCACGCCACTCATTGCCGCCTCCGAGATCGAATCGGCAACGCCCAATCCGAACATCAGCAGTGAAGTGGCAAGCGCTCCTACCCTCAGTCCGAGTCCGAGTCCGAGTCCGAGTCCGAGTCCGAGTCCGAACTCAAGTCTCAGTCACAATCAAACACCGATTCAAGCCATTAGCAATCCGGCTCCCAAGCCAAGCGCAACGGCACAGCGTGCCGTCGTGGCCGAGCAAACGCGCAGCGCGCCCAAACCAGATCCGTTACCCATACCACTAATGAATGCACCAACGCCAATGGCCGCTCGCCAACCCGTCAAACCAAGCAATAACTACCCAGCAGCAACCACTGGGCAGCAAGGCTATAGCGTTCAAGCCGGAGTCTTTTTGCATGCGAAAAATGCCGAAAAACTACTCGTACAATTACAAACGGCAGGCATTCCGGCCTACCTAGAAACCCGAGTGCAAATTGGCCCGTTTAAGAGCAAATCACAAGCCGATATCGCCGTAAAAAAAACTACGACAGCTCGGGATTGAGCCGGTATTAAGAACGCAATAGCGCATCAAAAAATCGGCTGCAGTGGATTTCAATTAGTCAAAGAAATTAATCAAAGACTATGAATTAATCGGCGCATCCGGCAGACGATGAATCGGCTCTAAATCCGATTGCAACAAAGCTTGCCGCACCGCTTCAATCGCCGCCTGACGTGGAAAATTCCTTCGCCAAGCCAAGATAACGCGCCGTGAAGGCACTGGCCCTGTGAACGGACGTAAGGTTAGCAAAGCCTCATCGGCCACACTCACCGACGTCGCAGGCAATACGGTCACACCAATACCACCGGCGACCATATGCCGAATCGTCGTTAATGACGAGCCTTGCAATGTCCGCTGCAAACTCCCCACCGACATACTTTCACGATTTAAATCGGAGCAGGTTTGCAAAACTTGGTCGCGAAAACAATTACCTGGCGACAACAACAATACATTTTCATCCGACAATTGCTCAGACGATACCGACTCGAGCAATTCCCACTCGTGCCCTTTAGGCGTTGCCACGATAAAATCTTCGTCATACAACGCTTGGGTAGAAATACCGCCTTCGTGAAACGGCTCAGCCAAAATCGCCAGATCAATCTCGCCTTGCTTGAGCATTTCGGCCAAACGCACGGTGTAATCTTCTTCGAGCAATAACTGCATTTGCGGCGCGATACGGCGCAATTGCGGAATCAAATGCGGCAATAAATACGGCCCAATGGTGTAAATTACCCCCAAACGCAAGGCCCCAGCCAATGGATCTTTCCCTTGTTCGGCCAACTGCTTCACCATCGACACTTCTTCAAGCACGCGCTGCGCCTGCTCAACAATACGCTCACCGCTCGGCGTTACCGTCACCTCACCGGCGGCGCGCTCAAACAGCACCACACCCAGCTCTTCTTCTAATTTTTTCACGGCCACCGACAACGTCGGCTGCGATACAAAACAGCTATTGGCTGCACGCCCAAAGTGACGCTCACGCGCCACAGCAACGATGTAACGTAATTCAGTCAATGTCATATCACAGACCTCGGCGACGAATTTCAAGCAAACGGATTTTAGCCAAATACGACAAAGGCACTAAAAAGCCGACAAAGGCCACCAACAGCCAAAATGGCATCGACATTCCAAACAAAGCAAAATCCACGACCGAGCAATCACCAACCGGACGAATCACCGCCGAAATCCAAGCAGGTAAAGCATTTAAATCAATCGGAAACGGCAAACTAGACGCACAATTAACCCCCGTTTCTGCCGGCGCATATTGCAGCATTAAATGCCACACGGTGATTCCTGCGCCCCACAATGCCACTGCGGCATACACGCCAGAAAACCACATCACCCCGCGCCTGGTAGTTGGCTGCCAGATTGCCGCAAGCAAACTCAGCAAACCCAGTGTAACAACCAATAAGCGTTCGTAAACACAAAGTAAACATGGCATAAGCCACTGATAAAACTGGTGATAAAGTGCAAACCCCATCATGCCGACACAGAGCAAAAACAGAGCAAAAAACCCCACACGCCAACGCAACCAAGCCATGCCCAAACTCCGACAAGATAGAAAATAACTATTCTACGCTGCTTGCCTTAGAATTTGCAGCCAAAAAAAAACACTCAGCTCAGCTTCTTTATCCATCGCATCTCGATAGCCCAAGCGAATCAACTGCCGCAAATACGCCTGACTAAATAATAAATAACTCGCCACCACCGAACCCTGCCGTCGAAAAGCCCCCAAGCCGCCCAATAAAAACCGCATTCCCAATGGAAAATCCCGACTAAAACTTAAAGTTAATTTTTCTAGCGGCTTGGATGGCGAAATAGTCAACACCTCAATCGGGTGCAGCTCTAACTGACCGGTAAGCCGCGCGGCCAGCGGCACATAAGACAAGGTTCGATTAATTCGCGTCATCCGCTCCAAATCGGTATCCAAACTATCGAGAAACACACTATTAAACAGTTGCCCCGTCACTTGCGCCAAGGTGGGATAAGACGGGCTATGCAGCCGCGTCGGTCCATGATCAGAATGCGGCGCGACCCCTATGACTAACACGCGTCGAGCACCCAAATGAATCGCCGGACTCAAAGGGGCAATTTGCCGCACTGAGCCATCACCAAAATATTCACGATGGATATGCTCGGCCGGAAAAATAAGCGGTATAGCGCTAGACGCCATTAAATGCGAGACATTGAGCTCAGTACGTACCCCTACTCGCTTCGCTCTCGACCAAACAGACAAATCATCCGCACCTTGAAAAAAAGACACCGACTGCCCGCTGCTATAACCCAGCGCCGAAATCGCCACCGCACGTAATGCACCACTTTGAATATGTTGTTCAATTTGGCCAAAATCCACTTCGCGGCTCAATAAAGCACGCAAAGGCGCATTATCTAAAAAGGCGCGTGGATTACGCTCGCCCAAACCACCACACACAATAAAGCCAACAACCAATGCGCTGCCGTTTTGCTCAAATACGGCAAATCAGCCAGATAAATCGACTCCCCCCGCAAACCTTGCCACATCCGCGCCAATTGCAGCACCGCACGATGAAAATCTCCCGCCCCTACCGCCATCGCCGCGGCATTAATCGCCCCCGCTGAAGTTCCGCAGATAATCGGAAATGGATTTGGACTACCGCGTGGCAATATTTTAGCTATCGCGAGTAACACACCGACTTGATAAGCCGCCCGCGCGCCACCGCCAGACAAAATAAGCGCCGTATTCGACGTGTTCGAGAGAATCGCTTTCATCGCTAAGATCTCCTGCCAAGCAACTGATCAACAATCAACGAAACAGCAAGGACAATCAGCATGTTTTGCTAAAAAACACTACGCTCATTGGCCATGACCTTAAAACGTCAAACAGCTAAAATCATTCGCAATATTCCCTCAAGCCAAGGCGTTGCGGAGGAAAACGCCAAAACAACTCGGCCGAAACGGATTATAAAAAATTTCAATAAAATTTTAAGCGGCCGACTTTTAATTTATTGTCTGATATCGATGAGGAAATTTATATCGATATACTAATCACTATTTTTTAAATTTATTCACTAGACGACTAATCCACTTGTTGACGACCTCAGCAAAATGGGCAAGATCATTAGCCGCATTTGGATTATATATCTCTATTTGCGCATAAGGTATATCACTATTAAAAACTGCAATTGCATCATTTTCATTAGCGGCATATATTATATAGCCATCAACTTCAAACCCTTGAGCAAGCAACAGCTCTTTATTGGCAATAAATTGATCTTGATCGGTATGCAAATAGCGAGTTTCGCTCCTCGCCTCGATAGTTATTTTAAAAAAACTGATATGTTGGCATTTAAAACTCCTTAAATTGCAAATGCTGATCGTTTTCGCAAAATTGAACGAACATTGACAATGACAAGATGAATCATAAATAGCTAGCAAGAAATGGTCATATCAAACTTTTTCTGGCCAACTATCAATACACCAAAACGAGTCCACTAAGCATCGGCCATCACGCAATTTCGGCCTGCTGATTTTGCTGCGTAGAGTAATAAGTCAGCTCGCTGGAAAAATTCAGTCTCAGTTTCGCCGGCTTGCAACTCAACCACACCTAAGCTCATCGTCACTAGGGTGTGTCTTGGCAAAGCAAAATCATAATTGGCGACCGCCAAACGCAAGCGTTCAGCCAGCTCCAGCGCCATCACCCGTGGGCAATCATCCAATAAAATAATGAATTCTTCCCCGCCCCAACGCGCCAATGTATCGCCAGTACGCACCGTGTGCCGCAAAATATCCGCCACTTTGCGCAACACATCATCTCCGATCAGATGACCAAATTCATCATTAATTAATTTAAAATAGTCAATATCAATCAAAATACCGGACAGCGAACGCGGGCGGCGCGCCAACTCAGTTTTTTTTTTGCCCCAACACCACCTCAAAAGCCTGCCGATTCAATAACTGCGTTAAGCCATCAGTACAAGCCAACGCCTCCAAGCTTCGCTGATTTCGGTTAATACTATAAATGGCAATACACAAAACCAATAAAGTAATCAATGCAGAAATCAATAAATTAAGCTGAAACATATGTTGCACTGGGCGTAAATCAGCAGTTTCATTTTGCTCAACAATTAAATACCACCCCAATTCAGGAATAAACCGGCTATTCACTTGTATCAACTGCCCGTTGAGCTGATAACTTAACTGCGTTGGTTTTAATTGATGATTTAAAATCTTCGCCGCTATACTACTTATTCCTTCGTGCGATAAAATTGAGTTTCGACCTTGTGCTGAATTACCGGTTAAAACCACTTGACCTGATTCATTCACAAAATAAATATTGCGCTGAAAACGAGTCTCATATGTTTTTAACAATCGACTCATCGTATCCAAAGTTAAACCAACGCCTGTGGTACCAATAAATCGATTTTGATAATCAAAAATCTGATAATTAATAAAAATCGTTATTTTAGCCCGATTTGCCCAATCGGGATCCACGTTAGTTTCAAATGCTTTATTCATTTCTCGAACGCGAAAATACCAAGCATCACGTGCATCGTCCGATTGAATTTTTTTTAACACGCCACTGTTATGGTAATAATTACGACTTTTTTCTGAAACCAAAAAACTGGTAAAGGTCCCGTTCTTGGTTTTAACCTCACTTAAATACCGCGTTAATTGCTCAGGATCTTTCTCGCCATTTAATAGCCAGTCGCGCACAAACGTATCGTGTGCCATTTGCGATGAAATAAACACCGGCCGCAAAATATCTTTTTGAATCTCAGAATAAATACTGTCGCCAGTCAACGGCAATGCCGTGCCGACAATGCCTTCACGAACCGCATCACGCGACACTAAATAACTGGCAATACTCGTGGTTAAAAACCCCACAATTAACAAAACAGCCACCAACAGCAATAATCGCAAACGCTTTGGAAAACTCGGCACACCGCCCCCTTTGGGTTTTTTTGCATGGTTATTTTATATAGAGTCCAGACACGCAATTCAGCGCTTGATTCTCTGTTCTCCCAATGCAATGATTACACACTAAGAAAGCGACCACAGCAATTTACACAGGAAATTTAAAATTTCGATGAAAACAACACCCGAAACCTTCGCCGCATTGCGCAGCAATCACCCTTTTCATAACTAATGCAATAGGCGTGACATCATGGTTTCGGTATAATGCTTTTTTGGCGAAAAGGATTCTACTCATGCGCATCGTGCAAAAAGCCCTTACGTTCGACGACGTTTTGCTTGTACCCGCTCATTCCAATGTTATGCCGCGCGATGTTTCGCTGGCGACGCAATTCACGCGCAATATCCGCCTGAATTTGCCGCTGGTTTCCGCTGCGATGGATACCGTTACCGAAGCCCCATTGGCCATTGCAATGGCACAAGAAGGCGGCATCGGTATCTTGCATAAAAACATGACCCCAGCGCGTCAGGCACAAGAAGTCGCCAAGGTAAAACGCTATGAATCAGGGATTGTAAAAGACCCGATCACCGTTGCCCCCAACATGTTGGTTCGTGATGTGTTGCAACTGACTCAACAACACAAAATCTCGGGCTTGCCGGTCATTGACCAAGGCTTGCTCGTTGGTATCGTTACCAACCGTGACATTCGTTTTGAAACGCGCCTTGATGTGCCTGTTTCATCAATCATGACGCCAAAAGCGCGCTTGATTACTGTTCGCGAAGGCACCAGCATCGACGACGCTCGCGCCTTAATGCACGAACACCGTCTAGAACGCGTTCTGGTGATCGACGACGCATTCCGCCTTAAAGGTCTCATCACCGTCAAAGACATCATCAAAACCAGCGAGCACCCACTGGCTGCCAAAGATGAACAAGGTCGTTTACGCGTTGGTGCTGCCGTTGGCGTTGGCGCTGGTACTGACGAGCGCGTTAAATTATTAGTTGAAGCTGGCGTTGACGTGATCGTGGTCGATACCGCACACGGCCATAGCCAAGGCGTTCTTGATCGCGTGCGTTGGGTTAAAACCAACTTCCCACACGTTCAAGTCATTGGTGGCAATATTGCCACTGCCGCTGCGGCTTTAGCCTTGGTTGAAGCTGGCGCAGATGCCGTTAAAGTCGGCATCGGCCCAGGCTCAATCTGCACCACCCGTATCGTGGCTGGTGTTGGCGTACCGCAAATTTCAGCAGTGGCCAATGTCGCCGAAGCCCTTGCTGGCACTGGCGTACCATTGATCGCCGACGGCGGGATTCGCTTCTCGGGCGACATCGCTAAAGCCATCGCCGCTGGCGCGCACATGGTGATGTTGGGTGGTTTGTTCGGTGGTACCGAAGAAGCACCGGGTGAAGTTGAACTCTACCAAGGCCGCTCATACAAGAGCTACCGTGGCATGGGCTCACTCGGCGCAATGAGCGGCGCGAACGGCTCGTCTGATCGCTACTTCCAAGACAAAACTGCCGATGCCGACAAATTGGTACCAGAAGGCATTGAAGGCCGCGTACCGTACAAAGGTCCATTGTCTGCCGTGATCCACCAATTGGTTGGCGGCCTACGCTCATCAATGGGATATCTAGGTTGCGCAACGATTGACGACGTTCACGCCAAAGCTGAATTCGTACAAATCACTTCAGCCGGCATCCGTGAATCACACGTTCATGACGTGCAAATCACCAAAGAAGCACCCAACTACCACCAAGACTAAGCTGCTTGAGTTTGGATAAAAAAAACCGCTGACACGTCAGCGGTTTTTTTTTGCGCTTTAATATTTAGCGCCATAGGTATATAAATCTAACCTTTATGCAATAACGACTACAAAGCAATACCCAACATAGATACGCTAAACAAAACACAGCCCTGCTGCATCACCAGCAATAAAATGCAACAGACCCATACCAATCTAATTCCTCAATCGCCTTCAATCGAGACCAATAAACAGCGCCAGTCAATGCTGGCGCTGTTTGCATCGAGTGGCTTAAGCCGGCATCAACATGCCGCGCAACATAAAGAACAACATCGCCGACAGCAAGGCCGAAATCGGTAGCGTTACAATCCATGCGGCCGCAATCTTCATAATTTGCGAGCGCTTCACGAGCTCTTGGCGATAGACTTTTTTCAAGCCTTTGCGCTCCATTTTAGAAAAATGCGCCGGATCAAGTTGCGATTTGGCTTGCTGCTTCAGCTCTTGCAACATCAAGGCTTTTTCTTTTAAGCCGGCTTTATTAAAACGCAGCAAGAAAGTATCTACCGCAGTCTCATCGCCTTCTGGATGATGTGCCTTAATTTCATCCAGCGTGCGCGCATGACTGGCTTTAAGATACTCACGCAAGAAACCAACGCCAAACACGCCACCGACCGCAATATGTGTCGAACTCACCGGCAAACCCAATTGACTGGCAAAAATCACCGTAATCGTTGCCGCCATCGCAATACAGAAAGCCCGCATTTGATCGAGTTCAGTAATTTCCGAACCCACAGTACGAATCACCTTCGGCCCATACAGCGCCAAACCGAGTGCAATACCAATCGCACCAATCACCATAATCCACAGTGGAATACTGGCACTGTCTTGCAAACTAGTCCCGCTACTGATTAGCGCATCATTAATCGCCGCCAAAGGACCAATTGCATTGGCCACATCATTGGCGCCGTGGGCAAAACTTAGCAAGGCGGCAGCAAAAATCAAAGGAATGGTAAAGAAACGATTCACGCTTTGCTTATTATTGGCCACATCGTTAATTCGCGACCGAATCACCGGCGCCAAAATGGCACAAACAACCGCACCGACTGCGAAGCCAATCCCAACAGCAAACCAAAAATCAACTTTCCAAATTTTATTCAAACCTTTGAGCATTAAATAAGTGCTAAAAGTCCACGCCATCAACCCCACTAACACTGGAATCATTTTCGCCGCCGCAGCGATCATATTGGTTTGGTAAGTAATCGTTCGTTTAATCAGATATAAAAATATCGCCGCAAAAATACCACCGAGCAAAGGCGAAATCACCCAACTCATGGCAATCTTGCCCACTTGCCCCCAATCGGCGATACCCATGCCACCAGCCGCGACACCCGCCCCCAAAACCGCCCCAACAATGGAATGCGTCGTCGATACTGGCGCCCCTACCACCGTGGCAATATTGAGCCACAATGCACCCCCAACAAAGCCGCCAACATAATCCAGATAAAGGTTTGTTTATCCGGAATCAAACTCGGGTCAATAATGCCGCTACGGATGGTCGACACCACATCGCCCCCCGCCACAATCGCCCCTGTCGCCTCAAAAATACCGGCAATAATTAAAGCCCCACCCATCGTCAGCGCTTTAGAGCCGACCGCAGGACCCACATTATTCGCCACGTCATTCGCCCCAATATTGATGGCCATATACGCGCCGACAACCGAAGCCACAATCAGCATGATGCTCGGCGTGGTGCCACGTGAAGCGGTATACAGCACAATGCCGACAATAAAGAGTAAGGCAATGCCCAGTCGAACGAGCTCGACACGCCCAGATTTGGCGGCATTGTGAATGGTATCAATTTGTTGGTGGTTCATAGCTTCACTGTGATGGCTAGGTTGGTAGAAATAGCGGTTGCAAGCCGCCTTCATAAACGCGCTATTGTGCGCCTTGCCATAACGAAGGGCGACGCAAAAACTCACACAATACAAAATCAATAGCGCAAAGCTTTAAAACCAGCCGAGCTCACTCCGATACACAGTAAAAAATCAGCCTACCCCTTGATTCACACTTTAAAAACCATCAACACTCGCACAGCAGAAAGCCATCGCAACACCATAGGTATATAGCCACAAGCCTTATAAATAAAGACTTAAAGTACAATACCTAACTATACTGGGTATTTTTTAACCATATAAGCACCACACAATCTGACCCTCCGTCGAGATAGCCAATTACAAATGCACCCAATATACAGCCGCTACACAGTCAACATCCCACACCTAAATTGAGTATGCTCACCCACGGTTAACGCTGATTTTTAACCTTGACATCACAGCCAACACCCAAGCCAAGACTCAGCCACGTTAAAAGCTTATTTGAGCATGACCCAAGACAATGACTCAGCGTCAGATATAAACAGAAAGTATACGTAGGGTGGAATAAACGAAGTGCATTCCAGCTTGATGCATTGTGATGATGCGGCGGGGTATGCAGGGCTTATTGCACCCTTGTTTCTACGTTATTGCACCATACGCTGAGTACGCGATGTTAAGATTTAGCTGCTGCAATTGCACGTTTTAAATCTTGCAGTTGCAGCTCATAGTTCACACGGAATCTACCAAATGGATGCGATAAAGTGCTGCGCTGCTTACTCCAAGTTCTGATATCCCAACCGCACTCAATGAGATCTGATGCTGCGAAGATAAATTCAAGTACTTCAGTGAAAAACACCACTTGATTAAATTCATCGCTGTAGTTCATTTTCTTTGTATCTGAGCCGTGGACAAAATAGTTTCGACAATTAACCGCCTCATCGATCACCATTACAAGCTCAGGAAAGTTGGCTGGAACTTGATCGAGAATGAGTTGCGCTCGGCTACGAATTTTTCGTTTCAAACTGGCTTTTCCAAGTCTGCCAAGTGCTCCAAGAACGCTGTCCTTCTCGGGGCTTTGAGAAAGACTCCTAAATAAGGTACGAGTTGAGTTTTTTGCTTTTTCCAACTCTTCCGATAGTGGTAAATCAGCAGGAACGGCTGAGGCCGGAAGTATGTCGAACATATTTGCAGCACCTACCAAACGATCAATTGTGAAATTATGCTGTTGAGCAAATCCGTTTGAGAAGCGAAAACGCGCGTCTTGCCATTCTTGATTTTTGGCTAACCAGTTAGTTAGTACATTTGCGAAATACTCAGGAGTTTGTGCAGCTTGAATTGGGAGATCCGTTGGATGTGGCTTCCGTTCAGTGGCATCAGCCTCGGATGGAGGAAACATACTCCAGTAAACGCTAAGTGAATTAGGTAGATTGGTAGTAGTACTTGCCATCATAAATGCAAGACTCTGCACGGATTGCGGACGACCAGCAATGATTTCTAAGAAACGTAGTAAGGTGTTAACCGATTGGATAGCTGTATCGATTGCCACTTTTTCATTAAAAGCGATAGTAACGAAAATTTTGTTGTTGAAATGGATTTCCACTTGGTCCAGGCATGCCATATGAAGGGCGGTGCTCTGCGGTCACGACTCCTAAATCAGTTACCGCTTTAAATATTTCGTATTTGCCTGTGAAGTAGAAAAGATGGGGATCATCACCTAAGGTAATATCGCCCCCCTTTTCACGAATTTCATCTGCGATTTTTGCCAAGTAAGGAGCTGTATTTATTACCATTCCAAAAGCGTGAAGATCGTAGAATAAGGGAGTGTCGTCGGTGACATGAAAGCTTACTTTTTCAATTTTCTTATCCTCAGGCCTTATATGCTCATCACCAACGATGACATAATGCGGGAAAAAGCTAGAGGAGTAATAGTGCTTATCTCCACGATATCCGCCGCCAGCAGGCAGAGTTGTGATGCAATCTATTAGGGAAACCTTCGTCCTATCATGTAGCTCGCCAAGAATACAAGCATTTTGAATCTTATTTGTGTTGAAGGCTTTTCGAGAGTACGCATCTAGCGTGGACTTAGATCCATTAAGAATTAAGTCGCCATAAATTTCTGAGTCATCAGAGATTACGAACATTCCTGATTTTCTAAATCCCTCGAACAGTTCCATTACTTAAATCCTTTTTAAATAAAAAAAGCACTTGTTATAACTCATTACCCTACAATATGGATGTATTTACTTGCAAGCCTTTATTTACAGAGCGTAGAGAACAATACATCGATTTAAAATCAAGCCTCGTTGAGCTGCGCGAGATCCCGTGTAGCAAGCTGAGCGAGGAACAAGCGGGGCGGGGTTTTTGCGATCATTGTTTGAGGCCGCAGGCCGAGTTTTGATCGCAACCGCCTCGATTGTCCGCAGCGAAGGTACGGGCACAGCCCGCGCAGATACTCGGGTCGCCTTTCTTTGGCCCACACTTTCTTTGGCGAAGCAAAGAAAGGTGGGTGCCGCGCGGCATTAGCGCGACTTTGATTTAAAGTGTGCATCGAATTCAACCCAACGTTGACCGCGCGATTGTTGGGCCGCGCAGGCTTAGCCCAACTTACTCAATCTAAGCATCACGGATCGCAATTTGCGCCACGGCAAACTGATCGGCGGGTTACGCCTAAAGGCTAACCCGCCCTACCTATACTAACCCGCCCTACGCACCAACCTACCCGAACAAACCAATGGGTATATCAATACAGCCAATATCCATCAAAGCCTTCCAGCCAATACCCAACAAAAAAGGCGACCGAAGTCGCCTTTTTTTAATCCAAGCTAATCAGCAATTACGCTAAATTGGCTTGCTGGGTGTTACGCAAACGAATGTGCAATTCGCGCAATTGTTTTTTCGTCCACTTCGTTCGGTGCGTTGGTTAACAAGCACTGTGCACGTTGGGTTTTCGGGAAGGCAATCACGTCGCGGATAGATTCGGCGCCGGTCATCAAAGTCACCAAACGATCCAAACCAAAGGCTAAGCCGCCATGCGGAGGGGCACCAAATTGCAGATTGTCGAGCAAGAAGCCGAATTTGTTTTGCGCTTCTTCTTCGCCGATACCGAGTGCTTCAAACACGGTCGATTGCATATCAGCGCGGTGGATACGCACTGAACCGCCGCCCATTTCCCAACCGTTAAGGACCATATCGTAAGCGCGGGCTTTGCATTTGCCCGGATCAGATTTAAGGAACTCGATGTGCTCCACTTTCGGGCTGGTGAACGGATGGTGGCAAGCATTCCAACGGCCGGCGTCGTCGTCGCGTTCAAACATTGGGAAGTCAACCACCCACAATGGTTTCCAGCCGCGTGTGAAGTAACCCGCTGCTTCGCCTTTTTCGTGACCGACTTTCAAGCGCAATGCGCCGATGGCTTCGTTAACGATTTTTTCTTTGTCTGCGCCAAAGAAAATCAAATCGCCAGTGGTTGCACCAGTGCGGGTGATGATTTCTTGCAGGCAAGCTTCGCTCAAGTTTTTAACGATTGGCGATTGCAAACCAGAGCCTTCGCCGTTGCTCAGATTGGTAACGTCGTTGACTTTAATGTACGCCAAGCCTTTCGCACCGTAGATCGCCACGAACTTGGTGTAGTCGTCGATTTCTTTACGGCTGATGCTCGCGCCACCTGGAATACGTAAGCCGACTACGCGGCCGTTTTCCATGTCAGCAGCGCCACGGAAGACTTTGAATTCTTCGGTTTTCATCAAGTCAGTCAGTTCAGTGAACTGCAACGACACGCGCAAATCTGGTTTGTCAGAGCCGTACAAACGCATAGCGTCGTCATACGCCATCCGTGGGAAGTCGCCCAATTCAACGCCGATGGCTTCTTTAAATACGTGTTTGGCCATTGATTCGGTGATGTCCATGATTTCGTCTTCGTTCAAGAACGAAGTTTCGATATCAATCTGGGTGAATTCTGGCTGACGATCAGCGCGCAAATCTTCATCACGGAAGCATTTAACGATTTGGTAGTAGCGATCGAAACCGGCCACCATCAACAATTGTTTGAACAATTGTGGCGATTGCGGCAAGGCAAAGAATTGACCATCGTGCACGCGGCTTGGCACCAAGTAATCGCGCGCGCCTTCTGGCGTTGAGCGCGTCAACATTGGCGTTTCGATATCGATAAAGCCCAAACCATCCAGGTAGTTACGGATTAACATCGCTACGCGGTAACGCAAACGCATGTTTTTTTGCATTACTGGGCGACGCAAATCGATCACGCGGTTGGTTAAACGCACGTTTTCAGAGAGATTTTCATCGTCGATCTGGAACGGCGGCGTTGCCGCTTGATTCAATACGGTAATGCTGCTTGCCAAGACTTCAATTTGACCCGTGAACATTTTGCTATTGGTGGTCCCTTCTGGGCGAGCACGCACCAAGCCGGTGATTTCCAATACATATTCATTGCGGGTGGCATCAGCAATGGCAAACGCTTCTGGCGTTTCTGGCGCAAACACCACTTGCACCAAACCTTCACGGTCGCGCAAATCGATAAAAATCACACCACCATGGTCACGACGACGATGGGCCCAGCCCTTAATCGTGACAGTTTGGCCCAGATAACGACCATCAATCAAACCGCAATAATCGGTACGCATCAAAGAACTTCCTCAAATAAATAACACAAACAATCAATAAAACGGACAAGCCCGCTTGTGGCACAGCCACATTATTTTTTAATTAGCCTTTTACCGCGACAGCTGGCTCGCCAGATAAAGCCTGCGCCTGCGGATAAATCAAGGGCTTAGTACTGGGCATCACTACACCCAGCGAAATCACGTATTTCAATGCCTCATCCACACTCATATCCAGCTCTTTAACGTCATCGGCTTTAGCCATAAACAAAAAGCCCGATGTCGGATTGGGCGTGGTGGGCACAAACACCGAAATTAATTCACCACCGAGTTTGTCACTAATTTCGCCACTGGGAATACCGGTCACAAAACCGACTGACCAAGTCCCATGATGGGGAAACTGCACCAATACTGCTTTGCGAAACGCATTACCTGAATCAGAAAACAAGGTGTCTGAAACTTGCTTCACGCTCATATAAATCGAGCGAACAATGGGAATGCGCTTCAAAATCGACTCGCCGACTTCCAACAAACGACGACCCAAAATATTGGCAGCAAAAATCCCAGTTAACAACAGCACCAGCACCGTTAAAATCACTCCAAAGCCAGGAATGTTTTCTTCCCCTCTTAAGTGGGGAAATAACTGCGCCATCGCTTGCAAAATCCAATAATCAGGACGAACTTGATTTGGTACAAATGCCCCTAGCTGATCCATGGTGCTAATCAATAGATTGAGCACCCACAATGTGATCACTAAAGGAATCCAAATCAATAAACCAGTAAAAAAGTAGCGCTTAAATAATGAGGTCACAATTTTACTCAAGTAAAAATCGATTAAGAGTTCGAACCGGTTGTGCCAGAACCGCCTTTAAAATCAGTTTGATACCAGCCCGAGCCTTTGAGTTGAAAACCCGCAGCAGTTACACACCGAGTGTATTTTTCGGCTTGGCAAGCTGGGCATTGCGTTAATGCATCAGCGGACATTTTTTGTAAGTGCTCGTCTTGATGACCACACTCAGTACAGCGATAAGCATAAATAGGCATAATTATTCATACGCGACCAACCAGAAGGCGCTGATTATACCTTGTTCGCACGCCAAGGTCGAAACCACAACTCATTCAAAGCAAATCAACGCCGCTTTACACTGCAGCAATCTCGCGCTGCTGGGCTTTTTTCGCTTTAGGTTCACCGACTTTGCCGCTCATCAACGCTAAAGTCGTGCCTCTTAATGACTGATGCGTGATTACTTACAAACATTTCATATTACCGTCACACTCAATCCCTATGATGTAGTCCCTTCGTTGCTTGGGATTATTTGCTATGTCATTTCGCCCTCTTTGCTTGCTACTTTGCTGTTTGGTGCTCCCCGCGCACGCCGATATCACCGTCGGCTTACTGACCTCGCGCAATAACGAGCAAACACTAGAGGACTGGCAACCGATTCTGAATGATCTGGCCGCCGCAGTCGGTCAACCGGTAAAAGCTTGGGTGGGCAATGATAGAGCGGTGTTATTGAATAAAATTAAAAACAATGAGATCCAAGTGGCCCGCGTTGATAACAAATTGGCGCTCGATGCGGTAGAAAATGCCAAGGCCGAAGTTTTTGCATCCTTAGTGCAAAGTGGCAATCAGGCAACGTATCGCAGCGTGATGTTAGTTCGCGCCAACAGCCCGATCAAAAATGCCGAGCAATTACTTCAACATCCGCAGCAACTGAACTACGCCTCAGGCATTCATGGCAGCACCGCTGAATATTACATTCCGCACTACCATTTGTTTTTACAAAAAAACATCATCCCAGAAAATTATTTCAAACACATTGTGTATGGCAATGCCGAACAATCCTTTATTGCGCTGGCCACCCAGCAAGTCGATGTCGCCGTCAGTAATTCATTTGACTTAGAGCAGCTCAAAGAAAAATACCCGCGTGATCACGCCAAAATGCGCATGATTTGGCAGTCGCCAGAATTTGCCTTTGACCCCTTAATTCAACGACAAGATCTACCTGCCCCGCTCAAAAACAAAATCAAACAGTTTTTTACTCAGTACGGCAAAACGGGCAACAACACCGCGCAAGCCAAACAGCGCTTATATTATGCCGACCAATTGGCGGGGTTTATACCCGCGGACAATCGCAGCCTACGCCAAGTCACTGATTTACAGCTGTTTCATGATTTATTCAAACTCACCTTAAATAAAAAACTCGCTCATACCGAAAAAACGCAGCAGGAAGAAAACTATTACAAACGCTACCGCCAACTCACTCAATTACTCGGTGGCGCCAAATAACCCCCTCCTCACGTCTGGGGTATACGCCGCTTACTTTTATTAAATTTAAGTTTCAGCAATATACCCAGACTGATAATTGTGGCTAATCGCGTAATTAAATCCCTAAGCCATGCTTGATGCGCCTATGATGAATCTAACCTCGTGCGCGATGCACCGTGCAGGTTGCCATTCATCATTACTACTTAATCATCAAATCGGAGCAACATCATGGCCAAGGGTCAAGCACGCAGCAATAAAGAAACTAAAAAACCGAAAAAAGAAAAATCAGCAACAGTGCCGGTAGCGGGCTTTATGCCTGCAGCAAAATCCAGCGACAAAAAATAATAAGCCCCTTATGGCTTAACGATCGGCTTGAAACTAAGCCGTTCATTTTTTCTGCCAGCGCCTTCGCAATCCTTCGCGCCCCTACTCCATGCCCTACGCCACATTGATCCGCCACTGCTTTGCTGCCTCTGCCACCGATTGACGCTCGCTAGTCAGACATTGCGCTTGTTTTACTCGCCCCGAATCAGCCATTGCCTACCAGCCTCCCCGCAAAAACTTGCTTAAAAAAAAGTCAGCCCTTATTTATTCAAACAAATCATGAAGATAAGCCGTTTATCCACAGCTTATGCACGCAAAAACTCACGCCACTTGAGCATAAAGCCATGAAATGGCCTATTTTTTCACATAGGCTTAGCCACTTTACAAGAGACACTTAATTTCAACGACTTAAGTGACTTACCCACAGCCGGAGCTGGATTTTATCCACGACTTCTGGGGATAAAATCCAAAATACGGGTGTCCGGCCAAATCGCCAGCACCCGCGCCAAGCAACTGTAATAATTACATCGCGCTTTTACGGCGAATGATTTGACCCAATAGGGGAAGCAAAGCATGATGCGCGCACCGTATAAAAGCAGCGCGTTGGCGCTTAATTGGTCGGCGTAAGGCCCTGATTAAATCTGCATCACGCCCCCGCTGATCATCGGTTCACGATTTACTTGATTGGAATTTCACCATGAATTTAGAAAAAGTCATCTTTGGCTTCTTTATCTTACTGGCGTTTACGCTCAATTTTGGTTTTGTCATCGGCCAAATTGACATCGCCCACCAGCACGATGTGAATGAGCTGTTTGCGGCCATCGTCGTCAATTTAATCGCCACGGTAATTAAATTTGGCGATCGAACCCAAGTCGGCGCGCTGCATTTAGCGACCAGCTTGGTGGCGGATTTACAGTTAATTGCCGCGAGTTTCGTTTGGTGGAAAGCGCTGTATATTACCCAAGTCGGAATGACGCCAGCGATTACCACCACCATTGTGTCGCTGTCTGCCGGTGCTTTGGCGGCCAACTTGGTCTCAGTCATTTTATTAATTGGTGAAACCTTGCAACATCGCCGTTAAGCCTGCCATGCCCAATATTTTCTTTTTAATGCTGCGGCGTTTACGCACGCCGATTATCACGCTGATTTTGATCTATGCCATTTCGGTATTTGGTCTGGTATTGATTCCCGGCGTCGATAATGCCGGCCAGCCGTATCGGATGGATTTTTTCCACGCGATTTACTTTATCAGCTACACCGCCACCACCATTGGTTTTGGTGAGATTCCTTATGCCTTTACCAGCGCGCAAAGGATGTGGGTTTTAGTGTGTATTTATCTGGCGGTAATTGGCTGGACTTACGCCTTAAGCTCGATTTTCGCCTTATCTCGCCGATCAAGCGCTGGCTAAAGCGCTGCAATACACCCGCTTTAGCAGCAAAGTGAAGCGGATGAATGAACCGTTTTATCTCATTTGTGGCTACGGGCAAACCGGGCGCATCCTTTGCGAAGTGCTCGACACGCAAGACATTCGCTTTGTGGTTATTGATCAACGTGAAGAACGAATTAATGAAGTGGCCTTGGCGGACTACCATTTTGACGCCCCATTTCACGCCGGCGACGCTGCCAATCCTGAGTTACTCAAAATCGCGGGGATATCGCACCCACGCTGCATTGGAGTGCTGGGCATTACTGGCAATGAAAACACCAATCTATCGATTGCCATCACCGCCTATGTGTTACGCCCCAAATTACTCTCGATTTGCCGCAGCAAAAACCAAGAAATTAGCGACAATATGGCGTCATTTGGCACCAATAAAGTCATTAATATGTTTGAAGCGGTGGGCCAGCAGTTTCAATTGGCGATGCATGCCCCGGCTGTTTCGCATTTGCGTAAAATTTTGTCGGATTTTCCCGGCAACCCTTTCCCGCCGAGCATTAAACCGCCCAAGGGGCATTGGGTGATTGTCGGGTATGGGCGCTTTGGGCGCTCGATTCATAAAGCCTTATCGCAAGAAGGTATTAGCGTTCACATTATCGACCCCGATCCACAGCC
This sequence comes from Deefgea sp. CFH1-16, assembly GCF_016881365.1. GTDB lineage: Bacteria > Pseudomonadota > Gammaproteobacteria > Burkholderiales > Chitinibacteraceae > Deefgea. Next base: position 2,635,052 of record NZ_WLYT01000001.1, on the reverse strand, counting down.
CGAACTCGATCCTCAGATCTACCACCAAGCTTTAGGGGTTGACGCCGCCTCACTCAAAATCGCCGGCATTGAGCACGCCGTGGGTTTATTTGTCTGCCACGATGACGACGCCAATAATCTCTCGTCGCTGGCCACCGCCCGGGCGATTAACCCGGCGCTATTTATTGTTGCGCGGCAAAATTTAGCCACCAATCATTTACTATTCAAAGCCTTTGCGCCGAATTTTATTTCAATTCGCAGCGAAGTCGTCGCGCATGAAGCATTGCGCGCCATGGCCAATCCGCTATTGGCTCAGTTTGTTTTGGCTTTAGTGAGCAAAGAGGACGAATGGGCAAGCCAATTGACGCTCGACATCGAAAATCTTTGCCAAGGCATTGTGCCGGAACACTGGACGGTGCGTTTAAACGCTAAAAACCCCGCTGCGGTGCAGGCCTTTTTGGCACGTCCGTTACCCGCATTACAGATCAAACATTTTTATCACAGCGTGATTGATCACGGTCGGCCATTGCAATGCATCGCGCTGCTGCGTCGCCATGGCGAAAAAGATATTTTATTACCCAAAGCCGAAGACACATTGCGCTTTGGCGATGAATTGCTATTTATTGGCGACCATCACGCCCAGCAATCTCACCAAGCCATGTGTAGTGAAGTCAGCTTAATGGAATACGCTCGCACTGGGGCTGAGCAACCGCAAAGTTGGATCTTTCGCAAAATCGCCGCGTGGCGAGAACGCATCTAAGACTCAGTGCCACCCGCGCGGTGGCACAGACGCCCTATACGGCACGGCATTTACAGCAAATTACGTGGTTGGCCTTGCAAAAATCCGCCGATATTATCAATTAATTGATCGGCCAAGGTTTGCATGGTTTCCACGCTGGCCCACGCCACATGCGGTGTAATCAATAAATTGGGCAGCGCGACATCCAGCAGCGCATTGCCCGCAGTCGGTGGCTCAGTCACTAAAACATCCAATCCCGCCCCAGCAATCTGCCCAGTTTGCAGCGCCGTTAGCAAATCTGCTTCATCGACTAAACCACCGCGTGCCGTGTTAATTAATATGCTCGTGGCTTTCATCGCCGCTAATTCCGGCGCGGCAATCATGCCACGCGTGGTGTCATTGAGCGGGCAATGCAAACTTAAAATATCCGCCGTGGCCAACGCCTCGTCCCACGGCAAAAACCCTGGCCGAACCACGGCGGCACCACGATGCTCAACAAAAAACACTTGCATACCAAAAGCGCGTGCCAATGCTGCAGTCGCTTGTCCTAACGCGCCCGAGCCGATCAAACATAAACGACTACCGGCCAAATCATGCAGTGGCGCACCAAAAACACAAAAACCACTGGCCGCCTGCCATGCTCCGGCCAACACTTGCTGCCGATACGACAGCAATTGTCGCCGCAAAGCCAACATCAGCATCAGCGTATGCTCGGCCACACCATGAATTGCATAATCACGAATATTGCACACCGCAATATTCAATTCTTTTGCCGCCAACACGTCGATCTGGTTGTATCCGGTTGCTGCCACCGCGATGAGTTTTAAATCGGGCAAAGCCGCCATCATTTCGCGGTTGATTGGCACTTTATTACTAATGGCGACCGTCGCCCCCGCCAGCCTTTCCACCACCTCATGGGCCAGCGTTTGCGGATATTCTTGCCAATGATGCGGCATGGCCAGCGGTTTTAAGCGCACCGGCAAACTGGCTCGATCCAAAAAAACGATTAAAGGTTCATGCATCACATTCACTCCGTAAAAATAAAATCAACGCCAACAGACAACATCAAAAAAACATCGCCGCGCCTAAATCAATAGCGCAAGGTGGAATTCGCCCCATTTAGCGAGCAAAATGGCTGGCGGCAAATTGCTCAATCGCTTGCGTCAAGGCCAAAGCGGGTGGTGTTTGCCGCGCCCAATGATGCCAATACAGTGGCACCGTCGTCGCAAATTCGGCGAGCGCCAACATCGTTCCAGCTGTTAGCTCCGTGGCAGCTTGCGCTCGCGGCACAATCGCATACGCCAGCCCCGACTTGGCCGCGGCATACAATGCATGGCTTTCGGGAATTACATAACAAGGAAATTGCGCGTCGAGCAAAGCAAAGCGTTCGCGCAGCAAGCGCCGATGCAAGCTTTCTTTTTGCCCAAACACTGCGGCCGGTGCACCAGCCAAACTGTGTGCATTCACCCCATTGGCAAAGTATTGGGCAACAAACGCGGCATTAGCTACGCCAATGTAAGACAATTCACCCAAGGGTATTGCCACGCAGCCAGCTACAGGCAATGGCTGCGTGCTAATACATCCAATTACATCACCAGCGCGCAGTAAATCAAGCGTGTAAAGCTTCATCCTCCACCACACAATCGAGCAATAATTTTGCCGGCAATAAATTGGGCGCGATCGCTGCAATCAGGCCAATGGCCAAACTGTCGGCGGTAATGCCAACGCGCAAATTGCTCCATGCGACATCGTCATTGCTGGCGTCAAATCGCTTGGCTAAATCGGCCTCCAGCAAGCGAACTTGCCGCACATGCGCCAGCAGTTGTTCGCCGCTGGCCGTGGCACTGAGTGGCGTTTCACGCCGCAACAGCACTTCACCATGGCGCTCTTCGAGCTGGCGAATGCGCTGCGAAATCGCCGACGGCGTTAAATGCAAACGTTTAGCCGCCGCATCAAAACTACCACAACGCAAAACCATATCCAGTGCTTCGAGTAATTTGTAATCAAACATAAGCAAAAATGGTGGGGGCATAGAATTAATCGTTTTACCACGATTTCGCAATCTGATTGAATAGCAACCATAAAAATGCCAACCAAAGCGCTGAATTGCCGCCTATTGGCGCGGCTCTGTCGCTCCTTATGTCTTGCCAAACCCAACCCACTGGAAAAAACAATGAAAGCGCTGAACGCCGAACAGATTTGCAGCATTGCCGCCGAATTTTCTACCCCAACATGGACTTACAACGCCGCGACGATTCGCCAGCGCATTGGCCAACTTAAGGCATTTGACACCATTCGGTTTGCGCAAAAAGCCAATTCAAATATTCATATTTTGCGGTTAATGCGTGAGCAAGGCGTAAAAGTCGATTCGGTGTCGCTCGGTGAAATCGAGCGCGCGATTGCGGCGGGCTTTGCCACCGGCGCCGATGCCGACGACATCGTGTTCACCGCCGATTTACTGGATCGCGCCACCTTGGCCCGCGTGGTTGAGCTCGATATTCAAGTCAATTGCGGTAGCCCGCAAATGCTAGAGCAACTGGGTGAGGCGCATCCAGGACACCGCGTTTGGCTCCGGATCAATCCCGGTTTTGGTCACGGCCATAGCCAAAAAACCAATACCGGTGGCGAGCAAAGCAAGCACGGCATTTGGCACACACAACTGCCCGAAGCATTGGCCTTGATTGAAAAATACCATCTTGATTTAGTCGGCCTACATATGCACATTGGTTCGGGCGTGGATTACCGCCATTTGCAAGACGTTTGCGCGGCGATGGTGGCGCAAGTGAAACAATCAGGCCGCGATATTCGGGCGATTTCAGCTGGCGGCGGTTTATCAATTCCTTACCAAGTCGGCGGCGAACCGATTGATACCGCGCATTACTTTCATTTATGGGATGCGGCGCGCCAAGAGATTGCGGCCTTTTTAGGGCATCCAGTGCATTTAGAAATTGAACCCGGTCGGTTTTTAGTTGCAGAAAGTGGACAGTTAATCACCGAAGTGCGCGCCAAAAAAAGACGTTGGCAACAATCATTTTGTCTTAGTTGACGCGGGTTTTTCTGATCTGATGCGCCCAGCAATGTATGGCAGTTATCATGAAATTAGCGTTTTGCGCGCTGATGGCACGCCAGCGGATGGTGCGCTACGCCCAACAGTCTTGGCCGGGCCTTTGTGTGAATCTGGGGACGTGTTTACTCAGGCCGAAGGCGGCGTGGTTGAACCGCGTTTACTGCCTAGCGCTCAAATTGGCGACTGGGTGGTTTTTCACGACACCGGCGCTTATGGTGCCAGCATGTCATCCAACTACAATACCCGACCACTAATCGCCGAAGTGCTGATTGATGGCGATGCCATTCGGCAAATTCGCCGCCGGCAAACCGTCGCCGAACTGTTAGCGCTTGAATTGTAAAGCGAAATAGTTAACACCGTGCCACATTGTAATTACTGGTAATAGGCGACACAATTGTGCCGCCCTTATTCTTACAGCGCCACATTCCACATGGGCATTACTTAGGAAAACCTTATGATTACAATTAGTGGCTACGGTACATTGGTTGCTGCCTCACTTGTTTTGCTATTTGGTCGAATTCTGGTCGAAAAAACAGCGCCGCTAAAAGCTTTCACCATCCCCGAGCCTGTTGCCGGTGGTTTGGTGGTGGCGTTATTGATGCTATTTGCGCAGCAAGTGGCTGGCGTCACCGTTAAATTTGATACCTCATTGCAAACGCCCTTAATGCTGGCCTTTTTTGCCACCATTGGTTTATCGGCCAATTTAGCCAGCCTTAAAGCGGGCGGCAGCGTGATGATTAAGTTTTTATGCGTCGTCGCTGGCTTGTTATTAATGCAAAACATTATTGGCATTAGCTTGGCCAATTTATTGGGGCTGGATGGTCATTTAGGCCTACTGGCTGGCTCAGTCACACTGTCGGGTGGTCACGGAACTGGTGCAGCATGGAGCTCAGTATTTAGCGAGCAATTTGGCATTCAAGGCGCCACCGAATTAGCGATGGCGTGTGCCACGTTTGGTTTGGTGTTGGGCGGTTTAATTGGCGGCCCAGTGGCCAAGTTTTTGCTGCGTAAAGTCAAAGTGCCTGGTGCCGAGCACAACCACGATCAAGCACCAACCGGCTTTGAAGAACCACAAGCGACGCGCCTGATCACGGTGAATTCATTTATTGAATCACTGGCCTTGATTGCGCTGAGCTTAGCGGGGGGGCAATTTTTGGCGGGACTAATATCGGGCACGGCGTTTGAATTACCGACCTTTGTTTGCGTTTTATTTACCGGTGTCGTGCTGCGCAATGTCTTGTCTGGCTTAGGCTGGTACCAAGTGTTTGAACGTGAAGTCTCGGTGTTGGGTAACGTTAGCTTGGCGCTATTTTTAGCAATGGCCTTGATGAGTTTGCGCCTGTGGGAATTGGCGAATTTGGCGCTACCGATGGTGATTTTGCTCGCAGTACAAGCGATGGCCATGGCCGCTTACGCCATCTTTGTGACTTTCCGAGTCATGGGTTCCAACTATGATGCCGTGGTGTTGGCAGCAGGTCATTGCGGCTTTGGCTTGGGTGCAACCCCAACGGCGATTGCCAATATGCAAGCGGTAACGCATCGCTTTGGCCCATCCCACTTAGCCTTTATTGTCGTGCCCATGGTCGGCGCTTTCTTTATCGACATTCTGAACGCCATCATTATTAAAATCTTTATGGCATTACCGATTTACTAAGCCGCGCTGCGAGACTTAAACCACACAATCATCAGGGTTGGTGCTACAGCACCAGCCCTGATTCATACCTAAGCCAAGGCATTATTACAAAGGTATCTATTTGAACACTTTATAGGTATTCATTTAGCTACATATACCCACCAAAACCGCGACAAATAAATCATTCACCCCGCGTTTCATTCGTCCCCATTTCAACCTCAGCAATCCACTCTGCAACAAGCCTTCGAGCAAAATCGATAGACATACACTAACCTTGAATCAAGCGGCAAAAACAAGCCAACGGAAAGGTGGTGTTATGAAAAACGTAAGATTTTTAGCGGCATCGATGCTCGGCATGCTATTTCTACTCTTTAATACCAGCCTTTATGCTGGCGAATTCATGATGACACCCGCAATTCAAAGTCAGCTAGATAAACAAAAAACCCTCATTGCCACATGGGCAGCCAATCCAATTGTGGTGCAAGCGGTAGAAAAACAAAACCAAATCGGCCCATTACCCGGCATGGATAAGGCCAAATGGAAACTCATTCGGCGTAGTGATGCACTGATTAATGAGTTTCAAACCAATGCCGCAGCGCAATATCTTAAGTCGATGCAAGCCAAAAGCAAACTCGCCATCAGCGAAGCTTTTTTATCTGCAGCTAAAGGCGAAAAAGTCGCCTTTATCGAAAAAACCTCGAGCTATATCCATCAAGGACAAGCCAAATTTGACGTGCCGTTCACCACCGGAAAAACATGGCAAGGCAAGCCTGAGTTTGATGAATCCACCCAAACCTATGCGCTCCAAATCGCAGTGCCGGTACTCAGTGCTGGCAAACCGATCGGCGTTTTAGTGGTCGGCATCAATTTGTCACAGCTCGAAAAGCTTGCCAATTAAGGGATGATGATGAGTACCAGCACAGATCGATTTTCGGTATTGGCCAGACTGATGATTAGTTTTGGCGCATTGGCCATGCTAACGGGGCTCATCGGTGGCTTTGGCATTTGGGCATTCGCGAGAATGATCACCACCTTTCAGACCGTTGCTACCCAAGACGTGCCGGCACTACTCAAACTAGAGCAAGCACAAAGCGAAATGCATCAAGTCATTTTGGCCGAACGCAGTCTGCTATTTATGCAAACGGCAACCCCCACCGCGCAAGAAACATTACAAAAACACGCCGAACACCTTGCCCAACTGGATGCACTCTGGCAGCAGTACATCACCTTAAATAAAGCCAAAATTGCCCCACCGCCCGCGTTTGAAAAAACATTAGCCGCATGGGCCAATGCCTCACGCGATGTGCTCAAGATTTTGTCAGAAGACACACCCGCCGCCCGGCGCGATGCGGTAGATCTGTCGCTCAGTGATGCGGCGGAAAAATACAACCAAGTACTCAACGCCCTCAGACAAATGACTCAACAGCAAGTGCTGTCGCTGAGCGAGCGCGTGAAACAAGAACACCAGATGGCCGATCAAATGGAAAAAATGATCTTTATTTTTGTCGTTGGCACATTTGGACTTGCCGGTGGCTTAGCGATATGGCTGGCGCGCTGGGTGGGCGGCCCACTACGGCAAATTATGGTGGCCGCCCGCACCCAAGAACTCAATAAAGCCAATGCCTTGCTATTTGATCAAAGTAATACGGATTCACTCACCCAACTCAAAAACCGCCGTTTTCTCGAAACAAGCATGCTGGGCATGAGCGCCATTACCTTGAAAGCGCATCGCGCTAATCAGCTTAAAAATCAACCCGATCAGCATGCCAATCATGATTTGGCCTTATTAATGATTGATGTTGATCATTTTAAACGCGTGAACGACCAATTTGGCCATCATGCGGGCGATCTAGTATTGCAACAAATTGCCCAGATTTTGCAAAAAGCCGCTCGCGATAGCGATACCGTGGTGCGCTGGGGGTGGAGAAGAATTTTTAATTGTGGCCAGCAATGTCAATCGCCATAAATTCCCGATTTTGGTAGAGCGAATTCGAGCGGATATCGAAAATCACCACTTTAATATCGACGCCCCTCAACCCATTCGGCTCACTTGTTCAGTTGGCTTTGTTTTTTTCCCATTCATCGATCAGCACCCCGAAGCCTGTAGTTGGGAATACGCCGCCAGCCTGGCCGATTACTGCCTTTATCTAGCAAAAAACAATGGCCGAAATACTTGGGCAGGCATCTGCCCAGCCAGTGACTTTAGACCTGAAGAGCGCCCGATTAATCTAGCCAATAACATCCCGCAATTAATTGAGCAGCACCGGCTTATCGTGCAATCGCGCCAGCAATCGGCCTTTGCCAGCGAGCCGGTGAAAAGCTCGGCTCGTGAGCACCATGAAGCAGTGCCGATCAACGCCATCTCACCGAGTCCGAGCTAAAGCAAACCGTGAATGAAGGGCAATGATATAATCAGCGCATTCCAAAGTGTATAGCCAGACCAAAATGACCTTAGCGCCCTCTCCTGCCGATCTTTCTGCCGCCCTAGCCTTACTCCGTGCTGGTGAACTCGTTGGCATCCCAACGGAAACCGTCTACGGTTTGGCGGCCGATGCCAGTCAAGATGCCGCAGTGGCCAAAATTTTTGCTGCCAAAGGCCGCCCCAATGACCATCCGGTGATTGTGCATATTGCCGGCGTAGCGCAACTGGCAGACTGGGCGCAAAACATTCCCGATAGCGCATACCAACTGGCCGAAGCATTTTGGCCCGGCCCGTTAACGCTGATTTTAGAGCGCCAAGCGCATGTCAGCGATGCGGTCACCGGTGGGCAAGACACCGTTGGCCTACGCGCGCCAGCGCACCCGATCACTCATGAATTACTGCTAAAGTTTGGCGGCGGTCTTGCTGCACCCAGCGCCAATCAATTTGGTCACGTTAGCCCCACCACCGCGGAACATGTACGCCATGAATTTAGCACTGAGCAAGTGCGTTTAATTTTGGATGGCGGTGCCTGTGACGTTGGCGTTGAATCCACCATCGTGAGCCTAGTGGGTGATCAAGCTAAACTATTGCGCCCGGGTGGCATTTCACGCGCTGCGATCGAAGCCGTATTGGGTCACGCGATTGAGCATCACAGCACCAGCAGCACTGCCAAACAACGGGTATCGGGTTTACTCGATTCACACTACGCGCCGCGCACCCCCCTCATTACCGGCCCCTTAGCCAGCATGCAGCAATTGGCGGCAACAGAAAGCGCCAATGGTAAGAAAGTGGTATTACTCACTCCGCATATTCAAGACCATGCAGCGTATATCGAGCATGCCATGCCGAATAATCCAGCGGACTACGCCCAGCAAATCTACGCCACACTCCGCCAGCTAGACCGTCAAGGCTATGATCAACTTTTACTGGTAACCCCGCCAGAAGGCGCAGAATGGCTGGCTATTCACGACCGCCTGAATCGTGCAGCGCACAAAAAAATCAACGCCTAGTTGAGTTGTTAACCGTAAGCAACAACAAACTACCGTTCGTCACCAAGATAAGACCGCTCTTCCCACACGAGAAAAGTGGTCTTGTCCACCGTAAGCAAAACCCCGTACCATCAAACCACAATAACAAATCCAAATCTGGTCGGACACCATGCCCTCTTATCGCAGCCGCGGTTTTACCTTGATTGAACTACTCATAACGATTGCTATCGCCGCCATCTTAATGGCAATCGCCATCCCAAGCTTTAGTGACTGGCTGATCAAAACACGTGTAAAAGGCGCCGCGGAAGAAATCCAATCAACATTAAGTTATGCCAAATCAGAAAGCATTAAACAAAATAAAGAAACTTGTCTCACCATTACTGATAAAAACAGTAGCAATTGGCAACTGGCAATTACGGCCAATTGCAGTAACAGTACAATTTATCGACTTATCAGTGCCAGCGAATTTAATAATGCAATTACATTAACAATCGACAACACCAGCAAATAGACAAAACGCGCTTCACCCCCAGAAGCCAACGTCCAGGTTTTAACAACAACGACATCACGGTAAAAACAACACAAAGCATGTCAATTGCAGGTGGTAATTACCAATTAAGAGTCAATCTCACACCAACTGGATTGATATCAATCTGTAGCAATGGAACTTCAAGCATCGGTGGATATGTAGCATGCGTTTAACTCGCCTCTCCAAACAAACAGGTTTGTCTTTAATCGAAATTATGATTTCACTCACCATCGGTTTAATGCTGATTGGTGCCGCATCGGCGATTGGCTTAGGTAGCGTGTTATCAGGTAAAGAAGGCATCCAACAAACCAATTTACATGAAGCCTTACGCTCTGTGATGGCTGAAGCCAGCCGCGATTTACGCCGTGCAGGTTACAGCAAGGACATGGATTTAAGCCCACAATTTAGAAAAGTCTATATCAGCCAAGCAGCAACCATCGAAGGAAAAAACGCTTACCAATGCGTTATTTTTCGCTACGACAATTACGATAGCGCGGCCATTTCTTCTGGCAATGGAACTTTCGGAAGTGAGGATGTTTTTGGCTTAACCTTTAAAAACAACCAAGTATTAGTGCTACTCAATGGCGCTACGGGCACCACAACCTGTACAGGCAACGAAGCCGATGGCTGGTTTCCAATCAATAGCGCCCATAGTGGCACACCCAAAATCAATAATTTTTTCTTTACTGTACGCACGACACCGACCGTAACCAAAAATACCGCCACGCCAGCCATGCAAATTGGCGCTTTAGCGGCAGGCAATATCACACTCTATATCCGCGGCCAAAGCGCGCAAGGTGCAGGGGTTAACCTCCCCGCGTTTAATGCTGAATTAGAACAAACCGTGCAATTAAGAAACTTGCCAGTAATACAGTAATTAAGGAATTTAAGATGAACTTTAAACAAAATGGCGTAGTTGCACTCACTACCACCATAATTATTTTATTTATTGCGACCTTAGGTGTTTTATACGCCAATAAAGCCTCTTTTTTATTCCAAAAAAAATCAAACAATAATTATCAATACGATATGGCATTGCAAGCCGCCGAATATGGCATTACCGAAATCATGCCCATTCTTGCCAATGACATGGCTTTACTCAAAGCCAATCCAGATGACAGTAGTACAGTTTTTTTAGAAAAAAAATACCGCCCCAGCCGTCACAGCTGAATGCAAGGCAGGCGCTAATGCAGCTGCCCCTTATAAACTCAAAAAAACCAATCTCGCGAATAATTTAACCCTAATTAAATCGCTTGATAATACCAACCCCGGTTTGGCATATAACATTTTACTACAAATCAATAGTGGCAAAATCACGGCAGTGAGTACCGGCTGTGCAGGCAATACAATCGCTAATGGCGATAACGCAATCTGCTCAGAAACAGGAAATTCCAATGCGATTGTTCGTCGCGTAATTGATTTAGGCGCTTCACTCACCCCTGCCAGCAGTGGCATTTCGTCGCGTGGTTATATTGATACCGATGTAAGTACAACGGTCGATTTAAATTCCGGAAGAACCACCAAAGCGAACTGCGGGATTCTATTTGGTTCGGGGGGCAAAGACGCGATTGATTCACCAGACAATTGCGATCCAACCATAAATATCAGCACCGGCAAAGCAGATAAATGGCGCCCAGAAAATGATCCCACTTACTGCCTCAGCAGCACCAAAGGTAAAACCGGTGCCGACAAAACTACATTCGATGGTGCTAACGCCAGCACCAAAATCGACAGTGCTTTAGCAGGCCAGTCCGGTGATGAGTTTTTTGCTAGTTACTTTGGCGGCCTGAGCAAAGCCGAAGTTAAAGCCGCAGCCAGTAATAATGGCGTAGTGGTTTTCTCCTGCAGCTTGTCCAACGACAGCACAAGTTGCTGCCGTACGAGCAGCCAAAACCAAAATATTATGGATCGATGGCGACCTGAATCTCGCAGCACCTTGCTCCAGCTTGTATGCAGGACCAAATCAGCCGCAAATCGCAGTGATTATCAATGGTGACGTCAAAAACACCGTCGGACAAATGCAAGTCAGCGATGCCTTACTATATGCCAACAATATCTATCAAAATGGCGCATTTAAAATCACTGATGGCTCGCTCGTGCTCGAAGGCAATTGGGATGTCGACACCGAAGGCAAAACAATCACTGACGTCCACGGCACATCACACGGTGCCAATACAAAAAAAGATGCATTAAGCGCAAATATCACAAATCAACAAAATAAAACGGCCAGAGGGTCACTACACGTCAGTTATGCGCCGATTAACATTCAAATCACGTTGCCATCAACCGACAAAAAACCTGATAACTGGATCGATTTTTAAGAGAATAACAATGCATAAAAATACTGGCTTTAGCTTAATTGAAGTCTTAATTTGCTCGATTATCATTGGTATCGTCGGCATTATACTGGCCAAAATTCAAGGCGTATTTACGCTCAACAATGGCTTAGCAGCCCAAAAAATTGAAGCTAGTAATATTGCACAGTCTCGATTGGATCAACTGCGCCAATTTATCGATACACATAATCAATTAATTAGCACCGAAACCATCGACAATGGCACTGCAATAGATTTGGTTGGAGATGTGAGCACGACAGGCAAAAGTGCTAGTTTTATCAATAAAATTTTGCATTAAAAGAACTACTGCTGAAACCAGCTGCCGCACGAGTGCCAGTGAGCTCACCTTTGCCGAACAAGATCAGCTACTCATACAGTCCACCACCTCATGGACCGATGCAAGCAATACACCGCAAAATGTAGTTCTATTTACCAAAGTGCAAAAATCCACTGCGCCGTGGCCCAATCCTATTTGTCAGTGGACTACAAGTAACACTGGCGGATATCAAAAAGGCATGTTTGCACTACACACCGCGTCCAGCAATAAAAAAGATGTTTGGCTGTGTGTAATAAACCAAGCGGTTGCGGCGTAGCATCACCGGGCAGCGCTAACTCGGGATGGGTCGATGTAGGGCAATTTAGTAACTCCGGCACCATTGATATCACTAGCGCTTGCACACCACCCAATACCGATGGCAGCCCTAAAGTAGCATCGGCAACTGGAGCGCCAACAGCAATTCCATCAGCACCAGCAACACCACCCCCTACACCGAGCGCATCAAACAAATGGGAGATTGGGGTGACATATGCGACCGGTCAAGAGATTATTTTTGAGGGACAGCGCTATAAGTGCATTCAAGGTCACGTATCACAAACCGGCTGGAGTCCTACGGATGCACCTGCACTTTGGAAAAAACTTTAACCTTTTCAAAAAGACATATTTAAGCAACCTCAATTGATTCATACGTCTTTTAATTTCATTTTTAGGTGCAAAGTCATGCAACGACGACATCGAGGTTTTACGTTAATCGAACTAATGATTACAGTGGTGATCATTGGTATTCTGGCGGCAATTGCTTTTCCTAGTTATCAGGAAAGTATTCGCAAAAGCCGTCGTAGCGACGCTGTCGTCACCATCAGTAAATTGCAACAAGCCGAAGAAAAATGGCGTGCTAATAACGTCAGCTATACCGAAACACTCAGTGATCTTGGTCTTACCGCCAATTGTGAAACCTCTGGAATTAAAACCGACAATGGTTATTACTGCGTGAAGGTTTCCAACGCCACAGGCATCACCTATACGCTCACCGCCACAGCAATCAGTGGCACGAGCCAAGTCAATGACAAAATTAATGGCGTAAGTTGCACCATGGTAATGACCGTAAGTAATGGCAATGCACAGCCTTCACCACCTGCTTGCTGGAGCAAGTAAATCCGCGTGACATCAAGGTGACAATTCATCTTAATTTTCATCATCCCAATACCCATTCTCGTTTAAACTACGCCCCTGCCCCCAGACAGGGGCGTTTTTACTTTTAGCGAAGGACTGACATGCGCTTTTACTTCCCTCTCGTCATTATCGACGAAGATTTTCGCACCGAGAACACCAGTGGTTCCGGTATTCGTGAACTGGCTGCGGCGATTGAGGCCGAGGGTGTGGATGTGGTGGGCTATACCAGTTATGGCGACCTCACCTCTTTTGCGCAGCAGCAAAGCCGTGCCGCTGGCTTTATTTTGTCGATTGACGACGAAGAATTTGGCTCGGGCTCGATTGAAGAAACGCATGAAGCTTTAACTAGCTTACGCAGCTTTGTCGCCGAAATTCGCCGTCGCAATCCAGATATCCCAATTTATATTTACGGTGAAACGCGCACTGCGCGGCATATTCCGAATGATGTCTTACGTGAATTGCATGGTTTTATCCATATGCACGAAGACACGCCAGAATTCGTGGCGCGGCATATTATTCGCGAAGCGAAATCGTATCTCGATACCCTTGCGCCGCCTTTTTTCCGCGCACTAACCCATTACGCCCAAGACGGCTCTTACTCTTGGCACTGCCCGGGGCATTCGGGTGGTGTGGCGTTTTTAAAATCTCCCGTTGGGCAAATGTTCCACCAGTTTTTTGGTGAAAACATGTTGCGCGCCCGACGTTTGCAATGCGGTGGAAGAGCTCGGTCAATTGCTCGATCATACTGGGCCGATTGCCGCCTCTGAGCGCAATGCCGCGCGCATTTTTAATGCCGACCATTTATTTTTCGTCACCAACGGCACGTCAACGTCGAACAAAATCGTTTGGCACTCAACCGTTGCGCCGGGTGACGTCGTTGTCGTGGATCGCAACTGCCACAAATCAATTTTGCATTCGATCATGATGATGGGCGCAGTGCCGGTGTTTTTGATGCCAACGCGTAATCATTACGGCATTATTGGTCCGATTCCAAAATCTGAATTTACACCAGAAAATATCCGCAAAAAAATGATGGACAATCCATTTGCGCGGGAAAAACTACTGGAAAATCCAAACTTTAAACCGCGTATTTTGACGATCACGCAATCGACTTACGACGGCATTATGTATAACGTCGAAGACATCAAAGGCATGCTCGACGGCGAAATCGATACGCTGCATTTTGATGAGGCGTGGTTGCCACACGCAGCTTTTCACGAGTTTTATGGCGATTATCACGCGATTGGCGAAGACCGTCCGCGCTGTAAAGAATCGATGGTGTTTTCAACACAATCCACGCATAAGTTACTCGCTGGCCTAAGCCAAGCATCACAAATCTTGGTGCAAGACCCAGAAAACCGTCAGCTCGATCGCGATTTATTTAACGAAGCGTATTTGATGCACACGTCGACCAGCCCGCAATATTCAATTATTGCGTCGTGCGACGTAGCGGCAGCGATGATGGAAGCGCCGGGCGGCACCGCGCTGGTCGAAGAATCCTTGATGGAAGCACTCGATTTTCGCCGTGCGATGCGCAAAGTGGATGAAGAATACGGTGAAGACTGGTGGTTCTCGGTATGGGGCCCAGACGATTTGACCGACGAAGGTCTAGACCATCGTGACGCTTGGATGCTAAAAGCCGGCGACAATTGGCACGGCTTTGGCGAGATTGCCGACGGCTTTAATATGCTCGACCCCATCAAAGCCACTATCTTGACGCCGGGCTTGGATTTAAATGGTGACTTTGACGCGCAAGGGATTCCTGCGAGTATTGTGACCAAGTATCTGGCTGAACACGGCGTGGTTGTTGAGAAGTGCGGGCTATACTCCTTCTTTATTATGTTTACCATCGGCATTACCAAAGGCCGCTGGAATACGCTACTCGCGGCCTTGCAACAGTTTAAAGACGACTTTGATAAAAACGCCCCGCTGTGGCGCATCTTGCCTGAGTTCATTGCTAAATATCCGCAATACGAGCGCATTGGCCTGCGTGATCTTTGCCAGCAAATCCACGGCATTTATAAAGAGCACGGTGTTGCCCGCTTGACCACCGAGATGTATTTGTCCGATATGGTACCGGCGATGAAACCGGCGAAAGCCTTTGCCAAAATGGCGCATCGTGAACTTGATCGCGTCGCGATTGATGATTTAGAAGGCCGCATTACTGCGGTGATGCTCACGCCGTATCCACCGGGCATTCCGCTATTGATTCCGGGTGAAGTATTCAACAAAACCATCGTGGATTACTTAAAATTTGCCCGTGATTTCAACCAGAAATTCCCTGGCTTTGAGACGTACATCCACGGTTTAGTCGCCGAAACCACCAGCGGCGTCACGCGCTACTATATGGATTGTGTACGAACTTAATTTGGGTTAGCACTCAACTACCGCCAGCTTGCTGGCGGTTTTTTTATGCCCGCAGCCGACTACCCCATGCAATATCAGCCTCTTGCTTTGCAAACGGCGCACTCGGGCTATAACAAAGCCAGAAAAACAATCGATCTAAATAAATTCTTCAGTACCGTTTTACACACACCCGCAGCAACAGCGCACTTAAGGTAAACACATCGCTAATTTGTCAATATTTCCGCAGCACTTCCTATTGATTAAATTACAACCGGTGCAATTTAACTCGTATACCGTTTCACTTTTTTGGAGATTGAAAGATGCGTTTTGACAAACTCACCACCAAATTCCAACAGGCATTGGCTGATGCACAAAGCATCGCCAACCTGAACGACAATGCTTATATCGAACCGCAACATTTATTGTTGGCGCTACTAAATGACAGTGATTCAGGTACCGCCGCATTGCTAGCGCGCGCGGGTGTCAATGTGCAACCACTCCACAGCGCGCTCGATGGCTCGCTTGCACGCATCGCCAAAGTATCCAGTGGCGATAGCGATCTCACCGTTGGCAAAGACCTGACTCGCTTACTCAATCAAACTGATAAGGCGGCGATGCAACGCGGCGATCAATTTATTTCTAGCGATTTATTTTTGCTCGCGCTGTGCGACGACAAAGGCGAAGCCGCTCGCCTACTCAAAGACCATGGCGGCAATAAAGCTGCGATTCAAGCGGCGGTGGATGCCGTGCGCGGCGGCAACGGTGTGGATAATCCAGAAGCCGATCAACAACGCGAAGCATTAAATAAATACTGTCTTGATTTAACCGAACGCGCTCGGCAAGGCAAGCTTGACCCTGTGATTGGCCGCGACGATGAAATCCGCCGCGCCATCCAAGTATTGCAACGCCGTACCAAAAACAACCCGGTCCTGATTGGTGAACCGGGCGTGGGTAAAACCGCGATTGTTGAAGGCTTGGCGCAGCGCATTATCAATGGCGAAGTACCCGAGTCGCTCAAAGGTAAGCGGGTATTGGCCTTAGATCTAGCATCGCTCTTGGCTGGCGCTAAATACCGGGGTGAATTTGAAGAACGTCTCAAAGCCGTCCTTGGCGAACTGGAAAAAGAAGCCGGTCAAGTCATCGTCTTTATTGATGAATTGCATACACTGGTTGGCGCCGGTAAGGCCGAAGGCGCAATGGATGCTGGCAATATGCTCAAGCCCGCCCTCGCGCGTGGCGAATTGCATTGCCTTGGCGCGACTACGCTGGATGAATACCGCAAATACATCGAAAAAGACGCAGCACTAGAGCGGCGTTTCCAAAAAGTACTGGTGGGTGAGCCAAGTGTTGAAGCCACCATTGCGATTTTGCGCGGCTTACAAGAAAAGTACGAAATCCATCATGGCGTTGAAATCACCGATCCGGCGATTGTCGCGGCGGCTGAATTATCGCACCGCTACATCACCGACCGCTTCTTGCCAGATAAAGCCATCGACTTGATCGACGAAGCCGCGGCCAAAATCAAGATGGAGATCGACTCTAAGCCCGAAGTAATGGACAAACTCGACCGGCGGATTATTCAGCTCAAAATCGAGCGTGAAGCGGTGAAACGCGAAAAAGACGAAGCCAGTAAAAAACGCTTGGCCTTAATCGAGGAAGAAATCGCGCAATTGGGCAAAGAGTATTCTGACTTAGAAGAAATCTGGAAAGCAGAAAAAGCCAGCGTATTGGGCACTCAGGCAATTCGCGAAGAAATCGAGCAGGTTAAAACGGCAATGGAAACCGCTCGCCGTGCCGGTGAATGGGACAAAGCTTCAGAATTGCAATACGGCGAATTACCGCAGCTCGAAGCCAAGCTAAAAGCCGCCGAAACCAGCGAAAATGCCAGCGAAACGCCAAATAAAACTCGGCTATTACGCACGCAAGTTGGTGCCGAAGAGATCGCCGAAGTGGTGAGCCGCGCCACGGGTATTCCGGTGAGCAAAATGCTGCAAGGCGAACGCGAAAAACTACTGCATATGGAAGCAGTTTTGCACCAACGCGTGGTTGGCCAAGACGAAGCGGTGCGCCTAGTTTCTGACGCGATCCGTCGTTCTCGCGCCGGTCTTGGCGATCCAAATCGCCCTTATGGCTCATTCCTATTTTTGGGGCCAACCGGCGTGGGTAAAACCGAGCTGTGCAAAACGCTGGCGAACTATTTATTTGATTCCGAAGACCATATGATTCGCATCGACATGAGCGAATTTATGGAAAAACATTCGGTAGCGCGCTTGATTGGGGCGCCACCGGGCTATGTCGGCTACGAGGAAGGCGGCTACCTCACCGAGCTGGTACGGCGTAAACCGTATAGTGTGATTTTGCTTGATGAGGTCGAAAAAGCGCATCCAGACGTATTTAATATTTTGCTGCAAGTATTGGATGATGGGCGCTTAACCGATGGCCAAGGTCGCACAGTGGACTTTAGAAATACCGTGGTGATTATGACGTCCAACCTCGGTAGCGAGCATATCCAGCGTTTGGCCGATTCTGATTATCAGGTGATTAAATTGGCGGTGATGGCGGAAGTTAAAACGCATTTCCGCCCTGAGTTTATTAACCGCATCGACGAGGTGGTGGTGTTCCATGGCTTGGCCCAAGCACAAATTCGCCACATCGCGCGCATTCAGCTCGATAAACTCAGCCAACGTTTGGCACAAATGGAAATCAGCTTGTCAGTTTCAGATGCTGCGCTGGATTTGATCACCGAAGCGGGCTTTGATCCGGTGTATGGCGCACGGCCATTAAAACGCGCCATCCAAAGTGAGCTGGAAAACGTGTTGGCCAAACGACTACTCAATGGTGACTTTGCCGCCAAAGACACCATTCATGTCGACGCCAAAGACGGCATGATGCATTTTAAATAAGGCAAAAGTTTTCTGGCAGCGTTGTCGCGCCTTGTCGTGCGAAAGTACTGTCTGCGGCTTTAAGGTCTTGCCATAAAAATTTTGTAAGGATACGTCGTTAAGTCGCACAGCGCTTTTCTCGGCAAACAAAAAGCCATTCCGAATCTCGGAATGGCTTTTTTATGTATAGACACAGAGCCTATTATTTAATTCACTTAGGTAGATATACCCCAAGCAATCGTTAAGCCTTTACGTCTACATTTTGCCCTAAATGCGCCGGATTTACGCTGGCTGGCTGCGGAATGGCTTGCAGCAAGCTGAGTGCACTTTGCGCCTGAAGATCCAAACTTTTACGTAGCATTAACAATGGAACAGGATTGTTGGCGCTGGCATTGCTAGCCGCATTCACCATACTGTCACTCATTACAACACCCCTTTTTTGCCATAACGGTTATTTTATCGGCCTTATTCACGCTTAATGAAGGGTAGCAACCTGAATCAGCGCAAGAAATGATAAAATGCGCCAATGAACGCACCTGCCTATATCCATCTTCGCCTCCATTCCGAGTTTTCAGTTTCTGACGGCATCGTCCGTCTGGATGACGCCGTGAAACGCGCCAAAGCCGACAAAATGCCGGCGCTCGGCATGTCGGATTTAATGAATCTGTTTGGTCTGGTTAAGCATTACAAAGCTTGCCGCAATGCTGGGATTAAACCGATTATCGGCTTGGATGCTTGGATCGAAAATCCTGATAACCGCGACAAACCGTTTCGCACTTTGCTGATTTGTAAAAATCGCGCGGGTTATGGACGTTTGTGCGAACTGATCACGATGGCGTTTCGCGATAATCAATATCGCGGCCGAGGCGAACTCAAAAAAGAATGGTTTACCGCCGGTGATAATAGCGGTTTGATTGCGCTGTCGGGCGCTGAGCTGGGCGAAGTTGGTCAGCAGTTTTTGGCGAATAATCCAGAGCTTGCCAGCGCGGCAGCCCAGTGGTGGGCGGCGCAATTCCCGGATAGTTTTTACCTCGAGATTCAACGCACCGGCACCGCGGCATGCGAAACCAGCTTGCAGCGCCAGCTCGATTTGGCGGGTGAGCTCAATCTGCCGGTGGTCGCAACGCACCCAATCCAATTTATGGATCCGGACGACTTTAAAGCGCACGAAGCGCGCACCTGTATTTCGGCGGGCTTTGTCATGAACGACAAACGTCGCCCCAAAGATTTCACCGAAGAGCAATATTTCAAAACCACCGCGCAAATGCAGGAATTGTTTGCCGATGTGCCCGAAGCGCTCGCCAATACCGTGACGATTGCACAGCGCTGCAATATTGAGATTGTGCTGGGTAAAAACGTCTTACCGCCCTTCCCTACGCCCGAAGGCATGACGCTGGATGATTTCTTGGTGTATGAGGCCAAACGCGGCTTAGAAATGCGCCTTGCACAGCTATACCCCGACGAAGCCGCACGTGAAGCAGAACGTCCTCGCTATTACGAGCGACTCAAAATTGAAACCGACACCATTATTAATATGGGCTTCCCCGGTTACTTTTTGATCGTTGCCGACTTTATCGCCTGGGGCAAAGTCAACGGCTGCCCAGTGGGGCCCGTCGTGGTTCGGGTGCCGGATCGCTGGTGGCGTACAGCCTGGGTATTACCGACATTGATCCCACTGCGTATGCACTGCTGTTTGAGCGCTTTTTGAATCCAGAACGCGTTTCAATGCCCGACTTTGATATTGACTTCTGCCAAGAAAACCGCTGGCGCGTGATTGAATACGTGCGTGAAAAATACGGCGCGGATGCCGTTAGCCAGATTGCGACTTTTGGTACCATGGCCGCCAAGGCGGTAGTGCGCGACGTCGGCCGCGTGCTCGATTTGCCGTATATGTTTTGTGACGGCGTATCCAAACTCATCCCTGCTGCGCCCGGTAAACAATATAGTCTGGACGATGCACTAGAAATGGTGCCAGAGCTGGCTGAGCGCGTTGAGCGCGAAGAAGAACTCAAAGAGCTCTGGGAGCTGGCTAAAAAACTCGAAGGCCTCACGCGCAATATCGGTATGCATGCCGGTGGGGTATTGATTGCACCGAATAAAATCACTGATTTCTGCCCGGTGTACCAAGCATCAGGCGACGATGCCTCGCCGGTGTCGATGCTGGATAAAGACGATGTTGAAGCCGTTGGCTTGGTGAAGTTTGACTTTTTGGGTTTGCGAAATCTAACGATTATCGAACTGGCGCTGCAATACATTAAAAATCAAACAGGCGAATATCTGGACTTAATGAGTCTGGGCTTTAACGATCAAGCCGCGTATCAGGTGTTCCGCGATGCCAATACCACCGGCGTGTTTCAGGTCGAATCGGACGGTATGAAGCGCTTGCTCGAAAAGCTCGCGCCCGATCGTTTTGAAGACATTATTGCGGTATTGGCGCTGTATCGTCCGGGGCCACTCGGCTCAGGGATGGTCGACACCTTTATTAATCGTAAAAAAGGTCTTGAAGCGCCCGATTACTTCCATCCTGATCTTGAAAAATGCTTGGAGCCGACTTACGGCGTTATCGTGTATCAAGAGCAGGTGATGCAGATTTCGCAGATTATCGGTGGCTACACGCTCGGTGGCGCCGATATGCTGCGCCGGGCGATGGGTAAGAAAAAACCTGAAGAAATGGCCAAACACCGGGAAACCATTGCCGAAGGTGCTGCCAAACAAGGGTACGATCCAAAACTGGCCGAAACCTTGTTTGACTTGATGACCAAGTTTGCCGAATACGGTTTTAATAAATCGCATACCGCAGCGTACGCGGTGGTGTCGTACCACACCGCTTGGCTCAAAGCGCATCATACTGCGGCCTTTATGGCGGCCACGATGTCGTCCGAGTTGGACAACACTGATCAGCTCAAAGTGTTTTACGATGATTGTTTAAACAAAAAAAAACAAACTCGAAATCTTGCCGCCCGATATTAACGAAAGTTTTTATCGCTTTGTTCCGGTGGGGAAAAAACAAATTCGTTATGCCTTAGGGGCGATTAAAGGCGTTGGCGAAAGCGCAGTAAATATGATTGTCGCCGAGCGCACTGCCAACGGACCGTTTAAAGACATTTACGATTTATGTAGCCGAACCGATAAAAAAGAAGTCAATAAACGCGTGCTCGAGGCCTTAATTCGTGGCGGCGCGTTTGATGCACTTGAGCCCAATCGCGCGCGCATTATGGCCAATGTCGAGCAAGCGATGGCCGTGGCCGAAGCTGAAATCGCCAATGCCAATCAGATTAGCTTGTTCGACATGCTAGAGCCCGCTGCCGCACCGCAAATCGAACACCTGGATGCGCCGCTATGGGATGACAAAATCAAACTGGCCGAAGAAAAATCCGCTCTCGGATTTTATCTTTCTGGCCACCCATTTGATGCCCACGCCAGACCGATTAAAGGCTTGATTCGCACCCGACTTGATCGACTCAATAACCAGCGCGAGCCGCAATTTATTGCCGGGATTGTGGCGGGCATGCGAATTAAAAATGGTGATCGTGGCCGGATGTGTTTTTTACAGCTCGATGATGGTCATGCCAAAGTGGAACTCACGCTGTATTCCGAATCTTTTGAAGCCAATCGCACCAAGCTCAAAGAAGACACTTTATTAGTCATCGAAGCAAAGGTCTCAGAAGATCGTTTTTCCGGTGGGCAACGAATAATCGCCGATCGGGTATTTGACTTAGCCGAAGCACGCAGCCACTTTGCGCGGGCACTCAAAATCAATTTGGGTCAGCAAGGCGACGCCGACAAGCTCAAGCAAATTTTGCAACCCCACGCGGCCGATCACGGTTGCGCGGTTGAAATTGATTACCAAAATGACGACGCGCAATGCCAGATGCTACTAGGCCATGCGTGGCGAGTGATTTTACGCGATGAATTGCTGAGCGATTTGCGTAACTGGCTTGGTCCACAATCGGCCGAACCACGCTTCTAGGATCGGCTGACGTTTGGTTTTCCGCCGCGCTGAGTTTGGCGGCGGCTTTTATAAAAAAAGTCAGCCTGATGCTGCGTGACCAAGCGCTGGCGTAGAATGACGACGCTGCGCGCTTCGGGCCTTGCCTCTGGCCAAAAGCCGCGCAAACGCGGTTGGCAAACCCAATGTCAACAGGCCCTAGGTATACCTCGCTAGCGCCTATAAATAATACGCTAGCGAGACATACCATCCTTAAAAATTCTGCTCATTTTTTCAAAAAATTTCGGTGTATTGTTTATCTTTAAAACTTGAGCTGCATCAAATTTTTACCCCCCTCATCAGTCCATTTTGCCAATTTTTACATTCCATTCGACGTCTCAAAGGCATAAGATATTGTCATGAAAGTGAGGTTTGCTATGCAACCTTTACTGCGTCGCAACAAAAAAAGCCATTGTCTTATGTAGTTGAAAATATTCAATAACATATTTTTAAAGCTGATCTAAATCAATTTTTGAAATTACATTATTGTTACGATGCCTCAATAAAAACTTGCTGCTGTTTGCCCTATCTGGCAACAGCGACATTCTTTTCAGTTAGCAACTGAAAATTCGGCTTAAAGATGGTCCAACAGACATCGCCACTAAGGAGTCTCACCCAAATGAATGCACCTCAAGACAACTTGCAATTGACAGCTTGGCGCGGTTTTAGCGCTGGCGAATGGCAGAATAAAGTATTGGTTCGTGAATTTATCCAAGCGAACTACACACCATATGTGGGTGATGATTCTTTCTTAGCCGGCCCGACTGAACGCACCACTCAATTGTGGACTGAACTGTCAGTCTTGCTCAAAGAAGAGCGCAAGCGCGGTGTGCTCGAAGTTTCCGCACAATTTGGTTCAACCATCACCGCCCACGACGCTGGCTACATCAATAAAGATTTGGAAACCATTGTTGGTTTGCAAAACTGATGCGCCGCTACGCCGCGCCATCATGCCGAATGGCGGCTTGAAAATGGTTGAAAACGGCCTCAAGGCTTACCATTTTGAAATGAATCCAGAAATCAAAGAGATCTTTACTAAATACCGTAAAGACCACAACAACGCGGTATTTGACGTTTATACGCCAGAAATCATGGCTTGCCGTAGCTCGGGCGTGATTACTGGTTTGCCAGACGCGTATGGCCGTGGCCGTATTATTGGCGACTATCGCCGTGTGGCTTTATACGGTGTTGATTTCTTGATCGCTGACAAAAAACGCGAAAAACCGAACTCGACAACGTGCCATTCACTGAAAGCGTTGTTCGCTTGCGTGAAGAATTATCCGAACAAATCAAAGCACTGAACGAACTCAAAATCATGGCCAAAAAATACGGCTTTGATATCGCTCAGCCAGCCAACACGGCCCAAGAAGCCGTGCAATGGTTGTACTTCGGTTACTTGGCTGCAGTAAAAGAGCAAAATGGCGCGGCAATGTCGATCGGTCGTATTTCGACCTTCCTTGACGTTTACTTCGAGCGCGATCTTGCTGAAGGCACATTGACTGAAGCGCAAGCGCAAGAATTGATCGACCATCTGGTGATGAAATTGCGTATCGTGCGTTTCTTGCGCACCCCAGAATACGATGATCTATTCTCAGGCGACCCAACTTGGGTGACTGAATCGATCGGTGGTACTGGTGAAGATGGCCGTACTTTGGTCAGCAAAACCAGCTTCCGTGTATTGAACACACTGTACAACCTTGGCCCAGCGCCAGAGCCTAACTTGACTGTATTGTGGTCAACGGCTTTCCCACAAGGCTTTAAAGAATTCTGCGCCAAAGTATCGATCGACACCTCGGCGATCCAATACGAAAACGACGATTTGATGAAACCAAAATGGGGCGACGATTACGCGATTGCCTGCTGCGTTTCAGCGATGCGCGTTGGTAAGCAAATGCAATTTTTTGGCGCTCGTGTGAACTTGGCTAAAGCAATGCTCTACGCGATCAACGGTGGCGTGGACGAAAAAACCGGTAAAGTGGTTGCCAAAGGCTTTACGCCAATCACTGGCGACGTGCTTGAATACGACGAGTTGATGAGCAAGTACGACATCATGCTCGACTGGTTGGCCAAAACTTATGTGACTGCGCTCAACTCAATCCATTACATGCACGATAAATATGCTTACGAGCGTATTGAAATGGCACTGCACGATCGTGACATCTTGCGCACTATGGCTTGCGGTATCGCCGGTCTATCCGTGGCAGCAGACTCATTGTCAGCAGTGAAACACGCTAAAGTGCATATCAAACGTAACGAAGCGGGTTTAGCTGTGGATTATGTAATCGAAGGCGAATACCCAGCTTACGGTAACAACGATGATCGCGCTGATGATATCGCGGTTTGGTTGTCGACTGCGTTTATGGAAAAAATCAAAGCGCAGCCGGTGTTCTACCGTGACTCAATGCCAACTCAATCGGTATTGACCATCACTTCGAACGTGGTTTACGGCAAAAAAACCGGCAACACCCCTGACGGTCGTCGTTCAGGTGCGCCATTCTCTCCAGGTGCAAACCCGATGAATGGTCGTGATACCAATGGCTTTATCGCTGCAGGTTTCTCTGTATCGAAAATTCCATATGAATCAGCACTGGACGGTGTGTCTTGGACTGCATCAATGACACCGGACGCTTTAGGCCACAACGCAGCAGACCGCGTTAAAACCTTGGCAGCATCGATTGACGGTTTGTTTGGCCCACACGGCGAAGAATGCTCAACTTGCATGACCACCGATGCGATTGATGAAAAAATG
Organism: Deefgea sp. CFH1-16; assembly: GCF_016881365.1. Classification (GTDB taxonomy): domain Bacteria; phylum Pseudomonadota; class Gammaproteobacteria; order Burkholderiales; family Chitinibacteraceae; genus Deefgea. The sequence continues at coordinate 2,609,943 of NZ_WLYT01000001.1, read as the reverse complement.
GATCAACTCTTCCATTTGAACATGAATGTATTAGACAAAGACACCTTGCTCGATGCGGTTGAACATCCAGAAAACTACCCGCAATTGACGATTCGTGTTTCAGGCTATGCGGTGAACTTTGTTAAATTGACTCGCGAACAGCAAATGGACGTGATCAACCGGACTTTCCACGCGAAGTGCTAAGAATGCGTAGCGCCGCCTCGTGATGCTGATTTTAGTCATACTTAAGATCAAACTCACCAAGGCACGCTACTTTTAATTCACATTCTTGTAGTGATGAATGATGGCAATATCCTACTAGGGTATTGCCATACAAGCAGCAGCAAATCATCACTACAAGCACATACCCAAGAGGACGGCAACAATGGCTCAATTATTTCATTTGAACATGAATATCCTGAACAAAGAAACACTCGAAGACGCAATGGCCAATCCTGATAATTACCCACAATTGACCGTGCGCGTATCAGGTTATGCAGTGAACTTTGTTAAACTGACTCGCGAACAGCAACTTGATGTGATCAATCGCACGTTTCACGATAAGTGCTGACAGCAAAGTTATTGATGCTAGGCTGACGCTCTGTCTAGCTCAACCACGGATCGCAAGGCACGGCCTGCGGTCCGTTTTTACATTTAAAATAGCAAGATCCCAAAATTATAAAATCACTGGAAATCATCATGGCACTCGATAAACCTGCAGGCGAAATCGTTCCTGCCGCCTTTGATGCCGATGGCAATCAATTTGGCTACATCCACTCTATTGAAACTGGCGCGGCTGTTGATGGCCCTGGCATGCGCTTTGCACTGTTTGTTAGCGGCTGCCAATTTCGCTGCTTGTACTGCCACAACCCCGACACGTGGAAATTACACAACGGCAAGCAATACACCGTCGACGCCATCGTTGCCGAAATCGGCAAATACGCCAGTTTTTTACGCATTGCCGGTGGCCTGACTATTTCTGGCGGTGAGCCTTTAATGCAAGCCCATTTTGTCGGCGAGATTTTCCGCCGAGTCAAACACGAGCTTAAAGTGCATACCGCACTCGATACCCAAGGCTTTTTGGCGGCGCATTTACCCGATGAATACTTCGACAATATCGACTTAGTACTGCTCGACATCAAACAATTTGACCCGATCAAATACGAAGCGCTCACTGGCAAGCCGCTGCAACCAACGCTTGAATTTGCCGAACGCATGATTCACCTCAAAAAGAAAAACTGTGGATTCGCTACGTCTTGGTACCCGGCATTAGCGACGACGAGCAAGATGTTGCCGGCCTCGCCAATTACTTAAGTGAGCTCAATTCCCGAGCGCCGGGCTTAATCGAGCGCGTGGAAATTTTGCCCTTTCATAAAATGGGCGAAAACAAATGGGTTGATCTGGGCATGAAATACGAACTCACCGACACTCGGCCACCAAGCCAAGAAATGGTCGAGCGCGTGCGCGCTCAATTTAGCGCCAAAGGCTTATTCTGCTGTTAAGCAAGCCACGCATTCCATCGCCAGCGTTCGCGCTGGCTTTTTTTTGGCCAAAAATCAGATCAGTCAATCGAGAATTACGCCAACTTCGGGTATATTAACGCTCAAATTACACCTGGATTAAACCATGGCCGGAACTAGCCTTTTAGTATTACTCGATGACATCGCCGCAGTACTCGATGACGTGGCGCTAATGACCAAAGTCGCCGCTAAAAAAACCGCCGGCGTATTGGGCGATGATTTAGCACTGAATGCCGAGCAAGTCTCCGGTGTGCGCGCCGAGCGCGAACTGCCCGTCGTTTGGGCTGTGGCCAAAGGCTCATTCAAAAACAAACTGATTTTGGTGCCCGCCGCGCTGTTAATTAGCTTTGTCGAAGACCAATTGCGCGCCAATGGCCTGAATATCCCCTTGATTATGCCGCTGTTAATGCTGGGTGGTTTGTATCTGTGCTTTGAAGGCTTTGAAAAAATTGCCCATCCTTTTTTGCACTCGCACGCTGAAGATGTCGCCGAGCATCAGGCATTGAGCGATGCAGTGAATAACCCAAGCATCGATTTGGTGGCGTTTGAAAAAGAAAAAATCCAAGGTGCGATTCGCACTGACTTTGTACTTTCGGCAGAAATCATCGTCATTACCCTCGGCACCGTAGCCGCCGTTAGCTTTAGCAGCAAAGTCGCGGTACTCACCGGCATCGCCATTATCATGACCGTCGGCGTGTATGGTTTGGTCGCCGCCATTGTGAAAATGGACGACGCTGGGCTTTATCTGAGCCAAAAACCCAATGCCAACGCCATTAGCCGCAGCGTCGGTCGCGTATTACTCGCTGGCGCGCCAGTTTTAATGCGCGTGTTAGCCGTGGTCGGCACCTTGGCGATGTTTATGGTTGGCGGTGGCATCATCACTCACGGCATCCCAGTCATTCACCACGCCATCGAAGCCGCAGCCCACAGCGCAAATACCCTCCCCGCCATTGGCGGCGTACTATCAACCTTAACGCCGTCATTGTTGAACGCGATTGCCGGCGTCATCGCCGGTGCCGCGACACTACTCGTTGTGACCGTCATTGGGAAAATGCTAGGCGCGTTTAAAAAATAAAGCCTGGGCTATTGCTTATTTAGCGTTCGTTGATGGTATTCATTATTGAACAAGGGATAGCCTGTAATTGACCAGAAGCGGAAATTTAATTTGTTGGCGCTGAGCTTGCCAAGCCCAACAATCGCGGCAAACGTTGGGCTGCATTTCATTTAGCCCAACCTACATACTGGAAAAAAATTTAGTTTTAAAAAGTAAAGTCATAAAACAACGTGTGTGCAATAAATATTTATTTAACCTTTTTCTTTAACCTGAATTTTACACCAGAACAATTATGAATCATCTAAACCTAAATTTAATTAAGAAGATATTTCAATTTTTACTACTATTAGCCAGCATAATTTTCATTATTTCACACTTTGAAATAGACTCAACTCTCTCAAACTGGGTTAAAAAATATAAAACCGAATGTTTTACTTATTTATTCGGTACTAATTACGGCATCTATTTTCAGTTTAATATCTAATTTATGTAGATGGATTGTTTCTATAACTACTGAAAAATTTCAGCTACAACGATTAGAAAAAATACTAAGGAATCTTAAACCAGCTGACAAGCTAATTCTTAATAATTTCATTGCAAACAATGAACGTCAGATTTTTTTATCACCTGCAAATCCAAGTATTGATTGGTTATTATCTTGTAAAATATTACATGACACTGGAGAAGTTAAATCCGACCAAAAACGTGGATACAGAGTAGCAATATGGGCAAGAGACTACTTATCTAAAAATCCAAATTTACTCTACTAAGTGGTCACGAATAACGGATTGGGCCTTGTAGTACGGTAAGTTGGGCTAACTAAGCACCGTAGCTCCGATTAGCGCAGCGTAATCGGAGGAATGGCATGCGTACGATTACGCTACGCTAATCGTACCTACCTATTCTCATTGAGCATCTGCTTCGGGTCAAAAACACTCTATTACCTAGTTGCTAAGCCTGCATTACCCAACAAAAAACCGCCTAAATTAGGCGGTTTTGTTATTGCGCTCGAACAATTTATTTATTCACTGTCGATGCATCCATTCGGCTGCGTTCATCCAAATTGATGGGCTCTTTATCCCACAATAAAGCGCGGCCGTCGATTTGGCCTTGTTTGAGTTCTGGGTTTTTTGCCAAAACATCTTCAATAAAATGGGTGTATTCAGAAACGTAGCAATTATCTTTGCCGAACATGGTGCTCTCCCGAGGTAATTTATTTTGCCGCCATTATAACCGAGGCGATGTTCGGTCGGCAGTTTGATTGCAGCTGGTCCAAACTCTTTGCGCCAACGCCGCGTTTGATTGATGACTGACTGTGTTGTTTTTTAAACCGATGCGTTAAATCTATAGGTATATCCAGCTAAACCATAAAATTTAATGGCTAGCTGGCTATACCCCATCAATCATTCATTGCTTGCTGCAGGACTTCAATAAACCGTGCATTTTCCGCCGGCAAGCCAATCGACACTCGTAAACTATTGGGCATACCGTAACCCGCCAATGGCCGCACAATGACCCCACGCTCGAGCATAAATTGATTAAGCATTTTGGCATCGCCACAGTGGAAAGTCACAAAGTTACCCGCCGACTCAATAAAGCTAATCCCAAGCTGGCGAAATGCATCGGTGATTTGCTGCATGCCTTGGTTATTCACGCGCACTGACGCTTGCAAAAATTCCTCGTCGTCCAGCGCCGCAGTCGCTGCCGCTTGCGCCAAACTATTGACGTTAAATGCTTGGCGAACGCGATTGAGCATATCAATGATTTCACGGCTGGCTAGCGCAAAACCCACGCGCAAACCCGCTAAGCCAAAGGCTTTAGAGAAGGTTCTGACGACGATTAAATTCGGGAATCTTTTTAACCATGCAATCGAATCGCTGCGTTTGGCGGCAGGTAAAAATTCGGTATACGCTTCGTCGAGCACCACCAGCACATGGCTTGGGCATAACTCTAAAAACTCGATCAAATCGCCCGGGCGCGCCAAGGTACCCGTCGGATTATTTGGATTCGCAATCCAGACGATTTTTGTGCTGGGTAAAATCGCGGCGCGCATGGCGTCTAAATCATGGCCGTAATCGAGCGCTTTTACACAGATCCCCGTTGCCCCCATGGCCTGCGTGGCCAAGGGATAGACGGCGAAGGCGTATTCGGCATACACCGCAGTATCACCCGCTTGCAAAAAGGCATGTGAGATCAGTTCCAGCACGTCGTTTGAGCCATTGCCCAACACAATTTGTTCGCTGGCGACTTGGTATTTTTCGGCAATTTTGGCTTTCAACTCAAAACCATTACCATCGGGATAGCGCGCTAAGTCAGCAATTTCTTTTTCAACTGCCGCACGGGCTTTGGGGCCCATGCCCAGTGGGTTTTCGTTCGAAGCCAATTTAACGATCTGGGCGGGATCAAGCCCCATTTCACGCGCTAGTTCAGCGACCGGTTTACCGGGTTGATACGGCGCAATCGCGCGGATATATTCGGGGGCAAGCGTCAACATCGTTATCCTTAGTCGTTCAAGCTATCGGCCGTGGCAAGTTCATGGCCGAGGTTTAATTTTTTTGTCATGCGAAAGCTTGCTGGCAGCTTAAACATCGCCAAGCGCTGTACCGTTGATTCAACCAATACTTCAAAACCATAGCGCTGATAAAAACGCACCGCCGCAGTGTTGGCACTGTCGACATCCAGATGCAGGCTAAAATAGCCCGCTTCACGGGCTGCCATACAAACCTGCGCCAACATCCGCTCGCCTAAATGCTGGCGACGGTAATCCGGATGAACTGCGATGGTGCGCAAATACCACGCATTTTTAGGCACGTGCGGGAATAAAAAATCCAGCTGCGATTGGCGATCTTGCAAAATCTGCAAGTCGAGGGCTAAAGCGCCGATTTCAAATGCATCACTCACTTGCAATTGCGCGCCAAAGCCGGCCGAATAATGAAACACCAAAGCGATCAGTTCATCGTCGCTATTGCGCAACACTTGTGCATTGCGATAGCTGTAACTGCCGGTTTCAGCCTGCCAAAGCTGCGCTAAATTGAGCACCACCAATTCAGGCGGCAAGGCAAACCAATAGTCATAAAAAGGCGCGTCGGACTGATAAATCAGTGCCGCAGCCCGCTTGGCATCACTGGGTAAAGCATGCGTTAAGTTTTCCACCATTCACCTGCGCGACGAGAAGGTTTGCTTTGCAATAACTCGATCAGCTCGATGGGATCATTGGCGCACAGCAATTGAGCCGCATCACTGCCACTCACAAAGCCCTCTTCTACCGCTTGTGCCACCATGGTTTGCAATGGCGCAAAATAATTCGCGGTATTGAGTAAGCCAACAGGTTTTTCGTGCAGACCGATTTGCCCCCAAGTTAAAATTTCAAATAACTCATCAAACGTACCAAATCCGCCCGGCATGGCAATAAAGCCATCGGCCAATTCTGCCATCCGTGCCTTGCGGGTATGCATCGAATCAACAACTTCTAATTGGCTGCACGCGCCATACCCCAGTTCACGCTCAACCATAAACTGCGGAATCACGCCAATCACCTGACCACCGGCATCTAAACACGCCTCAGCGACTGCGCCCATTAAGCCAACATGACCACCGCCATACACTAAGGTTAAGCCACGTTCGGCCAAGCCGCGACCTAGTTGTTGCGCTTGGTGACGATAGACTTCTTTCGTGCCAAAGCGTGCACCACAAAATACCACGACTGATTTCATTGCTTTGCCTGTACTTTTTAAATTAACGACGCGATCACGCTAGGGTCTGTTGACATTTGGTTTGCGGATCGCGTTTGTGCTGATTTTGGCCTGAAACAAGGCGAAAGACGCGTGGCATAGTCATTCTATGCAAGCGTTTTTCAACGCAGAGTCAGGCTGACTTGATTTAAAAAATCCGCAGCCAAACCCTAAGGGCTGGGCGCTTTTCGCGGCATCTCTGCGTTATTTCATGCTCGAATAACGGGTTATTGGTCGCATAAAATGCCTTGATCTGCCGCGAAAATCGCTCCAGCGCGACCGAAAACCAAACGTCAACAGACCCTAGCACTATTAAATGACAGCTTGAGGATACGAGCCCAAAACTTTCACAAATGCCGCTACGTCTTGCAAATCTTTTAATGCCGCTTGCAATGGCACATCATCGATAAAGCCATCCACATCGGCAAAAAACACATATTTCCCACAGCCCAGTGCGACTTGGTCGTGATTCAAACTTACTCATCGACACGCCATTTCTGGCTAGCGGCTCTACCAAGGTATGCAAAGCACCAGGGCGATTCGGCGCTGAAATCACCAACGATGTTTTGTCTTTACCAGAGCGCGCTGCTTGCTGATAACCCAGCACCAAGAATCGGGTGGTGTTATTTGGCTCGTCTTCAATATTGACTGCGAGTTTATTCAAGGAAAATTTCTCTGCCGCTGAATCACCGGCAATTGCGGCGCTGCTTGGGTCAAGACTGGCTAAACGGGCACCTTCGGCATTGCTGGCCACCGAAATACGCTCAACCTCATCGCCCAGATGTTTATTAAGCCACTCATGGCATTGCGCCAAGCTTTGGGCGTGCGAATACACTCGCTTAATACCCACCATATCCGGCGTTTGTCGCAAGAAATGATGATGAATCCGTAGCACCACTTCACCGCAAATTTGCAGTGGCGTAGTCACCATTAAATCTAGCGTACGGCCGACCGCACCTTCGGTCGAGTTTTCCACTGGCGCCACCACATAATCCGCGCCGCGCGCTTCAACCACGCGAAACGCTTCGTCAATTGAAGCGCATGCCAAGGTGGATGCCGCATGGCCAAAGTGCTTAATCGCCGCCGCTTGAGTAAATGTACCTTCTGGACCCAAAAAGGCGATGGTCAATGGACGCTCAAGCGCCAAACACGCCGACATGATTTCACGGAATAAGCGCGCACAGGTTTCACCCGACAACGGCCCCGGATTGGTGTCTTTAATGCGCGTCAGCACTTGTGCTTCGCGCTCTGGGCGATACACCACGCCGCTGCCTTTGATTTCGCCTATCGTGCGGGCATGCTGGGCACGCTGATTAATCAAAGCGAGAATTTGCTGATCAATCGCATCAATCGCATCACGATGTTGTTTTAACAAATGATCTGACATGTCTAAAGCTCAGTTAGAGTGATTTAAAGCCTTCAGCGCGCCGCGCTTTAGCTGGCATTTTATTCAGGTTTAAAGCGTGCGGCGTCAATAATCGACCATAAATGAATGATCCAACCGAGCAAAATAAACCAAAGTATCGCCGCTGCAACAAACATCAGCGCCGCCTTTAATACCCGACCTTGTAACAACTGCCCCAAGCCGGGAATAAAAAAACTGGCTAATGCGGCAAGTACATTGCCGCCAGAACCTGGACCCGCCATCGATTAACCCTTCATCTTTGCAAATTCATTCATATAGTCGGCCAACGCTTGGCAACCGGCCAATGGCATGGCGTTATAAATCGATGCACGCATCCCCCCCACCGAGCGATGCCCTTTCAGCTGCAATAAATGCCGTGCTTCGGCGCCTTTGAGGAAGGCTTGATCGAGCTGTTGATCGGCCAAAGTAAACGGAATATTCATTCGCGAACGATTCGCCAACGCCGTTGGGCAATGGTAGAAGCCATCAGAGGCATCAATCGCCGCGTAAATCACATTGGCTTTTTCGATGTTTTTTGCTTCCATCGCCGCCACACCACCCTGCTGCAACACGTGCTTGTAGACCAAGCCCGCCACGTAAATCCCAAACGACGGTGGCGTGTTATACATCGAGCCGTTGTCGGCATATGATTTGTAATTGAGCATGGTGGGTGTATCGCTGCGCGCCTTGCCCAGTAAGTCGCTCCGAACGATACTCACTGCTACACCGGATGGGCCCATGTTTTTTTGCGCGCCAGCATAAATCATACCGAACTGGCTCACATCGAACGGACGCGACAAAATATTGCTCGACATATCACAAATCAGCGGCACGCCATTGGCTTGCGGAATGTGGTTGAACTCCACGCCGCCGATGGTTTCATTGCTGCAGTAATGCAAAAATGCGGCGTCTGGCGTGCGTTGCCAAGTCGATTCATCTGGCACATAGCTAAAGTTTTTATCTTCACTGCTGGCGACAATATTCACGTTGGCGTAGCGGCTCACTTCTTTAATCGCCACTTTCGACCAATGCCCCGTATTTACAAAATCGACGGTACTGCCGACAGGGGCAAAATTGAGCGGCAACATCGCAAACTGCAAATGCGCCCCGCCTTGCAAAAACAGTACTTTGTAGTTATCGGGAATCGCCATCAGCGTTCGCAAATCCGCTTCGGCTTCAGCCAAAATTTGCCCAAATTCAGGCCCACGATGGCTCATTTCCATCACGCTCATGCCCGAGCCATGCCAATCGAGCATTTCGGCTTGGACTTGCAGTAGCACTTCATGCGGTAAAACCGCAGGACCAGAGGAAAAATTAAACACTTGCGTCATGGGCATTCTCTTAAAACATGAATAACGAAAGGATTGAGGCCAGCAAAAGCGATGCAAAACCAAGTTATTTCATTTGAACATCGTCGCGATTTTGTATGCTGCTGCCAGCCCAAATAAGCACACCAAGATATTTTGCGCTGAACTTTGAAAAGACTCGTGGTGAGTGTTAGCCGATTAGCTCAACAAGAAATGCGCACGCGCCGTGGCGACGGGTTTGGATTCATCGTCTTGCCATGCGGTCATCAATACATTGGCGACCCGTTTACCTTGGCGAACAATCTCGCAACGCCCGTGTAAATCCAACGCTTTGGCCGAGCGCAAATAATCAATCGAAAAGTCAATAACACGGGGAATGCCATCGCTTTCTTGTGCCCACATTAGATGGAGTACTGCGGCGTTTTCTAAAAAGCCACCAATGACACCACCATGAATGGCAGGCAATAGCACGTTGCCGATATTGTGTTCAACAAAGGGAAGATAAAATTCAGGCTGTCCATTTTTTTCAATGGCTTGAATCCCTAGCAATTTGGCATAGGGTATTTGATTCAAGGCTTTATTTAAACTATCGAAGCAAGCAATACCCTCAAGCATTATGCAGATTCCTTGGTAATTGCCATCCGCGCAAAAGTAGACACTGAATGCGCAATCGGCTTATCAGGATCGGCCTGATATGCCGTTGCGCGCATGAATGCAATCGACTCAGTCAGACGATAGCATTCTGCAGTGCAATACAGTGGTAAATCGGGCTTAGCTGGCCGCAGGTAATCGATGCGTAAATCGAGTGTTGCTGCGGCTTCAGGTTGATCGAGCAAGGTATACAGCGAAATGCCGCTGGCGGTATCAATCAAAGAAGTGACCACACCACCATGCAAAACGCGAGTTTCGGGATTACCGATCAGCGCGTCTTTAAATGGCAATTTCAGTGTTACTTTACCGCGTCCTGCGGTAACCAATTCCAAGCCTAATGTTTTGCAATGCGGTAACGCCATAAACCATGGCGCAACTTGGTCAAAAAACTCAGGTACTGCAACAGGTAACCACAGTCCGTTCATCGCTGGCCTTTACTCGCTAGGGGTTGCTGGATCAATATCGACGACATCGGTTGGTGCCACTGCGGCATCTGCTGCGATGCCTTCAATTGCGTCAGCACCTTCTTCAATCAACTCAGATTCTTCACCTTCTGGCTCGTCCACTTCGGCGACTTTTTCTAAACCAGATAAATGCTCACCTTCATCTAAATTAATCAAACGAACGCCTTGTGCCGAGCGGCCCGTTTCACGAATTTGATTGACCTTCGTCCGAATCAACACGCCACCGGTGGTAATCAACATCACGTCGTCAGATTCTTCAACCAGACTTGCGGCAACCAGTTTCAAACCGGTTTTGTCGGTCAAGTCCATCGCAATCACGCCTTGCGTACCTCGGCTGGTATGGCGGAAGTCGCCCACCGGAGTGCGTTTACCGTAACCACCATCACTGGCCGTCAACACCATTTGCTCGTCTGAATTGGCAACCAACAGTGAAATAACTTTTTGTCCTTCAGCCAATCGCATCCCGCGCACACCAGCGGCAGTTCGACCCATCGCTCGAACATCACCCTCGGCAAAGCGGACCGATTTACCGGCATCAGAGAACAACATCACTTGATCTTCACCGTGCGTAAGCGCCACGCCAACCAAGTAGTTACCTTCATCAAGGTTGATGGCAATAATGCCATTACGTTTCGGACGAGAGAAGTCAGCCAACGAGGTTTTCTTCACCGTACCATCCGCCGTTGCCATAAAGATATATTGATCTTCTGCGAATTCTTTAACTGGCAAGATGGCGTTGATTTTTTCGCCTTCTTCCAGCGGCAACAAGTTGACAATCGGCTTGCCACGACTAGTACGACCGCCTTGTGGTAATTCATAGACCTTGAGCCAATACACGCGACCGCGTGAGCTAAAGCACAAGATGTAATCATGCGTATTGGCAACAAATAGACTGTCAATAAAATCATCGTCTTTGGTTGCTGCCGCTTGCTTGCCACGACCACCGCGTTTTTGTGAGCGATATTCATCCACCGCAGTGGCTTTCATATAGCCACCATGCGTCAACGTCACCACCATGTCTTGCGGGGTAATTAAGTCTTCGAGACAAATATCTTCGCCATGCGCGATAATTTCTGAGCGACGGGCATCGCCATAATTGGTTTTGACTTCCAGCATTTCATTGCGAATGATTTCAGTCACCCGTTCAGAGCGCGCCAAGATATCGAGTAAATCAAGGATTTTTTCAACCACTTCTTTGTATTCAGAAATGATTTTGTCTTGCTCAAGCCCTGTTAAACGCTGTAAACGCAGCTCTAAAATCGCTTGCGCTTGCACATCAGAAAGACGGTAACCTTCATCAGACAAACCAAAGCAATCGAGTAAGCCTTCAGGCCGTGACGCATTGGCATCTGCGCGTGCCAGCATTTCACCGACTAAGCCCGATTTCCAAACGCGACTCATCAAGCCTGTTTTGGCTTCCGCTGGCGTTGGCGCGGCTTTAATCATCGCGATGATTTCGTCAACATTCGACAAAGCCACTGCCAAACCTTCCAGCACATGACCACGATCACGCGCTTTACGTAGTTCAAACACGGTACGGCGAGTCACCACTTCACGGCGATGCTTTAAGAAGCACTCTAAAACTTGCTTTAAGTTCAATAAACCGCGGTTGACCATCAACCAGCGCCACCATATTGATACCAAAGCTATCTTGCAACTGGGTATGTTTGTAAAGGTTATTGAGCACCACATCGGCCATTTCACCGCGTTTGAGCTCAATCGCGACTCGCATACCCGATTTGTCTGACTCGTCACGCAGGTCAGAAATACCTTCGATGGTTTTTTCGCGAACCAATTCGGCGATACGTTCTAATAGACGCGCTTTATTCACCTGGTACGGCAGCTCATCGACGATGATGGCTTGTCGATCACCATTTTTGCCACATTCTTCAAAATGAGTCCGAGCGCGCATCACGACGCGGCCACGGCCTGTGCGATAACCTTCTCGAACGCCATGAATACCGTAAATAATACCGGCAGTTGGGAAATCTGGCGCTGGAATGTAATCAATTAGCTCATCAATTGTAAGCTCACTATTGTCGAGTAAGGCCAGACTGGCATCGATCACTTCGTTGATATTGTGCGGCGGAATATTGGTCGCCATCCCCACCGCAATCCCTGACGAGCCATTCACTAATAAATTAGGAATGCGCGTAGGAAGAACCGTTGGTTCAAGTTCTTTTTCATCATAATTTGGCGTGAAATCGACGGTTTCTTTATCGATATCGGCCAAAAGTTCACTTGATATTTTTTGCAAACGACACTCGGTATAACGATAGGCCGCCGCGCGGTCTCCATCAATCGAACCGAAGTTACCCTGACCATCAATCAAGGTGTATCGCAACGAGAAGCCTTGCGCCATCCGCACCAATGCTTCATAGGCAGCAGAATCGCCGTGTGGGTGATATTTACCCAACACATCACCAATCACGCGAGCACATTTAACGTAAGGGCGATTCCACACATTACTGCTTTCGTGCATCGCAAATAAAATACGACGGTGAACGGGTTTTAAACCATCGCGTACATCAGGCAGCGCTCGTCCCACGATAACGCTCATGGCGTAATCGAGATAGGAATGACGCATTTCCTCTTCGAGGCTGACGGGGATCGTTTCTTTGGCAAAGCTGAATTGTTCGTGCATTGATAAGGCCGGTTAGTGAAAAACGTAGGGACTATCAAAGCCAACACTAAATCTAAATTCAGTGTGGCGAAATTTTAACTGTCTTTTGGAAACTTCGTTACAAATAAACACTGACTAGTCACGTTTAACTATTCTATAGTTAGGATTAAGTTTACCACGTGGATGCCTCTGATCCAATTTTTGCGTAAATGATGCAGTATTGCATTGTGCAATATTACAAAATCTTTAAGATTGCGCCGCCGCAAGCTTTTTATTTGCGTCAAAATTACCTAAGACAGTAGAATAGGTACTGGTACAGTATTATGGTTTACTATAGCCAATAGTAAGTTCCATTCATTTTTGATTTAATAAACGGGGAATCCACATGCTGACAATCAAGCAAACTCTGACATCATTCGCTATCGTTGCTGCATTTGCTGCCGCTGGCGCTCAAGCTGCTACTGAAATCTACGTAACTAACAGCACCAACGTTTCTGAAGCCAATCCAGAAGGCGCTGTAAAGATTTCTGATGGTACTTGTGTACAAACTGGCTCTTGGACTGCAGAAGCAGCTAAGAGTGTTAAAGGTTGCCAAGGTTACGTAGCTCCAGTTGCACCTAAAGCTGCTGTTGTTGCACCAGTTGTTCCAGCTCCAGTTAAAACAACTAAAACTTTCGAATTGAAAGCAGATTACTTGTTTGATTTCAACAAATCTACGTTGAAACCAGCAGGTAAAGATGCATTGGATGCACTGTTTGCTGAAGTTCAAGCAATGGATCCTAAAGATGGTACTGCGACTGTAATTGGTTACACTGACCGCATCGGTTCTGACAAATACACACATGGTTCTATCTGAAAAACGTGCCAACACTGTACGTGACTACCTGTTGAGCAAAGGCGCTCCTGCAGACAAAGTAACTGCAATGGGTAAAGGTAAAGCTGATCCAGTAACTGGCGATACTTGCCAACAAAAAAATCGCGCTAAATTGATCGAGTGCTTGGCACCAGATCGTCGCGTTGTTGTTGAAATCACTGGCACTAAAGTTGTTGTTAAGTAATTAGCACTCAGTAATACTAAGCCCCGCCTCGGCGGGGCTTTTTTATTATTCAAACGGGATAAGCGACTCGATAATGAACAAACTACTTCAGCTCGTTTTAGTGGGAACAATTACTCTATTTCTTACATCAAAACCGGCCTTTGCTGATAACGTCTCAAAAATACAACAATACCTCAGCGGTACAATGTCACTAAACGCTCGCTTTACTCAAGAAGTAATCTCTAAAAACAATAAAATCCAAACCTCAAATGGGCAACTTAGCTTACTTCGCCCAGGTAAGTTTCGCTGGGTCTATGAAAAACCCTACCCACAAGAAATTATCAGCGACGGTAAACAAGTTTGGCTCTACGATGTCGATTTAGCACAAGTCACCATAAAACCAGTGAATAAAGCCCTTGAGGCCAGTCCTGCTGCAATTTTGGCCGGCGACAACAAACTAGAAACCAATTTCAATATCAAAAATTTACCTAGCCGTGCGGGGCTAGATTGGATTGAATTAATCCCGAAACAAAATGACAGTAGTTTTGCTCGAATTCGGATTGGCTTTAGCAACAACAATCTCAATCTATTAGAATTGGATGATCATTTTGGTCAAACCACTAAAATACAACTCAAGCAAATCATTCGAAACCAAGCCATAGATAGCAAACAGTTTAATTTCATCCCACCCAACGGGAGCGATATCATTCGTGAGTGATCTTTTTTACCCGCAAACCGATACAACCTCTTGCTGAAGTATTGCGACCCAAGTCAATTGACACCATTGTTGGGCAACAACATTTACTTGCACCAGGCAAACCCCTTGCGCTTGCTCTCGCAGGAGGAAAAGCGCACTCAATGATTTTTTGGGGACCACCTGGAGTCGGAAAAAACCACCTTAGCTCGTTTACTGGCTGATGCTTTCGATTGCGAACTTATTGCGCTCTCTGCTGTTTTTTCAGGTGTAAAAGACATCCGCCTAGCAATGGATGAAGCGGAACGGAACCAAAAAATCAACCGCCAAACTATTTTGTTTGTTGACGAAGTTCATCGCTTTAATAAATCGCAGCAAGATGCATTCTTGCCCTTTGTTGAGTCAGGACTGATTACTTTTATTGGTGCGACCACTGAAAACCCCTCATTTGAAGTCAATGCAGCATTACTTTCTCGCGCCCAAGTCTACGTTTTAAATCCGCTCAATACGCATGAACTCACGCAACTCATAGAAAGAGCCCAATCACACGTTACGCCTGCACTCACGATCAGCGCAGATGCATTTCCCGTTCTAGTTGACCTTGCTGATGGCGATGGACGCCGCTTACTTAATTTATTTGAACAAGCCAGCCAAGCAGCACACACCAGCAACAGAACAGATATAAGCGCAGCATTTTTAAGTGACGTGCTGAGCATCGGCAGCCGGCGTTTCGACAAAAATGGCGATCATTTTTATGATCAGATTTCAGCCTTACATAAATCGGTAAGGGGCTCGAACCCTGACGGCGCACTCTACTGGCTGTGTCGAATGCTCGATGGCGGTGCAGATGCACGATATTTAGCCCGCCGGATTGTTCGCATGGCTTGGGAAGACATCGGACTTGCCGACCCTCGTGCAATGCAAATTGCCAACGATGCCGCCACAACATATGAAAGATTAGGCTCGCCAGAGGGTGAATTAGCCCTCGCTCAGGCGGTCATCTATTTGGCTGTTGCGCCAAAATCCAACGCGGGTTATCTCGCCTTCAAAGCAGCAAAATCACTCGTCAAACAAGACAAATCTCGCGAAGTGCCTTTGCATTTACGGAACGCACCGACCCCATTAATGGCAAAACTTGGACATGGCCACGAATATCGCTACGCACATGACGAGGATGAAGCCTATGCAGCAGGAGAAACCTATCTACCTGATGACCTTGAAAAAATACAATTTTATCAGCCTAGCCCGCGGGGCCTAGAACAAAAAAATAAGCACCAAGATGACGCACCTTGCTGAACTTGATGCAATCTGGTTAGAAAAAAATGGGGCGACAAAAAAACCATACAATACATAGATTTAACCATTTACTCTTTTCAAACTTGCTTAATGCCTATTCATGACTATATTTATTAGCACGTAACATTATAGAAACAGACAAGAATAATTAAAATAGTACATTAAATTCTGAACCTCAAAACAAACACAAGCATTAAAAATCAAGCCCTCGATCTTGTTAATTATTGCATAGCAACTACTGCCTTATTGCTGTAGATTACCCTGTGTGTAAGTGTTTTACTATTATTTGTTTTGCCGTTTTACATTCTTTGTGCTGATGTATTTGTAATAATTATGTCAGCATTTTCTAAAAATAGAAGAGATACGAAAGGTAAATATTATGAGCACAGCTGAACGCAATGGTGAGCGCGCACTGATAGCGCCATTAGCAACACCGACCGACCTTGGCGCAGATGCCACACGCGATATCACTGCGGCCATGAACTTAATCTTGGCCGATGTTTTTGCCCTTTATTTAAAAACTAAAAATTTCCATTGGCATGTGAGTGGACCACACTTTCGTGATTGCCATCTGATGCTCGACGAGCAAGGTGACGAACTCTATGCAATGACGGATCCAATTGCTGAGCGCGTACGAAAAGTTGGTGGGCGCACACTCACCTCGATTGGACATATTGCACGTACTCAGCGCGTCCTAGATAACGATGCTGAATATGTACAGCCACTGGATATGCTGGCCGAACTCTGTGACGACAGCAAAAATCTTGTCGCTCGCATGCGAGAAGCACATAGCGTTTGTGATGAATACAACGACACAGCGACCGCTAGTATGCTTGAAGAATGGATTGATCAAGCAGAACGACGTACTTGGTTTCTATTTGAATCAAGCCGCCGAGGCTAATCTCATCCAACTCGTTAAATCGTCATACAATAAAAAAAGCGGTATCGGCAATAAGCCGATGCCGCTTTTCTATTGCATCACCAACAATCAATACTCATATCACACCCACAGCCAAGCACCATAAATATAGCAAAATCACGCAATAGGCTTCGAGCCAAGCATGCCTTGGTGTAAAATCAGCTAACCCTATTTCAGTGATGAATAAAATGCTCGACATCCAACTTTTACGTACCGACCTCGCCGCAGTAACCACTCGTTTAGCTGAACGAAAGTTCGTACTTGATGCGACCACATTCCAAAAACTAGAAGATGAGCGAAAAGTCTTGCAAACTCAAATGCAAGACTTGCAAGCCAAACGCAATGCCTCATCTAAGCAAATTGGTGCAGCCAAAGCCAAAGGTGAAGACGTCAGTATCATCATGGCAGAAGTCGCTAGTCTGGGTGACGAGCTAAAAGCCGCGGAGTCAGCATTCGCCCAACTCGCCGAACAACTTAATACTTTACTGCAATTGATTCCCAACTTGCCCGATGAATCAGTTCCCGCCGGTAAAGACGAAACCGAGAATGTTGAAGTTAGCCGCTGGGGAACGCTGCGCGCATTTAATTTCGAAATTAAAGACCATGTTGATTTAGGCGCCCCATTGGGCCTCGATTTTGAAACCGGCGCTAAATTATCAGGTAGTCGCTTTAGTTTACTACGTGGCTCAGTTGCTAAGCTGCATCGCGCGCTCGCGCAATTCATGCTAAATACCCACAGCAATGAGCATGGCTATGAAGAGATGTACACCCCATACATCGTTAACGATTCAGCGCTCTTTGGCACTGGTCAGCTCCCAAAATTTGCCGAAGACATGTTCAAAGTCACTCGCGGTGGTGATGAGGATGGCAATGTCGACCAATACCTCATTTCAACTTCTGAAATCACCTTAACCAATACGGTCGCTGGCGATATGCTCAAATCAGAGCAACTGCCAATTAAACTGACCGCCCACTCGCCTTGCTTTCGCTCAGAAGCCGGCTCTTACGGCCGTGACGTACGCGGCTTGATTCGCCAGCACCAATTTGACAAAGTAGAAATGGTACAAATTGTTCACCCGGATCATTCTGATGACGCCCTTGAAGAACTCGTAGGTCATGCAGAAAAAATCCTGCAACTACTTGAACTGCCATACAGAAAAGTATTACTTTGCACTGGCGATATGGGCTTTAGTAGCCAGAAAACCTATGATTTAGAAGTTTGGCTGCCCGCACAAAACACCTTTAGAGAAATCTCAAGTTGCTCCAACATGGGCGCATTTCAAGCTCGCCGGATGCAAACACGCTTTAAAAATGAGCAAGGCAAAAACGAAACTAGTCCATACCTTAAATGGTTCTGGTCTAGCAGTCGGTCGCACTTTAGTCGCCGTACTTGAGAACTACCAAAATGCAGATGGATCAATTACTGTACCTGCAGTGCTTCGCCCCTACCTCGGCGGCCGCGAACTACTGAGCGCCTAAGCTTATTCACGTATTACACAAAAGCGCACGTTTACGTGCGCTTTTTTTGCACCTTACTCCAAGCTCCGCTACTCTGTAGGGTCAATCACCCCTATCTGGCACCGTTCATGAGCTCGACCAGCATATGGCTTACACTAGCTGTAGTACTCTGTATTTTCGAAATATTCTCAAGTACCTTTTATATGATCGCCATCGCCATTGGTTTTCTTGCTGGTGCCGCGGCGGCGGCCTTCCAATTGCCTCTGCCATTGCAAATAGGCATGAGCGCACTCTTTGCATTAGTGAGCGCCTTTTTTATTCGCCACTGGAAACTAACTCACTTACAAAATGAAGTCCGCGACATTCACGATGAAATTGGCCAACGCGTCAGCATTGAAACTTGGCAAGATGAAAATCATGCCCGTGTTCGCTACCGAGGCAGCCAATGGGATGCCGTTCTCGCTCAAGATTGCCAACGCGGCGATGATGACTATTGGTACATCACAGCACAACACGGCGCAACACTCGAAATATCCAATAAAAAGCCACTTTAATCAGTCAAGGGAAACGTCATGCCATTTCAATTCACGTTAATTTTGCTCATTGCCGTTATTATTTTTATCGCCAAAACATTCAAAATCGTGCCACAACAAACAGCCCTCATCATTGAACGATTAGGCCGATTTCATGCAGTACTTGCCCCTGGTTTAAATTTTGTCATTCCTTTTGTAGATCGTGTCGCCTACAAACACTCCCTCAAAGAAATCCCACTCGATATTCCTAGCCAAGTTTGTATTACTCGTGACAATACACAACTCCAAGTGGATGGCATTTTATACTTTCAAGTTGTTGACCCAAAAATGGCTTCCTACGGCACGTCAGATTTTGTAATGGCAATCAGCCAGCTGGCACAAACGACCCTACGTTCAGTCATCGGCAAGCTTGAAATGGATAAAACCTTTGAAGAGCGTGACGACATTAATCGCACCGTTGTCGCGGCATTGGATGAAGCGGCCACGAGTTGGGGGGTCAAAGTACTCCGTTACGAAATCAAAGACCTGACTCCGCCACAAGCTATTTGCATTCGATGCAACAGCAAATTACTGCAGAGCGTGAAAAACGTGCCCGCATCGCCCAATCTGAAGGTGTTAAGCAAGAACAAATTAACTTAGCAACAGGACAAAGAGAAGCTGCAATTCAAAAATCACAAGGTGATATGCAAGCCAATATCAATCAATCAGAAGGCGAGCGCCAAGCACAAATCAATCGCGCCTCAGGTGAAGCCGAAGCTTTGCGTTTAGTTGCACATGCAACAGCAGAAGCCGTTTCGGTCGTCGCCAAAGCCATCGAATCTCCCGGCGGGCTAGAAGCCATTAACTTAAAAGTAGCCGAACAATACGTATCTGCATTTGGCAATATCGCCAAAACCAGCAATACGATGCTGCTGCCTAGCAATGCTGCTGATGTCGCTGGCATGGTTGCTACTGCAATGAGTGTTGTGAAAGCAGCAAACAAAGAAAAAACAAACTAAAGTAAATGCACCAACGCAGGAGCTTACTCATGGCTGATGAAAAATTTCGTTTAGTAACCCGCAGTGACTTTGATGGTCTGGTTTGTGCTGTACTGCTTAATGAACTTGAGATGATTGACGATATTTTGTTTGTTCATCCTAAAGACATGCAAGATGGCAAAGTCCCGATCACCAATCGGGATATCACCACCAATCTGCCCTATGTTGCGGAGGCTCATTTAGCTTTTGACCATCATTTTTCAGAAACACTTCGTAATGATGGCCAGCTTAACAACCATATTATTGATGCCAAAGCACCATCAGCAGCGCGAGTCGTGTTTGATTACTACGGTGGTCAAACTCGATTTGCAGGCATCAGTGACGAAATGATGCAAGCGGTGGATAAAGCCGATTCAGCTGAATTTAGCCGTGATGAGATCTTAAATCCCAAAAATTGGGTACTGCTCAATTATTTAATGGATGCGCGAACTGGCCTGGGACGCTTTCGAAGCTTTCGAATATCCAACTACCAATTAATGATGGATTTGATCAAGTACTGCCGTCATCATGGCATTTCAGACATTCTTACATTGCCAGACGTTGTCGAACGCGTTGAGTTATACATGGAACACGCCCCGCTCGCCAAAGAGCAGATTCAACGCTGCAGCCGAATTTATGACAATTTAGTCGTACTTGATTTACGTGAAGAAGAAACCATTTACGCCACAAATCGCTTTATGATCTATGCACTTTATCCACAATGTAACGTTTCAATTCATGTGATGTGGGGTCTACAAAAACAAAACACGGTTTTTGCCACCGGCAAGTCAATTATCAACCGATCTTCACAAACCAATATTGGCGAACTGATGCTTGAACACGGTGGCGGCGGTCATGAAAATGCCGGCACCTGCCAAATCGAAAACAATAAAGTCGATGAAGCATTGCGTGAATTAGCATTAAAAATCACCGCAGATGGCTAAGCTCAACCCGACTTTCTAAACCAAATAATGCCGCCCTGCGGCATTATTTATTTTGGATATCTCGCACCCTGCGTAGCCAACACACCATAGCGACCAATACAGGGTTGATAATCCACTTCATGATATGGAATCAATGCTTGATCAAGCTGTTGGTATAAATCGCCCAACGCCACCACCTGATATCCTTGCTCAATCCAACCTTTGAGCAAACGATTAAAATCATCCGCAGCCTGAATGCCATCAAAATCAGCCGCTGCGTTATATACATGCCCCCAAGGACTTTCATTTTTCGTTTGCGCCAAAATCAACTCAACCCGCTCATCCCTTGGTAACTCTTCTAGCATTGGCAAAGTAACCGGAAGCTGTAAGCAGCGCGATGTTTCAGCATTTACAACCGGCCAAAATGGATGACTTCCACGGGTATCGCTAGCAAAGCGCCAGCCCATCATCTGTTCAAGGCGATACACCGCCTTATTTGCCTGCCAGCCCTTAGCTGAGAATGCGACCGGATCACCGTTCATGCTTTGAGTAAACTGCGCATAGGCCTGTTTTAAATACTCGGCAGTCATCGCTGCAGGCAGTGATCTAATATCGTTTTGCCAAACATCATTGCGTAGTGGTCGCAAAGCATGCTCAAACGAATCTAAGTCTTGCCGTGCCAACGCTGCAGTTTTCGTGAGTGATGGAGCTGGCCATAAAGCCCCCCGACATAACGCCTTAACACCAAAGCGGTGTTTCAACGCCAGCATACTTGAACCGGAAACTCGCCTTAAGCGACTGCCTGGGAGTAAAAAACGACCGTTTTTTTCTATCCCTAAAGACCAAAAAAAAGTCGCACCACACGCATGCTCAGTTAAAATTTGCTGCAATCGAGGCAAGCCTCGTTCCATGGCCGATAAATTATCGACATCAATCTTTAAAGCAATCAGTTTCATTTGAGATTCGAGAAAAACAAGGGCAACAAAGCGTAAGTAGCACGCTTGACAGGCTGCTAGTGTACTACGAGACGAGGCAAAACTACTGCAATTGAATCGCCATGTAAATCAAATGCAGCAGTAAGGTGTAGTTGAATAAAGCTTATTGGTAGACCTGAATAATCTCTAAACCCAATTCATATAACTGCAATGCGGCAACGCGATGACTACGTTTAACACGAACTCGAGCAGAAAATGGCTCATTGCGCAAATCAAACGCCTGCACCGGCATAATGAAAATATCAAACTCCTCTTCTGGGCGCGGCACATACATTGTCTGTATTGTCATTCCAGTCACACTCAAATCAATACACTCACCATAAAAAGGCAAGCCCAAACCCAAAGGACGAATTTTAACTTTACAGCACACTTGCATTCGTAAAGCAACGCGCTGATCTTGCTCACGCAGGCCAATTTTCATATTTACGCTCTTATCGTCAAACGGCAGCTAAAGTCACTATTGCAGCTTAAAGCCCACTCCATTAAATGCAAAGCACCGAATATCAGACCAAGACAAAAAGTTAACACCCTCCCCCAAGCTAAGCAAACCGCCAATAAATCAAGACAAACACCGACCATCGTTACAATTCAAACAAACAATCACCCAATGCCAATATCATTTTCTTAAATTAAAACCATTTTTTTGCTACTTTTTTAAATTTTTTAACACGATTTAATTAACTGATTCATAAACACTTTCTAACAAAACAAGCATAAAATCGCACTTACTCAACGATTTTTAATTACAAAAGTGGTTGACGACCGAATCTGAAAATGATTTAATTCGGCCTCTCTCGAACGAGGGGTCGTTAGCTCAGTTGGTAGAGCGCCTGCCTTACAAGCAGGATGTCGGCGGTTCGACCCCGTCACGACCCCCACCACTTTTTAATAAGTGCGTTGGAAAGAATGCTTAATGTTGACACATTCAGCAGGTAGTAAAAGTTTGTTGGAGTGGTAGTTCAGTTGGTTAGAATACCGGCCTGTCACGCCGGGGGTCGCGGGTTCGAGTCCCGTCCACTCCGCCAACAATAAAAATGTAGCACAAAGGGTCGTTAGCTCAGTTGGTAGAGCGCCTGCCTTACAAGCAGGATGTCGGCGGTTCGACCCCGTCACGACCCACCAGTTTTAGTAAAGTTATACCACTGCGGAGTGGTAGTTCAGTTGGTTAGAATACCGGCCTGTCACGCCGGGGGTCGCGGGTTCGAGTCCCGTCCACTCCGCCACTAGTTTCAAAATGGGTCGTTAGCTCAGTTGGTAGAGCGCCTGCCTTACAAGCAGGATGTCGGCGGTTCGACCCCGTCACGACCCACCAGTTTTATTAAAAGTTATACCACTGCGGAGTGGTAGTTCAGTTGGTTAGAATACCGGCCTGTCACGCCGGGGGTCGCGGGTTCGAGTCCCGTCCACTCCGCCACTTAGTTTCAAAATGGGTCGTTAGCTCAGTTGGTAGAGCGCCTGCCTTACAAGCAGGATGTCGGCGGTTCGACCCCGTCACGACCCACCAGTTTCTATTAAATTGTTTTCAACAGTGTCGACTAGCCTGTTAAACAATTTATTATGCAGATCAGTTTATCTTTACCACTGCGGAGTGGTAGTTCAAGGCGGCGTAGATTAGCAACTTGAAACACTCAGCAAAGACAAGTTTAGTTAGTACCACTGCGGAGTGGTAGTTCAGTTGGTTAGAATACCGGCCTGTCACGCCGGGGGTCGCGGGTTCGAGTCCCGTCCACTCCGCCAAATCCCATCGCAGCATCCTGTTGTTTCTCCTCGTATTTACTTAAAATTTCATATTCAAGACATAGCAATCACGTTAAGATTGCAGCCATTCTATCTATTCAAATGGCATGCACTCATTGCTTATGACCCCAAATCCGTCTACGTCCAAACTCAAAGCACGCAGTCAAATTGGGCCAGCTCGTTTGCTCATTTATATCGCCATAAGCATGAGTCTGTTTATTTTGATAATGACTTTTGCGGCACAAAGCCAGACCACCTCAAATCAAGTGTTGATTGGCATTAACCTAGTGTTAATTCTAGCAACACTCATCACTGCACTTATTATTTCCAAGCCTAAAGCAGAAAAAGCCCCACTCATGAGTCAAAACAGCACGATAGTTCCTCCTGCTCAAGCCACTGATACACTCGCTGCTTTACCCGATTTAATTTGGACCATCGACTATGCCAGTCGCCGTGTCACCGCGCAAAACCAAGCACTGAACGACAATCATCCTGACGGCGTAGCGCAAAGCAAGCTGGCTATCTTGTTTCCTGCGCGTGTTTCACGCCAATTTTTAGAAAGTCTCATTAAAATTCAAAACACCCAGACCGCACAACGTTTTGAATATCAGTTAGACAACACCGAAATCACTTTTGAAGCGCGCTTAGCGCCGCTCACTTCGCGC
Organism: Deefgea sp. CFH1-16; assembly: GCF_016881365.1. GTDB lineage: Bacteria > Pseudomonadota > Gammaproteobacteria > Burkholderiales > Chitinibacteraceae > Deefgea. The sequence continues at coordinate 2,585,936 of NZ_WLYT01000001.1, read as the reverse complement.
AGCTGCGTAGTGATTATTCGCGACATTTCTAGCACCAAAGCAATTGAAGCGGCGCTTTTTCAACAACAACGCTTTACCCAGCAAATTTTAGATGCCAACCCGAGTCTAATTTTTGTTCGAGACAAACACCGCCGCTTTTTATTGGTCAATCAAGCAACGCAATCCTTACTGGGGCATGAGCTGCTAGTCCAATCCCATATGGGGGCTAGATGAAGATACCTCAATCCTAACCGCTGGCGATGATGACGTATTGCAGTATGGCAATACCGTGCGGCTCGAAGACCATTGCACACTGCACAATGGCCGAACACACTGGTTTGACCTCACCAAAATCCCACTCGAGCGTGAAGGGCAAATTTATATTTTGACCATTGCCATCGACATCACGCACCTCAAAGAATCCGAACAAGCCCAAGTCGGCACCAGCCATCTGGTTCGTGCCATGGCCGATGTGTTGCCACAGCCTTTCTTATTGGTTGAAAACGAAATCATTCAATTTGCCAATGTGGCCGCCTGCACACGGCTTGGCCTGAGCGCCGACAAAATCATTGGTGAATGCATTAGCCAGCTGGCGATGGGTGAAAATAAATACGCCAATCTCACGCACCTAAAAACCCCACAAGGCGAAGCCATCCATTGCGAGCTGTATAAAGTGGATCGGGGCAATCAAAACACCCACTTAATTACGCTGCATTAAGCCTTCTACCTAGGGTCTGTTGACGTTTGGTTTCCCGCCGCTGCTTACGTGCTTTTCGCGGCGAATCAAGGCGTAGTAAGCGATGCATAGTCATTCTATGTGAGCTTGCTACAACACAGAGTCGCCGCGAAAAGCGCCCAGCCCGCTGGGTTTGGCGGCTTTTGGCCTGATGCTGCGTTACCAAGCGCTGACGTAGAATGGCTACGCTGCGCGCTTCGTGCCTTGCCTCAGGCCAAATGCCGCGCAAACGCGGCTGGCAAACTAAACGTCAACAGACCCTAGAATCAGCGAGCAACATGCTAAAATTGCAGCTTTAGTGCCTTTTAAGCCTCGCTGCAATGAATCTGGATTTTCGCGCCCTACGCGCACACATCGCTGACTGTCTATCCAATGACTACCCCACGCTTTCTCGCCAACTCCAGCAATGCAGTGATCGGCAGAAAAAGCAGCAAGATTTCGCGCCGCAACTTGCAGAGCTGCAAGTCGGCATCGAGAGATCACTCGCCAAAGCCCAGCTGCGCCGAGAACGCCTACCCAAGCCTGAATACGACGACAGTCTGCCTGTCAATCAGCGGCGCGATGAAATCAAAGCGGCGATTGCCAAGCATCAAGTCGTGATTATTTGCGGTGAAACCGGCTCGGGTAAAACCACTCAACTACCGAAAATCTGCCTTGAACTGGGCCGTGGTGTCCGTGGACTGATTGGGCACACTCAGCCACGTCGCTTGGCGGCACGCTCGGTGGCCAGCCGTATCGCGCAAGAGCTCAATAGCGAAACCGGCAGCATCGTCGGCTATAAAGTGCGCTTTACTGATAAAAGCTCGCCATCGTCGTACATCAAATTGATGACCGACGGGATTTTGCTCGCCGAAACGCTGTCGGATCGCTACCTCAATCAATACGATACTATCATCATCGACGAGGCGCACGAGCGCAGCTTAAATATTGATTTCCTGCTCGGCTACCTCAAACAATTACTCCCGCGCCGCCCTGACCTCAAAGTCATCGTCACCTCGGCGACCATTGATTCAGATCGTTTTAGCCAGCATTTTAACAATGCGCCGGTGCTCGAAGTCTCGGGTCGCACCTTCCCAGTCGAAGTACGCTACAAAGCACTGGGCAGCACTGATGAAGACGACCAAGAAATCGAAATGGAAGAAGCCATCGCCCAAGCGGTGGATGATTTGTGGCGCAAAGACGGCAGCGGCGATGTGCTGGTGTTTTTGCCCGGCGAGCGCGAAATTCGCGAAACCGCCGAAGAACTACGCAAAGCCAAGCTGCGTGACGCAGAAATCCTGCCGCTATTTGCCCGATTATCCAATGAAGACCAGCAGCGGATCTTCCGCCCGAGCAGCACTGGGCGACGTATCGTGCTGGCGACCAATGTGGCCGAGACGTCCTTAACGGTACCGGGCATCCGATACGTCATCGACAGCGGCCAAGCGCGAATTAACCGCTACAGCCCGCGCGCCAAAGTCGAGCAATTGCTGATCGAAAAAATCTCGCAAGCCTCAGCTCGCCAGCGCGCAGGTCGCTGCGGGCGCGTCGCCAGCGGCATTTGCGTGCGCTTGTATTCCGAGCAAGATTTTTTGCTGCGTTCGGAATTTACCGATCCAGAAATCACCCGCTCCAGTTTAGCCGGCGTTATTTTGCGCATGGCCGCACTTAAACTCGGCAATGTCGATCAGTTTCCATTCTTAGAAGCGCCCGTCAAGCAAACTTATTTCTGATGGGTATCAACAGCTACGCGAATTAGGTGCTGTTACCGAGAGCGATACCCTCACTGATATCGGCCGACAATTATCCCGCCTGCCAGTAGACCCACGCGTTGGCCGCATGTTACTGGCTGGGCGCGACGAAGGCTGCCTGAAAGAAATGCTGATTATTACCTCGGGCTTGTCGCTACAAGATCCACGCGAGCGTCCGTATGATGCGCGTGCGGCAGCCGATCAAGCGCACGCCAAGTTTAATGAAGAAAAATCCGACTTTTTGTCGTATCTGCGTTTATGGGATTTCTTTGAAAAACTGCTGGCCGACAAAACCACCAACCGCCAGCTAGTCCAAGATTGCCACCGATCGTTCTTGTCCTACTTGCGCTTACGCGAATGGCGCGAACTACACAAACAATTGTCCGATATGGTGATTAGCGACGAGGCCAGCGATTCGCGCAGCCGCCATGCACCGTTCCGCCTGAACGAAAAACCCGCGACATTTGAGCAAATTCATAAAGCCTTGATGACCGGCTTGCTCGGCAATTTAGGCTTTAAACAACCGGAAAACGACGAATACCTTGGCGCTCGCGGCCTTAAATTTAATGTGTTTCCCGGCTCTAGCCTGAAAAAAGCTCGGCCTAAATGGATTGTCGCCGCAGAATTGGTGGAAACCAGCAAGCTGTACGCCCGCTGCGTTGCGGTGATTGAACCGGAATGGGTGGAAAAACTCGCGCCGCATCTCATCAAAAAACAATATTTTGATCCGCACTGGAGCAAAGACAGCGCGCAGGTAAATGCATCCCTACGTATCACGCTGTATGGCTTGCCGATTGTTGCGCGCCGGCAAGTACACTACGGAAGTATCAATCCAGCTGAAGCGCGCGAAATGTTTATTCGCGAAGCCTTAGTGCGCTTTAATTACAACTCAAAAGCCAAGTTTTTTGAGCATAACTTTGCCATGCTGCTCGACGTTGAAGAGCTCGAGCACAAAAGCCCGTCGCCAAGACGTCTTGGTCGATGAAAACGCCTTATTTGCTTTTTTTGACAATCGCATTCCGCAAGACATTGTTAATGGCGCCGGCTTTGAAGCTTGGCGTAAAGGCGCAGAAAAACTCAATCCGCAACTGCTGTATCTGCAAAAAGACGATTTAATGCAGCACAGCGCGGCCTCGGTGACTGAGGAGCAATACCCTGAGTTCTTCCGTCTGCATGATGTCAAACTGCCACTGGGGTATCGCTTTGAACCCGGCCACACCCTTGATGGTGTGACCATTACCCTGCCCTTACATTTACTGAATCGCGTCAATCACGCCACTTTTGATTGGCTGGTACCAGGGCTGATTCGCGAAAAAATCACGCTATTGATTAAATCGCTACCCAAATCAATCCGTCGCCTTTGCGTACCGGTGCCGGAATTTGCTACCAAAATGCTCACGGCACTGGAAACAGCCAGCCGTGAAGAACCGTTATTACCGCAACTGGCGCAATGCATTACCCGTGGCGTAGGCCAACCCGTGAGCGCTGACGAGCTCAACCCCAATGATTTGCCACTGCATTTGCGGATGAACTTCCGGGTGATCGACGATGCTGGGCAAGAACTCGCCCAAGGCCGTGACTTAATCGCGATTCGCGCCCAATTGGGCGAAGCCGCCCAACTCACCTTCCGCGATACGGCCGATGAAACCACCGGCATTGAAAAATCAGGCATTACCAAATGGGATTTTGGTGACCTACCCAATAAACTGAGCTTTCAGCGCCACGGCAAAGCCATGACCGGCTATCCCGGACTCGTGCCCCGATGAAGAAGTCGCCGCTGATGGTAGCCGCAAAGACTGCGTCGCCATCCGCTTATTTGATACCGAACATGCCGCCAATGAAGCCCACCGCGCCGGGGTGATTCGACTCTTGCAATTTGAGCTCAAAGATCACCTCAAACAACTACCAAAAAGCCTACCGAATTTTAATCAACTGGCGATTCATTTTCGCAGTCTTGGCAATAGCGACGAGCTGATGGCCGACGTGATTGCTTGTATTTGCAACCGCGCTTTTCTCGGTGACGATGAAGCGCCACGCAAAATGAAAGAATTTAACGAGCAAAAAAGCCGCGCTCGGGTGCGCCTCCCCTCGGTGCGGGATGGCGTATTGCGGATTTTGAATGAGATCGCCCCTGATTTTGTCGCCCTCAGTGGCTTGTTAGCCAAAGGTGGCAATATTCAAAATGAGCTTAAAACCCAATTGGCCACGCTGATTTATCCGGGATTTTTAAGCGCAACGCCGTGGGAGCAAATGCCGCGTTTACCGCTGTATATCAAAGCGATGAAAATACGCTTAGAAAAACGCGCACAAAACCCATCGCGAGACGGTCAACGTGGTGCCGAGGTCAATGAGCTCATGGCAAGGTATATCGCTGAAATCGGCAAGTGGCAAAAAGAAGGTCGTGATACCGCCAAATTACTGCCGTTTAGATGGATGATTGAAGAATTACGCATTGGCTTGTTTGCACAAGAATTAAAAACACCGTATCCGGTATCGCTCAAGCGCTTAAACAAAGTATGGGATGAGCTCACCAAACGCTAAATGGATACCATTTTGATTGAGAGCAGATGTTAAAAAATCAGGGTATTACCAGCTTGGCTTTTATTTAAAGCACATTGCTGGCAATACCCTGTTTATTTGTTGAGTTATTGACCGCGCCGTTTAACCAGCAGATGTCGCACTAGCATATTAAAATCAATGCAAACAATTCACTAGCGCTGATTTTTCTCGCATTCTGGCGCCACAGATTGATTTGGGAATACATTTTTTTTCCAAGGCAATAGCCAAGCGGCAATTGGGAAAAAAGTTGCGGCAAAAAGCACTAACATAAACCAGGTTTCGTCAGACATGATCGCCTCCTACGTGGGATTCATATCTTTATATTAAATGACCTATTCTTATTTTTTTATAAAAAAGTCAGCAACCCGTCTAAAAATGACATAAAGAAGACATTTTAAACGCAGTAAATGCGACAAAATAGTAAGTTGGTGTTGGCTAATCGCCGAGATCCCCCCTCAGCACCAGCACGACGTCGAATGTCGGCGTAAATATTACCCTTACCCTCCAAATAGTCGAACCGAACAAAGCCAACCGCAGGCTTTTATGGCAGCATTGCCCCCCTTCTGATTGAGGATAACGTTTTGATTGCTCTTGAATTATTAGTCGTCTTATCGGCGATCTTACTCGGTGCGCGAATATCCGGAATTGGCCTTGGCGTCATGGGCGGCCTAGGTTTGGCGATTTTGGTATTTGGTTTTGGTTTACAACCCACCTCCGCCCCTATTGATGTCATGCTGATGATTATCGCGGTCATCACCACGGCGGGCTGTTTACAAGCGGCCGGTGGTATGGATTTTCTGGTGCGTGTTGCCGAGAAAATCCTGCGCCGGAATCCGAAGCGAATTACTTTTTTTGCGCCTTTAGTCACCTACTGCTTCACTTTATTTGCCGGTACTGGCCATGTGGCGTATGCCGTTTTGCCGGTGATTGCCGAAGTCGCACATGAATCGGGCGTTCGCCCTGAGCGACCGTTATCAATTGCGGTGATTGCATCGCAAGCGGCGATTACCGCCAGCCCGATCTCTGCGGCAACCGTGGCGCTATTGGCTCTATTGTCGCCAGCGGGGATTCATTTAGGCGATATTTTGCAAATCGCGATTCCAGCGACCTTAATCGGCACGATGGCTGGCGCTTTAATGGCCAGCCGCCAAGGTTGCGAGCTGCATCTGGATCCGGTGTATCGCGAACGGCTAGAACGCGGCGATTTTGCACAAGAAAAAGACCGTGAACAAAGTGCACTACCGAAGGGGGCTCGCCGTTCCGTTTGGCTGTTTTTTGTGGCCGTCGTCAGCGTGGTGATGCTGGGCTCATTCCCTGAGCTGCGTCCATCGTGGGTGGTGGATGGCGCAACGATCAAACTCAATATGGCTCAAGCCATTGAGATGGTCATGCTCTCTGCGGCGGCATTGATTTTGATCTGCAGTAAAGTAAACCCTGAAGAAGTCATTAAAGGCTCGGTATTTCGCGCAGGTTCTGCTGCGGTAATCGGGATTTTTGGTGTGGCTTGGATGGGAGACACCTTTATTCAAGGCAATTTGGCGTTCTTCTCTCTGCTCAATTAAAGACATTGTGACTGCGCAGCCTTGGCTATTTGCCGTAGCGCTATTTGGAATGTCGATTTTATTGTATTCGCAAGCCGCCACGATTCGCGCCATGCTGCCACTCGGGATTGCTTTAGGGCTTCCAACACCGGCCTTGATTGCGATGTTCCCCAGTGTGAATGGTTATTTCTTTATCCCCAACTACCCCACCGTCATCGCTGCGATCAATTTTGACCGCACCGGAACGACGAAAATCGGCAAATACCTCCTCAATCACAGCTTTATGCTGCCCGGTTTGGTGTGCTCAATTACCTCGGTCAGTAGCGGTTTTATTTTGATTAAGTTTTTGTTTTAAATCTTAATCTCTATGCCAGTTCGCTCGATAACACCATCGGGCGGCTGGTATTGCTACACCACTCACTCCAAGATCCAGCGTATAAGCGCCCGCCTTTAAATCCGGCCACTTCCATTGCCAATAAATTATGGCAAGCAGTAACACCACTCCCGCACTGCTGCACCCATTCGGTACTTGGCACATCGCCCATTAAATCGCGCCATTCTTGGTGTAATTGTTCGCTCGATTTAAAGTAGCCCTGATCCAAATTCAGCATAAAAAAAACGATTTTTAGCCCCCGGAATATGTCCACCTAGCGGATCGAGTGTTTCTCCGCGCCCAGCAAATCGCTCGGCACTACGCGCATCAATCACGGTAAATTGCGGTACGCTTAAATTGGCCAACACCGCATCGACATTCACAATGTAATCTGGCTGCAGCTGAACGAGGAATTCTTTTTGAGCTGGCATTGTTGCAGGCCCTGACGCGAGCGCGCCTTCGGCTTGCAGCCAAGCAGCCCAACCACCATCGAGAACTTGGCAACGTTCAAACCCGAGCCAACGCAGCAAAAACCATAGTCGCGCCGCAAACGGGCCGCCGCTGGCATCGTAGGCAACAACATGGCTTTGTGCATCAATCCCTAAGGCACCGAGTTTTTTAGCCAATAGCGCAGGGTCCGGCAGTGGGTGACGACCATTTTTGCCCGTCAATACGCCAGCAAGGTCTTCATCTAAATGCAAAAAATAGGCACCCTTAATATGCGACGCCAGATAGGCATTACGCCCTGCTTGTGGATCACTTAAATCATGCCGGCAGTCAATAATCACCCGTTTCGGGTCATTAAACTGCTGTTGTAACTGCTGAACGCTAATCACTGCATGCATGGGTATTTCCTTGTCAGTTAGAGGATCAAAGGGTTACTTAATCATACCCCTAAGCCTGATTCAATACAGTCGCGTTGTCGGCAACTGTCGTCATCAGCCAACGCCGCTAGGCGTAAAAAAACCGCCTTAACTTCAGGCGGTTTTGCGGTGAATATCAATTTAACAAGGGCATTTACTCAGCTTGCCACTTTTGCCCGGATAACGCGCGTCGATGGCGGCCCGATAAAACGCTTTTTTATCCATTGGCGTTAATTCCGGATGCTTAGTCGCCATATGGGCCAAATAGTGCGCGTAATCTTGCACCCCGACCATCAAGCGAAAAGTCTGCTGAATGCGTGCCAACACCAGTAACGGCGCCTTAGGCATTGGCAGTCGCCTCATCACCACGCAGCAGCAACTCAGCTTCTTGTACCGTTGAATGCTCCGCCTGCCATGCTTTATGAATCACCCGCAGTGCGGCCAACAGCATGGTGATGACAATCGCCATAAAAATCGCGCACAGACTGGCATTGACGTAATCATTAACGATGATTTGCTGCATTTGCACTGCGGTTTTTGCTGGAGCGAGTAACTCACCTTGCGCCAGTGCCGCTTTGAATTTATCGGCATGCGCCAAAAAGCCGATTTTCGGACTGGCATTAAATAATTTATGCCAACCTGCCGTCATCGTGATCACTAAAATCCACAAGGTAGGTAATAAAGTCACCCAGATATAACGCTGCTTTTTCATTTTTACCAACACCGTGGTCGCCAAAATCAGCGCAATCCCCGCCAGCATTTGATTGGCAATCCCAAATAAAGGCCACAAGGTATTAATCCCGCCGAGTGGATCAATTACCCCTTGGTACAAAAAAGTAGCCCCAGCCCGATACCGCCAGCGTGGTGGCAATCAAGTTTGCCGGCCAGCTTTGCGTATTACCTAATGCCGGAACAAATGTGCCGAGTAAATCCTGAATCATAAATCGGCAAACACGGGTACCGGCATCGATGGTGGTTAAAATAAACAGCGCTTCAAACAAAATGGCAAAGTGATACCAAAAAGCCATCGCTGTAGGGCCGCCAAAGACTTGGCTTAAAATATGCGCCATGCCAACGGCCAATGTTGGCGCGCCGCCGGCACGGCTCAAGATCGTGGTTTCACCGACATCTTTGGCCATTTGCGTCAGCATTTCAGGGGTAATGACATAGCCCCAGCCCGAAATGACCGTGGCGGCTTCAGCTGCGGTTTTGCCAATCAGCGCCGCAGGCGCATTCATCGCAAATATAAATCCCCGGCTCAAGCACGCAAGCGGCAATCAAAGCCATCACCGCCACAAAGGATTCCATCAACATCGCGCCATAACCAATCGGCCGAATATGGCTTTCGCGCTCGATCATTTTTGGCGTGGTGCCTGACGCTACCAGCGCATGAAATCCCGATACGGCACCACAGGCAATGGTGATAAACAAAAAACGGGAAAATATTACCGGCAAACACCGGACCAGAACCATCAATAAACTGCGTCACACTAGGCATTTTTAGCGTCGGTGCCACGTAGATAATCCCAATGGCCAAGCCCACAATGGTGCCGATTTTTAAAAAAAGTCGACAAATAATCCCGTGGCGCGAGCAGCAACAACCAAACCGGCAACACCGAAGCGACAAAGCCATAAATAATCAGCGACCAGGCCAAGGTTTCGCCTTTCAGTGTGAACATCGCCGCCATCGTTGGGTTTTGCGCCACATCGCCGCCGTAAACAATCGCCAGCATCAGCAACACAAAACCAATAATCGAGATTTCAGCGATTTGTCCGGGCCGGATATAGCGCATATAAATGCCCATAAAAAAGGCAATGGGAATGGTCGCCGCAATGGTAAACGTGCCCCAAGGACTGCCCACCAGCGCCTTGACTACCACCAAGGCCAAGACCGCGAGCAAAATCACCATAATCAGCAGCAAAATGCCAATCATCGCAATCACGCCAGCCACCGAGCCTAATTCGGCCTTAATCATTTCCCCCAAGGACTTACCATCACGTCGGGTAGAGATAAATAAAATAATCATATCCTGCACCGCACCAGCGAGCATCACGCCAGCCAGCAGCCATAAAGTGCCGGGCAAATAGCCCATTTGCGCCGCAAGCACCGGCCCCACCAAAGGCCCTGCCCCTGCAATCGCGGCAAAATGATGACCAAATAACACCCATTTATTGGTCGGTACATAATCCAAGCCATCGCTGTGCTTTTTTCTGCCGGCGTAAGGCGTTGATCGTTGAGCTCTAATACTTTCTCCGCAATAAAGCGGCTATAAAAGCGATAAGCAATCGCATAACACGACATCGCCGCCACAATCAGCCACACCGCGTTAATCGATTCACCTCGATTGAGCGCAATGGTGCCAAAGGCGGCCGCGCCCATTAAAGCAATAAAAAGCCACATGGCTTTTTCCTTGATACTCTGCATTTTTCAACTCTCCTGTGACTCAAATAAAAACGCTTATGCCTGCGTCATTACCGCATTTCTCGCATCAACTTACCGCTTGAGTCAATAGAAGTAATCTAACTGTTGCTTTAGGGTCGGCTCATGCTGGCACTGCTTCTACTCAATTCACCCCATGAAAATCAGACTCTCGGCGTTATTTACAGCCATTTAACGCGTCAAAGTTAGCCATAAAACACAATGCAACACCTTGTAAGAAACAGTTGTTATGCAGTTGGCCTAGTGCTAAATTAGCGCCGCTTAGCTGAGTTATTCAATATTATCAAAAGCTTAAATAACCAAGACTAAGAATAAAAAAATGAATACTGGAGAAGACAAATGAATAAAAAACAACTTTCTGGCTTACTGGCCAGCAGCTTTTTAGTTTCAAGTGGCGCACTACTCATGCCGCAAATGGTTTCAGCGCACGGTTCAATGGAAGTTCCAGTGAGCCGCGGATTAAGTTGTTTTAATGAAGGGCCAGAAACACTCAAATCAGCTGCCTGCCAAGCCGCTGCCGCCACTTCAGGTAAACAAATGCTGTACGATTGGCCTGGGGTGAGCCAATTGCCCAATGGCAATCACCAAGCCTTTGTGCCAGATGGCCAGCTGTGCGGTGGTGGTCGTAGTGATTACGCCGGTTTAAATTTAGCGCGCACCGACTGGGCGACAACGCCGATTGCGCCGGATGCTAACGGTAATTTTGAGTTTATTTTCAACGGCACCGCACCGCATCAAACACGCGATTGGCAGTTGTTTGTCACCCGTGATGGCTGGAATCCCAATACCGCGTTGAAATGGACTGATTTAGAAAAAATTTTGCACCTTGGGCAATCTGCCCGTCGACAGCAATAAACGCTATAAATTGCAGTGCAAACTGCCAGCCAAAAAAGGCCCGCATATTATCTATTTGGCGTGGCAGCGTAGCGACAGCACCGAAGCATTTTATTCTTGCTCTGATGTCAACTTCACCGGTGGCGTTTCAACCTTTAAAGAGCTAGGGCAAATTCGTTCAGCACAAGACTTAAGCGCCAATACCAAGGTCACTTTCCGCTTATTTGATCAAGATGGGCGCGATCTAGAAAGCACCAGCACCACGCTGGGCTTTGATGCCTTCACCGGTTTGCAAACCAATCTTGCGGCGAACTGGCCTTTTGCCTTGGCACAACAAGTCAATAGCGTGTCCAAATATGTCAGCATTGGCGTATTGCAGAGCAATAACACCATTAGCCCAGTAAAAAGTACGCAAGATAACCGCGTCTATAATCGCAGTGGTTTAGCGGTGAGCTATCAAATTGATATCGCAGCACCTGGCGGCACAACACCAACGCCGGTACCAAGTGCTACGCCTACCGCCAAGCCAAGTAGCAGTCCAACGCCAACGGCTACACCTACGGCCATACCCAGCACCAGTCCAACGCCAACTGCAACCCCAACAGCCAAGCCAAGCACGAGTCCAACACCAACGGCCACTGCAACGCCAGTGACACCAACGACTAGCCCTGCTGCGACTTGCGCTCCGGCTTGGAATGCTGCAACCACCTACGCCGCGCCCAATACCAAAGTGAGCTATAACGGCCGCTTATATAGCAATAAATGGTGGACTGCCGGTGAAGTACCAACGGCTTCTGGCCAATGGGGTGTCTGGAAAGACCTCGGCATCTGTAAATAATCGTTTCTAAGTACCTAGCCCGTTTTAAACGGGCTATTTTTTAAGCGTTGTGCATCGCCGCTAAAGCCAATTGATGTAACACAGGCCCATTACTTGCAATCACCTGCCCGACTGAGTTTTTGACTAAAGCTTGACCTTGCCAATCGGTCATCATGCCGCCAGCAGCAATCACCACCGGTGCAACCGCAGCAAAATCATGCAGCTTTAAGCCTTCTTCAATCACCACATCCAAGCCGCCCGTCGCGACCAAAGCATATTGGTAGCCGTCGCCGCCATACACCGTAAAGCGGCCCTGTGCTTGAAATGGATTAAATAACGACCAGCTGCGTTCAGAAAAATATTGCGGACCTGTAGTGCCGACTCGTGCGCGGGCTAAATCACTAATTTGGCTCACAGTGATCGCTTCACCATTAAGCGTACAACCTTGGCCAATCACACCCAGCCAGCGCTCTTTAGCAATCGGTTGATTAATCAAGCCCAGCACTGGCTGGCCTTGATAGAGTAATCCGATCAAAGTGACAAATAACGGTCGCCCAGTGATAAAGGCCTTAGTGCCATCAATCGGATCGAGCACCCACACCCAATCGGCGTTTTCGCGTTCAGAGCCAAATTCTTCGCCGATAATCCCCTCATCGGGCCGTTCGGCCTGAATTAAAGCGCGCATCACTTGCTCAGCCTCACGATCGGCTTGCGTAACAGGGCTGTCGTCGAGCTTATCGTCAATGGCCAAGCCGGTGCGGTAATAACGCGCAATCACGGCGGCACTGGCATCGGCTAGTTTTTGAGCAAAAGCTATTTGTTGTGGGCTGGGAATCACGGCCATCTCCATTGGTAAAAATAAGCTGATTTTACGGGGAATTGATGACAGGCAGTATGTTGCGGCTTGTAAATTCATTTTTTATTACGACTTGCCACAAATGCCGACTTAAACGCGAGCACTTTTATCAACAAGTTGCATTGATCATTAAAAATTGAAATTCCCGACTAAAAGAGTACACTTTTATCCATATTCAAAGCATTTTGCAGTACGCCACTTCGGCAGAGAGTCAAACCTCAACACGCAGTAATAAGCAAAAAGTGCATTCCCTTTTAGCGACTGGAGCAAAAGATGCAAGGCGATAAAAAAATACTCAAAATACTCAATGGCGTACTCGGCAATGAATTAATCGCCATCAATCAAACCTTTTTGCACGCCCGAATTTATAAAAACTGGGGCTATCAACACCTCAATAGCAAGGTTTACCATCAATCGATTGCTGCGATGAAACAAGCCGATAAACTCATTGAACGGATTTTGTTCTTAGAGGGGCTGCCCAATCTACAAGAGCTAGGCAAGCTACTGATCGGTGAGGATGTCGCCGAAATGCTCGCTTGTGATTTAACGCTCTATAGCAGCATGCTGCTGACACTACGTGATGCCATCAAGTCGTGTGAACACGCGCAAGATTATGTCAGCCGTGATCTTTTGGCCCATCTATTAGAAGAGGAAGAAGAGTACGTCGACTGGCTCGAAACCCAACAAACCCTGATCAAAGACATGGGTCTGGCCAACTATCTGCAATCACAAGCGTTTGGCGAATAAGGAAATACATCATGCAAGGTCATCCTGCCGTTTTACAAACACTCAATGGCTTGCTCGCTGCTGAGCTCAGCTCAATTGATCAGTATTTTATTCATAGCCAGATGTATCACAACTGGGGTTATGACAAACTATTTACCCGCATCGATCATGAGCGCCAAGATGAGATTGGCCACGCCACACTCCTCATCAAGCGCATTTTATTTTTAGACGGCACGCCCAATATGGCGGAGCGCACACCATTACGCATTGGGCAAAATGTCGCGCAAATGCTGCAGCTGGATTTAGATACCGAATATGACGTGGCCGCAGCGCTCAAAAAATCGATCGCGATTTGCGAAAAAGAACACGATTATGTGACGCGCGAAATTTTAGTCACTTTGCTCGATGATACCGAGCAAGACCACGCGCATTGGCTAGAGCAACAATTATTGTTGATTCGTCAAATCAGTTTGGAAAACTACCTGCAATCGCAAATGTAGTCCCCTACCGCAAGTCATAAAAAAGACTCGATCTATCTCAACGAGATCGAGTCTTTTTTATGTTTTGGGTATTTAGCTATAGCCAATAAATTTAAAAGTCTACAGCGCAATACCCCATAATGGCACAGCCAATTCATCGATATTGCGATGCGAGTGCGGATGACAGTGCCACAAAAAACGCCCTAAACCATGGATTTAAATGGCCACACCCCATGACAATGTATACGGCAATGTGGCTATTTTTTGCCACTAAACTAGCCCCTTTTTATTTTGAGTCTGCAATGGCATTCAGCGTCATACTTAAAAGCATCATCAGTAGCTTTTTACTGCCTCCGGGCAGCTTAATTTTATTATTGGCACTGGCTTTTTCATTACGCCATCGCGCGCCAAAATGGAGTTTATGGCTATCTTGGTCCACATTATTGGCACTGTATCTATTTAGCACGCCGCTAATAAGTAATGCACTGGCCACTCGAGTTGAATTAAAACCACCGCTTGAGGCCAACACCAGTGCCACAGCCATCGTTGTGCTGGGCGGGGGGAAACGTTTTGGCGCACTTGATATGCCAGAAGGTGAAACCATGAATAATGTGACTTTATCGCGCGTCCGTTATGCCGCACAACTTCACCGACTGCATCAGCTACCCGTTTTGGTCAGCGGTGGCTCGCCATTGGGCGGCGAGAGCGAAGCCAAATTGATGCAACAAAGCTTACACAATGATTTTAATGTTAAGGTCACTTGGCTTGAATCAAGCTCAAACGATAGTGCCGACAATGCCAGCCAGAGCGCTAAATTATTACTGCCACAAAACAAAAATATTCTGTTAGTCAGTTCAGCCGATCATTTACCACGCGCAATCCGTAGCTTTGAAAAAGCCGGTTTTACGGTGTTTCCTCAGCCAACAGACTATCACCACCATGAAGCATTCAGCATCTTAAGCTTCGTGCCGCGCGCCAAAAATTTGGCCACTAGCAGCAACGCTCTGCGTGAACTACTCGGGCAGACGTGGTATCAGCTCCGGAACATATAAGATAGGTATTGCCACCAAGCAGGCCAGCTAAATGCAGTACAGCGCAATACCTAGGGTCTGTTGACGATTTATTTTTAAATTTATTTTTAAGAATAGACAAAATCTGGGTGCCAGACGATTTCCCAAATATGGCCATCCGGATCGGAAAAAAAAGGCGCAATAAGCGCCCCATTTCGCCCAGTGCGCTGCCTTGAGTAAGACAGCACCACCTTGCACCGCTAGCTGCAGCAGTTGATCTACCTCGCTCGCTGCTGCGACATTATGCGCCAAGGCGCTGCGCCCTAAGCCTGCAGGCGCTAATGTTGTCCCCAAGTCGCTCGACAAAGCATCCGCACAATACAGCGCCAATTGCAGCGTTGAGAAATCAAAAAAAACCACTTGCTCAGTGACTTTACGCGGCGTTAACCCCAGCGCATCACGATAAAAAATCAATGATCGATTTAAATCGTCCACCGCCAAGGTAATAAAACTAATTCGAGCTTGCATTCATCGAGCCAGAGGACTGGTTTGGGCTAATTCATACACGGTTTTACCCTGCAATTTAAAATACTCAACAGCATGGTATAAATTTTCTGAGTGCCCGACATACAGTAAACCTGCCGTTTTCATTAACGGGGCAAATCGTTGCAATATTTTAAGCTGTGTTGGTTTATCAAAATAAATCATTACATTGCGACAAAATATGGCATCAAATTGTCCACGAATCATCCAATTGGCTTCAATTAAATTGAGCTTGCGAAACACAATCATATCGCGTAGTTCTTGCTTTAATTGATAACGCCCATCTGCTTGCTGATTAAAAAACCGACTCACTCGTTGCGGACCTAATTTTTGTACTTCATCAGCGGAATAAATCCCCAAACGAGCAATATCCAACACATTGGTATCTAAATCCGTGGCCAAAATCTTTACTGGCGGGCGCAAGCTATCAAATGCTTCGCAGGCGGTAATTGCAATTGAATACGGCTCTTCCCCAGTGCTCGAGGCTGAGCACCAAATATTAATCACGCCCACGGTACGCAGCGTTTTTAATTGCTGATTTAGAATATCAAAATGATGAGCCTCCCGAAAAAAGGAGGTGAGGTTCGTCGTTAATGAATTGGTAAATAACTCAAATTCTTTTTGATCGCCGCGCTCTAAAACATGCAAATAATCATTAAACGACTTTAAATTTAATGCGCGTAAGCGTTTTGCCAATCGCCCATAAACCATGTCTTGTTTTGAGCTAGCCAGCGCAATCCCAGCATAGTTGTAAATCAGGGTGCGAACCTTTTCAAAGTCCGCGTCGGTAAATTGAAATTCACGATGGCTAGACAGCATATAGGCATTTCCAGAAATAACAACGGCGTATTCGAGGCTGTTCACATTAGGTCTAATTATATGGGTATTGCTGCTTAGTCGCATAAGTCATACCAAAGCTCAGACTTCAATCGCACACACTAAGCAGCTCAACCCAACGCTAACTGACGTTTAGCGATACAACTAATTTTAGTTCAAACCTAGATCATTCCAAATTGCATTAATTCTGGCAACTGCGCCAGCGTCACGTTCAATCACGCGTCCCCATTCCCGGTGGGTTTCACCGGGCATTTTATTGGTGGCATCCAAGCCCATTTTGCCGCCTAAACCCGAAATCGGACTGGCAAAGTCTAGATAATCAATCGGCGTATGCTCAACCAACGTGGTATCACGAACCGGATCCATTCGGGTGGTAAATGGCCCAAATGACTTCTTTCCAGTCGCGGCAATCGACATCATCATCAACAATAATGATGTATTTAGTGTACATAAACTGGCGTAAATAAGACCAAACACCAAACATAATGCGTTTGGCATGACCCGGGTATTGTTTTTTGATTGAGACAATCGCCATCCGATAACTACAGCCTTCGGGAGGCAGATAAAAATCAACAATTTCCGGAAATTGTTTTTTGCAAAATCGGTACAAATACTTCATTCAGTGCCACGCCTAAGATTGCAGGCTCATCTGGCGGTTTGCCGGTGTAGGTACTGTGATAAATCGGATCCGGCCGGCTAGTGATGCGCTCAACTTCAAACACTGGAAACCAATCTTGCTCATTGTAATAACCCGTGTGATCGCCATACGGACCTTCTAGGGCATGCAAGAAGCCATTCACTTCTTTGAGCGGTGTGCCATGTTCAGAAAAACCAGTAAAGCCCGTTTCGCACGCTTTAAGCACGCCTTCTAAAATGATTTCTGCGCTAGCTGGTACTTGTAAATCAGAACCGATGCATTTCACCAGTTCGGTTTTGCTGCCACGCAACAGCCCGGCAAATTGATATTCGCTGAGTGAATCAGGTACTGGCGTCACCGCGCCAAGAATGGTAGCAGGATCGCAGCCCAACACCACGGCGACGGGATAGTCTACGCCGGGGTTTTGTTTGGCATGCTCACGAAAATCCAATGCGCCACCACGGTGAGCGAGCCAGCGCATAATTAATTGGTTTTTTGCAATTAATTGCTGCCGATAAATACCCAGATTTTGCCGCTTTTTATTCGGCCCACGGGTGACGACCAAGCCCCATGTAATCAGCGGTGCAATGTCACCCGGCCAGCAATGTTGAATCGGTAATTGCGTTAGATCGACATCCGTTCCAGCAATCACGTTTTCTTGGCAAAGCCCTTTGCGCACTTCTTTGGGCACCATATTGAGTACTTGTTTTAAGAGCGGCAGTTTATCCCATGCGTCTTTAAAAACCTTTTGGCGGCTCAGGCTCTTTTAGATAAGCCAAAGTATGACCAATCTCTCTGAGCGCCGAGACTTCTTGTGCCCCCATCCCCAACGCCACCCGGCGCGGCGTACCAAAGAGGTTTGCCAACACGGGCATAGAGTGACCAGGCACATTCTCAAACAACACCGCAGGGCCTTGGGCGCGCAAAATACGATCACACAGCTCAGTCATTTCTAATTTAGGCGAAACCGGAATTTGAATCCGCTTTAATTCGCCTTGCACTTCCAGCTGCGCCATAAAATCACGCAAATCATGGTACTTCATAACTAGCCACCCAAAAAAATGCCCGGTGATGACCGGGCGTAGTCGTCGTTAATGCGTTAATTTAAGCCGATAAGCTCATGGTCGCGGTATGCGTTTCACCTGCGGCGAGCAATAAGCCATTATCAAACACATTGCCGCGTTCAACACAGACAAAAGTTTGATTCAAACCCGCGCCAATATCGCCAATATTAGCCGCATGTGCGCCCGGATTCCAAACAACCGCACTGTGCGTATCGCTAACAATTTGAATGCTACGCTGAGCAGTCACAATTTTTTGCTCGGCAGGCACATTTAAATACACTCGGTCGGTGGTGCCCGTAAAAGTCATATCGCCAGTTTGCAATAAGCGGACATGCTCGCCGACGGTATCAATATATTCGCAACCCGCCAAGCCTTGCACTGCAACCTGGGTATAGTCTTCAACCGCAAAATAGCTATGGAACGCATAGGTATACGGTAGAGATGTATCGCTGCGATTTTCTATTTTTAAACTTAAATCCAAACAACGTCCAACTCGAATAGTCAATTCAAACTCAAAGGCATGTGGCCAAATCGCCAAGGTTTGTTCATTGTCTTGCAAGCATAAAATCAGCTCGGTACCACCATCAGCTAAATTTTGCGCTGAGCGCAACTGCCAATCCATTGCACGCGCAAAACCATGCGAAGGTAAGCCATCAGGGTGGCCACCAAACCATGGCATACACAGCGGAATTCCGCCGCGAATTGCTTTAGCGGGTTTAAAAATGGCATTGGGTGACAGCCAAAGCAAATTTTGGCCTTGCGCAGGAATGTATGAAATTAAGTGCGCGCCTTGCAGCGCCAACACAGCCGAGCCCAAGGTATTTTCAACCACCAAGAGGGCTAAGCCCTCGCCCTCGGTTTGATAATAAGCACTAGACGTTGTCAGGCGTACCCCATTGACTTGCGCTAACATTGCTTCGATTTGCTGCATTTTCAAAAACTCCATCGCCATGCGGCTTATTTTAATTTACAGCCGCACTCAAGCGGCATTACTTTTGCTCTGGGACCCAGACCAAGGCATCTCCAGTCAGAACGACTTCGCCTTTAACCCAGCATTCAGTCAATAATTTCACTCTTTGTTTATCAAGCTGAACTTCAAGCACCGTGACCCGCGCAGTCACCGTATCGCCGATCCGTACTGGCTTCACAAAGCGCAAATTTTGCCCCATATAAATGCAACCCGGGCCGGGCAATTTGGTACCAATTACGGTTGAAATCAAACTGGCGGTTAACATCCCATGGGCAATTCGCCCAGCAAACTGAGTTTGACTGGCAAACTCTTCATCAATATGCATCGGGTTATTGTCACCACTGAGTCCTGCAAATAACACAACATCAGTTTCAGTCAGCGTTTTACGAAATTCATCTGAATCACCAACGGCGATTTGATTCAAAAATCGAGTCATTGCAAACCCCTTATGCAGATTGATTAAAACGTCAATCAGCTACATTAACCATCGTACAAGGGATGAGCAATCCTTTTATTAATTCAGCGCAAAATTAAGGCAAAGTGCTCGGTGGAATGCCTTGAATACTGCGCTCAGGATCAAACCAGCGCGAAATCCATTTAAACGAGCGTCGCCAAGCGTCTTGTGCCGCAAAGGAATTGGGATTGGCGCGTCTATCAACTAATTTATTCATTTGTACTTTGTTTTTGAATACTTCAGCATCGGCAAAGTCATGCTCCGCATCGGGATAGCTCACTTGATGAAATAGGTCTTGCCCTGATTTTTCACCTAAACGCCGACAAGATTCGGCAGTGCTTTTTTTCCCTTCTTCCCCGACAAGCAATAAGGTGGGAGCCGCCACACGATAAGGTGAGCGACCTAAAAACATTTGGCAGTTGGGATAAAATGCCACCGCTGATTTTACCCCAGGCTCACGTCGATTCATTAATGCCAGCACCGTGCTAGCACCATCAGACCAACCAATCACCGCAATTCGGCTAGCATCAACTTCGTTTCTCGCTTTAAGCCAAGCAATGGCAATCTGTGCATCATTGGCTCTTAAGCCAGTATTTTTTCGTTTATTACGGCTAGAAAAACAGCCTTCTCGC
Source organism: Deefgea sp. CFH1-16 (assembly GCF_016881365.1). GTDB lineage: Bacteria > Pseudomonadota > Gammaproteobacteria > Burkholderiales > Chitinibacteraceae > Deefgea. The sequence goes on along the minus strand of NZ_WLYT01000001.1, from coordinate 2,565,856 downwards.
TTTCCTTTTGGGCCATCTTCGTCGAGCATCAAAATGCCAAAATTCATTTCTTGTAATAACGATGCCATTTTCATCAACCGCTCATGATTGGACGCTTGGTTTTGATCCAAACGATTACAACCATGCAAAAGCAAGATCGCTGGCCCCATTGGTTTGGGCGGAGCAAGAAAAAAGCCAGCAAGACTCACCTTGCCAGAATTAATAACCACTTCTTCTGCGGCAGTAGAGACCGAAACTAGTAATAAGAAAAAACTCAGAACAATTTTCATTTAAGCAATCAAACGTAGTGCAAAAGGAAATCGATAGAGCCACCCTTTTCTTGCATTAATGGCTCCCAAAATACAACAAATAACATGGATACAATACAGCACTCCCGCAAGCAGCCAGCCAACAAACGGAATTAGGCTCAATACAAAGCTACAAAGCAGCATTGTAATCGACCAATTGAGCGCTTCTTTAGCTGTGCTCAAGACAAAAGCGTCATCACGCAAAAATACATATGCCACTAAGCCTGGAATAACGCTGAAAAACAAAGTGAAGAGATAGACTAAGAGCGCCACATTTTTACTGTGCTGAGAAATTGCAGGTTGCGGCAAAAAAGAAGGCTGCATCAGTAAGTGTTTGAAGACCAAACGAGGTCTGCGACTTTACCACAGCGAGCACGATGAACAAAGTCAATACGCTCAAAGCTTGTGCCAAACTCGACGCTCATCGGGTTCTGCAATTGAAATAAAAAATCTCCTAGCGCCAGACGAATTTCTACACTAAACCACCTAAGAACTTCCTATTTGGGAAGCAAAAAACAACGTCGAGGGCTACATAATGGATCAAACAATCTATTGCAATATCGATCAACGCGGTATTGCAACAGTGACCCTAAACCGCCCCGCCACCCGCAATGCCATTGATGAAGTGATGATGAGCGAGCTCACAGCCCACTTAATTGCTTTGCAGCAAGATAGCCAAATCAGAGCCGTTATTCTTCAAGCCACTGGTCATTGTTTTTGCAGTGGTGCCGATTTAAATTGGATGAAGCGAGGTGCATCAGCGGATGCCGACCTTAATTTTGAAGACGCCATTCAGTTAGCAACCTTATTGCGCACGCTAGATCGACTTCCGGTTCCAACAATAGCCCGAGTTCATGGCCCAGCCCTAGGCATTGGCCTAGGCATTATTTCATGTTGTGATTTAGCCATTTGTACCGAAAATGCATGGTTTATGATCCCAGAAACGAGGCTTGGCCTCATTCCTGCCATTGTTGGGCCTTATATCATGAACCGAATTGGCAGCAACGCTGCACGCCGGTATTTTTTGACCGCGGAAAAATTCAATAGCGTCGTTGCCCTGCAAATTGGATTAATGAATGAGCAGCATCAAGATGCAGAGCATATGGATGCACATATTGAACACTGGCTAAGTGAAATTGGGAAAAATAGCCCACATGCACTAGCGGCAACCAAACGATTAATCACTTCGGTCAACCATCGTGCGATTGATGATGCCATGATCTCAGACACTGCACACCGAATTGCCCACATTCGGACTCACGAAGAAGCACAAGAAGGACTCAATGCGTATTTAGAGCAAAGAGCCCCTTATTGGCAGACTCAAATTAATTCACAGTAAGCCATGGTCTCGGCCGAGGAATCGGCGGTTTTTCTTCAGATTCTGCAACAGAAAGCAACCGTAAAGCCAATTGCTGCGCATTAATTTGTTCATCCAGTATGGATTTAGCGCTTACGTCACTGCAAGCGCTAAGCGCTCGGCCAGTGGCCATATCCAAAATAGTCGTCATGGTGTGCTCCTCCATCAGGGTATTACGCATTGAGGAACGAAAAACAGCTTGTCTTACTTTTTAATATATCGACTCGATTACTTAAAAATGCAATTTTTATTCAAAAAAAACGGCAGCTGCACGCTGCCGTTTTTACATTAATCATTTGCCTTATTCTGCTTTGGGCTTGACTTGATATTTTACTTTTACGTCTTTACGAATCGCATCAATAAAGGCCGCCATTTCAACTTGACCATACATTTTGGCTAAATTCTCTTGCATACGGAACTGATCTTCTGCAGATAAGGCCGGTGCATCAATGGCTTTAATCACTTTATAAATCACATAACCACGGCCAGGAACAGCGCCACCCACATACGCAGGTAGTTTGCTGGTGTTGGCTTTAAAGATCGCCTTCAAATTAGCATCAGAGACGCCCTCTACGGCGATCCGAGTAAAGGCTTGCGCTGATCCCCAAGCTAGATTTTCAACCTGTCCCGCTTGCAAAGCCGCTAATTTCTTAGCGCCATCGGCTTGTGCCAAAGCAAGGGCTTTTTCTTGCTTAAGTTTTGCCGTAATCATTGGCGTAACTTCAAGCAATGATTGAGTGCTCACTGGTTTATATTCTAAAACGCGTGCCGATACCCATTGGCCCGGTGCCAACTCCAAAGCTTCAGAATTATGTTTCGCCTTCAATACATCATCTGAATAAATCGCCTCAATCATTTTCGGATTACCCAGCAAAGGGTCTGCCGCATTTGAACGCGTCAACCAATCACTTTGTTTTACCGCTAATTTCAATGCATCAGCTGTTGGTTTTAAACTGTTTGATTGCTGGTACACCAACTCGGTGAATTTCTCAATTTGAGCAGGAAATTGACTTTGAGTTTTTTGTTGTTTTAACTTCTCAATCACACTCGGTTTTACATCAGCCAGCGATGTTGACTTCACGTCATTGAGTTGAATAATGTGAAAACCAAAATCCGTTTCTACCAAATTACTGATTTCGCCTTTATTTAATTTAAAAGCCACCTCATCAAATGGTTTAACCATCATCCCTTTGGCAAAAAAGCCAAGATCGCCACCATTAACGGCTGAGCCTGGATCTTGTGATTTTTGCTTGGCCAATTCAGCAAAGCGAGCCGGATTGGCTTTCACTTGCACTAAAATTTCTTCGGCTTGTTTACGTGCAGCCGTTTTATCGGCTGCTTTCGCGCTCTTATCAACCGCAATCAAAATATGGCTAGCGCGACGTTCTTCCTTGGCCAGCTCTTGTTTGTGTTCGGCAAAGTATTTTTCAACCTCTGCGTCACTCACCGTTTGCGCTGCCGCTAAATCACTTTGTGGACAACAATAAATACTCAACTTTGACCATTTCTGGTTTTTTGTAGTCGGCTTGGTGAGCATCGAAATATTTTTTAACTTCTGCATCAGAAACCGTCACTTGTGGCAAATATTGCTCGGCAGAAATTGTTGCCGTCACCACTTCACGCTTTTCAGCCATCAATTGATTAAGCTGCTGCATCGCCGTATTTGACACAAAACCAGTTTGCACAAAGCCGTCCATTAGCTGACGCATCACAATGTCTTGGCGCATTTTTTCTTCAAAAATAGCCGGTGACATTTGTTGAGACGCTAATATTTCCTGATAGCGTTGATCATTAAACTTCCCATCAACTTGAAATGCAGGAATTTGCATAATGGCATTACGAACCAATTGATCTGGCGCAGCTAATTTAAGCGCAACTGCCCGATCTTGTAGTAAACGCTGGCGAACTAACTGCTCAATCACCATCGGTTTCATATTATCTGGAATGGCCTGATTACCAATGGCTTCAGCAAGATGTGTCGATCGGTAATCGTATAACCGCCCACTTTAGCCAGATAAGGCGTGCTGTCATCACTCATTGCGGTGTAACCAGAAAGGCCCAAACCCACTACCAAACCCAAAGAGACCAAACCTAGTACCACGGTCACTGCGGTTTTATTCTTATTTACAATATCAAACATACCCAGCTAACTCCTGCTATTCATGCGCGTTATCATGCCATATTGCAGCGGCACTGTCTGTAAGCGAGTGGGATTTGCATCGCAAAATAAAAAAAAGGACAAACTTGCGTTTGCCCTTTGATTCATTTGGCGGAGTGGACGGGACTCGAACCCGCGACCCCCGGCGTGACAGGCCGGTATTCTAACCAACTGAACTACCACTCCATATCAAAAAATCACCGTCAACGAGCCATGCTCATTGCAGTCATTTCAAATACCTTGCAGCAAAAACAGCTTATTGAACAGCGTCTTTCAGTGACTTACCAGCACGGAATTTAGGCTGCTTTGCTGCTGCAATCGTGATGCTTTCGCCAGTACGTGGATTGCGGCCTGTACGCTCTTCACGCTCAGACACATAAAACGAACCAAAGCCAACTAAAGTTACTTCGTCGCCACCTTTCAGTGCCCCAGAAATAGCTTCAATAGTTGCATCCAGCGCTTTACCAGCAGCGGCTTTTGATAAGCCAGCAGATTCAGCGATTGCATCGATGAGTTCAGATTTATTCACTTACATCCCCTTTCAATTTAATTAAATTTAACTGTGATTTCGTTTGCTACAACGGTTATATCAAGCAGTAAAAATACGTGTCAACTACGCTTGATACTTTGTTGGGTAGTTTTAACGTCAACAACCCGTGGCAAAAACCCAAACTCAAACGCTTAATGTTTAATGCTTGGTTGCGGTGCTTCAGTGCCTTCAATCACCGGAACTTCCACAGCAATAACAGCCGTAGCCTCAGGCATACGCTCTAAAGCATGCGCCAATACGTCATCAAACCATTTGACGGAATGAATAGCAAAGCCCTCGCTTCACATTGTCGGGAATTTCAGCCAAATCTTTGACATTTCCCTCGGGAATCAAGACTTGCTTAATCCCGCCACGATGCGCTGCGAGTAATTTTTCTTTCAAACCGCCAATCGGTAAAACTTCACCACGTAAAGTAATTTCACCCGTCATTGCGACATCACAACGAACAGGTATACCGGTCAACACTGATGTTAATGCGGTTGCCAAGCCAATACCTGCCGAAGGTCCATCTTTTGGTGTAGCACCCTTCAGGCAAATGAATGTGCATATCATTTTTTTGGTAAAACTCAGGATCAATCCCCAAGCTCACTGCACGGCTGCGTACAACAGACAATGCGGCCTGTATTGATTCTTGCATCACATCGCCCAGTTGACCTGTTTGTATCATTTTACCTTTACCCGGCAATTTGACCGCTTCAATGGTCAGCAACTCACCGCCTACCTCAGTCCACGCCAAACCGGTCACTTGCCCGATCTGATTTTTTAATTCAGCAACACCATATTCAAAACGATGCACACCGAGATATTTATCTAGGTTTTTACTGGCTACCGTGATTTTCTTATCGCTTGGCTTCATGAGCAACGCTTTAACCACTTTACGGCAGATTTTAGCGATTTCACGATCCAAACTACGTACACCCGCTTCACGCGTGTAATAACGAATAATGTCACGCACTGCGGTATCCGCAATCAATAACTCGCCGTCAGCAACGCCGTTGTTTTTCATTTGCTTAGGCACGAGATATTTCAACGCAATATTGACTTTCTCGTCTTCGGTGTAGCCCGACAAACGAATAATCTCCATCCGGTCTAATAATGGCGCTGGAATATTCAGTGAATTGGCCGTCGCCACAAACATCACATCAGATAAATCATAATCCACTTCAAGATAATGATCGCTAAATGAGTGATTTTGCTCTGGATCTAATACTTCAAGTAATGCAGAAGACGGATCTCCCCGCATATCGCTGCCAATTTTATCGACTTCATCGAGTAAAAATAGTGGGTTTTTTACACCAACTTTACTCATGCTTTGTAAGATTTTACCTGGCATTGAGCCAATATAAGTCCGGCGATGGCCGCGGATTTCAGCCTCATCACGAACACCACCCAAAGCCATACGAACAAACTTACGATTGGTCGCCCGTGCAATACTTTCACCCAAGCTGGTTTTACCTACGCCTGGTGGGCCAACTAAGCACAAAATCGGCGCTTTTAATTTTTCGACGCGGGTTTGCACTGCCAAATATTCAACGATTCGCTCTTTAACCTTATCCAAACCATAGTGATCCGCATCTAAAACCGTTTCTGCTGCGGCCAAATCTTTACTAATTTTGGTTTTCTTTTTCCAAGGTAACGCCAACATGGTGTCAACGTAATTGCGCACCACAGTCGCTTCAGCTGACATCGGCGACATCATGCGTAATTTTTTGAGTTCAGCTTCGGTTTTATCCTTCGCTTCTTTACTCATACCCGCATTTTTTATTTTCTTTTCTAACTCGTCCAAGTCTGCACTTTCATCCAGCTCACCGAGCTCTTTTTGAATCGCTTTAACTTGTTCGTTTAAAAATAATATTCACGCTGGCTTTTTTCCCATTTGCCGTTTCACACGGCCACGAATACGTTTTTCTACCTGCAAGATATCTAGCTCAGACTCAAGCTGCTTGAGCAAATGATCCATACGTGTTGCCACGTCGTCCATTTCAAGTACGGCTTGCTTTTGCTCTAATTTCAACGGTAGATGAGCTGCAACGGTGTCTGCTAAACGCCCAGCCGTTTCAATACCAGCCAATGAAGTTAAAATTTCCGGCGGAATTTTTTTTATTCAATTTGACGTATTGATCAAATTGCGTCAACAAAGCACGGCGCATACCTTCAGCTTCATGATTACTTTCATCGGCCAATAGCTGAGGAGTTGCTATTGCTTGATAAAAGCCATCTTGATCTTCTAAAGACTCGACTACGGCGCGTTGCAGACCTTCGACCAAAACCTTAACCGTACCATCGGGCAGTTTTAATAATTGCAAAACAGTGGCAACAGTACCAATCGGGTACAAATCGGCCATCGACGGTTCATCTTTAGCGGCATTTTTCTGTGCCACTAATAAAACATGCTTATTGCCTTCCATTGCCGCTTCAAGTGCTTTGATCGACTTAGGACGGCCCACAAACAACGGAATAACCATATGTGGGAATACTACAACGTCACGCAATGGCAACATTGGGAACGAAGTAGATTCAACCGGTAGTAATTGATGCTCAGACATATTGGGATGACCTGATCGAGAGTATGTTCACAATATGTGGTCACTGCGCTTAAATTCAATCGCAGAGCCATAAACAATAACGCCCGCATCCAGCTTCAAAACAAGGAAGCAGCAGCGGGCGAGGAAAAAAACTACTTATTTGCTAGCTGTATCAATTTGCGGTGCAGCGGCAATAAACTCGGGTTTTGCTGCAGCAGTAATCACTTCTTTGCTCACAACAACCTTTGCAATACCTTCCATCACAGGCAGCTCAAACATCGTATCAAGCAATGTCTGCTCAACGATTGAACGCAAACCACGCGCGCCAGTTTTGCGCTCCATCGCCTTGTGTGCAATCGCCGCTAAAGCGTCAGTACCAATCTCTAACTCAACATTTTCCATTTCAAACAATTTTTGATATTGCTTGATTAAGGCATTTTTAGGCTCAGTCAGAATGGTCACCAATGCAGCCTCATCGAGTTCAGCCAATGTGGCAACAACCGGCAAGCGGCCAACAAACTCTGGAATCAAACCAAAACGAATCAAATCATCTGGCTCAACTTCATGCAGCAATTCACCGATGTTTTTACGCTCGTCCTTGCTTTTAACTTCCGCGCCAAAACCAATACCACCTTTGACTGAACGGTTACGGATAATTTTATCCAAACCTTCAAACGCGCCACCACAAATAAATAAAATATTGGTGGTATCGACTTTAGGTAAATCTTGATTTGGGTGCTTACGGGACCGCCACTCGGTGGCACCGAAGCCACCGTGCCTTCAATTAATTTCAACAATGCTTGCTGAACACCCTCACCCGATACATCGCGAGTGATGGATGGATTTTCAGACTTACGTGCAATTTTATCTACCTCATCGAGGTAAACAATGCCGCGCTGCGCTTTCTCGACGTCGTTATCGCACTGCGCTAAGAGCTTGGCGATAATGTGCTCAACGTCTTCACCCACATAGCCAGCTTCAGTCAGCGTGGTTGCATCTGCAATCACAAACGGCACGTCAAGCAATTTAGCCATGGTTTGTGCCAGCAAGGTTTTACCCGAGCCAGTTGGACCAATGAGCAGAATATTCGATTTAGCCAACTCAACGTCATTACCCGCGCGACCTTTGGTCGACAAACGTTTGTAATGATTATAAACCGCAACCGATAAAATCTTTTTGGCTCGCTCTTGGCCCACAACATACTGATTGAGCTCATCACGAATTTCTGTTGGTTTAGGTAAACGCTTTACCTTCACCGGTAGTGATTGAATCAGCGGTTAAATCCGTCACTTCTTCTTGAATGACGTCATTACACAAATCAATACACTCATTACAAATAAAGACTTGCGGACCTGCGATCAATTTTTTTACTTCATGCTGACTTTTGCCGCAGAAGGAACAATACAATAATTTTTCTTTATCAGACATGAACAGCCATTCCGAATATAACTCGCCGAGGAAAGAAAAGCCGCCAGACTCGCTGGCGGCTACTTAGAGATCGGCTTGAGGTTAACCTGCCAAAGTCGCCCGAGAAACCAAGACTTCATCTACTAAACCATATGCTTTAGCTTCATCTGCATTCATGAAATTATCACGGTCAGTATCACGCTCAACCGTTTCAATATCCTGTCCGCTATGCTTGGCCAACAATTCGTTCAAAGTACGTTTGGTCTTAATTAACTCTCGCGCATGAATTTCAATATCCGAAGCTTGGCCTTGTAAACCACCAATCAAAGGTTGATGAATCATAATCCGCGAATTTGGCAAAGAAAAAACGCTTGCCTTTCGCTCCGCCAGACAATAAGAATGCACCCATTGAAGCCGCCATACCCACACATAAAGTAGAGACATCGGGCTTAATAAATTGCATCGTATCGTAAATCGCCATCCCTGCAGTCACTGAACCGCCTGGAGAATTGATATAGAGCGAAATATCTTTATCTGGATTTTCCGACTCTAAAAACAATAACTGAGCGACCACAAGATTGGCCATTTGATCATTCACTGGACCGACCAGGAAAATGACCCGTTCTTTCAGCAAGCGTGAATAAATATCATACGCACGTTCACCGCGGCCGCTTTGCTCAACGACCATAGGCACTAGACCGATATTTTGCGGATCAAATTCCATTCTGGACATTCCAACCTCTCAGTTTAAATTATTGACCTTGTTGGCCCATCAATTCATCAAAGCCAATCGCTTGTTCAGTTACTTTAGCTTTTGACAAAACAAACTCAACCACATTGTCTTCCAAAGCCATATTGGTTGGGCCAGATAAGCGATCAGCACTTTCGTAGTACCAAGCAACCACTTCACTTGGATCTTCGTAATTTTGTGCCAAATCTTCAATGATGGCTTTAATTTGTTCTGGCTGAGTTGAAAGTTTTTCGATTTCAACCAATTCAGACAAAGCCAAACCAAGATGTACGCGGCGTTTAGCTTGCGCTTCAAACATCGCTGGTGAAAACGGTACTGTCGCTGGATCAATACCACGGTTTTGCAAATCGCCCTTCGCACCTTCAACCAAACGGCCAATTTCAAGCGCGATCAGGTTGCGTGGCAAATCCATTGGCGTTGCTTCAATCACCGCAGTCATTGCGCTTTCTTTAATGCGTGATTTAAGGCGGAAACGCACTTCGCGTTCCAAATTACCTTTCACTTCTGCACGCATTTTTTCAACGTCGCCGTCTTCGATACCTAAGCTTTTTGCAAAGTCGGCATCAACAGCTGGCAAGTTTGCAGCAGCAACGTTTTTCACTGTAATTGCAAATACTGCAGTTTTACCTGCAACATCTTTACCATGGTAATCGGCAGGGAAAGCAACGCTAACGTCTTTGCTTTCGCCTTCTTTCATGCCAATCACGCCGGCTTCAAACTCAGGCAACATTTGGCCTTTGCCGATCAAGAAAGCGTAGTTGTCTGATGAACCACCAGCGAAAGCCACGCCATCAATCGAACCTTTAAAGTCGATGATCACGCGATCACCGGTCTCTGCAGCACGCTCAACACGTTCAAAACGAGTGCGTTGACTACGTAAGATATCGATGGTTTTGTTAACTTCTTCATCGCCAACCACTAAAGTTGGTTTTTGCACTTCGATGCCGCTCAAGTCGCCCACTTTAACTTCTGGGTACACTTCAAACGTTGCCAAAAATTCAAAATCGCCTTCGGCACTTGAATCTTGCTTGGCTTCAAAACGTGGGTAGCCAGCAACTTGCAATTTTTGCTCTACGACTGCTTCGCCAAAAGCGCGCTCAACCGTTTCACCTAAAACTTCTTCTTGCACACGGAAACCATGGCTTTGTGCCACGATATTCATTGGTGCTTTACCAGGACGGAAACCGTCAATTTTTGCAGTTTTTGCAACGCGCTTGAGGCGGGCATTCACTTGCTGTGCGATTTCTTCGCGTGGCACCGAAATGGACAGACGACGCTCAAGAGCGCTCAGGGTTTCCAGTTGTGCTTGCATTACCAGTATTCCTCAAACGTATTTCCAGATGAATTTCATCCAGAAGAAATTATTAATCAATAAAATATAAAACAACCGGTTCAAAGCCGATTTGGCCACCGTATTGCCCTAATCATGCCCATAAAGCGCCATTCTGACAGCTTTACTCAGTAAAGCTCAACATTATAGCAAAGTCTTTACAGCATGACCATCGACCAACTCACGCGCTGATCCGTGTCAAGACAACGAAAAACAGCGCAATACAGAACAAATCGGATTCAAAAGCGTAATTTCAAGATGGCGGCTTATTTTTTTCAAACGCAAAAAAAGCCACCTGCATACGCTAAGTGGCTTTTCAGTTTTGATGCATTGCATCGTTGTTCTGGTGGGGGATAAGAGACTCGAACTCTTACACCTTGCGGCGCTGGAACCTAAATCCAGTGCGTCTACCAATTCCGCCAACCCCCCAACAAGACCCGCATCTTACAGAACAAGCCCCGAGTGGTCTAGTCTTTTCGTACTTTTTTATTAAAAAAAACCGCGATTAAAAATTAATGCTTTTATTTTCAAGCGGCTAGCCTTTTTCATCTAGTAAATAAAAATCACCGCCACAACTAAATACGACTGAAAAGACCGGTTTATTTGCATTCCAGTAGCAAATAAATCACAGCACTTGGCGTGATTTAGCCGACCTAGTTATACTCGGGCATCACCTTTTACACTTTAAACGGAATGCCGTATGAAAAAGATCGAAGCGATTATCAAACCATTTAAACTGGATGAAGTTCGCGAAGCTTTTATCTGAACTGGGCATTTCCGGCCTCACCGTCACTGAAGTGAAAGGTTTTGGTCGCCAAAAAGGGCATACCGAGCTCTACCGTGGCGCCGAATATGTCGTCGACTTCTTGCCAAAAGTTAAAATCGAAGTGGTTTTATCGGATGACCAAGTTGAAACTGCCATCGAAGGCATTATTAAAGCCGCTCACACCGGCAAGATTGGCGACGGCAAAATCTTCGTCAGTCCAGTTGAGTATGTAGTTCGTATCCGCACCGGCGAAACCAACGATCAAGCTGTATAAGATCACCATTAAAAATGCCAGCTGATGCTGGCATTTTTACGTCTCATCACTCTATTTAAAATCCACTCACGCTACTCAGCAAGGCAGATCCCTTCATTCGTACTACAAAGGTATATCAACGCAATCCTAGTAGATAATGAGCTGGACTTACATACCCTATACTTCAATCGGGTCAACATCCAAACTCCAGCGCACTTTAGGCAGTTTCAACGCCACAATCGTTGGCAAAGCCTCATCGAGCACCGCCTGTAATTGCACCTTGGATTGCGCGGCGATCAATAATTGCGCCCGCTCTACGCCCGCCTTTTTGAGCATCGTCGCCGCCACCGGCTGATTGAGCAATAAATGGGGCTCAGGTGCAATACAGGCACGAATTTGCGCCAATGCCGACAATGCTTGCTCTAACTCGGGAGCGTCGGCACGAAACAAGGCCCCAAGCATTCGCTGGCGGCAACAACATCATTTGCCGCTCATGCAAAGTGCGATCAGCAAATGGTGCAAAATCGCGCGCTAATAATTGATGATAAAACGGATGATCGGAAAAAGCGGTTTGGATAAATACTTCGCCAGGTAGCTCACGCCGCCCGGCTCGCCCGGCCACTTGCGTTAACAATGCAAATAAACGCTCTTCGGCGCGAAAATCGACGCTATATAAGCCCGTATCGGCATTGAGCACGACCACCGTTGTGAGCAAATCAAAATCATGGCCTTTGGCGAGCATTTGGGTGCCAATCACAATATCAACCTCGCCGGAATGCACTTGCGCCAACGCCGCATCCAATTCGCCTTTTTTACTGGTTGAATCGCGATCGATGCGCAAGATTTTTTTGCCCGGAAAATGCTGCGGCAAAGATTCTTCCATCCGCTGCGTCCCTTGCCCAACCGGTTTTAAATCATGATTGCCACAATCTGGGCAAGCCGGCGTAATCGCCTGCTCATATAACCACAATGATGGCAGCGCAAGCGGCGCTCTTTTAAATGCAATACCAAACGCGCCGAGCAATGGGTACAGCAGGCCATCCAGCCACATTCACCGCACTGCAATACTGGAGAAAAACCCCGCCGATTTAAGAAAATCAGCACCTGCTCACCGCGATCGAGCGCGGCATGCATCGCAGCCAGTGCCATCACATGCAAGCCATCAACGAGCCCGACATTTTTAACCGGCAGTAAAGTGATTTTGGGCAAGACCGCGCCCGGTACTGCGCGCTCAGACACAAGTGAGCATGCGATAGCGCTTGGCTTTAGCATTGGCCCAACTTTCAATACTCGGCGTGGCAGAGCCAAGCACAATCGGCACCTTGGCCTGCCTAGCCCGATACACCGCCACATCGCGCGCCGAATAGCGCAGACCTTCTTGTTGCTTAAATGAAGGGTCATGCTCTTCATCGACAATAATCATGCCCAGCTGTGGCAACGGCGTGAACACCGCCAAACGCGTACCCAATACAATTTTAGCTTCGCCGCGCAATGCCGACAGCCAATTGACCGCGCGCTCGGTATCATTCAAACCGCTATGCAATGCCGCCATCGGCACCCCCGGAAAGCGCGCACGAAAGCGCCCCTCTAATTGCGGCGTGAGATTAATCTCGGGAATCAGCACCAACACCTGCAAACCTCGCGCCAACACTTGCGCGATGGTTTGCAAATACACTTCGGTTTTGCCACTACCGGTAATGCCATACAGCAAAAACGGCGCAAAACCACGTGCCGCCGTCAGCTCAGCAACCACCAGACTTTGCTCTGCATTGAGTGCCAAATCATCGCTGGCCTTAGCGATAACCTTGGCCTCAAGCGCGGACTGCAGCCAGCCTTGTTCATGCCAAGCTTTAACCCAACGCCAAGCGCTGTCATGCAAACGACGCAGTGCCGCTGGGGTATGCGGCACCGACAAGCATGCCGCGACACGGCGCTGCGCTGGTGCTCTTAAGGGAATTTGCCGCAACAACTCGGCCACATCCTCGGCAAAATACACCAAGCTAGGCGCAGGCTCACGAAACACGGTTGGACTACGAAATACTTTCGGCAGCGCAGCGGCAATCACCGCGCCAATGGGATAGTGATAGTAATGCGCGACAAACTGACACAACTGCAAGGTTGCGGCGGGCAACGCCGGCAAATCATCCAAAACCGCTAAAATCGCTTTGGGCTCACCTTTAAAATCGGCCGCATCGGCGCGTAATTCAATCACCACCCCCGAAAGGCGGCGAGGACCAAACGGCACGAGCACGCGCATCCCCACCTTTGGCGTCAACCCCGCTACCGCATAAGCGAATAACTTTTTAAGCGGTACGTCAAGTGCAACCAAGGCAAAAGCAGTCACTTTTTCTCTCTTTATCATGCAAAAGCTTTCGCCAGTAGGTTATACACAGTTTCTGTGGATAATTTTGTGGGCAAGTTGCAAAAAAGCCTAAAAACCCCAATAAAGCTGTGCCTATGCTTAGGTTGCACAAAAATTGGACACAAAAATAAAACCAACAAAATCAACAACTTAACTTTGTCAACGATTTACATCAAATTTTTTAATAGGGGATTGACAAGTTAAAAATCACCAACTTAACAAATGTGCATAACTTGATGTAACTTCACAAGGAATGACTACACAAACCCGCTGCAAAGTATTGATTTTCATCGCAATTACAACTTGCCAACACCCAACCCAAGTTAATCCTTACGCGACAAGCGATGCACCGCCGCAACCAAAGCCGCAGCATGATCTGGATTGGTAAATTGCGAAATTCCGTGTCCCAAATTAAACACATGACCGGTACCACCACCGTAACTGGTCAAAATGCGCTCGACTTCCGCTTCAATCGCTGCCGGCGGCGCAAACAAGGCCACGGGGTCAAAATTACCTTGCAGTGCGACTTTGTCGCCCACGCGACGCCGCGCTTCGCCAATATCAGTAGTCCAATCAAGGCCAATCGCATCACAACCAATCGCAGCGATGTCTTCGAGCCATTGGCCACCGCCCTTGGTAAACACAATCACCGGCACACGACGGCCATCGTTTTCACGTTTCAAGCCAGCCACAATTCGCGCCATGTATTGCAAAGAGAACTCTTGATATTTACCGTATGGCAAAGAGCCACCCCAGCTATCAAAAATCTGTACCGCTTGCGCACCGGCTTCGATTTGCGCATTCAGATAATCAATAACAGTAAGGGTATTGACCTCTAAGATACGGTGCAAAAGGTCTGGACGCGCATACATCATGGTTTTGATTTCACGATAATCGCTAGAGCTGCCGCCCTGCACCATATAACACGCCAAAGTGTATGGACTGCCTGAAAAACCAATCAACGGCACGCGGTTATCCAGCGCCTTGCGAATTGAGCTCACCGCATCGGTGACGTATTTCAACTCGGTGCCAACATCGGGCACGAACAGTTTGGCAACGTCTTCTTCAGTACGCACGGTGCGCTCAAACTTCGGGCCTTCGCCTTCGGCAAAATACAGCCCCAAACCCATCGCGTCCGGCACGGTCAAAATATCCGAGAACAAAATCGCCGCATCGAGCGGAAAGCGCTCTAGCGGTTGCAAGGTCACTTCGGTCGCCAAATCGGTGTTTTTGCACAATTGCAAAAAGGAACCGGCGTTTTTTGCGCGTCGCGCAATATTCCGGCAAATAGCGCCCCGCTTGGCGCATCATCCACACTGGCGTGTATTCAACAGGTTCACGCATTAAAGCGCGCAAGAAAGTATCGTTTTTTAACATTTTAAAAAATCCACAAGAATAAAAACTTACCACAGAGACACAAAGACACAGAGTCAGCCAACAAACTTTTTCTCTGCGCCTTTGTAGCTCTGTGGTTCAATTGTTTAGTTATTGAGCGACCACTTGCCCTGCCCATGGCAATCGAGCACTTGGCGGTGATATTCAATCAGACCAGAGCGATGCCCTACACTCACCATCACGCCTTTTTTCATGCATTGGGCAACGGCGGCATAGAGCTTAGCTTCGCCAGCCGCATCGAGCGCGGAACTGGATTCATCCATTAATAAAAAGTCGGGCTCCAGCAATAAAACACGCAGTAAAGCCACGCGTTGCTGCTCACCCAAACTCAGCACATGCGACCATGAATCCACTTCATCAAGCCGTGGCAATAAATGACTGAGCCCCGCTAATTCAAGCAAATCGGCCAGTGTTGCGTCTTCGTGCCCTGTTGTTTTTGGGTAGAACAAAGCCGCGCGCAAAGTGCCCAATGGCATATAGGGTTTTTGCGATAAAAACAACGCTTGCGTTGCTGCTGGCATCGCCAACTCACCCGAAGCATAAGGCCATAGCCCTGCTAAGGTTCGCAATAAGCTCGACTTACCTGCGCCCGAAGGCCCCCGAATCAACACCGAGTCACCCGCACGCAATTGCAAATTCAAATGATCAATCAGCAACTGACCATTGGGTTTACTAACGCAAATCTGCCGCCACTCAATACCCTCTTCTTTGGCTGTCACCGTCAAACGGGGCAAAGCTTGTGCCGCTTGCAAACTGGTTTCAAATGTCGACAAACGATCAATAATGGCTTTCCAATTGGCCAAGGTGCTAAAGCTGCCGATAACAAAATCCAAAGCGCCATACACCTGACCAAAGGCCGAATTAATCTGCATTAAACCGCCAAAAGAAATTTCTTTGGCAAAAAAGCGTGGTGCAGCAACCATCAACGGAAAGATAATCGCCAATTGTCCCCAAAACGACGTAAACCAAGTGAGCTTTTTATTTCGGCGCATCAAGGCCCAAAAATTGCCCACTACTGCATTAAATCGCTGCGATAAGCGCTGCTGCTCTTCTTGATCGCCATGATATAAAGCAATCGACTCGGCGTTTTCGCGCACGCGAATCAAGCCAAAACGAAAATCGGCTTCAAAGCGTTGCTGCAAGAAATTCAAACTCACCAAAGGCCGGCCCAATAGCACGGTAATCAACGAGCCAATGACGGCATAAATAATCGCCACCCAGACCATATAGCCATGAATGGTGATTTCTGAGCCCGCCAGCATAAAGCTAATCGGCCCCGATAGCGTCCACAAAATACCAATAAATGACACCAGCGTGACCAGTGCCCGCAACAAACCCAAAGATAAAGACAGCGAAATCGAAATAAACTGCCCAACATCTTCGGCGATCCGCTGATCAGGATTATCTGTGCCTTGATCAGTCAGTTGAATCCGGTAAAAATTATTATCTGCCAACCAGCGCGCCGTAAAATGCTCCGTTGCCCAACGTCGCCAACGGATCTCCAGCATTTGCTGAAACCACATCGCGTATACCGCAATCACGATATAGATAAACGCCAGATAGCCAAATTTATATAAAGCCTGCTCAAAACCCTTTTTATCGAGGTTTTGCATCGTGTCGTAAAATTCTTTGTACCAGCTATTAAACTGCACATTCATAAACACTAGGCCAAGCGATAGCGCAATAATCAGCGCCAACAAGCCCCAAGCTCGATATTTTTCTTCTGACACCCAATAGGGTTTGGCCAATTGCCAAAAATTGCGAAACAAATGATTCACTTTTGGCGCTTGCGCGGCGTTTGTATTCATTGATTTGAGCTCAACTCGGTCAAAAACGATAGCAATAAAAACGGGGGTTACCCCCCAGTTTGTCAAATTACCCCGCTACAACAACGCGGCCAACAGCGTGATTTATTGGCAGGGTTTTTGCGTCCAGCCTTTACTCGCTGCACGTCGACATTGCCAATCTTGTTTCACACTGTCGATCAACCACACATTCAATTCATCATTAAAGTTAAGAGTAAATTGATAGCGCTGCGCTTTCACTGCATCATCCAGCAGACCTTGCATTTGCAAAGCCAAGCTAACTTTTTTGGTGTTTTCTGCGCTGGCGGATTTTTGCTGAATCAACAGTTCGCGATACTCGCCAATCCCATACTCATTGGCCACCCGATCTTTCAAATAATCAAAAGCCACTTGCACCGGCGCACTACCGACTTTACCGGTGTATATCACGGGAGAAGCGGCTGTTTCCGCCATCGCGGTACTACTCAAAGCGGCAACCAGCAAGACAAGCATTGATTTCATCTGAATTCCCAAAGTATTAGAGAGTAAATCGGGTTAGACCAAGGCCTAACCCGGCATCGCAAACCGGCCAGCTAACCCAACCGCCAGTTTGATTACTTCGCCCAACTGTCTTTCAAGGTGACCGTGCGGTTAAACACTGGCGTGCCACCCGCTTGATGGCTGTGGCGGTCGGTAATGAAATAGCCTAAACGCTCGAACTGATAACGCGTTTCTGGTGCGGCATTCACGACGCAGCTTTCCACATAAGCCGTGATGGTTTTTAGCGACTCAGGATTGATGAACTGGGTGAAATCCACATACTGACCATCTTCACCACGCACCGCATCTGGGCGCGCTTCGGTAAACAGGCGTTCGTACAAATTCACCGTCGCAGGCACTGCGTGCTCAGCAGAAATCCAGTGGATCACGCCTTTCACTTTGCGACCTTCTGGGTTTTTACCCAGCGTTTCGGTATCCAAACTGCAACGCAGTTCAATCACCTTGCCGCTGTCGTCTTTCACCACTTCATCACACTTGATCACGTAGGAATAACGCAAACGCACTTCCGAGCCAACGGTTAGACGTTGCCAGCCTTTGGGTGGTTCTTCAGCGAAGTCGTCTTGTTCAATCCAAATTTCGCGCGCAATCGGGATTTCGCGCTCACCAAATTCTTGGTGGTGCGGATGGAACGGCGCAGTCCGTGAACCGGTGACGCCAGCTTCAAAATTAGTTAGTGTGACTTTGAGTGGATTAAGTACCGCCATCACGCGTGGGCTGCTGCCTTCAAGCTGCTCGCGCACCGCGCCTTCGAGCGTGGTGAAATCAATGATGTTTTCACCTTTCGATACGCCAATGCGCTGTGCAAACAAGCGAATGCCTTCGGGGCTATAACCACGGCGGCGCATGCCGCTAATGGTCGTCATGCGTGGATCGTCCCAACCCGAAACAAAATTGCCGGTCACCAATTGATTGAGTTTGCGCTTCGATGTGATCGAATACAGCAACTCAAGGCGCGAGAATTCGATCTGCTGTGGATGGCATTCAAGGCTGATATTGTCGAGTACCCAGTCGTAGAGCGGGCGGTGATCTTCAAATTCCAAGGTACACAAACTATGGGTAATGCCCTCTAGGGCATCCGAGATGCAGTGTGTGTAGTCATACATCGGGTAGATGCACCAGCTATCGCCGGTTTTTGATATGCGCTGCGCGTTTAATGCGATAGATCACTGGGTCGCGCAGATTTAAGTTTGGCGACTGCATATCGATTTTAACGCGCAGCGTTTTGCTACCGTCTTCAAACTCGCCAGCACGCATGCGCGTGAACAAATCGAGATTTTCAGCCGGCGTGCGCTCACGGAACGGGCTGTTGCGGCCTGGCTTTTGGAAGTCGCCACGGTAATCACGCATTTGCTCGGCGTTTAATTCGCAGACATACGCTTTGCCGGCGTTGATTAGTTCAACGGCGTAGCCGTAGAGCTGCTCAAAATAGTCCGAAGAATGGCGCACATCGCCATTCCATGCAAAACCCAACCAGCGCACGTCGTCTTCAATGGCGGCGGCGTACTCAATGTTTTCTTTTTCTGGATTGGTGTCATCCATGCGTAAATTGCACAGACCGTTGTAATCTTGAGCAATGCCAAAATTAAGGCAAATTGATTTAGCGTGGCCGATATGCAAGTAGCCGTTTGGCTCAGGCGGAAAGCGCGTCTGCACCGCGCTGTGCTTGCCGCTAGCTAGATCGGCATCAATGATTTGGCGGATAAAATTACTGTTTACAGGTGCGGTTTCTGCACTCGCTGCAGGGCTCATTTTTTCACTCATTGCGGCTCAAACTCTGGAGTTGTCTTTTATAAGTAGCGATTCTACCAAATCAACGCGTTCACTGCCTTCTCTATCGCAGCGCGTGGTATAAAGTGGCCATTATTGGAATGAGCATCCTGCCATGCAAATCGCAAATATTCTTTTTGGCGTTACCGACTGGGCCAATATCGAAACAACAGAACACCCCGGCATCACCGGCATGGCCTATTGGCGCACCCAGCAATTTGATACGATTCGAGTGCGGATGGTTGAATATAGCGCGGGCTATCTGGCCGATCATTGGTTGAGGGGCTGTTGACGTTTGGTTTGCCAACCGCGTTTGCGCGGATTTTGGCCTGAGGCAAGGCACGAAGCGCGCAGCGTAGTCATTCTACGCCAGCGCTTTGTAACGCAGCATCAGGCCAAAAGCCGCCAAACCCAAAGGGCTGGGCGCTTTTCGCGACGACTCTGTGTTGTAGCAAGCTCACATAGAATGACTATGCATCGCTTACTACGCCTTGATTCGCCGCGAAAAGCACTCCAGCGCGGCGGAAAACCAAACGTCAACAGCCCCCTAGCAAAGGCCACATTTTATTGTGCTTAGACGGTGAATTGATCACCGAACTTGAAGACGACCGCAGTTTTACACTAAGCGCAGGCCATAGTTATCAAGTGGCCGATCAGGCCGAAGCCCATCGCTCCTCCACTCGACTTGGTGCCACGCTGTTTATTGTCGATTAAAAACCACCCCACTTTGCATAAACGGCAGACACAAAAAAGCCCGCTATCGCGACAAGCGCAATAGCGGCCTTGGGTATTTAAATCCAAGCAATTAAATATAATGCTTAGTCAGCAATACCCTTAAATATCTTGCCCTTCAACAATCCCATCATGATGCTTATCAGCGGGTAGCAATAGATTTAAAGCAATCGCCAATACGCTCACTAGGCCAACACCGGCCAAGTTGAAATTACCCACTTGCACCATCAAACCGCCGATACCACACGTGAGCACGACTGATACAATCACTAAATTACGTGGTGCCATTAAATCGAGCTTACTGTCGATCAAGGTTTTTAAACCAATTGAAGCAATTGTACCGAACAACAGCACCATAATCCCGCCCATCACTGGC
Organism: Deefgea sp. CFH1-16; assembly: GCF_016881365.1. GTDB lineage: Bacteria > Pseudomonadota > Gammaproteobacteria > Burkholderiales > Chitinibacteraceae > Deefgea. Next base: position 2,545,495 of record NZ_WLYT01000001.1, on the reverse strand, counting down.
AATGGAATCGACACCAAAATCGCATTAAATTTGCCGAAGAACGCCAAAATCACCGCTAAAATCGCTGCGTAAGTCATGATCACCGGATTAAAATTACGGGTAATCATTAAGGCACCCGTCACTTCGGAATACGTGGTAATTGGTGGGCCACCGACCATACCGGCAAAACACACGCCCAAGCCATCTCCAGCTAAAGTACGGTGTAAACCTGGCTTCTCGGTGTAATCAGTACCGGTTACTTTACCCACCGCCATTACCGCGCCGATATGCTCAATCGTTGGCGCAATCGCCACTGGCAACATAAACAAAGCGGCCGCCCAATTGATTTCAGGCTTCACAAAGTGCGGCATCGCAAACCATGGCGCAGCAGCAATGCTGGATAAGTCAACCACGCCTAAAAAGATTGCCGCAACATAACCCACCACCACACCGGATAAAATCGGCACCAAACGCAGCATGCCGCCAGCAAACACCGACACGGCAATCGTCGTTGCCAAAGACAATGTGGCTAGAAATAGCGATACACCGTAAGGCACGATCTGCTTACCGCCGCCTTGACCCATCGCCATGCCAGAAGCCGCAACAGCCACCGACAAACCAATCACCATAATCACCGGACCAATCACCACCGGCGGCAGTAATTTATGGATAAAGCCCATGCCACGCCATTTAATCAAACCGGCGATGATGAAATACATAAACCCAGCAAAGAATAAACCGAACTGCGTAGCGGCCTGGCCCCAAGTTTGCATGGCAAAAATAATTGGGCCGATAAAGGCAAATGATGAACCTAAAAAAATCGGCACTTGCCGACGGGTAATCAACTGAAACATCAAAGTACCGACACCGGCACCGAGTAGCGCCATCGCCGGATTCAGCCCGGTCAAAAGTGGCACCAGCACCAGCGCGCCAAAGGCGACAAATAAAATTTGTGCCCCAGATATAAATTGTTTTACTTCGGAAAACATGATTTCTCCCCAAGCGGTCACGCCAACATTGACTCATGTTAGCGTGCCGTCATTGATTTTATTGATATGCCTGAATTAAATACTGCGGTCGAGCCAGATGCCAGAATCGCGGCACAAGCAAGGCAAAACACCACTTAAATCTTTGTTTTGCCAAGCCAAGTAACTTACTTATGAATTGTACCGAAAATCTTGTCGCCAGCGTCGCCCAAGCCCGGAATGATATAGCCTTGCTCATTCAGATGCGAATCGAGTGAGGCGGTCACAATCTGCACATCAGGGTGTTTTTCATTCACTAGCTTCACGCCCTCAGGTGCGGCCACCATCACGATGGCGACAATTTCTTTGCAACCATTACGTTTAAGCATATCGATCGTTGCCACCAAAGAGCCGCCTGTGGCCAGCATTGGATCAATAATCAAAGCTAAACGATCTTCTAAATCGCCAACGAATTTCTCAAAATACGGCACCGGCTGCAAAGTTTCTTCATCGCGCGCCAAACCCACTACGCTGATTTTGGCCGAAGGCACTAAATCGAGCACGCCGTTGAGCATACCCAAACCCGCGCGCAAAATAGGTACCACGGTGAGTTTCTTGCCTTTGATTTTTTTAACGGCCACGTCACCGCACCAGCCATTAATCGTCACGTCTTCGAGTGGCAAATCACGCGTGGCTTCGTAAGCCAGCAAACGCGCCAACTCTTCGGTCAGCAAGCGAAATTTATTGGTGGACACATCCGCTTCGCGCATTAAAGCCAATTTATGTTGAACCAAAGGGTGATTAACGACAGTAATCTGCATGATGCGCTTCTCGATATAGGAATGACGCCATTGTAGGCTTTTCAGCGAAAAGTGCCATCGTAGTAATTGTGCTTACATCCAAGCAATAAGCTGATATTCAATCCGCCAGCAGCAAACGCTACCAACAGCATTGCTCGCTTAATACACCCGCCGAACTGACAAAATCACAGGCATATCACTTTTGGAGCGATCTAATAATGCACGGTGCTGCATTAAAACTTTGCCAAAGCGAGCGCCCATATCGGCCCAAAAATAGTGGCTATTCACCGTGAGTAATTGCGCCGGCACTTGAGCTTGAACCTCCTTGGGTAAATGCCCAATTAAATCGGCCGGGCTATTGAAGTATTGGCTTCTACGCTTTGATAAGGCTTGCTCAGCAGCAGATACGGTGAGTTTCGGCAACCAAGCGGCCAGCACTTCGGGCGAGGCAAAATTGACATTGAGTGCGGTTGCCACGGGCAAGGTGACAATACTGGGCTCAAGTTGGCGCATGACCTCGGGCGTATAGCCCGCCACATTCGCCAATTCGTTGGGATCAATCAGCGGCAGCCAGATTTTTTTCTCGCCTTGTTGCACTGCATGCAGCGCCAGATATTGCCGCAAGTTGTCCGCCAAATTGCTCGGCAAACCTAAATTGGCCAATAAACGCGGATAAGCTGCCCATGAGGCTGCAACCGGCTGGCCGTTTTGATCGATTAAATTACCTAAATTAAAGCGGCCATTAAGCTCAATCAAACGCCCGCTCATGGCGCCATTTTCGATTTTAATTTCGGGAATCGGCACGGCCCACGGTTTGCGTAAATGATCGGGCTGGCCAGCTCGAGCATCGTCACGCAAGGTGAGACGCACCAATTGCAGCACCGACCACGTCGCCGCACGCGCCTCCGCCGTGTCTTTACGAATTTCTAATTGCTGTAGCGCCCGTTGCTGGCGCACCATCAATAAGCCCGCGATAGAAGCGACTAAAGCCGCGACCATCAAAGCGGCGATAATGGCAACGCCAGTTTGCCGCAACGCCGGCCGGTTTGGATTGATTTTGCGCTTCATGGCAGTAAGAAAATCCGTTCAAAATCGCCCACGCGCTGCGCAAAGGCGAGCCGAATGCGGATCGCCCGAGGCCGCTCACTGGCCTCAGTCCATTGCGAACGCCACTGATTTTTAGCGTCGAGAAAATCAAGCTCACAGCGCGTTAATTGCGCCAGCAGCTGATGCGTTACCGCCTCATCACCCGCTTGCAAATCCGCGCGAGGGTAAAGCTTAAGATTGAGCGCTTGATCTTGGCACTCATACATCCCATGTAATGGCGCTCGATCACCGTCAAAACGAATAAATTCCAACCCCACCGGCGCCTCGCTACGGCTTACGCTACGCAGCGGCGGATTAAGCTGCCCCGCCGCATCGCGCCAGGGCCTTGGCGCGATTTGGCTTAAATCGCTTTCCATTCGCTCAAAAGCCAAGGTGAGCTCGCGCCAGTACTGCGTTTCGCTGACCACGGCGCTGCGCGTATCAATCACCATACTGACACCGCGATAGGTGATCAAACTCATGATCGCAAACACCGCCAGTGCCACCAACACCTCAAGCAAAGTAAATCCACGCGCCATCGGCTTAATCCACTCGCGCAGCATAAAACACACTGTTGCGCTAAAGCATGTTCTGGGTCAGAAGGCACCGAAACTAAAAGCTCAATCCGGCGAAAACTATAATTGGGCGTTGGACTGACATTCATCCGATAAATAAACGCTTCCCCGCCTTGCTGCACTTGCCCTTGTGTGGAACCAGTTTCGGGAAACACCCGCATCGCCAAATGCTGATTGACCAAATTACTCGCCACCCAACTGGCCAATGTGCGCGTGCGATAGGTAATTAAGGTGTCGGTTGAGCCCATCACCAATTTAGCCGCCGCCGCCAAAGTAATGCCCAGCACCGCCAGCGCCACCAGCACTTCAACCAAAGTAAATCCCCAAGATCGGCGCACCATCACTGCGCCACTACCGCTTGAACTTTAAACCGCCCCATCACATCGCCCGTTATTTGCCATTGTGTATCTCGCCCCTGTAGCTCAAGTTCAAAAGATTCGATTACCCCATCAGCGGGGAAAATAATCTTGTCACCCAAAGGACGATTTTGCTGATTGATTTTTTGCCCGCGAACCTGCACCCCTTCCGCCCACGGCAAAGCACGTAAACCCTCACGATCTTTTAATACTTCCCACTCTTGGCGCGGATTTTTAAACCAAAACTGATATGCAGCGCCATCGCTAGTCCATGCCAAAGCATGGCCACTGGCCAAAGCCTCGTCGCGCGCCGCTTCAAATTGCAGCACCAAGCGCTCAGCCGCCACTTGTGCGCCATCACCCCGATTAAAATGAAACACCGTCACACTGGTGACAATCAAAATAATCGCCGTAACAACGAGGATTTCGAGCAGCGTAAATCCGGACTGCAAGGGCGACGAAATGCTTTTTTTAACCATCAATGGGCGTTAATTTCCAAAATGTGTTTTGCATTAGCAAAAGCAAAAGAAGCGCTTCTTCGGCCCAAAAACGGCCAGATTTTGCGTAGCGAGAACTGCAAAGACCAGGCAGGAGAAAAACCGGAATTTACATCAAGTAAATGAGGATTTTTCCCCGCAGCAATAACGCCGGATTTGCGGTTCGCAGTAGCAAAAATCATTATTGCCATGAACCAATTAAATTCTCGGGCTTATCCGCTCCCGCTTGGCCTTCTGGGCCATAACTCAAAACGTCAATCTCACCGTGAACACCGGGATTTAAATACACATAATCTTGACCCCATGGATCTTTCGGGGTTTTCTCGAGGTAGCCGCCGGATTTCCAGTTCATCGGCACCGGATCAGTCGTTGGTTTTTGCACCAAGGCTTTTAGGCCTTGTTCAGTGGTCGGCAGGCGACCGTTGTCTAATTTATACAATTTCAGCGCCGCCATAATCGACGACACATCTTGCTTGGCAGCGACAATGCGCGCCTCATTCGGTCTATCCATAATTTTGGGCACAATCAGTGCACCCAAAATAGCCAAGATCGAAACCACTACTAAAATCTCAATCAAAGTAAAACCACGACTCTTTTTCACATCCTCTCCTTATGGGTATACGCCCCAAAGTCAATTTAAACATAGACCACATTCATATACTACACATGGTGCAACCACGTACAGATTTGGTATTGATACCCATCAGCCCTTGTCAATTATCACAAGGCGCTACTTCACCAACTGATTCATCTCAAACACCGGCAACAAGATCGCCATCACAATCACCATCACCACGGCGCCCATCACTAACACCATCACTGGGCCGAGCAAACTGGTAAAGGCGGTGACTTTGCGGTCGAGCTCTTTGGTTTGTTCAATCGCCGCCCGATCGAGCATCAATGCCAGACGCCCGGTCGCTTCGCCGCTAGCCACCAAATGCAGCAATAACGGCGGAAACACTGCGGCGGTTTTCATCGCTCGTGCCAAACTGACGCCTTCACGCACTTGAGCGGCGACCTCGGCCACCGCGCTTTGCAGTTTAAGGTTGCTCATCACGCCTTCGGCTGCATCGAGCGACTTTAATAAAGGCACACCACTACCGGATAAAATTGCCAAAGTACTGGCAAATCGGGCGGTATTGGCCAGGCGATCTAAATACCCCAAGAGCGGCCATGTTAAACGCCAAACATGAAAGCGTAATTTCAATTCAGGCTTTTTAAGCGCATAAAACGCCGCCACACTGGCCAAAATCACGGCCAGCAACACCCAGCCGCCGATGCTTTGAATCACCGCACTCGTCCACAGCAGCGCCCTTGTCAGTAGCGGCAGGGTTTGTTTGGCCGACTCAAACACTTGCACCATTTGCGGCACGACCCATGTGAGCATGCCTAAAATCACCAAGGCCGATACCAGCATCACCACCGCCGGATAAATAAACGCAATCGCAATTTTGCTATTTAAGTCGCCACGCGCCTCAAGGTAATCGGCCAAGCGCTGCATCACGCCAGCGAGCTTGCCCGATTCTTCGCCGGCTTTAACCAGCGTGCGATACAGCATTGGGAAAACGCGCGGAAATTGCGCCATGCCTTGCGACAATGGCATCCCGGCCATCACGTCTTGCCGCAACCCCGCCAACACTTGCTGCGTTTTGCGATGCTCGGTTTGCTCGGCTAATACAATCAACAGCTCGTCAATGGTTAAACCAGCATCGAGCAGCGCTGAAAACTGCCGCGTCAGCGTCGATAATTGCTGGCTCGATAGGCTTAAACGGGCAGATTGTTGCTCGATATTTTGCGCTGGCTGCAACTGCGTGGCCAGCAAGCCTTGCTCGCGTAATAGGCTGCGGGCATGACGCGGCGAATCAGCATCAATTTGCCCTCGACGTTCTTTGCCGCCCACAATTGGCAGCGCTTGATAAATAAATGCAGTCACGAGCGTCACTTACAGGGGCGAGTATCGCCCTAGCCAAAAATTACTAATTAAAAGAGAATTGCCATATTACAGTCATTTAGTTGTGATTCAATGTCTGCACTCAATAAATTTTTCTATGAAATAATGACCGAGGATGTTAAATTTTCTGTTCACAGCAATCGTTAAAATCCTAATCATCGCCAATTAATGCTGAGAAAAACCAGATTGAAGCCAACAGTTTACCTTGCAAAGATGACAACACATCAATTTGACATTTTTGGCAGCAAATCACTTTACCCACTGCTTTGAGATTATTCTTAGCGAACAAAGTGATAACTAAATTGCGCTAATAAAAAAAACACAGTGCAGCAAATCACCATAAATCGGGATTAAACGACTCAAAACAATATGAAATTCAATACCTTTACTGACTTATCCGCTTGATGTCTTTTTTTCTTGAAACGACTCCCCTTGCTAATCCAATACCTGCTCGCTGCGGTATGCATTTGGTTGATTGCAGGCTTAATCTGGCAATGGATTGCCCCTCGCACCAGTAGCCCAGCACTGCGTTTGGCCTATGCTGCGCCAAAAATACAGGCCTTTAACCCCGATGCCGTGGTGAAACTATTTGCTGCCGCCTCAAATAGTGTGGCCAACGAAGCATCACAGCTGTCATTGCGCGCTTTAGTTTCAGGGGCGCAAGGCATTGCGATTATTGATGGACTAGAAGCCAGCGCAGTCGCAGTTAAAGTCGGTGATCCAGTTGGTGCATACGGCCAATTGATTGCCGCACAACATGATCACATCGTGCTCGACCTACACGGCAAGCAGAAAAAAATTTACTTACCCGCCGCAGCCAGTACGCCCTTAGCCAACTCGGTTGCGCCACAAATCAACCATACCGCAGCGCCCACTGCACCGAGCCGTACCGAGGCCGCGGTGAGCTTAACGCGCGGCCAGCTCACTGGGATTTTACAAGGTGGCAATTTGGCTAATTGGAGTAAAGGTTTAGGTACTAGCGCAGCTGGCGGCATTGTGGTTGAGCAAGCCAACCAACAGCAATTAGCGCAAGTATTGCAATTACGCGATGGTGATATTCTTAAAGCCATTAATGGCCGCCCACTCAATAAGCTCGACGATCTATCTTTGCTCTACGGGGCTTTTAGTCAACAAACTCAGCTATCTTTGCAAATTCAACGGCAAGATCAATCTCAAACTATTAGCTATACCGTGAATCCATGAAAAAATTAATTATTGGCGCACTTTTATGTAGCCAATTGACATTGGCTGCCGACGCTGACGAAAAAGTCATGCTCAATTTCATTAATTCCGATATTGAAACCACGGTAAAAGCCATTAGCCTGATTACCGGCAAAAACTTTATTATTGATCCGCGCGTTAAAGGCACAATTAATATTGTTTCTACCCAACCGGTATCCAAAGATTTGGTCTACCCGATTTTGCAATCGGCGCTACGGCAAGCCGGATTTAGCACGGTGCAAGCCAATGGCGCGATCAAAATTCAGCTCGAAGCCGACAGTAAAGCGCTGAGTAATAAAACCTTGGTTCGCGGTGAAAATGCCAATGGCGAGCAAATCATCACCCAGATTTTCGCCCTCAATAATGAAGGCGCCAATCAAATGGCGACCATGCTGCGGCCACTGGCGTCACCAAGCAGCCTGATTAGCGCGTATCAATCGGGCACCAGCAATACCTTGGTGATCACCGACTACGCCGACAATATTCGCCGCCTATCGCGCATTATCGACAATATCGATCAGCCGAAAAATACCGACGTGTTTACCATCAAACTCACTAACGCCTCGGCGCTAGATGTGGCGCAAAACATTGCTCGCCTGATGCCCGAAGTGAGCGTGCAAGTCGGCGGCGCGCCGATTCCGAGTAATGACGGCGTGCGCCGCTCGATTGTGGTGCCCGATCCGCGTGGCAATCGCTTAATGGTGCGCGCACTCAATGCCGCGCAAACCAGCCAATTGCGACAACTCATTACCAATCTGGATGAAGCGGCCACCAACGATAGCACCATTAATGTGGTGTATTTAAAAAATGCCGAGGCCAGTAAAATTAGCCGCAACACTCAAAGGCATTTTGACTGGGCAAGAAGATTCATCTGGCATGAATGCAAATGCCAATCAAAACACCAATAACAGCGCCAACACCAATAGCAGCAATAGCGGAACCAATAGCGGTGGCAATAATTTTAATCCGGTCAATACCAATAGCGGCACCAATGTGCAGATTGCAGGCGCTACGGTCAGGATTCAGGCCGATAGCACCACCAATGCCTTAATCATTACAGCGCCGCAAAATATTTATAATAATTTGCGCGCGGTGATTGAAAAACTCGACGTTCGCCGCTCGCAAATTTATGTAGAAGCGATGATTGCCGAAGTCAATTTATCCAAACTCTCTGAATTTGGTTTTCAATGGTTATTGGCCGGCGGCAACGATAAAATCGGCGCGGGCGGCGTGACCAATATCAACCCCGGCACTGGCGGCTTGGGTAATATCATCGGCAATATCATTAACAAAACCCCTGCCGGCATTCCTGCTGGACTCACTTTGGGGATTTTTAATGGTGACCCACGCAATGGCAGCGCCAGCTTAGGGTTATTGGCCTCGGCCCTACAAAGCAGTGGCAATGGCAATGTGTTATCCACACCCAATTTGCTGACCTTGGACAATGAAGAAGCCAAAATCACCGTCGGGCAAAACATCCCCATTATTACCGGCTCGCAATCATCGAGCACCAATAACACCAATCCATTTGTGACGGTGGAACGTAAAGACATCGGGATTAAACTGCGCGTTCGCCCCCAAGTGTCCGAAGGCGGTGTGATTACGCTTAATGTATATCAAGAAGTCTCAAGCATTGATAACTCGGTGAATACCGCCGGTGCCGGTTTGGCGACCAAAATGCGCACGATTGAAACCAAAGTTTTGGTCGACGACGGGCAGATTGTAGTGCTTGGTGGCTTAATTGAAGACCGTATTGGCAACAAAGGCAATCAAGTTCCAGGCTTGGGCGATATACCCCTTATCGGTAACTTGTTTAAAATATGATAGCCGCGAATGGCAAAAAGTCAGTCTGATGGTGTTTTTACGTCCTGTGGTGATTCGCGATAGCGCGGATAACAACCGCCTAACCGGTGATCGCTATCAATATTTACAAAAACAACAGGGCGACTACAAAGTCGACGGCCATGTTTTCTTGCAAGACATGCCCAAAGTGCAACTCCCCGATCGCGCGCCAGACAATAGCCCATCGGTGAATGCAATACCCGCAGCAGTACCGGCGAACGACAACAACGCGGAGGCCAAACCAGAGCCTCAAGCGAAGCTTGAACCACCAAGCGCGATCGCTAAGCCGCAATCGCACACCGTAAAAGAAGGCGATAATTTATATCAAATCTCATTGCGCTACGGGCAAAGCATGCAAGATTTAGCGCAATGGAATCAGTTAAATAATCTCAATGGGCTCAAAACAGGCCAAGTTCTGCGCCTGAGCCCGCCACCTTCAGCCAATGGCAATTCCTAATGAGCGTTGTTTCATATATGTATGCGCGGGAATTTGGCCTATTTGATGGCCCAATTCACGATGGCATTACCCCGATTTATGTTCGTCAAGGCGCCAGCGCAGCGGCGTTGGGCGAAGTTCGCCGCCAATGCGGCCCAACGCAATTACATATTTTGCCGGCAGCCAGTTTTGATGCCCGCTTAACGCAGCACTTTGGCAACGGCAAAACCAGCGCCATCAATATGGTGGACGACATCGAAGAATCGGCCGATTTGGCGCGCTTGATTCAAGATATGCCTGAGGTCTCAGACCTGATGGAGGCCGAAGAATCATCCCCGGTGATTCGCCTGATCAATGCGATTTTTACCGAAGCACTGCGCGAAAATGCCTCCGATGTGCATATCGAGCCTTTTGAGACGCGCTCCGTTGTGCGCTATCGGGTGGACGGCACTTTGCGCGATGTGGTCGAGCCCAATCGCGCGCTGCATGCCGCCCTAGTGTCGCGGATTAAAGTGATGGCAGCGCTAGATATTGCCGAAAAACGCTTACCGCAAGACGGTCGAATCAACCTCCGGATTGCCGGTCGCCCGGTCGATATTCGCGTTTCCACATTACCAACCGGTCACGGCGAGCGCGCCGTACTGCGTTTACTCGATAAATCCGCTGGCCGCTTACAGCTAGCCAAACTCGGCATGCGTGAGGCCACGCTGAAACCACTGAATCAATTACTCACCGCGCCACATGGCATTGTGCTGGTAACCGGGCCAACCGGCTCGGGTAAAACTACCACGCTGTACGCCGCGCTCGGTAGTATGGACGCCAAAAACAGCAATATCATGACGGTGGAAGACCCGATTGAATACGACTTAGACGGCATCGGCCAAACCCAAGTCAATACCCGCATCGAAATGAGTTTTGCTCGGGCGCTGCGGGCGATTTTGCGACAAGACCCCGACATTATTATGATTGGTGAAATTCGCGATTTAGAAACCGCGCAAATTGCCGTTCAAGCCTCGCTCACCGGTCATTTAGTCCTCGCCACCTTGCACACCAACGATGCGGCTAGCGCCATTACTCGTTTGGTGGATATGGGCATTGAGCCGTTTTTACTCGCCTCATCGACCATCGGCGTCTTGGCGCAGCGTTTGGTACGCAACTTATGCTCCGACTGCAAAGCACCGTACCTCGCTAGCTATGACGAATTAATTGAGCTTGGGGTCAATACCCAAGAAAAAATTACATTATACCGCGCAGTGGGCTGCCCACATTGCGCCCAAACAGGCTATCGTGGCCGCAGTGGAATTCATGAATTACTTGTGGTTGATGAAGCGATGCGAACCCAGATTCATAATTCGGCCAACGAGCAAGACATTCGCAACTATGCCGAAAGCCTCGGCATGACCAGCTTGCGCAGCGACGCTTCAGCGCGCGTGCTTGAAGGCGTGAGTAGCTTTGAAGAAATGCTTAGAATCACCCGCAGCAGCAATTAAATCAGCGGTCGCGCCATAATGATTGCAACACTCAGCGCAGAGCATTTATTACAAGCGCTTGGGCCAATCATATCACCCAATTAGGGATGTTTATTGGGAGCGCTGGAGCGCCCTTAATTGCCAATTGAGACTCGAATCAGCACTTAAAATTCCGTCAGCAAACATCAAGGGCGACGAGTCGCAAGAAGGGCAAATTCAAAAATTGGCGGCTACATACTTAATCTGAACTTAAAAACAAAAGGGGTATAACGATCTGGGCCATTTTATAAAAAGCCCTTATCGTTATACCCCTATAATCAAAACCGCTAAGCTTTATTTTTGCTTACCGTCACCGCCCACCATTTTGTACACCACGCCCGCAATCGCCGCGCCGATCAATGGAGCGACCCAGAATAACCAAACTTGGCTCAATGCGGCGGTATCAGCAAATAAAGCCGCCGCCAAACTACGCGCCGGATTCACCGAAGTATTGCTCACGGGAATGGAAATCAAGTGAATTAAGGTTAAGCCCAAACCAATCGCAATCGGCGCAAAGCCCGCTGGCGAGCGCGCATCATCGGTGGCGCCCAAGATGATGAACAAAAACATAAACGTCATCACCATTTCGCACAAGAATACGGCGGTCATCGCATAATGCCCTGGGGACAATAAATCATAACCGTTACTGGCAAAGCCGCCGGCAACAAACCCAGGCTTACCGGTGGCAATAAAGTATAGTATCGTCGCGCCCAAAATCCCGCCAAGCACTTGCGCAGCAACATAGGGCAGCAAATCTTTGACCGGGAAACGACCACCAACGACCAAACCAAATGACACCGCTGGGTTTAAATGGCAGCCTGAAATATGACCAATGGCAAAGGCCATGGTTAATACTGTCAAACCAAATGCCAAAGCCACACCGGCAAAACCAATGCCTAATTCAGGAAAGGCCGCGGCCAAAACCGCACTGCCGCAACCACCTAAAACTAGCCAAAATGTGCCGATGAATTCAGCAGCTAAACGCTGATTTAATGTATACATGTTGATATCCTTTTTGTTTTTGCTCATATTGCTGACTAAAAAAAGTAACCAAATAATTGAATTTACTATTGCTCTGCTTACTATAAAATCAAAAAATAAAACGGCGCACATGATAGAACATTTTTATGACCACAAAACCATAAAAATACCGTTTCCTAAGGTAAATATTCTATTTTTAAGCAGTTTATGCCGTTTATTACTCATTTGCTGCGCAGACCCGAGCCCATTTCCTGCCGTTTGTAAGTTATATCAACAGCCCAACGGTAATATTGCACTCACTGTCTTCAGTAGTGCTTATTCTGTCAAAATAATGAATAAATTTAGTCAGGAAGTCGCATTACCGCTTACTGATTGATTGGCAATCAACACTGACTGATGCAGGTAAATCGACTATGAATCAATATCTCAACGTACTGAATATCAACCAAGAAGAATCTTTATTTCATCTACTGTTTCATGATGCGATCATTTTTTGTTTTCGACTTTTTTTATTTGCATTGATTATTTTTGCTGGCTCTTACTTGGTCAAAAAAGTCGATAAATATTTTTCTAAGGTCTACATCCTCAATACTGATGAAAACACCAAGCAATTTAGCCGCTCAATGACCAAGTTGGGTTTATATATTGCTTTTTTCTTACTCGGTTTACTCGCTTTTGGCTTTAGCGAGCGCTCGATAGCCACGATGATTAGTGCGATTGGCTTAGGAATTGGTATTTCTTTAAAGGAATTTTTATCTAATTTTGCCGGTGGGGTGGTGTTGTTTTTTTCGCGCCCATTTGTCATTGGCGACTTTATTAAAGTCAATGGCGTGATGGGCAATGTGACCGAAATTGAAATCTTCTCCACCCATATCAATAGCTTGGATGGACGTCGAATTATCATTCCGAATAATGTCATGATTAGTGGCAATATCATCATCACTACGACACCAATCCAATTCGCAGAATTAAAATTACGGTGTCTGTCGCTTATGATTCCGACATGAAAAAAGTGCTACAAATTTTAGAAAACATTGCCACCAGCTATCCGGGGCTAGATCAAAACCAAACACCCTTTATTCATGTGATGAGCTATGGCGATTCCAGCATTAATATCTTATTTATGGTGTGGACCGATAGAGCGCATTACTATCAAGTTCGCGGCGAATTAATGGCCTTTTTACTGGAAAAATTAACGCAAGAAGGCGTGGACATTCCATTTAATATTTTGATGTCAGCATTACCGACAAATCCATCAGCAATCAAACCATCCCAAATTAATATGCGCGCTTTGGAGCTGGCCACGGAGCAATCCTTAACGCAAGCCAAACCCTTAGTTTGCCCACGCAAGTCTTGCCCGAACGACGGCAAGGCGTCGCCGAGCTGATTAAGACTTAAAACTTGATTTGGTAACCCTCGGCCGTGGCCGGTACTTGCATGAGTAAGGGCGCTAATTGCTGGCGAACTTTTTCATCCGGATTGAGATTAATCGTACCGTGCGCCGCGCCGCGCCACGCCAATTGGCCTTGACCATTGACGGCAATCGCGCTGGCCCCAGCTGGAGAAATTTGCCATGTCGCCCCATCGGCCACCACCGCAAGCTGAGCACGCAAGGTGGTCATTGGCATGAGGCTTGGCACCAGCTGACTAAAGACCGGATCGAGTCGAGTAATAGCTCGGCTTGTGCGCCGACTTGCTTTGAGAGATGCGCGCTACGCAAGGTGGCACGTCCACCCAAACCCCATTGCGCCACTTGCGGAATGGCGCGAAAAATACCTTCAAGCGGCAAAGTCACGTCCACTTGCTCGAGCGCCACGCCGCCAAAACCAACAAAAATGCGGGCTTGATTTTGTGTATCCAAGGCTTCGCTTTGCATTTGCCATGCCAATTGCCCTGTCAATAAAGCCTTAGGCAGAAAGGCCCAGCGCAAATTTTGTTGCAACACCACGCCTTCTAAACCCACTGCGCTAGCGCGCCCATACCAAATGGTCCCTTGCGGCTGAACCACGCTCACATTACTCGGTAAAAACCAATTGATGGTACTGACCGGCATGCGCAGCACTAAAATCAAAAGTAAAAAGAGCCCCGCAATGCTGATCCACAGGCCTCGCTGCTGGATTATTTTTCGCATTATTGACGCTCCAATACCAGCACCAAGCTCACGCTAGCGGCATCAGGCGTCATTTGAATGGCGGTAATTTTGGCTTGAACGCTATGGCGTAAAGCATTGGCCAACTGCAAAGCCTCGGCAATGCTTGGCAAATTACTCCGCACCTCAAGCTGTTGATTGGAAATCGAGCGCACATCGGCACTAATGCCTTTGCTGGATAATTCAGCAAATGTGGCCGAACGCAAATCCTGCGTACTGGCAGCACGCGAGGCAACCACCATGGGTTTACTACCACGCATGGCCATTAATTGGTTTTCCAGCTGTGGAATCTGCATTTGCAAGCGAGTAATTTGCGCATTAAGCGGCGCATACACCGCAAAATACAACAAGCCACTGATGACTAAAACCGCCCAAATCAGTAGCATTTTTCTCTCGCGGGGATTGCGTGCCAGCCAATACATCTGCCAACGTGCCCCGTAGCTGTGCGCTTGGGCTAAATATTTTGTATACGCGCTCATTGCTCAACCTCAATCCGGATACGACCATCACCCATCGACTGGCTCTTCATTTTGCTGCCTTGTGCCGTCAATTTGGCGATCAAAGGCGCTGATTTGACCTCATTCATCACCATCTGTAATTTGCCGTCTTTCACACTCAAGCTATCAATCCCCACCTCTAAATCAATTTGCCCAGCCAGTTGATACAGTAAATCCAATGCATCGCCCTGCCCAACGCGCCCAGTGGATTCACCGGCTTTTTGCTGACTTTTCCACTGTAAAATGGGGTCAACAATCGGCACGCCGGGATAGACACTGGCAAAGGTTTGTCGAATTTCTTGTCGCAAAGCGCGCTCTTGTCCTGCGCTACTCCGCCACTGCATTATCGTACTCAGCAACAGCAAAGCCACACACACAAACAATAGGTATACCGCGCTACGCCATTGTTCCCAATGCATTGCTAGCGATACATTAGATTTATTACTTTTAAAAAAAGACACACTCGCCGCATCTGGCGCAATTAAATCCGCCGTCGTCAGTGCCTGCCAAGTTTCATCCGGATAGAGCGCAAGTAAATCGGCCTCGTTATCGAGCCAAGCATATTCACCGTGATGCGCCAACATCACGCCATGGCCGCTTGGCGCATAACACGCAGCCCCGGCCGGCAATAAAGCAAATTCAGGCACCCAGCGCGTCGCGGTCCATGCTTGGCTGGCAAGCCACTGCTCTACTTGATCGCAACGCGATTGTTCGAGTAAATACACCCATGTTTTACCGGCCACTGGCGGACTGGCGCGCCATATCAGTGAATCTAAAGCACCTAAAACCCGATCTTCCAGAGCTTGGCGAATCAATTTTTGCTGCTGTTTGGCCGCAACCGCAGGCAAGGTTAAGCAATGCACGGTGAACCAGCACGCGGCCAGCGCAATTTCATACGTGGCCGCCGCCGGCAAAACCGCCGACTGCCCTTGCGCCACTTGACGCCCATTGGCATCAAAGCCCAGCCAATCTTCAATTCCCAGCGCACCCTGAGCATGAAGCCGAACAACTACACGCGCTATTGTCATCAAAACCTCAAAACAAAGTGGATTAAATAATCCACCGCAATCATCAATCCCAGCTCATGCGCTGACGTATTAAGCCACTCGCAATCGTCGCAATCGAAATACGAAATAAACCGCCAGCCAATGGCATATATCACATGCCAATGAAATGCAATGCCGAAATAAAAATAGGAAATAGAGAATAAACGATTTTAATGAAGTTGATTTGACAATGCGGCGTACGCCGCAAAATAAAATGCTGATTTGCTAATTTAGCGACAAGTATCGGCACCCATCAATGAGATAAATCATTGACGCAGTCAACTAGCGACCCGATTATGTCTAGGTATAAAACGGCTCAACACCAGTCAAATAGATTTTGCCCCATGATGATTTAACCATTGCATCAGCAGCAGAAAAATCAATATTGGCCAAAAATAGCAGCGAAAAGCGGCACCACCGATTTTAAGAAATGGCTTTAATTTTACGCGCTAAGAAAATCGCCAGCAAACCAGCTGCGCAACTCAGAACACCAATCCAAGCATAATTGGCTAAATGACCATCGCTTTGCTGCGTTAAAATTAATCCGGCTAGCAAAGAGGCCGCGCCCGAAGCGAAGTTTTGTACTGCCGAATTAAACGCCATTAAGCGCCCGCGTAAATGCGGCTGAGTAGCTGCCGCCACCATCGTCGATGATGGAATAAAGCGACCACTCACAAAAATAAAAAACAATACCGAAATCGCCAAATGCCAAGGCAAACTCACGGCTAAATTTTGCGTAACCAAAATAATCGGTATAAAACTCGCCAAGATTAAATACGCTACCACTTTTTTTGCTGGGTAACGATCGGTTAAACGGCCAATCAACGGACGGCTAAAAATAGTCGCGGCACCACCGACTAAATAATAAAATACATTAAATCTTCGGGCGCCAAACCCACATTCGCAATCAAAGTGGGGGCAATAAATGGAATCACCAAAAATCCCGACACCATCAGCATGGCGGTTAAACTCACCGCCCACCAATGATTGGGAACACGCAATAATTCGCGGTAATTATCCAACCAATTAGCGGCTTGATTTAAGCTCGCCAAATGACCACGTACCGATGGGATATAACGAATAATCGCCAAGGCCACCATGGCGCAAATGCCGGTTAAGACCAAAAATGGCAATCGCCAGCCGCTATGCGCTGCCAGCCATAAACCCAATGGCACACCCGCCACGGCGGATAATGAAAAGCCCAGCATCACCCAGCTCATGGCGCGGCCACGGCGCTCAGGCGGAATTAAATCGCCAACAATGGCCAGTGAAATCGAGCCCAAAACGCCACCAAAGATCCCCGCCATACCCGCGCCAATAATAAAGTGACGTAGGAATCACTCAGCGCGCACGCCAAAGTGGCGAGCATTAAGCCGCCATAACAAAACAATAAAGCGTGGCGGCGATCAAAACGATCGGCTTGCGAAGACGCCAGCAAAGCCGAGCAACCTGCAGCTAAAGAATACGACGAAACCAATAGACCAAAGTGAGCGGTATTGATCTGAAACTCAGCCATCAAATACGACGCCAGCGGCATCATAATCATAAAGTCAGCAATGGCAGTAAACATCACCAGCATTAAGGTGATCAGCATGGCAAATTCTTTACGGGCGGCGTTGGGCATCAATCAAACCAAAACAAAACAAAAGAGTGCTATGAGTTTACTCTCGCCAAGGATGATGACAATGGAGAATTACACATCACGGGGTATTGCCTGCCGCCCCTCATCTAGTATTAATTAGATCGCAATACCCAACATCTGGATTAACGCAGCGCAACAAACAAATTAAATACGCTTAATACTGAAATCAATGTTCCAACCAACCACAATAAAGTGCGCGCATTTAATTTGTGGCACAGCCATGCGGCAAACGGCGCGGCAAATAATCCGCCAACAATTAAGCCGGCGACCAATAACCAATGTTCCATTTCGGCCCACAACAAAAAAGCGCCCGCCGTAGAAAACGCGATAAAAAATTCTGCGGCATTCACCGTACCAATGGTTTTGCGTGGATCATTTCCGCGCCCGACCAAGGTCGACGTCACTACCGGGCCCCAACCGCCACCGCCAACGGCGTCAACAAAACCGCCCAACAGCGCCAAAGGACTCACGTGCTTAATTTCACTAGAATGCGGCTTCGGGTGCGTCGCCAACCACGCTTTACGCAAAATGTACAAACCCATCAGCAATAAATAAGCCGCGATATAGGGCTTAATCAAATGCCCATCAATACTGGTCAACAAATAAGCGCCCGCCACCCCGCCCACCACACCCGGAATCACCAAACGCCGAAACAGCGCCTTATCCACATTGCCAAATTTTAAATGTGATAAGCCGGAAAAACCGGTGGTAAACACTTCCGCCACATGCACCGCGGCCGATGCCGCTGCCGGACTGGCGCCAACGCCAATTAAAAACGTATTCGAGCTAATGCCATACGCCATACCTAATGCGCCATCGATTGCTTGCGCGGCAAAGCCCACTGCAACTGCAGCCCAAAACTGCGGCGAGCTAATCACTTGCTGTGCCGCCAGTAGCAATTGATTGCCTAGCACCGCCGATTGCCCTTGCATCAGATGCTGAGCGATATAAACGCTAACCGCCATTGCAATCAGCAAGGTTAAACCGGCTAAGCGCTTGCTTTGCCACAAGCGGCGCTCGCTGCCGATGGCCGTGTCAAGTGGGGGCAAACCGATCTCTTGATGAAGTCGATTTTCTGGGCTGTCGCTTAAATCTGGATGACGAATTTTCATGGACTACGCCTCAAAGAGCAGCAAATAATTGAGCGCGAGTGTAAGGGTAATAAATAAAATCAAAAAGACTGTTTAGCAAAACCTAAATAAGGGAAAGTTCTATAGAAACCGCTCTTGCGCCAACGTGCGGCGCACCGGACTGCACGAGCAATCCTCACGCGTAAAAAAGAAAAAAACCGAGCAAGCTCGGTTTTTTTTGGTTTCATAGCGCAAGATTTATTCCGGCTTCACACTATCATGCCCAAGCACATTTTTTACGCTAGCTTGCTGTAAATCTTTTTCTGCTACATCGGCGGTTTTATCCACCCAGCCACTGGCTTTATCCGCCACATGGCCAGCAGCATCGCTGACTTTAGCGCCTAACTCACTGGCTTTTTGTTTGCTGGCATCCAAAGCTTGCTCAGTCGCTTGCGCGGCTTTAGCCCCTAACTCAGCCGCTTTTGCCGAAACCTCATCCGAAAGCCCGCCGGCTTTGTGCGCCAAATCGCTAGCGGCTTGCTTGCTACTATCCCAAGCCTGATCGGCGGCGATTTTGGCCTTATCGCCGAGCTCTTCAGCACTGTGTACAGCTTGATCGGCCAGATCGCCGGCTTTATCGGCTAATTCAGATACTTTTAATGCCGCCTGCTCGGCAGCGGCACTCATCGACTGCTCTGCGGTATCAAGTAGGGATTTTGCTTTATCAAAAATACTCATCGTGATAACTCCTAGGGATCAACAAGAAAAAAAACAAGCTAGATTCACCCAACGCCAAAATCAACGCCACATGAAAACATAACGAAAGCCTTGCTAAAGATATAAACCGTAACACAGCTGCATCCTTCTTGCGACGCGCATTACAAAAATACCGCAAGCCGCCGCCCGCAGCGTGCTTTAATCGTAGAACGGAAAGAAAAGGATTTATAGCATGTCACAACGTCTACTGATTACAGGTGGTACTGGCTTTATTGGCAGTGCCTTGGTGAAAGAGCGGCTGGCCGCAGGCGATCAAATTACGCTGTATAGCCGCCACCCGCAGGCGGCAATCGCGCAGTTTCAAGGACAAGTGAGCGCTTTTTCCGACTGGCAAACACTCAGTCCGAGCTGTGTTTTTGATGCCGTCATTAATTTAGCAGGGAGCCCTGTGGTCGGCCCACGCTGGTCTACAGCCCGTAAGCAGCTGCTGCTAGATAGTCGTGTGGGGACCACCGAGCACTTAATTACCTGGCTGGCCCAAGCGCACACCCGGCCGACGGTGCTCATCAATGGCTCGGCGATTGGTTATTACGGCTGCCGTGGCGACGAAGCGCTCGATGAAAGCGTGCCACCGCAGGCGGAATTTATGTCCGAACTCTGCCAGCAGTGGGAAGCCTCAGCAAACAAAGCCCAAGCACTCGGACTACGCGTCATTTGCCTACGTTTAGGTTTGGTGTTTTGTTCGCAGCAAGATCCAGGCGGTGCACTACCCAAACTGGTTTTTGCCGTATTACTGGGGTTTAGGCGGCAAAATGGGCAATGGTGAGCAAGTCATGAGCTGGGTGCATCGCGATGATGTATTGGCCGTAATATCGCTAGTGATGGCGGATGCGAGTTTTAGCGGTGCTTACAACCTCACTGCGCCACAGGCCCCCACGCAAGCGCAATTTGCCAAAGCAGTTGGCCAAGCGCTACACCGCCCAACGTGGTTCAGCACACCTGCATGTTTAATTGATGCCTTAGCTGGAGAAATGGGGGCGCTATTTACTCGCGGACAACGCGTAGTCCCTCAGCGGCTCATTGCAGCTGGGTATCGCTTTAAATACCCCGATTTAAAAAGCGCACTCGATATATACCTAGGTAAAAAATAAAACCTTTGCAGTGCGATGGGGCTAACTCACAGCTGATCGCACTGCGCCCGCCAGGCGCGATAAATTTTAAGCGCCACATGCGCATCATCGGCGGCGTATTGTTTTTGCTTATCCGTCAGTGGCAATAAGGCCCAATTGGACGTCGAGATTTTTTTCGATTTTTGTAATTTCTGGCCAAAAAACTGCGCCACCGCCGTTTTAGCGCCAACATCACTGCGCGAATCAGTGCGTAACGCCCGCGCCAAGTCCAGCACGTGCTGGGTGGTAATCCCTAACTTGGCGAACAAGCGTTGCTGATCGTCTCCCAAGCCAAAACCCACTTTTAAAATCGATGTTGATTCCAAAATGGCTTGCAATGCGGGATAAGCTTCACCACGCCGAATCGGAAATAAAAACACCTTATCCTGCGTGGCCAGTTGAATTAAATGCGGGCCTTGCGAAACTTGCCCTTTCATAAAAACCGGTTTTGATTCGGTATCAAAGCCTAACACATCGGCCGCAGCCAACTCACGGCTAGCGATTAATGCTGCAGCAGGCGAATTCACGACAACAATGCTGCGCGTATCAATACCAATATAAGGGGGGAGTAAAATTTCATCAGTCATACCCCTATAGTAACTCAGTAGTACGCCGTCAGTTGCGTCTGATCGAGACAAACCACACCTTTGGCAAAACAAAAAGCACGGGGTAATTGTCTTGTAACTTTACACCAGCCATTCTAGTCTGAATAAATCAATCTATTGGCTTAGAGGCGCGGTAATGAGCGGCAAAAAAATACTGTGTAAAAATTTTATTTTTAATCAGCGGCATAGTTTTTTTGACGAGCTGTGTGAGCAAAGCCCCACCCACACTCCGCGTTGGCATTAATGCATGGCCAGGTTACGAATTTATTTACTTGGCTCAAGAACTGGGTCTGTATAAAAAAATTGGATTTGACGTTAAATTAATCGAATTTAATTCATTATCTGATGCACGGCGCGCTTTTGAACGCGGCCAAATTGATGCCTTAGGCACCACAGTAATCGAAGTATTGCAATCAAGAGAAAACACCGATAGATCATTACAAATCGTTAGCGTTTGCGATTATTCCGATGGTGCCGATCAGATTATTGCCAAGCAAAAAATAACGGATATCAAGAGCCTTAAAGGGAAAACCGTTGGCCTAGAGCTCGCATCGCTTGGCGTATTCGTACTCGCGCGGGCATTAGAAAAAAATGGTCTGACTTTGAATGACCTTCAATTACAGTCATTAAACCAGCAATCCCTCGCAGAAGCGCTACAAGCGGGTGAGCTCGATGCGATTGTGACCTACCCTCCGACCAGTATTAAATTATTAGCCAATCCAGATTTTCATACCTTATTTGACACCAAAGCCATTTCAGGTGAAGTTTTAGATGTCATTGCCATTGATGAAAAATTCATTCAACAACACCCAGCAGCAGTTAAGCAATTTATTTCGGCATTTGAAGCTGCATATCAATATAGCTTAAGCAATCCCGATCAAGCCCACGCTATTATGGCGGCCCGCGAAGGCATTACTGCTGATGAATTTAAACAAGCACTAAATGATGGAATAAAAATAGTTAATCTAGCAGAACAAGCCGACTATTTTAAATACAATGGTAAGCTTGACGACGTTATTCTGCGTACAGACAAAATATTAAGAATAAATCAGCAAATAAAAGGGCGTGATCATACCAAAAATATCATTTCGCCACTCAGTAGACCTGATAAAAAATGATTCAATTAATTAAAGACAAATGGCAAAAGTCATTAAACTTTAAACTATTATTCCCTTTGGCTTTTGCTAGTATTTTATTGGCAACACTCGCTATCTCTGTAATTTATCAAACTTCAAAAAATCAATTAAAGTCAAAAATAGAAGAACGTGGTGAATTTGATGGCAAACACCATCAACTATATCGCCGAGAGCATTTCACGGCAAGGAGAGCTGGCGCGAATCATCACTGCTCTTGGTGCAGAAAATGGTGTTGACATTATATCATCATCGTTGATAGCGCGAATAAAAAAATAATCGCAGCAACAAAACTAAACCTAATCGGAAAAAACATCAGCGAGATTGAGAACGAAAACTTAAAAAATCAGCTAATAGAACACGCAGATTTAAAGAAATCATACAATCAGTTTTCTCCAGAACTATTTCAACACCTTATTATCAAACCACTACTGATCAGCAAGTCAATCGATGCAACAAAAACCAAGCCTTTATTTTTATTCAACTCAATACTGAGCAAGCACAAAAAGAAATCAATACCATAACCATTCAGTTTTCTATTGCATGTCTTTTCGGTATTTTATTAATTAGCAGTCTGAGTTATTATTTATTTAGAAAAAACATACTCCAGAGATTGGGAAGAATTGAAAACCATGTCAAGCAATGGGATGAACATCGCAACCCTGTTTGGCATGAAGCGCAACAAGAAGATGAAATTGCTCACTTAGCCCAATCACTTCAAATTGCGATGAGTACCACCGCAGCAGTCATTTCAACGCTAGAGCATCAGGCAAGAGAACTGACTCAGAGCGAAATCGATTTAACGCAAGCAAAAGAAGCTGCGATACAAGCAAATGAAGCAAAAAGTGAGTTTTTAGCCAATATGAGCCATGAAATTAGAACACCATTAAATGCAATTCTTGGATTTTCTGAATTACTCGCTCACACACCATTAAATTTAGAGCAAAAAAACTTCCTAAGGTCAATCGATATTGGTGGGCAATCTTTATTAATACAAATTAATGACGTACTGGATTTTTCAAAAATTGAGGCAGGAAAACTTACCTTAGAGAAAAATTGATTTCGATTTTCGAAATTTAGTTGAAGACTCGATTGATTTAATGTCGCAAAAAGCACGAGAAAAATCTATAGAAATCATTGGCATTATTGATTCATCAGTACCCAAAAAACTCAATGGCGATCTAAGCCGATTACGGCAAATTTTGCTTAATTTACTTAACAATGCGATTAAATTTTCTCATCAAGGCGAAATCGTTTTACGCATGCGCAGTACACCATTAGCGCCCCCTTTTCATCGCCTCTATATTGAAGTAAAAGACTTTGGCATTGGCATTAGCACCGCTGAAATCAAAACTTTATTTCAGCCCTTTGTGCAAGCCGATGCATCAACCACGCGCCGCTTTGGTGGCACAGGACTGGGTTTATCCATTTGCCGAAGACTCGTCGAGGCAATGCAAGGGCAGATTGATGTCATTAGTCAACCCAATAAAGGCTCAACATTTTGGTTTGAAATCACCCTCGAAGCCCACAATAACGAAGAAATTAACCCGAAAAACATCGCGCTTCACAATAAACACGCCCTCATTGTCGACGATTTACCTGCGAGCCGTGAGCGACTGAGCCAGCAATTAAGTGAAATGGGCTTCATCGTAACCATGATTAGTAATCGCTTTGATACCTTAGCCGCTTTAAGCAATGCCACGCACGCTTTTGATATTGCGCTGATCAGTAAAAATTTAGATTTCCCTAGCAGTCAGCAGCTCGCCTCCGATATTCATGCTCTTCCTTTGCAGCACAATTTGCCACTAATTTTACTCAGCAGCAATAGCACGATTGGGCAAACCGAATCGGCCAAAGCCGCTGGTTACGCGGCATTTTTAAGCAAACCTATACGCAGCAATACTTTATATAGCGCGATTGAATTAGTGCTCAATCAGCACAATGCACCAGAGCAAATTTTAGTGACGACACATCAAATTGGCGAACAACTCGCCACCAAAAAACAGCATATTTTGGTCGTTGAAGACAACCCTGTGAACCAGCAGGTGGTGGTTAAAATGCTAGAAAAGCTCAACTATCGTGTCGATATTGCCAACGATGGGGCACTCGGCGTCGCCGCAGTCGCCGCCCAAAATTACGATCTGGTGTTGATGGATTGCCAAATGCCCAATATGGATGGCTACGCCGCCACCAAGCGCATTCGTGCTACAGAGCAATCTGGCCAGCACTTACCCATTGTGGCACTCACGGCCAATGTGTTTAAAGAAGACATTCTGCGCTGTCAGCAAGCGGGGATGGATGACTTCTTAAGTAAACCGATCACGCTCATCGCATTACAAACCGCATTAGATCGGCATCTTCAACCCAGCACACCATCAACATCCGCTCAGTCCTCTAGCAGCTAATGCTGGTTGCTTTAGCGGTTTAACTTCGTCGCGATCAAACAAATACCGAGGTATCGCCACAGCAAGCTTTTGAATAATCAATGCCACGCATATACCCGCATATTGCTAAAATACATAACGCAAAAAAGCACGCATTGAGCGTGCTGTTAACTCCTTGAACGTGGCATTGCTTTGATTTAACGGCAAGCCACGTTGGTGGCCTAAACCCGCTTAAGCCAAATAACGCTGCGCCAAATGCTGACGGAAATACAGCGGATTGAGTGACTCTCCGGTTGCGCTGCGGATTAATTCATCAGTATTCAGATGGCTAGCCTGCTGCCAAATATGGGTATTAAGCCAAGTGAAAATCGGTGCTAAATCGCCTTCGGCGATGCGTTGATCTAAATCTGGATAAAGGCGTCGCAGGGTGGCAAAGTACTGCGCGGCATACATTGCCCCTAAGGTGTAGCTCGGAAAATAACCAAAGCTACCATCGGTCCAATGAATATCTTGCATGCAGCCATCTTTAAAATTACCCGTGGTATCTACACCCAAATACGCCTGCATTTTTTGATCCCACAATGCCGGTACAGCATCGGGTTCGATTTCACCATTAATCAAAGCGCGCTCAATTTCATAGCGTAAAATCACATGCGCCGGATAAGTCAGCTCATCGGCATCCACCCGAATAAAATCGGGCTGAACTTGGGTATAGATTTGCGCCAAATTTGCCGCGGTAAACGCCGCTTGCGGCCCCAAATGTTGCTCAATCAACGGCGTAATCAAAGCCAAAAAGGCCGGATTACGCCCCAACTGCATTTCAAATGCTAAGCTTTGGCTTTCATGAATCCCCATCGACCTTGCTCGACCCACCGGCAAATGGCGTGTGGCGTGCGGTAGGTTTTGCTCATAACGCGCATGCCCGGTTTCGTGCACAATCCCCATCAAGCTTTGGCTAAAATCAGCCTCGGTATAACGCGTCGTGATCCGCACATCCTCGGCCACGCCACCACAAAACGGATGATGCGACACATCTAAACGCCCAGCGGCAAAATTAAACCCCAATAGCGCCATCACCTCCACGCCCAAAGCGCGCTGCGCCTCAATGGCAAATGGCCCCGTCGCCGTGATGCGGGTTTCTGTCGCTTGTTTGGCCATGGCTTGTTGAATCAGCGCGGGTAACCAACTTTTTACGTCGGCAAAAATACGATCCAGCTCAGCGCAAGTCATACCCGGCTCGTATTTATTCAGCAATGATTCATACGGCGACAAGCCCGTTTGATGGCTTAATAAAATCCCCTCTTCGCGCGCTAAACTCACCACCGACCGAAAATTGGCCAAAAAGCCATCCCAATCGTTATTCGCTCTTTGCGTTCGCCACGCGTGCGAGCATTTTGATCCGGCCAAGGTTTTGGCCTCAATCAAACTGGCAGGCAGCAAATTGGCTAACTGCCATTGCCGCTGCATTTCTCGCAAACTGACCTGCTCGGCGTCACTGAGTGGCTCGCGGCTCGCGGCAGCCAACAACTCAACCAAGGTCGCATCGGTTAAGGTGCGATGCATCAACACATCCAATTCGGCCATCGCGGCACCACGCGCCTCATTGCCCTGCGGCGGCATCATCACCGCCTGGTCCCACCCCACCATCGCGGCAAGATGTTCATAGCGATACAGTCGGGTAAATATCGTGACAAGCTGTTGGTAAGCAGTGGCGGGCATAACTCAATCTCAAAAATTTCAAAAAGTACCCCGATCATGACAGTGCCAGCGGCAAATGCAATCGGTATTTATTTTAGGCGGTACCGCAATGCGCGCTGTTAAATTGATTTGGCGATTATGGCTGTATTCTTACAATATATAATCATAGGTATACCTCTACATGATATGAAAATAATAGCCTACAGTCATATACCTAAAATCAATTGCTATTCACAGTCAATTTAGGGTCGAATTAAAACTTACGTCGTTACTCAGCAAAATTACCAGTTTGGCTTTTAATTAATCCGCCATCCACGCAGCAAGATCCTGAGCGACAGGCACTCGCTAAAATTGAAAGCCCTTACAAATCGACTACGCTCGATTGATTGAGCTTGCCACCGCTCGCTGCGCCCTGTTCTGGCTAAAGCTCAATATTCAGCGCACTTGCCGATTTTTTAGCCTGAGCGCTACCCGAAGTAGGCTGCTAAATATGGACGCCTTCAATTGAGATAAAATCGTCTCTGGAGGTAAATCATGGCCAGTAGCTACACCGCAGCATTTCGTGCAGAAGCCGTTAAATTAGTACTCGAACAAGATTTGAATGTGCCGCAAGCGGCCAAGCAATGAGCGATGCCCAAACAGACTCTTGATAAATGGGTCAAATTGGCGCAGCAAGGCAAGCTCGCAGGACTGGATCAACATCGCGTTCAGCCTGTCGACGAGCTCAGTGCTGAGGTCGCTAGGCCAAAAAGAGAACTAGCCGAGAGCAAAATGGAGTGCGCTTTTTTAAAAAAGTCCGCCGCGTACTTTGCCAAGGAGTCCACGCCAAGTAGGCGTTCGTGAAGCAGCAACGCAAGCATTATTCGATTCTGCACATGGCGCGCTGGCTTGGTCTGTCGCGAAGCGGATTTTATGCATGGCTGCAGTCTAAATCCGCGCCAAAGCAGGCGCATCGCCAGCTGCTGGAAGTCAAAATACGTGCAGCGCATGCCCAGGGCAGAATGACCTATGGGCCGCGACGGTTGCAGAAAGAGCTGGCAGCTGACAACGTGCAGATTGGCTTGAATCAATTGCGCAATTTGAGACGCAGACTGGATTTGCGCTGCATTCAAGTGAAGAAATTTAAAGCGACGACCAATTCAAATCATAGCTTACCCGTGAAAGAGAATTTACTCGGGCAGAGCTTTGAACCGGTCAAGCCCAACAAAATGTGGGTGAGCGATATTAGCGATATTCCTACCGCAGAAGGCTGGCTCTATTTGGCCAGGATCAAGGATGTTTTTACCTGTGAAATCGTCGGTTATGCCATGGGTAGTCAGATGACAAAAGAATGGGTGAGTGCGGCATTGACGCTAGCCTTGGCGCAAAAGCACCCCAAAGCAGGTTTAATTTTGCACTCGGATCGAGGTAGTCAATATTGCTCGCACAACGACCAGCGGCAAGTTGGCATTGGCAGCCTTACGGGGATCGATGTCACGTAAAGGGAACTGCTATGACAATGCGCCAATGGAGGGCTTTTGGGGCTCATTGAAGAATGAATTGGTGCATCATCAGAGTTACAAAACACGGGAGGAGGCACAGGAAGAAATTACCGAATACATTGAAATTTTTTATAATCGAATTCGCCGCCATTCGCGTTTGAACGACGAAGCACCAGCCGTATTTGCCAAGCAGTTTGAACTAGCAAATCAGGAATAAACCCAAAGCGGCATCGCGCCGATCGATAACAATCCGGTCGAAAGCAGCATTCGGCCGATTGCGATTGGCAAAAAGAACTGGCTATTTGCGGGGAGCGAGCGCGCCGGTCAACGCGCTGCCGCGATCCAAACGCTACTGGGCACCGCCAAACTCAACGACCTCGACCCGATGGCCTGGCTCACCGACACTCTAGAAAAGCGCCCCACTTGGCCAAACAGCCGCATCGACGAATTACTGCTGCTACGAGCGCTAGCAGAAAAATAAGCTTCAAGGCGGTGGAGTGGCTGGGCGCTTACCTGCGGATTTCGTGCAATTGGTAACTCAAGCCCTCAACCTGAACCCGCATGACGACAGTATAATCAGCAAAACCACAGCCATTATGCGCTGGATGGTCATACCCTTATAAAGCCACCATGAAGACCCAAGATCAACAAATCAAAATTCCACAAGAAGATGGCAGAGTTTTTGTCGATATGCCCGATGACAATACCCATGTGTGCGCCAGCTGCGGTGCGTGTTGCAATCATTTTCGAGTTTCGTTTTACGCCGGAGAAGTTGCCGGAAGTTTTACTGACAGTGCGTTTGCCGTTCCCAGCGATAAAATCATTATGATCTCGCCGGTGTATGCCGCGATGAAAGGCACCAATCAGCAACAAGTGACGTGCATCAGCTTTAAAGGTGAAGTTGGCAAAAGCAGCCATTGCAATATTTACCGCCAGCGCTCTAGCACTTGCCGCGAATTTTTATGTGTATGACGAAGCCGGTCAACCGAACCCAGCCTGCCAAACCGCCAGAGCCGCGCATCAATTAAAGCCATTGATGCCATTACCCACTTTGCAAACAGCACAAAAACAAACTGCCGAGGCTTAGCTCGGCAGTTTTTTAGGCGGTTATGGATCGCTGTTTATTTCAGCAATTTACTTTGTAGCGCACTAATTTCACTCGGCAATTGAATCGCCTCGCCTGCAAAAGGAAGGTTTTTCAATTGACCATTCACAATTTGCCCTGCGGCTAGCTTGCGATTGGCGGTGTCAATCAGCAACCAAGTGGCTTGATCTGGCTGATCACTGAGCAAATACAACACCTTGTCTTGCTTGAGTACTGCACCGGCTAACGCGGCTTTAATCGCTGTCGCTTGCTCACCGAGCAAGGTATTTAACTGGCCATCAATCGGACTTACGGCGGTGAATAAGCCGATTTCATTGGGCGTTTTACCGGCTAATGCATTTAAACCGCTCCAATTCACATCGATGGCATGGCTTGGCTAATTAAACTACTGGTTTTATCTTTAATCGCGCCACTTACTTGACTGGCATTGATACCAAACGGCGCCAATGCTTCACTGGCTTCACCCACGGTTTGCTCAATCACCGCATTGGCTTGATTTTTTAATTTCTTGCCCAACGATAGCGCCTACGGATGAAGCAGCTTGCTGCGCCAATTGCGCGCCTTGATCACAAGCACCTAAACCTAAAACCAAGGCGACGGGCAGAACAAATTTTGAACATAGCAACTCCAATGATTTCAAATGTCGACACGTCGCCGACACGGATTATTTAATTTCTAAAACTTCTACTTCAAAAATCAAGGTGGCATTAGCTGGAATCACGCCGGCAATACCACGGCTACCGTAGGCTAATTGTGGCGGACAAACTAATTTAGCCTTACCACCCACTTTGATTTTTTGTACGCCTTCAGTCCAACACGGAACGACACCACTCAAAGGAAACGTTGCTGGTTTGCCGCGTTTATATGAGCTATCAAATTCAGTGCCGTTTTCTAAAGTGCCTCGATAATGCACGCTCACCGTATCGCTGGCTTTAGGTACTGGCCCAGTACCCGCTTTTAAAGTGGTAATTTGAATCCCACTCGGAGTGGTTTCAACGCTGGCTGGCGCAGTTGCAGCGTTTGCAGTCAAGGCACTGCCAAGTAAGACCATCGCGGTGAGTAAATGTTTCATACTAAATCCTTTTTAATTTAAATTGAGCGTATCAAGCAATGCTCGATGGCGCATCATAGCAGTTGGTATTTATGTCTTGGCGACGTTGTTTGATTATTTTATGGCGCACTCAACACTTTGAGCACTTCGTAACAAGCCCCCATCGTGTGGTAATCGGTTTTACCTGCTGGCGATTTGCAATGATCTAGTTTCTGATTATTTGGGCTCAGCACGCGGTACCAGGCACCATATTCATGATCAACAAAATATTGCCAGCTATACGCCCAAATTTGTTCATACCACTGCCAGTAGCGCGCCTCGCCAGTGCGATCCGCTAGTAATGCGGCGGCAGCTAATGATTCGGCTTGCACCCAAAAATATTTGTCTTCATCGTAAGCGCGCCCGTCCAAGTCGTAGCCATACATTAAGCCACCATGAATCTGATCCCAGCCCGATGCCATTGCGGCATCAAATAAGGCGCGAGCGCGTGCCAAATGCCAAGCTTGTGGATCGTGCCGATCTAAAATCAGCAATAATTTTGCCCATTCTGTTTGATGCCCAGTTTGAAAGCCCCAAGGCCGAAAAATATTACTTTTATCGCCCTTGTTATAAAGCAAATCCGGCGTCCAGTCGGGGTGAAAATGCTCCCACACTTGGCCATTGGTGAGTGCGGCTTGGCGCAAAGTAAAACGCTCTGCCAGTAATTTGGCTCTTTGCAAATAACGCTCTTCGCCGCTGGCTTCAAACGCGGCCAACATGGCCTCGCAGGCATGCATATTATCGTTTTGCCCGCGATATGCCGTTAACTGCCAATCCGCGTTGGCCTCACTGGCGTAAATACCATCGTCATTGAGCCAAAAATACTGTTCCATTAAGTCAAAGATTTCAGCAAGCCATTGCCGTGCTTCACCCAGACCGCTACGCAGCGCGCAGGCATAAGCCAACATCACAAACGCTAAGCCATAGCAATGATTGGTGGTATCGCTCACCTGCCCATCGACGAGTTCCCATGCATAGCCGCCGGTCTGCGGATTACGGTGAACCTGCCGAATAAAATCAATGCCGTGCTGCACGCGTTCCCGGTATTGCGCTTCGCCAAACTGCAGATACGCCATCGCATTATTAAAAACAAAGCGCGTTGACGAGACTAAATGCCGAGTGTGCGAGTCATACACCGTGCCATCATCGAGATAAAAATGAAAAAAACCCTCCCGATGCATCCACCGATCTAGGATCGTAAAAAGCCATCGTGTGACGAATATGCTTGAGTAAAAATTCAGAACTGCGAAAGTCGGCCATACCAGAGTCCCTGATGAGCACAAACTGCTGCGCGATTAATCCAATGTCAATCTCATGTCGATGCGCTAGTAATCGAGCGCAATCAATACCTTGCTAAGGTGCTATTTACCTCAGCCAATTGTGGTGCATACGCGCCCGGATATTGACACACGGTCGCTGCGGTAGCGGCAGCAAATTGGGCATGCTCTTGCGGGCTACGCGCTGGAAATGCCAATAAACTGGAGAGCCAACCGCCCATACTGGCGTCACCCGCCCCAACGGTATCGACCACGGTCACTGGTAATGCGGCAATAAAATCGACCTGACCATGGTGATATAAACGCAGACCCTGCGCGCCTTGGGTATACAAAATTTGCGCGTCGCCAGCCCAGGCAATCACTTGTTCAAGCGCCAAATCTAAGGGTAACTCGGGCATTAAATGGGCGAGGTCTTCGTCAGAAATCTTAATCCAATCGGCAATGCTTAAGAAAGTCTCAAACCGTTGTCGATAATCTGGCCCCATTAAATTGCGCCAATTGGGGTCATAGCTAATTTGCACCCCTGCTTGCTTTAACTCGATCACCAAAGCCACCAACTGACTGGCTAATGGCTCTCGAACCAAACCGAGTGAGCCAAAATGTACAACAAGCAATGATTCACGCCAATGGGGAGGCAGCAGCTCAATCTGAAAGGCAAGATCCGCCGTATCATTGCCCAAAAAGTAATACGCCGGCGGTTGAGTTTGATGCACGACGGCCATGAAGGGATTTTTGTCACTGCGCTGAAAAAAGCGCAGATCCAGCCCGGCGGCGGCTGATTGCTGAGCAATTTCTTCACCAAAACATTCATTGGATATGCTGCCGGCAAACCCCGTCGCAATTCCAAGGCGGGCCGCAACTCGAGCCACATTCCAACAAGAACCGCCTGCGCGTGTTAGCCAATGCGAATCATCAAGCCGAATCATGTCAGTTAGCGCCTCACCAAACACCAATAAACGGGGATTTTGCATATTACTTTCACCATATTGTTTGTCTGGGTAAGAGTACCGTGCTTGGCGCAGCAATAACAAGTCGCAAAGCACCTTAGTCTGCCGTGATACACGCGACTGATCCTGACGATCTAACCCTATCTATTTGACTAAGCGAAGCGGCAGTGATTTAAAAATATCGTGCTCTAATGCGCAATTAACTATTTTTTCTTTCGTGAATCTTGCTGCTCTTGCCGCAATTGATTGAGCCTTGCCTCAATACCAGAGAGCAGGTAAAAATCATTTCCAGGCTGTTTCAGCGCCAATTCAAACTGTTCAAATGCAGCGGTATATTCTTGTAGCCTAACGTAGTATTCGCCTTGAGACTGATACTGCCGCATTAAATCACCTTGCTTGGCATACATCTTCGCCTGCCTTTGGTACAACCAAGCATCCGAAGGATAAAACTCCAAAGCATCATTCAAACTCGATTTAGCTTCAGCAAATTGACCACTGGCAATATAAGCATCAATCAAACCATAAAGTAATGCGCGATTGGCCCGGAAAAGCCTGCACCGCATCACTCATGATTTGTACTGCTTCAGCATTTTTGCCTTGCCCCAATTTAATATTGCCAGCCAAAAAGGCCAACATTGGATGATTTTTAGCTTTAGATAAACTGACTTTTGCCGTTTGCAGTGACTGCCATGCCAAATCGTATTGCTGTAATAAATAATACGAATACGCCAAACCATAGTGCTGCGCAGTTTCATTGGCGTAGCGTTTTTTCTTGAATGATGCCTTGATAATAAGGCACTCCATCACGCCCGCCCATTTGCATCGCCCGCGACTTTTCGCGAATTAATAAAAATTCAAGACTATCGGGAACCGCCTTAAATTTAATTTCACCCAAGCGCGCTTGGGCATCAGAAATTCGCTTGAATGTAACGGGGTGAGTGCGTAAAAAATCCGGCGCATTGTTTTCATACAATCGATTATGTTTTTGCAGCCGCTCAAAAAACACCACCATCGCACTGGGATCGTAGCCGGATTTTTTTAAGGTTTGCATGCCGATTCGATCGGCCTCTTGTTCAAACGAGTAGGTAAAATCAAGCTGTCTTTGCACCGCAACGCCCGTTCCCGCAGCAATGGCTGCAACTGCAGCGTCACCACGACCGGCTTGCGACGCCAATAAAGCCACCGCAATCGATGCCAATGAAATCCACGGGCTGGATTTTGTACCATCAATTAAACGGGCAATATGTCGCTGACTGACGTGGGCGATTTTCATGCGCCAACACGCTGGCGACTTCAGACTCATGCTGTGCTTGCACCAATAAACCGGTATGCACGCCAACAAAACCACCGGGCATCGCAAAGGCGTTAACGCTGGCATCGAGTAAGGGGAAAAATGTAAACTGGGGTTGGCTAATTTCTGCAGCGTCAGTCAGGCGATAGCCGACTTGATTCAGATAGGCAACGATTTCAGGGTCTTCGATCATTGCACCGCTACGGCGAATTTGCCGCATCGCATTTTCACCGATTTCACGCTCTTGCTGCGTACTCAAGCCTTGTTGCGAAATATCGCCAAAATCTGGCATCTCGCCAGCTTGAAGTGGTGTTATGCCGCAAGCGGCGATCAACAAAGCAATTAATTTTTGTTTCACTACGCCCTACTTCTTAATGACTGCCAGAGCCAACGATTTAAAACTGAAAACCACTGCAGCATCAATGCATAAATGACCAAATAGCGCAGCACTTTACCCAAAATAAGATAAAGCATGACTGGGCGCCAAGGCCAACGCAGCCAACCGGCAACACCACACAACACATCGCCCATCAAGGGCACCCAAGACAATAATAAACTGACGGGTCCTAAACGCTGTAAGCGCGGCAACCACTTTGCTTCGGGCGCCTTCGGCAAAATGCGCCCTAAATACACCGTCAGCAAGCCACCAAGCACATTCCCCAAAGAGGCAACAGCTACCGCCAACCAACCTAAGTCGGGCTTAAAATGCAAAGCGGCCACTAAAGCCGCCTCAGAATTACCCGGTAATATCGTTGCCGACAAAAAAGCCGTTGCAAATAAACCCGCCAACCATAAAGACAACTCAATCAAAAATGAAATGCCTCACCCGCATGCGCACTAATTGCAGCAGCCACATCATTAAATAATTCACCTTCGCCACGCGTATTGCGCCATTGCCCATCGACTAAGCGATAGTGATAACCACCAGAACGCGCTGCCAGCCAGATTTCTTGATTGGCCGCATGGCGATTCACAATCACTTTGCTGGCGTCTTCAAATTCAATTTCTAAGACATTGCCGGTGCATAGCGTATCAACATCAAAATCCACGGCATCGAGAGCGATTTCAATTTGGCGAAAAATGGTATCACTCACTGTTAAAAACTCTGATTCAGTCATTACTTATTCCTTCCACCATTCATGTTGCAGACAACCCTTGATTGCGGTTGAGCGTGCTAAAATAAGCATTCTACCACCGACAACCAAGCTACTATGCGCGCCCTCATTGCCTTTTTATTGACTGCTTTATTCCTCACCGCCTGTGGCTTTAAAGGTCCGCTGTATTTACCTGGCGCAACGAGTGCGGCGTCAACAAACACCAGCAATGACAATATGACGCGGGCCAGCGGCCCGTCTGCGTCGGTAGCAAGCGCCGTGAGTTTACAAAAATAAAACATCTCGCTTGCAAACCACATTGAATCTTTTCCAGGCATAAAAAAAGCGATCAGAAGATCGCCTTTTGATGCCTGAATATGGCGTTAAAAACGCTCAGGCAGCTTTTGAATAATAATGATTTTTTTTTTTTTCTAAGCGAATATAACCGCCAAAAACCAATTCTTTTAAAATCCGTGCAATCATTTCACGCGATGAACCAACACGATCAGCAATCGCTTGCTGTGTTAATGGTTGAGAAATCATTTCCTGACCATCAACGGTTTCTAGCATTGATTCAAATAATGCGCGAACACGGCCATATACATCGAGCAATGCTAAATTTTTCATCGTGGTCGATAACGTTCGCACCATACGCGCGCCAAGTTAAGAATAACGACATCTTTAACTTGCGGCTCACGATTGAGGGCTTCGCGAAACTCTTGCTTAGAAAACATTAAAAATGTGCAATTTTCTTCGCATTGTACCGACCAGCCACGTGGCTCATCGTCAAGTAAAGAAATTTCACCCATAGCGTCACCCGGCTCAGCAATCAAAAAGACAAATTCCTTGCCTTGATTATCACTACTAAAATAGCGAGTTTGCCCTTCAAGTAACACATACATGCCTTCAGCAGGATCACCTTCGCGGAAAACAAAAGCCCCTTTGGGCATGCTACGTTTCACGCCAACTTGAACCATATATTCAAGTTGTTCCTCAGAAAAACCTTGTAGCAATGGTACATTTTGTAAAATGGATAGCATAAAAGCCTTGTAAATGACGCATATCGCGCCTTATCAAATCAGCATCAGTGTAAAAGAATTTCAGCCAGTTACTTTTTTACTCAATGGCAAAAACAATACAGTTAAAACGGGTTAAATCTGTTTAGCTACAAATACTTAAATTATTTATAAATTAAAATTGCTCTGGTAATTTTTTTAAAATCACCAAACGTTTTCGCCCTGTCTCTACGTAACCACCCGCCACCAGTTCTCGCATAATTTTAGCAATCATTTCACGCGAAGCACCAACCCGATCAGCGATATCTTGTTGACTCATTTGCTCGTCAATCAACAAACCTTCTGCTGTAGGTTGTGCTAAACGCTCGAACAAAACTCGAATTCGTCCATAAACATCTTTGAGTGCAAAATCTCTGACCATATTAGTCAAAGAAAATATAACCTTCATTGCACTGTTAAGCATTTGGTCTTTCAATTCTGGTGTCATCACCAGCAAACTCATAAAGTCAGTTTTATGAATACTCATCACCACGCAATCGGTTTCAGCTTCTGCGCAAATTGAACGACGCTCATCGCAAAATAAAGCCAGTTCACCAAAAGAAATACCGGGCTCAGCAACGTGATAGACAAACTCTCGTCCATTGTCATTACTGGAATAAAGCTTTAAACGCCCTTCCAATAACACATACATGCATTCGACCACGTCGTTTTCATAAAATAAAATCGTGCCTTTTGCAATATTACGTAAAATACCTAAGGATTCAACCTGTGCGAGCTCTTCATCAGTTAAAGAACTAAATAATTGTGTTTGTGCCAATATTGAACGCATTCATCATCCATTAATGTTTTGCAGCTTTTTCAGTTGCTGATGCTTCTGCGGCTTGTGAGGCCGGCATTGACGAATCAAGGTCGGCAATGGGCGACAATGAGCCAGTTTTTACATCCGGAGGTGGTGCGACCTCATTAATTTTTTTCGACTGCATATATTCATTCATTTCTTTCCAGCCAGCAAAAATATCAGCTTTCGCCACTTTGCCATTGCGCCGAAAACAGTCCTCTAAAGAACGACCACTATGTCGACATGATGCGCCAATCGCTTTGCCATTGGCTTTTTGTTTATTCAACATTTCTAGCATCTGATCACAAACCACTGAGCATCATCAATGGCAAAATCAGTACCAGGGTTTTTACTGACTTCATAAGCAAGGACCTGTAATTTTCAGCCAAGCCAAATTGTATGTGAAAAAGCCCATCACGTCGCAAAGACATAACGGGCTGGCCTACTTAATTGCGTATTTTACGATAAATAGGGTGCTTACGCCTGCTGAATCCCTGCCAACAACCAACGTGGATCACCATCAATCGGGCGAACAAAGTGCCAGATTTCACGGAATGCCACAGGTGCGGCATGCAAACTTTCACTCACAGTACCAGAGAACTCAACGCTGGCGACCATACGCCCCCCTTCGTTAACCGCTTCAAGCACCTGTAGATTTAATTCAGGGAACTCTGCAACATCTGTATTGCTGCCAATCTCATCTTTCAGGTCAGCAAACAACTCAGGCGTCATATAGCGGCGCATTTCTTCTGCTTGCGACGGCGAGTTCAACGACTGCATGTGCATAAAGCTTGCACGCGCTTGGCGTAAAAATGCAGCGACTTCAGTGCCATCTGGCAAACGTGTGATTGGTGCTGCGCTTAATGGTGCGGCCCCACCCCATGCAGAGGTTGGTGCTGCAGCGCCTTCGCCAATACGGAACACACGATCTTGCTCAACAGGTGCAGTGGGCGCGGCTGGCATTGGAGACATGCCGGCATAATTCATCGCGTTCGGACGTACAGCTTGCGCTTGCGCCTGTTGACGACGACGCATCCACATCACACCACCCGCAGTTAAAGCGCCGAGTAATAGCAAAGTACCCCACGGAATACCACCATCACCCTGAGCTGAGCCCGAGGCGTTGCTGCTATTGCCAAACATATAACCCAGTAATGAGCCCGCAGCCAAACCACCCAATACACCACCCATCATGCCCATACCGCCTGATTTTTTGTTGCGCGGGTGCGGCCTGCTGCTGTCTTGGTGCTTGTTGCTGCTGCATATTATTACGCTGTGGCGCTGGTGCGGCTTGACGCTGCATACCACCAGAGCGGCCACCGCCAACCCGTTTTGCTTCGGCCATATTGGCAGTAAACAAAGCAGTACTCATCATGACGACCATTAAAGTGTTCGCAAAACGCGCCATTTTAAAAATCCTTGGTTAATTAGTAACTTTGTTTAGTTAGTTGGGTCAAAGAGTAATAAGTTCAATCCATTTAAAAATATTTACTAAAAAAACAAAGTCTATTGCAACAAAATCAAAGTGTTATCTTAAACACCAGTTACTTTGAACTGATTACTTAAGCACGCTGCCCACGCTCTATCGTGACGCCAACGCGAGCAACTTCTTGCAAAATACCTAATTTAGTGACTGAAACTTTAATCCAAGGCGCCCCAAAATCATTCAGAACAATATTGGCAATATGCTCAGCCAAAGCTTCGAGCAAAAGAAAATGCTTTTCGGTTAAATCTTGCCGAATCTGCGTGACCACTTTGTCATAATCAATCGTGTCGTTCAAATGATCAGAAACACAAGCGCGCGCCGAAGGTAGGCCGATTTCTAAATCCAATTCGACGACTTGTGACTGTGTGCGTTCCCAGTCGTACCAACCCAATACCGTGCTGGCACGCACTTGCTGCAAATAAATAATATCCATGTAATCTGTTTACCGTCGGTGTACGTAACCGGTTTGAGGATGAAGCCGGTTTAGCTTAGAATCAAAACCCCCCAATTGTAGTGGAAATTTAGATGTCGCTGCCAATGTCATTGCTGATTATCGCCGCCTATTTACTCGGATCGCTGTCTTTTGCCGTGATTGTCTCGAAAACCATGGGCTTAGCTGATCCACGTACCTATGGCTCAAACAATCCAGGCGCTACCAATGTTTTACGCTCAGGCAATAAAAAAGCGGCTGCACTCACTCTGCTCGGTGATGCACTCAAAGGTTGGATCGCCGTTTTTGCCGCGCAATGGATTGCGCCGCTAATCGGACTTGGAGAAGCCAGCTCGCCCAGCTACACCCTCGCCATTGCCGCCGTCATGATTGCAGTGACCATTGGTCATATGTGGCCGATTTTCTTTAAATTTAAAGGGGGCAAAGGTGTTGCCACTGCGGCAGGCATTTTATTAGCACTCAATCTATGGCTTGGCTTGGCCACACTCGCAATTTGGATCTTTGTGGCTAAAGTCCTCAAGATTTCATCGCTATCGGCCTTAATTGCTGCCGCCGCAACGCCGTTGCTGACCGCTTTATTGCTGCCCAATCAAACCGTTTATCTTGGTGCGGTCACGGTGATTGCAGTGTTACTGATTCAACGGCACAAACAAAACATCATCGGTCTAATGAAAGGTAAAGAAAGCAAAATCGGTGATAACAGCAAATCTTAAGTTTTCAGTCAACAGATACCAAAAAGCCGAATAATAAATTCGGCTTTTTTTGTCGCTAAAAATCAATCAACCTTGTTTGGTCGCATCCCGAACGATTCTGGCTTTTTCACGCACCCATTCACGATCTTTTTCTGTTTGGCGTTTATCATGTTGTGTTTTTTACCTTTTGCCAAACCAATCTCAACTTTGATAAAACCATTTTTCAGATGCATATTGACCGGCACCACGGTATAACCCGCTCGATCGACCTTCATCGCCAACTTATCGATTTCGCGTTGTTTGAGCAATAATTTGCGCGTACGGACCACATCGGGAACGACATGCGATGATGCATTAAGCAGCGGTGAAATATGGCAACCAAATAAATAAAAGTCACCATTTTTATGGATCACATAAGCTTCTTTGATTTGCACGCGGCCAGCTCGGATGGATTTAACTTCCCACCCCTCGAGCATAATGCCCGCTTCTAGCTTTTCTTCAATAAAGAAGTCGTGAAACGCTTTACGATTATCGACGATAACCATGATGCGTCTCCTGTACGGAAAAAAGAAAGGATTCTAGCATGCCAGCGCAGTACAAAGCACCTCAACGCATTCTTTGCCTCTATACCGGTGGCACCATAGGCTGCGCACCAAGCCCTTTAGGATTAGTACCTAAAGCCAGGGATTTTAAGTCCAGTGATTACCGATTTACTCGCGCAAGAGTATAACCTCGGCATAGCACTCACCTTACGCGAATATCCTAAAGCGCTCGATTCATCGAGCATGCAACCCTCAGATTGGCTAAGAATCGCCCAGGATATTGACGCGGCCTATCATCAATTTGATGGATTCATTATATTGCACGGCACCGACACCTTAGCTTGGACCGCTGCCGCACTCCACTGGCAGCTGAGTCAAATCGATAAACCCGTCGTCATCACAGGTTCTCAGCGCCCGTGGCTGGAGTTGGGCAGCGATGCGCCGGCGAATTTTCAACTGGCACTTGATGCCGTACAAAGTCAACGCCACGCGGTGATGGTGGCATTTAATGGCCTGTTACTGCCAGGTTATGCCGTAAAAAAACTCGACGCTGACGCCGATGCCGCATTTGCAGCCCCCAATTGGCAAGGGGAATGGTCAAGCGTAACGCCTGGCGAGTACCTGTTTTCCCCGCTCAATCCAAGCCTAAACATTCTCAGTATTAAACTATACCCAGGCTGTGAGGCTTGGTTAGCATCCAGTATAAATTCGCAGGTATTTGCCGCCATCGCAATAGAAACCTATGGTAGTGGCAATATACCCGAGCATTTTTTATTTAAAAGTGCATTAAAAAATGCAGTTCAAGCAGGAAGCCTAATTATAAACTGTAGTCAGTGCATTCGAGGTCAAGTGCGTCAAGGGCATTACGCAGCAGGTAGTTTTTTACAAGAAATCAATGCATTAGCTGCCGCTCGCTTAACCATAGAAGCGGCAACGACGTGGCTCTACACGGCACTAGCCCAAAAAACTGACCATGATTCATTACGTAAGGCATGGCAAACTGCAACACATATGGTATAGTTGCGCCCTATCGTTATTTTGCATGCCAAAATACTCGACGGCGGGCCTCCCCGCATAGCTAGAAGGTGAACTTGGTCAGGTCCGGAAGGAAGCAGCCACAGCTTTTGATGCTAGTGCCGGGGGTCGGGCTCGCCACCTCACCCCATACGCTATTGCCAAATTAACAATCAAAGTCCGCCAGACTTTGATCGACATCAACGCACGTCTTCACGAAAAAAAACATAATGGGTTTCGCAAGCTGATGCTTCGTGTATCTCCAGTGGTATTTTAGCGCCATTCACCAAAAACGGTTGAATGGCGTTTTTTTCACCTTGAATCCCTGCCCACTCCCCTGCATAATCGCGCAAATCCATTTTGGGCGCACAGCATGAAATTTCTTTTTGATTTATTTCCTATCCTGTTGTTTTTCGGCGCTTATAGCTATACCAACGATATTTTTCTAGCCACGGGTGTCACCATTGCAGCCACTTTTGCACAAGTAGTCTACAGCTGGATTCGCCATCGACATGTCGACAAAATGCTGTGGATTAGTCTGGTATTGATTACCGTCATGGGCGGACTCACCATTGTCTTTCACAACAAACAATTTATTATGTGGAAGCCAACTGTTTTATATATTGCTATTTACCCTAGTACTCGTTGGCGCTTGGCATCTGAAGCAAAATAATTTAATTGAAAAACTCATGGGCGCACAAATGAATTTACCGCGCTCGATTTGGACTCGATTAATGTACGCTTGGGCCTTGTTTTTTCTCGCGATGGGCGCACTTAATATCTTCGTATTTCATAGCTTTGACGAAGCCATTTGGGTCAAATTTAAAGTGTTTGGCACCTTAGTACTCACGCTCGTTTTTGTCGTGGCACAAAGTGTTTATTTATCCAAACATATTCAGCCCGAAGAAAAAGATTAATTAAACCATCGCAAGGATTGTTTAAATGCCTTTATACGCCATCATCGGTACCGACAAAGCAGATTCACTCGCCGATCGACTTGCAGTTCGACCAGCGCATTTAGCGCGCATGGAACTACTGAAAGCGGAAGGACGTTTAGTTCTCGCCGGTCCATTCCCCGCCATTGACAGCGTGGATCCAGGTCCCGCTGGTTTTAGTGGTAGCTTGATTGTTGCTGAATTTGAGTCCCTGACAGACGCTAAAACATGGGCGTCAGCGGATCCTTATGTAACAAGTGGAATTTTTACCGATGTGTCAGTCAAGCCCTTCCGACATGTACTACCCTAAGAGTCTGGTATGATAAGCATTACCGAAGAAATCCGCCTGCGTTTAGCTGTACTAGAGCCCGAAAACATTGATATTTTCGACGATAGTTCAGCGCATGCAGGACATGCCGGAGCCGCCAATGGCGGCGGTCATTTTGAAGTGACCATCGTTTCACCTGTATTTGCGGGTAAGAAATCGCTACAGAGACACCGTATGGTGTACCAGTATTTAGCTGACTTAATTCCAACACAAATACATGCACTCAGTATTCGAGCGTTAACGCCGGATGAATTTTAAAATAGAATTAGCCGATTCATAGAGGAAACACTGCACATGTTTAAAGCAAACCGTTTGGTTTTGGCAATTGCCGCAGCCACTCTAACCACAAGCGTTTTCGCCGCACCTGCCGGCACTTTAGCCACAGTGAATGGCGTTGCCATTCCAAGTAGCAAAGCGGAACTATTCATCAAAGAATTAACCGCGCGCGGCCAAAAAGATACGCCTGAATTGCGTGCTCAAGTGAAAGATGAACTCATTAAAAATGAAGTAATCTATCAAAATGCATTGAAAAAAGATCTGGCTAAAAACCCAGAAGTTCAAATGCAAATGGATATGATGAAACAACGGATTTTGATCGGCGCTGATATCAACGCATTTGTAAAAGCAAATCCAATTACCGACTCTGAATTACGCAAAGAATACGACAAAATCAAAGTCAACTTTGCTAGCAAAGAATTCAAAGCACGCCACATCTTGGTTCCAACTGAAGCTGAAGCCAACACCATCATTGCTGACCTGAAAAAAGGCAAAAAATTCGATGAATTGGCTAAAGCCAAATCAATGGATAAAGGCAGCGCAACCAATGGCGGGGATTTAGGCTGGGCGAACCCAAATAACTTCGTTAAAGAATTTGGCTCTGCTTTAGCTGCTTTGCCAAAAGGCAAAATGACGGATAAACCAGTTAAAACCCAATTTGGTTACCACATCATCAAACTTGACGACGTACGTGAAGCCAAAGGCCCAAGCTTTGAAGAAGCCAAAGGCGAATTAATGCAACAAATGCAAGCGCAAGAAGTGCAAAACTATGTGAACGAATTGGTTAAAAAAGCCAAAATCGATTAAGCATTGAAAGGCAATAAAAAAACCGGATCAATGATCCGGTTTTTTTATTCATTGCGAATATTATTTTTTAACTGGTGCACTGGCTTTCATTGGCATACTGGCTTTCATGGTTTTATCCATTTTAGCGGGTGCAGCAGGCGCGGCCATTTTGCCACCAACTGAAATCTCACCTTTGATTTTAGTATAAGTACCTTCTTTAATCCCCGGCACTTTCATGACGTCTTCCGTGGTTTTGAAGGGACCATTTTTAGTACGAAAATCAATAATGTCTTTGGCTTTACTCGGGCCAATCCCCGACAATGCCTCCAATTGCGCTTGGTTTGCCGTATTTAAGTCAACCGCCGCAAAAGCCATACTCATCAAGGCAAAACTGGCAAATACCGCAAGAAAAAGTTTTTTCAGCATAATCTAATCCCAATCAAGTTTGAAAAATAGCATCATTGCGTATCATTGGATACGTGTGGCAACTATAGCAGGCCATCTCAATAATTCCATATTTTGTCAGCCAGCAACAAGGAAACCGTATGAAGGGCATCACATCGCAACACACTGTTGAGCATTATGAGAACTTCCCTGTGGGTTCTTTTTTGCTGCCAAAACAATACCGCCCTGCGGTGGCGGTGGTTTATCACGTTGCCCGATATGCTGATGATCTCGCCGATGAAGGCCATGCCAGTGCCAACGAGCGCCTTGCCGCGCTTGATGAATGCAGCGCAGAACTGCAACGAATTGAACGTGGCGAGATGGCCCTCACTGCGCGATTTCAAGCGCTCGCGCCAGTCGTGCAACGCTACCAAATTCCATTACAACTATTTGAAGACTTGTTTTGTGCTTTTCGCCAAGATGTGGTTAAAAATCGCTACCAAAACTTTGGTGAAGTCATTGATTACTGCCGCCGCTCTGCCAATCCTGTTGGGCGCATTTTGCTATATATATTTGATCAAACTGATGCACGCCAATTGGCCTTGTCAGATGGCATTTGTTCGGCACTGCAACTGGTCAATTTTTGGCAAGATGTGGCGATTGATTGGCAAAAAGATCGCGTTTATTTACCGCAAGATGACTTACTTCGCTTTGCCGTGACTGAGCAAGATCTAGCCAATGGCATTGCAACTCCGGCCTTCAAACAATTGATGCACTTTCAATGTGATCGGACTCGACGCATGCTGCGCGCAGGCTCGCCGCTAGGCGTACAATTGCCAGGTCGAGTCGGCTTAGAAATTCGCACCATCGTTCTCGCCGCAGATCGGGTCTTAAGTAAAATACAAACGGCACAATACGATGTGTTTAATGCCAGGCCGACCTTAAGCCGAGGCGATTGGCCCGCCATTTTATGGCAAGCACTGAAAACAGGAATCACGAAAAAAACCGCCAAATGAAACAAAAAAATCAACGCGCCTTAATCAATTTATTGACTGCTCGCTCATGGCCCGCACGCATTTCAGCCATTGTCATTCTGAGCATTGCCGCTGTCACATGGTG
This sequence comes from Deefgea sp. CFH1-16, assembly GCF_016881365.1. Taxonomy (GTDB): domain Bacteria; phylum Pseudomonadota; class Gammaproteobacteria; order Burkholderiales; family Chitinibacteraceae; genus Deefgea. The sequence continues at coordinate 2,501,036 of NZ_WLYT01000001.1, read as the reverse complement.
GAATGAAAGCACGGTTTCGCCTGGTCAGCTCGCAAAAGGCAGTAGTATCGAAGGCCAAGTGGTTGCCGTTGCCGATGGCGATACCATCACGCTACTGGATGCCAATAAGCAGCAATACAAACTGCGCTTGGCCTATATTGATGCGCCCGAAAAGGCGATGCCTTTTGGCCAAGCCGCCAAAACCTATTTGTCTGATCTGGTATTCAAACAAAATGTCAGCGCACAAATTGATGATGTTGATCGCTATGGACGTGGCGTCGCCAGAATTAGTAAAAATCAACAAGATATTAATTTGGCACAAGTGAATGCAGGTTTTGCTTGGCACTACACGACCTACGCCAAAAAAGCTCAACCAACAGCCGACTTTGCTGACTATGCCGATGCGCAGCACGCAGCAAAATCGGCACGACTCGGTTTATGGCAAGACCCACAAGCCATGCCGCCATGGGATTGGCGTAAAGCCAAGCGCAGTGAATAAGGTATTGCCACCTAGCTCATATTGCATATGACGCTTAGAGCAATACCCGTAAAAATAACTTACAACCGCAATGAGGCAATAGCCATAATGCAAATCATGATAATCAGACAATAAATCGCAACATCAGCACCTTGCTGCATCACCGATGAGGCGCATAGCTCAGCAAGCGACAGTTCGCAGCTTGAAAACGTCCACACACAATGACAATGACCGCTCAAATTTCGCAGCATTGTGAAATAACACCTGTAACGTCGTTGCAGCTCAGTTCATCAAGGCCAAATCACTAAATATTTGGTAGAATTGCGCCAATTTATCGCATTCCTCACCGCATGGAATCAAAATGTCTGTAGCTCGTATTACTTTCGCCGCTGTTTTTTCTGTTATGACCTGCATGGCCTATGCCGGTGAAGCAGAAGATCTGCAGCAACTCTTACGTGCAAGACAATTTGCGCAAGCGGTAGAACGTGCGGATAAGTTTCTCGCCAAAACCCCGAAAGATGCGCAAGTTCGATTTTTACGCGCCATTGCATTAACCGAAATGGGCCGTAACGAAGACGCCATCAAAGCGTTTAATAAACTCTCTGAAGACTATCCGCACCTACCTGAGCCCTACAACAATCTTGCAGTGCTGTACGCCAATACCAAGCAATTTGACAAAGCCCGTACCGCATTGCAAATGGCGATTCAGACTAATCCAAGTTATGCCATTGCTCATGAAAACATGGGTGATTTATATGCCCGCCTCGCCTCGCAAGCATATGACAAAGCATTGCAAATCGAGAACAAAAATCCGCAGCTACAAACCAAACTCAAATTAGTTGGCACCCTTTTCAATCCAAATCAAGCGCCGGCAACACGAATCGCTGCGGCGCAAACGACAACCATTCCATTAGCCGCAAAAGTACTCCCCGCGGCCAACAAACCCCAAGTGAGCGCTGCGACCAATGTTGGCATAATTACGCCACAACCAACACTACCGGCCATTGTGCCGAGTAAAACTACGGCACCAAAAAACAGCGGCCACTCCGCTAGCCAGCATTAGCCCAACATTAACACCGAAAATCACCCCAACAGCAACACCGAAGAGCACCCCAACCGCAACACCGAAGAGCACCCCAACCGCAACACCGAAGAGCACCCCAACCACGACGCCAAAAGCAACCAGTACGCCTGAAGCAGATAAAGATCTACGCCAGCAACAGCAAGTCATTGCCAGCGCAGAAGAATGGGCCAATGCGTGGAGTAAGCAAAATGTCGGAGCATACGTCAACAGCTATGCCAAAGCATTCAAAGCCCCTGGTGGACGTGCCGCGTGGGAAAAAGACCGTCAAAGTAAAATTGCCGGACCTAAATCCATTGACGTCAAACTCAGCAAATTTAAAGTCAGCATGATTGACGAAAACAACGCCAAAGTCACACTACGTCAATCGTATAAATCAGATCGCTTATCCAGCAACACCACCAAAACACTCATCATGCAAAAAAGTGGCAATCGCTGGCTAATTCTTGAAGAACGGATCGGCGGCTAAAAATCAGTATGCTACGTTTATCTCCTTGGACCAAGCGTCTACTTTGCTTGGCTGCGTTACTTTGCTTAGCGCCTGCCGCCACACCGCGCTTTTTTTGAATTTAGCGACGCTTCGTTCGAGCTGAGCAGCGAGGCAAAAGGCGTGGCGCATACCGGCAGTCATGAAGAGCGAATCATCGCCGCATTGGATGCGATTCGCAGTGGCAATATGGCCGACGCTCGCGCCACCGTCGACGCGCTGATTGCCGAGCAGCCCAATTATCGTCTCGCCCAATTATTACGTGCCCGATCTTTACGCCATGCGTGTGATGCCGCTATCGACCATCGGCGGCGGCGTCGCCAGCGCACCGAGCAATGTGCTCGATGATTTACGCAAAGAAGCCTTAGTGCGAATCGCGCACCGCAACGATAAGATTTATGCGGATCGTTTACCGGCCAATATTGTGGCTTTTGCGCCGCAGCAAAAATTCGCCATCTTAATCGATGCCGCCACCTCTCGACTGTATGTGTTTGCCAATGACAATGGACAACCCAAACGAGTCAGAGATCATTACGTTACCGTCGGTTTATTGGGTGTTGATAAAAAAATAGAAGGTGACCAACGCTCACCACTGGGCGTCTACTTTGTTACCAGCCACCTACCTCGCGAGCAACTCGATAAAACCTATGGTTCACTGGCTGATCTATATGGTGTTGGGGCTTGGCCGATTTCTTATCCGAATGAACTCGATCGTAGTCAAAGCCGCACCGGACATGGCATCTGGCTACATGGCAGCCCAGCGGCCACGGTATGCACGAGCACCACAAGCCTCCAATGGCTGCGCGTCGTACTCACTAATGAAGAAATGCTCGACGTTGCCCAATATTTGCAACCGGGCAATACGCCAGTCATCTCAGTGCCAGCCATCAAATGGGTTAATGCCGAGCAATGGCAACAACAACACAATGCCGGACTGGCCCTACTTGAGCAATGGAAAAGCAGCTGGGAAGCGCTCGATACCCAGCAATACTTGAACTTTTATTCGGCTGATTTTCGCAGTGGTGAGGGACAAAATATCAGCACTTGGCGCGAACAAAAAGCGGCCGTTAATGCCGGAAAAACTTGGAGTAAAGTGCAGTTAAATGATGTATCCATTTTTGCAGCAGGCCCTCAAGCCAGCCAAATGGTGGCCACCTTTAATCAAAACTACCGCAGTAACAACTTGAATAATCAAATGAAAAAGCGCCTGTATTGGCAGCAAGATAACGCAGGCTGGAAAATCGTTTGGGAAGGCAATGCACTCAATTAGTAGCAAGTGCTCATTAAAGGTATCGCTTCAAAGCCCATACCAAAAATAGCTTACAGATATATACCCTAATAAAAAACCCGCCATTGATAGCGGGTTTTTTATTGGAAAAAGCAATATTTACAAGGTCAAACCACCAGTAACTTCAATCACCGCGCCATTGATATAGCTGGCTTCATCCGATGCTAAAAATGCGTATACGTTGGCAATTTCAGCAGGCTGCGCCAGACGGCGCATTGGCACTTTTTCTTCCATCGCTTGAATGACTTTCTCTGGCATATCATTCAAAATTGGCGTAGCAACAAATCCCGGACAAATCGCATTGGCACGAATGCCTTTTTTGCCTAGCTCTTTAGCCCATGTTTTTACAAAACCAATCACACCAAATTTAGAGGCAGCATAATTGGTTTGGCCAAAATTGCCGTAAATCCCCACCACTGAAGATGCGTTTAGAATCACGCCAGATTTTTGCTCAATCATAGTGTCAACGACCGCTTTAGTGCAGTTGTAAACACCCTTTAAATTAATATCAATCACGCGATCAAACTGGTCTTCAGTCATTTTAAATAACTGCGCATCCATAACGATGCCCGCATTATTCACCAAGACGTCAATTCGCTGATATTTATCCTTCGCGGCGGCCACCATCGCAGCAATGGTGTCAGTCTTCGTGACATCAACCACATAACCCACCGCATCAGCGCCACCGGCAGTTAATGCGGCTACCACAGCAGCAACACCCGCTGGGTTGACATCACATACCACGACTTTTGCACCTTCGGCGGCGAATTTAATCGCCGTGGCTTCGCCGATACCGCTCGCAGAGCCCGTAATGATCGCTACTTTATCTTTCAATCTCATAACATACCCCTACACGCTGTAAGATACCCATACGGGTTACTTATGCAGCATAGAACATATGCTGCATTGCAACAACAGGATTTACGTCAATTGATTGTAAATAACTACCGATCACACGCATTCGCGTCAGAGATCACTCTCTTGGATCAGGGAACGACAATCGACCACTCGCAAATCATTGTCGCGGGCGAAAGTCATAATAAATTCAAAAAACGCGCGGATCGATTTTTTCTAATTGCTTGTCAACAGCCACGCAGCGCACATTGTTATGCACCATCGGCCGAACAAATGGCGCGTAAGACAACTTTTGGTCGACACCAAAAGTAGACAGGATACCTGAGAGGCGCTCAGCCCAATCGCTAGGGCGAAATTCGCGCCCGTTACTGGTAATGCCTTGAATAATGATTTCGTAGGGATTGCAGATCATGTGGGCGAATGCTTTATTTAATTCGAGAACTGACATCAGTATAACACTCCACTTAGACTCCAGCTCATGAAAATGTAGCGCCATGCTGAATAAGTACACAGCCAACAGATCCCGCAAATGACTTGCCTTTATGGGGAAAAACATTGAATAATGTTCGTTTTTTCAGCCATTTGGTCACATGCTAAGTGCTAATCGACCAGGACAAAATCTGATGCGCCACTACCTCAAGTTCAGCGACTTTACTCTAGAAGAATATCAATACCTCTTTGAACGCACAGCCAAATTAAAAGCTCGCCTCAAATCAGGTGCGCTTTACCAGCCACTACCTGGCAAAGTCTTGGGAATGATTTTTGAGAAATCATCAACTCGAACCCGCGTTTCTTTTGAAGCAGGTATGTATCAACTGGGCGGCCATGCGATGTTCTTGCAATCTAAAGACACGCAACTCGGGCGCGGCGAACCCATCGAAGATGTCGCTAAAGTCATGAGCCGAATGGTGGATATCGTCATGGTCAGAACTTTCGAGCAAAGCATCATTGATCGCTTTGCCGAAAATTCATTAGTGCCCGTCATCAATGGCTTAACCAATGAATACCATCCTTGCCAAATCATGGCGGACATCTTCACTTATATCGAACATCATGGCTCGATTGCAGGGAAAACAGTTTGCTGGATTGGTGACAGTAATAATATCAGCCGCACTTGGCTACAAGCGGCAAAATATTTAACTTCAAACTCAATTTAGCCTGTCCACGCGGCTATGAAATGACAGTCCTTGATGGTGAAAGCTACAGCACCGACAACTTCGAAACCTTTAATGATCCTTATTTAGCCGCCATTGGTGCCGACATTGTGACCACCGATGTGTGTACGTCGATGGGCTATGAACGAGAAACCCTGCAGCGTAAAAAAGATTTTATTAATTACAAGGTTTCCGAAAGCTTAATGCAGCAAGCCAAGCCCAACGCGCTATTTATGCATTGCTTACCAGCGCATCGCGGTGAAGAAGTCGACCCCGAGGTGATTGACGGTCCGCAATCGGTAGTATGGCAAGAAGCAGAAAATCGCATGCATACCCAAAAAGCCGTGATTGAATTCTTACTACTTGGCCGTGTGAACGACTAAATGTTAGGCATCACCGATCTTTGGACGTATGTATTGGGAACGGTACTGATTATTTTAGTACCGGGCCCTAATTCCTTATTTGCGCTCACCCATGGCCAGCACCCGTGGTCGCAAAGCGGGCTTTGCGGCGGCAGCCGGCATTGTGGTTGGCGATTTAATTTTAATGCTGGCGGCCAGTTTAGGGGTTGCTTCTTTAATGAAGGCCAATCCGATTGCCTTTGATATTGTGCGTTATTTAGGCGCTGCTTATCTGACGTATATCGGTATACGCGCCTTATTTGCTAAGCCCCAGAAAGATACCCCTGAGGCTAGCAGCCCTCAGCATTCGGCAAAAAAAGCCTTTCGCTCTGCGCTTGGTATTTCACTAGTGAATGTAAAAGCCATTTTGTTTTTTATGGCGTTTTTTCCGCAGTTTGTGAATCCGAGTTACCCACATGTTTGGCATACTTTTGCCGCACTCGGCCTCATCGTGCAATTGGTTAGCATCAGCTATTTGACCACTTTAATCTTGGTCGGTAGCAGCCTAGCACGCCGACTTTCAGCTAAAATCTGGCTGAAAACCTTGTTAAATAAATTAGTAGGCACTTTGTTTGTCAGCTTTGGCTTGCGCCTCGCACTGAACTGATTGAGCAATTATCTTTCTTGAACTAAAGACTAAGGCAATATGTATGTCCGATATTAATAAAGTAGTTCTCGCTTATTCCGGCGGCCTTGATACTTCTGTGATTTTGAAATGGCTGCAAGACACTTATCAATGTGAAGTTGTCACCTTTACTGCCGATCTCGGCCAAGGTGAAGAGCTAGAACCTGCCCGCCAAAAAGCGCTGCAATTTGGAATTAAGCCAGAAAATATTTTTATCGATGACTTACGCGAAGAATTTGTTCGGGACTTTTGTTTTCCCAATGTTTCGCGCCAACACCGTGTACGAAGGTGAATACCTACTTGGCACGTCGATTGCCCGTCCATTGATTGCCAAACGTCAAATCGAAATCGCCAATCAAACCAATGCCGATGCGGTATCGCATGGCGCAACAGGCAAAGGCAACGATCAAGTTCGTTTCGAATTGGGTTATTACGGCCTGAAACCCGACGTTAAAGTGATTGCACCTTGGCGTGAATGGGATTTGTTGTCACGCGAAAAAACTGCTGGCCTACGCAGAAAAAAACAATATCCCAGTGGATATGAAACACAAAAACGGCGGTGCCCCCTACTCGATGGACGCCAACTTGCTGCACATCAGCTTTGAAGGCCGTCACCTCGAAAATCCATCGGCTGAAGCCGAAGAAACCATGTGGCGCTGGAGTGTTAGCCCAGAAGCTGCGCCAGATGCGGCTGAATACCTTGATATTGAATTTGAAAAAGGCGATATCGTGGCACTCAATGGCGTGCGTATGTCGCCAGCGACGGTGTTAACCAAACTGAATGAACTCGGCGGCAAGCATGGCATTGGTCGCTTGGACTTGGTTGAAAACCGCTACGTCGGCATGAAATCACGTGGTTGCTACGAAACACCTGGCGGCACCATCATTCTGAAAGCGCATCGCGCAATCGAATCAATCACGCTTGACCGCGAAGTGGCCCATTTGAAAGACGATCTCATGCCACGTTACGCCAGCATGATTTACAACGGCTTCTGGTGGGCTCCTGAGCGCAAAGTCTTGCAAACATTGATCGATGCCACGCAAGAAAAACGTCAATGGCTGGGTGCGCGTGAAGTTGTATAAAGGCAATGTGATTGTGGTGAGTCGCGACTCAAAAACCAATTCGCTATTTGATATGAATATCGCCACTTTTGATGATGACGGCGGCGCTTACAATCAAGTCGATGCCGGTGGCTTTATTAAATTGAACGCCTTGCGGATGCGAATTGCCGGCCGTTTAAATCAAAAATAATGGTCGTCGACTACGCCGATCTTTCTTCAAACGGAGTACGGCGTAGACGCAATAAGTAGCACAACAAGGCAACACAATTACTTATCGACTTAACGGCTCGGAAAATTCTGAGCCGTTTGCATTCCCTAAATCGAGATGACACATGCTAGACGCCTTATTAGCAATGGATGAAGAGCAATTCACTACTTTATCGGTGACCATTTTATGCAGTGCTTTGATCATCTATATGGGCTTTATCATTTACAATCTGGCCAAAGAATCCAAAGCAGGTAAATACGGCACCATTGTGCTGTTTTTTGTGCTTGGTTTTGGCATGCTCGGTTTTATTGCCAAAGAAATTCTATCTAAAGTATTACTCAAATAAACCGCTTACCAAGGAAGTTACTATGAGCCAATTTGATCAAGTTTCTGTATTAAAGCAAGGCAATGTCTATTTTGATGGCAAATGCGTGAGCCATACTATTTTGTTTGCCGATGGCAGCAAAAAAACCATCGGTGTTATTCAGCCCTCTGCACTCACTTTTAATACTGCTGCCGCTGAAATCATGGAAGTTATTGCTGGGGTATGCTCAGTAAAGCAAGCCAATGAAAGCACTACAACTACATACTCTGCGGGCCATCATTTAGCGTTCCTGCTAACTCAAGCTTTGATATTGAAACCATCGAAACATTGCATTACGTTTGTCATTTTGCCTAATTGATTGCAAGCCTCAAGTGAATCAACACTTGATTCACTTGAACTTCAAACCTATTTTATATTTTATTTATTCATCATCCTGCGAGTTTCATTATGCCTTCTTTCGACATTACCTCTGCCACCGATATGGTCGCGCTAAAAAATGCGATTGACGTGGCGGCAAAAACCATTATTAATCGTTACGACTTTAAAGGCACCAGCGCCAAAGTTGAACTGAACGAGAAAGATAAACTCATCACACTACACGGTGATTCAGATTTCCAACTCGATCAAATTAAAGATATTGTTTTCCCAGCCCTAGAGAAAAAAGAAGCCGATAGCAGCAAACGCCTAGAACAAGGCGACGTGCAAAAAGTATCAGGCAATAAAGTCAAACAAACACTCACCATCAAAGATGGCATTGACCAAGAATTAGCCAAGAAAATTATTCGCATCATTAAGGATTCAAAACTGAAAGTGCAAGCGGCGATTCAAGGCGACGAAGTCCGTATTACCGGTAAAGATCGCGATGCGCTGCAAGGTGTTATTGCTTTGATGCGCCAATCGATCAGCGACTTTCCTTTGCAATACCAAAATTTCCGTGACTAATTTGCCAAGTAAGTTGTGGTAAAAACGGTGGCTTGTCGAGAAAACCCAATCAAAACAAGCCACATTTGACCCTTATCAACATCAATGGCAAGGCAATAAGATTAGATAGTGTTCATCACTAGGAGAACACTATGGAAAATACCCCGCTTGCCAATATCCTAACCTCAACTATTGGTATATTGAGCCTGTTTACCATCGGCTTTATCATTGCCATGGCGATTTACCTCTATATTTATGTGCAACGCCATATCAATGCTGAAATTGCCGAACAAAATTCCAAACAAGATCAAGTCTAAATGACTCGATTTTTGTCACACAAATAAATAATGCCGAGCTCAATGAGAACTCGGCATTATTTTATTCAAAAAAAAACCATGAAAAATCAGCGGGCGTAGAGCGAAAAAACTTCGCGATGCTCACCCAAACGATGCCCCGTCCAAACCAAATCTTTAACATTCTGTTTGGCGTCATTTTGCTGCAAAGTAAATGAACAAAGATTACCTGCTCTCGCATCAAACTGAAGATCAGTAAAATAGACCATCGCGGAAATCGGATCTTTTGATAGCTGAGAAACATCAATACAAGCCTGTGGATAAGACTTCATGGCTTTAACCAAACCTGCAGCAACTGGACGATATGACTTACCAGCATCGATCCACGTCTGAAACAAGCCAACCATCAAACCAATTACCAGCGTCAAGCCACAAGTCCAATTGACTAGGGCACGACGACCCATCGGCCGTTTGCGAAACAACATGCGCCCCCACAACAAAGTGACGACAATCGCAAATACCAAACCCAAGCCCATCGCAGGCATTGGCGCCGAGCTGTATTTTTGCAAATAGTCACCCAAGCTCACTGGAAATCCAGTCGCCAAAGCCAGCCAAGCCAGCCACACAATGAGTGCAGCGAGCCCCAGTGTGAGCAAACTAAACCAATTTAATGCTGCAGCAGCACCTCGCCTTAGTTCATCAACACCAGCACTTGCAATCAAGGCTAAGGTCACCAAGAGCGGCAAGATCAATGGTTCACTGGTCTTACCCGATAAAACAATAAATGCCAGCTGGGCAATCAACATGGTCAATAACAATTGCCAGCGCGGCTGCAGCATTTCATGTCGAAAAATAAATAAATCGACCATGCCGCCAGTGGCAATGCAGGCCAAGCAAACCACACTAACACTGCCGGCAAAAAGCCAAACTCATGCCCAATTGCAAATGAGCGAGCGCCACCAAAAACACCCCACGCATAATAACGCCACCACGTTTGAAATAATTCGCCAGAGACATTTTGCAGCGAATACCCCCACAACGCAGCAAAAGGCAGCGCAATAATCAGCGCGGTAATCAGCGTTACCAGATAACTCATTTTTCGCCACTGCGAAAACAGCAATAAAAGAGATGAGATGCAAACAAACTGCCAATAATGCATCAGCCCAACTAGCGCCCGTCAACAACACTAAAAATACCAACGCCAAGATCACGCCAGCTCGCAATGGACGCTTCATCGCCAAGGTTAAGGCATAGGCCAGCCATGCAAATGCAGCCAATACCACTACCGCAGGTGACACATGATGCCCCCACAAAGGTAAGCCCAAGCAACCCAATAAAATAATAACGGCCATACGGCCAAAACGTCGACCAAACAAGTCACGAGCAGCTAAGCCCGTTCCCCACATACCCAGCCCCATCCATAAGCCAGTACTTAATCGAGCTGCATCGTGGGCTGCAATACCAAACCAGGACAAAGCATTGGCCAATAGTGTGGCCACCCAATAATAAAGTGGTGCTTGGCTAAATTGTGGAATCTCAGCAATCGACGCAATGGTCCAATTTGAATGGCGCATAAAATAGGCCACAATCGCCATGCTGGTATTTTCATCCGGCTTCCAAGGGTCGTGCCCAACGAGACCGGGATAAGCCAGAACAAACAAAGTAACAGCAAAAGCCAAGGTTTATCTTGAGTTTGTCCTGCTTGGGGTGCCGATTTTAGATTCGCTTGATAGGTCAGCATGTCATATTCAATCAATTTATTCGAAATAATTTTGGCATAAACCAATAAAAAAAGGCAGCTGAAAAGCTGCCTTTTTTTATTTCTAAATCTAAATTAGCGCGTAAAACGAGCAAATTTAGAATTGAATTTCTCAATACGGCCTGCCGTATCAACGATTTTTTGCTTGCCAGTGTAAAATGGATGGCATTCAGCACAAACCTCAACGTGCAAGTCTTTGCATAAAGTAGACTCAGTTTTAAATGCATTGCCGCAAGAGCAAGTCACGTTGATTTCTTCGTAATTAGGGTGGATACCAGCTTTCATGATTTTTTCCTTAGGTTATCGGGCGCCGGGGTTTTGCCGACGCTGCAAAGCATGGGATTATCGCAAAACAATCCCTAATCTGCAAGAATTAACGACGCGCATCGAGTCAAAAAAATCTAAATTCGTTTTTGTTGACTTGAGTTTATCCATCAAAAATTCCATCGCTTCCAAATCATCCATAGGATAGAGTAATTTACGTAACACCCAAATACGCTGCAGTTGCTCAGGCTTAATCAGTAGCTCTTCACGGCGGGTGCTTGATTTATTAATATTAATCGACGGGAAAATTCGCTTCTCTGCCATTCGGCGATCAAGTTGAATTTCGTTATTGCCCGTACCTTTAAATTCTTCGTAAATCACGTCGTCCATACGACTACCAGTATCAACCAAGGCTGTCGCGATAATGGTTAAACTGCCACCTTCTTCAATATTTCGAGCGGCACCAAAGAATCGTTTTGGTCGCTGCAATGCATTGGCATCAACCCCGCCAGTCAACACCTTGCCCGACGACGGAACGACGGTATTATAAGCACGCGCTAACCGAGTAATTGAATCGAGCAAAATCACAACGTCTTTTTTGTGCTCTACCAAACGTTTCGCTTTTTCAATCACCATCTCAGCAACTTGCACGTGGCGTGTCGCTGGCTCATCAAACGTAGACGAAACCACTTCGCCTTTCACTGAGCGCAACATCTCAGTCACTTCTTCGGGACGCTCGTCAATCAGCAATACAATCATCACCACTTCAGGGTGATTTGCGGTAATTGCATGTGCAATATGCTGCAGCATAACCGTTTTACCGGTTTTAGGCGGTGCAACGAGTAAGGCGCGCTGCCCTTTACCAATCGGAGCCATCAAATCGATAACTCGACCGGTGATATTCTCTTCCGCTTTAATATCGCGCTCTAACTTCAAACGTTCAGTCGGAAATAAAGGGGTCAGATTTTCAAACAGAATTTTATGCTTAGAGGCTTCTGGTGCATCGCTATTGACGCGATCAACCTTAACCAAAGCAAAGTAACGTTCGCCGTCTTTAGGAATTCGAATTTCGCCTTCAATCGAATCGCCCGTATGCAAGTTAAAGCGACGAATTTGACTCGGGCTGACATAAATATCATCAGGCCCTGCCAAGTAAGATGTATCTGGACTGCGCAAGAAGCCAAAACCATCAGGCAGCACTTCGAGTGTACCTTCACCGAAGATACTCTCCCCTTTTTTTGCACGATTTTTAAGTAAAGCAAAAATCAAATCTTGCTTACGCATGCGGTTGGCACCGTCAATTTCAAAACTAATCGCCATTTCGACTAATTCAGTGACGTGCAGATGTTTTAGGTCAGACAAATGCATAAATAATTACGCTTAAAATAATATAAAAGGGGAGGTAATACGGAAGTTCTAGAAGGGGTAAACAGTGATGCGATCAGATTTAACACATCACTGCTACTTTTTTGAAGCGTATATGTATTTAACTGCAGTGTCAAATATTACTATCAATAAATGCAGTCAACTGCGATTTAGACAAAGCGCCGACCTTGGTGGCTTTAACTTCTCCACCAACAAACAGCATCAGCGTTGGAATACCGCGAATACCAAACTTAGGTGGTGTTGCTTGATTTTCATCGATATTTAATTTTGCCACTTTCAACTTCCCAGCATATTCAAGCGCGATGTCATCCAAAATTGGCGCAATCATTTTGCAAGGACCACACCATTCTGCCCAGTAATCAACCAACACAGGCTCTTGAGCTTGCAGCACTTCAAAATCAAAACTTGCATCAGTAACGTGTAAGATATTTTCACTCATTAGGATTCTCCAATTTCATAAAAGCATTTAAGCTAAGTAAAATAGTAACAAATAACAGCAATTCATTCTTGAGTTAATGCGGTCGAAAGTCATTATTTCAAGCCTTTTTCATCAAAAAGCAGCAGCAACCGCCTCATCCAAGCGCTCAACAGAAATCACTGTCATGCCGTCGATGGGCTGCCGAGGTCGATTGGCTTTAGGCACAATCGCATGGGTAAACCCCAATTTAGCAGCCTCTTTAAGTCGCTCCTGACCGCGCTGCACAGGACGCACTTCACCAGCCAAGCCAACCTCACCAAAAACGACCATCTTTGCTGGCAAAGGCCGATTTTTCAATGACGATACAATGGCGAGCAACATGGCTAAATCGGCAGCAGGCTCTGAAATCCGCACCCCACCAACGGCATTAATAAACACGTCTTGATCAAAGGCGACAATGCCTGCGTGGCGATGCAATACCGCCAGCAATAAAGCCAATCGATTCTGCTCTACGCCAACCGCTAAGCGCTTTACCTGTGGTGAATGCGCATCATCCACCAAAGCCTGCACCTCCACCAACATCGGCCGAGTTCCTTCTTGCGTCACCATGACACACGATCCGGCGACTGGTTCGGCGTGCTGACTTAAAAACATAGCTGATGGGTTAGAGACTTCGCGCAAACCTTTATCGGTCATCGCAAAAACGCCTAATTCATTAACTGCGCCAAATCGATTTTTAATCGCCCGAATCAAACGAAAGCTCGAATGCGTATCACCCTCAAAATACAGTACTGCATCGACAATATGCTCAAGCACGCGTGGGCCAGCAATGGCACCATCTTTAGTTACATGACCAACCAAGAGCACTGACGTCCCATGCCGCTTGGCAAAACGAGTCAACTGCGATGAACATTCTCGAACTTGCGCCACACTACCTGGCGCACTCGTCAATGCTTCAGTGAACATGGTTTGAATCGAATCTATCACTACAACTTTAGGGATTTCGGCAGTCAGCGCTAATAATATTTTTTCCAAACTGATCTCAGGATAAAGCCGCACCTTGGCCGTTGGCACCCCCAATCGACGTGCCCTCAATGCAATTTGCTGTGCTGATTCTTCACCACTCACGTACAAAACCGCCTGAGTTTCAGAAAGCTTGGCCAAAGCCTGCAATAACAGCGTTGATTTGCCAATTCCCGGATCGCCACCAATCAACACCACGCCGCCGGGCACCAAACCGCCACCCAAAACACGATCGAGCTCTTCCATTTGCGTTGGAATTCGCGGCACTTCTTCGGCATTCACTTCCGAAAGATTTTTAATCGCGCCATCGGCAGCTAAAGATTGAAAACGCCCTGTGGCTGCTTTATTTTCAACCACACTTTCTTCCAGCGTATTCCAGTCGCCACATTGCGGGCATTGCCCCTGCCACTTTGGGGACGTACCGCCACAAACTCGGCATACAAAGGTTGTTTTTACTTTACTCATAAGATCCAAACTAAAACGGCCCGCACTGCGAGCCGTTCAACAATTCACAAAAAAGAAACTATTAAATATATTTGAACAAACTTAAGTCTTGCACTTGCGCAAAACTTTTACGCGTGGCATCAAGCACCATTTGATTTTCGGCAAAATCACTAATGGCCGCAGCATAATCAAGCCCTTCGAGCGCAGTGAGCGTCGTAGTGTATTGCAATTTCATATCTTCAGTGGTGTCTTTTACCGAATCAGTTTCATTCATTCTTGCGCCAAGATAGGCCTGACGGGTGACCACACTGCCTAATGAATTTGATAAATCAGAGAGCGCGGTATTGAGTTTATTATGAAATGCGGCCGAGCCAACAGAATCTGATTGATAGGTATTTAAAGCGCTCGACAGTGCACCTAATGTAGAAAAACAAATCCACATTGGTACTGGTTTGAACGTTAAAGCGATCATTAGTGGGTGGCGTCGCAGCAGCATCAGCAGCAGGTACACCTTTGACATTGGTTTTAACACCATAATCCCAAGCGATGACAGCAGGAATGGCAACTGGATCGGTGGCTAATTGTTTGAATTCAATATCCGCACCTTCAATATACGTTCGCGGAAAGGCCGTACCCGCAGCACGCGGTACAGTAGCGCCATCAATCAAAGACACGCCGGTGGTGTTATTGACCAAATCATATGTGGTTATATTTTTAGTGGCATTAGCAGGATCAGGTAAGACTTGAAACTGAATACTAAAATCACGCGGCGCGGGGGCCGACGCCCATTTATTCGGGTCTGTCACCTCACCGGGGCCCACAACCCCTGAACCAGTATTATTCGGGGGGTCATACGCGGTGACAAAGGTGCCATTCCCATTTTTAATTTTCTGAAAAATATCGCTACCGGCTTCAGAAATCGGCAATTGTCGACCATCCGAAATTTGCACCAAGCGCTTGCCATCGTCCCCTTGGTAAGTGACTTGACCAAAAGCAGCTTCAGTAAAAGGTTTAACGTCGCCCTTAAAGCCCGAAAAAAGATAATTTCCCTGGCCATCCGTGGTATTGGCCAAGCCCAATAATTCTTGATATCGACCTTGCAACTCGGCATCCAGCATTTTCTTTTCACTGGCCGTTAATGTCGGGTTACCAGCTCGCACTGCAAGCTCTTGAACGTTTTGTATCGTTAACGTCACTTGCTTCAAAGTCGACTCACTCAAACGCATAAATGAATCTGCGGTCGCGCTATTGGCCCCATATTGACCATTAATAGACTGGGCTTGCGCCAAATCCAAAATACGTGCTGAAGCAATCGGATCATCCGCAGGGGTTAAGACCCGCCGATTAGCGGACAGCTGCGCCTGTAATTTAGCCTGAGTACTTTGATGCATTTGCAATGCATTGCTGCCAAGGCTAAAAATGGTCGTTGTTGCGATGCGCATAGTATGAACTCCTCTGAAGCGATCTTATCGGCCTAAATTAACAATTTCATCAAAGGCTTTTTGAGCGATTTGAATGACCTTACTTGAGGCCTGATAAGCCTGCTGATAGCGTAATAAATTAGCCGCCTCTTCGTCCAAATTCACCGCAGAAACTGAATTGCGATTATTTTCAGCGCTAATCAATAACTTACTTTGTGCTTTACCCATAATGGTGGCCTCACTGGTTTGCGTCCCCACCGTGGCCACCATACGGCCATAAGACTCTTGGTACGTCGCGGTACTGCCATCCAACACACGCGTCGTTTGCAATTTGCCCAAAGCCAAAGCATTGCGGTTATCTGAACTGGCAGTCACCGCATTTTTTTGCACCGTAACACTATCACCACTCGCGGGTTTGCCATCGAGTTTCATCGTCCAACCGTTGTAACTCACCTCGTTCCCAGCTTTGTACTCCTGATTGCCGACCACTACTGGCACCGCCCCAGTCACGGTATAAGCCATCCCCGAAGGGAACGTCGCATCGGGTACAAACGTCAAGGTCACAGGAGTAAATAAATTAGCATCTATCGAGGCATCGGTCGTGACCGCAGTCTGTGGCTTCACGTCAGGCTGATACACCTTTAAAGTTCCGGTATTCACTACTGCAGGCGCTTTGGGCTCAACAGCCGCCACCGGCCCAGCGGCGGCAATTTCTCGCGGATCGCTCACATTGACCTTCATTTGGTCAATAAAGCCTTTCAAAGGCATGATGGTAAAGCGATCCCCTGCTGCTGGCGTGGCAGTCAGCGACAAAGACAAACCGCTGGAGCTGGTAAATCCCGCTGGCGTGGTTAAAGCGGCAGCCTCTATGGCATTTAAAGTGTATTTAGTACCATCACTTAAATTACCCAAAGCGTAATTCGTGCCGTCAAAACTGAGCTCATAATTGCTGGTCGTGACCTTCGAGATATCTTGAATATACCCAGACAATACCGCAGTCGCAGGCACGCTGTTATTGGTGTTAGCTCGAATCGAGCCCAACCCCGGCACATCAATACCAGATGGCAATGTAACCGTCGGAAAAGACCAAAATGCTTTGCCCATATTGCCATTTAAATCTTGCCCAGCCTGATGCTGCTGATTAAACGTACTTAACAAACCCAATGCGGTGCGCTCTAGACTATTTTGTGCCAAATCCAGCGATTGATTGCGGTAATCCAATAAAGCGCCCAACTGCCCACCGGTCACTAAGTTATCTGGCAATAAAATTGAATTGCCATTTTGTTCATAGCTAATCGAAAGACTCTCTGGATTAGCAGGACTGGGTACCGCACCTAAAGTATAGGTTTGCGAGCCCACCACCAAACCTTGGCCATTACCCACAAACAAATTAATCGACCCATCGCTTAACGGCAACGAGGTGGTTTTAATCATGGTATTTAAATCTTTCACCAACAAATCACGCTGATCGAGTAAATCATTGGGCGGCTGGCCACTACTTTGCGCGACGACAATTTTTCCATTCAAATCAGCAACTTGCGCCGCATAAGCATTAATCGTTCCAACCGTATTAGATATTTCGCCATTGAGCGAAGCACGCTGCTCATTTAAACGCTGAGAAAAAACCTGAAAGCGATTCAGTAAAGTTTGTGCGCTTGACAACATCGCTTGGCGCGATGGCGGATTGCTTGG
The DNA here is from genome assembly GCF_016881365.1 of Deefgea sp. CFH1-16. Lineage (GTDB taxonomy): Bacteria > Pseudomonadota > Gammaproteobacteria > Burkholderiales > Chitinibacteraceae > Deefgea. The sequence goes on along the minus strand of NZ_WLYT01000001.1, from coordinate 2,483,472 downwards.
ATTGGTCGCCACATTTTGTACCGAAGCAAAAAAATCTTGTAATGCCGGAGATACCCCCGCAGTTGGATCGGCCACAATATTATTAATTTCAGCCAAATGCGCTAAGCGGGTTTGCTGATAGCTCGATTGGGTTTGCGCAATATCGACCGCACGCGTCAAAAACTGATCATACACACGCTTAATGGAATCAACCTGCACGCCCAAACCATTAAAACCACTGCCTGACAGCAAAGGATAAGGCGCGCTTTGCTTAATCGTTTGCCGAGAATAGCCATCGGTGTTGACGTTGGCAATATTATGCCCAGTGGTGGTTAACCCTAAATTAGCGGCATTTAAGCCCGAGACGCCAATACCAAATACCGATGAGGCCATGATGAAACTCCTATACTGATGCTATCGGCGTTAAGCGCCCAATCTTGAATTTTGAGCACCTAAGCGCGCCACCACCACGCTGTCGGCAACGCGTGCGAATTTTTGTGCATATTGCGGATCAGTAGCATAGCCCTCTTTGGCCAATGCTTTGCCAAAACCCAGCGCATCGCTGCCTTGTTCTAAAGCATCGCCAAAGCGCCGCTTCATTACACTGGCATAGTCAGCAAATGCGTCTTGATATGAATCGTAAGCCCGAAACTTTTCCACCCGTTTTTGTGCTGCGCCATCGACAAACTCAGTCGTCAATACATCAACCGTTTTTCCTTTCCAGCTACTTCCCGCCTTAATGCCAAATAAATTAAATGAATCATTGCCGGCAGCGTCGTTCAGCGTTTTTTTACCCCAACCCGTTTCTAGCGCGGCATGCGCTAGCAATAAATGTGGCGCCACGCCTAAGGCACTGGCAGTACTTTGCGCCGCTGCGCTGATTTTATGGATAAAGTCAGCAGCACTAGGCCTTGCGCCATCGGCAAGATCAGTCGGTATAGCGGCAGTTTTTGCCGCGACCGCTGCATTCGGAACCGTTTTCACATTACGATAATCCAAGCCCTGATCAATCAATGGATTGACGCCATGGCGCAAGGGTTGTTGTAATAAAGCTGGATTTTGCTGCACTTGAATCTGACGCATAATCACATCGGCCAAACCCACCCCACCTTGATTGGCCCACATTTGCGTGAGTTGCTGATCGTGCATACCGCGAAACATCTCAACGCTGCTACTGTCATTCATGCTATCGGTCGGTGCGGCTGTTCGCATTGATGACAGCATTTGCTGCATCAAGAGCGCCTCAAATTGCTGGGCGATCGCTTTTGCCCCTGCGGCGGTGTCGGCGCGATTAGTCACCCGCAATTGATTCATGGCTTTAGGATCAATGGCGAGGGTGTTTTGAATGGCATTACTGGCTGAATTCACAGTCGGCTCCGAACACATCAATAGCTGAGTTGTTAAGCTATAAGCAAAGAGTATGCCGAGTTGTATTGAAGACTGATTTTATAGGGAAAAAGAAATAAAGCATCAAGAACGACGAGATCACGTTGCCTTCATTTTTCGTGCTTTTCAGAATTAGACTTTTATCACTGGGGAGGAGATTTTAATAGCAACGCTTAAAATAAAATTGGGTATATGTGCGCAAGCATTACATATAAATGCCAATACACATATACCCAGATATACCCAGATATAAATCACAGACTCATACCGCGATAGACTAAATCACTTCAATGACTGCTTTTAGTGCACCCGCCGCTTTCATTGCTTGCAAAATAGCCAATAAATCTTGCGGCGTTGCGCCGACGGCGTTTCAGCGCCCGAACCACTTGATTCAGCGAAGTGGCCTTCGGTACACGCACGATGGGCCCCTTACCGGTTTCAATTTGAATTTCGGCGTTTTCTATCCGCTTGGTCGCACCACCGGCCAGTGCATTGGGCTGCGCCACGGCATTTTCTGCCAAAATCGTCACCGTTAAATTGCCATGCGCAATGGCACAGGCATCCACGGTAACCGCTTGATTCATCACAATCGAGCCGGTTCGAGCATTAATAATCACTTTGGGATTGCTTGGCGCTGGCGTGACATCGAGCGTTTCTAGCCTCGCCAAAAAAGCCACGCGCTGATTTGGATCTTGCGGTGCGCGCACCTGAATCACTCGCCCATCGAGCGCAGTGGCCACCGCGCCAATTTGGCCATTAATGGCATTCACTACTCGGCTTGCCGTTGAAAAGTCCGTTTGTAATAACTCTAATTGAACAAATTCACCATTACCTAAAGTCGTTGGAACCGCTCGCTCAACCGTCGCGCCGGCAGGTACCAAACCAGTTGCCAGTTGATTCACTTGCACGCTGGTCCCAGCTGCTGCTGCACCAGCGCCTGCGACAATCAAATTGCCTTGTGCCATGGCATAAATTTGCCCGTCAGCACCTTTCAGCGGCGCCATTAATAAAGTACCACCTCGCAAACTTTTAGCATTACCAATCGAAGAAACCACCACATCCAAAGGCTGGCCCGGGCGCGCAAAGGGTGGCAATGTCGCCGTAACCATCACCGTAGCCACGTTTTTAAGCTGTAAATTACCCCCCGTAGGCACTTGCACGCCAAGATTGGTCAGCATGTTTAAGATCGATTGCACTGTAAACGGCGTTTGGGTGGTTTGATCCCCGGTACCGTCCAAGCCAACCACCAATCCATACCCCACCAATTGATTGTTTCGTACGCCGGCAAAGCTAGCGAGCTGTTTTAACGGCTCAGCCATACTCAACATCGACGTACAGCACAGCAAAACCAGCAATAAATGGCGCATTATTTTCCTTTAAACCCGCTTAGAATGGCCAAATCGACATAAAAGCACGCTGCATCCAACCCATGGTGTTAGCGTCAGCAATCGCGCCCTGCCCAACTTGTTCAATGCGCGCATCAGCGACCCGAGTCGATGAAATCGTATTGCCTGCCCGGATATCGTTTGGATTAACGATACCCGAAAAACGAATCAAGCTGGTTTGGCCATTCACGGCAATCTGCTTTTCACCGCCTAAGACTAAATTACCATTGGCCAATACATCAACCACGGTGACTGCGATTGTACCTTTAAAAGTATTGCTGCTATTGGTTTGCCCCTTACCAGCAAACGTATTGGCAGACGTCACATCAGCAGTACCAGACAGTAATTTTTCAATCGCCCCCGGCATATAGGGCAGGCTCGTCGTGCCACCTAATGACAATGTACCGCTACGATTCGCGCCACTATTGGCGGAGTTCACTGCAGATAAATTTTCTTCGATGGCAATAATCAAAATATCGCCAATGCGGCGCGCCACCGGCTCTTCAAACAGCAATTTAGCCGTTCCCACTTGAAAAATTGCGCCATTATTGCTTTGTGTGAGTACATTTTGCTGCGGGCGAGCACTGACAGGCTGCGTCACAATCGACTGCGGCGCCACACACGCGGCTAAATTCAATAACAACAATCCAGCCAGTAAGCTGCGCAGCTGAGTCAATTTAAACAATGTTGCCACGTTATAAAGTACCTAATTTTTGCAGCATTTCGTCCGACGTTCGCACAGAACGAGAATTCATTTCATACGCCCGCTGCGCTTGAATCATATTAATTAATTCTTCGGTGACATTCACATTCGACGCTTCAACATAACCTTGATTCAAGGCACCAAGACTATTGGTACCGGGCGTACCCACTGTTGGCGCTCCGCTGGCCGCCGTTTCTAGATATAAATTACCGCCAACCGCCTGCAAACCCGGTGGATTTATAAAAGTCGCCAACTGAATATTGCCCAATTGGGTCGGCGCGGCGGCATCATTATTTAAAATAGCAGTCACTGTGCCATCTTTGGCAATCGTCACCTTAGTCGTCCCTAACGGAACTTGCAGCGCGGGCTCTAAAGGATAACCATTCGAAGTCACCACCGTACCTTGACTATCGACCTGAAAGCTACCATCTCGGGTATACGCCGTTTTTCCATCCGGCATTGCAATTTGAAAAAAACCGGCGCCATTAATTGCCATATCCAACGGACCATCCGTCAGCTGCATATTCCCTTGCATAAAAATACGCGCAGTCGCGACTGGGCTCACCCCCGTCCCGACATCTAAACCCGTTGGCAATTGGGTTGATTGGCTGGTGGCCGAGCCGGGTTGACGCAAGTTTTGATACAGCAAATCTTGAAAAACCGGACGCTCTCGCTTAAAGCCCGTGGTACTCACATTGGCTAAGTTATTCGAGATCACATCCACATTAAACTGCATGGCGTCCATGCCGGTTTTTGCGGTCAATAATGAGCGAAACATCAGGCTTTATTCCTTATCGAATACTTAACCGTTCAACGATAAAATCGAAGCGGCAGAACGTGAGTTCTGCTCGGCGGTTTGTAATAATTTAATTTGCATATCGTAATGGCGCTGCGTGGCAATCATGGTGACCAACTGATCGACCGCATTCACATTACTCCCCTCGATCCCTCCCACGGACAAGCGCACATTTGGATCGGGCTGCCCGGCTTCACCATTACGGCGGCGAAATAAACCATCCAGGCCTTTTTCCATTTCTGCCGCAGCGGGATTGACCAACTTCAAACGCCCAACTTCCACTGCCTGTGCGGGATTGGCCAAGTCAATGGCCGACACGGTCCCATCTGGCGCAATCGATGCTTGCGAGTTTTCTGGAATGGTCAGTGGGCCACTCTCACCTTCGATGATCAAACCGGTAAAGGTTTTGAGCATCCCGCTGGCATCAACCACAAAATTGCCATTGCGGGTATACGCTTCACCAGAGGCACTTTGTACTGCAAACCAGCCGTCCCCAGTGATGGCAGCATCCAACTCACGGCCGGTTTGCTGAAACGATCCTTGGCTTAAATCAGAGCCTGCGCCTTGCTCCACAGCAAAAGCACGCGTGGCCAAACCGGGGCCGCCAAGCACCGGAACCGCACGAAACGCCGCTAAATCAGCACGAAAACCGGTGGTGTTGGCATTGGCCAAATTATTCGCCACGGTCGATTGCCGATATTCAGTCTGCTTGGCCCCCGTCATTGCGACGTAAATTAAACGATCCATATCTCTCTATTAACGCAAGTTAACGATGGTTTGCAAAATGGTATCTTGCGCTTTAATCGTTTGTGAATTGGCTTGATAATTGCGCTGCGCAGTAATTAAATTGACTAACTCACTGGTTAAATCCACATTCGAATCTTCAACGGATGCCGCCTGCAATAAGCCAGTACTACCTGAACCAGGGGCATTAGAAAGCGGCTGTCCTGAAGCAAAAGACTCCGCCCAGCGGTTATCACCCAAAGGCTGCAAGCCCTGCACATTAGTAAACGAAGACAACACAACTTGCGCCACATTACGCGTTTGACCATTGGAGTAACGGCCTTGCACCATCCCATCTTTATTGACCGAAATCCCAGTCAAAATCCCGTCGGTATAACCGTCTTGCATCAGCGTACTGACTGAATAAGGACTACCAAACTGTGTTGATTTATCAAAATACATCTGAAAATTTAAACCGTTAGAGCCGTTATTGAGCGCAGCCGGTGACACATTAAAAGTAGTCCCGCCGGCAAGCAAACCAACAGGACGGCCATTGGCATCAAATGTAATGGTACTGGATGAATAGAGCGCAGCATTCGCGGTTTGCGCCGCTGCCAATACCGAGGCTGGCGTTGCACCTGCCGCAGCAGCTGCCGTTGCGGCGGCTGTCGCCACAGCCGTTGCCCCTGTAGTCCCTTCTGCCAGTGCGGCCGCCTGAATTGCAGCATCCACCGATGCTGCCGTTGCTGGAGGAACGGTCACGCAGCAGCCGTAGTGGCCGCAGAGATGGTTGCTGCCGCTTGTGCGCCTAACTGACCATCAGCAGTTACATCTTTTCCATCTAGGGCGTAATGCACTGTCCATGTACTCGTTGGTGGCACAGTCGGGGTGGCTGGTGGTACATCCTTACGGAAATAAAAAGTTTGTATATGTGCCGCCCCCAAAGAATCAAACACGGTGGCTGATGTTGAGTAATGATAAGTTGTTGGATCTGTCGAGGAAAACGGCGTAGAAGCTGGCTTTACTTTATCGTTAGCATTCAAATTAAGCCCTAGATTCAAGCCCGTGCCTACAATGCCAGAGCCCCCCGTTGCCCGTGCACCAATATTTGCAAATTGCAATTGAATCGGCTGAGCCGTGGAGCCTGCCAATACCTGACCAGAAGCCGTATCAACTGGCCAACCGGTTAATAACTGCGCGTTATTAACGATAAAACCATTTTTATCTAATTGAAACTGACCATTGCGCGAGTAACTAACCGTGCCGCTGGGGTCTTGCATCCGGAAAAAACCATTGCCAGTAATGGCAATATCTAGGGGGTTATTGGTCGACGTGGTATTACCTTGGCCAAATTGCTGTGCAATCGTTTGGTTCTTCGCGCCGATACCGGCAATATTGGACGAAGAGCCAAAAGTGCTGGCATAGATGTCTGCAAATTCAGCACGTGCGCCCTTAAAACCAACGGTATTGGCATTGGCCACGTTATTGCCGATCACATCCAAGCTTTTTGCCGATGCGCCCAAACCACTTAAACCTTGTTGAAAACCCATGATATTCCCCTACTTTTATGCGTTAGTGCTGCTGCCAGCGGCGCGAATTTGAATCACATCACCAAAACCCGTTTTATTGCCGTTGGCCAAATACACCCCAACGCCAGCACTCCCGAATTCAACTGATTTAGCGACTTGCCAAGTTACCGTGTCTAAAGCAATTTCCTTGCCATCTTTTTGCCCTTTGGCGGCGACGGTGTATTCACCGGCGGGCAATAGCGTGCCATCGGCTTTCTTGCCATCCCATTCCACCGGAGCTAGGCCTGGCGTGCTGCTGCTGGAAGGGATTTTGGCCACTTCAACCCCGTCTTTATTAAACACACTGAGCACCGCGCCCGTGGTGCCTTCTGGGATATTCATCCGCAAGTCAGCCTTGTTTGTACCGTCAAAATGGAAACCTTTGCCGGGGCTAAGGACTTCTTTGCCGATCAAATTTGCCGCTTGCATCACTTGCGTTCCGGCATACAGTGATTGCATTTGCATCATGGTTTCATTGAGTTTGCCAATCCCCGTCACCGTATTAATCTGCGCCATTTGACTGGTGGTTTGCGCGTTATCCATTGGATTCATCGGGTCTTGCGTTTGCAATTGCTTCACCAGCAACTTCATAAAGCTATCTTGCTGTTCTTCGGCCGCGGTTTTGACTTTATTGTTTTTGGTATTTAAAGAGGTGTAATCAAAATTATTATTAACGGGTGCCGTTGCCATCATGATTCTCCTTAAGCTTGACCGATCGACAAGGTGCGCATCAGCAAGGTTTTTGCCGTATTCATCACATCGACATTGGTTTGATACGAACGTGACGCTGAAATCATATTGGTCATTTCTTCGATCACACTGACATTAGGCATCGCGATATAGCCATTGGCATCGGCAAACGGACTCTTTGGATCGTAAACCAAACGCGGTGGTGATTGATCTTCGATCACCCCAGCAACTTTTACGCCAACGGATGCCGCATTCTGGGTATTACTCTGCGTAGCTTGAAATACAACCTGTTTAGCCCGATACGGTTGCCCATCAGAGCTGGTGACTGAATTGGCGTTGGCTAAATTACTCGCCACCACATTCAAGCGCGCCGACTGCGCATTCATTGCCGATGATGCAACATCAAAAACACGAAACAGAGACATGAATGCTTTCCTTATTGGCCAGTTAACGCAGTTTTCATCGACTCGATTCGGCGCGTCAGAAACGTCACCGCAGCCTGATAGCGAATCGCGTTATCGGTAAATTCTTTCATTTCGGTATTCATATCAACGGTATTGCCATCAATCGATGGTTGCTGCTCATTGCGATACAGCCGCTCCGGGGCAAATAAATCGACTGTTTTGCTCGGTTGCAAATGACGACTATCGCTGGTTTTCAAGGGTGCAGTATTCGTATTTGACGAGGTCCGAGCCGCCTCAAAAGCCGCTTTAAAGTTAATGTCCCGCGCTTTGTAATTGGGGGTATCGGCATTAGCGATATTGGAGCCCAAAATTTCTTGGCGGTAACTGCGCAATTTCAATGCGGTTTCTTGACTGCGAAAATAATCGTCGAGACGGCCTAACATATACAAACTCCATGAAGATGGAATAAACATAAGCAGGAAGCGTGCCAATAAAAAAAGCCAAGCAAAAGCTTGGCTTAATTGAAAATAGAGGTTGCGGATTGAATTAAAAATCACCCTCATCCGCGATAATGCTCGCCGAACACCCAAACATAGGCAATGTATCAATGGGCACGGCAAAAAATGTAAGCGGCATCGGCAAGTGTTGCCGAAGGCAAATTAATGAAACTGAGATTGAATTTGCTGACGTGCAACCGCTGCGGCACCTTGTAAAACAGAATGCACGGTGGCACGTTGTGCTATCGGCGCAGGCTGCCAATCGGTAACGGGTTTACGCGCATTGCCATGGCAAATTACAATTTGAAACCAACCTTCCATCTCGGCAGAACGAGTGGACGGACGAGCTTCTACATCAAAATCAAACATACGATTAGTCATTTATGGAATCCAAACTATGGGGCTCGGCTAACCTTGTTGACGGTTGCTAAGCCAATTTCCGCCCAAAAGCCGGACGGTAAAGCACCAATAGAAGAGCACCACGTTTCGAGGAAACTTTGCAGATAAGCTGAGGAGGCTTGCTGGGGAGGAACTACTAAACACTTGGCGATCATCACGTCGAGGTGAAGTCGCATTCAATGTGCTCAATCAAATTAGTGCCGCAAATATACGGCACCTAAAATCAAAAGTCAAAGAAAATGTCAAGAAAATGTCAAGAAAATGACTAAAAAAAGCAACAAGCTTTTGAATTTGCAAGTTTTTTCAGCCAAAAATCCCGCCCAATGGCACTTAAATCGGGTCCTGCAAACGCTTCACCACCCACTTCAAGCTATTGTCCTCAGCATGCCGGGTAATACTAAAGCCCATGTGTTTCATAAAGGTGAGCATCGTTTTATTGCTACTTAGCACCTCGCCCTCAACCACCGACAAGCCCATGTCTCGGGCGGCGATAAACAAGGCATTCATCAAACGCCCACCCAAGCCCATCCCTTGCCACTGATCACTAATCACCACCGCAAACTCGCAACTATCTCGATCCGGATTGGCATTAAAACGAGCGACGCCAATGATCTCAGTGCCGATCACGGTTTCAACCGTCGCCACAATCGCCATTTCTCGGGTGTAATCGAGCTGGGTGAAACGCGCTAGCATCGCCTGAGGTAATGATTTTAAAGTGCTCATAAAGCGGTTGTAGCGACTTTCATCGGACAACTTACTCACAAACAACGCAATCAAATCGGCATCTTCGGGACGAATCGGGCGCAATACCAGCGGTAAGCCATTTTTTAATTGCGTAATCTGCGCCAAATGCGCCGGATAAGGGTGAATCGCCATATGGCTATAGCGACGCGCATGCTCGGCCAATGGCGCCAAAACAATCCGCGCATCCACGGCAATAACGCCATTTTCGTCGGCAATCAACGGATTAATATCGAGCTGCTGAATTTGTGGAAATTCGCAGACCATCTCAGAAACCCGCAGCAAAACCGCCTTAACCGCCGCCATATCCACGCCGGGTAAATTGCGAAATGGCGCGAGCATTTTTTTGACTCGCGTGCGACTAATTAGATTTTCAGCGAGGTATTCATTGAGCGGCGGCAAAGACACTGCGATGTCATTAAATACCTCAACAGTAACCCCACCATAACCAAAGGTAATCACCGGGCCAAACGCACGATCACGTCCAACGCCAACCATTAACTCGCGGCCGGATTTTTTGCCATGCATCGGTTGAATCACCAAGCCACGCACATTCTCGGCACCGAGTCGTTCCTGCGCGCGCGACAGCATTTTACTGGCCTCAGTAGCCACCTGCACCAAGCTATTGAGGTTAAGCACAACGCCATCAATATCGGTTTTATGCAATATGCCTTTGGCGTCGATTTTCATCGCCACGGGCAAACCCAAGCCCATTGCCGCCGAGACGGCTTCGTCAACCGATTGCGCCCGAATGGTCAGCGTAACGGGGATGTGAAATGCGCGTAAAATCGCTTTTGATTCCACTTCATCGAGCACTTCCCGGCCACTGGCCAATACCGTGCTAATAATCATTTGCGCAGTTTCTAGATCTGGCGCCTCCATTTCGCCCAAAGGACTTGGCGTTTGTAGCAACAATTGCTGATTGTATTGCCATGCAGCTAGCGAATAAAACACTTCAACCGCGCTTTCTGGCGCATTAAAAAACGCCATTTGCGATTTGCCGAGTAATTTTCGGCTGGCATCGATTTTCTTGCCGCCCACCCACGCCAATAGCAAAGGCTTATCGGTGGTCTTTTTCAGCGCAATCATCGCCTCGGCCGTCGCCATATCGTCAGTGCCAACTTGCGGGGTAAACACCACCAACACGCCATCGATATTTGGATCTTTAATCACCAACTCAGTAGCAAGTTTAAAGCGTTCGGCATTGGCGTCACCCAACACATCCACCGGATTGTGAACGCTGCTTTGCAGCGGCAATAGCCCACGCAACTGGGCAATGGTGGCGTCGGCCAATTGTGGCAATTCAATATGTAAATCGTTGGCGCGATCGACCGCCATCAACCCAGCACCAATACCGTTGGTAATAATCGCCAGACGGCGACCTTTGGTACGGTAAGAGCCGTCCATCACTCGAATCGCGGTGAACAATTGATTGATCGAGCGTAAACGCAGTACCCAGCTCGTTTCAGCGCCACATCAAACACATCATTGTGATTAATTAAGCGTTCGGAATGCGTGCGTCCGACTTTAATTTCTTGCTCATAACGCCCGACTTTTAACGCCAAAACCGCTTTTGATCTTGACGCGGCGCGTAGCGCCGACATAAATAAGCGTGCGTCTTTTAATTCTTCGATATACAGCAAAATGGATTTGGTTTTGGGTCAGCGACCAAATAGTCGAGCACATCACCCACGTCGATATCAGATGCGGTACCTAAAGAAACCACCGAGGAAAAGCCAACGTCGTGTAACTCTGCCCAGTCTAAAATCGCCGTAGTGACTGAAGACGATTGCGAGACCACCGCCAAGCTGCCACTTTTAATTTTGCCGCTAAAATTGGCCGCCAATAATTTACTCGAGACGCGGCAATAGCCAAATACCGAAGGCCCTAAAATACGAATATTGAGCGATTTGGCCAGCTGTAAAATTTTATTCAGCAGTTTTTGGCTGGCTTTGTCTTGGCCAACAAAATCGCACGACATAATCATGACATGACGAATGTTTTGCTGAGCACAGGCTTCGATTAACTTCAGTAGCGTACGACTGGGCGTCGTCAGAATCGCTAAATCGACCGGATTACTGATCTTACTGAGCGTCTTCACCGCTGGTAAACCCTGCACCGTTTTATGCTTTAGATTCACCGCATACAGCGCACCCGCATAACCACCATCCAGAATGTTTTTCGTCACCGAATACCCAACTGAGCCAACCGTATCCGATGCGCCCACCACCGCAATTGAGCTGGGATCAAACAATGGGGCAAGATAGTGGGGTTTCATCGCGAGCAACCTCAAAGAGTAATGATTAATTGTATACTGTGCAGCAGTATGCCATGCCCTTATTGCAGTGCAATATTTGTACTTTCCCTACATTTTCCGTTCAGCAAACTATCAAGAGCCACAAGGGATCGATATAATCGGGGGGTTTATATTCAATGCAACCTTGAAAACCCCACCGTCAACGCCGGTTATGCCGGCGTAATACTGACGACTGATTTAGGGTTTTCTTTCGCTTTATCTACTCAGGACAATCCACCATGGACATCAGCAAGATCCCAGCCGGCAAAAACCTGCCAGAAGACTTTAACGTTATCATCGAAATCCCTGCCAATGCACCACCCGTTAAATACGAATTTGACAAAGAATCTGGCGCGATCATCGTTGACCGTTTCGTTGGCACTTCAATGTCATACCCAATGAACTACGGCTTTGTGCCGCACACTTTATCGCTCGATGGCGATCCTGTTGATGTTTTGGTCCACACACCATTCCCACTCGCCCCAGGCATGGTCATCAAATGCCGTGCAATCGGTGTTTTGGGCATGGAAGATGAATCAGGCTACGATGCAAAAATCATCGCATTGCCAGTTGAAAAAGTATGTGCCATGTATGCACACATCAAAAACTTTGGCTGACTTGCCTGAGTTATTGCTGGCGCAAGTGAAGCATTATTTCGAAAAACTACAAAGCGCTCGAAAAAGGCAAGTGGGTTAAAGTACAAGACTGGGGCGATAAAGCCGCAGCTGAAGCTGAGATCATGACTAGCTTTGAACGCGCGCAACAAAAATAAGCACGCCCTAAAACAGCAAAAAGCCGATCATTGATCGGCTTTTTTTGTAGCAACAACGAGCATTGTTTAGCTTCAGTTGAAATATCATCTCAGGCTGATACTATGGGTATATAGATCTAAGCATTACAAATAAAAAGCCAGAAGCACATACCCATGCCAGATAGCCTGAGTTATTTTACTTTTTTATAACACACAAAAGCATATTCAATCCCGTTGCTCGAGACCCCCGGTTCGCGACTTTGTTCTTGCCACTGTTGCAAAGAAAATTCAGGAAAGAATGCGTCTCCTGCGGGGCTTAATGCCACTTCGGTCAAATACAGCGTATCGGCCAGTGCCAAGCTTTGTTGATAAATTTCTCCACCACCAATCACAAACACTCGCTCATGCCCGGCCGCTTTGGCCGCATCAATGGCCTCATTCAGCCCAGCAAATACCGTTGCCCCCTCGGCAGACCATTGCGAGTTACGGCTAATCACCCAATGCGCTCGACCGGGCAATAAGCCGGGTAAAGATTCAAATGTTTTACGCCCCATGAGCATCACGCTCCCCATGGTCAGCGCTTTAAAGTGCTTTAAATCTTCTGGCAAGCGCCAAGGCAATTGATTATTGATGCCAATTACTCGGTTTAAACCAACCGCCGAAATCACTGCGACTTGCATTTCGTACCCCAATACTCAGAAACACGCTGCCTTAAATTGACGAGCGATCTTTAATCTAAATGAAATTCTATCGTTTTATGCGACCCCAAACTGGGTATTAACGACTCGGCAGTGCACTCACCGGATTGATGGTTTTGCCTTTATACCGCACTTCAAAATGCAACTTCACACTATCCGTTCCGGTTTTGCCCATCGTCGCAATGGCTTGCCCCTGCTTCACTTGCGCGCCCTCTTTCACCAGCAATTTTTGATTATGTGCGTAAGCAGTTAAATACCCTTGCGCATGCTGAATAATCAGCAACAAACCATAACCACGAATCCCATCACCGGAATACAGCACTTTACCATCGGCAACCGCAACAATCGGCGCACCTAAATTGCCACCAATACCAATGCCTTTAACGCGTGGCGGCGCATAGCTATACAGTAATGGCCCCTGAGCCGGCCAAACCATCTCAATACCCACACTGCTTGGCGGATTAACCACCGGCAAACTCGGTCGAGATGACTGCGTCGGGCTTGGCTTAGCCGTTGCCGTACTCCCCGCTGGGGGCGTCAATCGCAATAGCTGACCGACCTGAATATCATCGCTTTTGGATAAGCGATTCCAGCGCTGCAACTCGGCAACGCTTTGATCATTATTTTTGGCAATTCGATACAAGGTATCGCCCGATTTAACGCGATAAAAACCAGCAGGCGTCGGCCCCGAAACCGAAGCTGGATTACTGCCGCAGGCGGCCAAGCAAAAACTAAAAATAACAATCCAAATCCGCATTATTGACCGCTGGCTTTTAAGCCCAAGGCCAACCAGCCGGCCAGACCGATTTTTTCCAAGGTGGCGATATTACGTTCAAAAATCACATCCGGATTTGGAAACGCAGCCACGGCTTTCGCAATACTATCTTCCCGAATCAAATGCAAAATCGGATACGGTGCACGGTTGGTGTAGTTACTGATGTCGCTAGGTTCGGTATCGGCAAACTGGAAATCGGGGTGAAAACTCGCCACCTGCAAGATCCCATCCAGTTCGTGCTCAACAACGATGTCTTCGGCCAGTGCTTGCACATCATTAAAAATCGCAAAATCCGGAAACAAACTCGGATGAATCAATAACGTGGTATCTACTTCATCGGCTGGGGTTTGTTGCAAAAAATCCAGCTCACGATCCAAATCATCCAAAAAACCATCTAAATGCTTCGCATCACTCACCACGTAGCGAATTTTTTTTTTGACATAGACGGATTTAGCAAAGGGGCACAAATTCAAGCCAATCACCGCTTGCTCGAGCCAATACTGTGTTGTTTGAATGATTTCGGCGTGGGACATGATGTTTCCTCAAATGAAGCGGCAATTTTACCTGTCTGCGCTCATTTTGGCTCGTTACAAACACCATTGATGATTTAAGCCATTAAAAAGGGCCGATTCAGATCGGCCCTTTTTATCGTAAGTTATAGCAAATTCATCATACCCAATATCGTCGTCAGCACGTGCAACACTTCATGTTTAATATAAAAATATGCTGGGTATAGGTGTAAAGCACATAGAATATATAATCTAAATCCAAATACCCAACCTAACGCAATAAACTCAACACTTGCCCAGCATTCGCCCTCGCCTGAACTTGCATCGCCAAATTAGCATTATTACGCACTTGATTTTGTGTCCATTGCGCCGTTGCTGCGGCGTAATCAGTATCGGCAACCCGACTCTTGGCGGCAGATAAATTTAAAAAGCACTGGTTTGCAAATTTTGAATACCGCTATCAATTCGATTTTGAAAAGCACCCAATTGCGCTCGCTGTCCAGCAATCAGCTCAATATCACGATCCAGCAAAGAGAGACTGCTATTGGCCGCACTGGCGCTTGATAAATCGAGCGATCCGGCGGCACTTGCCAATCCATTCGCACCATTTAAGGTTGGATTATTCAAACTGAGTAAATCATTGACATTGAGCCCGGATTGAAAATTAAATGCGCCACCCTGCAACAGCGCCTGACCATTAAATTGCGCATTTTTAACCATATCCGCATTGCTTTGCGACAATGCATCGGCCTCAGCCTGCATCGCCTGTCGATCACTCGCCGACAAAGTACCGTTACCCGCTGCCACCGTTAATTCACGCAATCGATCCGTATTATCCGAAATCGAACTCAAAACCCCTTCGGCGGTTTGCGCCAAAGAAATACCATCATTTAGATTTCTCACCGCCTGATTACTACCGGCAATTTGGGCGGCAAATTGCTCAATTAAAGCACTACCGGCCGCATCATCTTTAGCGCTATTAATTCGCGAGCCACTCGACAAACTTTGCATGGCCTTGGAAGATGCCGATTGAGATACCGCATCTCGACTTTGCATCCCTAAAGCCATTACATTCGAATTGATCATCATGATCATCTCCCGCCATTCAAGCTGAATACTTTAAGACTATGCTCATTATCAATATAGGAAAACTCTAATATGACTGGCGGCATGCCGCCAGCGTAAATCGTCATTCAAAGACTATTCATGCGCCTTGATATAGCTCTCTGACTGATCTGCTTTCGGTGGATGCACAATATAAGCATCGTAAACGCCGTACAACGTCCCCTCACCAATCACTTTCCCCTCCATTGCCGTGAGTAATTCATTATAAAAATACCCCGGTTTTAAATTCAAAGGACGATTTAAAGCAAATACTTTGATGGTGTATTTGTGCGCAAAGCCCACTGGCACCATCCCACCATACGCCGCAGCTTGTGCAGCAGGCACATCAAAGCCTTTCATTGACGGCATATTGAGCATTACGCCGTCAGAATAACTATTCACACCTTGCACCATATTATTTGCATGCGAACGACTGGCATTGGCTGGCAACGAGGTCGTAGAGGCTGGAACAACCGTCAACCAATGGATCCACGGAAAACCAATAATCGGTGACGTATCATAATAATCAACAATCGTGATCGCATAGGCTGCAGTTGATTTTGGGCCTTTAGACCACTGCAATGGAATCGACTCTAAAGGCATTGCACCCAGCTTATCTTTTGATGCCGCACCATATTTCGCATCAATAATGCCATTTTGAATGCCTGAGGAAGAAAGCTTGAGCTGAACCACAGGAGAATAATGTAGTTTTTTATCGACTTTATCAGTACTGGCCATCGCAGGTACAAATAAAGAAAGTTGTAAAGCAATAATCGAAATACCTTGAGCGACTTTCATAAATCAACATTCCTTATTTCAATAAAAAAATTTTCGTTTGAAAGCGCAAAGAATGCAAACTTTCAACTCAAAACCTTAGTTCACGCCTATTTGCAATTCAATTGAATTACCTAAAATGAAATGATGAAAGTAATACATTACTGTTTATCACCGCATGATGGGATTTCATTACAGCCAATCACATAAAAAGCCGCTATGCTGCAAGCCACTTTAATTTTTTGACTTGCCATGCCACAAAAACACCTATCACACACCTTAATTGACGACTTACAAGGCATGCTCACTGGCGTTGTCTTTGTCGCACTCGCCATCCAGCTTTTTAAGCATGCCGGACTGATTACAGGGGGTACTACTGGGCTTACCTTTATTTTATTTTATTTGAGCGATATACCCTATGGCCTCATCTTATTTATACTGAATGTACCGTTTTATATTTTTGCTTACAAAGTATTCGGCAAAGAATTCACCCTTAAGACTTTTGCTTGTGTAGCGAGCTTAGCCTTAATCACCGAATGGATGCCGCATTGGGTTAGTTTTGGCAATCTGAATCCTATTTTTGCCGGCTTAATGGGCGGCCTCATGGCAGGCGTAGGCATATTAATGTTGATTCGGCATAAAGCCAGCTTAGCTGGGGTGACGGTATTGGCGTTATATTTGCAAAAAACCAAAGGTTGGCGCGCTGGGGGATATTCAATTAATTATTGATTTAGCCATCTTAGCGGTAGGTGCAGCCATTGTAAGTTGGCAGCAACTAATTATTTCAATCATTGGCGCTTTTGCACTTAATTTAGTCATTACCAGCAATCATAAAACCGGACGCTATATGGGCATGTAAGCCATTAAATCGACCGTTAAATATGGCTTAATCCGCATGAGTCGAATGCAATCAAGTATTCGACTCATGCGCTCACAGCAACAAACCAGCACATAAAGCCAACACAAACTTACAAAAATCAATCAAGTGTTGATAGAAAAAAAACACATGCAGTAATATACCCAAAATCAACGATTCCCATTCGCCATGTCAACACTGAACGCTTTCTTTCGTCAGTTAATCCAAATTCGATACACTGCAATATTCTTTGTATTCATACCTACGATATTGATCGTCGGCTATTTTTTTATTCGCTTACTTCTAGAAGATGCATTCTATTTTAAGATCCTATTGCCACAACTTCATTTGGCCATCTTTCTTATTGTCAGCCTATGTTATTTCTCAATAATTTTATTTATTTTTATCAACAAAGAAAACAAACCCAATCTATCATCTCGGCATCGCACTCAAATCAAAGAAAGCACCACACAGTTTAAAAAAAATAACCCTCTCCGCTATTAGTCAATACCTTGAACGATCGACCTGGCGAATTGATTTAATTAAAAATCTAAACGAACAGCAATTCAAGCAGTTGTGTATTGCCTACTATCAAGTTAAAGGTATCAAATACTCATTATTTACCATGGGGGTTAATAATAGTCTTGATATCTTAATTTGGAAAAATGAAATCATTAGCAAAGTAATTCATTGCAGCACACTCGCAATTATTGATCTCGTCGAAATCCGGCATTTTCTTGGCGTTATGGTGCATGAGAGAGCAACCGAAGGTTTGATCTTGCACCGCGGTCATGTCAGTGAAGCAGCGCATTTATTTGCCAATAGCCATCAAATTCAATTACGCAGCGAATATGACTTATTAGCACAAATAGAATTATTGACCGAGAAAAAGCAGCGCCGATTGTGGGCTTTATTGCGAAGAATCAAAGGCGCTGAACTAGATGAAGAAAGCCTAAAAAATTGAACTTAGCCGATATTATATTTAATTGTCAGTTTCATTTTGCATAAAAAAATCATCGCCATGATGGTGACGATGATTTTTTAATTTTCGTGATTTACGATTTAGTCGAGATTAACTTCAATGTTATCGATAAGTCGAGTACTGCCGATCCGAGCGGCAATCAATATCACTAACTTGTGATCAGTATTTGAGGCGGCTTTTAACGTTTCGGCATTTCGTGTATCGACGTAATCAATATCATGCCAACCGCGCACGCGTAAATCAGTGACCGCTTGCACCGCGAGTTTAGAATAATCCCGATCCCCCGCTTCAATTGCCGCTTTCATCCGCGATAAATGATGATATAAACGCGGCGCCTCATTGCGCTGATCGGCGCTTAAAAACGCATTGCGTGAGGACAAAGCCAAACCATCTTCGGCACGGCCGGTATCAACCGGCAAGATTTGAATATTCATATTCAGATCTTTCACCATGCTCTGAATGACAAATAATTGCTGGAAATCTTTTTTACCAAAACACGCAATATCGGCTTCAACGATATTGAATAATTTAGTCACCACCGTCGCGACGCCACGGAAATGCCCTGGGCGGAACGCACCGCAGAGTTCTTCTGCAATTGCTGGTGGTGTGACTTGATATTGCTGAATCACATTCGGATACAGTTCTTTCTCGTCCGGAGCAAAAATCACATCCACGCCACCTTGCTCGGCGATCAGTGCCGCGTCGTTTTCTAGCGTGCGCGGATAGCGATCAAAGTCCTCGCCTTGACCAAACTGCAAGCGATTCACAAAAATACTCACGACGGTATGTTCCGCAGCGGCTTTTGCCGCATGGATGAGCGACATATGCCCCGCATGCAAACTACCCATTGTCGGCACAAAAGCCACCGTGCCCACGGTTTTGCGCCAAGCGCGAAGTTCTGCAATCGTATGGATGATTTTCATGGTGTGTGATGACTGAAATTTGAAGGTAGATAACAACGACCGGAGCACGAAAGCAACGAAACCCTGAGCGCGACAATATAAACACAGGAGAGACACCGCAATTGGCCGATTAAAACGACGGCTTAAGCTTTAATTCGGCCTTGTTCGTCCTATTCGTGATCCGATTTTTAATTAAAACGAATGCTCTTCGGCGGGGAAAGTTAAGCCCTTTACCGCTTTCACATACGCTTCAACCGCGCCTTGAATACTATGGCTGCCGCTCATAAAGTTTTTCACGAAACGGGCTTTCTTACCAGGATACACGCCGAGCATGTCGTACAGCACCAGCACCTGGCCATCGACATCAACGCCAGCACCAATACCAATTGTAGGGACAGACAGCGATTCGGTAATTGTTTTGGCAACTGAGGCCGGCACCATTTCCATCAACACCATGCTGGCACCTGCGGCTTGTAATGCCAATGCATCGCGTAACAGCACTTCAGCTTCTAATTCCGTTTTGCCTTGTACTTTATATCCGCCATACACATGCACCGATTGCGGCTGTAAGCCGATGTGTGCGCAGACTGGAATACCGCGTTGCACCAAAAATTGAACGGTATCGACCATGACTGCACCGCCTTCAATTTTGACCATTTCAGCACCAGCAGCCATCAACCGTGCGGCGTTTTCATAGGCTTGGGCGTGTGAAATTTGATAACTACCAAAGGGGAGATCAGCCAAAACTAGACCCGATTGCGTGCCACGCGCCACTGCCTGTGTGTGGTAATGCATATCATCCATGGTCACCGGCAAAGTTGAGCGATGCCCTTGGATCACATTGCCAAGCGAATCACCAACCAAAAAAATATCCACGCCTGCGGCATCCAATAGCGTCGCAAAGCTAGCGTCATAGCAAGTCAACATGGCTATTTTTTGGCCATCTTGTTTCATTTTTTGTAATGTAGTCAGAGTCGTCTTCATGGTTCGATATCCATGCAGTTAAAAGATCAGCACTTTTGATGCTGCTGTTGGCGCTGCGATGACGGCAAATTGGGCCGTCCCCGCAAAGTGCACCAATCCTAATGGAGATAGATCAGAAAATCGATACATTTAAGCCGCAAGCGTGGCTTTCTGAGGAATGCGCGTCAACACTTGCTCGGCCACGCCAGCAAGAAAGTGCTTCGCAGGACCGAGTTGTGGAATTTCAATTTCAGGCGCGATTTCCAACAAGGGCTGCAAAACAAATGCCCGCTGGTGCATCCGTGGATGAGGAACTTGCAAGTCTGCCAAGTCATATTGCGCTTGACCATACAAAATCAAATCCAAATCCAAGGTGCGGGGTGAGTTTTTAAATTCACGAGCACGGCCGTTTTGGGTCTCAATCGAGAGTAAAGCCGCCAAAACGTCAAGCGCAGTCAACTCGGTATCGATTTCGCAAACCGCATTCACAAAATCCGGTTGTTGGGTATAACCCACTGCAGCGCTACGATAAAAAGACGAGCTGCGCACCAGCGTCATTTTTGGCCAAGCAGCTAAGCTGGCCAATGCTGTATTGAGTTGGGCGATTGGATCACCCAAATTGGGCGCGCCTAAAGCGACAAAAATTTTCATCGCTTTAGTTTCCAGACTGCTTTAGAGCCGCAGGTTTACGCTGACGACTACGTTTACGACGTTTGGCGGGCGCATCACCCGATTGGCCATTTTTGGCCGCCAAGTCAATCATCGCCGTTCGTTCGGTTTCGTCACTCACTTGAAATTGCGTCCACCAATCGGCCAATGATTTTTCCACTAAACCGCAATCGGCGCGCAAATAGTAAGAAATCATACGCCGCCCGAAACCGCGCTTGCTCTAATAATCGGAACGGACGCAGACCAACCCGTTGCTCAAATCTCGGCTGCAATAACCAAATTTCTTTCATTGCCGCACTATAGCGATTAGGCACCGCTAAACGTTTACTAACTTTACTTTCAACGTCATTCATCGCGTCGATCAAGGCGCTGATTTTGGTTTCACCGGCAGCAAGACGCTTTTGCCAAAGCGCTTCGACTTCGTGCCAAAGTAAAGCGGCAAACAAAAATCCAGCCGAAACCGGCTTATCATCAGCTAAGCGCTGATCGGTGTTTTCAAGTGCTTTTTGTAAAAACTTGGCAGTTTCTGGTTGAGAAAGCAGCTTGTCCAACAATGGAAACAACGGCTGATGTAAACCATGCGCCCGCAACGCTTGCATACAATCCCAAGCTTTGCCCGACAGCAATAACTTCATCATTTCATCAAACAATCGCGCTGACGGGATGTTCTCCAGTAAAGCGGCATGATCACGAATTGGCTTGCGGGTATCTGGCGCAATCGCCAAACCCAATTTGGCCGATAATCGTGCGGCACGCAGCATCCGGACTGGGTCTTCGTGATAGCGTTTAACCGGATCACCAATCATCACCAACTGCTGCTTTTCTAAATCTTCGATACCGTGGTGAAAATCAATGATTTCTTCGGTGTTTGGATCGTAATACAAGGCATTAACCGTAAAGTCACGACGATCAGCATCTTCAGCAATCGTGCCATAGACATTGTCACGAATAATTCGTCCACTGGCATCGGTGGGGGACTCTGCGCTACCACGGAAGGTGGTCACTTCAATAATCTCTTCACCGCCGCGATCATAAAATGGCACATGCACAATTCGGAAACGGCGGCCAATAATGCGCGAACGATTAAAGATATGCCGCACCTGCTCCGGCGTAGCGCTAGTCGCAACGTCAAAATCTTTGGGTGACTTACCAAGCAATAAATCACGCACTGCTCCGCCCACGATATACGCCTCGTAACCCGCCGCTTGCAGACGATCACAGACTTTCAACGCACCAGAGTGCAGTTGATCACGGCGAATACCATAATGCTTGGCGTGCACGACACGCCGTCCTGGGCGCCGTAGCACCTTGCCGATAAATTTACGAATCATGGAGTAATTTTGAAGCTGCAAAGAGGCGAAACCCAATATTATACAAGCGGAGTGCTGCATTCAGTGGATGATTTATGCGCTGCGTGAAGATTCCAGAACAAAAGTGGACTAATCACACTTATTGATCAATCTTAAATAATCTGAAATTTGATAGGTATAACCATATAAGCCATTCATTTAATAAGCTATATGCATATACCTAAGGGACAAGAATGAGAAAAATACAATATCAGCTCGTCAATGTTTTTACGACCGAACACTTGTTTTCCGGCAACCCGCTGGCGGTTTTTCCCGATGCTAGCGCGATAACAGCCACAGAAATGGCCGCGCTTGGCCAGCAGATGAATCTTTCTGAAATCACTTTTGTCACGCCGAGTGATCAAGCAGATGCGGCCGTACGTATTTTCACCCCCAGCTATGAAATGCCATTTGCAGGCCACCCAACGCTTGGCACCGCCTTTGTGATTGCTCAAGGCCGTCCACAGCTCACACTGCAAATGAAAGCGGGATTAATCCCTGTGCAAGTCGATGGTCATCAAGTCACACTCACCGCCAATTCACCCAGCTATCGCGATGGCCCCGAATTAACTGCACTCGCGAGCGCCCTGGGTATCTGCAGTAGTCATATTGTGGAACAACCACTATTTGTTAATTGCGGCACAGAGCAGTTAATTATTCAATTAGATCGTGCCGATAGCGTCGCCGCTTGCCAGCCTATTTCGGAGCAGTTCATGCAAGTGGCCATCAATTTAGAAGGGCGTGCGGGTGCATTGGTCTGGGCTTACGCTGGGGAAACAGTCATTGCGCGTTATTTTTGGAATCAAAATGGCGTATCTGCTGAAGATTTTGGTACTGGCTCAGCCTGCGCCAACTTAGGTGGCTTTTTGCTCGCACAAAATAAACCAACGCCCTTTAGCCTCATCGTGGAACAAGGCCACCGCATTGATCGCATCGCTCGTTTACAACTTGATGTAGATACAAGCATCAAGGTCAGTGGACAAGTTCATCAAATTGGCCAAGGTGAATTTTGGATTTAACTGCACTTCGTTTCGCATTGAAAATGCGCTCAGCAGCCCTAACTGAGCGCAAACTTTAGTTTTGTACTCGTATCCGCAGCACTTACCCCACCTCATCGTGCCTGACAAAAACAAAAAACCATACAAAAATCCAACACCAGCTTACAAAAAACATCTGATGTAAAAAATACCACTCAAAATTTTCATGCAAGCCCCAACCAGTCAGATTAAAAATTAAGCGGTTGTTTTTTTATGGAAAAAGTACTTTCACGCTCAAAATCCTCACCCAAAGCCCATCGTGCTTCTTACTATATATCAGGCTATTTTCCATAAATAAAAAAACACAAAATATTTTTTTTACCCTATTTTATTTGGGTATATCTCTAGAATCCTTATAAATATGGACTTATAGAGCAATACCGCCATAAAAAACACTAACACCCACTAACTATGCGATAAATAAATAGCTAATATCACTTACATATAAAAACAAACTAATTATATAAAATGAAAGCATTAAAAATAATCACGTAAGAATTTAATTCCACACGCTAGAATGGAATACAGACTTGAATTTATGATCTATAAATAAGCGCTAAATCCATTTTAACTGGCGGTTATCTAGCCATAAGCTATGAATCATCATCTAGAGGATTAAAAATGCTGCACGAGAAAAAATCAGTACGAAGCGATTTATTGGATGAAGTTTTTGCTTCAAATGATCTATCAGTCGCTTTGCCAAAATACAAAATGCCCGCACAAGAGCACGAAGCTCGCCATGTACTGCAAGTAGTTACCGATGAGCTCATGCTTGATGGTAATTCACGACAAAATTTAGCCACATTCTGCCAAACATGGGCAGAGCCTGAAGTCCATCAAATCATGGATATGACGATCGATAAGAATATGATCGATAAAGATGAATATCCACAAACAGCAGAAATAGAAGCTCGTTGTGTTCATATGATTGCGGATTTATGGAACTCACCTGATGCCAGTAATACTCTTGGCACTTCAACAACTGGCTCTAGCGAAGCGGCGATGCTGGGTGGACTGGCATTGTTATGGCAATGGCGTGCTAGACAAAAAGCGGCTGGCAAACCGTATGACAAACCAAATTTAATCACTGGGCCAGTACAAATTTGTTGGCATAAGTTTGTTCGCTACTGGGACATTGAAATTCGTGAAATCCCCATGGATAACGGCCGGATTGTAATGAATGCAGCAGAAGTGCTTAAGCGTTGTGATGAAAATACCATCGGCGTGGTTCCCACACTGGGTATTACCTTTACCGGCCAATATGAGCCAGTAAAAGAAATCAGCGATGCTTTAGATCAATTGCAAAAAGACACGGGGCTGAATATCTCCATGCACATTGACGGTGCTAGTGGTGGTTTTCTTGCTCCATTTACTTATCCAGAGCTCGTTTGGGATTTCCGTTTGCCACGCGTGAAATCAATTAATGCTTCTGGCCATAAATTTGGTTTAGCGCCACTCGGTGTAGGTTGGGTTATTTGGCGTGACAAAACAGATTTGCCTCAAGATTTGATTTTCAATGTGAATTATCTTGGCGGCCAAATGCCAACATTTGCCTTGAATTTCTCTCGTCCGGGCGGACAAATTGTTGCGCAATACTATACGTTATTGCGTCTTGGCAAAGAAGGCTACCGTA
Source organism: Deefgea sp. CFH1-16 (assembly GCF_016881365.1). Lineage (GTDB taxonomy): Bacteria > Pseudomonadota > Gammaproteobacteria > Burkholderiales > Chitinibacteraceae > Deefgea. Next base: position 2,458,903 of record NZ_WLYT01000001.1, on the reverse strand, counting down.
AGATTCACCAAGCCTGCTATGACACGGCGATGTTCTTGTCCGATGAAATTAGCAAAATGGGGCCATTTGAAATCATTTATAACGGCGACCCCAAACAAGGCATTCCAGCGCTGACTTGGAAACTTAAAGATGGTCTTGATCATGACTTTAGTTTATTTGATCTTGCCGATCGCCTGCGCATGCGCGGCTGGTTAGTACCTGCTTATACCTTACCGGCTCATTTAGAAAATACTCCAGTACAACGCATTTTAGTTCGTCATGGTTTTAGTCGTGATCTCGCCAGCTTATTGCTGAAAGACTATAAAGAAGCCGTAGCGCATCTCAGCAAACATCCTGTTACCGTGCCGCTATCAGAAGAAGAAGCCAGTGGTTTTAAACACTAAAAAAAAACTTTACTATTTAAAGAATCATCAGCAGTCGTTCTATATGAATTTATTCATCTTAGCGCTGCTGATGAATTACTTTGAAATCTAACTGATTGATTTTGTAGCATCCTAATCAATTAGGGGAAGATTATGCGAACACGTCGTAGTCAGTACGTATTTAAAATTGCGAGTGGAATTGCTTTAATAAGTGCGGCTCAAATTGCATCGGCTCAAAGTGATTCGTCAACTAAAGAATCTTCAGATGCCGAAGACGTTCATAAAATTAGCCGTATCCAAGACAATATTGATCGCGCAACAGCTAGGCATTCTTTATATCAGGATGCAAGTGATCTCTATGGCGAATATTCAGCATTTAAAACCAAAACAGCCAAAGAAGACCATATCTCATGGTCAATGGATCTGAGTTACTTACAACAATGGGGTCGACCAAGCGGCGGTAGCCCAGCTGGACAATGGCTAGCGACACCATCATTAGATTGGACGCTATTTCAAAATAATACTATTGGTACTGGCTCATTACAGTTTGCCTACACTTGGGTTCGATACAGCACCAATCAAAATGGTGCAGATCTCCAAAACAATTTAGGATTAGTGACCCCCAATAACGATTTTGGCACACGGCAAAATACATTTGCCCAATTGACTTACACTCAAGCATTACCAGGTAATAAAGTCTTGATTTCTATAGGACAATATCCTTTTTATAATTTTGATGGCAATCAATATTTAGGGAGCCAACAGCAAAATTTTAATAATGATATTTTAAGTCAAAATGGTACACCACTTATGCTGTTGCTGGTTTAGGCTCCTATATACAAATTAATCCAAGTAGCACACTGCAGTTTGCAACTGGTTTTCAAAGCGCGGACAACATCAGCGGGGCAACACTATCAACTAAGCACTTTGGTGATGGTGGCTATTCATGGTTTGCCTATGCTCAATGGACCCCGAAATTTGAAGGACTTGGGTCAGCTCAATACTCAATGACTTATTACCAAGTACCTAGTGTTCAATTGCAATCACCCAAGAGCCATGGATGGTCATTTAATGCGGCTCAAAATTTAAATGACTCATGGGCGATATTTGGCAGGGCGAATCGGGCTTCTGGGTATACCACAGCGATCAAAAGCTCTTATGCATTAGGTACAGCACTCAACAATCCACTTCAACGCAGTCCTACTGATCAAATAGGTTTAGCGTTTGGCTATAGCGATCCAGCAAAAAACACATCAAACCAAAAGCAATTACGCAATGAAAAATTAATTGAATTGTATTGGAATTGGACTGTAGCAAAGGGTTTGCTCATTACTCCCGATGTGCAATATGTTCATAACCCTGGTGCGGATCCAACTAGGAATAGTGCTTGGACACTTTCATTACGTTCAACACTGATGTTTTAAATTTTCAAATGTAATTCAAAAAATTTTTTGCTTTCTAAATTCAAATAGAAACAATAATTGGAGAAACCTATGACTACCGCAGCCCCTGCTAAGAGTGGCACTTTACGCAAAGCCACGCTCGGTGTAATGACATTAGCAATTATGAACATAACTGCAGTGGTAAGCCTTCGCGGACTACCTGCAGAAGCAGAATATGGATTAACTTCGATTTTTTATTACATCTTTGCTGCAGTTTTCTTTTTAATCCCTGTTTCAATTGTTGCTGCAGAGTTAGCGACAGCTTGGCCACAAAAAGGCGGGGTATTTCGCTGGGTAGGCGAAGCCTTTGGACCTCGCTGGGGCTTTGTTGCGATCTTTTTATTATGGGTGGAATCAACGATTTGGTTTCCTACCGTTCTCACCTTTGCATGGGTTTCGCTGGCATTTGTTGGTCCAAATAAAACGTGGGACGTCGCACTCTCTGAAAACTCGGTATATACCATTATTGCGGTTCTTGTTGTTTATTGGGGCGCAACATTAGTCACATTACGAGGCGTTAAATCGTCATCAGCAATTAGTAAATGGGGCGGCCTTATTGGTACGATCATTCCTGCGGCAATTCTTATTTTATTGGGTGCCATTTATTTAATTGAAGGCCGTCCAATTCATATTGAATTAGGTTGGGAGAAGCTGATTCCTGATTTTTCTAAATTTGATAATTTGGTTTTAGCTGCTGGTATTTTCCTTTTTTATGCTGGTATGGAAATGAATGCTATCCACGTTAAAGAAATTGACAACCCAAGTCGAAACTATCCATTAGCAATTTTAATTTCATCTCTAGCGACTGTAGCTATTTTTGTGCTCGGAACACTAGCCATTGGCCTCGTCGTACCACAAAGTGAGATTAATTTAACGCAAAGTCTGCTAGTCGCTTACAACGATTTTTTCCGCATGTATGGCATTCCATGGGCAGGATCTATTGTTGCATTAGCGCTATTTGCAGGTGTGATTGGTGGTGTAACTGTGTGGGTTTCTGGCCCATCAGCTGCCATTGCTGTAGTTGGCCGCGCAGGATATTTACCTCCGTTTTTCCAAAAGCTCAATAAAAATGGCGTGGCATCAAATCTTTTGATTTGCCAAGGCTTAGTCGTTACTTTCTTGGCCGTTATGTTTGTCATTTTGCCATCGGTACAAGCTGCATATCAAATCTTAAGCCAATTAACTGTAACGCTTTACTTAATCATGTATTTCTTAATGTTCTCCGCTGCAATCCATCTGCGCCACACTGAACCAGTCACCAAACGTCCATATGCTGTGCCATTTGGCAGTGCAGGGATGTGGATTTTTGCCGGCGCAGGTTTAGTTGGCGCAATGGTCGCATTTATTTTGTCATTCGTACCTCCATCACAAATTTCAGTAGGTAGCCCAAGTACCTATATCGGTATTCTCATCGCTGGCAATGTCATTTTTGTCGCAATACCACTATTAATTTATGCCAACCGTAAACCACATTGGAAAACAACTGAAGGTGCGAGTGACTTTGAAGCATTTGGTTGGGAATTAGAAGGCCGTAATCCAAGTGAAGTTCAAACCAAAGTGGTGGTCTTAGATGAAAATAAAGGGGTGGGACAATGAGCTTGGATCACGCAAAAATAGCCGCAGTAGTTAAAGAGGCATACGATAAATTTGCACAAGCTGCGGGTGGTGAAAATGCGAGCTACATTCCTTATCTCGCATCAGTACCTTCTTCGCTAGCGGGTGTGACGGTAGTTACCAAAGATGGCACAGTTTTTGAATGCGGCGATTCAAATTATGAATTTGCTTTTAGAGTCGATCTCCAAAGTATTTTCATTGGCACTCGCTCTTGAAGACGTTGGGGCTGAGGAAGTACATAACACAAAATTGGCGCAGACCCAACAGGCCTACCTTTCAACTCTGTAATGGCACTTGAGTTACATGGTGGAAAACCACTGTCACCACTTGTGAATGCTGGTGCGATGGCAACAGTGAGCTTGATCAAAGCAAATAGTCCTGAAGAGCGTTGGTCACGTATTTTAGGCATGCAAAGCCAACTTGCAGGACGGCAGATTGCACTTAGCGAAGAAATTAATCGTTCGGAGCAAACGACTAACTTCCATAATCGCGCGATTGCTTGGCTGCTTTATTCTGCCGGAACGATGTATTCAGACCCAATGGAAGCTTGCGATGTCTACACCCGACAATGCTCGACTTTAATCTCAACGAAAGATTTGGCCGTCATGGGCGCAACATTGGCGGCAGGCGGTATTAACCCTTTAAATAAACAAAGGGTATTGAAAACTGAAAATGTGCCTCGTATTTTAGCCGAAATGACAATGGAAGGCCTTTATGATAGTTCTGGAGATTGGGCCTATACCGTTGTTGGATTGCCCGGAAAAAGTGGCGTCGGTGGCGGTATTTTAGCCATTGCTCCTGGGCAATTAGCCATTGCCGGCTTCTCCCCTCCCCTTGATCCAATTGGCAATAGTGTTCGTGGTCAGTTAATGGTTGCTTACATTGCAAAAGAATTGGGCTTAAATTTATACGCCGTAAATTAAATTAAAACAATAAAAAGGTAATGGTCTCTTTTAAAAAATAGGCCATACCTAACAATTGCTAATACCGAATAAATTAAAATTTTTAAAATGAGTGCAATAAACAGTCTAATTAACATTAAAGCTGCTTCACTCAATATATATCGGAGAGAAATATGAACTGCATGACTCAGCGCAACACTCATGCAAGATGGTATAGCAGCTTTTTTATTGCAACCCTCATTACTTTAACTGGCTGTGACAAAAAATCTGAAAAACCGAATATCCCAGTAACTGCAGTAACTGCGATCACGATTGCGCCTCAAGATATACCGGTTGACTTTCCTTTTGTGGCACGTGTCGAAAGCTCGCAAAATGTTGACATTCACGCTCGAGTCTCTGGTTACCTTGACAGTAAAAATTATACCGAAGGTGGCAAAGTCACTAAAAATCAAGTTTTATTTAAACTTGATCAACGACCATTTCAAGCTGCATTAGATGCAGCTCGCGCTCAGCTGGCCAATAATCAAGCCGCTCTAAATACCGCGCAACTGACTTTAAACCGATATAACGAATTAACACCACGCGGCGCAGCTTCCCAGGCTGACCTTGATAATGCCATAGGGACTTTTCAGCAAGCAAAAGCAAGCGTAAGCCAAGCGAGAGCCAACGTAACGCAAGCCGAATTAAATCTAAGCTACACCGTGATTACTTCCCCAGTTGATGGCATCAGCGGCATGGCAATTCCTTCTGTTGGCACTTATATCGATGCTAGTAATAGCAAAATGACCACCGTCGCAACGCTATCACCAATGTGGATTAATTTTAGCGTTTCAGAGAATCAACGCCAAAAGCCAAACAGAAGCAATAAAAAAAGGTTTGCTACGTGCGCCTACAAACGGACTATATGAAGCAGAAATTTTACTTGGAAATAATCAAATTTATGCTCAAAGGGGCAAACTCACTTTTGCCTCGCCTTTTTATAATAGTAATACCGGTACTTTCATGGTCAGGGCCTCAGTAGACAACCCTAATGGCGCCTTATTACCCAATCAATATGTCAATGTAGTCTTAAAAGGTGCTATTCGTCCAAACGCCATTTTGTTACCGCAACGAGCAGTCCAGCAAGGCGCAGGAACCAATTATGTTTGGGTTGTCGGTAAAAATTCACACAAGCGGAATATCGCCCAGTTACAACCGGACAATGGCGAGGCTTAGGCTGGTTTGTCAACAGTGGTTTAAATGCTGGCGAACAAGTTGTCGTCGATGGCGTAACCACCTTGCGCCCAGAAGCACCACTCAAAGTGACTCCGTTAAATGCAGCAGAAATGAATAAATCCCTTGGTCTAACTCAGGACTATTGACACCCCTTCTGCGGCAAAAAAATAAACGAGGCCTACTATGTTTTCTCGATTTTTTATTGAACGGCCAATTTTTGCCGCAGTAATTTCCATTGTCATTTCAATTGTGTGGGTGCTTTGGCGCTATATAGCCTGCCCGTCGAGCAATACCCGGTGATTGCACCAGTGCAAATACAAATCACCGCCAATTATCCTGGCGCTGATGCACAAACTGTCGCACAAACTGTCGCCGCCCCTATCGAACAACAAATTATTGGGGTTGATAATTTACTGTATATGAAGTCAAGCAGCTCATCGAGCGGCACCATTACCATTACGGCTTACTTCAATCTAGAAACAGATCCTGACATTGCTCAAGTTCAAGTACAAAATCGAGTAGATCGCGCATTACCACAATTGCCAGCAATTGTTTCTCAAAACGGTGTATCGGTAGAAAAGCAGTCTTCGAGTATTTTAATGGTGATTGCTGTTTATGATAAATCGGGGGAAATGTCTTCAGCTCAGCTCGATAATTACACCAACATCAATATTATGGATGCAATTAAACGAGTTCCTGGCGCTGGACAAGCCACTTTATTTGGCTCGCCAGACCAAGCAATTCGTGTTTGGTTAAACCCTCGCAATATGGCCTCTTTAGGCGTTACAACCAGTGATATTAAATCAGCAATTGCCAGTCAAAATGCGCTGGTTGGTGCAGGGCAAATCGGACAAGCGCCCAATGAAGGTCAGGTTGAAATGACCTTCCCAGTCGTAACCGATGGTGCTTTTTCCGACCCAAGCATTTATGAAAATATGATTATTAAAGCGTCCCAAAATGGCAATGCAATTGTCCATTTAAAAGACGTAGCAAAAGTCGAATTTGGCCGACAATATTACTCAGGTGAAAATGTATTTAATGATAAACCCACATCTGCGATTGGTGTATACCTTCAAGCCGGAGCGAATAGCATTGATGTTTCGAATGCCATCCGTGAAACACTTAATGCTACAAAAGCAGATTTTCCAAGTGGCTTAGACTATACCATCGCTTTAGATACAACAGACTTTGTCCGAGATTCAATAAAGGAAGTTGTTATCACATTATTTGAAGCATTGATACTGGTTATTTTTGTAATGTATTTATTTTTACAAAACCTACGGGCCACTGTCATTGCGACGATTGCAATTATTGTCTCTCTATTGGGCGCATTTATTGGCTTAGCAGCAATGGGGTTTTCTATTATTTATTTATTAACTTTGTTTGGCTTGGTACTCGCAATTGGGTTAGTGGTCGATGATGCTATTGTCGTCATTGAGCACGTAGAACACACCCTTCATGAACACCCAGAAATGTCAGTAAAAGACGCCGCAATCCTTTCAATGGACGAGGTCTCTGGGGCGGTTTTAAGTATGACGCTCGTTCTTTCAGCCGTTTTCATCCCAGCATTGTTTGTATCTGGCACCACAGGCCAACTCTACAAGCAATTTGCCACCACCATTGCAAGTGGCGTATTAATATCTGGTGTAACAGCACTCACACTTACGCCAACACTTTGCGCCATCTTACTCAAACGCACATCACCACCGACCAAAGGTTTTTTTTGCTTGGTTTAATAATTGGTTTGTTCAACTAACGAAATCATATGGGGTGATTTCACATACGATTATTCGGCGTTCAGCACTTTCTGTTTTGCTATTGGGCGTTATGGTTGTTGGTTTGTGGCAATTGTTCAGAATCGTGCCAACTAGCTTTGTGCCGCAAGAAGACCAAGGCTATATGCTAGCGGCGCTGATGATGCCCGAAGCAGCAAGCTTGCAAAGAACCATAAAAACAAGTGAGAAACTCAACAAAATAATTCGCGACAATCCTTCTGTTAGTTACAACACCATGATTAATGGGTTTAGCATGCTCGATGGACAAGTTAAAACCAATGCAGCAACTGCATTTATTGGCTTAAAGCCATTTAGCGAGAGGAAGTCTGATTCAGAATCTGTATTTGCTGTGACTGAACAAATAGCCAAAGAAACTAAAGGTATATCTAGTGGATATGTTATTCCACTAGTTCCCCCTCCGATACCAGGCATAGGTACTTCTGGTGGCTTTGAAATTTGGTTGCAAAACAAAGGGACAGATACCCCAGAACAAATGCAGCAAGTGCTGCAAAAGTTTGTCGCTGCGGCCAGTAAGCGGCCAGAATTAACAGGTCTAACCAGCACTTTTAATGCCAATAGCCAACAGCTCAAAGTTACGATTAACCGAGAGCAAAGCAACCTAATTGGTGTACCTATCTCTGACGTTTTATCTGCGCTACAAGCCCAGTTTGGTTCATTAAGGGTGAGTCAGTTTAATCAATACAGCCGTGTTTGGGATGTCACCATGCAGGCAGAAGCTCGCTACCGGCAAAAACCAGAAGACATTGATCAAATTTATACCCGTTCACAAAGTGGCGACATGGTGCCTTTGTCTGCGGTGGTGAATATGAGTTTCGTCAATGGTCCAACAATCATGTCCCACTTTAATGGGTTTCCAGCAGTCAACATTATTGGCTCACCCAAACCAGGTTACAGTTCAGGCCAAGCAATCTCAGCCCTAGAAGAAGTCGCTGCAGCAACATTACCAAGCAGTTATAGCTACGCATGGGCGGGATTATCTTATTCAGAAACGACTTCGGGCAACGATTCGATTTATATTTTCTTGCTCGGTATTTTGATGGTCTTTTTGATCTTAGCGGCGCTATTTGAATCATGGTCGCTCCCCGCTGCTGTCATCTGTGCCGTCCCTTTTGGTTTGCTGGGGGCCTTGATTTTTACTTGGTTGCGCGGACTAGATAATGATGTTTATATGCAAATCGGCTTATTGGTTTTAGTGGGTTTGGCGGCAAAAAACGCAATTTTAATTGTAGAATTTGCTATCAAACAGCATCAAGCTGGCCATAGTTTACTTGAATCCGCTGTTGAAGCAGGTGAATTACGCTTACGCGCCATTATTATGACTTCGCTTGCATTTATGTTAGGCACATTACCTTTGGCACTTGCATCAGGAAGTGGCGCCAATGCACGCCATTCGATTGGCACTGGCATTATTGGTGGGATGGTTTTACTTTCTTCTCTTGCATTAATTTTTGTCCCATTGTTTTACTACCACTTCGAAAGTTGGCGTGAAAGAAACAAAAAAGCCATAGAGCCCACTAAAGAAGAAGCAAAGCCTGATGCAAACGCTTCAGAGGAGCAGCCACAATGAAATATCTCACTCCTTTAGTTGCTATTACACTACTTTCTGCTTGCGCTATTGGGCCCGACTTTAAACGACCAATAGCCGAGATTCCCGACAGCTTCATGTTTGCACCCAGCAGTACTGGTCAACAGGTATTAGATACCGCTTGGTGGCGACAATTTAATGATCCACAACTTGACCTTTATGTCGAAGAAGCCGTTCTTAACAATCGAAATTTGGCAATTGCGCTAGCTAATGTCAATGCTGCTGAGGGCGAACTCGCCGTCGCCCGATCTGCTTTTTTTCCATCGATTGGCTATCAAGCTAACGTAACGCGTGGACGATCCGCTGCGGAGCGCCTAGCTGGCGGACAGCAAGTCACTAAAAACTATCAACTCTTAGGAAATGTGAACTGGGAGATCGATTTATGGGGTGGATTACGCAGACAAAGTGAATCGGCTAACGCGCAATTAGAGGCGAGCAAACAAGCAAGACGTGGCGTGTTACTAAGCCTAGCAGGATCCACAGTTCAAACCTACTTACAGTTGCTTGGTCTAGATCAACAACTTCGCATCGCCCAAAATACCCTCAATAGCTACCAAAAAACCATAGAATTATTTGAATTACAATTCAAATATGGCGTAGTTGCACGGATTACACTTGAGCAAGTTCGAAGCCAATACCAACAAGCCGAAGCGAATATCCCCCCAATAGAAAAAAGCCATTGTCAGCACAGAAAATGCACTGTCGATTCTATTAGGACGTAATCCAGGTCCAATTGTTCGAGGAAAAACACTCGAAAGCTTGAGTGCGCCAATTGTACCTAGTGCCCTACCTTCAAATTTGCTCAGTAATCGCCCTGATATCTTAGAAGCAGAAAGACAACTTGAAGCTGCCAACGCACAAATTGGCGTAGCACGAGCAGCATACTTTCCACAAATATCACTCACTAGCTTAGCGGGAGGGGTTAGTGAGCAATTAAATAATGTACTCAAAGCAGGTAGCTCAATCTGGAGTTTAGCCGCACAAGCCAGTGGCAACGTCTTTTCAGGCGGCTCAACGCAAGGGCAAGTCAAAAGCGCCGAAGCACAAACTCAAGCGGCAGAGCAGCGCTATTTACAAACGATACAACAGTCTTTTGCTGATGTAGAGAATGCCTTATCGAGCTACCAAGCCGATGGAAAAACCCTAAAATCACTGACACAGCTGGTCAATACCAATCTGGAATATTCAACGCTGGCATCACTGCAATACAACGGCGGTTTGGCACCTTATTTAACCGTTCTCGATGCACAGCGCCAAGCTTATTCAGCTCAGCAATCGGCAACCTCTGCACGAGTCGCGTATTTGAGTAGTGCGGCGAATTTATATCTCAGTCTAGGTGGCGATTGGATTAATCAGCTTGATCAGCAATCAAGCAATAAACCCTCTTTACATTAAAAAACCAGCGGCTGTGTTCCTTTGCATAAAGCAACACAGCCGCTTAGTTACACCTTAAACTGCCCCACAGCCCGATTCAGTTGAATTGCCACTTGCTCCACTTGGCTCGCATTTTTCGCCGTTTGCGCAATCGCGCTACTGGTTTTCTCCACCATTTGCGAAATATCCTCCACGCGCATCGCAATACTATTACTGGCCAAACTTTGCTCGCGCGTTGCTGATGCAACCTCATGCAAATGTGTCAGTGTGGCTTCGGCCCCCTCTTGAATTTGGCTCAGTGATTGTTTAACTTGCTGCGCCAACGCCACGCCACGAACCACCTGCGGAATCGCCTCATCCATCACCGTCACCACATTCACGGTTTCACCTTGAATCGCATTAAGCATGGTTTCAATATGCACTGTGGCATTAGCGGTTCGTTCTGCTAGTTTTCGAACTTCATCGGCCACCACCGCAAAACCTCGCCCTTGCTCACCTGCGCGTGCAGCCTCAATCGCAGCATTTAAAGCCAATAAATTCGTTTGTCCCGCAATATCTTTAATGACCGCGGCAATACCCGAAATCTCTCTCGTTTGAGTGTCTAACGCCCGAATTTGGCCGCTTGCTTGTGTCACACTCGCAGCAATATGCTCCATCGTCGTTGTTGCCATTGCCACTTGCTCAACACCATCACGTGACAAAGCTGTGGCTTGCCGCGATGCCTGTTCAGTAAGGCTAGAGCTATCCGAAATATGGCTAATGCTAACGGTAAGTTCTTCCATCGCTGCGGCCATGGCACTGGTTGCATCCGTTTGCTGATTAGCTGCCAAGGCAATGGATTGACTCGAATGCGCGATTTGCGTGGCTTGTTGGCTCAAAACATCAGCGTCATTTTTTTACATCCAGCATCACTTTACGCAAACTGGCCGCCATTTCTGCCAAAGAAGCAAACATACTCCCCGCTGGCGCCTGCTGCATTTTCAGCTGCAAATCACCTTGCGCTAGCTGCTGCATCAACTTGATCCCCTCACTTGGCTCGCCACCCAATTGACGCAAAATACTCGATGTAATCAGCCATGCCAGCAAACTCACCAAAATTGCTAAAATGGCTAGCTCAACGATTCCCCAAATCAATCTATTTTTCATTTCGGCGTCAATATCATCAATATAAACACCAGTGCCAATCACCCAATTCCACTCAGGAATTAAGGCCGCATAGGAAACCTTCGGTAATGCTTGAGCACTACCTAGTTTACTAAAATAATAATCAACATAACCGCCGCCTTGTTGTGCCGCACGAGTTAAGTCTTGCAATAAAAATTTGCCATTTTTATCCTGCAACGTGCTTTTATTTTGTCCTTCATATTCAGGTTTATTTGGTGACAATTTATAAACTTGTTGCGTATCAGTAATAAAAAAAGATTCTCCATTGCCGTAACGTACATGACGCATTGCAGCAATTGCTGATTTTTGCGCTTCCTCGACGCTCATGACCCCACTGCGGTTCAAATCTTGATAATGCTTAATAATAGAAACCGCAGTTTCAACCTGGCTTTTAATCGCAAACTTTCGATCATCTAATGTGAGTTGCTTTTGATTATAAAGACCAACCGACATAATGATCGCCATACCAGACAAAGCCAAAACACTCAACAAAAACAAACGAGTACGAATTTTAAACGACATCAACATGATCATTTCCATTTAATTATTATATTCAGGAGCCCCTTATGTAAGAATACCCAATCAAAAAAAATATGGATATAACAAATTTGATATCGATTTAGTACATTTTAAAAAAAGTCAAAATCACAATAAACAATCAGCCAAATCTTTATCCAGCTTCGCGCCCCAGAGCTTTAACTCTGACAATCGAATTAAAAAAATGAAAACAAGAACAATTATCAATAAATTATGTTCTAGGCAATTACTCAAACCAAGAAAAACCCACTGAATCAGTGCTCTCCATAACAACCCTGTATATTTTTTTCAAAATAAAATCCCATTGCAAATAAACTTTATCTTGCGATCCATACTCGTCACGCCATCCACAATAAGATGGTGCTTGTTGATCTAATCGAGCAGATAAATAATCTAAAGCGTGTTCTAAATAATCAGATATGAGCGTTGCATGACTTGACCAATGCAATAAATAAGACAATACGTCGGAATTCACTCCCCACAAAATCAGCAATAAGGCACTACGGCGACAATGCTCAGCGAACGGTAAATCTTCAAGCGGTGTCGCTAGTCGATGAAAATAAGCCGCCCAAACCATAAGCCCATGCTCAGCATCCAAGGTGGCAAATGCGCAATCTTCAAGCACCGCCCGTGAAAAATTAGCCACCAGCAATGCTCGCTGATACTGCGCTTGGTCTAAAGATTGTGGAATGCCCCGCGAAGAACACAAAATATTTCGATAGGTATAAGGCTCCAAGCTATATTCAAACTTGGCAAACTCATGCATACCCTGATTAAAATTAATCTCTAAAAGATTTAACTCGACCAATAATAAAGCGGTATGTTTTGGATTATCTAAGTAATATGGCGCCAACTTCGACAGCACAACGAGTTCTTGATCCAAAGCCTCATCCAATCGCTTTGAGTGGCATTCCGCAAAAAACCAAGCCTCAGCAACATGCCACTTTGCACTTGCTCGATGCGGAAAAGATCGATTCAGCTCGCGACGAAATTGACTTGGCGACCAAGTAAACCACAGTCCAAAAGCACGCTCGAAAGTACTCCTTTCGGCAAAACCCAAGGAATGAGCAAGATCTTCAAGACGAACTTTAGGATCTAACAACGCATGAATCGCCCGATGACGCTTCATTTGCACACTAATTTGGCGAAAGCTCGTCCCCTCTAAACTCAATTGACGGACGAAATGAAGCGCTACTTAAACCCAAGGCATGCGCAGTATTGGCTAAATCAGCCCAAGCCAACTGCTGCCCTCTGGCTAAATGCTGCCAAGTACGTCTCAGCAAAGTATGTTGCGCCTGAAAATGCTGCAGTCGTTGATTGAACATGGCTTGCAAAGTGGAATGCAAACTCACGCTAAACCCTGGGAGTTTGCTTTGCAAGTACGGCCGAGGCCAAGCCACACTAAAACACTCCGCCTGATAAACAATTGGCGCCGCACATATCGCCTCTAACTCTGTCGAATCCATTTTGTGCGTCATCACTTGCACCGCAAGTGGGCGGATATCACAGTCCAAAATACAATTCACCGCCCGAATCAGCCATACGACAATCGCCTCATAGCGCAGCAAGCCGCCCAAACGATCAGACTGCGGCAACGGTGATAATTGAATCTGCCATTGCTCAGCCTCATTCACGACACGCATCTCACCATCGGGAAACAACATCGGCGCAAATCGCAAAACAACTCGGCAATCGCCGCCTCTAATACATTCGCACTGCGTAAGTAATAGATAAAACCATCACCAGCAGCCAAATCAATCTGACTAGCCACCCAACTCATTACATGGGGGTCGCCCATCGCGTGTAAATATTCATTCAATTGCAAAGCCGATTCAGCAGCGATTTCTAACAAACTATCGGGCTCAACTTGGCGCAAACCAAACAAATACTCGAGTTCACTTAATAAAGCAGGACGATCACGGTAGCGTACATATAAGCCCTGCAAATAACGGAGTTGCACCGTTTGATGTTGCCGTGCTGACAAACTTCCCCCAAGACAATGAACATAAATGTCATAAAAATAGTACGAAACAGCATATCAGAATATGCTTACATTCAATATGATGAAAGAAAAACACGGACAAATGCCCAACAGCAGCGGCATGGCTGTTATTTATTTCAATACCCAGAGCGAAATTATGAATCCCAAATACTTCGGCAGCGCCATACTCTTACTGATATTAACGGCATGCGGTGGCGGTGGCGGTACTAATGGCAGCACGCCTTTAACGGGTGGAGGCAGCACTGACGGTGGCAATATAGGAATCGGGCCAAGCTCAACCCCGACCATCAGTCCAACTTCAGAGCCCACAGCCCAACCTACGCCTGCGCCAACCATAGAGCCGATCCCCGACCCAATCGAAGTCGCACTAAAAACCGGCAGCGTCCAAGGACTAAACGGCAGCGATATGCCAACCTTACTGCGTTTATCACAACAAACTGCAGGTCAGTACCAACAGCAACAAACCGCCGCGATGGCTGATATTTATGCTGATCGCACATTAAATTTAGCGCTCAACCACACCACCAATAGCATCGAAATTAACCGCTCCATTTCCACCATGGCTTCACCACTAATCATTGCTGACGACGGCAGTGGCATGGCCGCAATCTCGCAATACGGCAAAGGGCGTGGCCTAGCTTATGGCGTGAATATGCTGCAATGGATGGCTGATAAATCCAGAGAACCCCAGCACTTGCCACTGTTTACCCGCGCATTCAATTGGGTTGTGACCGGCAAAGCAACGGGCCCACTGCCTGACACGCTTAAATTTGCCACCGCGGGCTATGACGCACCAACAGTAAGCAAATTCATCACTTTATTGGGTAAAAAGCCCGAAGCCATTCCCTGTGATTTAACGCTCAGCGGTAATAGCTGCTGGCAAAATGCCGATGTACTGGTGTTTGGTGCAGGTGTTAGAGATGATGCCAATTTAATTAATTTGGTACGCCAATATCAAGCCAGCGGCAAAGCCATTATCTATATGCACCCTAGCTGGGGTGATTCAGCAGGTGGTCGCAAAGTGGCCAAAGCGATGGGGATGGACCTCGGTGGCTACCCTGGCAATTACTATGCCGGTGCAGCCGGCGTATCAGTGAACGGCAACCGCACCATCGCCGACACACTACAACGCAACAACCAGATGGGAGGACTCAATAAAGCACTCGAACAAATGGGCACCGACAATCTTAGCGCTGATTTAGCGGCAGATACTCGCGCCACCTCTGCCATCAGCCAAATTCATAACGAAATAGCCACACTACAAAGTGGCGGTATTGATCTATTTGCCGAACCAGCAACCGATTTACATCGTTTACTCATTCTTTGGGCCGATCTTTATCGCCCAACCATCCAATACGGAAAAATCAATCGCACCACCAACCCTGGTGAGTTTTTTACGCACTTACGCCTCAGATTCTTGGCTAGCTTATAACCGCAGCTACACCACTTTTGCCGCTGCTGGCCAAGGTGACTTTATGCCGGTTGCCGCACAAAGTATCCCCGTCAGCCAAAGCGATGAAATCATCGACGTCACCATTGCCCAAACTGGTGGCACCACTGCCATTGGCCGTGCCGCAATACCCGGCAAACCGGTTTACGTCGAAGTGCTAGAAAAAGGCGGCGCGAATCTAAGCATGCAAACCAACCATGTCCGCGCCTTTGGCAATCCACTCACCGACAATGTGGCCGAAGGCTATAAACGCCCACGCCGTCCACAGTCATTTGCCATTCCACTGAATACCACCAAAGCCACAGTCTTTGTGTCCCCATTTGGTGGTCCGCTCTACCTCAACTACGGCAGCGCAGTGGCAGGACAAACGGTCACACTAAAAATTCGTGGCGCAGCCAAATACGCGCATTTTGACTTTACTAAGCCACAAAGCGACGCTGAAATTAATGAGGCCGTTGCCGCACTCAAACGCAAAGATTTTGGCTGGCAAACGGCGAAATTTGTCGGGGGAGAAATCCAACAAACGATCAATTACGCCAATCAAGCGATGGGCAATATCGACCCTAAGGTGTATATCCTTGATCAAGTCAAAGGTAGTTTGTTTGATAGCAATCACATCGCCAATGGCTATAGCAATATGCCAATGAGCAGCAAAGTATCAGAGTTGTGCACTCAATTTGGCTGGCAATGCAGTGATGCGCAATATCATCGCGCACCAGGCGTGCAGCACTTTGTTGGCTGGATTGCACAATGCGGCTTTCTTTGCTCGGGCAATCCATCCGATGGTTTTGCCGGCATCAGCGGCACAGGTTGGGGACACTCACATGAACTGGGGCACAACACCGTTCAGCGCGTCATGCGAATTACCTTCAATGGCCAAGGCTGTAGCACCGAATGCGATAACAATATTCTGGCCAGTGCACACATGATGCGACAGTTTAAAACGCTAGGCATTGATACAGGGCATAACACCGACCATCCCGGCTTGTATCAATACATCGTTGCCAATCGCGCCAGCGGACTAAGCGGCGAAGCCAAAGTAATCGACATGCAAAAAAGACTTTGGACTGGATCACAAAATCCAATGCGCGCCGTGCACTTTCAATTGGCCTTTTTATTCAGCAAATATCGCCACAATGAAAGCAAACCGAGCATGCAAGGCAGCCTAGATTATTTCACGCTGCTCACCAAAGGTGATCGTCTAGTGAGCAAAGCCTGGGATAGTAATAATAAAGGCAAATATGCGATGGGCAGCTTTGCGGATAACAAAATAGAAAACCCAGACTTGCTGTATGTTTTAAGCTCAAAAATCATCGGTAAAGACTTAAGAAATATCTTTGCGATGTATGGCATCACGCTCACGCCGGCGGCAATTAATTCGGTCTCCGCCTTGAATCTAGAGGTATTACCCGAAATGTTTTATGCCTTAGCACCCTTGAAGTTTAACCACGTCAGTACTGGTGAATGGCTCAATATTGCCGGCCAAACGCC
The DNA here is from genome assembly GCF_016881365.1 of Deefgea sp. CFH1-16. GTDB lineage: Bacteria > Pseudomonadota > Gammaproteobacteria > Burkholderiales > Chitinibacteraceae > Deefgea. The sequence continues at coordinate 2,441,969 of NZ_WLYT01000001.1, read as the reverse complement.
AAGCTATCCGTTCCAATAAACACGCATGCAGTGCCCGCCAGCAGACGGTGCACTGCATTTTTTCGCATTCAATTAGTCCGCCGCACCAGGACCACTTACCCATTTGGGGCAAGACTCCACTTCACCTTGGCGATTCACAATCACCGTGCTCGGGCCAATCTTGCACCAACGAAAGCTACCCAAATCAAAAACATGATCAATATCTGATTGCTTGCCGCTAAAGGTACCGGCCGCTAGCGTATAAAGACCATGCTCACCATCCCAAACGGCAACCGGCAAAATACTATAATTAATCACTTTGCCATTCATCGGCCAAGGCCAAATCATCGCCATCGCCGGCTGCAACACAAAAAAAAGACAACACAAACAAATAGCGCATCAGCAACTCCTTGAATCAGAGTCGCATTTTCGCAAAGCTCGGCCCAATCCCCCGTGACCAATTGCCAAAAAAATGAGGTATTTTTTTCGCAATGCATTCAAGCTTATTGTGAATGTAAATTTTCAACGCAGCAAAAGGCATTCAATCACAGTTTTCGCGGCACTAAACGCCGTATAATCTGTCCTTTGTGCTCCGACTCACTTTTTAATAGCCATGAATTCGATGAAAACCAGCCTGATTGCCGCCTTAATCGCCCTACCTAGCCTTGCCCACGCATTTGTGCCGCCGGTTCCCGAAATTGCGGCCAAGTCGTATTACCTCTACGACAAGCAAAGCGGCCAAGTACTGGCTGCGCGTGATCCGGACATGAAAATCGAGCCAGCATCGCTGACTAAAATGATGACCGCCTACATCACTTTTAAAATGGTGAAAGAAGGCAAACTCAAACTCGACCAAACTCTCTTGGTGTCTGATAAAGGCTGGCGCACTGAAGGCTCGCGCATGTATTTGGACCCTAAAGTCCCAGCGACAGTCGACGAACTCATCAAAGGCATGATCGTACAAAGCGGTAACGACGCTTGTGTGACTTTGGCCGAAGCCATTGCCGGTAGCGAAGAAGTATTTGCGCAATTGATGAATAAAGAAGCCAAGCGCCTCGGTCTGCACAATTCATTCTTTACCAATAGCACTGGTTTACCTGACCCAGCCTTATTGGTGACGACCAGCGATTTAGGCCGTTTAGCCACGGCAATCATCAATGATTTCCCAGAGTACTATCCGATTTACGGCATTAAAGAATTCAAGTACAACAATATCAGCCAGCCTAATCGCAATTTATTGCTCTACCGCGATCCTTTTGTTGACGGCATGAAAACCGGCCACACCGCTTCTGCGGGCTACAATTTAGTGGCATCAAGTAAACGCGATGGCCGCCGCTTGATTTCAGTCGTTGTCGGCACCACCAGCCCTGAAGTTCGCGCCACCGAGTCGTCAAAACTGCTTAACTGGGGCGCACAATTTTTTGAAACGCCACGCCTTTACGCCGCCAAACAAGCCGTACAGCAAGTGCCTGTATGGAAAGGTAAAGCCGACACCGTTGGCGTTGGCTTTATGCAAGACCAATACATCACCGTACCCAAAGGCGATGCAGCAAAACTTAAAATTGATTTAGTCAGCCAACAGCCTTTAATGGCACCAATCAAAGAAGGCCAAGTAGTCGGCACGATGAAAATCAGCTTAGAAGGCAAGGTGCTCTCTGAACGCAAAGTAGTAGCGATTGCTTCAGTTGAAGAAGCCAATATTTTTGGCCGTGCATGGGATACGATTCGTTTGTGGTGGAAAGGTTTATTTAACTAATTAAACCACCCGCCCTAGCGACAATGAGCCCAACGCGCAGTTGGGCTTTTTTATTGATTCAGTATTAACAATGGGTATATGCCGCTAGCGGTCATACCATAAGCCATAGTGAAAGATACCTATTAATTACGAGTGAAGCTCAGATTATGTGTTAATGGTTTTAAGTGCCTGCGGCACTGCTGTTTACAGTCGCAGTCCGCGACGGGGACCCTCTTTCTTTGACTCGCCAAAGAAAGAGGGGGAAAGAAAGGCGACCCGAGCGCGCATCGGTCCCCGATGCCCTCGATCGATCGTGAGCCAAACGGTAAAGCTGCTTGTCTCGCTCCTCACTCGGTGCGCTTGAACGGGTGATTAAGCCCCAGAACGACCAGCGCGGCACAGCATCAACCCCCAATCTGAACAACGCTCAATAATGATCTAAATGGGTTAAAAATAATCCCAATCAAGGACCGCAGTATGTACAACCAAGACCCGCAGCATGGCATTACACTAGAAAAAAATGCTCACCGACTTAGTCGATCATTTTGGCTGGGAAGAACTCGCTCGCCGCATCCCGATCAAGTGCTTTTCCAACGACCCATCGATCAAATCCAGCCTGAATTTTTTGCGCCGTACGCCATGGGCGCGCGCACAAGTTGAACAACTCGATGCACGCATGCGGCGCTAAGCGCAGCGGCCAGCTAAAAATCCGCATGCTATTTTCTGACCGACTGCGGCCAATCAGCCCTATTTTTGCCATTTAATTTGATAAGCCAAGCCAACGATGAACGACTCAACGAGCAATCCAGAAATCCATACTTTCACCGCGTCCAGCGCGCTGGTGGCGATTGCCCAGCAGCATTTAAGCGATGTACTGCGCATTGCTTTTGAGCATAGCGCGGCAGAAAAAGCGGTGATGGTATTTGATAGCCGCAGTGAGTTGGCCGTCACCCTCACTGCCGCTTACCGCCATTGCCTACCGCACGCCCATTTTATTGATTTTGACCACAGCACGCCCGAGCAAGTGCTGGCCGAATTTGCCGATCTCGCCGCCAAAGACTTAGTCGTATTGGTGCAATCGACGCATTTTCGCTTGGAAGCATTTCGGATTCGTGTTGAACTCTTTAAACGTGGCCTCAAGGTGATTGAGCATCCCCACTTGGGTCGCATGCCCGGCGCAGAAGTCGCCTACTACATCGACTCATTGGCGTACGACCCTGGCTATTACCGCGATGTTGGCCATGCGCTCAAAGCCAAAATCGATGCCGCACCACACGGTATGATCGACAGCGGTGCAGGTAATCAACTGATTTTTGCAACGCCATTTGAATCGGCCAAACTCAATATTGGCGACTACCGCCAGATGAATAACACCGGCGGACAATTTCCATTGGGCGAAGTGTTTACCGAAGCGGCTGATTTAGATTTGGTCAATGGCCGAGTGCGGATTTTTATTTTTGGCGACACCCGCTTTCGCGTGAACCGCCCCGCTACGCCCATCACCTTGGTCATTGAAAAAAAAAGCCAAGTCATTGACGTCATCGACTCCACGCCAGAATTTGACGCCATACTGGCGATGATTCGCGCCGATGAAGGCGGCGTGGTTTGGGTGAGAGAGCTTGGCCTCGGCATGAACCGCGCCTTTAGCTTTGCGCGCACCGTTAGCGATATTGGCACCTATGAGCGAATGTGCGGTATTCATTTATCACTGGGCATGAAGCACGGTATTTACGCCAAGCCGCATATCAAACGCGGCGAAGGCAAATATCATATCGACGTATTTGCCATTACCGACTCCGTCCAATTTGGCGATGAAATCGTCTACCGTGATGGTCAGTGGGTGGTATAAGCGCCCAAAACAAAACGCCCGACTTGCTTCGGGCGTTGTTTTCTTTCGGCGCAATCGCTGCGCCAGCATCAAACTTATAAAGCCCGAGGGTCAGGATAAATCACCGGCGCCATTTGGCTGGCTTTTTTCAGTGACGGCGGTGGTGTAATCCCCATCGACACATAAATACTGTCAGTTTATCCACGCCAATATTCGCTGGCCGTATCCATTCCTTGGGGATATACAGCAAGCCCCCCCCAATCGGTACTGGCGCGGTAGGCACTAAAATCGCCTGATACTCGCGGCCATCAATCTCAATCGGCACGGGATTGGGCATCAAAGCCAACACCGCCACCCCATCCCCACCAAACAAGCACCACACTGGGCTCATGGCGCCAATATCGGCATCTTGCTTTTGATCGAGCAAACCCACAAAGCGATCGGCCATATTATAAAAACTACCAATCACCGGAATGCGCCGCACCGTACTATCAACCAGTGCCGCCAATGGTTTTTTCAGTCGTGAGCGCACCAAAATACCCAAGGGATAAATCGCCCCCAGCAGCATTACCCAACCAATTAAATAACCAAATACCGGATGATCCACCACCGGCTGGCCAATAATCGAAAACAACTGCCCAACCAGACTTTTTGGCCCTAAATAATCATTGAGTAAATTCACCACCCACGCCAACAGCGAAATAGTGAGTAAAAAAGGCAACAAGGCCAATAGCCCCGACAACCAAGTGGTCAACACACTTTTTAAACCACGCTGTAACAACATCACAACTCCATTGATGACGACGACAATCTGAACTGCAGACCTGCATTCTACAGTGGCAAAGCGCTTACGCGTCATGGCGCAATTAAAATTAAATCTAAAAAATGTGTTTTTTATCAATCCAGCTCCGCATTTTAAATAATTAAATGGCATATTTAATTATTTAAAATACCTACATTATTAACGCTAGTTATGGCAATACAAATAGAATTAATGAATCAATTTTGCAACAATCGTTTTTATATGTGCAATTCAAACAAACTATTTTATTACCTCAAATTATCTTTTTATTTCCAATTTCTGACAACCAACGAAACATTAAACAAATTCGCAAAACACCTACAAAATTGTAATAAATACCATTTACCCGCCAAATATAAGCGAATTATGATCGACCTAATGGCACTGCCATTTCACTTTCTACTTTATTCGAGAATTTAAACCATGAAGATTAAATACCTTGTCGCTCTGGCTTGCAGCGCAATTGCCATTCAAGCACATGCAACGAGCATCGACTTCCGTGGCGGCTACAAAACGGGCAGCGAAAAATACGAATCACGCTTCTTATTGAGCCACGAAATGGCCAATGGTTTTGGTGGTGGTGTTGAGTACACAATGAGCAATACTAGCCGTTCGGGTGAGGGTATTGATCAAATGAACTGGATCGACACTGAGTTTGAAGTGTATTACAAACACAAACTCAATGCTGCTGTGACTTTGCAGCCCGGTTTCTTGGTACAAACCGTTAAAAACAAAGGCGAAGCTTACAAAGCCTACGTACGTGCCAACTGGGAATTTGCCCCAACTTGGCGCTTTGACAGCCGTTTGCGTTACGACTTTAAAGGCTGGTCAGAAAAAGACTTAAACGGCAAGTTTGAGCACGACGAAGTACTGCGTGCTGACTTCTGGTTACACAAAACATTGAACGAAAAAACCAGCGGTTACTACAACTTCCGTATGGATCACAAACTCAATGACTTTGAATACGTGAACAACAGCAGCAACTACTACGAACACAACATTGGTTTGGGTTACAAACTAACGCCTTCAGTTCGCGTTTACACCGAAGTCGGTTACTTGGGCGAAACCGCGAACAAACAGCAAGATGCTGAATGGCGCGTTCGTTTTGGTAGCACTTACAGCTTCTAATCGATTTTCCTGTTGATCAGATTTGAAGTAAACCCAGCCTCGGCTGTAATGCCGCTCACTTAAGCCAAGTGAGCGGCATTTTTTTCCCTCGATTTCATTTCTGCTATCGCTTTTGACGCAGATAAAATCAATCGAAAAACCCTGAATTTCCTCTGCGCCTCTGCGTCAGATTTTCAAAGTTTTGCGTTAAGTGAACTGTGTTTAGATCGCTGCTTTATAAATTCTTGAGTAATAACACGCCAATCAACACCGGCGCGAGCACGCGGCAACTCCACTTTAAACCCCATAATGCCCCGCCCGCTAAACCACAATGCTGCGCCACATGCGGCCAAACTCGCCAGCCAGCAAACAGCACCACGGCAATCCCACCAATAGGCATCATGACATTGGACACGCTGTAATCCATCAGCTCAAAAATGTTTTTTCCCCACCCAGTCACATCAGCCCAGGGGCCAAACGACAAAGAGGCTGGAATACCACACAAAAACACCACCAGCGACAAGACGACAATCACCGGGCGACGCGGTAATTTAAATTCATCCAAAAATAGCGTCGCGATCAATTCAAGCATCGAAACCGATGAGGTCAGTGCCGCCAGCGTCAGTAAAGCAAAAAAGACCATCGCCCACAGCTGACCCAAGGGCAAGCTGGCAAACACCACTGGCATAGTCATAAAGGTTAAACCCGGCCCCGCCGCCGGATCGAGACCAAATACATGTAGCGCCGGGAAAATCATCAAACCGGCCAAAATCGCCACCGCGCACGATAAACCCACCACCCACGCCGCCGAATGCAACACCGGCGTTTGCTGCTTCAGGTAAGAGCCATACGCAATCATGCCGCCCGTACCCAAGGACAAAGAGAAAAACGCCAAACCCAAAGCATCCATCGCCATCGTCGGCGTGAGCTTAGAAAAATCCGGCGTAAAAAAACAGCTTCACCCCATCCCACGCCCCGGGCAAGGTTAACACCCGAGCAATCAAGATCAACATCAGCAGCAACAGCGCCGGCATCAAGCATTTACTCGCGCGCTCAATGCCTTTTTCTACCCCGCCAATCACAATGCCGAGCGTGGCTAAAACAAAAGCAGCGTGCGCCAAAATCGGCCAATAGGGATGCGATACAAAGCCAGTAAAAATAGTTTTTAATTCTTGGGTATTGCTGGTAACTACGCGGCCATCAATGGCTAGCGCTAAATACCCAATAGTCCAGCCACCAATCACACTGTAAAAACTATATAAAACAAAGCCGGCAAAAATCCCCATTAAACCAATCAGCGGCCAAGCCTTACCCGCCAATTGGCGAAACATGCCGACTGGCCCGGTTTGCGCGCTGCGGCCCAGTGTTAATTCGATCATCATCTGCGCCAAGCCGAGGGTAAAACTAAATAACAGGAATAATAAAATAAACACGCCACCGCCATTCATCGCGGTGACATAGGGGAATTTCCAAATCGCGCCCAAACCAATGGCCGAGCCAGCGGCCGCCAAAATAAAACCCAGCTTAGAGCCCCAAGTCGAACGAGTTGTCATCATGATCCTTTGTCGTAAACCAACAATGCAGATCCAGACAGACGTTTTTGGGCGGCGCAAATGCAACAAGGCCGCCCATTACGGCGGCCTTGGATCATTCATTGGGTGTAATTTAAATGAACGCGACCCATCGGGCTGCCGGTTGGCGAGCCAGATAATAATAAGAAAAATACGCGGGGGTCGAATTCAGTAACATGGCGACATCATCCAGTCTAGCGATCCATGCTGTGTCAAGCCAGCGCAACGTCGGCAACACCGCGATGCCAAGCTGATTGATAATAAAAATACTGAATTTGCACGAAAAAGCCACAACTCAAGCCAAACTTACGCGCACTTAAAATGGTAATAAAACCAATTTAACGCAGCAAATTGACGGTATTTCCCGCAAAAACCCACGCCGCGCCCAAGAAAAAGCCTCGCCAATGCGAGGCTTTTGTAAGCTAACAAGGCTCACTGCGCTGATTTAGGCTTATTTAGCCGCAGAAACCACCATCGCCAAAGCTTGCGTGTAAGTGCCTTTGATTTGATCGCCTTTTTTGATCATTTTAAATTGCGCTGGATCACGCACTTTTAAAGTCACGGTGCGATTCACGCCTTGCACGCGAATCGTATGTTTTTTGGCATCCACACCAATCACATTGCCCACCACGGTCAACTGCTCGCCAACAAAACCACCGGCCTTAGCCGCAGGCGCTGAAGCGCTGCTGGTTTCAGTCACGCGCTCACGCACGTTTGAGCCAGAACCGAGCAATTCCAAAGTCAGCACTTGCAAGTATTGGGCATTCACTTTGTCGCCCACTTTGAGCTTATCAAAGTTTTTAACCCCTTCACCGGCCATCACACTCATGGTTTGGCCGGCTGCATTTTTTAACGTCACTTTACGCGTTGCCGCATCAATCGCAGCAATCGTGCCATTGGCCTTAACTGCCTCAAGCAAAGTCACCGCGCCCGGCGCAGACGCGGCCACCAACTCTTCAGCGCTCGACGCTAAAACCGGTAAAGACAACGCAAGCAACAAAGCACCCGTGCAAATTAAACCTTTTTTCATTCGTCTTACTCCAAAAAGTGAACAATCAAATCCAACCGCACCATCATAGGCCAGTCACGCCACAAAGCCAACGACACAAGTAAGATTAAAGTCAAATAGATATTGGATTGGGGATTGGGGATTGGGGATTGGGGATTGGGGATTGGGGATTGGGGATTGGGGATTGGGGATTGGGGATTGGGGATTGGGGATTGGCAATAGCGTAACGCTCAACCACACCTTGCTACCATGCTTTTATTGCAACGTAGGGGACAATGAGCGCAGCGAATTGCGCCGTATGCGACACAGGGCAACGCTCTTACGCAGGAAATCGCGCTCATGCCGCGCGGAACCTACCTTGCTTTGCTTCACCAAAGAAAGGCAGGCGAAGTAATAAACACTGCATCCGCGTGCGCAAATCAAAGATTTGCACACCCTATTTGGCTGACGCACTCGGTGCGCTTGGACGATATCTCAAGCCCCAAGCCAACGACCAAGACAATAGTTAGATGTATTGCCGTGAAGATAATAAGAATAAATAGTTACAGAGCAATACTCCGTAGGGTGTGAAAATCCCGCAGGGATTTGCGCACCAAAACCGCGATTGAGCAGCGATGTAACGGTAATTGTCAAACTAGTTGTCGCCTCAATCGTTAAATCCTATGCCATCTTTTGCGCCATTTTTTCCCTTACAAGTAAGTAAGACCTCTGTATCGGATAGCTTTTCTGGATTCAAATGCACAATTTTCGTCCTTTCCCAGTTGCGCGTTTTGCTTGACCACCGCCGTGGATTCTTAGCTCGCGCCGCTTCATAAACGGCAATTCGTTGCGCCAACAACGCCTGATCTTCGCCAGCATGGCGCTCGGTCGGCGTGACGTATTTTATGCTGCTATGACGATGCTCTTCGTTGTACCAATGCACCACTTGCGTCGCCCATTGCCGTGCCGCCAGTAAATCTTCAAATGGCTTGGGCAACTGCATCGGGCGGTATTTCAGCGTTTTAAATAACGACTCGGAGTACGGGTTGTCATTGCTCACTGCCGGTCGACTAAATGATGCCGCAACCCATAAATTTTGCAGCGTCGCCAGCATCGTCGAACCCTTCATTGAACTGCCATTATCCGAGTGCAATATCACCTGGTCGCGCGCGATGCGTTCACGTCGGCAAATGTCTTGCATCATGTCGCTGGCGTTTTGACTGCTTTCTTCTGCGTATACCTGCCAGCCGATGATTTTTCGGCTGAATATATCGAGAAATATATACAGGTAAAAATACTTTCCCTGAATCGTGCTCGCCAAGTAAGTGATGTCCCAGCTATACAATTGATTCGGTGCGATGGCGCACAAGGCCTTCGGTTTACTGCGCACTTGCGCCGGACGCTCGGCGCGACGATGTTGGAGTTGATCCGCTGCGCGCGCAGCACCCGATAGAACGTTGATTCTGAAGCAATATAACGTTGCTGATCGGCTAATCGAGGGACTATCTGGCTCGGTGGTAAATGCGCAAATTCGGCGGAATTAGCCACCGCCAAAACAGTCGCTCGCTCGGCTAAAGTCAACTTGTGGACGGGCACTGTCTTCTGCAATGGACGCTGATCAATCATCACCGTATCACCGTCAGTCCAGCGCTGAATCGTGCGGATATTGAAGCCGAGAATAGCGCAAGCCAACGTCTGTCGAGCCCCTGCCAAAATGGCCTCTTGCAGCAAAATCAAGGCAAAGCTGGCGCTCGGCCAGCGCCGTCATTCGTCCGCGCCCTCCAGGTAGGCATTGAACTTTTTTTGCAAAATCAGCAGCGCCGCAGCCTCCGCCAATGCCTTGTCTTTGCGGTTCAATTCACGCTGCAACTGTTGATTGGCTTTCTTCAGCTCACGCATCGACTGAACATCGACTTTACTGTTTTGAATGGCTGGCGGAGTACAAAATTCCGCTCGCCACTGACTTAAATGATGGGGAAACAAACCCTGCTGACGGCACCACGCATTGAGCTCAATTTCAGGTAAGCCATGACTCTGTTGCAGAGCCAAAAGGCGTTCCTCAATCGACCAATCTTCAGGTCGTTTCGCGCGCTCAATCGGCGTTGGAATTTGTGTTTTCTTAGCGGCAGCCATCCAGCCCTTCAGGGTAAATTTAGAAAGATTAAGTTCCTGAGCTACCGATTCAATCGTGCGACCTTGGCGTTGATAAACTTTGCTCAAAGCCTGCTGTTTTAAAGTCGTCAGAATACGTGATTTTTTTGCATGTTGAAGCCTCTGTTTTTTCAAGCCAATGAAAATTCAGAGGCGACAACTAGTCTGACATAGGGGGGTAATAAACACCGCATCCGCGTGCGCAAATCAAAGATTTGCACACCCTATTTGGCTGACGCACTCGGTGCGCTTGGACGATATCTCAAGCCCTAAGCCAACGACCAAGACAATAGTTAGATGTATTGCCGTGAAGATAATAAGAATAAATAGTTACAGAGCAATACTCCGTAGGGTGTGAAAATCCCGCAGGGATTTGCGCACCAAAACCGCGATTGAGCAGCGATGTAATAAACACCGCATCCGCGTGCGCAAATCAAAGATTTGCACACCCTACGGCGAGCCCAGCACCAGCACCAGCACCAGCACGAAACCAAGCACGCCCATAATGGAATCATGGTTTTCTATCCCCTGTATCCAGCCGAGTGAGGAACAAGCGGGGCGGGGTTTTTGCGCTCATTGTTTGAGGCCGCAGGCCGAGTTTTGAGCGCAACCGCCTCGATTGTCCGCAGCGAGGGAACCGACGAAGTCGGCGCAGATACTGGGGGCTGATTTGGGTTGTTAGGGGATTTGCAGAAGCAAACCCCCTGACCTGCCCGCGCGGCGGAACGCGCACCAAAAACACGCGGCGCAGCCGCATGAACAACAAAACCGCCGGAATGATTCAGCGGTTTTGTTTAATAATTAATACTCGCGGTAAACGTTGAGCTTTGTGAGAACCGTAGCTCCGATAGAGCAAAGCGAAATCGGAGGAATGAATACATGCGTACGATTACGCTTCGCTAATCGTACCTACAGTGCTAATCATAATTTATTAAATACCAAAATTTTTTTAATTTCTTCATAATTAAATTCATGTTTTTTCATATATATATATGAACCGCTTTATGACAATTAGGACAAAGAAGAGCTAAATCTGGAGCACTTATAGAATAATTTTTTTGAATATGTTGAAATAGGTATCTTATGATGAGCCTCAATGTAAGGAAAGCCATATCGCTCATTAAAATCCACTTCGCATATTTCACATATCCAATCCTTTGTGCTTTTCACTGCTGTGACTACGCTCTTACTTCGCTCGGCCATAAGATGAGTAACATATCGACGTTCTCCCTCTTGGTATTGAACCTCGTCCTGAGAAAATACAGACTCTTCATTAAATACCGAACCTCTGTGTAGCACCACATAAGCTTCATGAATTTCGGAAACAAAAAATTCACCTTCAAAAACCCAACCAGACTTTGACTCAGTAAATAACATTATTGGATAAAGATACTGAGGCTGTTTAATTAAAACGTCATTTGCTTTTTCTTTATAAGAAATACGTTCATTTCTAGCTTTAAACGAATAATGATAGATTGTTTTACCCTCATTAATCCAGCCATCATCCTTATAAGATCCTACCCTTGTTTTAATTACAACAGCCTTAACCTCAGGTAATTTACCAATCCAATTAATACCTTGTTGTGGTGTATTACCAATTGAGAACTCAGAACCGGCCCAATATGATGAAGACTCAATTTTTGAAAATTGAATCAAGTCAAATAAATTTCTTTTTGTAACCGTATCACCACTTGAAAGTGACAATAAATCCTGTGGTTTGAATAACTCCATCCTTAAAGCCTCTTCATAATTTTAAAATCATCATCAAACGTAGAGACTCTGAATAATTTATATCGCCTACACAATGTACTATCAGTAAGTACTGAAAATATATACAGTTACTGATTAGATAAAAATTAGTTTACCCCACATACTTCCCCATCAACCTCACATAATGCGCTGCCGAATAAGCAAAATGCTTAATTTCATCGGCGCTTAATTCCCGCACTTCTTTCACCGGCCGCCCCATATACAAATACCCCGAACGCAATACTTTATTCGGTGGCACCAGCGAGCCAGCACCAATCATGACGTGGTCTTCAATCACAACGCGGTCGAGCACAATTGTGCCCATGCCGATCAGGCATTCATTGCCGATGGTGCAGCCGTGCAGCATCACGCCGTGGCCGATGGTGACGCGCTCGCCGATCATTAGTGGTGCGCCAAGTGGATCATCAGGGCGTTTGTGGGTGGTGTGTAGCACGCTGTTGTCTTGCACATTGCTGTCTTTGCCAACGTGGATATGGTTCACATCGCCGCGCAGCACCGCGCCCGGCCAGATCGAGACGTTGTCACCAAGTTTGACTTCACCAATCACACTCGCTTGCGCGTGTACCCAAGCACCGGCACCGATTTCTGGGTGGATACCGTCAAATTGTTCAATCGACATTGTTGCTCCTTGAATTAAGGCGACTCACGCCCATTTAATAATGATCAAACTTGCGATCTGCAAGCACATTAAAAACCCACCACCGAGGCACAAAGACACAGAGGAAAAACGTAAGATGCAGGTTCAGGTGTCTGGGGAATGATTTTTAACCAAACGCCTCACCCTTAAATTGGTTTTCTCTGTGCCTCTGTGCCTCGGTGGTAAAAAGCTTTTTACAAACTTTCAATTAAAGCCATTCTACCCGAGACCGACCATGACCCAAGCCAATCCCCTACTCGATTTTGCCGATTTACCGCGCTACAGCGAAGTTAAACCTGAACACGTGAATCCGGCGCTGGATATTTTGCTAGCAACTGCAGCGGCGGCGATTGCCCAAGCGGAGCAAATTAGCGATGCGAGTTGGGATAGTTTGAGTGTTTTAGAGGCGCCGCTCGAAAACCTAGGCCGCGCTTGGGGGGTGGTGGCGCATTTGGAATCGGTGGTCAATTCACCTGAATTGCGCGAAGTGTATAACGCCAATATTCCACGGATTTCGAACTTCTTTACCGAAATCGGCCAAAACGAAAAGCTATTCGCACTCTACAAAGCGGTGAAAGAGCGCGAATACGATGGCTTGAATTCAACGCGCAAAACGGTGATTGATGATGCGATTCGCGGCTTTGTGTTGTCGGGTGCTCAATTACCAACTGAGCAAAAAAGATCGCTTTAAAGATATCGAAGAAAAACTCTCGGAACTCACGACTAAATTCTCGCAAAACGTGCTCGATGCCACCGATGATTTTGCGCTGTATGTCACTGCGGAAGAACTGACTGGCTTGCCTGCAGACAATCTATCGGCTGCGGCAGCTGCGGCCAAGGCAGATGAAAAAGAAGGTTACAAAATCACGCTAAAAATGCCTTCGTATATGCCGGTAATGCAATACGTGCAAAATCGCGAATTACGTGAGCAACTGTATAAAGCGTACTCCACCCGCGCTTCGGAATTTGGCAAAGCCGAATGGGATAACGGTAAATTGATTCCAGAAATCTTGGCGCTACGCCAAGAAGCGGCGACATTATTGGGCTTTAAGAATTTTGGCGAAGAATCACTGGTCACCAAAATGGCCGATAGCCCACAGCAAGTCATCGACTTTTTAAGCGATTTGGCGCAACGTGCCAAGCCCTTTATGCTGGCTGATCGCGCCGAGCTCGAAAAACTTTGCCCTCTCTGAATTTGGCATTGAAAAGCTGCAAGCTTGGGATGTGGCCTTGGTGTCTGAGCGCCTGCGCGAAGAAAAATACTCGTTTAGCGAGCAAGAAGTAAAACAATACTTCACCGAGCCAACGGTATTAACTGGCTTATTTAAATTGATTTCTGAGCTGTATGGCCTGCAGTTCGTGGCGAGCCAAGCCCCTGTGTGGCATACCGATGTACGCTACTTTGATCTCAAAAACAACGACGGCAGTTTGGTCGGTGGTCTGTATATGGATTTGCATGCCCGCGAAGGCAAACAAGGCGGTGCGTGGATGAATGATGTACGCGGCCGTAAATTGCGCGCGGACGGCACCGTGCAAACGCCAGTGGCGCTGATTGTGTGCAACTTCGCCAGCGGCGTGGATGGCAAAGATGCGATGTTGCCGCACGACGATGTGATTACCTTGTTCCACGAAATGGGCCATGCGCTGCATCATTTGCTGACTGAAGTGGACGAGCTGGAAGTCTCTGGCATTAGCGGTGTGGAATGGGACGCAGTGGAATTACCAAGCCAGTTTATGGAGAACTTCTGCTGGGAATGGCAGGTATTACCAGCGCTGACGCATCACACCGATACCGGCGAAGCGATACCTCGCCCATTGTTCGATAAAATGTTGGCAGCGAAAAACTTCCATAGCGGCTCAGGCTTGCAACGCCAATTGTATTTCTCGATTTTTGATATGGCTTTGCATCAAAAATCCGAAGCGGTTTCAGCTGGCGATTTAAGCGCCTTTGCCCAAGCGGTGCAGCAAGAATTGGCGCTGCCATTGCCACCGGAATACAACCGCTTCCCGCAATCGTTTAGCCATATTTTTGCTGGCGGTTATGCCGCAGGGTATTACAGCTACAAGTGGGCCGAAGTACTCAGCGCTGATGCCTACGCCGCATTTGAAGAAGCCGCCGACCAAACCGGTGCCAGCGTGGTCAACGCTGACGTTGGCGCACGTTTCCGTAAAGAAATTTTAGCCGTCGGTGGCTCACGCCCTGCGGCTGAATCATTCGCCGCCTTCCGTGGCCGCGCACCAGCGATTGATGCGCTGCTACGCCACAATGGTTTAACTGAATAAGTCGATCCAGCGGCCTCGCAATTATTCTTGCGAAGCTTGCTGGGATAAGGCGGAAAGTCGATGCACACAAAAAAGCGAAACGGAGGTTTCGCTTTTTTATTGGGTATTGCTCTAGAAGCTATATATTTCAAAACCTTAAACGCAATACCTTTATTTAGCGGGGCGGCCGGTTTTGATTTTTTCTAGCTGCTGCAACATTTTATGCAGCTCTTCATCAGCCAAGGCGCTTAAGGCATTTAAGCCAGCACGAATCAATTCGCTTTTTTTCACTTCAAGACCGGCACCGATCACCCGCTGCTTTAATGCGGCAATCAAGGCGTAGTCGGACTCGGGGAAGGTAAAACTATCGCGAATCAATTTGGCTTTTTTTGCTGATTTTTTAGCTGGCAACTGGCTGGCTTTATCTAGTTTTTTACCCATTTTGGCCTGTGGTGCGGCGCTCGATTGCTCGCTGAGTAAATGCGTGGCCAAGGTTTCTAGATCATCGACTGAGGCCGCCGCTTTGCGTTTGCTACTCACTTTGGCCATGGGCACGTCGACGACCGAGCTGGCTTTTACTGTATCGGCTTTGGCGCTATTAGATTTGGCTGCGCTAGGCTTGGCTGCGGCGGTTTTACTTGCGGCAGTTTTAGTGACAGCAGGCTTGCGCGCAACGGTTTTCGTCGCCGCTACGGTTTTCGTCGCCGCTACGGTTTTCGTCGCCGCTACGGTTTTAGTCGCCGCCGCGGGGCTGGCTTTGGCCACACTTGGCGCTGGCGATGCAATCGTGCTCGCTTGCGCTGCGACGGTTGTCTCCGTTTTTTTTTTTTGCTGGCGCAGTTCGTGCGCGGCGCGTGGTCGGTTTACGTGCGGTACTGGTGCTGGCTTTTGGCGCGGTCGTTGGCGCTGCGGCAGGCGCTGGTGTTGCTGGGCTTTCTACGGCATTTTTTGGCTCTTTCTCGCTCGCTGGCACTGGATTTGCGGATTTAGTCATCAAAATCTCCATCAATAAAAAGATATAAACCGTATAAACACTTTACCTTGCTATTTTGCATGGTTTTAGCTGAAACATACATGTCTATTTAATGACTAAAGCTTAAATACAAACTAACGATGTCTGAAAAATCCAAAAAACCCAGCCGTTGCCGCGCGGCAAGCTTATGGCTTGGCTGCTTACCCCCCCCTGCCCTAGCGATTCACTGCAAGCCGGTTTTTAGTATTAAACCCAGCAGCGCACTGGCGGCAATAACATGGATCACATTGCTTTTGTATTTAAATAAAGCAATGGCCGCGGCGCTGGAGATCAATACCGCAAGCCAATCGACAGAATTCAAAATGCCGCCAGCAAAGCCGCTTGGCCACCACACGTGGTAGCCAAAAAAACAGCGCCAGATTCACAATCACCCCAACCACAGCGGCGGTAATCGCCGTTAAGGGCGCGGTAAAATTCAAATCATTGTGGGTGGTTTCAATC
Source organism: Deefgea sp. CFH1-16 (assembly GCF_016881365.1). GTDB lineage: Bacteria > Pseudomonadota > Gammaproteobacteria > Burkholderiales > Chitinibacteraceae > Deefgea. Next base: position 2,425,665 of record NZ_WLYT01000001.1, on the reverse strand, counting down.
AACGGGCCGCCAGCAAAAATAAACAAAAATGACGGTAAAAAAGTAAACCATGTCACCAAACAAGCGGCGAGCGCACCGGCTAAAAACACCGATTCGGGTCCAAACAGCGCTTGGGTATAGCCGCCGATAAAGCCAACAAAAGCCACCACCATAATCAACGGGCCGGGCGTGGTTTCGCCTAGCGCCAAACCATCGATCATTTGCGTTGGCGTCAGCCATTGGTAATCCATCACCGCGCCTTGATACACATACGGCAGCACCGCATACGCCCCGCCAAACGTCAGCAGCGCAGCCTTGGTAAAGAACCATGCCATTTGCGTGAAGGTGTGTTGCCAGCCGAAATACGCCATCAATAAGCCCATTGGCACTAGCCACAGCAGTGCACCGATAACGATAATTTTAAGCAGTCGGGCCCAGCTAAACATCGCGTGTGCCGGCGTTTTGGGGTATGGTCGTCAATCAATGCCGCGCCGTAAGACTGAGCGCCCTTGCCATGGCCGCCACCAGCTTTGAATTTGTCTGGCGCTATTTGGCCGCCGACATAGCCAACCACGGCCGCCACCAAGACAATCAATGGAAACGGCACATTCAAAGCAAAAATCGCCACAAACGACGCGCCCGCAATACCCCACAACAGATGGTTTTTCAGCGCGCGTGAGCCAATGCGGTGCGCCGCTTGCAGCACAATCGCCGTTACCGCCGGCTTAATCCCGTAGAACAAGCCCGCCACCAGCGGCACATCGCCAAACGCAATATAGAGCCACGATAATACAATCAGTATTACCAGCGAAGGCAGTACAAATAACACCCCAGCAGCAATACCCCCTCGCGTTGAATGCAGTAACCAACCGATATACGTCGCCAATTGTTGCGCCTCGGGGCCGGGCAACACCATGCAATAGTTCAGCGCGTGCAAAAAACGCCGATCTGAAATCCAACGCCCGCCGCTCAACCAGCTCTTGATGCATGATGGCAATTTGCCCAGCAGGCCCGCCAAAACTAATCAAGCCGAGTTTTAACCAAAACCAAAACGCCTGCCAAAAACTCACCGGCGGGGGTGGCTGTTCAGTGGATACAGCGGTAGGGACTTCATGTTGATGCATGCGATTTCCGGATTCAAAACCCTGCCACAGGCCATCCAACACGGCACTGGCAGCGGGATTAATGGATTGTTAAGTCGTTTCTGTGATGCACATTTTGCTTTTAGACCTAGTCGTCAACGCATGCCTGCTGCGCCAGAACGAATGAGTGCACGCTCACTGCAGCATGCTAATCCCCCCTGCCACAGTGTGGCACGTGGGTTGTGCAAGAATAACCGTACTGCTTTACATGCAAAGATTACAACATTTCGTAAGCCGCTGAACGACGATATTCAGCAAGTTTAAACGAAATAATAAAAAATAAAGGGTATTGCCACCAATCCTATTTTTATCAAAGGATTGGTGGCAATACCCTTATTAATTATGGAAAAACCAACCGACGTTACACTCTGGTTTTATTGGACAAGGTCAGTTATCTCAGGCCGACATTGCTTGCCAAAGCGAATTTGATCGCAATCGAAGGCCCCATATTGAGTCGCCCTCGCGTTTAATTGCAACTAAAGTGGACCCCAGAGTCCAGACAAATATGCATCTAATTTAAGAGGGTATCGCCTCTGCTACAGCGGATTGACGCTGCCCCATTTCTTCGCTTAAAGACTCCTGTTTCTCTACTGTTTTGTCACCAAAATAATCCGCGATTTTGGCTCCGCAGCCGATGCCAGTTTCATACACTTCATTCGGCGTTTTGTAGTCCAGCGATTGGTGAAACTGTTCACCGTTGTAAAACACAAAATACTCAGCCAGCCCCAGTAATCGCCCCGGCATTTTCGCGTAACTTTTAGGGTAAATATCCTCGTATTTCACGCTGCGCCACTGTCGTTCGACGAAGATATTATCCAGCGCGCGGCCTCGACCATCCATGCTGATTTTTACACCGTTTTCTTGCAATTTATGCGTCCATTGATCGCTGGTGAATTGCGAACCTTGAGCGGTATTAAAGATCTCCGACGCGCCATATTCACTCAAGGCGGATGCCAAACAATCCATGCAAAAGCCAACGTCCATCGTGTTCGACAACTGCCAGGCCAGCACCCTGCGACGGTACCAATCAATGATCGCAACCAGGTACACAAAACCATGCGCCAGCCGCACCTAGGTGATGTCGGTACTCTAGACTTGGTTCGGCCGAATTATGTCCATACCCAGTAACAAATAAGGAAACACCTTATCTTGCGGATGCTTTTTGCTGGTATTGGGACTCGGCACCATCGCCACCAAACCCAATATGCGCATCAATCGTTGCACGCGTTTTCGGTTGACGGTGTGTCCCTCTTGTTGCAAAAACAGCAGAATATGAAGTATCACGTTCAGAGCGCTAAAATTGAGTACTAAAATTCGCAGTTAAAAAGTACATTTTTGAATCATTGTATTGACCACTGAGCGGACCAAGATGATTGACCGAGGCTGCGCCAATATCCATGTATTCAAATGCGATACCTAGGCTGTTTTTCTTGTCCAATTGATACTGAGCGCCGATACCAAACCGCCATGCTTGTCCTGAAGGCAAAGTGAGCGAGGCATTTTGACTATCCTTGTAAAAGCTGCTGTCGTAGGCAATGCCCGTATTTAATCTGAGTTTCTCACTGTATTGGTATTGCACACCGAGTGCGGCATGCCAGGTGTCTTTAAATTGCTGAGAGACTTCATTACCATTGTTTTTGTTATCGTTGTAGGCACTCCAATCTTGCCAGCCTAGATTACCCATCACCGCCCAACGTGGCGTGAGCTGATGAAACGCACTCAACATAATTTGCTGCGGCGCATTCACTTCTTGTGCAACTAAGGCTTGCTGGCCAAGTACCGTCGGATTCAAATCAAAGTTATATTGTGTTGCGCTAGTGTAGGCCAAGCCCAAACGGGTCGATTCGTCCAATTGGTAGAGAACGCCCAATTTTGCATTTAGCGCCCAATCATCACTCGACGTTTTCTCTTCCGACCCAAATAAAGTATCGCGCGTTAACGAAGCGTAGCCGTAATTGATACCAATGCTCCCACCCACAGACCACTCATCGTTAATCCGGTACGCCATGCTAGGTTGGATTGTGACCGCCATCGTTGCGCCATTTTTGATCGCCGCACTGCCAACATAATTCCCTTTAGGGCCTGCGATCCCCCAATCCCCAAAATCTAGCGCCAGCCCATAATTGCCATAGACACCGAGGCCGACCGTGACCTGATCGTTTACGGCATGGCTATAAAATGCGCTCATTCCTGGGAACCAACCGATGACGTTGTCGGCGTTGTTACCATTATTCACTGTGTATGGCACATCGCCGTACAGTGCTTGAGCGCCCAACGTGAGCTGGTCACCTTTCATCATGGCCAGCCCTGCCGGATTGGCCACCATCACCGATGGATCTTGTGCTCGTGCGGCCATGCCAGCACCAGCTAGACCCACATCCTCGGTGCCAACTTCATAAAGATAAAGTCCGCCCGCCCAGCTTGGCGCTGAACATAGTGCTGTAATCAGCAGCATGGATTTGAATTTCATTGAACTACCTGAATTTAAAGAAATGCGCGCACAGCTGACAAATCAGCGGTCTAAATGTATCGCTCTGCAATCACCAGCCACACCTCGGCTTGAGATATGGCTGGCGATGCAGCAGTTTTATCGCGAAATCACCATCAATGTGTTTTCTTTGTACCCGGCAAAATTTCGAAACGTGGGTCGAATTTTTCTTGCGTGCTCATCAATTGACCGAGCACCGCTTTATTACCATCGAGCTTCACTTTCCCAGATTGTGCTAATTTTTCAAATGTTGATTGACCTGTCATGATCATTTCCAAATCAGCGCGGTTTGCAGTTACCGTCAAATCGGCGTCTTTAGCGGTGTAGCCCTTGATATTGGTCAGCGTCGAATTACTCATCTCAAGCACAAACTTTTCGCCATTATCTGGCGTGATCAGATTAATTTTGAATTTCATGCCGGCTGCTTTGGTGCTGTTCATTGCAATACCCAAATAATCCAGCATCAATTCGGTACTCATTGCACGCACCATATCGGGACTACCTGCCTTCGGTGAAGCGCCTTCTGGAATGCCATGACGCAATTCATACGCACTGGCCAAAAAGCTGTTACGTAAAGCCACGCTTTCTTTCTGATAACCCAGTTGCTCATACACATCAGCCAAAAGATCTTTCGCGGCGGTGTTTTTGGGCTCGGCCAACGTCAATTTATTGAGAATCTCAACGGCTTCAAGGTATTTGCCTTGTTGATTCAGCTCGCGACCTTTGGCAAGAATCTTCTTGCTGCCGCCCATCATTTCGACATACAGCGGCGCAGAATCGCGTGGTGATAGTGGCATCAGCGTGGCTGGATTGGCATCCCAATAACCTAAGTAACGATTCAACACGGCGCGGCTATTGTGTTCTTCAGAACCATGGTAAGAATGTGCCGCCCAATTGCTTTGCAATGATTGTGGTGGCTTGTACACATTGTGAATTTCGTTAATCGTTACACCTTTGTTAGCATGATGTAGTACGTCATTATTCAAGTTGGCGTAAATATCACGCTGCGTGCGCAGAACCTCTTTCACGCGCTCATTGCCCCAACGTGGCCAACTATGCGAAGAAAACATCACTTCGGTGTTATCGCCAAACAAGTACAGCGCGTTGTTAATATTTTTGGACCATAACAATGCATCACGCACCAAAGCGCCGCGTAGGGTGTAAATGTTGTGAACGGTGCCAGTTACGTTTTCCGCCGCCCAAAATGCATTAAATTGTGGGAAATACGTATTCATCTCAGCAGGCGCTTCGGTGCCTGGCGTGTTCTGGAATACCATTTTCACACCGTCAATGGTGATTTCTTCAATGTCTTTGCTCACGGTACGGTTTGGTTTTCAATCAGACCAATCTCACCCGATGAGATGTTTTTCCCAATCGCTTGGTCGACGTGGCCATGAGGATTACGCGGCAGCAAAGTACCGTAAGTGAGCTGCATCCGACGCGTCATTGCGTTACCGGCGTAAATATTTTCTGAAACGGCATGCTCCATAAAACCTTCTGGCGCAATCACAGGCACTTTGCCGCTTTTCACGTCTTCTTCATTCACCACACCGCGAATACCACCAAAGTGGTCACCATGCGAATGCGATAGAACGACCGCCACCACAGGACGATAGCCGAGTTGTTCATTGGCAAAGGCCAGGGCTGCTCGCGCCGTCTCTTTTGAAGTCAATACATCAAATAAAATCCAGCCCGTATCACCTTTAATGATGGTCATATTGGCCAAGTCAAAACCACGGATTTGATAAATTTTGCCCGGCACAACTTCATACAGACCATAAGCCATATTCAGCTGAGCTTGGCGCTGTAAAGAAGGGTGGATGCTGTCGTAGTCTTTGCCTTTAAGCAGATAGTCATAACTACCGATATTCCACGCGACAACACCATCATCCCCTTTGATCGTGGTATAGGTCGGCGCAGCAATAAAACCCTTTTTTGACTCTTCAAAATCTCTTTGGTCTTCAAACGGTAAAGTAGCCCGCTGAACATTTTGCTTATCAATTGTATATTGCGATGGTGGCTTACCTTTTGGATCAAAATGCTTGCCTTGCAGTGCCGCAGGGTCCGTTTCGGCCGAACCACCGCCACCGGCTGCAAAGCTCATCGAGCTAATACTGCTCATTAAGGTGAGTGATACAAGTAATGTCAGAGTTTTGATACGCATGATATTGACCTCGGTCGCGTTAGAAATACCAACCATCAAAAACACACTGTGATGGAAAAGTATTACGTGTTTAAATTAGGTTGTTTGCACTAATTTGTGCATATTAGTACAACCGCACTAACTTTTATTTGTACTATTACACTGCAACAGAGGTATTTATGACAAAAGAAAAACCCGTTATTGCGCGTAATATTCGCCCCCAAAAGCCTGTTTCCTTAGCCACGATTGACAATATTCTCAGCAGTGCGCGGCAAGTGCTCATTGAGCATGGCTATGCTAGTTTCACCACCCGCCGTGTTGCCGAAGCGGCCGGCATTTCTCCTGGCAATTTGTCATACCACTTCCCCAGCAAAAACGAACTTATTCAAGCGTTGATCTCGAATATGCTGGACGAATACCTACTTAATTTTGAAAAAGAAATGAATATCGCGGATAAAAATTTAACGATGGGTTTGGATAAGCTCGTTGAATGGTTGCTAGACGATGCGATTACCGAGTCAACCGCAAGAACATTTCGCGAACTTTGGGCGATGGCACAACATGATGAATCGATTCGCAAGATGGTCGATGACTTCTATGATGTAACCATTGAACGAGCTGCGATGCTGATTGCACAAAACCAGCCTGCCGCACAGATAGATAGCTTACGTGAATGGGTACATTTACTGGCCATGATTGCCGAAGGCGCGATTGTGCTTTATGGCTCATGCCAAACTAGAGTAGTTAGTTTTGAGCGCATAAAAAAAATGGTGATTTCACTCTGCCTTAACGATATCGGAGCAAGCCAAATTCATTCGAAATAAATGCTTTAATTAGAAAGCTCCGATTCATGCCCGTAAAGACAAAACAGCATTGGCATGCCCCAGAATTGAATTAAGGCCGCCTGATGGTCAGCGGCCTCTCATTCGTTCAACATTGACACATCGACCATGGCGGACATGCAAAGCTGAAGCAAAACGCCTAAACGAAACATAAGATTGATGACAATAAATCGTTCAGATCCCATCGAGAAATTTAATCTGCGGTAAACCAAATATCCCCAAAATAGGCGCGTCCTGATTGTTGGCTGTTGTCGCCATCGCTCATCAGGGCGACGATATCAATCTGCGTAAAATCCTCACCAAATGCCTGTTTTAAATCCGCTTTTACATTGCGCTTGTAGTTACGCCATTTGCTGGGTGTTTTGATTGCCGCTCTCAACTGCGATTAATGCCGCTTGTGAGGTAAACGCATTCGGCCAGAGACTACCAACCGGCTGTTGACTAGCCCATACGTAATTGACTGTTTTAGAGGAAATACCCAACAAACCACGCTCCACGACTACATACAGGCGAGCGGGATAATCATCACCCGCTTTGGTTTTTTCGTTTAAACCAAGCCACGCTTGGTCTACTTTCCAGCGCCAATTCAGATAAGGGGTGCGATTTAAATCGATTTTAACTTTTTTGAATTTACCCGATGCGCCACCGGCTACGTTGGCGACTAAGACTTGCGTTTGACCGTCACGCATCAATTGGTATTGCGTACTGCCTTTGAATGACTTGTCTTCCCAACCAGCCAGTTGCCCTTGCGAAAATTGTCCGACGGGAATGCTGGCTGCTTTTAACGGAAAAGCGCTCATTAAAAAGCAGGCACTCAATGCAAAAATGGGGGATTTTTTCATTTAGCGTATCTCTGTCTATTTATTAAAAACTTGGTAGGCCGCAGCGATGCGCGTGACCGTCGTGATGATACAAAGGGCAGCAAAGCCCAAAGCCAGCATGGCAAACCAATGTGGCATCAGGCACATCAGCACAAAAACCAAGATGGTTTCAGTCGCTTCGGCTAAACCACCCAAGTAATAAAATCCCTTACGAGGATAAATGGCGCTACTTAAACCGCGCTTCTCAGCCAAGATGGCAAAGGCTAAAAAGCTACATCCCGTACCGACAAAGCTGTAAATCAAAATCGCGGCGGCCAGCGCGTTTTCCGCAGGATTCGCCAAGGCAAAAGCCAAAGGCACAGCCGAGTAAAATAGGAAATCAAGCGTAATATCTAAAAATGCGCCTCGATCAGTCGGCTGACTTGCCCTTGCCATCGCACCATCAATGCCATCGGCAATTCGATTAAGTAGAATCAATGCCAAGGCCCATTCCATCTGCCCAAATACAATCATCGGCACACTACTCACACCCACAATAAAACCAATCCAAGTGATATGGTCGGCTTTTAAGCCCAGCGCCAGTAAACGAAGCGCGATACTGTGGATGGTGGGGGCCAGTAAATGGAGGACTTTTCGATCAAGCATGCTGAAAACCCTCGATCTGCAGCACTCGTCCTTGGGGCGGAATATCGGCCATGTCGTGCGTAACGAGCAGGGTTGGAATCGCTAAAGCCTTCACTCGGTCAAAAACAAAAGCACGAAATTGCTCACGCAGTACCGCATCCAGCTTGCCAAATGGTTCGTCTAGCAATAAAGCGTGTGGTTGTGCGAGCAATGTTCGTAAAACACTCACCCTTGCACGTTGCCCTCCAGAGAGGGTTGCGGGGTCGCGATCATAAAAGTCCTGCAAACCAATTTGAGCTAATTGCGCCTCAATCGCTTGGCGACGCTGTGACTTACCCTTGATCTCACTTGGTAGCGCGAAGGCTAAATTTTGCCCCACACTTAAATGGGCAAAGAGTAAATCGTCTTGAAATAAAATCCCAATTCGGCGCTGCTCTGTTGGGATTTGATCGACTCGTTGTCCGTTAAGCGTCAGCTCACCAGTCGCAGTAAAAACCGGATCGAGCGCCCCAATCATCCAGTGTAATACGGTCGATTTCCCCGAGCCTGAAGCACCCATGAGGGTGAGTACTTCTCCTTGCGCAATCTGCGCATTCAGTACGGTGATCAAAGCTTGATTGCTCTGCTGGATGCTGAGCGATTTAATTTCTAACACTTTAACGTAATCCTCGGCGATGCTTCGCCTGCCAGTGGCTCACTATTGCGGCCAGTGCAAACGCCAGCATCGGTAATAGCATCAGTAAAACCGCTTGAATGGCCATGGTGCGACGATTGCCACCGCTACTGAGCGCTATCGCTTCAGTCGTAACCGTACTAAACCGGCCAGCACCTGCAAATAGGGTGGGTAAATACTGCGCAATACTCACCGCAAATCCCAAGGCAAAGGCGGCCAAAATCGGACGCATTAACAGTGGCCACTTCATACACAGGCAGGCTTGCCAGCGTGAGTAACCCAAGGTTTGTGCCGTTAACATCAGTCGTGAATCAAATTGGCGATACGCACCGACCAAACTGAGCAAAACGTAAGGTACAACCCAGAGCAGATGGCTCCAAATCAAGCCCAGCACTGTGCCGTCTAAATGCAAAACCAATAGCGCAAAATACTGCGCTGCAGACAGCGGAATCACCGGCAAGATCAAAGGTGCGTAGAGCCAAGCATTATTGCGCTGCGGCCCCCACTCCAACCATATCAGCACCATCACTAAAGCGATCAAACTCGTCGAAAATCCCAGCCAGAGTGATGTCTTGAACGGTGTAAAGTCGGCATTCAACCACGCTTTTATACTGAATTGCTCAGGCCATAAAGCAGGGAAAAACCAGCTCTGCGCCAAGGACCAAACAACCAGCAGTATCATCAGGCCAAAGCTAATCCATACACAGAGTTGATACAGCCAAGAGACATTATAGAGACGCGGTTGGAGCGGCGTACGCCATTAAAATCCATCACAGACCGTTGATATACCCAAGCAATGCCGCGAAGCAAGCCCCCCAAAATCAGCAAAACCAAGAGCAAAATAAGTGCTGCAACACCACCCTGAGCTTGCCGCTGTGGATCGGGATCGGATAGCCATTGCCATGCCAATACTGCAAAAGTCGGCGGCGTCGTTGGCCCTAAAATCAGTGCCATATCGACCACGGACAGACTGTAGGCCAGTACGGCCGCAAAAGGCCACATCATTTTTGGCAATATTTGCGGCAAAATGATACTGCGCCAGATCTGTTGCCGCTGATAGCCCATGCTACGCGCCACAGTGATTTGCTGGGCAATGTGTCGCTCTCCCAATAAATTCATCATGACCCAGAGCAAGAAAAAGCTCTCTTTAATCGCGAGAGCAATGCCAAGACTCATGCCATAAGGGTCTTGCACGGAGAGCCAATCAGGGGGACTATCCCATGCCATCAAAGGCGCAATAGCCCGAGCTAGCCAACCTGCTGGAGCAAATAAAAATGCAAAACCAATGGCAAATGCGGCATGCGGCATAGCCAGTAAAATTGGCAAGCGCTTTACAATAGAACGCCAAGCATTTGATGGGTATTTCTCCATAGCAATTGATAAACAAAGCGTACAAGCTAATACCCAGCTTAGCAATGTGGAAACGAGTGTCGCCAGCAAGGCAGGGATCGTTTGTGTATCTTGCCAAATGGCGAGCCAATGATTGGTTTGAAAAAAATCAAACCCCATCCGAACTAAGCCTGGAATGACAGGCAGGAATACGATGCTGATCAAGCCGATGGCAAGCAAAGAGCTACCTTTTCTCGCCCATCTTGCCACCATCATGGGCGACCCAAAGCGCATTTATTTGGCACCGTAGCGCTTTAGCCATTCGGCCTCAATTGCCGCAACCCAGCTTGAATGGGGCTCAGCCAACGTCGGTATTTTTTCGTTCAGCGCACCAGGGGCGGTCATCTGCATCGATTGACGATACTGTGCTGGAATCTTCTTCAGCGCCAACACGCTTGGATCCCCCCACACAGTTAAATCAGCTTTTTTAGCTTGTGCTTCAGGCGAGAGTAAAAAGTTGGCGAAAACTTGGGCGCCGGCTTTGGCTTTTGCATTACTAGGAATCGCAAGGAAATGCACATTGCCAATCGTGCCCTTGCTAAAGCCAAAGCTATACGCCGTTGTTGGTAGTTGCTGCGTTGCAATCAGATTGGCGGCTTCATTCGGATTAAACGTGAGTGACAGTTTGAGCTCACCATCGGCCAGCATCCGGTGCATATCAGCAGCACTTTTTGGAAAACTACTGCCTTTACGCCAGAGTACCGGATGGAGTTGATCCAGATAGGCCCAAAGCGGTGCGCTAGCTTTAGTGAATGACTCAGGACTAACGGGTTGCTGTAATGCTTTGGCATCGGGCGTTAGCTCTAGCAATAATTGCTTCAAAAAAGTCGTACCGTGAAAATCAGGTGGTTTTGGATAGCTCACTTGTCCGGCGTTGGCTTTAGCAAAAGCCAGTAACGCTTGTGCTGATCGTGGCGGATTTTTGACGTTGGCTTGATTGGCAATAAAGGTAAGCTGAGCAGTTCCCCACGGCATCTCAAGACCATCCGTTGGCTCAGAAAAATCAACACGAACAGGCTGGTTTAAATCCACATAGCGCCAATTTGGCAGGCTTTCTGCCCATGGCCCGAACAGTAATTGGCTTTGTTTAAGCGCTTTAAAGTTTTTCACCATTGACCCACAACAAATCCACCGAACCATTGGTGGTACGACCCGCAGCCACTTCGGTCTTAATGCGCTTAATGACGTCAGACGTATCAGTGACTTTGACATGCTTAACAGTCACTCCATACTTTTTTTTAGCTTGCACGGCAGCCCAATCGATATACGCATTGATGTTTTCACCACCGCCCCATGCGTTAAAGTAAACTGTTTGTCCTCTAGCATCAGCTTCGATCTTTTGCCAATCGGTATTGGCCATCACGGTGGTGCTAAGGCATACAGCGATGAAAGTCGGCAAGAATTTCTGCATTTTTTACGTGATCCTGTTGAGCGATAATTGATTTGAATGATTTGAAGTCGTTTCGAAAACTAAGCACGCATCCAGCGATGATATTTTTCAACCCAGCGCAGCAGCTTCACTGGCGCATGGGCGCGCTTCCATTCTCCTGCGACATATTTATTCGCTTCGGCCATGGTGGGATAGGTATGAATCGTGCCCAAGATTTTATTAAGGCCAAGCCCATGCTTCATTGCCAACACATATTCGGCGAGTAATTCACCGGCATGAGCCCCCACAATGGTGACGCCCAAAATGGTGTCTTTACCGGGGACCGTGAGTACTTTGATAAAGCCCTTTGCCGCACCATCGGCAATCGCCCGATCGAGATCGTCAATTTCAAAACGAGCGACTTCATATTTAATATCAGCGGCTTTAGCCTCCTGCTCGCATAAGCCAACTCGGGCGACCTCAGGATCGATAAAGGTACACCATGGAATCACGCTGTAATCCACTTTAAAGCGCTTAAACTGCCCAAATAGTGCATTCACACTGGCGTACCATGCTTGATGCGAGGCGGTATGGGTAAATTGATAAGGGCCAGCCACATCGCCGGCGGCAAAAATATTGGGGTATAGCGTTTCTAAATAATCATTCGTTACCACGGTACGCGCAGTTTCAATCCCAAGCGACTCTAAGCCATAACCTGTCAGCCTTGCTTGACGGCCTACGGCACAAATCAACGCGTCAAACGCAATGGTTTGTTCGCCAGTTGGTGTTTGGACAATCAAGCATTTTTGTCCGGCATTCACTTCGCAACGCAGTGCCGTATATCCCGTCAAGACCTGCACGCCGCTGTGGCTAAGTTGCTCACCAACAAACTCAGACACTTCGGCATCTTCACGCGGCATTAAGCGATCACCACGTTCAATTTGACTGACCTCGGCGCCCAACCTAGCAAAACTTTGCGCCAGCTCACAACCAATGGGCCCGCCGCCTAAAATCACCATGCGCCGTGGTATTTCATCCATTTGGGCAAACGCTTCCCAGAGTGTATCGCTGGTGAAGTAGCCCGTTTCATTGATGCCAGGCAAATCAGGCACCATCGGCGCAGCACCTGCGGCGATGATGATACTGCGCGCGGTTAAACGTTGCTCGCGACCATCGTGATACTTAATTGAGACCGTCCATGGGTCCTGCATAGTGGCGTAGCCTTGCACGATATCCACGCCTAACTGGGTATAACGCTCGATACTGTCGTGTGGCTCAACCGCACGGATAACAGCCTGCACACGCGCCATCACGCTGCGAAAGCTAAATGAAGACTGGGTATCCTTGAGCCCATAGTGGCTGGCATGGCGCATTTGGTGCGCCAACTTTGCGCTACTGATGAGTGCCTTGCTGGGTACGCAGCCATAGTTGAGGCAGTCGCCGCCCATTTTGTGCGCTTCAATCAGCGTCACTTTGGCTTTAACTGCTGCTGCAATATAGGCCGACACCAAACCGGCTGCGCCACCGCCAATCACGATCAAATTGCGATCAAACTGCTTGGGTTTAGTCCAGCGCTGGTACACTTTACGGCGCCGAAACTGAGCAACAATTCGTTTCGCCAATAAAGGAAAAATACCCAGCAACACGAATGACATGATTAATGCTGGTGACAAAATACCGGAGAGTGATTCGATTTTAGCCAGCTGAGTGCCTGCATTCACATAAACGATAGTACCCGCCAACATGCCGACTTGGCTGACCCCATAAAAAGTACGCGTTTTGAGTGAGGTTAAACCCATCAATAAATTGATCAGAAAGAAGGGAAAAACGGGCACCAGTCTTAGCGTGAACAGATAAAACGCACCATCACGCGCCATACCCTCATCAATTCCAGTCAGTTGTTTACTAAAACGCTGTTGAACACTATTTCGAAGTACATAGCGTGAAGTTAAAAATGCTAAGGTAGCGCCAATGGACGACGCAAAAGAAACCATCACCGTCCCTGCCAGCAAACCAAAGATAGCCCCCGCAGCTAAAGTCAGAATTGCAGCGCCCGGTAAAGAAAGTGCCGTGACAAAGATATAAATAGCAAAGAAAACCAGCGCAAGTAGCCAAGGAGATTGCTGTTGCCATGTACTCAATTGCGCCTGGCTTTGCTTGAGTTGCGCCAGCGAAAGCCATTGCTGCAAATCGAAGATAAAAAATAAAGCCACAAAGATCAGCAGCACGGTAATCAGTATTTTTTTATTCAATGGTTAAGCGCCTGTCATTTTTTCTAAAGACCGCAAGGTAGCGGCTCTTTTACTTACTGATATAGTCGGATGACTCTGCGTTTTATTACAGTTAAGTAGCCAGTTGAATAAATTAAGACGGGATTGATTGCGTCAACTAGCGATATTTTTGCAACAAAGTTTCGATCTATCCAGCGTTTCCAGTACCAGACCCATCGCCCCGCTGCACTAAAATTGCCCCATGAGGCAACGGCATGTTTTGGGCCAGTAGCCAGTAAATACAGCGTTGTTTTCTTCGGTTTGTAGTGTGTCTTGGGCGACTCGCCTCGCATCACCCCAATTAAATTTTGCGCAAGAACTGGCCCTGCTCGCACGGCATGCACGCCAGATTTGGCGTGTTCAGCCAGTCTTGACCCGACGTCTCCAGCGGCAAATACATTCGAATGCGACGTGCTTTGTTGCGCTGCATTGAGGGCAATAAACCCACGCTGATTGAGCGCTAACTTGGAATTGCGCAAAAAATATGGTGCTCGAATACCTGTCGCCGCGATAATAAAGTCGGCATGAATGACCGCTCCATTTGACAGCACTAAACCTGCCCCTGTGCCTTCGGCTTTTGCTTGGTGTTGTTTTAACCCGCTGCGAGCGATGGCTTGCTGCGTACGACAAATAACCGATGCTGCAAATCCGGGTAAAACCCCTTTTTTTGAACAGACAAAATCAATCTCCATTGGTAATTTCAATTTTCTTTTCGTGTATTGCATAGCTAGTGCCAACTCAACACCCGCAGCACCACCGCCTACGATGGCAATTCGCAAGGACTTTCCTCGTTCCGACTCACGAATAATGCCGGTCCATTTTTGAATAAATTCATCAAGGGGACGAATGGGAATCAGCTGATCTCCTGATCGTGCGAATGCGCCAACTTTCGATTCACCGCCAATATCAATCGACAATAAATCATACTTAAGTAGCAATCCGCTAGGCCGCGTCACAAAGCGCTGATCAGCATCAATACCAATAGCGGTATCAATAATAAATTCAACACCAGCACGCTCACATCGCAGCTGTAAGTCAATCTGACACTCACTCAGCGCATAGTGACCAGAGATCCAACCTGGCAACATCCCCGAATAGGTTTGATACTGAGACGGCGACAATAACTGAACTCGCCAGCCATTTGGCACGCCGTCTTCTAATTGCTTCAGCACCGCAAGATGCGCATGCCCGCCACCTAATAAAATTAAGGTTTTCATTCAAGTCCGATGCAAATTGATGAGCCATTTCCAATTACTGGTAACGATGCTTGAAACGCAATTAGTTCTTTAAGGATTTTAAAATCCAAGTCTCACGCTGAATCGACATTCCCATACTGTTCTCTTGTTTTGCAATCACTTGTTCGTTATGCGCAATAGCCTGATCGAGATTAACCCAACGCGCTTCCATCCCATTTTTGATTTCGTAATGTTCCATTTTGGCGACGCCCAGCTCACGTGAAATCTGGCAAATATAAATAAAAGAGCGCATATAAAGTACGTCATGGTCAGGCTTTAAACTGGGGCGATATTCATCGAGACAGCCATATTCTTGAGTAATTTGAATGGCTTGCGCGCCCGTTTCTTCCTGTAGCTCGCGCCGTAGAGCGTCAGCCAAATCTTCACCGTCATCGACGCCACCACCCGGGCAAGCTGTAATCGTTATAACGGCGGGTGTAGAGTAACAAAATGTCATCTCCATCACGCACAATTGCGCGCACGGCATAGCGATTTACGATAAGTCCATCCATCGCAGTGACACTGGGGTGAATCAATGTAGTCAGTAATTCCAAGGCTTTTTTCCATAAAAAAACCAGCCATTTCGGGCTGGCAAATTGAGGCAATTTAATTCTCTTTATTATCCGCAATATGATAGGGGCTGAAAACACTTTATCAAAGGATCATCGCTCACTGTGCCATTTCGCGTCTCTGAGTGAATCCCAGATAATTTAGCGCTGCAGGCATTTTTTTTCGGAATACACTTTTTTTCGGCGGCGACTTTACTTGTTGATCATGAAATTCCCATAAAAAAAATGCCCAATTAAAATTTTAATTGGGCATTGGCTACGCTCTATTTATTTACCGTAACATCCTTTGAGTTTCACATAGTCGTAGAAATAGCTGTTGGCGGCTAATTTGGCACTGTCGCATTTCGCCATAAAGTCGGTTTCTTTTTCGTTGTAAAGCATTTTAACAATCACTTTACCTGCAGCATTGCGATAGACATCCCATTGCATATTGGCAGCCATTGGCGATACATAATCACCGCGCCAAGGATTGTTTTTGTAGCTAAATGTTTCTGCTTTAGGAATTTGCTGAAGTACGTTTTTCAGCCCCATGCGTGATGCGAATGGCGCGATAATTTCAGCGTGAGCAAAGCGAAGTTTAGCGGCGTTCGCTAGATTGTTCGCGGCGATGGCATCAACCTCTTTGAAGAAGTCATCAAACAACATTTGCGACATCTTATACGTGACATCTCCTTTTTCAGTCATGCCTGGACCTTTGTCGTAAAAGTCAGAGGCATCATTGAGTTCAGCAAAGAAGCGCGCTTGTTCAGCGGGCATATAGCTTGCGAAATCAACGCCTGCTTCGGTACGCATCGCAGGTGCAATGACATACAACTCATATAACAAAGCAGCTGCATCGGCTGTTGATTTAATAGTGGTTTCACCGTCACCGCTCAGGGTCGTTGGTGCGGTGCATTTGCCATCCGCACTACTGAACGTGAATGAGCCGGTATTGGCAAAGCTATAGGTGCCACTTTCGACTTTATCTACAAAGGCTTTGCTAAATAGGCGCTCTAACACCTGACGACCTTTGGCGTTTGCTTCTGCGGTTTTAAACAAGCCCTCTTGTTTGGCGATTAAGTCAGCGTCTTTTTTGAAGGCTTGGTAGGCAAGGCTGGCTTGGTAGGTGGCATAAAACGGGCTATCGACTTTACTCACGAGATCCGTCTTGGCGACGAGTTTATGGAAATACAATTGGAAGCGATCTGTTCCGCTTGCTTGGGCAACCGCCGTGCCAGTATCAGGGAATGGGCCGGGAGCGGCAGGATAGCTGAGCATTGTATTTAATTTAGGTTGAGTGGTTTTTAGTGATTGTGCAAAGTAATTGCCACTATCTACCGCACGGTCAACGCCGGATGTCACCACTTGGACTTTACGTGCCGCTGTTGCGTCGTCTGTAATTTGCTTCCAAAAATCAGGCATCCGATTGAGCATCCGCACAGCAAGCTGCTTGTGTTCATTGATACCGATTTGGGTTAAGTTGCCATAACCCGGTTTAGTGATGCCTTCCACGCCACAACCAAGCAAGAAATTGGCTTTCATGATTTTGAGGGTGTCCTCGCCGAGCTTTTCGCCCAACGGGGTGAGTGCGCCCTCTGCTTTGGCTTTGCTCCACATATTGTGAATCGCCAAATCATATTTCAGACTCGACAAGCCACGTGAGCCATGGCGAGCCAGCATTTGAGTATAAACCGGCGTAAACCCAGTAGGGGCTTTCTCATAGCTGCTTGGATCTTGCTGTGGGCGATAAGGGGATTTCGTTTGGTAGTAACGATCAGTCATCGTCATTGCGGCCAAAATGGCTTTGGGGTCAGCACTGCTGTCTGCTAGGACTAGATTTTCGCGAATACGTTTGATGCCATCATCAGATGCATTTTTTAATGCGGCAGCAACAATCGCATCTTTTTCAATATTAAAGTCGCTGAGTAATTGCTCCCGCGTTACGCCAACGGCGATGGCCACTTTCGCTTTGGCATCGGCAAAAGACAAACCATTGTTTTCCATTTCTGCCACGATAGAGCTGGAGTGTAGGCTAACTGTCGCATTAGCTTCTTTCGGTGCTCGCAAGACAATGCGCGAGCTCACTTTGGTTTCAGTGTTGGCGATCGGATCAAATTCAGTCGCATCGGTTCCTATTTCTGCCACAATCGATGAATTGTTGCCAAGCAATGAGAATTGGCCATTTTTATCAGTCCGGGTGTTCACTTCTGACTCATCGCAACGCGCATTATTGTTGCTATCAAGGCAGACTTTTGCATTGCGGAAATAGCTACCAAGCACTTTGCCAGTAATTGGTAGTGGCGTTGCCGTCGGTGCCGGTGTCGATGTCGGCGCAAGTGTTGCTGAGGGCGGTGTAGAGTCGCTGCTGCCACCACAGGCAGACAGCAATAATGCTAAAGCACACACACTGCTTGGGAGCCGTAGTGTTTGGCTCGATAATTTGATGTGATCACGAAGCAACATGATGTAACCATTGTAATTTATGGAAACGCGAAGCTTACTGCTCGTTCATTACGGAAAGATGACGCACGAGGTTATATCAAAGCATGAATTCATTCAGCGACAATTCAATAAAAGCAAGCTACAGTTGCTCACTAAAATTGGCCTCTTAATGAGTGATCTTTAATTGGCCGAATTATTCGTCATCCATGCAGTGGGTGACGCCAACCCCGGGTTAAAACTGATCGCGCATGCGTATGCCTGATTGGCTTCGTATTGAAGGTAATTCGCACTGCGCGTTTTAAATACCGTAGAGCCCGCATCAAGAACGAGCGATTAAAGTCAGTAGCAGGCCTTGTGATGCCAGCATGCTGGATAAGTTAAAGCGATGAGTCTGGGATCAGAGTAATCGTTCACTCAACCACATTGGTTAGCAGCAAAGCATTTAAAGTGATCAGCTCGTCTTCGCCAAGTGTAACCATTAAATGTTTTTCGAGCGCCAACGAAAAAGGGTTCCAGCTAAAAAGCTGGAACCCTGTGTTCTTTGGTGCCGACGGCAGGAATCGAACTCGCGACCCCCTGATTACAAGTCAGGTGCTCTACCAACTGAGCTACATCGGCAACAGGACTGCATCATATAGAACGACTTGTTTTGTGGCAAGCACTTCTTACAAAAGAATCGATAAACGTCTGGTTTTACAACGTTTTTATTTTAAATCCTTGCTGGTAAAAAAGGCGTCGGAGAAAAACGCATCGCTCGGTAGTTGCTGTGAAAGGCAGCCGGTATAGGCCGCTTCGACCATCATGGGTGATCCGCAGGCATAAACTTGGTAGTGAGCAAGGTTGGCAAAGTCGGCCAAAACCACTTCGTGCAAGAATCCGGTGCGCCCTTGCCATTGATCTTCGAGCTTGGGATCAGACAATACAGGGATAAAGGTAAAGTTCGGATAGAGCTGCTGCCACTGTGATGGCAATTCGGGCATATAGAGATCGGCCAAGGTACGGCAGCCCCAATAAAGCACCATTTCACGCTGGGTGTGATTGGCCAGCGCATGCTCGATCATGCCTTTGATCGGGGCGAAACCGGTGCCAGTGGCCAGAAACAAGATCGGCTTATCGCTGTCTTCACGCAAAAAGAAGCTACCAAGCGGGCCGGTAAAGCGGAAAATCTCGCGCTCTTTCATGGTGTTCCACACGTAATCAGAAAAACTCGCCGCCGTCGATATGGCGAATATGCAGTTGCAAAAAGCCTTCTTGATGCGGTGGATTGGCAATGGAGAAGCTGCGCTTTTTGCCGGTTTTGGTGTGGATATCAATATACTGCTGCCAGCCAGATAGGTTAGCTTTTCGGTCGATGGCAGTTTTAACGTCAAAATCGCGACGTCAGGCGATACTTTTTCGATGCGCTCGATGCGCGTTGGCAAGGTTTTAATTTGGATGTCTTTAGTGGCGCTGACTTCACGGCATTCGATGCTCACTTGATCACTGACTGGTGTGGCGCAACAAAATAGCGCATAACCTTGTTCTTGCTCAGCAAGGCTGAGTGCGGTTTCAGAATGCTGGGCATGGACGACTTGGCCGCTGAGCACCTTGCCTTTGCAGGCACCGCACGATCCGTTTTTACAACCATACGGCATGTTAAAACCTTCTCGCATGGCGGCGTCGAGCAAGGTCTCTCCTTCAAAGACGGAGAGTTGCTGGCCCGAAGGTTCGATGGTAAGTTGTTGACTCATATTCATTCCATACTGTGTTAATGCGTGTCGAGCATTGACCAATGCCTGCCCTTAACTACGCCACGCTGTGAGCTACTAATCTATGAAAAAACCACGCTTACTCATTATTGGTTGTGGCGATGTTGTTCGCCGCGCCCTGCCTTGGCTTAAGCTGCACTTTACGGTGTATGCAACTGCACGCTCGAAAGAGTCTGCATTGCAGCTCAATACCCTTGGTGTTCGCCCTATTCTTGCCGATTTAGATCAGCCAAAATCTTTAGCCCGCTTAAGCGGCATTGCTGAGTATTTGATTCACAGCGCACCACCGGGTGACGGCGCGGGCGATCAACGAACGCGCGCCTTAATTGCCACTTTAAGCCACGCCAATATCAAGCAAAATAAAATTTTACCACAGCGCTTACGCCGCGCTGTTTACATCAGCACCAGCGGTGTTTATGGCGACTATGCTGGGCAATGGATTGATGAAAGTAGTCCGCTTAAAACGCAATCGCTGCGTGCATTGCGCCGAGTCGACGCCGAAAAACAATTACGCGATTGGGCCGGACGGCACGGAGTTCGGTTGAGCATTTTACGCTCGCCTGGTATTTATGCGGCCAATCGTTTACCGCTGGAGCGCATTACCCGCGGTGAACCAGTGCTCCACCGCGAAGAAGACAGTTATAGCAATCATATTCATGCTGATGATTTAGCGCATGCACTATGTTTGGCGCTGTTTCGCGGCTTGCCGCTACGTACTTACAATATCGTGGATGATGAGCCGCATAAAATGGGTGATTATTTTGATCAAATCGCCGATGCGATGCAGCTGGCTCGTCCGCCACGCATTAGCCGAGTTGCGGCGCAAACGCGGCTGTCGCCCGCCCTATTGTCTTATTTGAATGAATCGCGGCGAATTGGCAATGCCCGCGCCAAAAATGAGCTCAAGCTGCAATTGCGCTACCCCAATACCGCTGCCGGTTTAGCGAGCGGCCTTTAATATTTGCGCGCGTATCGATAAGGAGTCCATTGCAAGCCCGTTCGTTTCAGTCGCAATAGAATGATCGCGGAGCAAACCACTTGCTTTCGTCAAATCTTTTGCTATGCTGACTGATTGTTGACTGCGGAGTATAGATCATGATCGGCATCTGGATCACATGGGCTTTAATCTTGGCGGGCGCAGTGTATTTAATCTATTGCTGGTGGACTTTTCATCATAGCGCCGATGCACCGCGCGTTGATTACCGCGATGATCAAGCGCATTTTAATATGCAGCTGTACACCCATGCCGAGTATTTCGCGCCACCCAAACCCGCCAAAAAGATCGTGAATGACAGTGACGATCAAGCCGAGTGATGCGGTAAATACAGCCTACGGCTAGCAATAAAAAACGCACAGCCCGCTGTGCGTTTTTTTGTTTGGCATCAGCACCGATACACGATTCGCGATCAAGACCAAAAACGTTCTAACCAGCCCTTTTTTTGCCACGTTTTTTGCACACCGCGCGATAAGAAATGCTCAACATAGCGTTGATCGGCTTCCATAATGTGCCGCGTCAGCCAATTGCGTAAAAAGTGCAGCAGCTCAAAAGACACCGCTTCACCTTGATTAAGTCTGGCTTGCAAATCCACCATTTGCCCAATCAATTCTTCATGATGCTGTTTGTGCGTTTCATAATCGGGATAACCCAAAATCCGCATCAAGCTTTCTTCAACCGTGAAGTGGATACGGGTGTAATCGGCCAAACGCTGCAAAATTTCCACCGAGGCCTCACGGCCATGATGCTGGCGAATGGCATCGTGTAATTCATTTAATAAATTCACCAGCACTTTATGCTGTTCATCAATCTCTTGAATCCCGACCGATAACGTTTCATTCCATTCAATCAATAAACTCATCGCTGACTCCCTCAGAAGCCGCCATACTGCCCAGCGCCGCGCTGCCCCTATTTGATCTACATCAAAAAGTGGGCCAAGCCCGAACCAGCCTCCCCTATCTACAACACTTGGCGCAGGGTTTAAATTGATTCACGGTAAACCGCTACTGGCTAACCCTTAGGGCTTATTAACGTTCAAGTTTTTGCTGTTTACGCGATTTTTTGGCTGGCGTCACCGCCAGCAATGACCATTAAAGCACCGCAAGTGGCGCTCGCTCTCGAATCAATACATTTTGCAAGGCGGCAAAGCATTCAGCATCAATGGCTGATCCCAGCATGCCGCGCATGATCTCAATGGTTTTTTCTGGCGAATTGGCGGCGTGATACGGGCGCTCGGCGCTGATGGCGTCAAAAATATCGGCCACAGTGATAATTCGCGTTTCCATACAAATCGCTGCGCCACTGATTTTGCGCGGATAGCCTTGCCCGTCGAGACGCTCGTGATGCGCTGCGGCCACCACGGCTAACTCGGCAAAGGGCGCAATTTTTTCTAATATCGTTTCAGTTAAACTGGCGTGCTGTTGTACCGCACGAAACTCTTCTTCCGTTAAACGGCCCGGCTTTTCCAAAATACGGCTACTCACGCCCAACTTACCCACATCGTGTAAGAGTGCCGCTCGGGTGATCCATTGGCAGCGCTCGGCCGAAAAACCCATCTCTTGCGCGATTAAATTGGCATAAAAGCCCACCCGCTCGCTATGCCCAGCGGTGAACGGGCTTTTGGCATCCACCACTTGCCCAAATGCCGAGGCAATATCATCCATATAGGCGTCATCCACGGGCTGAGTCCATTGCGCCGGTTCCAGTGCCTGCACAATTTGATCAATATTGGGGTCGTTCAACGCCTGCCAAAACGCCGGTTCTTGGCCAACTACATTAAACGCCGCCACCAATTCAGGGTCAAACCACACGCCGGCACGCTGCTGAATTTCTAAACGGGCCGCATCCGCGCCGTGCGAAAAATGAAACACATCAATCACTTGGGCTAATAAGGCGATTCGCGCGTGGATTGGAATCGCATGACCACGCAAACCTTCTGGTCGACCACTACCATCCCAGTGTTCATCCAAGGAATGAATTCCTTGCGCCACGGCTTCAGGAAACCGCAGCTGACGGGCAATGCGTGCACCACGATCGCAGCGGGTTTGAATGAGTTCTTGGGCGATTTGATCGCCATTACGCAAAATATTTAAAATCGCCGTTAAGCGCTGGGTCCAGTTTTCATTTTTGCCGGTATGCTCAAAAACAAAGCCTAAAACTTGCGATAAATTATTGCCGACCAATTTGAAATCATGCTTAAAGTGCTGATCGTCGACCAAATACAGCTCGCAAATGCGCGCCGCATTGCTACTGCAACCCCAAGTCTTTGAGTAATAAGGTGTAATACAAAGCCCAAATCTCGTCTTCTGCCATGCCAATTTGCCGGCCAATGTGCACGCCAATCCAGCAACAGCGCACACAATGCCCTTCAGGCTGCCCTTCAGTCAGATCTAAGGCATAACTGAGCGAACCCAATAGTTCAGCTAGTTTTAAATTTGCAGCCATTTTTCGTCTCACTTGGCAAAACAATCAAGATCTTTGAAGGTGATTGACCCGCTGGCAATCAGACGCGCCCACCTCGAAAGCAAAGCGCGAATGCAATCGAACCGCAACGGGGAGCATTGGGGAACGCAACATCAAACCCAGCATAGCTTAATTTAGACTGACTTAATCCATACGCAAAAAAGCCACCTTGCGGTGGCTTTAGCAATGCTGCAGCAATAAATGGCTTAATCTACGCCGCGAGCTCGCTCGGCGTGGAATTTGGCGACAAATTGTGGGAATTGATCGACTTCAATGGCGGCGCGCATTTCCGCCATCAGCACTTGGTAGTAGTGCAAATTGTGGATGGTATTGAGTTGCGAGCTCAAAATTTCTTGGCAGCGGAATAAATGATGCAAGTAGGCGCGGCTAAAATTGCGGCAGGTGTAGCAATCACAGCTTTCATCGAGCGGGCGCATATCTTTTTTGTAATGGGCGTTTTTGATTTTAACGTTGCCATAACGGGTAAACATCATGCCGTTGCGGGCATTGCGGGTTGGCATCACGCAGTCAAACATATCAATGCCTTGCGATACGCCATACACCAAGTCTTCTGGCGTACCGACACCCATTAGGTAGCGTGGTTTGTTGACTGGCAATTGCGGCGCAGTGTGCGCCAAGATGCGCTCCATTTCTTCTTTGGGCTCACCGACCGACAAGCCACCAATGGCCATACCGTGAAAATCCAACTCATCCAGACCGGCGAGGGATTCATTACGTAGATCTTCATGCATACCGCCTTGCACAATACCGAACAGGGCATTGGGATTTTCTTGGCGGTTAAATTCATCTTTCGAGCGCTTAGCCCAACGCAGCGACATCCGCATTGAATCAGCGGCGGTTTTATGGTCGGCTGGATACGGTGTGCATTCGTCAAAAATCATCACCACATCCGAATTGAGCACTTTTTGAATGCGCATTGATTCTTCTGGCGTGAGGAATAATTTATCGCCGTTGATTGGATTTTGGAACTTCACGCCTTCTTCGGTGATTTTGCGCATTGCGCCCAAGCTAAACACTTGGAATCCACCCGAATCGGTCAACATCGGCTTATCCCAGCCCATAAATTGATGCAGGCCACCGAATTCTTTAATCACTTCCAAACCTGGGCGCAGCCACAAATGAAAAGTGTTGCCGAGAATGATTTGTGCTTTGATGTCGTTCAAATCGCGCGGCGTCATCGCTTTTACGGTGCCGTAAGTGCCAACCGGCATAAAGACCGGCGTTTCAACCACGCCGTGATTCAAAGTCAAAGTACCGCGACGGGCCCCTGATGAGGTGGTTTTTAATTCAAATTTCATGTGTTTCCTCGCAAGCCGGAAAACAGTCCGGCGCTCATTAAAAACATTGACCACAGCGGCACCAAGGCACAGAGAAAAATCCTGCGGATTCGCTTTCCCTCTGCGTCTTTGCGCCTCTGTGGTTCAAATTTTTTTACTTTCGTTCCAACAACATCGCATCGCCATAACTAAAGAAGCGATATTCATTGCTCACTGCATGTTCATACGCTGCGCGCATGGTATCAAATCCAATAAAGGCTGCCACAAGCATTAATAACGTTGATTTGGGTAAATGAAAGTTAGTAATCAAGCGATCCACCACTTTAAATTCAAAACCTGGCGTAATAAAAATATCGGTATCGCCCACCGGCTCAGCCAACAAGCCTTGCTGTGACGAGGCTTCTAGCGCGCGCAAACTGGTTGTACCCACTGCAATCACCCGGCCACCGCGTGCCTTGGTCGCCAAAATCTGCTCAACAATCGTCGCTGGCGGAATAAAGTAGCGCTCGTGATGCATGGTGTGTTCGCTAATATCATCAACGCGCACCGGCATAAACGTGCCGGCACCGACATGCAAGGTCAAAAACGCGGTATCCACGCCCATGGCACGAATTTGCGCTAGCAACTCATCGGTAAAGTGTAAGCCCGCTGTTGGCGCCGCCACTGCACCGGGGTCACGTGCGTAAACGGTTTGATAACGCTTGGCATCTTCATCGTCAGGCACATGGGTGATATACGGAGGCAATGGCAATAAGCCCGATTGCTCCAAAATTTCAAACACGCTCACATCGCCAGCAAAGCGCAATTTAAATAAATCGCCTTGGCGCTCGACCATTTCGGCGGTGAAACCGCCTTGAAAATGCAAAATCGTTCCGGCCTTGGGCGCTTTAGACGCTTTGACGTGCGCCAAAGCCGTATGCGCATCTAAAACCCGCTCAACCAGCGCTTCAATTTTGCCGCCACTGGCTTTTTCACCAAAATAAACGCGCTTTAATCACCTTGGTGTCGTTAAACACCAAAAGATCGCCAGCACGCAAAAAATTCGGCAAAGCAGTAAACAGCGTATCTTGTCGCGTTTGACCGTCAATATGCAGCAAACGACTCGCGCCGCGCACCTCAGGAGGGAACTGCGCGATCAATTGATCGGGCAAATGGTAATCAAAATCGGCAATCTGCATTAAAAAAACGCCTTCGTCGCATATGTAGCAAAACTACAAGATTGTATCAGCAAACATCGATATAAGCCGCGCCAACATTGACGTAGGCGCAATTTAAAACAATCGTTTACACCCTCAGTAAAAAAGAAAAAGCACGCTTTTTCTGGACAAGTTCGCAGAACTTGCGGCAAACTCCGTCGATTACATTGTGTTACAAGGAGTTCGCGAATGGCCGATATCGGTAAAATTCTGGTTTTGCATGGCCCCAACCTTAATTTACTCGGACTACGTGAACCCCAACATTACGGCAGCAATACATTGGCCAGCATCAATCAACAGTTGATTGACTTGGGTGCGAGCCAAAAAGTTTCAGTCGAGACTTTTCAGTCCAATCGCGAATACGAAATCATCGAACGCATCCATGCCACATTACAAGACGGCACGGATTATATCGTGATCAACCCCGCTGCGTTCACCCATACCAGTGTGGCGATTCGTGATGCTTTGGCTGGGGTCAAAGTGCCTTTTGTCGAAGTACATCTGTCGAATGTACATGCACGGGAAACCTTCCGGCATCACTCCTATTTTTCTGATCTCGCCATTGGCGTGATCTGCGGCCTCGGCGCTAAAGGCTATGCCTATGCACTCGAGTTTGTCATCGACCGCTTAAAATCGGCGAAATAACAGGCCTAAACAGCCGTTTTCTGACCAACAGCCAAGCACAGTACGGCAAAACTAGACCGACTTTTACTGACACACATTTGTTTAAACCATAAGGTGGCCTGCACGACAGGACACCCATTTGACCTTTCAGAGGGGATTGCAACATGGATCTACGTAAACTTAAAAAACTCATCGACTTAGTTGAAGAATCAGGCATTGCCGAATTAGAAGTGACGGAAGGCGAAGAAAAAGTACGCATCACCCGCACCGTTGCCAACGCACAATATATGCAACCGATGCAATATCATGTTCCAGCCCAGCAACAAGCTGCCGCTCCTGCTCCAGCACCTGCTGTGACGGTTGAAGCCAGCGAAGCTGCGGCACCTGTGGTTTCGGGCAACACTCAAAAATCGCCAATGGTTGGCTCTTTCTATCGCTCATCGAGCCCAGATGCCAAACCATTTGTTGAAGTTGGCCAAAGCGTGACTGCGGGT
Source organism: Deefgea sp. CFH1-16 (assembly GCF_016881365.1). Taxonomy (GTDB): domain Bacteria; phylum Pseudomonadota; class Gammaproteobacteria; order Burkholderiales; family Chitinibacteraceae; genus Deefgea. The sequence goes on along the minus strand of NZ_WLYT01000001.1, from coordinate 2,398,883 downwards.
CAAACGATTTGTATTATCGAAGCAATGAAATTATTGAATGAAATCGAAGCTGAACACAGCGGCGTGATTAAAGCCATCTTGGTAGAAAACGGTCAGCCCGTTGAATATGGCGAACCAATGTTTATTATTGGCTAATTCTGTGAGGTGCTGGGTTAGGGAAGTAAGAAGCTGGGGATAAGACGAGTAGAGAATAGGGAGTGGGGAGTAAAACCCACCCACCACTCACCACGCCCCACTCACCACTCTCCAATCCGCAGCACTCACTGATCACGGAGTACCTATGTTTAAAAAAATCCTCATTGCCAATCGCGGCGAGATTGCACTACGTATCTTGCGTGCCTGCCGTGAAATGGGCATCAAAACCGTTGTGGTTCACTCAGAAATCGACCGCGAAGCCAAATACGTCAAGCTGGCGGATGAATCAGTTTGTATCGGCCCTAATCCATCGGCGCAAAGCTACCTGAATATGGCGGCGTTGATTTCTGCGGCCGAAGTGACTGAAGCCGAAGCGATTCACCCGGGCTACGGTTTTCTTTCTGAAAACGCTGATTTTGCACAAAGAGTCGAAGAATCGGGCTTTGTATTTATCGGCCCGCGCCCAGAAACCATTCGTTTAATGGGCGACAAAGTGTCGGCCAAAGACGCGATGAAAGAAGCTGGCGTGCCCATGTGTTCCGGGTTCTGACGGCGCTTTGCCTGATGATGGCGATGAAATGATTAAGATTGGCCGTAAAGTCGGCTATCCAGTCATCATCAAAGCCGCTGGTGGTGGTGGTGGTCGCGGTATGCGTGTGGTTGAGCGCGAAGAAGACTTGCTGGCCGCAGTCGCAATGACGCAAGCCGAAGCTGGCGCGGCATTTGGCAATCCAGTGGTGTATATGGAACGCTATTTGCAAAATCCACGCCATATCGAAATCCAAATTTTGGCCGACCAGCACGGCAATGCGATTTATTTGGGCGAGCGCGATTGCTCTATGCAACGTCGCCACCAAAAAGTACTCGAAGAAGCGCCAGCACCGGGGATCACTCAAGAACAGCGCGAGCGCATCGGTGAATCTTGCGCCGAAGCTTGCCGCCGCATGGGCTATCGCGGTGCAGGTACGTTTGAATTCTTGTATGAAAACGGCGAGTTCTTCTTTATTGAGATGAATACGCGCGTGTGTTGAGCATCCAGTGACTGAGCTGATTACCGGCATCGACATTGTGCAAGAGCAAATTCGTGTCGCTGCCAACTTACCACTGAGCTACACCCAAGCGGACGTTAAAATCCACGGTCATGCCATTGAATGCCGGATCAATGCCGAAGATCCGCTGAACTTCTTCCCAAGTCCAGGCCGGATTACCACGTATCACACGCCGGGTGGCCCGGGCGTTCGGGTGGATTCGCACGTGTATCAAGGCTATTTTGTGCCGCCAAACTATGACAGTATGATTGGTAAAATCATCACTTACGGCGACACCCGTGAGCAAGCGATTGCGAAGATGCGCATTGCTTTGTCCGAAATGGTGGTGCAAGGGATTTCAACCAATATCCCACTGCATCAGCAGCTCTTGGTGGACGCTGAATTTATCAAAGGTGAAACCAGCATTCATTACCTTGAGCATCAAATGCCAGAAATTCGCAAATTGATTGCAGCAAAAACGGCCGCATCGCAGTAAACCTCGCAGTAACCCAAGAAAACGGAGCCTAAGGGCTCCGTTTTTTATTTTGCCCTTGGCAAATCAACGGTGCTGTTCAGATTACGTGTTGCTGGTTTTAAGTGCCTGCGGCACATTATTTTACAGTCGCAGTCAGTGGCGGCACCCCATTTTAGCTACGCAGAAACTTCGTTTTCTTTGATTCGCCAAAGAAAATAGGGGAAAAGAAAGGCGATTTTGATCTCGCCCAGCTCCGCTGTTCCCTCGATTGTCGTGAGCCAAACGATAAAACCGTTTGTCTCCCTCCTTACTCGGTGCGCTTGGACGGGTGTTTAAGCCCCATCTCGACGAGCGCGGCACAGCATCAACACAAAATCTGAACATTGCCAAACAAAACACAGATATAAAGCCCTAGTCCGCCATCGACATTGGCTGCGGATGAATACCTCATCAAATATGCGGATATTCAAGTTAAGCATACATGCTTTGCCACCCTCATCGACTTGGGCCTGAAAAACCAGCCCCAGTACATCTGCACCTCACGATCAATCAAACTGTAACCCTCAATTTAGCGCGGCAATGCCTCTGTCATGCCGCTGTAATTCCCCCTACTATTTCAGCTCATTATCTTGCTGAGGTGCTTGTGCTGAACATTGCATTACTAACTTATGTCGCTATCATGTCGGTCACGCCGGGGCCGAATAATTTAATGCTCGCCGCTTCGGGTGGCAATTTTGGTTTTCGCCGCACCCTACCGCATCTGCTGGGAATTAGTATTGGCCATGCGGTGCAGATATTTTTAGTTGGGATGTTTTTAGCGTGGGTGATGGCCATGCTCAGTAGCGTTCGAGCGATTCTGGGCGTCATCGGTTGCGCTTATTTACTGTGGTTGTCATGGCAGATTTGGCGCTCGGCCTCACCCGAAGGCAAACAAGTTGCGCGGCCGATGTCGTTTTGGGCCGCAGCGGCGTTTCAGTGGATTAATCCCAAAGCGTGGGTGATGGTCATCAATACGGTGATTTTATTTTTGCCGCACGGACAACAAAATCTAAGTGCAGTACTGAGTTTGGCGCTGATTTGTGCGCTAATCAATTTACCGTGTATTGCCATATGGGCCTGGCTGGGCGACGCATTACGCCACCATTTGCTGGTGCCAAAAAACCTCAAATTGTTTAACGGCACTATGGCTTCATTGATGGCGCTAACGGCATTTTATTTGCTGTATGGCGAACTCATCGTACTGGTTTAATCATGTCCTTAGTTCCTGAAACTAAACATTTTTGCGACGCAAAGTAAACAAGCACAAAAAGCTTTTTCGTCGATAGGGTGCGGTTCGTGGCAAAATACGTCCCTACAGAACTTAGGAACCGCATCATGGCATGGCAAGAACTCCGCCTAACAACCGATTCTGCACAAGCAGAAGGCTATTCGGACACCTTATTTGATTTGGGCGCGCTTTCCGTGTCGATTGAAGACGCAGCTGCAGGCACCGATGCTGAAAAGCCTATTTTTGGCGAACCGGGCGAGCCGGTCGATCAATTGTGGGAAACCAGCATTGTGGTGGCGCTGTTTGATGTTGAGATGGATGTCGCCACCATTGTTGAGCACGCAGCGCAAATCCTGCAACTGCCAGCGCCAAGTTTCGAGATCATCAACGTCGCCGATCAAGACTGGGTGCGCTTAACCCAATCGCAATTTGATCCAATCCCAATCTCTCCGCGCCTATGGATTACCCCAACATGGCACGACTGCCCAGATCCTGCGGCAGTGAGCATCCAACTGGACCCCGGTTTAGCCTTTGGTACCGGCAGCCACCCAACAACTCGTCTGTGTTTGCAATGGCTAGATTCCAACCTCGTTGGCGGTGAAAACGTCCTCGACTACGGTTGCGGCAGTGGGATTTTGGCGATTTCAGCGCTCAAACTCGGCGCAGGCGAAACCGACGGCGTGGATATCGACGCCCAAGCGATGATTGCCAGCCGCCAAAATGCTGAGCAAAACAACGTGGTCGCCCAGTTTTATTTTGCCTGATGCCGCGCCGAGCAAAACCTACGACGTGGTCGTTGCCAATATTCTAACCAATCCACTCAAAGCATTAGCGCCCTTACTGGCCAGCCGTTGCCGTATCGGTGGCAAAATTGTGCTATCGGGCATTTTGGCCGAACAAGCGCATGAAATTATCGCCATTTACAGCCAATGGTTTGATTTTTCGCCAGCCGCCGAGCACGAAGGTTGGGTTTGCCTCTCCGGTATTCGCAAATCCGCTTAATGAGTGAAGTCAGCGCATGAACCAAATTACCTGCTGCCCCAATTGCAGCACCGCCTTTCGGGTAACCGATCAGCAGCTCAGCGCACATCAAGGCAAAGTGCGCTGTGGCCGCTGTGCGTTTGTATTTCATGCGCCTGATTTTATGCAAGCGCCCATTGCTGGCAATGAGCAAAACCAATCCGACGATGTCATTGTCAGAGAAATCCCCCCCTGTGTGAAACCGTTGACAGTGAAATCTCTGCCGCTGAAACTGTTTCCAGTCAGAGTGCAGTTCAAGCTCCACTCGCTGAGCCAGATCATCCAGCTAGCCACACTGACACCATCGCAACGGGATTTGAACCGCTCGATACGCAAGCTGATCAGCAAGGTATAGCCGCAGAGCCTTTAATCAATAAAGGTGACAGCAATATACCCGATGACATTGCCCAAGAAATCGATTTGCTCCAGTTTGAAGTCCTCGCTCGCAACGGCAGCATCAGTGATGAGCCGGCATTGCAGACTGAAAGCGAACCTAAAAGCCAAGTTGAAACGAGCGCTACACCAAGCGCAGCACAAGACCCGACACTGGCAATGGAAATTGAACTGGCTTTGGCCGCTGCTGCGGCGACTGAAAACAGCAGCCAGCCAGTCATGAGCGCGCCAAACCCAAGCCAAGTTGCAATCGATAGCAATGCTGAATATCAGCCGATTCTGAGTGATGACGATTTATTTGTACCGCACAAAAAAAACCGCGCAACACACCGGCTGGTGGGCGCTAGCCAGCCTATTGACAGTGATGATCTTGGTGCTGCAATTGTTGTATCAATTTCGACTGGAGCTCAGCCAAGACTTCCCGGCTTTACGCCCTAAATATCTGGCACTGTGCGCCAAACTCGATTGCGCCATGCCGCTGCCACAAAAAGCGCAATTGCTGCGCTCGGAATATTCAGAGCTCAGTTTTATTCCCAATAATCCGCAGTTAATTCAACTGAATGCCACCTTGCGTAATCTAGCGCCTTTTGCCCAAGCGTTACCCAAGCTAGAGCTCACGCTGACTGACGACAATGAACGCGTTATCGTTCGCAAAGTGTTCACCGCCAAACAATATTTGCTGCAAAATGAGCGCCAGCAAGATCGCATCGAAGCCAACGAAGAAATCCCCGCATTCTTACAGTTGAACTTGGGCGATTTACATTCAACTGGCTACTCTCTGTTTTGGTTTTATATTAAGATCGCTTGTTTTTCTGACAATTGAAGTCATACTGATTAGATAAACTCAGGAGATCATCAATGTCGACCGTTATGCTCAATAGCACCCCTGTCAGTATTGGTGGCCGTTTCCCTCGCGCTGGTGAAACGGCACATAGTTTTATGCTGGTCGACATTCACTTACAAGATGTGCCGCTGTCTAAGTTTTGGGGGCAAAGAAAACTCATCGCCGTGGTGCCTAGCATCGATGCGGCGATTGGTTTAACCATTGCCAGAAAACTCGAAACCATAGGGTATGAGCTCAAAAACACCGTGATTATGACGGTATCGGTCGATACCCCGTATGCGCTATCTCGAGTTTTGGATACTGAACGTTTTCTTAAAATCCAGCTGATGTCAACCTTGCGCGGGCGTGATTTTCATAAAGACTACGGCGTGATGATTACCGATATTCCACTGTCTGGCCTGATGACCACCGCCTTATTTGCGCTCGATGTCGACGACACCATTTTGTATTCCGAGCTGGTGAGTGACCTCAATGCCGAACCCAACTATGCATCGGCGCTGGATTTGCTCGACCCGCCCGCCGCTACCGCCACCGTAACGGAAGTCGAAGTACTCAGTATCGAATAACCGCAGCAAACTGAGCGCCAAGATCGGATCTACGATCCATCTTGGCTTTTTTGTGTCTGTAAATACCCAGCCCCCCTTTTTTTAGCCCCGCCTGCGACTGATAAAAATTACGCTATTTAAGCAAATTCTCACTTTTGATTTACTACTAAACACAACCCCACTTACTTTCATGCAGCATTCATATAAAAACTAAGGAGCATTACATGGCATCAGTTACTCTTGGTGGCAATCCAGTCACCCTCAACGGCACATTCCCAGCAGTGGGCAGCACCGCACCGGCATTTAGCTTGGTGGCTAAAGATCTTTCTGACGTGAGTTTGGCTAGCTTTGCTGGTAAACGTAAAGTTTTGAATATTTTCCCTAGCGTTGACACCCCAACTTGCGCGATGTCAGTGCGTCATTTCAACGAGTCGGCCGCCAAACTCGAAAACACCGTGGTATTGTGCATTTCTGCTGATTTGCCATTCGCGCAAAGCCGCTTTTGCGGTGCCGAAGGCATTGAGAACGTGGTGAATTTATCCACCATGCGCGGTCGTGAATTTTTGGCCAATTACGGTGTTGAAATCACCAGTGCGCCATTGGCTGGCGTTGCTGCGCGTGCAGTGCTGGTTTTGGATGAGAATGATCAAATCATCCATGCTGAACTCGTTGCCGATATTAAAGACGAGCCTAACTATGAAGCTGCATTGAAAGTTTTAGCTTAAGCGCCAGATCAGGGTTAAACTTCGCACTGTTTAACCCTGTTTAATTTTTGAATTTTATGACCTCTTGGCCCCTTGATTTTTTCTCGAGCACCCCCGCTTTTGCACCGGTTTTACCCTATCTACAACGCTTTTCCCAAGCCCCATTGCATGCCGATTGGCTAACGGTCAGCGAGCCAATCCAGACCCAAGGCGGCGCAAAAATTCAGTTTGTCGACCCCGATAGCATCACTGAATACTACGAGCTTGAAATCTACCAAAAAGGCCGTGTCGCTACCCGCTTAAACTGGCATGACACGTTTAATGCCACCATTTGGCAAGCCTATCCCAAAACCAAAGTGGCCCTCAATGCGCTGCACTTTAAAGCGATGCAAGCCGATCCAGACAGCAAAATCCGTGGGCCAGTGCGCGATGCGGCCACCTTGTTTGATGAATGCGGCTTAATTTTGCCGTATAGCCGCCCGGCGCTGCTGGAGCTGATGGTCGCGCATCAATGGCAAACCTTATTTGTTGACGAAGCCAAAGCATGGGGCCAAGAAATCAGCGCCTTTGTTTTTGGCCACGCCACGCTGGAAAACCTACTGCAACCCTTTGTTGGCCTAACCGGTAAATGCTGGCCGATTCAAGTAGATACGGATTTTTTTTGCGCTTGATTTAATCGCGCAACGCCAAGAACTTGATCGCCGAATTGCCGAACAAATCGAACAACACGCGCTACAAACCCCGCGCCAACTGCCGCCACTGCCGTATTTGGGCATTCCACAATGGTGGCCCGAGCAAGACGCCGACTTTTATGCCAACACGCGCTATTTTCGCCATGCGCGGCAAAAAAGCGCACCAAAATAAATCCGTACGCACCATTGCGGCACGCTGATTGCACCTGCAGAGCCAACATTCGAGCACCATTTTGCCGCGCCTAGCGCCATAAGCCCATCAAATCAATCACTTAATGGCAATGGCATAATGCTTGCTTTTAGTGCCGATCCGTTTTCAAGCTGATCACTAAGGGAGCAAGCAATGAGTGCGAGTAGTGTCGACGTTTTATTTATTTTATTAGGCGCCATTATGATTTTGGCGATGCATGCCGGCTTTGCTTTTTTGGAATTAGGCACGGTACGCAAAAAAAATCAGGTCAATGCCTTGGTTAAAATTTTGACCGACTTTGCTGTTTCGGCCATCGCTTATTTTTTTATTGGCTACGGCATCGCCTACGGCGTGCATTTTTTTGGCCCCGCCAGCGATATGCTGCAAAACCATGGTTTTGAGCTGGTTAAGTTTTTCTTTTTACTCACTTTTGCTGCGGCCATTCCGGCGATTGTTTCTGGCGGCATTGCCGAGCGCGCCAAGTTTCATCCACAATCGGCCGCGACTTTTTTACTGGTCGGCTTTATCTATCCCTTTTTTGAAGGCATGGTGTGGAATAATAATTTCGGCATGCAAGATCTATTTAAAGCTTGGTTTGGCGCGCCCTTTCATGACTTTGCCGGCTCAGTGGTGGTGCATGCGGTCGGAGGTTGGATTGGCCTAGCTGCGGTACTGCATCTGGGCGCGCGCCGTGGTCGTTACAGCAAAGAAGGTCGTATCGCCGCACATCCACCATCAAGCATCCCATTTTTAGCCTTAGGCGCCTGGATTTTGATCGTCGGCTGGTTTGGCTTTAACGTGATGAGCGCGCAAAAAAATCGCAGGCATTTCCGGCCTAGTGGCCATGAATTCACTCATGGCGATGGTGGGCGGCACCTTAGTCGCCACCGTGGTTGGCAAAAACGACCCGGGCTTTATTCATAACGGCCCACTCGCTGGCTTAGTCGCAGTGTGTGCTGGCTCCGACATCATGCATCCATTAGGCGCGCTGGTTGTTGGCGGCATTGCCGGTGGACTGTTTGTTTGGCTATTTACCCTGACGCAAAACCGCTGGAAAATCGACGACGTGCTTGGCGTCTGGCCACTGCATGGTATTTGCGGTGCATGGGGGGGTATTGCTGCAGGGATATTTGGCAGTACATACTTGGGCGGTATAGGTGGGGTGAGTATCCTAGCGCAAGTGGTCGGCACCCTACTCGGCGTGGTGATTGCTTTTGCTGGTGGCTATCTGGTGTATGGCGTATTGAAAAAAACCGTCGGCATTCGTCTGACTGACGAAGAAGAATTTAACGGCGCCGACTTAAGCATCCACCAAACCTCAGCCAGCCCCGAGCGCGAGACTAATTGGTAAGCTTTAACTCAGTAAAAAACCAGATCCGGCCTCTTTCATGCAGAAAACGAGTTGTTTACTTAGGCATGAAATCGGCACGGAGCGAATGCGGCAACACCAAAGTCACCGCTTAAATGGTTGGGTGGGTGGCAGATGTCCGCCGAGTTAAATCTGCCGTAGGGCGACAATGAGCGCAGCGAATTGCGCCGCATTAGCCGTAAATAAACATCGCAACGGCGCGATTCGCGTAGCTTTCAGCACCCTACAGTATTGCGCCGTACGTGGTGAGGCACGTAGCCCAACAATCGCGGTAAACGTTGGGCTGCATTTCATTTAGCCCAACCTACGCACTGATTAGGCCTGTTTTTGTTGGTGTCGCTAAGATATACCCTGAATAAACAGACTAAAATCGGCTATCGTCCCAAAGTGGAAGGTGTATTCCGACGAAGCAGAGTAGGTAAGATTAGCGCAGCGTAATCGTACGCATGATGCTGTTCCCTCCGATTTCGCTACGCTCTATCGGAGCTACGCTGCTGAGGCACGAAGCCCAACAATCGCGGTAAACGTTGGGCTGCATTTCATTTAGCCCAACCTACGCACTCATCAATTCTTAGTAAAAAGTGGGAATCATCAGGTTTAGCCTGCTTCAAACAAACATGATTCAGTTCGCTTTGCGAGGTAACTATATTTTTAAACCTCATCAATCACTGTAATAGGTGTTCTTGCCCCAAAAATTACCGAAGTCAGCGCATCAGGTGGAAAATTAAAAAGGTGCACTTCATTTTGTTCACATGAGTTTGTTTTATCTGCATCTACAATTGCCCTTATAATTCGCCATTCGCGTTCATAAGACCAATGACCACTTTTTACGTTAAAGAAATCATGAAAATCTAAGTCCGTTAAATTTCCAGATGGCCTAGCCTCGCGGTATTGTATTCTTTGCAGCTGCCTAAATTCATCCAACTCCGTAACTGAATTATGGAAATACGGATGATGAGTGTTAAATTCGAGAACAAGACCTGAATGGCTATCAGCATAGTGAAGCCCACATCAAAAGGCTGTCTGGCACCTCCGATAAGCACAATGCTGCCAAGGATTTTTGGACAGAGCAAATATTATTTAATACGGTACTTCGTTGTTTCTCAATGTGTTCATGCAATTCTGGTGCGTCGTTTTCGATCTTCTCAAACAAGGAATCCAGAATCTCACCGCTTGATATCCGAGCCTTTTCAGAAGATGGAATTTCTGGAAATTGCCGTGCAGCTTCAATAAGTAGCTGAGTCTTAAACAACGACTTCGCCTGCTCAGCACTTACCAACAATTGAATATTGGGTTGACCTTCGAAAGGATCATTAAAATCACCGAGGCACGAATACCGAATGATGCAATTCTTAATAACATCGATACGATCATTTGCTAAATATTTATACATTCTTGAAGGGTAATTTTTCAGCGTCATTTTTTTATTGCTCGGAAATCAATGGGAAATTACCGCACCAGTACGTAGGTTGGGCTAAATGAAATGCAGCCCAACGTTTACCGCGATTGTTGGGCTTCGCAAGCTCGGCACCAAGCTACAAACACCTTCCTTTCTGGGCCGACACCGCCCACTGATAGCCAGTTTAACTTGCCCACGATAATCACACGACTTAGCTGTATGTCTCGTTGCATTAACCATCGTTTGTCGTAATGAGCGGCCAAAAAATAGAAGTCATTGCCTAATGACAATGACTTCGTTAATGGCAAGGGTGTAGGTTCATCGCTCACCCAATATCCACCTTGATATTGGGCTGAGCTAAACGCATTAAACTGCGGTGCTGATTTTGACTTCGCGTGGCACGAGGTAAACGGTTTCGGCGACTTGCCATGCGCCTTCGAGTTGCCGCTCGCGGGTGAGTTCGACTTCAACTACTTCGTGATCTGCCACTTCCACTTCAAGCCTCACCGTCGCGCCCAATAAACGAATATGGGTGATGGTGCCTTCAATCGCATGCAGGCTGGCAACACGGCTCAAGTCGATTTCGTGCGGGCGCACATACACGGTGGCGTGCTCGCCTGGCTCGGCGGCAAATTGACCGCTGCCCACCTTGGCCCAGCCTTCGTGGACGCGAGAGTGAAATAAATTCACATCGCCCAAAAACTGGTACACAAAGGGGCTGGCTGGCGTGTCGTAAACTTGGCTTGGCGTACCAATTTGCTCAATTTGGCCTTGATTCATCACCACTACGCGATCTGCTACTTCTAGCGCTTCTTCTTGATCGTGGGTCACAAACACCGAGGTGACGTTGATTTCATCGTGCAGGCGGCGCAACCAACGGCGTAACTCTTTACGCACCTTGGTGTCGAGCGCGCCAAATGGCTCATCGAGCAGCAAGACTTTCGGTTCAACCGCCAAAGCCCGCGCTAATGCAATGCGCTGTCTTTGCCCGCCAGAGAGTTGCGCAGGATAGCGATCGGCCAACCAATCGAGCTGTACCAGATTGAGTAATTCATGCACTTTGCGTTTGATTTCCGCGTCGCTCGGCCGAGTGGATTTTCGGGCGCACGCGTAGGCCAAACGCCACGTTTTCAAATACTGTCATATGGCGAAACAGGGCATAGTGCTGAAAGACAAAGCCCACTTGGCGTTCACGCACATGCCTATCGGTGGTATCTTCGCCGTGAAATAAAATTTGCCCAGAGTCTGGCGTTTCTAGCCCGGCAATCACCCGCAGCAAAGATGTTTTGCCGCAACCGGATGGGCCAAGCAATGCAATTAATTCTCCGGATTCAACATTTAAGCTCAAGTCATTGAGCGCTTTAAAGTCGCCAAATGTTTTAACGATATTGCGAATTTCGATGCTCATGGTTTATTCCTCGTGCCACCGTATCAGGGTGATATGCTAAGACCACCAATACGGTGACTGATCTATTCGGTTTTTGATCGATTGCTGCGTCGCCGTGCCGCGACTTTCAATTGGGTTCAATTGAGCTCAATTGGGCGACACGGTGCTGCATTTAGGCTTGCGTTGCCGAACGACGATCGGCGATTGCTTGCTGCTCGGTACGCCACTCGATATAGCTTTTGATTGCCAGAGTCAGTAACGCCAATAAAGCCAGAATCGACGCGCAAGCAAAAGCACCGACAAAATTGTATTCGTTGTACAAAATCTCCACGTGCAAGGGAATGGTATTGGTCATGCCACGAATATGCCCCGACACCACCGATACCGCGCCAAATTCCCCCATCGCCCGAGCATTGGCCAAAATCACGCCGTACAGCAAGCCCCATTTAATATTGGGTAAGGTGACATACCAAAACGTTTGCCAACCACTTGCGCCAAGCACCAACGCCGCTTGCTCTTCATCTGAGCCTTGCGCTTGCATCAGTGGAATCAACTCTCGCGCCACAAACGGAAACGTCACAAACACCGTTGCCAAGACAATGCCGGGAACGGCAAAAATAACCTTAATATTGTGTTCCGCCAGCCACTCGCCCCACCAACCCTGCGCGCCAAACAGCAGCACATAAATCAAACCCGCCACCACCGGCGACACGGCAAACGGCAAGTCAATTAAGGTAATCAACAGGCTTTTACCTTTAAATTCAAACTTCGCTATCGCCCAAGCAGCAGCCACACCAAAGGTTAAATTTAACGGCAGCGCAATCGCCGCCACAATCAACGTCAGTTTTATCGCCGCCAGCGCATCGCTTTCGACTAAGGATGCTTGATACAAACCCCAGCCTTGATGCAAAGCTTCAAAAAACACTGAAAACAACGGGATAATCAGCATAACGCCGATCAATACCAAGGCCAAACCGGTCAGCGTATAGCGCACCCAAGGCGCTTCAGTGGTAACTACTCTTTTTGCAATCTGTGTTGCCATTTTATTCCCCTAAACTAGCGACGATGCCGTGTCATCCACCACTGCAAACCATTAATCAGTAGTAATAATGCAAATGAAACCACCAGCATCACCACCGCAATCGCTGTCGCGCCCAAATAATCGTATTGCTCCAATTTGGAGATAATCATCAAAGGGGTGATTTCGGATTTAAACGGCATATTGCCCGCAATAAAAATCACCGAACCAAACTCACCAATCGCGCGAGCAAAGGCCAGCGTGAATCCGGTCAGCAGTGCCGGAAAAATCGTCGGTAAAATCACTTTGCAAAAAATCTGCCAGCGAGTGGCCCCCAAGCTAGATGCGGCCTCTTCCAGCTCTTTTTCCATGTCCTCGAGCACTGGCTGCACCGTGCGCACCACAAACGGTAAGGTGATAAAGGTCAGTGCCAACACAATACCGGCGGGAGTAAACGCAATCTTGATGCCGAGCTGCTCTAAAGGCGCCCCCAACAAACCATTGGGCGCATACAGCGTAGCTAAAGCAATCCCCGCCACCGCCGTTGGCAACGCAAAAGGCAAATCCACCAAGGCGTCGATAAAGCGTTTGCCGGGAAAGGAATATCGCACCAACACCCAAGCAATCAGCAAGCCGACAAATAGATTAATCAGCGCCGCGATCAATGAAGCGCCAAAAGTCACTTTATAACTGGCCACCACCCGCGGCTCGGTCACAATCGCCCAAAACGACGCCCAATCCAAACCCATCGATTTACTAATCAAAGCGGCCAATGGCAGCAATACAATCAACGATAAATACAGCACGCTATAGCCGAGTGCTAAATTAAACCCGGGTAAAACGCTACTTTGTTTCCATTTCATAGTGATTCCTTATGGGAATGTGCAGATTAGGTGCTGATGGTCAGCGTCGCGGCATTCCCTCTCCCTTGATGGGAGAGGGCGTAGGGTGAGGGAGATCCGCCGGCGTGTTTTGTCAGCTCAACACCCCCCATCCCTACCTTCCCCCATCGAGGGGGAAGGGGCTGCAGTCGATCCGCTCAAGCGCTTGTGATTTAAGCAATCAACACCAAATCTGAACATTGCCACCTTATTAGGGTATATCTATCTGATCAATGACTAGCAAAGCCCAGCTTGATATACCCAAGTTTTCCATCAACCTGCATTAACGTTTTTTGGCGATTTCCGCTGAGATTTGGTCGTAAATCGCACCGTCGTCAAAGAATTTTTTCTGCGCGGCTTTCATACCACCAAATTCAGCCACCCCAAATAATTTAATCGCTGGAAACTGCTTGGCATATTTGGCTGCCACGGCGGCATTGCGTGGGCGTAGATAGTTTTGTGCCGCGACTTCTTGCCCTTCTGGGCTCCACAGATAGCGTAAATATTCATCGGCCACTTTGCGCGTGCCGCGTTTATCGACCACTTTATCTACCAGCGCGACCGGCAAATCAGCATCAATCGACACCGATGGATAAACGACTTCAAAATTACCCCGGCCAAACTCACGCGCAATCATTTCGGCTTCGTTTTCAAACGTCACCAATACATCGCCCATCTGGCGCTGCATAAAGGTCGTCGTTGCTGCACGACCACCGGCATCAAGCAACGGCACATTGGCAAATACCGCGCGGGTAAAATCACGCGCCTTGGCTTCATTGCCGCCATTTTGCTTGAGCGCTGCGCCCCATGCGGCGGCTAAGAAGGTATAGCGACCATTGCCACTGGTTTTCGGATTTGGCACCACCACTTGCACATTCGGTTTAATCAAGTCCGCCCAATCTTTAATGCCCTTGGGATTACCTTTACGCACGATTAAAACTTGCATACTGGAAAAAGGCGCCGCTTCATCAGCGTATTTCTTTTCCCAGCCCGGATTAATTTGTCGGCCTTTTTCCACAATGGCATCAATATCGGTGCTTTGATTCATCGTCACCACATCCGCTTCTAGCCCATCAATGACCGAGCGCGCTTGTTTACTTGAACCACCGTGCGATTGTTGAATGGTTAATTTATCTTTGTATTTCGCTTCGTAATATTTTTGGAAAACCGGGTTATAGTCTTTATAAAAATCACGCATCACGTCATACGACACATTCAATAAAGTGGTATCGGCCCAGCTTAATGCGCTGAAACCACTGAGCGAAATTGCCAGTACGATTTTTTTAAATTTGGACATGATGCGCTTCCTTAATTTGAATACTGGCGACTGTAACAACTCGGCAAAAGCGCGACAAAGAATATAAATCTATTTCTATATTCCATTTAATAAAATTAAATTTTTATTTAAATAAAAACAAGGACTTACTCAATATCACCACCAGCAATCCGCCACAGTAGCTTGGCAATATTGCATCGCCAAAGCACTGCGGCTCAAATACCAATTGGTTTATTTATTGGCATTGGTCATTTGATCAAAGATACCGCCATCGGCAAAATGCAGCTTTTGCGCTTTGTGCCAACCGCCAAAAACATCATCAATATCAAAGCGTTGAATCACCGGAAATTGCTTGGCATATTTCGCCGCAACCTCTTTATCAATCGGTCGATAATAATTTTGCGCGGCGATTTCTTGCCCCTCTTTGGAATACAAATAATTGAGGTATTCAGTCGCGACTTTACGACTACCTTTTCGATCCACATTTTTATCGACAATCGCTACCGGCGGCTCCGCTTTAATCGACAATGACGGCGCAATAATTTCAAATTTATCGCGACCTAATTCACGAAACACCAATTCAGCCTCGTTTTCCCACGTCACCAAAACATCGCCAATTCCACGCTGCGTAAAGGTCACGGTTGAGCCCCGTGCGCCAGTATCTAAAACCGGTACGTTTTTTAAATAGTTTTTGCACAAATTCGCGCGCTTTTTCATCCGAGCCATAATTCTTTTTCGCCCAACCCCACGCTGCCAAATAATTCCAGCGTGCCCCGCCCGAAGTTTTTGGATTTGGGGTAATCACTTTCACATCGGCACGAATTAAATCATTCCAATCTTTAATGCCTTTGGGATTGCCCTTTTTCACTAAAAATAAAATCGTCGATGTATAGGGAGATGCGTTGTCAGGAAACTGCTTTTGCCAATCCGCTTTGAGTAACTTGCCATGCTCGGCCAAGACATCAATGTCTGACGCTAAAGCCAAGGTCACAATATCGGCATCCAAGCCATCGAGCACTGATCGCGCCTGTTTACCCGAGCCACCGTGCGATTGTTTAATCGTCACATCATCGCCGGTTTTCTTTTTGTAGTAAGCAGAAAATGATTTGTTGTAATCTTGATAAAGCTCTCGTGTCGGATCATAAGACACATTGAGTAGCTCAACACTCGCGGAATAACTTGGCACAGCAATCGCCAAGGTCAAGATAACTAAGGCTATTTTTTTGATTTGCATGATAAATTCACCACCAAAGGAAATATGAAATTATCATGCCATATTTTTAATATAATCATTAATACCTTATTGTTGATTGCAAATAATAAATAGGAATATTAAATGCAAATTGTTTGTAAGCATTTGATATTATGGTGAAATAATAAAACACCCTACTTCAGATCGAAATCCACGATCTGCTAATGCAACCATAGCGCAGCTCACCCAACAAAACT
Organism: Deefgea sp. CFH1-16; assembly: GCF_016881365.1. Classification (GTDB taxonomy): domain Bacteria; phylum Pseudomonadota; class Gammaproteobacteria; order Burkholderiales; family Chitinibacteraceae; genus Deefgea. The sequence continues at coordinate 2,382,811 of NZ_WLYT01000001.1, read as the reverse complement.
GACACCAACAAAAAGCAAATCGTCTTATTGATGAAACACATTGTTATTATGCTGCGAGCATTTATCGCCAAACAAGTTGACGACCATGCCGTGCAGCGCCACTACTAAACTTAATGCCATTTACTGCAAAACAGCGACAGGCGAAAACGAAATTGCGACGCGCCAGCACGGACTATTGAGCAAACAAAGACAAGCGCTGATTCTGATCGATGGCAAAAAAAGCTACGCCCAACTCAATCAATTACTTCCGACAATTGAACTTGATCAATTGATTCAGCAATTACTTCAATTAGATTTAATTCGCGACGCAAATGCCACTCCTTTATTGACGCCGCAAAACTCTGCTGCCAACCATGTCATTTGCATTACTGAAAACAGTGCTAAAGCCACAGCAATACCGTTAGACATCGAGCGTTTAAATGCGATTAAGCAATTGATGATTGATAGTTCAAAAACATTACTGGGGATTTTTGCCAACACCTTGATCGAGAAAATTAAATCTATCGAAGATACAGCACAACTCAGCCCCGCGATTGCGCAATGGAACCTAAGCCTGCGCGAATCAAAAAATGGCCAATTACATGCCGAACAATACTTAGAAAGCCATTAAATCACTGATGAAATAGCGTAATAAGCAGCACGGCGATATACTAAGAATCTATCTTTTTTTACTAGGTTCGCTCTAATGCTTGCTCGATTCAGCTCATCATTATTTGCCGCAATGACCGCACTTAGTTTTACTGTGGCACCACCGGCATTGGCCGACCAAGGCGAAAAACAAGCCATTTTATGGAAAATTGACAAAGCCAATACCCCCTCTTCTTGGTTATTAGCCACCATTCAAACTACCGATGGTCAAACTGCCGAATTTACGCCTGCAACCATGGCTGCACTCGGTGGTGCCAAATACATTGGCACTGAATTTCATAATGATATTAATTCAGTGGTGGATATGGCGCGCACGATGTTGGATGAAAAACCGAGCTTAGCGCAAACTTTAGGCGCGGCCGATTATGCTAAATTATTACCTTTAATTGAAAGCCGTGGCTATCCTGCATCGGTAACGGCCAAATTAAAGCCGTGGGCCGCGATTATGATGTTGCTTTCGCCGCGCCCAGCCAAAGATTTAATTCCGATGGATGATCGTTTACTCAAATATTCAATGGAAAATGGCCGCAAATATTTTGGGGTTGAAAGCGTTGAACAGCAATTAGCGCCATTTCAAGCGATTTCCAGCAGCAAAACAAATTCCTTTGTTAAAAACGCTGATTAAAAATGAAGCCAAGCTGGAGCAAAATTACAAACAAATTGTTGCGGCTTATTTAAAACAAGATTTAAATCAAATCCAAAAACTATTGCAAATCGAAGCATTAGCGCTCCCCGAAGCTGACCGTGCTTGGTATCGCCAATGGCGCAACGAGACATTGAATCAACGCAATAAAATCATTGTTGAGCGCTTAAAAATCCCGTTTGAGAAAGGCGATTCTTTTGTCGGTATTAACGCCGGCCAATTACCTGGCAAAGACGGTTTAATCGCCAAATTACGCGCCGCAGGTTATAGCGTTAGCGCTTTTTCGGCAGCGAAATAATCCTATGCAGATGAAAACTTTACCCGGCACGGATTTAACCGTGTCGAGCCTATGCTTAGGTACGATGACGTTTGGTGAGCAAAATACCGAAAGCCAAGCGCATGCTCAGCTGGATTTTGCGCTCTCGCACGGGATTAATTTTATTGATACCGCCGAGATGTATCCGGTGCCAGCCAATGCCAAAACCCAAGGCTTAACCGAGTCTTATGTTGGCTCTTGGCTAAAACAGCAGCGCCGCGATCAATTGATTGTCGCCACCAAAGTGGCCGGTCCCAATCGCGGCATGGAGTGGATACGCGGTGGCCCACAACTCACACGGGGGCATATCCTTGCAGCCTGTGATGCCAGCTTGCTGCGGCTCAATACCGACTATATCGACCTGTATCAATTGCACTGGCCGGCGCGGCATGTGCCAATGTTTGGGCAAACTTATTACGAGCCTAGCCAAGAATATACCGATGCACCTGAGTTACACGCGCAATTAGCCGCGCTCAAAGAATTAGTCGATCAGGGCAAGGTCCGTTATGTCGGCGTTTCTAATGAAACGCCGTGGGGCGTGATGGCCTTCACGCGTCTGGCCGAACAATATCAATTACCGCGAATTGCGACGATTCAGAATGTTTACAATCTAATCAACCGCACGTATGACTATGGTTTGGCTGAAGTTTGCCATCGTGAACAAGTGAGTTTGTTGGCGTATAGCCCACTGGCTTTTGGTTTACTCAGTGGCAAATATCTGCACGACGCGAAGGCGGATGGTCGAATGACGCGCTTTGCCAATTTTGGTCAGCGCTATTTAAAACCACAAGTGCCCACCGCGATTGCCGCCTTTACCGCTTTGGCCGAGCGTCATCAAATCTGTCCCGCGCAAATGGCCTTGGCTTGGCTGCAAAGCCGTTGGTATGTGGCCAGTACCATTATTGGTGCTACCACGATGGCGCAGCTCGCTGAAAATATTGCCAGCACGCAACTCACATTAAGTGACAGCTTATTGGCCGAAATTGAAGCGATTCATCGCCAATCACCGAGCCCGGCGCAGTAATTATTTTCAAACCGTTATCAACGGCATTGAGCATAAAAAAAAACCCGCAATCTACATTGCGGGTTTTTTTATACCGGCAAGCTTAACGATTGCGTTTAAATGCCAAGCCTTCAGCATCAAACAACATGCTGTGCTTCTCTGGGAACACAATGCGCACCATGTCGCCAAACTTCAGGCCGGTCATATGTGCTGGCAATTTCATGCAAATGATTTCATTCACGCCTGGAATTTCAATATAAGCCAAAACGGTATCGCCCAAATGTTCAACCAAATCCACTTTAGCTGGGATTGAACCGGCAACGCTTTCGTCGGCCAATTCAATGTGCTCTGGACGAATCCCCAAAGTCACTTTATCGCCCACTTTGGCGCTACCTGGATGTACCGCTGCGCGAGCAGTAATGCCTTTTGGCAAGCGAACTACAGCGGCATCTTGCTCAACGCCAACCAATTGCGCTTCAAACAAGTTCATTTTTGGTGAGCCCAAAAAGCTAGCCACAAATAAGTTCGATGGGTTTTCATACATTTCAAGCGGGCTACCCACTTGCTGAATGATACCGGCATTAAACACCACAATACGATCCGCCAAAGTCATTGCTTCCACTTGGTCATGCGTTACATACAGCATGGTGGTTTTGAGTTCTTGGTGCAGTTTTGACAATTCAACACGCATATTCAAACGCAGTGATGCATCCAAGTTCGACAATGGCTCATCCAACAAGAATACTTTTGGATTACGCACAATCGCCCGACCAATTGCCACACGCTGACGCTGACCACCTGACAAAGCTTTTGGCTTACGTTCCAGCAAATGCGTCATTTGCAAAATGTCTGCGGCTTTTTTAACGCGTTGATCGATTTCTGGTTTCGGCGTGCCAGCTAGCTTCAAAGCAAAAGCCATATTGTCATACACGCTCATGTGCGGATACAAAGCGTAAGACTGGAACACCATCGCGATACCGCGTTTTGATGCGTGCAAGTCATTCGCCAATGTGTCACCGATATACAACTCGCCTGCAGTGATCTCTTCCAAGCCTGCAATCATACGCATCATCGTTGACTTACCGCAGCCTGATGGACCAACAAATACTACGAATTCGCCGTCTTTAATCTCTAAATCAACACCCTTGATCACACAAACGTCTTTGGTGTAGTTCTTTTTAATATTTTTAAGAGTAATGCTAGCCATTTTTAATATTCCTTAATTCTGAATTGGGTATTTTGTAAAGCGCCAATACAAGAGCATCTTATTTAACTGCGCCATCCATACCAGAGATAAAGTAGCGCTGCGTGAAGGCAAAGAAAATCAATACAGGGATAACAGTCAATACAATGGCTGCCATCAGGGTATTTTGCGAACCCGCTAATGGACCGGTCAAATCATTAAATACACCAACTGCCAATGGCTGCATTTCTTTCGAGCGCATAATAATCGACGGCCAAATGAAGTCATTCCATGAATTCACCAAAGTAAAAATACTCAGCGCGGCAAGCGACGGTACAGTTACAGGCAACATTACGCGCCACAAAATTTGCATCTCCGTTGCACCGTCAACACGTGCGGCATCGATCAAATCTTGCGGAACCGCTTCAAATGCTTGTTTCATCAAGAAGATACCAAATGCACCAGCAACACCAGGAGCAATAACGGCAAAGTAGCTATTGACACCAACTAAGCGTTTCCAGGTTTCATCAGGGCTGCCAAGCAACGCTTGCACTTCATTCATCCAATTACCGAACTTAGAAACGGTGATGAAGTTCGTCACAAAAGCAGCTTCACCAGGCAACATCAAGGTGCCAATAATTGCCATAAAAATCACATTGCGACCGAAAAACTTCATTCGAGCTAATGGATATGCGGCCAATAATGAAATAATTGCAGTAAAGATCACTGAAAAGCCAGAAATAACGACCGAATTAAAGAAGTATGTTCCAAATGGGATTTCAGTAAAGACGCGCTGAAACCAAATCAGCGTCATGCCAAATGAATAGTTCCCACTACCATCATCCGTGGTTGGCATAAAGCCAGTAGGGAATCGATAGGCTGTTGTACCATCTTGTGAAAGCGCAAATGCCAATGCCCACAACAAAGGAAACACGGTAAAAAAGGCAAATAATATTAAGCCACTGTAATGTGCACTTAGGCCTAATGCTTTGCGAACGGCTTTATTTTTAAACATAAACAACTCTCCTCTATGTTCTTATTGTTTTTCGCCAAAGAAGCGGAATTGAAGAGCGGCCAGCAATACACAAAAGAATGTAACAACCAAGCCAGCAGCAGCCGATACGCCGAAGTTGAAGTTTTTAAACGCCTGATCATAAACATAAAACAGGGCGGTATATGTTTCAGCCTTACCCGACGTCAAAACCACCACTTCTTGGAACACTTTAAGTGCACCAATCGTAGACAGCATCGTACACAGCAAGATCGTTGGTTTCATCATTGGCACTGTAATCTTCCAGAATCGATCCCACGCATTTGCACCATCCAAAATAGCGGCTTCTTCTACTTCACTTGGAATGCCTTGCAAACCAGCAAGGTAAAGCACCATGTAGTAGCCCAAACCTTTCCAGAAAGTGAATAACATAATTGAATACATTGCGATGCTTGGATTACCCAACCAATCGGTTTGAATCATTTCTGTCGACGGTATGAAATGGAAAAGATGTGCAATTGATGATGTAATCGCATTCAACATACCTGCGTAATTCAGTACAAAAGACCAAACCACACCAGCAATTGAAATCGCAGTAATTACAGGAATGTAGTAAACCGCACGAAAGAATGTCATACCTGGTAATTTATTGTTTACTAATTTAGCAATTAGTAAAGAAAACAATTGAATTGGCGGTACAACCAATAAGAAAAACAAAGAATTTTTTACAGCCTGACGAAATAATTCATCTTCCCAGATGTGCTTGAAATTGGCAAAGTTATTCCAAGTTGTTGCTCCTCCTGCAATCTCATAGTCATGAAAAGCCAAATAGGTGTTAAAACCCACAGGCCAAAAAACAAATATACCCATAAAGATCAAGGCAGGTGCCAAGAATAAATAGGCTAACAAATTGGAGTTTTTCACGTTTCGACTCTTCAGTGCGTTACAGACAAGGTAGATAATAACTCAATCCACACATTTTGTGACTTGATATTAACCAAACCCAGGTGATATTAAGAGCAGAGATTATAACTTAAGCAATGCAAATTTTGCACATTTGCATTGTATTTTTTTAAACAAGTCAAATGTAACTAGAAAATCTATAGTACAAACTACAAAAAATAGACATCGCAACAACAGGGCATTTTTTATAATACTGCAACATTTTGGTGCACGATTATTTACTTCATTAGTAAAGTATAATTAATCATTTAAATTTAATTTTGCGGCGCACAAAAAAAAGCGGTAATGCATAATGCATTACCGCTTTTCTTTAATTAACTAAATATCATTTAGTGAATTGAGCATTCCAAGCAGCAACAGCCTCATCCAAAGCTTGCTTAGCTGGGATACGACCTTGGATCGCAGCATCGATCTTGTCGTTCATCACTTTTTCCAAAGCAGCTTCGTCAGCACCTGCTGGCAAATCTTTGATCATGAAGTGACGAGTTTTATCGATTACCATGCCACCCATCTTGAATGCTTTCTTGCCTGGGTCAGTCATGTCATTCAAAGCTGGATCTTTAGAAGCGGCAGCATTAGCCAACTTAGTTGATGCAAAAGTGTAAGATGCTTTAGCAAATTGCTCTTGAGCCCATTCGCCAGTGATGAAGTTACCCACAACACCAACAGCTTTCATGTCTTTTTGGCCTTTTGGCACTACGTACATTGTAGTCCAACCACCAAATGCCAATTTGCCGTTATCGCCCAATGGGAAGCTAGTCACGTCAGCTGCTTTGTAAGCTGCTGGGTTAGCATCTTTAATTTTCTTAACTGCGTGGCCGCCTTCAGCGAACATTGCGAAGTTGCCATTTGCGAAACCAGCAATTTGCTTGTCAAAGTCAAGGTTCACATCTTTAACGATGGTGCCTTCTTTGTATGCATCAGCAAATTTTTGTACCAAAGCGACGTGTTTAGGGCTATTGAATGCCGCTTTACCGTTAGCCATCAAAGGCAAACCTTCAAACATGAACCAGCCAGTGAAGCCGTCTTGAAGTTTAGAAGCCCAACCTGGTTTGCCAGTTGTAGCTTTGATTTTCTTAGCTGCAGCAAATACGTCGTCCAAAGACTTGAATTCTGGCTTAACACCCGCTTTAGCCATCATCTCTTTGTTAAATACCATTACGGCAGTAACTTGATAAGATGGGAAGCCGTAGATTTTGCCGTCAACAGTGGCGTTAGCCAAAGCAGCGTTAGTGTATTGCGCTTTGTTGATGATGCCGTCAACTGGCGTCAACAATTTCCCCGACATTTCAGCCATCCAGTTTGTTGGCACCAATGCCAATCCTGGTACGTTACCTTCAGCAACAGCAGCAACGATAGCTGGCTTCATTGCGCCCCAACCCAAATCCTTTTGAGTCAATACGATACCATTGTCCAAGCTGTTGAATTTAGCAACAACTTCTTTGTGGTATGCATCGTAAGTTGGAGCCAAAGAGTGAGACCAGAATTCAACTTTAGTCGCAGCTTGAGCTGTAACAACAGAAGCAGCGAAAAGTGCTGCACCAACAAGAACGGAACGTTTAAAGTTCATAACAACTCCTAACATTTAACATTGAATACGAGCAACACAAGGTCGCAGGAAAAGGGCTCAAATCAACAACAAGTAAACCAAAAAAAATTTCAGGGCGATCTCAAGTCAAGTGACATCAAAGAATTTCTTTTCACGCATTACGCTCGATATGAACGTTTTGCATACTTTTAATTTCATCAAGCCATCTTGATCACTCGGTGACTCGAATTAGTTTCGTAAGCCACTGCGATCACACTACGGAATCTAGATTACCGTAATTCGCATGATGAGTGAACATTCTCGCCACTAGAGCGTCAGGACACCACTTCGCGTTATGGATCGACGTTGATCCAACGGCAAAAACGGTGAGATCAACACAACAAGAAAAATCTGTAGGCAAAAGCCCTAATGCTTTTTAAAGACTACATTTAGCCGTCATTCGTTTTTCGAAAAAGCGCTACAAAACAAGGAAATATCGCGTAAGCAAAATCTAAAAAATGTAGGAAATCCCGTATATTTTGGGTATTTCTTGGTTAAAAAATACATTCTTACTGACAAATAGCACGCAAAATTACATTCCTCTACTCAAAGTTCAGGCAAAATTAAGTCGCAATGTGTAAATTTACCAATGTAATTTTTTGTACCATCGCCGCAACACCTCGCAACAAAAATGGCGTATCGACCTGCGCCGTACGCCATTTTAAAAACCGGTGTGACGCGTTTTTAGCGATATAACTCCACGACAAAATCATAATAATCACTACGAAACCATGAATGCGTGAGCTCAATCGCCGTGCCGTCTTCTAAATAGCCAACTCGCGTGAGATGCAACATCGCGGTGCCAGTGGGTACACCGGTGAGTTGCGCCAATGCTTCAGTGGCATTCACTGCGCCAATATTTTGAATCGCGCGCACCACAGTCAGATTGGCCTCTCGCATATATTCATATAAAGACTCACCAATGCGCTCTGGCTCTGGCACATAGTGATAAGGCAAAGCGGTATATTCAACCGCCATCACTACATCATTAGCAAAACGTAAGCGTTCCAAATGCACCACACGGCTATTGGGCGTGAGATTAAGTCTGAGCAATTCTTCTGATCCAGCTAAAGCCAGCTCACGCTTGAGCCATTTGGATGACGGCCGAAAGCCACGCTGCTTGAGCATTTCCGACAAATTAGTCAACCGAGTGAGTGGCTGCTCTAATTTAGGCGTGATATAGGTGCCAGAACCTTGGCGACGAATAATTAAGCCTTGCTCGAGTAATAAATCGAGTGCTTTACGGGCGGTGACACGTGAAATGCCCAGCACATCACAAAAGGTACGCTCCGAAGGCAGGGGATCATCCGCTTTCCAAAATCCAGCATGAATCGCGGCGGCAAGCTTATGCCCAAACTGCAAATACAATGGTGTTGCACTATCACTATCGGGCTTGAGCACCAAAAGCTTGTTCTGATTTTGCATCCCCTACTCCTGAATTACTTAAATTCACGCGCAATTAAGATTAAAGCACCGGCACATGAGTCTTTTTGCGCCCGTGATGTGCTGGCTAAAAACTCACTTGGCATATACGGGCGCAATGCTTCGGATAAACCACCGCCACAAATCGCAATCGGTAATTGAGGTGCCGTGGCACGCAATGCGCTGGCGATATTTTCAATCTCGCGACCGGCATCCAAGACAAATGCTTTGGCAAATTCATCACTATCGGCAAACTCCAGCACAATCGGCGACAAAGAAGCGCATTCGCTTTGCTTCATTGTGCCCATCCATGCGAACACTTGTTCACGGGTATTGCCAGTAATCGACAATAGTTTTTGCCCAAATGCCGTCATCGGACGACGACCATCCATTAGGCGCTGCACATGGTTAATCGCTTTTAAACCTAAATAAGCGCCAGAGCCTTCATCTGAAGTTGGAAAGCCCCAACCGCCCACTTCTAAACGGGTGCCATCACTGAGCCAAGCCTCACCAATCGAGCCAGTTCCAATCGCAATAATGCCGCCATGCAGGCCATTATGTGCCCCCAATAATGTAGAGTAGCCATCAGTTTCAATCACCACTTTGGCAAAGCCTGGGTTTTGACTGGCAAACGCGTCGGCCCATGCTTTAACCGTAACCCCTGACAATCCAAAACCAACGGCGCACTGCGCAAAGTCTGGCTCATTCACGCCGATGGCTTTAAAGCCTTCTACAATCGCTTGGGTAATATTGTGCCAAGCTTTTTCGATGCCCTGCCCTAACGCAGAAGGACCCGCTTGAGCACGAACTTTTTCCACGCCATCCAAACCTGCGATACAAATCCGTGTTCCCGTACCACCGCCATCCACGCCGATTAAATACTGAATAGAGCTCATTTTTCTTATCCTATATGAGTTGAATTAACTAAGCCGCCCTCCCCAAAAGAGCGAATTAGCTTAGAACTTGCAGACCACTTGATATTTTTTTCTATTAAACTCGTTCAGCACATTAATTAAATTGCGCCTTTAACATTACATTTAATTTACGAACACGCCGAATTAAGCATACCAATTTAGAGAGAGCGGCCTAACTTGTCAATTACACCAGACAAGAAAAACGCCCGATAAGTCGGGCGTTTGTTTTCAAACAAATAAATAGGTATGTAAAAATTTAAGCCCTACTTTATAGGTTGATCTGCAACCCCTTATTTGAGCAGGCTCACGGCATTGTCTTTTACGTGCAAACCACATTCTTTATGTTCTGGGTTTTCCCACCACCAGCGTCCGGCTCGAACATCCTCCCCCATCGCAATCGGCCGAGTACAAGGCGCACAGCCAATTGAAGGCACGTGCTGATCGTGTAGCGCGTTATAAGGGATTTGATGGTCACGAATAAAAGCCCAGACTTCTTTTTCAGTCCATTCAAGTAAAGGATTAAATTTCTCCAATCCATTACCCGCATCAAACTCTTGCTGGGCTAAATCCGTGCGTGTTGGCGATTGCTCGCGGCGTAAACCGGTAATCCAGGCTTTTTTGCCTTGCAAAGCGCGTTGTAAAGGTTCAATTTTGCGAATATGGCAGCACGATTTTCTCAATTCAACTGAGTTATAAAATGCATTGATGCCATTGCTATTCACATACTGCTCAACCGCCGCTGTTTGTGGGAAATACACAGTAATTGGGTGCGATGGATATTGCTCAGCCACTTTTTGCATCAAGGTATACGTTTCGCTGGGTAAACGGCCGGTATCGAGACTAAAGAGACTCACAGCAATTTGCTGCTTGGCTAATAAATGCGTAATCACCATATCTTCAGCGCCAAAAGAATTGGCAAATGTAGCTGGACTATATTCAGCCGCAATCCGTTCTAATAAAGTGATGGTCTCGGCTAGTTTTTGCGAAAAATCCATAATAAACCCCAAAATTAAAATATCAGTTTGTAGCCAATAAATACCAGCATGGTGGCCAAGCAAGGCCGCAAAACACGATCAGAAATAACGCCAGATAAATGACTGCCCAAATAAATACCCGGCAAAGAGCCCATTAATAAATACGCCAATAAACCCCAATCCATATTGCCCATACTGGCATGCCCTAAGCCTGCGACTAAAGTCAGCGGGACCGCATGGGCGATTTCAGTGCCAACTAAGCGTTTAGTGGTCATTAATGGATACAAAAGAAATAACGCCACTGTGCCTAAAGCACCAGCACCAATCGAGGTTAGGGTCACAATCGCCCCTAGCATCACCCCTGTCAGTACTGTCAATAAATTTAAACGGGCACCGCTCATTTTGAATCGATCACCGGCATGGCGCTGCGCCAAGGCGATGATTTGCTGCTTAAACACAATCGCCACGGCGGTAAACAATAAAGCCACGCCCAAGCCATGCTTAATGACGGCATTTAATGTTTTGGTGTCGGTATGAAGATAATGCAGCACCAGCAAAGTCAAAGCCGCAGCGGGTACGCTACCTAAAGACAAATAACCGGTAATCGACCAATCAATATTGTTATTTTTTTGATGCACATAAACACCACCAGCCTTGGTGATCGAGGCATAAAGCAAATCAGTGCCCACCGCCGCAGCGGGAGGAATACCAAACCATAACAATATCGGCGTCATTAAAGAACCACCGCCAACGCCAGTCATCCCTACAATAAAACCGACGACTAAACCCGCAATGACAAAGCCTAAAACTCCAACATCCATCTTGCATCCTAAGGCCAACTGGCTTGGCGGTATTGATTTAGCCTTGCATCATAGCAATTATACTTATAACACCTTAGACAAATATGTTAGGATTTTAGAACCAAAAATTCTCAGTCAATTCTTTCACGAGTCCTACGCTATGAAATTACAACAACTCCGTTATTTGGTCGAAGTCGCAAAGCAAGGGCTCAATGTTTCAGAAGCGGCGGAAAAACTGCATACCTCGCAACCGGGAATTTCCAAGCAAATCCGCTTGCTGGAAGACGAACTTGGCGTGCAGATTTTTATTCGCAACGGCAAACGCGTGGTCGATATCACCGCACCGGGGCGTGAAATTTTGCGCATTGCTGAGCGTATTTTGATGCAATCGCGCAATCTAAAACGAATTGGCGAAGAATTTGTAAACGTTGAAGGCGGCAGCTTAATTATTGCTACCACCCACACCCAAGCGCGCTACGCACTGCCTAAAACCATTCAAACCTTTATGCAGCGTTACCCCAAAGTGCGCCTCTCGCTCAAGCAAGGCAATCCAACTCAAATCTCAGAAATGGTCGTCGATGGCAGTGCCGATATTGCGATTGCCACCGAAGGGATTGATCATTACCCAGAGCTGGCCACACTGGATTGCTATTCGTGGAATCGCATTGTGGTCGTTCCCAATGGCCATCCTTTAACGACATTGCAGCGGCCAGTCACGCTAGAGGATATTGCCGCTTGGCCTTTAATTACCTATGACTTTGCCTTTGCCGGGCGCTCTAAAATTAACCGCGCATTTGAATTAAAGCACCTGATTCCAAATATTGTGCTGACCGCGATTGATTCGGATGTGATTAAAACATATGTGGCTTTAGGCTTGGGTATCGGCATATTGGCCAGCATGGCGTATGAGCCAGAGCGAGATACTCAACTCACGTCGATCGATGTGAGCCATTTATTTGAGCCCTCGACCACCCATATTGGGGTACGCAAAGACGCTTATTTACGTGGCTATGGCTACGAGTTCATTGAGCTGTTTGCCCCGCACCTGAACCGCCAAGTGGTGCAAGCGGCATTATTGTGTGAAGCCGAAGATAACTAAACAACGCTGATACCTTGGTGGATTGATCATTCAATCCACCCGCCGCTTAGCCGACACCTCACTCCGCAGCTGGCAAATATTGCGCCACAATGTGTTGTAATTTAATTAAGTTCAGCGGCTTGGCTAAAAAGCCATCCATGCCGGCCGCCAAACATTCGTTTTCACTGTGCTCAAAAGCATTGGCAGTAAGCGCAATAATCGGCAAAGCGCGAGTATGCGCTTGGCTGCGTAAAATCCGTGTTGCTGCCAAGCCATCCATTTCTGGCATTTGCCAATCCATTAACACCAAATCAAAGTTTTCAGCATCGGCAGCCAATAGCGCTTCACGGCCATTTTCGGCCAGCACCACCTGACAGCCCAATTTGGCTAAAAAAGCCTCCACGACGCGCTGATTAATTTTATTGTCTTCTGCCACGAGTACTTTGCCACGGTATTGCACCGTAGCAAGTGTATTCACTGGGCTGGCAGCAGATACCTCAACACAATGCAATAATTCTGCCACCGTTCGCAATACCGTGTGCTCGGCCAATGCCACTTTGCACAAAAATGCCTGCTGCGGACGTAGCGCGACATCGGGCATTTGCCAACCCAGTAATAAACTCGGTAACTCAGGCCACAACTGCAGCAGTTGCACCTCTTCAACCATCAATAAATCAACGCGCTCCATCGACTCTGGCGGCGTGGTGAGTAAACGAACTCCAGCTCGCGCCAAGCACGGCAATACCGTACGCGCCACACCGTCGGCTTTGCCCAACCAGAGCACCGTTTTGCCGTGTAAATGATAGTTGGCGAACTCACGCGGTTTGGCCAAGTGCTGCAGTGGCAAGCTAACGATAAATTCAGACCCTTGCCCCAACACCGAGCGCAACTGTATATCGCCATCCATCAAGGCCAGCAAAGATTTAGAAATCGCCAATCCCAAGCCCGTGCCACTAAAGCGCCGGGTTGAGCCCGATTCGGCTTGGTAAAAACGTTGAAATAATTGATTAGCACTGGCGGTGTCGATGCCGATGCCGCTGTCTTGCACCGCGATGCAAATCTGCTGTTGATCGCAATACGCCGCAATGCGCACAAAGCCATGCTCGGTGAATTTAATCGCATTGGAGATTAAATTAATCAACACCTGCTTTAAGCGTAAAGCATCGCCAAAATACCAAGCGGGCAGCTGAGGATCAATATCGAGCAGCACATCGAGTCGTGCCTCAACGGCACGCGATGCCAAAACGGCAGCCGCTTCTTCGATGACCAGCGCCAATTCAAATGGCGCTTTGATCAGCTCGAGTTTACCGGCTTCAATTTTAGAAAAATCGAGTAAATCATTCACCAGCAACACCAATGAATCGCCCGATTTATGCACATTGGTCACATATTCGGCCTGCTCGGCATTCAGTGGAGTATTACCGAGTAACTGCACAAAGCCCAAAATCCCATTGAGCGGCGTGCGAATTTCATGGCTCATCGTCGCCAAAAAATTCGACTTGGCGCGGTTGGCCGCTTCTGCCGCATCACGCGCCACGGCCAAAGAATCACTTTGTAATAACAGCCGCTCATTGGCTTGACGCAGCTCTTCTTGCACTTGTTTGGCGCGAATCAATTGCGACACAATCGCCGCAAACAACTTCATTACTTCGCGCTGATACGGCATCAAGCTGCGACGATGCAAAAAATTATCCGCCGCCATCCAACCAAGTAAAGTGTTGTCGGCATACAGTGCCACTAAAGAATTCCAACCCCGACCAACCACCACTTTATTGTAATAAATCGCCGCGTCTTCTTTCACCATCACTTCGCCCGGCTGCGCTAATGCATCACGAAAAATCTGATGCTGTGGCGTTGGGCTGCGATACCACGCTTCATTACACAGTTCACCATTATTATCAGTGCCATAGGTGCCGCACATTTCATTGGTTTGCAAATCAGCGGTAAATAAAGCCGCCCGATCAATCCCAAAATCACCAATGGCGGCGATGACCACCTGCCGATACAAATCATCTAAATGTGTGGTTTGAGTGAGGCGCAGCGTGACTTGATGCAGTTTTTGCAATAACTCACGATATTCTTCGGCGCGTTGCAAGCTTTGCTGCAAACGCTGCGTCATTTCGTCACGCTCTAAATTGTGACCATACAATAATGCCGCCACCCGCCCTTGCAGCATCTCGGCCAAAGCCTCGCATTCAATGCGAAATGAGGCGGTATCTAAATACGTTTGTAATAAGCCCACATCACTTAGCTCAACATAAAGCAATGCTTGCAGCTTATTGCCACTCATTAATGGCAAGATCAAGCGCGATAATGCAACGGCTTCTTCATCAGCCACGTCCCATATTTCTTGCATTTGATAGCTAACCGGACGAATCGACACCGCCGGTTCGCGCATTTGCCAAGTCAACTCATCGACTGGCACGCCAAAAAAGCCCTTCGCTTGCTGTGGCTCAGAAAACGCCAAAGGCCGCTGGCCGATCACCGCCTCGGCATAAATCGCCACGCTCTCAGCGCCGTCACTGGGCAAAATCAAATATGCACGCTTGGCTGAAAATGAATCTCGCACCGCGCCAACCAGCGTCGCGGCAAATTGATCCCAAGATTCAGCTTCTAATAAAGCGGGTAAATTTAATACCGATTCGAGTTGCGTCAATTGCATTGCCAACCTAAATATTGAGCAAAAATCACGCCGAGTATGACTCAGCACCAAGCGCAGCATTGACTGCGTTATACTATGCAACTGTCTAATTGAATTAGTTCGTCATGAATCCATCTGCACCCAAAACCAACCCCACTGCCACAGTTGAATCGCTTGACCATGAAGGCCATGGCGTAGCGCGCTACGAAGGTAAAACCATTTTTATTGATGGTGGCTTACCTTTTGAGACGATTACGTTTAGTAGTTATCGCAAAAAGCCAAGCTTTGAAAACGCGCAAGCAATTACCATTCATAATGACAGCTTTATGCGCGTTAAGCCCAAATGTCCACACTTTGGTGTTTGCGGTGGGTGTTCGATGCAACATATGGAATTTGGCGCACAGGTGGCTGCCAAACAGCGCATTCTCGAAGACCAATTTACGCCGTATTGGCAAGGTCAGCGCCGAATCGATGCTGCCCGCCATTTATGGTCAAGCTTGGGGTTATCGCTCACGCGGCCGACTCTCAGCCCGCTATGTGGCAAAAAAAGAACAAGTCTTAGTTGGCTTTCATGAGCGCCGCTCTGGCTTTATCGCCGATATGCGTGAATGCCATGTGTTACCCAAATCCATGTCCGATCAATTATTGCCGCTGCGTGAATTAATCAGCGCGCTATCGATTGTCAACGACATGCCGCAAATCGAGCTGGCTGTCGGCGAGAACGTCACCGTGCTGGTGTTTCGCGTGATGACCGACATTAACGACGCGGATTTGGCTTTGTTTAAAGCCTATGCCGACCGCTGGCAAGTGCAAATCTGGTTGCAACCGAAAGGCCCAGATTCAGCCTATCCGCTCTATCCATTGGATGCGCCAGCACTGACGTATTCACTGCCTGAATTTGGCATCGAAATGCCGTTCAAACCGACTGAATTTACCCAAGTCAATTATGCAATTAATCGCGTTATGGTGGCGCGCGCAATGAGTTTACTCGATCCGCAACCGGGTGAAATCATTGCCGATATGTTCTGTGGTTTAGGCAATTTCACGCTACCAATTGCGCGTAGCGGTGCCAAAGTACTGGGTATGGAAGGCAGTACGCAATTGGTTGAACGCGCGCTAGAAGGTGCGATCCACAATCAACTCGATCACCTCACTAGCTACGAAATCGCTAACTTATTTGAAATGACCGAAGAATGGCTCGATAAGCTCGGTCGCTTTGACAAAATGCTGATCGATCCACCACGTGATGGCGCGATGGCTTTATGCCAGTCAATCAGTGTTGAGCACGGCCCAAAACGCATTGTTTATGTCTCATGCAGCCCAGCTACCTTGGCGCGCGACGCGGATATTTTGGTCAATGTCAAAGGCTACACACTCAAAAACGCCGGTGTGATTAATATGTTCCCACATACCGCACATGTGGAAAGTATATTGCTTGGTTCGAAAAAGAATAAGCCCAGCGCAAGCGCAGTATTGAAGCCATAAAAAATGCCGTTCAATCGTAAGATGAACGGCATTTTTTCGGCAAGTCAGCGGCTAAGTAACTGAGCAAAATTTTTCGCGCAAGGCGCAAGGCCGCAGACAGTACACACGTACGACAAGGCGAAGCAACGATGCACGGAAACTTTTGCCTGCACTTCTCGCTTCACGACCAAGCCGCAAAACCGCGTTACAGCAAAGCCAATAGCAACACTGCAGCACGCGCTGGCAAGCGCGCATTATCGGCCACCAACCACATTTGTACTGAACGACCATCAGCCGCCACTTGCAGTTGATTGAGCCACACTTTGTCGCCACCAATCGCGTCTTGCGGCGTCGCAATGCCGGCGGCGCCGTCGGCTTTGAGGTAATACAGCGCTGGCGAAGCTTGAATCGCCGCCTCAACTTGCGCCAGCGTTACCACGTCATGCATCAACACATTGATGCTGACTGCATGACCAAAAAACACCGGTACACGGCTCACGGTAATGCAGTTTACTGGCGTACCTACGGCAATCAGTTCGGCACTAATTCGCGCTTCTTCACCACAATCGGCCGTTGGTAATAAATTAAACGCCAAACGCTTAGGGTAACCAGCCAGCTCCACTTCTTGCTGCGCAAACAATTGCCGCGTTTGCATCGACAGCGCTTCAATCGCCGCTTGGCCGTCCTCAGATACCGACAACATCGCTGTTGCGCCAGCAAAATCAATCGCGCCCACGGCTTGCAATGCCGCCAATGGCGCTGACATCATTGACGTCAACACATGCGGCAAACCCACAATTTGGCCGCGCTGCGGCTTACCCGATTTGCTGGCGGTGGCACCTGTTAAATCAATCACCGCCGCACCGGCATCACACGCCGCTTGGGCATAACGTTTAGCTAATTCCGGCGCGCCAATAAACACCACCGCGTCGGCTTTTTTCCAATCAAAACTAGCAACGTCAATCATCGGCAAGCTTTGATGGCGCAATTCAACCGAGACAGCGTCTTCATCATCCGACAAAGGATACAGTGCGGTCAAAGCCAATGGCATTTCACCCAATACATCTAAAAATGCTTGAGATGCAGGGGTATCAGCCCCAACAAGAGCAACTGCAATAGCTTCAGACATAGACCCACTCCAAGTATCAAAAAAACAACCGCCACATACACATCATCGTATGGGCGGTGAAGGCCGCATTTTACTCGGTCTGGCCCGATAAAACGAGTAAAGATCACCGAGGGTTTGTTGAGGTTTGGTTTTCCGCTACTGCTTACGCAATTTTCGCGGTGAAGCAAAGCGTAGTCAGCGCCACATCGTCATTCTAAGTCAGCTTGCGACAAGGTACGATGCACCGCGCAAAGCGCAAAGCCCAATCACAAATTTTATCGCTGGCTCGGCTTATTCGCTAAGCTATTACCCGTATTGACCGCCCCTAGGCTGGCAATCGCTGACAAAATAAGCTAAGCTAAACCCAAAAGGTAATTCCACACCGAAAACTAGCCAGCACCAGCAATAAGCAAGTCAGCCAATCTAATTAGGTATCTAGCTTTAAAGCCTATAAATAAACGCATAGCGAGGTATACCCATGAAATTCACTACTAAAAAATACGGACTCCTCGGTTTGGGATTCCTGCTTGTTGCCGGTTTGGCCAGCGCCAGCGCGACAACCGAGCGCACCCAACTGGCCAAAGACAATCATGGCTGCGTGGGTGAAGAAGGCTATTCATGGTGCGTAAAACAAAAACAATGTGTACGCCCCAGCAAAGTATTAATCGACAATGATCTCGAACTCACCGCAGAAAACTTCCATAATTTTTGCGAAAACAATCGTTAAACTTCACCACCGCGAGACTTGGGCATGTTGCTTCATCTCAAGCATGCCTTCTTCGCCACCACCAACAAGAATCATGACCATGAATAAATCCCTGCTTTTTACCCTGCTGTTAGCTTGCAGCAATCTCTATGCACACAGCGATATCCCGATTCAAGCCGAACACGGCGGCACAGTCAAAGAATCTGCCGCAGGCCATCAACTGGAACTCAGTTACCGCCCTGACTCACTCACGCTGCATCTCAAAGATCACGACGGCCGCCCAATCAAAACCAGCGGCGCTAGTGCGGTGGTGATTTTACAAAACCAGCAACAACAACGCCGAGTTGCACTTACACCGAGCGGGGGCAATCAACTCAGTACTCAGGGCGATTTTGCGGCACTCGCTGGCAGCGTCGCCATTATTCAATACACGCTTGCTGGGCAAAAATTAGAACAAGCGCGTTTAACACTGCAATAAACCCGAACCCAGCACCGTAAATTCGACCTGACTGCAGTGACCCAACGCGCGCGGCAGCCACGGCATTAATGCAAATAGCAGCCTATTGCCACCGCAAAAAACGGGGGTTTAAATCACAAATCTTACACATACCCCAGCAGCGTGTAACTCTGTGTACGGCGCTACGCAGAATCCCCTATTTTTAAGTTACAATCACCGTCTTTATTAGAAACCCAGAACTCAGGCAGGAGAGCATCGATGTCAATGGCAGATCGCGACGGCGTTATTTGGTATGACGGCAAAATGGTACCTTGGCGCGAAGCCACGACCCATGTGCTGACCCACACTTTGCATTACGGCATGGGCGTTTTTGAAGGCGTTCGCGCTTACGAAACCAGTACCGGCCCTGCGATCTTCCGCCTGCAAGATCACACTAATCGCCTGTTTAATTCGGCCAAAATTCTGAATATGACTTTGCCGTTTACCCGCGAAGAAATTAACGCCGCGCACATCGCGGTGATTAAAGAAAACGGCTTAAAATCGGGCTATATGCGCCCAATGGCGTTTTACGGCTCAGAAAAACTCGGCATCGCGCCGCCAAAAAAAGACGTGCACATTATCGTTGCCGCTTGGCCTTGGGGTGCGTATTTGGGTGAAGATGGTTTGGCCAAAGGCATTCGCGTTAAAACGTCGAGCTTTTCACGCCCACCACGTGAATGTGACGATGTGTAAAGCCAAAGCCAACGGCAATTACATGAATTCAATCATGGCGCACGATGAAGCTGCGGCCGATGGTTACGACGAAGCGCTATTGCTCGACGTGGATGGTTTTGTCGCTGAAGGCTCGGGCGAAAATATTTTCGTCGTGCGTGCTGGCAAGCTGTACACCCCAGATTTGACCTCGTGCTTGGACGGGATTACCCGCAATACGATTTTCCAAATCGCCACTGAGATGGGCCTGCAAGTCATCGAAAAACGCATCACCCGCGATGAAGTGTATATCTGTGACGAAGCATTCTTTACCGGTACGGCTGCCGAAGTCACGCCGATTCGTGAACTCGATAACCGCACCATTGGTTGCGGTAGCCGTGGCCCGATCACCACTGAAATCCAAAAGCGTTATTTTGATATCGTTCAAGGCCGTAACAGCCACCATGCCGATTGGCTCACTGCCTGCTGATAAACACCGTTGGGTGGGTTGACGGTTTTTTGCCGCAGACCCACCGCTAAGAACAACGCCGCTCTAACCGCATCCGCTGCACGATGGCTGACAGCCGATGAGTCTCGGCGTTTTTTTAGATACAATGCAGCGAGCTAACCCCTACAAAATCCTCATTCGGAGTTCAACTATGAGCGTTAAAGAATCGCAAAAAGACATCGAAGTACTGGCTAAAGACTTGCCACTGCATTGCCCAATGCCAGAAATGAGCAGCTGGAATTCGCATCCTCGCGTGTTTCTCGATGTTAGCAAAACTGGCACCGCCCAATGCCCATACTGTGGCACGACGTATCGCCTTAAAGCTGGTGAAGTTGTTAAGGGTCATTGATATACCCCGTATAAAAGTTGTATGGCAAGGCGTCTAAGCCACTGGCAACGCTCAAAGTGAAACCGCGATGATCGCGGCAAGCAGCAAGCCCAAATCGCCAACCGCAGCCGCCCGCAGCCAGATTGATCAATAAAGCGGCTTAATACGCCGCTTTTGTCGTTGATAAGTCGTAAAATAGGGCTTTGCCACGCTGCGGCGACACGCGTTAACACCGCGCAGTATTTAGGAAAATTAATTTTGAAACGAATTCTCATCGTCGCTCCCGCTTGGGTGGGCGATGCCATTATGGCCCAGCCCCTGTATGCACGAATCAAAGCGCGCCACCCTGATGCGCTAATCGACGTGCTCGCGCCTGCATGGACGCGACCGCTGCATGCGCGGATGGCCGAAATTAACGATTTGATCGACGCGCCATTTACCCATGGCGAACTCAAATTACGTGAACGCTGGGCCTTAGCCCGACAAATCAAAGCCCGCGGCTATCATCAAGCGATTGTGCTGCCGAACTCACTCAAATCGGCCTTAGTGCCGTTTTTTGCTGGCATTGCCAAGCGCACCGGTTGGTTGGGTGAAATGCGCTATGGCTTACTCAATGATGCGCGCGAGCTAGACCCGATTTTGCTACCGCAAATGGCGCAGCGCTTTTACGCCCTGGGTGCCGATGCGGGCGTACCGCTCACTGAAGCCATGCCGTTTCCGGTACTCACCATCAACGCCGACGCGCGCGATGCCACGGTGCGTAAACTCGGTTTAAGTTTGGATACGCCCATCGTCGCCATTTGCCCGGGTGCAGAATACGGTCCAGCCAAACGCTGGCCTGCGGTACACGCCGCAGCATTGGCCAATCGATTGATCGCCGAAGGCCAGCAAGTTTGGCTATTGGGATCAAATAAAGACCAAGAAATTTGCAGCGAAATTCGCCAGCTCGCGCCGCAAGTCCTCGATTTAGCCGGCAAAACCAGTCTGGCCGAAGCGATTGATTTAATGTCGCTCGCCAGCAGTGTGGTGTGTAATGACTCGGGTTTAATGCATGTGGCCGCCGCATTACAGCGCCCTTTAGTGGCGGTGTTTGGTTCGAGCTCACCGAGCTTTACCCCACCGCTGGCGATTAAGGCCAAGATTGTGACCCTTGATTTAGAATGCAGCCCCTGCTTTGCCCGCGTTTGCCCACTGGGGCATATGAACTGCCTCAATCAACTTGAAGCGGATCTGGTGTATACCGCGCTCAATAAATTAAAAACATAATTAGCTCGGCAAAAGTGCCCGTGCATCGTTGCTTGGCCTTGCGCGAAAACTTTGACCAATAACTTAGTTTGCAGCAAAGCAGTACCAGCCAACGCCGCTGTTGGCGCTCAATCGCGGCGCACCGAGCCAGTCTAAATCGATGCTTCAACAACAGCGCCACTGATTGAGCTCGCCAGCGAATCGATCAGCGCTGCCCATTTAACACCGTGTTATTTTTAGGAAACCATGATGGAATTTCTGGATCTTGCCCCGATTGCGGGCGTGAATGGCAGCGTTGCCCTGCCCGGCTCAAAAAGCATTTCAAATCGCACGTTGTTACTGGCAGCATTGTGCCAAGGCAGCACCCGTGTCTTGGGTTTACTCGCTTCGGACGACACCGAACGCATGCTCGAAGCCCTCACGGCGCTTGGCATCAAGATCGAGCAAATCGGCAACAGCCGTGATTTTATCGTGCATGGCTGTGGCGGTGAATTCCCGGTTAAACAAGCCGATTTATTCCTTGGTAACGCTGGCACGGCGTTTCGCCCATTGACGGCGGCGCTAGCGTTTGCTGGCGGCGATTACCGTCTTTCTGGCGTGCCACGCATGCACGAGCGCCCAATTGGCGACTTGGTAACCGGCTTACAGCAAGCGGGCTGCAATATCGAATATTTGGGCAACGAAGGCTTTCCGCCACTACAAATTCGCCCCGGCAGCGTGACGAGCAATCGCATTGCCGTGAAGGGTAATGTCTCCAGCCAGTTTCTGACTGGGCTGTTGATGGCGATACCCCTCACCCAGCGTGATATGACGATTGATGTGATCGGCGAATTGATCTCTAAACCGTATATCGAAATCACACTGAATTTAATGGCCAAATTTGGCCTGAAAGTCGAGCGTAAAAGCTGGAACGAATTTTTCATCCCCGGCGGCCAAAGTTATACCAGCCCCGGCGAAATCCACGTTGAAGGCGACGCATCCAGCGCGTCTTACTTCCTCGCTGCCGGTGCCATCGGTGGCGGCGTGGTGCGCGTGGAAGGCGTGGGTTCAACCAGCATTCAAGGCGATAAACGTTTTGCCGATACGCTGGCAGAAATGGGCGCGGTGATTACTTGGGGACCCAACTGGATTGAAGCCGCACCACCGGCGAGCGGCCAGCTCACCGCGATTGACGTCGATCTCAACCACATCCCTGACGCCGCGATGACCATCGCCATTGCCGCGCTCTACGCCAAAGGCACCACCACCATCCGCAATATCGAAAGCTGGCGCGTCAAAGAAACCGACCGCCTTTCGGCCATGGCCACCGAACTACGCAAAGTCGGTGCCACCGTAGTTGAAGGCCAAGATTGGATCTCGGTAACGCCACCCGCAGCACTCACCGCCAACGCCGAAATCGACACCTACGACGATCACCGCATGGCGATGTGCTTCTCACTGGTGGCGATCAAAGGCGTACCGGTTCGCATTAACGACCCCAAATGCACCGCCAAAACCTTCCCAACGTATTTTGAAGAATTGGCACGGATCGCGGATTAAACACCGAACGCCGAAATGCAAAAGCCGCACTATTCGTGCGGCTTTTTTATTGAGGTATTGCACTTCAAGCATTGAAATTTACAATCTACAATGAAATACATCCATTCAAGATATACAACCGAAGTGCATTACACCGCTTCAATCAATCTTGTTGTAGTGAGCTTCTCGCTACACCTATCAGCCAGTATCCTACCTAGATCATCAACCTCAGCATATGACCACTGATATGAAAGATGGTTACCGGCGAAAATTTCAAATGTGTTGCCAAGATATGTGACTGTAGTAAATTGGCCCTTTGGTAAATTGCTACCAGTCAACTTAACTAGGTGCTCAATCGCCGTTGCTCCATGAACAAACATAACCTGCGGCCGAATTGACTTCAGAAGAAAATCAAAGACTCGTGTATTACGCAGTGACGCATCAAGATCAGACTCCCGAGGGGAAGCAAATGGGAAAATATTCGTTTCTAAACAGCGAAGTGTCCCCATAGCCTTGAAGAGTCTTTCAATACGCGCTCGTGTGGGACTTAAACGCCCATGTTTAGCGCAGTAATCTTCCATCCATCCTCTTTTGTTGCAACCCTTTATCGCATTCCAATGTGGCCAAAACTCGCTGTTTTTTCCCGGATTGATTCCAACCAAAAATATCGGGCATCCAAATGGTAGCCCTTCGCACAAGAAGGGCCGAGCATCATGTTTTACACCAATCAACTCTCGGAGCTCTTGATCAAATTGCAGGAGGTCAGAAGGAGCATTCAGCATCTAATTATTTTCCTTGGATTTAATACTCGACACATAGATTTACATGTAATTAGGCGTAACCTTACTTATAAAGTGGAGTTAGCTCTTAACCTACAATCGGCAAAGATTACGCTGTCTAAAAATTCAGTGTGCACCGAATTAATACAATAGCGTTCTTAATATCGCGTAGGGTGTGCAAATCCGCAGGGTTTGCGCACGCGGATAGGCGCATTTGTTCGAGCGTTTAGCCATTCAACCACCGAGACCTAATCAGAGCATTCAACGCGCCAAGCGCAGCCTAACCCGCTACAAGGCGATAGCCCACGCCAGTTTCGGTGATTAAATGCTTGGGTAAAGCAGGGTCGACTTCGAGTTTTTGGCGTAAATGCCCCATATATACTCGCAAATACTGGCTCGATTCGCTGTGATTGGGGCCCCAGACTTCGCGTAATAATTCGCGCTGGGTGATCACTTTGCCGGCGTGCCGAATTAAGGTGGTTAATAGCCGATATTCAATCGGGGTTAAGTGAATGCTTTGTTCGGCGCGGTAAACTTGCCGGAGTACTAAATCGACTCGCACTTCACCAAAAACAAAATTTTGCTCAATCTTGGCGCTATGCCCAGTATGCCGACGCAATAACACCCGAATTCGCGCCAAACATTCATCCACGCCAAAGGGTTTACTTAAATAATCATCGGCACCGGCGTCCAGTGCGGCGACTTTTTCGTTTTCTTGTGATCGCGCAGACAGTACCAAAATCGGTAAATCAGTCCAATCGCGTAATTGCCGAATCACTTCTAGCCCATCCATATCGGGCAGGCCTAAATCTAAAATCACTAAATCCGGCTTACGGCTGGCGACGGCCATTAAGCCGCGCTGTCCGGTTTCGGCTTCAAACACATGCATGCCCGCCAAGGCCAGCGTAGTGTGTAAAAAACGCCGAATCGGCGCATCGTCTTCAATCAAAACCAAGGTGGCAGACAGCTCGTTCATTCTAATTCCGGGCTAATAAGGGGCGGGTTGCGGCGCGGTAATGTAAAGCTAAAATGCGCGCCGGTGGGGCTAAGATTACGCGCCTGAATTTGGCCACCGTGCGCTTGAATAATCGCGCGACAAATCGCCAAGCCTAAACCCACGCCGGGCGTTGCCGATTCACTGGCGCCGCGAGTGAATTTATCAAATAAGCGTTCCGCTGCACCAGCGGGTAAGCCAGCGCCATTGTCGCTGACCATCACTCGAATCATTTCTGGCTCGAGCTGGGCGCTGATCAGCACTTCACTGCCTACGGCGGTATATTTAGCCGCATTTTCTAGCAAATTAACCAAAACCCGCTCAATCAACACCGCATCATATTCAACAAAAGGTAAATCAGCGGGTAATTGCACTCGCAGCTGATGCTGCGCCAAAGCATTGCGGCATTCGCGCGCAGCGCTGCCGACGACTTCTTCGAGCAGCTGCCATTCCATTTTGAGCGAAACCCCCGATTGCAATTTGGCCATATCGAGTAGATTAATCACCATGCTATTCATGCGTAGTGCTTCTTGTTGCAAGGCCAAAACAGTCTGGTTTTGCTCAATAACCGATAATTGCCCCGATTGTAGCAAACTAATGCTACCGATTAAGCTAGTCAGCGGAGTGCGTAAATCATGCGACACCGCCGATAACACGCTATTGCGCAGTCGCTCGCTTTCCATCACCACAATCGCATCTTGCGCGACTTCAACGTAATGCACCCGCTCTAAAGAAATCGCAATCTGACTGGCGCAGGTTTCAAGTAATCGCTGCTGCTCTGGGGTGGCAATAAATAAATTGGCGTTAGCAATTAAACCCAATACGCCGCGCAAGCGCATTGGCGCTTTGAGCGGTAAATACCTTGCTTTGCTAGCTGGTAAAGTCTGCGTGCCGCGCCCTGCGGGCTCGCTATGATCAAACACCCATTGCGCCATGCCCAAATCAAAGTCCTGCCCATTGCCCGCCGGCTGCAATTGATCTTGTGCATCGGGCAATAAAATCAGCACTTGAGCATCAAACAATTCGGCTAAGCGCCGTACCCCAATTTCAACCACGCTGGCGGCGGTTAAAGCGCCGGCCAATTCACGACCTAATTCATATAAAGCGCGAGTTCGGCGCTCTCGCGAGGTCGCCACTTGCGCCTCAAAGCGCAACCGCGCCGCCAATTGGCTAATAATCAGCGCCACAATCAACATCAGCGCAAAGGTAAACAAATACTGGGTATCGGCAACCGTAAATGACCATTTAGGCGCAACAAAAAAAGAAATCAAACGACAATACGCTTAAGATCGACGCGGCGACGCCAGGGCCGCGGCCACAACGAATCGCCACCAGCACCACGGTCAATAAAAACACAATCACCACATTGGCTAAATCAAAGACATTTAATAGCGCAGCGGCCAGTAAGGAAGTCAAACAGCAAGCACCTAGCGCCAAGCCATAACCACGCCAATCGGTTTTGGCCTCTTGCTCGCTAAAAAATGAGCTTTTCATTACGCTGCCCTGCCCCTCGCTAGGGCTGTCGCTTAATTCATGCGCCACCACATAAACATCGACGTCTTGGGCTTGTTGCGCCAATTGCTCAAACAACGGCAAGCGCCATAAGCGCGAGATGCCACTGCGTCTGGATTTACCCACGACTAATTTAGAGACATTGCGGCTTTGAGCGTAGGCGAGCAATGTCGCAGGTAATTGAGTACCAGCGAGCACGCTGGTTTCTGCGCCTAATTCTTGCGCTAAACGCAAACTGGATAAAATTTGCTCGCGTTGCCGCTCGGTTTGCCGCTGTAATGCCGGCGTTTCCACATAAATCGCCAGCCAATCGGCATGCAAACTCGCCGCTAAGCGCGAAGCGCTACGAATCAGTTTTTCCGCATCTGAACCCGGCCCAACACAAACCAATAAACGCTCACGCGTTTGCCAAACCGGCTGAATCGATTGATCGGCGCGATACGCTCGCATTTGCGCATCCACTCGATCTGCCGTGCGGCGTAAGGCCAATTCACGCAGCGCCAACAAATTGCCTTTGCGAAAAAAAATGCGCTGCGGCTCGATCAGCTTGCTCACCCAAATACACCTTGCCTGCTGCCATGCGGCTGAGTAATTCTTCGGGCGGCAAATCCACCAACGTCACTTCATTGGCTAAATCAAACATGCGGTCCGGTACGGTTTCGCGCACCACCACACCGGTAATCTGCCCAACAATGTCATTGAGGCGCTCTAGATGCTGAACATTGAGCGTGGTAAATACATCAATGCCCGCCGCCAAGAGTTCTTCAACGTCTTGCCAGCGTTTTAAATGGCGGCTACCCGCCACATTGGAATGCGCAAACTCATCCACCAAAATGAGTGCCGAGGGATGCAATAAGGCCGCATCCAAGTCAAACTCGGCCAATTTCCGGCCGCGATACTCGATCAACTTGGGCGGTAAAATCGCTAAACCTTGCAATTGCGCTTGGGTTTCGCTGCGCCCATGCGTTTCAACCACGCCCACCCAGACTGCCTGCCCTTCACGCTGGCGCGCTTGTGCTGCGGCGAGCATGGCGTAGGTTTTGCCAACACCGGCACAAGCACCAAAAAAGATTTTTAAATGCCCACGAGTGGCCGCAACATCGTCACGCTGCAATTGCGCCAATAGCGCATCGGGGTCGCGGCGCAGGGCTTCAGTCATCATTGGGTCTATTCCTAGTTTCAAACCAGCGCAGCGCGTGGACCGAATCAAATGGCCAACGCGCTGTCGTGAAGGGGTTACGGTGCGTTAACGGTTGCTGGCTGCGCGAGTTGATCCAGCGCCAAATTCAGTTCAAGTACATTCACCACCGGTTCGCCAAATAGGCCCCATTGTGCGCCTTGGGTGTAAGTTTTGACGAGGTGCTGAACTTGCTCGGCACTTAAATTGCGAGCTTTTGCAACACGCGACACCTGATATTGCGCGGCGGCGGCGGGGCTAATGTGTGGATCCAAACCACTGGCCGAAGCCGTCACTAAGTCCAAAGGAACTGGCCCTTGCTGCGTTGGATGCGCTGCTTGAATGGCGCTAACGCGATCTTTAACCAGGCTTAAAAAAGCTGGATTAGTTGGGCCTAAATTTGAGCCTGACGATGCGGCAGCGTTATAGGCCATCGGGCCAGTTGCTGAAGGTCGCGACCAAAAATAATGCGGCGCGCTAAAGGCTTGACCAATTAAACGTGAACCAACGATCTGGCCATTGCGTTCAATAAAATCTCCGGCCGCTTGCTGCGCAAACAAAGCCTGCGCTGCGCCAGTCACCAATAAGGGATACAGCCCACCGGTGAGCAAGGTTAAGGCGATCAATAAAACCAAGGCTGGGCGTAATTGCTGAAGCATCATACTGTCCTTTTAAAATGGGGTGCAGATACCCACCCCATGTATTTTATTCAATCTCAGACTAGATTTAAGGAGGGTCTGTTGACATTTGGTTTGCCAGCCGCGTTTGTGCGGATTTTGGCCTGAGGCAAGGCACGAAGTGCGCAGCGTAGTCATTCTACGCCAGCGCTTTGTAACGCAGCATCAGGCCAAAAGCCGCCAAACCGAGTTGTTATATATAAAAATCCGGCTGGGCGCTTTTCGCGGCGTATCGTACGTTGTAGCAAGCTCACATAGAATGACTATGCACTTACTACGCCTTGATTCGCCGCGAAAATCGATCCAGCGCGGCGGGAAACCAAACGTCAAAAGACCCTAGTAAGCAATACATCGATTAATTTAATACCGACAAAGGGCACCAACACCCCGCCCAAACCATAAATCAGCATGTTACTGCGCAATAATTGCGCCGCGCTTTGCGCCCGATATGGCACGCCTTTGAGTGCCAATGGGATTAGCACGATAATAATCAGCGCATTAAAAATCACCGCCGATAAAATCGCCGATGCGGGCGAATGTAAGCCCATCACGTTGAGGGTATTGAGTTGCGGATAGGTCAAAGCAAAGGCCGCCGGAATAATGGCAAAGTATTTGGCAATGTCGTTGGCCACCGAAAACGTCGTCAATGCGCCGCGCGTCATCAGCATTTGTTTACCGATTTCGACGATTTCAATCAATTTGGTGGGGTTTGAATCCAGATCCACCATATTGCCGGCTTCTTTGGCGGCCTGTGTGCCGGTATTCATCGCCACCGCCACATCGGCTTGCGCCAAAGCGGGCGCATCGTTGGTTCCATCACCCGTCATCGCGACTAATTTGCCTTCGCTTTGATTTTCACGAATCAAGGCCAATTTGGCTTCGGGTGTCGCTTCGGCTAGAAAATCATCGACCCCAGCTTCGGCAGCAATCGCAGCAGCGGTCAGCGGATTGTCACCGGTAATCATCACCGTTTTAATGCCCATCGTTCGCAGTTGGGCAAAGCGCTCTTTAATCCCACCTTTCACAATGTCTTTCAGCTCAATCACCCCCAAAACTTGATGATTTTCGCAAACCAAAAGCGGCGTAGCGCCCCGACGTGCCACCTCATCGGCCAACTTGCCAACGATTTCGGGGAATTGCCCGCCCGCCTCATTCACATAACGACGAATCGCATCCACCGCCCCTTTCCGAATTTCGCGCCCATCATAATTCACCCCACTCATGCGGGTGTTGGCGCTAAAGGCAATGAATTCCACTTCGTGCGTGAGCAATTGGCGTTCACGTAAATTAAATAATTGCTTGGCCAACACCACCACACTGCGACCTTCTGGGGTTTCATCGGCCAAGGAGGCAAATTGGGCGGCATCGGCCAATTGCGCTTCAGCCACACCCGGCGCCGGAATAAACTTCACCGCTTGCCGATTACCCAAAGTGATGGTGCCGGTTTTATCCAACAACAACACATCCACGTCGCCAGCGGCTTCAACCGCTCGCCCCGAAGTGGCAATCACATTTGCGCCCAACATGCGGCTCATCCCCGCCACACCGATGGCAGACAATAAACCGCCAATCGTCGTTGGAATCAAACAAACCAGCAACGCCACCAACACCGTAATCGACACCGGTGAACCCGAGCCACTGCTGACAACGCTAAACTGTGAAAACGGCAGCAACGTCACGGTGACGACTAAAAACACAATTGTTAACGCCACCAATAAAATGGTTAACGCGATTTCATTGGGGGTTTTTTGCCGTTTTGCGCCTTCAACCATCGCAATCATTCGATCCAAAAACGCTTCGCCCGGATTGGCGGTCACCCGCACCACAATCCAATCGGACAGCACGCGTGTGCCCCCCGTGACCGCCGAAAAATCCCCACCCGCTTCGCGAATCACCGGCGCCGATTCACCAGTAATCGCCGATTCATCGACTGAGGCGACGCCTTCTACCACTTCGCCATCGGCGGGAATCACTTCACCGGCGTTAATTAAAATCCACTGCCCTTTTCGCAAGCTGGCGCTGTCGGTGATTTCGGCAGCAGCAGTATGTAACGGTGCTTTGAGCTGGCGCGCCATCACGTTTTTCTTGGTATCGCGCAAACTGGCGGCCTGCGCTTTGCTGCGTCCTTCTGCCAAACTTTCGGCAAAATTGGCAAACAACACGGTAAACCACAGCCATAAAGTAATCGCCGCAATAAATCCAGTTGGCGCTTCACCTTGACCGAGTAGCGCTTGCCCGAGCAATAAAGTCGTGAGGATGGCGCCAACATACACCACCAACATCACTGGATTACGCCATTGCACCGCTGGAGAGAGCTTAGTGATCGCCCCCCAAATCGCCGGCCGAATCAGCGCCGGATCGAGTAAAGAAAGAGTTTTGCTTGTCATATTGCATATCCTTGATCGCGAAATATTAATACAGCCTAGGTATTGCCATATAAACCTTAAATATAAAGGGCTATACAGCAATACCCTTTATAATTACTGCGCTATCATTTGCAGTTGTTCTACAATCGGGCCTAAAGCGAGCGCCGGAATATAATTGAGCATGCCAACCAAGAGCACCGCGCCAACCAGCAGCATGACAAACAGTGGGCCATGCGTTGGCAAGGTACCAACATTCACCGCCAACCGAGGCTTGGCAGCTAAAGATCCCGCCATCGCCAGCACCGCAATAATCACGGCAAAGCGGCCAAACCACATGGCTAAGCCTAACAGCACGTTATAAAACGGAGTGTTGGCCGATAAGCCGGCAAAAGCCGAGCCATTGTTGTTGGCCGCGCTCGATAAGGCATACAGCACCTCGCTAAAGCCATGCGCTCCCGGATTAAAAATCCCAGCTTGTCCCGCCGTGGTACTGACAGCCAAGGCCGTACCTAACAGCACCAATAAAGGCGTGACTAAAATCACCAGCGCCGTCATTTTCATTTCGAAACTTTCGATTTTTTTGCCTAGATATTCAGGGGTGCGTCCCACCATTAAGCCGGCAATAAACACCGCCAAAATCGCAAACACCAACATGCCATAAAGGCCCGAGCCCACACCGCCAAACACCACTTCACCCAATTGCATCAGTAGCATGGTGATCATGCCGCCCATGGGCGTGAATGAATCGTGCATGGCATTGAC
The DNA here is from genome assembly GCF_016881365.1 of Deefgea sp. CFH1-16. Taxonomy (GTDB): domain Bacteria; phylum Pseudomonadota; class Gammaproteobacteria; order Burkholderiales; family Chitinibacteraceae; genus Deefgea. The sequence continues at coordinate 2,351,356 of NZ_WLYT01000001.1, read as the reverse complement.
CGCCCCGCATGATGCGGCGGTGGTAATGGTGGCAAATAGGCTCGATGCCACAATGCCAAAGCGCGTTTCTTTGCCTTCTAGATTGCTGGTTTGATCAACCCCAAAATGAGCAAAGGCCGGATTACCCACTTGTTCGGCGCTGACAATCACGCCATACGCCAAGACAAACAAAATGGTCATCGCGGCCAAAATCGTCCAGCCTTGACGATGATCGGCAACCCTATGGCCAAAGGTGAAGCACAGCGCTGCAGGGATTAAAAAGATCGCCAACATTTGCAAAAAATTACTCAGCGGCGTTGGATTTTCAAACGGATGAGCGGAGTTGGCATTAAAAAAACCACCTCCATTGGTACCGAGCATCTTGATCGCTTCTTGCGAGGCAACGGGACCCATCGCGATCAATTGGCTGTTTTGGCTGATGGTTTCCATGACTGGCTTGCCAGCTGCGTCTTGCATTGGCTGGCCTGCGGCATCCAATTTGGCTTGCGAGTAGCTTACCGCATCCAGCGTGCTCACCGTTTGGTAGGGTTTAAAGTTTTGGATCACGCCCTGCCCAGCCAGCAACAACGCCAAGACGAAGGCGATCGGCATTAATAGATACAGCGTAATGCGCGTTAAATCCGCCCACACATTACCAATACTCACCGCCGCTGGCGCAGCGGTACGCACACTCTGGCTTTGGTGGTTGGCAAAACCGCGAATCAAGGCAATCGCTACGGCAATCCCGCTGGCGGCAGACAAAAAGTTTTGTACTGTCAAACCGAGCATTTGCGTCAAATAACTCATCGTCGCTTCGCCGGAATAACCCTGCCAATTGGTATTGGCGACAAAAGAAATCGCCGTATTAAAGGCCGAGTCTGCCGAGACCGCGAGCATCGCTTGCGGATTGAGTGGCAAGCCACCTTGGCTGCGCTGCAATACATACAGCGCAATAAAACCCAAAAGATTAAACAATAACAAGCCCAAGGCATAAGCCTGCCATTTTTGCCCTTGCTCAGGCTTCACCCCAGCCAAGCGATAAAAACCACGCTCAATCGGACTAAGCCAGCGCAAAAACAGCGGAATCTGCCCCGCCATCACCCGATTGATCAGCAAACTCACCGGCCAAGCTAAAGCAATGAGCACGCCCAAATAAAGGATTAACTGCAATACCGCGTTAGTACTTAGCATTTAAAAACGCTCCGGTTTAAACAAGGCAAAAAATAAATAGCCCAATAACACCACGGCACATCCGGCCGCTATCCATTCAAATAAGCTCATGCTTGCCCCTTACTTTTTGCGCATAAATTCACTAAGCCCCTTAAAGCCAGCATAAAAACCGCCATGATTGCCAGATAAATCAAATCCACCATACAGCCTCCAAAAAGGCGAGAACGCCATGTGCTCACTGTAAGGAATTCAAACTAAAGCCCATGCAAAAATAGGGCGCATCGGTATAAAGAAAGTATAAAAATGAGGGTTGATGCGGCGTTTTTATGGTTTTTTAATGCTCGAGCACGATCTATTTACACCGTGTTTTCAAAGGAAAAACTAGGCTTAGCTTCTCTTTAGCGCAGGGAAAAAACATGAAACCGATTGCGATTTGTCGCCATGATTTAAGCCAAGGTCCAGCCTATTTAGAAACGTTTTTAGCGCAGCACGATATTCCCTATCGCCTATTTACCATTGATGCAGGAGATGCACCACCGACTCGCGCCAGTGAATTTAGTGGGATTGTGCTGCTAGGATCCAACGCCAGCGCCAATGATGGCTATAGCTGGATTCGTCGCGAAGATCGCTTGTTGCAAGATGCATTACAAAAAAATTGCCCGATTTTAGGGCATTGTTTTGGTGGGCATATGTTGGCTCGCGCGCTCGGGGCCAATGTGCGCCGCAATAGCGTGCCGCATATTGGTTGGGGCAAAGTATGGGTCACTACATTTAGCGAGGCCAAATACTGGATGGGGTCAAAACGGGAGTTAGATCTGTTTCATTGGCATTTTGAAACATTTGCGATTCCACGCGGCGCCAAGCGCGTGTTATTTGGTCGGCATTGCATGAATAAAGGTTTTGCACTCGGCCCGCATTTGGCCTTGCAATCGCATTTAGAAGTCACTGCAGACAGTATTCGAGCTTGGTGTGCGAGTGATCATGCCCAAATTGAGCAGCACCAGCATTTAGCCTCAGTGCAAAGTGAAGCCAGAATTTTGCAGCATCTGGATGAAAAAGTCGCCGCACTGCATCAAATTGCCAACCACACCTATCAACAATGGCTGCGCCCGATTGCACCAGCCAGATTAATCCCTGTGCAGCATATCTACGAGCATCAACGCCCACATGGCGGAGCGTGCTGGGGGCACATGATGCCCACACGCTAAAATCTGCTTCTCGCGGATCGCAAATTAAAGCCCGCGAAAACCCAATAAAAAGCCGCACTATTTAGTGCGGCTTTTTGTTTTTTTACATTGACGTATTGCCATGTAGGCTATGAATTTAAAGATCTACAATCAAATACATATCCCTACTTGGCCTCAAAATCCAGCGCCACCGAATTAATACAATAACGCTCACCGGTGGGGGCTGGGCCGTCGGGGAAGACGTGGCCTAAGTGCGCGTCGCATTGTGTGCAGCGCACTTCAACACGCTCCATGCCGTGACTGCGATCAACAATACGTGTGACGCCAGATTCGTCGGCCGCCAGCGAGAAACTTGGCCAACCGCAACCGGCATCAAATTGATCGACTGAATCAAACAACAGCGCACCACAGCAGATGCAATGGTATTGCCCTGCGGCACGGTTTTTTTCGTATTGGCCGCTAAATGGGCGCTCGGTGCCACTTTGTCGTGTCACGTAATACGCGGCGGGGCTGAGCTGAGCCTGCCACTCGGCATCGGTTTTGCTGACTTTTTCCATTGATTACTCCTTAGATCATCTACAGCCTACGGTTAAACTGCTAACATCAAACTTAAATGTTTCTTATGAGCCTACCATTATGTTTTATGCCCGTCGAAATGCCCAAGGTGAAATCACCTCTCTTTCGGTGGACGCTTCGACTGATACCCAAGAACGGCTCGATAGCAACCACCCTGATGTAATCAGTTTTTTGGTGAAATCGGACGAAGTTTTTTACTCACTCGATACCGATTTAATTCGCGTGATTGAAGATTTGGTCGACGTATTAATTGATAAAAATGTACTGCGACTGACCGATTTACCGCTACCAGCGCAAAACAAATTACTCTCGCGTAAAAAAGTGCGGAATACCTTAAAAAATTCACTGAATATTTTAGTCGACAATGATGAAGGCTTGATTTAAATCCCTACTCGATCAGCATTCCGCACGCGTCGAGCAGCCATAAAAAATGGGCGCGAATCTTTCGCGCCCAAATTACGCCTGACGCTCAATCTGGCAATTTACGACTTGTTTAATTGCAATGTCGCGCAAGGATCTGGGCGTTGCGCTGCAGGAATTGGGTGTACTTCATCAAAATAATGTTCTTGCTCTGATTCAACAAAGCCCACCGAATACGCTTGCGGCAACCATTGGGCTACGCCGATATCACGGCGGGTATGTCCGTTACCCGCAATCAATACAACGCCTTGCGACAAATACGGTGTCATCACTTGCGCCATTAAGCGATCTCGAGCGATTTGCGCCCGCGCCATGGGTTCTTCCATCGCCAGCGGTAGTTTTCCACAATGCCCTACTTGCACTGCTTGGCGCTGCCCAGCTAAAACGGCGGGCGCAATAGCCGCATTTAAATCCATGCCCGCCAAACTAGTTAAACTCGCTTGCGGGTTTTTCATCAAGGTCGCGGCGTCTTGGCGCGATAAATTGGCCGCCAACAAGGGCAAATCATATTGCATCGCCAATTGAATAATCGGTCGATACAAAGGCCAATCCCAGCGCGCGCCACCGGCTTTTTTAATTAGAAAATCAACGTCTTTCGGGCGCTTGGCGCGCGCTTGATCCATGTCGGCTTGCCGTTCAACGTCAAATTGTTCCATGGCAATCGCTGCCCGCCAACCGGCTTTAATTCGGGCTTTGAGCCATGCATAGCGCTGCTGATGGCCCTGCGCATTGTCGTGTACTTCGCCCAATAACACCACGGGCTGATCTGTCGGCGCAGCGGATTGCAAAGAACTAGGCGACTGACAGGCGGCCAATAAGCTCAGTAGTAATAAGGGATAGATTCGTTTCATTCGCTGATTGTGCCATTGAAGGGAGGGGTTAATTTTAGGGGTAAAGATTATAACTTGCAAATGAGAATAAATATCATTAACATGCAGACCACAAATTGATAACGATTCTTATTTACGTTTGGTTTGGTCTCTGCTGATTTGCAAACGCATCATTCGCGCTGCACTGCGGGCCGCTAAAGGACAAAAAATGAAAGCCACGGTTTTGACTTTGACGCTAATTTCTGCCGCGATGCAGCATGCGTTTGCTGCTGCAGAGCCAGTATTTCCGGCGCTTGACCCGATCGTCGTGATTGGCACCCGTACCGAAAAAGAGCTCAGCGAGCTACCACCATCGATTACCACCACCACCAGAACGGTACTCGATGACGATATGATTGATGATTTTCGTGATTTTTCGCGTGCCGAGCCGGGGGTGAATATCCGGCAAAATGGCCGTTATGGTTTATCCAGCGTCAGCATCCGCGGTTTGGATAGTAACCGCGTACTGATGATGGTCGATGGCATTCGTCTACCGGACGCGTTCTCTTTTGGCTCTTACCTTAATAGCGGCCGCGACCAAGTCGATTTTTCTCAGTTATCGGCAATTGAAGTCTTACGTGGCCCAGCGTCAACGTTGTATGGTTCGGATGCCTTAGGCGGCGTGGTCGGCATGCGAACCACCAATCCCGCCGATTTATTACAAGGCCGAGGCGATGTTGCCGGCCAAGTGAAAGCCGATTACGCCAGTGCCGACCAAAGCTACGGCGCGCAAGCGGCGGTGGCGTTTGCCATGGGTGAAAATACTTTGGGTTTAGTGCAAGTGGCGGGTCGCCGTGGCCATGAATTAGCCACCATGGGTAGCGTGGACACGCAAAAATATGGCCGCACCACCGCCAACCCACAAGATACTGAACAACGCAGCGCTTTAGTGAAATTGCAGCATTATCTCGATGGTGGTCATCAATTAGGCTTTACCGCCGAAACCAATCAAAAGTCGGTCGATACCTTGATGTATACCGACATCGGCGCCCCCATGATGAGCTCAGTGAAATCGAGCCACGCTGAAGACCAACAAAATCGCCACCGCGTATCACTCGATTATGCATACACCGCACCAAACCAAAATGGCTGGATCGATGCGGCACAAGCGATGGTGTACCGCCAAGATATGGACACCACCCAAAAATCGTATCAAGTGCGCCAGCAAGGCAAAACTTACACCCCAAACTGGAGCCGTATTTCCAGCTACGACCAAGACACTGTCGGTGTTAACGGCTTGGTGGAGAAAAAAATCGCGGGTGATATTGGCCAACACTGGACTGTGGGCGCGGAATGGTTCCAAACCCATTTGACCGAATTGCGTGACGGCACGCCAAGCTCAAGCGCACTCAATGTGCGCGATGTACCCAAAACCAAAACCACGCAATGGGGTATCTACGCGCAAAATGAATTGAGCTTTGCCCAAGGCCAATTCACCCTCACCCCCGGTTTACGTTACGACAATTATCAACTCAATCCCGACGTGGATGCCGCATTTAGTCATGGTGGCGGTAAAGCCGTGGCCCTGAGCGATTCAGCGCTATCGCCCAAGCTGGCTGCGGCATGGCAAGTGAACGACAACAGCCGTTTATTTGCCCAATACAGCGCGGGTTTTCGTGCGCCGAACGCGATGGAGCTCAACGGAAGTTACGTTTCACCAATGGGTTATGCCGCCATTGCCAATCCAAACTTAAAACCCGAAACCAGCCATGGTGTTGAGGTGGGTGGCCGCTTTGGCGACCATGATTTAGGCGCCAGCATCGCGACCTTCCACAATCAATACGACAATTTTATTGAGCAAGTGAGCTTGTCTTGCCCAGGTAGCGCGCAATGTGTGCCGGGTACCACCACCACCTATCAAAACCAAAACATCAGCCAAGCACGTATTTACGGGGCTGAAGTGCGAATGAACTGGCAGATCGGTCAAGGTTGGCATACCTGGGCTAACGCCGCTTGGGCTGTTGGCGTGAATGAGACCAACGATAGGCCATTGGGCAGTGTGGCACCACTCAAAGCGGTTACTGGCTTGGGCTACCAACACGCGCAATGGGGCGGGCAAATCTTATTCACCGCAGTAAAAGGCCAAGACGAAGTTGCTGGTGAAGCAGACTTTCAAGCACCGGGTTATGGCTTAGTGGACTTAATCGCTTGGTGGAGCCCACGCAAAGATCTGAAGATTACCGGTGGTGTTTTCAATCTGGGTGATCGCAAATATTGGGTTGATAGCGATGTCCGTGGTTTAGCGGCCAACACCGAACACATGGATAGGCTCACTCAACCCGGCCGCAATGTCCGTGTGAGCGCCGATTGGAAATTCTAATATCCGCCCAAAACCGTCCACTTTGAACCTCACGTTGTAAACATATTTTGCTCTCGAGCTTATAGATAAGGAAAACCAATGAACGCGATGACTTATTCCGAACGCGCCGCCAGCCTGCAAGCCGCAGACCAAGCATTACGCCAAACCGAGCCCAAATTACGCATCAGAGATCGTGCACTGCGCCTGCAAGTGACTGAAGCTGAGCTGGTTGCCGCCGAATGTGGCGTCACCGCCACTCCACTCAAAGGCACAGCCCAAGCTATTTTCCGCGACTTAGCCCCTTTGGGCGAAGTGATGGTTTTGAGCCGTAATGAATGGTGCGTGCACGAGCGTCATGGTGAATACGAACACATCGAAGCTGAAAAAGCCATCGGTTTGGTGCTGGGCGCGGATTTAGATTTGCGGATGTTTTTTAATGCATGGCAAAGCCATTACGCCGTTCAAGATGGCGAGCGCCTCAGCCTGCAATTTTTTGATGGCGCCGGAGTGGCCGTGCATAAAATCTTTATGACCGCCAACAGCAATATCGCAGCTTACCAAGCTTTGGTCGCAAAATTTGCTGATGCCGCACCCGCTTGGCCTAGTATTGCGCCCTACCCTGCTGACGAAATGCCACGTGATGCCGCCGATCCTGCGGCGCTGCGTGCCGCATGGTTGGCATTGACCGATACACACGGATTTTTTCCGATGCTACGCAAAAAACCAAGTCAGCCGTTTAGGTGCTTTACGTGCAGCGGGTGCTGATTTAGCCCAAGCGGTAGCGATTGATGCCGTTGAAACCATGCTGCAACAAGCGGCCGATTCAGAGTTGGCGATTATTATGTGTTTTGTTGGCAATCGCGGCATGGTGCAGATTCACTCTGGCCCAGTCAAAAAGCTGCTGCGCACCGGCCCTTGGTTCAATATTTTGGATGAGAAATTTAATCTGCACCTCAATACCACCGCCATTGCTTCGTGCTGGGTAGTGAATAAACCACCGTCGATGGTTGGGTCACTTCGCTTGAGGTGTATAGCGAAAGCGAAGAATTAATCGTGCAGTTCTTTGGTGTGCGAAAACCGGGCGTGCCGGAGCTGGCGGCTTGGCGCACCTTGCTAGAAAACTTATGCCACACGCCTTTAGCGCAATAAATTGCTGTTCTGAACTTGGGTTTGAGCTGCCACGTTATGGCAAGCCAAACCCAGCGAGCTTGAGTCCATAACTCGTTTACTGCTGGATATATCATGCGTATTTATTATTCTTTGACCTCCCTTTTGCTGCTCTTTTTTATTGCGAGTTTCAGCGCGCTGGCTCTGGCTAAACCACCCCGCGTGGTGAGTTTAGGTGGCCCGCTGACTGAAATTATTTACGCACTGAACGCCGAGCAGCATTTGGTCGCAGTCGATCAATCCAGTGTGTATCCAGCAGCGGCCAATCAACTGCCTAAAGTCGGTTATTACCGGCAGTTTTCGGTTGAAGGCATATTGGCCAGCAAGGCCGATATGGTGTTGGCGACCGATCAAGCTGGGCCACCACAAGCCTTAGCCCAGCTACGCAAAATGGGCATCAAAGTGATTATTTTGCCCGGCCAAGCCAATCTGTCGGCCTTATCGCAACGCATTCGCGGGGTCGCTGCGGCACTCAATCAGCCGCAACAAGGCGAGCAATTGGCCAATAAAATCAGCCAAGAAGTCAAAGCATTGCAGCCGACGGCCAGCACAATCACCAGCAGCGCGTTAATGCTGATGAGCCGCAGTGGCGAGCCTGAAGGCGCCGGCAAAAACACCAGCGCCGATGCGATGATGCAATTGGCCGGTTTACACAATGTGTTAGCGCAGCAACAAGGCTATAAGCCATTGTCACGCGAAGGCATGGCGGCGCTGCGCCCCGACGTGATTATCACCACCACCAGCACCTTAAGCAGCATGGGCGGAATGGCCGGTTTATTGGCGCGCCCCGGCTTGGCGCAATCGCCTGCAGCCAAAAATAAACGCGTGATTGTGATGGATGATTTATTACTGCTTGGCTTTGGCCCGCGCCTGCCAGAAGCGTTACGTCAACTCATTAGCACGGCGAAATATTAATGTGCTGTCGACTTCAGTTTGCCAATTCAATTCACTGGCTGTTGGCCGTCGGTGTGTTACTCGCCTTGCTCATCTTTACCGCTAGCCACGGTACGGTGCAAATTCCCCTCAATGCCATCCCGAGTTTGTTGTTCAGTACGGCGCAAAAATTGAACGATGAGCAGCAGTTTTGGCGCGATGTGTTGCTCGAAATCCGTTTGCCACGCGTGCTATTTGCCGCTTTAGCCGGCGGCGTTTTGGCGCTCGCGGGGGCGACCATGCAAGCGCTGTTTCGCAATCCATTGGCTGAACCGGGATTAATAGGTATATCGTCCGGCGCTTCTCTGGGTGCGGTCTGTGCGATTGTACTGGGAGGGGGTAGTTTTGCGATTTTAGCGCCTGCGGCTTTTTTGGGCAGTATTTTAGCCACCGCTTTGGCGTATCACCTTGGTCGGCGTTACGCCGGCATGGCCGGTTTATTACTCGCGGGGATTGCGATTAACGCCATTTGTGGGCAGCTTGATGGGGCTATTTACTTATCTGGCCGATGACAATCAATTACGTAGCCTGACTTTTTGGAATATGGGTAGTTTAGCTGGCGCCAGCTGGCAACGCTTGGCGATGCTTGCGCCCTTTTTATTGCTGATTTCAATCTGGATTATGCGCTATTGGCGCGCCATGAATGCGCTACTGCTCGGTGAGCGCGAAGCCTTGCATTTGGGTTTTGCAATCAAAGGCCTGCGCCGTAAATTGATTGTTTTGGTGGCGCTATTAATTGGCCCTTTAGTCGCCGCCACCGGTGGCATTGGTTTTGTTGGCTTGGTGGTGCCGCATTGCGCGCGCATGCTGTTGGGTGCCGATCATCGGCGCTTATTACCGGCTTCATTGTTACTCGGTGCCATCGCTTTAGTGCTCGCCGACTATATCGCCCGCATCGCCGTGGCACCGGCCGAGCTCCCTATTGGCGTCGTCACGAGCTTGATTGGCGGGCCGTTTTTTCTTTGGCTATTACTTAGCCGCACGTCTTAAGCTGATTTATGTTAACTCTCGATCAAGTTTCTTTTGCACGCTGCCATCGGCCGATTTTAAATCAGGTGTCATTGGCGGTTCCTGCCGGCGAATTCACCGCGATTTTGGGCGCCAATGGCGCAGGAAAATCCACACTGCTGTCCTTACTTTCGGGCGAGCTGACGCCCCAGCACGGCCATGTACGTTGGGCCGGGCAAGATGTCCGTGAGTTCGGCAGCCAGCAATTGGCGCGTGTTCGTGCCGTTTTGCCGCAAAATCCCGGGCTGGGGTTTAATTTATCGGTCGATGAAGTGATTGCCATGGGCGCGTATCCGTTTGCCGAATTATCACCCAGTGCGGTGGCCGAGGTGGCGCATGCGGCGCAGCAATGGGCTGATGTTAGCCACCTCACTGGGCGGCGCTACCCGACTTTATCTGGTGGCGAGCAGCAGCGCGTGCAATTTGCCCGTGTGTTGGTGCAAGCCTTGGCAGCGCAACAAGCGGGAGAATATCGCTGTGTATTGCTGGACGAGCCAACATCGAGTTTAGATCCATTGCATCAACATGGCCTCTTGGCTGCGGCGCAAAAACTCACCCGTCAGGCCGGTATTGCCGTGGTTGCGGTGTTACATGATGTGAATTTGGCCGCACGCTACTGTAGCCGTATTGCCATGCTGGCCAAGGGCGACATCATTGCCAGCGGTATACCCCAAGATGTTTTAACTCCTGAACATTTACAGCAAACGTATCAACTCGCAGCCACCGTGATCGCTCATCCGCAAGACCCACAGCGGCCTTTGGTGTTATTTGACGGTTAAGCTACCCGATCGCCACCTCACTAAGGACGGCGTGACGCCTCGTTGAGGCGGTACATCCAGCGCGTTGGATCACCAAACCCAGCGTAACCAGCAAGTAGTGCCTTGCCACAATCGCAAGTCAGTTGATCACTATTGTTCAGCCTCGATCGGATTTGAATTGATTTAAATCAAAAAATTTAACCCAATTCAAATGATAATGAATATCATTAACATTTAAACCCAAAACCATGAAGCCATTCACCTGCAACAACGATGTATTACCCGACGCTTTTACAGAGCGCAAAGCACTGATGCCGATGTGGGGTGCCAATCCGATTCCTGCTGAGCAATGGCCGCAGATGCAAGCCACGCTCACGCAAGCGGCCATTAGCGACGGCGCTTTGGCCTATTTTCATATCCCATTTTGTGCCAATCATTGTGTGTTCTGCGGTTTTTATCGCAATGCATGGCAAGAAAAACACGGCACGCCGTATACCGACCGCCTGATTGCCGAGCTGGCTCAAGATGCCAGCACTCGCCCTGCTGGCGGTAGTATTCAAGCGCTGTATTTTGGCGGTGGCACGCCAACGGCATTATCCGCCAACGATTTAACGCGGCTATTAAGCGCCGCTCGACAGTATTTGCCACTGACTGATGATTGCGAAATCACCATCGAAGGGCGGATTTCGCATTTTGATCGAGACAAAGTCAACGCTTGCCTCGCGGCGGGCGCCAATCGGATCTCGATTGGCGTGCAAAGTTTTGATAGCCAACTGCGCCGCCGTTTAGGCCGCCACCATAGCGGTGAAGCGGCTGCGGATTATTTGCGCGCTTTATGCCAAGACTGTGATGCCGTGATTGTGGCCGATTTAATGCTTGGCCTACCGGGCCAAGATGATGAGAAATGGACGCACGATTTGGATGTGGCATTGTCATTAGGGCTTTCAGGACTGGATATTTATGCGTTTAACGCTTTTCCGTCTTTGCCGATCAATCGCATGATAGCAAAAGGCGCGCTCAAGCCTTTGCCTGATTTGGCCACACAAGCGCGTCAATACGCCTACGCCGTGCATAAAATGCAAGCGGCCGGTTGGGTGCAAGTGAGTAATAGTCATTTTGCCAATCCGCAAAAAAACGAGCGCAACCGCTACAACAACGCGATTAAAACCGGTCACGACTGCCTCGCCTTTGGCTCGGGCGCGGGTGGCTGCCACTCGGGCTTGAGCTATCAAGTGCAGGGCGAATTAACTGCCTACTTGGCCAGCACCAGCAAACCTTTGAGCTATATCGCCGGCGTGAGCGATAAAAAACGCATTTTCGGCCAGATTCAGGGCGAACTTGATCGTGGCGTGTTGTCACTCGAACGACTCGCCGCCTACCCCGCTGCGCTAGAAAAAATCAATGATTGGCAAGTCGCAGGCTTACTCAATATCGATGATCAACACGCCGCACTGAGTATTGCTGGCCGATTCTGGTCGCCAACACTCACCCGCGAACTTGCTGTATTACTTTAATGCTGTCTGGAGCCACCATGAACCCCACTTTAAATGCCGAACAAATCACCGCCCTACAAAGCCGCCTGGCTAAAAACCCAGGGATTGTTTTAGAGCAATTGGCCGATAGCCTCGCGTGCCCGCTACAAACCGTGATCGAATGCCTACCTAACACCCTGTGGCAAAAAATGGCTGGCAGCCAGTTTGTCCCGCTATTGGACATGATGCATGCTTGGCACAGCAGCCTGACGGTGATCAGTAATAGCAATGATGCGATTTTAGAATTTACCGGCCCACTCCCCTACGGCGAAGTCAGTCACGGGTTTTATAACTGGCAAGGCAGCACCGGTTTACACGGCCATTTACGCTTTAGCCAATGCAGCGCCATCTATTGGATTGAGCGCCCATTTATGAATAAGCCAACCGCTTGCCTGATTTTTTGCAATTTAAGTGGCGACCCAATGTTTAAAATCTTTGTTGGTCGTAATGAAGCTGGCGAGTTGCGCCAAGATCAACTCGATGCATTACGCCAATTTGCCGCGCAGCAGAGCGAGGCGCAATGAAGCAACACGACCTATTAATTTTTGGTGGCGCGGCCAATACTGGCTGGCATTTAGTGCAACACGCCCGCCGCCAAGGCTTGCGCGTTGCCTGCATGGTACGCGCTGGTCGCGATACCCAAGCACTGGCTGCTGCCGGCGTGACCATTTTGCACGGCGATGCGTTTAATTTAAATGACTGCCAAAACGCCATTGCAGCGGCGGCGGCGCCTTTATTAATTAGTCTACTTGGCGGCAAAAACGCTGAAGGCCGCCGTGTTGACGACATTGGCAATCTCAACGCCATTGATGCCGCGCAGCAAGCTAGTCATCCATGTCGGTTTGTGTTGCTGACGTCTTTGGGCTGCGATGAACAATGGTCACGTTTATCACCAACAGCGCAAGCAGCATTGGGCGAAGCGCTGCAAGCGAAAACCCGCGCCGAACAGCATTTACGTCGCAGCCAGTTAGATTGGCTAATTGTTCGCCCAGGTGGGCTCACGCATCAAGTAGCCACTGGCCACTATGTGATTGAAGATGACGCGACAAACGCACAAAACAGCTGCGATTATTTGCCACGCGCCGACGCGGCGCAAGCCTTGCTAGCGCTGGCTTTACGTACAGATAACAGCCGAAAAATTATCACCGTTTTAGGAAAAAAATAACCCGCTAAGGGATGGCTGCTGATCGAGCGTTTTCGCCGCAGCGTTGAGCTTAGGCATTAAAAAAGGGTGTAGTTCATACAGAACTGCACCCTTTTTTCAATTCGAGAAATAATGTACGCACTAAACTTACTGCGCGCGCGTGCTGTATTGATAACGGTCATGCACCAAAGGCTCATTCAAATGCGTATCAGTGAGCATAATGCCTTGCTTAGCGGCTCTGGCTTTCACGTCGTTGCGACAAGTCTCATCGGTCGGTGCTGAAGCGGCGTAGAGCACTTTGCCACACTCACCAAGCACCGCACTAAATTGGGCGGGATCGATATTCAATAATGGATTTTGATATTTTGGATCAACCGAATTGGCGTCAATTGGCGTCGCAACAGGCTTTTCACCACAAGCCATCAAACTCAAACACAGCAAACTTGCCAGCACTAGATTATTTTTTTTCACTGTCTCATCCTTATTCTTGATTTAAGCGTAATGTACCTGATTTAAACTCAGCTGACAGCGTAACGAGACTGAATGAGCACGTAGCGTCGCAAAAAATCATCAAATTGTAAGATTTGCCTTGCGAGTACACGGCTTGAATTGATTGAATTGATTGGATTGGTAGGCAAAGCGGGCAAAAGACATCGATTCACTCTGTCTGAGCGCGAAATCATCGGGTGATCAAAGTGACAGGCAATAAAAAACGACTTAGCTCGCGCTTAAGTCGTTTTCTATTCGAATTCTGGCGTCCCCACGGGGAATCGAACCCCGGCCGCCGCCGTGAAAGGGCAGTGTTCTAACCGCTAAACTATAGGGACTGTGTTGCAATTTAAGTTCAAAGTTAAAAAATTTGATCAAAAATGCATTTAATGCAATAGTAAGAAATTGGTGCGCCCGGAGCGATTCGAACGCCCGACCCTCTGGTTCGTAGCCAGATACTCTATCCAACTGAGCTACGGGCGCACTGTATTTCAAACTTTTAAAACTCATCAACTCGACAGTTGGCGTCTCCACGGGGATTCGAACCCCGGTCGCCGCCGTGAAAGGGCAGTGTCCTAGGCCTCTAGACGATGGAGACTCTCGGTAAAACGCTTTAAGTGTTGGTGCGCCCGGAGCGATTCGAACGCCCGACCCTCTGGTTCGTAGCCAGATACTCTATCCAACTGAGCTACGGGCGCACTGTACAACTTAAAGATCCTGGCGGAGACGGAGGGATTCGAACCCTCGATACAGGTTACCCCGTATGTCGCCTTAGCAGGGCGGTGATTTCAGCCACTCATCCACATCTCCGTTCAGGGAGACCGAATAATATACACACTATCGGCCTCCGTCAACACTTCTACTTGAAAATTTCTGATGAAATGTCGATTAACTACGTAAGCTACTGATTTTACAACAAGTGTATTTTTTAGCCTGAAACGACACTTTTAAATGGCGCAGCCAAAAGCAACACTAAATCAGTGCTTAAATTACACCGTACGGTCTAAACCAAACGCCTTATGCAATACACGAACGGCCAATTCCAAGTATTTCTCGTCCAAAACGACAGAAATTTTGATTTCAGAGGTCGAAATCATTTGAATATTGATGCCTTCTTCAGCCAATGTACGGAACATGGTTGAGGCCACTCCAACGTGTGAGCGCATGCCCACACCAACGATAGACACTTTACAGATTTTGTCGTCGCCCGATACCGATTGACCACCGATATGGCTTTGCACGCCTTCCAGAACCTTAATCGTGCGCGCTAGCTCACCTTTAGGCACCGTGAACGAGAAATCGGTTGTGCCGTCTTGACCGACATTTTGGATAATCATGTCGACATCAATATTAGCATCGGCCACTGGGCCCAAAATTTGGTAAGCGATACCGGGCTTATCAGGAACACCAATAACGTTGACACGGGCTTCGTCACGATTAAAGGCGATGCCGGAGATGACTGGTTTTTCCACGGTAGAGTCTTCCTCGAAGGTAATCAGCGTGCCCTCTCCTTCTTCTTGGAAGGAAGACAACACACGCAATTTCACATTATATTTACCAGCAAATTCAACAGAGCGAATTTGCAATACTTTTGAACCTAAGCTGGCCATTTCCAGCATTTCTTCAAAAGTAATCGTTGTTAGCTTTTTCGCTTCTGGCACCACGCGTGGGTCGGTGGTGTAAACCCCATCCACGTCAGTATAGATTTGGCACTCATCGGCTTTTAATGCCGCAGCTAAAGCCACACCGGTGGTGTCTGAACCACCACGACCCAAAGTCGTGATGTTGCCATCAGGATCAACACCTTGAAAGCCTGCAACCACGACCACTTTACCGGCACTTAAATCAGCACGCATATTGGCATCATCAATATGCTGAATACGTGCTTTGGTATGCGCGCTATCGGTCAAGATTTTCACTTGGGCACCAGTATATGAAATCGCATCGATGCCGATGTCTTTCAAAGCCATGACCAGCAAGCCAATGGTGACCTGCTCACCGGTCGAGACGATCACATCGAGCTCACGCGGATCAGGATTGACTTGCATTTCTTTAGCGAGGCCAATCAAACGATTGGTTTCACCAGACATGGCAGACAGCACGACAACAATATCGTGACCTTGTGCTTTATGTTTGGCGACGCGGCGAGCCACATTTTTAATTCGGTCGGTCGTACCCACCGATGTGCCACCGTATTTCTGGACGATCAATGCCATGATTCAACCTGCAGGGCGGGATTAAAAGAAACAGACTAATTGTAAAGGAAGCCCCCCTGCTTGGGGAGTGGCAATTGAATTGATTTATGAAGAATTTATTTAAAACGAGAAACTGCGACAGAAATAAAATATATAAATAGCTCTAATTACAACAGTCACTAAAAATAGAATGCAAAAATATTAAATTCGCGGTAGCGCCTATTGCGCTTTATAACTTTCTGGAATGAGTTAATACTTTTGAATACAAGCCGATAAACACACGGCTTTTTTATACCGATTTATTATCGCGCCGCAATTCAAACCCAACATGATCTATACACAATGCCACTCTCCATTTAGCGTTGCGTCTGCACTGGCACGCGCGCAGCTATCGCGCACATTAATTAATTCATAACTTAAAGTCCCCGCAGCACTCGCGACCTCATCAATCGGTAAATGCTCGCCCCAGAGCTCAACTGGACTACCGACATCGAGTTCGGGCCATGGCGTTAAATCAATACATAGCATATCCATAGAAACGCGCCCGAGTAGACGCGTTTTTTGCCCGGCTACCCACACTGGCGTACCTGTCGGCGCATGCCGTGGATAACCATCGGCATAACCGCAAGCCACAATACCGATTTTCATCGGCGCAGGCGCAATAAAGCTCGCCCCATAACCCACCGATTCGCCTGCCGCGACGGTTTGCGTGGCAATCACTTCCGAGCACAGCGACATCACCGTTTGTAAACCTAAGCTCGCCGCCGATTGATCACTAAATGGCGATGAACCATACAGTGCCAACCCAGGCCGCACCCACGTGCCATGCGTTTGCGGATAAGCAAATATCGCTGCCGAATTGGCCGACGAAGTCGGTAATGCCAACGACTGAGTCGCGGCAAGGAATCGCTGCCACTGGCGATCAATGCCTTTGCTTGGCTCATCAGCGCAGGCAAAGTGCGTCATCACCGTCACGCTGGCGACATTGGGGCAGCACGCCAAGCGTTCTGCCCAAGCTGGCGCCGATTCGGCAGGAAATCCCAAGCGATTCATTCCGGTATTGAGCTTGAGAAAAACCGCAATCGGCCGCGATAGTTGTGCCTGCTCTAACCATTCAATATGCATAGGCAAGTGCAGCGCAATGGCCAAATCAAACTCGGCACACGCCGTTAATTCTGCCGCACTAAAAACACCTTCCAATAACAAAATAGGCTGTGTAAACCCAGAGTTTCGCAATTGAATTGCTGCATTGATTTCTAAAATCGCAAAACCATCGGCATCAGGTAATGCCTCAACCACTCGTTGCACACCATGCCCATAGGCATTGGCCTTAATCACCGCAAAAAACGCGTGACGTCGGTGCGCTTTGCCGAATCAATTGATAATTGTGCGCTAAGGCGAGTGAATTAAAGCGAGCTTGGATCGGGCGCGACATATTGGCTTCAAAATTAGAAATTCAGAAATAAGTAATCGAACAAAAGTTGAATGACAAGAACACGCGGCAAAAAAACTTTTGTTAAACGACTTCGAATTACTTCGGTTTACGACAATGGCGGAAATACCACACAGCGACAATCACCGCAATAATCGCGACAAAAACCATAATCGCCGATTGGCCGCGACCTAGCCATTTAATGAGCCATTCATGATTGGACGCACCGTAATACCCCAAATACACCCAGATCGGCACGCTAATTAAGGCGGCAAAACCATCAAGTAGTAAAAATCGGAAATAAGAAATACGACCCGACATCCCTGCGGTCAGATAAATCGGCGTACGTAATCCCGGTAAAAAGCGGGCAACAAACAACACGCGATTGCCATAACGTTCAAATTTATCTTGTACCGCAGCATATCGCTCGGGGGTCATCATGCGCGCAAAATAGCGGTGTTGTAATAAGCGCGCCCCAAAATGGCGGCCAGCTAAAAACATACAACTATCACCGATCAATACGCCCAGCATACCCACGGCAAACATCGTGTGCACATGCGCATAGCCCAGCCCCGAAATCACGCCGCCGGCGACCAAAGACACGTCTTCTGGGATTGGCACACCAAAACCACAGATTAATAACACTGTAAATACAGCGAGATAGCCGTAATCGGTAAAAATCGTAACTAAAAACTGCAGAATATCCATTGCAGCGCCCAAGCTTTTTAATTGTGACGCCTGCGATCATACCACGCAAAACAGCGTACTTTAATCTTACACCACCGTCAGAGGCGGTAGTTTTGTCATATTTAGCTGATATAAATTCACAATCTCAGCACCGTGCAAGGCACAAATGATGCAAAGCGGATTTTATAAAATATTGGCAGCGCAGTTTTTCTCAGCTTTAGCCGATAACGCCCTGTTTTTTGCCGCCTTGGCCTTACTCAAATCACAACATGCGCCCGAGTGGCATTTATCGATGTTGCTGTGGGGCTTTACGGTTTCTTATGTATTAATTGCGCCTTATGCTGGCGCACTGGCCGACGCCAGACCAAAAAATCAAGTGATGATGCTTTGCAATGGCATCAAACTACTCGGCTGCATATTAATGGGCTTGGGTGGCTCGCCTTTATTGGCTTATGCCTTGGTCGGCTTGGGCGCTGCGGCCTACTCGCCCGCCAAATACGGCTTAATCACCGAGAGCTTAGCGCCTGAGCAACTGGTTGCTGCCAATGGCTGGCTCGAAAGCTCAACCGTCTTTGCGATAATTTTAGGCACCCTCATTGGTGGGTATTTATCTGGATCAAATATCAATCAATGGTTATCGGGCAATACCCTTGGTCAATACCTAAACAATAGCCAGTTTACAATTGTCATCATTGGCGGCTTATATAGTATTGCCGCGCTGATTAATGCGGCCATTGCCCGTCCAAATATCGCCCTCAAACCACTCCACCTCAGCCCACGCTATCAAATCGCAGAATTTTACGACTGCCTCAAACGGCTGTGGCGTGATCCGCAAGGTCAAGTGTCGCTGGCCATCACCACTTTATTTTGGGGCGCAGGCGCAACCATGCGCTTGGTGGTGCTGAACTGGGCACTGCTGTGGTTGGGCATCGATTTAGAGTCCGCCACTCATTTAATTGCCATTGTTGCTGTGGGTATTGCCATCGGCGCTTTATTGGCTGGACGATTTGTGTCATTACCCCATGCTTTTCGCGTTATGCCGGCTGGACTTTTGATGGGGGCATTACTTATTTGTATGTTGTGGGTCAACCAAATTGCCCTAGCCGCGTTATTGATGCTGCTGATTGGGATTTTATCGGGTTTTTTTTTTGTCCCTTTAAATGCAGTTTTGCAGCATCGTGGCCAACTACTGATGGGGGCTGGGCATTCCATTGCGGTACAAAACTTCAATGAAAACCTGGGCATCTTAATCATGGTGGGCTTGCACGCTTTAATGATTAAATACCTCAGCTTGCCACTTGCACCTAACAGTAGCGCGCTACTGCAAGTACAATACGCCACGCATGGCGTGCCACCGATGCAAATGATACTGATCAGTTTTGGTCTCATGGTCATGCTGGCCATGGCCACGATTATGCGGCATCACCATCGGCAAACATTGATCCATCGTCGTTCACCAACGGCGCTTTAAACTATTGAATTGAGCGAGTTAAATGAATAGATTCAACCTCGCAGCATTGAGTTGCTGTTGTTTATTAGCATTGAGTGCTTGCGAGAAAGCGCAAGACAATAAAAATGGCGCCAAGCGCCCAGTCAATATTATTAGTACGCAAGTCAAACAGGGCGCACTACCGCATCAGATTAGCGCCATTGGCCACGCCGAAGCGGTGCAAACCGTTGAAGTGCGCCCGCAAGTAAATGCACAAATCGCACAAATTCATTTTAAAGAAGGCGACATCGTCAAAGCCGGTCAATTGCTATTTACGCTCGATTCGCGCGGCGTACAAAGCCAAATGGTGCGCAGCAAAGCGCTTACCGAAAAAAGCAAAGCCGAGTTTGCCGAGGCCGAACGCAATTTAAAACGTACAGAAGAACTCGCTCAAGCTGGATTTTTATCGCCATCGGCAGTCGATACCGCGCGCGCAAAAATGGGCAGTTTACAAGCCCAAGTGGCGGCGGCCCAAGCCGATGAGCGCGCCAACGCAGTCGATCTGTCTTACACCCAAATTCATGCACCAATTACCGGCAGAACTGGCGCCATTGCCTTAAAACAAGGCAGCTTAGCGCAATCGAATGCCGCCCAAGCCTTGGTGACGATTTCGCAAACTGACCCGATTCAAATCAGTTTTAATATTAATCAAAGCGATTTACCGGCCCTACTTGCGGCGCAAAGCCAAGGCAAAGTCCCAGTAAAAACACAATTACCGAACGGCCAAACTCGCAGTGGCGAATTGGTGTTTCTCGACAATACCGTCGACAAAGCCAGCGGCACCCTATTGGCCAAAGCGCAATTTGCCAACGCTGATTTGCAATTGTGGCCGGGCTCAGCAGCAGCGTCACCATCGAATTGGCCGAACAAAAAGGTTTAGTTGTGCCGATTCAAGCGATTCAAACGGGTCCTGAGCAGCGCTTTGTGTATGTCATCGACCAAAACAAACAAGCACAGGTCAAGCCGATTCAAGTCATCCGTAGTGTTGGTAATCAAGCGCTGATTGAAGGCGTTGCCGCCGAAACCAAAATCATTAAAGAAGGCGGCCAAAATGTGCGCCCTGGCGCTCAAGTCATCGAAGCGAGTCGTCCGGCCTTGGCTGCCAGCAGCGCCGCTTCAGCGCAAGGGTCAAAATAATGAGTCACGGAATTTCTTGGTGGGCGATTCATCGCCCTGTGGCCACGCTGTTGCTGTGGATTGCCGTCATGGTGGCCGGCACGATTGCTTGGTTTCATTTACCCATTGCCGCACTGCCGACTTACGATACACCAACGATTAGCGTGTCAGCCAGCTTAACCGGCGCGTCGCCAGAAACCATGGCCAATGCGGTGGCAACGCCGCTCGAAAAGCAATTTTCAACCATCCCGGGCTTGGCGACGATGACATCGACCAGCAAGCTGGGTAGCACCAGTATTACCTTGGAATTTGCGCCCTCGCGAGATATTGAATCAGCGGCGGTCGACGTACAAGCTGCGCTGTATCGCGCCAATCGCAGCTTGCCAACCGATATGAAAAGCCCACCGAGCTATCGCAAAGTCAATCCATCGGATGCACCAATTTTGATGCTGAGTATTAATTCGCCATCGTTATCGCTGGCGCAACTGAATGATTATTCAGATAACCTCATTGGCCCAGCTTTATCGACCATTGATGGCGTGGCGCAAGTGACTATTTATGGGCAAAAACGCTTTGCAGTCCGCGTGGCGGTTGATCCGGATTTATTGGCTGCGCGCGACTTATCTTTGCCTGAATTAGCTAGCGCGCTCAAAACGGCCAATGCCAACTCACCCGTTGGCCAGCTTGAGGGCGAGCGCCAAACCTTAATGCTGGAAGCCAATGCGCAGCTCAAAAATGCCGCTGAATTTAGCCGCCTCGTTATCGCCACCAAAAATGGTTTACCGATTCGACTCTCGGATGTAGCCACCGTGGAAGACAGCGTTGAAAACATCAAATCAGGTAGCTGGATTGACGGTCAGCGCTCGATTATTTTGGCCATTTTGCGCCAGCCCGGCGCCAATACCGTCGCCACCGTGGATGCCATTAACGCCATGTTGCCGCGACTGACGTCGCAAATGCCCGCCTCAGTTGAAGTTAAAAAACTCAATGACCGCTCGACCTCGATCCGCGAATCGATTCATGACGTGAGTTTGACCTTGCTACTCACCATGGGCTTGGTGGTGTTGTCGGTGTTGCTATTTTTACGCCGAGCTGCCGCCACGTTAATCCCATCGGTATCGCTCCCGATCTCAATGCTGGCAACGTTTGCATTGATGTACTGGCTGGGGTATAGCCTAGATAACATTTCATTAATGGGCCTGACTGTGGCGCTGGGCTTGGTGGTCGACGATGCGATTGTGGTACTGGAAAACATCGTTCGCCATATCGAAGAAGGCATGGCGCCATTGGAAGCGGCCATCACCGGCGCAGGAGAAGTTGGTTTTACCGTCGTCTCGATTTCGATTTCGCTGATTGCAGTATTTATTCCGATCTTTTTTATGCCCGGCACCATCGGCCTGTTATTTCACGAATTTGCCGTCGTCGTGTCTTTAGCGGTGTTGGTTTCAATGGCAGTCTCATTGACCTTAATTCCACTGTTTGCCGCGCGTTTTTTAAAATCACACACGACGAAGAAAAAATCGAGCCGGCGTGGAGTCGTTACTTTGAAGCCGGTTTTAATCGCTTACTGGCCGCATATCAGCGCAGTTTAGCCGTCGCTTTGCGCCATCAACGCTGGATGCTGTTGCTGACCTTGGCTACTTTTGCCGCCACCGCCGCGCTGTATATCCAAGCACCCAAAGGCTTTTTCCCACAAGAAGACATCGGGCAAGTGCAAGCGAGCATGGATGCCTCGCCAGATATTAGCTATCCGGCACTGTTGGCGTTACAGCAAAAAGCGGCACAAGCTTTACTCGACAACCCCAATGTCGCTACCGTCGCCTCTAGCCTAGGGAGCAGCGGCAGCGGCGGGCGTTTCTTTATCACGCTCAAGCCACGCCAAGAGCGACAAAACATGGCGAAAACGCTCGATAGCTTACGCAAATCAACGGGTAAAATTGCGGGTATTAGCATGTTTTATCGCCCTACCCAAAATTTGCAGATTGGTGGACGTAGCGGTAAAAGTAGTTATCAATATACTTTGCAAGCCGTGAGCTCCGACCAGTTGGAATCATGGGCCGATCAGCTTAAAAACACGCTGGCCGCCAACCCCACATTCCGCGACGTGACCTCCGATTCGGAACAAAAAACGCTGCAAGCCAAAATCAACGTCAATCGTGATCGCGCCAGCGAATTAGGCATTGATATGCAAAGCTTGCGCGATACGCTGTATGGCGCGTATGGCGAACGCGAAGTGGCAACTATTTATGCGCCGCAAGACAGCTACTCGGTGCTGATGCAACTCAAAGACAGCGCCCGCCAAGATGAAAACGCACTCAATTTACTTAAAGTGCGCAGTAAATCAGGCGCTTTAGTGCCTTTAAGTAGCTTTGCCACCATCGAAAGAACCGCCGTTACCACGGCAATCAATCACCAAGGCCAACTGCCTGCGATTACGATTTCATTTAACTTGGCCGAAGGTGCGTCGCTGTCGGATGCTGCACGCGAAATTAAAGCCAGCGAAAGCCAAATCGGCCTGCCCGGTTCGATCTTTGGTGCATTTGCCGGGGATGCCGCGCTGTATCAACAAACGCAATCGAGCCAGCTTTGGCTGATATTGATCGCCGTTGCCGTCATTTATGTGGTGCTGGGGGTGTTATACGAAAGCTGGATTCATCCGATTACCATTTTGGCGGGGACTCCATCGGCAGCGATTGGTGCGCTACTCGCCCTGCAAATCACCGGACTAGAGCTCACGTTTATTGCGATGATTGGGATTTTGCTGCTGGTCGGGATTGTCAAAAAGAACGCCATCATGATGATCGACTTTGCCCTTGAAGCGCAGCGCAAAAACGCCCTACGCCCGATTGATGCTATTACTGAGGCCAGCGCCAAACGCTTTCGACCGATTATGATGACCACGCTTGCGGCACTGATGGGGGCATTGCCCCTCGCTCTGGGCTTAGGTGCTGGCGCTGAACTACGTCAACCCTTGGGGGTGAGTATTGTCGGTGGGCTGATTTTCTCGCAACTCATCACACTCTACATCACCCCAGTTTTATATCTCACCTTGGAAAAACTAGAGAAACCACGAGGTATATTGCTAGATAACAAATAAACCATGGCGCACAAATGAATACCCTACCCGTAGTTTATGCACTGTGCGCCAATACGCCACGATCTTACATGATCAGATTACGTATCATCACGCTTGGCTGTGGCACTCAAGGAAATAGATCGCTTTAAAGTAAATGAACATTCGCATGACGAACTTGATTGCGGCCCTGATCTTTGGCTGCATACAAGGCCTTATCCGCATTCATCAATAATTGCGCATGTTGAATGCGGCTCGTAGTGCTCGAAGTTGCAATCCCAATACTGACCGTCACACACATTGTGACGGCACTATTTAGATGTGGAATTCGCAAAGCCTCAATACTACTGCGAATTCGCTCTGCGATTTGCAGCGCCAATTCCTGATCAGAATTCTCCAGCACACAACAAAACTCTTCTCCGCCATAACGAGCCGCAACATCGGTCACTGAGCGTAGCGAAGATTGAATGACCCCCGCAACTCGCTGCAAGCAAAGATCCCCAGCAATATGTCCATATAAATCGTTATATTGTTTAAAAGAATCGACATCAATTAATAAAATCGACAATGGTTGAGTCAACCGCAATGATCGATCTTGTACTTGATCAAGTAATTCAAATAATCGCCGACGATTGGCCATCCCCGTTAATACATCGGTTTGTGATAACACCCGCAGCAAATCCTTAGTCCGCTTTAATTCCAAATGATTGTGCACTCGAGCACGAACAATTGAGGCATTAAATGGCTTTATAATATAATCAACAGCCCCCGCCTCTAAACCTCGAGTTTCTTGTTCAGGGGATGATAAAGAACTAATAAAAATAATTGGGATATCCCTAGTTTCTAACTTAGATTTTATAATTTCACAAAATTTAAAACCATCGACCTCTGGCATCATAATATCGAGCAAAATCAGCTCTGGTAGCTTACGCTCGATATGGCATAAGGCCTGCTCTGCACTCAAAGCAAAATGGACATCATGCTCATCGCCCAAGACCTCGCCCAGCGTCTCTATCGTATTCATTTGGTCATCAACCACTAAAATAAAAGCCTCATCCATTAATAATCACCTCTTCCACTGACAAGGGAATTCGTTGATTCAATGCTACTAATGCAGCAGGATAATCCAACTTTTCTAAAGCGCTGGTCACATCAACCAGCAAATTAAATTTAGACTCAGGCAATTCGGCCTGCAAAGCCAATAGTAATTTCCTAGCACGTAAACTGTTATTCTTCAAAGCTGTTTGCAATCCTAGAGCTGTGGTTAAACAGCTTTTCGGCAACAGACCTTCGGCTTGAATCAAAGAGTTAGACATTGATTCAATCTCTATCAATGGTAATATTTTATTTTTTTTAGCTCGTAACCATGCTTGCTCTAATTCATAAAAATCAGGGATTTTTTTTATCGTCTCCTTCTGCTGCTGAAACAATGCTTGTTCTAATTCACTCGCCGAACGATAAAAATCCATTAAACCTAATGTTCCGGAGACACCACGCATCGCATGAATTTTTTCAATATAATCATCTAAACGATCGACATGCTTAAGCTGATTAACTTCAGTAAAAAACTGCTGATTTTCAGAGAAAAAATGCAATAGCCATCTCTGATAACGAGATAAATTTCCATTCAAACGATCTAATGCTTCGTCAACAGCAACACCTAAATCAGTGAGTTGCTCTATCCACTGCAAAGCTGGCGCTGATAATGATTTTTTTAAATTATTAAAGTCTTGGCCTACCGTTTTATTCATTAATGGCAATGAAATTCCGCGTTGCAACTGATAATGAATTGCTTGATTTAATGCTTGATGTAAACCACGAGACGAAACCGGCTTGGTTAAATAATCATTCATACCAATAGCCATCCCCTCATCTTGCTCTTTTGCCGTGGCATTAGCCGTTAACGCGACAATATAAATATCAGGATCTTTAACACGATACTGTAAATAACCGCCTTCACGAATTAAACGCGTAGCGGTCATTCCATCCATAATTGGCATACGCCAATCCATCAAAACAACATCAAAACTCATTTCAGACAAGGCACGTAATGCTTCTTCACCATTATCCACCACAATCAATGAAAGATTCATTTCTTCAACTAATGCACGCACAATCAATTGATTCGTTTCAACATCTTCAGCATAAATCACTTTTATTTTATATAATTTAATGGCAATAATGGACATTCATATTTTGATAGTTCCTCAGGCACATTGACTATCGGCAATGGAATTTCAACTCTAAAATGACTACCTTCATTGGGCGCACTCGTCACACCGAGAGAACCATTCATTAACTCAATTAAACCACGACAAATTGACAACCCTAAACCAGTGCCACCATATTTTCGAGTTGTTGACGTATCGGCCTGTTCAAATTTTTGAAACAACCGGCCAATCGTCATTTCATCCATACCAATACCCGTATCGCTAATTAATATCTTAACCTGTTCATTATCTCGATAAGCCGTAATTGTTACCGAACCCTGCTCAGTAAACTTAATTGAGTTTCCAATTAAATTAAATAATATTTGCCTTATCCGCGTTGGATCTCCCAAGCAACCAACAGGACTAAACCGAGATATATTCAATATAAATGTAATGCCTTTTTCTTCGGCACGAGCCGTAAAAAAATCAACGACTTGATGCAATAATTTAATCAAATCAAATGGAATTGATTCAATCGATAATTTCCCTGATTCAATTTTTGAAGCATCCAGAATATCATTAATTATCTCCAACAATAATTCTGCATTCTCCAAGCCCATCCGAACTTGAGTACGAGTCGCAGGACGTAATTCTTTTTGCCCCCCGCCAAACGTAACATACCAATAACACCCGACAATGGCGTTCTAATTTCATGACTAATTAACGCTAGAAAATCACTTTTCGCCTGATTGATCGCAATTAAGGTATTTTTTTCTGCTAAATGCTCTGCTTGCTGCCGAATGCTTTCATTTAGAATATTTTGTTTTTTTGCTGTTCAGATTTTAATAACTTCAATCGCATTTCCATACGCGATATTTTTCGCATAGTGCTACTTTCAATTTGGGTAAAAGTTCGCTCTTTTGCTAATTTAATTGCTAACTCGGTATGGCGCTCATACAAAGTAAGCGCTAATTCAAACTGCCCCATATTCTCATATACCGCAGATTGAATTCGACTCGCTTTCATTTCTTGATGCTGTGCCCCGCCTTGATAGGCCGCATCAAGCGCATGTTGCGATTCAACTAAAGCCACTTGCATATCGCCTTGTAGTAAAGCTATTTCAGCAATTCCCAGCTGCCCCATCACCGTAGACCAAGCATAATGATGGCGTTGTGATAAAGTAATCGTTTGTAAAAAGCATTGTCTTGCTTCGTTATATCGCCCTAAACCGAGTTGTGCAAAACCTGAATGCATAATTGCTTCACTCATCATGCCTGCATCATTGGTGTGTGGATAAAGTGCTCGGCATGATGCTAAATGCTGCAAGGCTAATTCATGCTGTGCTAATCGTTGATAATCATGGCCTAGCCATAAATGCAGCATCATGAGTAATTGGTCATCATTTAATTCTTGCACATAATCATAAGCAATTTTATGATGCCGCAAAGATTCTTCAGCCATATCAAAGTATAAATAAACACCACCAATCCCTACGTAGGCCTTTATATAATGAACAATAGAATGTTGATTGAGTGCGAGCTCAAGACATTGGCCCCAAGTACTTAACGCATTATTTAAATCACCTAAAATATAGTAAACTTTACCTAGACACTCATAAACATCTAGCAATAGAAAATCTAAATTTAACTTCACAGCAATTTTTAATGCAGACTCTAACATCTGCCGAGATGAAATATAACTTCCTGTTTTTTCAAATGCTTCACCGCGTAAAAATAACGCCTGAGCTAATATGGTTTCATTATCCAGCTCTTTGGCTTGTTCAATCAATTTCTCTGACAAAATCAATGCTTGCTGATAATTATGTCTTCTAAATTGTTTTTGCTGTGCAAATAAACTTGCAAGTTGCTCAGACATGCTCTAGCTCCTTTTTCAATAATATATCTATCTGTCTAAGCATGGTTTCATTTGCAAGTTGTAGTTTAAATTTAACCTTAATCTTATCTTTGCCATATCGTTCCCATGGAAGACTTTCAATCGCCATAGCCAGAGATTGAGCAAACTCCATTAAAATAAAATTCGACTCTTTTGGGTAAATAATATAGCGATATGGCGGTACAAATATCCATAAGTCACTCAAAGCACAGTAATCATTAAGTAATATTGAAATTCGCTGCTCAACCACAGAGTCAATCAGAAAATCTAATGTAAGCTCAATAACTCGATCACTAAAATCAGCAGACTCACATCGCAAACGAAATTGTCTTAAATGCTGTAATGAAACACCAGGAACAACCCAGCCTGCCAACTTTTCAAATTTAACATGGGTTCTAACCAGTAAAGCACGCACTTTATCTAAGCGATTTAAATTTAATCTAAACCCTTTTTCTCCAATCTCATGCGTAATATGTCGAATTGTTTGCCTTTCATAAGCACGTAGAACATTTAAAGCCGATAGATAGTCATTGCATTCACGGTACGCTTGATAAAGTAAATAATTTAAACCTAGCATCTAAGTCATTATGATTAACTTCTTTCAATATTTTCTTTGCATTTAACAAGACAGGGAAAATATTAACCAGCTTATTAATACTCTGTAGACTCTCCCCATAATTAACAACGGTAATACAGTATCCCCACTTCATTTTATAATTACTGGCGATTGCCAAAGCCACTTCATAATAAAAAATAGCCAACTCATCATTACCATTTTTCCAATATGAATTTGCATATCCATTGCAAATTTGTACCAACCATGTCATATCACCATGTGCCAATGCATAGGGCTCAATTCTAGCAAGTAACGCTAAAGCCGCATCATATCGCTTTGTGGATAACAAGCCATCGACCAAAAAAATCCCACTTTTTGCTATCAATTTATTACTATGAATCGACTCGGCCAACTTCAAACCATTGCGCATTAAAATATCAGCGTTCTCATATTGCCCTAACTGATAATAAATCATTGATGCATTTAAATATGCCTCAACCCCATATTCCAATTGAGTTAATTCTAATGCTAAGTCAATCGTTTTTACCCAAATCTCAATAGCATGTATATATTGACTATTTCGCTCTAAAGCAACCCCAAGCCATAACATAGAAAAAGGTAAATGTTCGATATCTTTATTTTTTTCAACTAATTTAGTTCCTTTTTTCAGCGTAGCTAATGCTTTAGCATCCTCATCAAATGCTAATAAAATTCTCCCATGCAGGGCATAGGCATACCCCAGCCAAGGATGCACTTCATTCTTACATCGATGTACTAAATCTTCGCATAAATTACGACTATCTGAACCTGACTCCCAGTATGATTTCTCTACATTGTAAA
Source organism: Deefgea sp. CFH1-16 (assembly GCF_016881365.1). GTDB lineage: Bacteria > Pseudomonadota > Gammaproteobacteria > Burkholderiales > Chitinibacteraceae > Deefgea. Next base: position 2,322,394 of record NZ_WLYT01000001.1, on the reverse strand, counting down.
ATTGAGATTCAATGTCCTGATGGTAAGTAAAATTATCTAATCTCTTAGATAAATAGTTCATTTTTTTTACCCCCATCTTCCAAAGGTAAAAGTAATTCAATTGCAGCTTGAAGTGAAATCAATTGTATTTTTACTACGGGAGGATTCAATCCATGCCAGCGCCATGGAAACCCATCAATTACTTTTTCTAGTTGATTTAACGCAGCAGCTGAATTGACATAGGCTTGATCAGGGATAATTAAATATGCAAAATTAGGTAGTTTGGTCCATGTTGACTCAGCAAGGCAAAACTCACGCAGCAAAGCATTCATTTTTTGTAAATACAACCCAGTTACATATAATAGGCCCAGTAATTGAACATGAATTACTTTAACAGAATTTGAAGCACTGAAACATTTCAATTTAAACTGTTGATAACGAACTCTAGACTCACCCGGAGATATCAAATCAAGCATGTGCTCAAAATTTTTTCTTGTTTTAATTATTTTTTTTTCGCGACCGATCCAATCTTGATAAATTTAATGCACTTGCCTTTAAATCATGTAATAAATGATCAGACAACAATGACTCAGAAAACTGCTTATATTTTTTTATCTCAGACAAAGCAGATTTAAAGTCACCAATATGCTTATAGGCATTAAGTAATAATTTAGCACTTTGCCTCCTTACATTACCATAATCAAATTGCTTAATCCCCTCTGCCGAAATTTCTAAATAATTAATCGCCTCTTCAAAGCGATTTTGCTGAATCAAAAACTCACCATACTTTAATAAGGTTAATGATTTTGCCCATACTGCATGATTAAAATTCGAAATGGCTAGCATTGACTCAAAGTAGACCTCAGCTAACTCATTTTCATTCATTCCTGCATATGCAGTAGCAATATTGATTCCTGCTTCAACTACCCATGTCATATCACCATACTGAAGTGAGCTGGACTCTATTTGATTCAAAATATAAAGAGCACTAGCATGATCGCCTGACTCATTCAAATAGTTAGATAAAAATATTCCGCTTTTTGTAATTTGTTTATGATCATTCAGTAAAACAGCTAGGCGATATCCAATAATTAATATTTCTTTTGATGCATCAAACTGACCAGCAAAATAGTAAATTTGGCTGATATTGACATAAGATTCAATCGCAATACTAATCTGTGAATACTCCAATGCTAATTCTACGGCATAGGTAAAATCTTCGACCGCAACAACATGACGTTTCAAATTAAGATTACATTGTCCACGCAACAAATAAGCTTCCGCTTTTAATTCGAACAATGAATGATTCTGAATTTTTTTTAATGTTTGTGTTATTGAATAAAGAGCTGGGCGATATTGCCCTTTACCCCATAACATTTTGCTGTGCAGCAAGTGCATTTTTGTTGAGTGAAGTGCCGACAGTTCTATTTGCTTACAACGCGCCAATAAGGCGCAACTGGCCACATAAGCTTGCTCGATATCGAATAAAAATAATTCCTCAAGCTGCTGAAAAAAAAAGCGGCAGCTGCTCATTACTCGCCGATGAAAAATCCTGCAAAGCTCACTCCTTAGCACGCAGCCTATTTCTATATGTCTTGAATCAGATTAGTTGCTTAATTTTAAAAATGCGAGAATTGTCAAAACTCAGTTCAAATAATTAACAATATAGAAATTTTGAAGAAAGAATTTACTTTGAACATGCTATTTGAAACTTTGGCAACAGCACTTTTGAATTGACGAAGTCGCTTCGCTAAAAAGCTGATCTACAAATTTAGATCGAATCTCACCACCACGTAGCTTTATGCCAGTTTCAGTGACGACAAAATTGAAGGAGGAAGTACAGACTAACTAAAAGAGGCTTAAGGACTAAATGAGAGGGCTAGCACTCATACAATCGAAGGGATTGGGAATGGCAGAAGCTAATCGCCAACAGGTATCGGGGCATCAGCAAAATACAAGCTATGGATTGCTCGGTAAGATGGCAACCTCATCTTTGTTATCTGCCAAAATATTCAAAGTAACACGTCGATTTTTAGCTCGTCCTTGAGCTGCATCATTGGTATCCATTGGTCTAAACTCACCAAAACCAATCGCCGCCATTCTTTGGGGTGCAACACCTGCTTGTTCAAATAAACGCACCACACTCGAGGCACGTGCAGCTGAAAGCTCCCAATTACTTGGAAACTGTCCAGCTCGAATCGGTTGATTATCGGTATGACCTTCTACTTGTATTAAATTGTCACTTGCTTTAACCAGCTCGGCGATCGTTAGTAATGCGTCTTCTGAGCTAGTTTGTAATTCAGCACGCCCAGTGTCAAATAAAATAGAGTCACTGATTTCAACGGCAATCCCACGTTTTGACTGAGTCACCTTCACTTTGCCCTGATCGATCAGACTCCCCAATGATTCTCGCAAGTCATTGGCCATACCTTTCATTTTTTGAGTTTGTTGTTCGAGTTTAGGATTGCTTGGACTGATTTGAGGTGCCAGTTTAATTTGTTGTGGACTACCTTTGATGGCTTGATTGTCTAGCTGCACGGCAGGAGGATTTTGCTGTGGTTTGAATGCATCGACCAAGGAATTAGACAGTACTTTGTACTTGCCTTCGTTCACCGATGAAATGGCATACATCACCACAAAAAAAGCAAACAACAGCGTGATAAAGTCGGCATAAGAAACCAGCCATCTTTCATGATTTTCGTGCTCTTCATGCCGTTGTTTGCGTGCCATAACGCCTACTTATTTAATTTGTAAACCAAGATGGGTGCTAAATGTCGTTGCAGCAGCAACTCCCAATTGACGCGCAAGGCGATCAGCATAAGTCGGTTGCGGCGTAAAATCGACGATGTTATCGACTTTAACAATATCACGCGCCACACTTTCTACTGAACCTAATCCATCGACTAAGCCAAGTTTGACACCGGTTTCACCTGACCAAACGAGACCTGAGAATAAGTCCGGATTATCAACCAATTTTTTTCCGCGCCCCGCTTTAACAACGCCAATGAACTGCTGATGGATTTCATCGAGCATGCCAAGGGCGCGCTCTTTTTGCTCAACACTTTGTGGTGAAAATGGATCTAAAAAGCCTTTGTTTGCCCCAGCAGTGAGTAAGCGACGCTCAATCCCGACTTTTTCCATGGCCCCCGTAAAGCCAAAACCATCCATCAATACGCCAATCGAACCGACAATCGATGCCTTATCTGCATAAATTTGTTGACCGGTTACTGCGGCGTAATAACAACCCGAAGCGCAGATATCTTCAATCACCACATAAAAAGGGATTTGCGGATGCAGTTTTTTAAGGCGCTGAATTTCATCGTGCATCATGCCCGCTTGAACTGGGCTGCCGCCTGGACTATTGGCACGCAAAATCACTGCTTTGGTATTTTTGTCTTCAAACGCAGCGCGTAAACCTTCGGTAATCAATGCACTGGTCACCTCGCCACCGGCGGCAATTGTTCCTTGTAAATCAACCACCGCGGTATGTGCTTTCATGGTGGCTTTATCACCATCTTTACCCAACCAGCCCATCAACAAAGCCAAGATGAGGAATAAATAGCTAAAGGTCAGTAACTTAAAGAAAATCCCCCAACGACGCGCACGGCGCTGCTCTTTAATTGAGGCGCCGAGCACCTCTTGCAAAACACTACGCTCTTGCGCTTCATTCATTACTAATTCCTTCCTTAGTCAGCCAGATGGCTTCATTTTGTTCAAATACAGCAATCGATTGCAATCGTTGCCCCGAACATGGGCCACCTAAACATAGACCATTGCGGGGGTCGTAATAAGCACCGTGGGTAGAGCACACTAAATACTGTCCACTTAAGTCAAATACATCACCAAGATTGTAATCGAGTTCAATTGGTATATGCGCACATTCATTGAGATAGCCGTACACCATCCCCTGAAAACGAATCAATATGGCCTGACGTTCTCGCCCTCGCTGCATCAAAACAAAACGAAACGCCAAGCCACACTCAACCACATCCGTCGAAACGCAAATTTTGCGTTTAGCCATGCGCCAAAATCCAATCAGTCAATCGACTAAAATCATCAAAATGAGCCAACGGTTGTAACGGTAATAAATCATGCAATGGATGCGCACCATAACTTAATGCCAAACTCGCCGTGCCGGCATTGATTGCCAGCTGCAGATCATGCGTTGTATCGCCAATCATCAAAGTGCGGTGGCCTTCGATATCGCATGCTTCAAGAATGTATTCCAACATCGCAGGATGTGGCTTAGAAAAAGCCTCGTCCGCAGTGCGGCTCACCTCAAAAAATGGCGACAATCCCGTTGCTGCCAACACGCGATCTAAACCTGCGCGTGACTTTCCGGTGGCCACTGCCATGCGAAAACCTGCGGCTTGTAAACGTAACAAGCCCTCTTCAACACCAGAATAAAGCTGTAATTCATGGTCTTGAGATAAAAAATGACCACGGTAGGCATCGACAATACGCTGAATTTGCTCAGCATTTAATTGCGGGCCCAAGTATTGCATCGCTTCATGTAAACCATAACCAATGACAAAGCGTGCATCCTTATCACTTGGTTCAGTTAAACCAACATCGCGAAATGCACGTTGAATCGAGCGTGCAATCATGCCAGTACTATCCATCAAGGTGCCATCCCAATCAAACACCAATAAATCAAATTGTCGGCTCATTATTTTCCTTGAGAATTCAATGTATCTAAATAAGATTGCAACTCTACGGGCAAAGGCGCTTCAAGCACCATTCGCTCTCCCGTTAGTGGGTGATCCAAACTTAAACGCCAAGCATGTAAAAACATCCGTTTTAAAACCATGTCGAGCCACTGTTTTATTTACGGAGGCATCGCCGTATTTATCGTCACCTAAAATCGCATGCCCACTGGCAGATAAATGGACCCGAATTTGATGGGTTCGACCCGTTTTAAGCTCACATTCAAGCAAACTGGCTTGATCTGCCCACACTTGCTTACGGTTTACGGTTGTCTGAGACGTTAAACCATCGCTATGCACTTTAACTCGGCGCTCACCTTCTGGTGTTTCATACTTGAGCAGCTTAAATTTCACATGACTACGCTCATTTGGCCAGACACCCTCAACCAAAGCGAGGTAACGCTTATCAATACGGTGGTTTTCACGCAACACTTCATGCATTTTAACTAAAGCACTGCGCTTTTTAGCCACCAACAATAAACCCGATGTATCTCGATCCAAGCGATGTACCAATTCTAAGAATTTGGCTTGCGGCCTTTGCGCGCGCAAAAGCTCAATCACACCAAAGCTAATTCCGGAACCGCCATGCACGGCCATCCCAGACGGTTTGTTTAAAACAATCAAGGCATCATCTTCAAAAACAACTGGGATTTGTACCGCCTGTGCAGCACCAGAAACAGTAGCTGGCACCGCCGCTTTCTCAGCAACGCGTACCGGTGGAATGCGAATCACATCATTCGCAGCAATGCGATAGGTCACATCGACCCGCCCCTTATTTACACGAATTTCACCCGAGCGAACAATGCGGTAAATATGGCTTTTAGGTACCCCTTTCAACATTTTTAATAAAAAATTATCGAGCCGTTGACCGGCATCTTCTGCTTCGATCGTCACGAAAGTGACAGACGCTTTGCTAGTCTCGGACATATTGACATATACTCTGTGACGCGCTGCAATTTGCAGCAAGTTGTGGCCGCTTTAAGCTAAATACTTAAAGACTGGGGTGGCAACGCAATTTAGGTATTAATGAAAAAATACTGCTAAATTGCCCGTGGTGAGGCTTTACCAAAGCGCACCACCGATCTAATTACAAATTCCGCTCTTTGACCGCAAGCTCAGCCTTATCAGCTGACGAATTCTTTCCCGCCGTAGATAAAAATACTTTATCTGCCAACTCCATATTTGGAGCTGATGCGCGGGGCTCGTCATGCCAGAGAGGTGACGCCGGTTATCAGAGTCGGAGAACGGTTATAACGCTCACCGTAGCATCAAGCAGCGATGGTAATTGATTTATTACATTAGTGCACTGACCGGATTGATTCACACTAAGTTGTCTAAAACAAAGAAACTTAGGGTATAGCTAGACAGACCTCATAATGATTATTGTGGAGAACGATACCCAGTTCCTAAGCCGCAACATCTAGCCTTTTTGTTACCTCCCGCAGATTTAATTTAATCTGCGCCAGATAGCATGGCTGCTATTGCGCCGAACTGACGTCTTCACCACCCTGTTGATTTGCACTCAATCTGAGCAGTGTGCGCCGGAGTCCTACATGAAGCGCATGCTATTTAACGCAACACAAGCTGAAGAGCTACGTGTTGCGATTGTCGACGGTCAAAAACTGATCGACCTCGACATCGAAACCGTTGGTAAAGAACAACGTAAATCCAATATCTACAAAGGCGTCATCACTCGCATCGAGCCTTCGCTTGAAGCGTGTTTCGTTGACTACGGTTGCGACCGTCATGGCTTTTTGCCATTTAAAGAAATTGCTCGCTCATACATGGGTGACGGCGAAGGTGGTCGTGGCCGCGTAGCCGGCAATCTTTCTGAAGGCCAAGAAGTCATCGTTCAAGTCGAAAAAGACGAACGCGGCAATAAAGGCGCAGCCCTCACTACCTACATCAGCTTGGCCGGTCGTTATTTAGTTTTGATGCCAAATAACCCTCGTGGCGGCGGTGTTTCTCGCCGTATCGAAGGCGAAGAGCGCAATGAATTGCGCGCAGCAGCATGGATCAACTCGATACGCCAGTCGGTACCAGCCTCATTGCACGTACTGCCGCTATTGGCCGCAACGCCGAAGAATTGCAGTGGGATTTATCTTATTTGCTACAACTGTGGCGCGCTATCGAAGACGCAGCAACCAAACAAACCGGCGCATTCTTGATCTATCAAGAATCTAGTCTGGTGATTCGCGCCATCCGCGATTACTTCCAACCGGATATCGGTGAATTACTCATCGACAAACGTGACATCTACGAGCAAGCCCAGCAGTTTATGGCGCACGTAATGCCAGGCAGCGCGCACAAAGTAAAATTCTATCAAGACGATGTGCCACTGTTTTCACGCTTTCAAATCGAGCATCAAATTGAAACCGCTTATTCACGTGAAGTGAGCCTGCCATCCGGCGGCGCCATCGTACTCGATCGCACCGAAGCGTTATGGTCAATCGACGTCAACTCGGCTAAAGCCACTCGCGGTGGTGACATCGAAGAAACAGCCGTGCGTACCAACCTTGAAGCGGCCGATGAAATCGCCCGTCAAATGCGTTTGCGCGACGTAGGTGGTTTGATCGTGATCGACTTTATCGACATGGAAAACCCGAAAAACCAACGCGAAGTAGAAAACCGTGTCCGTGAAGCATTGCATCACGACCGTGCTCGCGTACAGACAGGCAAAATCAGCCGCTTCGGTCTGCTTGAATTGTCACGTCAACGCCTGCAACCAAGCTTAGAAGAAACCAGCCACATGGCCTGCCCACGCTGCCACGGCACCGGTTTCATTCGCGGCATTGAATCATCGGCATTGCACATCTTGCGCATCATTCAAGAAGAAGCAATGAAAGAAAACACCGGCGCAATCCACGCCCAAGTGCCAGTTGATGTCGCCACATTCTTGCTCAATGAAAAACGTGCGGAATTGTTTGCAGTTGAAGATCGCCTCAAAGTCGGCGTGATTTTGATCCCAAATACGCATTTAGAAACGCCAAACTACAGCATCACGCGTTTACGCCACGATGATGTTAACCAACTTGAAGACATCCTGCCTTCTTATCGCATGGTTGAACAACCGACGGATGAAGGCTATCAGCCAGCTAAAGCCAAGGAAGAACAAGCCAAGCGTCAAGAAGCGGCGGTAAAAGGCATTACGCCATCACAACCGGCACCAGCGACATCCGAGCGCCCAACGCGTCAAGCGGCCCCCGAAGTTAAAGCATCGCTATGGCAAAAAATTGTTTCATGGTTTAGTGCTACGCCAGAAGTCGTTAAAGCTGAAGAAGTTAAGCCCGCACCGCGTCCACAACGCGGCCGCAACGATCAACGCCGCAATCGCAACGAACCTCGTCCAGATAGTCAGCGCGGTGAAACGCGTGATGCAACTCGTGATCGTACCGAGCGTAATGCGCGCCCAAGCAATAAGCCGCGCATTGAAGAAGACTTGCAAAAACGTGACAATCAAAACCGCCCCGAAAAAGCGGAACGCCCTGAGCGCGCCGAGCGCCCTGAACGTCAGCCACGTCCGGAACGCCAACCTCGTGCAGAACGTACGCCGCGCAATGAGCAACGCAGTGAAACACTCAAGGCCGATTTGGCTGCAGTCACCACGGCACCAGAAAACGCAGCGACAGCGTCCACCGATAGCAACGCAGAAACGCGTAGCCGTCGTCGCCGTGGTCGTCGCGATCGTCGCGACCGCACGGATGTTGAAACTACCGTTGTTGAAAGCGCTGCAATTGCGACTGAAACACCAACAACTCAAGTTGCAGTGATTAAAACAAGCACAGCGGAACAAGCTGTTCCTGCACAAATCGCCACCGCACCACAAGTGGCTGAGGCTGTCGCGCCAGCGCCTGTTGCTCCTGCTCCTGTTGTTGCTCCTGCTCCTGTTGTTGCTCCTGCTCCTGTTGTTGCTCCAGCTCCTGTTGTTGCTCCAGCTCCTGTTGTTGCTCCTATAGAGGCTGTTGCTCCGGCTACAGTAGTCTCAACACCCAGAAGTCGCTAAAGAACGAGTTGCCGCTGAACCTGCGATGCAACAAGCTGCTACTACAAGTGATTCAGTTACTGCAACGCCAGCCGTACACAAAGAAGTCGTAGCTAGTGTAACGACAAGCAATGTAGAGGCTCCAGCTGCTGAAGCCAAAACGACGCCTCTGGAAGCAAGCAACTTAACGCAAGTCGCAACGCGACAAGCTACAGCACCTCAACCTGAGGCAGTGATCAATACGACTGCGACGCGTCGACGCAATGCCGTGGCTAAACCAGTCATCGTCAATGAAGCCATTGAGCTAAAAATGGTTGAAACTGCCACAGCTGTAGTCGTAACAACAGTGGTTGATACTCAACCACTTAAAACAGTCCGCCGTCGCCGCGATGTTGCCGCTGAAACGCAGGACAAAACGGCTAGCGCTGATGGTTTATCTCAAATTGAGACCCATCAAGACTAATCAGTAACTCAGCCACAATCGCCAAAAGCCGTACTCAATCAATGAGTACGGCTTTTTTACGTTTGAAACTGGCATAGTGATTTCTGGTGTTCTAGTATGACTAAGCGTAATTGACAAAAATACACTGGGAGTAAGACCAATGAAATTAGAAGAAGTCTTTGAACAAACTCACAAGTTACCTACCATCCCTAAAGTCGTTCAGGAGCTGATCGACAGCTTCAGCAAAGATGACATCGACATAGATACTGTTGCAAAAAAAAATAGCGCAAGATCAGGTTATTACCGCTAAAGTACTTCGTCTTGCCAACTCAGCACACTTTGGTGCTAGCCGCCAAATTGGTTCGGTACAAGAAGCAGTCGTAGTTTTAGGTTTCAATACGGTGCGTACACTGGTGGTCGCTTCTGGTATTACGGGTGCCTTTGTCGCCACACCTGGCTTTGATCGTAAAGTATTTTGGAGAAACAGCCTCTCAGTCGCCACGATTTGCAAATGGTTAGCCAAACAGGCCAAGATTAATGCCGAGGTCGCCTTTACATGCGGCATGATTCACAATATCGGTGAAATGCTCATCCATATTATCGCGCCAGAACTCGCAGTTAAAATTGATAAATTTGTTGAAAGTGGCGGTGATCGTGTTGCGCTTGAGGCCAATAATATTGGCTTTGACTATGTCATGGTGGGTGAAGAGCTAGCAAGACGGTGGAACTTCCCAGTCGAAATCCAACTTGCAATTCGTGGTCAAAACTCACCACTAAGCCAAGAACCAATCAGTAAGCTCACTGCCGTCCTGTTTTTAGCCAAATTAATTACCGTTTTAACCACAGAAAAAACCAGCATCGAAGATCTGGCCGAACAAATTCCAGATTCAGTTTTAGTTGAGACAGGCATCAACAAAGACGAGCTATTCTTTAAGCTCTCTGAACTATCTGAACTATCAAGTGGGATGGATGACATCATTGGCTAAGACGGTGCAATCGCTACAGACCTAGGGATAATCCTGATTATATTGAACTTTAAAGCTTACTAGCATCTGGGCAGCGTGAGAATTTTGTGTATTTCATATACAATTCTCGTCCTGCCCTTTTTCTTGTTGTACCTGGAGATAATAATGAATACAAAAAAACTAGGTTTTCTTGCTAGCGTTCTGTTTGCCAGTCTGATGTTCAGTACACATGCCAATGCTGCAAAAGTGTATCAAGTTGCAACCGATGCAGCTTATGCGCCCTTTGAGTCACTCAACAGCAAAAAAGAAGTGGTTGGATTTAGTGTTGACATTCTTGAGGCGATTGCCCAAAAAACAGGCATGAAAATCAAATTCATCAATACGCCATGGGAAGGTATTTTTGCCACACTACCCAATGGTGATCGTGACATGGTTATTTCATCAGTCACCATTACGCCTGAACGCAAACAATCAATGGACTTCTCAGAGCCTTACTTTGAAGCTAAACAATTGATTGCGGTAAACAAAAAGAGCAAAGTAAGTAAATTTACTGATTTAAAAACCATCAAAGTCGGTGTACAAACGGGCACCACTGGCGATGAAGTGATTCAAAAGTTACAGGGTAAAACCAGCCCAAATATCAAACGCTTTGAATCAACGCCATTGGCAATCAAAGAATTGGAAAATGGTGGTGTAGATGCAGTCGTCGCAGATAACGGTGTCGTTGTTAACTTTGTTTCAAACAACCCAAAATCGAACTTAAAAATCATCGACGACGCTACTTTTGCCAAAGAATATTATGGTATTGCAGTGAAAAAGGGTAACAAAGCCTTGATCGAACAAATCAATAAAGGCTTAGCCGCAATCAAAGCCGATGGCACCTACGAAAAAATCTATACCAAGTACTTTGGTAAATAAGCGAATCACCAGCAGTCACTCAGCATCAATTTAAGTTTGATCCGTTGAATTGGCATTAAGCATCAACCCTAGAAGCGCACCGCTGAACGGTCGCGCTTCTTTTTCTTCTGTATCAAATAGGTATGACCATGGATTTCATTACGATTTGGCAACAAATCCAACAAACAGCACCGCTCCTTGAGAACTTCCAACTACAAATTGTTTGGGAATATCGAGATCTATTTATTGACGGCGCCAAAATGACACTCGGCATCACCTTAGTTGCGGTGACCGTGGGAACCTTAATTGGTCTATTTGCCGGCATGGCTCGATTGGCTGAAGTGAAGCATGGTGTCTGGAAATATCCAGTCAAACTATTATTACGCTGGCCAGCGACTGCTTACGTGACTTTTTTTCGTGGCACGCCGCTATTCGTACAAATTTTATTGACCCACTTTGCCGTGATGCCTTTATTGGTTCATCCCGATACCGGTATTTTACTCAGTGGTGACATGGCGGCCACTTTACGTCAAGAATATGGTGCATTTTTGTCAGGTCTAGTCGCCCTCACATTAAATGCCGGCGCATATATTACCGAGATTTTCCGCGCAGGGATTCAATCAATTGCCAAAGGTCAGTTTGAAGCTTCTCGCTCACTCGGTATGTCGTATGGCCAAACCATGCGCTTTGTCATTATTCCACAAGCATTCCGCCGTATGTTGCCACCACTTGGCAATGAAGCCATTATGCTGGTGAAAGACAGCTCCTTAGTTTCTGCGATTGGTTTAGCTGAACTGGCCTATGCCGCGCGTACCGTTGCGGGTGCTTATTCTCGCTACTGGGAGCCGTATCTCACCATCTCATTTATCTACTTAATCATGACTTTGGTACTCGCAGCCGGAGTCAGCCACTTAGAAAAACGCTACCAGCAAAGTGGTGGTATGTAATCAACAGCGGTTGGTCGTGGCCAGCGCCATGATCAACCGCAATTAAATCAAGCCAGATTCAAGGCCTGCTCAGACGGTTCCGCCATCAATGCGCGTGCAATTAATGCCGGATAAATTTGCTCCCGTCCAATCGGATAGTACTCAAACCCTTGTTTTGCCAAATACTGCGGCTCGTACAGATTTCGCCCATCAAAAATAATCGCCTGCGACAATAGCGCCTTCATTTCAGCAAAATCTGGACTACGAAACACCTTCCACTCTGTCATCACCACTAAAGCATCGGCTTGCATGAGCACGGCCTGAGGCCCTTCGCCATAATGCAGCCCAGTTGCATGAGGCATCACCCGCTGCGCCTCGATCATCGCGACGGGATCATACGCCGCAATCGTTGCACCTTGCGCCAATAGGTACTCGATCAATACGCGGCTGGGTGCATCGCGCATATCATCGGTATTGGGCTTAAAGGCCAATCCCCATAATGCAAAATGCATCCCAGCTAAATTGCCGGCAAAACGCTGCTTGATTTTATGAATAATGACGGATTTTTGCGCTAGATTAGCGTGCTCAACGGCGGCCAGCACCCGCAACTGAATGCCGTTTTCATTAGCGGTACGCTGCAAAGCTTGTACATCTTTAGGAAAGCACGAGCCACCATAGCCCACGCCGGCGTATAAAAAATGGTAGCCAATGCGCGGATCGGCACCGATCCCTTTACGCACCAGCTCAATATCGGCACCTAAAATTTCCGCCAAATTTGCCAATTCATTCATCAATGAGATGCGCGTCGCCAACATGGCATTGGCCGCATACTTGGTCATTTCAGCCGAGCGAAGATCCATCAATAAAATTCGATCATGATTGCGCACAAACGGGGCGTATAAAGCATGCAATAAATCGCTTGCGGTCTCATCATTACAACCAATCACAATCCGATCTGGCCGCATAAAGTCATCAATCGCAGCCCCTTCTTTTAAAAACTCGGGATTGGCAACGACCGCAAAACTTGCATTTAAACCACGTAGCGCCAACTGCGCCGCAATCACCGCTCGAACCTTATCACCCGTGCCAACAGGCACCGTGGATTTATTCACAATCACTTTATAGGTATTCATATGGCGGCCGATATGGTTGGCGGCCGCTACGACGTATTGCAAATCGGCGGAACCATCCTCATTGGGTGGCGTTCCCACCGCAATAAATTGAATCGTGCCATGCGCCACTGATTCAGCAATATTGCTTGTAAAGCGTAATCTTGCCGCCGCACGATTACGCTTGATCATTTCTTCTAAGCCTGGCTCATAAATGGGCACGCCACCTTGATTGAGCAACTCAATTTTGCTGACATCCACGTCCAAACACAGCACATCATTGCCGTACTCAGCCAAACACGTTGCCGTCACCAAGCCAACATAACCCGAGCCAATAACCGTCACTTTCATTTTATTTCCCCAATCAGGGTGAAAATCGGATGACTTACAAGAAATATTTTGTGGGTATGAAGACCTAAGGCTTACGCATATTGAACTACAAACAAATACCTAATAAAAAACCAAGCAACGACCCGCGATAACACTCACCCCACGCACTGAAAATAACAGATAGACTTTACTAATTCATGACAATGAAATTAATTTAACTATGCAAAACCAAGGCCAGTACACGGCGATCTTCTGCGGTAAGCACATTAAAAGTACGGCACAACGCCCCTGTATCCATCATATCAACCCCAATCCGTTGACTAGAGAGCGCGGCGTACAGCTGTGGATGTGGGAATTGAATCTTGCTCCCCGTGCCTAACAGCACCAGCTCAGGCGCATACCCCCACAACTCAGCAAAATCTTCCGCAGTTAAATCGGCAAACGACGTCGGACGCCACGAATGAATCTCATTGGGCAGCACCAATACGCTGCCTTCAAAACGCTCATCGTTCACTTTGACGCCCGTGGCGTCATACGCGGTAAATTGATTCACATTTTTTACTTTGGATTGATGCAGCTTCATACGCAAATGCCTATTTAAGTGATTTTGCTCGATTCTACCAAAGCCGCCTGCGTCTAAAGCGCAAAAATACGTGCGAACTGTGCATTTAATACACGTAGATGACCATTTCCCTCATTCTTTCGTTAGAATACGGGGTTTCCCTGAAAAACCTTTGCGCAGGCCATACGATGGAAGCCATCCTCAAGTCCAACAAATTATTGAACATCTGCTACGAAATCCGTGGACCGATTCCAGAGCGAGCGCGGCAGATGGAAGAAGAAGAAGGCCATCGCATTATCAAACTCAATATTGGCAACCTCGCCAACTTTGGTTTTGATGCGCCCGAAGAAGTCGTGCAAGATGTGATTCGCAATTTGGCCAATGCCGCCGGTTATGTGGATTCCAAAGGTTTATTCCAAGCCCGCAAAGCCATCATGCATTACACGCAACAAAAAAATATTGCCGACGTGACCGTTGACGATATTTACATTGGTAATGGCGCGTCTGAGCTCATCGTGATGAGTATGCAAGGCTTACTCAATACCGGTGATGAAGTCTTGGTACCAATGCCAGACTATCCACTCTGGACCGCCGCAGTCAGCCTCGCCGGCGGTACGCCACGGCATTACCTCTGCGACGAGGCCGATGGCTGGCTGCCATCGATCAGCGATATGCGTGCCAAAATCACCCCAAAAACGCGCGGGCAATTGTGGTCATCAACCCGAATAATCCAACCGGCGCGCTGTATCCAGATTCGGTACTGCTCGACATCATTGCGCTGGCGCGTGAGTTTGGCCTGATTATTTATGCCGATGAAATTTACGATAAAGTGCTGTACGACGGCGTTAGCCACACCTCAATCGCTTCGCTGGCCGATGATGTACTTTTTGTCACGTTTAATGGTTTGTCGAAAAACTACCGCGCATGTGGTTATCGCTCCGGTTGGATGATTGTTTCTGGCGAAAAACATCGCGCCAAAGACTATATCGAAGGCCTGAATATGCTGGCGACGATGCGTTTGTGTGCCAATGTGCCATCGCAATACGCCATCCAAACCGCGCTCGGCGGCTATCAAAGCATTGATGATTTAGTGTGCGAAGGCGGCCGTTTAGCCAAACAACGCGATTTGGCTTACAACATGCTCAGCGCCATGCCCGGCGTTTCGGTCGTCAAGCCGCAAGCCGCGCTGTATATGTTCCCCAAGCTCGATCCGGTGATTTACCCGGTGAGCGACGATCAGCAATTTATGCTCGAATTGCTGCAAGATGAAAAAGTACTACTGGTCCAAGGCACTGGCTTTAACTGGCCACAACACGATCACTTTCGCGTGGTTTTTCTGCCTAATTTGGACGACCTCACCGATGCGCTCAATCGCGTCGCCCGCTTTTTGACGCAATGGCGTAAACGCCATGGCACCGGTGAGTTTGCTGCAAAATAACCGTAGGGTGGGTCTGCCACCCGCTAATAAACCGTCGGGTTTCGCTAACCCGAGCGACAAGGGAAGCAAAATGAAAGCAATCAACGTTGGCCTGTGTGGCGTAGGAACAGTCGGTGGCGGTACCGCCACCGTTTTAAAACGTAACGGTAATGAAATTGCCCGCCGTGCTGGCCGCCCTATCGTCATTACGATGGCCGCCAATCGCGACTTAGATCGCGCACGCGAATTAGTGGGTAACGATGTACTGCTCACCGACAATGCGATGGATGTGGTGAACAATCCCGATATCGACATCGTCGTTGAACTCATTGGCGGCACCACCGTTGCCAAAGACTTGGTTTTAGCCGCGATTGCCAACGGCAAACACGTTGTCACTGCCAATAAAAAACTCATCGCCGAATACGGCAATGAAATTTTTGCCCTCGCCCAAGAAAAAGGCGTCATTGTGGCCTTTGAAGCCGCCGTCGCCGGCGGTATTCCAGTGATTAAAGCACTGCGCGAAGGTTTAACTGCCAACCAAATCGAATGGGTGGCCGGCATTATCAACGGTACATCCAACTTTATCCTGACTGAAATGCGCGATAAAGGCTCGGCCTTTGCTGATGTCTTAGCCGAAGCGCAGCGCCTCGGTTACGCCGAAGCGGATCCGACTTTCGACATCGAAGGCCACGACGCCGCGCACAAACTCACCATCATGAGCGCGATTGCTTTTGGCATTCCAGTGCAGTTCGACAAAGCGTATTTAGAAGGCATCAGCAAACTCGACGCGGCCGATATTAAATACGCCGCCGAATTGGGCTATCGCATCAAATTGCTTGGCATGACGCGCCGCCGCCCGAACGGGCATTGAATTGCGCGTGTCACCGACATTGATTCCGGCTGGCCGCTTGATCGCCAATGTCGACGGCGTAATGAATGCGGTGCTGGTCAAAGGTGACGCCGTAGGCGCAACTATGTATTACGGCCCGGGCGCTGGCGCCGAACCAACCGCCTCATCGGTGATTGCCGATTTGGTCGACATCACTCGCCTGCACACTGCTGATCCAGAACATCGCGTACCGCATCTAGCGTTCCAACCGTCGCAAATCGCCAATTTGCCGATTTTGCCAATCGACGAAGTGGAAACTTGCTATTACCTGCGCTTAACCGCCAAAGATTTACCCGGCGTGTTGGCCGATGTCACTGGTATTTTGGCTGAAGGGCAAATTTCGGTCGATGCCATGCTGCAAAAACCTGCTGCGGCAGCCGGCGGCACTGCTGAGATCATTATCGTGACGCACATCGCGATTGAAAAAAACATCAACATCGCCATCGCCAAAATCGAAAGCCTCGCCAGCACGCATGGCAAGGTGGTGAAATTGCGTTTGGAGCATTTGAACGGTTGATGGATGTAAATCATGTAAGTCGGATGAGCCGTAGGCGTTATCCGACCTACACGTTGTATCAAATTCGGGGTTCATGAAATGCAAACTGAAACGGGCACGATGAATATCGCAGAAGAATTAAGCGCAACCCAAATCGGCAAAGCCAGCATTGCCTACACCGAAGCATTAGCGACGCTCAGTGAACCGGTAAAAAAGCCAAGACAGTACCTTTTGCTCGCCACCCTAGGATTTGCACTCAGTATGACCGTCCTAACAGGACTCGGCGATTGGATAATTAGCGGCATATTTACAATTAAACCCACGGTCTATTTCTTAGGATTTTTCTGCGCTATTTTTGCTGCATTCTTAATCATTAATCTCTATGACGAGATACGTCAAATGCGCAAACGACTTGATGCTGCGATTGTGCTGTTGAATTTAACAAGCCAAAAAGAAATAGATTTAATCAAAAACAAACTTTGAAATAACAACTACGTATATCAACCCAAACCTTAAGAATACTAACCTACAAGCAGATACCCATGAAATACATCTCGACTCGTGGCGGTATGAACGCCCAAGCATTCAGCGATATTCTTCTTGGTGGCCTCGCGCCCGATGGTGGCCTGTCGATTCCAGAACAATATCCGCAACTGTCTCAAGCCGATTTAGAAAGCATGGCAACGCTCAATTACCGCGATTTAGCCTTTGCGGTCATTAGCCGTTTTGTCGACGATATTCCTAGTGACGATCTGAAAGCCTTGATCGACAAAACCTACACCGCCGAAGTGTATTGCAATGGCCGCTCAAAAAATCAAGCCGATCACATCACGCCACTGATTAAGCTCGATGGCTCGCTGTATATCCAAGAACTATCCAACGGACCAACGCTGGCGTTCAAAGATATGGCGATGCAATTACTCGGCAATCTGTTTGAATACGTGCTGGACAAAAAAGGCGAGCAAATCAATATTGTCGGCGCAACATCAGGCGACACTGGCTCTGCAGCCGAATACGCGATGCGCGGCAAACGCGGCGTGAATGTATTTATGCTGTCGCCATTTGGCAAAATGAGCCCGTTCCAACGCGCACAAATGTTCAGTCTACAAGACGAAAATATTTTCAATTTATCAGTGCATGGCTTTTTCGACGCTTGCCAAGACATCGTTAAAAACATCAATAAAGACGCTGAATTTAAAGCTCAATACAAAATTGGCGCGGTCAATTCAATCAACTGGGGCCGCATCGTGGCCCAAGTGGTGTATTACTTCAAAGGCTACTTTGCCACCATCTTAGCCACCGGCAAAAAAGTCGGCGATAAAGTCGACTTCTGCGTGCCGTCGGGTAATTTTGGCAATATCTGCGCCGGCCATATTGCCCGCCAAATGGGCTTGCCGATTGGCCAATTGGTCGTCGCGACCAATGAAAACGACGTGCTGGACGAATTTTTCAAAACCGGCGGCTACCATCCACGCGAGTAGCCAACACCTTTGAAACCACCAGCCCGTCGATGGACATTAGCAAAGCCTCTAATTTAGAGCGCTTTGTGTTTGATTTGATCGGCCGTGATAGCGCGCGTTTGGCGGCATTGTGGACCGAAGTTGAATCAGGTGGCGGCTTTGATTTGTCCCCCGCTGAATTGGCGCTAATGCAAGACAGCTATGGCTTTAAATCATCGGCCAGCAATCACAGCGATCGAATTGCCCATATTCGCGAAGTGTTTGAAAAATACGGCGTACAAATTGATCCGCATACCGCTGACGGCTTTAAAGCCGCCAAAGCCCATCGCAATCTTGCCGTGCCAATGGTGATTATGGAAACCGCCTTGCCAGCCAAGTTTGAAGACACCATGCTCGAAGCCCTCAAACAAGCGCCCTTCCGCCCCAAAGGTTTGCCGGCCTAGAAGCCTTGCCACAGCGCTTTGAGGCGATTGATGCAGATACTAATTTGCTGAAAAAATACATCGTTGACCATCTCGCTTAAATAGCAAGATACAAGACAAAAAGCCCGTTACGAATGTAGCGGGCTTATTTATTTCTGAGGGTATATTAATCTAGCCTAAGGTTTACGTAGCATTCGAACCAATACTTCATTGCCTTTGCCTTGATATTCCAAACTATCAAACGACATCATTCTGGCCATTGAAATCCCACGGCCATGCGGATCAAACGCACGCTCAGGTGAAAACTCTAAAAAAGGCTGCCAATCAAAGCCCTGCCCTTCATCCAAAATATGAATCTGAATTTCATCTTCATCCATGCTGTACTTTACGGCGACTTTTCTTTGGGCGTAATCAGGGCTGGCCAAGCGAGATTCCACTTCATCTTGCCAACGGCCCGCTTGTAGTAACCGTGATTTATCAGCGTAGCTAATGCCCAAATTGCCATGCTCGATGGCATTCACCAGCAACTCAGACAAACCCATCGCCACCCGCTGAGGCTCTGGGCAAGCGCGTGACAGCATTAATGTCAATTGTCTGGCTTCATCTAAAGTACGAAAATGAAATTCGCCATTCACCAATAAACGATAAGATTCGGCGTGCTCAGTAATCTGATCTTCTAGCTGCTTGCGCTCTTTGTGAAAGCCTACTGCCGCCGCCACAATCGCCAACAACATTTCACGCTGAAACGGTTTAATCAAATAATAGTAAGCACCGGCAGCCAAACCTTCACGCACATTTTCTGCTGCGCCGACTGCGGTTTGCATAATGACTGGAATATGCAAAAAATCAGGATGTTGCTTGAGCTTGGCCAAAACCTGCATGCCATCCATACGTGGCATCATTCGATCGAGCAAGATGGTCGAAAAACCTTCCTTATCGTGCTGCAGGATTTCCCAAGCCGCCTCACCATCTTCAGCAGTCACCGTTTCATAGCCGGCATCGGCTAAATGCTCGGACAGTATTTCTAAATTAAATGGTTCATCGTCAACAATCAGGATTCGATTGAGCGGTTTCGTTGCCATATTTACCCCAACTATTTAACTTATGCTGACAAGCACATCACCGGACAGCTCGGCGTATAAATGACAAAATTCTTGTGATAGCTTATGTTTGGCGTCCAATGCAATCAAAGGCATGGCCTGATCATGCGACTCACGCACCTTAACTGAGCTCGATAATCTAGCTTGTAATACCGGCAAGCCCTGCGCCTCTAAATCTTGCACCAAACGCTGTGGCAAACTAGCGCGAGATTGATATTGATTGACAATAATGCCCTCAATTTTCAGCTCACTATTATGATCTTGCCGAATTTCTTCCACTCGGGCGATTAAACCCAGTAAGGCGTCGCGCGAGAATGTATCACAATCAAAAGGAATCAAGCAGCCAGAGGCGGCAATCAAGGCCGAAAGTGTGAAAAAGTTAAGTGCTGGCGGGGTATCAATATAAACCTCATCAAATTGCCCGGTGAGCTCGGCCAATGTTTCGCGTAATTTATAGATTTTGTAGCGCGACTCTAATTTAACTTGCTGTTCCGCAATACTGGGATGCGAAGGCATGATAAATAGATTTTTAAACGGCGTAGGATGGATAAACTCAGCAGCGCCTTTGGCATACAAAGAGAAATTAAGCACTTGGTCAAAAAAAATCGGCCAATGTGGGCGTGCACTCGTAAGCTGCAGCACCTAAAACATAATGACTGCTATTGCCCTGTGGGTCTAAATCAACAATCAAAACACGTTTGCCTTGTGCCGCAGCCACGGCGGCCAAATTCACCGTAATCGTTGATTTACCGACGCCGCCTTTTTGATTAAACACCACCCGTCGTAACATGCTCACGCCTCGCCAAGTTTGCCTCATCACACTATAACACTGTGCGCCATGCGGCTAGGTGAATGCCTTATTGCACGGAATAAGCTGCGTCATTTATGACAAATAACAAAAGAAATAAACAATACCAGCGTCAACTATTATCGACTATTAAGCAAGCTATTGATAATAAACCCGCCACATCTCTTGAAGCCCTCACCTCTGCCCCCATTTGCTAAGCATTCATGTTGTTATGTTCAACCCACAGGAAGCAATAAAGACTATGTCTAAAGAAACATTAGGCTTTCAAGCCGAAGTCAAACAACTCTTGCAACTGATGATTCATTCTTTGTATTCCAACAAAGAAATTTTCTTGCGCGAATTGGTGTCCAATGCCTCTGATGCATGCGACAAATTGCGCTTTGAAGCCATCAATAATGACAGCCTGTTTGGCAATGATCCCGAACTCAAAATCCACGTGAGCTTTGATGCCGATGCCAAAACCATCACCATCAGCGACAGTGGTATTGGTATGAGCCGCGATGAAGTGATCCAAAATATTGGTACCATCGCTCGCTCTGGCACCAAAGAATTCTTTAGCCAACTCTCTGGCGATGCACAAAAAGATGCGCATTTAATCGGTCAATTTGGCGTGGGTTTTTACTCGGCCTTTATCATTGCCGATAAAGTCACTCTCACCACCCGCCGTGCAGGCGAAGAAACCGCCACGCAATGGGAATCCAAAGGCGATGGCGAATTCACACTAGAAACTGTTGAAAAAGCCAGCCGTGGCACGACCATCGTGCTGCACCTCAAAGAAGGCGAAGAAGAATTCCTCAACGATTGGCGTTTACGCAGCATCATCCGCAAATATTCAGACCACATCACTTTGCCGATCATGATGCCAGCGCAAGCGGGCTACAACGAAGACGGCTCAATTAAACCCGCCGAAGGCGAAGAAACCGTCAATCAAGCCAATGCTTTGTGGACGCGCAGCAAATCCGACATCACACCAGAGCAATACACCGAATTCTATAAACACGTTGCGCACGACTACGAAGAGCCACTCGCTTGGAGTCACGCCAAAGTCGAAGGCCGCCAAGAATACACCGAGCTACTCTACGTGCCAAAACGGGCACCATTTGATTTATACGACCGCGAACGTCGCCACGGCGTGAAGCTCTACGTGCGCCGCGTATTTATCATGGAAGACAGCGAAAAATTGCTACCGCAATACCTGCGCTTTATCCGTGGTGTGATTGATTCGGCCGATTTGCCGCTCAACGCATCACGCGAAATCTTGCAACACAGCAAAGACATCGAGCAGATTAAATCCGGTTGCGTTAAAAAAGTGCTGGGTCTGTTAGAAAGCATGGCCAACTCGGACGATGGCGCAGAACAAGCCAAATACGCTGCATTTTGGACTGAATTTGGCAAAGTGCTCAAAGAAGGCGTTGGTGAAGACCATGGCAACAAAGAGCGCATCGCCGCGCTATGCCGCTTTGCTTCGACCCACAATGACAATGCCGAACAAACCGTCTCGCTCAAAGACTATCTAGGCCGCATGAAAGAAGGCCAAGATCAGATCTACTTCATCACCGCCGATTCGTATGCCGCTGCGAAAAACAGCCCGCATCTGGAAGTGTTCCGCAAAAAAGGCATCGAAGTCTTGCTTTTGTCGGACCGCGTGGATGAATGGGCATTTAGCGGCTTAACCGAATTTGAAGGTAAAAAACTCCAGTCCGTTGCCAAAGGCGAACTGGATTTAGAGCAATTTACCGACGAAGCCGAAAAGCAAGAGCAAGAAGCCGCAGCCACCGAGCTGAAAGACGTCATTGAACAAATGAAAGCGGTACTTGGCGATTCAGTCAAAGACATCCGCGTTACGCATCGCTTGACCGACAGCCCAGCTTGCTTGGTCGTTGAAAATCAAGACATGAGCGCGAACTTGGAGCGTTTACTCAAATCAGCCGGGCAAGACGTAAAAGGCAGCAAGCCAATCTTGGAAGTCAACCCAACGCATCCATTGCTCAATAAGCTCAAAGCCGAGACGGGTAGCAATCAATTTGGCGATTGGACTCAGTTGATTTTTGACCAAGCCTTATTGGCCGAAGGCGGTCAGCTCGAAGACCCTGCTTCATTCGTCAAACGCTTAAATGGCTTGATGCTGGCCATGCAAAACTAAACACCTGCTTGGCGAATAACCACGCAGTATCGATGTCATGACAGCGTGACACCCCAAAAACCGGCGAAATTCGCCGGTTTTATTATTCAACCGGCCGAATACTAAAATCTCCTCAAGAATAATTACGTTAAATTACATATAAATTATTATTAATTAATTAAAACTTACTTTATTGTTTTGACTTTAACGCAGTATGCGACTAGCATTTAATCTCAAATTAATGTTGTTAATAATCAATTGGTTAGAATATTAACATGTACTAACTTTAAAACCCTTAATGAGATTTGAATATGAAATTAATCCATATCGCAGCCGCAATCGTCATCAGCTCAGTCCTCAGCTTAAGTCAAGCCGCCACCCTCAATTTAACGCCCGATGAAAAAACCATCGGCTCAGAACTGGTGACACTATTTAGCACCAGCCAAAATACCACCAACATCACAAGTTATGGTTTTTTTTAATATTGCAAACACTGGAGACTATCTGCTGACGTTTAAAATTTGACGCTACGCCAAACTCAGGGCCGCTGATCAGTGCACTGTCATTTATAAACCAAGTCAATTGGACCGGCACACAACCAGATTACACTTCTGCACCCCATTTCATTTCAACATTTCAAGATGCCATGATTGGTACGTCTTCTTGGGCTCGTACCTATACCTTTAGCGCAATTCAAGCTGCCAAATTTGCTTACAACACACAACTCACCTTTGCCAATCCTGGCCTTAAGGGCGGAACGTTTTCAGCGACAGTCACACCAGTGCCTGAGCCAGAAACTTATGTCTTAATGGGTTTGGGTTTGCTCGGTTTACTATCAACACGCCGCCGCAAACAGACTCACTCATCGTGGCAGCGCTAACGGCGCGGGCAATCTAAAGGCGTAACGCGCCCTTCTGTGCAAACTAGCTATGGCAGTCGCCCCTTCCGGCTGCAGTTGTAACGCGATCAAATGCAATAAAACATGCGCCGCCACGATTGCAGCGACCAAGCAGTGATGAGACGATTGTTTCGGCGTTTAAAAAAAACACCCGCAACAATTAAAGTAACGACAAAATCGAATCGGTATGAAATTTGCATTAGCGCAATATCTGCTTTACTTTCGACGTTTAATCGAATCACTGGCTCAGTATTACTGCTACGTAAATTAAAGCGCCAAGCGCCAAAATCCAGACTTAAACCATCGGTTTCATCTATTGTGATCGCTTGCGCTTCATAGGCCGCACGTACCTTAGCAATCGCGGCTTGAGCGTCGGGCACCGCGCGATTGATCTCCCCCGAGGATGGAAATGCCGCAATTCGCTCACGGACCATCACAGAGAGTTTTTGCCCACTGCGGCTCATTAAATCAATCACCAGTAACCACGGGATCATGCCACTGTCGCAGTAAGCAAAATCACGAAAGTAATGATGCGCGCTCATTTCTCCGCCATACACGGCATCCTCCAAGCGCATGCGCTCTTTGATAAACGCATGACCGGTTTTACTTTGAATCGCAATCCCCCCCGCCTGTGCAACCATCTCGATGGTATTCCACGTCAAGCGTGGATCATGGATGATTTTTGAACCGGGGGTATTAGCAAGAAAAGCTTTAGCTAAAAGCCCTACAATGTAATACCCCTCGATAAAATTACCTGTTTCATCAAATAAGAAACAGCGATCAAAATCACCATCCCAAGCAATACCCAAATCAGCGCCGTGCGCTTTGACGGCATTGGCAGTATCGGCGCGGTTTTCAGGCAGTAATGGATTTGGTATTCCGTTCGGAAATCTGCCATCAGCCTCGTGATGTACTTTGATGAATTGCACCGGTACGTTTGCTGCGGCGAATTGCGATTCGAGTGCATCCACCACATGCCCTGCCGCGCCATTACCCGCATTGAGCACAATTTTCATCGGCTTTAACTGCGTAATGTCGATGTAACCCAGTAAATGCTGCACGTAGTCCGCTAAAATCGACTGCTGACTGAATATGCCGCGCCGAACAACAGCGGGAAACTGATTTTCTTCGGCAAGGCGCTGAATATCACGCAAGCCGGTATCGCCACTAATTGGCACCGACCCGCGCTTAACCAACTTCATGCCGTTGTAATCCATCGGGTTATGGCTGGCCGTTACCTCGATTCCGCCATCGACATCCAAATGAAACGCGGCGAAATAAACTTCTTCAGTGCCGGTCATGCCGATATCAATGACATCGCAGCCCGAGTCCATCAAGCCATTGGTCAGTGCCATTTTGAGCGCCTCAGAAGTCAACCGAGCATCGCCCCCAACAACCATGCGTTTGGGTTGGAGAAATTCGCCATAGGCGCGGCCAATGCGGTAAGCAATGTCTTCGTTGAGCTCGGTGCCAAGCTGGCCCCGAATGTCGTAGGCTTTAAAACACGATAAAGCGGCCATTATTTCACCTCAACTCGGCCATACGTATCTTCAAAGCGCACAATATCGTCTTCACCCAAATAGCTGCCCGATTGCACTTCGATCATTTCCAATGGGAATTTGCCCGGATTTTCTAAGCGATGCGTCGCACCAATCGGAATATAGGTTGATTGATTTTCGCATAGCAACAACGTTTGATCGCCATTCACTACCCGCGCCGTACCACTTACGACAATCCAATGCTCGGCACGGTGGTAATGCATTTGCAAGCTCAGCGCAGCACCGGGATTCACAATAATGCGTTTAACTTGAAAGCGCGCACCAGAATCGAGCCCTTCATAACTGCCCCATGGGCGATAAACTTTGCGATGCATCATCGATTCGCTACGCCCAGCGGCTTGCAAGCGATTAACGATGTTTTTTACATCTTGTACTTTGTCTTTGTGCGCAACCAAAATCGCATCGGCGGTCTCTACAATCACGAGATGATCCACACCAATGGCCGCAATCATCCGGCTTTCACTGCGAATATAGCTATTGCTTACCCCCTCAATCATTACATCGCCAACCAGATTATTCCCCTCGGTATCAGCAGTGCTGACCTCAGCCAAAGCAGCCCAGGAACCAATGTCGTTCCAGCCCAAATCCGCCGCAGCAATGACCGCAGCATGCTCGGTATGCTCCATCACCGCATAATCAATTGAATCAGCAGGGCAGGCAGCAAACGCATCGAGCTCTAGTCGCACGAAGTCCAAATCACGAACTGATCCTGCAACGGCGGCGCGCACCTGCTCTAGCATCTTCGGCTGATATTTTTCTAGTTCAGCCAAATACACGTCAGCGCGAAACATAAACATCCCGCTATTCCAATAATATTCTCCAGTTGCTAAAAACGCTTTAGCACGCTCGATATTGGGTTTCTCGACAAAAGCCGCAACGTCATAGGTGGTATTTAACAATTTAGCGCCGCGGCGTATATAGCCATACCCAGTATGGGGCTCAGTTGGAGCAATACCAAAAGTCACCAATTTGCCTTGTGCGGCCACGCTCGCAGCCTGCACCACCAACTGCTGAAATACAGTTCGGTGCGCAATCACATGATCAGAAGGTAAAACCATCAATATGGCATCAGGATTGTTTTCTAAGGCAATCACCGCAGCCACCGCCACTGCCGGTGCCGTATTGCGACCAATCGGCTCGAGTACGATTTTAGCGTTGACCACACCCACGGCACGTAATTGCTCGGCTACCAAAAAACGCTGTTCGTTATTACTAATCAGCAGCGGCGCAACGACATCGGGCAAACCCTTCAACCGCGTTGCGGTTTGCTGCAAAAGACTTTCATCGCCGTATAAACTCAAAAACTGCTTTGGGTAAGCGCCGCGAGATAAAGGCCACATGCGGCTACCAGAGCCACCGCAAAGAATAACTGGGGTAATCGTCATGATGAATCACTCAATCAATGAATCGGTTTTTGACATCAGAATATCGGCTTAAATCATTTTGGCACTGGGCGACTCACGATCCAAGTCATGATCAATGTGCCCGTCATACCCGCACAGATGAATATTTCTTGACGATTTACCATGCTCAGTTCCTCAGCTTAATTGAAATAAACCTCAAAAATTATCTCGGCAACCACTGCAGTAATAATTTCTCATACTGCTCAAGAACGTCATCGGACTCAAATTGAGCATGAAATTGCTCACACGCCGCCGCTTTTAACTGCTGTATTAAGTCATCACGAGAAGTTAACTCAGCAATGATCACGTCGCATTGATCGATCGATGAAAAAAATACACCAGCACCGGCAGCTACCCAGCGATTAAAACGATTATCGTGCGCCAATACGGCACTACCTGCGCCAAGTGCCTCGACCAACGATGGATTCGTTCCGCCTACTTGGTGGCCATGCACATAATATCGAGCACCAGTACGCAAGGCATTGACCACATCCTTTTCATAAATAGCCCCAAGAAACCTCACCTCATCACTAGCCGCAGTGATCACGGCCAAATGAAATGGATTTTGATCAGGCTTATAATTACCTAAAACCACCAAAGGCATCCCACGAACACGTTTTGAATATGCTTGAACCACTTCTAACACTGAGTTTTCCGGTTCAGCACGTGCAATAAGTACACAAAATTGATTGGGCTTCAGATCATATCGGGCTAATAACTCAGGATTAATTTCATCAATACGATCGGCACCATACGGGATCATGGTCATTTTGGAATGCGCCGCGCCACGTGCCAAATGCTGCTGAATCTCAGGATGGTCGGCTATCATGTGGTTGCTGAGTAAAGAGCCAGCCCATTCGTTAAGCCAAAACCAAGCTTTGGCAATCAGCCCCCACTTCCCCCTGCGCCATTCAATGCCATCCATATTCATCACATTAGGCACCCCTTTTAGCCGCAACAGGGCGCAAAAAATAGCTGTGTTATAACCCAAGGTAAGGCAGAGATCTTGATGCTTACTGGCGTGAACAATCGAAATCCAATCAAAAACAACCGTGCTTTTAGCACCATTGCCTTTCACTGGAATATGAATCCGTTTCACTCCCTGCCAAACCGATTCATACATTGCGCCATCGCCCTCCTCCTGACAATAAACAATCACCTCCCAACCACGCGCCAGTAAATAGGGCGTCAATGCTTGGGCAAAGGTTTCAAAGCCACCATGTGCAGCAGGAACACCACGAATACCCAAAATACGGATTGTTTTTTTCATTCGTTATTCAACACCCAATTCGGAATACAATTTTTTTATCGCAGTGACATACTTATCTCGACTAAATGTGGTGGCAACAAAAATCTCGAGCCGACTGTCCCATTGCGGAAACTTCCAAATCTGATAATTGCCAAAAATTTTTAAGCACACGAGATAAATCCGTAACATGACCACTTTGAAATAAGTAGCCCGTTTGCTTGTTAATTACCATTTCAGGAATACCACCTATCTCTGCCCCAATTACAGGTTTACCTAGTGCAAAACTTTCTAAAATACTCATCGGAGCATTCTCATACCACTCAGAAGGTAAAGCGACTGCGCGGGCACCACGAATCAAATTGTGCAGTGATTCACCGGATTGATAACCTAAAAATTCAATATCAGCCGATAATTCATTCGCCAATACCTTGAGCTCTGCCTCAATCGGCCCAGTTCCAACAATTTTTAAAGGGGTCTTGGCTAGATTCGCCGCCTTCATTAACGTAGCAACACCTTTTTCAGGTGCCAGTCGACCAAAATAGATTAAATAATCACCGGCACTAAAATCAGGTTCAAAATACTTCAAATCGACATAATTTGGTATATAAACAAATTTATCTCTAGGCCATCCCCATTCAACAAATTTTTCCATAAAAAAAAGACTTGGAACGATCACTCGATCAATATATTTCTTATACGTGTCTAAATAATTATGCAGTTCTGATTCAATAGCCACAATGGCACTAGCAGCAAAAGAACCCCGTACACATTTATGTTTCACCACATTAAGCAAGCTTCCACCATTGCACTTTTCACAAATCCCAGTTTCGTTAAGCATTTTATAAGCAGGGCAGGCAATTTTTAAGTCATGCGCAGTCATAACCACAGGAATACCTGATTTTTTTAATGCAGGTATAATTGCAGGAGACAAATGATGGTAAATACAGTGTAAATGAGCGATATCGGGTTTAAAGTCATCAACTAAACTACTTATATTATTTTTAGCTTCAAAAGAATAAATAACTTTACTTGCCATTTTAAATTTATCAAAAATAGAATAGCTATGCCCAAATTCAATCTCATCAACAAAATACTTAGACCAAATAGAATCAAAGTTTTTTGGATGACACATAGAAAAAAAAGCATTTTCCCAACCCAGCTCTTCCATTAAAGCGGCATGTTCAAAATACACGACATCAGATCCACCACGACGATAATGGTAGTTATTAACACTTAACAACCTAGGCATTATGATTTAAACCCAATAAATTTGATTATTTTATCTGCAACAATTGACCATTGAGCATCTTGTCCAGCCTCACTCATGGCTTGTTTATAAGAGGCATAATTATTTTCAACCTCTAGTAATGCAGACATTAATGAGTCAACCAAGCATGAGTCATTCTCGATAATTACACCGGCACCAGCAGGGATCTGCTCAGGAAAATCGCCGACACGAGTCGCAATGACTGGCTTGGAAAATGCTAAAGCAATCTTCAGCACACCACTGGTAGTGCCTTCTAAATATGGCAAAGCGATTACATTGCTTGCTGCTATATAATTTTCTACCTCTTCAAAAGGAATGCGTCGATCATGCAAAATAACATTAGGTGCATTTCTAGATTCTTCTAAAGCCATTGCATAACGTGAAGCATGACCTGCTACGCTATTTGATCCCGCCAGTAAAAATTTGAAATGAGGCCGATTTTCCATCTGTTTGGCACAGGCTAAAAATTCAAGCAAACCTTTGCGTGGCTCTAGATGACCAAAAAACAAAATAACAAAATCATCCCTAACTATCCCGGCTATTTTATTGCGTGCATCGTCTTGTGAAATATTCGTCAAATCAAAAATATCATAAATACCATGTGGCACAACTAAAATTGGCGCCTTAACTGAAAGAGCTAAAATTCCCTGCTTTGCCGCCAAAGAATGGCAAATTACTTTTTCAAAAAGAACGATAATAAAAACCAAAAGTAAACTTACTCCATAATTTAGGATAGTGCGGCAATACGTCATGTACAGTAATTGCACAATGAATACCAAAAATTTGAATAAGCCGAATTACAATTGCATCAATCAATGCCAACTTAAGTGGCCCTTGCAATATAATCCAATTGGGTTTTCGTTTAATAACACCAAAAATAAAGCGGATTAAATCGATAGGATAATGCCGCGAACGGCGAAAAATGCGTTCGACCGTAAAACCTAAAGCATCAAATCGTTTTGGTAATGACTTAGCAGTAACAACCGTTGTTGTATGGTGAACAGATAAAGCACGAGCCAGTGAAACCGAATAATCAGCAAGGCCAGAGTCACCGGTAAAACTTACCACTTCAATTTTCATTCAATTTATCCAATTTCATTCATAATCGGGCCATAAATACGATCAATCAGCGCGTCCCAGCTAAATTGATTGACGCGATCACGACATTGCTGTGAAAACCCAGCGTCTTGTTCCAACCGAGAAAGAGTCGATAACGCCGCATCGGCAAAATTTTTAACTGCGGTCTCTTGATGATTATCGGCCACGACAGCAGCGCCACACGCCGCGTTGACCACCACGCCAGGACCGCCCAAGCGATAACAAATCACCGGTAAACCGGCTTGCAATGCCTCTAAAACAACAAAACCACCAGAGTCACGCAAGCTTGGATAAAACAACGCATCAAATTGTGTATACAAATCGATGACATTATCCTTAGGAAGCCAGCCAAGCCATTCTATGGCATGCGAAATGCCTAATTTTTGCGCAGTTTGCTCCCAACGCAGTCGATCAACACCATCGCCAATCATGGTTAAACGCACCTCAGGCCTATGCTGCAAAATCAAAGCTAAGCTGCGCAAGCCCAAATCCATACCTTTTAATCCAATACAACGACCGACAAAAAGCAAGCGAGTCGCATCAGGCCGAGTTCGCGCAGGCAATGGCTTTAGCAGAGCAAGCTCAGAAGCATCACAGCCAATCGCCAATTCAATTTGAGCCTTATCAGCAACAAACTTTGGAACGCGAGCCAAATGCCCATTAGAAGTAAAATAGACGCGCTTTGCCGATCGAAAGGTCATCCGCATCAGCGGATCAAATGCAACAAATTGATTTAAACTGCAACGCAAATACTCAACCAAGCGCTGCTTAATCGAAAAAACTCTGGCATATCCAGGGGGTATTTCATCGCCCCCCGCAACAGGTCCAAAATACAGCGGTATACCCAATAGACCCATGAAACTAGGCTGGCGAAAGCTAACCCAAGTGACGTGATGAACCAAATCAAACGATTGCTGCCGATGACACAACAAAGCGTGCTTATACGCAGCCCACTGCCACAAATAGTAATACAAGTGATTTCGACGATTAAATTTGGCTAAGCAAGTATGTATCTTGGGTAAATCAACATATTCAAATGCCACATTGCCGCACTCACCATGACTGCTCTGCCGAGCCTCAATGGCCAACTGATGAGCGCGTCGCGTAATAACGGTTACGTTCAAACCACGACCTGATAATTGCCTAGCCCACTGCCAGCCCACCTCTTCATCGGAACCAAAGTCAGGATCACAAGCAAAAGCGCTTAATAAAATTCGCATACAATCAACCATGAATTATTTAACATAACTATTTAGTTTTTTTGTCATCGGTTTTTCTAGATACAAATAAATAAAATGAGACACTAAAACACACATAATAATTGCAAGTAGATTCACCACCAAAATGGAATTTGGAAAAAGATATGACAATCCAATACAAAAAGCAGGGGCAATGAGAGGGTGAGATAAATATAATGAGAATGAACTATCGCCTAGGCGAGATAAAAAATCACTAAAAAATGGCAAGTATTGATTAGAGTTAAGAACAAAAGAATACACAAAAACAATCGCAATTATGTTAAATTTACCAAAAAAATTTAGCTGCCAAAAATATACCATCGGTGTGCATAATAAAAATAAAGATACAAACCGTTAAAATCACAGAAACACCTGCATTAAGTCGAAAACCAGACAGATATATTTTAGCTAAGAGCATACCAAAAACAAAATGAAGGTTATTCTCACTGGTTACAACACGAAAAAAAGCAGAATCAAAATCAAAGAAAAAACGACAAGAAAATAAAACCACAATAGCAATTGATGTAAACCGAAATGCAGACCAGCCTAATAAAATAGAAATAGAAATTAGATAATAAAAAAACATCTCATGAAGCAGTGTCCAACCAACACCATGCAATGGGGCAATACCGCCATCAGCACTACTAACAGGAAATAAGAGATACGAGCCTAGTGTGTATAAAAGCCTAGGACGATTATGCATTGCGACATCAACAAGCACCAAAGCCAGAATTAACTTAGCCGTGGTAAAAATCCAATACATCGGAACAATTCTAACTATTCTTCTTTTTAAAAAAAACACAGAAGAAGACAAGCCATATTTTAATTTATCAGCAGACAGTAGCATCACAAAGCCGCTAATCAAGAAAAAAATTTGAACGCCTTGAGAACCAGGAGCCCATACGTAACCTAGTTGATCAACCCGCTCATGCGTATAAAAATTAACGTGCACAATAAGCACCATAAATGCAGCTATAAACCTTAGCATCTGCAACTTTTTTAAGTGATGCATCTCATTTATAATTTTCATTTAGTTTCATTTATACTTTATATTAAAAACACTACGTGAAGGAATACAAACATACTCTTGCCCCACAGCCTTAATTGCAGAAGAAGTAATTGAAACCCTTGATTTATTCTCGTCGGTATTATCTGAATAAGAAGAATCTGCGCTCATATATTCGATCACAGGATTTCTAAGGACAATATTACCTGTTAAATCTTTAAATTTAACTAATCGTGCTGCGCCTCTATTAACACCAAGAATAGAATTTAAACCTGCAGAGTTCTTCATCGCAGCCATATTTAGATCTTGCTGAGGCGAATAAGCGTAAGTCGTAATTTTAGAAGGTTTAATTAAAACGCTGGTATCTAAAAAACCATTACGTAACACCAGCAAACCAAAATATACACCACTTGGATATATAGAATCCTTAGCTCTATCCAAATGAAATAACTGCCATGGGCTTTCGACAGCGATTGAATGCCACATCGCACCTGCTACGGATCTATCATTAATTAATGACAATACATAATCTGCAGTTGAGATTGCACCACCCGATCCTGAAGCTTGATACCAATTATCTTTCCAATCTCCAGTTGGACTATCAGCAGGCCAGCGACCATGTTCAGTGACTAAAAGTTTGATTTTTGGATTGATTTTCTTATATTTGTTAACTACTTCAGCCCCCCATTTTGTCATTTGATTAATTGGCAGACCATCATAATAGGGGTGGAATGTAACAGCATCAATTTGAAAGGCCATTTTATCAGCAAGATAAGAATCAAAATATTGGCCTGACGGTTTCTCTCCCCATGGTGCCGTTTGACCAGTTATTGCAAAAATTTATCTTCGGCGTAATTAATTTTGATTTTTTAATCAAACCATCAATTCTAGATTGATACTCAATGGGCGACCACTTCAAGCCCTCCTCCCAATCAACCTCATTCCCCAATTCAAAATATTTTATTCTGCAACCGGCTGAGAATTCGCTGCAATTTGATGCATTTTTTTTGTAAAAATCAATATAATCCAAATTACTATCTAAAATTTGATCTTTAGTGAATGACTTATTATATTTTCTAGCTAAGTCGATTAAAATCGTCGCATCACCATTGACCGAATCAAGAAAATCAATAAATTCTTTTGGTCCAAACTCTGGATATTTAAGTCCTTCATAATTAGTCAAAATTCTTTTTCTTTTTGCAATAGGTCCGACTGCATTTTCCCATGGGAAATCATTACCGCCAGAATACCTATAAATTGCACCTTCAAATGGTTTTAAATAAGAAATAGTTTCGTCTCTCACCTTCCCCTTACGAAAGTGACCTTTTTGAAAAAGATACCAATCCACGGTAAAACCAAAAATTGATTTCGGTGGGGTACTTAAAACAACACTTGAATTAATTAAAACTTCTGACATTGGTTTTAGCAAACCATCACACGCTGAACGATCAGCAGCCAAAGATAGACGAGCAATAAGCATACAAAACATATAAATAATTAATTTATTTAGCATGGCATCTACTCATTAATGCAGCGGAAAAAAACATTGCAGGAAAATAAATCAACAGTACCTCTTGAAAAGCTGGAGATGTTGGCGAGATAAGTAACACAAAGAGCAGTGAAGCAGCAGCCAAACCACCATCAAGCCCATCTTTACTTGATTGTTGCTGGTCTAATTTAAGACAAAAAAAAGATAATCAAAAAATAGTTTGCAAGAAAAATTAGGCTGCCAAACCATCCTGTTTCAGCCAATATATTGGGTAAAAATGCATCAAAAATATAAGCTTCTCGCGTCGACCACCACCAATGCTTATTCATTCCCAACGAATAATAAGCATCAAGATTGTACTGTAATGAACCCAATCCTCCCCAAGTACCAAACCCAGTACCTAATGGAAAAAATCGTTCGGCAAACTCTAATGCTCCTGAATAATGCAAATATCTCGGTATGTTTGAAGCGTGCATACCACCGCCCCATAAGTAAAATTCACGAATAAAAGAATCAAAAAAAAGAACCACAAAAACACCCACTAGAGACAGAATAAAAAACAGTCCAAGTACTGCACTGCGTGCCCTTAAATTAACTGGAGTTTTATAGAGCGTTAGTAGGTATATAGAAATAATAAAACAAAATATTTCTTGACGTTGATTAGAACTAATAAGTAAAAAAACATTAAATATAAATAAAAAAAATGTTCTACGCCCCTCTCCAGAACACCAGCGGCTATAGTTATACAAAGCCATAAATACCGAAACAGCAGCAAAAACAGATGGATGATTAAAAATAGACATTCCAGGGTATTTAATATAACCAGTTAATTCAACGGGAACTTTATAGTATCCAGTAATTAAAATATAAGCCGATGGAAAAACCCATTGAACAAACAAAAATACAATTGAAATCAATATATAAGGCAATTGAATATTAGATAACAATTTAGACGGTGAAACAAATTTAAACAGATACAAGAAAGCAGCTAGCATAAAATAAATTTTGAAGTTTGCTAGCACTTGAACTAAACCAGCGAGCACTTTCCCATATGGACTAAAAAACAATGAAACCACACCAAAAAAAACATAAATAACATACAAAATAAAAGCTGAAGTTAATATTTTGCTATTTTTAATATATACCCATAACCTTGGAAAACCTAAAAAACTAAACAACAAAGCGATTACCTGAAAAACCTGCATCGAAGGGAAAAGATATACAACTGAAATACCCTGGAGCAAAACAAAAACAAATAAAATATAAAATATAAAACTAAAAAAAACTCACGCCCATTTTCTTTATGCATCAAAAAAAACACTAACATTAAAGCAGATAGCAAAAATAACAGCACATACTCAATTCTAACCATAGCCAATAATGCTACAAAAGATGAAAAAGCAATAAACAAAAA
This sequence comes from Deefgea sp. CFH1-16, assembly GCF_016881365.1. Classification (GTDB taxonomy): domain Bacteria; phylum Pseudomonadota; class Gammaproteobacteria; order Burkholderiales; family Chitinibacteraceae; genus Deefgea. Next base: position 2,287,161 of record NZ_WLYT01000001.1, on the reverse strand, counting down.
AAACAATATCAACTTTAAAAAAAAGTCTAAATTAAACAATCGCACAAAGCTATTAGAATTTAATTTCATCAATTTGTCCAAAATATAATTCAAGCACATAAATGCAAAGGTGCATGCAATCTTATAGGATTAATAAAACATGAAAAACACGAAAATTGCATTAACAAATATCCTCGGTATTGACTAGCTCATCATTCGCAACAGTCGATTCAATTATCCAAACAGGCTTAACAGTTATTCGTGAAAAATATTTTTTAATGATGCATTCAAATCAGATTTTTTAAAAAAATTCATATTTTAAAACGTAAGACTCATACTTACTTGGATGTACACCACTTCCCCACACTCAGTCACTCAATTTGTTACGCCAGCTGATAGTTGACGGCCAAAATTAGCAAAGCCATCCCAACAATACAAATCAATCATAACTAACAAACCAATAACTAATTAATAATAAAATTTTTATCAACAAACTATTACGCACGTTAAATGATTATACAAAACAAATTAATTAAATAAAAAAACGAAGCATTTTTTCTGGAACAACCGAAAGTAACCATTTCTTTTCTAAAGAAGACATGAAAGAGTAAAAATAAAAAAAGTGCAGCAAATACTTAGACTAAAAAAAGATCCAACCCATGAAGGAATATTAAATAACAAGATGAACATATATGACACATAAATAGCAACACCCATTATGATTAACATATAAATAAAAGATCTAACATCTAATTCAACATTTAAATCTTTATTTCTAGATACCATCGCCCAGCAAACTACGGACCAGATTAACTGGCTTAGACCGAAAGCAATTGCGACACCAAGATCATTGAAATATTTTCCTAGTAACATAGCGATTGGTAAACCAATCACGCTGACTGCTGTTGCTACCAATGGAGCGAATGCTATTTCTTTTGCTAAACAATACATCGAAATTGAACCGCACATTGCAAGTGGTAGTAAACCAAGCACGATCACCGTTAATACATTACCAGCCTCTGGATATTTTCCACCTGAAATAACACTAGCAATCATATCTCCAGAAAAAAACAATACGCATACAAATGGAATAATATAAAACCAATTAATTTTAATAATTAAAGAAACAAGCTGAGGTAAAATTATATCCGCGTCATTTTTTGTTGAGGCTGCAACAAATACAGGCCGAAAAATACCTGACAAAATATTAATAGGCATATAGCGCTGTATGACAGCAGCAAGAGAGTATGAAAAACCGAAAATGGCTAGTGCATATGCTGTTACATTTCCTGCTAATGTAATTTTGAATGCATCGGGTCCATAACAAATCGCCAACAACTGAGCAGCAAATCCAGGAAGAATATATTGGCTAACTCTCATTAAATTTAAACTTTCTGAGCTTACTTTATGGCATGAATGACGAAAATAAACGATGAGCAACATCGTTAACACCACGCCAGCGCCAACTAAAGTAACAAAAATTTCTATATAAATTATGTTTTCAATATTGATTTGAGCTGTTATATAAAAATAAATAATACCTATTACTCGTAATAGAGTCCTCAATATCATTGAAAATTGACTTCGCCCTTGGCATAACATGGATTCAAATATTGAATCGATATACCTTGCAAATCCTTCAAAAAAAATTTATAACCGCTAAGAAAAAAATAAAACCCCTAGGGACGACATCAAAATGAATATAACCATCTAATACAGATGAAACCTTAGTTAACAAAAACCCGACCAATAACAAACTTATTGTTCTTAATAAAATCAATTGAAAAACTGGACCATGTATAATTATTTTTCCACCATCCACAATGCTAGCACTCACATAACGATACACTGCAAGCATCAAACCAAAATTACTAACTATAATTAAAATCTCAACAACAGCCCAAATTGTAAAATAAACGGCATATTGTTCACTCGGCAAAAGTCGTGATAACAAAACCAAAACCAGCATTCCTGCGAGTGCTGATATTGGTCTGCCAACAAGCAAAGATAACATACTACTTTTAACACGTTGTGTTGTATTTTTAATCACAATCACTCAATCAATTTAATGTAAATTTACCGTATAACCATTCTCTAGATTGTGCATCTAGCGCCAAATATAAATCTTTAATAAACTGATTTTGTAATTTATATTCATCCATTTCATTAATACCAATTGTAGATACGCGAAACAACATGCCATCTGGAATTTTCCCTTGCAAGCCATATTTTAATTGAGCTATTTTACCTTTTGTACCTGTTGCTACCTGATAATCACCTACCGTTATCCAATAAGAAATGGGTTCATTTCTTATGTCATATTTTGCAACTAAACGAACAATACTCATGTTTCGATCTGCAATACTGACAGTTTCTATTACACTGTTACCAACAGTAAAACCTTGTGCTGGATAACAAACTTCAGGTCTGTGAACTGAATTTTGGTCACTTTGATTTTTACCATATGCAATAACTAACATTACCCGCTGATTTTTATTGTTTACGTATGTCTTGCTAATTGTTTCCGAATAAATCTTATCAATTGTTGCCTTCATTTCAGCTGGCAATTCTACTACCGCATGATTTTGCTCAAGTCGCCAATTTGAAAACGAATCCGGCATCACGGTTTCAAGTTTTTGATTCCGAAATAATGCAATTTTTTCTGTAGGTATTAATTTTTCAGCCATAATCGCGGCTGCGCACATTAAAAATAATAAAATAACATCTATCATTTTTATTTTTATCATATGTTATTTTTCCTATTTTTAAAAACTACGCCAAGAATAACATCTAAAATAAACATCCCGATCAACGCAATCATAAATAAAATCATTCCAGCAAAATCATGAATAAATCCTTGTCCAGCAGCATCACCAAAATGGTAAGTAACTAAAATTAATATCATTACTCGAACAATATTTGCAACAAAAGCAATTGGTAGAATTGCTAAAATTAACAATATATTGCGTATTTTACTGCTGTGGTTAGTGACATATACATACAAAGACCCAACTGCTAATAAACTAAACATTGAATTCATACCTGAACAAGCATCTGCCACAAGTAATTGATATTGCCCTACCGTAATCAAAACGCCACTTCGTGCCACAGGGTAGCCTGCGGAATATAGTAATACTTCTGCAATATGAGAGACTTGCCCTTTTAATGCGCCAGTCAAAGCATCAACGATAGGACCAGGTATAGGAACGAGAAACAACATAAATACAATTGCAAACCAGGCAATCGAAATAGATCGCCAGCCTTTGCTAATTATTAATAAACCACACATTAAAGGTATAAATGCACCAATTTCAAAAATCAATATTCCTTGTGATCGTCCTAAGATATATAATAATAAAGCTAAAACAACAATTACAAATCCAATTTTAGGCTGTGGATTTACTGTCATTTCTGCTAACTTGTCTTTTATCAGCCAAAATAACCAAATGACAGGCCAAAATTATTGGCCCATGTGCTTGATCATCGCTTTGCCATAGACCTTGCGACAAACTAAAAACTGATGGGATTGCTAATGCAAGAAAACCGATCAATATTAGTAAATTATGTTTAAAAAAAACGGCCAAATTAAATTGGCCGTTTCTAATTTCATCATTTATCTTTGTCATATATCACTCTTCTTGCGATAAAACACAACCAAGCAAAATTGCATTTGCTGATTGTAATTGTAATTTAGCGGACTCTAAGCCTTTAACCGGTGTTTTATTCCGACTAGCTACTAAAATAGTACCCTTTACTCGTGATGCGACTAGTTGTGCATCGGCGGCATTTTCTAAGGCCGTAGTGCAATAAATAACAACATCATAAGCCTGAGCTAATTCAGTGACTGTATTACTCAATGATTCACGCGACAGTAATTCTTGTGGATTTGGCACTGTAGTACCCGCGGTTAATACCGACAAGTCTCTAAATTCTGAAATTCGCTGTACCGCATCCAAGCCACTACGCCCTGCTAATATGTCACTTAAACCTTTACGATTTTCTAATGCAAATAATTCATGTTGCATTGAATTACGCAAATTAGCATCGACGAGTAATGTATGTTCACCCAATTGAGAAAATACAATAGCTAGATTTGCCGCAAGTAATGCGCTAGTGGTATCTGCATCATATGATGCTAATGCCACTGATTTATTACCGCTCTCAACCCAACTTAATAATATCTTGCTGCGCAAACTGCGTAATGCTTCCACCCTAGAGTCAAACGGGGAGTATGCGGCGACAAGCCTTTCATTCACTGCGCTTTGACCCGATACTAGGTAAGCGTATTCAAATTGCTGAGCCAATACATCTTGAATATCTTCTTCCGTTATAAATCCCAACTTTATCGCCGCTTCACCAAAACGCATTCCTGTTTCTTTTTGCAGTCGAAGTACTTTTTCAGCTTGTTGAGGATTCAGCTTTCCATTATCCAATAATTGTTGGCCAATATTGCTTTTGCCTATTTGTGCCATCGGAATCCCAATTATTGGCGATATCGGCATTCCTATTGTTGCATTCATACTGAGGCCCCTACTTTACGACCAATTCGACGCTTGTTTTTTGGCGGTAATAAATCAGCTAATACCATTATTCCCAACATATTCTCGATATCATCTTTCGAACGAATTCGACGATCAATCAGTTCTGCCAGCATTGCAAGACTAATTGCGAGTAAGCTTCCGACAAAAATTGATAAGACTAAATTTAGCAGGGTTTTGGGGCTGGAATGCTTAATTGGCTCTGGAGCTGATTTGATGATAGATATATTACTTTGATCAGAACGACTTTCTAGCATTGTTTGACTAAAACGCTGCAATGCTAGGTCATAACTACGTTGCGCACTATCTACATTTCGAAGTAAGACATCAATTGCGGCACGCTGTGATTTTAAATCGAGTACTTTTTCTTTTTGCGCCTGTAGCGCAGCATTTAACGCAGCTTGTCGTGATGCTGAATTGCCTGCGGCACTATTTAGTCCGCCAGCATACTGCGCCATTATTTGCTCTAATTGACTCCGCGTGGCATTTAACTCAACCATCGCTTGCTGATTATGCGGGTGATTAGGACCATTTTTTTCCGCCAATTGCTTATACTTCGCTTCTTGAACTGCCAATTGGCCTTTGAGTTGCTGAACTAAAGGGTTATTTAATACATCAGGAGCAATCGTGCCACCCCGTGCACGTGATTGTGCATCAAAGGTAAGTGATTGTACTCCGACTACTTGGCTAGATAATTCATTGAGCCGTTGATTTTCAACATCAAGGCGTTCATCGACTCCAACAATACCATTTTCTTGCTGATATTCAGAAAGTTTATTTTGAGATTTTTCTAAATTAGTTTGCAGCGATTTTAATTGTTCTTGAAAAAATACATTATTCTGCTGTGCCGCCGCAGTTTTGATATCAATAGTTGTTCTTATATAGGCTTGGGCAAAACTATTGGCCAATGCAGCGGCAAATTTTGGATCAGCGGCAGTGAATTCTAAATTAATTATATTACTTTCACGGCTAGGTTTTACTGTTAATTTTTTTTAGCAACGTTTCGGCAAACCAATTACGGATATCGCCTTTACCATTGGTAGCCTCTTCAAACTGAGCTTGCGCCTCAGGTAATTGCGCCAAGCCAAGCGTATCAACAACATTCAAGGCGGTATTTTGGCTAGAAATCATCTCAACCTGTGTTGCCATATAGCTGGGCGCCATATATCCAGCAATTTGCTGCCCTGTCACTGGGTCTGCAGCTTTAACATCTAGCGCTAAAGTTGCCTCTGCGGTGTATTGCTTGGGTAGCAATAGTGTGACAATCAGCGTAGTGATTATTACACTAAAAAAAACGGATATTACAATCCATTTTCTTGCGCGAAGGATAGTTAAAAACTGTTCAAAAGTCATCGAATTCACTCAGCAATTTAAGATGCATTTAGAACCAACTTTCTTGAACGAAAACAGTATCATTTTCTCGAATTAAGTCAGTTAGCTTTGCAGCAATTTTTTCAACTTTTCCATCTGCAACAACACGATGAATTTGAATATTGCTATGTGAAGCACGAGCATTAAAACCGCCAGCAACTGATAGAGCTTGCATCATCGTCATTTTAGGTTCTAAACGAAAAACACCAGGGCGATTAACTTCGCCATAAACATAAAATTGCTGCGCTCTTGGTACATACAGGGTATCGCCATTTACGACCTGAATACGACGCTTTTCTGAATCAGATAACTGAGTTAGTTTGCTTAATTGATATTCAAAACGTCCTTTTTCTCTCAAAATTACTATCGTATCTCCACCGGAAGCATTAATTCCTCCTGCGATGGCTAGCAAATCAATAATGTTGGTTGCGCTATCTAAAGCATAACGTCCAGGCTTATTAACCTCTCCCAATACCGCCACCCGCTGGCTCCTGTATTGAACAATTAATACATTCACATTTGGATTTTTGATAAAATTGCCTTCACTTAATTTTTTCGCGATCAATGCCTCTGCTTGACTGTAATTCAACCCTTCCAATTTTACTTCGCCAACTAATGGAAATGCTAATTCTCCCTTATTATTAAGTTCAACTTCTGTCATAAGATCGGGATGGTCATAGACTTGTATTTTTATCACATCACCAGCACCCAATACATATTCATTTTGATTTTTTGCCCAAGAAACAGCGGCAAGTAAACTCAATAAACTAAAAAAAAACAGCATGGCCGATCTTTTGGTCATTATTTCAATCCTTTTAATCCTGCTTTCAAACTATCATCTGCAGTGGATACATTACTCGCATCATTAGCGGCACTTGCAGGCGCTGAAGCAAATTTTTGTAAGTATTCAATTTTTGCTGCAGTTTGCAATGCTTTTAATTTAGATTTTGCATTTTCTTGCGCGTCTTTTGTCGCCAAATAGCGTTTAATCATTGGCTCAGCTTCTGCAGGTGTAACTGGTATAGCATTGCTCGATTTTAATTGCAGCAGCCCTATACTATCGCCTTCATTCATTAACAAAATATCACCCTGATTCATTGCTGCAAGTTTAGGCAATAATTGCATTGGTAATTGTTCAGCGGTTCGTTTTGATTCTTTTATTTCATATGGAATTTTTTCATTATCTAATATTGTTTTCACTTGCAGGGCCGTTGTTGCATTATCTAATTTTTTTGCGATCGCATCGCTGTAATTAGCTTTAGGTAAGGCAAACATGACAAACTCGTATGTCTTTCTATTTGCAAATAAATCTGGATTTTTTGCATAGAAATCATCTATTGCGGTTTTTATCGGCTCGGCTGGTTTTCCTATCACTCGTTCAGCGGCAGCTTGAGCTAAAATTTGTCTTTTTGATGCTTCAATTGCTTGAACTATATTCGGCTCACGGTCCAATTTTAATTCAGTTGCTTTTTCTACCAATAATTCCTGATCAATCAATTGATCTAATATCTGTTGCTTTTGTTCTGGGCTCGCATTGGGAGCTTTTGCTAATACAAAATTTAATTGGTGTACGGTAATTTCAGCATCATTTACTTTGGCAAGAACTTGACTCGGCGATTTTTTTTCATCTTTATCATTACATCCAGCAAGAAAAACAATGACAGTTAGTGCAAGTACTGTGGGTGAAATTTTTTTCATTATTGGACTCCAGAAATAGATCAAAGCAAAATTAAAATGCATTTTTATCTCTAAACATGCTTAACACAGTACGCCAAATTATTTTTAAATCGAGCCATACTGACCAGTTTCTTAAATAATCTAAATCATAGGCAATTCGACCTTCCATTTTTTCTAATGTATCGGTCTCACCACGAAACCCATTGACTTGCGCCCAACCGGTAATGCCAGGTTTAACCATATGTCGAATCATGTAGCCTTTAATGAGTTTTCTGTACTGCTCATTGTGTGCATTTGCATGTGGCCTTGGACCAACAATACTCATTTTCCCTTGTAAAACATTAATGAATTGCGGTAATTCATCTAAAGATGTTCTACGTATAAAACCGCCGATCGGAGTGAGTCGACTATCATTTTTTGTTGCCTGAACGATTTGATCGCCATTCTCCATCACCGTCATCGAGCGAAATTTATACACCAAAACACTTTGTCCATCTTCACCATAGCGTTTTTGCATAAAAAAAACAGGGCCGTATGAAGTAAGCTTGACGGCAATCGCTACTGCCAGTAGAACGGGCCAAATCAATGCCAAAATGATAAGTGACAATACAATATCACTGATGCGCTTGACGACACCATTCAGTCCTAAGAATGGACTTTCACAAATAGCGACAATAGGTAATCCAGCTATATTATCAAATCGCGCATTAATTAAATCAAAGACAAACAAATCTGGGACAAAATAAATTGATATCGTGCTGTCTTTTAAATAATCTAATATAGCCATAACTCGTGGTTGAGCAGTCATCGGTAATGTAATATAAATTTGGTGAACATTATTTTTACTGACGAATTCAGGAAATGAATGTAAATCTCCAATAACCTGATCAGGATCAACTCCACCCATTCTTGATGCATCTCTATCTTCAAAAAAACCCAAAAATTCCATTTTCAAAAAATTATTATTTTGGATATTTTTTGCAAGAAGCTGTCCTGGCTTATTGGTCCCTATAATGATTACTTTTTTAATATTATGTCGACCTGGATGTAGAACAAACAGCCGAAATAATAAATGAATGAATACTAAAGCAAGCGGCGCCATAATTGCCCATGTAACAACATACCAAGGGTACATATAGGCATCAAAACCTGAAACTTCTCCAATTAAATATAAAGCAAATAATACGAGTGACCACTCCAGAACAAATCGGCCTAGGCCTAGCCAAGGCCTAGAATACCCAGGCACAAATAAAAAAACCCCATCCAAAAATATTGCAGTTAACAAAAAAGCTAAAACTGCAAAAATCAATTCGACACCATCAATTGCGATTTCAAATGGTATTGCCAAAGCATAAAATGTCGCCACCACAATAAATGGATCTAAAAATAATTTAAAGAATCCAATCACAGGTGATGCATGACTAAACTCGCGAAATCGATCGCCAAATAGGCTGAGTTGTTGCAAGTTGTGATCATTATCAGCAACCGATTTTAGACCATTTTTTTTCGGAAAAATCTTGGTGCAAAACGGTGTTTTCCTGTTAGAAATTATATTTTAGTGACACACCAACCTGTTGATCTTTATAGTCAAATTGGTTAATTTTTTCATTGCGTTGTTCATACTGTATATACGACATAATCACCATGCTACGCAGTATTTTGTAATCGTAAGACAGTTGAAAAGTGTCAAATACAGAGTCTTGTGTAAGTACACCTAACGATAATAGCGTTTCCAATTGACGATAGTTATAGCGAGCCCCCAACGTCGACTGCTCAGTCAGCAGCCAATTCGCCGCAATATAGGCGGTTCGCTCCAGATCTCGACCAACAATATTACTGCCAAAGGATTCGAAATTTTGACCTACCCCAGTACTCAGCGTCGTTTTGGCTGTCGCTTGCCAAGTTAAATCAATCGCGCCGGTAGGCTTTGTGCTTTTTGAGCCGTTAAATTGAGATTTCCACTGGCTGTATCCAGCCTTGGCATTAATGCCAAACTGTTCTGTTACCGGCCAACTCAATTTTAAACTGGTATTTTGTTCGTTATATCCACGCAAATCAGCGGGAATAATTAGATTTTCATCGTAGTTATGCTCTGACCAATGGTGTAGTAAGGTAAGTGCAAAGCTGCGGCCAGATGCATATCTCACACCAGCGCCTACTTGCTTATTATTTGCGTTTTTGGAACTTTCTAACATCGTGGCTTTCTTGGATGTACGATGCATTGGCCAGCACAGAAAAATTACTGAGTAACTGCCAGCTTCCAGCCCAATTTGCACTATCTCTTTTTACTGTATCGACTACCGAAATTCGTACATCATCAAATGAAGACAACTCCCGACTCGTCGCAGCACTGAGGTTGCCACTCAGTTGATTACCAACAACCCAATCCCAACCCAAACTGACATTCCAAGCGGGTGAATTGAGCTCATCAAAAACTAAATATTTGTTATAAGTAAAGTCAGCTGCTGCGTAGACATTTTGTCGACTTAACGGAACGTCAATGCGTGAACGCACGCCAGCAGAGAGGCTAGAGTCGCCTTTTTGTTGATGTTTGCGGGTCGAATTGTTCTCTTGCTGATCTGAGAGCCGAAACACGTTTGAGTCATATTTATAAGCAGCAATGTCAGTAAATAGCTTGACGGTGTCGGTACTATCGAATGCCGCTTGCGAGTTTCCAATGATAAGGGCGCTCAACAATATTAATTTTTTTTTCAACATTAAATTATATTCCAATCACTGCGCGTTTAATCAATATACCCGCCATCAATCTTACTACACGTCAGATTAAAGTATGTTAAAAAAACAATACTTACGAAAGAAACAAAAATAAAACAACATTACTATGTAAGTAAAAAAATACTATACCATCCACGAATAACGCCAAAACTCGAAATTATCCACCAAAATTCATCTATACGTCAGTACTTTAATACGACCTTTATGGATAGGTTCAGCGCACCGAGTATCGCACACACTGGACACGAATACTTTTACTGCTCGACTTACAACAAAGTCGTACGGATTTAATTAAGTGCTTAAATTATATAATTTATTATCCGTATGTATTACTGCGTATCAATGACTTCAGCACATACTTATCCGCTCATTTTAGCTACGTTTACACGCTATTTTTTCGGTCAAGATGACACCCTTTTTTTATAATCGCCTTGCAGATAGCGAATCCGTCTTTAAAACGTCTACGCAGCAAAGCTTACGAATGTGCATATGCGAGATATTGCTTGAGGAGCCGCAATCGAGTGAGCGGAAATGAATATTACCAATCTAAAATTACAAAAGTCCACGCAATGCGTGGCCTTTTGTAAGCAAATAAAACTATGACTCATTTAATTTTTTGGCTTTGCTTGGCACATCCCTCTAATGAAAATGCAGTTGCTTCATATCGATATTTCAGCGTCGTGCCATACATGTTTCGTAACGCCATAAAACACGTTTAGCAAACCATTCAGTGGTTAATTTTCGGGTGATTTTTGGGGCTTTTTAAATCGATTTGCGGTAATGCCGCACGCGGAAAAGTCTGGCCATTTTTTTCTGCGAGTGCATAGGTTTTTTTATACAACTCGGTTTGGCCAAACCCAGATAATTTTTCTAGTTTCAGGTCGCGTAAAATCGCTTCATTACTCATGCCTAATTGCTTGGCAAGTCGATAAAGCGCTGTTTGCGTGCTGCTGGTGCCTGTCGGCGTGCCATTGCTATAGCGGAGCAAATCGCCGTCTTGTTCTAAGGCTTGGCCCGTGAGTTTAGAAACCAGCTGTTGAAATGCGGTATTACGACTGGCATAACGTCCGGCATTGTAATCAGCAAAGCGATACACCATATCGGTATAGGGCGCTGGGTATTGCAGCAAAATGGGCTAGACCGAAATACGTGCCTCCACGGCGAGTGAATACTTCACTGCGTACGCTCCCCTTCATTGCATACGGATAAGGCCATGCCTTAACGTGACCTTGTGCAAATTCAACGCTCACTTGCATTGGGCCGCCGGTACGTATCGGATTTTTCATATTCAGCGGCAAATTAAGATTTTCAGCTTCATCAGCCAAATCTTCAAATAAAGCATTCATTTCACGCTCGGTGCGTAGCGTATCAATTCGCGCTTTGTAACTCTGTCCTGTCGGTGATTTTTTTAGCAATGCCGTTTGCACTGCTATCAACGGAATATGGTATTTCGCCGCCCGATCGCCAATCGCACGCCACACAATTTTTGGCAATCCCGGCACCGTTGGATCGCCCTGCCAGCTTGATTCTTGTTCAATGGTGGCTGCGGCCGCGCAAAAATAGGCTGCGGTATACGGCAATTTTAATGCCGTAAAAGCATCCAAAATGTCGGCCGACCACCCTGCTCGCTCGGGCATTTTGGCTGGCAGTAATTGATTTAACAAAGCACGGGCTTCTTGCACACTCAACGGTTTTGCGCTTGAAACTGGGGCTGGAGTCAATATCGGCTCGATGACGACGACGGGGGGGATCGGGGTTGCCGTGGGGGTCGGCGTTGGCAAAATGGTTGGTGTGGTGAGCGCAGTCGGCGTTGCTGTCGGCATAGGCGCCACATTTTGCTGCGGTGAAGGTGTTGCACATGCCGCCAAGGCCATGCTGATGGCTAAAGCCCCCAGACTACGTAAATTCATGTTCTAACTCATTTTATTTTCTTAATCGCGCAGCTTAAAAAATCCGCTTCACAACAGCAAGCAAAAATACAAATGGTTACCCGAGTTTAAGCTCACAGCGCCCATGAAGGGCATAAAAATGCTCACTTTTAGCTTCATTGATGTCAGCGCACTCATTACGAACACGCGGCATGTTTTTTCTTTTTTCTATTCCTTTTTGCGTCATCTACAGGCTTACCGCACTAGGGTTGTGTAGTGTATTTATTTTCACTACATTAGTTTGATATAAATCAATTTTGCGCTGCTGATTACGGTTTAGCATACCAAATCGATGAGATATTCATCACCTAATCCGATTTAGCATCGTTGCGGAGGCATCATGAGTCAGGTGTTAGTGGTTGGTAGTATCAATATGGATTTAGTTGTTCAAGTCGCACAGTTTCCCCGATTGGGTGAAACCTTATTTGGGCAATCTTTTGCTACGCATCACGGTGGGAAAGGTGCTAATCAAGCGGTGGCAGCTGCGCGATTGGGAGCGCAAGTGACAATGATTGGTCGCGTCGGTGATGATGCCTTTGGTCAAGAACTCATCGCAGCACTCGCCGATGAAGGCATCAATACTGAATGGCTAAGTCAAAGCAAAAACCAAGCAACAGGCATTGCCGCAATCACCCTTGCCGGTAGCGACAACGCCATTATTGTTGTTCCAGGCGCTAATGCCGATCTATGTCCTGCGGACTTACTCGCAGCTGAAGCGGCATTTATCAATGCCGATGTCGTGCTAGCCCAACTTGAATCGCCGATGGCCACCATCGAGATGGCGGCCCAACTCGCCGCACGTCACAACAAACCCTTTATTCTCAATCCAGCACCAGCAATGCCGTTATCCACAGCATTGCTAGAGCAAGTGAGCTTACTCACGCCCAATGAATATGAGCTTGCTAGCGCATTAGGTCTTCCTGAAGCCGATTGGCAAGCCAGCCTAGCGGCGCATCCAGGTAAAGTGTTAATGACTGCCGGTCAAGACGGCGCTTATTACACCAATGCACAAGGCGAACTTCAGCAGCAAGCCAGCTATAAAGTGACGGCAATTGATACCACGGGTGCTGGGGATACGTTTAATGGCGCATTGGCTGCGTTCTGGCATTTGGGCTTAGCCGAGGCCAGTAAAATGGCCTGTGCCGCAGGCGCTTTATCGGTGACTCAAGCCGGTGCCCAAGGCGGCATGCCAACTTTAGCGCAATTGCAGGCTTTTTTAGCCGCCAATGATGCCAAGGAGCTGGTATGAAAAAACATGGTCATCTCAACCGAGATATCAGTCGGGTGCTGGCCAGCATGGGCCATACCGATTGCATCGTCATTGCCGATTGTGGCTTACCGATTCCACCGCATGTTGAGTGTATCGATTTATCAATTGAACTCGGCAACCCAGCTTATTTCACAGTTTTGGATAGCATTTTGGCCGACTTTCAAGTCGAGCGGGCAGTACTTGCCAGTGAATGCCAAAGTCTCAATCCAGCCGTCGCCAGCCAAGCTGAAGCCATGCGCCAACAAGGCATCAACATTGACTTTGTGCCGCACGAACAATTCAAACAGTTAAGCCACCATGCACGCGCCATTATTCGTACCGGTGAAGCCAGCCCTTACGCCAATATCGTGCTGTATTCCGGTGTTATTTTTTAGGGGGTGGCATGTTGATTAAAATGAGTGGCATCAGCAAAGCTTTTGGCCCGGTTAAAGTACTGGAAAACGTTGAGTTCTCGCTTGAACGCGGTCAAGTCCATGCCTTAATGGGTGAGAACGGCGCAGGCAAATCGACACTGATGAAAATCTTATGCGGCGTACACCAAGCCGATCAAGGTCAAATCGCAGTGGATGGCAAAACCGTCAAAATCCACAGCACCAATGACGCAGAACAGTACGGCATCGCGATTATTCACCAAGAACTCAATCTCATCCCGCAATTGTCGGTGATGGAGAACATGTTTTTAGGCCGCGAGCCACAACGCTTTGGCGTGATCAATAGCATCAAAATGCGCGAACAATGTCTGGAATATCTGCAATTGCTCGGCATTGAAAATCTCGATCCCGATATTGAAGCTGGGCAATTATCAATCGGTCAGCAGCAAATGGTCGAGATCGCCAAAGCGCTATCGCTCAATGCACAAACGCTGATTATGGATGAGCCCACTGCGGCCCTTTCTGAGCGCGAAACTGAAAAACTATTTGCCATTATTGCCGATTTGAAATCACGCGGCGTGGGCATTGTTTATGTCTCACATCGGATGGAAGAGATTTTTAAAGTCTGCGACAAAATTTCAGTGCTACGCGACGGGCAGTTTGTTGGCGAGCGCGAGATTGTCAAAACCAATTTTGATGAAATTGTTCGCATGATGGTCGGTCGTGAGATCGGCGATCGCTTTCCAGTACGCAATGCCCAACTGGGTGAAATTCGACTTAAAGTCAGTGATTTAGCCGACGCCAGCATTAGCGGTATTGATTTTGAAGTGCGGGCCGGAGAAGTGCTCGGCATTGCGGGACTGATGGGCGCTGGGCGCAGTGAGATTCTGAAAACAATTTTTGGGATTAACCGAAAATTAGCCGGTCGCATCGAGCTCGATGGCCAAGCGCTCATTTGTAATCAGCCCAGTGACGCTATCGCTGCCGGTATCGGCTTTGTCACCGAAGACCGTAAAAGCCAAGGTTTAGTACTGGGTATGTCGGTGCGTGAAAATGCCACCTTAGCCAATTTATCGGCCCATGCCAGCTACGGCGTCATCCACCATGCGCGGCAAATGCAAGTAGTGCAGCGCGAAATCGACCGTATGCATATTCGAACTCGCGATGCCGAGTTGGAAGTGCAATCGCTTTCCGGTGGCAATCAACAAAAAGTCGTATTTGCCAAATGGTTGGGGATTGCGCCAAAAGTATTACTGCTGGACGAACCTACTCGCGGTGTTGACGTCGGTGGCAAGGCCGAGATTTACCAAATTATTAATGAATTAGCCCAATCTGGCGTTGCGATTGTCATGGTCTCGTCTGAGCTACCCGAAGTCTTGGCCTTAAGTGATCGAATTTTAGTGATGCACCAAGGCCGTCAGGCTGGCATTTTTAGCCAAGCATCCGCCGAAACCATTATGACTGCCGCAACAGGAGGTTTGAAATGAATGTACAACAAAAAGCTACGCTCCAAAAATTAGGTCCTTTTTTGGCGCTCTTAGTTTTAGTCGCTGGCTTGGCCATTACCAGCCCAGATTTTCTAACAGTTGGCAATTTACTCAATGTATTTCGCCAAGTTTCTATCAATGCTTTGATCGCCTTTGGGATGACGCTAGTCATTTTACTCGGTGGCATTGATCTCTCGGTCGGTTCGATTTTAGCGTTGTCATCGGTCCTTACCGCATTGATGCTCAGTCATGGCATTGATCCGGTGGTCGCAACCAGCGTAGGGGTTTTGGCCGGCGCCGGTATGGGGATGCTCAACGGGCTGGTGATTAGTAAAGGCAAGGTTGCGCCGTTTATTGCCACGCTCGGCATGATGACTATTTTGCGTGGACTGTCTTTGGTGTTTTCTGATGGCCGCCCGATTTCGGGTTTGCACAGCGACTTTTTTGCCATGCTCGGCGGTGGCTATGTCGCCGGCTTGATTCCGGTGCCGGTGATTATCATGTTGGTGATGTTTGCAGTGTTTTGGTTTGTCCTCAAAAAGACCGTATTTGGTCGTCACGTCTATGCCGTCGGTGGCAATGAAGAAGCGGCGCGGCTTTCTGGCATCAATACCGATCGCATCAAAATCTGGGTTTACACCTTATCTGGCGCAATGGCGGCAACGGCCGGGATGATTTTGACCTCTCGACTCAGCTCAGCGCAACCAACAGCAGGTACTGGCTATGAATTGGATGCGATTGCGGCAGTGGTCTTGGGCGGAACCAGTCTGACTGGCGGTCGTGGCTGGATCTTCGGCACTTTAGTCGGCGCCCTGTTAATCGGGATTTTGAATAACGGCTTGAACTTGCTTGGCGTTTCATCGTTTTACCAGCAAGTGATCAAAGGCGTGGTGATTTTGCTCGCCGTCTTACTGGATCGCGCGAATAAAAAATAATCGCCTAGAAAAATAAACTCACCTAGAGGCCGGTTGGCTTGAATATAAATTCAATCGGCTTTGTGAAAACAATAAAAATAATAGCAGTATTGCCCGACAACGAATAACAAGCAGTGCATAAGAAGCAATACCCCGTAGTTTTTCTATATTTGATTGGAGTCAAACATGAAACGCATTCTTTCCCCGCTTTTAGTTGGTTTATTGGCTGCAGGTTTAATGGCCTGTTCCAAACAAGGTCCGGATACACAAGCTGCAAGCGCTCCTGCCGTAACAGCCTCAGGCGCAGTCACCATCGGCCTGGCGATTTCAACCCAAAACAACCCCTTCTTTGTTGCGCTACGTGATGGCGCAGACACCGAAGCCAAAGCCCAAGGCGTCACTTTAATTACAGTGGATGCACAAGACGACTCGGCAAAACAAATTGCCAATATCGAAGATTTGATTCAGAAAAAAGTTCAAATCATTATGATTAACCCAACGGATTCAGATGCGGTTGCCGGTGTCGTTAAAGAAGCGATGAATGCCGGCATTAAAGTGATTTCTCTGGATCGTAATGTCAATGGTGCCGACGTTAGCGCACATATTGCATCAGACAATAAAGCCGGCGGCAAAATGGCTGCCGAGTACATCCTGGAAAAAATCGGCAATAAAGGCAATTTAGTTGAGCTGGAAGGCATTCCAGGTTCATCAGCAGCGCGCGAACGCGGTCAAGGCTTTCATTCGGTGGTAGATGGCCATACCGATGTCAAACTCGTTGCCAAACAAACTGCAGATTTTGACCGTGCTAAGGGTTTATCGGTTATGGAAAACATCTTGCAAGGCAATAAAAACGTCACCGCCGTTTTTGCTCACAACGATGAAATGGCCTTAGGTGCATTTAAAGCAATTGAAGCGGCAGGCTTAAAAAATGTCGTCATCGTTGGTTTTGATGCCACCCCCGATGCTGTAAAAGCAGTAAAAGCCGGTCAATTGAGTGCGACTGTGCAACAAAAACCCGAACTTATCGGTAAAATGGGCGTCGATACCGCAATCAAATTAAGCAAAGGCGAAGCTGTTGAAAAATCGATTCCAGTGCCACTGGCATTAGTGACTCAATAACGCTTCACCGCAACAAGATCAGCCGATACCAAGGTGTCGGCTTTTTTATATGGATTAGCATGACCGCTTTTCAACGCCTGACGATGGCGGATATTGCCCAACTGGCCGGTGTTTCTAAAACAACGGCCAGTATGGTACTCAATGGCCAAGCGGAACAATACCGCATCGCTGCCAGTACCGTAGCACGAGTGCGACAAGTTGCCGCGGAGCATCATTTTCAGCCTTCGGCATCGGCACGCTTATTGCGCTCACGCCGCAGCGGCACTTTGGGTTTAGTGGTGCCAGAGCTCACCAACTTTGCGCACGCGCTGCTCGCTCAAGCTCTCGAGCCCTTATGCCGTGATGCTGGATTTCAACTGTTTGTCGTCAGCAGTAACGATCAAGCGGATATGGAAACCAAAGCGGTTGAGCAATTATTAGCCCGCCAAGTCGATGGGCTGATGTTGGTACCGTGCACCAACAATGCCAAGCTCTACGCCAAATGGGCCAAGCGCCTGCCGCTGGTGTTGGTCGATCGCCGCGTGATCGATAGCAATTTACCTTTTGTAGTGAGTAATGCCGAAGAACAAGTGTTTACTTTAATTGAGCATACACTCGCGCAAGGCGTGACTGAGATCGCCTATTTTGGTGGGCAAATGCTGCTCTCTCCCAGTATTGACCGGCTCGCTGGCTACCAACGCGCTTGGCAAACTCGGCAATTAGCACTCAATCCGGCACTTATTTGGCAGCGTGATTATCAAAATCAAAGTGGTTACGCCATGATGAGTGAGTGCTACACCCTTTTAGGGCGCTACCCTGAAGCGATTTTTACCGCCTCGATTTCATTACTCGAAGGCGTTTTAGCCTTTATGAATGAACACAATCACTTTAACAATGCACCGCAACATTTACTGAGCTTTGATGATCATCGTTTGCTAGACTGCATGCCACTACCGATCAATACCGTAGTGCAAGATAGCGCCCAGCTGGCCGCCCAAAGTTTACAACGCATACAGGCTTTACTCGCGGGCGAAACGGTGGAATCAAGTTGGGTCGCCGCCCATATCAACTGGCGGCAAAAAGTATAGTCGGCTGTTGCAGCAGGCAAAATACCTGTATAGTGTAGGGCTGTTCGTGAACCGCCCTTCTGTAGATTGGCCGTAACACGCAGGCAAATAAGTTGCTAACGCCTTTATTTGCTACAAATTAGCCTATGTCCGGCATCTGATCGTTCGCAAGTTCGGCTATTCCCGCATAGATCACACTCCCGCATTGCGGGAGACTGCCGACAGCGACCTTTGATAGGTATTGCAGCGGCAGGCTCCGTATTCAATTGCTTATGTGCAAGAACTGGAAAAGTAAATGTCAAAAGAAGACGTTGTAGAAATGGAAGGTGTAGTGGCCGAGGTTTACCCGGACACTCGCTTTCGTGTCACCCTGACAAATGGTATCGAAATCACGGCCTATGCCTCAGGCAAAATCCGTAAAAACCACATCCGCATTATCGCGGGTGACCGTGTAACGGTTGAAATGTCACCTTATGATTTAACCAAAGGCCGCGTGAGCTTCCGCCATAAAGATGATCGCCCTGCTCCTGCACGCAATAACCAATTCCGCCGTCGTTAATTAATCGGCGAGGTATATTGCTCCAGCACTTATAAAACAAGTGCTGCAGGGTAATACGTCATTAAAAAAACGAACCCATGGGTTCGTTTTTTTATGCCCGCGATACAAATCATCATAATGACCGCCACCGAGACAATCTCATTGTGCATAAAAAAAGCCCGATTACTCCAAAGAGAATCGGGCTTAACCTAAGGTCTGTTGATGACTGGTTTCCTGCCGCGCTGGAGCGCTTTTCGCCGCAAACCAAACGTCAGCAGACCCTAATAAAACACTTAAGTCGCTAAGCCACGGCTTTCTAAGTATTCTTCATAGCCACCCAAGAAGTGATTAAAGGTGCCATCACCATTGAGTTCCAAAATTTGCGTTGCCAGTGACGATACAAATACACGGTCATGCGAAACAAAAATCAATGTGCCTTTATACAAGTCCAAAGCCATATTCAGCGCACTCAATTGATTCCATATCCATATGATTGGTTGGTTCGTCCATCACCAATACATTCGGCGTTTGTAGAATCAGTTTGCCGTACAACATGCGGCCTTTTTCACCACCCGACAAGACTTTGACTGATTTTTTCACGTCATCGCCGCTAAATAGCAAGCGACCCAAAATCCCGCGAATCACTTGCTCTTCAACACCGGTTTCAGCCCATTGGCGCATCCAGTCAAACAGCGTCATGTCTTCAGCGAAGTCTTCTTCGTGATCTTGAGCAAAATAACCAACGTCGGCTTTTTCTGCCCATTTCACTGAACCGGCATCGGGTTTCAATGCGCCAACCAACATTTTCATCAATGTTGATTTACCCACACCGTTACCACCAATGACAGCGAGTTTATTGCCCGCTTCAAAGATCAAATTCAAGCTTTGGATGAGCGGTTTGTCGAATGACTTCGACAAATTGGTCAATTCAAACGCCTGACGATGCAGTTTTTTGCTTGTCGTCAACGTCAAAACGAATATACGGATTTTGACGGCTCGACGGTTTCACTTCGACCATACCGTCTTTAATCTTATCAGCCAGTTTCAAACGGCTGGTTGCTTGACGGCTTTTTGATTTATTTGCGGCAAAACGCTGGGCAAAAGCTTGCAACTCAGCAACGCGCTCTTTGGCCTTGCTGTTATCTGTCAGTGTGCGTTCACGCGCTTGCGTAGACGCCAACATGTAATCATCGTACGTGCCTGGATAAATACGGATTTCACCATAATCAACGTCGGCAATATGCGTACACACTTGGTTCAAGAAGTGACGATCATGGGAAATAATAATCATCGTTGAATCACGCTGATTAAGCGTGTCTTCCAACCATTGAATGGTGTGAATATCCAAGTTATTGGTCGGCTCATCGAGCAGCAACACATCCGGATTTGAGAACAAAGCTTGTGCGAGCAATACGCGCAATTTCCAACCCGGCGCCACGTCTGACATCGGACCGTTATGCAACTCAATTGGAATCCCTGCACCCATCAACAACGCGCCAGCGCGCGCTTCGGCAGTGTAGCCATCGTACTCTGCTACTTTGCCCTCCAGCTCAGCCGCGAGCATATAGTCATCTTCAGTCGCTTCAAGATTGGCGTAAATCGCGTCACGCTGATGGATCGCCGCCCACAATTCGCCATGGCCTTGCATCACCACGTCGATCACGCGCTGATCTTCAAAAGCAAACTGATCTTGCTTTAACTTACCCAAACGGATGCCCGGATCGAGCGCCACATTACCTGCAGTCGGCTCTAAATCGCCACCAAGGATTTTCATAAAGGTCGATTTACCGCAGCCATTGGCGCCAATCAGACCGTAGCGATTTCCATCGCCAAATTTAACAGATACCTTTTCAAACAGTGGCTTAGCGCCAAACTGCATTGTGATGCCATTCGAACTAATCATTGTCTTTTACGCTTTCTCGCCAACATAACTATGCCAGCAAGGTGTAAGATGTGAGAGTCACGCTTGAGTGCAAAAAACCACCCAAGGCTCTAAACAGTATATTTTAGCACAATGCTAAAAACTAAGATGACCGTCGAATCGACCCAGTAAAAAGGGACGCATTTTAATGCCGTCCCCACAAAATAGTTACAAATACAAGCACTTGTATTTCACGGCACTTGCGTAAATTCATAAAAAAAGTTTACCTTTACTGACATAAAAAATCAAAAATAGCTAAATTAGCCCGGAAGCCTATCATGTTCGATTTTAAAAGCCTCATTAACGCCTTGCTCGGAAAAAATAAAAACGAAGGGGTTTATGACCTAAAGTCTGCGACCGTCATGATGAATGAATTGCCCGAAAGTGACATATTGCAAGCTCAAATTGAAATCATCAAAGCACTACAACAAATTAATAGCAATCCACGCACCAATATCAAAGAACGCTTTAAAACCATTCCCTATTTAGATGAAAAAGCGCGTACGCTACAAAATCATTTAGTCGCCATTTACCAAGGCAAACTCCTCGACGACGATGCCAGCCCCAGTCAAGTATTGCCAAGTTTGCTCGCATTTTGGAACGAAATGGGCGATGGCTATCGGCTCTGTATTAAACAAGCTAGCGCCAGTATTCCACGCGGACTCGATAAAGAATTACCATTATTTACTTTGCGTGGCTTGATGTATTTTGCCGAGCAAGCGCGCTGGTCTTATTTGCGTTATCTAGAGTTAGATAGTCGCACTTGGCGTAATTTAAATCGCCTCTACTTATTTGCCGAGCAAAAAGGTTTTGCAACTCAACCATTGCAACCCTACCCCAATGCAGAAATCACTGATATTCGTCGAGAATTCATTCAACTCTTAATGCTATCGCTGGCCGTGCCCGAAAAACTACAATCGGCACAAATTGAATTGGTCACACAGTGGCTCAAGCGCTGGGCGAGTCGTGTCGACCTTGAAGTGCAAATCAAACCCAATCGCCAGCTATTTGCCATAAATATTGCCGGCTCAACCCCACCCAAACGACTTCGTCGCGACATGGTCGGTGAAAATTGGCGCTATTGGTTTACTGAAACCCTCACACTGCACATCAAAGATACCATTGACAAATTACAGCAAGGCATCGATCCAATTGATTTAGGTTTACCAGCAGAATCAGCACAAGTGGCTCATTTAGATTTGATGCAGCATCTCATCAATTTATGGTCACGCGACACCCCCACCCCCGTGCGCAAAGCTGAGCGCCATATTAGCCAAAAATCAATTCAAGTGACTCGTGGGTTAGATGATGTGATTGCTCGTTTAAGCGGTGCAGCCAATCTAACTGAAGCCGCCAGCTGGACATTGGATAATGAAAGTAGCACCGGCGTTGGCATCAACTATCAAACCAGCCGTGATGATCAATTGCAGGTGGGTGAGATTGTCGGACTCGATGGCATAGGTCGAAATGCAGTATCCATCGGCATCGTTAGGCGCATCACCAAAAAGCGCGATGGGCAAGTCAACGCCGGAATTGAAACCATTTCGCAAACCCCAATTGTGGTTGAACTGACACCACTACTGGGTAATCGCAGCTTTTTAGGGATTTACTCGCCAGAAAACGCCGCCATTCAACAGGCGCGTTTTTTAGTGATACCCCAAGCATTTTTTGCGGATAACCGAGAGTTTCGCTTAGCCGCACAAGGAAAAAGCTATCGCATTCGCCTCACTCCGGTGATTGAACACACGGCCAGCGCTTCCTTGGCCAATTTCGCTGTTTTAGAAAAATTATAAATATTTTCAAAAAAAAGCGAGACAAACAGTGAAATGCTTGCTATGATGCGCACCTGTTCAAGAACGGAAGCGTGGCTGAGTGGTTTAAGGCAGCGGTCTTGAAAACCGTCGGGGATGTGAGTCCCCCCAGAGTTCGAATCTCTGCGCTTCCGCCAAATGAACACATAATTAAGCTCTGACGCTGTCGGGGCTTTTTTATTCAGATACAAAATAAAGTACGGAAGCGTGGCTGAGTGGTTTAAGGCAGCGGTCCTTGAAAACCGTCGAGGATGTGAGTCCTCCCAGAGTTCGAATCTCTGCGCTTCCGCCAAAAATTTAAAAACCCACTGACTTGTCAGTGGGTTTGTGTTTTTTCTAGCGCGGATTTTATTTCCCCCGCGTAATTACGCGCAAAATTGCGCTTAAGTTCACACATTTACCTTGCCGTATTGAATTGCCTGATTGAATACTATGCCAGTCAGTTTAGCGGCCAATAGGTTAGCCATGATCCAGTTAAAAAACTTAAGTAAATCTTATCGTGTCGACGGCAAAGACATCCCTGCCCTCAAGCGCATTGATCTCAATATTGAGGCTGGCGAAATTTTTGGGGTGATTGGACATTCTGGCGCGGGTAAATCCACACTGATTCGGTTAATTAATTTACTCGAGCGTCCTAGTGGTGGCACTGTTTTACTCGATGACATCGACCTCACAACACTCTCAACCGCAGAACTGCGTTTAGAGCGGCAAAAAATTGGCATGATTTTCCAGCATTTCAATTTGCTGTCGGCCAAAACCGTTGCTAATAATATTGCCTTCCCCTTGCAAGTGGCTGGCCGACTCAATAAAACCCAAATCGAGCAGCGCGTTGCCGAATTGCTTGAGCTGGTTGGCTTAAGTGAGCACGCTGACAAATATCCAGCCCAGCTCTCTGGCGGACAAAAACAACGCGTCGGTATTGCCCGTGCTTTGGCCAATAATCCTAAATTATTGCTTTGTGACGAAGCCACCAGCGCACTTGATCCGCAAACCACGCAATCGGTGCTGCAGCTGTTATTAGAAATCAATCAAAAGCTCAATCTGACGATTGTTTTAATCACCCATGAAATGGATGTGATTCGCACCGTTTGCGATCGTGTTGCCGTAATTGATGGTGGTGAAATTGTCGAAATGGGGCCAGTAACCCAAGTCTTTTTGCACCCCAAACACCCAACCACACGTCGCTTTGTGTTTGAAAGCGAGCACGTTGACGAAAACAAACAATTTGAAGACTTTGCCCATGTGCCCGGCAAGATCGTTAGGCTGACTTTCATTGGTGAATCAACGTATAAATCGCTACTTGGCGATATGGCGCGCGATTTTGGCATTGATTTTTCAATTTTGGCCGGCCGCATCGAGCGAATCAAAGGCACTGCCTGTGGTCAATTGACCCTCGCGTTTACCGGGGACGACAGTGGCGTTGCCGCCGCCTTAGCGCGCTTTACTGCCGAAGGTATTGATTTTGAGGAGTTACGTGCATGCTAAATGAATTGATGAGCAATATCGATTGGAGCGAAATTGGCTACGCCACGCTAGACACCTTATCTATGCTCGGTGGCTCGCTACTGTTTACGCTCATTTTGGGCTTACCACTGGGCGTATTATTATTTTTAACCGCCAAGCGCCAATTATTAGAGCAGCCTTATGTCTACGGCGTGCTGTCCTTTTTGGTCAATATTCTGCGCTCAGTGCCGTTTGTGATCTTACTGATCATTATGATTCCATTCACCGTACTACTGACTGGCACATCACTCGGTGTTGCTGGCGCAATTCCGCCCCTAGTTGTCGGTGCAACGCCATTTTTTGCACGCTTAGTCGAAACCGCTTTACGTGAAGTGGATCGCGGCATTATTGAAGCCACGCAAGCCATGGGCGCTAATACACGGCAAATCGTGTTTAAAGCCTTACTCCCCGAAGCGATGCCCGGCATGATGGCTGCCGTTACCGTCACCGCGATTACTTTAGTGTCGTATGCGGCGATGTCGGGTGTAATTGGTGGTGGTGGCTTGGGTGATTTGGCGATTCGTTTTGGTTACCAGCGCTTCCAAACCGATGTGATGGTGGTCACCGTGGTCTTACTGCTGGTCTTGGTGCAAGTTTTGCAAATGATCGGCGATCGCCTAGTGATTCATTTTAGTCGCAAATAAGCTGCGCTTGAATTAGTAAAGAACAAACCGTTCTATAAACTTCATCGCAAATAACTTACAATGATTTTCATCTTGTGCCGCAGCGGAAAACCCTTATCCCACGGCACAACTAAACACTGCACAATCTATCTGTAAGTTTAATTTCTACGCTTGGATGCTAAAGATGAAAAAAACACTCACTGCTATTGCCCTTGCTACGCTGGCTTTTACTGCGCACGCTGCTGACAAACTCTCGATTGGTGCGACTGCAGTACCACACGCTGAAATTCTCGAGTTTGTTAAACCAACACTAGCCAAACAAGGCGTTGACTTAGAAATTAAAGTCTTCACTGACTATGTACAACCTAATGTGCAAGTAGCCGAAAAACGCCTTGATGGTAATTTCTTTCAACATCAGCCGTACTTGAATGAATTTAACAAAGGCAAAGGCACTAATCTGGTGAGTGTGGTTGGTGAACACATTGAGCCATTTGGCGCTTACTCAAGCAAAGTTAAAAAATTGGCTGACCTTAAAAATGGCGCGACTATCGCCATTCCTAATGATGCTACCAACGGCGGCCGTGCTTTACTCTTGCTCGACAAAGCCGGCGTGATCAAACTGAAAGACAATAAAAACATTTTGGCTACCAGCAAAGACATTGTTCAAAACCCGAAAAAACTGAAAATCCGTGAATTAGAAGCCGCCACCTTGCCACGTATTTTGGGTCAAGTTGATGTTGCTTTGATCAACACCAACTACGCACTTGAAGCTAAATTAAACCCACTCAAAGACGCTTTGATTATCGAAGGTAACGACTCACCGTATGTCAATATCTTGGTGGCTCGTCCGGATAATAAAGACAGTGCCGCCATGAAAAAACTCGGTGCTGCTTTGCATAGCCCAGAAACCAAGAAATTTATTTTAGAAAAATACCAAGGCGCAGTGATTCCAGCGTTTTAATTGGCCCTAAGCCATTGAACTAGATCTCAATGGCGGTATTGTTTAAAATAAACCACAAAGAGGTAAAGCCACGCTTTACCTCTTTTTCCATTGTTTAAACCCAAGGCTTATTGTGATATCGCCGCTGCTGCGTAAACATGCGTATTTCGCGCTATGGGCTTTTTTGGCCAGTCTTATTGCGCTCGATTTTGTTGGCGTGCAATTTGGCCAAATCGCCGATCAACGTTTTGGTGATGTATTACAACGCCAATTAGCCAGCGCGCGCCCTGCGCATTCTGATATTGTCGTGGTCAATATCGATCAAAAAAGTCTGGAAGATCTCGCCGCCGATGCCGGTCGCTGGCCGTGGCCACGCTCGATTCATGCCGAACTGATTCATTACATCGCCGCACAAAAACCACAAGCCATCGTTTTCGATTTATTGTTTAATGAGCGCGATGTATTTCGTCCGGAACATGATGAAGCCTTACGCGCTGCCGCCCAACAAGAAAACAAGGTTTATTTTCCCTATCTCACTTTAAGTGATGGCGAAGCGACGCCGATCAAAGATCTACCCACGCAACTGGGTATATTGCCACAACCCATATTTGATAAAGACGCCAAGGCAATACTGCTACTACCTTGGGTCCTTAACCCCGAGCAATGGCAAGGTGGCACCATTAATTTTAATGCCGATAGTGATGGCATTGGTCGTCACTATGCGATTTATCACGATATCGCAGGTTGGCACATCCCATCACTCCCTGCGCGCTTAGCGCGAGATTTTAATTGGCCCCTGCCGCAAGCTGAGCGCATGCGAATTCATTGGCAAACGCAGCGCCAACATATTTCCTATTCCGAGCTCTATCAGGCCGCCAATCGCGAGCACTCAAACCGCTTACCCAATGAATTTACCGACAAAATCGTGATCATCGGCACCGCTGCGCCGGGCCTACAAGATTTACGCCCAACCACGATGGGGCCGCTCTATCCTGGCGTGGATATTTTGGCGACGGCCATCGACAACCTGAAATACCAAGATTGGTTGATCGAATCGCCACGCCCGCCCTATGGTTTACTCGCCCTATTGCTGTGCGGCCTACTCGCTTGGGGATTTACACGCGGCATCAATACCATGCGCTTAGCGCTGGCTCTGATCGTAACTAGCGGTTTAACGCTCGGCTTGATGTGGTTGGGATTGACCCACAATTATTATTTGCCGCTGATCTCCTGCTTATTGTGGGCTTGGGCTTATTTTTGGCTGGCGGCACTGATCGCGTATTGGGCCGAAAAAAACTCGCGTGAACATGCCGTGGCGCTGTTTTCTCGATTTTTGGACGCGCGCGTCGTCAAGCAACTGATTGCCAGTGGCGATATCGATTTAGGCCAAGTGGCCCAATCAAGAGAAATCACCGTGCTGTTTTCTGATATTCGCGGCTTTACTTCCCTATCAGAAAAACACGATCCAGCGGCAGTGGTGCAATTACTCAATCAATACTTTACCTTGCAAGTGGACATCATTTTTAAGCATGGCGGCACGCTAGATAAATTTATTGGTGACGCCATCATGGCCTTTTGGGGGGCGCCGGCCAACGATGCAGAGCATGCTCGCCACGCCGTGGCCGCCGCGCTAGAAATGTCGGCGGCGCTGGACACCTTTAAACAGGCAATTAAGCGATATCGAACATTTTGAAATCGGCATTGGCCTACACACGGGCCCCGCCGTAGTTGGTCTGATTGGCTCGGCATCGCGCTTGGATTACACAGCGATTGGCGATACAGTGAATCTAGCCTCTCGAATCGAAGGGCTCACCAAAGGCTGTGCGCGAATTTTAGTCTCGGATGCGACTCGCGCTGCGTGTGCAGCCAGCGCGGCACCCTTTGAATTTATTGACCACGGCCAGCATCCGGTCAAAGGCCGTGAGCAAAACGTTTTATTATTTGAACCCAAGGAGAAAGCACTTTGAAGCCTCTCGTTTGCGCCCTGCTCTTACTGATCGCTCAGTCTGCCCTCGCCGATAGCGGTACCGTCATTCGCAATAGTGATTTACGTGAAAAACCATTTTCAGACTCACGCAGCATTGCCACTTTAAGTAGCAATAGCAAAATTGAGATCCAAAAAAATCAAGGTGCGTGGATGCAAGTTAAAACCAGTCAGGGGCTAGTTGGCTGGATTAAACTGCTTAACGTTCGCACCCAATCAGGTACGCGCAATAATGGCCTAGCCACCCTCGGGAATGTAATCAAAACCGGCTCGTCAGGACAAACCGTGACCACCGGCGTGAAAGGCCTGTCTGCCGAACAAATCCAAACCGCAGAACCGAATATGGCTGAAGTCAATAAAATGGAAAGCTATTCAAGCTCCAATTCAGAAGCCAGCCGACTCGCCAGACAAGCCCAGCTCAGCCCGAAAAAAAAGTCGCCCCGCTGAGCAATAGCAACACCAGCGTCAATACGCCAAATACCGGGAGACGTCCATGATCCGCCGCCTATGTCTTAGCCTCGTCGCCGCTGGTGCGCTGAGCGCCCCAGCACACGCTTTTGATTTAAACGAGCTGAGTAAATACCTCACGCCAGAAAACATCGAATCGGCGACCAAAATCATCAATAACACGGTTGAAGCCAACCAAGTGGTCGGTCCGCGCCAAGAAGTCATCATGGGGCAAATGTGATGGCCACCTTGCTGGGTGCCGCGCCTTTAGTCAAAGATGCCGCGCTGCAACGATACGTCAATCAAGTAGGCACTTGGATTGCTGCGCAATCAGCGCAACCGCAGCTTAATTGGCATTTTGGCGTGATTGATAGCCCCAATATCAATGCCTTTGCTGCGCCCGGCGGCTATGTGTTGATTACCCGGGGTTTGTGGAATCAATTGCGTAGCGAAGCTGAGCTGGCGGCGATTTTGGCGCATGAAATCAGTCATGTGATCAATAAAGACCAAATCGAAGCGATGAAAAACACCAATCGCGGCGCGATTACCGAAGAGCTCATTACCGCCGTACTCAATTACAAAGTCCAAGGCGAGCGGCTGGATCTTGCTAAAAAAGCCACTAAAGCGGCCACCGAAGGGCTGTATATCAAAGGGCTGTCTAAAGACACAGAATATGCGGCTGATCTCAACGGCATGCTGCTGGCGGCACGCGCCGGCTACAACCCTTATGCCATGGTGAGCATGCTGCAAACCTTAGGCAATGTCAGCCCGAGTGATAGTGCGGTAGCGCTGTTTTTTAGCACCCATCCTAGTCCGCAAGATCGAATCGATCAGATCGACAGTAAAATTGGTGATCAACTCGAAGCCTACGCCAATGGTGTTGATAACACTGCTCGATTTAGCAAAATTGCTCGCTAAGTTGCAAGGGTCTATTGACGTTTGATTTCCCGCATCTGTCCTTGCTTTGTAAAAATTGACGGCCGTGCACAGTGGCGCGGTCGTATAATTACCCCCTGCCCTGAAGGCTTCACTCGGAGTTTGTATGTCTGCATTGATTAACGCTTGCATTACCCGCCGCGCCAACCTCGCCGCTCGTTTAGAGCCCGGCATTGTCATCGTACCGAGCAGCCAAGAGATTCTTCGCAATGCCGACAGCCATTACCCATTTCGCTTTGATTCTGGCTTTTACTATTTAACTGGCTTTACTGAGCCCGACGCGGTTTTAGTGCAAGTCATCAGTAAAGATCAAGTGCAAAATATCCTGTTCTGCCGCGCCAAAGATATTGAGCGCGAAATCTGGGATGGTTACCGCTTTGGCCCGGCCGCTGCGGCCGAACAGTTCGGTTTTGATGCCGCCTACCCCATCGAAGAGCTCGATATGCGGATGGCAAAACTCATCCAAAATCAGCCGCGCATCTATTACCCACTGGCCAAAGAAATGCGCTGGGATCGTCGTATCAATCGCTGGTTAAGCGATGTGCGTGGCCTCGCGCGCACTGGTGTCAGCGCGCCGACAATGATGCTTGATGTACGCGCAGCGCTGGATGAAATGCGCTTAATCAAAGATGCTTATGAAGTAGGTATCTTTGCGCCAAGCAGCTAAAATAAACACTCAGGCGCATATACGTGCAATGCAATTTGCCAAAGCTGGGCAAATGGAATATCAAGTCGAAGCCGAAATCTTGCACGATTATTATCGCCAAGGCAGCCGCTCTCCGGCGTATAACAGCATCGTCGCCAGTGGCGCCAATAGTTGCGTGCTGCATTACGGCGAGAACAATGCCCGCATGAATGACGGCGATTTATTGCTGATCGACGCCGGTTGCGAAGTGGCTGGCTACGCCAGCGACATCACCCGCACTTTCCCAGTTAACGGCAAATTCACGCCAGCACAACGCGCCGTGTACGAAATCACCCTTGCCGCGCAAGAAGCCGCATTGGCGAGCATTTACGCTGGCAGCACGTGGAACGCTCCGCACGACGCCGCCACCCGCGTACTCGCGCAAGGGATGATTGATTTGAATTTGCTCAAGGGCTCGCTCGATGAAGTCCTCGAAAAAGAAAGCTATAAACAATTTTATATGCACCGCACCGGCCATTGGATGGGCTTGGATGTGCACGATTGCGGCGCGTATAAAGTCGATGGTGAATGGCGCAAACTAGAAGCCGGTATGGTGATGACGGTTGAGCCGGGCTTTTATATTCGCCCCGCCGCCAATGTACCCAAAGAGTTCGAAAACATCGGTATTCGCATCGAAGACGATGTACTGGTGACTGCTGACGGTTATGAAAATCTGACCGCAGCCTGCCCAAAAACCATCGCCGACATTGAAGCGATCATGGCAAAATAAACCGCACAGCCAGCCTAAGCGCGTTCGCTCAAACGCTTAGGCTGGTCTGCTGCGGCAATCGATGCTGTTTACCACCACTGCTTTTCTATTTTTCGCGCGGTCAAAAAGAGCAACAAAACCGCTTTAGGAATCTCATGCTGATCAGCAAACTTCCACCGCACGTTGACATAGTCATCGTTGGCGGGGGCCCAGTTGGTGCCTTACTCGCTCAGCGTCTTTACGCCAGCGGGCATGATGCGCTATTGGTTGAAGCCAAAGCATCAATCGGCAATGATCCACGCGCCTTAGCGATTGCCTATGCCAGCCAACAAAGCCTGGCCGCTAGCCAGCTGTGGGCCGACTCACTCGCCGCAACGCCGATTACCCAAGTGCACGTTTCGCAAGCGGGGACTTTAGGCCGTACCGTGCTCAATGCCGCTGAGCTGAACTTGCCGATGCTCGGCAGCGTGGTGAAATACCAAAATCTGGCGCAATTCGCGCTCGATCAACTCAGCACCGGTCCCGCTCGTTTGGCGCTCGCCAGCAAAGTCACCCGCATCCAGCGCTTAGCGCGCTTTGCACAACTGACTTTAGCCACCCCCAGCGGGGAGCAAAAAATATCCTGCCGCTTGGTGATCTTGGCCGATGGTGGACAGCTACTTAATCAACTGCCGGAAATTCGCCAAACGATTAAATCTTACGAGCAACACGCGGTGCTTGCCACGCTGACACCTAAGCAGCCGCACAAGGGTATTGCCTTTGAGCGCTTTGCCGATGATGGCCCGCTGGCATTACTCCCTACAGGTAATGACTACACCTTGGTGTGGACGCAAACACCGGAACAAGCGGCTGCGCGTTTAACGCTATCTGATACCGATTTTATTGCCGAAGTCGAACAACGCTTTGCCGATCGTGTCGCCGGATTTGCTGCGGTGACCGGCCGCGCTAGCTGGCCGCTGGCGTTAAAAACCGTCAATTCGGTGGTCGGCCAGCGCGTGGTACTGATTGGCAATGCCGCGCAAACGCTGCATCCTGTTGCTGGGCAAGGCTTAAATTTAGGTTTACGTGATGCCAGCACGCTTGCCGATGTATTGGCCGCCACGCCAGCGCGAGAACTGGGCGAAGCGGCCAGTTTGGCACGCTACGCCAAGTTGCGCTCGCGCGATGCGGGTCTGGTGACTGTCGTCACCGATCAATTGATTACGCTATTTGATTCTTCATCCTTGCCGCTCAAACATGCGCGCAGTTTGGGCTTATTGGCCATGGATCAATGCGCGTGGCTGCGCCGAGGCTTTGCCGAGCGCATGGTATACGGCGCGCGCTAAGCAAAAATCCACCGCGAAAACGGTACTGAAACAAGCCGACGCAGAGGCGGAGAGGCGCAGAGACGCAAAGCAAATCACAGCTTTAATCACCGTAATGCTATCGGTTTAAATTCTGAATTTGCTTTTCTCTGCGTCTCAGCGTCTCTGCGTCAAAAAGTTTTTCTAAGTGAACCGCATGACCGCCCAAACGGTAGAATTTTTGCTCGCAACCTCAGCATCAGGCCAATGAGACTGGATCAACCTCTGCCGCACCATGACAAGCACAAGCGCCCTGCGCCGCGATGCGGGTTGACGAAGCGTCAAACACCAAGGTTTGCCCGGCCGCAATGGCCGCTCGCGCTTGCTGCGTCGCCAGTAGCATATTATTTAATGCGGCCTCAGTCTCTGGCCAGCCGCGCGTTTTTAGCCCGCAATCGGGGTTAATCCATAAGCGTTCTGCCGGCACCACTTCTAGCGCTTTGGCGATTAAACGCAGCATTTCATTGACTGACGCCACGCGTGGGCTGTGAATATCGTAAACCCCCGGGCCAATCTCATTTGGATACTGAAAGCTGCCAAATGCCTCGAGTAGCTTCATATCTGAGCGGCTGGTTTCGATGGTAATCACATCGGCATCCATCGCCGCGATCTCCGGCAAAATATCGTTAAATTCCGAATAGCACATATGGGTGTGAATTTGCGTGGCATTGCCCACGCCGGATGCCGAAACGCGAAACGCTTGTCCAGCCCAAGCCAAATAACTGGCCCATTGGGATTTTTTCAGCGGTAAACCTTCGCGAAACGCCGGCTCGTCAATTTGGATCATCCCAATGCCAGCCGCTTCAAGGTCTTGCACCTCATCGCGAATCGCCAAAGCAATTTGTTGGCAAGTTAAGGCACGCGGCTGATCATCGCGCACAAACGACCATTGCAAAATCGTCACCGGCCCCGTCAACATGCCCTTCATCGGTTTGTCAGTCAGGCTTTGCGCGTAAGTCGA
Source organism: Deefgea sp. CFH1-16 (assembly GCF_016881365.1). Lineage (GTDB taxonomy): Bacteria > Pseudomonadota > Gammaproteobacteria > Burkholderiales > Chitinibacteraceae > Deefgea. The sequence continues at coordinate 2,254,324 of NZ_WLYT01000001.1, read as the reverse complement.
CCACGCTACGGTCATTGCTTGCGGGCGGCTCACGTCACCAAACAAAATCGGCGGCTTCACGCAGCGGCTACCGTAGCTTTGCACCCACGCCAATTGCGTAAAGGCAAAGCCGGCCAATTGTTCACCAAAATATTCAACCATATCATTGCGCTCAGCCTCGCCATGCACCAAAACATCAATGCCCAGCCCGTCTTGCTTTTGCACTGCCAAAGCGATTTCGGCCTGCATCGCCAATTCATAATCAGCAGCGCTTAACTTGCCTTGTTTAAACGCCGCGCGAGCGGCACGAATCTGGCTGGTTTGTGGGAAAGAACCAATAGTGGTCGTTGGCAGCAGCGGCAAATGAAAGCGTTGTTGCTGCGCGGTTTGGCGCTCAATAAATGGCGCATGGCGTTGATCAAATTGCGGCGGTAAATTGGCCAAACGCTCAGCAACCGCCGGATTATGAATCCGCGTCGAGGCGCGGCGCGCCGCTTGTGAAAACGCATTCAGCGCCAAAATATCGGCCACATCGCTGCCATTAATGGCTTTTTTAAGTACGCTCAGTTCAGCCAATTTTTGCTTAGCAAACGCTAGCCACGATTTTAATTCGGCATCGAGCTGAGTTTCTTGTGCTAAATCGACTGGGCAATGCAGCAAGGAGCATGATGGTGCCAACCAGACGTATCCGCCTAGCGCCTTTGCTGGCTCAGCAATAGCCGCCAATACCTGATTTAAATCGCTGGCCCAAATATTGCGGCCATCAATCACGCCCAAAGACAGCACTTTATTTTTGGGCCAAACCGCCATAAACGCCGCCAATTGCGCCGGTGCGCGCACCAAATCTAAATGCACGCCAGCCACCGGTAAATCCGCCAGCAATTGTGCGTGCGACTCAACCGAATCGAAATACGTCGCCAATAAAATTTGCGTGCCTTTGCCAGCCAGCATTTGATACGTTGGCGCAAATGCCGCCTGCCATTCTAACGGCAGCTCTAAAGCTAAAATCGGCTCATCCAGTTGCAATAAGCGCACGCCTTTGGCCGATAGCTTTTCAATAATGGTGGTATAGCGCGCTAGCACTTTAGGCAAAAGGTCTAGCTTGTTATACCCGTCTTTCGCTTTGGCTAACCACAAAAAGGTCAAGGGGCCGGGCAACACCGCTTTCACTGCGTGGCCTTGGGTTTGCGCGTCTTCAATTTCATGAAAAAACCATTCAACACCGCCATCAAACGTGCTCTCGCTTGACAGCTCAGGCACCAAATAATGGTAATTGGTATCAAAATACTTGGTCATTTCCAGCGCCGGCTGCTCGGCGTTGCCGCGAGCCAAGGCAAAATACTGGCTTAAACTCAGGCGCTTGGCATCAAAAGCAAAGCGCTCTGGCAAGCAACCCAATAAAGCGGCAGTATTTAAAATCTGATCGTACCAAGCAAAATCGCCCACGCTGACCCAATCGAGATCGGCTTCGCTTTGCCAAGCCCAGTGGCGACGACGCAAGGTCTGGCCGACTTTGACTAATTCGGCTTCAGAGATTTCGTCGCGCCAAAATTTTTCTAGTGCAAATTTCAATTCGCGCTGTGCCCCAATACGCGGAAATCCTAAAATATGCGCCTTCGCAGTATGAGTCGTAGTCATCACAAACACCTCTTTCTATGAATAGTATTTGCATCATACGGCGCAGCTGATTATGATTACAGCTCATTATTTTCACACCAGCCATGAGAATTACTAATGCAGTCACTCCTCGAATTGCGTCACCTCAAAACCATTCTTGCAATTCAAGACAGCGGCAGCTTAACGCGCGCTGCTGAGCGGCTGCATTTAACCCAATCGGCTTTATCGCACCAAGTGCGTTTACTTGAAGACCATTACGGCCTGCCGCTATTTGCGCGCAAATCAACGCCACTTAAACTCACCGCCGCCGGTGAAAAACTGGCTTTATTAGCACAAACGGTGTTGCCAACCATTGCCAGCACCGAGCGCGATATTGCCCGTTTACGCGAAGGCCAAGCTGGGCAATTGCGCATCGCGGTCGAATGCCACACCTGTTTTGATTGGTTAATGCCAGCGATGGACCAATTTCGCCAACATTGGCCTGAGGTCGAGCTCGATATCGTCTCGGGCTTTCATGCCGATCCGGTACAGCTGTTATTTGAAGATCGCGCCGATTTGGCGATTGTGTCGGAAGTTGAGCCGCAAGCCGGTTTAAGCCATTTGCCGCTCTTTAGCTACGATATGGTGGCGCTGCTGGCGAGCGATCATGCGCTGGCCAATAAAGCGTATTTAGACGCCGAAGATTTTGCCAATGAAACGCTGATTACTTATCCCGTGCCCGATGAAATGCTCGATTTACTGCGAAAGGTCCTCAAACCGGCCGGCATCAACCCCAAACGCCGCCCTACTGAGCTCACCGTGGCAATGCTGCAATTGGTCGCTAGCCGCCGCGGCATTGCCGCCTTGCCGCGCTGGAGCGTGCAGCATTATTTAGAGCGCGGTTATGTCGTCGCCAAACCGATTACCCAGCATGGCTTGACGTCAGAACTCTATGCCGCCATGCCCAGCGAGCGCAGTCATAGCGTGTATTTAGCCGATTTTGTGGAAATTATGCGCAGCGTAAGTGTGCAAACCTTGCCCGGCGTGAGTCTGCTTTAAGCTGCGAAAAACTGCGGATGTACGTCAAGTTCAATCTACAGTCGGGCGACAATAAGCGCAGCCAATTGAGCCGCATTAGTCGTAAATAAACATCACAACTCACGAATTGATTCAGTGGGTGGAGAGGCGGCAGCCGAACCAAAGCAAATGCACAATGATAATGGGTAGGTACGATTAGCGTAGCGTAATCGTACGCATGCCATTCCTCCGATTACGCTGCGCTAATCGGAGCTACAATGCTGCATATTATTCAGCGGTTGCAATAAAAGGTGGCGATCCATATAAAAACGCTCAGAAGGAGTCTTGCGATAAATGCAATCAAAAATGAAATGGTGGGCTTTTTTTGCGGTGACGTTGACAATTGTATTCGGTGCTTGGCTTGCAATTAAACCAAGCAAAGAATATGAGTTATTAATCGCAATTCAATCAAAAAATAAAATCGCAGCAAAAAAGATGCTTCTTAGTGGTGATATTGATATGAATGCTAAATTGGGCGGGGATAAGCGTACATTTTTGCACGCAGCAGTAGAACAACATGACTTTGAAACATTAAAGCTATTGCTGAAATTAGGGGCTGTGGTTGACGCAACAAATTCGCATAATGAGACACCACTATATATCGCGGCATACCAACAAGATACAAATATGGTTTCATTGCTTTTGAATAATGGAGCAAACCCTAATTTTGCAGATTCAGAGTATGGCTATTATCCTTTGTTTTTTACTGTAAAAAATAAAAATACAGCAGCATCTTCCATCTTATTACGGCACGGGGCATCCCCATGCATACAAACTAAGAGTGGTCTTACGGCATATAGTCTAGCGGTTCAAAAAAAACCTGAATGAGCTTGCTGCTGAAATGCCTACTTGTAAATAAACACGGTAAATTGAATTTGTATGGCGCTGCGCCTGCGCATCTCGTATGTTGGGGTGTTGCAGTTATGGCTGACGGCCAACATTTACCGCGATTGTTGGGCTGCGCAAGCTCAGCACCAACCTACAAAAACCTTCTGCTCTGGGCTGACAACAACCTATCCCCCAGTCTAACCCAGTCATTTCAACCGAGCATTAACCCTAGTTTGCTGGTGGCGAGATTGGTCAGCGTACTTGCGAAAGTCGATCAGTTTGGGTGGATAAATCGAGTCAGATTTTGCACAAACTCGGTTAACAAACCCAACATCAACAGCCTCTAAGCAATCTCAAGCAATAACTGCCAATCATCCGCTGGATTTAGCTGCTGCCATACTTGCGGCGTATCGCTGGCTAAGGCCAATAAAACATTGGGTTTCACCTCCCAAACCTGCAAATACCACGGATGTGCATCGGGGCTATGACAAGTCCATTGGCCTTGCTCGAGCAACAAGACAAAGCGCGCTAAACCGCCCACAAGGCCCAGCCCCAAGGCTTTGAGCAAGGCTTCTTTGGCCACCCACAGGGTATAAAAAGCGCGCAACTGCGCCGTATCACTCAACGCGGCCAGCCACGCGGTCTCGCGTGGGTCGAAATATTGCTCGGCAATCGCCAAGCATTGTCGGCGGGCGCGTATGGTTTCTAAATCAACCCCAACCCGCCCCTGCCCCAAGGCCGCCGCGCAAAAATTTTGCCCATGACTCCAAGACAATCCGGTCGAAAATGGCCAATCCTCCGCCACAGGGCGGCCTTTATCGTCTTGGCTTAACGCCAATTGGCGGTGATTTTTGTGCAATAACTGCTGGGCTAAAGCGCGGGCGGCCAAAAACTGACCACGGCGGGCCTGATTTTGAATTTGCGATAAACGCGCCAATTGCAACGCATTCAATTGATCAATAGTGCTCGAAAAATCAGCCTCTGGATCGATAGACTGAAATTGAAAATATGAACTTAACACAGCTTAAATCCCAAACTTAAACGCGACACCGCCATAAAACCAAGCGGCTGATAAAAGCGCAATCGACGACAAAAATCGGCACAAACCTCAGGCGTACTTGCATTACCTTGTCATATAACGCCGACGTCTTGGCCAACAAGATTAACGCAAAAAATCCATTCATTCATCAAGCAAAAAGCGGATTTGCCTGCAGCTTGATTGCTGGCGAATCCGCTTTAATACCAGCAATTGATATTTATTTAAGTTTAAATTGCACTCTAGACAATGAGCCCTGATCGGCCGCCAAATCGCTTTGCGTGGCATTAATTTTGGCTTGAGCAATAAATAATCGCGCACTATCGACCCCCGCCGCTTGTAATGCGGTTTTTACCTGCTGCGCACGGCGCATGGCCAAAGCCTGCAATTGCTCATTGCTAATCACCGTATTGGCTAAAATGAGTTTTTCCATTTCTGCTGCTGGCAGTGATTTATTTAAACCGAGTACATTTTTAGGTTTATCAAATTTTTCATTTTTATACACTTGCGTGAGCAATGCATCACGTTCAGCGGTGCTAATGGCCAAATCAGTATCCGAATCCATTGATTCAGATTTTTCACCCAATTGAGCAGCTTTTATTTTCAGCATTTTTTTATTTAAATCCTGCATCCGCAAGCCTTCGGCATCACTCGCTAGGCTCGCCCAACCGATAATATCTAGATTCAAACTTGGCCTGTCGATTAAGGCTTGTGACAAATTACGAATTACCAATTGCGCCTGATCATTTAATTGTGCGCTACCCGAAGCAAAATCAATATACGACAAACGCGGCCCATCGCTAAAGGCATCGGATAATGCATCAAAGGGTGAGGTCACCACTTTTTCAACCACATTCACCAGCGCCTGCCAAATAATGCCACCCAAACTAAACTGCGGATCATTGAGTGAACCTTGAATCGGCAAGTTCAAATTAATTTGCCCTTTGCGATTGGTGAGTAAAGACAGCACAAATTTAACCGGCAATTTAGTTGCCGTCACACTTTCAACGGCTGGCCCTAAAGTCAATTGATCTAAAAATATTTTATTACTGGCGGTTAATTTTTGATTTTCAATCAAATACGCAACCTCCATCGACATTTTGCCTTTTTCGATGCCGTATCCTGCGTACTTAATGGCAAAAGCCGATGCATTGGTTAATTCATAACCTTTAACACCACCTTTCAAATCAATAAATAAGGTTTTAGACAGCGGATTTAAACTACCTTGAATCTCCACCGGCGCCACATAATCCATACTACCGCGCAAATTCAACGTAGCTCTATCGTTTTCATTACTCGACAAACCACCAATCACCCCACCCATTTCGGTTAAATTGGCAGAAAAATTCGGTTTGATAAATAAATCGGTATATTGAATTTGCCCATTATTCAGCGTTACTTTGTTGATTTTAATCGGAATATCTAGGCCACTACTTTGGGCTAAGGTTTTTTCGGCTTCGATGGGCGCGCTGGCAGTCGCGGCGCTGCGCTCAGTGGTACGCTCGGTGGTCACAGAAACTTCGCCAGCATCTTTAACCATGACGTCTTGTAAATTTAAACGACCATCGGCAGACAAAATCAAGCGCGAATAAAAATCACTCAACGCGATTTCATTGATATCAATATTCAGCGGTGATAACTGCGCTTTGATGCCACCAATATAAAAACTTTTCCATTTCAAAAAGTCATTGCCCGTTATTTTATCCAGCGCATAAACATTATTTGCGCTCAAATTACCCGTATAAGTCGCCGATAGTTTGGGCTCTAAAGCCAAACGTAAATTTCCTTTAGCGTTTAAAAAGCCACGTGCTAAAGAAATATTTACATATTGATTAAAATACGGCTGGCCATACGCGGCATCAAAATTGGCTAAATCTAAATCTAAATTCGCAGCAAACGGCTGTGGCACCCATGAACCAGCCACTTTGATTTTGGCGCTACGCCCGCCTTGCGCCTGCAAACTCATCGTGGCGCGTGAATTGGGCCGACTGTTTACATTATTTAAATTTAATGCGATATTTTTCCAAATCAGGGGTTTACTATTGGCAATGCGCTGATCAATATATTCAACCTTCCAATCTTGCCATTGTCCAGATTGCAATAAAACAGACCACTCAGGACTCGCTTTAGATTGTGCTGGTTTTTTACCCTTGGACTCTGGCAGTAATTGCAAGAGGTTAAGTTCACCATCTTTTTGCTGCAATACGTTTAAATACCCATTTTTGCTGAGTAGATTGCCCACTTTAACGGCTTTAGTGGCTGAGTCGATACTGGCTTCAGTCAATTGCAATTGCTCGATGCTTAACGCTGGTTTTTTTGGTTTTCGCTGCGGTTAAAGTAAAGCGATCAATATCCAGCTGCAGATTTTTTAATGCATATTGCATTGGATCTGCCTGCAGCTCGAGTTCGGTGGCAAAGCCAACCGTGGCCGCTAATTGGCTTGGCAATTGAGCTTGGTAATAGCCAGCATAATCAGCAATTCGAACCTGTGAAGCGTTTATTTTTTCCGGATAATTTAAGTGGCGAGGCTGTCACTTGCAATTCTGCGGCTAAACTCGCCGCTTGCTGCGTTTTCGCGCGCAAATTGCACCGGGAATGGCGCGTGGTTTTGATTTGAATAATTTTTAATCTTCAAATCAATCGCTTGCAATGCAGTCTCTACTTTGGGGTTGACCGCTTGATCGAGCCAATGCAGCTGACTATCCGTCACTTTCAACTCATTAAACGCCAATAAAGTTGAATTTTTTTCAGCTGGCTCTGCCGTTGCTTTTGCATTGGCCGTGGTTTCAGGAACTAACGTTTGCCAATTAAAAACGGCAGCCTGATTGCGCGACAATTGCACATCCAAACCACGTACATCAATCAAACCAAAACGATATTCTGCCAGCTGGGGTTTAACACTTTTCAGTTCGACCTTTAGCTGGTCGAGCGCAATAAAAGACTGGCTGTTTTGCGTAATCGCGGCTTGATTCAGCTGTAAATGACCATTAAATAATAAATCGGCACGATCTTTTTGCTGGCGAAACACCATCTCGACATCAGCGCTCAATACCGCCGATGGCACCGCAATCCCCTGAGGAAATTTGGCGCATAAGCCAAAAATGGTGTCAGGTCTTGCTGATTAATTTTAATTTTTAGTAAGGTATCTAAACTATCTTCAAACGGTTTACTTTCTCCTTTTAATTCAAAGGGACGGCCATTAAACCGAGCGGAAAGTTGCGGCTGAATATATTCGTTAATTCTTTGGGGTAAGGTCGATAAAAATGGTAATGAAAAATTGAGCTGATCAAGAGTTTGATTTGCGCCAACCACACGATCATCTAGGCGAATATCGCCACCAATAATGCGAATATTATTTAGCGAAAATCGCGGCAGCGGTTCATCGGTTTTAGTCGTTTGGGATTTTTGGGGGATTAAATCAGAAAAATTATAACGATCGGCAGCCAGACGAATGAGTGTTACCTTAGGCGTATCCAAAGTAATACTGCGCACCACGGGCGCCATTCGCCAGATTGAGCGCCATTCGGCATTCACTTGCAAAGATTTAAAGCTCACAAATGGACCGTATTGATCACGCACGGCGACATCACTTAAATCAAATTGCAGTGAATAAGGATTAATCGCCAATTCACCAATTTTAACTGGGCGGTGTAATATTTGGCTGGCTTCTTTTTCTAGCCACGGTCGCAGCAGCGGTGGTAATGCCCAATGCACCAATGCGCCCAGCAATAAAATACTGGCCAGCACATATATTGCAAAACGAAACCAGCGCTGGCGCTGAAAAAATGATTTAAGCATATATAGATTTAAATGAGATAGTCACAAAGAATTAGCGAATATTTTGCTTGTAAATAAGACCCTAGGCTGCGCATCATTCGTTCACCTATACTTAATGAATATTAGCAGTAAAATCTAAGCGCTTTGAGTGATTTCACCAATAGGATATCAGCAGTGTTTTCGTTTTTTTCGTAAAAAAAGATCAAGATGGTAATGAAGTTTTAACGCAGACCGCGCCCATCACGGTAGCGGCAAGCCGAGAAGGCATTGCAACACAATCTCGCCCATTTGGTCCGGAAACCATCATTCCCCTCGCTACAGAGCCGACTGAGCCGCAACATCATGAGACTCAGCAATACGATTTATCGCTATTAAAAATTGAAGTCGAAACTAATCACGATAGTTTATCGGCAGCTGAAGAGCAGGCTGCCATGCTACACGCCAACAGTCAACTTTCAGCAGCAATCAGCATTTTAGAGGCCGATCGGCCTGAATTTATTGGTCAACGCCGGCTTGAGCCTTGGTTAATGCTGTTTGAGCTATACCAACAACAAGACAATCGCGAAGCCTTTGATGCTTTAGCGCTTGAATTTGTCATCACTTTTGAAAAAACTCCGCCAATTTGGCGTCAGCATAGTCAGCATCAACCGCAAGTTGCCAGCACTTCTGCTTACTATGTCTTCCCAGCGAAACTAGGGATTGAAACCATAGAAAAAGAAGCCAAGCAATTTTTGGCATTACGTAAAAAAAATCCAAATATTCGTGTCGATTTTAGTAAGGTGCAAAAAATCGATGCACTAGGTGCGGCTGAATTAGTTGCGGTTTTACCACGGCGCAATAAAGAGCAAGGTCAGTTGCAATTGATTGGTGCACAAAATTTAATCTCGCTGATTAATAATAAAATTGAAGTGGGTCGACGTATACCTGCCGAAGCCCCATTTTGGCTGCTGTTGATCGAAATACATCAGATTTTAGGTCAGCAAGAAGCGTTTGAAAATTTAGCGGTTGATTATGCAATTACCTATGAGGTGTCGCCACCTTCTTGGGATATTGCGCAAGCGCCGAAAGACAGCCAACAAATTGCGCTCGATGAAGCCAAAGCGCGCGCTGAACTGGCCAATGAGGCCGATCAAGAAGCCCAACTCATCGGCATTATTACGGCCGAACAACCGCAGTTGATCCAAAAAATAGCCGATCTGGTCAACGATCAATCCGTGACCACGCTGGATTTTTCGCGAATTGATCAGATTGATTTTGAATCTGCCGGACAAATCCTCAATTTGGCCATGACATGGTTACAGCAAGGCAAAAGAAATTCGCATTATCAACATTAATGAATTGGTGCTGGGTTTACTGCGGGTGATGGGCATTGCTGACATGTTGCAAATGGAAAGACGCAAATAATCCCAAGCTGGCTTGCTTTTCATCCAACTGATGCCATCTAGAACCCAAATTTATTTAAAAACAGGAGTTCAGCATGGAACAATTTGACGGCACAACAATCGTCTCAGTACGTCGTGGCAAACACGTGGCCGTTGGCGGCGATGGCCAAGTCACTTTGGGCAATGTCGTCATTAAGGGCACAGCCAGAAAGGTGCGCAAGCTGTATCACGACCAAGTGATTGTCGGCTTTGCCGGTGGCACGGCGGACGCCTTTACGTTGTTTGAACGCTTTGAAGCCAAATTAGAAAAACACCAGGGCCATTTAACCCGCGCGGCGGTTGAGTTGGCTAAAGACTGGCGTACCGATCGGATGCTACGTCGACTCGAAGCCATGCTGATTGTGGCAGACCCAACGGCGACCTTGGTGGTCATTACCGGTAATGGCGATGTGCTTGAGCCCGAAGAAGGCATTGCCGCTATTGGTTCCGGTGGCGCATTTGCGCAAGCGGCGGCGACCGCATTATTGCAAAACACCGATTTATCACCTGAAGTTGTGGTGAAAAAAGCCCTCGAAATTGCCGGTAATATCTGTATCTATACCAATCAAAACCACACCATTGAAACCATGGGTGGTAGTGAACCGGCGAAGATTGCGGCACCAACGAACTAAGCTCGACTCACGTTGGGTTTGCCCATAGCGGCAAATCCAACATCCATCGCCACAATGTTGAACTCAATCGCCAACTTGCGCGCCTACCGCGTCGATCTACGCGCACGCTAGCGCCAATCTGCAGTAAAATCGCCCCATGCACGATACCATCAGCCTTCTGCGCGAGCTTAATGCGCACGATTTCACCTCGGGTGCCGAGATTGCCCAACGCCTGGCTATTTCCCGTGCGAGTGTCTCACTGGGGCTAGCCAAAGCCGAAAGCCTACGGCGTTAACCTAATACGTCGCCACGGAGTTGGCTACCGCCTTGAACAGCCGATTGATTGGCTAGACCAAGCCCTAATCCAGGGGTATTTGCAGTCCAGTAGCGTCGCCAATGTTCTTGTGAGCAATACCCTAGGTTCAACCAATCGACAATTATTGCTTGATCCACAGCATGGCAAATTACTGGTCACCGAATGGCAAGATGGCGGCCGAGGGCGTTTAGGTCGCCCGTGGATGGGCGTGCTCGGTGGCAGTTTATTATTTTCTTTAGCGTGGCGCTTTGATGGTGGCTCGGCGCAATTGGCAGGTCTACCTCTGGCCGTTGGCGTTGCGGTAGCTAGCGTGCTGCGCCAAGCAGGCGTCACGGCAATCGGGCTAAAATGGCCAAATGATTTATTACTGCAACTTGATCGCCAACAATGGGCCAAAGTGGGCGGTATTTTAATTGAAATGCAAGGCGATGCCCTTGGCCCTTCGCACGTGGTGATTGGCATCGGGCTCAATATCGCCCTACCCGCTCAAGCGCAAAACCAACTCGATCAAGTGGCCGCCAGCTTAGTGCCGGCAGGCTTAAATTGCGGGCGTAATGAATTACTGGCGAGATTAATCAATAAATTAGAAACCACGCTCAGCCAATTTGCCCAAAGCGGTTTTTCGTCGATACGTCCGCAATGGGAAGCACTTCATGCATGGCCCACTGAATTACTCAATGCCATTGCCCCGAATGGGCAAATAAAAACAGGGTATTTTGCAGGACTAAGCACTGATGGTTCTCTGCGGCTCAATACCCCCGATGGTGAATGCTTGATTCATACCGGCGATGTGAGCTTAAGGCGGGCTACATAATGTGCCAAGCGCCCTATTTATTACTTGATTTAGGCAATAGCCGAATCAAATGGCGACACAGCCCATCAGGCCGCAGCGGCGTTGCCCATACCAGCAGCGAGCTTTGGCAACAATGCGCCAACTTACCCGCTGGCGCGCAAATTTTAGGCTGGCGCAGTCGGCGGCGCTGATTTACAACAGCAAATCGATCAACTCTTTAGCCAGCACTGGCAAGTGCGACCACAATGGCTGCAAGTCACTCGCCATGCGCTAGGCATTGTGAATCACTATCCACAGCTTCACGAGCAAGGCCCTGATCGCTGGGCGGCCATTTTAGGCGCTCGCCAGCACTTTCCACAGCAAAACCTCTTGGTTATTTCGGCGGGCACCGCCATTGTCATCGATACCCTACTGGCCAATGGCGATTATTTAGGCGGCAGCATCGCCCCGGGCCTTGGGCTAATGAAATCGGCGCTACATCAAGCCACCGCCCGCTTGCCGCATGCGAACGGCACACTGCAAGCCTTTCCCCAATCAACACTAGACGCCATCGAAACCGGTTGTGTTCGGGCCATCATCGGTTCCATCGAGCAAGCACTCAGCGCCGCACTCGCCCATGGTCATCCTATCGAGCAAGTGATTGTTTTCGGTGGCGATGCCGCCTATTTACAAACTTTACTTAACGCCAAGGCGATTGCGGTGGATAATCTGGTGCTCGACGGTTTAGCCGCTTTACTCACTGCAGACGCAGGAACATTAAGCCCATGAAATGGCTGTTTATTACACTCGTTATTGCCAATTTAGCGGTCTATGGTTTTTCTCAACTCGAAACGCCAGCGTCTTCTATTGAGCTCAGTCAGCGCGAAAAAAATGCCAGCGCAGTGAAAGTCGTCACCGGGCAATTAGGCCAAGCCACTGCGGTTAACGTCGCCAGTGAGCCTGTGACGACGAGCGCACCGCTGGCGACTGCAACTGCAACTGCAACTGCAACTGCAACTGCAACTGCAACTGCAACTGCGAAGCCAACCCCAACCAGCAAACCAACGCCAACGCCGGTGGCCGAGATTGGCCGTTGCTGGCGCTGGGCTGGGATTACTGGCGATCAAATCGACAATGCCCGCACTAAAATTCAAAACCTAAGCTTAAACGCCAGCGAAACCGCCAGTGGCGAATCGAGTAAGGTTTGGGTGTATATGCCGCCGCAGGCCACATTAGAAATCGCCAAACAAAAAGCCGCGCAACTGGCCGAAATGGGCGTCACGGATTATTTTGTCGTCAACAATGGCGGTCGTTGGCAAAATTCGATTTCACTTGGGGTATTTAGTCATCGTGAAGCAGGCGAGCGCCATTTGGCTGAGCTCAAAGCCCTTGGCGTCAAATCAGCCGTGGTGCGCGAAAAAGACGATACCCTAAAACAAGCGAGCTTTAGCTTTAAAAACCTCAATTTGCAGCAAAGCGATAAACTGGCTAAACTCAGCGCGCAATTTAGTGGTTCGGTATTACGCGAAAACAAATGCAAATGAGTGTTCATGCAAAAGTTTGATGACTCGCCTTTGAGGCCATAAACAGAACACTGTAATGCAAACATTGAAATAAAAAGGCATAAACTTTTAGGTTTATGCCTTTTTATTTACAACCAAACTAAATTATTTTAATTCGATCTTTATCTGGATAAAAATCTGCCAAAATATGCGTCATTGTTGCGGCAGAAATAGGATATTTTCTTTGAAATACTTTAGGCGTTTTCGCGCCAATTGGCATTAAGCGAATTTGCGTTGCATTCGCATTAAAATCATAGCGATGCTCTAAACGCGTAGTAAAGTAATACAAATACGGTTTAATCCATTTTAAATAATATTTAGGTTTAATTACCGTCGTTGACTGCAAACTCAAATTATCATCTCCTTGATAAATCGCCTGCGTGAGTTCCAGCGCATTCGCCGCTTGCTGATTGAGCATTGGCATAATATTCCATTGTGCGTCTGCCATCACCCATTTGGCTAAATCATGTAAATACACTTCCGTGACCACATGACCGGCACCTGAGCGTTTATGCTCAACATTCTGCGTCATCAAACTCAGTATTCTGGCTGGGAAACCCAAGGCTGCCAAGGCTGTTGCTAAAACGATGGCATATTCAACGCAGCGAAACTGTTGCCCTTGCGCGGCCTCTTCAACAATCGTCATCGCATCATTTTGGCTAGGGGTGTTTTGGCCATTGTGCTGCCAAAGATGATGTACCCAATGCATCACGCGCTGTAAACGCACGGTATCTGTTGATGCTGATTCAATCAATTCATCTAATGCATATTTAATTCTAAATTGGGTTAGATATTCATCTTGATCGCTGGCAAAATGCGATTCTAATACAGACAATGCTTGCTTATCAAAATCAATACGCTGATCAATGGGTGCAACCAATGAACTTATTTTTTTAAATAATTTAAAACGCTGCAGTCGATTGCGTAACATTGCACCCCCTCAATTAAACACCAGCACTGCGATAAATTCAGCGTCGAGTTTAATACACTGCTACAGCGACTGCATCAATCGAAATTCAATCTGAATTAATCAAGCTAAAAATACAACAAAAAAAAAAACAGCGTAAAAACGCTGCTTTTTTGCTCATCCAATCATGGCTCAAATTAAGGGTAACTATAATATTGCCAGCGCAGTTCGGAGTTTTTCTCCGTATAAAATTGCGGTGCTGCTAATTTGCGTCCCGGCACCGGCATTTCAGGCTCTGGCACTTTAGTCGCCTCAACTTCTTGTCCCCAAGCTGGGCGATTTTTTGTCGCCGAACTCATTCCTTTAGCTGGCGGCAAAATGGCATAGCTTGGAATTTGCGATGCCGGCAATACCCGCACAAAACCCGGTGTTGCCCGATACGATTTAGCATGAGTGCTCGACTTGGCGTGTGTTTTGGATTTTGCCGCACCATGCGCCCCCGGCGCTTTAGAGCGAACCACCGGCCGATGCACTGTAGGCGCGGTATATTGTGGCGCAACATATCGCACTACCGGCGGCGGTTTGACCGGCATCACTTCAGGGGCGGCGGCAGGCTCGGCAGCATGCCCGCCTTCGGGTTGAGCGATTTTAATCGGCGAACTCATTTGCTGAGGTGCCGCATGACGCGATTTTTCCGCCGGTTTTTCAGCGCCCGCCGGCGCATGCGATTCAGCGGCCTTAATCGGTTTGGTTTCAGCTTTATGCGCTGGCTCATTGGCCCACAGCACGGTGGGCATCAAAAATATTAGTAGTGTTTTCTTAATCATTATTTCGCTCCGATCCAACAAAACGAACATAATCACCCGGCTCCACTTTCAAGCCGTCGATCCTTCCCATCGCAAATAAAGGCTGCACTTGTTGCACCGTGAATGTGCCGCCTTTTTGTTCTGGCATACCTAAACGCGTTGTCGGCGCAAAATTTGCCGAATCAACCGGCATTGCCGTCGGTGAAATACGATAAACCTGCAGGGTATCGCCAGGCCGCAAATTAGATGTATAGCCTGCATCGATATACACCGAGTTTTTTTCAACCCGCGTAATCTTGGCCGAAAACGGAATACAGCTTAAATCTTGTGCCACTAAGCGACTGGCTTCTTTCAGTTTATCGTTCACCAACCGGCCATAATCAGTCGCAGCAAAACCTGCGGTACCCAAAGCACTACCCAGATCTTGCACCACTTCGCCATTGGCTTTACCAGCAATTCGGTGCCGATTAACTAGCGCTCCCGATACACCATCAAAGACAAATAAATCTAAATCAAAGCGACGTGCGGCAGGCACGGCTTTAACGCCAACTTGGGCAAAATTGAGAATCGGTAAGCTCGCCACTGATTTTTTTTCATACGGGCGAAGGTCAGAGCCGTAGGCCAGGGTGTAGCGCTCGCCGAGCATTGAGGTATCGCGCACAATGCCGCCAACGATAAATTGCACTGAATATTGCTGCGCCAAGGCACGTACTCGTTCAGGTTGCAATAAAGGATCGACAAATTGCGGCAACACATCAAACACCGCCACGCCCGGTGCGCGTTGCGGTAAAAACTGTTGGCTGTCGTACAACTGGCGAACCAGCTCGATTTGAATTCCTTCGGGAAACCGATCTAAATCTTGCGTTTGTGCCGGATGCTCAATCCAAAAATACGAAATCAGCACCTTACGGCGTAAATCATCTAAATCACAACGGGCGGTATTGGCTGGACGCTGAGTGGGCGTATTGGCTTTACTCACTGGCGCAGCAGGTGGCGCAATATTGACAACAACGTGGATAAAGCCATTGCTTTGCCACTCTCGCAGCAGCTGATAATCACCTTGCGGCGTACCGCTCACTTTGGTCGTTTCGCCCCATTGCCCTTGTTGTTTGACGCTTAAACTCGTCACTTGCGCGCCATTAAACAGCGCGGCATTTTCTAGCGCGTCTTGCACCGCCAATGTTCGCGCCGCAGCCAGCCCATCTAAACCGACCGGCGCAATTCCTTCAAATTCAGCGGCCCATGCCATTTGGCATAACAGGCAAAAAACAATCAATTTTTTCACAAGGAGAGGTAGTAATTTTGAGTCGGTGAAATTTGCGCTGCTAAGGGTTGCGGCACTGCGGGCATTGGCGTTAGTGCAGCGGGGGTATGCGCTGCTGGCGGTGCGACAACAGCCTCTTTCACTGGTGGCGCGGCGCGATAAAAATCACCACCAAGCGTTAATTCTAAAATGGTTTCAAAAGCACCATCCGGCAATGGCGTAATACTGACGATTTTAGCGCCACGTAGATAAGCCTCAACATAGGCTTTATAACTATCGCTCGTCAGCGCCATTGCAGAAACGGTGCTGCTACCGACAATTTTAATGCCAGCAACGGTTTCCGCTAATGATCGATACGCATCGAGCTTAGCAGCTCGCATCGCCAATAAGTGTCGCTGCGCTTGGCTCAAACCCTCGCCAAGCGGCATTGCGCCATGTCCCACTGCGGTCACTTTAGTGGGTAAAACCGCAGGAGGCATGTCGTCGCCCGCTATTTTTCCCGAGCTAGCGCAAGCTGTTAGACCGAACACGGTCACCAGCAAGACAAGAATCAGTTTTAATTGGTGCATATTACGCTCCCGCCCATACAATATGATTAACTCTAGCAAGCCTAGCGACAGGCGCTAGTTCTTTTATATCGGCGGAAAATGACTTTTCTAAAGCGTAATCGCCCCAAGCTTATTTTTTCTTAAACACTAAATCCCAAACACCATGGCCTAATTTAATGCCGCGGTTTTCAAACTTAGTCAGCGGGCGGTATTCAGGACGCTCAGCAAAGCCTGTTGGACTGGTCGCAGTATTCTCTAATGTTGGTTCAGCACTTAACACCGCCAACATTTGCATCGCATAATCTTCCCAATCGGTTGCCAAATGCAAATAGCCACCCGATTGAATCCGCGAGACCAATTGTGCAACAAATTCAGGCTTAATTAAGCGGCGCTTATTGTGGCGCGATTTATGCCATGGATCAGGAAAGAAAATATGCGCGCCAGCCAAACTATCCACTGGCAGCATGTTTTCTAATACTTCAACGGCATCGTGTTGCACGATGCGCAAATTACTTAATGACTGCTCACCCATCAATTTTAATAAGCTACCCACGCCTGGCGTATGCACTTCTACGCCTAAAAAATCGGTCTCTGGGCGCTGCGCCGCAATCTCTGCCGTTGCCGTGCCCATGCCAAAACCGATCTCTAAAACGCGCGGCGCTTTACGACCAAAGACTTGGTCTAAATCCAGCGCATTGGGGCTGTAATCAATACAAAATTGCGGACCAAATTCTTCTAAAGCTCGCGCTTGGCCGCTCGACAAATGACCTTGGCGTAAAACAAAGCTACGAATACGGCGTTGTTTGAGCGCATTGTCTTCGCTGTCAACTGCGGGATTTTGTTCGTTTTCCATGCTATTTCCTTATGCTTTACCGGATAAAAAATGCCGCAGCATCGGTTTAGCAGCGGCATTTTTATTGAATACGCGTATGGTAAAACGACTGGCCGATTTCACCAAGCTTTACCCACGTTTCAAGGCTCAAACGGCCAAGGAATAATTACGAAATTCACGATCAAGTTGATACGCCAATGATTCATACAATGCTTGCGCTCGGGTATTGCTGTGCGCGGTAGAGAGTTCAAGTCGCGCCGCACCAACAGCTTTGGCATGTGCTGCAGCTTTTTGCATTAACTGACGTGCAACGCCCTGCCCGCGCGCCGCTTCAATCACGTATAAATCATTGAGTAATAAAATGCGCTGGCATAGCGATGAACTAAACAAAGGATAAAGTTGGATAAAACCCTGCACCGCACCAGAATCACCTTCGGCGAGCAAAATCACCGACTCACCCAAAGCCAAGCGCTCACCTAAAAATTGCCGCGCGAGAGCCAGATCACTGGGCATTTGATAAAACACTCGGTAAGCATCAAAAACGGCAGCCAGAGCATCCAGATCATCTAAATTAGCGTAGCGAATTAAGCACATATGCATCTCAAATAAAAAAAGGGTATTGGCTTGCAGCATACGATTAGCGATAGCAGCAAGGCAATACCCTGATTACTCAAAATTTCAGAACAGCTTGTTCTCTAATTTTTATTTCGCAGCAGCAATCATCCCGGTCACTGGGCTTGATGGATCAGCGCTATACAGTTTGCGCGGAAACACGGCCCGCCAAAAAGGCATCGCGACCGGCTTGGACCGCCAATTTCATCGCTCTGGCCATCCGAATTGGGTCGCGCGCACCGGCAATGGCGGTATTCATCAAAATCCCATCGCAACCGAGCTCCATCGCAATCGCCGCATCCGAGGCCGTACCAACACCGGCGTCGATCAACACCGGCACTTTGGCCGAATCAATAATCAGGCGCAGATTCCATGGATTAATAATCCCCATGCCCGAGCCAATTAAAGACGCTAACGGCATAATCGCGCAACAACCAATTTGTTCGAGTTCTTTGGCAATAATCGGGTCATCCGAGGTATACACCATCACATCAAAACCATCAGCAACCAAGATTTCTGCCGCTTTTAAGGTTTCACGCACATTGGGATACAGCGTATTGGGGTCACCCAAGACTTCGAGCTTGACTAATTTATGGCCATCGAGCAATTCACGCGCCAAACGCAAAGTACGCACTGCGTCTTCACTATTGTAGCAACCGGCAGTATTGGGTAAGTAAGTGTATTGCGATGGTGGCAGAGCCTCTAATAACGACGGCTGACTGGCATCTTGGCCAATATTGACGCGGCGAATCGCTACAGTGACAATCTCTGCGCCCGACTCATCCACGGCGGCACGCGTTTCTTGGAAATCTTTATATTTACCTGTGCCAACAATCAAGCGTGACTGATACGTTTTACCGGCAATTTGAAACACATCTGACATAGTAAACTCCCTGCGTAGCAATGAATTATTTTGCGCTCAACACCAAAGCGGGCTATGGGTGGTACGAATTTTTTAGTGGTATCTTTCTGTGGACCATATTAAATAATACCTACAGGCTTATACCTCAACCACCACCCACAGCAACCACCATTTCTAGCACATCCCCATCGGCCAGCATGGTCGCCGTATATTGGCTTTTTGCAATGATTTCACCATTGCGCTCAATCGCAATCCGCTTATCGAGCAAATCTAAAGCCACCACTAACTCAGTGACATTGAGCGCAGCAGGAAAAGTTTTCGCTTCTCCATTGATTGAAATTTGAATCATGAAATCAGCCCCCGAGGCAAAGAGATCGTCAGTTTATCATGCTAACTGGGTGTTTTTTTGACGCCGCGCAGCTCTAACCCGCATTGCAGCTGTCAATCTGGGTTAAATTTGTGCGCGCTTGGCCGAAGAACGACGTTGGATGGTGAATTTTGACTAACGCACCAAGGATTAGTAAGTTTGTAGTATGCTTATCAATTGAATGCGTCACCCGAAGCACGAACAAGGAGTTGTTATGAATGAAATCGAAATCAACCCAACACCCAGTCACGAAAGCCAAAATATTATTTTGCTAATCTGGCTTGGCACTTTATTTTTTGGTTTTATCCCGTCTTTGATTATTTATTTAGTCAAACAAGACGATGCCGCAGTAACAGATCAAGCCAAAGAAGCACTCAATTGGTCGATCACCACCATGCTGGGCTACGCCGTAGGCTGGGTACTGATGTTTGTTTTGATCGGTTTTTTAATCTTGCCGGTGGTGGCAATTTGCCATTTGATTTTTTGCATTTTAGGGGTGGTCAACGCCAGCAAAGCGCAGCCGTATCGCCTGCCATTCAATTTGCGCTTACTGAAATAAAAAAGCATTCGCCTCGATCGAGGGGAATGCTTAATTTTGCTTGCGCTGTTTTAGCTACAGCGCGCGCACCCGCTGTAAACGATACACCGTCGGCAAGCTGCGTAAACTCTTTAACACCCGCGCTAAATGTAAGCGATTACTCACCTGCAGCGTAAATTGCACGCTCAAATAGCGCTCATGTGAATCGACCATATCGCCCATCGTCACCGCCGAAATATCAGCATCGGCATCGGCAATAGCTGCCGCCAATGCTGCCAAAGTACCGCGCTCATTCTCTGCTAATACTTTCACCGGCACATCAAACATTCGAGCAACTTCAGGATCCCAATCGACATCAATCAATTTTTCAGCGTCGATGCGGCCTTTAGAAACTTGTGGGCAATCATGCGTATGCACCACCAAACCTTGGTCTTTTTTCACAAAGCCTAAAATCGGATCGCCAGGAATCGGATTGCAACAGCGGGCAAATTGAATTGCCATGCCTTCGGTACCACGAATCGACACCGACATTGGTTTTTTACCTTGGCGTCCGTCTTCCGACCAAGTGCCAGCTAATTGCAATAAGCGCTTAGCGACCACCACGCCTAATTTTTGCCCTAAGCCCACATCAGCCAGTACCGAATCACGCGATTTTTCGCCACTTTCGCGCAGATATTTTTCCCACACGTCATCACTGACTTGCAAAGGTTGATGCAAGGCGGAAAAAGCTTGATTGAGCAAGCGCTCGCCCAAATGCACCGATTCATCAAAGCGCATGGTGCGCAAGAAATGCCGAATTTGTGAGCGCGCTTTACCGGTGGTGACAAACGCCAGCCAGCTTGGATTGGGTTTGGCATGTGCCGCCATGACGATTTCGACGTGATCGCCAAATTTTTAAGCTTATTACGCAGTGGCACGAGCTCGTGATTAACCTTGGCAGCAATACAGCGGTTGCCAATATCAGTATGCACGGCATAGGCAAAGTCTACGCAGGTCGAGCCATTGGGCAGACTTAAAATCGTGCCTTTTGGCGTAAACACATACACTTGATCAGGGAATAAATCGACTTTGATGTGCTCAAGAAACTCAACCGCATCGCCACTTTCAGATTGCAGCTCAAGTAAAGACTGCAGCCATTGATGGGTTTTTTGCTGAACTTCAGAAAAGCCTTCATCACCGCTTTTATACATCCAGTGGCTGGCAACACCCGCATCGGCAATGCGATGCATTTCATTGGTGCGGATTTGCACCTCAATCGGTGTACCGTAAGGGCCAAATAAGGTCGTGTGCAAACTTTGATAACCATTGGTTTTAGCAATGGCAATGTAATCTTTAAACTTACCCGGAATCGGCTTAAATAAGGCGTGCAAAGCACCTAAAGTCAGATAGCAATGGGCAACGTCTTTAACGATGACTCGAAACGCATAAATATCCAAGACTTCAGAAAAGCTCAGATGCTTTTCTTGCATTTTGCGATAAATCGAAAATAAGTTTTTTTCTCGACCGGTAACAACCGCATCAATTTGCTGAGTCTGTAATTTGGCTTGAATTGAATCGAGGATTTTTTGCAGCACTTCTCGGCGATTGCCGCGCGCTGCTTTTAATGCTTTGGATAAAACATAATATCGACGCGGATGAATGTATTTAAACGCTAAATCATCTAGCTCTTGATAAACACCATTTAAACCAATGCGATTGGCAATCGGCGCGTAAATTTCCATGGTTTCGCGGGCAATGCGTTTTTGCTTATCCGCCCGCATCGAATCCATCGTGCGCATATTATGCAAACGATCCGCCAGCTTAATCAGCATCACGCGTAAATCGCGCGCCATGGCCAAGAGCATTTTACGGAAATTTTCAGCTTGAGCTTCTTCGCGGCTTTGAAATTCCAGCTTGTCGATCTTGCTCATACCATCAACCAGCTCAGCAACGGCTTTGCCGTAGCGCTCAGTTAATTCGAGCTTAGTCACACCGCTGTCTTCCATCACATCATGTAATAAAGCCGCAGCTAAAGCTTGTGCGTCCAGTTTCCATAGCGTGAGAATGCCGGCTACAGCTAAGGGATGCGAAATATAAGGTTCACCAGACTGACGCATCTGACCACGATGCGCCGCCTCAGCAAACAAAAAAGCCGAGAACAACATCTCTCGGTCTTCATTTTTGAGGTAAGCCGTTTTTTCATTTAAAAACCGGCTCGCCTCCTCAATCACTTCCGGTGCATCAATTAACGCCGGTACATCCGCTGAAGTGAGAGAGAGATTCTGCATCGTTTACAATTAAGAACGAGTACGAGTCAGAATATCAACACCGACCAAACCTGCCGACATTTCGCGCAATGCCAACACAGTTGGTTTTTCACGGCCGTTGTTTTCTACTTGTGGGGTTGAACCGTTTTCGATTTGGCGCGCACGAAATGCAGCCGCCAAAGTCAGGTCAAAACGATTAGGAATGCGATCAAGGCAATCTTCAATAGTTACACGTGCCATAGGGTTTATCTCCGAGTGCGGCTAGCCCGTGGATGGGCGAAACCGCATATTATATCACTTACTGCGAAAATTAGCCTTTTAAGCTTGAAATCAAGGCGGTATGGCGCTCGGATTGACGCGCTAAGGTCAATCGCTGTGTACGCACCACGGCAATGATGTCACGAATCGCATCATCGATATGCTCATTCACAATCACAAAATCAAACTCATCGACATGATTGACCTCTTCTTTGGCGACCGCCAAACGGCGCGCGATCACTTCATCGCTGTCTTTGCCACGACCACGCAGCCGACTTTCCAAAGTTGCCAAGCTAGGCGGCAAGATAAAGATGCCGATGGCCGCGGGGAATAAACGACGCACTTGCTCGGCGCCTTGGCAATCGATTTCCAATAAAATATCCCGGCCATTGGCCATGACTTCATTAATCCACAGCTGCGAAGTGCCGTAATAATTGCCATACACCTCGGCAAATTCCAACAGCTCACCCGCCGCAATCATTCGCTCAAATTCGGCGCGATCGACAAAGTGGTAATCCTTACCATTCACTTCGCCGTCGCGTGGTGGGCGAGTGGTAAACGAAATCGAGAGTTGAACTTGGTTATCGGCAGCAAGCAAAGCTGCCACCAAAGTCGTTTTTCCTGCACCTGATGGTGCTGTCACCACCAGCAAATTACCTTTGACCATATTTAAATCCTCTACAACCAGCAAACAAGTCGCAATAGT
Organism: Deefgea sp. CFH1-16; assembly: GCF_016881365.1. Classification (GTDB taxonomy): domain Bacteria; phylum Pseudomonadota; class Gammaproteobacteria; order Burkholderiales; family Chitinibacteraceae; genus Deefgea. The sequence goes on along the minus strand of NZ_WLYT01000001.1, from coordinate 2,231,403 downwards.
TTATTCGATATGAACTTGATTACTAAGTATCACACTCAAACCCGCATTCTAGCTAGGCTCTGTAAATGCATATTTATCACTGGGTACAAGCTTGGGTACAACCCACGGCGCGACACCCACTATTCGAGGTTAATTTTAGCTTAATTGCAAATATCTCGCGCCAACAAAAAAACCACCATGGGCGATTATTCTGTGCTTGTTGGCAAATCTTGTAGCCTTTCACTTTCATACTTTTCAATAGCCTCTCGCCTTCGCTTTCTCATTCGTTCGCGGCTTGCTTCGCGTACCCCTTCAAATGTGAGATAGGGACGTTCATCTAGCTCAGCAAAATATACGCCGTTCAGCGACTCAAGTTCTTGCTGCGTTAATAACTCTTCTAATTTTGAGCTGCCAACCATTATGCAATTCCTTCGTTTTACTGTTTACCCGATTTTTCGTTACTCACCAAATCTGGAATTAAAGCAATTATTTTAGCAATTACTTCATTGCTGATTTCTTTAGCTGCCAGAACTGAGATTAGCTTTATTTGCGCTCTCGATAATTGATTTGAGGCACTTTTATATTTTGGCTTGCTGGGCTGGGCTGGCTGCATTTCGATCAAGGATTGATGATTCACCGCTAGTGTTGCCAATGCTTCGCTCAACCAAGGGTCTAGCAAATTATCACGTAATCGCCAGTACAATCGCGCAGCTTTCATGTGACTATGATTCGGCCAATAGGTTTTGCCTGCGGCTCTAAAGTTGATTTGTTGAATTGCACCAGTCCATTGCAACACGCAATTCTGTCGATATTCAAATGGCAGCGCAATACAACCATCATGCTTGCAAGGCATTAGCTCTGGGATTGTTTCAGCTAACTTATCAATGTGTATCGGCCTCCCTGTAAAGGCTGCACGAATAAGGGCTGCTTGGTGAGGGGGTAGACCGTTAATAGTGTCGATAACATGCGCCGCCACTTCATCAGGATTTCTTCCTTGGCCTGTCGGATTATGACTCATCCAGCGCGAATTATTGTCGCTTAATAATTCAGCTCTAAATGCTAATGCTCTTGACCAGTCATGTAATGTGAACTTTTCTGTAATGAGTCGTACATTACGTTATTTAGCCATGAATAATCATTCATGCTCATATTACGCCCCCCTTCGGCGCAATCCCTGTAATTGATTGCCGCGCCAGCAGGCCCAGGGCTACCCGTTTTCTCTCCGTCGAGATAGGCGCGGCAAACTCGATTAAGCGGCTTTACGCTTTTTGTCTTTTAGGTTCACCACTTTGTCATTCCCGCCCTGTTCCAGCTCTCGCATTAAGTCCGCTCACTTAATTAGCGCAGCTTTGCGCTCATCAAAGTAATCATGCCGATCATACGTGCCGTGTACGCCTTTGATTTTGTGATTCAGGCATCGCTCGGCAGTGATTACGTCCACGCCCAGCGCAGCCAATTGAGTACGCGCAGTGCGGCGTAGATCATGCACGGTAAAGGCCTCCACATCGGGCATGTGCGGCTTGAGCTTACCCATTGCCGTACCGATCGTGCCTTCGCAAATATGCGGTAATCCACGGTGCTGCATCTTTCTTGCAGGCAAAATATACGGACTTGCACCAGACAGGCGCTTCAACTCGCGCAACCATTCCACAGCACACGGTGGCAAAGGCACGTCTAAGCCCTTCCCTGTTTTCACATCGTCGTCGCGCATGTGCCAAATTGCCGCTTCCAAATCAAATTCATCCCATTGCGCCGCACACAGCTCCATCTTGCGACAGCACAGCACCAGCAGCAGCTTGATGGTTAATTCATTTTGCACACTAAAGCCCTTGGCCTGCTTCATGGCGGCAAACAACAAGGCCAACTCGGTACGCGACAGCGCCCTATCTCTAGCAGTTAATTCACCGCCAGCGTCTTTAGTGCGAAATGCAGCGGCTGGATTTACCGCAATCATGCGGCGGCGTATGGCGTAATCGAATATGTTTTGCAGCATCCGCAATGCTTTATTCGCAATACTGGGCGCTCCACGTTTGCGGACGGCTTCAAGAATGTCATCCACATGCAAAGACGTGACCGCCTCGATTTTTAATGCGCCGATAAATGGGCGGATATTTTTTTTCATATTGATTGATCGGGATATTTGGATGTTTAACGCGCCCGATGATTTCACGGTTTAAATATTCCTCAGCCAGCTCATTGACCGTAATCGAAGCGCGTTCGGCCTCAATGGCTGCGACAGCCTCGACAATACGTGCGTCTTTTTCACCTTGTACGTCATAGCCAAGCTGCACGTGCGCGGCCAGCTCACGCGCCCGAGCTCTAGCTTCTGACAAACTCATATTCCCATAGTTACCGATGACCATTTTTCGTGGTGTCCCAGCAAAAGAATATCGAAACAACCAACGCGGCACTTTGTCATTCTTACTAAAACTCAAAACTAAGCCGGCAACAATCGAGTCAGCACGTCCTTCAAAGCGAATATCGCCCGTAATCAGCGCCTTAATCCAACATCCGTAAACTTAGTCATAACCCTATACCCCACCCCTGTATGAAAACACCTTGTACCCAAAGCTTGTACCCAAAATTGGCTTTGGGTACATGTTTGGGTACATGTTTGGGTACATGTTTGGGTACAAGCTAAACGTGAGATTACGCCGCATGGCGTGACACATCAAGAAACAAAAAACCCAGCATTTGCTGGGCTTAGAGGGGAAAAAATGCTCTGTCATGACACGTCAAAAAACACTACTCAATGTTCTGTACTTGTTCGCGCATTTGTTCGATCAAGACTTTCAGTTCCATCGCCACTTTGGTGGTTTCAACCGAAACCGATTTCGAGCCTAATGTATTGGCTTCACGGTTAAGCTCTTGCATCAAGAAATCTAAACGCTTACCGGCATTACCGCCTTTTTGCAAAATTCGACGCAATTCTGCGATATGCGTTTGCAGGCGATCAATTTCTTCCAGAATGTCCACTTTTTGCGCAAAGATCACCATTTCTTGGCGAACTCGGTCGTCGTCGCCACAGCCTATGGCCTCAACAAAACGTAAAGTCAGCTTGGCTTCATAATCAGAGATAATTTGCGGCAATAATGGTTTTACGCCAGCAATCAAGGCGTCCATCGCGTCGACACGCTCTAATAAAATCGCCGCCAACTTACTGCCTTCGCGAGCACGACTGGCTAAGAAGTCAACCAAAGCCACACATCCAGCACTTCAAGCGCAGTCGCTTGCAATAGCTCGGTTGGCAATGCATCCGATTCAATCACACCGGGCCAGCGTAAAATATCGGCCATACGTAAATCGCCCGCGCTCGCTTGATGCTCTTTGACTTGATCGGCTAAACGCAGCAACTCTGCGACTAAAGCGTTGTTTAAGCGCAACTGCGTATTAGCCGCTTCACGAACATTAAAATTTAAACGGCATTCTAATTTGCCACGGTTAAGACGCCCACTGAGCTTCTCACGAATTGCGCCCTCTAAAGCACGGAATTCCTCAGGCAATCTTAGGCTTAGATCTAAAAAACGATGATTGACGGCGCGCAACTCAACCGATAACACCCCATGGGACAATTCTCTTTGGGCACTTGCATATCCAGTCATGCTATAAATCATATAACTTCCTTCTTTAATACGCGCCGCTTTACACTTACGACGGTAGGGCTGACACTAATGGTCTATTGACGCTACATTCACCGCGAAAATTGCGTAAGCTGCGGCAGAATGCCAAACATCAACAGGCCCTAGACTATTTACTCAGAGTATAACCAAAACTAAGCATGGCCACCCCAAGCAATCAACCGCTCGCGCGCGGATACCAATTACAGAACTACACCATCGCCAAGCTTTTATCTGCTGGCGGCTTTAGTATTGTGTATTTAGCCCACGATGAGCACGACTACCCGGTCGCAATCAAAGAATATTTACCCAATTCTTTAGCGCTGCGCAAAGAAGGGGTCGCCGTGCAAGCCGTGAGCGAAGAACATATCGCGTTGTTTCGGCATGGTTTGAAATGTTTTTTTGAAGAGGGCAAAACACTCGCCAGAATTCAGCACCCGAATATTGTCCGAGTGCTGAATTTTTTCCGTGCCAATGACACCGTGTATATGGTGATGGAATATGAGCGCGGCCGTACTTTACAAAAAGAGATTCAAATTAATCATGAACGTGAAGGCGTTGATGAAAAACTCATTCGCAGTGTGTTTTTTAATTTACTCAATGGTTTGCGTGAAGTTCACCTGAATAAATTACTGCACTTAGATATTAAACCCGCCAATATTTATATTCGTAAAGATGGCTCGCCGGTTTTGCTCGATTTTGGCTCCGCTCGCCAATCGTTGACTGCTGAGCAATCACGACTTACGCCAATGTATACCCCCGGCTTTGCTGCACCCGAGCAATATCGCAAAAAAGAACAATTAGGTCCTTGGACTGATATTTATGGCGTTGGCGCATCGATGTTTGCATGCATCGCCGGCACCGCACCACAACCGGCTGATGGTCGAGAGAAAGAAGATAAAGTACAACGTTTAGAGCAAGCTTATGGTGATCGTTATTCGCCTGAATTATTAGCCCTTATTCATCAATGCCTTGAAATTGACCATGAAAAACGCCCACAAAGCGTATTGCAAATACAAAAATTACTGCTGGAGCCGGGCTCAGTGCCGCGTAAAAAAGGCAGCCTTATTCATATGATCAAGCGAAAAATGGACCGAATTGATTCGCCCGAAACGCGGAGATCAATCATGAAATTTACCGTGTTCCAAGAAAGCCGCAAAGGTGGCCGGCAATATAATCAGGACCGTTATGGCTATTCATATAGCCGTGATGCACTGCTCTTGGTCGTAGCCGATGGTATGGGTGGCCATTTACACGGAGAAGTCGCGGCGCAAATCACCGTCGAATTACTCAGCGACCAATTCCAAAAAAAAGCCACGCCAATTATTCATAATCCCAATGAGTTTTTGCATGATGCTTTATTGCGCTGCCATGATGCCATTTATAACTACGCAATTACCCATCACCTGATTGAAGTGCCACGTACAACAATTGTGGCCTGTATTATCCAAGATGGCATCGTGTATTGGGCGCACGTTGGCGATTCGCGTTTTTATTTGATTCGCAACGGCCAAACCATTGCTCAAACCAGAGACCATTCCAAAGTAAGAAAATTAGTGGATGCCGGCATCATTACTGAAGAAGAAGAAGCCCTATATCACGCAGAAAAAAACAAAATCTACAATTGTTTAGGCGGTAGTTTATTACCAGAAATAGACATTGGCGGTAAAGTCAGCCTCAATGATAGCGATGCGATTTTATTGTGCACCGATGGCTTTTGGGGCTCGTTAAGCGCAGCAGAAATCAATCATTTTTTGTCTTCATTCCCGGTTTTATTCTCGGTACCACAACTGATGGATCGGGCTGAATTACGTGGTGGCGCGCATAGTGATAACCTAACGGCACTGGCGATTAATTGGCATGAAAATACTGAATTTGACGATACCGAAGCATTTGTTTCGACTCAAAATTTAGACATCAATACCATTAGCACCCATATTGATGATCAAAGTTTTATGACCGCGCCAGAAATTAGTGAAGATGATATTGAAAAAGCCATTGCCGAAATCCAAGCGGCAATTAATAAATACTCAAAATAAAGTGACGCACTTCATTAGCTCTCTGTGAATAGTTGCTACTTTTCAGCAAATAGATTCCTTATGATGCTTCAAATTGTGTCAGTTGCAGCTGGCTGCATTGACTTTTATATGGATAAATCCGCTATTAATCAAAGCTTTTTGCACGTCGATATCCATAATTCGTGCAAGCCCAGATAGGACAAAAAAATGAAACTTCACAACGCCATCATTGCTTTAAGTGCTATTACTTGCGCAACTGCATTTGCTTCTAGCCCAGATCCTCTGCAAGCTTACCCAGCCGCAGAAGCGGGCTTTGTACGTAAAGTGATTCAATTACCTAAAGTTAAAAATCCTGAACTTTATCGTGTGCAATTATTGGCCGGTAAAATGATGGAAGTCGATTGCAATCAAACTCGTTTAGCCGGCGAGCTCAAAGAAGAAACCGTACAAGGCTGGGGTTATAATTATTGGGTATTACCAGAAGTAAAAAGCGGTATCAGCACAATGATGGCTTGCAACCCAAAAGAAGCTAAAAAATCAGCTTTTGTGGCGGTCTATTCAGAAAAACTCTATCGCTATAATGCCAAATTGCCAGTCGTGGTTTATGTGCCAGAAGGCATCGAATTACGCTACAGAATTTTCTCGGCAAAAGAAAAAACGCAAATGGCAATGGATAAATAATCCAATTTAAGCCAAAAAATAAGCAAGAATTGCCTTATTCAATCTATTTATAAATGGTGAGTTTAAGGCAATAAAAAACGGGCGATGTTGATCTGCCATTTGGCGGGGTCTTCATGGCCCACTATCTTATCCGCCCCACCCTTACCCATGGGTCTGGCTAAATCAACAATAATAGGCGTGATATATGTGTTGGATTTAGCACTAAAAATTACTTTTAATTTTGGCTGCAATAAACTGCCTTCATTTTGCTCAATCACAATTCCCAAACGACCTGATTCTAAACGTACTAAAGAGCCAACTGGATAAATCCCAACAGTACGCATAAAAGCTTGTACCAATTCAGGGTTAAAATGAAATTTACTCCACTCCCAGAGTTTTCTTAACCCTTCCGTCGCAGGCATCCCTACGTGATAACAACGGTCTGAGGTAATTGCGTCATACACATCCACCACGGCGGCCATTTGCGCCATTTGGCTAATTTCATTACCCGGTAATTTATGTGGATAGCCAGTACCATCCATCCGTTCATGATGATGCAAAGTAATTTCCAGCGGAATCGCCTCCATACCATCGATTTGCCGCAAAATACTCCATCCTTCCTCAGGATGACTGCGCATAATGGCAAACTCAGCTTCAGTTAAACGCCCAGGTTTATTTAAAATTTCATTAGGTACTTTCATTTTTCCAGTGTCATGCAATAAACCACCAATGCCAGCCAAACGAATTAAATTGCGATCCATACCTAATGATTGCGCGAAAGTCACCATTAAGGTGCAAACACTAACCGAATGCAAGAAAGTGTATTCATCTTTATTTTTAATCGCTAATAAACCAACCAAAGCACCGCTATTTCTTAATACTGATTCGGTAATATCGCCGACCACATTGGCCACATCATCCATCTGAATCGCTTGGCCCATACGCACGTCACGCATGACGGTTTTAACGGCATTGGTCGCTTGCTGATGAATTTTATTCGCCCGGCCGATCTCTTCTTCGTATGAAACTTTGATAATCATCGGTGGTGCTTCGGCAATCCGTAATAAGTCCGCATCTAATTCAGCATTCACTTCTTCTATTGTCGGCGCATCTGACATATCCAGGCCAAGCGCGGTATCAATATAAATTTCACGCACACCGGTAGCCGTAATTTTGGCGATTTCTTCATCGGTTTGAATCACAAATCGGTTACGCACAAAGGGATGATTCATCCAATCCACATTTAAATCATGGATATACATACCCGGTTTGATGTATTCAGCAGGGATCTTTTTTATCATGGGAATCGCACTGGCTAAGATTGATTCATACTAGTACAGGCTGACGCAAGCCGCACGAAAACACGCCAAGCGATGCACTGACAAACATCTCGATTTTTATCTTGACTTGGCAGCATCAACGTTAAAGCTGGCTACAAAGAATAAGCAAGGCGTGAAAAGGAGGGTAATACTCGTGTGCTGGCTTAGACCAACAAACTCGCCCCAATATTGACTGATAATCCCAAAATTATCATATTGAAAATAAACGATAGAATCGACTGCAACAACACCAAACGCCGCATTGCGCCACTACCTACGCCGACATCGGCAGTTTGCGATGCCACCGCGATGGTAAAAGAGAAATACAAAAAATCGGGGTACGTCGGTTCAGCAGGCTGCTCGGCAAACAGCAATAAAGGGATTTTTCCTTGGTGCTGGTAATACAGATGGGCATAGTGAATCGCAAATGACGTCGGCACTAATAACCAAGAGCCCGCCACAGTCATAAAAGCCAATAGCAATGGTGCATATTTAAACCAAGCTTTAAGCTGATTATCCATCGCTAAACCCAAGACAATCGCCACCAAACTGGCCACTGCCGCCAAGCAAACAAAGGCTAGCACCTGCTTGGCATTCTCATCTTGTACTTTTGCCACCGCCCGAATATGTTTGCCGGGCGCACGAAACATTAAAATCGATAAGCTAATCAAATACAGCCACGAACAGGTATTCCAAGCCAGTAAAAAGCGCATTAGCAGCGAAAAATCAGCCGACAAAGCAAAAAAACATAATTACGCCAGCGACCACCGAAAACATCAGCCGTGGTCGCGCGACAAATAAATGCCGCAACGCCGCAAATTGTCCCTGCGGCTTTAATTTATCGTTTTCAAACGCCATGGATTTAGCAGTGCCTTTTAGCTTGGGCGATGCCGCTCAGGCAAGGCCACATGAAATACCGCATTAAGCTCAACCGGATTGAGCACCAACTGCGCCAAACAATAGCGATCCAGTACCGAATAAAAAGCGGCCATGGCTTCACTCAACACGCCGCGCAAACGACAAATGCCATCGATACTGCACATTGAATGCGTTGGATCAAAACATTCCACCATCGGACTATCGGCCTCACTTAAACGCACCAAGCGTCCAACCATAATTTGCTCTGCGGGCACAGCCAAACGCATACCACCGCCTTTACCGCGTAAGGTTTCTAAAAAAACCATGCCGAGATAAAAAATTAACCACTTTCATCAAGTGATTATCCGAAATGCCATAAGCGTGGGCGATCTCGCTGCGCGTCACAATCCCCCTTTCTTGGACTGCCACATAAATCAATGTGCGTAAGCAATAATCGGTAAACACATTCAGACGCATTACGCCCCCTTCGGCAAAATTGAGAATCCATAATACACAGAATCGGCAGGCAACGTGCCTCAGCAAACGGAATGGCCCAACGCATTCAACGCCAAAATAAGCCAAAACAGCCAAGCAGCGAGCTCGTGCAGCGAACCCATCGCGCACAAAAAATTCATCTAGATGTAACCGGTTTGTCACTTTGCGCTGAGCATAATAGCGCCACTTTAAACCCACGCAATAAGGCTTGTGCAATGAAAACCCTCACCTCGCTGTCGCTTGCTCTGGCGCTACTTTTGACGGCACCACTGGCTTTGGCCGAAACCACACTCACCGTGTATACCGCGCTGGAAGCCGATCAGCTCAAAGCGTATCAGGCCAAATTTGAAGCCGAAAATCCAGACATTAAAATCAAATGGGTGAGAGATTCTACCGGCATTATTACCGCAAAATTACTTGCAGAAAAAGCCAATCCACAAGCCGATGTGGTGATGGGCCTAGCTGCATCGTCATTATTGATTTTTGAAAAAGACGGCATGCTGCAACCTTATGCGCCCAAAGGCGTTGAGCTACTCAGTAAAGCTTATGTCGATGATCGCACGCCACCAGCTTGGGTGGGCATGGATGTATGGGGCGCGGCGATTTGCTTTAACACCGTTGAAGCGGCCAAACAAGGCATTAAAAAACCCGAAAGCTGGAAAGACCTCACCAAGCCTGAATACAAAAATAAAATCGTGATGCCCAATCCAGCGTCAAGTGGCACCGGTTACTTTGACGTGAGTGCCTGGTTGCAAATCATGGGCGAAAAAGAAGGCTGGGCGTATATGGATAAACTGCACGATAACATCGCGCAATACACTCACTCCGGCTCAAAACCTTGCAAACAAGCCGCTGCCGGCGAATTCCCAATCGGGATTTCATTTGAATACCGCGCAGCCAAAATCAAAGACGGTGGCGCGCCAATTGATTTTGGTGTTTCCAAAAGAAGGCCTAGGCTGGGATCTAGAAGCCACTGCGATTATGAAAGGCAGCAAAAACCTCGAAGCAGCGAAAAAACTCGCCGATTGGTCAGCATCAAAATCGGCCAACGAGCTGTATGAAAAGAACTTCGCCATCGTCGCCATGCCCGGCATTGCCAAACCGAATGCACATATTCCAGCGGACTACGAACAACGCCTGATCAAACAAGATCTACGCGTTTCGGCCGCCATGCGCGACAAAACCCTCGCCGAGTGGACTAAGCGCTACGACAGCAAATCCGAGCCGAAAAAGTAAGCCCGCAGATTGGCAGCAAATGTTCAGATTGGGTGTTGATGGTTTTAAGTGCCTGCGGCACAGCATCAACACTCAGTATGAATACCAGTAAATTGCATAGGTATATCCACATAGCACATTTTAAATAAAGGGTTGATATCAATACCCCTACAAATTATTTAACCCGCGCCACCGCGCAGCAACATCCTGTACCAGCAAGAGTAGGGCAGCATTGTTTTGGGTCTACTGCATAAAAGGCCAGCCACCGTAAGGATTTCGTATGAACCGAGCACCCGCCATCGCCAGCCAGCAGGCTGAATTATCCATTCATGGCGTGAGTAAAAATTTTGGCGCATTTAGCGCTTTGCGCGATATCTCACTGGCCGTTAAAAAAGGCGAATTTGTTTGCTTATTGGGGCCATCTGGCTGTGGCAAAACCACTTTGCTACGCATTATTGCTGGTCTTGAATCGTGTGATCGCGGGCTGATTGCTCAAGCGGGCCGCGACATTACCTACGCCGCCCCGAATCAACGCGATTACGGCATTGTGTTTCAGTCGTATGCGCTGTTTCCCAATCTCACAATTGCCCGCAATATCGCCTATGGCCTCAAGGGGCGCGCACAAGATCAGCAGCGCCGCGTTAACGAATTGCTCGATTTAATTGGTCTTTCGGCTTTGGCCGAACAGTATCCGTCGCAAATTTCTGGTGGCCAACAACAACGCGTTGCGCTGGCGCGTGCTTTGGCCACCTCGCCGAATTTACTGCTACTGGACGAGCCGCTCTCGGCGCTCGACGCGCAAGTTCGCGCGCATTTACGCGGCGAAATTAAAGCGCTGCAACAGCAACTGGGCATCACCACCATCATGGTGACGCACGACCAAGAAGAAGCGCTCACCATGGCCGACCGGATTGTGGTGATGAATCATGGCGTCATCGAGCAAATTGGCACGCCAGCAGAAATCTATCAACACCCTGCTAGCCGTTTTGTCGCCAGCTTTGTTGGCCATTGCAACTGGCTTCATACGCAGGCCGTCAGCAGCCAACAGGTGCAATTAGGTCGCCACACGCTGGCAACGCATCACGCCAACGCCTTGGTGCAAGGCCAACACTACGATGTGTTTATTCGTCCAGAAGACATTGAGCTATTGCCGCAATGGCGCAATGATCCGCAAGTGGGTTTAGGAAAGTTACTGCAGCTTGAGCTATTAGGCAGCGTTTACCGACTGCGGCTATTGGTTAATGAATGGGATGGCATTGAGCTGGAAGTCATTATTAGCCATCGCGAAATGGCGCAATTGCGCCTTGCCGAGCAGCAACTGATTCCGATTTATTTGCCTGCCGACAAGCTGCGCTGCTTTTTGCCCGAGGTGAGCGCATGAACCCCACACTCACCCTCGAAGCACCGCGCACTCGCTGGCGCAATGAATACTGGGCCACGCTGATTGCTAGCGGCATTGTGCTGATTTTGCTACTGATTTTAGCTGGCCCCTTATTGGCAATTTTAAGCCAAGCGTTGTTCGATCCTAAAACCGAGCAATGGGGCTTAGGCAGTATTGAAGCGGTACTCGATTCAGCCAGCTTGCTGCAAAGCTTATTCAATAGCGTCAAATTAGCGCTGATGAGCACGCTGATTGTGATTCCACTGGCGTATTTATACGCCGCCGCCCTCACTCGCTCGGCCATGCCCGCCAAAGGCGCGCTGCGCATGTTGGCCTTGATTCCGCTGTTAGCGCCGTCGCTGCTACCGGGGATTGCGCTGGTGTATTTATTTGGCAATCAAGGTTTACTGAAGTCTTGGTTTCCTGACGGCAGTATTTATGGCTTTTGGGGCATTGTGATCGGCCAAGTGTTTTTTTTACTTTTCCGCACGCGCTGATGATTTTACTTACCGCTCTGCGCGTTGCCGATGGCCGCTTATACGAAGCAGCGAGCGCGCTCGGCGCAGGCCGCACTCGGCAATGGTTCACCGTTACTTTGCCTAGCGTTCGCTACGGGGTGTTGTCGGCGGCGGTGGTGGTGTTTACCTTGGTGATCACTGATTTTGGCGTCGCCAAAGTGATCGGTGGCTCTTTTAACGTGTTGGCGCTTGAAGCGTATAAGCAAGTGATCGGTCAGCAAAACTTCTCGCGCGGCGCAGTCATTGGCTTGCTGCTATTAGTGCCAGCGGTATTGTCTTTTGTACTGGATCATTACGCACAAAAAAAGCAACAAGCGCTACTCACTGCGCGAGCGCAAACGCTCCATATCAAGGCCACACCGTGGCTAGATCGCTGCGCGCTGCTGTTTTGCCTTGTCGTCAGCGGCGCCTTGCTACTGATCCTTGGCACGGCCATCGCGGCGGCGTTGATTAAGCAATGGCCGTATCAAATGCAACTGTCTTTACAGCATTTTAATTTTGATGATGTGGATGGCGGCGGTTGGAGTGCGTTTAGCAATAGCTTAAAAATGTCGGCGTATACCGCGCTATTTGGCTCGATCTTGGTGTTTAGCGGCGCGTGGCTTACCGAAAAAGTCGCCACTTGCCGTGGCTGGCGACCCATCTTGCATCTCTTAGCCATGCTGCCGATGGCGGTGCCGGGATTGGTGCTGGGCTTGGGTTATGTGTTCTTTTTTAATCATCCAAGCAATCCGCTCCATGCGCTCTACGGCACGATGTCGATCTTGGTGCTGTGCTCGATCGCGCATTTTTACACCACCGCGCACCTAACTGCTGTCACCGCACTCAAGCAACTGGACGCTGAATTTGAATTGGTCGCCGCCTCGCTCAAAGTGCCGTTTTGGACCACCGCTTGGCGAGTGACGCTGCCGATTTGCCTACCCGCTGGCCTTGAAATTGCGCGCTATTTCTTTATCGCCACCATGACTACGGTGTCGGCCGTGGTGTTTATTTATACCCCCGACACCATGCTGGCCTCGGTATCGGTGCTCAATATGGACGACGCTGGCGACACTGCCGCTTCGGCAGCGATGGCGACTTTAATCGTCATCAGCTCCGCCGCCGCCTGCGCTATTTTTGCCGTCGTCAGTCATTTTTTACAACAACGCAGCCAACGCTGGCGGCGACAAGAATGAAGGAGGCAGAGCTCAAGCTCAGCGTAGCAACGATTTGGTTTGGCTTAAGCATTCGTAGTTTTATGTGCCTGCGGCACGGTGATTTACAGTCGCAGTCCGCGACGGGGACCCTCTTTCTTTGACTCGCCAAAGAAAGAGGGGGAAAGAAAGGCGCCCCGAGCGCGCATCGGTCCCCGATGCCCTCGATCGTCGCGAGCCAAACGATAAAACCGTTTGTCTCGCTCCTCACTCGGTGCGCTTAAACGGGTTTTTAAGCCCCAGACCGACGAGCGCGGCACGCACTGCACCTAATCAGCGCTCCTAGGTATTTAACTAGCAGCATTATTTAATATTGATCACACCGCAATACCCCGGCGCTTTATGCGCATTTTTCGGGGACAAAAATTCATCTAGATGAAAGGACTATGATGCGCCAAGAAAAAATCTTACTCACCCCCGGGCCACTGAGCACCAGCTTGGCAACGCGCACCGCAATGCTCAAAGACTGGGGCTCATGGGATGGCGATTTTAATGCCCTAACCGCGTCGGTTTGCGCTGATCTGTTGGCGATTGCCAACGGCCAAGCGCAGCACTGCTGCATTCCATTGCAAGGCTCAGGCACTTTTGCTGTTGAAGCGGCCATCGGTACGCTGGTGAATAAGAGCAGCAAAATATTGGTGCTCAACAACGGTGCTTACGGGCAAAGAATGCACAAAATCGCGCAAAAAATCGGCTTAAATGTCGCGACATTAAGCTGGCCTGATGGCGTGCCTGTCGATCCAACTGCGCTCGATGCGGCGCTGAGCGCCGATCCCAGCATTGGCTACGTGGGCTTGATTCATTGCGAAACCGCCACCGGTCTTTTAAACCCCCTAAGCGAGATCGCCGACATCGTCGCCAGCCATGGCGCCGAGCTGATTGTGGATGCGATGTCGTCTTTTGGCGCGCTGGACATTGATTTAGCGCGAATGCCGATTTGCGCGCTGATTGCCGCCTCGGGCAAATGCTTAGAGGGCGTTCCCGGCATGGGTTTTGTGATTGCCAAAACCAGCGCCATCGCACTAGCCCACGGCAATAGCCCATCGCTGGCGCTCGATTTGGCCGATCAATACGATTATTTACAGCGCACAGGGCAATGGCGCTTTACGCCGCCGACGCATGTGGTGGCGGCATTACGCGCCGCGATTGACCAGTATCAAGCTGAAGGCGGTCGCCCTACTCGCTTGGCGCGCTATACCGCCAATGCCAACGTATTAATCAGCGCATTAGGCCAAGCCGGTTTGGCTTTATTTTTAGCGCCTGAGTTACAAGCGCCAATTATTTTGACCTTCCACGCGCCGCGCCATCCCGAATATCAATTTGCCGCTTTTTATCAAGCAATGAGCCAGCGTGGATTTTTACTCTATCCGGGCAAACTCACCACAGTAGAAACCTTTCGCGTTGGCTGCATTGGCGCGATTGATCCAGCGCAACTGCAACAAGCCGCGCACGCCATTATCGACGTCCTCACTCAATTGAACTGGCTTAGCCCAGCGGAGAAACATCATGCTTAATACTTCACGCGCTTACACCGGTCCATTACAAGCCGTTATCTTTGATTGGGCTGGCACCGTGCTCGATTTTGGCTCATTTGCCCCCACCCAAGTCTTAGTTGCAGCTTTTGCACAATGCGGCATCGCAATCACCTTGGCCGAAGCCCGCGTGCCGATGGGCTTAGCCAAATGGGATCACATCAAAGCCGTTGGCCGACTCGCGAGCGTTGCTGCGCGCTGGCAAGCTCAATATGGTCGCGAAATGAACGACGCCGACGTGGACCAGATCTATGCGCTGTTTATGCCGCTGCAAATTGCGCATGTGGGCGAGTTTTCGCAACCGATCACTGGCGCCATCAACACCATTAAACAATTGCGTGAGGACGGCCTTAAAATCGGCAGTTGCACCGGCTACCCACGCGCAGTGATGAACGCGCTGCAGCCCATCGCCACACAATACGGCTTTACGCCGGATTACACCGTTGCAGCCGATGACCTTAAAGCCGGCGCACGCCCGGGGCCATGGATGGCGCTGGCCAATGTAATTGAGCTCGGCATCAGCCATGTTGCCGCCTGCGTTAAAGTCGACGACACCGTGCCGGGCATTGCTGAGGGCTTAAACGCGGGCATGTGGACCGTCGGTTTAGCCATTAGCGGCAATGAAGTCGGTCTCACTGAAAACGACTGGTTGGCGCTCACTCCCAGCGAGCAAGCGCCGTTGCGCGAACAAGCCACGGCCAAACTCAGCGCCGCTGGCGCGCATTTTGTCATCGACAGCATCGCGGATTTACCTAGCGTGATCACGCAAATCGAACACGCATTAGCCCAAGGCCAGCGGCCATGAGTGAGACTTTTCAACCTTGGTGGTTTGCCGACGCGCTAGCGCAAGAAAACCGCCCGCCACGGCCAAGTCTGAATGGCACACACCACGCTGATGTGTGTATTGTCGGCGGCGGCTATACCGGATTGTGGACAGCGATTTTACTCAAACAACAGCAGCCCGAGCTGCAGATTGTCATCATCGACAAAGGCCTGTGCGGCAGTGGCGCATCGGGGCGCAATGGCGGTTGCGTGCTAACTTTAGCCCCCAAATTAAGCACGCTGACGCGGCTATTTGGTGAAGCTGAAGCCGTCAAAATTGTCAAAGCCTCAGAAGCCGCCGTTTATGCGATTCGGGATTTTTGTGCGCAGTATCAGCTGCAAGCCGACCTACGCATTGACGGCGCGCTGTATACCGCCACTAATCGCGCACAAAGCGGCAGTATGGATGGCGTATTAGCAGCGCTCAACGCGCATGACATCAATAGCTGGCAGACTTTACCGCGCGATGAAGTACAAAAAATCGCCGGTTCAACTCGGCATTTATCCGGAGAATTTTCACCGATTGCGGGCAGCGTGCATCCGGGGCTGTTGGTACGTGGCATGGCGCGCGTTGCCGAATCTTTGGGCGTGCTGATTTATGAAAACACCGCCATGCAGCGCATTGAATATGGCCAGCCTGCGCGCGTGATCACCACCGATGGCGAGGTGGTTGCCCAGCAAGTGGTGTTGGCGATGAATGCGTGGATGGCCAGCCAATTCCGCCAATTTGCGCGCAGCATTGCGATTGTGTCGTCCGATATGGTGATTACCGAGCCCTGCCCCGCAGCAATCCAAGCGCTTGGCCTCACGCATGGCGCGGCGATTTGCGATTCGCGGATATTTGTTCATTACTATCGCAGCACCAGCGATGGCCGTTTAATGCTCGGCAAAGGCGGCAATACCTTTGCTTTTGGCGGCAAAATGCTGGCCGAATTTGACCAAGCTAGCCGCTACCAAGCCCAGCTAACACAAACGCTGCACGACTTTTTCCCGCGTTTGGCTGAGGTGCCAATTGCCGCCTCGTGGAATGGTGCGTCAGATCGCTCCGTCACCGGTTTGCCGTTTTTTGGGTTTCTCGATCAACAGCCCAATATTTGCTACGGCTTTGGTTATTCTGGCAACGGCGTGAGCACCTGCTATTTGGGCGGGCAGATTTTAAGCAGTATGGTGCGAGGGGAAAAAGATGGTTGGGCGCAATGCGCTTTGGTCAGTGGGCCACTGGGTTACTTCCCGCCCGAGCCAATACGCTGGCTAGGCAGTATGTTGGTACGCAACGCCATTCGCCGCAAAGAAGCCTGCGAAGACAACAATCAACGCCCGATGTTTTTTGACAAAATCCTCGCCCGCTTTGCCAACGCCGCCGGCAAAGCGGACAAAGCCTAAGTCACCAACGAATCTACCGCGTGCGCAAATCCAGAAGATTTGCACACCCTACCGGGGTATTTTCTGCCATCGCTTTATATTCAAAGCTTATGGCCATATACCCAATATGCCAACAGAGCTTGCGCACGCGGCACGACGCCTCAGTTATTGCCTGATGGAATTTGATCACGCCAGCGCACATTAGCCGCAATCTATTGGCTAGCACACAGCTGTATTTCAGCCTCATAAACTCAAAATATGTATTTTTTACAATCATTAATGATTGTTTTACGATCATTTTAATCATATTCTGCGATTTTATTTGCTGCGGATGCGAAATAATGACACCGATTAAAATGGCGCAAACCAGCCAAAAGCTGGCCTACTTTTCTTTATGCCTAGCCTTAACGATTTTGCTCTTGAACGCCGCCTTTTGGCTGTTTCCGACATTGGCCGCATCCAGCCAACAAGCAGGTTTGGGATTTTTACTCACTGAACGAGCGCAAGCCTATATAAACCCACTGACGGCGCTGCCCATGTGGCAAGTGGCTGGCGCGATTGTGTTGTCGAGCATTCCACTGCTGGCGATGAGCTTTGGTCTATTCCATTTACGCGCGCTATTTCAAACCTATGCCCGTGGCGACTATTTTTCGCTGGCCGCGGCCAGCCACTTAGCTAAAGTGGCGCATGCCGCAATCGGCTGGGCGGTACTGGATTTTATTTGCTCGCCGCTGCTGATTTTATGGGTCACGATGCTCAATCCAGTCGGGCAACGTGTACTGAGCATTAGCCTAACGCCTGCCAGTTTGATGCTGGTGTTTTTAGGGCTGAGCCTGAGCGTTATTGCGCATATTTTGCAGCAAGCCAGTGCATTGGCCACAGAAAATCAGCAGTTCGTGTGAGCCGCAATATGCAAATTTTAGTCAAACTCGATGTGATGTTGGCCGAACGAAAAGTGAAGTCCAAAGACCTCGCTCAGCATATCGGAATTACTGAGCAAAATTTATCGCTACTGAAACAAGGCAAAGTCAAAGGCTTACGTTTTTCGACTTTGCTGGCGATTTGCGATTTTCTCGATTGCCAGCCTGGTGATTTATTGCAATTTAGCCGCGATAGCCCGCCCGACCATGAAGTTAGCGATTAATACGCCCTCCGCAGCCATCGCCACGCCTCACTGGCGCTGGCTTTTGCTGCTCTCAGTCATTCTGCATGCGGTGGTGCTTATTGGCTGGCCTAGCAGCCAGCCAGTCACTCCCCTTCAAGCGCCGCTGGTTTTCACAGTATTAGCCACGCCCATCGTGAAACCGCCCAAACCTATCCCCCCCGCGCCAGCCATCAAGCCACAGCCTCGCACTCGCCCTACAACACGAATGGTCCCTGTTCGCCCTGCTGCAGAAATACAAGCGAACCCAGTTCGCTCTAAAATCAGTACGCTTAATCGTTTATCGGCCAGCAGCATGGATGCCGAAAAACCCATAAATCAAGCCTTAAATCTTGCTCTGCCGAGCGAAGCCATCCCGCCAGAGCGGCGACAATTAGTCAATCGCCCGCAAAAACCAACTCAACTCAATACGCAACTTAACGAACACGAAACCACGCTGAGCAAAGATTTGAAAAAAGCCACTCGCCGCGATTGTCGCAACGCCTATCGCAGCATGGGTTTATTGGCGATTCCGTTGCTCATTAAAGACAGTGTGAATGATGAAGGCTGTGATTGGTAAGTGACCAGAACTCACGCACGTCTTCTTGCGCCAAGGCAAGCATGGCGGCTAGGGCTGTGGCACACTGATGGTCTGCCTTGTATATTTGCCATTATGAATCTTGCTAACGCCAAAACCATCGTCACCCACTGGGATCAACCCATTATTCGCCAGCTGTTTTGGTATTTGATCATTCCAGCGTATGTCGAAATCCAGCGTGCCGATCCGGCCACGTTTGCTTATCGCAACGCCAAGGGCTTCGCCTATCGCTGGTTGTTTTTATGGCAATTGGCGCTGTCGGTGCTGATTTTAATGGCGGTAAATACCGTAAGCGCCAGTTGGCCAAGCGAGAGTTTGGCCGGCCATTTGCTGCTGATTGTGAAGCTGATCAACGCTTATTTTATTGCCATGTATGGCGTCTGGGCTTTGGCGTATTGGTCGATGAAAATCCCACGCTAGGAATTATACCTCAGGCGTAATCACCAATTGAATCGCATGGGCGGCAAAGCGCGTAATGCCGTACTCAATCACTTGCCCGTGATCGTCTTGATAAACACTCTCGACATACAGTACCGGCTGGCTTTTGGGTTGCGCCAATTGTGCGGCCACTTCAGCACGCGGAATGCGGGCGGTAATTTTGGATGACTTTCTGCTCATGCTCACCACCCCAGCTGCGCGCAACGCATCACTCATTGCGCCATGCTCGGCCAGCAGAGCATGAAAACCGGCAAAGCGTGGCAAAGGCAGATATTCGGTGCAAACACCAACCACTTGATCGGCAACAAAATCGAGCGCTTCGATTTTTAACACTTCACTACCGGCGGCAATTTCGAGTTGCTGGCAGACCTCATCACTGGCAATGATGACATCACTGCGTAAAATTTGGCTTGCCCCACTCAAGCTTTGCGCTGCCAAGCTATGCGAAAATCGCCCGCGCCGCCCCATTTGATAATCAATTAAATCTTCTTGCACAAAGGTGCCGCGCCCTTGCTCGATCCGCACCAAGCCTTGGCTTTCTAAAGCTTGCACCGCACGGCGTACGGTATGCCGGTTGACGGCAAAGCGCTGCGCCAAGATCGGCTCCACCGGCAATTGACCGCGTAAGGTTTTTTGGGCAATTTCTTCAGCCAGCAAGGTGGCGATTTGCTGCCATTTGGGCGGGGTCTTTGGCATGATGATCCTCTATAGTCTGCGCCATTATACGGTGCGAAGATGACGTCTAGACGAAAGAAAAATGACGCATTTATACCTCGATTTCTACATCAACACGCTCAGCACGAAAGAACAGCACCCATTCATTTAGCGCCGTATTGCACGCCATCGATTCAACACGGCGGCGCTGGACTCTCAACTTAGATTAACTGCGCTCTGCATTTTTTGGTGGTAACCAGCAGTTAAGCCGACCAAATTCGTCTTTTCACTACGCTATTGCAGCCCATCGTCTAGTCTGTTGGCAGGCAGTACCGATTTAAGGTCTGCTCTTTTCGATGATTTTTTTTGCTGAATATTTCTTTTTTTAAATAAGGATGTTGCGATGAAAAAACTAACCCTCACTGCTGCTGTATTAATCGCTATTGCCGCACAAGGCGCTGTTGCTGCCACTGCCAGCAGTACGGCGAGCGCCAAAAAACCCGTATCTAAATGGATGTGCGAAGACTTTCTCGCTATCGATGAAAGCTATCAGCCTAAAGCGGTGTATTTTGCTGAAGGCTTTAATAAGAAAAACAAACCTGTTGATTCAGTTATGGATGTGGATGGCATTGAAAAAATCGTGCCGATGGTGATTCAAGAATGTAAGAAAGACCCTAAATCATCATTCTGGGGCAAAGTGAAAACCAGCTGGGCGAAAGTCAAAGCCGATATGTAATCGCAATGGTCATCGTAATCGCACCGCCAAAAAAGCCAGATTTTGTCTGGCTTTTTTTATTGCTAGCGCCAAAGACAGGCCAAATTTACGACAAAATTTATCGCGACTGACATGACTTGCTAAGCCAAGCCAGCGGCATAAAGTGCTTGTGATAGCATCATGCTCACAACGCCAAAATGACACCAATCTGAAACACGCCAACCCTTCACGCTGCTTGGGGACAAGATGAGTTTTTCGTTTCGCAATGTTCGATATTTTATTGCCGTGGCCGAAGCGGAGTCGGTGACCCGTGCGACGCAAACACTGAATATTTCTCAATCGGTGATTACCGAAGCGATTAAATCACTCGAGGCCGATTTGGGCGTGCCGCTGTTTCAGCGCCATGCACGCGGCATGGTGCTCACCCATGCTGGGCATCAATTTTTTGCGCCATGCGCATGAAATTTTGGCGGTGGTGCGTAACGCGCAACAAGCGCTCAATGCGCGGCCCGATGCAATGACCGGCCAGCTTAATCTGGGCGTAACGGGTTTAATGTCGGGGTATTTTTTATCATATTTACTCGATCGTTTTCGCCGGACTTTACCCAAGGTCGAAGTGCGTATTGTTGAAGACGAACGCGGCTATCTTGAGCATTTACTGGTTAATGGCGAGCTGGATCTCGCCATTGTGCTCACCTCCAATATCGAAAACCGCTTAGCGCTTGAAGTGGAAGTATTACAGGTGGCGCCATGGCGAATTTGGCTGCCTAGCAATCACCCGCTGTTAGAGCTCGGCAGCATTAATTTAAAAGAAATCGCCAATGAAGCGATGATTATGCTCAAGCTCGATGAGCTTGATGACAACACCACCGCGTTTTGGCGCGCCGCCGGATTAAAACCGCGCGTGGCCATGCGAACGCAATCGGTCGAAGCGGTGCGTAGCTTGGTGGCCACAGGCGCGGGTTTATCGATTTTGCCGGAAATGCTCTATCGACCATGGTCATTAGATGGTGATCGGCTGGAGGTGCGACCGATTCAAGAGAGCATGCCGGTGCTTGAAATCGGTGTGGCATGGCGACGTGGTAGTCCGCTGTCTGAAGCGGCTCAAAATTTCTTACTGATTGCCAGAGAGTTCGCCCGCTCTCGCGGGCTACCTGCCGCGCGGATTGATCCGGCCTAGGGTCTGTTGCATTGATTCCACATTGATTTGCAGTATCGACTTGGCACTTTGCAATCCAAAAAAAAGAATTCTGCTGCTGTGCGTTCTAATAAATCGATGGCACAGCCATAACTACGCCCACCCGCTACGGCGGCCATGACGCAGCGCAATACGCCGATTTAAACCCCAACTCCCCCGCGCACTGAAAGCCAAGCATTGCCCATTCCAGCAACATCAAGCGATCCCTCAGATAAAGCCAAGTCCAAATATATTGTAGGTATATAAATCTAAGCCTTATAAATTAATGGCTACATGCATATACCAAATATCAATTTAAAAACCATTTGATTTGGATCTTGCAAGCACTACGCCCCGATTCACTTTCAATTGATGCATTAGGCTCAAGATAAAGACTGAGCTAGCACCGCATTCGCGATGCAAAACCACCCTGCCAAGCCGCGCTGACTCATTTGCCGCTGCCGCAACCCCAATATGGCCAGCCACGCTATCGGTTTTTTCGATAGTGTCGATTGGCAATGCCAACTAGTCGTGCTCCAGCCATTGCCTACAATCAGTAAACCACCTCTTGGAGCGCCATCATGAAACGGTTTAGCCCGATTGCTGTCAGCCTGTTAGTCGCCAGCTCATTCACCATTGCCAATCCACCAAGCAGCTTGGGTAAACCCGAAGGCAAGCTCAATATCATTGCTTGGCCCGGTTATATCGAGCGCGGAGAGTCGGATAAAAAATACGATTGGGTAACGCAGTTTGAAAAAGAAACTGGCTGTAAAGTCAGCGTAAAAACCGCCGCCACGTCCGATGAAATGGTCAGCTTAATGAATCAAGGCGGTTACGATTTAGTCACCGCCTCAGGCGACGCCAGTTTGCGACTGATTTACGGTAAGAAAGTCCAAGAAATCAATCCGGCGCTGATTCCCAACTGGAATACGCTTGATCCGCGTTTAAGCAATGGCGCTTGGCATACCGTTGATGGCAAACACTATGGCGTGCCTTATCAGTGGGGGGCGAATTTCTTGGCTTATAACAGCAAAATTTTTGCAGGCAAAGCGCCAGACAGCTGGTCAGTGGTATTTGAAGAGCAAAAACTTCCCGATGGCAAAAGCAATAAAGGCCGAATTCAAGCCTACGACGGTGCCATTTATATCGCCGATGCCGCGCTGTATTTAATGCAGAAAAATCCAGCCTTAGGCATTAAAGATCCGTACGAGCTCAATGAAAAGCAATACCAAGCAGTGCTCAAATTGCTGCGCGCACAAAAGCAGCTTAGCCATCGCTATTGGCACGATGTCACCGTGCAAATGAATGATTTTAAAAACGAAGGCATTGCCGCCAGTAGCGCTTGGGGCTACCAAATCAATGCACTGCAGGGCGAAAAATTCCCGATCGCAGCGGTGATTCCCAAAGAAGGCGCTACCGGCTGGGCCGATACCACCATGCTGCATAGCGAAGCTAAAAACCTCAATTGCGCTTACAAATGGATGGCACATTCACTCAATCCCAAACTGCAATCGGGTTTAGCTGAATGGTTTGGCTCCAACCCCGTGGTGAGCAAAGCCTGTACCGAAAAAGCCCCCGGCGGCAGTGATTTTTGTAAAAGCAATGGCTTTGAGCGTTTTGGGCAAATCGCTTTTTGGAAAACACCGCAAGCGCAATGCCGCAGCCAAACGCAATGCGTCCCTTATAGCCGCTGGACGAAAGACTACATCGCCATTATGGGTGGTCGTTAGCGCGCTATGACTCGGCGGCTTTAGCAAGCCGAGCGCCTCGCTGGTTTTTTCAATGGATGGTGCACCATTCGCCGCCCGATACACGCGGCGGCGCATCGGGCTGCGCCCCCGCAAGGACACAATATGCACATTGCCGTCGAATTTCAGCAGGTGAGTCGTCATTTTGGCGGCGTGCGCGCGGTCGATGAGGTCAGCGTACAAATCATGGATGGCGAGTTTTTCTCGATGCTCGGGCCATCTGGCTCAGGCAAAACCACCTGTTTACGACTGATTGCTGGCTTTGAGCAAGCCAGTGCCGGAGCCATCTTCATTCACGGCGTGAGCGCGCAAGGTTTGCCGCCCTATCGCCGTGACGTCAACACCGTGTTTCAAGACTATGCGCTGTTTCCGCATATGAATATCCTCGATAACGTCGCCTACGGGCTCAAAGTTAAAGGCATTGGCCAAGCGGAGCGCTATCGACAAGCGGAAGCCGCTTTAGACATGGTGGCGCTTGGCGGATTTGGTGCGAGAAAACCCGGTCAAATGTCAGGCGGACAACGCCAGCGTGTGGCACTCGCCCGCGCCTTAGTTAATCAACCCCGGGTGTTATTGCTCGACGAGCCATTGGGCGCGCTCGATTTAAAACTACGCGAACAAATGCAGTCAGAACTCAAAGCGTTACAAAAACAACTGGGCATTACGTTTATTTATGTCACCCACGATCAAGGCGAAGCCTTGTCGATGTCCGATCGCGTGGCGGTTTTTAATCAAGGCAAAATCGAGCAAATTGATACGCCAAAAATGCTGTATTCCCAACCCAAAACGGTGTTTGTCGCTGATTTTGTCGGCACAGCCAATGTGATTCGCGGCGCACTGGCCGAACAAATCACTGGGACTACGCAGCCATTTGCCGTGCGCCCAGAGCAAATTCGCCTTGGCGCCAGCACCAGCGAGCCGCAATTAATTGGCCAAGTGGCCGACATTCATTACCTTGGTGCCAGCAGCCGTTTGGCTTTGCAAGTCAGTAGCGGCGAGCGCGTTTGGGTCACGCTGGCGAACGATAGCGCCGTTATTCCAGAAATTGGCAGCGCGCTCACCGTGCATTGGCCCAAGCACAGCATGGTCTTACTCAACGAGGCCGCATCATGAGCAGCCCAAACCATTTCCCAAACCAATGGATGCCACTACGCAGGCTGTCTGATTTATTTTGGCGTCAACCCAAGCTGTTGTTGCTGGTGCTGCTTTTGCCGCCCTTGGCTTGGTTTGGCATTGTCTATTTGGGCTCTTTGCTGGCCTTGTTATGGCAAAGTTTTTATACCTTTGATGACTTCACCATGGCCGTCACGCAGCAATTGACCTTGGCCAACTACCAAGCGCTGTTTGATGCCGCCAATTACGATGTGGTACTGCGTACTTTGGTAATGGCGTGTGCGGTGACCTTGGCGGCGGCCATTTTGGGTTTCCGATTGCCTACTATATGGCGCGCTACGCCAAGGGCTGGCAAAAAGGCGCGATGTATGTGGCGGTAATGCTGCCGATGTGGGCGAGCTATATCGTCAAAGCCTATGCGTGGACAGTGATTTTGGCCAAGGGCGGCGTGGTGTACTGGTTTTATAACCAGCTGGGTTTAAGCAGCGTTATTGATGCCTTATTGGCGCTACCCAGCATCGGTGGCAACTCTTTGTCGACGTCCAACCTAGGGCGTTTCACCGTATTCACCTATATCTGGCTGCCGTTTATGATTTTGCCGATTCAAGCGTCAATCGAGCGCATTCCCGCCAATTTAATCCAAGCCAGCGCCGATTTAGGCGCCACACCACGGCAAACGTTTTTCACGGTGATTTTGCCGCTGGCGTTTCCCGGCGTTGTCGCCGGTTCGATTTTTACGTTTAGCCTCACGCTGGGCGATTACATCATTCCACAATTGATTGGCCCATCGGGTTTATACATCGGCACCATGGTGTATACGATGCAAGGCTCGATTGGCAATATGCCGCTGGCCGCGGCGTTTACCGTCGTTCCGGTGTTGATTATTGCGCTCTACCTGACCATCGCCCGCCGCTTAGGAGCTTTTGATGCGCTTTAATCCCACAGATGCCAATACCCCTCGTGCGCCGTGGTGGTTAACCACACTGGCAATCGGCGGTATTTTCTTTTTGCATTTTCCGATCATCATGGTCGCGCTATATGCGTTTAATACCGAAGAGTCGGCGTTTAGCTTTCCTTTGCAAGGATTTACTTTGCGCTGGTTTATTGCCGCTAGCGAGCGCAGCGATTTACTCGATGCAGTTTGGCTGTCGATTCAGATTGCACTCATCGCCACCGTATCGGCCTTAGTGCTAGGCACGATGGCGGCTGCAGCGCTATACCGCCGAAATTTTTTTGGTAAAGAAGCCATTACGCTGGTGCTGATTTTGCCGATTGCGCTGCCCGGCATTGTGACGGGGATTGCGCTGCTTTCCGCCTTTCGTTTGGCCGATGTCGAAACCGGCTTTTGGACCATCGCCATCGGCCACGCTACGTTTTGTGTGGTGGTGATTTACAACAATGTGGTCGCTCGCCTGCGCCGTAGCGCGTATAGCTTAATTGAAGCGTCGATGGATTTAGGTGCCGATGGCTGGCAAACCTTTCGCTATGTCTTACTACCGCAACTCGCAACCTCCTTACTCGCGGGTGCAGTGCTGGCTTTTGCTTTGAGCTTTGACGAAATTATCGTCACCACCTTTACCGCAGGCCAGCAACAAACCTTACCAATTTGGCTACTCAATCAACTAGGCCGCCCGCGCGATGTGCCGGTCACCAATGTTGTGGCACTGGGCATTATGTTGCTCACCACCCTGCCGATTTTATTGGCTTGGCGATTAACCCAAGGCACTGAAGACACCGCCGGTGCCAGTAAATAATGCGACCAGCAACCACAACCCGCCCCACAGGAGATAGCGCGATGAATAAACAATTACTCATCAATGGACAGTTTCAGCTTGGCGAAGGTGCTGTTGAAGAGATTCTCAATCCCGCCACCGGCGAAGTCATCGAGCGCATTGCCGAGGCGTCTTTAGAGCAAATCCAAGCCGCCGTTTCCGCCGCCAATGCCGCCTTTCGCCATTGGGCGCTGATGGTGCCTAAAGATCGCAGCATGCTGTTACTGCGATTGGCCGAGCGCATTGAGGCCACCGCCAGCGAATTTGCTCGCTTAGAGTCGCTCAACTGTGGCAAGCCCTATTTGGCGGCGCTCAATGATGAAATCCCCGCTGTGGCCGATGTGTTTCGTTTTTTTGCTGGCGCGATTCGCAATCAACATGGCGCGTTAGCGGGCGAATATTTACCCGGATTTACCAGCATGATTCGGCGCGATCCCTTAGGCGTTGTCGCCAGTATCGCGCCGTGGAATTACCCACTGATGATGGCCGCGTGGAAAATCGCCCCAGCGATTGCCGCTGGCAATACGGTGGTGATCAAGCCCTCAGAGCAAACCCCGCTCACTACGCTCAAATTAGCGACCTTAATCGCTGAAGTCTTGCCACCCGGCGTGGTCAACGTGATTACTGGGCGCGGCGATAGCGTTGGCAGCCCACTGATTAACCACCCGGCAGTGCGCATGATTTCTTTAACTGGCGACGTCTCAACCGGTGGGCGGTTTTTAGAAGCGGCCGCCAAAACGGTGAAGCGCACCCATCTTGAATTGGGCGGCAAAGCGCCAGTGATTGTTTTTGACGACGCGGACTTAGACGCCGTGGTCGCAGCGATTCGCAATTTTGGCTATTACAACGCCGGACAAGACTGCACCGCAGCGTGCCGCATTTATGCCGGTGCCAAAATCTACGACAAACTGGTGGCTGAGCTCTCCAGCGCGGTCGCCAGCATTAAATATGGCGAGCAACATTTGGATGGCGTTGAAATGGGGCCGCTGATTTCCGAGCGACAACGCAGCCGCGTCGCTAGTTTTGTCGAACGCGCCGCGCAATTGCCGCATATTGAAGTCACCGCCGGCGGGCGAGCAGTTGAAGGGCGCGGCTTTTTTTACCAGCCGACCGTGATTGCTGGCGCTTTGCAAAACGATGAAATCGTTCGCCGCGAAGTCTTTGGTCCGGTGGTGTCGATCACCCGCTTTACCGAGCCAGAACAAGCGCTCGCTTGGGCTAATGACTCCGATTATGGCTTGGCCAGCTCGGTCTGGACGCGCGATGTGAGCCATGCCATGCAATTTGCAGCCAAACTGCAATACGGCTGCACTTGGGTCAATACGCACTTTATGTTGGTCAGTGAAATGCCGCACGGCGGCATGAAACGATCGGGCTATGGCAAAGACTTGTCGATGTATGCGCTGGAAGACTACAGCTGTGTTCGTCATGTGATGGTGAAACTGTGATCCAAACGGCATGGCGGTGCACTATATAAATGGCGCGCTCAGCATCAAAATACATCCATCAGGTATATCAATCTAAGTCTTATTTTATAAAGTCAACAAAGCAATACCTATAGTTAAGATTCAAGGAGATCGCGATGAGTAATAATCAAACCCTGCGCCAACGCCAAGCTGCGGCCACACCGCGCGGCGTGGGTGTGATGGCACCCTTTTTTATTGAACGCGCGCTCAATGCCGAGCTGTGGGATGTGGAAGGTCGCCGTTTTATTGATTTTGCCGGCGGCATTGCGGTGCTCAATACCGGGCATTGCCACCCCACCGTCAGCGCCGCGGTGCAAAAGCAACTCGCCGCCTTTACCCATAGCTGTTATCAAGTTGTGCCGTATGAATCGTATATTGCGTTAGCGGAACGCATTAATGCTTTAACGCCGGGAACGCATGCCAAAAAAACCGCTTTTTTTTCTAGCGGTGCCGAAGCGGTCGAAAACGCAATCAAAATCGCGCGTGCCGCAACCGGTCGCAGCGCGGTGATTGCTTTTACCGGCGGCTTTCACGGCCGAACGATGATGGGCATGGCGCTCACCGGTAAAGTGACGCCATATAAAGTCGGCTTTGGCCCCTTCCCCGGCGAGGTGTATCACGCACCTTTTCCACAAGAATTACACGGTGTGAGCATCGAGCAATCGCTGCAAAGACTCAATGAGCTGTTTAAAGCCGATGTCGATCCGCAGCGCGTGGCGGCGATTATTTTTGAGCCGGTGCAAGGCGAAGGTGGCTTTTATATTGCGCCGCCAGAATGGCTACGCGCGCTGCGGCAATTGTGCGATCAACACGGTATTTTGCTGATTGCCGATGAAATCCAAACTGGCTTTGCCCGCACCGGACAATGGTTTGCGATGCAGCATTACGATGTATTGCCCGATTTAATGACGCTGGCCAAATCATTAGCCGGCGGTTATCCATTATCCGCCGTGTGTGGCCGCGCCGAAATCATGGATGCACCGAGCCCAGGCGGCCTAGGTGGCACCTATGCCGGCAACCCGCTGGCCATTGCCGCCGCACACGCGGTATTAGATGTGATCGAGACAGAACAACTCAATCAACGCGCCAATCAACTCGGAGATCGACTCCAAGCGCGCTTGCAAATCATCGCCAGCGCCGTGCCACACATCGCACAAATCCGTGGCTTGGGTGCGATGGTGGCCATTGAATTAATTGACCCGGCGACGGGTGAGCCTGACGTTGCCAAAACCAAAGCCATTCAAGCGCACGCCTTAGCCCAAGGTTTAATTCTGCTAAGCTGTGGTACTTACGCCAATGTAATCCGCTTTTTATTTCCACTGACCATCGAAGACACGGTCTTTGCTGAGGCGCTGGATATATTAGAGGCGGCACTAAAGGGGAATGCAGATGTTGCAACTTGATGATCCAACCCTGCTGCGCGAACACGCACTGATCGACGGGCTGTGGCAATCGGCCGACGATGGCGCAACGCTAGCGGTGAATAATCCGGCAGATAATTCGCCAGTGGCCTTGGTGCCTTGCATG
The DNA here is from genome assembly GCF_016881365.1 of Deefgea sp. CFH1-16. Lineage (GTDB taxonomy): Bacteria > Pseudomonadota > Gammaproteobacteria > Burkholderiales > Chitinibacteraceae > Deefgea. The sequence goes on along the minus strand of NZ_WLYT01000001.1, from coordinate 2,202,085 downwards.
GGCGTTGCCGAGACGCAACGCGCCATTTTTTGCCGCACAAGCGGCGCAAATCGAATGGCGCGCGCGGTCGGGCAAAGAGCGATCGATTGTTTTGCGCCGCTGGTTTGATTTACTCATGCAGCATCAAACCGATCTGGCCAAAATCATGACCGCCGAGCAAGGTAAACCCTTGGCCGAAGCCAAAGGCGAAATCGCCTATGCCGCCAGCTTTATTGAATGGTTTGCCGAAGAAGCCAAACGGCTCGATGGCCATGTATTGCAGCATCCACAAGCGGATAAACGCATTTTGGTCCTCCGCCAAGCCATTGGCGTAACGGCAGCCATTACCCCGTGGAATTTCCCCGCCGCCATGATTGCGCGTAAAGCTGGGCCAGCGCTCGCTGCGGGCTGCAGCATGGTGGTTAAACCCGCCAGCCAAACGCCACTCACCGCTTTGGCCATGGCCGAGCTCTCATTACGCGCCGGTATTCCGGCTGGGGTGTTTAATGTGATTACCGGCAAGGCCAGCGAAATCGGTGGCGAGCTCACCCGTAATCCGATTGTGCGCAAACTCAGCTTCACTGGCAGCACCGCCGTTGGCAAAGCCTTAATGGCGCAATGCGCCGATACCATTAAAAAAGTGTCTTTAGAGCTGGGCGGCAATGCGCCATTTATTGTGTTTGAAGATGCCGATCTGGATGCCGCCGTGGCCGGGGCAATGATTGCCAAATTTAGAAATGCCGGACAAACCTGCGTCTGTGCCAACCGGATATTGGTGCACGACGCGGTGTATGACGAATTTAGCCACAAGCTGCGCGTCGCAATGCAAGCGCTCAAAGTGGGCAATGGCATGGATTCAGACGTCATGCTCGGGACCTTTGATTGACGATAAAGCGATTGCTAAAGTCCAAGAACACCTGAGCGATGCACTCGAGCATGGCGCACAGCTCTTGCTCGGCGGCGGTCTGGATGCTTTAGGTGGCCGTTTTTTCCAACCGACTTTGCTCAGCCATGTCACCACCGCGATGAAAATCGCCCACGAGGAAACCTTTGGCCCGGTGGCACCGCTATTTCGTTTTTACCACGAACGCGAAGCGATTGATTTGGCCAATCACACCGAATTTGGTTTAGCGGCGTATTTTTATAGCCGCGATATCGGCCGAATTTTCCGCGTGGCCGAAGCGCTGGAGTCCGGCATGGTGGGCATCAATACCGGCTTGATCTCGAATGAAGTCGGCCCATTTGGCGGCATCAAACAATCAGGTCTAGGTCGAGAAGGCTCGCGCTTTGGCATCGATGATTATGTTGAGTTGAAGTATCTGTGTATTGCTGGCTTGTAAGTCGCTCCAATCGATTAAATTGACCAAAAAAAACCATCAGCGCAAGCAAGCCCTGATGGTTTTTTCTTTGAGTCAATCCGCAGCAAATGTCACTGGATGCGCGGCAAGCCATTGCCATTCCTCATCGGTAAACAAGCGCGAACGCGTTAAAAATCGGCGGCCGGTGCCACTTTCTAAAGAAAACATCCCACCCATTCCAGCCACCACATCGATGTGTAATTGCGTGTGCTGCCAGTATTCAAACTGCGAAGCACTCATATAAAACGGCGCACCGCCAATATCGCCCAAATACACATCACCCGCGCCCCACCTGAAACTCAGTACGTGAAAAACACATCGGCGCGCTGCCATCACAGCAGCCGCCCGATTGATGAAACAACAAAGCACCATAGCGCTGCGCTAGCGAATCAATTAACTGCAATGCGGCCTCGGTGGCGATCACTCGCGGTACGACCAGATCTATATTCGTCATTGACATTCTCCTGGGCGATCCGCAAACCGCATCGCCCAGCGGATTTTAGAAAAAACCCAGCGCTTGGTTGGAATAGCTCACGAGTAAGTTTTTAGTTTGTTGATAATGATCGAGCATCATTTTGTGATTTTCTCGACCGATGCCCGATTGCTTATAGCCACCAAACGCCGCGTGGGCCGGATACGCGTGATAGCAATTGGTCCAAACTCGGCCCGCTTGAATCTCACGGCCAAAGCGATACGCCTGATTGATATCTCGGCTCCAAACACCGGCCCCCAAACCGTATAAGGTGTCGTTGGCGATTTCTAGCGCTTCTGCTTCGGTTTTAAAGGTGGTAACCGAGACCACTGGGCCAAAAATTTCTTCTTGGAAAATGCGCATTTTGTTATGCCCAACAAAAATCGTTGGTTGGATATAAAACCCTTGGCCCAATTCGCCATCGAGCCGTGTTGCCTCACCGCCGGTTAAGCATTTGGCACCTTCTTGCTTACCTAAATCTAAATACGACAGGATTTTTTCAAACTGTTCTTGTGATGCTTGGGCGCCAATCATGGTATTGCCATCAAGTGGATGACCTTGGCGAATCGCTTTCACCCGCTGCACCGCCCGCTCCATAAATTGCTCGTAAATGGATTCTTGAATCAAAGCGCGTGATGGGCAGGTACACACCTCGCCTTGGTTGAGTGCAAACATCGCAAAGCCTTCGAGTGCTTTATCAAAATAAGCGTCATCGGCTTGCATTACATTGGCAAAGAAAATATTCGGGCTTTTACCACCCAATTCGAGCGTCGCCGGAATCAAATTTTGACCGGCGTATTGCATAATCAGACGACCGGTGGTGGTTTCTCCGGTAAAGGCGATTTTGGCAATGCGTTTGCTACTGGCTAGCGGTTTACCGGCCTCTAAACCATAGCCATTAACGATATTGAGTACCCCTGGCGGTAATAAATCAGCAATCAACTCCACCAACACCAAGATCGAAGCAGGCGTTTGCTCAGCCGGTTTTAATACCACGCAATTGCCTGCGGCCAATGCCGGAGCGAGCTTCCAAGTGGCCATTAAAATCGGGAAGTTCCACGGAATAATCTGCCCAACCACGCCCAGCGGCTCATGAAAGTGATACGCCACCGTATCATGATCAATTTCTGAAATACCGCCTTCTTGCGCGCGAATTGCGCCAGCAAAATAACGAAAATGATCAATCGCCAGTGGTAGATCAGCCGCCCGTGTTTCACGAATCGGTTTGCCATTGTCGATGGTTTCGGCCACGGCCAGCATTTCTAAATTGGCTTCCATCCGATCGGCAATTTGATTCAATATGCGGGCGCGTTCCGCTGCGCTGGTGCGACCCCAAGCCGTTTTTGCGGCATGTGCGGCGTCGAGCGCCAATTCAACATCGGCCGCTTTCGATCGCGCCACTTGGCAAAAAACTTGTCCGGTAATCGGCGTGATATTGTCAAAATATTCGCCATCAAGCGGCGCTTGCCATGTGCCATTAATAAAATTGCCATACTGCTGACGATAAGGAAATGCAATATTCAAAAACTTCATTTCAGCATGGTTCATTTTGCTCTCACTCCTAAGCGAGGAAATATAAAAACTGCACTCAATCCCGCGCCAACAGTTGCTCCCAATACCGTTGAGCATCATAGGCTCAAAGCATGCGGAGCCGCTTTGATTCACTGCCCGTTGACTGTTGCGCCAACAATGAGTTGCAAAAGCCATGCCAAGTTTTTAAATCACGCTTAACCCATGATTTTATTGGGTTTAATTTTTTATCTCGCTAAATAAAAGACATAAATCGTGTCAATTTGGAACAACTGTACTGCACAGCTGTTACAGTCCAACAGCAGCAAGTGTTGCGTTTTTTAATCGGACAGACACACAATAAATCTCAGTCTTTGCGCCACACAATCAACCCAGATCAATCCCTGATTCATCCTTTGCAAGGAGCTTGTTGTGGATCAATTTGAACTCAGCCAATCGCCGCATTTATTGGCAGCGCATCAACGCTCACAGCAATATGGTTTGGATGCGGTGACGCAAGCTGACTATGTGATTTTATCGGCCAAGCAACTACAAGCGCAGCAAGAAGAGCAGCGTGGTTTTTATCTACAAGCTTTGCCGGTACTGAGTACGCTCTACCAACAAATCGCAAAAAGTCACAGCACGATTGTGCTCACTGACGCCAATGGGCTGGTGCTGCATGCTTTGGGTGAAGATCAGTTTTTAGCCAAAAACCACAAAGTCGCCCTCAAGCCTGGTGCCATTTGGAGTGAGCAATATCAGGGTACCAACGCCATCGGCACGGCGTTGGCCGAGCAACGCGCCATCACCGTCCATGCCGAGCAACATTTTTTACGCGCGAATCAAGTCCTCACTTGCGCCAGCGTGCCGATTTTTAGTCCAGATTCCAGCTTGCTTGGCGTGATTGATGTAACCGGCGATTACCGCAGTTACCATGCATCGACGCTGTCGTTAATTAAAATGTCAGCACAAGAATTAGAAAATAAAATCCTGTATCACACCTTTCGTAATGCCCTTTATATTAGTTTTCATAGCCGAGCTGAATTTATGGGCACAGCGATGGAAGGCATTTTGGTGTTTGATGTCGATGGACACTGCTTGGCAGCCAATCAAAGCGCGCTGTTTCAGCTCGGTGCTGCTGTGCCAACGCCATTTGTTCATTGTTTTGATGCGCGCCAACAATCGATCAACGACATCATCAGCGCCTGCCGCGTTAATCCTGCGCAACTGACACTCACTTTGCACAATGGCATGCGTATTGCGGCCATTGCCCGCTTTGCGAACACGCCGCAAGCGACGCTCAGCAAACGCTTTTCACACTTGAATTACCTCAATACTGGCGACAGCCAAGTGGCTCGGATTATTGAGCGCGTCAGCAAAGTATTAGGCCATGGCATTCCGATTTTAATTACCGGCGAAACCGGCAGCGGCAAAGAGCTACTGGCGCAAGCCATTCATAAAGACTCACCGCAAGCGAGCAAAAATTTTGTCGCCGTCAATTGCGCATCGATCCCTGAATCACTGATTGAATCTGAATTATTTGGCTACGCAGAAGGTGCATTTACTGGCGCGAAACGCAGTGGCAATAACGGCAAAATCATTCAAGCGCATGGCGGAACTCTATTTTTGGATGAAATAGGTGATATGCCCTTGGCTTTGCAAGCGCGCTTACTGCGGGTGTTACAAGAAAGAGAAATCACGCCGCTGGGCAGTGATCGTTCAATTGCCATAGATATGGCACTGATTTGCGCCACCCACCGTGATTTAGCCGCGCAAGTGGCGCAAGGCTTGTTTCGTGAAGATCTGTATTATCGAATTCAAGGACTCACCGTAAAACTACCACCGGTGCGCGAACGTGGGGATTTGGCGATTGTGATACGCAAAATGTTGCATAGCTTAGGCCAAAAAGAACTGTCATCTGCCGCGCTGGCGTTGTGCTTAAACTACGATTGGCCGGGCAATTTTAGGCAGCTCTACACGGTATTACGCACTGCAGCGGTCTTGGCTGGTGATGAAAAGCAACTCGATATTGCGCATTTTTCGGATGATTTTATCGACGCGATTGCGGCCAACCATCAGCAAGCAAAACATTTACACACGCTCTCAACGCAAGCCATTCAAGCGGCGATTAGCGAGCATCATGGCAATATCTCGGCCGCCGCCCGCGCTCTGGGCATTTCGCGCAATACGGTTTACCGCAATAAATGATGAAGATTCAGACGACACAACGGATTGATCAGCAGCACCGTTTCATCGTTGCAATTAAGATTTTTAATCTGTGTTTACAAGGGTATATTGATGCAGGTTATATAAATATTAAATCCCATCAACATACCCACCCAAGCAGCACGTCGCTGTACTGTCATGTTCTGAGGTAAACCAGTCATTCGTTCAGCAATTAAACGCTCACGCCACCCGTGCCAAATGCTTCGGCATGAATTCGCTCACCACTCACACCCAGTGCATGTAATGATTTAATCTGTGCCTGCATAAACGCCAAAGGGCCACACAAATAATAATCGGCATCCGGCAAAAATCACCCGATCAACCAGCTTGGCCAAATCAATTGGGCCAAGGTGATGGCTGGCTGCTGGATCGGCTTGATCATAAAACACCGTCGCGGCGAAATTAGCCTTGGCCGCAGTCAATTGCTGCACCTGCTGTTTAAATGCATGCACCTCCGGATTGCGGCAAGCGTGAACTGAGCTCACTTGGCGCTCAGTGCCGGTGGCATGCAAATGCTGCAGCATCGCCATCATCGGGGTAATCCCAACGCCACCGCTGATCAACACCACGGGACTACTGCGATCGGTATGCAAGACAAAATCACCAGCCGGTGGTGCTACATCAATCACATCGCCCACTTCAATCGTGCCGTGTAATAGGTTTGAGACTTGCCCAATGATTTGTTGGTTTTGTTCACGCTTGACTGAAATACGCAAATAATCTTGCCCCGGCGCATCTGACAAACTGTACTGCCGTGGTTGCATCAATTGCCACTCAGGCACAAACATCCGCACCGAAATATATTGCCCCGGCAAATAATCCGGCACTGTGCCGCCATCGGCTGGGCGTAAATAAAACGACGTAATTTCACTGCTTTCTACTACTTTTTTTGCCACCACAAAACCACGCCAGCCCGTCCAGCCACCGCTTTTGAATGCGGCAGCAGCATACAATTGCGCTTCTTCGGCAATCAATACATCCGCCAGTTGGCCATAAGCGGCGGCCCAAGCAGCAATCAATTCATCCGTAGCGGCAGCACCCAGCACTTCTCGAATCGAAGCCAATAAATGATGGCCGACAATCAGATAATGCTCAGGGCGGATGCCCAAACTCATGTGTTTATTGGCAATACGTGTGAGTACCGGCGCCAACACACTCGGGTTATCAATGTGCTCGGCATACGCGGCAACCGCCATCGCTAAGGCTTGTTGCTGAGCACCAGACTGCTGATTACCTTCGTTAAAAATCTGCTTGAGTTCAGGATTATGCTGAAACATACGTGCATAAAAATGCGTGGTTAACGCTACGCCATGCTGTTTAAGAATCGGCGCGGTGGCACGAACTAAGTCGCGATCAGTCAAATTAAGCATGGTTATTCCTACATCAGTTCATAAATATGTATTTATTATACATATTTATAGGCATAAGAAAAGACACGGCATTGCGGTATTTTGCCGAGACTCGCATCGCAATACTCAATGTAAGGATTTATGCTTTAGTGATTCGCGACTACTGGAGCGACTTCAACTCGCCCTCGCCCCTTCTTTTTGGCCACTAATAAAACATCGTCCGCCCGCTGAATCATGTCACTGACACTGCATGACATCTCAACCGGCATAGTGGCCACACCGATACTCGCGGACATCGTAATGGTTTGCTGATTGATTAATAATGGTGTGTTTTGAATGGCGAGTAAAATCGCATTGGCTTTTTCAACCGCGTGCTCGTGTTGAATATCAGGCAAAACAATAATAAATTCATCGCCGCCATAGCGACCTAAATGATCATAAGAGCGTAAGCAAGCACAACTTAATCATCCGCACAAATTCAATCAATAACTGATCACCAACCGGATGACCGTATTCATCATTCACCTGCTTAAAATAATCCACATCCACCATCATTAAAGCCAAAGGCGTATGACTACGTCCAGCGCGTGCCATTTCGCGCTTGAGCAAGTCCATAATGGCGCCGCGATGCCAAATATTCAGTAAAGGATCAAGAACAGAAGCTCGCTTCACTTCGCACAATTCAGCAAACATCATTTGCTGCGATTCGCTCAATTCTCGCGTTAAAAATACTTGCTCTACCCAGCTGCCCAAATCATGCAAACAATGGCGTTCTTCATCAGAAAGTCCACGAGGGATGTGGTCAATAATGCATAAGGTCCCGACATTATGCCCATCGCTATTTTTTAATGGCCGACCGGCATAAAAAATAACGTAAGGCGCATCCAGCACCAGCGGATTATCGGCAAAGCGAATATCTTGGCGTGCATCGGGAATGACAAATAAATCATCGCCAAGAATGGCATGGCCACAAAAAGAAATATCCCGCCCAGTCTCTCTCACCGGTAAACCCATGCAAGATTTAAACCACTGCCGGTTTTCATCAATGAGCGACACCAAAACAATCGGCACATTAAACACCCGCTTAGTCATGCGAACGACGCGATCGAAGACCTCTTCGTCGGGCGTAGACAGCAATAACATCTTACGCAATGAGGCCATTCTTTCGTCTTCATTGCTCGGGATGGGGGCCGGTAACATGCGTGCTCCAAAACTTAATTGATTGATAAAGAATGATAACTCGGTCAACGCTTGCCCAAAAAAAATGACGCCAGTGAATTTTGTAATGCTCAGCGCTAAATCAAGAAATACTGCATTACTAAAATAAAGATCACGCATTCAATCATCAATCATTACACTAAATTATATTAGAACTTACTTATTAATAAAACAAACACGACGGTCGTTACGCCAAGCTCAGTGGTACAAAACAGAGCAATGCGCCATCATTGATCAGCAGCAAAATGAAGCGCAACGCACTTGATGAGACTAGCCAGTTGGCGGTATTACTGCAAAGCGCAGGACTACAGCGGCAAAAATCCGGATAATGCGCGCTAAATCAATATGCGCGCTATTTAAGGAATTCTGCCATGGAAATTAAGGTCAATTTTCTCGACAAGCTTCGTCTTGAAGCCAAGTTCGATGATTTCACGGTGGTGGCCGATCAGCCGATCCGTTACAAGGGCGATGGCTCGGCACCGGGTCCGTTCGATTACTTTTTGGCCTCATCGGCGTTGTGCGCGGCGTATTTTGTGAAATTGTATTGCGATACGCGCGGTATTTCGACCGAGCATATTCGTCTATCGCAAAACAATATTGTTGATCCTGAAAACCGCTATCAGCAAATATTCAAAAATTCAGGTGGAATTACCCAAAGAAATCTCAGACAAAGATCGGCAAGGGATTTTGCGCTCGATTGAGCGCTGCACGGTCAAAAAAGTGGTGCAAACCGGGCCTGAATTTGTCATTGAAGAAGTGGATAATTTAGATGCCGATGCACAGGCTTTGCTGACCTTAAATCCCGATGCGGATGCCGCCACCTATATCGTTGGCAAAGATCTACCGCTCGAGCAAACCATCGCCAATATGTCTGGCCTATTGGCCAACTTGGGCATGAAAATTGAAATCGCTTCGTGGCGCAATATCATCCCCAATGTCTGGTCGCTACATATTCGCGACGCGCACTCACCAATGTGTTTTACCAATGGCAAAGGCGCAAGCAAAGAAAGTGCCTTGGCATCGGCCTTGGGCGAGTTTATCGAGCGACTCAATTGCAATTTCTTTTATGCCGGCCAGTTTTGGGGCACCGACATTGCCAACGCCGAGTTTGTGCATTATCCGAACGAGCGCTGGTTTCAGCCAGGCCCCAACAATGCGCTACCGACTGAAATCCTTGATGACTATTGCCTGCCAATTTTCAACCCTGATGACGAACTACTCGGCTCGCATCTCTTTGACACCAACTCCGGCAATACCGCACGCGGCATTTGCTGCTTACCATTTGTGCGCCAGTCAGACGGCGAAACGGTGTATTTCCCGAGTAATCTGATCGAAAATCTGTTTGTGAGTAATGGCATGAGCGCTGGCAATACGCTAGCCGAAGCGCAAGTGCAATGCCTATCAGAAATCTTTGAGCGCGCAGTGAAACGCGAAATTCTCGAGGGCGAAATCACGCTGCCGGATGTGCCGCAAGCCGTGCTGGAAAAATACCCAAGCATTCTGGCTGGCATTCAAGGCTTGGAAGAGCAAGGCTTCCCAGTCATCGTAAAAGACGCATCGCTGGGCGGATTGTATCCGGTGATGTGCGTCACGCTAATGAACCCGCGTACTGGCGGCGTATTTGCCTCATTCGGCGCGCATCCGAGCTTAGAAGTGGCCTTAGAGCGCAGTTTGACTGAGCTGCTGCAAGGCCGCAGTTTTGAAGGTTTAAATGATTTACCTCGGCCAACGTTTGAGAGCCAAGCTTTGACTGAGCCGAATAACTTTGTTGAGCATTTCATTGATTCGAGCGGCATTGTGTCTTGGCGCTTTTTCAGTGCCAAAGCGCAGTACGAATTTGTTGAGTGGGATTTTTCTTCTCAGGGCGACAACGCCAATGCCGAAGAAGCGGCTACCCTATTTGGCATTCTGGCCGACATGGGCAAAGAAGCCTATATGGCGGTCTACGATCAACTCGGTGCCATCGCCTGCCGCATTGTGGTACCTGGCTATTCGGAAATTTACCCAATCGAAGACTTGGTTTGGGATAACACCAATAAAGCGCTATTGTTCCGCGAAGATATTTTGAACTTACACCGTCTGAGCGATGTGCGTCTGGTCGCACTGCTCGATCGTTTAGAAGACAACGAGCTGGGCGATTACTCCACCATCACCGACTTGATTGGCATTGCCTTTGATGAAAATACCGTTTGGGGTCAACTCACCGTACTCGAACTCAAACTATTGATTCATCTGGGCCTTGCATCAATATCCTGAAGCGCATGAGCTAGTCGGTGCTTTCTTGCAATACAATGACAATACCCTTGATCGCGTGCTGTTTTATCAAGCGATGAATGTAGTGCTTGAAGTTGAGATGGATGATGAAATGGAACTGGCTGACTATGAGGCTAACTTCCGCCGCATGTTTGGCAATGAGCGCATGGACGCGGTGATCGGCTCAATCAACGATACCATCCGCTTTTACGGCTTGACCCCAACCAGCATGCAACTAGAAGGGCTCGATCGCCACCAGCGCATCATCGACAGCTACCAAAAACTGCACACCGCACGCGCGAAGGCCGCAGGGATATCGAACACTTAAGCTTTAAGGCATGTTTTATAGGTATATGGCTGCAAGTATTATTAAATAATGGCTACAGTCATATACATACATAAAACGTTGAATGGCTGGCGCCGAATTTTGGCGCAACCCATCGATGCGCCATAAAAAAAAAACCCTCAAAACAATTGAGGGTTTTTTTTATAACTATTGACTGCTTATTAATTAAACCGTCTGGGCTCAGAACGGGATATCGTCTTCAAAGTCGTCAAAATTACGCGCTGGTTTTGCTGCCGCTTGCGGTGGTGCTTGGCGTGGCGCTTGTTGTTGCTGCTGCACTGGGGCGCTGTATTCTTGGTTGAAATCATCGCCACCGCCTTGTTGGTTGTAACCACCACCGGCGTTACCACCGGTATCACCACGCCCGCCGAGCATTTTCATTTCATCCGCGATAATTTCAGTGGTGTAGCGATCAGCACCGGTTTGCTTATCTTGCCATTTGCGGGTTTGCAAACGACCTTCGATATACACGCTGCTGCCTTTTTTTAAGTATTGACCGGCAATTTCAGCCAAGCGGCCATACATGCTGATGTTATGCCATTCGGTTTTTTCTTGCTTTTGGCCAGATTGCTTGTCTTTCCAGCTCTCAGTGGTGGCAATTGAAAAATTACATACTGCGTTGCCGTTGGGCATAAAGCGTGGTTTCTGGGTCTCTACCCAAATTACCAATTAGCAATACTTTATTTAATGAGGCCATTCATTTGCTCCAGTTTTTTAAATCAATTCAATTTTTACGGCTAGCACCGCACAATTTATGTCGTAGCGATATTGGTTTCAGCAATGAGTCGATCCACTTCAGCTTCGTCATAGCCCGCTTGCATCACTTTGAGCAGGGCGACGCGCTCGTCGATCAAAACCACGGCTTCTTTTACACCATCAATGGCGCCTAGTTTAGCAGACAGTCGGCCTACATCGCCTGACCATTCCTCACCAATGTGGAACATTTTGGTTTTGACTGGCAGTGGCGCTTGCATTCCCCACGAGACTAAAAGCCACACGGCCATGAGTAATGCGCACAGCGCAAACACCGGCATAGGGCTTTGAAACTCTTGGTATAAATACCCAGCTAAGGCCGAGCCCATAAACATACTCGCCGCTTGGCAAGTGTTGTAAACACCCATCGCAGTGCCTTTGGCGGCAGTGGGTGCGATTTTAGAAATCAACGACGGTTGGGTGGCTTCTAAAATATTGAAGGCAATAAAATACACCCCTAGCCACGCCACAATCCAAGTTAAGCTCGGCATCCATAAAGTCATGCCCAGTTGCGCGGCAAACATTAACGCGATGGCAAATAAAAACACTTCTTTAAGATGATTTTTTTTCTCACCATAAATAATCGCCGGCACCATCAGCACAAAGCCGATCAACACAACGGGCAAATACACCCACCAATGATGAGCCACATCGATGCCACCAATTTGATTGAGCAACAAGGGCATCACGGTGAACATGGCCATTTGCGACGCGTGTAGCGCAAAAACACCGTAGTTCAAACGCAGTAATTGCGGGTCTTTTAGCACTTGCGGCAAGCGGCTGGTATTGGCTTCGGCATCAGAATGAAAACGCGACACCGCGGGATTGGGTACCACCTTCCACACCCCAATCAAGGCGGCAATCGTCAGGCCGGCAGTAAGTAAGAAAATCCCCGGCAAGCCAATCCATTCAGCGAGCTTGGGCGCAGCCACCAGAGAAATAGCAAAGGTTGACGCAATCGAGGCGCCAATCATCGCCATCGCTTTGGTGCGATGCTCTTCGCGGGTTAAGTCAGCCAATAGCGCGGTCACTGCCGCCGAAATCGCCCCGGCCCCCTGCACTGCACGGCCCACAATCAGCCACGCAATATGGTCCGCCATGGCGCACATAATTGAGCCGATAGCAAACAGCGCCAAGCCGATATAAATGACCTTTTTGCGGCCAACGCGATCAGACCACATACCAAATGGCAATTGCAGCAAAGCTTGCGTTAAGCCATAAGCACCAAAGGCCAAACCGACCATGGTGTGATTTTCACCGCCGGGCAAATGCCCCGCGTAGACCGCAAACACCGGCAAGATCAAAAACATACCCAGCATGCGAAGTGCGTACAGCCCAGCTAGGCTGCTTGCGGCGCGCAATTCTAACGCCGACATAGTAGGAGAAACAGACATCAGCAGCCACATCAACAAAAGGATGGGCGATTTTAACAGCTCAGCCTCAGGATGGCAGTGTTTGCTTTGTGATTGAGCCAGAATCTCTACGCCATGGCGAACACGATTTAATCAATTCACTCTGGGTATATCGCCAAAGCCTATTAAAATAAAAGCCTATGGCTCGATACCTATTGGCTATGGATTTTTGCTTGGCTACTTCGGCTTACGCAATATTTGCAGCAAATTAAGGCATAGCGTGCGCGGGTAAATAGATTGGCGCCAACGAAGCCCAATACGCCTTGCCATCGTTGAATGGCAGGTCATCACTGACTATCCGTGCGTGGCGGTCAGCCAACGTTGCTTAAGGCGTCACCATGGGCTGCAAGCACTGCATCGGCCACATGTTGAAAATCCGCATCCACTTGCGCCAATTGCGCGAATTTATTCGCGAACCACGCCGCATCGTACCAAGCCACATTCTGGCTATGCTTTACATCGTCCCACAAAGAAAAAAACCAGCGCCGCGCCGCAAAGCCATCGGCCAGCGGCTGGTGCTCGAGATAGGTTTCCAATAAACGCCAATCGGGAAACGCATCCGCCAAATGAAAAATATCCTGCTCACGATGGCGAAATGCCACATCGCACGGATCAATCGCAGCAACCGGCAAGCCGCTACTGGCGTCATATAAAAAATTACACGCGTGGGGATCATCGTGGCACAGTGACGATGGCCCCGTAATCGGTGCTAACAGCCGTTCACGCTCTGCCCAAAGCTTGGCAAACGCACTGCGTAATTCAGCAGAAAACGGCGAGGCCGTGGTATTTAAGCCATCCAGCAATGGCCGCGTCCACGATTCAAATGCAGGTAAAAACGCCGACGTGAATTCGCCATTGGCATGTTCAAAACCTCGCGCATCACTCACGGCATGCCACGCCAACATTTGCTCAACAATCCGCTGCGCCGTTTGCGCCGGATTAGGCAAGGGATTGGGTAATTCCCAAGCAGGAACGCCCAATAAGCGCGGCATCAACAAGGTATCGAGTTTGCCATGCTCACTCCAAATCTCGCGATGCTCTAAAACCTCGGGCATCGGCAATACGCTATGTGGGCGTAAGCGATTCAAGGCGGTCACCTCCGATGCCAAACGCCCAGCTTGCCGAGAAAATTTAACGACAAACTCACCCTGCTCGGCTCGCAGCAACACCACATGCCCATAAAAAGACGGAATTTCTTGCGTTACTTGCGGATTGGCTAAGCCCGCTTGCGCGGCAAAGGCCAATGCTGGCACTGGGTAAACTGAAGGATTCATCGCATTCACAATATTGACCTCGTACTCACATTTTAAGGCTCAAGTAACCTTCATCTAATAATGGTCATTGCAAGCCCCGCTCGCGCCAACTATAAAGTACAAATCAATATTTTTTGATTTTTTTGCGACTTAGCGCGATCAGGAGTGTGGTTTATGCTACAAGCGCCAACCACGATGTTAAATGCCTTAGCAGAACTGACTCGCCTGCATGATCGCGACGCACTTTCTCTGAGCTTATGTATTACCTTGCAAGAAATTTTTGAATTCAATCAGCTCGATCTCTATCATTACCGACCGGCGCCGATTCAAAATGACAGTGCATGGCAAATCAAACGTACGATTCATCTGGCAGACGGCCAAATATCCCAATCTTGGCATTGGCACGAAAATGAAATCATCAGCAACCTCTCGCCCGAGCTTGACCCGCTCATTATCCAAGCACTTAGTTCAAAAGAAGCCATCGCTTTAGCAATCGATGACTGCCGTGTTGTGCGTTGCCTATGCACCAGCAATCAGCCACAGTTGCTGATCGATTGCCGCAGCACAACAGCGTTAAGTGCCAAAGACTTACACGTACTCCACGGCATGGCGAGAATTTATGAAAACCACAGCACCCTGCTCGACTACGGCCAAACCGATACCCTGACTGGTCTACTCAATCGAAAAACTTTGGAACAACAATTTAGTAAAGTAATGGCGCATCAGAAAAATCTCAATAATCCCGAGCACAGCGCCGCAACCATTGAATATGAACGCCGCCTCGACCCGAATGAAGAAGTCTATTTCCTAGCGGTCATGGATATTGATCATTTCAAACGCATCAATGATCAATTTGGGCATGTTTATGGGGATGAGGTATTGCTTTTGATCGCCCAATTGATGAAGGCTAGCTTTCGCAGCGAAGATCATTTGTTTCGATTTGGCGGGGAAGAATTCGTTATCATGATCGGTCCACAATCAGAGCACAGTGCAATACATGCCGTCGAACGATTTCGCGAGCGGGTGGCGCAGTTTGCTTTTCCACAAGTAGGTCAAGTCACCATCAGCATTGGCATCACTCGATTACTGGATTTTGAAATCCTAAGCACCGTACTTGGCCGTGCTGACGAAGCCTTATATCAAGCCAAAGACCAAGGACGAAATCGCGTCGTTAGCGCTGCAGTCGATGCCAACAGCATCAAAGCCCACAGCCCGAATAATGGCAGCATTGAATTATTCTAAGCGCCAACTTCGCGCGCTGGGACCGCACTTTGGTGGCAAAGTGAACATTCGTACTCTTCACTACCCCACGCTGCAGCAAAGCGCTACAATGCACGGTTACTTTTGCCGCCGGATAATGCCATGTACCGCTCTGCACTTGCCACTGACCAGCCAATGATCCGCATTCGCGGAGCCCGTACACATAACCTCAAAAACGTGAACTTAGACTTGCCGCGTGGCAAGTTGATTGTCATCACCGGCTTATCTGGCTCAGGTAAATCGTCTTTGGCTTTCGACACTTTGTATGCCGAAGGGCAACGCCGCTACGTTGAATCACTCTCAGCGTATGCGCGGCAGTTTTTGCAATTAATGGAAAAACCCGATGTCGATTTGATCGAAGGGCTGTCGCCAGCCATCTCAATCGAGCAAAAAGCCACCAGCCACAACCCGCGCTCAACCGTGGGCACAGTAACTGAAATTCACGATTATTTACGCCTGCTATTTGCCCGTGTTGGCACGCCGTTTTGCCCTGAACACAATCAGGCGCTGCAAAGCCAAACCGTCAGCCAAATGGTGGATCATGTGTTGGCGCTGCCCGAAGACAGCAAACTGATGATTTTAGCGCCAGTGATTATGGGCAAAAAAGGCGAAAACGCCGACTTGCTCGAAGAACTGCGCGCGCAAGGTTTTGTTCGCGTTCGCATCGACGGCGAAGTGTTCGAGCTCGACGAAACGCCGAAACTGGACAAAAACAAAAAACACACCATTGACGTCGTCATTGATCGGCTGAAAGTACATGCCGACATTCAGCAACGACTTGCCGAAAGCTTTGAAACCGCCTTGCGCCACGCCGAAGGCCGCGCCATTGCGGTTGAAATGGACACCGGCAAAGAGCATTGGTTTTCGGCTAAATTTGCCTGCCCAATTTGTAGCTACAGCTTGCCAGAACTCGAACCGCGCTTGTTCTCGTTTAACAACCCAATGGGCGCGTGCCCTTCCTGCGATGGACTCGGTCACCGTACCTTTTTTGATCCCAAACGCGTGGTGGCGCATCCTGATCTGAGCTTGGCCGCCGGCGCAGTAAAAGGCTGGGATAAACGCAATCAGTTTTATTTCCAAATGCTGATGAGCATTGCCGAACATTACGGCTTTGATATCAATACGGCGTGGAATGAATTAAGTAGCGAAGTACAAGACGCGATCTTGCAAGGCTCGGGGCGCGATGAAATCGCGTTTATGTATACCAATGAACGTGGCAATAAGTTCGAGCGCGCCCATGCTTTTGAAGGGATTATTCCGAATTTAGAACGTCGCTACAAAGAAACCGATTCAATGGCGGTGCGTGAAGAGCTCGCCAAATATCAAAACAATCAAGTTTGCCCAAGCTGCAATGGCGCGCGGTTACGCACCGAAGCGCGCCATGTACAAGTTGGGGGTATTACTCTGCATGCCATATCCAAAATGCCTTTGCGAGATACACTGCTATTTTTTACCGGTTTACATTTAGAAGGCGCCAAAGCGCAGATTGCCGAAAAAATTGTCAAAGAAGTCAGCGAACGACTCGGTTTTTTGGTCAACGTGGGCCTCGATTACCTGTGCCTTGAACGCAGCGCCGATACATTATCGGGCGGCGAAGCACAGCGTATTCGCTTAGCCAGCCAAATTGGTTCTGGCCTCACTGGGGTGATGTATGTGCTTGATGAGCCATCCATTGGTCTGCATCAGCGCGACAACGACCGTTTGATCGGTACTTTGATTCATCTGCGCGATTTGGACAATACAGTGATTGTCGTCGAGCACGATGAAGACGCGATGCGGGCTGCCGATTGGCTGATTGATATGGGCCCGGGCGCTGGCGTGCACGGTGGCGAAGTCATTGCATTTGGTAAACCCGAAGACGTGTTTAACAACCCCAATTCCGTCACCGGCCAATTTATGACCGGCAAACGCAAAATTGCGATGCCCGCCACCCGCCGTGTACCGACCGAAGGTCGTTGGCTGCATATCAAAGGCGCCAGCGGGAATAACTTAAAAGAAGTCGATCTGGATTTGCCGCTGGGCATGATGGTGTGCATTACCGGGGTTTCTGGCTCGGGTAAATCCACGCTAATTAACGACACTTTGTATGCCATTGCCGCCCGTGAACTCAATGGCGCTGGGATCGAATCGTCCCCTTATCACAGCGTGCATGGGCTTGAGCATCTAGATAAAGTCATTAATGTCGATCAATCGCCGATTGGCCGCACGCCGCGCTCCAATCCAGCCACGTATACCGGGCTCTTTACGCCGATTCGTGAACTGTTTTCTGGCGTGCCGATGAGCCGCGAACGCGGTTATGGGCCGGGCGATTCTCGTTCAACGTCAAAGGCGGTCGCTGCGAAGCATGCCAAGGCGATGGCGTGATTAAAGTCGAAATGCATTTCTTGCCCGATGTGTACGTGCCGTGTGATGTCTGCCATAGCAAACGCTATAACCGTGAAACGCTGGAAGTCTTGTACAAAGGCAAAAACATTACTGAAGTTTTAGAAATGACGGTGGAAAACGCGCTGGCCTTCTTTAGCGCAGTGCCCACCGTTGCCAGAAAGCTGCAAACCTTAATGGACGTTGGCTTGGGCTATATTCGCCTCGGGCAAAGCGCCACCACGCTATCGGGCGGCGAAGCACAGCGCGTGAAGTTGGCGCTGGAACTCTCCAAACGCGATACCGGTCGCACTTTGTATATCTTGGATGAACCAACCACGGGTTTACATTTTCATGATATCGACCTGCTACTGACCGTGGTGCAGCGCTTGGCTGGTCATGGCAATTCAATTGTCGTTATTGAGCATAATCTGGACGTGATTAAAACCGCTGACTGGGTAATTGATTTGGGCCCTGAAGGCGGCGCTGGCGGTGGACAAATTATTGCCACCGGTACACCTGAAGAAGTCGCTAAAAATCCACATAGCCATACAGGGTATTATCTTGCACGCTCTTTAAATAAAGCGCCAGAGTAAGATACCCAATCAAAAAAGGCGATATTCAGATTTGGTGTTGATGCTGTGCCGCGCTCGTCGAGCTGGGGCTTAAAATCCCGTTTAAGCGCTCCGAGTGCGTCAGAGACAAACGGTTTTATCGTTTGGCTCACGACAATCGAGGGCACAGCGGAGCTGGGCGAGATCAAAATCGCCTTTCTTTTCCCCCAACTCTTTGGCGGACAAAGAGTTGGGGTCCCCGTCGCGGACTGCGACTGTAAAACAATGTGCCGCAGGCACTTAAAACCATGAACACGTAATCTGAACATTACCTCAAAAAAAACCGCCAACAATCGATTGGCGGTTTTTTTGTCTTTCAATTTGCTGACTAGGGTTGCCCATAGTGGCTGAGTAATTTATCTAGCCATTTCGACGCGCTTAAACGCTGCGGCATGGTGCCTTTATACAAGAGCGTTTCGAGTTGCTCAAAGGCTTCACGGCGTTGATTGTCGGCAATCAAAACGGCAATGGCTTGCAAGGTTGCGTCGTCAGAAACAAAATCTTTCGCTTCAAATTGGGTACTGCGCTGCGAAACAGCCGCTGATGCAGGCGTCGAAATAGTTTCAGCTTGATCGACCTTGGCAGCAAACACACTGAGTTGGTCATCTCGCGGATGAGTCTGCGCAGTGGACAACAAATCTAAGTCAAAATGAAAGGCATCCTGCGGCGCTGTGCTTAAGTCGCTACTAACTGGGCTAACCGCTAAAATTGGCGCAATCATTTCTGTGCTGTGCGCCAATGAATGCGCGGCGCTACGCGCATCTAGCGATTGATATAAAGGATTATTGGCATCGATTTGCTGCCCCATGCTTTGCACTTGCTGCCACAATGAGTCGCTAGCAAATTGCAAGCGAAACGCCACGGCGCGCTCTTGAAATGCTTCGAGCATGTTTTCTTGCGCAAAGACCTCTAACAGCTTCATCCACAAAGCCAATGCATGCGGATGATCCAGCAATTCATCGCTAAGTAGCTGAATGGCTTGGGCCTGCATGCCATAGTCGAGTAAAAGTTGAGCCTCTTCTGCAACCGAGCTTGGCGAAACCACATCCACTGCTTCATTACGCCAATCCCGCTCGTCACGCTCGTCATACTCCGGCGCGCTGTGTGTTTCTTCCGGTGTAAAGCCGCTGGTTCGCGTGAGTGAATGCGGAAAATGACTTGGCGTTCTTTGCGTCAAAATCGTCGTTGGATTGCCATGTAAGGTGGCAACGCCCAATGCAGAATACGAGGTCTCTTCAGTAACACGCTGCCGTTGCCGCCAAATCAGCACCGCGATCGCCAATGCAATTAAGCCTAAAAATAAAAACCATTGCCAAGAAAATAAAATGTCTTCTTCAATCTTGCTCTTGCCTTTCTCTACAGGCGAAACCTTAGCCGCACTCACTTGATGCAGTTGCTGCTCTAATTGCTTAATTTGATCTTTAAGCTGCAGCATTTGCGCAGCTTGTTCATCGGATTCAAGCGACAATAAACGCTCTCGCAAGCGCAAGATTTCCGACGGAGATAAATTATTTTTTTGTTTTAAATCCAATGTCGGCAAAGACAGGCGCAAACGAAACTCACCATCCGCAGCAGGTACGGCGAGCGGTTCGATCGCCTCCGCTGATGGATTGGCTGGCGTTAAACTGAGTCTGGCTTCAGTGGCGAGTGGCAGCACATGCTGTCCGCTTGTGACTTTCGTTTTTGGATTTGAATTTGTTATTGGCGCTGGCAGCTGAACTCGCCATTGATTGCCTAAACGTACTGTCGTGCCTTGTGGCAAATCAGGATTCAATTCATACAGCTGTTCAACAAAACGCGTCCGTAATTGCGCTTGATTTGGGTAATAACGGCGAGCGATATTGGCCACCGTATCCCCCTCTTCGCTTAACCACACCGAGCCTAAGCGCGGTAAATCACGTTGACTGATAGGGGGATTAATCGGTGCATTGCGTTTTTTATTTGGCGCTTGGTATTCATGCGGATCGAGTAGTACGCTGTAATCACGTTGAAAAACCCGATTTTCTTCCCCTGGGCATTTCACTCGAACGGCAAAATTCAATATGGGCTCATGCCAAGCATCCAGCCCCTGCACCAAAAGTCGCCCACCCGCACCATCTTGCTGAAAAACCAGTTTGGCACGGCGCAATACATTGAGTTCTTCGCCACTATGTAAACCCACTAAACGAAAACATTGGCTATTGAGGGTTTCTTCTTCTAAAGCGGCAACCGCCACACTCGCCGAAAATTGCTCACCCAATGCCGAATACACTCGCAAATCGCCCAACATCGCCGCGCGCGCGCCCGCCGCAATCATCAACATTGCAGCGAAAACGAAAATAAATTGGGGAAGGCGCAGCAGATGATGCAATTTTCTTATCATTATTTTTTCATAGACACTTCAAACACACATCAACAAAACACCATCGCATAACCCGCAGTACGCTGAAATAAATCGCTCAGGCCCACTCTGAGCTATCCATTCTTGTCCAGCAACAAACCCGCTTGCTGTACGCTTGGCGCTTATCTTTTTGCTCAACCTCGGTCACTCATTCAATTCAATACTTCAATAAAACGGGTCCTCCGATCCGTATTGTTGATGCATTTAATCAGCAACTAAAATTCATCTATTAACTCAAACCACACCAAACAGATTCCATCAGCATGAATTAATCAAGCGCCACACTCAATAACTTCAACAGCACTACAACACAAAATGAGTTGTAGTGCTTTGAGGATGCTTAACTAATTATTAGCGATTGATTTTATACAATATCAAGATGATCTAGACCAGACAAAACGTCACGATTTTTCGATTCTGAGCCATTTAATTTGATTTGCAAGCGTAAATCATTCACCGAGTCGGCATTACGCAAGGCGTCTTCATAGCTAATGCGATTGGCTTCAAATAAATCAAATAGCGACTGATCAAATGTTTGCATACCTAATTCACGCGATTTTTTCATAATTTCTTTAATCTCGTGAACTTCACCTTTAAAGATTAACTCTGAAATCAACGGCGAATTGAGCATCACTTCAACGGCAGCAACGCGGCCTTTACCGGATAAGTGCGGTACTAAGCGTTGCGACACAAAAGCTTTTAAGTTAAGCGATAAATCCATTAATAACTGAGAACGGCGCTCTTCTGGGAAAAAGTTAATAATCCGATCCAGTGCTTGATTGGCCGAGTTGGCATGCAAGGTTGCCATACAAAGATGGCCAGTTTCGGCAAAAGCAATCGCGTAATCCATGGTTTCACGATCACGCACTTCGCCGATCAAAATCACATCGGGCGCTTGGCGCAAAGTATTTTTCAGCGCCGCCATCCAAGAATCAGTATCAACGCCCACTTCTCGCTGGGTAATAATCGAATTTTTATGCTCGTGCACGTATTCAATTGGATCTTCAATGGTAATGATATGGTCATAGGCATTTTCATTGCGATGACCAATCATTGCCGCTAACGATGTGGATTTACCTGAGCCAGTCCCACCAACAAAATCACTAAACCGCGCTTAGTCATCGCAATATCACGCAATACTGGCGGCAAATTTAATTCATCAAGTTTGGGAATTTCCGAATTAATCGTTCGCAGCACCATGCCCACACGGCCTTGCTGCATAAACGCATTCACCCGAAAGCGCCCCATTGA
This sequence comes from Deefgea sp. CFH1-16, assembly GCF_016881365.1. Classification (GTDB taxonomy): domain Bacteria; phylum Pseudomonadota; class Gammaproteobacteria; order Burkholderiales; family Chitinibacteraceae; genus Deefgea. The sequence goes on along the minus strand of NZ_WLYT01000001.1, from coordinate 2,180,091 downwards.
TCCTGGGCTAATTGCGAAATTACATTCTTTATTGGCTTCAAAGTCTTCAGCTTGGCGATCATTCATAATCGCCCGCGCTAATTCTTTGGTGTGTTGTGCGGTGAGTTGCTGATTTGAAACAGGCGTCACTCGCCCGTCAATTTTCATTGCGGGCGGAAAATCAACGGTAATAAATAAATCCGAAGCATTTTTACTGCGCATATGCCGCAATAAATCATGCATAAACTTGGCTGCTTGTTCTTTTTCCATAATCGACTGAAATTAACCCTTAAAATTATCTGGAATCGCCGCTTTACCGCGCGCATCGATAATTGATACCACATTACGTTGCACTAAATTTTGCAGGCACTGATCCAAGGTTTGCATGCCATATTGTGAGCCGGTTTGAATCGATGAATACATTTGCGCAATTTTATTTTCGCGGATTAGATTTCGAATCGCCGGAATCCCAATCATAATTTCATGTGCCGCAACGCGCCCTTGCCCATCTTTGGTTTTTTAACAAGGCTTGCGAAATCACTGCGCGCAATGATTCAGAAAGCATAGAGCGAACCATTTCTTTTTCTGCAGCAGGGAAAACGTCAACAATCCGGTCAATGGTTTTCGCGGCCGATGTGGTATGCAAGGTGCCAAACACCAAATGCCCAGTTTCTGCGGCGGTGAGTGCCAAACGAATGGTTTCCAAATCGCGCATCTCACCCACCAAAATCACATCCGGATCTTCACGTAAGGCGCTACGCAATGCATTCGAAAACGACATTGTGTGCGGGCCGACTTCACGCTGATTAACGAGGCATTTTTTAGATTGATGCACGAACTCGATCGGGTCTTCCACCGTCAGAATATGGCCGTATTCATTGTCATTAATGAAGTTAACCATGGCAGCGAGTGTGGTTGATTTACCCGAGCCAGTTGGCCCAGTGACGAGCACCAAACCACGCGGATTTTGCGCGATATCTTGAAATACTTTGGGACAGCCCAGTTCTTCTAATGACAGCACCTTAGAGGGAATCGTCCGAAATACCGCGCCAGCGCCGCGATTTTGCACAAAGGCATTCACCCGAAAACGCGCTAAATTGGGAATTTCAAAGGAAAAGTCGCATTCCAAGGTGTCTTCGTAAATTTTTCGCTGGCCATCATTCATAATGTCGTACACCATATCGTGGACGTCTTTATGCTCCATTGCCGGTAAATTAATGCGCCGCACGTCGCCATGAACCCGAATCATCGGTGGCAAACCCGCAGAAAGGTGTAAATCGGATGCTTTATTCTTTACCGAAAAGGCTAAGAGTTCTGAGATTTCCATTTATAATTCTTCCTCTTATCCATCAAATTGGCCCAACAACAGCCCAGCATTAAGCATGGGCTTGGGCTTTTGAGTTAATTTTCCCATTATGGCAACGATTTTTACTGCATTGCAAGACGTACAGGCGAGGATTGACACTGCGTGCACAGCTGTAGGGCGAAACCCCGCAGAGGTGAAGCTGTTAGCGGTAAGTAAAACCTTTCCGGCTAGCGATATCCACGCACTCTATCAATTTGGTCAACGTGCCTTCGGCGAAAACTATGTGCAAGAGCTGGTCAATAAATGCCAAATTCTGGCCAAGTGTAAAGACATCGAATGGCATTTTATTGGTCCGTTACAGAGCAATAAAACCCGTTTAGTGGCTGAAAACGCCGCATGGGTGCACACCATTGATCGACTCAAAATTGCCGAGCGTTTGTCCGCGCAGCGACCACAGCATTTGCCACCCTTAAATATTTGCCTGCAAGTCAATGTTTCTGGTGAAGCGAGCAAATCAGGGCTCGCCGCAGATCAAGTGATCGCTTTAGCCGAACAAGTGGTCAAATTACCGCAACTTTGCTTACGTGGCTTGATGTGCATCCCAGAATCAAGCCATGATTCAACCCTACTGGCACAGCAATTTTTAGTTTTAGTGCAATTAAAAGAGCAACTCCAAGCGCGCGGACTGGCCTTAGACACCCTATCGATGGGCATGTCGAACGATTTAGAGTCCGCTATTGCTGCGGGCTCCACTTTACTTCGCGTAGGTAGCGCCATTTTTGGCCAGCGACATTATTCATCATGAACGCCGTAAGATGCTCAGGCACACGGTTTGATCAGGACATCCAATAACCATGAAAATTACATACATTGGCGGTGGCAATATGGCCAGCGCAATGATTGGCGGCATGTTGTCACAAGGCTTTAGCAGTGATGACATCCATGTTGTTGAGCCCGATGCCAGCAAACGCGCAGAACTTGCGCAGCAATATGGTATTAGTTGCAGCACACCGGATGAAGCGCTGCCAGTGAGCCAAGCGATTATTTTCGCGATTAAACCGCAACAATTTCGCGCAGTGGCACAAAGCATCTTGCCGAAACTGAACACAGCGTTAGTGATTTCTATTGCCGCTGGCATTCGCGCGCGCGACCATCAGCCAATGGCTCGCTGGCTATCAACGCATTGTTCGCGTGATGCCCAATACTCCGGCTTTAGTTCAAGCGGGGATTTCTGGGGTGTATGCCACCGAACACGTGACCGATACCGACAAAACCTTAACGACGCGCATTTTAGCGTCTATTGGTGAGCAAGTTTGGGTTCAAGACGAATCGCAAATGGACGGTATTACCGCGATTTCTGGCAGTGGCCCTGCCTATGTCTTTTATTTGATGGAAGCCTTGCAGGCAGCGGCTTTGGCGCAAGGCTTTGATGCTGAAATCGCCAATAAACTGGCCTACCAAACTTTGCTGGCGCGGTAAAACTGGCACTAGCTAGTCCTGATGACGCAGGAACTTTACAGGTCAAAGTAACTTCTAAAGGCGGAACGACTGAGCAAGCGATACACAAACCTTGCAATCGCACAATGTGCGCGCAACGTTGATTGCCGCCGCTGCTGCTGCCGCTACGCGCTCAATCGAGCTGGGTGACGAACTCAGCCGAGATCCAGAATAATAATTAGGAGGCTCTATGCTCACCAGCGTACTCGATTTTTTAATACGCAATGTACTCGACTTCTTCATTTTATTGCTGTTGGTTCGATTTTATTTTGCAAGCAGCTCAGGTTTCGTTTCGGAATCCGATTGGCCAATTTACGCTCGCGCTAACCAATTGGATTGTACTGCCTATTCGCCGCTTTATTCCGCCATTTAAAGGCTATGACAGCACCAGCCTGGGTTTGGCTTGGCTATTTGCACTCGCAATGCATGCCTTACTTTTGGCGATTAGCCCGTGGCCGTTTAACTTTATGTCAGGCAATTCAATTTTAGCTTTGACGCTGATTGCGACACTTGAGCTGTTCAAAATGTCGTTATATCTATTGTTTGCTGCTGTCATTGGCCAAGCCCTAATGAGCTGGCTTTCGCCCTACAACCCATTTATGGCGATTTTAACCGGCTTAACCGCGCGCCGTTTTTACGGCCAATCCAGAAAGTAATTCATCCGATTGGTGGGATTGATATCACACCATTTATTCTTATTTTATTCATTCAGCTCCTACTCAATGTGTTTGTTGCACAAATGGAGCCGATGATTCTTCAACAAGTCGTGGTATCTGCATAATGGCGCACAATCGCTGGTTCACTCAAAATGGAACAACCCTCACCCTACGTTTACATGTTCAAGCCAGTGGCAAAAAAACTGAATGTATTGGTTACTATGGTGATGCATTAAAAATCAGGGTGGCAACGCCCCCTGTTAGCCACAAAATGAATGTGTGCTTAGTCACTTGGCTGGCCGATCAATTTGGAGTTCGCCCACAGCAGGTGGGGCTAAATAGTGGTGAAAACTCGCAGAATAAAGTTTTCACCATCACAGGTAGCAAGGTATCGCCCGAGAAGCTAAACCCAGCTTTTAACTTAGCGATCAATACGTGGCGTGGTATCGACAGGATCAACTCGGCGATACTCCGCCTCAATGATGCCATCGTCCGGTCTAGGCTGGCCGATGGTAGATTTACTTTTCCAGGGTAAGAGCAAAATCAAAGCCATTGCATCACTGATTAAACCCGGAATAAGCAACAGCACCGCAGCAATAAAATAGCGCGCAATGCCTAATAAACTATTGATCCCAACTTGGCCAGTGCGAATATCGTGCATCAGCTTTAAACCCATCGCCAAGCGATGATGACGTAGCATCAAAATACCCAAGCAAAACGATGCGATCACCCAAATCAGCGTCCAAAAAGTGCCAATGGTATCGGCAAGCCAGATCAAAGACATGACTTCAAGAAAAGGATAAGCCAACAGGCATCCGAACAAAAGGTAAGGCATGACAACTCCAACTGAAATTTTAATCGTGTGGTGCAACTGCCCCGATCATGCCACTGCAACGCAATTGGCATCGGGTTTGGTTAAAGAAAAACTAGCCGCTTGTGTGAATGTTTTACCTGCAGTGGAATCTATTTACCATTGGGAGAATAGGTTAGAAAATGCCACAGAAGTTCCATTGATGATCAAAACCACTCGCGCCAACTATTGCCAACTTGAAAACTGGTTACAAACTCATCACCCTTATACAATCGCTGAAATTATCGCCACGCCGGTCACCGCAGGCTTGCCCGCCTATCTAAACTGGGTTCGTACCACCACTGCAGAGAACATTTAAATGCAACGTTTTTTAAGCTTTATTTTTTTAATCTTTATTTCTTTTAGCTCGCAAGCTCAAACTGAGTTACTAGCCCCAGATAAAGCATTTATTCCCAGCTTAATTGCGCTTGACCCCCATACCTTTGCAGCTGACTTTACTGTGGCACCGCAATATTATCTATATCGTGATCGAATCAGCTTTTCTGCTAACGGCCACGACATCGAAACGGTATTTCCCAAAGGCGAGATGAAAGACGATCCCAGCTTTTGGTCGAGTCGAGGTATATAAACACGATACCCGCATTGTGCTGAAATTCAAACAAGCCGTCGACGCAACGCTGCCCATCACCTTCAAATATCAAGGTTGTGCCGATGCGGGGATTTGCTACCCACCACAAACCCAAATTTTACAGCCTGGGAAAAATACCCAAAATAAAGCCGTGAATGATTTATTTGGCAGTAATAGTAATAGTCCCCCATCACAAGATGAACCCGATTATTTTGCTGGCAGTTTTCTTGGCACGCTGGGCGTGTTTTTTTTGGCCGGCATTGGCCTAGCACTCACCGCCTGCATGTATCCACTCATTCCAATTGTGTCTGGCATTGTCATTGGGCATAACGCCAAACAAATTAAGCCACAACGCTGGCAAGCTTTTGCCCTTACTTTTATTTATGTACAAGGCATGGCACTGGCCTACACCGCGATTGGCATCGCCGCCGCAGCAACTGGGACGTTATTGGTGGTGGTCTTGCAGCAACCCATCGTGATTGCCGCATTTGCTTTATTTTTTGTCATGATGGCTTTGGCCATGCTCGGCGTGTTTCATTTGCAATTACCCCAAGGCCCGCACAATTTTATTAATAATCTAGCCAACCGATTACCAGGTGGGCGCTGGTTATCAGTATTTGTGATGGGTTTACTCTCGGCCTTATTAGTCGGCCCCTGCATTGCCCCTCCGCTGGCTGCCGCCTTAGCTTATCTGGGTAAAACCGGTGATTTATTACTTGGTGGTGCGGCACTGTATATGATGGCGCTTGGACTTGGCTTGCCCTTATTGTTGATTGGTGTATTTGGTTCAACGATCTTACCGCGCCTTTCTGGCCGCATCATGCAAGGCATTAAAATCGCTTTTGGGATTGCACTACTGGGAATGGCGCTGTGGGTATCACGCCCATTGTGGGAAGTCTATTTACGCCCTGCTGCCCATCAACTTAACTTTGCTACAGTGACCTCATCCAGCCAGCTCGATCAAGCGCTATTGGCGGCACGTGGCAAACCGGTCATGGTCGACTTTTATGCCGATTGGTGCGTGGCTTGTATTGAATTTGAACGCGAAACTTTAAGCGACGATGCCGTGCAGGACAAGCTCAAACAAATCGTCTTGATTCGCGTTGACGTAACTAAAAACAGTCCAGAGGATGCCGCGCTATTAGCCCGCTTTGGTTTATATGGTCCACCGGCACTGATTTTTTATTCATCGGCCGGTCAAGAATTAAAACCTCGGGTTATTGGTTTTCAAAAATCCACGCGACTTTCTACAAACGCTGACCAAGATTGAGGCCCAGCAATGAAAAAATGGTTTCTAGCGCTGTTTTTATTGCATACCAGCAGCTTTGCTGCCAACGATCTAGCGGGCACATTGCCTGATTTGACCGGCAAGCCGCAAGCGCTATCGCAATGGCGCGGGAAACCACTAGTGATTAATTATTGGGCAACATGGTGTGGCCCGTGTCGCCAAGAAATGCCAGAGCTCATCGAGCTACAAGCCCAAATACGCTGGGAAAGTGCAGTTTATTGGGATTGCGATTGATGATGCTGCCGCCGTCAGCGCCTTTATTAAGCCGCTCAAAGCGAATTATCCAATGTTAATTGGTGGCAACACGGCAATGGAAATGATGCGTGCACAGGGCAATCTGCATGGCGGACTGCCCTTTACGGTGATTTTCGATGCGAAGGGACAAAAAATCGCCGTCGAGTTAGGTCGGATCAAGAAAGATCGGCTTGATCGCGCTTTAAATTCATTAAGTCAATAAGGCGCTAATATCTTAGGTATATCAATCTAGCCACTAGTAAATAATGGCTAGAGGTATATACCCTAAAAGCCGCAAAATACGTCGCGCATCATCGCCACCACATCCAGTGTGCGCTGATCACCGACGCGGTAATAGACCCGATTGGCGTCTTTACGCGTTCGCAACACGCCTTTTTCGCGCATCAAAGCCAAGTGCTGCGAAATATTCGATTGCGTGGTACCAACACGCTCAACGATATCTTGCACGCTCACTTCCTGATCGGCCAATACGCATAAAATTTTCAAGCGCAACGGGTGCGACATCGCCTTCATCGCTCGTGAAGCTTGGTCAATATGCTCATCGCCCATTAATGCAATAGAATCCATCATGTCTCTTATCTTTTTTATTAAATCTAACTGTATGTTTTCTGCTTTCCATCAGCAAAAAGACCAAACGCACACGGCATGATACCTGCTTAGGTTAGAATACTACCTACTATTGAATTTGATTCCAACCGCACTTACTTATTAATTGCGCGCCAAGCAATTCCATTCTTCTATTTAAACCTCAAGGATCGAGATATGACGCAAAAAATCACGCCTGTATTACTACTTATTTTAGATGGCTTTGGTTACCGTACAGGCGGCAATGACAATGCGATTTTACATGCTCGCAAACCGCATTTCGATCGTTTGTTTAGCCAATACCCATTTACCACCATTAACGCCTCAGAACAATTTGTGGGTTTACCTGCGGGTCAGTTTGGTAATTCAGAAGTCGGCCATTTAAATATCGGCGCCGGCCGTATCGTACAGCAAGATATTAGCCGCATCGACTGCGATGTGGCCGAAAATACACTGAAAGATAATCCGGTACTCAAAGCCGCGATGGACTCTGCCAAAGATAATCATAAAGCGCTACACATCATGGGCCTGATGTCCGATGGTGGCGTGCATTGCCATGAAGCGCACGTCTTTGCCTTGATCAAAGCCGCGCATGAATACGGCGTACAAGATATTCGCGTTCACGCCTTCTTAGATGGCCGTGACACCCCTCCGCGTAGTGCCGAACGTTACATCGACCGCCTACAAGCCATTTGTGATACCAATGGAGCCAAAATCGCTGGCATCGTCGGCCGTTACTGGGCAATGGATCGCGACAATCGCTGGGAACGTGTTGAACCAGCGTACAAACTGATTGTTGATGGTGTTGGCCTTTACAGCGCACCAACCGCCATCGAAGGCTTAAAAGAAGCTTATTTACGCGATGAAAACGATGAATTCGTTTCTGCAACTGTCATTGGCGAACCAAGCCAAATGGCCGATGGTGATGCGGTAATCTTTATGAATTTCCGTGCTGATCGTGCGCGCCAATTAACCACCGCCCTCACCGCCAAAGACTTCCAAGGTTTTGAACACCCACAGCGTCAACCGCAGTTTGGCTTTTTCTGCACCGCCACCGATTACGGCTCGGCTTACGATTTACCTGTGGCGTATACCAAACCGAAAGTACAAAACGGCTTTGGCGAATATGTGGCAAGTTTGGGCTTAAAACAATTACGTATTGCCGAAACTGAAAAATACCCACACGTAACTTATTTCCTCTCCGGTGGCGAAGAAAAAGAATACGCTGGTGAAGATCGTATTTTGGTGCCATCGCCTAAAGTGGCCACTTACGATTTAAAACCAGAAATGTCAGCACATGAAGTGACCGAAAAACTGATCGGCGCGATCAATAGCCAACAATATGCCGCCATTATTTGTAATTACGCCAATGGCGATATGGTCGGTCATAGTGGTATTTTTGATGCGGCAGTGAAGGCGGTTGAAACCCTAGACCAATGTGTCAATAAAGTCGTCGACGCTATGTTGGCTGCGGGTGGTGAAGTCATCATCACTGCCGATCACGGCAACTGTGAAATGATGTATGACCGCGATTCAAACCAACCGCATACCCAACACACTACCGACGTAGTGCCATTTTGCTATATCGGCCGTAAGGCACGCCTAAGTGCGGGTGGCGCACTCAAAGATATCGCGCCTTCGTTACTGGCCATGATGGGTGTATCACAACCGAGCGAAATGACTGGTCAATCTTTGATTAGTTTTTTGTAAAAAGTAGTAAAAAGCCGCGTAATTCACACTGAATCACGCGGCAATTTCAGCTAAAGGTTTAGTCGTTGCAATGAATCGAGTACAGTAGCGGTTCTGATCATTCTTTACTCGAGTCGATGTTGTGTTGCGACGACTATTCTTTATCCTAACGACCAGCATGGTCGGCTTTGCTGTAGCTGCGCCTAAAACGCCCAATACCAGCAATACCCAAGAACAACAAGCCGAGCTGCAAGAATTGCGCGGCCAAATTAAATCCCTGCAAAAAGACCTTTCTGCCAACGAATCCAACCGCAATGAAGCCGCCGATGCGCTTAAAAATGCTGAAAGCTCAATTTCAGAAGCCAATCGGGTGCTCAAAGAATTAGATAATCAGCGCCAACTGACCGCAGAAGAACTCACCAAGCTCAACTTAGATATTAGCAACACCCGCGGTCACATTCGCGAAAGCCAAAAACGCCTAGGCGATTTACTCAGTAGCCGTTACAAAACCGGCAATGTGGACGCATGGCGCTTGCTGATCAACCAAAAAGACCCCAGCCAAGCCACGCGTGACTTAAGCTACTACCGCTATATTGCCAAATCACAACAAGAGCTCGCCAAACAGTTAGAAGTTCAACTTAATGAACTCAATCTGCTCGCTAAATGAAATTCAAGAAAAAAACCAAGCCTTGCAAGAAATCGCGAGCGACAAACAACGCCAGCGCCAAGCCTTAGTCTCACAGCAACAAGAGAAAAAAGAGTTATACAGCCAACTGTCACAGACCATCAGCAGCCAACGCAATCAGATTCAAAAATTAGCTGCCGATGAAAAGCGTATCACTCAGTTGATTGAACGCTTAAACGCGATTATCAAACAACAAGAAATCGCCAGGGCCAAAGCCGCAGCCAAACAAGCGGCAGCGCGCAAAGCAGCACAAATCGCAGCGAAAAAAGCCGCAGAAAAAGCCAAAGCCGAACGTGCGGCACAGCAAGCCAAATTGGAGCAAGCGGCCAAAGCCGCAGGCAAACCGGCACCAACCCCACCACCAGAGCCTAAGACAAAACCTGAAAGTGACAATGAAGTTAATAATACCGTGCCAGATGCTAGCCAAGCGGGGCTTGCATTTGCGACACTCAAAGGCAAGATGCGTTTACCAGCCAAAGGCGAAATCATTGGCCGATTTGGCGCTCAACGCGGTGAAGGCGGAACTTGGAAAGGTTTATTTATCCGCACCAATACCGGTGAATCAGTCCATGCTGTAGCAACAGGACGCATTGTTTTTGCTGATTGGTTGCGTGGTTTTGGTAATTTAATGATCATTGATCATGGTGGCGGCTATATGAGTCTCTACGGCGCTAATGAAAGCTTGCTGAAACGTGTTGGCGATTCGGTGAAAGCTGGCGACCTCATTGCCAACGCAGGCAATAGCGGCGGAATGGCAGATTCCGGCGTATACTTTGAAATACGCCAAAACAGCCGCCCGCTTGACCCTGCGGCTTGGGTAAAATAATTATTTAGAGGCCTTTATGAGCCTTAACGATTCAAAACAGGAATAATCGGATGTCGCATAAGCCTTACAGTCGCTGGAAAAAAGTCAGCCTCCTCGCTGCAGGCGCTGGCCTCGGCGTAGCTCTTAGCCTTTCATTTAATGCTTCGGCAGATAAAGATTCCGTAAGCAATCCATTGCCGATTGATGAGCTTCGTGCATTCTCAACCGTTTTTGGCGTTATTAAACAAAGTTATGTCGAGCCAGTTGAAGATAAAAAGCTCATTAATGAAGCCATTAAAGGCATGGTTGCCGGGCTAGATCCACATTCAAGCTACCTTGATGAAGCCGCTTTTAAAGAGTTAAAAGTGAATACCCAAGGCGAATTTGGCGGTTTAGGCATTGAAGTCAATATGGAAGACGGCTTAGTGCGCGTGGTTTCGCCAATCGAAGATACACCTGCCTACCGTGCTGGTGTTAAGCCGGGCGACTTTATCGCTAAAATTGGTGATACCCAAGTGCAAGGTTTAACCCTTAACGAAGCCGTCGCCAAAATGCGCGGCAAAGTGGGCGAACCAGTCACCCTCACTTTACTCCGCAAAGGCGAAACCAAGCCTATCGTCGTGACACTGAAACGCGCGATTATTAAAGTGCAATCGGTTAAATACAAACTCGCGGAACCTGGGTATGGCTATATCCGCGTAACGCAATTCCAAGAACACACCAGCGAAAACCTCGGCCAAGCCATTGAAGCGCTTTACAAAGAAAACAAAGCGCCGCTCAAAGGTATCGTGTTGGATTTACGCAATGATCCAGGTGGCTTACTCGATGGCGCAGTCGGCGTTTCAGCCGCTTTCTTACCGAAAGACGCCTTGGTCGTTTACACCGAAGGCCGTGTTGCCGACTCTAAAATTCGTTTAACCGCGAATCCACAATTTTATCAGCGCGATAGCAAAAAAGACTTTTTCAAAGATCTGCCTGCTGACGCAAAAAATGTACCGCTGGTCGTGCTCGTCAACGGTGGCTCAGCCTCGGCCTCTGAGATTGTCGCTGGCGCCTTGCAAGACCATAAACGCGCTTTAGTGGTTGGCACGCAAACGTTTGGTAAAGGCTCGGTACAAACGATTCTGCCGATTGATGCCAAGAGTGCGCTCAAGCTCACTACTGCACGGTATATTCACGCCAAACGGCAGATCAATTCAGGCCAAAGGCATTACCCCTGATATTATCGTCGAAGACGCTACACTCAATGGTAAAGAAGACTTTGGTTTACGTTTGCGTGAATCCGATCTGGGCAAGCATTTAGATAATCCAAGTGATAAAGATGCTGGCAAAACTGAAGCCACACCAGCAGTGGTGAAAACCGAGATCAAAAAGCCAGCCAAACTCAATGCCAGCGGTATTGATCCGGATGAAAATCCGCGCGAATTGGTGTCAAAATCTGACTTCCAATTGCAGCAGGCACTCAATGTACTCAAAGTACAGCAATTAATGCTTAATAAAGACAAGCCCGGCGCGAAAAAAATAATTCGCGCCCAGCAAAAAGCCACTCATTCGAGTGGCTTTTTTTCGTCAATAAGGTCAATTACACAACGAATTTAGCATTCAGATAAAAGTAATGCCCCGTTGTTCAGTACGGGGCATTGGGGTCTTACTCTCGTATCAGCTAACGTGTTCAAAGCGCTAACTTCAATTCATCATACCGAGGGCACTTAATCAAATCTCTGCAATTTTGCCATAATTATAGTGTACTAATTTACATAAGCCATTCGCATAAACATCGACTTGTTCTGCGAAAAATCAGCGCATGATGTCGCAACAAGTAAAAATGCCCCGTTGTTCAGTACGGGGCATTCGATGGTTATATCTTTTGGTAGCGTGTTCAAGGCGCATTCCATGAGTTGAATAATACGCGACTCAAAACCTCAGTGCGTTGTATTTTTACCACCAAAACAAAAAGTTCTTTACTTTGATCGAATAGATCTTGAGTTTATATAAACTCAGATTCAATGCTTATTGCTCACCGCTCGCACCGTGACCACAAAAACACTGCAGCGTAACGCTCGCGAATCAAAATAAAACGCCGCTAACGCGCCCATCTGATACCGCTCAATATCGCGCGACGTCGCGTAATTTATACTTGTGTAAATGAACCCGACTTTAATTCTTTACGCCAGCCGCGATGGACAAGCCAAACTCATCGCGCAAAGGGTGCAGCAGCATTTAACGCAACAAGCCGTGCATAGCGAACTCGCCGACTTAAAATCGCCACCCAATATGGCCAAAAACTGGCAGGCCATTATCGTTGTGGCTTCGATTCGTTATGGCCGACACCATGCCGAAGTGCAGCAGTTTTTTGAGCGAAATACATTACTAGTACCATTGGCCATTATTTCGGTCAGCTTAAATGCCCGCAAAGGCGATGGCACACCGAATAGCTATTTAAAAAAACTGTTAGCGCAGCACCACCTGCAGCCATTTACCGCAATGTCGGTCGCTGGTCGTCTGGATTACCCACGTTATGGCTGGTTTGATCGGCTGATGATGCGCCTGATCATGAAAATGACTGGTGGTCCTAGTGATGGAAAATGCTGCGTTGAATATACCAATTGGCAACACGTTACCGAATTTGCTAGCACAGTGAGTCGCTATATTCAGCAAGAACAAAACCCGAACACCAAACCGCTATCGCAGTTTGGTGCTTAAGCTTAACGTGGTGGTGAAGTTCGAATTTGCTTGAGCTCGCCATCGATTTTTTGCCAACGCGCATGATGCTCACGAATCAGCTGCACCGCGTCTTCGATCGAATCAACCACAATCGGAATTTGCATATCAACGGCACTGGCTAAACCAGCGTTATTGTCGACCATATGGCGTTGCGCCCAATCCACCAGCTCATGCCACATTTCGCCAACTAAAATAATCGGCGTATCGTAAAGTTTTCGCACCTGAATCAACTGCCAAACCATCGACAATTCAAGCAAAGTGCCAATGCCACCGGGCGTCACAATAAACGCATTCGAGCGCATAATAAAATGATGTAAGCGCGAAAAAAACGTTTTATGTTCAAACACACGCCCTACAAAATCATTCACATTTTGCTCAAAATCCAAATCAATTCGAATCCCCACCGACGCCTCAGGCTTATTGGGCGCACCTTGACTCGCGCCTTCATTGGCCGCCTGCATTAAGCCCGGACCACCGCCGGTCACAATATGGCAGCCCATTGCCGCCAATTGCGAAGCCAATTGCTTCACCGCTTCATACGCTGGCGTATTGTCTTCAATTCGAGCCGAACCAAAAATCGTCACATGATAATCTGGCGTATGCGCTGGCCGCAGGCGCGATAAATCATCCACCGCATCCCAAAGTTTTAAAACCGCTGAACCAACAATATCCAGCGCCTCTTCATCGTCAATCGTACCGATGGGTTTGTTATATTCATTAATCATGATGAGTCACTTCAGTTACGCGCCATCAGACTACAGACGCTTTGATCTTAGAATGAACGTCGCTCATTGCTGACGCTAAAAACGAGGCCGCACTGCAATATCTTGCTCAGATCCATTATACAAAGTCATTGGAAATACAGCATATGCCTGCACTGATGCAAGACGGCACACTGCATGCGGGGCAAAGAAAAAACCAATTTTCATGATTCAACACCTTGCCATCCAATCAGCCTTTAGAATCTACCACTCGATGTCAATAAAAACAAAAGTAAAATTCAAAAAAGTAAATCTTGCCGTAAGTACATCCAAGTCCTAGCCTTAAAAAAACACCTTCGTGAGAACTCAGACGATGATTTTTTTTGAGTTAGTTTGGGACACACAGCAAAATTGGATCGGACTCTTTGCCCATCACGCACAACACGATGCCGATGCGCTCAGCGAGGTCTGTCATACCTACGAATTACTTAGCCTGCCCTGCATGCTACTCGATGAAACCGCAACGCCTCTGGCATCGCCATTAATGGCATTAATCCGCGACGAGCAGGGTATTGCACTGCCACAAGGCGGACATTTGCATTTCAAGGTGCAACATACTGCCGACTTAAGCCATCTTAGCCACCATGACGCGGCCTGCGGGTCTTGGTTTACCGAAGCCTCTAACTCAAGCAGCAACAGTAATCCAAGCCGACCAGTACTACTTGAAGTATTGAGTTTGATTGTAAGCGACGCTGAAATTGCCCAACTTGAAACCGCATTAGCCAAAGCCCCGCAACTGATGCTGAACTTGCTACGCCTGGTCAATTCAGTCGGTATGGGCAGCGCAACGCCGGCGCGCAGCATCCGCCAAGCCATTACCCTACTAGGTCGTCGTCAACTACAGCGTTGGCTACAGCTACTGATCTATGCCGAACAATATGGCGACAGTGGCAAACCGGCACTGCTGATTGCCGCGGCACTGCGTGGCAAACGCATGGCACAATGGGCCGAGCAAGGCTGGCTTGGCAATACCCAAGCCGATGAAGCTTTTTTATGCGGCATGCTATCACTGCTGGATCGGTTGTTTGGTGAGCCCTTGCAGCAATTACTCGCCCCCTTACCACTGGATGAGCATTTACGTTCAGCGCTGATTTCAGGCGACGGTATTTTGGGTGCCGCCTTAGTCCAACTGACCGCACTGGAAGCCGGTGATGCAGAGCATCCCTTAATTACGCCTTTATTAGCCAAACAAAAAACGTGGATCAATAGCGAAATTCAAGCCATTGCTTGGGTGCATCGCTTAGTACGTGAGTCGCTGTAACGTGTCGACACTCAATGAACTTGGCCCCAGCAGCTTGATTGTTAATGATCTAGCCGCCTCCTTAATTACCCTGGATTTACAAGGCTATATTACCGGCTGGAATAAAGGCGCTGAGCAGCTGTTTGGCTATTGTGCCGATGATGTGCTTGGCCGACATATTTTGATGCTCTATGCCGATGAAAGTGGCGATGACAGTGAGCTGCTGCATGCCGTGATGATGAGCGGTCATGCGCAAATGGAAGTTTTACGCCGCAAAAAAAATGGCGCGGTATTCTGGGCCAATATTCACCTGACCCTTATTCGTAATGACGAGCAAAAACCCGTCCGCATGATTGGTTATCTGACCGATATCACCGAACAATTGGCGGTCGAAGAAAAAAATAAGCTGTATAGCCACATTCTTGAGCAAGCCCCTGATGCGATTGTGATCACCAATTTACGCTTTAGCTGTGTCGGCTGTAATGCAGCGTATCACCACATTACTGAGCGAAAATTAGAGCAAACGCTGGGGCAGCTCCCCAGCTTTATGCTGGCGCAACAAAGAGAATCGTCCATCTTGCAGCAAATGTACGATTTACTTGAGCGTATAGGACATTGGGAAGGAGAACTTTGGGATGAGCGCGCCTCGGGTGATCGCTACCCGATTCATTTGGCCATCAGCGGAGTCAGAAACAAACGTGGCGATCTAACGCATTATTTTGCAATTTTTTCCGACCTGACTGAAAAAAAGCACGCCGAAGCCCAATTGCATCGCCTTGCGTATTTTGACCCTCTCACCAATTTACCCAATCGCACCATGCTCTTTACCTTGCTGGAACAAGCGCTTAGCGAGGCGCGCCGCAACCACCATCACGGCGCCTTATTGTGCTTTAACATTGCCCGCTTTAAAGCGCTAAACGACTCTTTTGGCCATACCGCTGCCGATCAAGTCTTAATCGAAGTTGGGCAAAGAATACGCGCCAGCTTACGCGATGAAGACGTCGTCTCGCGCTTTGCTGCCGATGAGTTTTATGTTGGTTTATTTGATATTCGCCACCGTGATGATGCGGCGATGGTAGCGCAAAGGATTTTACTTCGCATTAGTCAGCCTTTTCTGCTCTCAGAAGAAGAAATACTCCTCAAAGCGTATATCGGCATCAGCATTTATCCCGACGATGGTCGCGACGCTGAAAAACTCATCAATCAAGCCGCTGTGGCCTTGCATCGAGGCAAACAAGCGCAGCAAGATTTATTGTTTTATTCACCCGAAATGAATCAACGTTCGATGGCCCGTTTAAAACTATCTAACGAATTACACCATGCCTTAGAGCGCAATGAATTAAAACTCTTTTATCAAGCACAATACGACACGCAAAATACCCGCATTGTGGGCGCAGAAGCTTTGATTCGCTGGCAACATCCAGTTCGTGGCTTTATCTCGCCAGCTGAATTTATCCCTTTTGCCGAAGAAACTGGCTTGATCGTGCCGATTGGTGAATGGGTGCTGTCCGAAGCGATTGAACAGTTAGCGCGCTGGGATCAAGCCGGAATCGAGCTCAATCGTTTATCGATCAATTTATCGGCGCAACAATTTAAAATCAATTTAACTGATCTGTTATTAAACAAACTCAAACAGCATCGAATTCAAACGCAACGTATTGAACTCGAACTCACTGAATCCATGCTGATGAAAAATGATGAAGCAACGCTTAGCCTATTACTTAACCTTAAAGCCGCAGGTTTTTCTTTGGCACTCGACGACTTTGGAACGGGTTATTCCAATTTATCGTACTTACAACGATTTACGCTCGACTACCTTAAAATTGATCAAAGCTTTATCCGTGGTTTGCCAAATGACCCCGGCAGCGCAGGCATTGTCAACGCCATTTGCGGAATTGCCAGTAGCTTAAATTTACGACTGATTGCTGAAGGCGTTGAAACCGCCGAGCAATTAAGCTTTTTACAAAAAACGGCGTGTGATCAAATTCAAGGTTATCTATTAAGCCGCCCAATTCCCGCCGATGAATTTGCCGTGTTATTTACACGCAATCTTGAACAATTTCAGCACAAGCAAACACGATAATTTCCCCACTATTGGCAAACATCAGCATCGCGAATCTAAAATTTAACTTGTTTTTATCGACCCCCTCCATAAGAATAAGTCGCAAGCCAAATTATGCGCTGAGCACTTATCCCCTTACTTTCATAGGAAAATATCATGGGTTTACTCGATTCTTTAGCTGGTCAATTTCTCGGTGGCAGCAATAGCGAAGGCGCAATGGGCATGCTCAGCACCTTACTTGAACAACAAGGCGGCGTTGCTGGCGTGGTGGAAAAAATTTCAAAATGGCGGTTTAGGTGAAATCGCACAATCGTGGGTGGCCAGTGGTCAAAACCTGCCGATCTCCAGCGAGCAAATTGAAGCTGTGCTCGGTAACGAAACCGTCGCGGGCATCGCCAGCAAACTGGGTATTGATCCCGCAACTGCCGCAGGACAAATCTCGACACTCTTGCCACAATTAATCGATGGCTTAACGCCAAATGGCCAAATCGAAGCTGGCAACCCGGATGTCATGGGTGCGGCAATGAATTTAATCAAAGGTAAATTATTCGGTTAATTGCCGCTGATATTCTGATTGGGTGTTGATGCTGTGCCGCAAGCACTTAAAACCATCAACACCGAATCAAAATAGCAAAAAATACGTAGGTATATAACTCTAAGCCATACCCTAAAAGACCAGCTAATCAATACCCCCAGCAATACCCTCTGCCTGCTTTTGACGAAACGCCCACCAATGACTACCGCTAAAATTCCACAGTAAACCTACCGCCGTGGCCAATAGTTGCGCTGGCCAATAACCCCAAAGCCAATGCCCAACCAAGAGCGCCATCAAACCAGTATTGATACACCAGCCAATACCGGTAATGGTATAAAACTTACTGATGGCCTCTCGATGCGGCTGACCATGCTGCTTAAACGTTAAAAAGTAATTTAATAAGTAATTGGCCACCGAGCCCAGCGCATAGCCAATTCCCGATGCCACCGCCGCTTTCAACGCCAATAGTTCAACGCCCAGCCACAGCACCAAATATTGAATCGCCGTACCGCAAACACCTACCGCGGCAAAGATGAAGAATTTTTTTACCGTGCGATGCATCGATTAACCCAATAAGTGCTGGTGCAACATTGTTATGTCAAAGCGTGAACGCCTAGTCAGTACATCAAGTACGACTAGGCAAGACAAGGATGCCAAAACTCAACCTTATTCTTTCGGTGGAAAGCCAATACGATCTTGCACCACGTATAAAGGGCGACGTTTTATTTCGTTATAAATCCGTCCGATATACTCCCCCAAAATCCCAATACACAGCAATTGCACCCCGCCAATAAACAGAATCGCCACCATAATCTCAGCCCAACCGGCCACCCAATCGGTGGTGGTTAAACGCACGATCAAGGTATTGATAATCCCGATCAAGGCCAAAAATGACGAAAGTAAACCAATCGTGATCGATAACTGCAAAGGTTTGGTCGAAAAAGACAAAATGCCATCGGTAGCAAAACGCACCATTTTGCGCAGCGGATATTTACTTTCGCCAGCAAAACGCTCGGCGCGGCGATAAGGCAATGCCACCTGCTTAAACCCCACCCAGCTCACCATACCGCGAACAAATCGATCGCGTTCGGGCATGGCTTTGAGCACCTCAACCACCTGCCTGTCCATTAAACGAAAATCGCCGGTATCGAGCGGAATCGGCACATCGGAGAGTTGATTGAGCACCCGATAAAATGCTCTGGCGGTAATCAGCTTAAACGCCGATTCGCCGGGACGATCAACCCGCGTGCCGTAGACCACATGATAGCCATTACGCCATAACGCGATCATTTCACTAATGACTTCGGGTGGATCTTGCAAATCAGCGTCGATTAACACCACCGCATCACCGCTGGCGGCATCAATGCCGGCGGTAACCGCAGTTTGATGACCAAAATTACGCGCAAAACCAATCACCCGCATTTCTGGGTTTTCAGCTTGTGCCGCGAGTAATAAGGCGCGAGTCCGATCTTTACTGCCGTCATCGACAAAAATAAACTCGCAATCCATATCCACCACCATGGCGCGAAACTCGGCCAAACGCCGCAGTGTTTCGGCAATCACTTCTTCTTCGTTGTAACACGGAATGACTACAGATAAACGTTGTTGCATGTCCCCTCCTGCGCTCGGATGGCGCTCAGCCTAAGGCTATTTTTAATTTTTATTTTGCTAGGGTCTGTTGACGTTTGATTCGCCGCGAAAAAGCACTCCAGCGCGGCGGGAAACCAATCGTCAACAGACCCTAGCAGTACCCCGCCAACGATTCACAACCTTACAGCATCACCGTGACCTTGGAAAGCCCAGTTCGTCTCAAGCTGAGCTGGGGTTTTGTTTTCAGCGAGTCCACTGCGCAGAGTGATGCAATTACACGACAAAGCCACGCCAGCAAACGCTTTAGCGTTCACTAATATAGCGCCATCGATATTGCACTGCAGTATCGCAGCCAAACCATAGCTGGCTTCATTTTGTAAGAAAAGCGCGGTTTCTCAATCATGATGGCCAGCGATCAGCGCCAAATGATTCTGAATGCCGTGCTAGGCGTAAGGATTTAGAGTCGTTATAGTGCTCACTTTGCTTGTGACTGAGTCAGCCTGACATGCCTCGATATGCTGCACCTATGCTCGCCCGCCAATGGGTGATGATTTTTTCTGCTGGGATTATTACTCCCAATCTTAAGCAGCCTTGCGCATGCCGAAACTGCGGCCAATTTATTGCACAATGCCGATGCCGAAACGACGAGCCCATCGGGCAACGCTGCTGGCTGGAATTTTGATCACTGGACGCAAGGCGAGCCCGCCAGTCAGGCTAGCCGCGACAGCACGGTCAGCCATAGTGGCAGCGCTTCGCTCAAAATCAGCCTGCCACAAGGCGATGATGGCAAGCTAATCCAAGCTGTGCCAGTTGAACCCAATACCTGGTATCGGTTATCGGCTTGGGTAAAAACCGTCGGCATCCCCAATGCAGTCAAAACTGGCGCCAACCTGAGCGTGATTGACGCAATGGAGTTTGTTGGCGACATCAAAGGCGATCAAGACTGGCAACAAATCGTTGCATGGGGGCAAACCGGCCCTGAACAAAAAGAAATCAAAATCGCCGCTCGGCTGGGCTTTTACGGCAGTTTAGCCACCGGCACCGTCTGGTTTGACGATATCAGCCTAAGCCAAAGCGAGCCGCCAGCGGGCGCAAAAATCATCAGCTTTATGCCGCCACCGCCAGCCCCTGCGGCCACAACTAGCTCCTCTGCGGCGCTGGTCAATAGCGTGGTCATTGGTGCAAGCTTGGCCTTTTTACTCTTAGCATGGCTCGCCATCCAAAACCGCAGCGTACTCAATCATCGCTTTGCTGACTTGGCAAATGGCACTCTCTCTTGGCAGCAAACTGCGTCCGCACTGACTTTAATCGCCGTAGTGATTTTTGGCTAAAGCATGGGGCGCGGGGTCATACCTTGGTTACACCCAAGACGTTGGCACATTTAGCGCATGGGCGCTTGATATGTATAGCCGTGGCTTTGCTGGCTTTTATCAACCGGGTTATTTTGCCGATTATCCACCCGGCTATATCACCGTACTGTGGCTGGTTGGCGCGATCTCCAACACCTTTGGCATTCATTACGGCACGCCGGGATTTTTGGTGTTACTCAAAATGCCGGCCATGCTGGCCGATATCGCCGGAGTGGTGTTTTTACTCTACGTGGCGCGCGAGCCACATCGCGCATGGGCGCTGATCGCGGCGCTGTTATGGTTACTCAATCCTTTGGCTATCGTCACCTCCGCATTTTGGGGACAGGTCGACAGCATTTTTACGCTGATTTTAGCCGCGTCATTGTTAATGCTCGAGCGTCGCCGCATCGTCTTGGCGGCCAGTTTGTACGCCGTTGCCGTGCTGTTTAAGCCGCAGGCTTTATTGGTCGGGCCGATTGCCTTAATCGCACTATTGTCGCTGCGTGATCGGACGTTACAACTCAAAGCGCTCGCTGCCGCCGTCGGCACTTTTATTTTGCTGTCTCTGCCGTTTACCATTTCACGCGAACCCTTATGGATTTTCAGTCTGTATGGCGGCACGCTCGCCAGCTACAACTACCTCACGCTGAATGCATTTAATCTTTACGCGCTACTAGGCCAAAATTGGCTACCGAATGAAACGCTGTTTCTGGGTTTGCAAGTGAGTACTTGGGCTTGGCTGCTGACATTAAGCGCCTTGGCTGCCGTCTGCTGGGGCGTCATTGCCAGCCCGCAACGCGGCCCAGCTACTGGCCGATTCTTGTACGGTGCTTTTGCTATTTTTGTGCTGTTTTTTGTGCTTTGGCCCCAAAATGCACGAGCGCTATTTATTCCCAGCGGCCTTTATGGGTTTAACGGTATTTTTGGTCATTGGTGATAAACGCGTATTGTGGTTGGCCATCACCGCCAGCATAACAACCTTTGCCAATACGCTGGTGACGCTGGATATGATGACGCGGCTACAAAGCTCGCAAGTCCCCAATAGCAATGGCTTTATGCTGCTCTGCAGTTTGCTGAATGTGATTTTACTGATCCAAACCTTGCGTATTGGCTACGATATTTTTTGGCGTGGCCAAATCAAAACTTATACCGATACCGATCAAACTGAAGCCGCCGATCCAGCCGCTCAGACACAACAGCAAACGCCGCGCACTGATCTGGTCGAGCCATTACCTTTAGCGCCAGTGAGTCGTTCCGCGTGGTTGGCCTTGGCGGGAATTTGCCTGCTGTACAGCATTGCCGCCTTTACCTATTTGGGCAATTTTGCTTCGCCGCAAAAATTCTGGCAGCCCAATATTGGCAAGGAATCAGCAGTATATGACTTGGGCCAAATCAAATCGGTGGCTAGCGTGCAATACCACCATGGTTTAGGTACGGGTGAATATGCGCTGGCTTGGTCAAGTGATGGGCAAAACTGGGTGAATCGCGCCGGGATTATTGTTGATAATCGCTTTGCCGAATTTCGCTGGCGCACCCTGCCGGTTAATCTGCCTGCGCGCTATTTGAAGGTCAATCTCAGCACCGGCGCCTTGCAAATGAACGAGCTGGCGCTGCGCGACCATCAAGGGCAATTACTCGCGCTACAGCAAATTAGCGGGCCAAGCCAAGCCAATGCCTTGATTGACGAACAAGACAAAACTGTCACGCTATCGACTGCGCTCAATGGCATGTATTTTGACGAGGTGTATCACGCGCACAGCGCTTGGGAAATCCTGCAAGGCATAGATGCCACCGAAAACACCCACCCGCCTTTGGGCAAAATCATCATCGCCATCGGCGTGGCCATTTTTGGCATGAATCCTTTTGGCTTTCGCTTTATGGGCGTGACCTTTGGGATTTTGATGCTGCCGGTTTTTTGGTCTATCGCGGCGGTTGTTACGCTCCGAGCCATTTGCACTCTTGGCCACCGCGCTGCTGGCGGTCGATTTTATGCATTTCACACAAACGCGCATTGCCACCATTGACACCTATGGGGTGTTTTTCATCCTCGCCAGCGCCTATTGGATGCTGCGCTTTATGCAAAGCGAGCCCGCCAAAAACCACTGGCAAACCGATATCAAGTCGCTATTACTCTGTGGCACGATGTTTGGCCTAGGCGCAGCCAGCAAGTGGATTGTGCTGTATCACGGCGTTGGCCTCGCGGCACTTTATACGTGGCATCTATGGCGACAAGCTCAAGTCGCGCGCCAATTGCCACCGGCGCTACCCGATCAGCGCGGCTACGCGCAATGGCTGATCCAAACGCTATTGGTTTCGGTGCTGGGCTTTATTGTGATTCCGCTACTGATTTATACCGCCGCGTATATTCCGCTCATGCAAGCCACTGGCCAAGGGATTGGCGGCATGCTCGCCAACCAAAGCAGCATGTTGCAATACCATAGCCAGCTTAAAGCCACCCACCCCTTTAGCTCGTTCTGGTATGAATGGCCAACGATGGTTAAACCGATGTGGTATTACGGCGGCAGCGAATGGACTGGCCCAGCCAAAGTCTCCACCATTAGTGCTTTTGGCAACCCAATCACCTGGTATTTGGGTACCTTGGCGTTTTTAGTGCTGCTCGGCTGGCGTCTGCTACTGAGCAATGCCAAAACCAGCGCGGCACTCTGGACACTCAGCGCGCAGCAAAAAATGGCGATGGGCTTTATCCTGATTGCCGGCTTGGCGCAGTTTTTACCTTGGGCAGTGATCCCGCGCAAACTGGTGTTTATCTATCACTTTTTTGCCTCGGTACCGTTCATTATTTTGGCGCTGGTGTGGTTGCTGCAAGCCGTGCAGCTCAACAATGCCAACCGCACTTGGGCCAAATATCTGCCGTGGAGTGTCTTTGGCGTCGCCCTTATCCTATTTATCGCCTACTTCCCCGCCATCAGCGGCCTACCCGTCCCCCGAGGCTGGCTCGAATTCATCAGCCACGGACCGATTGCTTTGTATTTTTAAACGCTCAGCCCAATAAAAAACGACCTGCGGGTCGTTTTTTTATTAGGGGCTAAAACGACGAAGCGCCCACCAGCAAAACCATGGTAAGTAATAATCCTTGCCCAATCACGGCAAATACGCTGAAATCGCGCCATGACTTTTCAATGCCGCCCCCTGTGTGCCGCCTGCTGCACCGCCCCTTCTATCTCTAGCCCGATTCCCGGCATGCCCAATGGCAAGCCCGCTGGTATTGCCTGTATTCAACTCGACGAAAATCTAGCCTGCAAAATCTTTGGCCAGCCAGAGCGCCCAGCCGTCTGCGCTGGGCTGCAACCGTCATTAGAAATGTGCGGTGAGAACACCCCGCAAGCGATGTTTTATTTAACGCAGCTTGAAATCGCCACCGCACCGCAAAACCCCAAGCAGCAATAAATCATTCGAGTGTGGAATTTGTAAATGTGGACTCGCCCACTGGCTAAATAAGGAAAACCTTTGTGGGTAAGCCAGTTCCTACTAGGTCGACTAAAACCGAACCATCATCAGATTTATTGCAGCGAAAAGCGACATGAGCGCAATAAAACTCAGGCATAAGCCGAGTCGGCATTTTTTAAGTCAGCTCGAAAGTCATCAACGATAGGTATCAATTTTGAACATACAGGTGTGAAAGCACCCTTGGAGTAATTTATGGTTTGGCTGGACAATTCAAGAATAATCGCAATTTTTGCAGTGGTGCTTTTACACATTTCAGCGCGCGTCGTGATTCAAAGTGATATTGGCACCACCCATTGGTGGATTGGCAATATTTATGATTCGCTCGTAAGATGGTGCGTTCCCGTTTTTGTCATGATTAGCGGTGCATTATTACTTGACCCAAGCAAAAAAGAAGACTTAAAAACTTTTTACCTAAAAAGATTGTCACGGATATTAATACCACTTATTTTTTGGTCGGCTTTTTTCTTGCTTTTTGCCAACTTGCAAAACATTATCCAAGGTGAGTCTCTGCCAATCTTAGAATGGGCAAAGATCATTTTATCTGGCCGTCCGTATTATCATATGTGGTTTCTGTATATGATCATCATTCTTTATTTGTTTACGCCATTTTTCAGAAAAATAGTTGCAAATTCATCCAAAAATGAAATTTTAGCTCTTGTTTTATTAACATTAATAATATCAGCATTAAACAGCTTTTTATTGCCAGAATCTAATATTTTTATTAACTGGTTCCTATCTTACATACCCTACTTCTTTCTTGGTTATTTGATCAAGGAAGACCAGAGTGACTATCCAAGTCCTATTGTATGGGGTGTATTTCTTGGATCGGTTATTTTGACTGCGGCAGGATGTTATATTGTTGCAATAAAAGAAGGTTTAGAGGCTGGGCTATATTTTTATCATTATTTAAGTGTTACCGTAATCCCTATGTCAATCAGTGCTTTTTATCTACTTAAGAAATTGACCAAGCCAATTGGCAGCATGGTACTTACTAAAAAATAGCCGCATTAACCCTGGGTGTTTATCTAGTACATCCAATAGTAATTAATATAATTAATGCTGCTGGTTACGGTCCGCTCAACTTTCACCCTATAGTCTCAATTCCCGTCATCACTGTTGTGGTTTTTAGTTTGTCTTTAATTACTGCTTGGCTCATTAATACAGTGCCCTACCTAAAGCGAGTGATTTAATACCGCAATACTGCGGCGAGAACGCCCAACAGGCGATGTTTTAGTTAACGTAGTTTGGAATCGCTACCTCGCCACAGCGCCATTGCGGCCAATAAATAAAGCCACTGCAATCATATCTGCAGTGGCTTTATTTTTTGCGGATTTTAATAACTTGCTGCAGTCACCGTTTGATCGAGCACGGTTAGATCGGGCAAGGTTTTGCAGGCGTCGGCAGCCACAATCCATTTTTCCGGCACAAACCAGCTTTTGGCCGCCGCATCGACGTTGGCACGGGTCAAAATCTGCTCTGGTTTTGGATTCACCCAGCTCAAGTCATGGTTATAAACCCAGTGAAACATTTGCGAATACGCATACCAGTAAGGATATTTAGGTCCGTTATCAAGGCCTTTTTGCATGAATTCATGCATCGCTTTGAGCTCGGTATCGGTCACTGAGTGTTGACTGAGTTTTCGCAATTCCTGCGCGGCCAGCACTAAAGCCTCACCGCATTTTTCACGCGATACGCTGTACTCCAAACCCAGTGTTGGACCAAAGTATTGCGACATTTCACCCCAGGCATTTACGGTATAAGAATCACCAGCCTGCTCGCGCAATGTGGTCAACAAGCGTTGTTTAATCACGTCGTTTAAGCCTTCTTGCAAAAATGCATTTTGGGTATTTGCCGCTACGCCTTCTAGCGCAACGCTCCAGACGGTATACGCCTGATTATGAAACGAGAACGTTTTGAGTGATTCTTTTAAACGCTCGCTCAACAGCGTATTGGATAAAGCGTGTTGTTTGGCTTCGATCTTACTTGGTAACAAGGGCACGGCATCGGGCTGGGCTGCAGGAATACTGCCGATATAGCGCTCAACCAAGTCTTTGGCCTGCGCCAAATCGGCAACGCCGGTCAACACCATCCGCAATTGCGCTGGATTGCCGAACAACTGCGCGCGTAATTGATCGAGTTTTTCGGTGCTAATCGCAAAATCACTCAAACTACCCCAAGCACGATACGGCCATGCCGCACCAAATAGATTTTGGTTAAACCCCGGGCCATTAGGCCAATAGCTTTGATACGCTTGCGTGGTCGCTTTTTCTCTAGCGGCGTGATCACTGCGCGGCTTAGCCAGGCTGAGATAAATCAGCTGCATCAAGGGCTCAAAAGAACGCGTTGCCGCACTACCACCAAAACCATGCCGGGCGGTTTCGAACATCGGCTGCAATTGCAATTCTTCATTGCGAATCGCTTGCATCAATTGCGCGGTATTTAAATCCCCCACCCCTGCTTGCGTCATATAGTTCGGCAAAATTTGAGCGACAAAGCGCCATTCTTTAGGCAAAGCCAAAGCACCACCGGCAAATCGACCATTCACGCCGATGCGTTCATCCGCTTGGCGCTGCGTTCGCACCAGTACTTGCGCGCCATTACTCAGCGTCCACACTGTTACCCCACGCTCAGTCTGGGTCTGAACAATTTGTCCACGCGCGGGCTGCTCGCTCATTAGCGGCTTATCGGCTTGCGCCACTTGCGCTGGCAATGTCTCAGCATCCACAGCGGCCATCATCGCGGCTAGTTTTTCATCGTGCCAAGTATCGCCGTCCTTCCTACTGCTCGAATCTTTGGGGCGCAATATCATTGCGATTTGATCGGGCGTCGTGACGACGCTTTGCCATGCGGCATTCACCGCCTGCGGTGTTATCGTTGCAGGGTCAAAAATAGCTTTTTGCTCAGCGGCATAAAAAGTAGGAATGCCTAGTTTGGCAGAACCTAATAATGAGTTTGCCCATATCTCATTCGACACCGGTATATTTTTCACCACCAAAGCAAAGCTAGCGATGGCATCGGCCACTTCAGCATCGCTAAAGCCTGTTTCACGCGCACGGCGCACTTCACGATACAACTGCGTTAATCCATCACCCAACGCTTCAGCATTTAAAACAGCATACAAAGTCAGATAGCGTTCACGACTAACAAAGCTACCACTCCAATCGACCCATTCCACGGAAGAAAAGTGCTGATTCTCTTGCGTCGCCATTTTTTGCAAGCGCTGCTGCATTGCCTGCATCGCAATACTTTGCAACTGAACTTGTGTAGCATCCGTAGCTGGTTGCTGAATGAAATTCCACGATAAGGCAAATGCATTCTGCGGCCAAGGAGGAGGATTGCCTCGGTAGCTGCGTACTTTCGGCGTCAGCGGCAAAGCCGGATATTGGCTGGCCTGATCGCCCATCGGCGCTTTAGCAAACAGCGTTTTGATGGTTTGCTCGATATTTTTTGGCACGTCACCGGCAACGACCAAAGTCATTTTTTGTGGCTGATACAGCTTGCGATACAGTGCTTCAACCCGCTCAGGCGACAAGTCGCGTACATTTTCCTCAAAACCGATCGGCATATTTTCAAGGTGTGGCGCATCCGGAATCAGCACCGAATAAAACTGCTGCCAAGCGCTTGAATCGCCCTTGCGTAAATTAATTTCATCAAGAACAACTTGTCGCTCGGTTTTGAGCTCTTCAGGGGCAAATACAATTTTGCCATTGGCCCAATCCGCCATCAGCAACAGGCCACGATCTAAAGACTCACGCTTGAGTTTAAAAAAATACGTGGTATTTTCGAAGCCAGTAAATGCATTACTGTCATTGCCCATGCGCATCCCATTGCTGGAATACAGTTCTTTGATTTCATCTTTAGCAAAACTTTCTGTCTGCCGAAACGCCATATGCTCAATCAAATGCGCAACGCCGCGCTCGTCTTTGGCTTCGCTGAGCGAGCCGCTATTAACCAGCAAACGCAGCTCGACTTCGCTGGCTTGCCCAGCTTGTGGCGCAATCGGTTTGATTAAATAACGCAGGCCATTGGGCAATTGCCCTTGGATGACACTGGGGTGCAGGTGCGGAATCAGCGGCAGTTTTTCTACCGCGCCAGCCAACGATGCCACGCTAAATAGGGCTATAAATAGTAGGTTTGTTTTTTTCATGACAGCCTCAAGAAATTATGCCGTCGTACTATACCTCTGTTAGTCTTTTCTTTCAGTTGAACTTATGTCAGCTTTAAGTTGAAGATCGCCCAGCGGCGGCGTGAACAATCCAGCAATGATCAGCCAAACCCAGCCTTACGCGATTTGAGTGTCCATTTAGAGCCTGGAAAAAAACAAGGTACAATCAAACGTTTTACACGGGCGGTGGCACGCAGTAAGCGCCAACCGAACGCCTCATCGTGCAGTTCAACCCAATGAACTGCGGTGCGTTAGCCCCCAACTTCACGATGGAAAATCAGACATGGAACAAACCCTGATTCGAATGATGGATGCCAAAAGCGATCCGTTAACGAGCTTAAAAGAACTCATTGACGCCTTGCGCCCGGGCAAGGTGATTGATGGCGTTACTGCGATTAATAATGCGCGCGCGCTGTGCTATTTGCTCGAGCAACACGCTGAATATCGGGCGGCGCTACGTAAGCAGTTGTTTACGCTACTGGGCACCACGCGCCAAGTACAGCTCTATACCGATACCGGCATTTTATCCAATGAGAGCGTCTTTACCGCGATTGTTCGCCGTGTCGGCTCCAAGCTATTACCGCCACCGGTGAAGCCCGAATACCTTAAAGATTTATTCGGGGTATTGTTCCCCAATACTAATGATTATGTTTGGCTTAACGATATACCCACCGAAGTTTGGTTTGAAGTCGGCGCTGCCGCGCATTTAGAAGAACTGAGTTTAGCCGAGATTCCTACGCATATTCGCTTGCAGCAGCTCGAAGCGATTCAAGTGTTGTCGTGCCGGCTGTCGGCGATTGGTTTAGAGCCAGAAATCGTTTTGCACCATCCCGATGTTGAGCGCTTTGAATCGCCGTTTGTGCGCTTGAATGCCGAAGTTTTAAGCTATATCGAGCGCTATCGCGAAGACCTCACTGCGCGCCGCCCACCGGATGAAGATCATTCGCATATTTTGGTTTTGCTGCAGCAATGCGAGCAAATCATCGCCAAAGTGTGGAAAATGGCCGCCAAAAATGGCGCGTCTGTGAGCCTGACCTATCATTTGCTGCGCCTCAAGCAGCATATTGATCGCTTAAAAGTGCTGTTTGATTTGGTCGATTCGATGACGCCAGAAAAACACGGCCCGGCCTTGCTTGGCTTATTTCTTGAGCTGGTGAAAGCTGAAAACCGTAAATACAGCGTTCGCGATGTATTGCAAGAAAACACCGAATTGCTGGCACTACAAATCACCGAGCATGCCAGCCACACAGGCGAGCATTACATCAGTGAAACCCGCAGCGAATGGCTGCAAATGTTTCGCTCGGCCGCTGGCGCAGGGGTGATTGTTGGTTTTATGGCTTTGATTAAAATCTTGTTCGCCAAAGCGCATTTACCCCCATTACTCGAAGCCTTTGCTTTTAGTATGAATTACGCACTGGGCTTTATGCTGATTCATATCCTGCATTTTACCGTTGCCACCAAGCAGCCAGCGATGACCGCAGCACGGATTGCAGCGGCGTTGCCAACGATAGAAAACAAAAAAAATGAAGCCTATACCGAGCTGATCGAATTGATGATCAAGGTGATTCGCACGCAATTTATTGCGATTGTCGGTAACGTGTTACTCGCCATTCCCGTGGCGCTGGGCATTGCTTGGCTGTGGTGGTATGAATTTGGTCAGCATGTGGTCGACACCACCAAGGCTGACAAAATGCTGCAAGAGCTGATGCCAATTGCCGGGATGGGGATTTTTTATGCGGCGATTGCCGGTTGCTGCTTATTCTTGGCTGGTTTTTGATTTCGGGCTATTACGACAATAAATCGCTATACAACCAAATCCCGCAACGGATTGCCGCGATGCCACTCCTGAATAAAATCTTTGGCGAATATCGCAGCCGCCGCCTTGGCCAATATATCGAGCACAATCTGGGCGCGCTGGCGGGTAATTTTTATTTCGGGATTATGCTGGGCAGTATGGGCACGCTGGGCTTTCTACTCGGGCTGCCGCTCGATATACGTCACATTACCTTCTCTGCGGCCAACCTCGCTTATGCGGTATCGGCGTATAACTTTACTTTAGCGTGGCCGATTGTGGCTTGGGGCGCTGTGGGTGTTGCTGCTATTGGTGTTACCAATTTATTTGTCAGCTTTACTTTGGCGCTTTGGGTCGCAATGCGCTCCCGTAAACGCCGCATGAGCGAGCTAAAACCGTTATGGGGCAAATTCTGGCGTCGGGCGATGAGCCGACCGATTGATTTATTTATTGCCCCCAAACCGGCCATCGAAGCAGTCAAAACACCGCCGCTAGAGGAAAAACAAGGATGAGTATTGATCTTGAGATCGTTGAAGCTTTAACCGGCCCGGGCTATTTGGTCGTGCCCAATTTTTTAGACGCCAACCATTTAGCGCAGTTAAATGAATTATTTGCCAGCCGAGAAGAAGACTTCGTTGCCGCTGGCGTAGGCCGTGAGGCTGCGCTGCAAGTGCGGCAAGACATTCGCGGCGATGCCGTGCTTTGGGTCGAAAACGATGATCCGGCGATGCAACAAGCCAATCAAAGAATGCGCGATTTACAGCAAACACTGAATCGCGAGCTGTATTTGGGGCTGGATGAATTGGAATGGCACTTTGCCCGTTACCCTGCTGGCAGTTTTTACCAGCGCCATCTTGACCAACATCGGCATCAAGACAGCCGTGTAGTCACCGTGGTGCAATACCTGAACCAAAATTGGCACGAGGACGATGGCGGGCAATTGCGAATTTATTTAGACGACGAGCAAACTCTGGATGTCACGCCGTATGGTGGCACCTTGGTGGTGTTTTTATCCAACCGATTTGAGCACGAGGTATTGCCCGCCAGACGAGAGCGGCGATCACTCACCGGTTGGTACCGCCGCCGCCCGTGAACCACTCCACAGCCAAAACCAACCATACCGAGTAAAATCGGTATGGTTTTTTTTACGCAATTGATCGTTGAGCACCCTCAGCGCAGCCCAAGGAGCATTGGATGAAAACGCATTGGATTAAAATCGGGCTGCTCAGCGCCGCCTTACTCACGGGTTGCGCCAGCAATGATGCAGCCAACATCTATACGCAAAATGAAACCCTGCAAGTGGCGCGTGCACGCAGCGGTCAAATCGAGCAAATTCGTGATGTTGAAGTTAAACCGGGCAAACAATTGGGCATCGGTGGTGTGGCTGGCGGTGTGGTCGGTGGCTTATTGGCGGGCAATCACATCGGCCAAGGCACGGGCAGTGTGATTAGCAGCGTGTTTGGCGCTTTATTAGGTGGTTTTGTCGGCAATCAGCTCGAAGACAATATGCGCACAAAAATGGCCAAAGAAATTACCGTGCGCATGCACGACAATGGCGAGCGACTAGTAATTGTGCAAGATGCCGACCCAGCGCTGCGCGTGGGGCAAAAGGTAGATGTGATTGCCAACGCCAACAACGCCCGAGTGGTGCCTGCCCAGCCCTAAGGTCTGTTGGCATTTGGTTCTCGATCCGCAAACCAAACGTCAGCAGCCGGACGTCCGAGGCGCAATGCCGCATCGGACGTCGATACAAATTAATAGCCCAAACGCTGACACACCGTCGACACCGCGCCTGCGGCGTTCAGCGTGTAAAAATGTAAGCCCGGTGCGCCGCCCGCCAATAGGCGGTCCGATAACTCGGTCACAAAGTCCAAACCAAACGCGCGAATCGACGCGGTATCATCCGAATAAGCCTGCAACCGCAGGCGTAACCAGCGCGGAATCTCCGCCCCACACATATCCGAAAAGCGCTGTAATTGACTGTAATTTTGAATCGGCATAATTCCCGGCACAATCGGGATGCTCACGCCACGCGCTTGCACTTCGTCAACAAAGCGAAAATACGCGTCAGCATTAAAGAAATATTGCGTAATTGCAGAATCAGCCCCGGCATTCACTTTATTAATAAAATGACGCAAATCAGCTTCGGCACTGGGCGACTGCGGATGAAATTCGGGGTAAGCGGCGACTTCAATATGAAACCAATCGCCAAATTCACTGCGCAAAAAACTCACTAGTTCATTGGCATAACGAAACTCGCCAAATTCACCCATGCCCGATGGAATATCGCCGCGCAAAGCGACGATATGTTTAATGCCATGATTTTTGTATTGCTGAACCACTTGGCGAATATTGTCTTTGGTCGAGCCAATGCAAGATAAATGCGGCGCAGCAGCGTGGCCAGCGGCTTGAATATCCACCACGGCACGCAACGTACCTTCTTGCGTGGTGCCGCCAGCGCCAAAGGTTACCGAGAAAAATTCAGGATTAAATTGCGCTAATTGCCGCCGAGTCGTGGCCAATTTAGCCGCACCTTCGTCGGTTTTTGGTGGAAAGAACTCAAAACTAATCGGACGCAAAGGATTCGTCATGGCACAGCCGCTTGTTTACAATCTCAATAGATGAATCATATCACTGAGTTTCTATCATCATCATGAAGGTAATTCATAGTCAGATTAATCTTTTTATCAATGACTATAAAGCCGCAACACTATTCAGTCAGACGTTTATGTCTGTAAGAAAAGCGCTTAATATTCCTGTGAACTTGAGCATTCGACTCAGGCTTGGTTATTCAATACCAATACACAAACAGGAAGAGACGATCATGACACGCAACACAATTCGCATCGCCAGCCTGCTCGGCGCACTACTATTAGCGGCCGGTGTTCAGGCGGCAACCTGGCAAGAAGGCACAACGTATTCAGCCAATACCATCATCGATTACAACGGAAAAACCTATAGCGCTTTAGTCACGCACACCGCTTATGTCGGTGCCGGCTGGAATCCAGCGGCAACACCAACGCTGTGGAAAGAAGTCGGCAACAGCGTTAGCCCCGCCCCATCGGCAGGACCGACAGCCAGCCCAAGCGCTAATCCAACGACCAGCCCAACAGCCACACCCACCACCAGCCCAGTTGCAAGCATTACCCCAACCTCACCGCCAATCAGCGGTGTGGCCGCTTGGGATGCCAGCAAAGTGTATAACGGTGGCGCACGCGTGAGTGTCGGCACGGCAATTTATGAAGCCAAATGGTGGACCCAAGGCAATCTGCCAGGGAGCGACCAATGGGGGCCGTGGAAGTTAATTTCAGGATCAGTTGCCACACCTACCGTAACACCAACGGCCACACCACCTGCAACGCCCACGCCTGTCGTATCGCCAACACCGACGCCAACCAGTACCCCTTGCCCGATTGTGACCCCAATCCCAGGCAGCACTTGGGTGCCACCAACGACACCAGGCACTTGCGGCTATTGGGTGCCGCCAACACCAACGCCGTCACCATCGCCCACACCAACCACCTCACCAACAGCGAGCCCAACTCCAAGCACCACACCGGGCACTGACTTGCTACCGAAACACGTGGTGGTGGGTTACTGGCACAATTTTGACAATGGCTCTGGCGTAATGCGCCTCAAAGACGTACCAGCCGAATACAACATCATCAATGTCTCTTTTGCTGAAGGTGATCAAAGCGCTGCCAAAGGTACTGCCGCTTTTGTACTCGACAAGCTGTTTAACGAAGCTGAATTTATCGCCGACATTAAACTCAAGCAATCCCAAGGCGTGAAAGTTTTGGTTTCCTTAGGCGGTGCCAATGGGGTGATTGTGATCGACTCACTCGAAGCACGTGAACGGTTTATCAAAACGCTGGGCGACATCATTGCCAAATATGGCTTCGATGGTCTCGATCTAGACATGGAAAACAATCTAACCATTACCGCCCAAGACGACTACCGCAAACCCGTTACACCACAAATTGTGAATGTGATCGCCGGCGTAAAAGCCATCAAAGCTCGCTTTGGTGACAAATTTATCCTGACGATGGCGCCAGAGGTGAATTACGTTCAAGGTGGCCATGGCTTTTACGGCGGCACATGGGGCGGCTACTTGCCGATCATCCATGGCCTGCGTGATGAGCTCAACCTGCTACACGTTCAGCATTACAACACCGGCAGCATTGGTGGCACGGACGGCCGTCAATACTCGCAAGGCACGATGGATTTCCAAGTAGCGATGACCGATATGTTGCTCACCGGCTTTAATTTGGGTGGCGATGTGAATAAACCCTTCCCAGCATTACGCGCTGACCAAGTGGGTTTTGGTTTACCAGCCACCACCAGTGCCGCCGGTGGCGGTTACCTGTCGATTGCCGAAACGCAAAAAGCCTTGGATTGTTTGATGAAATTGCAAAATTGTGGCACTTACAAACCACTGAAAGCGCAGCCCGATTTACGCGGCATTATGACTTGGTCAATCAATTGGGATAGCAAACAAGCCTACCAATTTGCCAAAAGCCACAGCGCTTACTTTAAAAAAATAAAACGCCGCCATAAAGCAAAGCGGCCTCATTATGAGGCCGCTTTTTTGTGATGAATTATTATTATCAAATAATCGCAGATTCATTTAGCGTTTGATTGCTGATTAATGATTAATGATTCGCCGAGCATGCCATATCGTTAATGTCTTCATCATTTGGATCGGCATATTCTTCGGCGATTTGTGCAAATCGATCGGCACAGATTTCAAACGCATCGACTAAATCAGGGTCAAAATGCTTGCCACGCCCTTCAATAATGATATTCATCGCCATCTCATGTGAAAATGGTGGTTTATAGACACGCCGACTACGCAGGGCATCATACACATCGGCGATCGCCATTAATCTAGCACTCACCGGTATTTCTTCACCTTTCGCGCCGAGTGGATAACCAGAGCCATCCCATTTTTCTTGATGACCGTAGGCAATTTCACGCGCATAGCGTAAAAATAAGCTTTCACCCCCCAACATTCTTTCCACTTCTAAAATAATATTCCGGCCATACGTTGGATGATTTTTCATAATGGTGAATTCTTCCGGCGTTAAGCGCGCCGGTTTATGCAAAATTGCATCAGGAATGCCTACTTTGCCAATATCATGCAAAGGCGCTGATTTAGTCATCCATTCAATACTAATACTATCGAGCTCAACAATAAATCGTGGGTGATTCATCACCGCATTAGCCAGTAATCGAACATATTCTTGCGTGCGTTTTAAATGCAAACCAGTTTCTTCATCACGCAATTCAGCCATAACCCCCATCGCCATAATAATGGCATCTTGCATTTTATAAAGTTCTTGCGTTCTTTGGCTTACACGATCTTCTAGTAATAAATTATGTTCTCGGATCGAGTTTTTTAAATCTTGCATTAACAGTATATTTTTAACTCGAATTAAGACAATCGCTGGACTTAATGGTTTGTGTAAATAATCTGCCGCCCCCCACATTAAAGCCCTTGATTTCATCCACTTCTTGGGTCTTCGCGGTTAAAAAAATCACCGGAATATCGACAGTGGAGACGTTACTTTTTAAACTCCGGCATACCTCAAAGCCATCCATTCCCGGCATCATAACGTCCAGCAAAATTAAATCCGGTATCGGTAAGCGCTCGGCCAAACGTAATGCTTGCTCACCATTATTCGCAATTCTTACTTTGTATGTATCTTTTAAAATGGCGTTGAGTACCGTCAAATTATTTGGCGTATCATCCACCAATAATATGGTGCGTCGATGGCTAATCAATACGTCATTCATGACAAACCTCTGGCCAATTGAATTTCCTTTAACCATCTGGTTGCCGCCGAAAAATCAAATTCATTGGCAATCGCACACCCTAGTCGATCGAGTAAATTTAAATCAACGACACTCTCCAAATCATCGCGTAATTTATAATAAACCTCAACAGCCTCACCATCGCAAGCATCTAATAATTCAAACAGCTGCTCAATTATAATTTCTGTCTCTGCTGGATTAGACTCTACGACCAAATGACTGACTGCAGATTCACGATAAGCAGTAGAAACCGATTCAATCATTCGGTCGAGTTCCAAGCAAAATGCCGTCGCATTTTTTGCGATTGAATTGGGGTCTTGTTTTAAATTAGTTTCTAGGGCAATCGCGGCTTCGGCAAGCGAATGCATTCCTAATGTTCCTGCAACGCCTTTCATTGAATGCACGAATAAATTAGCAGCAGTCAAATCTTTCTTAAGCAGCTGAGTTAATACTGCACTGCCCTGCTTATATTCATGTAAAAATTGTTTAAATAACTGGGTATATAATTTTTTATCACCCATAAATCGCTGTAATACTTCTTGCGTATTGATTCCTGGAAATTGAGCGAGTTGATCTTCATCATAATGTTGCTCACTGACCTCAATATCATCCAGCATAATATTTTGCGTTGCCGCCCATTTAATCACGGTGGCAAACAAAAAACAGGGCGAATCGGCTTAGTAATATAATCATTCATGCCATTTTCTAGGCAACGCTGCCGCTCATCTGACATCGCATGCGCCGTCATGGCAATAATTGGTAAATCAGCAAATCGTGGATCACTACGAATTAATTGCGTCGTTTGATGCCCGTCGAGCACCGGCATTTGTAAATCCATAAAAATAAAATCACACGGCAATGGATCAATCGACAACCAACCTAATGCTTCGCCGCCATGCTGGGCTAATAACACGCTAGCGCCAGCACCGGTGAGTAATTCTTGTGCTACTTGTTGGTTTAATGGATTATCTTCAACCAATAAAATTCGAACACCATTTAGTTTTTTCCGGTTATGGCTTGGATTATCAACCTCAATATCCACCGAGGCACATTCTAGCCATACCGTAAAATGAAAAGTACTACCCAGATTGACTTGGCTTTCAACCCAAAGCTCTCCCTCCATCATTTCAACCAAGCTTTTGCAAATCGATAAGCCGAGTCCTGTTCCACCAAATTTGCGAGTGGTTGAGCTATCGGCCTGAGAAAATGGTTTAAATAAACTATTCATTTGAATCGGAGTAAGGCCAATACCACTATCTTGTACTGCAATATGCAAACGAATTTTATTTTCTAATTGTGCGACGACCTCCACTGCTACTTTGATTTTTCCTTGTTGGGTAAACTTAATTGCATTACTCACCAGATTATTAAGTATTTGTCCGAAGCGAAGTGGATCACCCAATAAAGTAGATGGGCACTGTGGTGCAAGGTAGATCTCTAATTCAAGCTGCTTTTCCTCTGCTTTAATTTCATGTAAAGATCGAACTTGAGTTAACACCTGATCAAATCTAAATGGAATTAACTCCATACGTAACCGATCTGCTTCTATTTTTGAAAAATCTAAAATATCATTTAAAATATGCAACAATGATTCTGCGGCAAAGCTAATTTTGCTTAAATAATCCCGCTGTTTATTATTCAATTCAGTTTGCAGCGTTAAATGTGTCATACCAATAATGGCATTCATTGGCGTGCGAATTTCATGGCTCATATTGGCTAAAAAGTCACTCTTTAAGCGATTCGCCTGATCGGCCGCTTCTTTAGCATTGATTAATTCAGTTTCTACCGCTTTTCTTAATTCAATATTGTCATAAACAGCAACAAAATGCGTAATATCACCGTTTTGCTCTCGAATCGGAGAAATTGAAACCGACATCCAAACTAAACGACCATCTTTACAGACATTACGTAAGTCTTTATGCCACTCTTGACCCTGTGATATTTGTTCCAAAATTTTATTGTGCGCCGCTGGGTTAGGTACGCCACCACCCAGTACATCGACCGGACTTCTGCCCAGGACTTCTAAGGTAGTAAAACCAAAAGTTTGCTCAAATTTTGGATTGGCGTACTCAATGAATCCTTGCAAATTTGAAATTAAAACCGGATTTGGACTGGCCTCAATGGCGGCAGAGAGTTGTCTTACTTGCAGTGCAGCCTGTTTTTGTTCGGTGATATCAAACAAAATCCCATCTAAATATTGCACCTTACCGAGCGTATCTCGCAGCACTTGGCCACGCTCATAGACCCAGTGCAAAATACCTTGCTCATCATGAATTCGATATTCAACGCTATAGCGCTCGCCGCCGTCGATAGCGGCATGAATGGCATGATCGAGCAGTACCGCATCATCGAGCAAAATTAGGCTGTGGTAGCTTAACTGTGGTGACGATGATAAAAATAAACTAGGGGTATAACCAGTGAGTACCTCAATTTCCTTATCGATGTACTGCATACCCCATGGCTGATTCACTTCTCGGCGAAATACAACGCCCGGAATATTATTGACTAATGTACGAAATTGCGCCGCTTGTGCTTGCAAGGCGAGCTCAGCTTGTTGGCGCGCATCAACCAGTTGTCCCATCAAAATCGACAATTGCTCTAAATCTGCCGTCGCATTATTTGCCACCGGTAGACCTAAGCTCACCTGCAGCTGACACGCGGTCTGCCATAAAGCGTCAATCGCTCTTTGTTTGGCGGCACTTTCGAGCCGCAAGGCATCATTACTGCGGGTTAATTCATCCGAGCTAATTTGTAGACTACGCGAACTCAATGCCAAATCGCGTTCAGACTGCTGATAAGCTTCATCAACTGCGGTTAATAAACGCCGAAAATTGGGCCCTAAATTCTGGCACGGAAACTCAGGGTGCGCTGTAATATAGTCCTCAATGGCACACAGCTGGGCCTCGGACATTGCTTCATCGGCCCACGCCAAATGGCGTTTTAACTGACGAGCAAGCAATCGATTCATGTTTGCGGCTC
The DNA here is from genome assembly GCF_016881365.1 of Deefgea sp. CFH1-16. GTDB lineage: Bacteria > Pseudomonadota > Gammaproteobacteria > Burkholderiales > Chitinibacteraceae > Deefgea. The sequence continues at coordinate 2,141,428 of NZ_WLYT01000001.1, read as the reverse complement.
ACTGAGTGTTGTGATGGTCATGGTTTGGTTGTGTAATTTGCATTCGGTTGAGCTCACAAACGGGCTGATTTCACCGTAAGAATAAAATCCAGCTAATGTCACACGCTGACCAAACACATCAGCAACCGCTTCAATTTCTTCATCGATTCGGCTCCCCATCACTAGTTTTCGCCCTACACAACTGACCAAGATGCCCAAACTTTGATCAGCGGGCGTCACCAAAATTTGTGCGGCATGGGCGGCGGCTTCTGCGCCTTCAATCAATGCGTCATTACTGGCATGCATCAGCCGTAAATACCCATCATCCAGAATATCACCCGCTAATATCAAGCTGCCATCGTCCTCATTCATACCCAAAATGGTTCGCACCACGCCCATTGCCTGATGATCTTGCCCGAGCATTTCAAATGGAAACAACAAGCCCGATGACGGCAATTGTGCGGCGTATTCACCAAGGTAATTTTTATACACATCCAGCGCCTGCTCGCCATCGAGCTCATACAACACATTGCCCACGCTGCGCGTCACGCGCCGAGCAGGACCAAAGGGTTGCCAGCCTCCAAACGAGCCATGACCCACCGTAATCTCAGGCGCAATGGCCATGGCAACAATAGTATTACTGGCAATTCCTTCATTGCTGAGCACCAAGGTTTGGCTAAATGCAGTGCCATCTCCTGCGAGCCCCCCCATGACTGGCACCTTGGCAGTTAAATTGGCAATCAAACCTTGTACCAAAGCGCTGCCATTAATATCGACCCCTTGGCCTAATAGCAGTACGCCACCCAGTGGATGCTGATTGAGTGCATCGGCTAATCGCCGCCCTGCGGCATCGCTATCGTCCATTGAGGTTAACTGCGTGATGGCACAAAAAGGTACGCCGGCCTGCCAATGTACTGCAGTAATCACGCAACAATCATCATCCACGCCGTCATTGGCAATCTCACCGGCAGTGGAACAGCCCAATAATGCGGCAACTGGAAAAAAACTGGCGCAACTGATTAAACCATTGCGTATCAGTTAATAAGGCTCGACTAGCAAAAACCAGTAAGAAATGAGGATCAATCTGACTTATTTTCTCTATTTTTACTGCCAAATCCTTAATATTACTGACTTTAATCTGAGCCACCTTCATGATATTGCCTCGCAACATGGATGTTTCAGCTTAGCAAAGGCATTTTTTTTTTCGCCGAAAAAAAGCACTCTCTAGTGAGAGTGCCGTCTATAGCGACTAAACAATTCTTAACAAATACTGACAATCAAAATCCAAACAATCCATCGTTCAAGATTCACACCCTCCCTAAGCCATCATGCAAATTTTAAATCAGTGATTAACAAGCCATGATTTCAACAAATCACGGCTCAGCACACCTCAATTCAATCCAAGCGCTAGCTTCGCCTGGGCAAGCGCAGCAATTCTGGCTGCTTGTACTGCTTTGGCAATGTCTTGCGGCTGTGAACATTGCGCCGCAATCGCCCCCGCATCTACAGCGGCGACCACATCGCGCAAATGCAACAAATAGCTCTGCTGCGGGTAGTCACACTGCTCAAACTGCCAGCGACCACGTGCATCGGCCAAACACGCGTCAAGTAATTGCTTAAATCGCTCTGGCCTGCGCAAAGCATCGCAGCGCATGAATAAAGCACACAGCGTTTCTGGGCGTAATTGCTCGGCGGTATGTACCAAGGTATGTTCGCGGCAGACTAAAACTGCCAATTCTTTACATTCAGTGGGCACTCGCAAGCGCTGACAAAGCTGCTCCACCAGCGGCACGCCGCGTGCTTCATGGCCGATATGGCGCGGCAAGACATCGGCTGGCGTGATGGCCTTGCCTAAGTCGTGACACAGCGCGGCAAAGCGCGTCGCCAATGGCCAGCCCTGCGCGGCGCAATAGTCCAGCACCAGCATGGTATGCAGGCCGGTATCGACCTCGGGATGATAATCGGCACGTTGCGGCACGCCCCATAGTGCGTTGACCTCTGGTGCAATTTTGGCCAATGCGCCGCATTCACGCAAAATGGCAAACATTAAACTCGGTCGATCTTCCATTAAGCCTTTGGCCATTTCCTGCCAAACGCGCTCAGCAACTAAATGATCGACTTCACCGTCGATGACCATTTGCCGCATCAAAGTCATGGTTTCATCGGCAACACTAAAGCCAAATCGCGCCGCAAACCGAGCTAAACGTAAGATTCGTACCGGATCTTCGGCAAAAGCCGGTGAAACATGGCGTAATACTTTCGCGGCTAAATCGTCCTGCCCACCGTAGGGATCGATCAAGTTGCCCTGCTCGTCCTCGGCAATGGCGTTGATGGTTAAATCACGGCGCAGCAGGTCTTCTTCTAAAGTCACATCGGGGCTAGCTTGCACTTCAAAGCCGGTATAGCCATGGCCGCTTTTACGCTCAAGGCGTGCCAGCGCATACTCTTGATGTGTATTAGGGTGCAAAAAAACTGGGAAGTCTTTTCCTACCGCTTGATAGCCCAAATCGAGCATCGCTTGTGGCGTACTACCCACCACCACCCAATCGATGTCTTTGACTGGCAAGCCCAATAAACGATCACGCACAGCGCCGCCAACACGGTATATCTGCATTACTTCTTCTTTCCTTAGGCAAAAAAGTGCTTTTAACTGTGCACATAATACCGTCTACAATCTGCCGATTGCCGTTTAATTTTAGCTGGAGCTGTTATGAAGATCGCGAACAATGTGACTGAACTGATCGGCCACACCCCATTAGTTAAACTCAACCGCATTACCGAAGGCTGCGTGGCCACCTTGGTGGCCAAGCTTGAATACATGAATCCATCACACTCGGTGAAAGATCGGATTGCCGTGAGCATGATCGATGCCGCAGAAAAAGCCGGCCTCATCCACGCCGATACAGTGATTGTTGAACCGACTTCGGGCAATACGGGGATTGGTTTGGCGATGGTGTGCGCTGCGCGCGGTTATAAATTGGTATTAACCATGCCAGAAACCATGTCTAAAGAGCGCCGTGCCTTATTGCGCGGCTATGGTGCTGAGCTGATTTTAACGCCGGGACCGGATGGCATGGGCGGCGCGATTGCTAAAGCTAAAGCGCTCACCGAAGAAAACGCCAATTACTTAATGCCACAGCAGTTTGAAAACCCAGCTAATCCAGAAATTCATCGCCAAACCACGGCGATCGAATTATGGGAAGACACCGATGGGCAAATTGATATCTTGGTCGCTGGCGTCGGCACCGGTGGCACGATTACTGGCGTTGCCGAAGTGCTTAAAGCCAAAAAGCCCTCGTTTCAAGCGATTGCAATTGAACCAGAAGCTAGCCCAGTCTTATCTGGCGGCGCCAAAGGGCCGCATCCGATTCAAGGTATTGGCGCTGGCTTTGTGCCTAAAGTGCTCAATACCGAGATTTACGATGAAGTGATTGGCGTGAGTAATGACGATGCCTTTGCGACTGCCCGCTTAATGGCGACACAAGAAGGCATTTTATGCGGCATTTCAGCCGGTGCGGCAGTCTGGGCAGCGCTACAAGTAGCCAAACGCCCAGAAAATGCCGGCAAGCTGATTGCGATTATTATTCCGTCGTTTGGTGAGCGCTATTTATCCACCAAACTGTTTGAAGGTCTGGCCGACTAAGCTCGGTTAAGTCGTCAACAAGCCTCTGACGCACTCGGTGCGCTTGGACGGGTTATTAAGCCCCAATTCAACGAGAGCGGCACAGCATCAAATTTCAGCATCATCTACAAATTATAGGTATAACTTGCAAAGCGAAATTATATAAAGCCTAGCAAGTTATACCACTAAAACCCAAACACTCTCTCGCTCTTCATCTTGCCAATTACTAATATCACGAAACACCAATACAACCCCCAACGTGCCGTGCGCATCGTCACGAATTCGCGCAGCGCTTTCTTCAATATAAAAATGCAGGCCAAGTTTATTGAGTAAAATACTGCGCCGTGCGCTCTGGCTCGGTGCTGAATGTTGTAACGCCAGTGCTGCTAAACCTGCCAGCGGCAAGCGCGTTTTGGTGTCGATGGTTTGATAAACCGAGCTTAAATATTGCCCTTGCGCCATTTCGGGCTCCCAGCCTAATAAGGCGGACGCAACCGGGTTTAAATAATAAATCCGGCCGTTTAAATCCGTCGTCACTACCCCATCAACAATCGAGGCCAAGGTAGCTTGGGCGCGCTGTTGTTCGGCCAAGAGCGCGGCTTGCGCCAAGCGAATCGCCGTGACATTGCGGCCCACACCGCGGTAGCCGATAAATTCACCGTTATGGTCAAACACCGGCCGCCCTGAAACGCTTAAATACAGCGACTGCTGATTCAATTCGGTTTGATACTCAAAATCAAGATACGCCTGTTGCGATGCCAGTACTGCGCGATGCGCTGCCCATTGCGCCGCCGATAAACCGCCGTGCCCCAACTCCCAGCGACATTTACCAATAAACAGCGCCGGATTAACGTCTAAATCAGTAAAAAACCCGCCCGACACCGCAGTAAATCGCCCTTCAGTGTCTTGCTCCCAAAACCAGTCATTGGAAATATCCACCATCATGCTTAAAGCGCTCAACTTGCTCACGCAGAGCTTTAATCGTGGCCGAACTGGCGCTAATATCGCGCGCCTGCATTACCGTACCGATCCACTGCAAGCGATCATCACGCAAGGGTTTGAGCATCAGTTCGTACTGCCGCACTTGTTCATCACGATCAATATGACTCACCATCAGTTGCTGCGGCATACTTAATCGGCCTAATTCAGCGGCATCAAATACCGGATCAGTACCACCGAGCAAACTACGGTCATGTTGCCCCAAGCGCAACTCGGCAACAGCATTGGCATAAGTAATTTGCCCGCGTGCATCGCGCAATATCAAAGGATCACTCACCGCTTCAAGTAAAGCCCGCGTTTGTAGCTCCTGAGTTAAATGCAAACTTTGCTTGTCCACGTTGTCCTCCACCGCTGGCGAAGACAAACGATAGCGACGCTGTAATAAGCTGGCCAACAATAAACTGAACACCAAGCCCAAAACCGCCAACCACGCCATGAACTGCATTTGCTGCAAGCTAAGCGCACTGGCGCTAGCTTGAAATTCAAATCGCCATTGCCGCCCCAAAACATTGAGCGGCACCATGGCCAAGGACTCACTCACTTCTGGCTTAAAATGACTCGAGGTATAACGTATTTTGCTTGCAACCTCGGTACGCCCTGCAGCATCAATGAGTCCCTGATCCATCACGCGAAAAGACAGACCAGCAGCTGCGGCCAAGCGATCTAGCGCGGCAAAAAAAGGCTTGCTGGGTAGCAAAACAATCGCACTACCCAAGTAATTGCTCGATCTTAATGCTGGCGTGCTCGGATTAACTAACATCCGATAAATCGGTAAATAAAACACCAAAGACTCGGTACGCACCAAACTGGCGGTAAAGCCATCACTCATCCAGGGCTGACCACTGCTTTTGGCACGCTCTAAAGCGCGTTTTAGCACCGCATCATGCGCCAAATTAAAACCCAGCCACTGCGCAGTCGTACTATTGAGTGGGCTGAGCATATCCACAATCTGTAATGCCTCTTTTTGCTGCGGACCAGCGACATCAAACACCGAATAAAACTCAGTGGCAAAGCGGGTATTGCTGCGATTTTGCTCAATATATTGGCTCAGAAAGTCAGCAGAAACCGGACGTACAAAGCCAATCGCCAGCACTTCTGCACTGATTTTTCGGGCTTGACTTTGTAATTGCAATTGACTGAATTGCTCGGGGGAAAGTTGATTTTGCGCGATAAAAGCCGCTTGAATGAGGTGCAAATCGGACTGAGCCAGTAATAATTGCGTCCGAAATTGATCCAATAACTGATCTTGGCTTTGCTGCCAGCGCCAACGCGCCGAATCAAGGAGCTGCCAATAATACAAACTAATACTCGCAGTCGTTAACAGCATGCCGAGCAATAGCGTAACGATAAAAACCGTGTATTTTTTTAGTTCAAACATAACACTCTATTGATTAGGCAATGATGACGCGTTGCGCTAAGCGCAAAATAAAACATGCCACTATAAAGTGAGAACGTTACAAAAGAACAGTGTCATTAAAAAATGGCAGATATCAAACAACACCTGCCATCAAAATAACAAAAACAGTCAGCTTAAAATCAATTCACAGTTTCAGTACCCAAAAATAACTGATACGCCAAATTATGTGTCTCTAGCCAATACGGATAAGCCAAACGTGTTAGGAAGGCATTAAATTCGGCATCATCACTTGGCGGCACCTGAATCCCAACCAAGACTCGACCATAATCTGCGCCATGATTGCGGTAATGAAATAATGAAATATTCCAGTTGTCGCTCATGCCGTTTAAAAAATTCAACAAAGCGCCAGGGCGTTCTGGAAATTCAAAGCGAATTAAACGCTCATTCACCGCTTGCGGCGCATGCCCGCCGACTAAATGGCGAATATGCAATTTAGCCAATTCATTGTCGGTTAAATCCACCGCAGCCAATTCATGACTGGCCAGCGTGGCAATTAAATCCACCACTTCTGAGCGATGCTGAATCGACAGACCAACAAACACATGCGCTTCGCTTTCTTTGGCGTAGCGATAATTAAATTCAGTCACATTACGCGCGCCAATCAAGCTACAGAAGGTGCGGAAACTACCCGGTTTTTCCGGCACCGTCACCACCATAATCGCTTCGCGCTGCTCGGCCCATTTCGGCTTGCTCGGCCACATAGCGCAAGCGATCAAAATTCATATTGGCGCCAGAAGCAATCGCCACAAAAGTTTGATCTTGAGCGCCTTCTCGTGCCGCCCACGCCTTCATCCCCGCAATGGCCAAGGCACCAGCGGGCTCTAAAATCGAGCGATTGTCTTCAAAAACGTCTTTAATCGCCGCGCACATCGCGTCGGTATCGACCAAGATCACGTCATCGACAAATTCTTGGGCTAAGCGAAAGGTTTCTTCGCCCACTTGCTTGACCGCCACGCCGTCAGCAAAAATACCCACTTGCGGCAAGGTAATACGCTCGCCCAATTTAAAGCGATAAATACATCGCATTGGCATCAGTGGGCTCAACGCCAATGACTTTAACTTCTGGGCGTAAACGTTTGATATATGCCGCCATGCCCGCCAGCAAACCACCACCACCCACCGGAATAAACACCGCATCAATTGGATCAGGATGTTGGCGTAAAATCTCCATCGCCACTGTGCCCTGCCCGGCAATCACATCAGGATCATCATAAGGATGAACAAAAGTGGCCCCCGATTGCGCCGCCAGTTTCATCGCATGTTCGTAGCAATCAGAATAAGAATCACCAATGAGCACCACTTCAGCGCCACGACGCGTTACTGCATCCACTTTGATGCGCGGCGCAGTCGCTGGCATCACAATCGTTGCACGGCACTTTAAATATTGCGCGGCCATCGCCACACCCTGTGCGTGATTACCCGCCGAAGCCGCAATCACACCACGCTCTAAATCCGCGCGTGATAACTGCACCATTTTGTTATACGCGCCACGAATTTTAAACGAGAACACGGGCTGCATATCTTCGCGCTTGAAATACACCGTATTTCCAATACGACGAGATAAATTCGGAGCGTGCTCTAGCGGCGATTCAATCGCAACATCGTATACACGGGCTGAGAGTGTTCGTTCGAGGTAGTCTTTATTCATTGGCGCATGACCTTGGTTTAATCGACTGATTGGCTAAGTGACACGTGCAAAATTGAGGTAAGGCGTCCTACAAGCCGTAGCTTACGATAAGAGAACAACGCCAAAAAACATTTTGCTTCACGACTTAGTCCAGCAATCGTTTGCTAACGGCAAAAAAAAGGGGCGATTTATTACAATCGCCCATTCTAACCGTAAAAGTCACGCCTTACGCATAGATTAGTCAGCGTAATCTCGATAAGACATTCTGATTTCTTCAATTTTTGGTAAGCAACGGAAAAATGCATCCACCACTTGCGGATCAAAATGACTACCCGATCCGGCTTTAATTTCATCCAACACCCGCTCACGCGACCAGGGTGGTTTGTAGCAACGAGAATGTGCCAGCGCATCATACACATCCGCCAACGCAATAATTCGCCCCGCAATATGAATCTGCTCCCCGACCAATTTCTGCGGATAACCACTACCATCCCATTTTTCATGATGCTGGTGGGCAATCACGGCGGCCATTTTTAAAAATCCGTGGTTTAGACGCTTTGAGCATTTCATAGCCGAGCTGCGCATGCGTATTCATCACTGCCCGCTCTTCAGCGTCTAACACGCCGGGTTTATTGAGCACCATATCGGGAATACCGACTTTGCCAATATCGTGCAATGGACTGGCGATGCGAATAATCTCGGCTTCTTCTTCACTCAGCCCCAGCTCAATGGCCAAGGCATAAGAAAACTCAGCCATGCGGTGAATATGTTTACCGGTGTCTTTGGAACGATTTTCGATCACTTCAGACAGCTGATAAATAATGCTGCGCTGCGTTTCTTCGATCTCTTTATTGAGCATCAAATTTTCATACGCAATCGCGACATTCTTACAAAACATATCGATTAAATTAGCATCAGGGTGCGACAGCGCCACCGGACCATCAATAATCAGTAAATTCACCGAGCCAAGAGGCGCTTGAAAAAAACCAATAAAATGATCGGCAGCAAAAATGCTATGCCGCTGTTCGCGAGCTTGATCAATCGATGGCTTTAAACGACTTAAATCGGCATTGGCAAAACTCTGACCGCAAAAAGCCTGATAGCCGCCAGTGGCATACATAATGGTCAAATCATCGCTTTGCGATAAAGCCGCTATTCCACCAGTAACCACCACATATAACGCGTCTTGTTCAAAAAACAATAATGACTGCAATTGCTCGAGCACGCCTTGCGCGAACTTAATCACCGATTGCTGTTTAAAAATCGTCGTCGACGCATCCACGACTTTCACCAGTCCACGACGATTGGCATCTAATTGTCGACGTTGATGTTCAATCAACATAATGTCGTTATAAGAGCGCAGCGTCCCTAGCACCGCGGTATACAATTTATCGCGGGTCAGCTCGGTTTTGGCTTTGTAATCATTAATGTCGTAGTTTTCAATGACGTGTCGTTCTGGTGCAACACCGGGCTGGCCGGTGCGTAAAATAATGCGAATATGATGATTGTGCAGTTTTTCGCGAATATCTCTCGCCACATTTAAACCGGCGTCTTCTGATTCCATCACCACATCGAGCAACACCAAGGCGATATCATCCCGCGTGTTGAGCATATCCAAGGCTTCTGCGCCTGAATAACACGACAATAAATTGAGCGGTCGATTTAAAAAAATCATATTGGATAAAGCCAATTTGGTCACATGATGAATATCAGGCTCATCATCCACCACCAATACATTCCACGGTTCTATCTCCGCATGCAGCGATAAATCAGTATCTTCTTCGAGCCAGTTTTCATCATCAATCATCATGCGCCCTGTTAAACCCCATCGTGTGGTCGCCTCTTACAACACACGAAAAATTTTATACATTTAAATCATTATGAAACAAGGATTCAAACAAGCAAACGTCATCACCACGCAAGCCACACCTAGTAGATTAGTCAAAATTTAGCGAAATGCACTAGCTATCACATCAGCAATCGCACTCACGTCTCCTCCAAGTCACACTCAGACCTTTAAAAATTGCCAAATGCCCTGATGTGATTCAAAACCGTATGAATTAAGGACTACGCAATGACTCAAATGACCCCACAAGAAATTGTCCACGAACTGGACAAACACATCGTCGGCCAAGCGGCCGCCAAAAAAGCGGTGGCCATTGCGCTGCGTAATCGCTGGCGTCGTCAGCAAGTGGCCGAGCCACTGCGTAGCGAAATCACGCCAAAAAATATTTTGATGATTGGCCCAACTGGCGTGGGTAAAACCGAAATCGCCCGCCGTCTGGCCAAATTATCTGACGCGCCATTTATTAAAGTCGAAGCGACTAAATTCACCGAAGTCGGCTATGTCGGTAAAGATGTCGACAGCATCATTCGTGATTTAATCGAAATCGCCATTAAGCAAGTTCGCGATCAAGCCATCAGCAAAAACCGCATCAAGGCCGAAGATGCCGCAGAGAACCGCGTACTGGATGTGCTGCTGCCGCCAGCAACGCCAGCCTATGGCGAAGTCAATGCCAATGATGGCATGAGCGAAACCCGGCAAAAGTTCAGAAAAATGCTGCGTGAAGGCAAGTTTGACGACAAAGAAATCGAAATCCAAGTCGCCGCCACAGCACCGACAATGGAAGTTTTTGCGCCACCGGGAATGGAAGACTTCTCTAGCCAGATTCAAAACATGTTTAAAGGCGCAATGAGTGAAAAAACCAAGGCGCAAAAACTCAAAGTACCTGACGCGCTCAAAGCATTGATCGACGAAGAAGCCGCCAAGCTGGTCAATGATGAAGACACCAAAGCCGAGGCGCTGCGCGCAGTTGAGCAAAATGGCATTGTGTTTATCGATGAAATCGACAAAGTAACCACTCGCTCCGAAGGGCAAGGCGGCGAAGTCTCTCGCCAAGGTGTACAGCGTGATTTGCTGCCGCTAGTGGAAGGCACCACCGTGACCACCAAATACGGCATGGTCAAAACTGACCATATTTTATTTATTGCCTCTGGCGCGTTTCATTTGGCCAAACCATCGGACTTGATTCCAGAATTACAAGGCCGCTTCCCGATTCGCGTTGAGCTCAATTCGCTTACAGTGGACGATTTCGCCACCATTCTGACCGGCACTGATGCCTGCCTCGCCAAGCAATATCAAGCTTTGCTAGCGACTGAAGACGTTGAACTGGTGTACACCGAAGACGGCATTCGCAAACTGGCCCACATGGCGTGGCAAGTGAATGAAAGCACCGAAAACATCGGCGCGCGCCGCTTGTATACGGTGATGGAGCGTTTACTCGCCGATATTTCGTTTGACGCTAAACGCGGCACGGTGACCATTGATGCTGAATTTGTCAGCAGCAAACTCGCCAGCGTCGCCAGCAACGACGACCTTGCCCGCTTTATGCTTTAAATCGCAGCCAAACTGCTGGAATTTAAAACTTCAACTACCAAGGTATTGCCTTCTAGCCTTTATATTTAAATGGCCAGAAGGTAATACCCAATCATAAAACAATTAAAACCGGCCAACCGTAGGGTGGAATAAACGCAGTGCATTCCACCGCAAGCCCAGCAATTTCGATGAAATTAACGCAGTGCATTCCACCATAAGCTTCGCGACCAGGTGGAATGCGCGGTGCTTATTCCACCCTACAATGGCATTGTTTTTTATATTGGCTGAAAGCTAATCCCCTCAAAAACTCATCGCAATACTCATCCCCGAGCCTGATACATTCGGGCCAAACATATAGCGCATTAAAAAGCGGGTACGGGTTACAAACACGGGGTGGGCGCTACTATCGACTTCAAAGCCCAAGCCCACGGTAGATAAATAATCAAAGCCCAAAACCCCAGCCTGATCGCCGTAATAATGTGAATGCGATGCTTCTAAAACATAACGCAGCGGGCGGCTTAAAAAAGTCATGCCAGTGGGTGCGCGATATCGCGTCCAGACATTGGCAGTTTGCGACTTAGCACTGCCAGCTACCGCAGCGTCCGTTTTAAAGGTTTGTAAATGCACTTGCGATAGGCGCAGCTCTAAATCCACTTCATATTCGGGCTTGACCAGCTCGTAATCGAGCATTAAAGCGCCGCCTACTCCGTACACATTCATGCTGCCTTTATCAAAAAAATTAAACTCTTTACCGGTTTTATAATTAATCCACCAGTTGGCGATTTTTAAATCACTCGCCACTGTGCCCAATGAAAAGTTAACAATCGGCCGCAACACCCAGTTTTCTGCAATCGGAAAATCCCAGCCGATACCGCCAGTACCACTCAAAGAAGTCCATTTGAGGGGAATCGCACGCTCTTGTTCACCATTGGTGGCGACAAACGTCGGGTCAAAACGGCTGCCCGCGATTGCGCCCTCAAGATACAGAGGCACTTCTTTACTCAAGGTTGCGCCGCCGCCCAATTGCGTCATCATTAATTTTTGATTTTCGCTTTGTGCGCCTTTAATCGACAAACTACTGGCGGCTAAATCCAAAATCACCGAATACGACATCAAAGACAACACCGCATTCGCGCTGCGCTGCACATTGCTATTGGGCAATAAATGCAGCTCTTTTTTGTCGTTCGCCCACGTCGGTAGCGCGAGGCTGCAACCGAGCAAAAAAAAACCAAGCCAATTTTGCACATAAATAATGTTCAATGAGAAGTATTGCGAAGAGATTTTCAGCATAGCACTAAGTCTTTGCAGCCCAGCAAAGCCTAGCATTGGGGCAGCATGAACACGACAAATTGTCATTATTTGGCCTCAACCAAGCAAAAAAAACAAATATTGACCATCATCAAAATCAGCTCATTATGTGCAGCAAGCAAGTATAAAAACACCATATATTGTGTTTGCTTCGAGATAAAGCCACAAACCAACACAATAAGCTGCAGGCCAAAAGCAAAAGCCCTGTCAGCCAAGAATCTCAATACCTGTACCACTGATTACGCATCAAGGAAAAAACAGCAATGCTCAAAGTGATTAAACGCGACGGTGCCAAAGCCGCCTACGACAGTGCCAAAATTTTTGAAGCCTGCCGCCGCGCTGCCACTGCTGCGAAATACCCGCAGCCAGAACAATTGGCCGAGCAAATCACTAGCCAAGTTGAAGCGCAATGCCGCACTTTGAGCCAGCACAATGCCCCTACCGGCTTATTAGATATTCCAACGATTCAGCAATGGGTCGAAGACGCCTTGATGCATGATTACCCCGAAGTGGCGCGAATTTACATCCAATATCGCTACGACAGAGATCGCACGCGCGCGCAAGGCTCGGAGCTACACGCCAAACTCATGGGCTTAGTGAATAAAACCGACAGCGAAGCCACTACAGAAAACGCCAATAAAGACGCCAATGTGTTTCCGGTGATGCGCGATTTGATGGCCGGCATTGTCTCGAAACAATTTGCTAGCACCTTTTTGCCCAAAGATATTTTAGAAGCGCACCACCAAGGCGATATCCATTTTCATGATTTGGATTACTCACCGTTTTTGCCGCTGACCAATTGCTGCCTCGTTGATTTAGAAGGCATGCTCAAAAACGGTTTTCGCCTTGGCAATGCCAAAATCGAAAGCCCTAAATCCGTCGGCGTAGCTTGCGCGGTCACCGCGCAAATTATTGCTCAAGTGGCCAGCCATCAATATGGCGGCACCACCATTCCCAATTTGGACCAAGTGCTAGCGCCGTATGTGCTGAAAAGCCACGCCAAAAATTTAGCCATTGCCCATGAATACGGCATTACCGATCCAGAACGCTACGCCACCGAGCGCACCGAAAAAGAAGCCTACGATGGCATTCAAGCGTGTGAATATGAGATCAACACGCTATTTAGCTCTAACGGCCAGCAGCCCTTTGTGACGTTCTCATTCGGCATGGGGACTAGCTGGGCCGAGCGGATTATTCAGCAATCGATTTTGCGGGTGCGAATTAAAGGCTTGGGCAAAGAAGGCACCACACCGGTATTCCCTAAATTGGTGTTTTTTATCGACGAAGGCATCAACCTCAAGCCCACCGATCCCAATTACGACATCAAACAATTGGCGCTCGAATGCACCTCAAAACGCATGTACCGGACATTATCTCGGCCAAACTCAATCGCCAAATTACTGGCTCTAGCGTGCCCGTATCGCCCATGGGTTGCCGCAGCTTTTTGCCCGCTTGGCGCGATGAACAAGGTAAAGAAGTCCTCAATGGCCGCAATAATCTAGGCGTAGTCAGCCTGAACCTGCCGCGCATTGCGATTGAAGCGCAAGGCAATATCGAGCAATTTAATCAGTTATTACAGCAGCGCCTGCAAGTGTGCTTACGCGCACTCAATATTCGCATCCAACGTCTGCAAGGCGTCAAAGCCAATGTGGCCCCGATTTTGTATACCGAAGGCGCATTTGGGATTCGACTTAAGCCGCAAGACGACATCATGACGCTATTTAAAGATGGTCGTGCCTCGATCTCTTTGGGTTATATCGGTTTACACGAAGTCGGCGTATTACTTTTTGGTCAACACCCTGCCGATGCCAGCGCCGCGCAAGCCTTTTTGCACAATGTGGTCAAAACCATGGGGGATGCCACGCAGCGCTGGAAAGCAGAAACCGGCTTGGGCTTTTCGCTCTATTCCACGCCCAGTGAATCGCTGTGCTACCGCTTTTGTAAACTCGACCAAGAACGCTTTGGCGACATCAGCGACGTCACCGACAAAGGCTATTACACCAATTCATTCCATCTGGACGTGTATCGCAAAGTCAATCCATTTGAAAAAATCGACTTTGAAACCGGCTATGCCGAGCTCGCGACCGGCGGCCACATTACCTATGTTGAGCTGCCCAATATGAAGCACAATCTGTTGGCGCTCGAACGCATTTGGGATTACGCCATCGAACGTGTGCCATATTTTGGCAGTAATACGCCGGTTGACGCCTGCGGCGCTTGTGGCTTTATGGGCGAAACCCTCGCCACCGCCAACGGTTTTGTTTGCCCCGACTGCGGCAACCACGACAGCGCCACGCTATCGGTCACCCGCCGAGTCTGCGGCTACCTCGGCAGCCCCAACGCCCGGCCGTTTAACAACGGCAAACAAAAAGAAGTCATGCGCCGAGTTAAACACCACGCGCAGGCGGCTGAGTGAGTGGGAAGTTGGGAGTTGGGAGTTGGGAGTTGGGAGTTGGGAGTTGGAAAAAGTGTAGGTGCGAATAGCGCAGCGTATTCGCACGCATGAAGCGGCGGCTGAAATGTAATATGCGGCGCTGGCGCGGTAATGCCTGCGATGATGCGAAGCCCATCAAAGCGAACCGAAAAAACAGGCTTTGTTCAGCTATGACGTCGATGCTTTTAAGTGCCTGCGGCACACTATTTTACAGTCGCAGTCCGCGACGTGGACCCTCTTTTCTTTGTCTCGCCAAAGAAAAGAGGGGAAAAGAAAGGCGACCCGAGCGCGCCCAGCTCCGCTGTGCCCTCGATTGTCGTGAGCCAAACGATAAAACTGTTTGTCTCCCTCCTCACTCGGTGCGCTTGAACGGGTTTTAAGCCCCAGCTCGACGAGCGCGGCATAGCATCAACATGCAATCTAAACACAACCAAAAACAACAGGTATATCCATACCCGCATTTTAACGAAAAGCCCACAGCGCTATACCCATGAATTACGACCGCTATTACACGCATGATCTCATCAACGGCCCCGGCATCCGCGTGACGCTGTTTGTCAGCGGCTGCCTACATGCGTGCGAAGGTTGCTACAACCCATCGACATGGGATAGAAAATCCGGCCAAGCCTTCACCGCCGACATCGAGCAACAACTACTGCAAGCCTGCGAATCACACGATGGCCTGAGTCTATCCGGCGGCGATCCACTGCACCCCGCCAATCGGGACGCCATCCTCAAACTCTGCCAAGCCTTTAAACAGCGCTACCCCGAAAAAAACATCTGGCTCTGGACCGGCTACGTCTTTGCAGACCTACAAGACCTCACCATCTTGCAATACATCGACGTGCTCATCGACGGCAAATTCGAACAAAACCACCCCACCAGCCAACCCTGGCGCGGTTCCAGCAACCAACGCCTAATCGAACTCAAAAAAACTACCGTAGCCGTGGTGGTGATAATTAATTTGCGGCTGTGTATGGGGATTTGGGATTTGGGGTTGGAAAGTGTAGGTACGAATAGCGCCGCATATTCGTACGCATGACGCGGCTGTTGAAATAATATGCAGTGCAGACGCGGCAATGCCTCCGATTACGCGGAGCTAATCGGAGCTACGAGCTTGTTCCTGTACGGCAGGTAACTGCGCCAATAATGCCGGCAATGCCATCTGCACGGTATCCCACACCACATCAAGGTTGATGTCGAAATAGCCATGGGCGATGCGATTGCGCATCCCGCGCATGCTACGCCACGGCACCTCGGGGTGCGCCTGCGAAAACTCGGCATAGCTATCCATGACTTTCGTGGCAGCTTCGCCAAGGATAATCAGGCTCATGACAACCGCTTGCTGAGTCCGTTTATCCTCAAGGAAACCCGCCTTGCTCAAACCCTCAATGAAGCTACATGCATCGGTCGCGGCTTGTTGCATGTGTTTCTAAGTAATCAGGCAATCGATTTTCATTCATACCGGCAACGCCTCAGCGAGCACTTGAGCCCGAAATTTAGCGGGTAAATCGCCGGGGGTGAGCAGATCAACGTGAATACCGAGCAAAGCCTCCAGCTCAACTTGCAAGCCACCTAGATCGAACAGCGTGGCGCCTGGCAATGCATCAACCAGCAGATCGAGGTCGCTACCATCTTGGTCGGTGCCATGTAACACTGATCCGAAAATGCGCGGATTGGCAGTACGAAAGCGGTGCGCCACTTCGCGGACGGCACTGCGTTTCTGGTTAAGAGCAATAGAGGGTCGCATAGGGTTCTCGGTTTGTCGAAGCGCATTGAAATAATAACATCGTAACTACGCACGCGCTGGAAATCGCAAATCAAAGGAAATCAAAGGGGTCAGAGTCGATTGATTTCTTGTTTCCCGCGCCCTCAGCTGCACTAAGCTGAATCCCCCCTTGCACAGAGGCTTTCCCATGGCACGCCGACCCCGTTTTGTACTACCAGGCCATCCGCAGCATGTCATTGTTCGCGGCAATAATCGTGACCCGATATTTATCGCTAATGAAGATTACCATTTTTATTTGGAGAAGCTCCGCGATGCCGCTAACGCGTATGGCTGCGAAATTCATGCCTATGTGCTCATGACCAACCATGTGCATTTGCTACTGACTCCGCTGGCCGAAACCAGCACGGCAAAACTGATCCAGCAGCTTGGACGCTACTATGTGCAGTATTTTAATTACGCCTATCGCCGCAGCGGGACATTGTGGGAAGGTCGCTACAAGGCCAGCCTGATCGATAGCGAGGCCTATGCATTGATCTGCCATCGGTATATCGAGCTCAATCCGGTTCGCGCAGGAATGGTAGCTCATGCGGTGGATTACCCATGGTCGAGTTATCGCAGTCATGCTCTGGGCGTAGATAATCCGGTACTGACCCCACATGCTTTGTATCAATCCTTGGGCGATTCTGCCGAGGCGCGGCAAGCGGCTTACCGCGCATTGTTTGATACGGCGCTAGATGCGAAAACCTTGGACGAATTGCGCGTGGCAGTCAACAAGGCGTGGGTACTAGGTAACTCGCAATTCAAGGCGCGTATTACCTGCCAACTGGAGCGCCGAGTTGAGCCTTTGGGCCGAGGGGGCGACCATAAATCAGCGGCATTTCGCAATGGTAAACAGGTCTGAGTTGAATGGAAAGCAGATCAATCGACTCTGACCCCTTTGATTTTCCAATGGCAAACAGGCCTGAGTTGAATGGAAACAAATCAATCGACTCTGACCCCTTTGATTCCGACCCCTTTGATTCCCTCTGGGCGTAGATAATCCGGTACTGACCCCACATGCTTTGTATCAATCCTTGGGCGATTCTGCCGAGGCGCGGCAAGCGGCTTACCGCGCATTGTTTGATACGGCGCTAGATGCGAAAACCTTGGACGAATTGCGCGTGGCAGTCAACAAGGCGTGGGTACTGGGTAACTCGCAATTCAAGGCGCGTATTACCTGCCAACTGGAGCGCCGAGTTGAGCCTTTAGCCCGAGGCGGCGACCATAAATCAGCCGCATTTCGCAGTGGCAAACAGGTCTGAGTTGAATGGAAACAAATCAATCGACTCTGACCCCTTTGATTTGCACCAGCCAACCCTGGCGCGGCTCCAGCAACCAACGCCTGATCGAACTCAAGCATCACCGCAATCGTGGCGGCGATTAGATGCGACATCGTATCGGGATTTGGGGTTTATGAAATGTGTAGGTCGAATAGCGCAGCGTATTTACACACATGAAGCGGCCGCTAAAATAATATCTGTCTCCGATTACGCTACGCCAATCAGAGCTACTAGCTAATGTTTAGCTCCTACTTACTGCCAAAATCAGTCAAACAAAGTGACGTTTTACGGCAAAATTTACAAATCACCTCTAATTATCTGTCAATAAAACAACTATAAAAAGCTGGCACGATAGTTGCATGTCATGTTTCAAGTCAGAATGACTACCTAACTTTCGGAGAATGAACATGCAACGCGCACAACAAGGTTTTACACTCATCGAATTGATGATCGTCGTCGCAATTATTGGTATTTTAGCTGCAGTGGCAATTCCTTCTTACCAAAATTACACAGCCAAATCGAAATTTACTGCAGCACAGGCTGAAGTAGCTGCTGGTAAAACTGCATTTGATGCGTCTTTAAACGATGGCGTCCCACCAACAACAGCTTTAGTTGGCTTTAAACAAGGTACTGCAAACTGCACTACAAATGTAGTCACACTTGTTGCTGCTGATGGTACCGATGGCACCATGGTTTGTACTATTAATGGCGGCCCTGCAACGGTAGCTGGTAAAAAAATCACTTACACACGTACGGCTGCTGATGGAAGCTGGGTATGCTCTTCGGATCTAGCTGCCGGTGACAAAGCCACGCTTGGTTCAAAAAGCTGTCAAGGCTAATTTTTTAATTTAAATAACAAAATTAAATATACATTTTAACTCGGAGTTAAATCATGAACATGAAACAAGCACAGCAAGGCTTTACTTTAATCGAGCTAATGATTGTCGTTGCAATTATTGGTATTTTAGCGGCAGTTGCGATTCCTTCATATCAAGACTACACCGCAAAAGCTAAATTCACCTCAGCTCAAGCTGAAATTGCCGCAGGCAAAACAGGCTTTGACTCTCAACTGAATGATGGTGTAGCAATTACTGCAGATGCGGCAGGTTTAGCTTTGGTTGGTTTAAAAGGATCAACTAGCAATTGCACAACAACCGTAACTGCAGGCACGATTGTATGTACTATTGTTGGTGGTCCAGCAACAGTTGCAGGTAAAAAAATCACCTTAACTCGTGCAAGTGATGGCGCTTGGACATGTGCATCTGATTTAGCAGATGCGGCAACCAAATTGAAACTAGCATCTAAATCTTGCCAAGGTTAATTAATTTAAGTTAATCAGCTGCTTCAAAAAGCCCCAGCTTAACTGCTGGGGCTTTTTTATTTTATCTAATAAAAAACAATTAATTTATATACCAAATTAAAATCAAACAACAAAAAATTCGAAATTAACCACTTGAAAATCACAAAAGACCTCACCAAGAAAAGAATTAAATTCCACAAGCATATTTAATTGTCATTTTGTAAATAATGCCAAATTGCAAATAAAAATCTGGCACAACATCTGCTAAATAATTGCCTCAGGTTTGAAAAAACCATTTACAAATACAAGGGATTTATAAAATGACTATGAATAAAGCTCAGCAAGGTTTTACATTAATTGAATTGATGATCGTTGTTGCGATTATCGGCATTTTGGCTGCAGTGGCTATTCCTTCCTACCAAGACTACACCGCAAAATCTAAATTTACTGCGGCGCAAGCAGAAGTTGCTGCAGCCAAAACGGCCGCTGATACCTTGCTAAATGATGGCACAGCAATTGCCACCTTCGCTGACGTTGGCCTGAAAGAAACAACAGCTAACTGCACAGCAACTGCTGAAATATCTTCAGCAGGTGAAGGCACAATGACTTGCACAATTATTGGCGGCCCAGCAACTGTCGCAGGGAAAATCATTACCTATACACGTGATGCCGAAGGTTTATGGACTTGCTCTTCAGACGTAGGTAACACTAAATTAGCTTCAAAAAGCTGCCAAGACGCGACCTAAGTGGTTTAAAAATTCATAAGCTAAATACCTCGCAATTCGCGGGGTATTTTTTTGCTTTTGATTCAACCTTTCCACCCCACTCACACATTAATACTTCCCTGACAAATCTGGGCTTGTTACCATCAAGCGCATCAGTTAACGAGGTGGCGTATGCGTTTATTTTTGGTAGTTTGCTTATTGCTCAGCGCCCTGCCCGCCTTTGCGGCGCGGATTTTGCCGGAAGGGGCTTATGCGCAGATGGATTATTATGCGCCGCCGGTGATTCGTTTGGATGGCAAGGATTATTTGGTGTCAGCGGCGTTTCAGGTGCGTGATCAGCAAAATCGTTTGATTCCAATCCAGCGTGTGCCGCGTGATGCGCCGGTTTGGGTGCAGCTTGAGGCCAATCGCAAGGATTTGGTGTGGAAAGCGTGGCTACTATCGCCAGCTGAGATTGATTTTCTCAAATCCATCGGTCGAATCAAAGATGCACGCGGTGGTTTTTTGGGGATAGGCTGCTGGTTTGTTGACTGCAATGCGGTGCAATAGCGCGCTTATCCGTGATACAGCAAAAGCGGTCTTGCGCCGTTGTACCAACTTGTCGTACTCAATGTACTGTCTAGGGCTTTAACGCCTTGCTAGCAAACTTTTGCACGAGCGTCGGTGCGATTTGCGCAGCGGAATCGCCCGCGTAGCAATTGCAATCCATCGGCTACGCAGAGATGTTTCGCTGCGCGGGCGCTACCAATCTCAGCACCAGCTCTTGCCACAAAAGCACTTGCTGCCGCTGCCTGTTGCTTTAGACGAATCGGCGGCGATTTCTTGATTGCCGCTGCTCCTCTCTGTGTAACAAATCCCATGTCATAAGAGCGCCGCTTGCGAGTCGATTTGCGTTAAAATCACGCCCTAGCCTTTGCTGGCATTGTGCCCAGTGGCTCAAAGAAAATTCTTATTTTATTGCCTTCCATGGGTATTGCTATGCAGCCCTTGTTGATAAAAGCAGTAAAACCAATACCCCTATAGAAGAAAGCCATGAGCAAAAAAGTATTTATTAAAACCTTCGGCTGCCAAATGAATGAATACGATTCCGACAAAATGGTCGACGTGCTCAATGCGGCCGATGGCTTGGTGAAAACCGAGAATGTCGACGAAGCTGACATTATTTTATTTAACACCTGCAGCGTGCGCGAGAAAGCGCAAGAGAAAGTATTCTCGGATTTAGGCCGCGTTCGTGAGCTTAAACTGGCCAATCCAAATATCGTCATCGGTGTGGGCGGCTGTGTGGCTTCGCAAGAGGGTGATGCGATTATCAAGCGCGCGCCGTATGTAGATATCGTGTTTGGCCCGCAAACTTTGCACCGTTTGCCAGAACTGATTGCCGAAAAACGCAAATCCGGCATTAGCCAAGTGGATATTTCTTTTCCAGAAATCGAAAAATTCGATCACATGCCACCCGCGCGCGTTGAAGGCGGTGCGGCGTATGTGTCGATTATGGAAGGCTGTTCGAAATACTGCAGTTTCTGCGTGGTGCCGTATACCCGTGGCGAAGAAGTTTCGCGCCCGTTTGAAGACATCCTGACCGAAGTCGCGCATTTGGCGCAGCAAGGCGTGAAAGAGCTGCATTTGCTCGGCCAAAATGTGAACGCGTATCGCGGCGTGATTTTGGATGGTGAAGACGCAGGCGAAATTGCTGATTTGGCGACACTACTTGAATACGTGCACGAAATCCCCGGCATCGAGCGTATTCGCTACACCACCAGCCACCCCAAAGAAATGACGGCGCGGATTATCGATTGCTACCGCACCTTGCCAAAGCTGTGCTCACAACTGCATTTGCCAGTGCAAGCGGGTTCTGATCGCGTGTTGGTGAATATGAAACGCGGCTACACCACGCTGGAATACAAATCAGTGATTCGCAAATTACGCGAAGCGCGCCCTGATTTGTGTTTCTCGAGCGACTTTATTGTCGGCTTTCCGGGCGAAACCGAAGAAGACTTCGAGCGCACGATGAAGCTAATCGAAGACGTCGGCTTTGATACCAGCTACAGCTTTGTTTACAGCCGTCGCCCTGGCACGCCTGCTGCTGATTTACCCGATGATGTGCCAGAAGAAGTCAAACTGGCGCGCTTGCAACGCATGCAAAAACGCCTAGAGCAACAAGCCGAAGCGATTAATCTATCGATGATTGGTAGCGTGCAGCGTGTGTTGGTGGAGCGTTTTGCCAAAAAAGACAAAACCGAGCTCGCTGGCCGCACTGACAATAACCGTATTGTGAATTTTGAAGGTAGCCCACGCCTGATGAATCAGTTTGTTGAAGTTCGCATTACCGATGCCTTCCCACGCAGCTTGCGCGGCGAAAATCATCATTAAAGAATAAACCCGCGCTTGCGATCACCCCGCCAAGAGATCCATCACCATCGGTCAAACCGACCGATGCGTCTGGATTTTTTAGCTGGCTCAATGTGCGCCAAACTGATTTTCAGCCAGAGAGAATTAAACCTTGCATACAGAAACTCTGCATTTCACGCCCATCGATAATCTGCGTTTGGCCAATTTATGTGGCGCGCTGGATGAAAACTTAAAACAAATCGAAGTGGCGTTTGATGTCACGGTGCATCGCCACAATGAAGCATTTCGCGTTTCTGGTGAATTAAAATCAGTGCGCCAGGCGCTCGATGCGCTGGAATGTTTTTACGAAGACAGCGCGTCGCCGCTCGACGTCGATGCAGTGCAATTGGGTTTGATGGAAATCTTGCGTAATCCCAACGCGCAAATTATCGACCCCACCGTGCCGCAATTGCGTACCAAACGCGGTGATTTACGCGGGCGCACGCCGGGGCAAAATGTGTATATCAAAAACCATTGCCGACAACGACATCACTTTTGGTATTGGCCCGGCCGGTACTGGCAAGACGTATCTGGCGGTAGCCAGCGCCATTGATGCGCTAGAGCGAGATACCGTTCAAAGATTAGTCTTGGTTCGCCCCGCCGTTGAGGCGGGTGAAAAGCTGGGCTTTTTGCCGGGCGACTTGGTGCAAAAAGTCGATCCGTATTTGCGACCACTATACGACGCGCTGTACGACTTAATGGGCGTAGAAAAAGTCACCAAGTTATTTGAAAAACAAATTATCGAAATCGCCCCGCTGGCGTTTATGCGTGGCCGAACGCTAAGCCACAGCTTTATTATTTTGGACGAAGCGCAAAACACCACGCCAGAACAAATGAAGATGTTTTTAACGCGGATTGGTTTTGGCAGCAAAGCGGTGATTACCGGCGATGCGACGCAAGTCGATTTGCCTAAGCATCAAAAATCCGGCCTGACCGACGCGCAAGAAGTCTTGCTCGGCGTGCGCGGCATTGGCATTCACCACTTCACCGCCGCCGATGTGGTGCGCCATCCGCTGGTGCAAAAAATTGTTACCGCTTACGAAAAAGCCGCAGCCAAACGCACAGCAGGCGATAAGCCGTAGGGTGGGCTTTAGCCCACCACGCATCAATCAATTCGGTGGGCTAAAGCCCACCCTACACTTGTAAAGAAGATCGTCGCAACAATGAAAAGCCAAATCCAGCTCGCCATTCAAAACGAAAGCCGCAACAGCCCCATTCCACGTAAAAGTTTATTAAGAAAATGGGTGAGCGCCGCCTTGTCCGCGCAAATTGAGAGCGCTGAAATCACGCTGCGCTTTGTTGATGCCGACGAAGGGCAAACGCTGAACCGTGATTATCGGCAAAAAGATTACGCCACCAATGTACTCACGTTTACTTTTGATGACGAATTACCACAGCTTGCGGGTCAGCCTTTAATGGGCGATTTGGTGTTGTGTGGCGCGGTGATTGAGCGTGAAGCGCAGCAGCAAGGCAAGGCTTTATTGGCGCATTATTGCCATATGGTGGTGCACGGTACGCTGCATTTACAAGGCTTTGATCATCTTGAAGAGGCCGAGGCCGAAGCGATGGAATTGCTCGAAACCCAAATTGTCACGCAGCTGGGTTATGATGACCCTTATCTGACCGAGCGTGAATAACTTCGCTCATTGATCGCTGCAGGCCAGCCCTGCTATCCACCCATAGGAGCAATACGCATTATGGACGACGTTCCGTCCCCGAGTTATAAGCCCAGCTTATTAGAAAGATTGACCCATTTCCTGTTACGGGAGCCGGAAAACCGCGGCGAACTGGTTGAAATTCTCCACACCGCTTTCGAGCGCCAACTGCTCGATGCCGATGCCCTCGGTATGATCGAAGGCGTGCTCAATGTGGGCGATATGCAAGTGCGCGATGTGATGGTGCCGCGCTCGCAAATGGATGTCATCGACATCAACGACTCCCCCGCCGAATTTATCCCCTTGGTGATTGAAACCGCCCACTCGCGCTTTCCGGTCATCGACGGCAGCAAAGACCATGTATTGGGCGTGTTGCTAGCCAAAGATTTACTGCGTTTTTATGCCAGCGACAGCGAATTTAATGTCCGCGAAATGCTGCGCCCTGCGGTGTATATCCCCGAAGCCAAACGCCTGAATGTGCTACTTAAAGATTTTCGGAATAATCGCAACCATATGGCGATTGTGGTCGATGAATACGGCGGCGTTGCCGGCTTAGTCACCATTGAAGACGTCATGGAACAAATCGTCGGCGATATCGAAGACGAATACGACGAAGATGAAGACGAAGACAATATGGTGCAAGATCGCAAAGGCCATTGGCGCGTCAAAGGCGTGACCGAACTGACTGATCTAAATGAAACCATCGGTAGCCGCTTTCCAACCGATGAATTTGATACCATTGCTGGGGTGATGATGGATTGCTTTGGCCATGTGCCTAAACGTGGCGAAAGCATCGATTGCCACGGCTACCACTGCTTAATTTTGCGCGCCGATAGCCGCCGCGTGCATTCAATTTTGCTCGAAAAAATCACCGAGCATCACGAGGCTTAAGCTGGCTTGATACTGCGTTTGCCAGCCGTATTGATGCCAAGGCAAACCCAGTGTCATCAGCGCCTAAATCATCCATGGATCACGATCAACTCAATGCTTCGTGATCCAAACTGCCCCTTCTGCGCAAACGACTTTGCGACTTCAACACCGCCTTTAGACGCCAAAAATGCTTAAAAATCGCACTCTCTTGCTTCTGATTCAATGCTTGGCCGGTGCTAGCGCTGTGGCCGCTTTTGCACCTTTGTCGCAATTTTGGTTGCTGCCAATTTCGCTGTGGATTTTATTTACCGGCTGGCAAAAAGCCGGTTCTGCACGGCAAGCTTTATGGCCGGGCTTAGCTTGGGGGCTGGGGTATTTCGTTGCCAATGCCGGCTGGATTTACATCAGTCTACATACCCACGGCAAAATGCCAGCACCAGCGGCTGCCGGTGCAGTGCTATTGTTTGCCGCTTATTTAGCCTTGTTTCCAATGTTGGCTGGCTGGCTCACATGGAAAATACCCTGCCGCAATCGCTGGCGCTTTACGCTGATTGCGCCAACGATGTTTATTTTGTGTGAATGGCTGCGCGGTTGGCTGTTTACTGGCTTCCCATGGGCATCGGTCGGTAGCGCACAGATTGATTGGCTTGGCGGGCTATACCCTATTATTGGCAGTTATGGCGCGGGTTGGTTAATGGCTTGGTGTGTTGGCGTATTTTTATGGGATAAAAAACTCGCGTTCGGTTTGGCGATTGCATTATTCAGTAGCAGCCAATTACTGCAAAAAATCAATTGGACCTACCCCATCGGCGAGCCACTCAAAGTCAGCGTTTTGCAGGGCAATATCGGGCAAAGTATGAAGTGGAATAGCGATTTTTATTTTGACAGCCTCAAAAGCTATCTCACGCTCAGCCAAGCCGCCCAAGGCCAACTGATCTTGCTGCCCGAAACGGCGATTCCATCGTTTTTTAACGAGATCCCGCCCGACTATTTGGCAGAACTACGCCAAATCGCTCAGCAAAAATCCGCCACGCTGTTAATGGGCGTGGCCACGCGCGGGGCCAAAGCCAGATCAGTATCAAAACTCCGTGGTGAATTTAGCTAACCCAGCCCAAGAACAGTATGCCAAATCGCACTTGGTGCCCTTTGGAGAATACATTCCGCTGCCGTGGCTATTTGGCTGGGCGTATCAAATGCTTGAGATGCCAATGAGCGGTTTTCAGCGCGCGCCACTGGCGCAAACGCCATTCAATCTCAACGGCGGGCAAATTGCAGCCAATATTTGCTACGAAGACGTGTTTGGCGACGAAATCCGCATTAACGCCGCTAATGCCACATTGCTGACTAACTTTACCAATATGGCGTGGTTTGATGGCTCTTGGGCGGCCGAGCAACACGCCCAAATGGCGCGCGCCCGCGCGCGCTGGAAAACGGCCGCTACCTGATTCGCGCCACCAACACCGGTAAAACGGCGATTATTGATGCTAAAGGCCAGATTGTGAGCAGCTTACCCGAGCAAACCCAAGCGGTGTTAGAAGGCGAAGTTCGCCATATGCAAGGCCATACCCCGTATCAGTGGGCTGGTGATAAACCCGTAATTGGCTTTTTGCTGGCACTGTTAGTACTGGCTTTTTTCCGTAGCCGCCAAAACTAAACCCGGCATAAAAAAAACCGTTGCACTGCTGCATACACCAGTGACAACGGTTTTTTCGTCGCTAACTGCCTGCGCTTTAGCCTAGACTACGCTGCCTCATCCTGACTGGGCTTAGCGTATTTTGATGGTACTTCTTTGGGAAAAAACACCGTGCGGGTCTTAGCAAAACGATCGTAGATAAATTGCTTATCGCGATCAAACAGCGCCCAAATAAACGGCAATACAAATAAGCCACCCGCAATATACAAGCCCAATTGATATTCCGGCTGTTTACGCGCCAACAGATAAATCGGCAATAACGGCAGATAACAGGCGCTCGCCACCACAAAACGAATCAACACCGCTTTAGGTGTTAAATTGGCGCCATCTTGCATCAGCAAGCGGCAGCGCCATGTTTTCATCGCCAAGGTTTGCCCACCACGCATCCAGCACCAGCCAAAATATAACAAGGTCACCAGCGTCAGCCAGGCAAAATTAAGCGCATTGAGCCAAGGATAAGCACTCAACTCGGTCACCGCTTGGCCAGAGAGCAGCTGAAAACCGCCTTGAAACAACCCTTCGGCAATCAGCAATAAGGCGGTGAGTAATAAAATCTCATACAAAAAAGAAACAAAACGGCGTGTTAAACCCGCGCTAATTAACATATTGGTCCTACTCAGTTTTTGGTGAATTACAGCAAGCTTGGCTAGCTCGTCGATGATGGCGCTGTTGCATCAGTTTTTGTCGCTCTTCAGGCGACATCGCTTGCAAACGCCGATAGTTTTCGCGCGCACGTTCACGCTGCTCTGGGCTTAATGTGGCCCATCGATTGATACGCGCGCGCATTTTTTCTCTGATGATGTGGCGGCATTTGCGAGCAGCGTAAAGCCAAGGCAGAAAAGCGTTGCTGATCTTCATTTGGCAAACCATCCCATTGCGTTTGCATGGCGCTTAATACCTCGCGCTGAGCTGGCGTTAATTCCGACCAAGCAGGTGCCGCTTGCGCCGCGCCACTCCAAAACAGCAGCGTACACAGCAATATGATCCATCGTTTCATCGTGGCTGCGCATCCAATAAAGTAGGGTCAAGTAAATCATCCATCGCTACATCGCTACTTAATAAAGCCAAATCAATCGAGCTTGTCATTGGTTTGGACTGCTGCTGTTGCACGAAAGTGACACTCAATAACAGCACCAGCAATACACTCACCATGCTGATTTTAGGGTGTGCATTAACCAGCGCTAACACCTCGCTCGCGCGAGAATGCGGTGCCCCGGCCTGTGCTACCGCCGCTTGGCGGGCCTGAATTAAACGGGCACGAATATCCTCAGGAATCGGCGCATCAGCCACCTGGCGACTCAATTGTGCTAAATGCTGCTGCTTTGCTTCATCAAATTCATTCATAGGGTGAGCCCCCTTTGTTTAAGCCAATCGGCCAAGGTATGACAAGCGCGCGAACAATGCGTTTTGACACTGCCTTCGGAGCAGCCCATCACTTGCGCGGTTTCTTGCACATCCATCTCCTCCCAATAACGCAGCAAGAAGGCTTCACGTTGACGTGCCGGCAATAAAGCCAGTCCTTCTTCGATTAACGCCATATTTTGCTGCTGCAATACGGCTTGTTCTGCGCTGGGATTGAGCTCGCTATTGTGCGGAACATAAGATAGCGGATCGGCTGAGTCAGTTTCATCATTAGAATTAGATGAAAATTTAGAGAATAAACTCACCCAAAATTGACGCAATTTATTCCGACGCAGAAAGTCTCGTATTGTATTTTGCAAGATAGTTTGAAATAACATCGGCCATTCTGATGCTGGTTTGTCAGCATAATGTGTGGCTAATTTCAGCATGGCATCTTGCACTATATCCAAAGCGTGCTCGTGATCGCGCACGGCGTACTGAGCTTGCCGCCATGCACGGCGCTCTACACTGGCTAAAAAATCATTCAATTGTTGCTGACTTGCCAAACGGGACTCCAAAACAGGAAAGCGTAAAACTGCTGCCAAATAGCCAGCAAAAACAGGGGATTGATACTAACAAAAGCAAAAATATTCAGCCAGAAAAACTTGCCAAAATAAAGCCTATCGTTTACCTTTAACCCCCTACACCAAGTCACTAAAGCGACCGGTCGTTTAAACAGACGGCAGGGGCACTGGATCGACACCGCAAGCGCATCACACTTCGTTCTTGATGGCCACAAGCCAGTGAACTGCGGCAAGTCCAGTTAATAAAATGCCCGCTCTAATAGATAAGCTAGTAAAGCTTGCATGCGCGGCATTGGCTATTGAACGCTCTTCAATAGTTGCCTGCTGCCTAACTAGCAGCTTGCACCAACCGATCAACGATTGACTCAGGACTTAACCCATGCAGATCTCGGGCGCTGAAATTCTTGCGCGCTGTCTTGCCGAAGAAAATGTCGAATTTGTATTCGGCTATCCCGGCGGCGCGGTTTTGGAAATCTATGATGCGATTTTCAAACAAAACAAATTCAAACACGTACTCGTTCGTCATGAACAAGCTGCCGTTCATGCCGCTGATGCTTACTCACGATCCAGCGATAAAATTGGCGTCGCGTTAGTAACATCAGGCCCAGGCGCTACCAATGCTTTAACCGGCATTGCCACAGCGTTTATGGACTCGATTCCAATGGTGGTGATTTCTGGCCAAGTTGGTACGCCATCGATTGGCTCAGATGCCTTCCAAGAAGTCGACATGGTCGGCTGTTCGCGCCCGATTGTGAAGCATAATTTCTTAGTCAAAGACGTTAAAGATCTAGCCACAACGATCAAAAAAGCGTTTTACATTGCCACAACGGGTCGCCCCGGCCCAGTGGTGATTGACGTCCCTAAAGATGTGACGCAAGCCAAAGCCGTTTTTGAATACCCTAAATCGGTGGCCATTCGCAGCTATAACCCGCCAGTGAAAGGCCATCCGGGGCAAATCAAAAAAGCAGCGCAATTACTCGAGCAAGCTAAACGCCCATATATCTATGTGGGTGGCGGCGCGATCTTGGGTAATGCCTCAGAAGAAGTCACTGAATTGGTTCGCATGCTCAATGTGCCATGTACCAATACGCTGATGGGTTTGGGCGCTTATCCGGGATCGGACCCACTTTTCGTCGGCATGCTCGGCATGCACGGCACGTATGAAGCCAATATGGCGATGCAATACGCTGACACCATTATCGCCATCGGCGCTCGTTTTGATGACCGCGTGATTTCTAATCCGGCGCAGTTTTTGTCACAAAGCAAAAAAATTGTGCAAATCGACATCGATCCATCGTCGATTGCCAAACGCGTTAAAGTCGACGTGCCGATTGTTGGCGACGTAAAAGACGTACTGAAAGATCTGATCGCAGTACTCAAAGAAACCAACGCCCGTCCAAGCGAAAAAGCCTTGAATGCGTGGTGGGATCAAATTAACGAATGGCGTGCACCAAAAAGCTTGTGGTACCCACAAGACGATGAAATTATTCAGCCGCAATTTGTGATGCAAAAATTGTTCGAAGTCACCGGTGGCGAAGCGATTATTACTTCGGACGTCGGCCAGCATCAAATGTTTACCGCGCAATACTATCAATTTAACCGTCCACGCCAATGGATTAACTCTGGCGGCTTGGGCACGATGGGCTTTGGTCTACCTGCCGCGATGGGCGCGCAACTGGCTAATCCGTATGCCGATGTGGCTTGTATTACCGGCGACGGCTCGATCCAGATGAATATCCAAGAATTGTCGACGTGCAAGCAATACCACACGCCAGTGAAGATTATTAATCTGAACAACGGCTACTTGGGTATGGTTCGCCAATGGCAAGAGTTCTTCTATGGCACGCGTTATTCTGAATCGTATGTCGATGCATTGCCTGACTTTGTGAAGTTGGCGGAAGCCTATGGTCACGTTGGCATGCAAATCACTAAGCCAGCCGACGTTGAGCCAGCACTACGCGAAGCGTTTGCCATGAAAGAGCGCTTGGTATTTATGGATTTCTTAACCAATCCAAAAGCCAATGTGTTCCCAATGATCCAAAACGGCAAAGGGCTTAACCAAATGGACTTGCCGCCGCATATGCAATCGATGCAGCTCACGCCATTTGAAAACAACCGTGATTACGGCAATCTTTGCTAAGGAGAGATGTTGTGCGCCATATTTTATCTGTCCTGATTGAAAACGAAGCCGGTGCGCTATCGCGCGTAACGGGCCTGTTTTCGGCTCGTGGCTACAATATTGATTCACTAACGGTGCAAACCACCGAAGATCCAACCATGAGCCGTATGACGATTGTCACGCATGGCTCAGAAGATGTGATCGAACAAATCACCAAGCAGCTCAACAAGCTGATCGAAGTGGTTAAAGTGATCGACCTGAACGAGGCCGATCACATTGAGCGTGAACTGATGCTCATTAAAGTCCGCGCTACCGGCAAAGATCGCGACGAAATGAAACGCATGGCGGATATTTTCCGTGGGCGTATCATCGACGTGACCGAAAAAACCTATACGATTGAACTGACTGGCACTGGTGAAAAGCTTAGCGCTTTTATCAATGCACTCGACCAATCAGCGATATTAGAAACCGTGCGCACCGGTGCCTCAGGCATCGGCCGTGGTGAACGGATCTTGAAACTATAGTTTGGGTATTTGCCTGTAGCTATTTACAGGCAAGACCTACAACCCAATACCTATTACCACTAAGGAAATAAAATGAAAGTTTCTTACGATAAAGATTGCGACTTAAGCATCATCAAATCTAAAAAAGTAGCCATCATCGGTTACGGTTCACAAGGCCACGCTCACGCTTGCAACTTGCAAGATTCAGGCGTTGATGTGACTGTTGGTTTGCGCACGGGTTCTGCTACTGTAGCTAAAGCCCAAGCACACGGCTTAAAAGTGACTGACGTTGCCACTGCCGTTGCTGGCGCAGATGTTGTCATGATTTTGACGCCGGATGAGTTCCAATCAAAATTGTACAAAGACGAAATCGAGCCAAACATCAAGCAAGGTGCCACATTGGCTTTCGCGCACGGTTTTGCGATTCATTACAACCAAGTGGTGCCACGTAAAGACCTCGACGTCATCATGATCGCGCCAAAAGCACCAGGCCACACTGTACGTTCAGAATTCGTGCGTGGCGGCGGCGTGCCAGATTTGATCGCTGTTTACCAAAATGCTTCAGGCAAAGCGCTGGAAATCGCCATGTCTTACGCTTCAGGCGTGGGTGGCGGGCGCACTGGTATTATCGAAACGACATTCAAAGACGAAACTGAAACTGACTTGTTCGGTGAACAAGCGGTATTGTGTGGCGGCGCAGTTGAATTGGTAAAAATGGGCTTCGAAACTTTGGTTGAAGCTGGTTACGAGCCAGAAATGGCGTACTTTGAGTGCTTGCACGAATTGAAATTGATTGTTGATTTGATGTTCGAAGGCGGTATCGCCAACATGAACTACTCAATCTCGAACAACGCTGAATACGGCGAGTACGTGACTGGCCCACAAGTTATTAACGAAGAATCTCGCAAGGCAATGCGTCAAGCACTGAAAAACATTCAGTCTGGCGAATACGCGAAACAATTCATCTTGGAAGGCCAAACCAACTACGCATCAATGACTGCAGCGCGCCGCAACAACGCTGCACACGGCATTGAAGTAGTAGGTAACAAATTGCGCTCAATGATGCCTTGGATTCAAGCGAACAAAATCGTTGACCAAACTAAGAACTAATTTTTAAGCGGCTGCAACGCGATAAAGCTTTGTCGCTGCGCGGCTCGTGTACTACTCGTACACGTCGCCGCTAGCTTCGCGCCCTATCGCATTTCGCTCGCTTAAATGATGGATCAAATAAAAAACCGGCTTCGCGCCGGTTTTTTATTCATCTATTGATATCAATCTGTATATTTTTTCTCAAATCACAGCGCCTTATACTATACGGCGCTAATGAGAAAAACCTTTTGAGCTCAATACACCTTTATTCATGATATTTAAAATGCCCGCTACTCTTTGCGCCTCAAACTCAGCCTTCTCCGCCTCGACATTAAATAAAACCAACTCGTCGCGGATCGTGCTAAACAAAGTAAGCTCATAACCATAACGTCCCTCTTTCACATAAACATAAGAAAAATCAGAAACAGGCATCGTTTTTTCACTCGCCATTCGCCAAGCAAAAATAGATTTTTCTAAGAAAAGAGCATTTAATTCAGCATCAAAAGTACACTCAATTTTACTTGCCAAATGAATTAAAAGACCAAGCAGATTTATAGCCACAAAAAGTAGCGCAAACTTAAAGCCATATTGGTAATGAGCATAAGCAAGCAATGCTGATAGTAAAAAAGAGGCCATAATAATATGCGTATTGTGCCGAATAGAAGTACCAGCACTACACCCTATTTTGATTGAACTCATTTATTCTCCTCAAAAAAACCATCGTAGCTTCGACTAACTGCAATCGTACCGAATACGATGCAGTCGTAGGGTGCAATGAGCTTTAGCGAATTGCACCGGCTTTTGCGTAAATTGAATCCATCTGTTTGTAAAATGAGTAATGCTGGAATCACACTGGGTTGTTGCTCCACGTTGATTCGGCGCAATTCGTTTCACTCATTGTTGCCCTACGCAGGCACATCATCCGCATCAAACCAACGTCAGCCCCGCCATCTTCGAGCGGGGCACAACCATCGATATTGAAAATAAAATATCTGGGCAATCGCCAAAAGCGTGTTCGATTTCTGGGTTAAGGATAAAGACCATGCCTTCGCTCACCGCTGTGGCTTGCTCAAGTGGATTACTCGCGCCAGTCATTCGCAGCACGCCCTCGCCTTGCAGTACCACATGCAAAAACGCGACGGGCTCGTTTTGCACCAAAAAAACCAATATCGGTATGCGGATCAAGCTGGGCGTAGCCCATCAAATTGGCATCGTGCATATATTCGGGGGCAAGGCCCAAACGATTTAATAAGGCGATGCCAAATGCGGTTTTTTCCGCATCCAGCTGCCACGCATCCCCCGTCGGCAAGTTGGGATTGCCTTGCGGATAATAATGCACCTCAATCACGCCTTTGGCGGCAAACGCCGAACTGCGTGTTTGCCGAATTTCGCCGAGGTTTTGCTTGAGCGATTCAGGAATCGTAATCTGGCCTAATACCCTTATCGCATTCATTTTCAGCTCCAAAGCGTTTAATACAATCCTGATTATGACTCTGTTGCAGCAGGTTTTTGTAGGGCCGCTTTTAAGCGGCGGCATTGCCCGAGTCGTCGGCTAAAGCCGAGCCTACGAAATCATTGGATTTCTGAACGAAAGTCATAAAAAGAAAGTTCGGCAGTATAAGCCAGCAAATCATATTTAATAATGGCTAGGGTCTGTTGACGTTTGGTTTGCGGATCGCGTTTGTGCTGATTTTGGCCTGAAACAAGGCGAAAGACGCGTGGCATAGTCATTCTATGCAAGCGTTTTTCAACGCAGTGTCAGGCTGACTTGATTTAAAAAAAGCCGCAGCCAAACCCTAAGGGCTGGGCGCTTTTCGCGGCATCTCTGCGTTATTTCATGCTCGAATAACGGGTTATTGGTCGCATAAAATGCCTTGATCTGCCGCGAAAATCGCGCCAGCGCGACCGAAAACCAAACGTCAACAGACCCTAGCAACCTATACCCTTACTATCAATCCGCCATCACCTCGCCTAAGCGCACACCGCGGCCCGCTTTCCAGTCGGGATTAAATTCCAAATCGCCTTCAGGAAACAGCAATACCACGGTTGAACCCAGTAAGAAGCGGCCCATTTCGGCCCCCTGCTCTAGGACGATTTGCTGATCGCGATAATCTTTAGTCCACACCGATTTACTGCGCGGCGGATTAACCACGCCGTGCCATGTGGTGGCCATACTGCCCACAATGGTCGCTCCGACTAAAACTTGCACAAAAGGCTGACCGTTGTCGGCTTCAAACACGCATACCACCCGCTCATTACGCGCAAACAAACCATCGACGCCGCGCGCTGTGGCTGGATTCACCGAAAACAACTCGCCCGGCACATAAGTCATTTCTAACAAACGACCACGGCATGGCATATGAATGCGGTGGTAGTCTTTTGGGCTGAGATAAATCGTGGCAAATAGGCCGCTATCAAATTGCTTGGCCAGCGCCGCATTGCCAGCCAATAAAGCCGTAGTGGTAAATTGCTTGCCTTTGGCTTGATAAATTTGCCCGTGTTCTATTGGCCCAAACTGACTAATTGCCCCGTCAACCGTACACAGCAGTTGCGCTTTGGCCAGTGGCCGCGCGCCGTCTTTTAAGGCGCGGGTAAAAAAAATTCATTGAATGTGGCATACGCAGTCGGATCGGGATTGGCCGCTTCGGCCATATTGACTTGGTATTTGGCGACAAAGCGAGTAATCACTGCGTGAGTCAGGCTGCCAGCACGTAATCCGGCCAAGTAGCCCATCAATCGAGTCAACGCCAATTTGGGGATGACATGCTGCAAAAGTACAAATAGACGCTCAGACACGAAAGTCACCTAGGACAAATAAGAGCGCGGATTATAACGTATCTACCCACATGCTACCGATGGCACGAGACGTCAGTTACAATGTCGCCTCAAATGCTATGCAATCGAGGCTTTCATGCAACTGCAACCCCCATCAAGCCGCGCACAAACTTTGCGCCGTCAAAGTATTTACCTGCTACCCAATTTATTTACCCTCGCCGCACTGTTTTCTGGTTTTTATGCCATAGTGCAAGCCATGAATGGCCAGTTTGAATCGGCGGCTTTAGCGATTTTTGCGGCGATGATTTTAGATGGCCTGGATGGCCGTGTTGCTAGAATGACGCATACACAATCTGAATTTGGGGCGCAATTTGATAGCTTGTCCGACATGGTGTCGTTTGGGGTCGCTCCGGCTTTAATTATGTATGAATGGGGTTTGTCTGGCTTTGGCAAACTCGGTTGGGCAGTGGCCTTTATCTACTGCGCTGGCGCTGCGCTGCGTTTGGCGCGCTTTAATACCAATATCGAAGTGGTTGATAAACGTTTTTTTCAAGGTCTACCCAGCCCTGCTGCTGCAGCCTTAGTTGCAGGATTGGTGTGGATCAATATTGAATACCATGACGATTTGTCGCCCTTGGTTGAGCTACTGCCTTATGCTGCGCTGTGCTTTACGCTGTTTGCCGGCTTAACCATGGTGTCCAACGTGCCGTACTGGAGCTTTAAAGAGCTACATATGCGCAAAACCGTGCCCTTTGTGAGTTTATTGATCGCGACCTTAATTTTACTCATCGGCGCATCACGCCCAGCCTTGGTGTTGTTTAGTTTCTTTATCTGCTACGCCGCCTCAGGTTATGTGTATTGGCTGTGGCTTGTGATGAAACGTCCAAAACAACGTACAAAATTAGACAAATAGTCCAATTGATAAATAAAATGTAGAAAAAAGAGCGGCCAAAACAACAGGTCGCTCTTTTTTATTGCTAAGGTTTGACACTAAGTCTAAATATGGCTAATCTCAAGTCATCGCTGCAAAGGAGAACACTGTGTCATTAGACATCGACCGTCTAATCGCTGATTTTGGTGGACCCAGTACACTGGCCGATCAGCTTAATGCTGCTTTTCCAGATGATCCGGTATCCCGAGCTGCGATTTATAAATGGCGCGAACGCGGCAGCTTGCCGCTCGCTCAAGTGAATAAACTGGCTCAATTGGCAAGTCAGCAAGGCCGGCAATTCAATATCCAAAATTATATGGGCCGTGATCAAACCACCGCCTCAGAGACTCAGGAGCACAGCATGACTGAACGCAGTAATGACCGCTTGGTGATTTTTGATACGACATTGCGTGATGGTGAGCAGTCTCCTGGCGCATCGATGACCAAAGAAGAAAAAAATCCGTATCGCCCGCCAATTGGAAAAACTCGGCGTTGACGTGATTGAAGCTGGTTTTGCCGCCGCCAGCCCAGGCGACGCGGACGCGATCAAAACCATCGCTGGCATTATCGAAAACAGCACGGTCTGCTCTTTGGCGCGCGCCAATGAGCGTGACGTACGCGCGGCGGGTGAAGCAATTAAAGATGCCAAACGCGGCCGCATTCATACCTTTATCGCCACCAGCCCGATCCATATGGAACACAAGTTGCGTATGACGCCAGATCAGGTGGTTGAAGCCGCAGTGAAAGCCGTCAAAATGGCGCGTGAATACACCGATGATGTTGAGTTTTCGGCTGAAGACGCCTTGCGTAGCGATATCGACTTTTTGGCGCGGATTTTTGGCGCAGTGATCGAAGCTGGCGCAACAACATTAAACGTACCCGACACCGTCGGCTACGCCGTACCCCAACGCACTGAAGCGTTTTTCCGCGAATTGATCGCCAAAACCAAAGGCGGCGATTGCGTCATCTGGTCGGCGCATTGCCACAACGATTTGGGCATGGCGGTGGCTAACTCTTTGGCGGCGGTTTTGGGTGGCGCACGCCAGGTTGAATGCACGATTAACGGCTTGGGCGAACGTGCTGGTAATGCCTCACTCGAAGAAGTCGTTATGGCGACGCGCACGCGCCGCGATATTTTCAATGTTGAATGCAATGTCGATGCCACGCAAATCGTGCCAACCAGTAAATTGGTGTCAACAATTACTGGCTACCCAGTGCAACCGAATAAAGCCATTGTCGGTGCCAACGCCTTTGCTCACGAGTCAGGCATTCACCAAGATGGCATTTTGAAGTGCCGTGAAACTTACGAAATCATGAGTGCGGAATCGGTCGGCTGGAGCACGAATCGCTTAAGCTTGGGCAAATTGTCTGGTCGCAATGCGTTTAAAAACCAAATTGATTGAATTGGGCATTGAGCTGCAATCAGAAGAAGCATTAAATGCCGCTTTTGCGCGCTTTAAAAACTTTGGCCGATAAAAAACGCGAAATTTACGACGAAGATTTGCACGCCTTGGTGTCCGATGAGTTGATTTCGATTGAGCAAGAACACATCAAACTGATTTCATTGAAAGTGATTTCCGAAACCGGCGAAACGCCAAGCGCCGATCTAGTGGTCAGCGAAGCGGGGATCGAGCGTCATGCGACGGCGCACGGCGATGGTACGGTGGATGCCACCTTTAAAGCGATTGAATCACTCTTTAATAGTGGCGCAGAAATGCAACTGTATTCGGTTAATGCGATCACCTCGGGCACGGATAGCCAAGGTGAAGTGACGGTCCGTTTGATGAAGGATGCCAAAATCGTCAACGGCCAAGGCGCAGATACCGACATTATTGTTGCCAGCGCCAAAGCGTATATTTCAGCACTCAATAAAATCCACAACAATATTAATCGGGTGCATCCACAGCCAGTTTAAGTTGATGCGTTTACCGCGCCATCAACTACGTTTTTGTCGATGAGCAGCACGCTTTTTGGTACTGCTCAATGACAAGCATTTGCGAAATACGGCACCGATCGATACCACCCCATCGATTGGCGGAGGCAGCAATCACAAATTGCGCGCGCTCAAGCTTTCAGTCTGGTGAACCTAAACCACAACTGAAGAAACCGAACGCATAAACTACAAAGCCCCGCTGCGATCCAGCGGGGCTTTGTTCTATCTATCCAGCGGTGTATTTGCAGCAGCTCAAGCCGAAACAATAAACCTAATTAGTACTAAATCATGGGTATATTTATAAAGGCGTTTAAAGAAAAGCAATTCAGCCATATACCCACTCCACCGCCAATTAATTTTGTGCCAATAAGCTCGGTCGTGAATATTTAGCGTATAAGGTTGCACTCACAAAACTTACCACCGTCAGCACGACTTGAATCCCTGCCAATACTTGTGACAAACCTTGGTCACTCCATGCTCGCATCACGCCTTCCATAAAAAACACCAATACAAACATGGTGTACCACTGATAGGTATAACGGCGGCCATGCAATAAACCGCGTAACGGCAAAAATAAAATCAGCGCTTTTAATACTACCCATGAACCACCGGGCTTAAGCGGCGCCAGCCATAATTCCCATGCCGTGGTGAGCAAAATCATCGCCACCAAGGCAATCACGGTAATGGTTTGCAATGCTGGCAAATTGGCGGGACTTAATTTCATTCACTTCTTCCTTTTAATTTCAGTGCGATCTCGGCCAATCGACGCCCTTGCGCCAAGCACAGCACGCGTTCAGAGTCGGAAATCGCTTGGTTGGACTCAGTCCCAGCCCAATGGCTCGGCCCATACGGTGTGCCGCCGGTGGTGGTCGACATCAAAGCGGTTTCTGAATACGGCGTCCCGACAATCAGCATGCCATGGTGCAATAGCGGTAACATCATCGTCAGTAATGTAGATTCATTGCCACCGTGCAATGTACCGGAGCTGGTAAAGACCGAAGCCGGTTTGCCGATCAAAGTGCCTTTGAGCCAATCGGCAATGGTCGAATCCCAAAAATATTTCATCGGTGCCGCCATATTGCCAAAACGGGTCGGGCTACCTAACGCAAGGCCATCACACTCAAGTAAATCGTCGAGCGTGACATACGGCGCCCCTGTAGTTGGAATATCAGACTCGGTGGCTTCACACACTGTCGAGATCCGCGGCACAGTGCGTAACCGCGCAGAACAGCCAGCAGTTGCTTCAATGCCACGTGCAATCAGCTGCGCCATCTGACGCGTAGCACCGTGGGTTGAGTAATACAAAACAAGGATTTCAGTCATGATCTTTACAGGGGCGGCTTTCAGGATGCGCTATTATAATGGGATTCGCTTCTTATCGTTGTCTGCTATGAATTTTGCTAACACTTTCCCGCAATTGGCCCGAATTAGCGGTTTTTTCTCGCTTCGTCGGTCAACGTCTACTCAATGATCGTTGCCTAGAAACCGCCGGTAGCCTGACATTTACCACTTTGCTGGCGGTAGTGCCGCTGTTTACTATCGCGATTACGCTGATTTCGGCTTTTCCGATGTTCAGCATCAATGTGGGTAAATTTCGCGGTTTTATCCTCAATAACTTAGTGCCCGAAGCCTCCGGCAAAGTGATTGGGGTGTATATGCGCCAATTTGCCGCCAATGCCGATAGTCTCACCACCATGGGCATGATTGGCTTATTGGCCACGGCGCTATTGATGATGTTTACCATTGAGAAAACGTTTAATTCTATTTGGCGCGTTAAACGCCCCAGAAAACTACTGTCTCGCACGCTCACTTATTGGGCCGCACTCACTTTAGCGCCCATTTTAATTGGTTTAAGTTTGTCACTCACCAGCTGGATATCACAAAATTCGGGCCTAGGTGGACTCAACATCCCCATGTTGCAGATATCTTCATGGCTGCTGATGTTTATTACTTTGGGATTACTGTATCTCACGCTCTCCCAATTGCTTTGTCCCACGTTCGCACGCCCTAATTGCGGCACTGTTTAGTAGCGCGTGCCTCGAATTGATGAAGATGCTGTTTGGTTTGTATATCAAGCAATTCACCACATACAACTTGGTTTACGGCACTTTTGCTAGCTTTCCGATCTTTTTGATGTGGTTGTATTTGTGCTGGGTATTGATTTTGGCGGGGGCGGTCTTGTCTGCGAGCTTATCGTATTGGCATGGCAATGGCTGGCGCTGGGATAATCATCACGGCACGCGCTTTGAGCAAGCGGTACAGATTTTAGCCGCCTTAGCCCGCGCCCATCAAAATGGTGAAGTACTGCACATCGATCAATTACGCCGCAAAGTTGAGCTAGGCATCGATGCCACACAGCAATTATTAGAGCAAATGACCGCTAAACAATGGGTTGAGTCAACTCGGGATGGTGAATGGATTTTAGCGTGTAGCAGCGAGCGAATTAGTTTGCTAACGGTATTTGAATTGGTGGTAAGTCCACTCAATAGTGAAGTCGATAGCGGGCTAGAATCGCATCTAGAATTAGCCCGCTCGGCTTTAGATCTATCGCTTGCAGATTATTTGCTAGATTCACAACCTGCTAGCAGCGCGGTATCAATCGCGATCTCGGGTAATTCACCGATATAAGCTTCACCCAATTGGCGCAGCAAGATAAATTTAATTCGACCAGCGTCGACTTTTTTATCTTGCGCCATTAAAGCTTTATAACGCTCGCCACCCAAAGCCGGAGAAACTACCGGCAAACCGGCTCGTTGCAATAGATTGATCACGCGATCCACGTCAGCGGCTTGCAAATGCCCTAATGCGCGCGAAGCATGCGCTGCGAGCACCATCCCCGCGGCACGGGCTTCGCCGTGCAGCCAAACGCCATAACCCAAACCCGCTTCAATGGCATGGCCAAAGGTATGACCTAAATTGAGTAAGGCGCGCTGACCGGTTTCTTTTTCATCGGCAGCCACAATTCGCGCTTTATTTGGCAGCAGCGTTCAACGGCATAGGCGATTAAATCCACATCACGCGCCATTAAAGCATCGATGTTTTCTTCAAGCCAAACGAGAAATTCTAGATCGTCAATCAAGCCATACTTAATGACTTCGGCCATGCCTGCGGAAAACTCGCGCTGCGGCAAAGTCGCTAGCGTACTTAAATCTGCGAGTACCAGCTTGGGCTGATAAAACGCGCCCAGCATATTTTTACCCAAAGGATGATTAATCGCGGTTTTACCACCGACCGATGAATCAACCTGAGCCAGTAGCGTCGTTGGAATTTGAATAAACGGCACGCCGCGCTGATAGACCGCAGCTGCAAAGCCGGTCATATCACCAATAACGCCACCACCTAAGGCGACTAGGGTTGTTTTGCGCTCGGCACGTGCAGTTAATAACGCATCAAAAATTAAATTTAAACTGTCCCAAGTTTTATATTTTTCACCATCTGGCAGAATGATCGACTGACATTCAACGCCAGCCGCTTCTAATTGAGCCACTAAACCCGCCAAGTACAACGGTGCAATGGTCTCATTGGTGACAATGGCAACGCGCTTTTGCGCAAGCAATGCAAGCAGTGGCTCAACAGACTGAAGCAAACCTTCGCCGATCAAAATCGAATACGGAGCGTGGTCAATATCAACGTGTACATTACGGATCATGCCTGACGCTCCAATTCTTTTAGCAGTAATTGCAAAAGGGTATTTACAGTTTGTTGGCTGGTATCAATCACCAGATCGGCCACTTCGCGATACAGCGGATCGCGTTGTTCGTAGAGTTCTTTGAGTTTGCCTAAGGGATCTGC
Organism: Deefgea sp. CFH1-16; assembly: GCF_016881365.1. Taxonomy (GTDB): domain Bacteria; phylum Pseudomonadota; class Gammaproteobacteria; order Burkholderiales; family Chitinibacteraceae; genus Deefgea. Next base: position 2,099,920 of record NZ_WLYT01000001.1, on the reverse strand, counting down.
CGTTTGTAATAAAGGCCGATTTTTATCGTGGCAAGTGCGTGAATACAGCTCTTCAGGGCTAGCGCGCAAATAAATCACATAGCCATTACGCCGTAAATGATTCCGGTTAATTGGGTTTAAGATCGCGCCACCACCGGTTCCCAATACAATGCCTTGTAATTTGGAAAGCTCGGCGATGGTCTCTGCTTCTCGCTCACGAAACCCACTCTCTCCTTCGATTTCAAAAATCATAGGAATACGAGCGCCTGTTCGCGCTTCGATTTCATGATCCGAATCATAGAAAGTTTTCTGGGTTGCACGCGCAAGGGCACGCCCCACGGTCGTTTTGCCAGCCCCCATTAGGCCGACTAAATAAAAATTGCCTGGCATTCTCATGCCAGGCATTTTACTTGAATCTAAGCCCCTTAGCGAGCCATCACCTCGCTACGTTGCTAGATTATCGCAGCGTTAGATCTGATTCTAATACCCGAGGCGTCAAGAAAATTAACAACTCACGACGCTCTTTCTTGGTAGATCGATTTTTAAACAAATTACCCAACATCGGAATATCACCCAAGAGTGGCACTTGCGTAATCGTATTGCCGGTATTTTCAATATAAATACCACCAATCACCACGGTGCCGCCACTTTCAACCAAAACTTTGGTTTTGATTTGCTTAGTATTAATCGCTGGGCCATTTAAGGTTTCGGTTCCTCGGCTGTCTTTATTCACGTGCACATCCATAAATACGCTGCCATCTGGCGTAATTTGTGGCGTAACTTTTAATGACAACGTCGCTTTTTTAAACTCAACCGTAGTGGCGCCATTTTGCGATGAAGTCGAATATGGAATTTCTTGACCATCTTCAATCACCGCCTCAACTTGATCAGCAGTCACCAAGCGCGGGCTGGAAACGATTTTCAACTTGCCATCTTGCTCTAATGCACTCAATTCCAGACCCAAAATACCATCAGAACCGGCAATCAACATGGCAATTGAGCCCGGATTAAAACCACCAATCCCTGCGGCAGGCAAACTTACCGAAGGTACATTACCACCAACGGCAGGACCCGGGAACGTAGAGCCACCTGGACTGGTATAGTCTTTGCTGGTTAAATTACCGCCAAACGCCGTATCGCCTTTGGCATATAAACCATGCAACTTCACCCCAAGTTCACGTTGAAAACCGTCTTCAGCCTCAACAATCCGTGCCTCAATCATCACTTGCCGCACTGGGATGTCAATTTTGGTCAACAACTCACGAATTTGCTCAAGCTTAGATGGAATGTCTTGCACCACCACTTGATTGGTACGTGGATCAATGACCGCAGAACCGCGTGGCGAAAGGATTTTCTGTTTTTCATCACTTAAAATCGTTTTCAACGCATCGGCTTTATGATATTTCAATTGGAAATATTCAGTACGAGTTGGTTCTAATTCAGAAATTTGTTTACGATTTTCTAATTCTGATTTTTCTTTCGCCGCCAATTCATCCCGTGGCGCAATCCACATCACATTGCCGGTTTTGCGTTGATCAAGCCCTTTGGCTTGCAAAATAATATCCAGCGCTTGATCCCAAGGCACGTCTTTTAATCGCAAGGTTAATGCACCACCCACCGAGTCACTGGTAATAATATTTAACCCCGTAAACTCTGCGATCACCTGCAATACCGTACGCACTTCAACATTTTGGAAATTCAAAGATAATTTCTCACCTTTGTAATTCGCTTTACTGGCTACTTTATCCTTATTGGCGCTGGCATCACGTACTTCAACAACAAAGCGATTTTCTGTTTGATAAGCCGAGTATTCCCAATTGCCCTTAGGCTCAATCAGCATTTTGACTGAGTCGCCCTGCGCATGCGTTTCGATTTTCTGAATTGGCGTGCCAAAGTCAGTCACGTCAAGCTGACGCTCTAGATTTTTTGGCAAGCCCGCTTTTGAAAAATCAACCACTAGATTTTTACCTTGTTGGCGAATATCAATACCAACATTAGGGCTGGATAAATCAATAATAACTTTACCTTCACCGGCTGAACCACGTCGAAAATCAATCGCTTGAATTCCTTCTGCTTTGCTGGTGGATTTCGCATCTGAAAACTGCGTATTACTCCGAACAGGTGCGCTATTGACGGCGGTATTTGCAGCGGCTGCTGCATCAACCGTAATCAAATAGGAATTGCCTTCAACGCTGGTTTCATAACTGGCTTGTTTTTGCAAATTAAACACTAAGCGAGTGCGACCGGTACCTTCGGCAACATTTACCGAGCGCAATGCGGCACCATTGACTGGATAAACATTCTTCCCAGTTTGATTTGCGGTATTGGCAAAATCAAATGCAATCCGAGGCGGCGTATTCACAGAGAAGCTGGTTGGTGTTGGTGGCGCACTATTAAAGGTGACTTTAATAATTTGCTTATCGGCACTGACGTTGCTGACTTCAACATTGGTGATATTGGCCGCGTCGATTGCAAGTGCAAATGGCGTTAACAAACATAAAGCAAAATAGCTTAAACGCGCTAGGCTCTTATTCATTTTCATTTTTTCTGCTCCGCATCATCCAAGCCCAAGACAGTCGTTCGCTCTACCCAATCGCCACCACTGTCTTCAACAATTTCTTTTAATGTAATTTCAGTTTCTGACACTTTAGCGACCATGCCAAAATTTTGCCCCATATAACTACCTTGCTTAACTCGATACAAATTACCATCAGGCGCACGAATTAGCGCTTGTACTGCGGCACCTTGTTGTAAAGTCCCAACCATGCGTAGTTTTTCAAGGTCGTAATTTTCTAAAACCTCTTTTACACGATTCATATTCGGCGCTAAACCGCTACCATTGGTCTTTTTAGCCAATTCCATTTTACTAGTTCGAAATGGATCAGCGATTTCAAAAGCCTCATAAGGAAATGCAATATATACCTTTGCCTCAGGCAAGGGCTCTATTTTTCCTCGCAAGCCTTTTGATTGTTCGACCATCCATTCTTTTAAATCACTATGTTCATCGCCAAAACAGCCGGTTAATCCCGTTAGCAACAATACATAAAGGAGCCATCTTTTCACAATATTTTCTCCGATAGACCTTTATTTTTTCTTTTTACGCGCTTCAGCTTCAGCCTGACGAATCGCTTGTAGTTCAGCCTCATCCAATGCGCGATAAGTTTTGATTGTCGCTTCCATGGTCAGCAGCTGATCTTTTGAAGTGCTTAATTTAATATCACTTAAAATCACAATTCGTGAAAGCTGCGCAATATCACTCACAAAAGCAGCTAGATCATGATAGCTACCAGTGACTTTAATTGAGATCGGTGCTTCGACAAATTCAGCTGTTTTTATCTCAAGGCCAGGTTTGAATAGTTCAAACAATAAACCACGCCCTACACCTGCTTGATTTATCTCAGTCAGCAATGTTTCCATTTCAGAGCGATTTGGCAATTGCTTGAGTAAAGCACCAAACGATTGTTGAATTTCTAACAACTGCTGCTTGTATTCAGCAAGATTAATGGCTCGTTTTTTCTTATCAATAAATTCAGTTTTTAATTGAACTTCTGTTGCTTGCCCCGCATCCAGTTCTTCAACCTGAGCGCTCCAAACATAAAAATAACCTGCAGCAATTGTTAAAACTAATACGACGATCAATGAGCCTAACTGAACCTGTATTGGCCAATTCCCTGCATCTTTTGGATCTAAATTTCTTAAATCATCCAATGTCATTGCTGGCCTCTCTTCACTGAGCTAGCTGTGTTTTCTGCTGGCTCATCAACTCGTGTTAATTTTATGTTTAATGTGAAGTCAGATAATCTTTGATTACCTACAGAAGCTGATTTTACTTCGATCAACAGTGGCTGCTCAAAAATAGGAGAATCGTTTAAATTGCGCATTAATGTTGACACGCGCGCATTAGATTGCGCGTAGCCGGTTAATACCAATTGCTCATTGGTTTGCTTAACCTCTTTCAAATAGACACCCTCAGGCACTTGTCGTGTTAACTGATCAAGTAAATGAACTGTTTCTGTTCGATTAGATTGCAAACGCTCAACAATTTTTTTCCGATCAAGCAAAGCTTGTTTCTCGGTTTTTAATTTGTCAATTTCTGCTATTTCTCGATCGAGCTTGGCGTTTTCTTCGGTCAAAAAGTGATTACGTCCATTTTGAATATCTACTTTTGCTGAAAGCACCATATAACCAGCGAGTATTACCACTGCCAGCAAAAAAGACATAATCAACATTGACACATATTGCCGCTGCCGTGCCGCACGCTTTTGTTCGCGATGTGGCAATAAATTAATCCGAATCATACTGGGTCAAACCTCCGCATAGCCAAACCACATGCAATCAGCAATGAAGGCGCATCCAGTTGAATTTGCTTACCTTTGATCTTGCCAGTTGACATACTAAAAAATGGGTTTGCCCGCATAGTACTGGCGACCTGAGTACGACTTGAAACTGCTTCATCGAGGCCATGAATCACGCTACACCCTCCTGCCAAGAGGATATGATCCACTGCATTGTAATTACTGGAAGTGTAGAAAAACTGCAGCGAGCGAGAAATCTCCAGCGCCATCGTATCCATAAATGGCTGCAATACATCTGGCTCGTAATTATCAGGTAAACCACCTTGACGCTTGGCTTGCTCAGCCTCTTCGGCTGACATATTGAATTTTCTTTGAATCTCTTGGGTGAGTTGATTGCCAGCATAGCCTTGATCACGGCTATAAATCGACTGACCATCTTTAAAGATATTCATGTGCATGGCTGTTGAGCCAATATCGACAACAGCAACGATTTGATTTTCGCCACCGTTGGGCAATTGTGGGCGCATCAATTCAAAAGCCGCCTGTGTGGCGTAGGATTCCACATCCAATACAACCGCCTTTAAGCCCGCTTCTTCAATTGCCGCTACGCGCTCATCAACTTTGTCTTTTTTCGCCGCAGCAATCAGTACATCTTCTTCATCTGGATTATTTGCGGCAATCCCTAGCACCTGAAAATCAAGGTTAACTTCATCTAAAGAAAATGGAATATATTGATTAGCCTCGGTTTCTACTTGGCTTTCTAGCTCTCGCTCGCTCATGCCTGCTTGCACTAAAATCTTTTTAGTAATAACCGCAGAGGCCGGCAACGCTGCGGCTACATTTTTAACCTTACTTCCCATCCGCCGCCATGCATTTCGTATTGCATGTGCCACGGCTTCGGAATTCACGATATTATTATCCGTCACCGCATCTTTAGGTAAAGGCTCAATAACATAGCGCTCAAGGCTAAAATTGCGCCCCGCTTGACTCAGCTCAACCATCTTTACGGCAGAAGAGCTGATGTCTAGACCGATAAGCGGAGGAGCTTTCGGTTTAAGAAAATCGAGGTTCAACGCAATATTCCCTATTGTAATTGGTAAAAAATCCTATCAGTGACACCTTACTCCTGTAAAGTAAGCTAACTCTTAATCTCTTTTTTTGCAACATCAGTACAAAACCCGTAAATTACCACTCACTGAATAATAGATTCATACTCATGGCAAAAAAATTAATTATTTCCCTGTTTATAGTTTTCTTTGGAATTACAATCATCGGCATAAGTTTAGCGGCTTTAGCTGTAATTGTGACCTATCCAAAGTTGCCTCCGCTCAATGCGCTAACTGACTACAAACCTAAAATTCCATTGCGAATTTTCAGTGAAGATAAAGTTTTAATTGGTGAGTTTTGGCGAAGAAAGACGGGCATTTGTTCCCATCAATCAAGTTCCACCCATGATGATTAATGCGCTACTGGCAGCAGAAGATGAGCGTTTTTATCAGCATGGTGGCATTGATTATCTCGGTGTGCTGCGCGCCATTGTTGGCAATGTACTCTCGGGACACTCACAGTCTGGCGCAAGCACAATCACGATGCAGGTAGCCAAAAATTTCTATTTATCCAATGAAAAAACTTACACGCGAAAATTTAACGAAGCCTTACTTGCATTCAAAATTGAACATAATTTATCTAAAGATCAGATTTTAGAACTTTACATTAACCAAATTTATTTAGGTCAGCGTGCTTACGGCTTTTCTTCTGCCGCGCAAACTTACTTTGGAAAAAACCTCAAAGACCTTTCAATTGCTGAATTTGCTATGTTGGCCGGCTTACCCAAAGCGCCGTCAGCCTACAATCCAATTGTCAATCCAAAACGAGCAACATTACGTCAAATGTATGTGCTGCTGCGCAGAATGGCCGAGCTTAATTTTATTGATGCCGCACAGTACAAAGCAGCACAAACCGAACAATTAGTATTTAGCCGGAATAGCCAGCAGTTTCCTGTTCATGCTGAGTATGTCGCTGAAATGGTACGGCAAATGATGTTTAAAAAAATATCAAGAAGCGACCTACACACAAGGGTTCCAAGTCTTTACGACCATTAATAGCCAAGCACAAAATGAGGCGTATAGTGCATTGCGTAGCGGCATTCTCGATTACGATAATCGCCACGGGTACAAAGGTCCAGAAGGCTTTATCGATGCGGCACTACTGGCCAATCAAGTTGATGAGCAGCTCGATGAAGCACTCAGCAACATCAAAGAAGCAGATGACTTACGTCCGGCCATTGTATTAAGCAGTAATAACAAAGAAGTTCGTGCTTACTTGCAAGGTGGCGAACAAATTACGATTCAAGGTGATGGCTTACGCTTTGCCCGTAGCGCCCTATCCGATAAAAACACCCCAGCGAACAGAATCCGCCCTGGCGCTATCATTCGGGTGAATGCCACAGAAAAGGGCTGGGCAATTAAACAACTTCCTGAAGTCGAAGGTGCCATTGTCGCAATGGACCCACAAAATGGTGCGATTCGAGCCCTGGTTGGTGGCTTTGATTTTAATCACAATAATTTTAATCATGTCACTCAAGCATGGCGTCAACCCGGCTCTAGCTTTAAACCATTCGTATATTCGGCAAGTTTAGAGCGCGGGGTCACCCCAGCAACCATGATCAATGATGCACCCTTGGTCATTGAAGTTGGTGGGCAACGCTGGGAACCGAAGAACTACGATGGTCGTTTTAGAGGCATGACCTCGGTGCGTAAAGCTTTAACCCTATCGACGAACTTAGTATCAGTGCGGATTTTACAAGCCATCGGTACCGACTATGCCCAGCAACATCTAACGCGCTTTGGCTTTGACCCGAAACAGCATCCAGCCTATCTGACCATGGCGCTTGGAGCGGGCAGCGTCACGCCATTGCAATTGGCAGAAGGCTACTCGGTATTTGCCAATACCGGCTACCGTGTTCGCTCATTTTTTATTGATCGAATCGAAGATGCGCGCGGCAAAGTATTAGCGCAAACCCAGCCAGAGGTTGCCGGAAAAAATGCACCACGCACGTTGGATGCGCGCAACGCTTTTATCATGAATTCCATGATGGGCGATGTCATTAAAATGGGTACCGCAACGAAAGCTAAAGTGCTAGGCCGCAGCGATTTAGCAGGTAAAACAGGGACAACCAATGATGCTTATGATGCTTGGTTTGCAGGTTATCAAGCTAACTTAGTCACCATTACGTGGATTGGTTTTGACCAACCTAAATCACTCGGCGCACGCGAAACCGGTGGCGGTGCCGCGCTGCCTATTTGGGTGAATTTCATGGGCAAAGCACTCAAAGATACTCCTGAATCGCCTTGGGTAATGCCTGATGGTGTCACCAGCCGAACTACCGAAACAGAGCGCGGCCCGATTACCGAATATTTTTATCAAGAGTTTCAATCTACCAATCCACAACTTGGTCTAAGTGGTGGCAGCGAGACTGAAGCAGCACCGATCGATGAAATTAAAGAGCAATTGTTTTAACGCTCAGTTGACGAAAAATAACGCAGCAAGCGCAGATTAATTAACCGTAATCTAGTGAGTTAAATCGCCGTCGTTTAAATGACTCAATGATAGAAAAAACCTATGTATATCTTTAGGAGCCAGATTTTCACTTGGCCTCATCGATATACATAGGCCTATAAAATATGCTGTTGTTAAAACATTGTCCTGCCATAATGATGTATTGATGCATTACTCTCCCTTGAACTCGTGCTACAAGGAAAGACGGTATGTCTATCACAACGACATTAATATCTTCCCACCGCGATAAAATGGCCCAACGTGCGGCACAATTAATACACGAGGGTCGGGCCAAAAATTTTGAGCAAGCACGTCGTCAAGCCTGTCTCGAATTAGGCTTATCTAGCAAAAGAGATCGGCGCTTGCACTGCTGAAATAGAAGCCGCAATGGCGCATTATCAGCACTTATTTTGCCCCGATTTTGATGAAGATTTACTTAAATTACGCCAAAAAGCATTGGCTTTAATGCTTTTTTTCCAGCAATTTGAGCCATATCTCGTGGGTTCGGTACTCAAGGGTAATGCCAGCAAGCATTCCGATATCAATCTTTTGGTTTACTCTGATGACCCCAAAATTGTTGAAATATTTTTATTAAATCAACAAATAGACTACTCAAGTAAAGAGAGAAAGACGCAATATCGTCAAACCGATTCTCCAACAATTGCTTTCTGGTTTGATCAAACAGAAGTACATTTACAAGTATTGCCCAGTGTCGCCCGTCATCAATACGCAAAAAAAAAATGAGCGCGCTAATTACCGACAACTGCAACAACTGATTGCAGACTGTCAATCGACACACACTCTTGCATCAGAGGAATAGGATTAAATTATGGCTAGCAACTCCTCATTTAACGCCGATTCGGCTCAAAGACCCTAGCCCTTATTTAGTCCATGATCGCGATGAGATTTTTCTTGTATTAACTCGGCTAGCTAAAAAACCTGAATTAGTTTGTCTGTATGCCAATCAACAAAGTGATGTATTTATTTTGAGCGCATTACTTCAGGTGGATCAAAACAATCTTATTTTCGATCTAGGCCGAAATGCAGAGTTAAATCAACGACTACTTTCTGCAAAAACAATCTGTTGCGTTGCACACATTAATAGTATTCATTATCAATTTGATTTAATCGTGAGTGCGCTCACAAGTATTAATGAACAAGCTGCTATTGATTGTTTATTTCCAACGCAAATGTTGAGTTTGCAACGTCGAGATTTTTACCGGCTCTCGATTCCATTATCGACCCCATTATCTTGTCTCATACCATTACAACAAGGTGGCGATGTCGAGATTTCAATGTCAGATATTAGCCTTGGTGGGGTTGGCCTACTCGGCTTTGTGCCTGATATTTTTCACTCGAAATTGGCAGTATTTTGCACAATTGCCGTATTGAGTTACCCCAAGTAGGTCTGATTACCGCAGATATTGAAATATGCACGAGTAATGAACTGATTATGAAAAACGGCATCCGCACCATTCGTAGTGGTTGTCGATTTATTAATTTATCCGGTTCAGGGCAAACCTTGGTACAGCGCTATATCAACCATGTTGAACGCAAGCGCTTGGCACTCGAATAATGACACTTCGACCCAGCTCTGAACTACTTCCTGCGTTACGACAATTAATTCGACCATTAGATACCCACAAAGGCCTCTACGGGAGCGTGGGTATACTAGGCGGTGCATCAGGCATGATTGGTGCAGCATTACTTGCAGGACGCGCAGCACTGCATTTAGGGGTCGGCAAGATTTGGATTGGCTTATTAGACTCACGGCTACTCGTTGATCCAAATCAGCCAGAATTGATGATTGTCGCTACGAATCAAATATTAAAACAAAACCCAAGTCATTTACTCATCGGCCCAGGTTTAGGGCAATCACAGCAAGCAACCGAGCTATTACATCACTGCTTAATGAGTAGCTTGCCATTAGTACTTGATGCTGATGCATTGAACTTAATTGCGCAAGAATCTGAGTTTCAATCACAACTGCGCACTCGAGCCGCAGTAACAATCATTACCCCTCACCCTGCCGAAGCCGCACGTCTGCTTCAGTGCCCCACTGAAACAGTACAAGCTCAACGTGAAACAGCCGTAAAAACGCTGAGTAATGAGTTTTGTTGTCACACTATCCTTAAAGGCAGCAACACTTTAATCGCCAATCAACAGGAGATTTGGATCAATACGAGTGGCAATTCAGCACTGAGTAGTGCTGGACAGGGCGATGTCTTGAGTGGGGTTGTCCTAGCACTATTGGCACAAGGCCTAAGCGCAATAGAAGCAAGCTGTTGCGCAGCCTATTTACATGGTAGCGCCGCCGATTCATGGAGAAAAAAACATCCCAATGGTATTGGCCTAACCGCCAGCGAAACCTATTTATTGGTGCGTGAAGAACTCAATCTACAATTAAACTAAGCCAAGCACATTGCTAAATTCGAGTTTTCAAACAAGATTAGCAATAAACAATAACGACAGGTATATTTTTCAGCAGTATATATTGCAAGGGCTAGGAAGAGATACAGTACATCGGTATCTACAATTTGTACTCCAGCGCCGAAACGACGCGCAGCAAAAAGCCCGACTCTTTCGAATCGGGCTTCTCTATAGGGAAGTCTGGCAATGACCTACTTTCACACGGGCAATCCGCACTATCATCGGCGCTGAGGTGTTTCACTGTCCTGTTCGGGATGGGAAGGAGTGGGACCACCTCGCTATGGTCGCCAGACATTAAACTGTCTGGTGCAACTCTTTCGAGTCACACGAGAGTTATCGCATTCAGCTTCTGCTCTTGACTTGGAATCTTATTTCCTCATCTCACAACCGCCTACAACGCTAACTCGTAAAATCAATAGAAGAAGTAATTATACTACACTTTCCAACCACACTGTTTCAGTATTTGTCTTCGTATTCATGCACTTACGTACATTCCTACGTATTTGGGTCGATTATATCCTTCGTCGCACTACGCGCTTCAGGTTATAGGATCAAGCCTCACGAGCAATTAGTATTGGTTAGCTTAACGCATTACTGCGCTTCCACACCCAACCTATCAACGTCCTGGTCTCGAACGACTCTTTAGAGGATTTAAAACCCTAGGGAAATCTCATCTTGAGGCAAGTTTCGCGCTTAGATGCTTTCAGCGCTTATCTCTTCCCGACTTAGCTACCCGGCAATGCCACTGGCGTGACAACCGGTACACCAGAGGTCAGTCCACTCCGGTCCTCTCGTACTAGGAGCAGCCCCTCTCAAATTTCCAACGCCCACTGCAGATAGGGACCAAACTGTCTCACGACGTTTTGAACCCAGCTCACGTACCACTTTAAATGGCGAACAGCCATACCCTTGGGACCGGCTACAGCCCCAGGATGTGATGAGCCGACATCGAGGTGCCAAACTCCGCCGTCGATGTGAACTCTTGGGCGGAATCAGCCTGTTATCCCCGGAGTACCTTTTATCCGTTGAGCGATGGCCCTTCCATACAGAACCACCGGATCACTATGTCCTGCTTTCGCACCTGCTCGACTTGTCGGTCTCGCAGTTAAGCCGCCTTTTGCCATTACACTATCAGTACGATGTCCGACCGTACCTAGGCGACCTTCGAGCTCCTCCGTTACAATTTGGGAGGAGACCGCCCCAGTCAAACTGCCTACCATGCACGGTCCCCGATCCGGATAACGGACCAAGGTTAGAACCTCAAAGGGGTCAGGGTGGTATTTCAAGGACGGCTCCACTGAAACTAGCGTCTCAGCTTCAAAGCCTCCCACCTATCCTACACAAACCACTTCAAAGTCCAATGCAAAGCTACAGTAAAGGTTCACGGGGTCTTTCCGTCTAGCAGCGGGGAGATTGCATCTTCACAAACACTTCAACTTCGCTGAGTCTCGGGAGGAGACAGTAGGGCCATCGTTACGCCATTCGTGCGGGTCGGAACTTACCCGACAAGGAATTTCGCTACCTTAGGACCGTTATAGTTACGGCCGCCGTTTACTGGGGCTTCGATCAAGAGCTTGCACCCCATCAATTAACCTTCCAGCACCGGGCAGGCGTCACACCCTATACATCCACTTTCGTGTTGGCAGAGTGCTGTGTTTTTGATAAACAGTCGCAGCCCCCATTTCTCTGCGGCCTTATATAGCTCCAAACGCAAGGTTCTTCACCTATAAGGCACACCTTCTCCCGAAGTTACGGTGTTAATTTGCCGAGTTCCTTCTCCCGAGTTCTCTCAAGCACCTTAGAATACTCTTCCTACCCACCTGTGTCGGTTTGCGGTACGGTTCAATATAAGCTGAAGCTTAGTGGCTTTTCTTGGAAGCAGGGTATCAGTTACTTCATCACCTAAGTGAATCGTCATCATGCCTCAGCGTTAACAGCGTCCCGGATTTGCCTAAGACACCCGCCTACACACTTAAACCAACTATTCCAACAGTTGGCTAACCTAACCTTCTCCGTCCCCACATCGCACTTATATCAAGTACAGGAATATTAACCTGTTTCCCATCGACTACGCATTTCTGCCTCGCCTTAGGGGCCGACTCACCCTGCGCCGATGAACGTTGCGCAGGAAACCTTGGGTTTTCGGTGAGGGAGCTTTTCACTCCCTTTATCGCTACTCATGTCAGCATTCGCACTTCTGATACCTCCAGCATCCTTCTCAAGACACCTTCACAGGCTTACAGAACGCTCCTCTACCATATGCCATAAATGGTCATATCCGCGTCTTCGGTTATCAATTTGAGCCCCGTTACATCTTCCGCGCAGGACGACTCGACCAGTGAGCTATTACGCTTTCTTTAAATGATGGCTGCTTCTAAGCCAACATCCTGGCTGTCTGTGCCTTCCCACCTCGTTTTCCACTTAATTGATCATTTGGGACCTTAGACGGCGGTCTGGGTTGTTTCCCTCTTGACCCAGGACGTTAGCACCCCAGGTCTGTCTCCCATGCTCGCACTTGACGGTATTCAGAGTTTGCCATGGTTTGGTAAGTCGCGATGACCCCCTAGCCATAACAGTGCTTTACCCCCGTCAGTGATACATGAGGCACTACCTAAATAGTTTTCGAGGAGAACCAGCTATTTCCAAGTTTGTTTAGCCTTTCACCCCTATCCACAGCTCATCCCCTAACTTTGCAACGTTAGTGGGTTCGGACCTCCAGTGCGTGTTACCGCACCTTCATCCTGGCCATGGATAGATCACTTGGTTTCGGGTCTACGCCCAGCAACTATGCGCCCTATTCGGACTCGGTTTCCCTACGCCTCCCCTATTCGGTTAAGCTCGCTACTGAACGTAAGTCGCTGACCCATTATACAAAAGGTACGCAGTCACCCCATTTTTCAAGGGCTCCCACTGTTTGTATGCATCCGGTTTCAGGTTCTATTTCACTCCCCTCCCGGGGTTCTTTTCGCCTTTCCCTCACGGTACTGGTTCACTATCGGTCGATGATGAGTATTTAGCCTTGGAGGATGGTCCCCCCATCTTCAAACAGGATTTCTCGTGTCCCGCCCTACTTCTCGTACGCTTAGTACCACAATTGACTTTTCATATACGGGACTATCACCCACTATGGTTGGACTTTCCATTCCATTCTATTAAGTCTACTGCTATCACGTACAGGCTCTTCCCATTTCGCTCGCCACTACTTTGGGAATCTCGGTTGATTTCTTTTCCTCCGGTTACTTAGATGTTTCAGTTCACCGGGTTCGCTTCGCTAGACCTATGTATTCAGTCTAGGATGACCCAAAAGGGCCGGGTTTCCCCATTCGGAAATCGTGGGATCAAAGCACTTTGCCAGCTCCCCCACGCTTATCGCAGGCTATCACGTCCTTCGTCGCCTATCATCGCCAAGGCATCCACCAGATGCACTTATTCGCTTGATCCTATAACCTCAAACACGTAAAACGTATCTCAGATTAATGAAATCGTATTTGCGACTTGCAAGTGAGTTCTCATTTCACTTGCGGTTCAGTTCCACTGGCATGAGACCAGCACAACTGAACAGATACAATCAACCCAATATTTTTACTTTGAAACTAAACTCAACAACAACTGCAAGCAGTTATTCTCAAATCAAATTCCATTACAATGTTTATTGGAATTAATTACTTCTTCTATTTTGTTAAAGAGCGATATTTAATTAATCATTAAATGAATAATCATTCTAATTTTAGAAACCAGAATAAAATACACTGCACACAACAACGTGCAATACATAGAATTCTATTTTCTACAGCAGACAATGGTGGAGGTTAACGGACTCGAACCGTTCACCCCTGCTTGCAAAGCAGGTGCTCTACCAGATGAGCTAAACCCCCGTGATACTGGTGGGTCAGATAGGAATCGAACCTATGACCCCCGCGTTATCAACACGGTGCTCTAACCAACTGAGCTACTGACCCATATCGTCGTCAAACCAACTCAATGTCAAAGTATCTAATTGCTTAGTACTTCTTCATGTCGTCAAGCCGACATTCTTCAAATCTACAGCCGATGAGTGTGAGTACTTAATCTACCAATCTTTCTCTTGAAAGGAGGTGATCCAGCCGCAGGTTCCCCTACGGCTACCTTGTTACGACTTCACCCCAGTCATGAATCCTACCGTGGTAACCGGACTCCCGAAGGTTATCCTAGCTACTTCTGGTAAAACCCACTCCCATGGTGTGACGGGCGGTGTGTACAAGGCCCGGGAACGTATTCACCGCGACATGCTGATCCGCGATTACTAGCGATTCCGACTTCATGCACTCGAGTTGCAGAGTGCAATCCGGACTACGATCGGTTTTGTGAGATTAGCTCCCCCTCGCGGGTTGGCGACCCTCTGTACCGACCATTGTATGACGTGTGAAGCCCTGGTCATAAGGGCCATGAGGACTTGACGTCATCCCCACCTTCCTCCGGTTTGTCACCGGCAGTCCCATTAAAGTGCTCAACTGAATGTTAGCAACTAATGGCAAGGGTTGCGCTCGTTGCGGGACTTAACCCAACATCTCACGACACGAGCTGACGACAGCCATGCAGCACCTGTGTTACGGTTCCCGAAGGCACTCCTCTATCTCTAAAGGATTCCGTACATGTCAAGACCAGGTAAGGTTTTTCGCGTTGCATCGAATTAATCCACATCATCCACCGCTTGTGCGGGCCCCCGTCAATTCCTTTGAGTTTTAGTCTTGCGACCGTACTCCCCAGGCGGTCTACTTCACGCGTTAGCTGCGTTACTAAGCTCCGAAAAGCCCAACAACTAGTAGACATCGTTTAGGGCGTGGACTACCAGGGTATCTAATCCTGTTTGCTCCCCACGCTTTCGTCCATGAGTGTCAGTATTAGGCCAGGGGGTTGCCTTCGCCATCGGTGTTCCTCCACATCTCTACGCATTTCACTGCTACACGTGGAATTCCACCCCCCTCTCCCATACTCTAGCGAGACAGTCATAAACGCAATTCCTAGGTTGAGCCCAGGGATTTCACGTCTATCTTATCAAGCCACCTGCGGACGCTTTACGCCCAGTAATTCCGATTAACGCTTGGACCCTACGTATTACCGCGGCTGCTGGCACGTAGTTAGCCGGTCCTTATTCTTCGGGTACTGTCATCCCCAGTAGTTATTAACCACTAGGATTTCCTCCCCGACAAAAGCGCTTTACAACCCGAAGGCCTTCTTCACGCACGCGGCATTGCTGGATCAGGCTTTCGCCCATTGTCCAAGATTCCCCACTGCTGCCTCCCGTAGGAGTCTGGACCGTGTCTCAGTTCCAGTGTGGCGGATCGTCCTCTAAGACCCGCTACTGATCGTTGCCTTGGTAGGCCTTTACCCTACCAACTAGCTAATCAGCCATCGGCTGCTCCAATAACGTGAGGCCTTGCGGTCCCCCACTTTCCCCCTCAGGGCGTATGCGGTATTAGCACTCCTTTCGAAGCGTTATCCCCCATTACTGGGTACATTCCGATGTATTACTCACCCGTTCGCCACTCGTCAGCGGTGCAAGCACCCTGTTACCGTTCGACTTGCATGTGTAAAGCATGCCGCCAGCGTTCAATCTGAGCCAGGATCAAACTCTTTCGTTTAATCTAGCTGAATTTACATACTTGGCTTAGTACTCATTACTCAAAGAAACACTTGGTTAAAAACCAAGATTTCTTTTAAATCTTGAGTGTAAGCACTTGTTTGACTGGCAAACCAAGCACTCACACTCATCGGCTGTATTTTGTTAAAGATCAGTGGCTTAGACACCGAAACCAGCTGGAAAACCGCTTGTTTCGTTTGCTGTGTCAGCAGCAGAGAGGCCGAACTATACCCACCCACCTAAAGTCCGTCAACACCTAGTTGCAAAGAAAATCGAGGCAAGGCGATAAGCCATTGATTTATATAGAAACAGATTTAATTCAAAAATGCAGTAAACGACAAAAAAAAACAAGGGCGCTATCGCGCCCTTGTTTTGAAATCACTTAAAAACAGTTAAAACGTACTGTTTATTCTTCTTTTGGCTTATCCCGATTGCCGCCAGCAATCATTTTGTATTCAAACAGGCGGCATTCCAGTGGGCCATTAAACAAGACCGTACGTTTTGAGGCTTTCAAACGCATGTGTTTAGGCATATCTAAGTCGGCAGTGAGGAAATAAGTATTCCAACCGGCAAAGCGTTGCTTTAATAGTGTTGCCCACTGTGGATACAAACTAGCCAGATGTTCTTTCTCATCCATCCGTGCACCATAGGGAGGATTACAAACCCACACGCCAGATGCTGCAGGTGGTTTGGCATCAAGTACATTCAATTGCTTCAACTGAATACTGTCTTGCATGCCAGCCGCTTCAATATTGGCTTTGGCGTGAACCAATACGGTACTCGATACATCACTGCCCATAATGACATTGGGCGCAGCACTGAGTTCTTGTGCTTTTGCTTCAGTCAAAATGTTTTGCCAGAAGGATTTGTCGTACATGCGCATTTTTTGGAATGCAAATTGTCGATCCATACCCGGCGCAACGCGACGCGCAATCATCGCTGCTTCAACAAGGAACGTACCCGAACCACACATCGGATCGTAAAACGCTTGATCCGGCGTCCAACCACTTAAGGACAAAATCCCCGCCGCTAGATTTTCACGCAATGGCGCTTCGCCAGTTTCAACGCGGTAACCGCGTTTAAACAACGGCTCACCTGAAGTATCTAAATACAGCGTGACGTTTTTCTCTGATAGATACACATTAATCCGCATATCGGGAGCTTCAGTATCCACGCTAGGACGATTACCGCATTTAAGGCGGAAACGATCGCAAATACCGTCTTTCACTTTCAACGCAACAAAATTGGTACTGCGTACCGGCGAGCGCACTGCGGTAACACTCACTTTAATGGTGTTTTCTACCGCAAAAATATCCGCCCATTCGGTATCACGTGCCAAACGGAAAATATCGTCTTCTGAACGATAAGGTTTTTCAACCAATTTCCATAAAATCCGACTCGCCACGCGTGAATGCAGATTGGCTTTATACATCAAAGTCCACGGGCCAGAAAAAGCCACACCACCATCGGTGACGTGAATTTTCTTCGCCGCCAGCGCCTCGAGCTCTTTTTCTAGTACAACTTCAAGTCCACGTGGACAAGGAGCAAAAAAAAATCAAAAATTTGTAGCACAAGTTTCTTCTTTAAAAATTAAATAGTTATTGCTAGTGTACTCGCATCCTGCGGCTCGGTGCGGCGACGCGTTTGCATAATCAGCGGTGCCCAAGTCTCGCCGGGGCGTTTTTTACGCGTTGTCAGCGTCAATTCAGACGGCCCATATACATTGGTATTATGTGTAAGCGGCGTGGTAATCAAATACTGCGCATTAGTCGCTTTTAGGAACGCACCAACGCGATCAATATTAAAAATATCCAAATGCGCGAACGGCTCGTCGATGAATACAAAGCCCGATGGATTACTTTCATCCATCATTAAGCCAATCAACAAGATCAATGATTTCATCACCTGCTGACCGCCCGACGCTTCGCCGTCATTCAAGCCCATCATGCCTTTTTGATCGAAATTGAATCTTGCCGTTAAGCCAGCTTGCGCTAGCACCACATCATCGTTTTCCAAATGCGGCATATCGAGTTCAACATCAATCCCAGCCAGCTCGCCCAAGCCTTTCACATTACGACCATAGGCGCGAACTGTCGCGCGCGCAATTTATTAATATATGCGGCACGCGCTTCATCGGTCAGCTGGGCAGTGCGATCGACTTCTTGGCGATGGCCGAGCGACTCACCTTCGAGCGCCTTGTAATCGTTCACCAATTTATCGCGGCGCTGCACGATGGTTTCGTCTTTTTCCCAGTGCGCTTGGCTTAACTGCTCAGTTTGTCGCAGCATCATATGCCGTACTTCAGCAACGCTATTGTAGTCTTCCTTCAATTGGCGCAACGTGGCAGGCATCAGCCAAACTGATGGCACTTGCTCACGCAAAGTACGAATCGACGTCAATTGCCGGCTGATTTCATTACGTTGACGCTGCAACTGCGCTTGCATTTCATCGATGGCGCGTTGTAACTGATCGCGCTCAATCTCGATTTTTTGTGCGCCCAAACGTAAATCCGCACGACCTTCGCGAGAAGACTCCAGCGCCGCTTGCGCTGCAGCGAGTTCAGCCCCCAAACGCTGTACCGCAGCTTGCTCTTCAGGATAACGCGCAGCAGCTGCCGCCAATTCGGCCTGACGACTCGCCAGCTGAACCACCGCCTGCATACCCATTAATTGCTGAGTAATCGCCGCAATATCGCGCATCAAACTATTGAGATCGGCTTCTTTATTTAAAATTTCTTCGTTCAGCGCTTTTAAACGCAATGCAATATCGGCCAAGCGAGAATGACGTGCCGCTTTCTCCAAAAGCATAATCACGGGTATCTACCCCGATAAATCGCGCACCACGGCGTTCACGCAGATACCCCTCACGGGTAATCCAATCACCATTAATGCGTGCACCGGCTTCAACCGATTTAACGCGCTGAATACCATTCAATTGCCGCGCCAACCAAGCGGGCACCGGCGCTTTAAAGTCGAGAATTTCTAAAATCGAGCCCAAAGTCGCTCTTGGCGCAGGCTCGCGCTCAGACACAATAAAGCTGCGATAACGCAGGCGCTCGCCCACTTCCCATGCGCGCTGCTTATCCGACTCGCGCTGCAACAAGATCAAATGCTTCGATGGCGCGAGCAAGGCCTCAACCGCATCTTGCCAAGTATTGTCTTTCACTTCGCAAATTTCGGTCAGCAATTGATGAGGAATCCCTGCGGCATCAAGGCTGGAGCGCATTTGACGCACAAATTCAGGTGACGGCGCTTTACCCGCTTGCAAGGCAAATTGCGCTTCGGATAATTGCTGGCGTTCTTCTTTGGCATTTTTCAGCCAAATTTTAAGATCGCCCTCTTGCTGCTTTAATTCGCCCAAACGGTCATTCAAGCCCACGGCATCGGCGCCGTGCTCACGCTCAGCCAACTCACGCAGGCGTTCGCCCTCTTTGATTAGTTTTTCAGTATCACGCGCGGCATCCCGTACCGCTTGGAACGCTTGAAATTGCAGATCGTAATCGGCCTTGCTTTGTGATTCACCCTGCAAAGTTTGCTGCGCAGCTAAGCGCGCTACCGCCAGCTGCTTTTCTAGCTGCGCCAAATCACCGCGTCGATGCCAAAAACTGCGACGGTTTTGCTTAAACTGCATCAAGTAATGCCGCAAATTCTCGTTGGCCTCAGCCACTTGCAACGCTGGAATCACCTCTTGCTCTAAGCGCTGAGTATCAGTGCCTAAAGAGCACCATTCTAAATAGCTACTGGCGCGCATCCGAAAACGCTCAACATCCAAGCCCAGTTGCGACAACTGCTGGTTCATTTTATCCAGCTCGCCTTCCGCCTCACGCAGACGCACCTTGGCTTCTTGATAATGATCGAGCACTTCTTTGTCGCCAAACACCTGAAACACCAAATCGAGCAGTGTTTTAGGGGAGTATTCGCATAGCTTATCGGTATCACCTTGCTCCAAGGCCAATACCTCGGCAATCGCTGGGGTTAAACCGGCTTGCTCCAGGCGGCGGCGATAATCACCCACCCCCAACCATTGCAGATGATTTTCAGTCGTGCCATCGAGCTGCGCATCCCCTTCGGCAATCGCATACTGCCGCACCCAATCCCCGCCCTGCTTTTTAATCCGGCAAAACAGCGTCACCGTTTCACTGGCTAGCGGAAAAAACAAATACGGAAAAAATCCACCACCGCTGCGGCGTGGGTTACTCACCACGGCACGCAACCAAGCGATGTTTTCTTTATTATTGCGAACATAACGCTTGTAATCGCGCCGCCCTGAGCATTTCAACGCCAACATGGTACGCAGCGCGTCAAGCAAGGTGGTCTTACCCGAACCATTTGGCCCGACGACAGTCACAATTTGCGCATCGAGCGGCACTGAAATTCTTTGCCAGAAATCCCAGTGCACCATTTCTAAAGTTTTAATCTGGAACATTTAGCGCATCTCCACCGCAATTTTTTTTCCCGAGAACCCCAATGCCGCCCAGCTTCCACTGTGTCACAGCAAAAACTTTTCAACGCAGAGGCGCAGAGGTGCGGAGAAAAGCCAAAAACAATGCGTTCCGATGTCGACTTAGCATAAAAAAGGGCAAAATCGCCTCGTTTTTCCTCTGCGACTCTGCGACTCTGCGTCGGATTTTTAAGGTTTTTGGCGGGGTAACAAAGTGGCGCAACTAAAGTTTTAATTTGAAACATCAGCTCACCTCCACATCGTCGGCGATCTGCGTGCCGGTCAATTTCAAAATATCGGCGAGCGCGCCGTTGATAATGCGCGGGGCGAGTTTGGCGTAGTCAATCATCAGATCGAGCAGCGGGCCTTCATAAATCATCCGATTGCGGCGATTGATAAAGCCTAATTTAGTCAGTTGCCCCAAATTGGTGGCAAACCGCATTTTGCCGCCGAGCACTTTGCCAAAGTCAGCGTACAGCGCGTCTTCTGAAATACCTTGTGCGACGCCTTCACCGTGTTCGATGGGTTTTTCTGCGCCAAACATATCGCTTTGATCTTCAGAGCCAATAGCAACGCGGGCGATTTGTCGTTCACGTTTTGGCAAAATAATCAGTGCCCACACCACGACTAACAGCGCAATTCCATCGCGCGGTAAGCCCATATTATTGGACAACCACGCGTCACCCTCACCAAACACCCATTCTTCCATTTGCGGCTGCAACGCAACGGCAATGTGTTCGGCGTAAGGATTTTCTAGCAATTGCAGGCCACAATCGGCCAAACGATGCTCGAGCGACTCACGAAACACTTCATCGATCAACGCACGCCGAGCCAGCGGGTCTTTGCGCAATACAAAACGCTGCGCCAACAGGCGAGCGACTAAAATATTCAGGGCTTGATCCATATTTAACCTAAGTTCTTATTAACCACAGCGGCACAAAGGCGCAGAGAACACGCTTTCTACTGAGTCTCAGTGCCGCTGCGATGAAAGATTTTGTCTTGTCATTACCGTTATCATCACTGTGACATCAGTCGCCCAGCGCTAATACTGGCCACTTCGGGGTGATCGGGCTCATGCAGTTCACCGCTGATCTCGAGCCGCAATGGCAACTTCACAATATCGGCAACGACGCTTTTCTCTAGCGCCGCTTCAGCGTCACCCAATAACGACAATAACGACAAGCGATAGGCAGTTTCTTTATACGTTGGTGCCAGCACCGCCGTTGGTAAGTCGCCGCCCATACCTTGCGCTACCAAAAGACTTAACTCATCAAACAACGCTTCGGCGGCCAATAAACGCTCCGCTTCGACAGCACCAACCTCTTGCGCTGTAGCGCCTTGCGGCATTTCGCTGATCACATGCGTGGGTCGTTCGCGTTCGATAATTTCAAACTCGGTCACGTCGAGTAACACATCAGAAACCACAAAGGCGGGCTCTGGATGAAACAACACCAAATCTCGGCCCAAATCAGCCAGTTTTTCCTGCTTTTGCTGACGCAACCAATCGGCGACATTGGTCGTGGATAAACCGGACTGCCCCAAATGCACTCGTTGCGATGCCAGCTCGGACAAGCGACGATGAAACACCGAAGTCAGTCGCAGCATTCGGGCTTGCGCCAAGGCAATCGATTGAGCAATTTGATACACCCCCGAGGATCGGTCGTCTCATCGGTCAGCACCGTGCGAATCACATCCGTGCCTTTTTCCACCCATTGCCAGACTTTTTCGAGTTTTTCCCGCGCAGCGCGGATTTGGAATTCAGACTGCGACTCCAGCGCCGCTTCAAAGTCGGTATAAAGCTCGTTCAAACGCGCCAATAAATTGAGCAGCACTTCGTTCGAGACTTGACCAAGCGACTGCCCAGCGGCAACTTGCGACGTTAAATACCCTAGCTCAGCATCGCCATCGGCAAATTGCACCACGGTGCCAAGCGCCGCCAGCGCAACGCGGCCCGATTCGCTCATCGCATACAGCTGCTCATCCACATCCCAAATCAATAAGCCGTTTTCACGCAAGCGCTTGAGCACCGTATCGAGCTTGATTGGATTGAGGTAGGAAAAATGCATTTGCAAATCTTGCGGCGACCACCGCGGCGCATCGGCGCGCGCGCCAATTTCACGCAAAATCAGTAAGCGCACTAAAACTTCGTCTTCGCCACCGCGAAATAACGTAATAAAAGCATCAAGATAATGCCGCGCGCGCAATAAACTCGCCATCGATGGCAAATCATCGGGCGCGAAGCCATTGGCAAAAAATTGAGAGAGTTCGTTTTCGTCTTGCATGAGGATGACAAATATCAGGGAGGAGCAAGGCTAAAGCTAAATGCGCGGAAAAACAATCAAAACATCAGCAGCCAGCCAAGAGAAGTCTCATTGAGAGAAAAAACAGCACAACCACTGCGCCAGTCGATATTTACCGCCTAAATCGCAATCAAATCCGTGTTGAAATTAAAACGCCACCCTCAAATAAATTCATCTGAGTGTGGCGTTAAACAGATTCGCTGTAGATCAACGGCAATCTTTAATTACTTCACATCACCCGCTTCTAGCGCTGCTGCACGAGCTGCCAGCAAAGCGGCTTTTTCAGCAGCGACGCGTGCGGCTTCAACTTCCGCTTCTTCACGGGCGATTTTTTTCGCCGCTTCAAGGTAATCCATAATCGCGTAAGTCAAATCGCGGCAACCTTCGCCGGTCAAACCCGCAATCACAAACAAGCGGGGTTTTAGTGGTTCAAAATCGGCGTATGGATTTTGTACGCCCGCATCCCAACCGTAGGCTTCCAAAAAGGCCGCAACGCGTTCTTCACGTTCGTCTTCTGGAATCATGTCGACTTTATTCAGCACCAACCAGCGCGGCTTATTGTAAAGATTTTCGTCATATTTACGTAGTTCTTCGACAATCGCTTTAGCTTCGGCAACCGGATCGGTATCGGCATCAAACGGCGCTAAATCGACCAAGTGCAACAAAATACCCGTGCGTTGCAAATGCTTTAAGAAGCGATGACCAAGACCCGCACCGTCGCTGGCACCTTCGATCAAACCCGGTACGTCAGCAATGACAAAACTGCGGTTTTCATCGATACGCACTACGCCCAAATTCGGATGCAGCGTCGTGAAAGGATAATCGGCCACTTTCGGCTTGGCTGCAGATACGGCACGAATAAAGGTTGATTTACCCGCATTCGGCATACCCAACAGGCCCACATCGGCCAAGACTTTCAATTCCAAACGCAAATCACGGCGCTCGCCTTCAAAACCAGGCGTGGTTTGGCGTGGCGCACGGTTAACTGATGATTTGAAGTGCAAGTTACCAAAGCCGCCGGTACCGCCTTTGGCAATCGCAATCCTTACGCCATTGCTGGTCAAGTCGGCTACAACTTCACCGGTTTCAGCGTCAGTAATCATGGTACCGATTGGCATGCGCAATTCGATATCATCGCCGCCTTTACCGTAACAATCCGCACCACGGCCATTGTCGCCATCACGGGCTTTGTATTTCTTTTGAAAGCGGTAATCGACCAGCGTGTTGATGTCTTCGTCGGCAATCGCCCACACCGTACCGCCTTTACCGCCGTCGCCACCATCGGGGCCGCCACGGGGAACGAATTTTTCTCGGCGCATACTGGCCGAACCATTGCCACCTTTACCACCAATGGCTTCAATTCGAGCTTCATCAATAAATTTCATCATTTTCTCCTACCGATCTCGGCGCAGGCTCTGGGGTATTGCACTGCAAGCGAAGTGGCTTGACGCATAGAGCCATATACATCACGACTCTATCTGGCAAACCGCTTAGACTCAAATCCGTATCGTATTTATAAAACACAAAAAAGCCCTATCACAGAGACAGGGCTTTCAAACCTACCAAAGAAGCCGCTAATTAAGCAGCAGCTTCTTCTTCGCCAACGTATGGCAATACAGTTACAGTGCGGCGTTTCAAAGCGCCCTTCACTGCGTACTGAACATAACCATCGCACTTAGCGAATAAAGTATGATCTTTACCCATGCCAACATTGTCACCAGCGTGGAATTCAGTACCACGTTGACGAACAATGATTGAACCTGCAGGGATCAACTCGCCGCCGTATACTTTGATACCAAGGCGTTTTGATTCAGAATCACGACCGTTACGTGAACTACCACCAGCTTTCTTATGTGCCATTGTTTAAGCTCCTTAATTAAGCGACGATAGCGTCGATACGGATTTCGGTGTAGTTCTGGCGATGACCAGCACGACGCATGTAGTGCTTACGGCGACGCATCTTGAAGATGGTAACCTTTTCGCCACGACCATGAGAAACCACAGTTGCTTTGATGGAAGCACCGGCCACCACAGGGGTACCGATCTTCACTGCTTCGCCGTCTGCAACCATCAATACTTCTTCGAGTACGATCTGGCTGTCAACGTCTGCAGTAATCTGTTCTATGTTTAATTTTTGGCCGACGACAACTTTATACTGCTTGCCACCGGTTTTTACGACTGCATACATAACAAGCTCCTAGGGAGTTTGGCCCAACACGCTGCACAAACGCTAGCGTGCCTTCCCAAATTGGGAATCGGGCATTCTACAAACGTTTTCCAATTGAGTCAATGACTTAATTGATGCAAAGCCCATTCCACCCACAAACTGAGCCGCAAGCGCCAATATGCTGTGAAATCAAGGCGCAAGTCAAAAACCAATCACATGCAATCTAAAAGTTATTTCGCCCTGAACGACGGCGCGCAGCCCTCGATTTACGCCCTATTTTGGCATACCAAAATAGCGGCGATTGCATCCCGCAGCGAGCAAGGCGGCGGGATGGTGGCTTTTCTGCTAAAATCGCCGGATTATTTTTAATGGCGGCGTGCACTCCTTTGCAACGCGGCTTAATTTCTAGGGTGAACCCAGCGTGTCGATGAAGTTTGTTAAATCGGTAGTTGATGCCGATATGGCCTCAGTAGATAGCGTCATTCGTGAGCGTTTATATTCAGAAGTCGTTTTGGTCCGCCAAGTGGCCGAATATATTGTTGCTTCAGGTGGCAAACGCCTGCGTCCAATGATTGTGCTCCTCGCAGCACAAGCACTGGGCTACCAAGGCAACAAACACCATGAACTCGCTGCGGTGATCGAATTTATCCATACCGCGACACTGCTGCACGACGATGTGGTCGATGAATCGAGCCTGCGCCGTGGCCGCGATACGGCCAATGCTTTGTTTGGCAACGCCGCTTCAGTCCTCGTCGGCGATTTTCTCTACAGCCGTGCTTTCCAGATGATGGTTGGCTGCGGTTCGATGCGTGTGATGGAAGTACTGTCAGATGCAACCAACATCATCGCCGAAGGCGAAGTGTTGCAATTAATGAACATCGGTAACACCGATGTCGATGAAGAAGATTATCTCAAAGTCATTCGCTACAAAACGGCCAAGCTATTTGAAGCTGCGGCGCGTTTGGGTGCGATCTTAAATAACAGCGATCCAGCGCTAGAAGACGCTATCGCTCGATACGGCATGCATTTAGGTACGGCGTTTCAAATTATTGACGACGTGCTCGATTATTCAGGCCAACAAGAAGAAATCGGCAAATCACTGGGCGATGACCTGGCTGAAGGCAAGCCCACTTTGCCACTGATTTATGTGATGAAGCATGGCGACCCCGACGCTGCAGCGGTCGTCAAAGATGCACTCGAAAATGCCAAGCGTGAAAACTTCGACGCGGTATTAGCGGCCGTTCAGCAAACCGGCGCGCTGGAATACGCGCGCCACACTGCCGAGCAAGAAGCTGAACGCGCCAAAGCGTGTTTGGCCAGTTTACCGGACAACCCATTTACGCAAGCGCTGCACGCGCTGGCAAGCTTGGCGATTGATCGAAATGTTAATGTTCATTTATGTTGTCATGATGGGTATCAGCCTAAGGTGCGCCTTAGGCTTTTTTACGCCTGAACCCCATCGAGGTATGGGCAGCCGTCAAGAATCGACTTATAGTCTTTACTCTTTTCTTGGGGTGCTGTGACATGAAACACTGGTTTTTATCACTCTGTTGTCTCGCGCTGTGGCCAAGCATGAGCGCTGCTGAGGCATTTCGTCTGGCTGCTGCGGCCAATTTACAAGCCGTGACACAAGCATTAAGCCAAGACTTTTCCCAAAAAAACCGGTCATCAGTTTCAAACTAGTTTTGGCGCTTCAGGTAAATTATTTGCTCAAATTAGCAATGGCGCACCGTTTGATGTTTTGATGTCGGCCGACCTGAAATACCCACAAACATTGCTCAATCAAGGCGCGGCCATCGCGCCGCTGGTGCATTACGCCAACGGGGTGTTAGTGCTCTGGACCCAGCAAGCGAGCATCCCGAAAGATTGGCCGGCTTGGTTGCAATCGAGTGCAGTACAAAAAATTGCCATTGCCCAGCCCGAAAGCGCCCCTTATGGTCGAGAAGCGCTGCGAATTTTAAGCGCCCTACCGCAATTTCCGGCACTCAAAAGCAAATTGGTGTATGGCGAAAGCATTGCTCAAGCCAGCCAGTTTATTGCCACTGGGGCAGCACAAGCCGGTTTTAGCGCCAAATCTATTGTTAGCAACCCCGATCAACGCCAGAGCGGCGCTTGGATCGAAATCCCGCAATCCGCGCACCAAGCCATCGCCCAAGGCGCAGTGCAAACGCGCTATGGTAAAGACAATGCCGCCGCCAAAGCCTTTATGCGTTATTTACACAGCCCTAGTGCCCAGCACATTTTGCTGCGCTATGGTTACTTGGTGCCACAACCATGAATCGACTTCCTGCAGCCTTAGCTCAAATTGATATTGATGGCGGCATGGCGTTTATTGCTGCCGATTATTTGCAATACCGCTTCAGCGCCATGCTGCTCGGCATTCAAGACGATGTTGCCCAATGGCAAGTTGGTCAGGCTGTGGAGCTGGCTTTTGCGGAAAACGACGTCGCACTTGCGGTTGATTTACACGGCCAAATTAGCCTACGTAATCGCTTTCACGCCCAGATTGAGCACATTGCAAACAGCCCGCTATTAAGTCGAGTGACGCTGCGTTTTGGTGAGCAGACCTTGCATGCTTTAATTACCCGCTCATCGTGTGAGTCGCTGGGTTTGCACTGCGGTCAAAGCGTTGAATGGTTAGTTAAATCCAATGCCATGCAGGTGACCCGTGCTTGATCCACAACCCTTATTGCTCACGCTGCAATTAGCGGCGCATACGACGATTTTACTCACCATCGTGGGTATCCCCCTGGCGTATTGGCTAGCCTTGGGCCAGAGCCGTATACGTTATATAGTTGAAGTCATCACTAGCCTGCCCTTGGTGCTACCGCCAACGGTACTGGGCTTTTATCTCTTGCTGCTATTTAGCCCAAGCAGCAGCGTCGGCGGTTGGTTGGTCACTCATTTTAATGTGCATCTGGCGTTTTCGTATGCTGGCTTAGTGATTGGCTCAATGCTGTTTAGCTTGCCGTTTATGGTGTTACCACTAACCAGTGCTTTTCGGCAGCTCTCGCCCACCCTACTCGATGCCGCACGCACGCTAGGCAAAAGCGAAAGCAATATCTTATTTCGCGTTATTTTGCCCAATTGCCGAGTCGGCCTCATCAGTGCGCTGATTTTAACTTTTGCCCATACGGTGGGTGAATTTGGCGTGGTGTTAATGATTGGCGGCAATATCCCGGGGCAAACGCAAGTGGCGTCGATTGCGCTATATCACG
This sequence comes from Deefgea sp. CFH1-16, assembly GCF_016881365.1. Taxonomy (GTDB): domain Bacteria; phylum Pseudomonadota; class Gammaproteobacteria; order Burkholderiales; family Chitinibacteraceae; genus Deefgea. The sequence continues at coordinate 2,071,913 of NZ_WLYT01000001.1, read as the reverse complement.
AAGTTGAAACCCTTAATTACAGTGCCGCGCATTTATATGCCGCAGTGCTGGTTGGCTTTTCTTTTGTGGTGCTGATGGCGCTGCGCTTAATCAGCGGAAAAACCCGCCATGAATAAGCTCTATTTAGATATCCAAACCCCAATGCAATCGGCGCATGGCGCCCGATTATTGCAAATCAAAACGCAAATTCAAGCCGGTAGCATTACCGCGATTTCCGGGCCATCTGGCGCCGGAAAATCAACGCTATTGCGATTGATCGCCGGATTAAACACGCCGCAACAGGGTGAAGTTCGCTACGGAGATCAATGCTGGTTTGACGGTAAAACACGCGTTGCAACACGACATCGCCACGTTGGCATGGTGTTTCAAGACTACGCGCTGTTTCCCAATCTCTCTCCGTGCGCGCGCAATTGGCTTATGCTCAGCAACAACGCAACGACGCGCAAATTGATCAACTGATCGAACAAATGGGTTTGCAGCAATTGGCCTCGCGTAAACCCGAACAACTCTCTGGTGGCCAACAGCAGCGCGTGGCGCTGGCCAGATCCTTGGCGGCCGAGCCAAAAATACTCTTACTCGACGAAGCGCTATCAGCGCTGGATCGGAGTCTGCGGGATGAAATGCAGCAGCACTTACTCCATTGGCAGGCGCAATCGGGCGCAATACTGCTGGTGGTAAGCCATGATTTGGGCGAGATTTTTCGTTTAGCCAGCCGCGTGATTCAACTGGAAAACGGCCAAATAATTGCCGATGGCACGCCTGCGGCCGTGTTGCTGCCGCAAAGAGCCAGTGGCCGTTTACAACTGATGGGAACTTTACTCGCAATTGAATCGGCCGGCGTAGCGGCCTTACTCACCGTGGCGTGTGGTAACGAAACCGTGGCCACCTTAGTTAGCCCCGAAGAAGCCGCTCGCTACCGCGTTGGGCAATCGATTTCACTCACGGTCTCTGCGGCCAATGCTTGCGTGAGCACACTCTAAGGTAAACGACTCTAAGGCAAACGCTCAGCACTGACTAAGCGGTAATACAAAATTGTCGTGGGTAACCACGTGAGTAAATCATCAAATTCAGCGTCAGGCGCATCTTGTACAAAGCGCGGCGTCGATCCATCGGCGATGGCATCGCGGTTTTCTAGCTCATCGGCGCTGCTCCCTACCCCATTGGGGCCACCGGAAAACACCACTGCTGCCGCATCGTCGATGCGTTTAATTGCACTCACCCCCTGTCCATCACGGCGACTGGCGGAATAGACGGCGATCTTCCCCAGTGTTGCCAAAGTAAAACACGGTTTCATCGCCGAGCTGCCACAATTGGGCGTACCGGCATCGTCTCGGCCGGCCAAATCATTGGCGTAACTACTGCCAGCTCCGCCCGTGGTCGACGTTGTCACCTGATATTGCAAACGGCCACCCCACGCATCCAATTCAGGCAAACCTAAATCTTGCCATGGCAAATCACCAAACACCAAGCTGCAGCGATAGGCATTGGCCCCTGCGCCATTACGCGCTTCTTTGCCAGCATTGGCCGCGGTATTGGCCAAGCTAGGATCCGCCGGGCAGGGCAAACGATTATGGCTCAACGCATAACCAATCAGCGCCTCATTGGCGGCGCGCAACATCTGCTGTGTTTCATTCCAACGGCGTTGGCTGATTTGTACATTGAGCGCTCCCAAACCAGCCGCCATCAAAAATACCAACCACCAGTAACACAATCGCCATTTCCAGCAGCGAAAACCCCGCCTTTTTATGCGTCATTAGCATGTTTTTTTCCTTGCGCTACAGACGCCCAAGCGGCAGAGATACAGCACATCATTACTACTGCATGACGGGCTGACGTACTGCCGATCTAGCGGGTTGAGCCAATGCGTTTGATTTTGGCTATCGTCCAAATACAGCGCTAAATCGCTGCTGGCATTGGCCGCCAAACTGGGGCTAGGCGCTAAATTATTTGCGCGAGGCACTCGGCTCGCGCCCGGAATAATCAAAATCGCCTCGATGCTGGCATCCACCACGCCATCAATCACAAAAGGCGCCGCGCAAATATCGCCTTGCTTGACCGCGTAAAACACCGCCCGATGCCAAATGTTTTGTAAAAACCACTGCGCCAAACCATTGCTTGCGGCTAGCGGGAACACCCCTTGCCCAGTCCAACTATTGCTGGCGCGGGGCAAAATACCGGCGCATAAATTCGCTTGGCTAGCGCAAGATAAAGACGTGGTATCGGGTTTATTGCTGCGGCAGCTGGCATCGGCCACCAGATTGGCAGGATAGGGATAAGGCGCCGGCGTTGTGATGGGTAAACTCGGCAAAGCAACTTGATACGCCTGCCAATAGCGCTTTAATTGAGCCGTCACCTCGAGCGCCAATCGATGCGTAGTGCGATCAATCAACTCTCGTCCAGCAATTGAGACAACTTGATCATTAAATGTCTCGCTCACCGCCGCAGCAATATAAGGCCCGCCCAAGGTGGCGTTATTTTGTCCCTGACTGCCTTCCAAATATTGATTTACCGCCCACGGCGCGGCGCGCACTTGATGGCTGAGCGCTGGGCCCGCAGCAAAAATCAGCGCCGCTGGCGCTTGGCCATGATCACTGTGCCGCGTGATGCCATCGGCGGCATAGAGCGACAAATTGGCAAAACTATCGCTGTTGACGCGCCGTGCTTGGGTGGCGCTAGAGCGCACGGCAAAAGCCAAATCGACGACATACCATAATGGCTGGCCAGCGCCATCCAGCAGCTTAGGGATGCCCAGTGTTTTCCACGGCAATAAACCAATGCGGTTGGCGGCATTGCTGCCATCACAATTGGCAATCGACACGCCCTCTAGCGCGCCACTGGCACCAACTGCGGCCGGACAAGGTAATTCTGCTGGGCTCAAAGCGCGCCCGCCCGATGTGCCCTCGCGACTCAAAGACCACGCCAGCAGCGCCTGTCGGGCGGTAGCGATGGCAAAACGACTGTTGTCACGACGCTCATCGGGCTGATAACGCACTTGCGCCACAAGGGTTGATGCCAGCACCAAAACCATAAGCAGCAACAGCACCAGCAGCGCTGCGCCAGCTTGTTGATGGTTTTTTTTCTGACAATACATGGGCGGCTAGCCTGTTTATTTTAGCAAGCTTAAACCATAGAATACGCAGCATAAAAAAACACCCCAATGGGTATTGGGGTGTTGCTTTTTGTATATGCTGCCTAGCGGGCTATACCCTCAGTAGCTTAATCGGGAAAGCCATTTGGATTTTGGCTTTGCCAGCGCCAGCTATCATTACACATGTCTTGCAAAGTTTTTTCTGCACGCCAGCCCAGCTCAGCCAACGCTTTGCTCGGATCGGCATAACAAGTGGCAATATCGCCCGCGCGACGCTCAACAATGGCATACGGCACTGGATTACCACTGGCCTGCTCAAACGCTTTCACCATATCCAGCACCGAATAACCAACGCCTGTGCCTAAACTCACCGTGATATTGCCCGGTTGGCTTTTCGAGTTTTTGTAGTGCTTTCACATGGCCAATCGCCAAATCCACCACGTGGATATAATCTCGCACGCCGGTACCATCGGGCGTGGCATAGTCGCCACCGAAGACCGACAATTGCGCGCGTTTTCCCACTGCCACTTGCGCCACAAACGGCATCAGATTATTCGGAATCCCTTGTGGATCTTCACCAATCAAGCCCGATTCATGCGCGCCAACCGGATTAAAATAACGCAGCAAAGCGATATTCCATTCTGGCTCGGCAACGCGTAAATCGCGCAAAATGTCTTCTACCATCAATTTGCTGCGCCCATACGGATTGGTCGCCGACAGCGGAAAATCCTCTAAAATTGGCACAGCGTGTGGGTCGCCATAGACTGTGGCGCTCGATGAAAACACCAGATTTTTAACGTTCGCGGCCTTCATCGCGTCAAGTAAACGCAAAGTGCCAACGACATTATTGTCGTAATATTCCAGCGGTTTGGCGACCGACTCACCCACGGCTTTCCAACCGGCAAAATGCACCACCGCGCTAAAAGACCAGCGCGCAAAAACCGCATCTAAGGCTGCGCGATCACGCACATCAGCTTTAACCCATTCAATGGCTTGGCCGGTAATGGTTTGCAAGCGCTCCAGCACTTCAGGTTTGGCATTATTAAAATTATCTAAAATGACCGGTTTAAAACCTGCTTTGACCAATTCAATATAGGTATGTGAGCCGATATAGCCCGCACCGCCGGTTAGCAAGATATACATCGATATTTCCTAAATATTTAAACTCAATTTGATCACTAAAAGAACACCGGCTGCGCCAGCAATTAGCTACGCTCTTGCCGCCACAAGAAAAACAAGGCCATGCTCAATAACACCAGCGTTGGAAATCCAGCCGCCAACATTGCCGGCAAGTTATAGAGTTCGCCCACATAGGTCACCAATTGGCTACCAAAGTTAAAGCTCACTCCCAATAAAATCCCGAGGAAAATTTTAACCCCGACATTCCCCGCCCGACGTTGTGCCAACGCAAACGGCAGTGCAATCAACATCATCGATAAGCAGGCTAAGGGGTAAAACAATTTGCCCCAAAAGGCTAATTTATAGCGCTGGGTACTTTGTTTATTGTTTTCCAAATGGCGAATATAGGTATTGAGCGCGTCGACTGACATTTCTTGCGGTTTAACCATTAACACCGCCAACATATCGGGATTAACCGAGCTGTGCCAAACTTGCTCTTTAACGGGCGTTACTTGCACTTTGGGCTCGGAGAAATCAGTGCGCTGCACATCCGTGAGCTGCCAGCTGCCATTGTTTTGATATTGAGCTTTATTGGCGTCCAATATATAAGCGAGCTTCGCACCGTCGCCCAGCTGATAAATCCGCACTTTCTCTAGCGTCATATCTGGATTCATCACCGAAACATTGATGATTTGCTTTTCATCTTTTACCCAGACACCCGACTGAAATTTGCCCAACAACACCGATTGCTTAGCTTCAATTTGATAGCGCTTGGCAGCCTCAGAACTCATCGGCGCCAGATATTCGCCCAATAGATATGTCAGTACCGCATAGCTGGCACCACACACAATCAACCAACCACACAGGCGAATTATCGACACCCCGGCGGTACGCATAACAGTAATCTGCGAGGTATCGGCCATGCCAGACAAAGCAAAAATACTGCCAATTAATACGGCAACTGGCAGCAATTGATACAAACGACTTGGCAAAGTCAGCAAGACATACACTAAGGCATCTTTAAGCATGTAGCCATCTTTGCCCACGTCGCGCAGCTCGCCAATCATGTCAAAAAAGATAAAAATACCGGTCAAAACCACCAACGTAATCAGCACATAGCCAAATACGGCACTAAATATATAACGACCCAATCGACTCATGACCTTAACCTCGTACGCGGCTGCGCCACCAGAACAAACCGATGGTCAGTAAGGCCACCAAACCATGCAAAGGCCACATCCCGATTTGCGGTGAAATTTTACCCACGGCAATCCAAGCTTGCATCACATTGATACCGTTGTAATAACCAAATGCCAATAAAGCGGCAATCACCAAATGAAAGCCACGGCCGCCACGCGGATTGGAAAACGCCAACGGAATTGCGGCCAACATCAATAAAAAGGCCTGAATCGGCAACGCCATTCGCCAAGCCAACTCGGCTTGATATTCCCGCGAATCACTGCCCCATAATTTGGCGGTACTCATCGCCGAGGTTGCAGGATTCACCACCACTGGCGATGGGTCTTCAACACGAACACGGCCTTCTTTGAAATTTAAAATATCGTATTGTGGCGAGCCGCTGGGTGCCTGATACGCGGTAGCGTCTTTAAGCCACATCCAACGATCACCCATTTCATCAACAAACATCCCGCCTTGCTCGGCCAGCACGGTGGAGATTTTGCCATTTTGGCGAATTTGCACAAAGACGTTTTCGCCCTCACCGCGCTCACCGGAGAAATTTTTCAATAAAATACACCCGATCCGCGCCGCGCGACTCACGAAAAACCCCGGGCGACACTTGCGAGACTTCTTCGTTTTTTAAACTGGCATCGCGATATTCTCGCCCTTTAAGCTGCGCCCACGGCGATACATACAGGGCCAGCATGGCGATTAAAATCACCACCGGCACACCCATTTGCATTACCGGTAAAATAAAGCTGCGAATCGAGCGTCCCGCCGCGAACCACACCACCATTTCGTGGTCTTTCCACAATCGGGTAAGCACCGTCAAAATGGCGATAAACAGCATTAAAGAAAATAAAATCGGGAAATAACGAATCGCCGCAAAGCCCATCACCGCCCAAACAGCCGACGACGCTAATGCGCCCACCGCAGCTTCTCCGAGCAAACGAACGACTTGCGAGGTCATGACAATGACCAGTAAAACCACGAATAGCCCAAAAGCCACCCAGGTCATTTCATGAATAAGTGTTTTTCGAAACAGCATGGCGTATTTTAATCTGTCTTTTGACTTGGCCCGAGGGTCAGTGAATAATCAGTGAACTAGAGCAAGGTTTGCTCAATGTCTATTAGCGCAAGACCCAATAAGGAGTCCCCCGTGGAATTTACCATAGTTTCCCCCGCCCCCGAGCATGCAGATTGCGTCGTATTACCCGTTCTAGGCGAAAAATTACCAAGCTTTGCCAAAGAGTTGGATATTAGCTGCGGCCATCTATTTACCACGGCGATCCAAGATGGTGAATTAGCCGCCAAAGTCGGCAGCACGGTCTCACTCGGTTTGCCAGTCAGTTTAGGCTATAAGCGCGTTTTATTAGTGCAGCTGGGTAAAGAACCCAACATCAAAGCAATTCGTGACGCCAGCCGCGCGATTGCCAAGGCCTTATTGGCCAGCAAAAACAAAACCGTTTGCTTGGCGCTGTCATTAGCGCAGTTTAAAAAACAAGACAACGAAATCCTCGCCCAAGAATTAGTGCAAGCATTAATGCTGGAAGCCTATCGTTTTGAGCAGTTTAAATCTGAGCCAGCACCAGCGGCCACACTCGAAATCGTGAGCTTGGTCGCACCGAAAAAAAACCGACATCGAGCCCATCGAAGCCGGTTTAGTGTATGGCCTAGGTATTGGCCACGGCATGAATCTAACTCGGGACTTGGGCAACTTACCCCCGAATGTTTGCACGCCAAGCTACTTGGCCGCCACCGCACAACATTTAGCGCATACCTATGATTTCTCTTGCCATGTGTTAGAGCAACCCGAACTCGAAGCGCTCAAAATGGGTTCTTTCCTCTCGGTCGCCAAAGGCTCTAGCGTGCCACCACAATTATTGTGATGGAATACCGTAATGCCGATAAAAAAGTCGCGCCAACAGTGTTAGTCGGCAAAGGGATTACTTTTGATTCTGGTGGTATTTCACTCAAGCCCGGCGAAGGCATGGACGAAATGAAATACGATATGTGCGGCGCAGCCACCGTGCTCGGCGTGTTCCGTGCCGTTGCCGAACTGGACCTCAAAATCAATTTAGTGGGCGTGATTCCGGCGTGTGAAAACATGCCCAATGGCAACGCCGTCAAGCCCGGTGATATTGTCACCAGCATGAGCGGGCAAACCATTGAAATCCTCAATACCGACGCCGAAGGCCGTTTGATTTTATGCGACGCCCTCACCTATGTTGAGCGCTTTGAACCAGCCGCGGTGATTGATATCGCCACACTGACTGGCGCTTGCATTATTGCCCTGGGCCACACCACGACGGGGCTGTATGCCAATAACGAGCAATTGGCCGCTGATTTACTCAGCGCCTCACGTCAATCGGATGACAAAGCCTGGCAAATGCCGTTGTTTGACGAATACCAAGAGCAATTGAAATCGAACTTTGCCGATATGGCCAATATTGGTGGCCGTCCAGCCGGCTCGATCACGGCTGCAGCGTTCTTATCGCGCTTTACCAAAAAATATCATTGGGCGCATCTGGATATTGCTGGCACTGCGTGGAAATCAGGCGCAGCCAAAGGCGCTACTGGCCGCCCTGTACCCTTATTAGTTGAATATCTACGCGCGCAACAAAGCTAAAAGGAGTGTAGCGCCACGCTATTTACCGCGTGGCGCAAAACACCATGACTGAAATTTCATTTTATTTTAATGTGAATAACCGAGAATCCGCGCTGTGCCAATTAGTGGGTAAAGCCCTGCTGCAAGGCCATCGCATGTTCATCTTAACTGGCTCAGAAGCTGCAACCAGCGTACTGGATCGCCTGCTTTGGGAAATCCCACCTGCCGGATTTTTACCGCATTGCCAAGCCGACGCCGAGTTTGCCGATCAAACGCCGATTATTATTGATCACCGTGTTGAATTAATCACACCGCGCAGCGTGCTATTTAACTGGACTGAGCGCGTGGCGCCCCGCTTTAGCGAATTTGACCGTTTAATCGAAATTGTCGACAGCGACGAAGCCCTCAAAGCCGCCGCACGCAGCCGCTGGGCCGCATATAAAGCACAAGGCTTTACCCCCAATGCAACCGACATGCAGGAGCTACTCAACCGTGGCCGAACAGAACCTACCGCTCAATGAAGACACGGTAAGCCCCTTATTTAATAAAATGGACGCGCTAATGGCGCGCCATCGTAGCCCTGCGGGCAAAACGCAGGATGAAATTCCCGTTCTCACCGATCTCGCGCCCAAGCTAGCCGACATTCCGGTGCTCACCGATGTGATTAGCCAAGAAGAACTACTGCAAAAAATCGAGCATATCGAGCGTAGTCTCAGCGACGAGCCCGCTGCCGCCCTGGTTCGCGAACCCATGCAAAATCAGGGCATTCCGATTTTAATGTTCTCGACGCTGTCCTCACCCGATAGCGAGCCTCAATACACCCCTCCACCGGCCATCGTCATCCACGAAAAGCCAGTAATCGCCATCAGCGAGCCCGTGCAAGCCAACCCAGCCGAGCCGATCTTTTTTAATCTGCCGCGCTTAGATCTTGCCGCCATCGAAGACGAAATTCCGCTAATCCCAGCCAGTAAACCGCTCGCCGAGCCCATTGCCACACCATTTGAATGTGTTGCCGATGATTTAATCATCGACTTCTCAACCCCAATCGACAGCAATCACGAAGTAAACGCCGAACCAGTTGCCGCAGAACTCGCCCCCCTACCAGCGCAGCCCGCATCCGAGTTAGCATCCGAACCGGCAGCACCACCCGCCATCGAGACCAGCACCAACCGCCAGCCCACACGGCTGGTTGCCACCAGCACGCTAGTTTGGGAAGACGACGTCGAAAGCGCTCCGCAAGTACTTAGCACGCCAGACGAATCGAGCAGCGCCAACACACTCAGCGAAGCCGCCGTCGCCGATATCACGGCCATCGTCGGCGCACAATTAGCCGTCGACATCGCTAGCGAAGTCGAGCAATTAGCCCGGCAGCATTTCTCTAAACTCATGGCGCAATTTTACGGCGACACGCTACGCGAACTCACCAGCGAAATCAGCCAAGAACTAGAAACCCGCCTCGCGCCAAGAATTAGTGAATTAGTCAAACAAGAATTAATCAGCCAAGGGCTGATTAAAAACGCAGAATAAACTGAACACCACCCGCGACACTCAAGCCACAAAACCAGCACACTCAGCTCAAACGCAGCGAAAGCAGCGAAAGCAGCGTTTGAGCGTGAATTGCACAGCCAACTGCAACCGCGAAAAAACCATCAAAAAAGGGTATCTAACCCCAAGCGTTAAACATCAACACTCAGCGCTAGATACCCTATCAATACAACTTCAAACCAATCATTAAAATCGCTAGCCTAACGACCAGCACCTCACTTTGCACTTTCCAAATGTACTATTTACGGTGCTTGGAATATTTGCGCGACTGATTTTGATGCCGCCTCAAGCAATAATGCAGAAGGCCCCATCGTCTGCATTGCAACAATCAATCCCTCACCAATTAAAAACAATTGCATTGCCATTGTTGCTGGATCCATTGCGCCAGCTTGAGCACAAATCATTTCAAGGTAATTCAAGACGCGCAATTTATGCGCTTTGGACAAAACATGCGGGCCGGCGCTATGTTCCGCAAACTCAGCGGCCGCATTAATAAATGCACACCCACAAAAGCGGTCTTCATTACCCCAATTCGCCAAAAAAGCCACATATGCTTGTGGTCGATCAACAACGTCTGCTGCCTCAACAAAAGCCTGCATGCGTTCAAAAAACTGCGTTATCACGCAAGTTTAATGCCGCCTCAATTAAGTGGTCTTTACTCGGAAAATAACGATACAAGGTCCGCTTGGTCACACCAGCAACACGGCTGAGTTGATCAACACCGGTTGCGTGAAAACCATGCTGATAGAACTCGTTCAGTGCTGCATTAACAATTTGATCAGATGTATTCATAACGGTCATTTTAATATGAACATTAACAACAAGTATACCGATCTGTTGACTTAATCATACACCGATCAGTATCCTAGCTAATCATCTACCTGCAAATTGGAGCTCGATCATGGCTTTTAAATTTCGCCTTAACTCAAAAGCACCGCCAGTGCCATCCACTCAATTTGTATTGATCTCCATGCTAGGGGCTTTTTTAGCCATTGGAATCACCGCGTGGTTATCAAAAATTTCTGAATTTTCTTGGCTGATGGCCCCATTTGGTGCGAGCTGTGTTTTAGTTTTTGGATTACCTGATTCGCCGTTAGCTCAGCCACGCAGCGTGATCGGCGGCCATTTGATAACCACTCTTGTCGGCTTAACCATGCTGTATGCCGTAGGCGATTTTTGGTGGTCAGAAGCGCTGGCCGTTGGTTTGGCTTTAGCCCTCATGCAAATCACCCGAACAGTGCATGCCCCAGCAGGAGCAAATCCATTATTGGTGATGGCAACTCATCCGGGATTTGGTTTTCTAATTACGCCGGTATTGCTTGGTGCATTGAGCATTGTCGGGATTGGATATCTAATCAACAACCTCAGGCAACGCGGTAGTTACCCTCGATATTGGTTTTAATTTCCCGAGTGCCACAGTCCAATGCAGCGCAGCGAAAGCTGCGTTTGATGGTTAAATTTACTGAAAATCCAACACTGAAACATGAACCATAAAAAATAGGTATCTTACTACAAACCTTTAATATCAATAGATACAGTAATATACCCATTCAAATACAACTTAAAACTAGCATCTAAATCAATTTATTTGCTCGTATCGATTTCACTATGCGCCATTAGCGCGGCAATGCGTTTCTACTTAGTTTTCAATAAGCTGACACAAACGCGCATTAAACACTGCCCGCTCCTCACCCATCTGACCAAAATAAAGCTCATCAACGCCTTCCACCGCAGGGACAGCCTGAATCGCGAGTGCGTGACCAGCAGACGTAAGCGCTAGCATTTTGGCGCGGATATCCCTTGGATGAGGCAGCCGTAAAATAAGGCCACGTTTTTCTAGATTACGTAGCACTTGCGAAGTCATCATGACATCAAGCTTAGTGTGCCGCGCCAGCATAATTTGTGTAATGCATGGCTCGCTCTTTGTTAGCCATAACAAGGACGCAAGTAACACGAATTGCACTTGTGTTAAAGCATGTGGTTTAAGCGCAGCGTTGATGGCGCGCTGCCATTGTGTTGTCAGTTGCCACAGCAAAAGGCCAGTGCTGTCGCTTGCTTTGGGCTGACTAAAAGGGAATGCGGAATTGTCTGTCATCGTGTTCTGTCATGGTCTGTGGGCAGGGCTTAATTGCATCGCACTGGCAATCAGTTGAAAATCAGCAGCACTGATTTCTAAATGGCCAAATCGGAGCGGGGCCCCCCAATGCGCTGGGTCTTTAATAAACCCAAGTTGCGAGATTAGCGGCTTGATCGGCGCGGCGCGGCAGCTTTGGTACTGAATATTACGCCGATATGGGACGAAGTCGGCACTCATCGCGTATTGATATACTAAATTATCGGCAACGATGCCAATCGCGGTGAACATTTGTAGTGGATCACCGTCATCCATATCGGTTTTTGGCGAGTAGTAAATTAAATAATCACCAATGCGCATACGTTTAAGTGGTGCAGCCTTTCCATGACATAGCTGCGCAAAACCACCAGCAACACCGCGCTCCACATGCGAGCGAGATACCACGCCGAGCCAATAGCGCGTGGTCATGGTAGTTGCTCCGCATGCTGCGCAAGTTTACGCATATTAAGCGCTAGATTTTTCTTCACATCCCGGCCGATAACAAACCAAAACAGCGGCATCAGCCAGCCATGAATTTGAACGCTGTAATGCAGCAAGCCACCGGATTTATCAGCATTCGGCGTATATTGATGGCAAAAATCCAAATGCGTTAGCGGCAGAAAGCTGCGGTCACGAAAGCTTTGATTACGCACGGATTCTAAAATTTGAAAGCGAATTTTTCCTGCGCCGACGGGCTTTAAAAAACCTTTTGTGCCACTAACAAATTCACCATCTAGTTGCACCCATTCAATGCCCTCGTCCCATAAGCTCCAATTTTGTGGTTCAGACCAAAGCGACCAAATTTGCTCAGCGCGAGCCTGTGTAGTGACAGTTGCACTAAAAGACCAACTCAACATAACACTCTCCTTTTTATATGTGTACATACTATATATGCGCATATCATAAATCAAGCCGATTTTTAGCCAAACATGTTCACAACTTCGGTAAAGAACAGCAAAACCGACGGTTTATTGCCTTGCTTAAACCAACGATCACGCGATTGAAAGTGAGCATAAAAAAGGGTATCTAACCCCAAGCGTTAAATATCAACACTCAGCGTCAGATACCCATTACTTCAATAACTAAAAACTAGGATCAAAACTTCCCAATTGGTTTATTGGGTTGTTCTTGCTTGATGGCGAATGTTTTGCCTTTGAGCGTGATTTGCACATTGCTTGGTCCGCTAATCGGTAAGCGATACGTCACTTTCACGTCTTTGGCTGCGCCAATGGCTAAGGCCGGTAGTGCCATTTCCACGGTGTGAAAATCGCCTTTTAAGCCGCCGATATTATTGCCGGTATGGCCCGATGCCACTGCGGTGATTGCGCCGCCGCTTAAATTATCCGGCGCTGATACAGGATATTGGAAGCGGATTTTGCCACCCGATGGAATCGCTACACCGGTGTTGTTGACGATATGCAGCGTTGGCGTGATCGGGAAATTATCGTCGCCCATGGGGAATTTATTCAATTCCACACTCACGTCAATCACTTCAGTCGGCGTTAATGGTGCTCACCGGATTGGCGCTACTCGCGACGGTATTGCCATAAGGCGCTGCGCTACGGAATTTATCCGCCAACAGACGCGTTAGGCTTGAACCCGGTACGTACTGACCTTTGCCGCCGTTCAGATTGGCTTGGTTGGCATCCCAATCGTAGTCGCCAGCCAATTCCCAGTTCATCGCGCCGCCAATGCCGTTTTTGATAATCCAATCGGCCTTGGTTTGCATTGCGGTTTCATCTTCAGTCGAGATAAATACCTTGGTGGTATCGTTCCACAGCCAAGATGCTACGAGCGTTGGATCGTAATACCTTGTGTATTTACCGACGATATTGGCAGCAGACATATTGAACTGCGCGAGGTAATCACCGGCAATGCCTTTTTCTAGATTTTTGGCATGCCACATTGGATTGGAGCCATCGGCTTGTTCCTTGCCGTTGGCATCGACGTCAAACCAGATATTGTCGATGCCATATGCACCAATGCCACACGGTGCAACCAAGCCCGGTGGGCAGGTTTGCGTGGTGGCATCGCCCCACAAACCGCCAGCACCGCCGCCCTTCACATCACGCCAGCCACGGGTGTAATACGGCACACCCATATTGATGCGCCCTGCTGGCATCATGCCGCGATAAAAATGGTAGGCCCAATCGGTATTCAGATAGCCAAGGCCTTTGTATTGCGGGTCGTTATAGATGTTGTAAAACACCAATTCGCCGTCTTTACCATCATCAAACAAGGCCGCATTCGGGCCAACGTAGGGGCTCCAAGTGCCGTGTAAGTCGTAGCTCATTACGTTTAAGAAATCGAGGTATTTGGCCGCTTGGAAGGTTTCCATGCCGCGTAATAAATAGCCCGAAGCCGGTACGGCGGCGGTGAGTTGATAGTATTTATTATCTGCAACAGAGGCGGCATTGAGTTTTTCACGCAATACACGCATCAATTCACGGTAGCTCGCTTGTAGGCCTTTTAGGCGCGGCGTAGAAGCCGTCCAATCGAGTGGATTGCCCGCGTCTTTGAGTGAGGTTGGATATTCATAATCAAGATCCGCGCCGTCAAATTGGTATTGACGCAGGAACGCCACCACTGAATCGGCAAAGGTATTAATTCCTGCAGTATTGATTGAGCCATCGGCGTTGGTCGTCATCGAATAAAACCCACCAGACGACACGCGTTTGCCATCTGCGCCAAAGTAGCCGCCAGTTTCTGCCCAACCGCCAATCGACACCAACACGCGCATATTGGGGTATTGATTTTTGTATTTGGCGAGCAAATTGAAATGCCCTTTAAACGCCAAGCTCGGGTCCATCTCTGCGCCTACAACCCCCGGCCATGTCATATCGGTGGATTCATTGCCTGCCACTTCGGCATTGACCGAAATTTTATTGCTGCTATCGATATGCGCGAAGGCGTAGTTAATGTGCGTTAGATTTTTCCACGGAATATCACTGGCTAAATAGCGTTGCTTGCCGTCTTTGCCGGTGCGCCAATTGGTGAAGTAGCCAATATTACGGCGCTGCAAACCATTGGCAAGTTGCTCACGGCCAGCGGTGTCGTACACCAAGCAATACGGCACATTGGCTACCGCAGACACCGCCATGCCTTCAGGGCGGCAAGCGTCGTTATTCCCAACTGGCGGCGTTGGTGTGCTACTTGGTGTCGCGGTTGGTGTGGCTGTCGGCGTGGTGCTTGGCGTAGCGCTTGGCGTAGCGCTTGGAGTGGCTGTTGGGCTGGTCGTCGGTGTGGCGCTTGGCGTCACTGTCGGTGTAATCGTCGGTGTCACTGTGGGTGACGATGTTGGCGCTACCCCGCAAGCGCCTAAATCTTTCCACGGGCCCCATTGATCGCTGGCCGATGGTGTATTGCCTTGTGTCCACCATTTGGCCTCAAAATTTCGGCCGTTATAACTCACTCGCTGACCGCCGTTATAGGTACTGGCGCTATTCCAAACCGCCAAACAATTACCCACTGGTGCAGCGCTGGTGGGCGTCGGCGTCGTGATGGGTGAAGCAGTTGCCGTGGGCGTTGGCGTCGCACTAGAAACTGGTTTTGGCGTGGCACTGGCCACTGGCGTTGGTGTGCTCGTTGGTGCGGCAGTGCTGCTCGCGCTCACGGCTTCCCACAGCGTTGGCGTTGCTGCCGGATTCCAGCCTGCACCCACATACGCGGTATGCGTTGAACGGGCGGTATAGGTCTTACCGGCATAAGTTACTTGCGTTCCAGCGGTATACGTCGTTCCTTCGGCCCACTCAGCAGCAAAAACCCCACTACTGAGCAGCAAACCCAGCGCGACCACCGACAGGCGTAAACGCCAACCTTGGTGTTGATTCTTCATCTCTCTCATCCTCGTTTTTATATTTTGACACTAGGGCAATCCCTAGTGTCATCGAGAATAGTCCGCTTCATCGCTAACGACAAAACCACAAAGCACAAATTGGTATTGATACAACAATCAAATAAATACCAATTTATCGAGAGCGATGGATGTTGGCTCATTACCCGCCAACAACATTTACAGTGGTAAAAAAAATATTGCCGCTGCGTTTTTTTTGCGGCATTCCCCATTCGCGCCAAGCAAGCTTTATAATCTATGGTTTCGCTTTAACTGAGCACGCACCATGGAACTCGCCAAGAGCTTCGAGCCACAGAATATTGAATCGCATTGGTACCCGTTTTGGGAAAGCCAAGGCTACTTCCAACCGAGCATGGACCTTGCTCGCGAGGCATTTTGTATCCAATTGCCACCGCCGAACGTCACTGGCACGCTGCATATGGGCCACGCGTTTAATCAGACCATCATGGATGGCCTAACGCGTTACCACCGCATGCGCGGCGACAATACCTTGTGGCTGCCAGGCACCGATCATGCCGGTATCGCCACGCAAATCGTGGTAGAACGCCAGCTCGATGCACAAGGCATTAGCCGCCACGAACTCGGCCGCCCTGCTTTCCTCGAGAAAGTATGGGAATGGAAAAAAGAATCCGGCGACACCATCACCAGCCAAATGCGCCGCATGGGCTCGTCTGTCGATTGGAGCCGCGAATACTTTACGATGGACGACAAAATGTCGACCGCCGTCGTCGAAGCTTTTGTTCGCCTGTTTGAAGAAGGCTTGATTTACCGCGGTAAACGCCTATCAAACTGGGACGCTAAACTCGGCACCGCTGTTTCTGATTTGGAAGTGATTTCCGAAGAAGAAAACGGCCATATGTGGCATATCAAATATCCGGTTGTGGGCAGTGATGAATTCATCACCGTCGCCACCACGCGTCCTGAAACCCTCTTGGGTGACGTGGCAGTCGCGATTGCGCCAGATGACGAGCGCTTCTTGCATCTGGTTGGCAAAATGGTTGAGCTGCCACTCACAGGCCGCCAAATCCCCGTCATTGCCGACGAATACGTTGATAAAGCCTTCGGTACTGGTTTTGTAAAAATCACCCCAGCGCATGACTTTAACGACTACCAAGTTGGTAAACGTCACAACACGCAACTGATCAATGTGATGAGCTTGCAAGCGACGATTTTGGCCAAAGCGCAAGTATTTAGCTTTGAAGGCGCCAGCCTTGGCAGCGTTGAATTGCC
Organism: Deefgea sp. CFH1-16; assembly: GCF_016881365.1. Lineage (GTDB taxonomy): Bacteria > Pseudomonadota > Gammaproteobacteria > Burkholderiales > Chitinibacteraceae > Deefgea. Next base: position 2,055,178 of record NZ_WLYT01000001.1, on the reverse strand, counting down.
AGCGGCGTATGCCGGCATGACCACAGCTGAAGCGCGTAAAGCGATGCTCGCTGATTTGGATGCACAAGGTCTGTTACTCGACACTAAACCGCACAAATTGATGGTGCCGCGTGGTGATCGTACAGGCACGGTGATCGAGCCATTGCTGACCGACCAATGGTTTATGGCAATGAGCAAGCCTGCCACTGATGGCACCAGCATTACCGAAAAAGCGCTTGAAGCCGTTCACAGCGGCGAAGTGCAATTTGTGCCAAATGACTGGGTGAATACCTACAACTCATGGCTCAATAACATCCAAGACTGGTGTATTTCTCGCCAATTGTGGTGGGGCCATCAAATCCCAGCTTGGTACGATGAAGACGGCCAAGTGTATGTGGCGCGTACCGAAGCGGAAGCGGTTGCGAAGGCTGGCGGCAAGTCTGTAACGCGTGATAACGACGTACTTGATACGTGGTTCTCTTCGGCGCTGGTGCCATTCTCTAGCCACGGTTGGCCGAATGAAACACCGGATTTGAAAGCGTTCTTGCCTTCATCGGTGCTCGTGACTGGCTACGACATTATTTTCTTCTGGGTTGCCCGAATGATTATGATGACCAAGCATTTTACCGGCAAAGTACCGTTCAAACACGTGTATATCCACGGTTTGGTGCGCGATGCGGAAGGACAGAAAATGTCCAAATCCGAAGGCAACGTGCTCGACCCGGTTGATTTGATCGACGGTATCGCGCTTGAGCCCTTGCTAGAAAAGCGCACCACCGGATTACGTCGCCCAGAGAACGCGCCGAAAGTCGCAGCCAAAACCGCCAAGGAATTCCCAGAAGGCATTCCAGCGTATGGTGTAGACGCACTGCGTTTCACGTTTGCGTCATTGGCATCACTCGGCCGCTCGATCAATTTTGACCAGAAGCGTTGCGATGGATATCGCAATTTCTGCAACAAAATCTGGAACGCCACGCGCTTTGTGATGATGAATGTCGTCGACAAAGATTGCGGCCTCGAAGACGGTGCAGAGTTGGAATACAGCTTTGCCGATGAGTGGATTATTTCTCGTCTGCAAGAGACAGAAACCACCATCACCACCGCGCTCGATACCTTCCGTTTCGATTTGGCGGCGCAAGCGATCTACGAATTCACGTGGAATGAATATTGCGATTGGTATATCGAGCTAGCGAAAGTACAAACCCAGCACGGCACCGAGCCACAACAACGTGCGGCGCGCCGTACTTTGATTCGCGTGTTAGAGACCATCCTGCGCTTGATTCACCCGATCATGCCGTTTATTTCGGAAGAAATCTGGCAAACCGTGGCACCACTGGCGGGCAAGAAAGACACCGAGTCATTGATGATGGCGGCGTGGCCGGTTGCGGATGCATCGAAGATCAAACCGGAAGCGGTAGCGGCGATTACTGAGCTCAAAGCGATTGCCTTTGCGGCGCGGAATTTGCGCGGCGAAATGGGCCTGAGCCCAGCGCTAAAAGTACCGATGTTTGTTGAAGGCGGACCCGAGCTGCAAAAATACGCCAAGTATTTGCTGCCACTGGTGAAATTGTCGGAAGTGAATATCGTTGCGAAGTTGCCTGAAGGCGATGCACCCGTTGCCGTAGCAGGCACCACGCGCTTGATGCTCAAAGTCGAAATCGATAAAGCCGCAGAAACCGCGCGCTTGAATAAAGAAATCGGCAAAACCAGCGATGCGCTAGAAAAACTCGTCGCCAAGCTAGAAAAGCCAGGCTACACAGAAAAAGCGCCAGCGCATTTGGTGGAAAAAGACAAAGCGCAAGTGATCGAGCTACACGACAAATTGCACAGCTTAAATGTGCAAGTGGATAAATTGAAATAAACCATCCATCGCAAAGCAAAGGCCACTCGCAAGAGTGGCCTTTTTTAATTCATCGCCAATGTCAGTACAGATTATCGCAGCGCAAGGTTTCAGAGCGACCTTCACGGACATCGATTTTTTTCAAATCACCACGGCAAAAATATTCGATCGTCGCGGTTTTTTTACGACCATCCGCCGGATCGCCACACCACTGATTCCCCGCTTTAAATTCATACGCCGTGCGTCCATTGGCTGAGCGGGCAAGGCGCTGGGTAAAATCACAACTGCCGCGCGATGCGCCATACGTTGCGCGTGAAATGCGAATTTCACGATTTTTATTGCCATTGTTATTGTTCCCATGGCCGCCGCCATTCATCATGCGAACCGCTTCACGAAAACCATCGCGAAAACCATCTTGATACTGCGAATTTTTGCCGCGTAGCATTTGTTCTGGCATCCGTGGATCGGCCGCAATCACACTGCTCGACAGCAAAACCAAGGCACAACATAGTTTGAGTTTCATCATTGACCCTTCAATTTAAGGTCAAGATCATCAAGTTTGGGTAATAAGATGGCAAGCGACATAATTACGATGCTGTAATATTACAGACACGCTTATTTCAAACTAGACATCAATATCATGCTACTTGGCCATTTAAATCAATCCAACGGCGCTTTACCGGCCATCATCGAAACCGCACTCAATTATTTACGCCATACCGACTTCACAACCATGGCAGCAGGCCGCTATCCGCTCGATGGCGAGCGCATGATTGCCATTGTGCAAACACCCATGACCCAACCTTGGGAAACGGGCATGCCCGAGTTTCATCAACGCTATATTGATATTCAATACTTGGTTGCTGGTGAAGAAGTGATTGGCTATTTACCACCCAATCCAGCGCTCAGCTTGAGTGTCGATCAATTGGCCGAGCGCGATATTGCTTTTGTTCACCCACAAGAAAATGAATCACGGCTGGTGTTAAGTGCTGGCATGTATGCCATCTTTTTTCCTGGTGAATTGCATAAACCGTGTCGTGCACTCAACACTCCGGTAAGCATTAAGAAAGTCGTAATTAAAATTGATATAAACTGCCTCAATTAAATTTTTTTAGGAGCACGGCATGAAACGATTATTCATCAGCGGGATTTTGGCTTTGTTCCTCACCGGATGCGGCTATAACGCATTGCAAGCACAAGATGAAACGGTGGCTGCGGCTTGGTCCGAAGTGCTCAATCAATATCAGCGCCGTGCCGACTTAGTCCCTAATTTAGTCAATGTGGTGAAAGGCTATGCCGCGCATGAAGAAAAAGTATTGCTCGGTGTCACCGAGGCGCGCGCCAAAGTTGGCAGCATTCAAGTCACCCCAGAACTCGCCAATGACCCTGCCGCACTCAAGCGTTTTCAAGAAGCGCAAGCGGGTATGGGCTCGGCATTATCACGCTTGATGGCGATTTCAGAAAAATATCCCGATCTAAAAGCCAATGAAAACTTCCGCGATTTATCGGCCCAACTTGAAGGCACCGAAAATCGAATTACCGTCGCGCGTAATCGCTATATCCAAGATGTGAAAGCCTTTAATACCACTGCGCGAACCTTCCCCACTAATCTGACAGCCAAGATTTTTGGCATCGAAGTGAAACCCAACTTTAGCGTTGAAAACGAAAAAGCGATTTCCAGTGCGCCAACGGTGGACTTTAGTGGCGAGAAAAAATAATGCAGCGCCGCTGCCAATTATTAATCTATATGTTAGGTATATTGCTATGCCCTTTTTTATTTGCTGCCAGCATCGCAATACCCCAGCTTAATGCCCGTGTGACCGATTTAACGCAGACGCTCAATGCCCAGCAAACTGCAACTTTAGATCAGCAGTTAGCCAGTTTAGAGCAGCGCAAAGGTAGCCAATTGGCAGTGCTGATTGTGCCTAGTACCGGCGACGACAGCATTGAGCAATTTGCGATTAAAGTCGTCGATCAATGGCAATTGGGCCGCAAAGGCGTAGATGATGGTGTGCTGCTGTTGGTCGCCAAAGACGACAAAAAAGTGCGTATCGAAGTTGGCCGAGGTCTTGAAGGCGCGCTACCCGATGTGGTGAGTAGCCGAATTATTCGCGAGTTTATTTTGCCCGCTTTCCGGCAAGGCGATTTTGTCGGCGGCATTGATGCTGGCGTCGCCAAAATCAGCGCTGTAATTGACGGCGAAGCACTGCCGCCAGCAGCAGCGACGGCGCCGGCCGCTGCCGCGCCGTTTAAAATCCTTGGCTTAGAGCCGCTGACATTAGCGGGGATTTTATTTGCTGGCTTTATTTTGAGCCAAATCGGCGGTCGCTGGTTGGGGCGTGGCGGTGTAGCGGCAGTGAGTGGTTTTGCCGCCATCAGCACCGGCACACCAATCGCGCTGGCTTTGCTACTTGGCCTAGGGATGGCGCTGACACTGAGTATTGTTACGAGTCGTTTATTTGTCGAACTCATCGGTCTCGTTTTAAGCCATCAAAGCGGACGCGGCGGCGGTTTTAATCATCGCGGTGGCGGCTATGGTGGTGGCGGATTTGGCGGCGGCGGTTTCAGCGGCGGTGGTGGTGGATTTGGAGGCGGTGGTGCCTCGGGAGGATGGTAATGCAAAAATTCAAACGCCTCTGGCTGCACTTAAAACCCAATCAGGCGGTGCAATATTTTAATGCTGCGAACCAAGCGGCACTCAGCCAAGTCATTACCAGCGCAGAGCAAGGGCATCGGGGTGAGATTCGATTAATCATCGAAGCGCGCTTACCGATGGCTTTAATTTGGCAAAACACCACCGCGCGTGAGCGAGCGCTAAGCTGGTTTTCTGATCTACGCGTTTGGGACACCGAGGGCAATACCGGCATCGTGTTGTATTTGTTACTGGCTGAGCGCCAATTGGAATTAGTGGCTGATCGTGGCATTGCCAACAAAGTACCGCCAGCGCAGTGGCAAGCCATTTGCCAGCAATTAGAGCGCGATCTGGCCGCCAATCAGGTGCTGCCCGGTTTAAGCCAAACGCTCAAGCAATTGGGCGACTTATTAGCGCTGCACTTTCCTTTGCCAATCGATAGCGAGAATCCTAACGAACTGAGCAATGAGCCAGTGATTGTGATTTAAACCCAAGCCCTCAGCCGGCATCATTGGCTGAGGCCGTTCGACTACGATGCAGCAACAACCGACATTGCCATAGATACATTTCAGCAGGTATATCGACAAACCGCTTATTGAATATAATCCAGAAGTCGATACCCTATCAAGCAACATCCCACCGCATGATTTCTTCGACGGCATAGGCTTGGATACCATCGATTCGTATCGCCGCTAACGTTGCCTGCTCGGCTGCCGTTTCAACTGATTTGGCAATCACCAAAAAATCCAAACCATGGGCAATTTTAATCATCGCATCCATATAAAATTGCTGATCTGGGTTGTGATCAATGTGCTGACTAAACGCACCATCGATTTTGAGATAATGCACTTTAAACCGGTTTAAATACGCCAATGAACTCAGGCCACGGCCGACATGATCTAAGCCAACTTGCACCTGCAATGGCGTCATTTTGGCGATAAAGCCAGCCACATCGGCCAATTGATTCATTACTTCATGCTCTGCCAATTCAAAACTCAGCCGCTGCGCGAAATGCGGTGCGGCATTCAATCGATCGCCAAGCCAAGCCATAAACTCAAGATCGGCGATAGAAATACCAAATAAATTAATCGCCAACCGAGTTTGTCGCGGTGCCGCGGCCAGTTGCGTTACACAGCGATCAATGACTAAACGATCAAACTGCGGCAATCAAATAATGCAGCAACCGTCTGAAAGCCTTGCTGTGCGTTAAGTGTTTTTGAATGGTTGCACGCTGCTGTGCCGGTGCGAGTGAAAATTGGCCAGCGGCAGACTCGCCTTGTGGGCCAGCCATCGCTGGCGCCAACAATACAGGACTTGCTCGCATCAATCCGCTGACGAGAATGATCTGTTTCATCCGTAGAATCAAAACGCATAATCCGCAGTCATTACCAGCCAATCACTTATAGTGGCGATTACCGTGTCAACGCCGATGATTTATACGTGGCTTACCACCATATGGATAGCAAAATACCCGCTAGCAATCCGGCAATCACCGCCAGAATCGCATTGCGCTTTTTTTGCTCCCACATCAGCCCACGATAGCCGGTAAGCAATAATTCGGTGTGGTTTTGATTCAGTACTTCATTAAGCTTACGCGGTAAGGTTGGCAGTAATGTCGCCCATTGTGGCGCTTCTTTTTTTTAAGGTCAAAATCAAACCCCGCCAACCCATTTGCTCATTCATCCAGCGCTCTAAAAATGGCTTAGCGGTTTGCCATAAATCCAAATCCGGATCGAGCTGACGACCGAGGCCTTCAATATTGAGCAAGGTTTTTTGTAATAGCACCAGTTGTGGTTGGATTTCGACATTAAACCGGCGTGAGGTTTCAAATAAACGCAGCAATACAAAACCAAACGATATTTGGCTTAATGGCTTATTGAAAAACGGCTCACACACGGTGCGAATCGCTGATTCAAGCGCTTCAACTCGGGTATCTGCTGGCACCCAACCGCATTCAATATGCGCCGTGGCAACGCGATGATAATCGCGGTTAAAAAAGGCCAAGAAATTAATCGCCAGATACTGCTTATCGGTATCACTCAGAGTACCAACAATACCAAAGTCTAGCGCGATATACCTGTTATCAGGCGCGACAAAAATATTACCCGGATGCATATCGGCATGAAAAAAACCATGGCGAAAGACTTGGCTAAAGAAAATCTCTACGCCAAATCGACTGAGTTTTTTCAAATCCATACCCGCCGCTTTTAATTCATCAATGCGGCCAATCGGAATACCGTCCATCCATTCCAAAACCAAAACTTCTCGTGAACAAAAGTCATAAAACACTTCTGGCACAATTAATTGATCGGAATGGAGAAAATTACGCCGCAGTTGGCTGGCATTGGCCGCCTCATGCATTAAATCCAGTTCATCGTGCAAATAGCGATCAAACTCAGCAACCACTTCACGCGGTCTTAAACGCTTGCCGTCAGCAAATAGTTTTTCAACTAACACCGCCAGCGTTTTCAATAAGGCCAAATCGCTTTCGATCACCGGCAAAATGCCCGGACGTAAGACTTTAACGGCAACCGCCTGCCCATTATGCAAGCGCGCCCGATGCACTTGCGCCACCGAAGCTGAGGCAACTGGCTGTGGATCAAACTCAAGAAATAACTCGGCAATCGATCGTCCGGCACTGCGCTCAATCTGCTCAATCGCCACTGCAGAAGCAAATGGCGGCACATTGTCTTGCAATTGGGCCAATTCATTGGCAATGTCCAGCGGCATTAAATCACGTCGAGTCGACAGCACCTGACCAAACTTAACGAAAATCGGCCCTAATGACTCCAACGCCAAACGTAAGCGCACCGCACGCGGCTGATCGAGGCGACGCCAAAATAAAGCGCGATTAACGATTTGCCCCAAACCACGTACTCGCTCGTGACCAAGTAAAAATTCATCTAGGCCAAATTGAACAACGACACGAGCGATTTTAATAAAGCGAAACAAAGACATCCGAGATTTCCGTGAAGCCAATTACGCAGCGCACTACGCCCAACTGGCTGAGACTAATTAAGAACGTTCAAGACGGCGTAAGCGTAATTCGAGCCGAGCAACATCATCGCGCAAATGGTCAACTTGATCACAAAACTGGGTCACTGCATACGCTTGCGGCAACATTTTTTGTTCATCGCGACAATATTCAACCAAGGTTTGCGCCATCCGCTCCCCCATCGCTTGCGGCGTACGCACCATGCTGACCGCGACACGGCGCACACGTTCGGCCAGCACATCGCCCAGCAATAAGGATAAATCCTCGCTCGCGTCCCATTGCAAAGCCGCGAGTACATTCCCCACCTTGCCGGCAAGTTCAGCATCGCCGCTGATTTGCACCAGCCGAGATGCCGCCGGCCGATCTCGCCAGCGCGTAATAAAAAATCGCGCCGGCAGCGTTAAGATCGCCTCAGCATCCGCCTGCGAATCGGCGAGTAAACCCGCCTCAGTGACCACCACCGTTGCCGCAGCAAAGGGCAATTGCACCCGAAAGGTACGGCCCTGTAATGGCGCTAACTCAGCGGCGAACATCGGCGCTTGAGCGAATAGGTGATTCAAAATTCCAGCTAGCAACATCACGCAGCACTCTTCATCATTAGCGTCTTTGACATTGGCTTTGCCCGCAAGCAAGTTATGTCACCAAACCCCAGGTATTTCCTGCCAGGCATTAATCAATAAGGGTGGCAGCGCAATACCCAAAGTTAAAATTTAATGCCTTTATGCAAAGCCACGACACCGCCCGTCAAATTATGAAAATCTGCACGACCAAACCCAGCATCGAGCATCATTTGCTTCAGCGTTTCTTGATCAGGATGCATCCGAATTGACTCGGCTAAATACTGATAAGAATCGGCATCATTGGCGACTAATTTGCCCATAAATGGCAACAATTTAAAGGAGTAAATATCATAAGCGGGTTTTAAAGGCGCCCACACTTTAGAAAACTCCAGCACCAGCAAACGACCACCTGGTTTTAACACCCGATGCATTTCTTTTAATGCCGCATCTTTATGCGTCATATTGCGTAGACCAAACGCCACTGATACCAAATCAAAGTAATTGTCTGGAAACGGCAGTTTTTCCGCATCGCACTGGGCAACAGGCAGTGCAAATCCTTGATCCATCAAACGATCACGGCCAACACCGAGCATGGAGCTATTAATATCTGTCAGCCACACTTGACCTGTTTTACCAACTTTTTTGGCAAAAGCTTTCGATAAATCGCCCGTACCACCAGCAATATCGAGCACTTTATCGCCCGCTTTAACACCGCTGGTTTCAATCGTAAAAAACTTCCAAATTCGATGCAGACCACCGGACATCAAGTCATTCATCACATCGTACTTTTGTGCGACCGAGTGAAACACCTCGGCGACTTTCTGCGCTTTTTCTGATTCATTAACGGTTTTAAAACCCAAAATGAGTCGCTTGATCGTGTTCGCTCATCGTGCACCTATTTCTTTGATTTGAGCCTAAGCCCATTATTAATAACCCTTAGGTATATGACTCAAAAGCCAACCAAATAATGGCTAGCTAGATATACCCATCTAAATAATCTAGCGTGACGCGCCAGCTGCCGCTAATTTTTGCAAATATTGATCCCAAAGCGCGGCTTGATCTCGCCCTAGCTCGTACAAATATTCCCAAGAGAACAAGCCAGAATCATGGCCATCGTCAAACACCAGTTTGATCGCATAATGGCCAACAGGCTCAATCGCGGTGATATTGACCTTGGCTTTACCGACTTGCAACACTTCGTTACCAATGCCATGGCCACGCACTTCGGCGGATGGACTAGAAACGCGCAAAAACTCACACGGCAGCTGAAATCGAGCCCCATCGGCAAAGGCGATATCCAGCACCCGTGAAGCTTGATGCAAGACCAGTTCAGTGGGTTGCGGCGTTGTTGGCAATAAACCAGCCATAAAAATCACTCTCTCTCGAATGGAGTCGCCATAATACCCTGCTTTTTCACTTGCTTCGCAGCCTAGAGGCGGTCAACGATTGATTTAACAGCGGCATTTTATAGATTTGGCGCTAGGACAAAAAACACCGCACACTGCCGATAGCGGGCATCACCAACGTGCTAAGTCAGCATTTTGTAACGCCGCGTCGGGGGGAAATCCAAAAAATACCCCGTGCATTTCTTTACATAGATTGAAAATATATATCGGCAAGTCGTCGACTTGTAATATTCTATTCATATAAAAGCCTTATTCTCGCAACAAACAAATTGAACTTTTTCCGCGAGGAGCACTCTATGGCCGCTACAATTTTACTGGTTGAAGACGAACCAGCAATTCAAGAGTTAATTGCTTTTAATCTTTCCCAAGTCGGTCATCACATTATTCGTGCAGACTCTGCAGAGGCCGCTAGCAGCGTAGTTCGCAACGCACTGCCCGATCTTATTTTATTAGATTGGATGCTGCCGGGGATGACAGGGATCGATTTTGCTAAAAAATTACGTGCTGATGAGCGTACTCGATCGATTCCATTGATCATGCTCACTGCCCGCTCCGATGAACAAGATAAAATCATTGGCTTAGAAACCGGCGCGGATGATTACATTACCAAGCCATTTAGCCCACGCGAATTGCAAGCGCGCATCAAAGCCGTCTTGCGCCGCCGAGCACCACAAGTCACCGATGACCCAGTGGAAATCAAAGGTCTACGTTTAGATCCGATTACCCATCGGGTGTTTGGCAATGCTCAACCGCTCGATTTAGGACCCACAGAGTTTCGCTTATTACACTTTTTTATGACGCATCCTGAACGTGTGCACTCGCGCGCTCATTTGCTCGATCAAGTGTGGGGTGATCATGTATTTGTTGAAGAACGGACGGTGGATGTGCATATTCGTCGCTTAAGATCGTCGTTAGAGGGGACCGGGCACGATAATTTAATTCAAACGATTCGTGGTTCAGGCTATCGACTCTCTGTGAACTAAGCCCGCAAAAATCATCAATACCACGTCGCATTGATGATTTTTGACGTCGCCAAACATTTTTTTGCACTACCAAAGGCCGTTTCATGTTCTGGCTGCGCTCGATTTTTTTGTATTTTTTTATTGCTGTTATCGCTTTTGCCATCAGCGCCATTACCAATATTATCTGGGGCTTTATGTTTGCACTCGTGATGCTCAGTATCACGATTTGTTATCACCTGATTAATCTTAATCGCCTCAACCAATGGCTAAAACACCCTGATGTGGATACCGTTCCGGGCAGCATGATGCTGTGGCAAGATGTATTTGACCAACTGTATGAACAAGTACGTTCGCAAAAAAAATCCAAAGATCGCTTAGCCAATACGCTCGATCGCTTTCTATCGGCAGCCGAAGCCTTGCCCGATGGCGTGGTCATTTTGGATGAATATGATCGTATTGAATGGTGTAATCCAGCCAGCCAGATTCACTTAGGCCTAAATCGAAAAACCGACTCTGGTCAGCAAATTACCAATTTACTGCGTCACCCTGCATTGCGTGAATATTTAAAAGAACAAGATTTTAGTCATCCCGTCACCTTGCGCACCATGCGCCCTCAAGAGCAAGTACTCTCGGTGCAGATGATTCCTTTTGATTCAACGCGCAAGCTCTTACTCAGTCGTGACATTACCCAGCTTGATCGCGTACAAACTGTACATAGAGATTTTGTTGCCAATGTTTCGCATGAATTACGTACCCCACTCACGGTCGTTGGTGGTTTCATTGAAACCATGATTGATATGCCGCATATCGATGCACCAACGCGTGAACAGCACATGCAGTTAATGTACGAGCAAACGCAAAGAATGCAGCGTTTAGTCGATGATTTGCTCACGCTATCCAAGCTGGAAAATGGTCAGCAGCTCAAAGAAGAGAAGAAGTTGATATCCCTCAGCTACTCCAGCTACTCCGCATTGAGGCTGAAGGTTTATCGCAAGGCCGCCACACCATCAGCATCGAATCCATCGCACGCCAACGCTTAATTGGTAATCATGATGAGCTGCATTCGGCATTAGGTAATCTCGTGTCCAATGCGGTGCGCTATACGCCGGCAGGCGGCAAGATCATGCTGTCTTGGCAAATGCGCGGTGATGAGGCGTGCTTTGTCGTCAAAGACACCGGAATTGGCATTGCGCCAGAGCATGTTCCGCGATTGACTGAACGGTTTTATCGGGTTGATCGTGGCCGCTCACGCAATACCGGTGGCACTGGCTTAGGTTTAGCCATTGTGAAACATATTTTGCATCGCCACCAAGCGGTAATGGCTGTCGAGTCGCGACTCGGAGAAGGTAGTGAGTTTGCGGTAAAATTTCCAACGCAACGGGTTTTGGAGTAAGTATCAGTAACATAAAACAAAAACAACGCAAGAAAGCATGACAGTTTGTGCAAACACAAACCCAGCCTCTTGATGTTACTAGATAATGCCCCAAGATGATTATTACCCACTCACACAGGCGTATGTAACTATGAGCAAAATTGCGGCAATTAAACCTTTCGGTCAAAGTATCTGGTTGGACAATCTTTCGCGTGGTCTCATCGCCTCAGGTGAATTGGCGAAAATTCTCAAAGAAGACGCAATTGCTGGCGTGACTTCTAATCCGGCTATTTTTTACAAATCAATCTCTTCTGACCCGCTGTACACCGGTGATTTAGCTGAATTGAAAAAACAAGATTTGACTGCCGAACAACGTTACGAAGCGTTGGTGGTGCCGGACATTCAAGCCACTTGCGACTTAACTCGCTCGATTTACGACGAAACCAAAGGTGTTGATGGTTATGTGAGCTTGGAAGTGTCACCGACACTCGCCAACGACGCACAAGGCACCATTGATAATGCCAAACGTCTTTGGGCTGAAATTAACCGCCCGAACGTGATGATCAAAGTGCCAGCGACACCAGCCGGCGTGATTGCATTTGAAGAGCTGATTACGTCAGGGATTAACGTTAATGTAACCTTGATGTTTAACTTAACTCACGTTGACAATATTTTGACTGCCTATATCCGCGGTCTTGAAGCACGTGCTGCTGCTGGCTTGCCAGTTGATCACGTACACGCCGTTGCATCGGTATTCTTGTCACGTGTTGATAGCTTGATTGACCCACAATTAGAAGCGATTGGCACACCAGAAGCACTCGCGTTGCGCGGCAAAGTTGCGCTGTCTTTTGTAAAAGTATCGTATCAGCACTACAAAAAACTGTTTCATGGTAATCGTTTTGCCGCACTTAAAGCATTGGGTGCACACCCACAACGTCTGCTGTGGGCTTCAACCGGTACTAAAAACAAAGCGTATAGCGATGTGATGTATGTTGAAGAATTGATCGGACCAGAAACTGTTAACACCGTACCTGATGCAACCCTCGCGCTATTCCGTGATCATGGTAAAGCAGCCAATACACTCGATACCCATATTGATGCCGCAGTGGCAAATTTAGTGGCTGTTCGCCAACTTGGCATTAACTACAACCTCGCAGGTGAACAGTTACAACAAGAAGGTTTGAAGCAATTTGACGAAGCCTTTGTGAAGCTGCTTGAACTTACAAAATAAACCCGCACTTGAATAAAAAAGCCCAAGTTAAAAACTTGGGCTTTTTTATTCATTAAATTCATGCAACACATATAAAGCCTTTATCGATACTGACAAATTGCACACAATTATTTATGTTATTCTTACATACACCAGTCTAAGGCAACAAAAAAGCCGTTGCTTATGTCTATTTAAGCAAAGGAAACCAAATGCGAAAAATCCTCATTGCCAACCCCAAAGGAGGCAGTGGCAAATCCACACTAGCCACACATTTAGCGTCATGGTTTGCATGGCAAGACGATGCCGTGATGCTTGGAGATCTAGATAAACAGCATTCAAGTCATCACTGGCTTAATCTTCGACCCAAATCCTTACCCAGCATACAGCGCTGGGATATCGGCACAGATCATATCGCTCGCCCTCCCAAAGGCTGTCAAGTTGCCATCCTCGATACGCCAGCGTGCTTTAGCGGCAAAAAACTCAAGCACGCCATTCACCTTGTCGATCACATCATCGTTCCGGTATTGCCATCGGCCTTTGATCTTTGGGCTTGTGCCGATTTTTTCGCTGATCTGGCTGAGCTAAAAGCAGTTCGCCATGATGAAGTCAAAGTCGGCATTATTGGTATGCGGGTTAATTCACGAACCCAATCAGCGCAGCAGTTGCCCGCGTTTTTAAGCCGTTATGATTTACCGTTATTAACTTGTTTACGAGATACTCAGCTTTACAATCAAACCATACAACGCGGCATGACCTTGTTTGACTTGCCCTACTCACGCACCGAACGGGATCGTAAAGAATGGCTGCCGCTCATTGATTGGCTGCATATCCGTTAAATCGACTCACAGCAACTGCTAGTGTCATCCATTCGATAGTCTATCGCTACCAAGCAGCGCTTAGTGCCATTCTCGCCGATCACTCATTCATCCGCACGTCATATGAAAACAATAAATTCACAATTCAAAAAGACAGAAAAACACTAGGTTTTGACTAAGCTATATGAAAGTTGTTTGCAACTTGCGCCAACAACATTGCCAGTATTCTGCATTTATCATTTATTTTGGAGAGAACCAATGTTTGGCTTTACTTTTCAGACCGAGCAAAAATCAGCACCACTCATCAATGATCTGGCGATGTATACCGCCGCTTTAGATGAAATTGATGCCGTCATTATGTTGGCCGATACCTCTCCAGAAAATAAGATTTTTTACATGAATCGCACCGCGCGAACATTCATGAATAATAATCGCGCAGTAATGAATCAATCTTTGATCGCCGGTGCGGATGTTGGATCTGCAATGAATAATTCTATCCATCAATTTCATCGCGACCCCTCTCGAGTAAAAGCCTTATTACAAAATCTAGCCAATGGCCAAGTCAAAGAGCATTTGGCTGATATTCCTGTTGGCGATATTTTATTCCAAACCAAAGTGAGCCCAATCTGGGGTGAAAACAATAAACTCATTTGTTTTATGGCCCAGTTCAAAAATATTTCTTCTGAAAGAAAAGCCCAAGAATTAGTCGAGCACAACCGGCAGCGGCAGTTATTTTTAGAAGAACGAATCGCCGAACTCGCCGATAATTTAGGCGCGATGGCGGTCAGTGTCGAAAGTGTCGCCGTTCAATCCTCTTCCGCGTCGCAATCTTCTGAAGTCATGCTCAATGAAAGTAAGCGTGGTGTTGAAATCGTCAAAGACACCAATGTGAGTATCGAAGAAGTGGCGCGAACTATTGATTTAACTGCCGCCAGCTTGCTAGAACTGGGGCAGCGCTCCGAATCTATTGGCATGATTGTGGCGGTCATTCGTGATGTTGCAGATCAAACCAACCTATTGGCACTCAATGCCGCCATCGAAGCGGCTCGTGCGGGCGAACAGGGTCGAGGCTTCGCAGTGGTTGCCGATGAAGTTCGCAAATTGGCGGAGCGCACGACCAAATCCACCAGCGAAATCTACAGCATGGTCAAAGACATTCAACATGAAGTTAAACGTAGTGTAGAAGCAATTCATCTTGGACAAACCGCAGTACATACCTCAGTTGATGATTGCAAACAAGCCGTTGAGGCCTTAGAACGTATCCTCAATGAAGTCCATAGTATGAATGATTACATTACGCAAATTGCCAGCGCAGCTGAAGAACAAGCGGCAGCATCACAAGATATTTCCAGCAAAGTGAATGATCTATCAAATTAAGTCTTGCATTGGTTAATGAAAATAAAAAACGCCGCGATATGCTTCGCGGCGTTTTTCATCGCACTCAAAACCACTGAGTGCGCCACATCTACTTATTACTTAATGCCATACACTTTACCATTTGGCAGAGTGAGCGTAACACCTGTTGGTATCGTCAAAGGCATAAACACGCGCATGCCGATGGTGATGGTTTTGCCTGCGCTAAAGTCAGACACGCCCCAACCAGATGATTTCAACTCGTACGACAGACGGTGGAAGCCATTTGGCAAGCCGCCAACGTTGCCTACAGTGCTTGATGCTGGCACAGCAGTCCAAGTACCACCGCTGTAGATATCCACGAGGTTTTCTACACCGTTACCAGCTGGTGGATCGCTTGGTTTCAGGTATTGAACTTCAGATGGTACCAATGGCGTAGATGGCGCGACGTTGAACGACACTTTCGCGCCAGTCAGGTCAACATTTGAGTTGTTTTTCAGTTTCACACCAATGGCAAGTGGATAGTTATCATCGCCTTTAGGTTTGAAACCAACCAAGTCAATCGTCACGTCCAACACTTCTGCTGGCTGAACGAATTTTTCATCACCCGCTTTCACACCATACGGTGCTGCTGCGCGTAATTTCGTCGCCGCCAATGCTGTTAGGTGGCTACCCATACCGTATGAAGCAGTACCATTTTGCGCCGGCGTGCTGTAGTCACCGGCCATTTCCCAGAACATGATACCGCCAGCGCCTTGATCGATTGCGTACTGTACTTTGGCTGCAAATGATTTCTCATTTTCAGTCGACAAGAACACTTTCTTCAGCGGATTCCACAACCAAGACGATTTCGCCACATCATCGTAGTACTCGATGTAGTTACCCGTTACTTGGTTAGCTGGTTTAGTAGTGTCATGGCCATATTGAGCAACATATGGCACTGGCAAGCCATCACGTAAGTTATTCACGTGCCACAATGGATTCACACCAGCAAACATTTCATTACCAGCCGCATCACGGTCGAACCACAAGTTATCAATCCCTTGTGCGCCAAAGCCGCATGGAGCACCCGCTTTCGGGCTCAATGCATCTGGGCCTAAGTTGCCACCTGTGCCGAGGTAACATTTCTTCTGATCAGCTAGAGCAGAAATACCCCACAGACCATTGGTGCCACCGGTTACGTTTTGTGAACCACGAGTGTAATACGGTAGACCGATATTGATACGACCACCGGCAAGTGCCGTACGGAAGTATTTATATGACCAGTCAATGTTCAAGTAACCTTGCGAATTGTAGTAATGCGCATCACCGCCTTGATAGATTTTGGCATCGGCGATTTCATTATCTTTACCTGTGTCATACAAAGCGGCATTGTGACCCACAAAGTGGTTCCATGCGCCGTGCAAATCGTAGGTCATCATATTAACAAAATCGAGGTATTTAACCGCTTCAAAGTCTTCCATACCACGTAGCAAGTAACCTGACGATGGTGATGCAATCGTCAACATATAGTATTTCTTATCTGCTACGGCTTGTTTGTCCAACTCAGCGCGCAATGTTTTGGTCAAAGCCATGTAGCCTTTCCACAAATCACCCCGTTTGGCATTGCCGATCTTCCAGTCTTCTGGATTACCCGCGTCAGACATTGACGTTGGATATTCGTAATCGATATCGATACCGTCAAAGCCGTATTGTTTAACGAATGCAGCTGCAGACTTCGCAAATGTATCGATACGATCTTGGCGAACGGCACCAGTCGCTGGATCAGTCGTCAAGGCATAGAAACCACCTTACGGTACGACCATCAGCATCATTAAAGAAGCCGCCAGTCTCAGCCCAACCTCCAACAGAAAGCAGCAATTTCACGCCGTTTTTGTTGTTGGTCTTCAACATATTGAAGTGACCTTTGTATGGCAGATTTGGATTGAGCGCGTATTTCGCGCCTTTCTCTGGCCATTCCATGCCCACTGAAGAGTTATTTGGATTGTTTACATCACCAATCGATACTTTCCATTGATCGTTCACGTGTGCAAATGCGTAGTTCACGTGCGTGATGTCATTCCAAGGCACGTCTGCACCAAGGTATGAAGGTTGACCGTTTTTACCGGTACGCCAGTTCGTGAAGTAGCCGATGCTACGGCGCTTCATATTGTTAGCGAGTTTTTCACGCCCGTCAGCACCGTAAACATCGCAATATGGCACGTTCGCAACTTCAGAAACCAAACCAGCTGGACGACATTGATCTTGCGAACCAGGAGGAATTGGCGTTGCCGATGGTGTTGCTGCTGTCGGGGTCGCGGTTGGCGTCGCGGTCGGCGTCGCGGTTGGCGTCGCGGTCGGCGTCGCGGTTGGCGTCGCGGTCGGCGTCGCGGTTGGCGTCGCTGTCGGCGTCGCTGTTGGTGTCGCTGTTGGTGTCGCTGTTGGTGTCGCTGTTGGTGTCGCTGTTGGCGTCGCTGTCGGCGTCGCGGTCGGGGTCGCGGTTGGCGTCGCTGTTGGCGTCGCGGTCGAGCCAGCACATGGACCTAAATCTAACCAAGGTTTACCAGAACCCACATTCACCGAAGGCTCATTACCTTGCGTCCACCACTGCGCTTTATAGTTACGGCCTTTTGAACTAACCAATGCGCCGCCATTATAAGCAGTTGCACTATTCCATGCGGCATAAGTGCAACTACCCGGTGCAGCCGATGGCACTGCTGTAGGTGATGCTGTAGGTGCCGTACTTGGCGTAGCGGTAGGCGCGGTACTCGGTGTGCTGGTTGGCGCAACAGTTGGACCTGTCGCTTGTAGCTCCCAAGGACCCCATTGATCGGCACCAGGCACATTACCCTGAGTCCACCATTTGGCTTTGTAATCTTTATTTGCATAGCTAACAACATCGCCAGCAACATAAACACTAGCGCTATTCCATGCAGATGCAGCCATTGCATTCACTGAAATCATTGCAATCGCGGCAGGTAATGCGGCAAGAGCAATACGATTGATATGGGACATTGATGTCTCCTCCTATATTATTAATTGGCATTCATGCGATAGAAAAAATGGTCCTATCAATCACACGGGGCTGTTATCAATTTGTAAGAATCATGATATTTACCCTTGCTAAGTGAGCCTGCAATGATTGGGTCAACTTTGGCATTACTGATTAATACTGAAGCGAATTCTATTGTCAATATGACAAACAATGGCAAAACCGCATTGGTAACAACCCAAGCCATTCACCATCAATAAAACTACATAACAAGGACGAAAAAAAAATACCGCAGCACAACAAGCCAAAATCAAGCCGTTGATAAATAACAACTTAAATCAATAGCCGCATGTTCTCAACGCAAAATAAGAAATAACTGATGTAACTCATACAAGCAAATTTGGCGATAAAAATCACAAAATACTTCATTACACCTGCGGCATATTGCAGACAGATTTTATAGATTCAAAAAACCTTCACAATCGCTACAATTTAATTGCTTTCAAAATACTTGCAAAAAACCCATTAAAAGCTGTCTTTGTAGATGCTTACATATTGAACCAAATAGGTATCAAGTTGAGTATCATTATCAAAAGCTAGATCGAGTATTGCTCAAATGCGATATCATCTAGATATAAAATAAAGCTCACTCATTGGTCACTGATTATGTTGATTCGGAAATTATTCAAATTTGAAAATGCACACATTGTTCGCAACTGCTCATCTGAGCGATGCCGTACTTCGATTCATGGTCACAGCTATAAAGTGGAGGTATTGCTAGAAGCAGATGCTTTGGATAATGGGCAAATGATTTATGACTTTGGTCTAATGAAAGGCACGATCCGTGATGTCATTGATGCATTTGATCATGCCATTTGTTTTTGGGACAAAGATGAGGCGGAATATATTCGGCTTTGCCAAACCTTTTCGGCACGCTGGATTTCTCTGCCGGTATCACCATCTGCTGAACAATTTGCCCGCGTATTTTTTGTCATCATCGATCAACTTTTGCAGCAAACCATGATGGCCAACGGCGAAAGTGACGTGCGACTACACTCAATCATTGCGCACGAAACTGAAACCGGTTACGCACAAGCCTTTCGACATGACGCCTACAATCCACGGATGGGTGAAATTAAGCTCAGTGAGGTGATTTTTTCTGCACAATGCCAGAGAGAATGGCACGATCCGCAGATGTATGAAAAACTATTGGCAGGCGCTCAATTTCAGAATCCTGTAATACCGCAACAGATTAAATGAGCACACAGGCAAGGGCGCATCATCAGGCATAAAAGTAAAAGATGTGCGGTTAATTACTTTTATGCCCGATTAGAATGAGAAATACATTAAATTAACATTCTTTCTCACTCATTATCTTCAGGAAAAAACAGCATAAAATAAAATAGAAATAGCATTGCGCCTATCGGCCAAATATCGCCGATTGCACTCGACATGCCATTAAAATGCTGCAAGTGACCATAGCTCCACTTATAACCATCTAAATTATTGCTGCTATTTGGCGATAACGGCCATAAATAAGTAATAATATTAATTAGGCATAAAGAAAAAAAAACCAGCCCATGCGCGTAAACGACGATTTAAGCGCAGAAAAAAAGCCAATAATACCCCCCCCGCGAGACCACCCAAAGCAATATTCAAATTAATCCAGGCAAAGAATTGCTCAGGCTGCAATAACATCCCAGCAAAACCCATTTTAACCAATAAAGCGCACATTAATACGCTAGCAATTGCTCGCGGAGCATAGCGATGATATCGAACCAATAACGAAACAAATAAAGCCACAGCCAATAGATGCATGCAGCATCATGCCGCCGCCCTCTAATAACCTTAGAAATAAAGCAGGACTTTGAATTGGCGAAACAAAAGGTTGCGGTAAACCTTGCGGCATCACCACAACGCCCAAAAATGGCAAACTCGGATCAAATTGAGTAACAAACCACAATGCTAACCAAATAAATCCCCACTCAACAACGGCACTGGGAGCCAAATAATCATGGCGAAAATGCAGCCAATACTGCAAAAAATAGCGATGACTTAATACAACACCTGCTATCGCACCGATCGCTCCACCCAATACATTGCTGATCATATCCATATTTGAGGCAACACGACTTGGCAAAAACTGCTGCACAAATTCAATATTCATTGAGACCAAAAGACAAATACACGTTGCATACAAAAAAGCCAAACGATATCGACGCAAAAAAAGTACCGCACTTAATCCCAATGGAATATAAGCCAAGATATTAATCGCGTTATCAAAGACGGTAAAATAGTAGGGTAATGGATAGGAATAAAACGCAGTAATCGGCTCACCAGTAAAACGCCAACCACTAAATGGATACAAACTGACAATCAAAATGAGGAGCAATGAAACAGCAAACAAAAATGGCGAAACCATCGTGGGTTTGGTTTTTTTTTGCTAAGTAACGAATAGAAAAAATAGATGGCATAGAGAGTCAATATACCGGCTAACTCGAGCCAGCCGGTATATTGATGGCACTTATTTAGAAGTTTTCACTTTGGTCCACAATTTATTGAGTTCTCGCAGTTGTTTTCCTTCTAAGGCATTAAGTTGCTGCAATTTCTTCATCGCTTGTGCATCAGGGAATACTGATGGAATTGACTTGATGTCAGCCTTCACAAAAGGCACCGCAGCCAAATTAGGATTGCCTACACCAATCAAATTGGTTAAGTCTGCGGCATTCTTACCTTCTAGAATAAAGTTCATAAACTTATATGCTAAATCAGGGCGTGGCGCATTTTTAAGGACCACCATGCTATCGACCGACATGGTATTACCTTCTTTTTGTAAGCCATAATTCACAGTAAATGACCGTTTGGCAGCTTTTGCATCTGCGACCGCTTGAAACATATCGCTAGAATAGCCATGAGCCACCCAGATATTGCCTACAGTCAGCTCCTTGATATAACTTTGGCCATTGAATGCCGCCCAATATGGTTTGGCTTTAATAATGGTTTCTTGCGCTTTTTTTAATTCATCTGGGTTCGTTGAATTCGCAGAGAAACCGTTATACATTAACGCCGCAGCAAAAACCTCACGACTATCATCCAATACCGTTACTTTACCTTTGATTTTAGCCAAGATAACTGGATCAAAAATCAATGACCATGAATCAGCACTGATGCCCAATTCTTTGAGTTTATTCTGGTTATAACCCAAGAGAGTGGTTGTAAATGAATAAGGTAATGAATATTTATTACCTGGATCAAATTTACTATTCATAAATGCAGGATTAATATTTTTTGCATTTGGCAATTTAGCCAAATCTAAGCCCTGCAATAAATTTTGTTTCGACAAGGGTGGAATAGCAAATCCGGTTGGCACCACAATATCGTAACCTTTTGCGCCAGCGGATAACTTCGCCAACATTTCTTCCATTGCGCCATAATAATCTTGAACCACGCGACATTTACAGCTGGCCTCAAAACGTTTCACCGTTTCTGGTGCAAGGTAGTTATTCCAGTTATAAATATGCAATACATCTTCAGCTTGTGCGACACCTGCAGCCAACATGAATGCCAGAAAAAGTTTTTTCATTGGTGAAAACTCCAAATTCAGTGGTATTTAAATATAAGTCAATCATTAATATGACGTTTAAATCTAATTATTTAGCCCGCAATGCACTTGGTGCGACTTTACTGGCAATCAAAATCAAAGTCAGTGTCAGTAGCATCAATAAAGTAGAAATGGCATTCACTTCTGGCGTCACTGCAATCCGAATCATCGAATAAATTTGCAATGGCAAAGTGGAAGCGCCAGCCCCCGCAGTAAAGAATGTAATCACAAAATCATCGATCGATAAAGTAAATGCCATGAGCGCACCAGCAATAATACCGGGCATAATTAACGGCATTGTCACCAGTCTAAATGCTTGAATTGGGCTAGCACCTAAATCACGTGCAGCCTCAACCAAAGCCTCATCCATGCCTTGTAAACGCGAACGAACAACAATGGCAACAAAACCAATGCAAAACGCAATATGCGCCAAAGTAACCGAGACCATCCCCAATGTCATATTGAGCATCACAAAAAAGATCAATAAAGCAACACCCATCAAAATTTCAGGGATCGCAATCGGGGTCAAAACTAAAATCGGCAACACGCGCAGCTTGTATTTATGCATTGCTAAACCAGCTAAAGTACCCAATACCGTCGCACAGCAGCTGGTTACTACGGCAATAATCAAGGAATTACGCGCCGCCACGAGCATTTGCTCATTGTGAATTAATAAGCCATACCATTTAAATGTAAAACCTACCCACTCTGCATTGAGTTTTGAATCATTAAATGAATAGGCAACAACAATAATCAACGGCACATATAAAAAAGCCATATACAAAAATTGCCGCAGCCCAAAGCCATTTAGATTGTTTAGAGTGCATTACGCTGCTTCCCCCGACCAATCAACATTCCTAGACCTGCCATCATCAGTACCGCTAAAGTTAGCATAATGGAAAGTACTGAGCCGAAAGGCCAATCACGACTATCTAAAAATTGTTGTTTAATTAAATTACCAATCATCATGCCATCGGTACCGCCAAGTAAATCGGGTACTGCAAACATGCCAAGCGCAGGAATAAATACCAAGGCTGAACCTGCCCATACCCCAGGCAGGGATAGCGGCCAAGTTATTTCCAGAGAAACGCTGCCAGCCAGATGCCCCTAAGTCTTGGGCTGCATCAAGTAAAGCGACATCGTGCTTTTCAAGGTTGGCATATAAAGGCAAGACCATAAATGGTAAGTGCACATAAACCAGCACCACGATAACCGCAAAATGACTATACATCAGCTGAATTGGCGCAATACCTAGCCACGCCAATCCTTGATTAATCGTCATCGCAAAATAACCTTGCGGACCAAGAATAATCATCCAAGCATAAACTCGAATTAGAAAATTACTCCAAAATGGCAAAATAACTAGCAAAATTAATAAATCACGGTATTTTTTAGGGCTACGCGCAATTAACCATGCTAGCGGGTACGCCATAAGCAAACAAACCAACGTAGTTATGCCTGCATACCAGAATGATTTAATAAATAATTCAACGTAGATTGAATCTTCAAAAAAACGTGAAAAATTTTCAAACGTAAGATATTCCTGCCAATTCCCAGCATGGATTAGCAGCTCATTTTTCCCAGTATCTGGATTGATATCAATTAAAGGCAATAAACCACCGTAATCCCCCGGAAAACGGAAAGCGGCCAAAGCCATAATCAATGTTGGAATCGCAAAAAATATCAATAGATACAATAACGGTGGGCCAGAAATTAACCAACGGCCTAATGATTTATTTTTTGCCATGGTTTAACTCAAAATAAAATGGCCAGCGTCATAACGCCATGCCAATTCGACCAAGTCATTATCATCAAAGAATTTTGCCCGTCCTGGCGCAGAATTCGGCAACATGGTTTCGACCAACACGCCATTTTCTAGTTCAATGACATAAATCGTCACATCACCCAAATATAAGCAATCGTGTACTTTGCCTTTGAAATGAACTTCATCGGCCACATCCAATGGCAAGTTTGCGGCGAGTTTGATTTTTTCAGGGCGAAGCGTGAGCGTGCCTTTTTGGCCAACTTTAACGTCGGGAAGTAATAAAGTTTCGGCAATGCCAACACCGGCAATTTCAACTTGCATTCGATCATGGCCAATGGCAACAATCGTGCCATCAAGCAAATTACATTGCCCAATAAAATCAGCCACAAAGCGACTTTTTGGATGACTATAAATCACTTCAGGCACATCAAGCTGTGCAACCTGCCCTTTATTCATCACCGCAATTCGGTGCGATAAGGCCAATGCTTCACCTTGATCATGGGTAACATACACAAAGGTAATGCCGACTTCTTTTTGCAAATTAATTAATTCAATTTGCATTTCTTCGCGTAATTTAGCATCCAGCGCAGACAATGGCTCATCGAGTAATAATAAGCGCGGACGATTTACCAAGGCGCGCGCAATAGCAACGCGTTGGCGTTGGCCACCCGACATTTCATGCGGAAAGCGCTGGGCAAACGGCGTTAATTGCACATCTTCTAAGACTTCCGCGACGCGCTGTTTTAACTCTTCACTGGGCACATTGGCCATTTTGAGTGGAAAAGCAATATTTTGCGCCACGGTCATATGTGGAAATAAAGCGTAATTTTGGAATACGGTATGTACCGGGCGTTTCTCGGGCGGAACACCTGCCACATTCACGCCATCCAAAATAATTTCACCGGAATCAGGTTGTTCAAAACCCGCCAACATCCGTAATAGCGTTGTCTTTCCACAGCCAGATGGGCCGAGCAGTGTAAAAAACTCGCCCGCTTCAACGGACAAACTCACGTGGTTTACTGCAGTAAAATCACCAAATTGTTTTACTACATCACGGATTTCCAGCAATGCCATGATTATCCTCTATACAATTAGCCCTATATTTTAACAAGATAACGCGCAGAGGGGCGACCAATACTGCACCGATATCGATGAAATAAAGCCCAACACTCCCCAAATGTCGCATTGTGGCAGCACCATTTCAGCAAAAACACGGTTTTCTCCGGAATCAAGCAAGAATTGTACGCAGAACGCATATAATTGCTCAGTTCATCTCTGTCGGCATGGGTTCGCAAGTGGAAATTCGCATTCCTGTTGTCAAACTACAATTAGGCCAGTTCGTTAGCGAACTCGATCGCCCTTGGCTTGACACTCCGTTTTTAATGCAAGGCTTTTTAATTGAAAGCTGCCAGCAAATCGAATTACTGCATTCTCACTGTGAACATATCACCCTCGATCTGAATCGCTCCATCGGTGGAATCGCGCAATGGACGGCTTTACTCACACCGACAGATCAAATCGAGTCTAGTCGATATCTGCCACATAATCCGCCTGCTTTTGACAAAGCCGCCGTAGAGCAACGCCATGATCGACTGAATATATTGCGAGAAACTGCGTAAGCTTTTTTCTAATTGGCGTCAGCAATCGGCAACTAGTGGCAATACCCCATCAGCACTTAGTACAGACATTGTCATTTATGACGATACCGCGGCAGTTGAGCAAGAAATAAAAACCGCCAGCAATTCACATCAAACCGCGCAGCGTTTGGTACTGAGTTTGATGGAAGCGGTTCGCCAAGACTTGCAACCTCGGGTGGAAGAAATTAATGAAGTGGTTTCAGATTTAGTCAGCTCAATTATTCGTAATCCCAGTGCCCTACTTTGGCTTACGCAACTAAAAGATCGCGACCAATATACCTACGCCCATTCAATTGATTCGGCGGTGTATTTACTCGCATTTGGTCGTCATTTGGGCTATCCCCGCGCCGAATTACAAAATTTAGGCATGGCCGGTTTAATGCTCGATGTGGGCAAAATGCGCTTGCCAGCTGAATTATTAACCCGCACTGGGCGCTATACCCCGGGTGAATTCATGCTGATGAAAACGCACGTGAATCACAGCTTGGATATTTTGTCGCAAATGGAAGGCATCCCCATTGATGTGTTGATATGGTGGCACGCCACCACGAACGCTATGATGGCAGCGGTTATCCACTGGGACTCAAAGCCGAGCGCATCGGGATGTTTGCCAGTATGGCGGGCATTGTGGATTGTTTTACCGCGCTCACTAGTGATCGCAGTTATTCCAATGCCAAGTCAGCGCATGAAGCGTTACAACTCATGTATAAATGGAGCGAACGGTATTTCCATCCTGCACTCATTGAGCAGTTTTCACAATGCGTGGGGATTTTCCATGTCGGAACCCTCGTTGAACTCTCCACCGGCGAAGTGGGTATTGTCATTGGCCAAAACCGGGTGCGTCGTCTCAAACCCAAATTGCTGATTATTTTAGGTCCAGATAAACACCCCTACGCCAAACCGCATACGCTTGATCTCATTACCAACCCCAGCTTACCGAGTGGTTTACCGATCAATATTCGTCGAGAGTTACCACGCGGCGCGCATCAAATTGATCCTCGTGAGTTTTTTTTGGAATAACCATTGATCCCGATGCCCGCGACTGCCTTTGCTCACGATCTGAACGAGATCGAATTCCGCCATATTGAACGCTTAACGACGGCCCTCTCGCACACGCACAGTGGCCGCTATTGCGGCATATTGCATATTGAAGTTCGCCATCGGCCGCATCGCCCCAAACAAAGCGCCGTTGTCGCACAAATGGCCGAGGCTTTACGCTGCTTATTACGCGAAAACGATCAATTATTTCATATTGATCACCAAACACTGGGCTTATTAATTCCGAATATTGCCGGCATTAGTCATGCCTTACTGGCTGCCAATCGCGCGCAATATTTATTATGCGAAGCCCCAGAAACACCACAACATTTACATCCGCATATTGGCATTGCCATTTACCCAGAGCATGGCGAAAACATGCCAGATTTACTCAACTCTGCGCGGATCGCGGCGCGTGATTTTGCACAAGATCAAATTGGCGTTTATGACCCAAGCCGCGATTGGCTCGGCCAACAACTGGCACGGCTCGAAGCACCATTACGCGAAGCGTTGGCGCAAAACCGCTTTCATTTAGCCTTTCAAGCGCAAATCAATACCCAAAATCAGCAGGTCATTGGCGCTGAAATTCTATTACGCTGGGAAGATGCGGTCCTAGGGCAAGTGCCGCCCGATCAAATCGTTGAAGTTGCCGAACATCTGGGGCTGATGGACACGCTCACCCGCTGGGTCATTCAATCGGGTTTGCGGCAATTTGCCTTGCTACGCAGCGAAGGCTATCGCGGCACAATGAGTATCAATCTGTGCCCAAGTAATTTAGCAGATTAAAAATTTAGCGATGTATATCGCTAACGCGCTTGAAGTATGGGATATTCCAGCCAATACCCTCGTACTAGAAATAACCGAATCGGCACTTATTGCCGATATTGAAGCCGCCCTGAAACAATTAGAGCAACTCAAACAAATGGGCTGCCTGCTGTCTTTGGACGATTTTGGCACTGGTTATTCCTCTTTGTCCTATTTAAAGCGGCTCCCTATTGATGAGCTTAAAATTGATCGCAGTTTTATTCAATCGATGGGCAGCTCCGACAAAGACGCGCCGCCATTGTGCAAAGTATTATCGAACTGGCCCATCGTCTGCAGCTCAGCGTGGTCGCCGAAGGCGTTGAAGACGCCGCCAGCGCCACATTTTTACAGCAGCATCAATGCGACACAATACAAGGCTTTTACTACAGCCGCCCCGTCTCACTGGCGGACTTTAAAGCCTACTTC
Organism: Deefgea sp. CFH1-16; assembly: GCF_016881365.1. Lineage (GTDB taxonomy): Bacteria > Pseudomonadota > Gammaproteobacteria > Burkholderiales > Chitinibacteraceae > Deefgea. The sequence goes on along the minus strand of NZ_WLYT01000001.1, from coordinate 2,027,812 downwards.
CAACATATGGAGCAAGCCGCATGATGAACTGGCAACAACTCCTCTCGGCCAACCGCCTTGGTGTCGATGATGGCAGCCTTCCCGATTTTGAAGCTGGACGCAGCAATTACCACAAAGATCACGACCGCATCGTTTTTTGCTCGCCGTTTCGCCGCATGGGCCGCAAAACCCAAGTGCATCCGATGACCGAAAACGATCATGTCCATACCCGCCTCACCCACAGCATCGAAGTCGCTTGCGTTGGTCGCAGCTTAGGCGTGCTGATTGGCGAACAACTCAAAGGCCAACTGCCCGCGCACATCAGTCCATTTGATTTAGGCGGCATCGTGCAAGCCGCTTGTTTGGCGCACGACATCGGTAACCCGCCATTTGGTCACGCTGGCGAATACGCCATTCGCGACTGGTTTCGCCGTCCCGAACAAGCATATTTAATGCAAACGCTGACCGCTGCTGAGCGCCGTGATCTAATGACGTATGAAGGCAATGCGCAAGGTTTTCGTATCATCACCCAGCTTGAAAACCATCGTTTTGATGGCGGTTTGCGCCTCACCTATGCCACGCTAGGCACCACGCTCAAATACCCGTGGAGCAGTGAATTTGCCGGCAAAAAAGGCAAATTTAGCTGCTATCAATCCGAGCTTAATATCTTAGAAAATGTCGCCGAAGAACTCGGCCTGCCGCTACTTGAAACCAATAAATGGGCCCGCCATCCGTTGTCGTATTTAATGGAAGCGGCCGATGATATTTGCTACGCCATTTTGGATTTAGAAGACGGGATTGAAATCGGCACGCTACCGTATGAAACAGTAGAACCTTTACTGATGAAAATTTGCGGCGGCGAAACCAGTCTGTTGCAACTCGAAGTCGCCGCAGCCCCCTCCACCCGGCGCAAAATCTCGCTACTGCGTGGCAAAGCGATAGATCGCAGCATCCGCGATGTGGCCGCCACCTTTATGACGCACTATGAGCGCATTATGGCCGGCACCTACCAAGGCGATTTACTCAACAATTGCCCACCGAGCATGCGATTGGGCTTGGCTGAAGCCAAGCAACTGGCGCGCGAGAGGATTTTTAACGAACGGCGCAAAATTGAAATTGAAGTCGGTTCATTTACCTGCTTAGAAATCTTACTCAGCGCCTTTTGCACCGCGGCCTACGAACAGCATATCAGTGCAGAAATGCCCTTTCGTATGCGCCGAGTGCTCGATTTAATGGATTACAACGCACCGAAAAAAGAATGGCCCTTAATCGAAGCCTACCGCCGAGTGCTCGATTTTATCGGCGGCATGACCGATAACTATGCCACCTATTTAGCGCAGCAAGTTGGGGGAATGGGACGATAGGTATAGCCACCTAGCTATTTAAATATAATGCTTAGGCAGCAATACCCATTATATCTAACACTTGCTTCGCTTCTGGAACCACCCCTTGCCCACCCAAAGCATAAGCTTGGGTATTCCACACCGGGTGATAGCTGGCCGAATCGGTTTGCGTATACAGCGCAATCGTGGCGCGGCCCATGTTTTCTGCCAAATGCGTCATGCCGGTATCCACACCCAATCGACCAATCGGCATGGCGAATCAAGCTGGCAATCTGAGCAATGGTGAGTTTTGGCGGCACCATTGCCAACGTTAATCCCGCTCTTATTTGCTGCGCCACTGCATATTCGCCCTCGGTGCCCCATGGCAAAATTGCCATCACGCCCTGCTGCTCTAGGGGCTGCAATACCTCTAGCCATTGCGCCACTGGCCAGGTTTTTTCGGCCTTGGATGCAGCATGAAAACACATCACAAACGGACGATTGGCTGGCATCCATGCCGGCAAGCATTCATCGGCTTGCAGTCCAAAATTAATTTCACTTTCAATTGAGTAATTTAATGCTAATGCGGCATAACTGCGATACCAAGCGACTGCGGGCAAATTGGCATCGGGCACCACTTGCCGATGATAAGCCCAGCGTGCGGCGTTTTCACCTAAACGATAATCGGGCGGCCCAATAATTAATTTGGCTTTAGCAACTTGGCTAAATAACGCCGATTTAATCATCCCATGACAATCTAAAATGACATCATAATGTTCACGGCGCAATTGCTGAATTGCCGATCGAATACCTTGCCAATTCTGCCGAGTTGATTTACGCCTATAACCGCGCAAAGGCACGGCTATCACTCGATTAATCGCCGGATGCATTGCTGGCAACTCAGCAAATTGCGCATCCACCAACCAATCAATCTGTGCGTCAGGGAAATGATATTGAATATCACTAATCATTGGCATGACGAATAAAATATCACCTAGTGAGGTGAGTTTTGCAATCAGAATTTTTTTCATTCTTACCTAAATGCTTAATTCGATGAAAACAAAAATGGGGAATCTGAATAAATTCGATTAAGTCGCTAAATAAAAATTCATAATTATTTAACAAGGTATCGTCGCCAATCATTAGACCAGCGCGCATTAAAATCAATCGCAATGGATTAAACCAGATCTACTCAGTAATATCTACTCCCTTACAGATTTTAACTGAGTGTTTTTTATCTCGACGAATCGCACGAAAGTCGCCGACAATCCATGCCTTTCTACCGACAGTGAAATATCGAGTGCTTAAATTACCTGCTGTGCTCTGCTTGACCTTATTACTTAATGGTTGCGCCGTTGTGACAACCGCGGCCTTAGTGGGTTCAGTTGCCGTTGGCGTCACCACCAGTGCTGTTGGCCTAGCTTATGACGCCACCAAATTGGTAGCAACAGGAACGGTTGCTGCCGGGGGTATGGCAATCGATGCGATGAGCGCATCTAAGCCTGCGAGCAATACCCCAAGTCCTACACCGCAAGCCAGCGTCGAAGTCGTGCCACTTGTAGATCAATAGTCAATCAATGACGTCTGGCTTCATTGATTTTGCGGCGAGCTGCGGCGACTTCGAAACTCAATTTACAACAATGAAATGCAGGATGATGGAAAGGTTAGTGCGGGTTGGATGCTAAACCCCGCGCAGAAATCCGCTACTGAGTGATGACGATAAGTCTTAATTAAACCACAAAGCCATTAGCCCCAAGCCAGCAACGCCACAGCGTGCTGCTTAAGCCAAGCCCGCTCGGCTTGCCAGTGTGGACAGGCTTTGGCAACAATCGCCCAAAAACGGGCCGAATGATTCATTTGTGCCAAATGCGCCAATTCGTGAATCACCACATAATCAATCACGCTGGCTGGCGCTTGCATTAAGCGCCAATTCAAGCGAATGTCACCCGCCGCAGTGCAACTACCCCAGCGGGTTTTGGCCGACGACAACTGCCACTTTCTGGGTTGCAGCGCCATGCGTTCCGACCACAATGCCAAGCGCTCAGCCAAATACACTTGGGCTGCGCGTTGATAAAAACGAATTAAAGCTGGTGCAATTTTGGCTTCATGGGCCGCACAGAGCGACAACACCCCTGCGCCCAATTGGCTGCGTAACGCCGGTTGCAAAATAAAAGACTCGCCCAGATACAAGGCACTCGCCCCCCAGCACAAGCTCGGCGGCACGAGTGCTGGCGCATCGCGGCGCTCGGCCAATTTAGCGCGCACCCAAGCTAACTTGAGTTGAATAACCCGCTCGGCTTCACGCTCGGCAGCGCCTGACGGCAAAATCACCGTTAAACCCTGAGCGTCAATTTTTAAGCCAATGCTGCGCCGCCGTGGGCTGCGTTTAATTTGATAAGGTATATCGCCAGAGCTATTTTTAAATAAAGACTGCAAGTGAATACCTATGTTTTTTTCTGCTCAAAACACGGACCACGGCCACTGATTTCGTCCATCTGCCCTTCGATCCAGTTTTCGACTTCTTTAATCAGTTCTAATGATTTTTTACCTTCCGAAGCAATCGGCGGCCCCACGCGCACGGTGATTTCTCCCGGCCATTTTAAGAAAGAATTTTTTCGGCCAAAACTCACCCGAATTCATCGCCACCGGCACAATCGGTACATTCAAATCCAGCGCCAAGCGCGCGCCACCTTGTTTATATTGGCCACGCTCACCGGGCTTAATCCGCGTCCCTTCTGGGAAGATCACAATCCATAAACCTTTGGCTAAACGATCTTTACCTTGCTCCATCAATTGCCGCTGTGCGGCAGCGCGCTGGCCGCGATCAATCGCGATCGGCGACGTGGTTGCCAAAGCCCAACCAAAAAATGGCATTTTGAGTAATTCGCGTTTCATCACCCACACTTGCGGTGGAAAAATCAACTGCAGCGCCATCGTTTCCCACGCCGATTGATGTTTACACATAATCATCATTGGCCCTTCGGGAATATTTTCTGCGCCTTCAACCCGAAATTTAAGGCCGCAAGTCAGGTATAACCACTTAAGTAAAATCACTGACCACCAGCGAATAATTCGATTTCGCATCACCGCAGGCAACGGCAAAATCACAATGGCAATCAAGGTAAATACCGGCGTAATGATAATGAGTAGCAACCAATACAAAATAGAGCGCAACCAGATCATGTAACGTAGACTCGCGAAAAAAAGCAGAATGGGAAAACTAACAACGACAGCGCTAGTAAAAATAAGCGAAAACTCAAACCATCCGCAGCAGATGGCTTGAGCGGCAGCAGCTTAATCTGCCGAATACATTAACCAATTAGCGGCAGCAGCCAAATCATCAAAAATCAACGTGCCGTTGGGTAAGTTGCCGCGGACTTCGGTTTTCATGCCATTGCCGGTTCTAACTAAAATAGCGCGCCCGCCAGCAGTCGCAATTGCTTGTAAATCACGTAGTGAATCACCGACCATATAGCAATCTTTGACATCAACACGAAAACGTTTGGCAATATCTAAAATCAGGCCGGGAGCCGGTTTACGACAAGTGCAGCCACTATCTGGCGCATGCGGACAGAAAAAAAACCGCGTCCAAATGTCCACCCATATGATGCACCGCTTTATGCATCTTGCTATGAATCTGATTGAGTGTGGCCACATCAATCATGCCGCGCCCAATCGCACTTTGATTGGTTGCGACCACCAAAGTCCAGCCTGCTCGGGTTAATTCACCAATCGCATTTAAACTACCCGCAATCGGCAGCCACTCTTCAGGCGACTTAATATAATCAGGACTGTCTTCATTGATGACGCCATCCCGATCCAAAATTAAGAGTTTCATTTTTTGCATCCTTAACCTTGAATATCGAGCGAGATTTTCGTCCTCAGCGACGAATAAGACCAATCAATAAAATCAGCGGATCAACCGCGCATGGAGTTGCACGATCAATCCGCCCTCAGCCAATTTAATCAGCTAATAATGACAATTCGGCAACGCGATTCATCAAATCAGCCAGTTGCGACAACAGTGCTAAACGATTGCCACGCTCGGCCAAATCGTCGCTCATCACCATCACAGAATCAAAGAAGGCATCAACCGGTGCTTTAAATGCCGCCAATTGTTTGAGTGCGCTGGTAAAGTCGTTCACCGCCAAAGCGCTTTCTACCGCCGGTTGCAACGCTTGCAATTGAGCAAACAAGGCTTGTTCAGCACCAGCGCCAATTAAAGCGGCATTTAATGCCGGCAAATCGCCTTCGACTTTTTTCAGAATATTGCGAATGCGTTTATTTGCCGCTGCGAGCGCCGCGCTTTCTGGTAAAGCTTTAAATTCAGCGACTGCCGCCAAACGCACTGTCAGGTCGTCAAAGCACGTTAGTGATTTAGCCAACACCGCATCAATATCCGCAGCTGGATATTCAGCCGCCAATAAGTTTTTCAAGCGCTCCAACATAAAGCCATACAAACCATCCACCGTGCCGGCTTTAATCAAGCCCGCTGGGAAGCTGGCTTCAGCAATATTGAGCAACGCTTTCAAATCGAGTGGCTGCTCGAGCAAAATCCGCAATACGCCCAGCGCTGCGCGGCGCAATGCAAATGGATCTTTATCGCCCGTTGGAATCAAGCCGATACCGTAAATACCGACTAAGGTTTCTAATTTGTCGGCCAAAGACACCGCTTGTGCTGTCGCGCCCTCTGGTAGGGTATCACCCGCAAACTTAGGCTTGTAATGGGCTGCAATCGCATACGCTACATCCGTATCTTCGGCATCATGCTCGGCATAATATTGCCCCATAATCCCTTGCAACTCAGGAAATTCACCGACCATATCGGTCGACAAATCGGCTTTGGCCAAGTAAGCCGCACGCGTGGCTTTACCAACATCAGCGCCGAGTAATTTGGCGATTTCACCGGCAATGCTTTCCAAACGCTGCACGCGCTCCAATTGCGAGCCAATTTTATTGTGGTAAACCACATTGGCTAATTTGCCGACGCGGGTATCGAGTTTGGCTTTTTTATCTTGCTCAAAAAAGAATTGTGCATCAGATAAACGTGCGCGCAATACGCGCTCATTGCCATTGATAATGTGGCTAGGATCGGCAGTTTGCAGATTCGATACCAGCAAAAATTGATTCATCAATTTGCCATTGGCATCAAGCAACGGGAAATATTTTTGATTTTGCTGCATGGTCAAAATCAAGCACTCTTGTGGCACATCGAGAAATTCAGCTTCAAACTCCCCTTTCAACACCACTGGCCATTCCACCAAGGCAGTCACTTCGTCAAACAAAGCATCATCAGCAGCAATCGTGGCATTCAATGCCGCGGCGGCCGCTTGCAGTTGTTCACCGATTAATGCACGGCGCTCGGTAAAGCTGGCAATAACGCGGCCTTGCTCATTGAGTAAACGCGCGTAATCATCGGCGTTAGACAGCACCAGCTCACCGCTAGATAAAAAGCGATGCCCCAATGTGCTGCGGCGTGAATTCAGATGCAAAATTTGCCCAGCAATCAAATCATCGCCGTGCAACATCATCAAACCATGTACCGGACGAATAAATTGGCCGTCACGATCACCCCAGCGCATTAATTTTGGCGCAGGCAGTTTTTTTAATGCCGCAGCGACAATGCCAGCAAGGACTTCGTCTAGTGCTTGACCAGCTTTGGTCATGCGGAAAACAAACACTTCTTGCTTGCCGTCGTGCAGTTTTTCTAAGCTATTGACTGCGTCAGCCGCCAAGCCGCAAGAGCGAGCAAAACCGAGTAAAGCCGGGGTGGGCTGACCGTCTTTAAACCCAGCTGCGACCGCTGGACCGCGCTTTTCAATGGCTTGCTCAGGCTGAACTGCGGCCACATTAGCAATGCTCACTGCCAAACGACGTGGGCTCGCAAACGTGGTGTATTGCGCATAAGCAGGGACAAAGCCCAGTTTTTGTAATTCAGCAAAAATCGTATCGGCAAATACCGCGCCCAATTTAGGCAGCGCCTTGGGGGGAGTTCTTCCGTTAATAATTCAATAAGCAGTGTTGGGTTCATGCTGTTTCTCTTTTTTTTAAGTTCATTGCCCAGCGGGTCGTTGACCTAAGCGTCATCTTGTTGTGCGGCGTCTTTGTCGCTCATGATTTTGCAGACTTGTCGAATAAAATCAGCGCCATAGCTGTCTTTGGCCGGGTCGGTGAATTCCCACTGAAACCCCGGTACATCATAACGGGCCACTTCTTCGTCTTCGCTATCGTGCAAGGCCACGGCCACGCCAGCCATACGGCCAGAGTCACAATGAATCGCTGAGCGTGTGTACTTCAGCCGATATTGGCCTTTGCCGACTTCGTCAGTTTGATCGGTATTAAATCGCTGTAACATCCAAACAAAGGTGTAGTTGGCTTCTGAATATTGCGGATCATGCTGAACTGAATTGGCATCCACCAGCATTTCAAAATCCGCAGTTTTGCCATAACTACGCCATTCCGCCTTGGCATAAGGCACGGCAACAGGGCCCTTCACGCCTTCATTGAATTTCTTATCGCAAGCACTCAATAGCAATACTGCGCTGAGTAAACTGCAACGAAGCAACATGGCGAGCCCCTGTGGATTATTCCGGCAATTGGCACATTGGGAAGCCCAGGGCTTCGCGGCTGTCGTGATACGCTTGCGCCACCAGACGCGCTAGATTGCGAACTCGGCCAATATAAGCGGCACGCTCAGTCACTGAAATCGCACCACGCGCATCGAGTAAATTGAACATATGCGAGCATTTCATCACCATTTCAAAACCAGGTAAGGCCAAGCCGCCGTCGATTAAGCGTTTGGCTTCAGATTCAAAATGATTGAATTGATCAAACAAAAACGGCACATTCGATTGCTCGAAGTTATAAATCGATTGCTCGACTTCGTTTTGATGATAAATATCGCCATAAGTGACTTTTTGACCATTCGGGTACACCGTCCAAACGATGTCGTAGATACTATCTACCCCCTGCAGGTACATCGCTAGACGCTCGACACCATAAGTGATCTCGCCCAATACCGGCTTGCAATCTAGACCGCCGACTTGCTGGAAGTAAGTAAACTGCGTCACTTCCATGCCGTTGAGCCAAACTTCCCAACCCAGACCCCAAGCGCCCAAAGTTGGGCTTTCCCAGTCGTCTTCAACAAAGCGCACATCGTGCACCGAGGTGTCGATACCCAGCTCTTGCAATGACCCTAGATACAATTCTTGGATATTGTCAGGCGAAGGCTTAAGTACCACTTGGTATTGATAATAATGCTGGCAACGATTTGGGTTTTCGCCATAGCGGCCATCTTTTGGACGGCGGCAAGGTTGCACATAAGCGGCATTCCAAGGCTCTGGGCCAATTGAGCGCAAAAAGGTGGCAGTATGAAAGGTTCCTGCACCTACTTCGATATCATAAGGCTGCAGCAAGGCACAGCCGTGCCCAGCCCAGTAGGTTTGGAGCTTGAGAAGGATTTCCTGAAAAGTCAGCATAGGATTCTTGGCGCACGGCACAGTTCTTTAATCAATGAATTCTACCTGTTTTTGCCGCCATCGTGGCAGCTCGCTCGCAATGAGCGTCGCGGCGTGGCAATTTCACCGCGCCTTAGCGTGACAACTGCGCCGCTGCGCGCTGCAAATGGGCTAAAAAATCACGGCGTCACCCAGCAAAAATAGCTTTCTTACGCCTTTACTCAGAAATATTATGGATAAGCGCGCCAGAAAGTCGGCGTTCTTGTTATGCTTAAGCTTTTTGGCGTCCATCTCGCCACCTTCACGGCTTAATTTTCTATGCGCGCACTCTCAGTTACCCTACTTCTCAGTAGCCATTTATTACTCAGCGCCAGCGCTTTTGCCAACATCGACTTAGATGAACTGCGCCAAGCTGTTCGCGCGCGTGATTTACCGCGACTGGCCCAAATCAGCGATGCCAATCAGGGCAAACCGCTAGAAATGTATCCCAACTACTATTGGCTCACATTGCAACTGAAACAAATCAGCGCAGACGATGCCAATCAGTTTTTAAATCGCTACGCCAATACGCCGCTGGCTAATCGTTTTCGCGATGACTGGATTAAAGAATTAGCTCGCCGCCAAGCTTGGTCATCGTTCGAACAAGAATATGCCAAGATCGATTCGCCTTCGGCTGAATTGCAATGCTTTAAAAGCCAAGCTGCGCAAGCGCGTAACGATAATTCAACCCTCAAAGCCAATAAAGCCCTATGGTTTACCGCAAAACCACTCGCCGCCTCGTGCAATCCGATTTTTGATACTTTATTTGCCAATGGCAGCCTGAGCGAAAACGATGCTTGGTGGCGAATTCGCCAAGCTTTAGCGGCTAATCGCGCGGATTTTGCTCGGCAACTCAGCAGCCGCGTGGGTAGCCCGAGCGAGTTTTCGGCCAAAAACCTAGCCGCAATCAATAGCGCACCCGACAAACAAATTAAACAACTCAATGCCGCTGGCCGCGCCAATCTTGAATTGCAACTGTATGCTTTAGAGTTAATTGGCCGCAAAAGTCCAGAACAAGCCGCGCTGATTATTGAACAACTCAGCCCAAATTTATCCGCAGCAGATCAGCGTTTTGCTTGGCAACAACTGGGCCTAAGCGCTGCGCGGCGTCACCATCCCAATGCCTCATTTTGGCTGAGCAAAGCCGATATGAATGATTTGGAAGAAGAAGATCAAGCTTGGTTTATTCGCTCCGCACTACGCGCCGAAGATTGGAATGCCGTTGAGTCTCGTATTAAGGCACTTCCTGCTGAAACACAGGCCAAAAACACCTATCGCTATTGGCTAGCTCGCGCTTATGAGACGCAAAATAAAGCTAATGCTGCCAATGAAATTTATCTTCAATTGGCGGATGGCTTTGATTATTACGGCCTGTTAGCGCAAGAAAAACTCGGCACCATGCTGCAAGAATCCCGTGCGCCCTACACCAGCAAACCCGAAGAAATCAATGCCATTGCCGCCCTGCCCGGTGTCGTGCGTGCTTTGAGCCTAAATCAGCAAAACTGGCGGGTTGAAGCCAATCGCGAATGGAATTTCGCCATGCAAGGCTTAAGCGATACACAATTGCTGGCTGCGGCTGAATTAGCACGTAAAAATAAAATGTATGACCGCAGTATTTATACCGCCGAGCGCACGCAAAAAATACATGACTTTACCTTGCGCTACCCAATGCCCTATCGCGAAGAAGCCGAGCAAGCGGCCAAAGAGCAAGGTTTAGATCCAGCTTGGGTTTATGGCTTAATTCGCCAAGAAAGTCGTTTTATTAGCGATATTCGCTCCAGTGCTGGCGCAGCAGGCTTAATGCAATTGATGCCCAATACCGCCAAATGGGTCGCAGGTAAGATGAAAATCAGCGACTTCAGCTCCGCTGACATCACGGACGTCACCAGCAATTTGCAAATGGGCACTTATTATCTGGCCTACTGGGCGGAAAACTTTAACGGCAATGCGATTTTAGCCACTGCGGGTTATAACGCGGGCCCAGGCAATGCCAGAAAATGGCGTGCGGATCGCGAATTAGATCCGACGATTTACATCGAAACCATTCCGTTTGGTGAAACCCGCGATTACGTGAAAAAAGTACTCAGTAATGCCAGCCATTACGCGCATTACTTTAAAGGCAGCCCAACGCAATTAAGTCATCGCTTAGAAAAGGTGCCTGCCGCACAATAGAAATTGTCGTGCCTATTGTCGATACAGTTTTACAGCTTGGCATTTCTCCGATAGGCACGATTTTAATTGCTGCAGCATAGGCATTACGAAACCGTTGTTACAAATCCTTGTTAGTCTGGCCAACCACTAAGATTGAGGTGATTCAATTATGCAAATTGTTATTGGTAACTTTCCACCCGCCACGCGCAGCGAAGATGTTATCGCGCTCTTGGTCGAGCAATTGGGCGCACCGGCTCCAGTAGACATTACCACCAGCGAAGGTGCAGGACGTAATGTCATCGCCTTGGTGCAATATCCAGCTGAGGCACCCCGCACACTGGGCGATGTTTTAGCCAATAAATTAAATGGCTATCACTACCAAGGCTTTGACCTTAACGCCACCGTGACGCATAACTTTAAGGACTAAACCGATGCGGATCGCCGTCTTTGATAGCAAGCAATACGACAAGACCGCGATCAATGCGGCCAATGTCCAATTCGATCACGACATCGTTTTTTTTGATGATAGGCTCAACGCCAAAACCGTACCCTTAGCGCAAGGTTTTGACGTGGTTTGCCCCTTTGTGAATGATAAGCTCGATGCGTTCACCATTACCCAGCTGGCCCAGCTTGGCGTCAAACTCATCACATTGCGCTGCGCGGGTTTTAATGGCGTGGATTTAAAAGCGGCTGCCGCACATGGCATCATCGTCACGCGAGTGCCGGCGTATTCTCCCGAAGCCGTAGCCGAGCATGTGTTTGCACTGCTACTGACTTTGGTTCGCAAAACGCACCGTGCTTTTAACCGCATTCGTGATGGCAACTTTACCCTTGATGGCTTAGAAGGCTTTAACTTGCACGGCCGCACATTTGGTATTGTCGGCGCAGGCAAAATCGGTCTGGCCACCGCGCGCATTGCGCGTGGCTTTGGTTGTCAGATTCTCGCCTATGATCCTTATCCCCCCGCAGAATGCGATGTGGATTGTGAGTTTGTGACCCAAGAAGATGTATTTAAACGCGCCGATATTATTTCCTTACATTCGCCGCTGTTTCCAACCACGCACCATATGATTAACGCGACCACGCTAGCACAAATGAAACCGGGCGTTGTACTCATCAACACCAGTCGTGGCGGCCTAATTAATACACTGGCACTGATTAAATCGCTGAAGTCAGGTCACGTTGGTGGCGTTGGTCTTGATGTCTATGAGCATGAAGAAGGGGTGTTCTTTGAGGATCTCTCAGACAGCATGCTCAAAGATGATATCTTGGCGCGCTTAACGACGTTTCCAAATGTGGTGATTACCTCGCATCAAGGTTTTTTAACCACCGAAGCGCTCGACAATATTGCCCATTCTGTATTGCAAAGCATCGATGATTTCATCCAACAACGTCCCCTTGGCAACGAGGTAAAAGCCAGTGCCTAAAAAGCAGTTCCGTGTCGAGGAGCCAACGATTTCCCGCTGGCTACTCACCATTACCCCGTTTGCCGCCGCCTTGTTTGCCTTAGTCTTTGCCTTGTTTTTAATTCAAACTGCGCATAAAGAAGACCAAGCCATCACCAGCACCCTCGAGCAAGATCTGTTGTGGCAAAAGCAAGCGCTCAAAAATCGCCTTGAAAATCTGCAGTATCAACTCGATGGTCTTGCTGATGTCATTGTCACTGATGGTCTAAGCTCAGCCGAATTTAGTGGTCGCTATTTATCGATTTTGCAAGACTCGCCCGAAGTAATGAGTCTGGAATACATTGATGAAACCAATCAAGTTCGCTGGCAACATCCACTCAATCGTCCCGATTTGTTACCCCCACAGAACCATCGCAATTTGGTCGCAGCGCGCAGTGTGGTGTTGGTCAATAATGCGCCCCAATTTAGTACGGTGTTACAAGGGCAAAACCAAACGCCATTGCTGGCCTTTGTTACGCCAGTGCGCCTCAATTACCATGGCCGGCACACCTTAGTTGCCATTCTCAATCTCAACACCCTATTGCAACAGCAAGTACCGTGGTGGATTGCCCAGCGCTATCAAATTTCTTTAACTGAAAACGGCGCAACCATCGCCAGCAAATTTAACCGCAATCTAGACCCAACCGGCTTACATCAAGCAATCGACTTTGATTTGGCGCCCAATCAATTTCAGTTGCAAGCGACGGTGTATCAGCAGCAACGCAGCTGGCAACAATACCTACTCACGCTCACGGTGATTGCGCTCTCTATCTTGATGCTCGCCTCCACGTGGGCACTGCGGCGACACATTAAAGAGCGACACAATATCGAAGCACAATTGCGCCAAGAAACCGCCATGCGTGAAGCAATGGAGAACTCCTTAGTCACCGGCATTCGGGCGATGGATAAGGATGGCCACCTGATTTATATCAATCGAGCCTTTTGCGAAATGGTCGGCTATAGCGCAGAAGACTTATTGGGCCAAAGCCAAACCATGCCGTATTGGCCGCCGGAAGATCTGGATCGCTGTACTGCCGTGTATCGAGCGATTTTATCCGGTCGCGCCGAACCCTCGGGCTATCAAATGCGCTTTATGCGCGCGCCAATGGCGAGCGCTTTGACGTGCGCCTGTACGCTGCCAAACTGATTGATGGCGACGGCCAGCATACCGGCTGGATTAGCTCGATTTACGACATTACCGAATTACAGCGCGAGCGAAATGCGCTGCAGGCATCCCATGAGCGTTTTGTGAATGTGCTCAATGGCCTAGAAGCAGCGGTTTCCGTGAGCGACGCGGCCAGCTGCGAGATGCTCCTCACCAACCGGCAGTTTGATCGGGCGTTTAATATCCCCGATTGGCATGGCCGTTATTGCGCCTTACCGTACACGCCGCGCCGCAAAGGTGCGCCAGTCGAAACCGAATGGTTCGACGCCTATCGTGGCCACTGGTATCAAATTAAAAGCCGCAGCAGTGTCTGGGTCGATGGTTCAGAGGTTTGGCTCGAAATCGCCACTGACATCACTGCGCTCAAAAATGCCCAAGAGCGCGAACGCCAGCAAAACGAGCAATTACAACAAACCACCCGCTTAATTAGCATGGGTGAAATGGCATCCAGCTTAGCACACGAGCTCAATCAGCCCTTGGCTGCCATTGCCAGCTATGCCACAGGTTGCCGCAATGTGCTGTCGCAAGCCGAGCCCAATATTGCTCAGCTAGATCAAGCCATCGAAAAAATGGCTGGCCAAGCCAAACGCGCCGGCAAAATTATTTCGGGGATTCGTGAATTTGTGCAGCGCCGCGCACCGCACCGCAAGCCCTGTGAGATTGCTGACTTGGTTGATACTGTGCGTACATTACTCGCCGCCGAAGTGGCCAAGCAGCAAGTCAAGCTCACTATCGGCGAAGTGCGTGATTTACCGATTGTGTATGCCGATGCGGTGATGCTGGAACAAGTTATGTTTAACCTGATGAAAAACGCGATTGAGGCCATGCACGACACGCCGATTGCTAATCGGACGCTCGATTTAAGCATTAGTAGCAATAAAGACTTTTTATCGGTCATTATTGCGGATCGCGGCACTGGTATTAATCCTGAACAAATGGAACAATTGTTTAAAGCCCTTTTACACAACAAAAAATACCGGGATGGGAATGGGTTTAAACATTTGCCGCTCAATTATCGAGCACCACCAAGGCCGACTGTGGGTCGAGAGCAATCCAGGCGGCGGCAGTCGCTTTATCTTCACCTTGCCCTTACCACAAGAAAGTTTGGCTGGTGAGCCCTAATCGCGACGTAATTTTCAGCAATTTGTCATCGCTATTCACTGCAGGAGCACTCAATTTATGAACCTTGATCGCCCAAACACCCGAAAAATCGCCATTGTGGATGATGACGACGCGATTCGCGACGCGCTTTCTTGGTTGTTCTCAACGCGAAACCATCAAGTCAATACCTTTGCCAGCGCCGAAGATTTGTTAGCCAGCTACCGCCCAGAAGATTACGGTAGTCTCGTGCTCGATGTACGGATGCCGGGCATGGGCGGCTTGGAGCTATTCAATAAGTTACAAGCGTTTAACTATTGCCCACCGATTATTTTCCTTACCGGTCACGGCGATGTGCCAATGGCTGTGGCGGCACTCAAACAAGGCGCTGCCGACTTTATCGAAAAACCATTCTCTGACAACGACATCGTTGATTTAGTTGAAAGCTGCTTATCGCAAGATCAGCTCAGCCGCGAAGAATGGCAAACCCGAACCGCAGTTGATCAGCGTTTGGCCTGCCTAACGCCGCGCGAGCGCGAAGTGATGAAATTGATACTCACGGGTCGCTTAAATAAGCAAATCGCCGATGATTTGTCGATTTCGATGAAAACAGTCGAAGTGCATCGCGCACGGATTTTAGAAAAAATGCAGGTTAAAACCGCAATGGAACTCGCAGCGCGCTTGCGTGACGCTGGTGTAGAACCACATTAATACCGTATGACCATGTGGCCCATATTTATTATGGGCTACAACTCAATACCCCAAGGATTTTGTTGTGTTCATGCTTATTTCGCCAGCAAAAACGCTGGATTACACTCGCCCCACGCCAGCGGGCTTACCGCAGACGACGCCCGATTTTTTAGCGCAATCGCAGCAATTGATCGACGTTTTGCGCCAAAAAACGCCCGCCGATATTGCCCAGCTGATGAAACTGTCAGATCCCTTAGCAACGCTCAATTTTGGCCGTTATCATTCATGGCAAGCCAACTTCAATCCGGATAACGCCAAAGCGGCGGTATTGGCTTTTATGGGCGATGTCTATACCGGTCTGGCTGCCGAGCAGCTTTCGATCGAGCAACATGCTTATCTGGCGCAACATCTACGTATTTTGTCGGGTTTATACGGGTTATTGCGCCCACATGATTTGATGCAAGCCTATCGCCTAGAAATGGGCACCAAGTTAAGTAATCCGCGCGGCAAAAATTTATATGATTTCTGGGGCGACACCATTACCAACGCGGTGAATGAGATTGAACAGCAACAGATTGTTAATTTGGCCAGCGAAGAGTATTTCAAAGCGATTCGCCCAGCAAAATTAAACGCGCCGGTGATTACGCCGATTTTTGAAGACTTTAAAAACGGCCAATACAAAATCATCAGCTTCTACGCCAAACGTGCGCGTGGCCTGATGGTGCGCTACGCCGCGCTCAATGCCATTACCCATGCCAATGATCTGAAGCACTTTGATTTGGATGGCTATGCTTTTGATGCCAGCAATAGCGAGCAACAGCGCTGGGTATTCCGCCGCATGGCAGAATAGGTATATTGCTGCGGGCCTTATTTAAAATCGGCTAGCAAGCAATACTCAAGCAATGAAAAAAACCGCACCTATTGACTGGTGCGGTTTTTTTCATTGCAACGAGTGGCGGTAATTTACTTGGCCACGTTGCCGGCGATATTCAGAACATTCCACGTTCTCGCAAATGGCGGTGCATAAATGAAATCCATAAAGCCCAGCTCTTCAACCGTGATGCCGCTATACACAGCAACTGCCAAAGCATCGACGCGGTGTACTGCACCACCGAGATAAGCGCCACAAACTTGGCCACCGAGTAAACGGCGCGTGCTGCGCTCATAAATCAGTTTGACCCACATTTCGCTTTGCGCTGCCACGTAATCGGTGTGGTTTTTGTCTTTAATCCAAACGGTGCCATAGTCAATATTTTGCTGCTGCGCTTCTAGCTCAGTAATCCCAGTACGGCCTGCTTCAATATCAAACACGCGAATGCCGCTAGAACCCAAAGTGCCAACAAATTGACTTGGCTGCCCAGCCATCACTTCACCCACAATACGGCCTAACTTATTGGCCGTCGTGGCCAATGGAATATACGCCGTACCGCTGATGCGGTGCGGTACTGTCGCGCAATCGCCTGCGGCGTAAACATCCGGCAAATTGGTTTGGCACTGGACATCAATCACAATGGCGCCTTGCTCGGACAAGGTTAAACCACTGCTCGCTAAAAAATCAGTATTGGGTTTAAATCCAGCCGCGACGATCACCATATCGGCGGGGTATTGACCCAGATTGCTCACCACCTGATGCACACGGCCTTGTTCGCTCACGAGTTCGGTCACCATTTCGCTATTGCGTAGATTAACGCCATGGCGCTGAAGTGATTCTTCTAAAATCGTACTGATTTCAGCATCAAAAATCGTTTCGAGCACCCGGCCCGATAAACCAATCAAAGTGACGTTTTTTCCCTGCTCACGCAATGCTTCGCTGGCCTCAATACCAATAAAGCCATTGCCAATCACGACAACGTTTTGCACTTGCTCTAATTGATCGACGATCAGCTGCGCATCGCGCTTAGAGTGCATGGTAAAGACGTTTTGTGTGTTTAAGCCTTGAATCGGTGGCTGCACGGGCGATGCGCCAACTGCAATCAACAGCTTGTCGTAGGTAAAGGTTTGCGTTTGCTGCTCGGCATTAACTGCGGTAACGGTTTTACTTGCCGCATCCAGCCCGGTCACCGTATGCAAACAGCGCACATCAATGCCAATTTGGGTGAATTCCGCCAAAGAGCGCGCCGTCATTTGCTCAATGTCTTTAAATTCGCCACCAACATAATACGGAATCCCGCAGGCGCCAAATGACACCACGTCGCTCTTTTCTAGGCACCGTGATGCTGGCGGTTTTATCAAACTTTAAAATTCGTACTGCCGCCGACATCCCTGCTGCATTCGCACCCAAGATTAAATAATTCATTGTGTTACTCCATGGATTGCGAGCCATCGGCTCTCATTTCAATTCATACACTCATCGGCGTGACCGATTGAGCGCTAAAAACAATTCGAGCGGCAAAGTCGCATCGATGCTCGATACCCCCATGCCGCTCCATTTAGCTCAATTTAACTTAAGCTTCTTCGCTATCTAGACCCGCATTTGGATCATTAAATACCGTCATATCCATCAGGCCCATTTCGCGATCCGTAGCAACGGCAGCGGTCATGGTGCCAGATACATTGGCCAAGGTGCGTGCCATATCGATCACCGGATCAATCGCCAACACCATACCAATCAGTGCGAAATGCTCACCCATGCCCATACCCGATAAGGCAATCGTTGCAGCTACGGTGGCCGTCCCTGGAATACCGGCGATACCAATTGAACCAATCGTCACCACAATCAACATCATAATGTAAAACTGCATATTGGTTTCAATCCCCACCATATGCGCCACCATCACCACGATCATCGCCGGGAAGAAACCGGCACAACCATTCATACCAATCGTACTACCTAATGAGCCCACCAAGTTTGAAGTGCCACTATTCACACCCATACGATTAGTCAACGTTGAAATCGTCATCGGCAAAGTACCCACTGAAGAACGACTCGTGAACGCCATCAACCAAGTACCGATTGATTTTTTAACAAACATCACCGGTGAAACACCGTGCAACGCAACAATGATGATATGCAGCAGCATAATCAAAGCCATTGCAATATAAATAGCAGCGACAAAACTAGAGACTTCTAAAATCGCAGGAATACCATTGCTGACAATAGTGCGGGCCAACAAAGCAACAACGGCATATGGCATAAATTTAATCACGGTCATTGCAACCGACATCACGATTTTATGCAGGCCGAAAATCAAGGTTTTAAACGCGCGCCAATCACTTCTGGATTTTTCTTTTCCATCCGGGTCGCAGCAATACCCAGCAAGGCAGAGAAAATCACTAAGCCCACAATGTTTTCACCGTGCATCGCAACGACGATATTGCTTGGAATCAAGCGAACAATCGTATCAACCAAATTGGTGTATTGCTTGATTTCAGCGGTACCGGTTGCAGCACTCACGCCATAACCCAAGCCAAATGCGTTGGCCAATACGATACCGAGAACACAGGCGATTGCAGTAGTAAACAGCAACCAGAAAATCCCACGGAAAGCGATTTTTGGTAAGTCTTCTTTACCCGAAAAATCTAGAATCACTTTGACGATGGAAACAAAAATCAAAGGAATCACCAGCATACGGATGAAGGCAATAAATGCACGACCGGCTAAGCCATACCACGTTGCGGTTTCTTGCATCCACGTATTGGCTTGCATTGGAAACCCAACCGACGCTTGCACTAGCAAACCCAAACCTGAGCCCAGTACTAAACTCACCAACATGCGCTTAGAGAAATCAATTTTTTTGTTTTGTAATTGTTTTAATACCCAGAACGACGCCAGCAACAGCGCAATCGCAATCAGTGTTTGATAGTGGGTGATTGATAAGAAATTCTCAAAAAAAACCCCATGAAATATGGCGTGGCTTGTGTCATGCATGGTTAGTGCCTCTTTTTTACAAAAATTAAAGCGTTTTTTAATTCATCATTATCTGAATGTCGGAAATCGAGCATGTTGTTTATGGCAAGGCATTGAGTCTGTGAGGCTTTCATTACCCAACCAAACAATCTTTAGCACCATGTGATTTTGTGGTTTACATGCTCCCAATCAGTTCCCTAGCATCAAGATAAAGGGATTAGCACTGAATTCACTTGACCCAAATCAAGTCTAGGTCCGTTTCTGAAAAAAAACATTCATGACGATAATTTATTATTATATCAGGTCGTGGACTTGAGTATCGCGATATCATCTCACTAATAGAGCAGGGAAAACCATTGATTTCTAGGTAAAAAAGCAGCAATTTGCCTTAACTCAAAGCAAAAATCACCAAGAGCAATTAACTCAAAGACATTGTTTTGATTGGTTTTTTTATTAAAAAGATTGTTAGAATCTTAACAAGATAAATTTCATTTAGTCACTTACGCCATGAAAATACAGATTGATGCCGAGTTACTGGTTAACTTCATTGCCGGTGTTTTAGGTGAAGACTCTGAGGTCGTCGTGCATGACCTTTCCAATATCAACGCCTCCTTAGCTGCAATTAGCAACGGTCACCTCTCAGGGCGTCAAGTCGGTGCGCCCGCCACCGATCTCGCTTTACGTATGGTGCAAGAGTATCGCCAATCAGACGGCGTTAGCTATAAGCTCAATTACCGTAGCAAAACCCATCGTGGCGTATTACTGCGATCTTCAACACTGATTATTAAGGGTGAGGATGGCGAGCCCGCCGCGATGCTGTGCATCAATACCGACGATAAAAGATTGCTCGACTTACAAGAATCAATCCGTAAATTGCTTCCCAATGAGCCAGAACAAACTCATCAAGAATCACTCTCGATGTCGGTCGATGATGTTGGCCAAGATATTTTGCAAAGCGTACTGGAGCAATATCCAATCGCCCCAGCAAGGATGTCTGCCGAAGAAAAATCACAGGTGGTTAAAGATTTAGAGCAGCGAGGTTTGTTTTCGATTCGCGGTTTTGTTGCCAAAACCGCCCATATCCTCGAAATTTCCGAACCGACTTTGTATCGCTATTTGAAAAACGGTTAAAGCCTTAGCGTCTATTGGATGCTCAATCGAGCCCTAGCTCATCGTGGTTGCTCGGGCCAAACTAAGGCGCGCTGACTACTAAACTGCCGCGCCTCCCCCGTAACAGGGTCGATAAATTCAATCGTTCTGGCCAACAATTGCAGCGGCGACGAGAAATCGTTGCCTTTATCGGGCATCAGCTCGGGATACCACGCATCATTGACAATCGGAATCCCCAAGCCCGCCAGATGCACCCGCAGCTGATGTTTGCGCCCAGTGTGGGGTGCAAGGCAGTAATGCGCATATTCGCCACGTTGTTCAATCAGCTCAATCGCGGTTTCACTATTGGGCACGCCCGCCACTTCCTGCACAGTAAACGCATCATCGCGATTTTCGATGCGGCTGTGATGCACGTAGGGCAAAACTAAATCACGGCGAAATCCAGCAATGGCTTCATAGGTTTTTTGCACTTGCCGCGATTCAAATAGCGCGTGATAAGCATGGCGATGCGCGGGCTGTTGGCAAAACAAAATTACGCCAGCGGTTTCTTTATCCAGCCGATGCAACGTCGTAATTTCAGGATTATCCAAACGCTGGCGCAAGCGCGTTTGCAGATTTTCTAGCGCGTAGCGCCCAACCGGCGTCACGGGCAGAAAGTGCGGCTTATCCACCACCAGTAAAATCTCGTCTTGATACAAAATCGTCTCAGTAAACGGCACAGTGAGCGGTTCGGGTTGCGGGCGGTAAATACCACAGCACCGTACCGGCGCGGTACGGTGAGTCGACAGCATACGGCGTGCCAGCTTCATCGACGACTTCGCCGCGTAGCAAACGACCACGAATATCCTCCGCCACAACATGGGGAAAACGCGCAATCAAAAAGTCCAGCACCAGCGGCCAGTCACCTTGTGGTAGACCAACAAAACTCGGCGCGATGCCGTCTTTATGCGGAATCGGCGCGATGGGTTTAGCCATGGCGCACCGCCGATGCAAATAAAATACTTAAAATCCGACGCAGAGGCACAGAGGCGCGGAGAAAGAGATGAATACTAATTTCATCAGGAATCATCGAGACGATGCAGAGGTGCTCCCCACCCTTACTTTCCCCCTGCGTCTCTGCATCTCTGCGTTGAAAGATTTTTTTCTGCAGCATTAACGTACCTTATTCGGGCCACGACGGCCGCGTTGTTTCGGTTTACCTGCCGGTTTAGGTATCGGAACATGCACCGCTGGCACACTCATTTCGATCCACTGGCCCAATTCAATATTATCGAGGGTATAAGCCCCTATCGCATAACGAATAAGACGCAGCGTTGGATACCCTACTTTCGCAGTCATCCGCCGTACTTGGCGATTTTTTCCTTCGGAAATTTTAATTTCTAGCCACGACGTCGGAATTGCGGCGCGCTCACGAATCGGCGGCACGCGCGGCCAGATGATTTCGGGTTGCTCGATCAGACGTACCTCGGCAGGAAGTGTTTTAAAATCTCCCAAATCCAAACCACCCGCGCGCAATGCCGCCAGTGCAGCATCGTCGGGGATGCCTTCAACTTGCACCCAGTAGGTTTTGACGAGTTTATGCTTCGGGTCGGTAATTTTGTGCTGTAAAGCACCATCTCCCGTAAGCAACAGCAATCCTTCTGAGTCGGTATCTAAACGACCGGCAGCATAGACAGCTTTCACGGAAACATAATCAGCCAAACATTGATGTGGTGGGCTCGGTGAAAACTGGCAAATAACACCGTAAGGCTTGTTAAATAAAATCAATTTAGGCATGGCAACAATTGTCTAGTAAATCTTGGCAGAATGGCGATAAACCTGTGATAATAGTTCGGTTTTTACCGCGACAAAAACTTTAATAAGCTTGCGGTGAACGTTTTCAACCACTGAATTCACAGGTGTGCCCGATGAGTCTAATCAAAGTCCCACAAGGGGGCGAAAAGATCGTTCCTAACCTAGCAACGCCAAACAATCCTATCATCCCATTTATCGAAGGTGATGGTATTGGCGTGGATATCACCCCAGTAATGATCGATGTTGTCGATGCCGCTGTGAAAAAGTGCTACGGCGACGACCGTAAAATCCACTGGATGGAAATCTATTGCGGCGAGAAAGCCTCTAAATTGTACGCTGATGGCTCATATCTGCCACAAGAAACCCTCGATGCATTAAAAGAATACGTGGTTTCAATTAAAGGCCCATTGGCAACACCAGTTGGCGGCGGCATCCGTTCATTGAACGTGGCATTGCGTCAAAATTTGGATCTTTACGTTTGCTTACGCCCAGTGCGCTACTTCCAAGGCGTACCATCGCCAGTGAAGCACCCAGAACGCGTTGATATGACGATCTTCCGTGAAAACACCCGAAGACATCTACGCCGGTATCGAATGGGATGCTGAATCTGAAGGCGCGAAAAAAGTTATCGAATTCTTACAAAAAGAAATGGGCGTAACTAAAATCCGTTTCCCAGAAACTTCATCGATCGGTATCAAACCAGTATCGAAAGAAGGTACTGAGCGTCTGGTTCGCAAAGCCATTCAATACGCTATCGACAACAACCGTCGCAGTGTTACCTTGGTTCACAAAGGTAACATCATGAAGTTTACCGAAGGCATGTTCCGTACTTGGGGCTATGAATTAGCGCGCAATGAATTCGGCGCGGTTGAGATCGACGGTGGTCCATGGATGCAACTACCAAACGGTATCGTCATCAAAGACGTGATCGCTGATGCATTCTTGCAACAAATCCTTGTTGCGTCCAGCAGATTACGATGTGATTGCCACATTGAATCTAAACGGCGACTACATTTCTGATGCCTTGGCAGCAGAAGTTGGCGGTATCGGTATCGCACCAGGCGCGAACTTGTCTGACAACATTGCTTGCTTTGAAGCCACTCACGGCACGGCACCAAAATACGCAGGCCAAGATAAAGTGAACCCAGGTTCAATCATCTTGTCGGCTGAAATGATGTTGCGTCATATGGGCTGGACTGAAGCTGCTGACAAAATCATCGAAGCAATGGGCAAAGCCATTGCCGACAAGCAAGTAACTTATGACTTCGCTCGTTTGATGGACGACGCAGAAGAAGTATCTTGCTCAGCGTTTGGTAAAGCCATGATCGCTCGCATGTAAACACAATGCGTGTTTGACATTCAAACCCCTGTCAATGGCAGGGTTTTTTTACGTTTATGCATCATATTTTAGTATCACCACAACAAAAAAACCCGCCGAGGCGGGTTTTTGTTTTTTTCACTTAAATCGAAAATTAAGCAGCTTGGATGTTACCAGCTTGCTTGCCTTTCTGACCTTGAGTGATATCGAAAGAGACACGTTGGCCTTCTTTCAATGTTTTGAAGCCTGGCATGTTGATCGCAGAGAAGTGAGCGAAAAGATCTTCGCCGCCTTCGTCTGGAGTAATAAAGCCAAAGCCTTTAGAATCATTGAACCACTTAACAGTACCTAATGCCATGTTGAGGACATCCTGAATAACAAAAATAAAATAAATTGCCGATCGTACTAAAGTACAAAACCGGTAAACCGGTTTGTCGTGGGCATCCCAAAACAAACATGTATAACTTTTTACGCCACTTTGACATATAAGGTCAAGCATAAATAATAGATACGCGGCACACTGTGGTATTGCATTCACGCTTGAAAAAATCGTGGTGAGCGCCAAAATAAAGATTGAATAGGGACTAAGATAAAACAATGGCGATCCAGCATCAGAACGATACCGAACTCAAAGACGCAGCAGTTCGAACTGCACCACCACCGATGTGGCAGGTGGTGCTACTCAATGACGATTACACTCCAATGGACTTCGTGATTGATGTGTTACAGCATTTTTTTGCAATGCCAAGCGAAAAGGCCAACCAAATTATGCTGAAAGTCCACACTGAGGGTCGTGGTATTTGTGGGGTTTATCCTCAAGATATCGCGGCAACGAAAGTAGCTGAAGTTACACAGTATGCTCGGGCGCATCAGCATCCGTTGCAATGCATTATGGAGGTGAGTCAATGATCGCCCAAGAACTTGAAGTTAGTCTGCACATGGCGTTTATGGATGCCAGACAAAAGCGCCACGAATACATTACTGTGGAGCATTTATTGCTAGCTCTGCTCGACAATCCTTCTGCCATTGATGTTATTAAAGCGTGTGGCGCAAACCTAGACGAACTCCGTCGCCAGCTTGGGGATTTTGTCACTGAGCATACGCCCGTGGTCTCAGGCAGTAATGAAGTTGAAACCCAGCCCACAATCGGCTTTCAACGCGTCATTCAGCGCGCTATTTTGCACGTTCAATCCTCAGGCAAAAAAGAAGTCACTGGTGCAAATGTGCTAGTGGCTATTTTTGGCGAAAAAGACAGTCACGCGGTGTATTTTTTACATCAGCAAGGCATTACGCGGCTTGATGTGGTCAATTACATCGCCCATGGCATTAGTAAATCAGCCAGTAGCCAACCGGCAACCCCTCGCGCCGAACCCAATGAGGATGGAGAAACAGAGACCACGCCTGGTGGCGCATTAGAAAGCTACACCCAAAATATGAATGAGCAGGCTCTGGCGGGAAAAATAGATCCGCTCATTGGCCGCGATGCTGAGCTTGAACGCGTGATTCAAACTTTATGCCGTCGCCGCAAAAATAACCCACTCTTAGTCGGCGAAGCGGGGGTAGGAAAAACCGCTATTGCCGATGGCTTGGCGCGTTGTATCGTCGAAGGACAAGTCCCGGATATTCTGGCTGATGCCACTGTATATACGCTGGATATGGGGGCACTCTTAGCCGGCACAAAATATCGCGGTGATTTTGAGCAACGCCTCAAAGCCGTGATTAAACAATTGGCTGACGAGCGCAATGCCATTTTATTTATTGATGAAATTCATACGCTGGTTGGTGCTGGAGCGGCTTCTGGTGGCACACTTGACGCCTCAAACCTACTGAAACCGGCGTTATCCAATGGTACTTTAAAATGCATTGGCGCCACCACCTACAACGAATATCGCGGTATTTTTGAAAAAGATAATGCACTATCGCGTCGCTTCCAAAAAATCGATGTGGTTGAACCGAGTATTGAGCAAACCATTGAAATTTTAAAAGGTTTGAAAGATAAATTTGAACAGCACCATGGTGTGAAATACACCCAAGCGGCGCTCAGCACTGCGGCAGAATTGTCTGCAAAATACATCAATGATCGTCATTTGCCGGATAAAGCCATTGATGTGATTGATGAGGCAGGCGCTGCGCAAAAAATATTGCCGCGTTCAAAACAAAAGAAAACCATTGGCAAAGGTGAAATCGAAGACATTATTGCTAAAATTGCCCGAATTCCGCCTAAATCAGTATCAAGCAATGATAAAGACACGCTAAAAACGCTCGAGCGTGATTTACGTAATGTCGTTTTTGGCCAAGAAAAAGCGATTGAAGTGCTCGCTACATCGATCAAAATGGCCAGAGCTGGCTTAGGTAATCCGCTTAAACCCATCGGCTCATTCTTATTTTCTGGACCAACAGGCGTTGGTAAAACGGAGGTTGCCCGTCAATTAGCCTATACGATGGGCATCGAGCTGATTCGTTTTGATATGTCTGAATATATGGAACGGCACGCCGTGAGCCGTTTAATCGGCGCGCCACCGGGATATGTGGGCTATGAGCAAGGTGGTTTACTCACCGAGGCCGTGAATAAACATCCATACTCGATCTTATTGCTGGATGAAATCGAAAAAGCACATCCGGATATTTATAACGTTTTTATTGCAAGTGATGGATCATGGCACGCTCACCGACAATAATGGTCGTAAAGCCGATTTTCGGAATGTCGTCATTATTATGACCACCAATGCCGGTGCAGAAATGTTGGGTAAATCAACGATTGGCTTTACCAATAAAAAAGAAGCTGGCGATGAAATGCAAGAAATAAAGCGCCTGTTTACGCCAGAGTTTCGCAATCGTATTGATGCCATCATTCCTTTTGCTTCATTAACGCATAGCATTATTTTGCAAGTGGTCGACAAATTCCTCATGCAACTCGAAGCACAATTACACGAGAAAAAAGTCGAAGCGCATTTCACCGATGCACTTAAAGACTACCTTGCCAAACACGGTTTTGACCCGCAAATGGGCGCCCGCCCAATGGCTAGGTTGATTCAAGATACCATTCGCAAAGCACTTGCAGATGAGTTGTTATTTGGACGTTTAGCTGGCGGTGGCGAAGTCACCATCGATATTGATAATGAAGGCAAGGTATTGCTCAATCTACCAGAACTAGAAAAGGTTTCGGCTTAATACCCTACTCTCATGCAATAAAAAACCCGCAGAATTAAAGTCTGCGGGTTTTTTATTATGTCGTAGCAAAATGTTTTATTGTGCCGTATTTTCTTTTTGTTGAACCACCACCAAATGCGATGGCGTCGGCGCTGGGAATGTCGCTAAAGTATCTAAAATCGCCTTATTCGCTTGGAAGTAAACTTGCCAGTAATGATCATTATGGCAATATGGGCGCACGGCAAGAACGGGGCCAACCAATTGAAATTCAAGCACTTCAACCTCAACACCTGGCTCAACCATCACATTCGGAATCTTCGCAATCGCCTCTTTCAGTAAGGCAATTGCTTTTTCAGCATCAGCGGCACCAGAAAGCTGGGCTTTTAAATCAACTCGGCGATATTTAGTTGCGGTGTAGTTCTGAATATTATCCGTAAAGATTTTATTATTACCAACAAAAGTCAGCACATTATCTGGCGTCATAATTGTTGAAGAAAATAGCCCAACTTCATGTACTACCCCCGTTACCCCACCGGCAGTGATCATGTCTCCAACTTTAAAAGGCCGCAATACAATTAAAAATGCACCGCCAGCAAAGTTAGCCAACAACCCAGACCACGCCATACCTACAGCAAGACCCACAGCAGCAAGCAAAGCCGCAAAAGTCGTGGTTTGAATGCCGAAGTAACCCAAAATGCCAATCACTAGCAGCACATTCAACAAGACAGTCACAGCAGAGCCAACATAGCGTAAAACCGTCGCATCGACTTTCTGCCGGACTAAACCCGCTTGAATAAACCGCACCACCATGCCAATAAGCCAACGACCGATAACCCAAAAAGCAATACCGGCGATAATTTTTACACCAAACTCAGCAACATATCCCATGATGATATCTTGATATTTGCTAACCATGCTTGTATCCATTTTAATCTCCAATGTAAGTGCCATTGAGTGGCAATATTAAAAGATTATCCGATAAGCATAAAAGCGCAAATTATTTACCCTCTTGGGTGGTTAGTTTGATGCAATATTTTCAATCTGGCCGATGCAACCTGTGTGTAAATTTGAGTTGTAGTTATGTCAGAATGCCCCAGTAACATTTGCACCACCCGCAAATCAGCGCCATGGTTAAGTAAATGAGTGGCAAATGCGTGTCTTAATACATGCGGACTGAGCAACTCTGCCGGTATATTTGCCTGTACTGCATACTGTTTAATAATAAACCAGCAGCCTTGTCGAGTGAGTGGCTCGCCACGTTGATTTAAAAACAACGTGGCTTGCGCGGCATTTTTGAGCAGTAGTAAACGCGCCTCTGTAAGGTAACGGCTGAGCCATTGTGCCGCCCACTCGCCAATGGGCACCAAACGCTGTTTTCCACCTTTACCATTCATAACCCGAATGTATTTCTCACGTAGGAAAAGATGATTTACCGATAACTCAACCAGCTCAGTTACGCGTAATCCAGTGGCATACATTAGCTCAAGCATGGCTCGATCACGCAAACCGGCGGCAAGATTGATGTCTGGCGCAGCCAATAAAGCGGTAATACTCGCCTCAGGTAAGGCTTTAGGTAACGGTCGAACTCGACGTGGCGAGGTTAATTCAGCGGTGGGGTCGACTGTAATTTGCCCATTGAGCAAGGCTTGCCGATAAAACTTACGCAAACTAGCCATTCGCCTAGCTAAGGTCGAGGCCTTCATGTCGCGAGATTGCCGAGCTAAAAATGCCTGCATCGCATCTCGATCAGCATTCAATAAACCTTGTTCACGCTCACTGGCGAGCCATTCAGCCCAAATCAGTAAATCACGACGATAACTTTCAATGGTGTTGCTCGCCAAACCATCCCCGAGCCAAATAGCGTCCAAAAATTGATTGATCAACCCCATCTCGCTGTCGGTAATCATTGGCAAAGGCGCTTTATTGGCCATCAATAACACCTTCATGTTGTAATAGCCAGCGCTTGATAGGTAACCAATCAAGTCCATTTCGGTTGGCATTAAAACCGCCAAGTCCATGCATCGCCACTACTCGATGACAAGGAATCACCAATGGAATTGGGTTACGCCCGCACGCCCCACCAATCGCCCGTGGGCTAGATGTACAACGCCGAGCAATCTCGGCATAAGTCAGCACTTCACCCGCAGGAATCTCGGAGATGGCTTGCCATACTTTCAGTTGATGCGGAGTACCATTGAGTTGATAAGGCAAATCAAAAACAAATTTAGGCGCATTAAAATACGCCAAAATCTGCCGCTGCGCCTCTTGCAATAAGGGGTGATGATTTGCTTGTAATGGCGTGTCAGCAACTAGAAAATCCACGGCACTTAAATATTCGTCTTGCAAGCTCAAACCAATTCGCCCAAAAGGCGTCGCAATCACGGCATCAGACGGTATGCCAAGCATAATCATCACTCCTCAGGTATATAATGCAAACCCTTATAAGATATTGGCTACAGATATATACCACCAATCAATCTTGTAGGTTTTGCCACAATACATCCAATAAGACGTTACTTTGATCTTCAGTGTATTCCCAAAACATAGCGCCAGCTAAACCGTGCTGTTTCACATATTGTCCTTTCAGCGCGATCGACTCAGCATCTTCATAACTAATAAACTCATCACCATCATACAACCATGGCACCTGTGCTGATTCGTCCCAATGCCGAGTAAAATGACCGCTAGGGATAAGCTCATTCGCAATTTTGTAATAACTATGCGTACCATTCGATTGCGCTCGACCCTCGGCGCCTAAACCTGGACTCGCCACACCCAATAAACTCCGGCCATAAAATGGACAACCCAACACCATTTTTTCTGCAGCAACACCATGATCGAGAAAAAGCTGTACACCTCGGTCAGCACTATCACCACTAGGATCATGGGCGGCGGTCAATAAATTAGCATGATGCCCTGCGCGAGTGGCCCAACCATTATAAAAATCGTAAGTCATCAAATTAATAAAGTCGCACTTCGCCGCGACTTTCTCAAGCTCAACGCCCTCTAAATAGTATGTGCCTACTCCCGCAGCAATGGTCAGCAAATAAGGGGAGCTACGTTCCATTTGCGCGGAGGCATCATCTAAATGAATCCGTAATGCGCTCAGCATTAAAGTAAAATTCTGCCGATCTTCTGGTCGCGCCTTAATACCTGCCATCGCATTACTTGGATATTCCCAATCCAAATCAACACCATCAAATTGATATTTCTGCATAAAGCGCAGTGTTGAACGGCTAAATTGCTCACGTGATGTCTCGGTTAACGCCGCATCAGAAAAACCATCTGCGCCCCAACCGCCAATCGATATCAAGATTTTTAATGCTGGATTTCTAAGTTTTAATTGCTGCAATTGCGCACATATTTTCTGACAATACGCTGCATTACTAAGCAGTGGATCACCAGCATCTTGTTCAATCACTTCGCCATCAACCACTTTGGCGAAGGCATAGCAAAGATGCGTTAACTTTTCTACCGGCAAAGCACTGATATCGCATTGCTGCCAACTTGCTAAGTACGCCAACATAATTCGAGACATCTGCAACCTCGTTAGACAATGAAAGACCCGAATCACACTACCCAATTATTAACTTACATTCTATGCACAATAACCAATTTATAACGCGGCGATCACCGTCATTTCTACCTTGTAACGGGGGTCAGCTAATTTAGCTTGAACGGTTGCTCTGGCAGGTGTGTGCCCTTGAGAGACCCATTCACCCCACGCTAAATTCATCGCATCAAAATCAGCCATATCAGTGATAAAAATTGTAACCTGCAAAATTTTTGTCTTATCTGAACCCACTTCTGCCAACAAGCGATCAATGCACGCTAAAACTTCAACAGTTTGTCCTAAGGCATCTTTGTCTAAATCTTCAGCAATCTGCCCTGCCAAATAAACGGTGTTGTTATGCACTACGGTTTCACAAAGACGAGGGCCAACATGGTAACGCTGAATAGATGACATTGTTTTATTCTCCAAAAATAAATATAAAAAGGCGAACCTACGGTTCGCCTTCAATTAATGATGACACTATTTTAAAACTTTTTTCTTAAGCAATCGCACGTAATCGCAAAGAAAATTCACGTAATGATTGAATACCGCTATTTTCTGCGCGTATGCACCAATCTTGTAATTGCAAAATTAATTCATGACGATTTAATGTTGATCGCTCCCAAATACGCGTTAATTCTTGCCGCATTTGATATACCTGCTCCAGCACTTTACTTTGCGTCAAAATTAATTCCAAATGGATTTTATCGCTAGCCGAGGTATCTTTTGCATCTTGCTTTAACCAAAGCTTCATGCGTTTTGTAATATCAAAACTCATTGAAGGCAAGGCAGCAGTTGCCGATAAATGCTCAATCTCTGCAGCAACAGTTTGTTTTAAAGTACGCGCATAATGCGCGGCAATTGCATATCGATTGGCAATAATCGCTTGTAAGACATGCTCATCAAGCTCGGGGCGAATACTGGTAACTTTTTAATTTCGGTGCGACTTTACGAATTTTTGCTAAACCCAAAATAGCCATCGTTCGGATATACAGCCAACCAATATCAAATTCAAACCACTTATAAGATAACTTCGCTGAGGTACCAAATGTATGATGATTATTATGTAATTCTTCTCCGCCAATCAAAATACCCCAAGGGATTAAATTTGTAGATGCATCTTCTGTTTCAAAATTACGATAGCCCCAGTAATGCGCAAATCCATTGATAATGCCTGCAGCAGTCACAGGAATCCATAACATTTGCACGGCCCAAATCCAAATACCATTTACCCCAAACAGTAATAGATCAATAACAGCCATTAAAGTTGGTCCCCAAGATGCATAGCGCGAATACAAATTACGCTCTAAAAAATCATCCGGAGTACCATGCCCATATTTTTGCAATGTTTCTAAATTCGCTGCTTCTGCTCGATACAACTCCCAACCCTGCCAAAATACTTTACCAATACCCAGTATCTGTGGGCTATATGTGGATCATCGACACTCTCACACTTGGCATGATGCTTGCGATGAATTGCTGCCCACTCCTTAGTTACTTGCGCCGTGGTTAACCACAACCAGAAACGAAAAAAATGGCTTATCAATGGGTGTAAATCAAGCGCACGATGCGCTTGATGCCGATGCAGGTAAATCGTTACCGATGCAATCGTAATATGCGTTAGCGTGAGGACGACTAATACATAGCCCCACCACGGTAAAACAACCATTCCATTAAGCCATTCCATTCCATCTTCCTTGTGCAAGGTTTATGCCATTGCGATTAAAAATAATCGAACGCTGATTTTACTCA
Source organism: Deefgea sp. CFH1-16 (assembly GCF_016881365.1). Classification (GTDB taxonomy): domain Bacteria; phylum Pseudomonadota; class Gammaproteobacteria; order Burkholderiales; family Chitinibacteraceae; genus Deefgea. The sequence goes on along the minus strand of NZ_WLYT01000001.1, from coordinate 1,995,942 downwards.
GCATTCCTCAAAAACAACAGCATTACACATTTGAATTGGGTAAAACTGATCCAGGTAAAATCGTAATATCACGCCGAGGATAAGGAATCTCAATATTATTTGCTTTAAATGCCCGCCAGATTTTCATATTTAAGTCAGATTTCAAACCCATCTGTCCATTTTCTGGATCTGCCAACCAAAAACCTAACGTCAAGTTAATACCACTATCGGCAAATGCTGTAACAAATGCCCCTGGAGCTGGTTCTTTCAAAATACGAGATTCATCTTGAGTAATCTCTGTCATGAGTCGCATAACTTGATCTAAATCTGAGTTATATGCCACCTGAATAGGCAGACCAACCCAGACCGAACGATCGTTATAAGACTGATTCACGACGGTTTGAGAAATTAAAGTGTCATTTGGTACCAAAGCTTCAGTGCCATCAGGCGCTTTTAAAACAATATAGCGAGAAGTTAAGCCACTAATAATGCCTTGGCGATTATCAACTGAAATCAAATCGCCTAATTTTATCGAGCGATCCAACAGAATAATAAAACCAGAAACATAATTAGAAGCAATTTTTTGTAAGCCAAAACCCAAACCGACACCTAAGGCACCACCAAATACCGACAGCACCGTTAAATCAATACCAACCATAGATAAAGACGCAAGCACCGCCAATACAACTAACAGCGAACGCATTACCTTAACTAGCACAACACGAACGTTCATATCCATAACATCTGTAGACATTAAACGCTGCTCGATTAAGCGTCCAATCCACATTGCAATCAGTAGCGTCGCACCAACCGACAATAAACCCTGAATTACGGTAAGTATAGATATATGAACTTTTCCAGCATCAAAACTAATCGTATCTAATGTCTCTAAAATCTGAGGTAAAATACCCACAACATGCAATACATAACCAATCCAAATGATTGCAGCAATATATCGCTCCCAACGCTGCACCCAAGTTGCACCTTCAAAAGTTCTTCGAATAATATAAACAAGAATACGAATATTTACTAAGCCAACCATCAGTAGATTAGCAAGACGCAATAAAGAGCTGGTTTGTCCTTCAAACACTTGGTATGTAATATTGCCTAGAGTAACGAAAATCAATGCTAACACAGGAAATAATAAACGCTGCACACCGTCATTAGCTAATTGCCAACGGAAGTTTTTTGCTGCAACACGTTTTTTTGAACGATTTACAATTAAAAAAGCTAAACCCCAGCATGACAATAGAACAGCAATTTGTAATAAGAAGTCTGCACTAAAGAAACCTAAATGCTTAATATCCTTAACGACATTGAATAAAACATTTTCTGTATTTAAACTCATTCATCACCTCTAATTTTCTTCAATGTCTGGGTCGTAGAAGTAACAAATAAAAATGGTATTGAATGTACAGCCCCACCTCTGGCTAAAACTTCTCGACTGCCGATGATCTGCTCTAATTGCCAATCGCCACCTTTAACAAGAATATTCGGCTGAACGTAATCAATTAAATTAAAAGGCGTATCTTCATTAAACCAAGTCACAAGATCAACCGCAGCTAAACTAGCGATCACTGCAGCACGGTTAGCCAGAGAATTAATTGGTCGATCATCTCCCTTACCTAAACGACGCACCGACTCGTCAGTATTCAATGCAACAATCAGGCTCGCCCCCAATGCACGAGCCTGCGCCAAATAAGTAACATGACCACGATGTAAAATGTCAAAAACACAGCCATTAGTAAAAACCAAGGGGCGTGCTAGTAATTGAATTTTCTCTGCCAATAACTCTGGCGGGCAGATTTTACTCTCGAATTCAGGCATAGAATAAATAGGTAGAGCGTTTTGCATTAAAGCCCCTTTGATTTAAAAATTAATTTAGCTGTGAAGTTCTGAATACTAACCTAAGTTAAAGTTATCACACCAATAAAATAAGAGCGATGAACTACGTATTTAAATGTAGTAAATATCAATTCTATTTGGTAGTGTCTTCAGTAAAAGTAAAGGACAGCAAAAAGCCCGACTCTTTCGAATCGGGCTTCTCTATAGGGAAGTCTGGCAATGACCTACTTTCACACGGGCAATCCGCACTATCATCGGCGCTGAGGTGTTTCACTGTCCTGTTCGGGATGGGAAGGAGTGGGACCACCTCGCTATGGTCGCCAGACATTAAACTGTCTGGTGCAACTCTTTCGAGTCACACGAGAGTTATCGCATTCAGCTTCTGCTCTTGACTTGGAATCTTATTTCCTCATCTCACAACCGCCTACAACGCTAACTCGTAAAATCAATAGAAGAAGTAATTATACTACACTTTCCAACCACACTGTTTCAGTATTTGTCTTCGTATTCATGCACTTACGTACATTCCTACGTATTTGGGTCGATTATATCCTTCGTCGCACTACGCGCTTCAGGTTATAGGATCAAGCCTCACGAGCAATTAGTATTGGTTAGCTTAACGCATTACTGCGCTTCCACACCCAACCTATCAACGTCCTGGTCTCGAACGACTCTTTAGAGGATTTAAAACCCTAGGGAAATCTCATCTTGAGGCAAGTTTCGCGCTTAGATGCTTTCAGCGCTTATCTCTTCCCGACTTAGCTACCCGGCAATGCCACTGGCGTGACAACCGGTACACCAGAGGTCAGTCCACTCCGGTCCTCTCGTACTAGGAGCAGCCCCTCTCAAATTTCCAACGCCCACTGCAGATAGGGACCAAACTGTCTCACGACGTTTTGAACCCAGCTCACGTACCACTTTAAATGGCGAACAGCCATACCCTTGGGACCGGCTACAGCCCCAGGATGTGATGAGCCGACATCGAGGTGCCAAACTCCGCCGTCGATGTGAACTCTTGGGCGGAATCAGCCTGTTATCCCCGGAGTACCTTTTATCCGTTGAGCGATGGCCCTTCCATACAGAACCACCGGATCACTATGTCCTGCTTTCGCACCTGCTCGACTTGTCGGTCTCGCAGTTAAGCCGCCTTTTGCCATTACACTATCAGTACGATGTCCGACCGTACCTAGGCGACCTTCGAGCTCCTCCGTTACAATTTGGGAGGAGACCGCCCCAGTCAAACTGCCTACCATGCACGGTCCCCGATCCGGATAACGGACCAAGGTTAGAACCTCAAAGGGGTCAGGGTGGTATTTCAAGGACGGCTCCACTGAAACTAGCGTCTCAGCTTCAAAGCCTCCCACCTATCCTACACAAACCACTTCAAAGTCCAATGCAAAGCTACAGTAAAGGTTCACGGGGTCTTTCCGTCTAGCAGCGGGGAGATTGCATCTTCACAAACACTTCAACTTCGCTGAGTCTCGGGAGGAGACAGTAGGGCCATCGTTACGCCATTCGTGCGGGTCGGAACTTACCCGACAAGGAATTTCGCTACCTTAGGACCGTTATAGTTACGGCCGCCGTTTACTGGGGCTTCGATCAAGAGCTTGCACCCCATCAATTAACCTTCCAGCACCGGGCAGGCGTCACACCCTATACATCCACTTTCGTGTTGGCAGAGTGCTGTGTTTTTGATAAACAGTCGCAGCCCCCATTTCTCTGCGGCCTTATATAGCTCCAAACGCAAGGTTCTTCACCTATAAGGCACACCTTCTCCCGAAGTTACGGTGTTAATTTGCCGAGTTCCTTCTCCCGAGTTCTCTCAAGCACCTTAGAATACTCTTCCTACCCACCTGTGTCGGTTTGCGGTACGGTTCAATATAAGCTGAAGCTTAGTGGCTTTTCTTGGAAGCAGGGTATCAGTTACTTCATCACCTAAGTGAATCGTCATCATGCCTCAGCGTTAACAGCGTCCCGGATTTGCCTAAGACACCCGCCTACACACTTAAACCAACTATTCCAACAGTTGGCTAACCTAACCTTCTCCGTCCCCACATCGCACTTATATCAAGTACAGGAATATTAACCTGTTTCCCATCGACTACGCATTTCTGCCTCGCCTTAGGGGCCGACTCACCCTGCGCCGATGAACGTTGCGCAGGAAACCTTGGGTTTTCGGTGAGGGAGCTTTTCACTCCCTTTATCGCTACTCATGTCAGCATTCGCACTTCTGATACCTCCAGCATCCTTCTCAAGACACCTTCACAGGCTTACAGAACGCTCCTCTACCATATGCCATAAATGGTCATATCCGCGTCTTCGGTTATCAATTTGAGCCCCGTTACATCTTCCGCGCAGGACGACTCGACCAGTGAGCTATTACGCTTTCTTTAAATGATGGCTGCTTCTAAGCCAACATCCTGGCTGTCTGTGCCTTCCCACCTCGTTTTCCACTTAATTGATCATTTGGGACCTTAGACGGCGGTCTGGGTTGTTTCCCTCTTGACCCAGGACGTTAGCACCCCAGGTCTGTCTCCCATGCTCGCACTTGACGGTATTCAGAGTTTGCCATGGTTTGGTAAGTCGCGATGACCCCCTAGCCATAACAGTGCTTTACCCCCGTCAGTGATACATGAGGCACTACCTAAATAGTTTTTTCGAGGAGAACCAGCTATTTCCAAGTTTGTTTAGCCTTTCACCCCTATCCACAGCTCATCCCCTAACTTTGCAACGTTAGTGGGTTCGGACCTCCAGTGCGTGTTACCGCACCTTCATCCTGGCCATGGATAGATCACTTGGTTTCGGGTCTACGCCCAGCAACTATGCGCCCTATTCGGACTCGGTTTCCCTACGCCTCCCCTATTCGGTTAAGCTCGCTACTGAACGTAAGTCGCTGACCCATTATACAAAAGGTACGCAGTCACCCCATTTTTCAAGGGCTCCCACTGTTTGTATGCATCCGGTTTCAGGTTCTATTTCACTCCCCTCCCGGGGTTCTTTTCGCCTTTCCCTCACGGTACTGGTTCACTATCGGTCGATGATGAGTATTTAGCCTTGGAGGATGGTCCCCCCATCTTCAAACAGGATTTCTCGTGTCCCGCCCTACTTCTCGTACGCTTAGTACCACAATTGACTTTTCATATACGGGACTATCACCCACTATGGTTGGACTTTCCATTCCATTCTATTAAGTCTACTGCTATCACGTACAGGCTCTTCCCATTTCGCTCGCCACTACTTTGGGAATCTCGGTTGATTTCTTTTCCTCCGGTTACTTAGATGTTTCAGTTCACCGGGTTCGCTTCGCTAGACCTATGTATTCAGTCTAGGATGACCCAAAAGGGCCGGGTTTCCCCATTCGGAAATCGTGGGATCAAAGCACTTTGCCAGCTCCCCCACGCTTATCGCAGGCTATCACGTCCTTCGTCGCCTATCATCGCCAAGGCATCCACCAGATGCACTTATTCGCTTGATCCTATAACCTCAAACACGTAAAACGTATCTCAGATTAATGAAATCGTATTTGCGACTTGCAAGTGAGTTCTCATTTCACTTGCGGTTCAGTTCCACTGGCATGAGACCAGCACAACTGAACAGATACAATCAACCCAATATTTTTACTTTGAAACTAAACTCAACAACAACTGCAAGCAGTTATTCTCAAATCAAATTCCATTACAATGTTTATTGGAATTAATTACTTCTTCTATTTTGTTAAAGAGCGATATTTAATTAATCATTAAATGAATAATCATTCTAATTTTAGAAACCAGAATAAAATACACTGCACACAACAACGTGCAATACATAGAATTCTATTTTCTACAGCAGACAATGGTGGAGGTTAACGGACTCGAACCGTTCACCCCCTGCTTGCAAAGCAGGTGCTCTACCAGATGAGCTAAACCCCCGTGATACTGGTGGGTCAGATAGGAATCGAACCTATGACCCCCGCGTTATCAACACGGTGCTCTAACCAACTGAGCTACTGACCCATATCGTCGTCAAACCAACTCAATGTCAAAGTATCTAATTGCTTAGTACTTCTTCATGTCGTCAAGCCGACATTCTTCAAATCTACAGCCGATGAGTGTGAGTACTTAATCTACCAATCTTTCTCTTGAAAGGAGGTGATCCAGCCGCAGGTTCCCCTACGGCTACCTTGTTACGACTTCACCCCAGTCATGAATCCTACCGTGGTAACCGGACTCCCGAAGGTTATCCTAGCTACTTCTGGTAAAACCCACTCCCATGGTGTGACGGGCGGTGTGTACAAGGCCCGGGAACGTATTCACCGCGACATGCTGATCCGCGATTACTAGCGATTCCGACTTCATGCACTCGAGTTGCAGAGTGCAATCCGGACTACGATCGGTTTTGTGAGATTAGCTCCCCCTCGCGGGTTGGCGACCCTCTGTACCGACCATTGTATGACGTGTGAAGCCCTGGTCATAAGGGCCATGAGGACTTGACGTCATCCCCACCTTCCTCCGGTTTGTCACCGGCAGTCCCATTAAAGTGCTCAACTGAATGTTAGCAACTAATGGCAAGGGTTGCGCTCGTTGCGGGACTTAACCCAACATCTCACGACACGAGCTGACGACAGCCATGCAGCACCTGTGTTACGGTTCCCGAAGGCACTCCTCTATCTCTAAAGGATTCCGTACATGTCAAGACCAGGTAAGGTTTTTCGCGTTGCATCGAATTAATCCACATCATCCACCGCTTGTGCGGGCCCCCGTCAATTCCTTTGAGTTTTAGTCTTGCGACCGTACTCCCCAGGCGGTCTACTTCACGCGTTAGCTGCGTTACTAAGCTCCGAAAAGCCCAACAACTAGTAGACATCGTTTAGGGCGTGGACTACCAGGGTATCTAATCCTGTTTGCTCCCCACGCTTTCGTCCATGAGTGTCAGTATTAGGCCAGGGGGTTGCCTTCGCCATCGGTGTTCCTCCACATCTCTACGCATTTCACTGCTACACGTGGAATTCCACCCCCCTCTCCCATACTCTAGCGAGACAGTCATAAACGCAATTCCTAGGTTGAGCCCAGGGATTTCACGTCTATCTTATCAAGCCACCTGCGGACGCTTTACGCCCAGTAATTCCGATTAACGCTTGGACCCTACGTATTACCGCGGCTGCTGGCACGTAGTTAGCCGGTCCTTATTCTTCGGGTACTGTCATCCCCAGTAGTTATTAACCACTAGGATTTCCTCCCCGACAAAAGCGCTTTACAACCCGAAGGCCTTCTTCACGCACGCGGCATTGCTGGATCAGGCTTTCGCCCATTGTCCAAGATTCCCCACTGCTGCCTCCCGTAGGAGTCTGGACCGTGTCTCAGTTCCAGTGTGGCGGATCCGTCCTCTAAGACCCGCTACTGATCGTTGCCTTGGTAGGCCTTTACCCTACCAACTAGCTAATCAGCCATCGGCTGCTCCAATAACGTGAGGCCTTGCGGTCCCCCACTTTCCCCCTCAGGGCGTATGCGGTATTAGCACTCCTTTCGAAGCGTTATCCCCCATTACTGGGTACATTCCGATGTATTACTCACCCGTTCGCCACTCGTCAGCGGTGCAAGCACCCTGTTACCGTTCGACTTGCATGTGTAAAGCATGCCGCCAGCGTTCAATCTGAGCCAGGATCAAACTCTTTCGTTTAATCTAGCTGAATTTACATACTTGGCTTAGTACTCATTACTCAAAGAAACACTTGGTTAAAAACCAAGATTTCTTTTAAATCTTGAGTGTAAGCACTTGTTTGACTGGCAAACCAAGCACTCACACTCATCGGCTGTATTTTGTTAAAGATCAGTGGCTTAGACACCGAAATCAGCTGGAAAACCGCTTGTTTCGTTTGCTGTGTCAGCAGCAGAGAGGCCGAACTATACCCACCCACCTAAAGTCCGTCAATACCTAGTTGCAAAGAAAATCGAGGCAAGGCGATAAGCTATTGATTTATAAAAAATAAAATTTAAAGCATTTTAACTATTTAAAGCTAGAGTGCTCATGATTATTAAATTTAATCACTCATATATTATTGAAACGAACATCAAAACTACGCAAATGACATACAAGCGGCTCAATTAAAGTTATATGTCATGCATTTTAATCATGAAAAAACCATTCTAGATCTTGTTTCCGCTTCATTTGCCCCTATGTTCTTAACAAGATTAAATAAGCGATATACCGTTTGAGGAATAAATTGATGGCGAAAGTAACAATGTATAGCACCGGTACTTGCCCATACTGCGACCGCGCTGAACGCTTATTACAGCATAAAGGAATTACTGATTTAGTTAAAATCCGAGTCGATCTCGATCCAAGCCAAAGACAAGTCATGGTAGAGCGTGGTCAACGTACTGTGCCGCAAATTTATATCGACGATTTTCATGTGGGTGGCTTTGATGACCTCGCTGCGCTAGATCGTGCCGGTAAACTCGACCCATTACTGAATAAATAGTATCGTCTCAATGGCATCGACATCGCAAACTATGCGATGATTTCTATTGAAGCACCGTAAAATTCAGTTTTATATATTACGCAACCGTTTTTAAGGGATGATCATGAGCGAAGAAACTCAAGAAGTACAACAACCGATTTTTGCCGTACAAAAACTTTATGTAAAAGATATCTCTCTTGAATCTCCAAGTGCACCGAATGCATTTATGGAACAAGAACAGCCAGAATTTAACATTCAGTTCCGCAATCAAGCGCGTAGCTTTGACAATGGCTTTTTTGAAGCCAGCTTAACAGTGACCGCCACTGCAACCGCTGAAGATCGGACCATTTTCTTGGTTGAGATTACTCAAGCCGGTTTATTCCAAATCGAAAACGTGCCAGAAACTGAACTTGATCCACTACTTGGCATTGGCTGCCCAAGTATTTTATTCCCTTACCTACGTGAAGCCGTTTCTGACTTAACGACTCGTGCAGGCTTCCCACCACTGCTTTTACAGCCAATCAACTTTGAAGGCATTTATATGCAACAACGCCAACAAGCTGAAGCGGCAGCACAAGAAGCCAATGAACAAATCACACATTAATTTGGTAACGCGATCTGCGTTATTAAATCGAGTGTGCGTCATGAGCCTACTTGCCATTTTGGCAAGTGGCGCTCAGGCGGTTGATTACCGATCAACCGCACGCCACGGCGTCATTGTTTATGATGCCCCTGCCGACACAGCCAGCAAACGTTTTATTCTCAGCGCTAACATTCCACTCGAAATGCTCAGCGAGCAAGGCGACTGGATTCGCGTTCGTGATCGTGATGGCACGCTAAGCTGGATTAAAAAAATCCGATGTAGTCGCCCGTCGCTACGTCCAAGTCAGCCGAATGAGTGCCGTTCACCAAGCGGCGAATAAATCATCGGCGACCATCTATAAAGTAGAACGTAATGTACTACTTGAACTACTCGACTCTGCGGGCTCAGGCTGGCTAAAAGTCAAACATCGCGACGGTCCAATTGGCTTCATTCGTATTGAAGATGTTTGGGGCGCTTAAGGCGTCGATTCTCCGCGCAATCAAGAGGAATACCCATTGAAACTAGCTGTTTTAGGCGCTGGCGCTTGGGGCACCGCCCTTGCCATTCGATTTGCTGACCGCCAAACCGTCAGCCTGTGGTCGCGTGAGGCCGAACAAGTAACACAAATGCAGGCAGAACGCTGCAATCAGCGCTACCTCGCCGAGGCCCCCTTCCCTGACAATCTCAGCGTGACCGCAACACTCGCCGACGCCATTGCTGATGCTGGCTTGATCCTCATCGTGACGCCGATGTCAGGATTACGCAGCACGCTCAAAGCGCTGCGCGAACTCGGCAGCACTGCCCCGGTACTGTGGGCGTGTAAAGGTCTTGAAGCCGGCACCATGAAATTGCCACATCAAGTTGCGCTCGAAGAAATGGACGATGCCATTCCGCGCGGCATGTTATCTGGCCCAAGTTTTGCGCAAGAAGTCGCCAAAGGTCTACCAGCCGCAGTCACTATCGCCTCGAGTGATGCCGCTTTTGCTCAACAAGTGGTGCAAGACTTAAATACCAGCGTGCTGCGCCTCTATGCCAGCGACGATTTAATCGGCGTTGAAATCGGCGCCGCAGTTAAAAAACGTGATGGCGATTGCCGCTGGCGTTGCCGATGGTTTGAACCTGGGCCTGAATGCCCGAGCCGCACTACTCACTCGCGGTCTAGCGGAAATGGCGCGTTTCTCCACCGCACTCGGCGGCAAGGCCGAAACCATGATGGGCTTGGCGGGGATTGGCGATTTGATGCTGACCGCGACTGGCGACTTATCGCGTAACCGCCGTGTTGGACTGTTGCTGGCGCAAGGTTTAAATTTGGACGAAGTGTTAAAAAACCTCGGTCACGTCGCCGAAGGTGTACCGACCGCACGTGAAGTGGTGAGCCAAGCGGCGGCGCTGAATATCGAAATGCCCATCAGCCGCGCCGTTTGCCAAGTGCTATTTGACAACGTGCCGGTCAGCGAAATCATTACCGACCTAATGGGCCGCAGCCCGAAAATGGAAACGATGCAATAGAGGTATTTAACACTAGCTATTTACAGATAATGGCTGCATAACAATACCCATGAAAAAGCCACTCGATTGAGTGGCTTTTTTAATTCAGGAACAAGGACCCCACAGCCAGCATTTAATAGGAAATAGTAGATAGCGAATGGCAAAAATAAACAGCGCGATAATTATGTCGTTGCAGTATTGATGCAGCCGTAGGGTGGGTTAGGCCGCCGCATGGCATCGAAAAACACCATTGTGTTTCGGCCGTAACCCACCGGAACGCGAATTTAGATAGACAGCGTCACGGTGGGTTACGTCCGCTTTAGCAGTTGCTCCTCTGAAACACCTTGTGTGGCGGACTAACCCACCCTACGATTGCACCAGATTCGGCTTTATTGCTGCTTACGAGTTAGGCAGAACCTCATTTAATTTTTAATTTTTCTCCACAGGGCATTCAAATTTACTCCAATGCCATTTATGTTGGGTTTAAATTCGAAAATATCATCAATCGCTTCCGCTTTGGATGGAACAGTCACCTCATTATTTTCAGCAACGAGTCCAGTCACATTTTTGATTTTTGCAAGTGTTTCAGTATTTGTTTTATTACCATGGAGCTCAACGTCTTTAGAATCTTCGATTTCAAACATAGCCATTTTAAACCCCCTTATTCTTAAGAAATTCGATATAACTCAGAACCAAAATGACTGTGGGTTTCAAACGAAATAAAGGTTCATGAAATTCTGTATTGTTATGCGCTTTCAAACCACTAACGTTCCTAGCTCGAACACCAGTGCGAACCTGAGAAAAAGACGTCTCCGTGACGCTGAGGTTTTCACTATTTATGGCATCAACTGCAATGTCAAAGCCAGAAATATGGCAATTCAGAATACGTATATCTTTGCAGCCCTCAATCAGGATTCCTGTGCTCATTAATAATATTCCCAGAACATGCTTGATGAAATAAAAAACCATCGATGAAAAGATCTGCCCTTACACGTATTTTGCCTATCATCCATAGGCTAAACGAATAGTTTCACCACCACCTCATCCCTCACTGAATTATCCCCCCACCCAAGCAAACCTCATCCTTATACAGCACCATCGACTGCCCCGGCGTCATCGCCCATTGGGGTTCATCGAACACCAGCTGCACGCCGCCGTCGACGTAGCTCAGCGTACACGCAGCGTCTTGTTGGCGATAACGGGTTTTGGCGGTGTAGCGACCCTCAAGCGGGGTTTCACCCAAAATCCATGAGCAATCTTTGGCGATCATGGTGGTATTGAGTAGCAGCGGATGATCGTGACCCTGCACCACGAGTAGCTCATTGGTCTCGAGATTTTTGCCCGCGACACAAACCATGGTTCGGTATTGCCTTTGGTGCCGCCGATGCCCAAGCCGCCGCGCTGACCGAGCGTGTGGTACATCAAGCCTTGATGCTCGCCCATCACTTTACCTTCCGGCGTGACCATTTTGCCCGGTGTTTTGGGCAGATAGCGATTTAAAAACTCACGGAATGGCCGCTCGCCGATAAAACAAATGCCGGTCGAATCTTTTTTCTTTGCGTTTGGCAGATTAATTTCTTCAGCAATCACACGCACTTCGGTTTTTTGCAAATCGCCGAGTGGAAATACCGCGTGCGAAATTTGCTCTTGGCTCAAGCGATACAAGAAATACGTTTGATCTTTGCTTTGGTCGGCAGCGCGCAGCATTTCGGTACGGCCGTCGGATCGCAAACGAGTCTTTGCGTAGTGGCCGGTAGCCAATTTTGCGCCGCCGAGTTTAATGGCGAATTCCAAAAAAGATTTGAATTTGATTTCGCTATTACACAAAATATCCGGATTGGGCGTGCGGCCAGCCGAATATTCGGCCAAGAAATGCGCGAACACGCGGTCTTTGTATTCCGCGGCAAAATTGACCAACTCGATATCGATGCCGAGCAAATCAGCCACCGCAATCGCATCCATGCTGTCTTCTTTGATCGAGCAATATTCGTCGCTATTGTCGTCTTCCCAGTTTTGCATAAACACGCCGTGCACTTCGTGCCCCGCCGCTTTGAGTAAATGCGCCGCCACCGACGAGTCCACGCCGCCAGATAATCCAATCACAATTTTTGTCATTTCGCTAACCTATCAAAATCTTTCAGTACCGCCAGCGGGTACGACTGCCCCGCCAAATAATCATCCACACACGCCAATAATAACGGGCTGCGATGCTGATCGGCTCGCGCCACAATCTCGTCACGCGTCAACCACACCGCCGCTTCAATGCCGTCATCGAGCGACAGCGTCGGATCGCATTCGCCCAAAACGCCAGTAAAAGCAAAGCGCAAATAGGTTCGCTCACTGCCCGGCACCGTCCATTGATACAGGCCCTGAAATGCGGTTGGCGTGAATGTATATGCGGTTTCTTCGCGCGTTTCACGCTGGCAAGCGGCGACAATCGATTCACCAAATTCAATATGGCCCGCCGGTTGATTGAGTTTTAACTCACCCTCAATGCGCTCTTCAACCAGCAAAAATCGACCGTCTTTTTCGATCACCGCGCAAACGGTGGCATTGGGTTTCCACATGGCTGTCTTGTTCACGTCAAATAATGTTCGATTTTACCTGAAGCTCGCCATCGACGGGGTAAGCGACTATCGGTCGCATTACACACGCGGCTTAAGCGCGTGCCAAAACTTGCTTGCCCCAACGAATGCCACGCAATTCAATCGCGTGATAGCTCCAGCGTGACAGCCATAACACCAAGGCCAAAATCGCCAAGCCGAGTAAATTATCGCCCCAGGCACTGCCGCTACTGAGATACACCAAGCCATTGCCTACGCGGTGCCATTGCGGGAAAAAGGTTTCAAATCCGGCTTGAATCAAATGCACCACGGCGTAATGCGTGAGGTAAATTGAAAACGACCATTTACCCAGATTCACCCACCACGCTTGCCGCAGGACGCGAGAAATCATGCCGCCTTCAAACGCAAAGCCGATGATGGCCACAGCAAATGCCCACGCGGCAAAAAAGCTCTTCATTGGGTATTGCGCGGTAATCACCACATACAAAGCGATTAAGAGCAATACCTCAATCACACTGCCCAGAACACGGCCAATCTGCCAACGATGGATCACATCAAAGCCGTGATACGCCAAAGCGCCTAAGAAAAAACACGTGATGCCGCGAAACCCGCCGCTACCAACAAAATCGGCTTGCAAATACACACACGCCGAGCAACCAAGCAGCACCAGCGCAAAAGCCCAGCGCTGAAAACGACCGCTAGCCCAGAGTATCAGCCCGAACAGCACATAGAGATAGAACTCCACGCTGATACTCCATGCCGGGCCATTAAAGGCAAACGGGTCTGCCGTTGGTAACCACGCTTGCAGCAAGACAATTTGGTACAGCCACTGCCCAGTCATCGCCCATGCGTTATGGCCCACTTGCAGCAACAGCAACACGGTAAACAGCAGCAACATCACCAGATGCAGCGGATAAATCCGAAAAAAACCGGCTCACCATATAGCGCGCAAACCCACGGCCATTCATCGCTTCTTGCTGGTAGCGATAAGCCAGCACAAAGCCACTGAGGGTAAAGAAAAACTCCACCATTAAGCCGGCCGAGCGAAAAAAGTCCCATTCGCTAAAGCCTTGCCATAAATGCAGATGAAACACGACCACACTCAAGGCACAAAGGCCACGAAAGCTATCTAAAACAATGAAACGATGTTTATGCCTAGGGCTGGGATGCGTCATACGATTACACAAAAAATCGCCGGCGATTGCCGGCGTTAGCATTAAAAAAAACAAGTCAGCGCGCAAAAATCAAACCCGCGCCTTGCCCCGCGATCAGCGCCGCAGCTTACTGTAAAGCGCGCAAAATAGCTTGGGTATTGTATTCAAATAAGCCCATCCAGCTATTGGCTGGCGCTTGCTTGGCCAAAGCATCGGAGTAAATCGGCGGGCCAACTTTAGCGCCCGTTTCGCGGGCGATTTGCTCAATCAATTTTGGATTGCTGATATTTTCGGCAAATACCGCTTTGATTTGGCTTTTACGCATTTGGCGAATTAACACCGCCATTTCTTTGGCGCTCGGTTCAGCTTCGGTCGAAATGCCCTGCAAAGGGAAAAACTCAATCGCATAACGATGGCCTAAATAACCCAAGGCATCGTGCGACGTGACCACTTTCTTTTTGCCACTTGCAATTGCGGCAAAAGCCGCTGCGGTGCGTTGATCCAACTGCGTGATTTTGGCTTTAAACGCCGCCGCATTGGCTTGATAAGCCGCCGCATGGCTGGCGTCGGCCGCTTGCAACGCAGCGCTAATTTGATCGACCATCAGCAATACGGCGCGCGGATCATGCCAAGCATGTGGATCGGTTTTGCCATGACTGTGCCCATGGTCATCATCCAGTGCCAAAGGCTTAAAGCCTTTGGTCACCGTAATGACTTTACCTTTGTAGGCCGCAGCTTGTTCAACGCGTTTTAGCCAGCCTTCAAAACCCAGCCCATTGACAAAAAACAGCGAAGCGCCCGACAGTTTTTTTAAATCGGCGGGTTTGGCCTGCCACACATGCGCATCCTCGCCCGGCCCCACCAGCGTAGTCACTTGCACGTGATCCCCACCCACTTCTTGCACTAGATTGCCCAAAATACTAAAGCTGGCAACGACTTTAAGCGGCGCGGCAAAGCTGAAAGAACTCAGCAGCAAACACATCACAGCAAACATTGAGCGCATCACATTTCCATTTAATCAGCGTGTCCATAGACACTCACGTTAAGCAACAAAGCACATCGAAGTGCTGCATTTTGAACTAGAGATCAGTGCCGCCGATGGCGACACCAAAAAAACTGATGCTGTTCAGATTGCATGTTGATGCTGTACCGCGCTCGTCGGTCTGGGAAGTAAGTCCCCGTCGCGGACTGCGACTGTAAATCACCGTGCCGCAGGCACTTAAAACCAGCAACACCAAATCTGAACATCACCAAAAAACTCGATGTATATGCAGCAAGTGCTTAGCCAAAAAAGCTTATCGCTCTATACCCACACATCGAGCTCGCATGGCATTACCATTAAATCGCATGATGACGGCGCGCTTTACGGCGCTGCGCCCATAAACCAAACGGCGCAAAGACTAAAGAAAAACAATACAAGCCGCCCGCCACCAACACAATCGCCGGCCCGGAAGGCAAATCCCATTGATACGACGCCATCAAGCCAAACAGACACGACGCAAGAGCCACAATCCACGCGGCGACAAACAACATCGACAAACGCTCAGCCCATAAACGCGCCGTTGCTGCGGGCAACATCATCAAGCCCACTGCCATTAAGGTGCCCATGGCTTGAAACGCGGCGACAAAATTCAAGTACCGCGATAATGACAAAGCCAATATGAAACCGCGCCCCATTGCCCGTGGTCGCCGCAATAAAACCTGAATCCGCGCATTCGAGCACAATGCCGCGGTATTCCAGCGCCAGCCAAATCAAGGTAATCGACGCCACCGAGCTCACAATCAACAGCGATGGATCATCAATCGCCAGCACCGAGCCAAATAGCAAATGAATCAAATCAACGCTACTACCCCATTTCGAGACGATCAGTACGCCGATGGCCAAGGCCAGTAAATAAAACCCAGCAAAACTCGCGTCTTCATTGAGCCGCGTTTTGCGCGCCGCAAAGCCAGCGGCCAGCGCCACCAGCAAACCAGCGACCAAACCACCGCCCGCGAGCCACGGCAAAGACAAGCCGCCGAGCAAAAAACCAATCGCCGCACCGGGCAATACCGCATGGGAGAGTGCGTCGCCAAACAAGGACATCCGCCGCAGTAAGAGCAATACCCCCACTGGCGCACAACCCACAGCCAAAGCCAAGCTACCCACCAAGGCGCGGCGCATAAAAGCAAATTCGCCTAAGGCGTTAAATAATTCAATATCGGGAATTAGCATCGCTCGCCCATTTTAAAAGCGACCACAGAGGCGCAGAGACACAGAGGAAAAACAACAGGCACACGAGTCAGGGACTCAAGCTCAGCGCGGGTCTCTGCGCCTCTGTGCCTCTGTGGTGAAAGTTTTTGATTTAACACTCTTGGCACCATGTCGCATCATTGCGCCAATGTTGCGCTCGGCGATTGGCTTCTTGTAGATTTTCCGGCGTTAATACTTCTGGGGTATCGCCCCACGCCAAAGCCGACTGCGCCAATAATAAAGTTTGTGGATAGTGCGCGCGCACTTGGCTCATATCGTGCAATACGGTAATTTGCGTTTTTCCGGCCCGATGCCAATCGTCTTGCACCGCCAATAAATTAGCGATGGTTTCGGTATCCACATTGGCAAAAGGCTCGTCGAGCAGCAACACATCGGCGTCTTCAACAATCAAGCGGGCAAAACGAGCACGCTGTAATTGTCCGCCGGATAAATTACTAATCGGTGCTTGAATAAAATCACTCAAGCCCACCCGATCCAAAGCGGCATCGGCACGCAAGCAATCGGCTTTAGATAGCCCGCGCCATGCACCACGCCGCTGCCATGTTCCTGCCAAAGCCAATTCGCGCACCGTGAGTGGAAACTGCTTGTCCAACGTCGAGAGCTGCGCCAAATAGGCAATCGCGCCATGCCGATGAATATGCCCCTCATCAGGCTGTTTGACGCCAGCTAACGCCGCCAAAAGCGTGGACTTACCGGCGCCATTGGGGCCAACCACGGCGGTATGGCTACCCGCCACAAAACGCCCCGTCAACGCATGCACTGCAGCGCGATCGCGGTAGCATAAAGTCAGGTGTTCTACTTCGATCACGATTGCATCGCCCAAAAAGTAAACGTCCACAACGCGGCCAATAGCGGCGCGATACACAATAATCGCTGCCAACCCCGGCCATGGCAAAAAAGCCAAATAGATTAAATCGAGACAACAAACGCTTCAAAACACCACTCCACGCAGGCCAAAGTCGCTGCAATTAGCGGCAAGGATATACAAAAAACCGCCCTTGGTGCAAGTCAGTTGCATTTGGAGGTAAGAAAAAAAAAGCCACGCTACCGTGGCCTTCTCGCTTTGACTGCATACCAAAATCGCCGCTCAAGCAGGCAAGACTTAAATCGCGCTCAATGCAAATCGCCGCTGGGTTTTACGATAAATTTCAGCCAATTGCAGCGCACGCCCCGAAGTAGAATCCAGCGCCTGAACTCGAGTTAATAACTCCCCGGCCTGCCGCAAATAGCCAGCGTGACCGCCCAGCTGATTGACCAAGGCCAATAAGGCATTGACGGTATTGAGCAAAATTTGCAAATTATTTGGCATGTCTTGCAAGGCAGCTAAAAATCGCTCCGCCGCCGCAGTTAAATCACCGGCTTGCGCCAACGCCACTGCTTCATTATTCAGTTGCACAATATCCGCCGCCGTGGCTTCGATTAAACGCAGCGCTTCCGCTTCTTGGCCTTGTGATTTAAATACCCGCGCCACTTGCGCCGCAAGCTTAGGGTCATCGTGCCGATTTTGTAGCACGGCACGGGTTAATGTTTGCGCCTCGGCCATGCGATTGAGCCCCAAACAAGACTGCGCTAAAGCCAAACCCAGCGTCGCGGAAGGTGCGCTACTGGCGGCCTGAAGTGCCGCATCGAGCAAATTGCGGGCTTTGCTGGTCTCGCCCAGCTTTAATGCGACGTTCGATTCCAATACATCGGCCAAGATGCGGTCATCGCTACGAGGAAAATCTTGGCGAATTTGCCCAGCGGTTTGCCGTGCGCCAGCAACATCACCACGGCGTAGCTGCACTTCGGCAAGCGCAGCGTAATCGCTCACCTGTGGCACAAATGAAAAGCGCGCCATCCGAATGCTGTCACTCAACGCAGCCTCAGCCAAAGACCAATCTTCGGCAGCAATCGCCACCTCACCCAGCTCTCGTCGCCGCGCCAGCATCGGCGAGCGCTCACAAGCGGCTTGCAAAGTTTGTTTAGCGGCAGCTAAATCATGCGTGGCACTAAAGGTTTGCGCCAAGCCATCGTAGGCCGCCAACATCAGCGGATATTGATTGATCACCTGCTGAAAAATCTGCTGTGCTTCGGTATATTCTTTTAACTGCAATAGCGCCTTGCCCAAGGCCATTTTAAGCCAAGGCCAATCTTGCTCAACCAGCTCAGTGCGCGCTAAATCGCGTACGGTTTTCCAATCGCCAATCCGCAATAAAAGATGAATCTTCATACGCAAAAAATCGACGGCTTGAGCTGGGTTTTCTTTGCTCGCAAACTCACACAATTGAATTGCACGTACAAAATCATTGGCAATATATACGGCATCAATCGGCTGAAACGGTGATTTTTTATGCAAGGCCCGCTCAATCCGCGCGTAAAGCACTTCGCCGGTAAAGGGCTTGAGCAAAATCGCATCGGGCGCCAATTCAGCAGCGCCGATCACTTTGCCACTTTGCCGCTCGGCGGTGAGCAAAATAAACACGCTACTGGCTTTTAACGCGCCATAGCGACGCGCCGCTTCAAACACATACAGGCCATCAAAGCCATGGCCCAAATCATAAGCACACAAAATAATATCGTAAGCACAGCCGCGCATTTGCGCTAACGCCTCATCGCTGCGGCTGGCGTATTCAATCTGTTTGGCGCCAAACTGCCCAAGCATCATACCCAACGTCATCCGCATTGCGCTGACGTGATCAATCACCAAAATTTTATATTGCGAAAAATCACGAACACCGGTCGTCGCCACCGGTTCATCGATAGCCGCTCGCTGCGTAAACGAATAAGGACGAACTTGGCTCATGCTGACTCTTTACGATAGGTATTTATAGGAAGCACTTACTGAACAAAAGCTGCAGCGCAATACCATCACACAACTTTCAATTTAGCGTAGGCCACCGCCAACCATTTACTGCCATGCTGTGCAAAACTCACCTGCACATTCCCCGTCGCCCCGCCTTCGTGATCCGTCACCACGCCAAGACCAAATTTAGGATGCTCCACCTTGCAACCAATCGCCAAGCCATGCTCAGGCGTGGATTTTTTAGGCGCCGCGACCGGTTTTGCTGCCGCTGCCGAGTTAAAAACTACTCGGCGCAGCCGAACTATAACTACTGGGCGCATAACCACGATTTAAATATTTTAATAAAGTCTGTGGAATCTCATCCAAAAAGCGGCTGGCAACACCGTAGCGCGTTTGCCCATGCAGCATGCGGCTTTGCGCTAACGTCAGATATAAGCGCTGGCGAGCGCGAGTAATCGCCACATACATTAAGCGCCGCTCTTCTTCGACACTCGCTTGATCTTTACTGCTGTTTTCATGTGGAAACAAGCCTTCTTCAAGGCCAGACAAAAACACCGCGTTAAACTCCAAGCCTTTGGCCGCATGCACCGTCATCAATTGCAGCGCGTCTTCATGCGCCCCCGCTTGATGGTCGCCCGCTTCTAAACTGGCGTGCGATAAAAAGGCGATCAGATTGTTTTCATCTTCACTAATAAACGTCGCAGCGGCATTGACCAGCTCTTCCAAGTTGGCAACCCGCTCTTCGCCATCTTTGTCTTTTTGGTAATGCGCCAGCAGGCCAGACAACTCAAGCATCACCCGCACCACATCGGTCATTGCCAAACCGGCCATCCGATTTTGCATGCCATCAATGATTTGAACAAACTGGCCTAAAGCCGCCGCACCACGCCCTGAAGCGCCCATACACGCGGCCTGCCACAGTGAGCAACCTTCTAAACGCGCTTTTTCTATCAACGCCTCAACGCTGCGTGCGCCAATTCCGCGAGTGGGGAAATTAATCACCCGCAGCAAGGCATTGTCATCGCTAGGATTGGCCATTAAGCGCAAATACGCCAAAGCGTGTTTAATTTCTTGGCGCTCGAAAAAGCGTAAACCGCCATACACGCGATAAGCCACACCCGCTGAAAACAGTGCATGCTCAATAATCCGTGATTGCGCATTACTACGATATAAAATCGCAATTTCACTCGCCGCCATGCCATCGCGAATTAAAGCTTGCGCTTCTTCAACAATAAATTGTGCTTCTTCAAAATCGGAACTGGCCTCAAAAACGCGAATCAATTCACCGGCACTGGCCTGAGTCCATAATTCTTTCCCCAAGCGCTGGGTATTATGGCTAATCACTGCATTGGCAGCGTCAAGGATATTGCCGTGGCTGCGATAGTTTTGCTCTAAACGAATCACATGCTTCACTAAAAAATCAGATTGAAAATCAATCATATTGCCCACATTCGCACCGCGAAATGCATAAATAGATTGATCATCATCGCCAACCGCAAAAATAGCTGAATTTTGCCCGGCTAATAATTTAAGCCATGCATATTGCAATCGATTGGTATCTTGAAACTCATCGACTAAAATATGCGAAAAACGCTGTTGGTAATGCGCTCGAATTTCGGGTTTATAAGACAACAATTCATAACACCGAAGGAGTAGCTCGGAAAAGTCAGCCACACCTTCTCGATTACATTGTTTTTCGTATTCTTCATACGCCAATTTCAATTGGCGAGAATAATCATCCCACGCCTCAACGTCAGCAGCACGACGACCATTTTCTTTATGGCCATTAATATAATGCTGCACGGTACGCGGTGGGTATTTATCGTCATCTAAAGTCAGTAATTTTAATACCCGCTTAATCGCGCCCAATTGCTCAGATTGATCTAAAATCGCAAAAGCTTCGGGCAAGCCTGCATCACGATGATGCAAACGTAACATTCGATTACATAAACCATGAAATGTGCCCACCCATAATCCACGCGGATTTAATGGCAACATGGCAGTAATTCGCGACAACATTTCTTTGGCCGATTTATTGGTAAAGGTCACCGCTAATAAACCCGATGGGCTTATTTGACCGGTAGATAACAACCATGCAATTCGTGTGGTTAATACACTGGTTTTACCACTGCCTGCCCCAGCTAAAATTAAAGCGTGTTCAGCAGGTAATTCAACCGCAGCCGCTTGTTGAGGATTTAATTTAGCAGTTAAAGCATGGGACATAGCTTGGCTCGACAATAATCAATGGTAAATAATTACAACTTTAGAAATACAAACAGGGCGACCATGCGCCCTGTTTTATTTACTTTACATACAAATCAATACTTAGATTTTTAATGTATCCAATGTTGCGCCATTAGCGATTGCATCGTGAACCCATTGTGGTTTACGACCACGGCCAGACCAAGTTTGGCTGGCATCTGCTGGATTGATATAAGCAGCTGCTGCTGGTGCTTTTTTAGCGCCTTTTTTACCAGATACTTCACCCAATAATTCAGCAATAGTAAAACCGCTAGCCGCAGCTGCGCTTTGCAATTGGCTCAAAATACGGCTTTTTTCTTGTTCTTTACGACGAACTAATTCACCGTCTAGCTGTGCACGTAACTCAACTAATTCTTGGTAACCTAAAGTTGATAAATCCATTTGTTACTCCTCGTATAATGCTATGTTTGATCAATACCGATTGATTATGCGGCCTCAATTCTAATAATTCAAGGCGAATATTGCATTCAATATTTATTGGACCAACCATTGATTTACTGCATACAGTTGTTTTTCATCTAAATCACCAACAACGGCAGCAAGCTGCAATCTGGTGTAAAGATAGGTATATCGGGCAACGGTTAATGCATAACGCGTATTATAAAGTTTTTGTTCTGCATTCAAAACATCCACTGTTGTTCTTACGCCAACATCTCGGCCTAATTTACTTGAAGCCAATAAACTCTGGCTCGACTTTAATACCTGTTCCAAAGCATTAATTTGTGCCGCACCGGCATTTACCCCTAAAAAGGCTTGCGTGGTGGATTGTTCAGTACTACGCCGAGTCGCTTCTAATGTTTGTCTTTGTTCGGATTCTTTGGCCGCTGCTTCGCGTAATTCAGATGAACGACGACCACCAGTATAGAGTGGAATAGATAGCTGTAACGTAATTGCACCTTTGTTGGTTTGATCTAAGCCACCTGATCGAGATATACCACTCGCCTCCCAATTCTGACCGTAATTAGCTACTAAATTAACTTGCGGGCTGCTTTCAAATCGATATTTATCGACTTCACGCTTGGCAATATCTAATTGCAATAATTGGCTACCAATATTCAAACTGGTATCACTCGATTTTTTCAACCAGACCGAAATATCATTGGGCTCAGCTAAAGTCGGTTCGATATTTTCGCGTAAACGCGCAATCGATTGAGCATTTAGACCGGTCAGTAAAGTAAATGCATTTTGTTTTACCACTAAATCATTTTTTGCGACGACTTCTTCTGCCAAGATACTGTCATAACTCGCTTGCGCTTCATCGGTGTCCGCAATAGTTGCCACGCCAACTTCAAAGGCTTTTTTAGCAAATGCCAATTGTTCACCAATGGCTTTTTTTTTTCGGCTATCGCTAAAGCGACTTTTTCATCGGCGGCCAAAACCTCAAAATACGTTTTAGCCACGCGTAAAATCAGATCTTGTTCGGCCGCTTTAAATGCCACATCCGCCAATTTAGCTTGCGTTTTTAATTGATCTGCCGAAGCAAAGGCATCAACACGATAAATCGGCTGAGTTGCCGTGACGCCATAGTTATATCCATGGCCACTTTGGGTACTTGAAATACTAGAATTGGCATTGCCGGGTAAATATTCATTATCCGAATGCGCTACATTGGCGCCGAGTGTCACTGTTGGCAACAATAAAGATTGGCCCTGCTGCTTTTTTTCACTGCCCGCAATCTGCGCATAACGTGCGGCAGAAAAACTCGGGTCATATTGCTGAGCGGCCCGCCAAGCTGCCAATAAATCAGCGGCAAAACTGGGCATACTGAATAAAGCAAGGCTCAATATCAATACGTTTTTTTTCATTTTTAATCCAATTATCAATTCGTAAACAGGGTCTGTTAACGCAGGGTTTGCGCCGCGATAAAGACAATTTCGCGGCGCAATGAACGAGTACAACAATACATAACGTATTAAGTGCCACTTTGGATGACGTTATACCGATTGAGCGGGCTTTAATTTAAACCACGCGGCATACAGCGCAGGTAAAAACAGCAGCGTTAAAATCGTGGCGACAAACAATCCGCCCATAATCGCAATCGCCATCGGGCCCCAAAATGTATCGCGAGTCAGTGGAATCATCGCCAAAATCGCCGCCAGCGCAGTGAGCATAATCGGCCTAAAACGGCGCACTGCCGAATCAATCACCGCATCCCATGGGGCACTACCGTGATGGATATCTTGCTCAATCTGGTCCATTAAAATCACCGAATTGCGCATAATCATGCCCGAAAGCGCGATCACCCCCAAGGTGGCAACAAAGCCAAATGGCGCTTGGAATAATAACAATGCTATCGTTACCCCAATCATCCCCAATGGCGCGGTCAGCAACACCATAATCATTCTTTGAATGCTTTGCAGTTGGATCATTAATAAGGTCATGACCACAATCAGCATTAAAGGCATCACTGCTGCGATGGAGTCTTGCGATATTTTCGACGCTTCCACCGTGCCACCGGCTTCGATATGGTAACCCACCGGTAGTTTGGCTTGAATCTCTTGCATTTTTGGCCACAAAGCATTGGAAACATCAGGCGCTTGTGCTTTGCCAATCACATCAGCCCGCACCGTTAACGCCGGTACGCGGTTGCGATGCCAGATAATACTCTCTTCGCTTTCTAACTTGATTGTTGCCAGCTGCGACAAGGGCACGCTAACCCCTGATGGCAAAGGAATCGGCAAGTTGGCCAAGTAATCGAGCCGTGTGCGCTCATCAGGCGCCAAACGACTAATCACTTCAATTTGCAGGTTATCTTCACGCAGCGCCGTTGCGGTGATGCCAGAAACGGCCATTTGCAGTGATTGCGCCAATTGCTGCGACGTTAAACCCGCGGCTCGCAATTTATCTTGATTCACATCCAAACGCAGCACTTTAACTTGCTCGCCCCAATCGGTGTGCACTTGGCGCAGATTTGGATTCTGCCGCATGAGATTAGCAACGTCATTGGCAATTTTTTTCAGCTCGCGCTGATCAGCACCAATCACCCGAAACTGCACCGGATAACCCACTGGCGGGCCGTTTTCTAAGCGCGTGACTCGACCACGAACATTGGGAAAATCAGTGTCAAATAACTGCTTCACGCGCTGATAGACATTCTCGCGCACGTGCTCATCTTTGGTCATCACCGTCAACTGACCAAAATTTAAGTTGGGCATTTGCTCATCAAGCGGCATGTAATAACGCGGCGAGCCGACGCCCACATAGCTAGTCACGCTAGCGACATCGGGGTCTTGCATTAAAATCGCTTCGATTTTTTTGACTTCTTGCTCGGTGGCGTTAAATGACGCGGTATACGGCAGCCATAAATCCACCATCAATTCTGGCCGACTTGAAGCCGGGAAAAACTGCTTAGGTACGGCAATGGCAAATAAAATCACCGACAGCACAAACGCACCTAAAGTCAGCGCAATCGTGGTCTTACGCCAAGTAATGCACCACGTCACCCAACGGCGAAACGCGGTGTAAAACTTGCCACCATGCGCATCATGCGGATGCTCTTTGAGGTTTTCTGGCAGCAAGTGATAGCCCATATACGGCGTAAACAGCACCGCAACAATCCACGACATAATCAATGCAATACCGACGACAGCAAAAATCGAGAAGGTATATTCACCGGCATTTGATTTAGCAAGGCCTACCGGCAAAAACCCCGCTGCGGTAATTAAAGTACCGGTCAGCATTGGAAACGCCGTTGAGCTATAGGCAAAAGTGGCGGCACTAAAGCGATCCCAGCCTTGTTCTAATTTCAACGCCATCATTTCAACCGCAATAATCGCGTCGTCGACCAATAGCCCGAGGGCAATCACTAGCGCCCCCAGCGAGATGCGCTGTAATTCCAAATTAAAGATTTTCATGCATAAAAAGGTTAGCGCCAGCACCAGCGGAATCGACAGCGCCACCACAATCCCCATCCGAAACCCCAGCGCCAAAAAGCTCACCGCCAGCACAATCACCACCGCTTCAAGCAAGGATTTCATAAAAATATGCACGGCGGTTTTCACCACGGCGGGCTGATCCGAAACCGCTTGTATTTCGATACCGACCGGTAAATTTTGCTTGGCCTGCTGCAGTACAGTGTCAATTTGCTCGCCCATTTTGAGCACATTGCCGCCTTTACGCATTGAAACTCCTAAGCCAATCGCCGGCTGACCTTGGTAATACATCCGCGTTTCCGCCGGATTGAGCGAAGCGCGATAGACATCCGCCACATCATTCACACGAAAGGTTTTGCCATTGACGGTAATTGGCGTGGCTTTAATCGCGGCGATGGCGTCAAACTCGCCACTCACGCGTAAAAACACCCGCTCCTCAACCCCTTCAACCACCCCTGCCGGCGTCACCGTATTGGTCGCGGCCAGCACTTGATTAATTTGCAAGGGGGTAATGCCGAGCGTGGCCAGCTTGGCGCTGCGATATTCAACGTAGATTTTTTCGTCTTGCGGCGCAATTAACGTGGCTTTATTAATGTCCGGAATCCGCAGCAACTCGGTTCGAACATTCTCGACGTATTTTTTTAACTCCGCATCGCTAAAACCGTCGCGCGTAAAGGCGTACAAACTACCGTAGGTTTCACCAAATTCATCATTAAAAAATGGCCCCACCACGCCGGGTGGCATTTTGCCCTTGGCGTCGTTAATGCGCTTACGGACTTGATACCACACGTCGTTGACTTCTTTGCCACGAATGCTTTCTTTGAGCATCACGGTAATGAGTGCCTCACCCGAGCGCGAATAGCTCTTGGTAAAGTCGACCTCAGGAATACCTTGCAGTGCTTCCTCCAGTTTATCCGTCACTTGCTGCTCAACCTCGGCGGCAGAAGCGCCCGGCCAAAAACTGCGCACCACCATCGCTTTAAAGGTGAATTCTGGGTCTTCTTTTTGCCCTAGCTGGGTATATGCCAGAATGCCTGCTACAGAAAGGATCACCATCAGATACAGCACTAAAGACTGATGCGTGAGCGCCCAAGCGGACAAATTAAACGGCTGCCGTTGTTCGTTCATTGCTGCGCTCCTTGCGTTGATGGCAAGACTTTGATTTTTTGCCCTTCACGCAATAAATGCACCCCAGCAGTCACCACGATCGATTTGGCTGGAATACCTTGAATTCGAACTTGCTGACCTTGATGACCCAACACGGTAATGGCTTGGCTATGCACGGTGTTTTTAGCATCCACTAACCACACTCGCATCATTTGCTCTTTACCAAACACCGCCGACATGGGTAGCGATATTTCATTAGGTATCTCTTTAGAGGCAAATACCTGACTAACCTGTATCGTCATACCCAGTGCTGCGGCATTTTTTTCTGGTAGCGCTACCTTAACTCGAAACGTTC
The DNA here is from genome assembly GCF_016881365.1 of Deefgea sp. CFH1-16. GTDB lineage: Bacteria > Pseudomonadota > Gammaproteobacteria > Burkholderiales > Chitinibacteraceae > Deefgea. The sequence continues at coordinate 1,969,258 of NZ_WLYT01000001.1, read as the reverse complement.
GGGTTTTACTATCGGCCGCAGGGGCGACTTCGCTCACCGTACCGACCAATTCACGGTTGGCATCGGCCCACAGCTGCACCGCCACTTTTTGCCCTGGCTGCCACGCTTGAACGCGATTTTCTGGCACATCAATCACCGCCTCATACTGCCCAGCTTTAGCCAACATCAGCACCGATTGCCCAGCAGCCACCACCGCCCCTGGTTCGGCCAAGGTTTGCGTAATCACGCCATCACCATCGGCCGTGAGCTGGGTATAGCTTGCCTGATTATTCGCCAAATCCACTTGCGCCTTGGCTTGCTCAGTGAGTTTTTGCGCCGAAATCAGCGCCGTTTGCCGCTTATCCACCTCGGCCTGGCTCACAAAATTCTGTGCGTGCAAATCTTGCGAGCGCTGATAATCGAGCTTGGCTTGCGCTAACTGCGCCTGTGCTGAAGACAAAGCCGCGCGCGCCGCCGTGGCATTGAGCACCACATCGCCAGCATCGAGTTGCGCTAACACCTGACCCTTTTTCACCGTATCGCCCACACTCACTGAGCGAGAAATAATTTTGCCGGGAATGCGAAACCCCAACGGCACTTCATGTTGCGCTTTCACCTCGCCGCTATACACCTCAGCCGCCGCAGGTAAGGCCCCACCCACCACCATGGTGCGCACCGGGCGAATTTCTTCGACCGGTTTTTGTTCTGATTTGCAACCGGCTAAAACGACCATCGCGGCAAGTAGTGTCACTGACCATTTATTAAGCATGAGAGGCATCCATAGGACGGGCCAAAAGGCCGGTTAAAAATAAATCCACCGTGCATTGCACGTAACGTTGGGCAGAAAAATCAGCGGGTAAACAATGTAAGGGGGTGTTTTGCAACAGCATCGCCATCACCATCGGGCTAGATAAAATATGCGCGGCATAGTCGATATCGTTAATGACGAACTCACCACGCGCCACGCCCAGTGTTAGCACGTGACGCAACATTGCCTGACCCGGCGCAGTCACCTCTTCATTGTAAAGTTGCATCACTTCAGGGAAGTTACCCCCTTCGGCAATCATCAACTTGGGCAATGCTGATAAAGATGTTGCGCCCACATTACGCCACCACAAATGAAATAACTCTTGCAGCAAATCCCGGGCACTACCTTGCCAGTCTTGTAATAGTGTTGCGCCAATCGCCAGTTGCGGTAACAGCAAGGCACGAATCACCGATTTGAAGATTTCTTCTTTATTGGCAAAGTATAAATAAGGCGTGCCACGGGTTACGCCGGCGGCACGGGCAATGTCTTCGATCTTGGTGGCGGCATAGCCTTTTTCGACAAACAAGGCTAAAGCCGCCTCGAGAATTTCCTGTGGCCGCGCCTCTTTCCGTCGCGACCAACATTTGATGGGGCACATGACATTTCGCTAATAAATGAACGTTCATTTATTATCTACACTCGCGATTTCAGCGTCAATCATTCAAAGCGATTCATCTGGTATTTATTTTGCAACACAATCCACCCCCAGATTTCTGACGAATACGGTACAATCGCGGCAATTTAGTCCCGCCTATCCTGGAGACCGCCGTGCCTGAAATAACCCCACAAATCAAAGCTGAAATTCTTTCTGAAGCCCTGCCATATATCCAACGCTTCTTAGATAAAACCATCGTGATTAAATACGGTGGTAATGCAATGATTGACGAAGAGCTCAAAGATGGGTTTGCATCGGATGTGGTGTTACTCAAGCTAGTGGGTATGAATCCAGTAGTGGTTCACGGCGGTGGCCCACAAATTAATGATTTACTCGATCGCATCGGTAAAAAAGGCGAATTCATCCAAGGCATGCGCGTCACCGACGCCGAAACCATGGATGTGGTTGAAATGGTCTTAGGTGGCCACGTGAATAAAGAAATCGTGTCGCTGATTAATAAACACGGCGGTAAAGCGGTCGGTTTAACCGGTCAAGACGGCCACTTTATCCGCGCGCGTAAAATGATGCTCAAAGACAATATGGGCGAAAACAATATCGACATCGGCCAAGTGGGCGAAATTCAAAGCATCGACCCATCGATTGTGCTGCATTTAGACGCTGCCGACTTTATTCCAGTGATTGCGCCAATCGGTGTTGATGCCACTGGCGAGAGCCTGAATATCAATGCCGATTTGGTCGCTGGCAAATTGGCTGAAGTGCTCAAAGCCGAAAAACTCATCTTAATGACCAATACCCCCGGCGTTTTGGATAAAGAAGGTAACTTACTCACCAAACTGACTGCGCGTCGGATTGATGAATTATTTGCCGACGGCACCATCTCTGGCGGCATGTTGCCGAAAATTGCTTCGGCACTGGATGCGGCCAAAAGCGGCGTGAATGCAGTGCATATTATTGATGGTCGAGTTAAACATGCCTTACTGCTTGAAGTACTGACCGAGCAAGGCGTTGGCACGATGATTCGCGCCAAATAAGGCTGCATCAAGTTGGCACAAAGGGCGACTAAAGTCGCCCTTTTTTCTTGCATGTTAAACCCTGTCAGCTACAGTAAAAACACTGCTTAGCCAAGGGAAAACTAACAATGACAACCGCTCGTCAAATGCTCGCCGCCAAAAACAAACACGATACCGTCGCAGTCTCTCCAAACGCAACAGTCTATCAAGCCTTACAAATGATGGCCGATGCCAATATCGGTGCCATTTTAGTGATGGAAAACGACAAACTCGTTGGGATTTTCTCCGAGCGTGATTACGCGCGCAAAGTCGTTTTAATGGGGAAAACCTCGTCCAACACACCGGTTTCAGAAATCATGACGCATAAATTACTGTGCGTGCCGCCCAATGCCACGACCAATGAATGTATGGGGCTCATGACTGAAAAACGCATCCGTCACCTACCGGTACTCGACGGCGACACCGTACTGGGCGTGTTATCGATCGGTGATTTGGTGCATGAAAAAATGGCCGAGCAAGAATTCACCATTGAGCAACTTGAGCAATATATTTACAGCTAAACACATTGTTTATCTTGCATAAACTCGACACAATGGCCGATCTCATCGGCCATTTTCTCTGCTATGCCCCAACCCACTTGGATTTTTGATCTCGACAATACGCTGCATCACGCCAGTCGGCATGCATTTCCGGTTATCGATTCGGCAATGACCGCTTGGCTACAAAGTGAATTACAGCTGCAGCAATCGGCGGCCAATCAGCTGCGCCAAGATTATTGGCGGCGCTATGGGGCGACTTTATTAGGTTTAGTTCGCCACCATCCCCACCTAAACCCGCATCATTTTTTAGCCGCTTGCCATCCCTTGCCGCAACTACTGAGCCAAGTGCATCCAATGCCACAGCTTAAATCCACGCTGGCCAGACTCAACGGCAGTAAGATTTTATTTACCAATGGCCCCATTGCTTACGCCAGAGCCATGCTCGCGGCACTCGATATTGAGCGTTATTTCATAGGTATAGCCGCCATCGATACGCTTAACCTTACCCCCAAGCCAATACCCAAGGCTTATCACCAAATGCTACGCCAATTTTTAAACTTCAAGCCAGCGACTGCATCATGGTTGAAGACAGCATCGACAATCTAATTACTGCCAAAAAATTAGGCATGCAAACGGTCTGGTTGCGCCACGGCAATAAAAATCATCCCGCAGCCGATCGCTGTATTACGCAACTGAAACAGTTATAAAAAAACGCAGCCCGTAGGCCGCGTTGATGTATAGGTCGATAAACCTTAATTCATAATGCTTGGAGCAATATACCTATAGCTCTACCTGCATCCCCATTTCAACCACCCGGTTCGGTGGGATTTTAAAGAAGTTCGTTACCCGCGTTGCATTGCGACTCATCAAGCTAAACAAGCGGCGACGCCACCAGCTCATTGATGGATATTTCGCCTCAACAATCGTTTCACGCGACAAGAAGAACGAGGTATTCATTTCATCAAATACCAACTCTGGCTGTAGCTGTGTCACTTGCAACAATACCGCAGGAATATTGGGCTCTTCTTTAAAGCCAAACGTCGCCACAATTTGGTAAAAACTTTCCCCCAATCGCCGCACTGTGACGCGCTCTTTCAGTGGCACATAGGGAATATCATTGGTTTGCACCGTCAAAAACACCACTTGCTCATGCAGCACTTTATTGTGTTTTAAATTATGTAATAAAGCATGCGGCACCGTATCGGTATTGGCGGTCATAAAGATTGAAATCCCTTCCACGCGCTGCGGCGGATGCGCTTCAAGGCTTTCAACAAACCCCGTTAATGGCATTTCACCTTCGAGCAATTTCGCCGAAAGCATCTTACGACCACGTTTCCAAGTCGTCATCAAGATAAAGGCCACCAAACCAATCACCAATGGAAACCAGCCGCCTTCATGGATTTTGAGCGAGTTTGAAGCAAACAGCGCCAAATCAACGACTAAAAATAAGCTCAACATGGCATATAGGCCGTACTTTTTCCAACCGGCCAAACCACGTCCCAAGACCATAAACGCCAACAAAGTGGTCATCACCATGGTGCAGGTCACCGCAAAACCATACGCGGCCGCCAAATTACTCGAGGTTTTAAAACCAATGACCAATAAAATCACCGAGGCCAATAAAAACCAATTAATCCCCGGCATATAAATCTGACCAATTTCACGCTCAGACGTATGCTGGATATCCATCCTCGGCACAAAGCCGAGCTGAATCGCTTGGCTAGTGACCGAATACGCCCCAGAAATCACCGCTTGCGAAGCAATAATCGACGCACAAGTGGCCAATACCACCAGCGGCATCACCATCCATCCCGGAGCCATCATATAAAATGGATTTTTAATCGCTTCGGGGGTGGTCAACAATAGCGCGCCCTGCCCAAGATAATTGAGCATCAAGGCAGGCAATACCAAGCCAAACCACGCATAGCGAATCGCCGGACGACCAAAGTGCCCCATATCGGCATATAAAGCCTCAGCACCGGTTAAAGCCAACACCACCGCACCGAGCAAAATAAAGGCAATTTTTGGACTACCGATAAAAAACTCAATCGCATACAAAGGGTTAAGCGATTTTAAAACTTCAGGCGCTTGAATAATTTGTGCGATGCCCAAGCCCGCCAATGCCAAGAACCAGGCAATGGTAATCGGGCCAAATAACTTGCCCATGCTGGCCGTACCGCGCGCTTGCATCCAAAACAGCGCCACCATCACCGCAATAGCAATCGGAATAATGTAGGGATCAAAGGTATGCGAAACAATGCTAATCCCCTCTAATGCCGAAAGCACAGAAATCGCCGGGGTAATGATCGAGTCGCCATAAAACAAGGCGGCGCCAAATAGACCAATAATGGTAATCCACATGGCCTTGCGAGAACCTGGTGTGGCATTACGCGCGGCCAAGGCCATCAGGGCCAAAATGCCGCCTTCGCCGCGATTATCTGCACGCATAATGAACATGATGTATTTGGTCGAAACGACGATCATCAGGCTCCAAAAAATCAGCGATAAAACCCCTAAAATATTCGCTGGATTTAAATCAAGGGCCACATGGCCGTTAAAACATTCTTTGAGAGTGTACAGCGGGCTAGTACCAATATCGCCGTAAACCACACCAATCGCACCAACGATCAGTCCGGCTAGCTTTTTTGGATCCTGCGCTTGAGAAGTCGACATGTGTATTTCTATCAAACCAAGTAGAGGATGCGGATTATAGTCCTGTGCTCCACAGCAGGGGCATGAATAAACGACAATCGTTGCGGCAACGCAGCATAAATATTAGCTTTGGCTGATGTTGCCAGTTTGGCGTAATTCCAAAATCGGCTCAGCCAGTGCATTCCAATCAAAATAAGGCCCAGGATCGGTTTTTCTTTCCGGTGCAATCTCGCTATGCCCTAATAAAAAAGCCAGCGGGTAGCGGCGCTGCAATGCTACAGCTAGAGAATTTAACGCCGAATATTGCGCCGGCATAAAGGGCACAAAATCTGAGCCTTCCATTTCAATGCCAATCGAAAAATCATTACAACGCTCACGCGCTTGCCAGCGTGAAACACCGGCATGCCATGCGCGCAGCTCGCACGGTACAAATTGCAGGATTTCACCGCTACGGCGAATCAAAAAATGCGCCGACACCCGCAATTGTGCCAACTCGGCATAACAAGCGTGATCCGCCACCTCCAGCGTATTGGTAAAGAGCCGCTCAATATCCGAACCAGTAAATTCAAGCGCGCCAGCAGGTTGCGGTGGCAAATGAATATTGTGAATCACCAACATATCGGGTGCTTGCCCAGCTGGGCGAGCATCACAATTGGGGCTAGGGATCCGCTTAGCCGCATTGCACCAGCCCAATTCATCAATTTCAAATTGCAGCATTGGCTCACTCGATTTGATTGTTGCGGATTCAAGCTGCTCAAGCGACTTACTCATCTTGCGTAATTCCCAATCTTTCTAAGCGATAGCGCAAACTACGAAAGGTCACACCGAGTAGTTTAGCGGCCTGCGTTCGATTAAAGCCGGTTTTATCCAAAGCGGCGATAATGGCGACTTTTTCGACTCGGTCCAGATAATCTTGCAATGGATAGGTGTCGCCTAAATTGGCAGCAACCGCTTCGGCTTTGTCAAAAGACGCATGCTGCAATTGCAAATCATCGATATCAATCTGCTGACCATCGGCCAAAGCCATTGCGCGCTCAAGTAGATTTTCTAATTCACGCACATTACCGGGAAAATCATAACGACATAGCGCGTCTTTGGCTGCCGCAGTAAAAGCCAACACCGGCATACCGTGGCGCGCGGCGATGTCTTCGACTAAAAACTGAGCGATTAACAATACATCGTTACCCATTTCGCGCAGTGCCGGCATTTTCAGCTCGATCACATTCAATCGATAATACAAATCTTGCCGAAAACGCCCAGCCTCAACGCAGCGCGATAGATTTTGATGCGTTGCCGAAATAATCCGCACATCCACGTCTTCTTCTTGCACGCCGCCCACTTTGCGTACTTTGCGCTCTTGAATGGCGCGCAGCAATTTAACTTGCATCAGCAAGGGCAAATCGGCAACTTCATCCAAAAATAGCGTCCCGCCATGCGCGGCTTGAAAAAAACCATCGCGGTCCTCCAAGGCACCAGTAAATGCCCCTTTGCGGTAGCCAAAAAACTCACTTTCCATTAAGTTTTCTGGAATCGCACCACAGTTCACCGCAATAAATGGCTGATCCGCCCGGCTAGAACAGCTATGAATCGTTCGCGCAGCCCGCTCTTTACCCGAGCCAGACTCTCCGGTGACATACACAGGCGCTTGATTGCGCGCTAGTTTTTCAATTAACACCAAAGCGTGTTGCAAAGCTGGCGAATCGCCCAACAACGGACGATCTCGTCGCGCCGCTTTTACCGCTGGCGTAGCTTCAATTTTCAGTGCCGATTTGACTAAAGCCCGCAACTGCTCTAGCGCCACGGGCTTGGCCAGATAATCAAACGCGCCGGCTTTGAGTGCCGCTACGGCATTCTCGGTATTGCCATACGCGGTAATCACCGCAATCGGTAAATCTAAACCTTTGCTTTGAATGTACCGAACCAAGTCCAAGCCTTCGCCATCGGGCATACGCATATCGGACAAACACAAATCAAAATGCTGCTTATCAATCAAAGCTTTCGCGGCAATCACCCCATTGGCGGTTTCAACCGCCAGCCCCATTTTGAGCAAAGTTAATTCGAGTAAATCGGCCAAATCAGGCTCATCATCCACCACCAAAACTCGGGGTAATACTTTAGATTTTTTCGCCATCGGTATATCCAAATAAAATTCGAAAACAAGCACCGCTCTCAGGCGGGGATTGATACTCCAGTAAAGCGGCATTGGCGGCACAAATTTCCCGCGCAATATACAAACCTAAACCGGTGCCTTTACTTTCAGTGGTAAAAAAAGGCTCAAACAGCTGGCTCTGCGCGTCGCTCGGTACCCTAGGTCCATCGTTAATGACACTGAGCATCCAGCCAGAGCGAAATTCACTCACGGTAAAACGCAGACTATGATCTTGCTTTAAGCAATAGCGCCAACCATTGCGCGACAAATTCCATAGCACTTGATGCAAATGCCCCACATCAAACCGCACCGTCGCATCTGGCGGGCAAATAATAGCGAGCTGCACCGGTATTTTTTCTTGCTGCTTAAATTCATCGACAAAATTGGCCAGCCAATCGGCCAAGTGAATATCGATACGCTCAACGCGATCGCGACGATTAAGCTCTAAAACGTCTTTCACCATTCGCTCAAGGCGCTGGCTATTGTCGTTAATAATTCGCGTCAATTTTTGCAATAAGGGATCATCATTCGCCTCTTCACGCATCAGCTCAGCCGCATGGCTAATTGCGCCTAAAGGATTGCGAATCTCATGCGCCAGATTGGCGGTTAAACGCCCCAGCGCTGCGAGTTTTAATTGCTGTGATTCTCGGCGTAAGCGCGCCATATCTTCGAGATAAATCAGCACATTCCCGCTCGAATCCTGCGTTAAAGACACAAAACGCGCTCGTAAAGTATTGCGCCCACCCGCCGTTTGCACTAATTCACTACTGCCCAGCTCTGGAAACTCGCGCCAGCGGTGTAAAGGCGCCGCCAATTCAGGAAAATCCGCAGCCAATGGGCTACCTAAATCAGTCCGAACACCGGTGACTCGAACGGCTTGCTCATTAAATTGCTGAATTAAATTACGGCTATCCACCACCAGCACACCGTCAGACACGTCTTGTAAAATCCGCGTATTGAGCTGACCTAAATTGGCAATATCAACACTACGTCGCTCCGCTAATTCGCGATTTTCTTCGGCATACCGAGAGAGACGGTATGCCAGCCAAGCCACCGCAAATGAAGCGATACAGAGAAATACCGTCGACATTGGTATCGTTGACTCTAAATCACCGTGAATCGCGCTCCACAGCATTTCAGCCAGTAAAGCAATGCTGGCAATCGCCGCATGAAAGATCGTCATTCGCCCACGCGCAATCAAACCGGCGCCAGCTAAATAAGGCAATAATAAAATCCCAAAGCCGCTTTTAATCCCGCCACCGAGATGCATCAACGCCACAATAAAAATCACATCAATCAACACTTGAATCGACAATTGCACGTCAAAACGCGGCCATTTTTTGGCAATGCCAAAGGCAAAAATAATCCCGCACAGGGTGTAACACCCTAAAATCCAAATCACCACCCAAAAATGATCGCGCTCCAGCAAGCTCTCGCCGGTGAGTAAAAACGCCCCCACCATCAAGCCGATCACGATTAATAGCCGGAAAATATTAAATAGGGATAGCGATTGCCATAGATGCTCACTCGATGAGCGATTGAAATCGGACATAAGATCCAAATAAAAAAACGGGCGACCCAAGCCGCCCGTTCTAATGCTGTTTTAGTTGACGACTGAAGGCGGATGTTGACCAATCAATCGCGCTAACTCACCCAAAGCCGCTTCATACACGCCACGTTTGAAATCAATCACTGCCTCAAGCGGCGACCAATATTCATTCCAGCGCCATGCATCAAACTCGGGATGCGTGGTTTTACGCAAGCAAACGTCAGAATCTTTCCCGACTAGCCTGAGCATAAACCAAATTTGTTTTTGTCCTCTATAAGTACCGCGCCATTCACGGCGCACCCAATTGGTCGGCACATCATATTTCATCCAGTCCCGCGTGCGGCCCACAATTTCTACATGTTCCGGCAGCAGACCAACTTCTTCGGCCAGCTCTCGAAACATCGCCTGCTCAGGAGTTTCCCCCTGCTTAATGCCGCCTTGCGGAAACTGCCACGAATGCTCTCGCACGCGTTTCCCCCAAAACACTTGGTTCTGTTGATTAATGATAATGATGCCGACGTTTGGCCGATAGCCGTCACGATCGAGCATAAGTACGACCTATTTAAGATTTCGTTGATTACCCTGATTTTTTCACATTCGCGAGCACTTGAAAACCTTTATTAACGCGGGGAGTGGGGAGTAGGGAATCGGGAGAGAGAAAAACCTTTCTTTTCTGCTTTTACTCCCTACTCCCTCACTCCCAACTCCCCGCCTTCATCAGATAAACAGACGTCGATCGTTATGTGGATTCATTCGCGCTAAATCACTAACAAATTCATTAAATTCAAGACCATACTCAGCTTCGAGTTTTTTGGCTTTATCGGCTAATCGCTCCCACTGCGGATTGTTTTGTCCACGCATAAAAGCAAAAGCAATCACATTGCCTTTTTGCCTTGCTGGCAAGCAAATCAATCGACCTTCAAACACTTCGGACAATTGTGCACAATACTGCTCGAATCGGCGATCAATACTCCATAGATTCACCGCCAAAACGCCATTATCGGTCAGCTTATGTTTGCACGCGGTAAAAAAGTCGGTACTCGCCAATGGTGCGGCAATGCCAGTCGCTGAATACGCATCCATCATAATCATATCGACCGATTCGTCGGCCATATTGTAAACATGCGCCGCGCCATCGCCGGTAATCACTTCCAAACGCGCATCGTCTGGCGGCAAAAAAAAACATCGAGCGCGCCACACATTCACCACCTGCTGAAATAACTCAACGCACGTCAAATGCGTTGTCGGCAAATATTCATGCACCCATTTGGCAATCGAGCCGCCGCCCAAACCAATCAACAGCATTTTTTGCGGTGGATCTAAAAACAATAAGCTACCAAATACGCAGCGCGAATACGCCAGTAGCAATTCATTCGGCGCATTGATCTTCATCGCACTTTGCGTGTCATCACTACCAAAGTGCAGCTTACGAACACCGCCCTCTTCAGAGACATCGATCATCAGCTCATCTTCAAAATTTCTCGGGCGACGCCGCGTGCGCGATAACATCATGACGCATCTCCACATGCGCTCGCCGCAGGCTTGCTCGACAAAATCGAAATCCGGCTCGGATCGCTAAACGTTTCGCGATCAAACGCTTTATCGCCGTCAAGCCTAGGCGTGCCATCGGCCTTGGCATTCACAAAATCGTAACGCTTTGGATCAGCCAAGTGCGATGGCACGATATTGCACATCGCAGTAAACATCGTTTCCAAACGACCCGGAAAACGTCGATCCCAATCGCGTAACATATCGCCAATCACTTGGCGCTGTAAATTAGGCTGCGAGCCGCATAAATTACACGGAATAATCGGAAATTCACGCGCGGCGCTGTATTTTTCAATGTCTTTTTCACGGCAATACGCCAATGGGCGAATCACCATATGTTTGCCATCGTCCGATACCAATTTGGGCGGCATGCCTTTGAGCTTGCCACCGTAAAACATATTCAAAAATAGCGTTTCTAAAATATCATCCCGATGATGGCCCAGCGCAATCTTGGTCGCACCCAATTCATCAGCCACGCGGTACAAAATGCCACGGCGCAAACGGCTGCACAAACCACAGGTGGTTTTTCCCTCTTCGATCACTCGCGTCACAATCGAATACGTATCTTCTTCGATAATTCGATACTCAACGCCGATTTTGGCCAGATACGCCGGCAAAATATGTTCAGGAAAACCCGGTTGTTTTTGGTCCAAATTCACCGCAACAATCGAAAAATTAATCGGCGCTGATTTTTGCAAACTCAGCAAAATATCCAGCATGGTGTAGCTGTCCTTGCCGCCCGACAAACACACCATCACCCGATCGCCGTCTTCGATCATATTAAAATCGTTAATCGCATCGCCCACGTTATGGCGCAAGCGTTTCACCAACTTATTGAAATTGTATTTCTGCTTTTGTTCCGCCTCGGTCAGTTGCGGTTTCTCTTGCGGCTGTTCGGTCATTGCGTTCATAGAATAAATACGGGACGCCCAAAGGACGCCCCGCTATAGGTAATTGAATTGGCAGTGATTTTACCTGAAAAACCCCCACTCGTACGCACAAAGCCATTCGCTCACAGCAACACGCTGCTGAGTGTTTGATTTTTCACCGCAATCTCATACCGCAATCGGCGGCCAGACCCGCATGACAAATAGGTGTCACTTTTAGTAAAAGTAAGCGAAAAGCAACATTCAAACAGCATATCTTGCTTAAAATACATAAATTAAAAAATCAGTAGAAAGAAATCACTGATTTGCTTGTAAATAAATCGTAAAAGGCAAGACAAATGCACTCAACCCCTCGCAAAGCCCTTATTCATCTGGCCATTGTTGGCGCAATCGCCAGCACACTCACCGCCTGCGGCGGCGGCGGCCCCGGCGGTGCCGATCTAATTGCGGGAGGCAGTAATGGCGGAGGGGGGGGTGGCGCAACGCCGACACCCATTCCTGCTGTTGCTAAAATCGTTCTAACACCAACACAAGCCACCCTTGCCCTTGGCGAAACCATTCAAGTCACTGCGTTGGTCGTCGATGCCAATAACAGCCCGATTGCTGGCGCGGTAGTGAATTTTACAACCGATGTAACCTTAGGCTTGTTGAGCCCGAACGCGGGCCTGACTAACTCCGCCGGTCAAATGACGACCACACTCAGTGTGGCTAATATCAGCGCCAGTGGCAAAGTGGGTGAACTCATTGCCAGCGCCAAATATAAAGACGCTACTGGTACCGATCAAACCATTACCAATTCGATGGCGTATCAAATCGGCTCTTCCACATTAAAAATTGATAGCATGCTGGCTGGCCTAACCAGCATCAGTGCCAATGCCAATACCAGCGTAGAAGTGCTGGTCAGCGCCAATGGCAAGCCAATTTCCGGACAAACCGTTAATTTTTCATCGCAATGCGCGCAAGCCGGCAAAGCCACGATCGACGCAACAGCGCTCACCAATGCCAGCGGTAAAGCGATTGCTTCATTTACCGATAAAGGCTGCGCCAACACCGACACGATTACTGCAACACTATCAAACGGACAAAGCCAAAATGTAAAAGTCGTCATTGCACCGCCTACAGCAGCATCGCTTGCATTTAATGCAATTACCCCTGCTGATGGCGTAATTACCCTCAAGGGCTATGCCAGCGCCACCCGCCCTGATACTGCCCAAGTGCAATTCAAAGTGGTGGATGCCACCGGCGCACCGATTGCTGGGCAAGCGGTTACTTTTGCTTTAGATACATCAATCGGTGGTGTTGCTTTACTTAACGCTAACGCAGCCACTGGTCAGGTCACCGTAACCACCGACAGTAATGGCGTTGCAAATGCCACTGTAATTTCTGGCAAGCAACCGACGCCAATCCGCGTGACCGCCACAGCAGGAGCCTTAAGTAGTACCTCTGGAAAATTAGCGATTAGCTCGGGCTTCCCAGACCAAGACTCGATTTCATTAGCTGCGGATAAATATAATATCAATGGTTGGTACTATGATGGCACCGAAGCCAAAATTACCATGCGCTTTGCCGACCACTTTAATAACCCAGTACCCGATGGCACCGCGATTAATTTTATTACCGACGGTGGCCGTATTGGCACGGGCACCCAAGGTAGTTGCACTACGGTAGATAGCAGCTGCCAAATCACTTTAACTTCGCAAAATCCACGCCCAAGCAATGGTCGAGTTCATGTGCTGGCATATGCCATCGGCGAAGAAAGAAAGCTTTGTTGATAAAAATAATAATATTATTGCCGATCAAGATAGTGAGCTTGTCGACATTAATGGCAACTCAAGTGATATTGGTGAGGCTTTCTTAGATAAAAATGAAAATGGTATTTTCAATCTAGGTGTAGATCAATTAGTCGACTTCGATGGCAAAAATACTTACACTCCGGCGGATGGATTTCTGAGTTCGACTTTATGTGATCCAAATATTTATGCAAGATGCTCAAGCCAAAAGACACTGCATATTTTCCAACAAGCAACATTTATCTTCTCTAGCGACAATCCAAAAACGCCTGTGCTCAATCCTGCGGCGCCAGTTACTGGCACCTGCGGAACGAACAAAGATTACACCATCTATATCCCGGATGAAAAAGGCAATATCTTGCCAGCAGGTACGACGATCGCGATTGCAAGTACCAATGGGCAAGGTTCTGTGCTTTCTGGTACTAGCCATACCATTGGCTCATCTGCAATTGCGACCAATGCCGTCGTTTTAGGTCAAACCAATTTTGGATTTAAGCTTCAATTTGCTACAACTTGTCCTGCAACGCAAAATAGCGGTATTTTAACTGTCACGGTCACCACGCCTGCAGGCGGCGGGCAGGCAGCAAAAATCACCACCTTCCCGTATAACTACACCATAACGCCATAACGAATCGCAGTCACCCACCACTAAAGCCGCTGTTTTTCAGCGGCTTTTTATTAACGCCAAACCATACGGTACTGGTATTTGCTAACGCGACTTAACATCGACCAATCCCATGCAAACCATCCACCTCCACCCACTCGCACCCGCCAAACCCACTATGGGTGCGGTGTGTAATGGTTGCGGGGTGTGTTGCGCGGCGGAGCCTTGTCCGGTGGGGGTGTTGATTAGTCGCAAACGGCGCGGGCGGTGCGCGGCTTTGGTTTGGGATGAAGCGCAACATCGCTATTGGTGCGGTATGTTGCTGGAACCCGCGCGCTATTTACCAATCAATTGGCCTTGGCTCAATCGGCGCATTAGCCGCTGGGCGCAGCGCTCAATTGCGGCTGGGCTAGGCTGCGATTCGGACAGTGTTGTTGCCACTGAGCCGGATGCGTGAGCGCTGTTGGCCAATGAGGCGCTGATATTGTCTTCGCCAGCAAACGCCATCTGGCACGCTTTAACCAAGGACCTATCAAAAAATAAAGCGCGATATCTTCATACCAATACAGCTTTAAAAATCAAAACCTAACGCAAAGATGCCAAGAAATAACGAGTCAATGCAACGGATTTTTAAACCGAGGTCATCTGAAATAACTGTTTTTGCTTTTCTCTGCGTCTCTGCGTCAAAAGTTGTTAAGTCTATTAAACACGGTATATTCATACCGACTTTATGATGCAAAGCCTACATAAATATACCTATAAAAAACTCAAGCACAGCTCGCCAAGGCTAAATCGGTGCAGAGTCTACTGCGCCTTCAGTCACCCGATAACGCGTGATCGATTTGCTTGGCCACCACGGCGGCTTGCCCTTGGGTGAGTAAAATATTGGGGTAGCTTGGGCCAGTCATATCGCCCAGAATAAACACATCGCGGCTGATTTGCTGCTCTGGCCCATACAATACCGGAAAGTCCGTGACGACTGTTGATGGCTGATAGCCGTAATACACTGCGGCATAATCGTAAGACTCACCGAATAACTCCACCCCGCTGGCGCTGACATGCAAAGGCAAAGCATCGCCATGCACCCGAAAATCAATCTGCGAGGCGCGCAATTGCTGCGCCAATACCGCCGATGCGCGTAATGCGTGCCGTACCAGCATCACCACCGAGCAGCCCATCTCTTGCAAAATCAGCGCGTGCTCTGCGGCATTATCGCCACCGCCTAACACCAACACCCGATCTCCAGTTTGTAGATGAGCAATTTTTTGTAATCCCGGCCCAACAATCACCCGCTCAGACTGAGCAAACGGCGAAACTGGCGCTGCGCCACAGGCAAACACCAGCTTTTTGGCCACCATAGCGCGCCCATTACTGAGCTGACAGCGCCAAGCTGGATCAATCTGATTTCGCTGAATCTGCGTTAATTCACAACTGAGCTCGCAGTGCGATGTATCAATACCCGCCACAATGGCGGCCATATAATCGCGCCCTGACACCGCAGGCCAACCCGGAATCCATTTCAAAAACATATTGGCTGTGCGCCAAAGGGCCGCCCAAATACGCTTCGCGCTCAACAATGCGCCAACTGCGCCCCAGCCCAGTCAGCCATTGCGCCAACGTTAACCCACCAACGCCGCCGCCAATAATCAATACATCTACGCAGTGATCAGTCATCACGGTTTAAATTTTTCCCCATGTGCTTATGCTTTTATTTAACGGCCATTCATGCCAACACTAGCGCTGTTTCGTGCCGACGATTGCTTCGGTACGCCATGCAGCAACAATGCTAAAATCGGCGACACCTTTCTATTTGATCGACTTCGCCATGAATCAATTGCAATTACCCGTGCCATCGAGCGACGCGCTCGAAGCCAGCCAAGCCTTGTGTCAGCATATTGCCGAAGCGATTAACGACCACGACGGCTGGATTTCTTTTGCCGACTTTATGCGCTTGGCGATGTACACCCCGGCGCTGGGTTATTACAGCGGCGGCGCGACCAAATTTGGTGGCGCCGGCGACTTTGTCACCGCACCGGAAATTTCGCCTTTTTTTTGGTGCCACGGTGGCGGCGACTTTGGCGCATGTGCTCGATGAACTCGGCCAAGCATCCGCCAGTGTGTTAGAAAGTCGGCGCAGGTACTGGTCAACTGGCGGCGCAAATTTTGCAAGAACTCGAACGCCGCAATGCCTTACCCGTACACTATGCCATCTTGGAGCTTTCTGGCCAATTACGCGAGCGTCAGCGTCAAACTTTGCTTACTTTAGTACCACATTTAATCGATCGCGTGCAGTGGCTTGATGCGCTGCCCGAGGATTTTGTTGGCGTGATGATCGGCAATGAGGTGCTCGACGCCATGCCATGCGAGCTAGTGCAACTGGCCGATGGGCAATGGCAACAACGCGGCGTCATCCTCGGCGAGCAAGGCTTTGCCATGCAAAATCGGCCGATTCAATCCGCGCAGCTGGCCGCAGCTTGCGAGCCTTTGCCTACCATTGCCAACTACACCAGCGAAATTCACCTCGAAGCACAAGGCTTTATCGCCGCACTTGGACAAAGCTTACAGCGCGGTATGATCATACTGATTGATTATGGGTTCCCGCAGCGCGAGTATTACCACCCTGAACGCAGTATGGGCACGCTGATTGGCCATTATCGCCACCACACCATTCACGACCCGTTCTTTTACCCTGGCCTCACCGACATTACCTGTCATATTGATTTTACGGCGATGTATACCGCTGCAGAAGCCAGTGGACTTAGCCTAGATGGCTATACCACTCAGGCCAGCTATTTGCTCGACGCCGGCATTCTCGACTTCGCCCAACAACTGCCCACCACCAGCATCGACTATATGAAAAGCGTCGCAGCGATTCAAAAACTCACCACCCATGCCGAAATGGGCGAGATTTTTAAAGTCATCGCTTTTTCTAAAGGCCTTACTGGCGACACCGCCCCCGGTTTACGCGGGCGCGATCGCTCTGGCGAGCTCTAAAAATCCGCACGCCCCGCCGCAGCGTGGGGCGTAGCTTGCGGCGCTTGCTATCGCTAAACCGCAGCCAAAACCACACACAAAATCAGATAAATCCGCTTTACCCCCCAGCACAATACTGAAGCTCACGCAGTTGGTGTATGTTGATGCCCGCGTAAGCAATACGCGCCGCAAACACCAATGCCACGCCAATTGAACAAGGGTAAGTCGGGATGAGAACTTGGTTGAGAATCCATCGATTGCAGCAATTTGTCCGGCATGTGATTTACGGCATGCTGATGGTGCGCTTTCAGTTTCCTCGGATCAATCACGCAGCGCGACTGAATAAAACCCAAATTTGGTCGCAACAATTGGCGCAAAAACTCGGCTTCACCCTCAAAGTCTTTGGCCAAGCCACCCCGCTACACCCCGCCAATCATCTACTGCTGGCCAATCACATTTCATGGTTTGATATTTTTGCCATCAATAGCATTACCGTCGCCCGTTTTGTCGCCCGATCCGACGTGCAAACTTGGCCGGTCATCGGCATGTTGTGCCAAGGCGCTGGCACGGTGTTTATTGATCGCAGCAAAACCCGCGACACCCAACGCGTCAACGCCAGCATCAGCACCGCACTCAACAATCAAGAATGCATCGCTTTTTTCCCCGAAGGCACCACCAGCGACGGCCAAGCAATCCGCCCATTCAAAGCCTCGCTCATCCAAAGCGCTTTTGAAACCAACGCCACCATCCAACCGATCTACCTGCGCTACACCAACGCCGCCGGTCAATATGTCAGCGACGCCGCCTACATCGACGACATGAGCATCGCCGACTCGCTGTGGCAAATCACCGGCGCGCAGCAACTGTGTATCGAACTCCATTTTCTGACGCCATTAAAGCCCGAAGGACGAGATCGACGCAGCCTCAACAAAGAGGTCGAAGCCATGATCCGCGCTAAACATGACAGCTTGCAGGCGACTGGCGCTTCGCAGCAACCGGCCTGCGCGCAAGGTGTGGATGAGGCGGTAGCTTCGACGATGTGAGGGGTAGTTGTTGGGTATAGCCTGCGGGGCTTTTTAGCGCAAAGGCTGCAAGTAAATACACCACCATCGTAGGGCGGGTTAGCCTTTAAGCGTAAGCCGCCAATTTGAATCAGTCGCGATAAAATTAGCTCCCCATCCGCGTGCGCAAAATTTGCGCACCCTACATGGCTACGATGCTGCAGGGTGGAATAAACGCAGTGCATTCCACCTTGACCGCAACGATCCGGTGGAATGCGCGGAGCTTATTCCACCACACAAAGGCAATGTATTTAATTGCAGCCCACAAGCTACATACCATTGCAGGCAATACCCATACCCACATGATTCAGATGTTGCGCCTTGTTTTTTTGCCCAAAAAAATAGCCCCGACCTGCGGGGCTATTTCTGCATTTGCTGGCGAGATTAATCGCGCTGGCTGTCTAAATCCATTTTTTCATACGTGATAAATTTCGTTTTGTTTTTGTAGCGATAGCTAAGCCAAATTACAAAAAAACAACGGAATCCCGATATAGGTCGCAGTAACGCTACCCCAATCAATGGTTCCGGCCATAAAGGCTTGGTAGTTTTGACCGAGCATAATCACCATACACAAGGCAAAGGCAAACATCGGGCCAAAGGGGTAAAACTTCGAGCGATACGGCAAATCGTTGATGTCACGGCCTTGCAAGATATACGCTTTACGGAAGCGATAATGGCAAATCGCAATCCCGAGCCAAGCAATAAAGCCGGTCATCCCTGAGGTGCTCAATAGCCATAAATACACGGTTTTTTCACCGAATACCGAGGCAAAAAAGCACAACATGGCCACCAAAGTCGTCGCGTACAAAGCATTACGTGGCACGCCATTGCTCGATAATTTAGCGAACATTTTTGGCGCTTTGCCTTCCGAAGCCAATGAATACAACATGCGGCTTGAGGCATACATGCCTGAGTTACCGGCCGATAAAATCGCCGTTAAAATCACCGCATTCATCACGCTAGCAGCAAAGGCAATGCCGGCATTTTGAAACACCAAGGTAAATGGGCTAACGCCAACATTGGCCAAATCGCTTTTAAGCAAATTCGGGTCAGTGTAGGGAATCAACATGCCGATGACGAAAATCGCCAATACATAAAACAACAGAATGCGCCAAAACACTTGCTTGATCGCACGCGGAATGTTTTTTTGCGGGTTTTCTGATTCGCCAGCGGCAATACCAACTAATTCAGTGCCTTGGAATGAGAACCCAGCAATCATCGCTACCCCGAGCATGGCGGGGAAACCCCCGACAAAAGGACCGTCGCCCATGGTGAAGTTTTCAAAACCCACGCTGTGTGTGTGCCGCTTAAGATGCCAAAAATCATCAACACCCGTGACAATAAAAATCACCACGGTGACGACTTTAATCAGCGAGAACCAAAACTCAGCTTCACCAAAGCCTTTTACCGAGAGGTAATTGAGCGAAAACATCAGCGCCAAAAATAAGGCACTCCACATCAGGCCTGAGCTTTCTGGAAACCAAAATTTCATCACCATGCTGGCTGCCGCCAATTCAACGGCGATGGTCACCGCCCAGTTGTACCAGTAGTTCCAACCAAGGGCAAAGCCAAAACCGGGCTCAACAAATTTAGCCCCGTAAGTTGAAAACGACCCTGAAACCGGCATATAGGCGGCCATTTCGGCCAAGCTGGTCATCAAAAAATACACCATCAAGCCAATCACGGCGTAAGCAGCCAAAGCGCCACCAGCGCCCGCTTGGGCCACCGTCGCGCCCGAGGCAACAAATAATCCAGTTCCAATCGAGCCACCAATGGCAATCATGGAAAGATGACGAACACGCAAATTGCGTTTGAGGTGGGGTGCCGTCTGTGCTTCCTCTGCGATCATGCTAAATCCTTTGAACATAAAACGGGGGAGCAAAACCAATCTTCACCCCCAAGGGGACAAGATGGTATCAGCTCAGATCGATTCCTAATACCCATAAAATCCCATATACGCAATCAAGCGAAACATCAATTGATGATTTTTCTCTAAACAATTTCCCTCATCTACAGGTAAAGTGGCATCTTTTTGACCAAGTTTTTACTTATGAATGCCGTTTTAATTGCAGTAACACTGATGCTCGCGCTCTCATTGAGCCGCATTCATGTGGTGGTCAGCATCCTAATCAGTGCTGTGGTCGGGGGTTTGGTCGGAGGTTTGGAATTAAGTAAAACCATCGCCGCATTCAATAGTGGCCTCGGTGGTGGCGCAGGGATTGCGCTGTCTTACGCGCTGCTGGGCGCTTTTGCCTTGGCGCTGGCCGAATCAGGTTTACCGCACGCGATGGCCGATGGCTTGGCCAAATTAAGTGCCAAGAGCAGCAATACCCGCGTGTTAAATGGGGCATTGTGCTGGCTGTTTTGGCGCTGGCAATTTCGTCGCAAAATATTTTACCGATTCATATCGCGTTTATTCCGCTGGTGATTCCGCCGCTACTATTTACGCTGGCGACATTTAAAGTCGACCGCCGTTTATTGGCCTGCGTGATGACATTTGGTTTGATTACGCCGTATATGTTGTTCCCTGTTGGCTTTGGTGAGATTTTCTTAACCCAAATTTTATTGGGCAGCATTACCAAATCAGGCTTAGATGTCACCCACGTGAATGTGATGCACGCAATGGCGCTACCCGCATTGGGGATGCTGTTTGGTTTGCTCACTGCCGTGTTTGTCACTTACCGCAAACCGCGCCAATACAATATGGACGTACTCAAAGCGGTTGAACGCGAAGACAGTCGCTACACGCGTCGCTCATTGAGCGTGGCGGTGCTGGCAATGGTGACGACCTTTATCGTGCAACTGTGCGTCGATTCGATGCTGCTCGGCGCGCGCTGGCAGGCTTTACCGTCTGTGTACTTGGTGGCGCAGTGCCTTGGCGACAAGCTGATAGTGTCTTTAGTGAAGGCATGAAAATGATGGCCGGCATTGGCCTGATTATGATTGCGGCTTCCGGCATGGCCGAAGTCCTGAAAGCCACGGGCGATGTGGCCAGCTTGGTGACGCAATCGGCGGATCTAATCGGCAATAGCAAAGCACTGGCAGCGTTTTTGATGCTGTTGGTCGGTTTGATCGTGACCTTGGGCATCGGTTCTTCATTCTCGACGGTACCTATCCTCGCCACCATCTACGTACCACTCGCGATGCAGCTCGGCTTTAGCCCAGAAGCAATTGTTTGCTTAGTCGGTACAGCAGGCGCATTGGGTGACGCTGGTTCGCCAGCATCCGATTCAACGCTAGGCCCGACCGCCGGTTTGAATGTGGATGGTCAGCACAACCATATTTGGGATACTTCGGTACCGACTTTCTTGCATTTCAACCTGCCATTAATGGCTTTTGGTTGGGTTGCGGTGATGGTTTTATAAATATTTTGCGTTTTATCTGATTATTTATAAAAAAGGGCTTGCCAAGATTAAATTCATCGGTGATAATAGCGCCCTCTCTTGGCTATGTAGCTCAGTTGGTTAGAGCACAGCACTCATAATGCTGGGGTCGCAGGTTCGAGTCCCGCCATAGCCACCAGTTATCATTCTCTGGCTAGCACAGAGAATTCAAAAGCCCCGTCAATCTTAGGATTACGGGGTTTTTTGTTGTCTGCTCAATATTGATCACTAAGGTATTGCCAGCTATCTCAATAAAATAGCTTATTACAAGCATATACCTGTATATACAACCAAATCTAGGTTGAATATCAATACGGCATCCGCGCTCGGAGCAAGGCTTGCAAATCACGCCAAGCACAGCAAACCCCACATTGATCGCTTGCCAAACGAATTAGCGAAAAATCCATTCACTCATAGCCAGCTCAGAGCTTGAATACATTCTCTCTGAACTGTCGCTCGGCATTTCGTGCATCCACTGCACTCAAATCTATCTCAAACCTCTGGGCTCTGATGCTGTGCCAGCCAAGCCCTTGGCGACAAACCAATTCGTTGCGCAAAAACCCGCGACAGCGCCGACGAATTGGCATAACCCAAATTTGATGCAATCAATTTCACCGCATAGCCTTGTCGCAGCTGCTTCTTTGCCAGCGCCATGCGCCAGTCAGTGAGGTATTCAGCTGGCGCCACCCCGACAACCCTTTTAAAGCGGCTGGCAAAGGCACTGCGAGACAAACTGGCTCGCTCAGCCAGCTCTGCTAACGTCCAAGGCAACTGTGGATTGTCATGAATGGCAGTGAGCGCATACGCCAATTGTGGATCAGCCAAGCCCGACGCCAAACCAATCGCCACACCCCCTTCTGCACCATGATCGAGTAGCCAGCGCAGCAACTGCAGCAGCACAACGTCAAATAGACGATCTGCGATCAATTTTTGCCCGCACCGCACTTGATCGACCTCCTGAAACAATAGCTCGAGCGCCCCAGCCAAACTCGGCACCTTAGATAGCGGTAGCACAATGAGTGCTGGCAATGCCCGCACCAGAGGATGCGTCACTCCGCCTTCAAAAGACACCGTCGCGCAGGTAAAGTCGGCGCCATTTCGCGGCGCATTGTGAAACTGATGCGCCAATGGCTGAGGATAAAACAGCAGCGTAGGCTCAACAATCTCAATGCGCGATTGCACTCCTGAATTTTTGTGGTGCGTCACCACCACGCCACCTTTGCGCAGCACATGAAAAAAACCTCGCCCAGTCTGCACCTCAAAACGATGAACGCCACACAGCATCCCCGTGTGAAAAAGGCTAGCAGATACTTGAAAACGCTCCAGCAGCGAGGACAGTCGATCTAAAGGGGGTCGTGAATCAATCGGCATGTGTACGAATAGATATGTTGTTGATACGGTTAGATACCAATAGTACACGGCAACGGAGCAAACTGCCCTCAGTGCATCTTTGCACCGTTTGACGAACTAGAAGGTATTCAAAGTGACCTCTAGTGCTAATCACAACCGGACAAGGTCAATCATTAGCTCGTCGATATCAATCGATTATCGATTTACGAAAAGGAAATCATCATGCCCCGTGTACAACTCATTAACGCTGCCGAAACCACAGCCAACCGCCAAGTTTTGTTAGCGCAGATTCAGCAGGCTTTTGGTGCTACGCCCAATATGTTTAAAGCCGTTGCCAACTCGCCCGCAGCACTCACCAGTATGTGGGGTTCATTTGCGGCCTTAGGGGCCGGTGTATTGGGAGCAAAACTCGGCGAGCAGATTGCCGTCGCGATTGCCAACCAGAATCGTTGTGAATACTGCTTAGCGGCGCATACGGTACTTGGCAAAAACGCCGGCGTGAGCGCCGATGAATTACAGGCCGCCCAAGCTGGCCAATCAAACGATGCGAAAACTGCAGCGGCATTGGCGTTTGCCTTAAAGGTCGTCAAAAACCGCGCACAGCTATCCAATAACGATATCAGCGAATTACGTGCCGCTGGTTTTGACGATGAACATATCGTCGAAATCCTCGCGCATATTGCGCTGAATATTTTTACCAATTATGTGAATGTCGCTTTTGAGGTGCCGGTGGACTTTCCGCTAGTGGCGTTAAATCCTGTCGATTGATCGATTGCGAGGCGTTTGGTGCAACACGACCCAACGCCTCGCAACCATTAGCGAATGCGCGATACTGGGTAATGAGCATCAACAGCCGTGCACTATCAACAAGCGAGCGGAGCATCCTATGCAATGTATTGCCATACGACACCTGCAGTTTGAAGACCTTGGTATCTTTGCTGAGGTTTTAATCGAGCAAGGTTTTGACATCACATATATCGACGCGGGAATGGCGCAATTTGATCTCAGCACATGCCATGCCGCAGACCTCGTGATTATCTTAGGCGGACCAATTGGCGTCTATGAGGCCTCAATATATCCGTGGCTCACCGCCGAAATTGAGTATGTAGCGCAGCGAATACGCCAGAACTTGCCGGTGCTTGGTATTTGCTTGGGCGCGCAAATCATTGCCGCAGCACTTGGGGCGGCGGTTTATCCCGGTAAAGCGAAAGAAATTGCTTGGTCGCCATTGCAATTGGCTCAGGCGGCAGAAAATTCATTTCTGAGCGCATTAGCGCACGTCGATGTGCTGCATTGGCACGGCGACACCTTTGATTTGCCCCTTGGCGCCACCTTGCTGGCGTCAACAGCGCTCACACCGCATCAGGCGTTTTCTTATGGCGCGCACACCTTGGCATTGCAATTTCATGCTGAAGCGCATGGGGATAAAATGGAGCCATGGCTCATTGGCCATACCGTCGAGCTACACCTTGCTGGCGTTGATATTCCCAAGCTACGTGCAAGTGGAAAACACAATGCTCTAAGCAAAGCCTCCGCCGGGAAAAACATGCTCCGCCAATGGTTGCGCCAGATTGGGCTGACTGAATAAACCAGCCAACCCGATTTACGTATTGGCTTAAGCTCAGAACAAAATCGCGCAAGTTTGAGGGGTTTGAGCGTGCGAACAGCTTGCTCTGCTTTCACCTACCAGACTAGGGTCTGTTGACGTTTGGTTTTCGGTCGCTGCTTACGCGATTTTCGCGGCAGATCAAGGCATTTTATGCGACTAATAACCCGTTATTCGAGCATGAAATAACGCAGAGATGCCGCGAAAAGCGCCCAGCCCTTAGGGTATTGCCAGTTATCGCTTCTAAATTAAACCCTACAGCCCTATACCATTAAGTAAGCAAAGACGTTTGGCAAAGCAATTACACCGCAAACCGTGCCCGCCACACCACTAAGTCAAATAGCCATACCAGCAAGTTTTGCCAGCTGACTTTCATCGCCCATAAAAAAACGAGGCGCTTGGCCTCGTTTTTTACGTCATTTTAATCTCGCGATTAATGCCCGCTGCGAATCAGGTGATCAAACGCTGATAACGAGGCTTTAGCGCCTTCGCCCATGGCGATAATGATTTGTTTAAATGGCACGGTGGTCACATCACCGGCGGCAAACACCCCTGGCACCGAAGTTTGGCCGCGCGCATCAACGATGATTTCACCGCTTGGGCTTAAATCGACCACACCTTTTAACCAATCGGTATTAGGCAACAAACCAATCTGTACAAAGATGCCTTCTAGCTCAATGCTACGCGCTTCACCAGACGCACGATCAGTGTAATTGAGCGCAGTGACTTTTTCGCCATTGCCGATCACGGCCGTGGTTTGCGCTTGCGTCAAAATCGTTACATTCGGCAGGCTACGCAATTTGTTTTGCAATACCGCATCAGCGCGCATTTGTTCGCCAAACTCAAGCAAGGTCACATGACTCACAATCCCTGCCAAATCAATCGCCGCTTCGACGCCGGAATTGCCGCCACCAATTACCGCCACGCGCTTGCCTTTAAACAATGGGCCATCGCAATGCGGGCAGTACGCCACACCACGACCACGGTATTCTTGCTGCTCGCCCGGCACATTCATTTCACGCCAGCGCGCACCGGTCGACAAAATCACGCTGCGACTTTGCAATTTTGCGCCGTTGGCCAATTCAATCTCAATCAAATCGCCTGGGGTTAATTTGCTTGCGCGTTGCAAATTCATAATGTCCACTTCGTATTCGCGAACATGGTTTTCTAAGGCACTGGCCAATTTCGGGCCTTCGGTGGCTTTAACCGAAATAAAATTCTCTCATGCCCATGGTATCGAGCACTTGGCCGCCAAAACGCTCAGCAACCACGCCAGTACGAATCCCTTTACGAGCGGCATATACCGCAGCAGAAGCGCCTGCTGGGCCACCACCGACGACCAACACATCAAACGCTGCTTTGGCATTGATGTCTTGCGCGGCACGCTCACCACTGCGGGTATCGAGCTTGGCCACGATTTCTTCAACCGTCATCCGACCTTGACCAAAAGGCTGATCGTTCAGCAACACGGTCGGCACCGCCATCACGCGCTGCTGCTCAGCAACATAATCTTGATACAAAGCACCATCGACCATGGTGTGGGTAATCGCCGGATTAAGTACCGCCATTAAATTCAAGGCTTGCACAACATCAGGGCAGTTGTGGCAAGACAAAGAAATAAACGACACAAAATTCAATGGACCTGGCAATGATTTGATCGATGCAATCGTTGCCTCATCCACGCGTGGCGGATGACCACCGACTTGCAATAAAGCCAAGACCAAAGAAGTAAATTCATGCCCCAATGGAATACCGGCAAAATGCACGCGCGGCGCATCGCCAAGGCGAGCAATGGCAAACGATGGGCGCAAGGCGGCAACGCCATCCATACGCACTGTGACTTTAGAATTTAAAGCGGCGATTTCTTGCAACAAAGTGGCCATTTCATTGGCGGCAGCAGTTTGATCTAATGAAGCAATCAATTCGATCGGATATTGTAGTTTTTCGAGATAGCCCTGCAATTGGGCGCTAATTTGAGCATCGAGCATGGGGATTCTCCGGTTGAATTTCACTGATCAAGTGCAACTTGATCACTGAAATCCATGCCGCCTGTGGCGGCACGGATTAACAGACTGATCTAAATACTTAGATCGCTAAAGCAGAGGGTTTACAGCGCAGGACTTAGATCTTGCCAACCAAATCCAAAGACGGCTTCAAAGTGTCTTCGCCTGGTGTCCATTTAGCTGGGCAAACTTCACCCGGATGGCTGGCAACGTATTGCGCTGCTTGTACTTTGCGCAGCAATTCTTTGGCATCACGACCGATACCCAAGTCATGAATTTCAGCCACTTTGATCTCGCCTTCTGGGTTGATCACGAACGTGCCGCGCAATGCCAAGCCTTCTTCTTCGATCATCACGTCAAAGTTACGAGTAATCGTACCTGTTGGATCACCGATCATTGGGTAGTTGATTTTTTTGATGGTGTCAGACGCATCGTGCCAAGCTTTGTGAGTGAAGTGGGTATCAGTCGATACTGAGTACACTTCAACACCCATTTTTTGGAATTCTGGGTATACATCAGCCAAGTCGCCTAACTCAGTTGGGCAAACAAAAGTAAAGTCAGCAGGGTAAAAGAAAACCACTGACCACTTACCTTTTAGCGCTTCATCGCTAACAGGAACAAATTTGCCTTCGTGGTAAGCAGTTGCTTTGAAAGGTTTGATAACAGTATTGATAATGGCCATGGTGTAACTCCTTGTGAACAGCGTTGTGTGTAATTGACAGGAGCTATTCTAGCCACAATGTGTCGATAGTTAAAATGAAATATTTACATCGACTCGTTAGTTTTTTTATATCGCAAATCAATTACAGCAGATCAGCAAAGCCATCAAAACCGCCCGCGAAAGCGGTGAGCTTGAAAAAGCCTACGCCAAAATCCATAAACCCTAACAAGATTGGCAGCCTTGAGCTAACAATCCAACAGGCATTGATTTCATGGCGATGGGGTGAGTTAAAATCTGCTATAATTGCGCCCACTTGTTGCTATATTTTGAGCTGGGTTCACTCGATAGCACCTAGGCGAGCTGACTTATTTCTCTCGTTTAGCTCTCCCAGTCATCAAGCTAAAAGTCCGCTTCGCAAGAAGTGGGCTTTTTGTTTGCTAGTTCACAAGATCACCCTCTTCACAATGAGGATACTGGATGTCTTTACATGATCACTATGCTCGGCTTGGCGTTCAGCCTAATGCCAGCATCGAGCAGATTAAATCGGCCTACCGCAGAAATGCGACTAAATTTCATCCCGATAGAAATCCGGCCCCTGATGCCGCTGCGCGATTTAGAGAAATCCAAGTCGCCTATGAAGTGCTTTCCGATAGCGAAAAACGTAAAGCTTACGATGATTATCGTCAGCGCAGCTTAATTGATGATCCTTTGGCTGTTGCCCAAGAGATTACTGCCAAATATCTACAAGGTTTGTTTCAGTGAATATATCGCCCTTTTTTGCCGAATTAATTCCCGTTTATGACGCGGAACTTGATGACTTAATGACCGACTCAGAAGGTCGCCCAGCGCTAAAAAAACGCCTGAATGAAAAACGCCAACAATTTACGCATCTATTGCCGATGATTGAATTCAGCCCTGAAATGGTGGCGGTGGTTTTCTACAATGCATTTAGCTTTACTTCGCCGGCAATGCTGAAAGCACTGATCGCCAGTGAGCCCGATGGCGATGATTTTATCTCTTGGGATCAATTGCAAGACAACCTCACTATTGCCGATTGGGCGCAGCAATACACGACAGCAGCCATTGATGCCGATGGTGGTGAGCAATTTTTAGTCATTGCTGCGGCATTGGAATATTTGCGAATCAAAGGCGGCCACTACAGCAGCGCGCCAGAGAGCCATGCCGAGTCTGAATCCATTGACGATGATCATGATGTTTACAATTCAGACGACGATGGTGGACAGATGGGTGATTTAGACGCATCAGGTGCATCTTGGTTATCAGAACAAGGTTTTGAATCGCACGAATCAGAGAGTAAATAAGTGGCCGCAATCGGCACCGACCAGAGTCGGTTGACCATTGGCTCTTGCTACCGAAATTCAACGCTGCAAAAGGACTGATCATGCATCCAGCAATTATCAATGCCTCACAACTTATTTTGGTCGGCGATATTTTAGGCGCCGAAAAAGTGCTGTCCGATATTGCCGATCAACACGGCGATACGGCGCTGATGCAAATTTTAGGGGATGTTGCGCCCAAAGATTTGCTGGCGATTATGCGCGAATATGATTCATCCAAAGAATCTTTACTGAGCATGATGGTCACGCCCGAGCAATTTGCCCGCGCAGTGGTTCTTGATAAGCAATATGGCGAGCGCAATAAAGACAAAATGCGCGGCATGATGAATGCGGTAATCTATAAAAATCCCGATTTAACCAGCGAATATCTCGAGCCGATTTTTAAAGAAGCCGGTGGCGTTGAAACGATGGCGGATTATTTTTATGGCCGTTTAGAAGACGTGCTCAATTTTGTGATGCACGCCAGCAATACCACGACACCGCTGCCATTTTTGTCGGATGATGGCGATAGTACCAGCGATGAAATTCGCGAGTTCTTTAATGTGTTTCATTCCTTGGAACATATTTTTGATAAAACCAATTGGAGCTATACCCGCTCAGAAGTCGCAGACAACGACTGGAAAGAAACCATTTGGCTGTTATTTCACGAGCTACCCGATGAATTTGAATTACTCATCGGCGAATTACAAGGCCGTGTTTTGATGCAAGCGATGCACAATGAGCGCCGCAGCAAACCGATTAGTGATAGCGCACTCGAAAGCCTCATGCAGGCGATTAGCAAAACGGATGATGCTGAGGAATCGGCAATTTAATATGACAATAAGCACGACCATCACCGCGTTTGACTCACGCCGCTTTTTTGATAAAGCCTTTGTATATGGCGTTTCAGCACGGCATCATCAGTGCTGAACGGCAAACGACGATTCAAGCCGATTTAGCCAAGGGCATGGTGCAGATTGCCAATTATTTTGGCACTGCTTACCTGCGCCCTGATCTAGAGCTAGCGATTATCCGCATCACCAATTTAATCAGCATTTACCTCGAAGACCATGCTCAAGGTGATGTGCAAATTGGCGCGCAGTCTTTGCAAAATAACTCGCTGTTATCGCACTCGAAACAAGGCGCCGATATGCTGCGCCGCCTGCACGCCATGCCTAAAGAAACCTTGCTACTACAGCATGGCCCAGCGTCTAGCGACGAGCAGCAATCATTTTTAAATGAAATGAGCGGTGAAACGCAAATTTCATGGCCTGACTACCAAGCTCAATTAGCACGTGGGCAAGCGATTCAAAACCTGCTGGATTTAGGCTTTTGGCTAGCCAAAAAACTGCAATTAGCTAGCGAAGAAATTTGCG
Organism: Deefgea sp. CFH1-16; assembly: GCF_016881365.1. GTDB lineage: Bacteria > Pseudomonadota > Gammaproteobacteria > Burkholderiales > Chitinibacteraceae > Deefgea. The sequence continues at coordinate 1,939,377 of NZ_WLYT01000001.1, read as the reverse complement.
ATGCCGAGCAACTGATCAACACCGCGATGCTGTTGATTTTAGCGCCTAAAGCCGCGATTAAACTGCCCAAACGCAGTGAATTTGATGCTTTGATTAAAGCGATAAAACCAAAAAAAGTCAGCGAAAATCCTGAGCGTTTCGCATTATTTTTTAGCGATGCACCGAAAAAAATCGAGCAAACCGCCCAAAAAGAAATGGCGCGATTTATCGCCCAAGAATGGCCAAAAATTCGCAATAATAGTTTCAATCTTGCCCATTATTATTTGAAAGGCGGCATTGATGCGATTAGCGAATACGATGAAGCCATTGCCAAAAACTGGCAGCGCATTAGCCATAACGATGACAATAGCGTGATTGCCACGTTGTTTTTATTGGTCGCCACTGGTCAACCGGTTAAATCTGCCATGCTCAAACGCGAAGCCACCGCCATGGTGCAAGCGCTGCGTGAGCATGGCCTGAACGACGCCGCTGTGATTGAATTTATCGAGCACAATGTGCCGGTTGAATTACGCGAAGAATTGACCGATTTTTGGCTTAATGATTTAAAAGAAGACGCAGACACTGCTCTCGCTAATAAAGACCCAGAGTTTCCGGATCTGTATATGGAACGCGCATTTAAATATCTGCAAAACAACTGCAACACCACTTGGAAAGGCCGCAGCTAAATTGCCATGTTCATATAGGTATCTGGCCATGCGCTTTATTTTAAATAGGCTATAGAGCAATACCTAAAGGATTTGACGATATGTCTTTGCAGATTTGGCTGGCATTTATTGCCACAACGTGTTTTATCTCGGCGACGCCTGGGCCAAATATGTTGTTAATGATTAGCCATGGTGCCCGCTATGGCTGGCGGGCAACAACGGCGACGATGGCAGGAACGATTGTCGGTTTGACCTTGCTACTGAGTGCATCGGCGATGGGCGTCAGCACCATTTTAGCCGCATCAGCAATGCTATTCACCGCGCTAAAAATAGTCGGTGCCTTGTATTTACTGTATTTAGGCTATCAATGCTGGAATGCAGGCAGCCAACTGTCGCTGCCAAACGCCAACGCCGATACTGCACCCGCCCGCTTTCGAACCGGTCTGACTATCGCCCTATCTAATCCCAAAGCGATTTTATTTGCCGGTGCTTTTTTGCCGCAGTTTATTAACCCCAGTTTGCCGCAAGGCCCACAATGGCTGATTTTACTCAGTAGCTTTTTTGTTATTGAGCTCAGTTGGCAACTGATTTATGCCTTGGGTGGGATGTCACTGGCGCGCTGGTTAGCCAGCGGCCAAAGAATTAAAGCGTTTAATCGCAGCTGTGCACTGGCTTTTTTTGCTGTAGGTGGTGCTTTAGCCTTCGCCAAACGTTAATTTTTTATCCACTTTATGATTCAAAAACGATGACCACAGAACTCATTATCGAAGACCTCGTCGTCGGCGATGGCAAGGCCGCTGTCAAAGGCGCGTTGATTACCACCCATTACACTGGCACTTTGCTTGACGGCACGGTGTTTGATTCGTCACACCTTAAGGGTCGACCATTTCAATGCGTGATTGGGACTGGGCGAGTCATTAAAGGCTGGGATCAAGGGCTGATGGGGATGCAAGTCGGTGGCAAGCGAAAGTTATTCGTCCCCCGCGCATTTGGCCTATGGCGAGCGGCAAATTGGCGAGCATATCAAGCCCAATTCTGATTTGTATTTTGAAATTGAATTATTAGAAGTGTTAACACGCGACTAAGCCGCATCTGCGGCGGCAGCGTTAGTATGGGCCAGTAGCCAGCCAGCGCTCGAGTTGCGGCAAACGATCATTACCCCAAAAGCGCTCGCCCCCCACCATAAAAAAAGGCGAGCCAAAGACTCCGCGCGCCTCAGCCATATCGACTTCAGCCTTCACCCGAGCACGGCTGCTTGGATTACTGCAAGCCTCGTGGAATTCTTCTGTTGAAATATCCACTTGGCTTGCCAGCGCTTGCAACTCTTCTAAGATGGCGATGTTTTTGTTTTCGACAAAATAAGCCTTGAGCACCAAGCTAGCAAAAGCGGTTCCTTGCTGCGGATCTCGATCGTGTATGGTATGAAACAGCCGTGCTGCTTGCTCAGTATTCACGCCGACTAAAGAAGGAGTGTGATAAGCAATGCCATAATAAGCCGCCAAACGCTGGGCATCGCGCTTAATATAATCGGTTCGCGTCATATTGCCGGCCATTTTCATTCGCTCAAGCGATTGAAAATTATCATTTAAGACAATCGCATGCCAATGACTAGAGCGGCCGTATTTTTCAGCGAGGGGATCGATCAATTGCGAAGCGATATAACCGTATGGCGAAGAAAAATCAAAATAAAAATCAATGGCCAGCGACATCTTTAGTATTCCTATTATTGGCGCGTCAGCGGGTAAACTCATGGCCTTAGTTTAGATGCAGAATCAAAATTCGGTAAGCTTTCGCTCGCAATTAAATCATCATTAACACATCGGTGCTTTAAATCAGCGCCCATAAAAAAACCCCGCAACTTCGCGGGTTTAGTTTTGCGGCTTTAATGCCCTTACTTCAGCAAGTCCAAAATATCTTTTGCGCCCCAATGCGGGAAATGTTTGCGAACCAGCACATTCAAATCAGCTTCAAAGGCACGTAAGCGCGTCAATTCATCGACTTCTTCACCTACCGCTGCCGTTGCTGGCGCGTGGATCATGCCGGCGGCCGACGTCGCGTTGCTTAAGCGGTCGATGATGATCAAATTGCCGGTGCCACGGCATTCGCGGTAGGTATCAAACGCAATCGGCGCAGTCAAATCAATACGCACCAAACCAATCTCATTGAGTTTCAGTTCTTGCACGTTCAGATGATCAAGGCTATTCACGTCGATACGATACTGGATGGAGGTAACGCGCCCGAAGCATTGTTTACCGCCGAGCTTGACCATATACTCCTTGCCAACCACCAACGGCGCCTCGTTCATCCACACCAAATGCGCGTCAAATGCACTGCCAACATGCGGCTGCGCGTCTTGGGCGCGAACAATCATATCGCCGCGAGAAATGTCGATTTCGTCTTCCAGCGTCAAGGTAATCGCTTGACCTGAATATGCAGCCGGCTGCTCGCCTTCATACGTGACAATCGCTTTAACTTTCGATTTTTTGCCTGATGGCAGCGCAATGATTTCATCGCCGGGCAACACGTGACCAGCGGCAATCGTGCCGCAGAAGCCACGGAAATCGAGGTTCGGGCGATTCACGTATTGCACTGGCAAACGGAACGCGTCGAGCTTGGCGTGTTTATTGATTTGCACGGATTCGAGCAAGCCCATCAAAGTTTGGCCTTCGTACCATGGCGTTTTATCCGATTCATTCACAACGTTATCGCCGCGCAGCGCCGACAATGGCACGAATTCGATGTCTTCAATCGCCAAATCTTTGGCAAAATCCAGATATTGCGCACGGATTTCGTTGTAACGCGCTTCACTGAACTCCACCAAGTCCATCTTGTTGACGGCAACGATGACTTGCTTGATACCAAGTAAGGACACAATAAAGCTATGGCGACGCGTTTGCGTTTGCACGCCATAACGCGCATCGATCAAGATAATCGCGAGGTCAGACGTTGACGCGCCGGTCGCCATATTGCGCGTGTATTGCTCGTGACCTGGGCAATCGGCGATGATGAATTTGCGTTTTTCAGTACTGAAATAACGGTAAGCCACATCAATGGTAATGCCCTGCTCGCGCTCGGCTTGTAAGCCGTCGACCAGCAACGCCAAGTCGATTTCTTGGTCTGTCGTGTTAAATTTTTGACTGTCTTTTTGAATCGCCGCGAGGTGATCTTCAAAAATCAGTTTTGAGTCGTGCAGCAAGCGACCGATCAAAGTCGATTTACCGTCATCCACATTGCCGCAAGTAATAAAACGCAGCATGTCTTTGTTTTCGTGTTGCTTCAAATACGCCAAGATATCGCTGGCGATCAGTTCTGATTGATTTGACATTTTAAAACCTTAAATCTTTTGAACCACAGAGACGCAGAGGCACAGAGAAAACCTCTTTAATCACTTTCCAACCACCTGAAGCACTTGACTTAAAACTCTGTGTCTCTGTGCCTCTGTGGTGACGATTTTAAAAGTAGCCTTCCATTTTTTTCTTTTCCATCGAGCCACTCGAATCATGGTCAATGGCGCGGCCTTGGCGCTCAGAAGTCGTCGCCAGCAGCATTTCCTGAATCACTTCAGGCAAAGTCGTCGCTGTAGATTCCACGGCACCGGTCAATGGATAACAGCCCAAGGTACGGAAACGCACCCATTTCTTGGTGACTGTCGCTTTTTGCTCTGGCGTTAGATATTGCAAAATACGCTCATCGTCAATCATGATTAGCGAGCCGTTGTATTCAACGACTTCGCGCTCTTCTGACAAATACAGCGGCACGATCTCGATGTTTTCCATGTAGATGTATTGCCAGATGTCGAGCTCAGTCCAATTCGAAATCGGGAATACGCGAATCGATTCGCCTTTGTCGACCTTCGAGTTGTAGATATTCCACAACTCTGGACGTTGATTTTTTGGATCCCAACGATGGTTTTTATCGCGGAATGAATACACACGCTCTTTAGCGCGAGATTTTTCTTCATCACGACGCGCGCGCCACCAAATGCTGCGTCAAAACCGTATTTGTTTAAAGCTTGTTTTAAACCTTCGGTTTTCATCACATCGGTATGCTTGGCCGAGCCGGCAGTAAATGGATTGATGCCAGCAGCCACACCTGCTTCATTCACATGGCGAATCAAATTCCAGCCATCAGCGATTTGTTTATCGCGCAGCTTATACATTTCTTGGAATTTCCACGTGGTGTCCACATGCATCAACGGAAACGGAGGTTTGCCCGGCGCAAAGGCTTTTTTAGCTAAATGCAGCATCACGGCAGAATCTTTGCCAATGGAATACAGCATGACGGGATTTTCAAATTCAGCGGCCACCTCACGAATGATGTGGATCGATTCGGCTTCAAGCTGCTTTAAGTGCGTCAGCCTTGCTTCGGACAAAGTATTCATAGCGCCTACAATCAAGATGATCTGGGAATGGATGAACTGTACGGAATATTAAGCGAATAAAAAAGATCATTTGCTTATATAGATATAATGCCGGATCCGCATCAATGGCATAACTCAATTTCGCGCAGCGTCGTTCGCTAAGTCGTACTGAATGTACGGCCTACAGCGGCGACACTTTCTGATCAAACTTTTGCGCAGAGTCGGCCTGCGTCTGAACCACGCAGGCGAAAAAAAAAGGCGAGTCCAGCAAAGCTGAAACTCACCTTATGCAGTGATTAAACTGCTGACCAAGCTTTACCCATTGGGTTAAAGGTTGGTTTTTGACCGCCCCATAATTGCTCAAGGTCATAATAATCACGAACTGCAGGCAACATCACATGCACAATCAAACTACCGGCATCAACCAATACCCAATCGCCAGTCTCTTCACCTTCGGTGCTGAGGATTTCATAGCCTTTGGCTTTCAATTCAACGGCCACATTATTAGCCAAAGCGCGAACTTGACGGTTTGATTCACCGGTAGCAACGATCATGCAATCGAATAAATCAGTCAGTGTAGTGGTATCCAAAACTTGGATTTCTTTACCTTTAATATCTTCAAGCGCCAAAACGGCGATATCACGCATTGCGTCGACGTATTCTGTCATTGTATTTCCTTGTAAAAGCTTCATCGCCACCGCCGAAGCTGATTTTTAACCCAATCAGCCACTTACGGCGCAGCATTATAATTTAACGATAAAGCCCACTTTGATCTAACAGGTCGAACACGGGGGTGAGCGCTGAAACATCTTCCCCACGTGATAATAAATCACGCACTTGCGTCGACGAGATAGGCATAAGCGGGCTGGATAATAAACTGATTTTACCCCGAGACAGTGTATTGGTGTTGGCTATTACGTGCCGACTGGCAAATTCTTCTGCTAAATCAGGGCTTAAGCGTGAATTTTCCACGTCAATATCAAACTCTGGCCGCGCTGCGATCAGTAAATGCCCCAAATCCAATAATTCACGCCAAGCATGCCACGTTGGTAAATGCTGCCAAGAATCAGCCCCAATCAACCAAACCAGCAAGGCTTGCGGGTTTTCTGCTTGAATTTCGCGCAACGTATCAAAAGTGTAACAATAGCCTACTCGGCGAACTTCTCGATCATCGGCCAGCAAACCGGCTTCACCAGCAATCGCCGCCCGCACCCACGCCAAACGCTGCGCGGGTGACGCGGGTGACATCGGGCGATGCGGCGGTAAACCTGTGGGGATTAAACGTACTTCATTGAGCTGCAATTGATCGCGCATACAGCGCGCCAAAGCCAAGTGCCCATAATGAATGGGATCAAACGTACCACCAAAAATGCCCGATTTTTTGCATACTTAAATTCAATCAGCACTGCTGATGCTGGATAACGACTTCATCCAAAATCAAACGCTGCAATCGCAGCGCCCAGTCGGGATCAAGGCAAGTTTCGCTCGCCAAACGCTGTATTTTTTGCAATTGCGCCGATTCGCGTGCCAAGTCTTGCGCCGGAAGTTGGAATTGTTTTTTTTAATTCCCCGACCTGTGCGGTAACTTGAAAACGCTCGGCCAGCAGCACAAACAATTGCTGGTCGAGCGCGTCGATTTGCTCGCGCAGTGCGATTAGCTCAGCGGGCACGCTCATCCTTTAAACTCGAATCTCGCCATCGCCAAACACAATCCATTTTTCGCTGGTCAGCCCTTCTAAACCGACTGGACCACGGGCGTGGATTTTGTCGGTTGAGATGCCAATTTCAGCGCCTAAACCATATTCAAAACCATCGGCAAAGCGCGTTGACGCGTTAATCATCACCGAAGCCGAATCCACTTCACGCAAAAATTGGCGTGATTTAGTGTAATTTTCGGTCACGATGGCGTCGGTATGATGGCTGCCATAGGTATTGATGTGATCCATCGCCTGATCCAGATCGTCAACAATCCGAATGGCAATAATCGGCGCTAAATATTCAGTACGCCAATCGGCTTCTGTCGCTGCCAAAGCATCTGGCAAGATCGCCTGTGTTGCTAAGCAACCGCGCATTTCTACGCCTTTTTCGCGATAAATCGCGGCAATTTGCGGCAAAATCGTGCCGCAATGGCTGCATTCACCAGCAGCGTTTCCATGGTATTGCATGGTGCATAACGATGCGTTTTGGCATTGTCAGCGATACGAACTGCTTTTACTGGATCGGCTTCATTGTCGATATACACATGGCAAATACCGTCTAAATGCTTAATTACTGGCACACGGGCATCACGGCTAATGCGCTCAATTAAGCCTTTGCCGCCGCGCGGGATAATCACATCGACAAATTCATTCATTGTAATCAGCTCGCCAACCGCAGCGCGATCTGGCGTTTCGATAATTTGCACCGCGCTGGCTGGCAAACCTGCAGCAGATAAACCTTCTTTAACACAGGCCGCAATGGCTTGATTACAGTTAAATGCCTCACGGCCACCGCGCAAAATCGTCGCGTTACCCGATTTGATACACAGGCCCGCCGCATCCGCAGTCACATTCGGACGAGCCTCATAAATAATGCCGATCACACCCAGTGGTACGCGCATTTTGCCGACCTGAATCCCGCTCGGACGGTATTTAAAATCACCCATATTGCCGATTGGATCTGGCAAGGCCACCATTTCACGCAAGCCTTGCGCCATTGTGGCGATGGTTTTTGGCGTGAGTTGCAAGCGATCGAGCATCGCCGCATCTAAACCATCGACCCGCGCTTGATCCATATCTTGTTGGTTGGCGGCGAGTAAAAGCGCGGCATCACGCTCGATGGCATCAGCAATCGCATTCAATGCGGCATTTTTGGAGCCGGTATTGGCTTTGGCCATTAAGCGGCTGGCAGCACGCGCGGCGCGGCCAACGTCTTGCATATATTGTTGGATATCCATCGATCACTCCCTAAAAATTTAATTCAATTGTAGCGGAAAGCCCTTAGCCACAGGAAATCTCACACCACACCCGCTAGCAAGTGCGCCAATTGTGGTCAAGGCGATCGGTTTGCAGACAGCTGGCTGAGGCGTTGCTGACCAAACAAAGCGATGAAGTTTAGTTAAAGCAATGGGTATATAGTCGTAAACTATATTGAATAATCCTTGCTGCTATATACCTACACTCTATCTTGACCCACCCGCAGTGCTAAATGACCTGAAAGCACTTACAGCGCTGGCAATTGCAAAACGCTCACGCCAACATTGTCTGCTTGTTGGCGATTAAACCAATCGGGGGCCGAGCTTTGTACGCCGATCAAGAGCGGGCCGTGGTCGGTCGTTAGCCAAATTGGTGACCCTGAATCACCCGATAAGGTGTCGCAACGATGAAACAAGGTATTATTTGGACGAAATTGAGTTAAGCTGCAAGCCAGATGCGCAGTCAGTAATTGATCGTGATCTTCAGCAAAACCGCCTTGATTAAGCTGCATGTTCGCCGTTTTAAACGCCAGCTCTAAAGCCGCCCGTTCGCCTTTAAACAAGGGCATCGGCGCGGGTGCCACACCTTCAACCAGCTTTACTTTTAACCAAGCAATATCGTATTCAGCGGCTTGCGGCAAGATATACACATCATTGCCTTTGTATTGCAAACCGCGTTTAAACGCCGGGTGAAACACTTGATCGAGCACTTGGTATTTGGCTTGATATTCGCCCTGATGAAAACCGGCTTTAAAACCATAAACCGGCATCTGGTTTCCGTGCTTCCATCATAAAACAATGCGCCGCGGTCACCGCTAAATCGGGTGCGACCAACGTAGCAGTGCAGTTGTAATCATTTTTGGTGGTGAGCTGGCCAATGGCAGCAAACGGCGCAGGATACGGCGCTGGAATCACCAAACGATCATCCGTACCAAAAAATAGCATTTGCTGCTGCCGAGAGAGTTCGGGATTTTGTTTGTCTGGCATGCTCGCAGCACGAGCAAATTCGGCAACCGGCACGCTCGCTATCGGCTTGGCGGTGTTCAATCGTGGTGGATTAAATGCCAGCGCCACGGCGCCGATGAGCGTGAAGGCGCTTAAAGTTAAGCCCAATGCAACGGCGATTTTTTCTTCAATGATCATATCAGTCCAATCCACAATGCAAAAAGGGACGCTAGCGCGTCCCCTTTGTTTACAACGATGCGGCTAATTATTTAGCAGCAACAGTTGAAGCTTTAGAAGCTACAGCAGAGGCTTTTTTAGCTTGTGCTTTTTGAGCTGCAGAAGCTTTAGAAGCTACGGCAGAAGCTTTTTTAGATTGTGCTTTTTGAGCAGCAGATGCTTTAGAAGCTACAGCAGAAGCTTTTTTAGATTGTGCTTTTTGAGCTGCAGAAGCTTTAGAAGCTACAGCAGAAGCTTTTTTAGATTGTGCTTTTTGAGCAGCAGAAGCTACAGAAGCGCCAGAAGCTTTTTTAGCTTGTGCTTTTTGAGCAGCAGAAGCTACAGAAGCGCCAGAAGCTTTTTTAGCTTGGGCTTTTTGTGCAGCAGAAGCTACAGAAGCGCCAGAAGCTTTTTTAGCTTGAGCTTTTTGTGCAGCAGAAGCTACAGAAGCGCCAGAAGCTTTTTTAGCTTGAGCTTTTTGTGCAGCAGAAGCTACAGAAGCGCCAGAAGCTTTTTTAGCTTGTGCTTTTTGTGCAGCAGAAGCTACAGAAGCGCTAGAAGCTTTTTTAGCTTGTGCTTTTTGTGCAGTCGATGCTTTCTTAGCGTGTTTCTCAACTTTCACTTCTTTTACTGCAGAAGCAGAAGAAGCTGGTGCAGCAGCGATAGCAACAGTAGAAGACAAAACAGCAGCAGCAACGATAGCGAGGAATTTGTTCATTTTGATCATCTCTTAAAATTGGGGTTAGCTGGATTTGTATCGCAGCTTTGACGGAACGGATTATGCGTTGGGCGTACTAAAGAGAGAAGTGGACCTTGGTTGCGTCTTGTAACTGAAAGTACGTAGTTAAATTACAATGCTTACATTTACACACGCAAAGGACTTGGCCACGCCAAAATAATCCGGGCCCCACCCGCTGGCGCACTCTCAATACTCACTTGCCCACCATGACCACGCAAAATCATTGCCACAATCGCCAGCCCCAAGCCAAAACCACCGGTAGCTTTATTACGACTACCTTCCATACGCGTAAAGGGTTGCAATAAACGACTGCGTTGTTCCTCTGGAATCCCCTCGCCATTATCATCAATCAATAATTGCGCCATGCCTTCATGCCACTTCAGCGTCATTACAATGGTCTCGCCACCATAGCGGCGAGCATTACTTAACACATTACTCACCGCACGGCCAAAGTAATAACTATCAATTTCCAAATGTGGATCAATCAGGTCGATTTGATTGACAACCACCGGCGCTTTGCCACTCAAGCTAAACTCTGCGGCGATTTTACCCAACCAAGGCAACATCGCTTGCGGCTGGATATTCATCTGCATTTGCGGGCTATCTAAGCTCGACATCGTTAACCATTCTTCGATCAAGGCATCAATCTGCCCTAAATCACGCTCTAACGCCGCCACTTGCGGGCCACTGTCGGCACCCGATTTAATCGCCTCTAAGCGATAACGCATTCGTGCTAACGGCGTGCGTAAATCATGCGAGACCGCATCAATCATGGCGCGCCGTGAAGTCGTTAGCTGCTCAACGTCTTGCGCCATACTATTAAAGGTCACCCCCAAAGATGCCAAGGCCGAGCTTTCGTCGAGTTTGACGCGGGCGGCAAAATCGCCCTGCCCTACGCGGCGGCTTTGTTGAATGATTTGCAATAAATCACGCCAAAATGGCCGCAACCAGAGCCAAGTTGGCAAACCCAGCGCCGCCCCCATCATCAATAAGGCCAGAAAATCGAGCCAAGAAATATTATCCAAATCGGTCAAAAATGGAATCGGCCCCAACACACCATTTGATCGGTTTTGTGAATCCGGTGGATATAAAGACCTTTATCGAGCAATAAAATAATATCGCCCTTTTCTAAGGACTTTTGATTCTCGGCGCTTAAGCTGTATTCGCCGAGTTTTTCAATTTGCACCGGCACCGGCAATTTACCGCGCAAACGCGATGCTTCGTCATGCCATAACGACGGCGGCAAATCGCCGAGTTCTTCTTCAATAATCGACACCGTCGATTTAAAAATATCAGTGAGGTAGCGCTGATTAGTGCGCTCAATGAGTTGCTTATAAATGCCGCCAATGAGTAAAGACGTGGCCAAAAAACACACGACGACGGTCAAATAAAATCGCAAAAAAACTTGGCGCATGAAAATCCATGGAGCGGAGTAATAAATAGGGCAGCAAAAGCCTTACCACAGAGGCACAAAGGCACAGAGAAAACCATTAGATTGGGGGCAGTAGAGACACCAAAACTGATTTTGTTCAAAGATGTCTTTTGTTTTTCCTCTGTGTCTCTGTGCCTCTGTGGTGAATCGTTTTTTTTTACGACCTCTTTTATAACAAAGGTATATGTCTACTCGTCTTGCCAGATGTCACTCGCAAACAAATACCCTTTGTTACGAATGGTTTTGATTTTGCGGGGATCAATCGGATCATCGTCGAGTTTTTTACGTAAGCGCGAAATCGCCACATCCATACTGCGATCCAGGCCATCGTATTCAATACCGCGCAGTTTTTTCAGCAAATGATCACGGCTTAAAATCTCGCCGGCGTGGCTGGCCAATTCCCACAGCAAATCAAAATCGCTACTGGACAAACCCATTTGCTCGCCGCGATACACCGCGCTGCGATTGCGGGCATCAATTTGTAAACGACCAAAGTTAAGCCGTGACTGATCTTGCACCGGCACCGCTGCCAACAAACTGCCGCTACCGGCGTGGCGTAAATGGGAACGAATCCGCGCCAATAGCACCGAAGGCGGCGTGGTTTTGACTACGTAATCAGTCGCGCCGATTTCAAAGCCCAAAATCTGATTCATATCGCTATTGAGCGAGGTGAGCAGCACAATCGGCCCAGTATAAAACTCACGCAATTCGCGGCAAATGGTCAAACCATCTTTGCCGGGCAACATAATATCGAGCAAAATTAAATCTGGGGGATTGGCTTTCACATTGTCATTCACCCCTAAACCATCGCCGAGTACTTCGACGGTAAACTCAAACGAGCGCAAAAAACCGCCAATCAATTCAGCCAATTCAGCGTCGTCTTCAACAAATAATACTCGGGTACTCATGGTTTATCCTTTGTCTTACCTTGGGCAGTTATGCCCGAATCACAACATCTCGAATCAGCATCTCAATCGCCACACGTAGCGCAGCCAGATCGAAACCATCGCAATGCAAAATATGCCGCTCCAGCTGTCCATTGCGGCGCAAATCACAGCCAGCCCAATCAACATCAATCAATTCACAACCGGCGGGTAGCTGGGCACTTTGAATCAGTGCAGCCTCATCGGCCAAATTCAGTTGTACTGCAGTCTCCCACTCATCCCCTTCGATCCAACCCATTTTGCCAAATCCAGCGATATAACGCGCTCGGCGCGGCCATAAACGCCACACCGAAAAATCAGCCATTGCTAAATAGCTCGCTAATTGCGGATTTTGTCGCGCCAAGCGCGCCACCAGCAATGGATCATCCGGCACCGGCTGTAAATCACCCAAAATCGTCAACCGAGCACCCGATAATGTGGCGCTTGGCTCATGGACTAAAAAGCTGACTTTTTCATCCAATAACACATTTTGCGTATGCTCAGCCAAACGGCTCATTACTAGGGTCTGTTGACATTTGGTTTTCCGCCGCGCTGGATCGATTTTCGCGGCGAATCAAGGCGTAGTAAGCGATGCCTAGTCAATCTATGTGAGCTTGCTACAACACAGAGTCGCCGCGAAAAGCGCCCAGCCCGCAGGGTTTGGCGGATTTTGACCTGATGCTGCGTTACAAAGCACTGGCGTAGAATGACTACGCTGCGCGCTTCGTGCCTTGCCTCAGGTCAAAATCCGCGCAAACGCGGTTGGCAAACCAAACGTCAACAGACCCTAGCACAATACGTCCCGCCTCATCCAATACAAACGGTAGCCACGAAGCATGCGGATAGCCCGGCAGCACCAGCGATTGTGTCGCCAATACCCCATGCTGGGTTTGCCGTAACAAGGCGAGCGCCGCTGAAAACAAGGCCGATGATTGGGTCATAATAAGATGTGCACTCGATGGGGATTCATCGGCCACGATTTTATACTAAAAAAAGCCGCAATTTGAAAAGCCGCTGTATTCAATGCCAGCATTCCCCAAAAAACAAATGGGTATTTAAAGTTAGGCCTATTAAAATAAGGTCTAACGTTAAATACCCTGAATTATTGGGCAATGTTCAGATTTGGTGTTGATGCTGTGCCGCGCTCGTCGAGCTGGGGCTTAATATCCCGTTCAAGCGCACCGAGTGCGAAGTGAGACAAACAGCTTTATCGTTTGGCTCACGACAATCGAGGGCATCGGGGACCGATGCGCGCTCGGGGCGCCTTTCTTTCCCCCTCTTTCTTTGGCGAGTCAAAGAAAGAGGGTCCCCGTCGCGGACTGCGACTGTAAAACAGCCGTGCCGCAGGCACTTAAAGCCATCAACACGTAATCTCAACATCGCCAATTATTGTATATACAAAGCGATTGCAATACGGTGAGTCAAATTCCAAATTCTTTGTTTTAAGACAATTTAATCAACGTCGATTTCAACTCGGTGTATTTTTCTAATGCGTGTAGCGATTTATCGCGGCCATTGCCCGATTGCTTATAGCCACCAAACGGCAGATTCATATCCCCGCCTTCGTCGTAGCAATTAATCCAGACCGTGCCGGCGCGTAATTGTTTAGCCATGCTGTGTGCGGTATTCAAGTCGCGGGTCCATACTGCGGCGGCCAAACCGTATTCACTGTCATTGGCAATGGCAATCGCTTCATCTGGCGTATCAAACACAATCACCGTACACACCGGGCCAAAGATTTCTTCACGCGCAATGCGCGCTGATGCGCTGGCTTTAAAAATGGCGGGAGTAATAAACCAACCCGTTGCCACATGTGCCGCTTCGCCACCGCCCAACCACTCGGCCTCTTGCTTACCAATATCAATCCAAGCCAACACTTTTTTGGGTACTGGATCTGATCCACGATGGCGCCCATTTTGCTGGCTGGGTCGAGCGGATTGGCTGGGGCGTAGTCCTTAGCGGCGGCTTGCAAGGCCGCCATAAATTCGGAATAAATCGCCTTTTGCACCAACACCCGCGAGCCTGCAGAGCACATTTCGCCTTGGTTATAAAAAAATCCCACCCGCTGCGGCTGCGGCGGCAGCGCCCACATCGGCGCAATCGGCCAAAATAATATTCGCTGACTTACCGCCCAACTCGAGCCAAACGCGCTTTAAATTACTCTGTGCTGCCGCCTGCATAATGGCTTTACCCACCGCCGTTGAGCCGGTAAAAGTGATGCAATCCACGTCAAGATGCTCAGCCAATAAGCGCCCCGTTTCAGCCGCGCCCGGTAGCACTTGCAACACGCCATCGGGCAGTCCTGCTGTTTTGGCTAAAGCCGCAATATAAATCGCCGTTAACGGCGATTTTTCGGATGGTTTTAAAATCACCGAATTGCCCATAGCCAAAGCCGGGGCGATTTTCCAGCTGCTCATTAATAATGGAAAATTCCAAGGTACCACCGCAGCGACCACGCCCACTGGCTCTCGCGTCACCATACCCAGCATATTTCCCGCCACAGGCACCACCTCACCCGCGACTTTATCAATCGCCTCGGCAAACCACTGCATGCAATAGGCACTGCCAGCAATATCGACCGCTAAAGCGTCCGAAATCGGCTTGCCGGTGTCGAGGGTTTCCAGCAGCGCCAACGTATCGGCGTGCTCACGAATCAAAGCGGCCAAGCGCAGCAAAATACTTTTACGCGCGGCAGGCGCCAAACCCGCCCAACGCTGATCATTAAACGCTGCGCGTGCCGCATGCACCGCCGTATTCACTTCAATGTCCGTACAAAGACTCACGGCGGCCAAAACCTGCTGCGTGGCTGGATTAATACAAGGAAAAGTATTCGCGGTTTGGCAATACGCACCATCAATAAAAGCGCGCCCTTCAAACTGCAACTGCGCGGCGAGCGCCAACCAATCTTGTTGAGTTTTTGCCATGATTTAATCTCTTTAAAGTGGCTTTATCGATACGTTGCACGTTGCACAATTGAATCTAGCAACATGGCCAAGTGAACTCGACTTACTTTCATTGATGCGGTTTATGTCGATCAAATACCCAATTGATCGGCTGGGTAAATCTGCTGACTTTTAGCATACACCACGACTGGGAACTATTGACGGCAGGCATCCTGCCGCTGCCTAGGCGCTTGTAACCACAAAAAGCGCCCCGCCAGACGTTAAACACAAAAGAATATTTGTCAATAAATTGTCAGCTTAGGCATAAAAACCACCTTGGAAAAGGCAATTACCTAGCTACACTCTAAGTAAGTTCATTAAAAATACTCAACGCCATTGCGCGCCAAGGTGAATCAGATGTTGATCGGCATACCGAAAGAAATTAAAAACCATGAATATCGTGTCGGGCTTACTCCCAGTGGCGTGAAAGAACTGGTTAAACACGGCCACCAAGTGTTAGTTCAGCAATATGCTGGCGATGCTGTTGGTTTTACTGCCCACCACTACATCGGCGCAGGCGCGCAGATTGTCGATTCGGCGCAAGAAATCTTTCAACGCGCCGAGATGATTATCAAAGTCAAAGAGCCGCAAGCCAGTGAAATTGCCCAACTGCGGCCCGGACAAATCCTCTTTACTTATCTGCACCTCGCGGCCGATCCAGAACAAACCCAAGGCTTGCTGGCCAGCGAATGCATTGCCATTGCCTATGAAACGGTCACCGATGCACGCGGTGGTTTGCCATTGTTGGCACCGATGTCCGAAGTCGCGGGGCGCATGTCGATTCAAGCTGGCGCGCACTGCCTAGAAAAAACCCAAGGCGGCTCAGGGATTTTACTCAGCGGCGTACCCGGCGTAGCGCCCGCGAATGTAATCGTGCTAGGTGGTGGCGTGGTCGGTATCAATGCCGCCAGAATGGCGCTGGGTTTAGGTGCCAACGTTTCGCTGTTTGATGTGTCTTTAGCGCGTCTTAAAGAGCTAGACACTCAATTTGGTCCTCAACTGACCACGCTGTTTTCTACCACCGACGCCATCGAAGTCGCACTGGCCAGTGCCGATTTAGTCATTGGTGCAGTGCTCATCCCTGGCGCTGCGGCACCAAAATTAATCTCACGGCAAATGCTCAAGTTGATGAAACCGGGCTCGGTGCTAGTCGACGTGGCGATCGATCAAGGCGGCTGCTTTGAAACCTCACACGCCACCACGCATGAGTCGCCAACGTATGTGGTCGACAATGTGATTCATTACTGCGTCGCCAATATGCCCGGCGGCGTAGCGCGAACCGCCACCTTGGCGCTGACCAATGCCACCTTACCGTTTGCGCTGGCTTTGGCCAATAAAGGTTGGCAGCGCGCCTTGCAAGATGATTCGCATTTACGCAATGGCCTCAATATCTGCCGTGGCAAGCTCACTTATGCTGCGGTGGCGCGTGATTTGGAGCTGGATTACACCCCGAGCGAACAACTGTTAGCCACATTGATTTAAATATAAAGAGATCGTTATGGGTCTGCCCATCATTGGTATTGTTTGCTGTCGTTGGCGCTTAGAAAGTGGCCATTTTTATCATCTAGTCGGTGAAAAATATCTCGCCGCCATTGCCGGAACCGGCGGGCTGCCGCTGTTGATTCCCGCCTTAGGCGCTCGCGATCACGCGCAAATTTTGGCGCTAGTCGACGGGCTGCTGTTTACCGGTAGCAATAGCAATATTGAACCCGAGCATTATGGCGGCACACCCTTAGCCGATGATTTTAATGACGCAGCGCGCGACGCCACCACCCTGCCCTTTATTCGCGCCGCCATTGCGGCCCACATCCCGATTTTGGGCTTATGCCGTGGCGCGCAAGAAATGAATGTTGCTTTCGGTGGCAGCCTGCATCAACAAATACAAACACTGGATCAAATGCTCGATCACCGCGAACCCGAAGGTGATATCGACACCATGTATGGCGTTGCTCACCCCATCGAGAGCTGGTGCCTAACGGCTTACTCCACCGCCTATATGGACAGCAACAGGCGATGGTCAACTCGCTGCATCAACAAGGCGTCAAACAATTAGGGCACGGTTTAGTCGCCGAGGCGATTGCGCCAGACGGTTTAATCGAAGCGTTTCGCTTGGCCGACGCGCCAAGCTTTAATCTGGCCGTGCAGTGGCATCCGGAATGGCAATACGCCGATAACCCACTGTCGATGGCGATCTTTAACGCTTTTGCTGCCGCCAGCCAGGCGCATTACCAACATAAACATTTCGCTTAAGCGGGCAAGACCATCCGCGCTCACCCAAGCGCAGCACTTTTGTTTGAAGGAATGATGATGAGCTTAATTAGCGAATGGCTGCGCGAGCGGCGAATCACCGAAGTGGAATGCGTGACCCCAGATTTTACTGGCATTGCTCGTGGCAAAATCGTTCCGCGCGAAAAATTTAACGAAGACGACGGCATGCGCTTGCCGCAAGTGGTGCTGGTGCAAACCGTAACCGGTGAATACGCCGAAGGCATCACCCCCAGTACCGATCCTGATATGGTGCTCATTCCCGACCCCAACACGATACGCCTAGTGCCTTGGGCCAAAGACCCAGTGGCGCAAGTGATTCATGACTGTTTTCATTTTGACGGCACCCCCGTTGAGCTATCGCCACGCTATGTATTGCGGCGAGTATTAAAGCTTTATGAAGAGCGCGGCTGGGAGCCGGTGGTGGCGCCCGAAATGGAGTTTTATCTGGTTGATATTAATCGCGACCCCGACCTGCCCTTGCAACCACCGCTAGGGCGAACAGGCCGGCCCGAAACCGGACGCAAAGCGTATTCGATTGATGCGGTGAATGAATATGATGATTTATTCGAAGACGTGTATGACTATTGCGATGCACAAGGCTTGCAAATCGACACCTTGATTCATGAAGTCGGCGCTTGCCAAATGGAGATCAATTTCTTGCATGGCAACGCCTTAGAATTAGCCGATCAGATTTTCTTATTTAAACGCACCGTACGCGAAGCGGCGATTCGCCATCAAATGTATGCCACCTTTATGGCCAAACCAATGGAGCATGAGCCCGGCTCGGCCATGCATATTCATATGAGTGTGGTGGATAAAACCAGCGGGAAGAATATTTACTCCAATGACGACGGCCAGCCGAGCACGGTGTTTTTATCAATCCATCGCTGGCATGCAAAAAATACTTTCCGGCGGTGATTTCGCTATTTGCGCCGTTTGTGAATAGCTATCGTCGACTCACACGCTACTATGCCGCCCCGATTAATGTGCAATGGGGTTTTGATAACCGCACTTGTGGCATTCGCATTCCCTATTCCACCCCTGCTGCACGGCGAATTGAAAACCGCGTTCCCGGGGTCGATTGCAATCCCTACTTAGCGTTAGCCGCTACTTTGGCCTGCGCTTATTTGGGTATTGTCGAACAACTCGAGCCGACCGAACCGCTCATGGGCGACGCGTACAGCCTGCCGTTTGCATTTGCCAGAGAGCTAGAAGGCGCGATCAGCCAATTAGCGGAGTGCGCACCGATTGCCGAGGTGCTCGGTGAGAAATTTATTACCGCGTATTGCGCGGTCAAACAATCTGAATATATCGAATACGCCAAAGTAATCAGCCCGTGGGAACGTAAACATTTGCTACTACATGTTTGAATATTTAAATTCATTAAAAATAGATGATTAATACCAATTACACAGAGCGCATACAAATTGACTTGGCATTAATTAAAAACACAGCAGCTAAATTAATTTAATAATGGTTTGAGCTAAAAATTAAAACCGTTTTAGGACTATCCACTGAATAACGAGCAAGGATAAACCAATGAAAAACCTTTCCTTTAAGCAGCAATTTTACATATTGCTTGCTGCTGTACTAGCCAGTCTATTACTACTTTCAATTTGGTCCTATCAAACCATGCGTACAGTAATGATTAATGGGGATCTTTACCATAAAATTGACGATAGCAGCAATTTAATTGCCGACATTTTGCCCCCGCCCCAATACATCATTGAAGCCTATTTAATATCATACCAATTAAGTGAAACTTCACCCCCTTCCACCGAACTACTCAATCGATTTAAAACAATTAAAAACGAATTCTATCAAGGACAAGCATACTGGAAGGAAAGTAATCTACCACCCAATATACTCAACAGCCTAACTCAGTCTATTTTCCAGCCTGCGGATGCCTTTTATAAAGAAGCCGAACAAGTCTTAATTCCAGCACTAGAAAGCAAAAATCAGGTCAAAATTGCTGCAGCAAAAACGCGATTAAATCAACTCTATAAGCAACATCGTTTAGCCGTAGATGAGCTGGTACCGATTCTCAAACAGCAACAACAACAATTAGAAGATCAAGCCAAAACATTGGTCCAGCAATCATTGCTTGGGCTATTAATCATCAGCTTTGGTTTGCTGATTGTGATCACCATTATTGCACTGTATGTTATGAATTCTTTATTTCATTTACTTGGCAGTGAACCAAGAGTGGCCTCAATGATTGTCCGAGAGATTGCTGCTGGCAATTTGGCCGTATCAATTCATTTAAAAAAGAATGATCACTCGAGTATTTTGTATCACTTGGAACAAATGACCGATAAGCTCAATCATGTCTTACACAACATTCGCAATAATTCGGCCACGCTGGTTAATTCAGCCGAGCAAATCGCAGCTGCAGCTGAAGCATTAAGTCAAAATACGATTTCCGAAGCCACTAGTGTTGAAGAAACAAGATTGGCAATCAACGAAATTAATCACTCACTCACCCTTTGCGCTACAAATGCGGTCACCTGCACCGGCATCGCCCAACAATCATCAAACGATGCAACAACTGGCGAAGAGGCAGTCAGAAAAACAGCGATCGCCATGGAGCAAGTTGCAACCAAAATCCACATCATTGACGATATCGCCTATCAAACCAATATATTGGCACTCAATGCGGCCATTGAAGCGGCCAGAGCCGGCAATCATGGCAAAGGCTTTGCCGTCGTTGCCTCTGAAGTCCGCAAACTAGCCGAACGAAGCCAAATCGCCGCCAAAGAAATCAGCGATATTACTGATAGTAGTGTGCTGCAATCCACACAGGCCGGTAAATTGCTCAGTAAAATCAAACCCGCAACGATAGACACTGCAGAGCTAATACAAGCCATCAGTAGTGCCACGAATATGCAAACCCTGAGCTTAAATGAAATTAGCCTTACGGTGGATCAACTATCCGCCGCAACGCAAGTCAACGCGGCAGCATCGGAAGAACTGGCGGCAACGGCGGATGAAATGAATACTCAAGCCGTACAGTTACAAGAATTGATTCGATTTTTTCATGTTCGAGAACCGCAATAAAGCCGGTTTTTTTATCAGTCAACGTTAAAAATCCAAATTCATTTGCCTATCTCACCATGTCGTCTTTTTCACCGCCCCAACTTATTGAATGAAAAAAATGCAAAAAATCAGTCACGCCGCATCATATTACGCTGCCAGTGCCCATCCACAGCCAGCAAGACCTGAGCTCAATCGTGATTTAGACGTGGATATTTGCATTATTGGCGCCGGATTTACTGGGCTATCGGCCGGTCTATTTTTGGCTGAGGCGGGTTATAACGTGGTGATTTTGGAGCAAGCACAAATCGCTTGGGGCGCTTCGGGGCGCAATGGCGGGCAAATCGTGAATTCGTATTCGCGCGATATGGATGTGATTGAACGGCAATATGGCAAAGCCACTGCCGACGCTTTTTAGGCGCAATGGCGTTTACTGGCAATCAAATTATTCGCCAAAGAATCGCGCATTATCAAATCGATTGCGACCTTAAAAATGGCGGCCTGTTTGCCGCGCTCAGCAACAAGCAACTGGGGCATTTGGCTGCACAAAAGGTGCTCTGGGAGCGCTACGGCCATACCCAGCTAGAAATGCTAGATAAAGCCGCCATTGGCCAAGCCGTTGCCAGTGAGCGCTATGTCGGGGGCTTAGTCGACCATAGTGCGGGGCATTCTGCATCCGCTCAATCTGGCGCTCGGTGAAGCCGCAGCTTTTGAATCCTTGGGCGGACAGATTTTTGAGCAATCGGCGGTCACGCAGATACAACGCGGGCCCCGCCTTAGCGTACAAACGGCGCAGGGCTCGGTGCGGTGCCAATTTGTGATTGTGGCTTGCAATGCCTATTTGGGTGATTTAGTCCCGGAGCTGGCCGCCAAAACCATGCCTTGTGGCAGCCAAGTGGTTGCCACTGAGCCGCTGGGCGCACTGGCAGAGCAACTGATTCCCAGCAATTATTGCGTCGAAGATTGTAATTTTTTGCTGGATTATTATCGCTTAAGTGCTGATCGACGCTTGATTTACGGCGGTGGCGTTACTTATGGCGCACGCGATTTAGCGCATATTGAGGCGGTGATTGTGCCGAATTTACGCCAGACTTTTCCGCAGCTGAGCCATATTCAAATCGATTATGCGTGGACCGGGAATTTCTCATTAACGCTATCGCGCTTACCGCAAATGGGGCGATTGGGCAGTAATATATATTACTCACAAGGCTGTAGCGGCCACGGCGTGACTTATACGCATTTGGCTGGGCGCTTATTGGCGCAAGCCATACAAGGCCATAACAGCCAATTTGATGCTTTTGCCAAACTGCCGCACCACCCTTTTCCCGGCGGGCGCTTATTGCGCGTACCGCTCACCGCACTCGGTGCTTGGTATTACGCTTTACGCGACCAACTCGGCATTTAGCAGCCGAAAAAACACCTAAACGCTCAAAAACAATAGCTAACACACAAAATAGAGCGTTTAAGGATAAAATCTGAGCTTTGCTGAACCCTCGCGCTTTAAGATGCTGGGTATGATGGCTTCTCAACGACACGGAGAGCAATCATGAAACTCGTTAGCAGCGCTTTATTTATGGCCTTTAGTCTTCACACCGCCTTTGCCGCTGAGTTCCAACTCACTAGCCAAGACATCCAAGCCAATACGCCGATGACTCAAAAGCAAGAATTCAATAGTTTTGGTTGCAGCGGTGCCAATATTTCACCGCAATTAAGCTGGAAAAATGCCCCAGCCGGCACCAAAAGCTTCGCCATCACCGTGTTTGACCCAGATGCACCAACGGGTAGTGGCTGGTGGCATTGGAATGTGGTCAATATTCCTGCCAAAGTGCAATCGATTGCCAGCGGTGCAGTACCTGCTGGCGCACTAGAAACGCGTACCGACTTTGGTCAAAGCGGCTACGGCGGCGCTTGCCCTCCGGTTGGTGATAAAGCCCATCGCTATATCTATACCGTCTGGGCGTTAGATACTGAAAAACTCCCAGTCGACGCCAATGCCAGCGGTGCTTTAGTGGGCTTTATGCTTAACCAACATCAACTGGCAAAAGCGCAACTCACTGCGACCTATCAGCGCAGCAAATAATCCACGCGGCAGCCTTGCCGCCAGCACACAAGAGCCAGCGGCAATGCCAGCATTCCAAACCAAACAAATCAAATTTAGCCAAATCCAAGCCAAATCAACGCAATCTTTGCGCCAAATTTGCTGCTTGCAGCCGATGCTGATGCGCGTTCGCCAAGGTGAAAAACATCTCTTTATTGGCGAGCAGCATTTCATTGCCCGTGTGGGGGATTTGGTGATTGCGCCCGCCGGGCTAGAGCTAACCTTGCGCAATCAAGCCGATCATTCTGGCTATGCCTGTGATGTGGTATTGCTCGATCCGCAACTGATTGCGCGCTGTCGGCAGCAATACCCTGAAGTTTTGCGGGCGGCACTGCAGCAGCCGGCGCAGCTTTGCGTCAAACTTGACCCGTGGTTTGCGCTGCAATGGGATCAGTTATTTCAAGCCAGTGACGCGGAACCAACACCGTTATTACACCATCGCGCCATCGGCTTACTGCTGGCGCTGGCCATGGCCGGACAAGGACAAGCGATTTTTATCGATAAAGGCGATTCAATTAGCCAGCGCGTGCAGCAATTATTATTGCTACACACCAGTAAGCCATGGACGGTTGAACAAATGGCGCAACAATTGCATTTAGGCGCGTCGACATTGCGCCGACAATTGATGCAAGAAGGCCATTCATTTCGGCGTTTGCTTGAACAAGTGCGCTTAAATACTGCGCTAGGCATGATACAAACCACCTCGCACAGCATTGGCGATATCGCGCAGCAATGTGGTTATGCCTCGGCATCTCGTTTTAGCAGCCGTTTTAGCCAGCAATTTGGTGTCAAACCACTGCAACTCAGAGCCACCGTCGCCTCAGGCGCAGCGCTGACTGCCCGCCATTAAAACCTCTAACACCTATGGGTATATCAACATAAACCATTAATAACAAAGCCTATATTCATATACCTACAAGAGAAGATAACTATTCTTTATTCGTGTTGATGCTATGCCGCGCTCGTCGAGCTGGGGCTTAAAACCCCGTTCAAGCGCACCAAGTGAGGAGGGAGACAAACAGCTTTATCGTTTGGCTCACGAGGATCGAGGGCATCGGGGACCGATGCGCGCCCGGGGCGCCTTTCTTTTCCCCTCTTTTCTTTGGCGAGACAAAGAAAAGAGGGTCCACGTCGCGGACTGCGACTGTAAATAGTCGTGCCGCAGGCACTTAAAACCCTCAATTCGTCATCTAAACATCGCCACTGAAAAAGAGCCAATCTAAGGCAACCAACTCACTCGTTTACTCAATTTGTTGGGGATTTGAATTTTCCAGTAGCTCGCCTGTGTTCGGCTAAACATCAAATGCCCGTGGTTACTTTGGCGTACCGGTAACGATTGTTGGGGATTTTTTAAAATCGAACGCGCCATGCTGCCAGCCATTGCGCCATGCTCAAAGCCCGATAACACCATGCCGCCCGCTGCCGCCTGCCGACTAATGGCAAAATCCCAAAAGCCAAAAATGGGCACCGGACTATGCGCACGCGTCCACGCCATCACTTCATCAGCATCCACATGTTTGGCATCGGCGCCAATTAAGGCCTGATAAGTACCTAATACAATGGCATCGTATTGCAAATTGGCATTCATCACTTTGTTTTGCCAAAGCGAATAATTATTCACCAGCACCACATCAATATCATTGCGTTTTAAACGTTGAATATCTGCCTGTAAAAAATACGCCGATCGATCTTGATCCAATAACACCAAAATGCGTTTAGCATGCGGCAATAATTCGCGAATCAAATTAAAGTTTTGCTGGTACAACGGTCGCTCAATCACCCCGGTGATATGTTCAGGTAATTTTACCGCCAAAATACTGCGCCGGATCGGCATTAATGCCTAAAAATACCACCGGCATTTTCATTCTGGCCAATCTTGGCCCCAATAAAGCCAAGGCGGCATCATCACCCAATACCACTAAATCGGGCTTTCTTTGCTGAATTTCATAAAAGGCCAAATCAGCTTGTTCCAAATGCGCGCTAGTGGGCAAACGTTTGGTATCTAAAGCAATAAAATCCAGCTCAGCAACACCATCCAATTTACTGCGTAAACCATTTAAATATGCTTTATCCCAATCATTTTCTGGATGATAACTCTCCACCACAATCACTAAGGGATAAGCCATTACGGCAGAGGCAATAAAAAACAGTAGCAGCGCAACGTAACGTAAACGGGACATTAATCAGCCCACTCCACCATTAAATCATCGGCAATACATTCCAATTGGCGATGCACTTGGTCTAAATCGACATCCAACGGCGCAGATAAGATTAATTGCGCATGAAACATCATTTCACCCGACATCGCGCCGCTCGATAGCCACGTTTCGAGTTTTTCAATATTCACCGCAAAGCGCGCCAAAATCGTTGCCACATCTTTGACAATCCCCACCCGATCATGGCCAATTAAACTTAATGCCACGCTTTGCGAGACCAGCGCCGTTTCTTCGCGCTCAACATCTAATACGCCACGAATATCTAAACCGGCGATTTGCTGCAAAGCCAATAACACCTCTTCACCCGCACCAATAACCGCAACTTTAACAATTCCCGAAAACTGCCCGGCTAAACGAGAAAAAGACGATTCAAGCCAATTGCCATTTTTAGCCGCAATCGTTGCCGCCAATTGCTCAACCAAACCCGAACGATCTGGACCAATCACAGAAACAATCAATACATTATTCATGATCTACCTTTGCCAAATCACCATAGAGACTTAGCTTAGCCGATTTCTAAAGCCAAACTAACAATTACCCGAAACACGCAGCGAAATTCCCACAACAAACCGAATTAGACGAACTACAGCCAGCATACCGCTGCAATATGACAATGCCACAATGATCTAAATGCACTTGATTCGCTTATTTTTAAATCCAGTAATTCACTATTCATTGCGATGAAATCCGCATTTAAATACCGGCGGTGCTGGCGACGCTTAAATTGACGCGTCTGCGCTTTAGCGTTAGCATCGCCCCTCCTCGCGGGAGAGAAAGGCAACAGCCTTCGCCGAAGACGCAAACTCCCAGAATCGCTCAGGCCCATGTACCGCAGGAATTTTGATTCAGCCAATTGGAGAGCGGTTGCTTAGCGCAACCCACCGAAGGGGCAAGTGGCGCCAGCCACGCAACTCTCAGGTAAAAGGACAAAGGGAGAGGCTATTCCAACACTTGGAATCTACGTTAGGAGCCCGCCTTGTCCGCAATTAATCCGCAGCAAACTACCCTCAGCACCACACAGCGAGCCCGCCCATGCTCACATTAATCTATTTATTGGCCATTTCGGCCGAAGCCATGACGGGCGCCCTCGCCGCTGGCCGGCGCAATATGGATATTTTTGGCGTATCGGTGATCGCCTTTTTAACTGCTTTAGGCGGCGGCACGGTGCGCGATATTTTACTCGGCCGCTACCCCATCGCGTGGACGCAGCATCCTGAATACGTGGCTTTAGTCATCGCCAGCGGCATCGCCGCCGTCTTAATTAGCCGCCATATGAAGCGCCTCAATCGGCTATTTATGTTTCTCGACGCCCTTGGCCTGATCGCTTTTACCATCATCGGCTGCGACGTGGCTTTGGAGATGAACTACCACCCGCTCATCGTTTTATTATCCGGCATGATCACGGGTATTGCCGGCGGCATCTTGCGCGATATGCTCTGCAATCGAGTACCCATTGTTTTTTTTGCGCGAACTCTACGCCAGCGTCTCGATGCTGGTTGGCTTACTGTATATCGGCCTATTCACACTCAAGATCGACCACGACCTCAACGTCGCCGCCTGCTTCGCCCTTGGCCTACTACTGCGACTCACCGCCCTCAAACGCGGCTGGCGACTCCCAGCATTTAATTATCGACACGATATGCATTAATCTCATTCGATCACCATTAAAAAGGCCGCAAATTATTGTTTGCGGCCTTTTTGTTTATTGGGCACATCAATATCGTAGGGCGGCTTAGCCTTTAGGCGTAAGCCGCCAATTTGATGCTGATAGCAGCAAACTCAATCAGCAATGTAAGTTGGGCTAAGCCTGCGCAGCCCAACAATCGAGAAGCTAAGCAAACAGTTTGTGCCAAATTATTTGCAGGTATAGAGATGAAAGCCAGACATATCAGCATCTACACCAATATACCTATTGAACTTCGAGAGGAATAAAATCAATACTCGGTAAACGTTGGGCTGAGCGGGCTTAGCCCAACCTACGATACTGACCCCATTGATTTTTCTTGAGCAAATACCTAAGGCTGATTTCAGCTTTCTAGCCGAAACGGCAGATGCGTGCTCATTTCCAATTGGTATTGCTCGGTGGCGGCGGCTTCGCGGGCGATGAATTGGGCGACACTGTGGCGCATGCGGGGGTTGGCGATCCAATAGCTGCCCCAAGTCATCACCGGCTCAAAGCCGCGCGCTAGCTTGTGTTCGCCTTGTGCACCAGGCTCAAAAGTTCGCAGTCCATGTTCAATCGCGTAGGCGATGCCTCGGTAATAGCACAGCTCAAAATGCAGGCCGGGGCATTCAATATCCGCCCCCCAATGGCGGCCAAACAGTGTCGTGTCGCTGCGATAGCAAATCGCCGACGCGACCAGATCATCGCCTTGGTAGGCGACAAACACCACCATTGCACGGCCAATTTGCGCGGCGAGTTGCTGGAAAAATTCGAGTGAAAATGCCGGATGATTGCCATAGCGGCGGAAGGTGTCGGCGTATTGCCGATAAATGGCTTGCCAGCTCGCCGCGTCGATTTCGTCACCATGCAAAGTCGCTAAACGTAAACCCGCATCGCTGACATAACGGCGTTCGCGGTTGAGTTTTTTGCGCTTCATCGCGGTGAACGTCGCCAAAAAATCGTCAAAATCGGCGTAATTTCGATTTTTCCAATGAAATTGCACGCCGCCACGCAGCAACATCCCCGCATTTTCCAGCGCGGCGCGATCGCTCTCTTGCACAAACAAGCATTGCCATGACGAGGCTTTGAGCTCTTGCGCGACATGAATCGCTGCTGCAATTAGCTCATCTCTCGTGGATTCAGGCGCGCCTTGCGCCAAGACACAGCGCGGCCCCGGCGATGGTGTAAATGGAATTGCCGACACCAATTTGGGATAGTAGGCCAGCCCTGCGGATTGCCAAGCTTGATCCCATTGCCAATCGCGCGAAAAATCACCAAAGGAATGCTGGCGCAAATACAGTGGCAAAAAAGCGCGCGGTGATTCGTCTGCCGCTTGCAGCACGACATGCACAGGCTGCCACGCTAAATCAGCGCTGGCCGCGCCAGTGCTTTCGGCAAGCCCCAAGAATTCTCGACTCAAAAATGGATCATTGCCGCGTGCCAACTGCGCCCATTGTGCGGGGCTGAGATCGTTGGCGGTATTGAGTAGGGCAATACGGGTCATGACATCACTTGCCAGATTGAATAGAGAATGATGCTAGCACAATAGATTGCCACGTTCGTTTGGATTTGGCAGTCATACCTGTTATTTGAAAATCAAAGGAGTCAGACTCGATTGATTCCACGGAAAACTAGAAATCAATCGAGTCTGACCCCATTGATTTCCTAACCCGCCAATTTGATTCTGATATCACCAAACTCAGTCAGCAATGTAAGTTGGGCTAAGCCTGCGCAGCCCAACAATCGAGAGGCGAAGCAAACAGTTCGCGCCAGATTATTTGCAGGTATAGAGATTAAAGCCATATATATCAGCATCTATACCAATATACCTATTGAACTTGGTGAAGAAGAAAAACAATGCTCGGTAAACGTTGGGCTGTGCAGGCTTAGCCCAACCTACGATACTAAGGCTTGGTAACTTACCCACCCATACAAATATGCCTATTTCATAACCATCAAGTATGATTCAGATCTTTCATAGACTTACATGATTGCATATGGAGCATCAAGAATGACACAGATAGGCAATCAGACCCCCAACAACGGTACTGAAAAAACAATCCCAATTCAGCGCCGATGCGCCAATCACCACCCCCGTCGAAGATGCATTTGGTTTTAATCCATTTTCCCGCGAAATCGCGCGTGCAATTAGTGGCATGCACAAACCAGTTGGTACAGCTATTGGTATTCATGGCGCTTGGGGCGCAGGTAAAAGCAGTGCAATCAATCTAATTAAGCATCATCTACAAGCTGGCGAGTTTACCAACCACAATTTAGAAATCATTGAGTTTAATCCGTGGTGGTTTACAGGCATTGAGTCTCTAGCTCAATCGTTTCTCAGTGAGATCGGGGCTAAATTCGAGCATGAAATGCCCGGCACACGAAAAAAATAATGCGAAGCTTGGGCAAGCGCCTTTCAAATCACTCGGCACTCATTGGCGCCGTTGTTGGTGCTGCCACGCTAGGGGCCGCGGGGCCAATCGCAGAGAAAATCGCCAAAGGCATTGGAACTGAACTAGATCATGAGCAAACAATCCAAGAGCAGCACCAAGAATTAAGCCAAATCCTCGACCAAGGATCAAAGCGCTATTTGGTCATCATCGATGACATCGACCGCCTTGAACCCGCAGAAATGCTCCAGATTTTCAAGCTAGTCAAATCCGTCGGCAGATTGCCTAATGTGATGTATTTGTTGGTATTTGACTTGGCAAGAACCGAAAAAGTCGTCGCTGATGCTTTTCCTGCTGAAGATGCACATTATCTCGAAAAAATATTACAAGCCTCGTTTGCCTTACCCGCAATTCAAGCCGAGGAGTTGCAAAAATGGACGCGGCAAAAACTAAGCGAACGGATCGCCTTAGATGAAATACAAACTCGTGAATTGTCTGGAAAACTGAAAAATTTTCCTTATGCATTACGCCAGCCCCGTGATGCCATCCGTTTGCTGAATTCATTGGAAGTGACATGGCCAGCACTAGAAAAAGAAGTTCATCCCGTAGATTTTGTTGTATTAGAACTCCTAAGACTATTTTATCCACGTATTCATCATTTACTTTCACAGAGAAAAGAACTGCTTTGTTACTCATTAGATAAAGAAAACAGTACAGAAGAATGGCTTGATCAAGAACTCGGCCTAAACAGCGAGCTGAGCGAGCCTGAACTGGTGGGATTACGAATACTTCTTGCTACTTTATTTTCCCAAACTCGATAAAATTTGGAAAAACACTGAATTTGATCAAAGCCACTACATACACTGGCATCTTAACCGCAGGGTCTGCAGCGGTAAGCATTTCCCAAGTTATTTCAAATTTGAGATCTCACATGATGCTATTCCACAAGAACAGTGGCTTAATTTAATCGCCTTAGCCGAAAGCGGCGATCATACGGGCGTAAAAAAAGCATTATGCGATAGTGCAAGAACGCAATTACTACTAACCGAAATCGATTGCGCGGCTACCCTGAATCAAATCTCAGAAAATTCATGTAAAACTTTACTGGAAGTTTTCATCACAAACAGTAATCTGCTGCAACATGACAAAATATTATTTAGCCCATTTGGCTATGCATTAGCAGCGATACTACATTCACTTACGATTGATAACGCGTGGCCCATTGTCCAAAAAAACCTTACAAATGCATCTAATGAATGGCTAATTATTGCAACCCAATTACAGCAAACCAAAAATGCTAGTTTTCTGCCATTTAAACAAGATCATTGGCAGGAAATTATAAATGAAGCCATGAACCGAATACATGCTGCAACAAAAAATGACACTCTCTGGACATGGCATCAGCCAATTACAGCACTCTCTGCTTGGGAAAAAGAGAAAGGTCCAAAAGACATGCAAACGTGGCTCAAAACTCAACTCACCAAAAAAGACGTACTGCTCAGATTAGCAACGACCTGTTATGTGGGTGGAGATACGTTAGTGATAGAGAATCAGGAACTACTCCCCGATGAATTTATTGATGCCGTCAATAAATTCCTTGCACAAACACCATCAGACTTAACTGCCGAAGAGAGCCATAAACTGATTTGCTTCAAATCAGCATGGGAACAAACACAGGCAAGCTAGTTTTGTAGGGTGTGCAAATCTTGATTTGCGCACGCGGCTCGGGCGCCAGCAAATGATCATGCTCGTTTTTTGCTGCGCAAATCCCACTGGGATTTTCACACCCTACTTGCCCTACTTTTGACGGGTATTACTTTGTAGCCATCAACAAATAAGCTTTGCATGACAATACCCAAGAAAACAAAAAGCCACCGCATGCGGTAGCTTTTTGGTACTGACAAAAATTTTTTTTAAACGTCGAGATTGCGCGCTACGAGGGCGTTTTGTTCGATGAATTGACGGCGGGGTTCGACTTGATCGCCCATTAATGTGGTGAATACTTCATCCGCAGTAATGGCGTCTTCGATGTTCACGCGCAGCAAGCGGCGAACGGTGACGTCCATCGTGGTTTCCCATAATTGTTCTGGATTCATTTCACCCAGACCTTTATAGCGCTG
This sequence comes from Deefgea sp. CFH1-16, assembly GCF_016881365.1. Lineage (GTDB taxonomy): Bacteria > Pseudomonadota > Gammaproteobacteria > Burkholderiales > Chitinibacteraceae > Deefgea. The sequence continues at coordinate 1,908,435 of NZ_WLYT01000001.1, read as the reverse complement.
AATGCTCATATTGCGGCGCACTTCGGCGAGTAACCAATCGAGGGCTTCTTTAAAGCTTTTCACTGGCTGCTCGGCGGCACCACGGCGAATCACTGCATCGGCGTGGATGAGGCCCATTAAGGCATCGGCCATGCGGGTAATTTGCGCATAATCGCCAGACAATAAGAAGTCGCTGTCGATGTATTGCATCGTTACCACGCCATGCAAGCGGCGCTCGATGCGAATTTGCCAACCGGCATCGACCAGTTCAGCGGCAAACTGAAATGCCGGATGATTCACTGCGGCGCTGAGGCGCGCAATGCTGTCGTTGGCGCTGGCTTCGTCATCCAACACCAGGGCTTTAATTTTGAGCAAGGCGTTCAAAATCATTGGATCGAGGAAACGGCTTTCACGCTCAATCACGGCTTCAGTCAAAAAGAACTGTTTAGCGAGGGTTTCCAGTGCTTCACCGCTAATCGTTGCTTGATCAACGCCAGTCGATAATTGCGCGCCATTCATTGCCGCACGCAGCAAGTGCTGTTTGAGCTCTTGTTCGTCTTTGAGGTAAGTTTCGTTTTTACCTTGTTTGACTTTAAATAGCGGCGGTTGTGCGATGTAGATATAGCCACGCTCAACCAGTTCTGGCAGTTGACGATAGAAGAAGGTCAACAGCAAGGTACGGATATGCGAGCCATCCACGTCCGCGTCGGTCATGATAATGATGCGGTGGTAGCGCAGTTTTTCGATATTAAAATCGTCTTTACCAATGCCGCAACCGAGCGCCATGATCAAAGTGCTAATCTCTTGGCTGGCAAGCATACGATCAAAACGAGCGCGTTCAACGTTCAGAATTTTACCTTTGAGTGGCAAAATCGCTTGGAATTTACGATCACGCCCTTGCTTGGCTGAGCCACCCGCGGAATCACCCTCGACGAGGTAGATTTCGGACATTGCTGGGTCTTTTTCTTGGCAATCGGCCAATTTACCCGGCAAGCCCAAGCCATCCAACACGCCTTTACGACGGGTGATTTCACGCGCTTTACGCGCGGCTTCACGCGCACGGGCTGCATCAACGATTTTGCCGCAAATGATTTTGGCGTCGACGGGATTTTCCATCAAAAAGTCGGCCAAAGCACCGCTTAAGACTTCACTGACCACAGGGCCGATTTCGCTCGATACCAATTTATCTTTGGTTTGGCTAGAGAATTTTGGATCTGGCATTTTGACAGACAGTACGCAGGTCAAACCTTCGCGCATATCGTCGCCGCCGGTTTCTACTTTGGCTTTTTTGGCAAAGTCATGGCTGTCGATATATTGATTGAGCGTACGCGTCATGACTTGGCGCAGTGCCGTCATATGGCTACCGCCATCGCGCTGCGGAATATTATTGGTAAAGCATTGCACTGATTCTTGGTAAGAATCATTCCATTGCATCGCCACTTCCACACTCATGCCGTCTTTTTCGCCGATGGCGTAAAAAATATGTGGGTGCAATACCGATTTGGTGCGGTTAACGTATTCAACAAAACCACTCACACCACCGGTGTAGTTAAAGATTTCTTCTTTGCCACTACGACGATCCAATAGCTGAATGTTGACGCCATTGTTCAAGAACGACAGTTCGCGAATTCGCTTGGCGAGAATTTCAAAATGATATTCCACCACGCCAAAGGTTTCGACCGAAGCCATAAAATGCACTTCAGTACCACGGCGCTCGGTGTCGCCGACTTCTTTTAGCGGCGAAACGGCTTCACCATGGCGAAATTCCATAGTGTTTTTCTTACCATCACGACGTATCGTTAGGCGCAACCAGTCTGACAGCGCGTTAACAACCGATACCCCCACCCCATGCAAACCGCCGGAGACTTTATAACTATTCTGGTCAAACTTACCGCCAGCGTGCAATTCAGTCATCACGATTTCAGCGGCAGAGCGCTTAAATTCGTCGTCTTCTTTAATTTGCGTTGGAATACCGCGACCATTGTCTTCAACACTCACCGAGCTATCGGCGTGAATGATGACGCGAATGGTGTCGCAATGCCCAGCCAATGCTTCGTCAATCGCATTGTCGAGCACCTCAAAGACCATATGATGCAGACCGGTGCCATCTTGGGTGTCACCGATATACATACCGGGACGTTTACGAACGGCTTCGAGACCTTTTAGGATACGAATACTATCTGCACCGTAGTCGGCTGACTGGGCGCTCTCTGGGGCTTGCGGGAGGTTTTTTTCTTCGTTCATGGCTTTTTTGAGTATGGGGATTAGGAAGTGGGGATTAGGGAGTGAGGCGCAGAAAACCGGGGCGAATGCCCCATTCCCTACTCCCTACTCACCGCAGCCTAGATACGCATTGGCATCACAATGTATTTAAAGTGTTCGTTATCTGGAATCGTCACCAGCACACTCGAATTGACGTCGCCAAAATAGCAATGCAAGTTTTCAACCGACAGATTGGTCAATACGTCGAGCAAGTACTGAATGTTAAAGCCAATATCCAGCGTTTCGCCGCTATAACCCACTTCAACTTCTTCTTGAGCTTCTTCTTGCTCATTGTTATTGCACAAAATCTTTAAGGTACTATCAGTGAGCACCAAACGAACGCCACGGAATTTTTCATTCGACAAAATGGCCGCACGTTGCATTGACGACAATAGCGCTTGGCGATCAACCGTTAATAGTTTGTCGTTATTTTGTGGGATCACGCGGTTGTAATCGGGGAATTTCCCGTCAACCACTTTGCTGTGAATCACAATTTTGCCAAAGCTGAACTTCACTTGATTGCTGGCGATATCAATGGTGACTTCGTCATCCACATCTGACAGCAATTTAAATAATTCCAAAATCGTTTTGCGCGGCAAGATGACTTCGTTTTTTTCAAACGAGGTGCTCAATTCGGTAGAAACAAAACCTAAACGATGGCCGTCCGTTGCCACCAGTTTAAGTAAATTACCATCCGTAACCATAAACAGGCCATTGAGGTAATAACGAATATCTTGGTGCGCCATCGCAAATTGCACGCGGCCGAGCAAGGCTTTTAGCTGGCCTTGTGGCAAGCGAATGGTAGCGCGCAGATTGGTATCAACGGCTAATTCAGGAAAATCAGCCGCCGGCAAAGTTTGCAGCGCAAAGCGGCTTTTGCCCGCTTTAATGGTTAAGCGGCCTTCGGCCTCTTCGAGCGTCACCACCGTTTTATCGGGGATCGCTCGCAAAATATCCGACATTTTTTTTGCCGCAACAGTAATCGCAAAATCGCTACCAGAAAAGCCTTCGGTTTGTTGGCTACTGATTTGGATTTCAAGATCGGTACCGGTAAAAGACAAGGCATCGCCGTCTTTTTTAATCAGTACATTCGACAAAATAGGCAAGGTGTGTCGACGTTCGACAATACCCGTTACAGTGGCCAGTGGTTTTAGGAGCGAATCGCGTTCAGCCTGCAGCAGTTGCATTTACTCTCACCCAAGTTGTGTATTAGTTTATCGGTAGCATCCGCGATTCTACCTCAAATCGAGGCCAAAATCAGGAATGCGAAAGCTTTGCAGCATTGGCGATGCCGCTTCAAGGTATAAATACACTCAAAGCAAAATAGCGTCGGTCATATAAAGAGGGTATGTGGCTGTTAGCAATTTTGCTAAAGGCTCACATTCACATACCCCATCAAATAGATATATTTGCTATAAATATGCCGCCAGCATCAAGAGAACGCAACATTTGCAGCAGCACGCTGTATTGATGTGCCATCTCGCTGTCATTTTTGCGGAACTCTTCAATCGTGCGGCAAGCATGCAGCACCGTCGTATGGTCGCGACCACCAAATGCATCACCAATCGCTGGCAAACTCATTTGGGTTAATTCTTTAGTCAGCGTCATCGCCATTTGTCGTGGCCGCGCAATATCTCGCGTGCGCTTTTTGCTGTGCATATCGGCGACTTTGATTTTGTAAAAATCAGCGACCGTTTTTTGAATATTTTCCACCGAAACTTGGCGGTTACCCGAGGCTAAAATATCACGCAGCGCTTCTTTGGCCGATTCAACGGTGATCGGTTGATTGGTAAAGCGCACATACGCCAGCACACGTTTGAGTGCGCCTTCGAGCTCGCGCACGTTGGAGCGGATGTTTTTCGCCATAAAAAAGGCCACATTGGCATCGAGCTTGAAATGCTCGGCTTCGGCTTTTTTCAGCAAAATCGCCACGCGCATTTCGGGTTTCTGGCGGCTCGATCGGTACGATCAAACCCCAAGAAAAACGGCTGGTCAAACGCTCTTGCAAACCATCAATCTCACGCGGGATTTTGTCTGAGGTGAGGATAATTTGTTTGCCACTTTCAAGTAGCGCATTAAATAGATAGAAGAACTCTTCTTGCGTGCGGTCTTTTACCCACAAAAAACTGAATATCATCGACCAGCAGCAAATCCAGCGAATGGTAATAGCGCTTAAATTCATCAAACGATTTATGTTGATACGCCTTCACCACGTCTTGCACGTATTTTTCGGCATGAATATAGCGAATTTTGGCCTGCGGATTATGCTGGTGAACAAAATTACCAATGGCTTGAATCAAATGCGTTTTACCCAAGCCCACGCCGCCGTATACAAATAGCGGGTTGTAGCTCACACCGGGGTTTTCGGCCACTTGCATTGCTGCAGCGCGCGCCACCTGATTGGCTTTACCCGTTACCAGCGTCTCAAAACTATGCGAGGGATTAAAGCCGTGTGGTTTCATGGCTAGCGCCACCGGCGTCAAAGCGTTTGCCGGTTTTAACTGGCGCAACCGCTGCCGCAGGTGCCGCCTCATCACTGGCGGCATTGGCGGAGCGCGCGGCAACGCGTGGCGCAGGCGCGCTCATCTGGCCGACTTTCAGCTCAATCGGCGGCGGAACGCCGGCACACAACTTCGCGGCGGCCATTTCGATCATGCCCAGATAGCGATCACGGATAAATTGCAGAAAAATCTGATTGGGCACTGCAATGACTAAAGTGTCGTCAATCATCTGCGCCGACAAGGGCTTAATCCAGATATTAAATTGACTGGCACCTAAATTTTGTTGCAATTCATTAAGGCAATGCGGCCAAAGTGTTTCTATTTGCATAGGAATAAATTACCACGGCTTAGGGTCAGCGGGCACCAGATCAAGGCCAAACTCGGCGATGTTATTTTATTTATTGGCATGGAATTTGAGGCACACCGCGCAAAGCCTTGAATATTAAGCCAAGTTTCGCACGGCCATTTTGGCCACTGAGAGTTACCGAGAAGTAGGGCATTGTACTCGCAAGTGCAATACTTATCCACAAGCACAGTAGGCAATCGATCCACGGTTAATTACGACTCTCACTTGACAAGCTACTAGCAGTACTGATTAAATCGCGTGTTTACTGCCCAATTAGCACTTAGGATTTAGTCATGAAACGTACTTTCCAACCTTCTGTAATCAAACGTAAACGTACTCACGGTTTCCGTGCTCGCATGGCAACTGTTGGTGGCGTTCGCGTTTTAAACGCTCGCCGTGCCAAAGGCCGCAAAGTTTTATCGGCTTAAGCTGTTGCGCACCAACGCCCCTGCTTGCGGAGTACTCGGCATGCAGAGCGAAAAACGCTACCGCTTTGCGCGTGATGCACGCTTACTAAAAACGGATGATTTTTCATCCGTTTTTAGTTTGCGTGCTTCAGTGAGCAATGATTACTTCCAAGTTTTAGGTAAACCCAATCTAAGCCAGCATGCTCGCTTGGGGTTGGTGGTCGGCAAAAAAACCGATAAACGTGCCGTAGGTCGTAATTATATTAAGCGCACTGTCCGCGAGCTGTTTCGTCAAAATACTGAATTGCTACTCGGTCTGGATGTGGTCGTTAGATCGCGAAAACCGTTTGCACGTCAGGACGGGGCCGCTGCGCGTGCCGCGTTATTGAGTTTATTTAAACGAATCAAGCAATGTCGCGCCTTATCATCACGCTGCTGAAACTTTATCAGTTGATGATCAGTCCACTGCTAGGTCCTCGTTGCCGCTTCACGCCGACTTGTTCACAATACGGTATTGAAGCGGTGAGCCGATACGGGCCAATAAAAGGCAGTTGGCTCACGACAAAACGTCTGTGTCGATGCCACCCCTGGGGCGGCTGTGGACATGATCCTGTTCCGTAAATAACCCACCGAGTTGGGAGCTCTTCCGTTCAAATGGATACTAAGAGACTAATCCTCTTTATTGCGCTGTCTTTCAGCATTCTGTTTTTCTGGCAAAAATACATGGAGCAGCGTTATCCGCAGCCCAAAGTAACGGCCAGTGCCACAGCCAGTGCCGCTTCGGCTAGCGCAACAACGACCAGCAACACCACCACCAACACTACGCCAGAAAGCAATGTCGCCAAAGGACAGCGGATTACCGTCGTTACCGACTTATTCCGCGCTGAAATCGACGCCAACGGTGGCGATTTACGCCATGTTGAGCTGCTTAAAGTCGGTGCCACCGATGATCCAAGCAAACCTTTTGTCTTATTACAAGATGAAGGCGAGCATGTTTACATCGCGCAAACCGGTTTACTTGGCGAAGGGATGCCAACGCACAAAAGCGTTTTCACTGCGGCACAAAGCAACTACACCTTGGCTGAAGGCCAAAATGAAGTTGTCGTTCGCTTAGAAGCGCCCGGCCCGAACGGCGTCAAAATTGCCAAAATCTACACCTTCCAACGCGACAAATACTTAGTCGATGTGAAGTACCAAATCGTCAATGCGGGCACTGCGCCGCTAACGACCAGTGCTTACTATCGCTTGGTTCGTGACGGCAAAGTAGAAAACCCAGGCATGTTTGGTACGCACACCTTCACCGGTCCTGCGGTCTACACCGAAGAAGCCAAATTCCAGAAAGTGGATTTCGATAAGATCCGTAAAGGTGAAGCGAAATACGTTCCTTGGGCCAAAGACGGCTGGATTGCGATGATTCAGCACTACTTTGTTTCGGCTTGGATTTTCACGCCAGAAGCCGGTGGTGATGCTTGCACACCCAATGCCTGCCAAATTGAAATGAAAGCGTTGCCGGACAATTTATTCTCCGTCGGCGCCATTGTTCAATTGCCAAGCATTGCGGCTGGCCAAACGTTTGAAAAATCAGTACCCATCTTTCTTGGTCCACAAGAAAGCAAACGTTTAGACACCGTAGCAAAAGGCTTTGATCTGGTTAAAGATTACGGGATGTTCACCATCTTCTCGAAACCTTTATTCGCCGTATTGCAATTTATCCATGGTCTTGTTGGCAACTGGGGCTGGTCGATTATCATCGTGACCATCTTGCTCAAAGCCGCGTTCTATCCATTAGCTAGCGCCAGCTACCGCTCAATGGCGAAGATGCGCTTGTTAGCACCACGCATGGAAGAGCTGAAAAAACGTCACGGCGAAGACCGCGTGAAATTCCAGCAATCTGTAATGGAAATGTACAAAACGGAAAAAGTTAATCCGCTCGGGGGTTGTTTACCGATGCTGGTGCAAATTCCGGTGTTCATTGGCTTTTACTGGATGTTGTTGGCCGCAGTTGAATTGCGCCAAGCGCCGTGGGAATTCTGGATCCATGACTTATCGGTGAAAGATCCACTCTACATCTTGCCACTGATTATGGCGGTATCGATGTACGTGCAAACGACCTTGTCGCCACCACCGCCGGATCCGATGCAAGCGAAGATGATGAAGTTTATGCCATTGATTTTCTCGGTGTTCTTCTTCTTCTTCCCAGCCGGTTTGGTACTGTACTGGGTAGTGAACAATATCTTGTCGATCATTCAGCAATATGTGATTACCAAGCAAATTGAAAATGCCGCACAAAAAGCCAAAAATAGTTAGCAAGGCTTAAAATAAAAAACGCCGCCTTCGGGCGGCGTTTTGCTATCTTTACTGAAAGCCAATTCAAAACGATGTATCGAGCGACAGCGCTTGTTTTACAATAATTAGCAGCCAATACCCTAAGAGAATTCACCATGCTTTATACCCCCGATACCATTGCCGCCATTGCTACCGCACCGGGTCGAGGTGGCGTTGGTGTGATTCGTATTTCTGGCAAAGACATCCAAAGCGTCATTAGCGGCCTGATTGCCCGCCCACTCAAACCGCGCTTTGCCCACTTTGCCCACTTCCAAGCTCTTGATGGCAGCACCATTGACGAAGGCATTGCCCTGTTCTTCCCTAATCCGGCCTCATTCACCGGTGAAGACGTATTAGAGCTACAAGGCCACGGCGGGCCAGTGGTGATGAATATGTTACTCAAACGCTGTATTGAACTCGGTGCCCGCCACGCCGAACCGGGTGAATTTACCAAGCGCGCCTTTTTAAATGGCAAACTCGATTTAGCCCAAGCCGAAGCCGTTGCCGACATTATCGACGCGCAATCAGAAGCCGCGGCCAAATCCGCCATCAAATCACTGGATGGCGCATTCTCACGGGAAGTGCATACGCTAGTCGACGCATTGATTAATCTACGCATGCTGGTTGAAGCCACGCTAGATTTTCCCGAAGAAGACATCGACTTTCTGGAAGCGGCCGATGCGCGCGGTAAATTACACACCATTAGCGCCCAACTCGCGCGCGTCATGGACACCGCCACGCAAGGTAAATTACTGCGTGAAGGCATGCACGTGGTGCTGATTGGCCAACCCAACGTCGGCAAATCTAGCCTGATGAACGCGCTGGCTGGCGAAGACGTGGCCATTGTCACCGACATTGCTGGCACCACCCGCGACACCGTCCGTGAGCTGATTCAGCTCGATGGTATTCCGCTACACATTATCGACACTGCGGGCCTACGCGACACCGATGACACCGTGGAAAAAATCGGTATCGAGCGCACTTGGGCCGCCGTAGAAAAAGCCGACCTCGCACTCTTACTGCTCGATAGCCGGGAAGGCATCACTGAGCACGATCAACAAATTTTAGCCAAACTGCCCGATTCATTAGCGGTATTGCGGGTGTTTAATAAAATCGATCTCACTGGCGATCAAGCCGGCGAAATCGCTGACGATGAAATCCACGTCTCTGCCAAACAGGGTATTGGGCTGCAAGACTTAAAACATAAGCTGTTGAAGAAGATAGGCTGGCAGGGTATGAACGACGGCGTGTTTATCGCTCGCGAGCGTCACCTCGCCGCGATTCGCGTCGCCCGTGAGCACCTCAATACTGCGGACGCCTGCTATTTGCAAATTGAGATCTTGGCCGAAGAACTGCGCCTAGCTTCAACAAAGCCTCAACGAAATCACCGGCGAATTTACCTCTGACGATCTACTCGGGGTGATTTTTAGCCGTTTTTGTATCGGCAAATAACCATGCCTCGCCATGCGCCATTGTATTGCTTAAGCTTACTTTGCTACCTGAGCCCGAGCATGGCCAAAGAGCTGATTTTACACGCCAAGGTTGTTGAGCAATGCCAAACTCAATGGCAAAGCGCCAGTGAGCAGATGCCGCCCAAGATCAAAGTCAGTTGCCGCTCAAGGCAAGTTATGGCAACCCGAATCCATCAGGACAAAACTGCGTCATGGCCAAATACCACTTACGATTTTTAGCCGCACTCGGCATGGCGCTCACACTATGCATGCCCAGTTTCGCCTCATCGGGCGGTAGTATGCGAGTGCGGATTTTTGTTGAGTCGGCATGTAAGTTCACCAATGCCGATGCCATCAATATGGATTTTGGCGATTTAGCCAACGGCAATAAAAGCATCAATGCCAGTACACAAATTAATTGCGTGAGTGGCACGCCATTTAAATTGCAATTAAACAATGGTTTATACGCAGCAGGTACACAGCGACGAATGAAGCATGCGACCCAAGCCGCATGGCTGCCTTATGGACTCAGCGTCAGCCCGAGTGCGGGAACGGGAAATGGGCAAAATATCAACGTTACCTTGACTGCCACAGTACAAGAAAGCGACTATCAAAATCAAATTGTTGGTCGCTACAATGACGTCGTAATACTTACAATTACGCCATAAAACTTTGATTAAATTGAAATAAAAAATATTAAATTAATTAAATTAAATTACAGCAAGCTTTCCCGAATGATTCACTTCAACTAATTAAATACACTTTAGTTACCATGCAAGAAAATAAGTCTTTGTAACTACTGGTATTTTTACAAAGTCTTCAACATGACATTCCATTTAAAATACATAAATCAATCAAATTCGTCTTAAACCGATTTATTTATTTCATCAGGAATTACCATGAATAAAAAACTAACTCAAAGCCTTGCTATTGCACTCGCACTATTGAGCAACAGCGGATTCGCTGCCACAAAAAATATCGATGTTTAAGCCAATATCGTTGCCACTTGTGCCTTTGTTGATTCGAATGCAATCACACTAGATTTTGGCCCCTTAACCGAAGGCAGTGCGCCATCAGCACAAGAAGCTAAAGCTCAATTCTGGTGCACTAAAGGTACGCCTGTGAATCTCACCGCAAGCGAAGGCGCGAATGCCGTCAGTTCGCAAATGAATTTAAAATTAACCACCGATGAGACAGCACTGATTCCTTATGCTTTAACACTCAGCAAGGCATCAGACATTGGCGCCGGAAAAAGCAATCCAATCGAATTAACCGTCAACGCAACGATGGAAGCTACTGCAGCGAATAACAAACCCGCAGGCGACTATACCGATACCGTCGTGCTAACGCTGTTGCCGTAAAATCAAGGCGTCCTCTTTTACAATGAATTAAAAGAGGACTTAACTCTAATCAATTACAATCTACACTTGTAAACAATCACTTCCAATAAAGCGCCAATCATGCAATGGATACTTACTCTCATAATGACCTTGGCCAGCACATTCTTACTGGCAGGTGAATTTGCCATTAGCCCGATTCGACTCGATTTCACCAGCCAAACCAAAAGCCAAGCGATTACCGTCAGCAATAATGGCAATTCACCGTTGCGCATTGCATTGGTACTGAAACGCTGGACGCAAGATACCGCGGCCAATGACGTCTATTTAGAAGCCCAGCAAGATTTAATTTATTTCCCGCGCCAATTTGAATTGCAACCCCAGCAAAAACAAGTGGTGCGTATTGCGCGTAAATCCGCCAGCCAAGAACAAGAATCCGCCTACCGCTTGTATTTTAATGAGCAGCCCAGTAGCGCTGCCGACTCAGCGCAAAGTGGCAATGTGGCGATGGTGGTGAGTTTTGGCGTGCCAATTTTTATTGAAAGCTAACCCACAAAAAATCGGCCTCGAAGCTAGCCCGATGCACGTCGAGCAACAGACACTCAATTTCACCCTTAGTAACACCGGAAATGTGACGCAAAAAATGCGCCAAATCCAAATCGGTACGCAAGGCGCCACCATTCAACAATTTGATCATTGGTATCTATTGCCCGGCGCAACTCGGCAATATCAACTGCCTTTGCCGCCCAATGCCTGCAGCGATCAAGCGCAAGTTGTTAAAATTGAAACCGATCATTCCAATATTGAACAATCACTCAACATCCCTCTGCGCGCGTGCAAGTCTTAAACACTTTATTTTTTATTGCGCTGATCAGCCCTGCCCTTGCTGCCGATCCATTGATTGTGGCGTTAACACTCAATGGCGTCGCACAAGGTGATGTACCTGCGCTGTATGATAATAATGAGTATTGGATTGCAGGCAGTGCATTAAAGGGCCTAGAGGACGATACCCAGAATGCAATCTGGTTTGAAGGTGAGAATTACTACGCAATTAATTCGCTAAAAGGCCTACACAGCCGATTTGATCCGGCACAATTAAGCCTAGAGCTCACTGCCGATGCCCGCCATTTTGGCGAAAATGAAATCACGCTCAGCCACGATCCTAGCCAGCTATATGCCGCCCCAACGGCTTTATCGTGGTATCTGAATTACCAACTTTCGCTGCGCAAACAAAGCCAAACGCAAGGGGTGGATTTTCAATTTAATCCAACCCTCAACATCAATCATGGCTATTTAAACTTTCGTAGCGAACAAAGCTATAACCACCAGCCAGATCAATCAGAATGGCGGCGTATCAATACTTTGCTGACTTACGACGTGCCGCAATCCATGTTGCGCTTTAGCGTCGGCGACATCATGCCGACAACTGGGCCATTAGGACATAGCCAAGCCATGGCCGGGATTGGCGTTGCGCGAGTGTTTGCCATGCAGCCCAATTTTAATGCCAGCCCTAGCGCTCAGTTACAGGCGCCAGTTACCCAACCATCAACGGCCGATATTTACCTCAACGGCCAACAGATTTCGAGCCAAAACTTACAACCGGGCGTCTACAACTTTAATGACCTTAGCTACTACACCGGTTTACAGGATGTAGAGATTGTCATTCGCGATAGCAGCGGCCATACGCAGCGCTATCGCACGCCGTATTATTTTGATGACTCTTTACTCAAAGCTGGGCTGAGCGAATTTAATTACAATGTCGGCGTGGCGCGACAAAATGGCAGCTTTAATGCTTACCAAGGGCTCACGTATTCTGGCTACCAACGCTTTGGGCTCAGTGATTGGCTCACGCTCGGCGCGCAGGCTAGCGGCCAAAGCGATCAGCGCCGCGTAGGGGTGCTGGCCAATATCGGTCTAGGCACCTATGGCACACTGGGTAGTGCCGCATCATGGGCCAAGCATGACGGGCAAAGCAGTGGCTCGGCCCAAGTTTTACAGTATCGCTTTGTCGATCAAGCACTCAGCATCACGGCCAATGCACGGCGACAAAGTCGTGATTTTCTCTCACAAAAAGAGATCTTTGCCGATCTGACCGCGCCCGACTGGTCGGCCGATTTCGGCGTCAGCTGGGGAGCGCCGGCGCTAGGTAATTTGAGCTTGAATATTGGCCGACAAATGGGCGCTAACGATGAGCAAACGTTCACTCGCTACCAAATCGGCTACTCGATTTCGCCGATTCGCTCAGTCGCCATTAGTACGCAACTACAATTGCAGCAATTTGCCCAGCAGCGCCAATTCAGTGGCTTTATCAATTTATCGTGGTATTTTGATCAAGGCCGTAGCCTCTATCTGAGCAGCCGCATGCAAGATGGCCAGTATTTCACAAGTGGCAACTTAAGCCAAAGCACGCCGCAAGGCCAAGGCTGGGGCTATAACATCGGCGTCCAACAACAAAAACAAGGCACAGACTACAGCGCTTGGCTGCAAAATAAGCAGTCTTTAGGTCAAATCGAGTTGTCCTTCCTACAAAACAATCAATTCAACCAAAGCGTCAATAACGGCCAAATCACTTGGTCGAGCGCCCTAGCGTATAGCGGAGGGCATTACGCGATCACTCGCCCTATCAACCAAAGTTTTGCCGTGGCGCAATTGGCTGACATTCCCGATGTATCGGTATTACAAAATGGCAACGCCATTGCCACCACCAATAGCGAGGGCATCGCCTTCTTACCGGATTTGGCTAACAATAGCTGGCAGCAAATTAGCGTTGATCAATCCCAAATTCCATTGCATTACAGCCTACCGCAACTGAGAAAAGACGTTTTAACCGGTAATTATAATGGGCAAAAAATCGTCTTTTCGGCGCGAGAAATTGCGGCGGTGACTGGCCAATTGCAACAACAAGATGGTCAAGCGCTCGCCAATCGGCGCGTTACCATTAGCAATGCCAAGCACCAAATTGAGGTGCAAACTGCTTTAGATGGCTATTTTTATACTGAAGATTTGCCGGCAGGAAAATATACATTTCAGACCAACAACTGTACCGGCACGCTCGAAGTCCCAGCAAGCCAAGCCATCGTGAATGAAATTTCACCGAGTATTTGCAAGGAATCGCTATGAAGCACTGGATTTGCGGCTTAATTTTCACGGCGATTAACGCTGCCAGTTGGGGCAGCAGCTGTAGCATTTCACTACCTACAGGCGATTTGGGCGGCTATGAACCGTCAGTTAACGAAGCAGGCGTATCGATTCAACAGGCATTTTGGGTCACCTGCCCCGCAGGAACACCCTTGGTGATTACCGCAGGACCCTCACAAACCTCAGGCAGTATTCAAAATCGTCAAATGCGCGGCAGCCTCACGGGCACCTTACTCAACTATCAACTCTGCCACGACTACCCGGGTGCAGGCACTTGTTCACGCATTTTTGGCGATGGCCAAGTTGGCACGCCACTCACCGCGAACGCTGCTGGCTATCAGCAAGGCATTTATTTCTGGACACATGTTTTTGGTAAACAAATGGTCGACGGTGGCGAGTACATTGATTACGTCGCTATTAGCATCAATCCCTAGGGTCTGTTGACGTTTGGTTTACCACGACAGGCAAAGTAAATTCAAAAGAGCCTCAGCAAAAAAAACGCCAAATCGGGCGATTTGGCGCGCAAAAAAAACATAGGATGGAAACAATGCAATTGCATTGCTTGTTAGCATGCAATCCAGCGCAATATTAGTCAACACTAATACTAAAGGTGTCTTGCTTTTGCCTAAAAATCGCCCAGCGAGATAAGATAACTATCAAAGCCGTAGGTTTTTTCGGTAAAATCGCGTGCTTTGCTCAAAGGGTAAGCCGCAATGATACGAGTCGGTGTAGTAATGGGTAGCAATAGCGATTGGGATGTTATGCAGCACGCGGCCAAACAGCTGCAAGCATTTGGCATCCAATTTGAATGCCGCGTAGTCTCTGCACATCGCACACCTGACCTGCTATTTTCTTATGCCGAAACTGCAGCGGAACGTGGCTTAAGCTGCATTATTGCCGGTGCCGGTGGCGCTGCGCATTTACCTGGGATGTTGGCGGCTAAAACGGCGGTGCCTGTGCTTGGCGTTCCAGTGCCTTCCAAATATCTACGTGGCGAAGATTCTTTACTCTCCATCGTGCAAATGCCTAAAGGCATTCCAGTGGCGACGTTTGCCATTGGTGAAGCTGGCGCAGCCAATGCCGCCCTATTTGCGATTGCAATGCTCGCCAATGGCAACGCTGAATTAAGCGCCAAGCTCAACGCTTTCCGCGAAGCACAAAAGCAAACCGTCCTTGATATGCAATTACCCGCCATCGAGTAAGCACGATGACTGAGCGCCAAAAGGTCAACGCGGCCTCTTGGCGCCAAAATCTACACCCGCCACATTCAAACGTACTCGCAATACGGCAGCTTGATGTAAAATACGCTGTTCACCGTACCACCCCCATTCAATCGAGCTACAATATAAATCAGCGCTTTCGCTCTGAGGTAGAATGAAATCCAGTGCAAACATAGGCCCAATGCGATCATTTTGGTATTGGGTGTTATTCAGAGGCTGCCTACTCTGGGGCGGCCCTTGCTGTTTAATTTTGGCTGCTCTGCGCTATGCGAGCGGCCAAACTAGTTTTATGGCGGGGTATTGAATGACATGCCTTTCAGCTTAATAGGTGGCGTCATATACGGTATGGGTGCCTACGGTTATAAATCGCATCAAGCAGCAAAGCACCGAATGAATACAAGGAATAATAAAGATGGCCAGTAAAGTAATTCTTCCCCAGCAATGCTCGGTATTTTAGGCGGCGGTCAACTCGGGCGGATGTTTGCCAGCGCAGCAAAAAACATGGGCTATGGCGTAACTGTGCTTGATCCCGATTCGCATGCGCCAGCGGCCGACTTTGCCGATGTTCATTTGTGCCAATCCTTTACCGATCCGGCCGCTTTGCAATATATGGCCAGCCATTGCGCTGCCATTACCACCGAATTTGAAAACGTCAACGCCGATTCTATGCGTTGGCTGGCAAGCCAAGGGATTCCAGTATCACCTAGCGGCGATTGCTTGGCGATTGCTCAAGATCGAATTGCCGAAAAAACCTTTATTCGTGATGCCGGCTTAGACGTTGCACCGTTTTTAGCAGTGAAAAATGCCGGCTGTTTAGATACTGATTTAAGCGCTTACTTACCCGGCATTTTAAAAACCGCACGCTTAGGCTACGACGGCAAAGGGCAAATTCGCGTTAAAACTTTGGATGACGTGCGCTTTGCCCATGCTGAAATGAAACACCAACCGTGCGTGCTGGAAAAAATGCTGTCGCTGCACAGCGAAATTTCAGCGATTGTGACGCGCACTCGGGCCGGTGAAATTGCTTGCTTTCCGGTCGCCGAAAACGAACACGTGAATGGCATTTTAGATGTTTCTATCGTTCCAGCTCGCGTCAGTCCGGCTTTAGCGGAACGCGCTCGAACAATGGCAATGCAACTCGCTGAAAAACTCGATTACATTGGCGTGATGGCGGTGGAGTTTTTCGTGCTCGACAACGAGCAATTAGTCATTAATGAAATGGCCCCACGCCCACATAACTCAGGCCATTACACCCTTAACGCCACGCTGACTACGCAGTTTGAGCAGCAAGTTCGGGCGATGTGTGGTTTATATCCAGGCAAAACCGATCTCCTGAGCCCTGCGGTAATGGTCAATTTATTGGGTGATGCATGGCAAGACGATGGCAGCGAACCCAATTGGGAAATCCTGATGACGGCGCCCAATACCAAGCTGCATCTTTACGGTAAAAAACTCGCTCGACCAGGGCGTAAAATGGGCCACTTTAACGTACTGGCTGCCAGCGCAGATGCGGCACTCGAGCAAGCCAACGCGATTAAAGAAACGTTGTAATGAGGCTCTGATGACTTTGGGTGTGCCACCGCGCTTGCACCCCCAACGTCAACAGACCCTCGCGTGCGATTTAGCGGCCTATCAGCAGCAGCTCAATCGCGCAGCAGATCCAATACGAGCTGCGGGTATGTCCGCCTATATGCGGCATCAATTTAGCTTCATCGGCATACCCACACCGGTTCGTCGCAAACTGATTCAAGCCATCGAAATCTCTGCCGCACAGCAATATGGTGAAAGCGACTTACTCAAACTCGCTCAAGCCCTGTGGCAGCAGCCTGAACGTGAATACCACTATTGCGCCATCGAGTTACTGATCCGCGGCCAAGCCAAGCTCAGCCTTGCCGCACTGCCGGTCATCGAGCAATTGATTTGCACCCAAAGCTGGTGGGATAGCGTGGATACGCTCGCCAGTAAAGTCGTTGGCCAACTCGCTCGCCATCAGCCAGAGCTACTTGCTCAGCTCGATCAATGGCCCACCTCACCGAATTTATGGCTACGCCGCACGGCGATTCTTTATCAGCTCAATTGGAAAACCAATACTGATACGGTTCGCTTATTTCACGCCTGCCGGGTGAATGCCGCTGACACTGATTTTTTTATTCGCAAAGCCATTGGTTGGGCGCTAAGGCAATACGCCCGCACGGATTTGCTGGCAGTGCAGCAATTTGTCGCACAAACCGCGCTGTCGCCGCTATCGCGCCGCGAAGCACTCAAGCAACACCTTCAGAGTATCTCAGTAGAAAATTTCGTTAGACTGACAAGCATCAGTTAACATCAAGCTATTCTTTCGTTGCCATGGTGTAAATGATGCCCGTACCCACTCAATACACATTTCGCCGCGCAGCACTGGACGATCTACTTTTTGTCGTTTCATGGGGCTCGATCAGCCGAAGAATTACGCTACGTTTTTCCACGCGCGGCGTGGCCTGCCGAAACGCTGCAATTGGTCGAACACTTAGCGAGTCACGAAGAAAGCTTTGTCGTTTGCGATCAAAACCGTGTAGTGGGCTTTGCCAATCTGTATAATCCGCGCGCGCAAAAAAACATGGATTGGTCATTTCATCGTACATCCCGATCACCGCCGTAGTGGTGTGGCGCATTTTTTGATCTGCGCCCTACAAACCATCGCCAAAGAGCGCTATCAATCGCAAACCTTGGCCACGATTTGCTTTGAAAGCAATCCAATTGGGCTGGCGTTTTATCAGCGCCTAGGCTTTACCATCGCCGGTTGGGAAACTCGCTTAGATCATCGCGCAGAAGGCGCAAAAGTTTTCCGCCTAGAAAAAATCCTCGACGAAATCGAAGCCAGCGCAGAAAGAACGCTGCGCAGTCATGCAGAGCAGCACTAATTCAGGCAAAATAGCGGCCTCAATTTCTGAATCTTGGTCAGCCAACGACCAAGGTATCCGCTGCTTCTGGAGATCTGTATGTCCGGCCTTACTACGACCAACCTCACTAGCCTGAAAAAAATCTATTCTGGCAAAGTGCGTGACCTGTACGAAATCGACGACCAACGTATGTTAATGATCGCAACCGATCGTCTCTCGGCATTCGACGTTATTTTGGCCGAACCGATTCCAGAAAAAGGCAAAATTCTGACTGCGATTTCTAATTTTTGGTTTGAAAAACTCAAAGACGTGGTGCCTAGCCATTTCACTGGTGATCAGCCCGAAGACGTGGTTTCTGCCGAAGATCTACCGCAAGTCGTCGGCCGCGCCGTGGTGTGTAAACGCCTCAAACCCGTCCCAGTTGAAGCTATTGTGCGTGGGTATATCGCTGGCAGCGGCTGGAAAGAATACCAGCAGAGCAATACCATCTGTGGCATCCCTTTGCCTGCCGGTTTACGCGAAGCCGATAAATTGCCAGACCCCATCTTCACCCCATCGACTAAGGCCGAGCTGGGTGATCACGACGAAAACATCAGCTACGCCCGTTGCGAAGAAATCTTGGGCGCAGAACTCGCCGCTAAGGTGAGCGCCACCGCGATTTTGCTGTACAAAACCGCCAGCGAATACGCTGCTACGCGTGGCATTATCATTGGGGATA
Organism: Deefgea sp. CFH1-16; assembly: GCF_016881365.1. GTDB lineage: Bacteria > Pseudomonadota > Gammaproteobacteria > Burkholderiales > Chitinibacteraceae > Deefgea. Next base: position 1,889,872 of record NZ_WLYT01000001.1, on the reverse strand, counting down.
CCAAATTTGAATTTGGCCTCGATGAAAACGGCACCTTATGCCTAATGGACGAGGCATTGACCCCTGACTCAAGCCGATTCTGGCCTGCAGACCAATACCAACCGGGCAGCAACCCGCCGAGCTACGATAAGCAATTCGTTCGCGACTGGCTAGAAACCACCGGTTGGGACAAAACCCCACCAGCACCAGCACTACCGCAAGCAGTCGCCGAAAAAACTGCCGCCAAATACCGCGAAGCGCTGGAAAAACTGACTAAATAAACTAACGCCCTTCGGGGCGTTTTTTGCAGGCTAAAGCCAACGCCTACTTACAGCCAGCATACTGTCACAGGCTGGGCTAAAGTAATGACGCACAACCACCGCCAATCAATTTGAGGACCAGCACGATGATCATTCAAAGCACCAGCCACGACCTAGCAACGCCAACAGGGGTAATGCGCACTTACCTACACCAGCCAAGCGATGGCCGGCAATACCCTACGATTTTGTTTTATTCCGAGATTTTCCAGCAAACCGGCCCGATTGAACGCGCGGCGCGTTTGATTGCCGGCTATGGCTACAACGTATTGGTGCCCGAAGTGTTTCACGAGCTCAATCCCATTGGCACCGTATTGGCGTATGACGATGCCGGTCGCGATAAAGGCAATGCCGATAAAATGGCCAAGTCGATCGAAGGCTATGATTCGGACAATGCCGCACTGATTGCTTGGGCGAAAACCCAGCCATGGAATAACGGCTTATTTGGCGCGATGGGATTTTGTATTGGCGGCCATTTAGCATTTCGCGCCGCGCTACAGCCGGAAATCAAAGCCACCGCGTGTTTTTACGCTACTGATTTGCATACGCATGTGATTCCGAATCAAGCTGGCCAACACAGCATGGACAGGCTGGCAGAAATCAGCGGTGAATTATTAATGATTTGGGGCAAGCAAGACCCACATATTCCAGCGGCAGGTCGCGCCCGCGTTTACCAAGGTTTGGTGGCGGCAGACAAAACCTTTACTTGGCATGAATTTAACGGCCCACACGCCTTTATGCGCGACGAAGGCGAGCGTTATGACCCACAACTAGCCGGCTTAGGTAATCAACTAGCACTCGACTTATTTAGCCGCCGCTTGCGCGCCTAAACTGCAGCGTGGCGAAGTGCACCTCGCCACGTGCCATTCACGCGCTACGGGCTGCATCGGTTCGCCGTGCGGCCATATTTTTACCCAATTGCGCCAAGCAATTGGCGTCGAGTAATTGCGCTGCCGCGGGGTAAATGGCGATTTCCTCTTTAGCGGCATGCGCCGGATACAGCTTGGCAAATGACTGCGCCAGCGCCAAACTCAAACGGCTGGCATCCCCGGCAATCACCGCCAATAAAGCTTGGCGAACTTGATGCCAAAGCTGAGCGAGTTCTGCATGTTCAGCCATAACTTGCTCAATGTCTGCGCGCAATGTGGGTGACGCGTGCTCCAGCAATGCCGGAAATAAATCCTCATCTTCATCTTGATGATGCAGCGGTGCGGCGATATCAAAGTAACGCAAAATCGACTGAGCGCCAGCCACAGCGGCCGCGTCAGCACCTTGCTGCTGCAGATGCAGCGCCAAGGTTTCGGTCAGCGCAGCATATTGGCGAACGCGATCATGGCAAGCAATCAGCATGGCGATCGGGGTTTCAAATGTCACTGTTTCAGTGGCGAATGGATTAAGCATCTTTAAATCCCAAGTGACGAAACGGTCTTAAACTTACGCCTGTTGTGAGGCTTTGCCAAGACAACAAATCCACATTCCCGCCACATAAAAAAACCCCGCAGCACGCTACGGGGTTGCTTGGCGATTCAATGGCGCTTACGCTGATTTAAAAATCTCGTTGTAGCGCGCTGAAACTGCAGCTTCAATTTGCACATTGCTTGGCGCTGTTGGGCTCATCAGCAAATTGCACAATACTTTTTCGGCTTCACGCAATAAATAGCGTTTTTGTTGGCGTTTAGTCAGACGTTTGATTTTTGCATTCATCATGCCTTCTCCTTGATTAAAGTGAGGCAAGTATAACGGCTTCGGGCGGGTCGTGCTTGTGGCATCCTGCCAATCAGTTACAGCGCGTGCGCCTGCAAAATATATTGCGCCACCGATTTGGCCTCTAAATCAGCCACCTGCATCAATTTGATATGCCGACGAAATTTGCCTCCACCTTCGAGTACGCCTGCGACGTCTTGCAAATCACAACCACGGCCAAACTCGAGCGAAACGTGATTTTTATACGCAAACACCCCGCAAAAATCGCTGGCGTCGCCAAACATCAAACCGCCATACATCACACGCTCGCTGGCCGTTGGCACTTGCGAATAAATCAGCGCTCTAGTGGCCTCAACAATCGCCAGTATGTCGCCATCGGCCAAAGCCAGATCATGCAATAACTGCGTTACTCTAGGGTCATTCATGACGAACTCCGCAAACAGCTTATTTCAACTGGTGTGCCACCGCCAACAACGCCGTTAATACGCTCGCGCCAAACTGCTTGGATCGCTCGCCATTCCAGCCAACTTCGGGCAGAGGATGGCTGGCGGTATCTTTAAACGGCATTTCCACCGTATACGCCAAACAATCAAAGCTGTGCCCCACCCAATTGGTACCCAGCGTTAAGGTTTCTGGACCAAAATGGCTATCGGTATAACCAAATTCAGTTTGAAAATCTGGGCTCGCCGCCAACCATGCGGCTTTGAACGTGGCTTGCAAATCGCGTTGTTTGCTAGAAAACGACGGGTTGTCTTCGCAACCGGCAACAAAATTATGTGGAATGGCTTCATCACCATGAATATCTAAAAACGCATCGACGCCGATTTCTTGCATTTTCTCCCGCACCCAAAAGACTTCAGGGCTGCGCGCCAAGCTCGGTGTACCCCATTCGCGATTCAAATTCGCGCCTTGAGCATTAGTGCGCAAATTGCCACGCACGCTGCCATCGGGATTCATATTCGGTACGATATAAAACACGCAATGTTCGAGCAAGCGGCGAGCGACGGCATTTTCTGGATCGAGCAAGGTTTCTAGCAAGCCCTCAACAAACCATTCGGCCATCGACTCGCCCGGATGCTGACGCGCAGTAATCCAGATGTTTTTCTTATGCCCGAGGGGTATGCCAACGCGTAGCATGTCTAAATCATGGCCGTCAGGCGTTACCCCAAGGGGTATTAGATCAACCCACAGCGCATAGCTTAAAGCACTGCCGATCAAGGCTTGATGGCGCTCCCAAGAATACGGCTCAAAATAAGCAAACCACACCGCATCAGTCATCGGCGTATGTTGAATGCTTAAAGTTTGCCCATCGTATTCGGTATCAACGCGAAACCAATTCTCGCGATCGTAACTGGCCACCGCCTGATAATCAGGCCAACCATCGGGATACGCGCTTTGCCCAGCGTTTTCAATACGCAAAGTACAATCCTGATCCCGCGCGCCGGTTAAGCGAAAGTGAAACCACTGCGAAAAGTCAGAGGCATTATCGGGACGCAATTGCAGGCGAATATTAGCGGCATCGCTGGCATCGATCACATCGATAGAACCTGAGTCAAACTGGCAACTTATATGAAGCATCATTTTTCTCACTTAAACTTCAATTGAATTTGCAAAGTAATCAGCAGCCACATATCGGCTACCCGCATCCAGCGTAGCTAATTGCACAATTTGAATTACGGCCTTAGCCGTTTGTGCTGGGGCGATCAAGCCTCCAGTTTCCTTGCGCTGAATAAAGCGCGCTACATCAGGAAAATCGACTTCGTTCACGGTACGAATCGTGGCCTGCATTTCAGTATCCATCACACCTGGATCGATATTGATGACATCAAATGCCTGCGCTTGATGTTTCTGTTCCATTGCCACACTCGCCACAAAATTCTCCATGCCCGCCTTGCTCGCACAATATAAAGACCAACCTGCATAACCTTTATTTGCTGCACCTGATGAAATATTTGCGATCCGTTTCTGACAAGAATGCGCCTGAAACGTCCGAATTACTTCACTGATGATCAAAATCGCCGAGCAAAAATTAGCATTCAAATTCGCCAACAGCTGGTGCGGGCTATAATTCATAGCGACACCAATTGGATCGAGCACACCTGCATTATTGATCATCAGAACTTCATCAAGCGTTACATCCTTAAAATGCAGTAATGCTTTTGCCACTCGCTCAGCACTCAGTAGTGGATCAGCCAAATCAATATATTGAGAAAATGAATATGGAGCACTACGAGAAAACTCTATTAACTCATAGCCTTGCTCCGCCAATTGCTGACAAAGCTCAGCCCCAAGTCCACGTGAACCGCCAGTTACTATGGCAAGACGCATATATAAATAAACTCAAAATTATTTTTAAAATTTAGATTGCTTAATCCAACGGCGACCAATCGGTCACCGCGACAAAAGCCTCAGCATCTGGGCCTTTTTCAAACACGCTGCCAATCGGCGAATCGAGCAAGACAATCACCCTGCTATCGTAATTGGCGATGACGTTCACATCGAATTCGCTGTGATTTTTTGGATTATTCAAAAAAGCATTTTCTTCACAGCCAGAAAAAAACCGCCAGCCACTATCGCCCGCTTTGCTGGGCTTTTCTCGATACATCAAGCCCACCGGATAACCTTCAATCGTCACTTCATCACTGACCACACACAGGCCATGACCAGTAGCGACTTTCTTCATACGGCTTTCATCTAGTAAATAGTCTTTACTCATGTATCTCTCTCTATCCGTTAATTAATTTGGCCTACAGCCAAATACCCATATAATCATAGCTAATATTTAGCTTGGGGCAGATGCTGTGCCACGCTCGTTGAGCTGGGGCTTAAAAATCCCGTCTAAGCGCACCGAGTGAGGAGGGAGACAAACAGCTTTGTCGTTTGGCTCACGATCGATCGAGGGCACAGCGGAGCTGGGCGCGCTCGGGTCGCCTTTCTTTTCCCCCGTTTTCTTTGGCGAGACAAAGAAAACGGGGTCCCCGTCGCGGACTGCGACTGTAAAACACTGTGCCGCAGGCACTAAAAACGATCAACTTATAATCCGCGCATCAGCAATTTCATCATGTGCTTGCAGCGTCATCTGTAAAGCTGCGCGGGTTTTCGCGTGCAGTAAAATAGGGCTTTCTTGCTGCCCAGATCGCAGCAGCTCGCAAAAATGTGCGGTTTCGTAATTTAGCCCAGAGCCGACAGGGGGCATCGCCAATGCTTCATGTTCGCCAGTCGCCGTGACTAAGGTTGCTCGGGCTGGATTCCACCATTTGTCGTGCAGCAACACATAGCCTTGCGTACCAGAAATTAGCGCCTCGCCACTGCCTGCCACATCGAGTCCACAATAGAGCTGGCTAATCCCATGTTGATGCTGGCTCTGCCAACTGGCAAAAGTATCCACGCCAGTGGCGCCAATTCGCCCTAAGCTTTGCACTTCGCTCGCCGTGCCCAGCCAATCCACCGCCAAAAACGCGGCATAAATGCCAATATCGAGCAAACCACCGCCCGCTTGCGCTGGATCGAGCACTGCGTGGTCGGCTGGCACATTGGGGTTGGCAAAGCCTGCGCGAATGAACTTCACGTCACCGATAGCACCAGCAGTGATGCGTTCGCGAATCTGTTGGTATAAAGGAAAAAATGCCGGCTTCATCGCCTCCATATAAAGGCGCTGCGCCGCTTGCGCAGTGGCGATGACCTCATCCAACTCGGCCAAAGTGACCGCAGCGGGCTTTTCACACAACACCGCTTTACCTGCTTTGAGCGCCGCGATACTCAGCGCGGCATGGCTAGGATGTGGCGTGGCGATATACACCGCGTCGATGTCACTCGCGAGTAGTTCATCCAGCGTGGCATATACTTGGGGTATTTGATTGGCCGCAGCAAACAGCTTGGCTTTGCTGGTGGTACGGTTAAATACCGCCAGCGCTTCAGCTTGCGGGACATGGGCTAAACCCGAGACAAAACGTTGCGCGATACTGCCGGTACCAATCATGCCAAAGCGTATCGTTTTCATGTTTTGCCTTTGAGGTATAGCCCTAAGAAGAAATAATTATCAATGACACGGGGCAATACACCTATCGAGTATTACCCCTAGACCACTTTCGTTTGGCTAAACTGCACCAGTGCCAAACTACCCAATAAATTAGGCAGAAAATTGACAGGTTCACCTTGATGCAACACCACTTGTCCATCGACTTGCATGCCTAATTTTGCGAGCAACTGGCTAAAGTCATTCACGGTACAAAAATGAATATTCGGCGTGTTATACCATTCATAAGGAATAGTTTCCGAGACGGGCATTTGCCCCTTAAGGATTTGCCAGCGGTTTTCCCAATAACCAAAATTTGGAAAAGTTACAATCCCGCAACGGCCAACGCGCAGCATTTCTTGCAAAATTAGCTCAACGTTATGCATCGATTGAATCGTCAGCGACAACACCACAAAGTCAAAACTGCCGTCTTCAAAATGCTGCAATCCGCTTTCCATATCGGCTTGAATCACGTTCAGATTTTTTTTCAACGCAATGCACAATCGAATTCACATCGACATCAACGCCAATGCCGCGCACTTGTTTATTCGCTTGCAGCCAAGCCAATAACTCACCATCAGCGCAGCCCAAATCCAACACCCGAGATGCTGGCTTAATCAACTGCGCAATATGCTCTAAGTCAGGACGAAGATTTATGAGTTCAGCCATTACACCTGCTCCTTCGCCACATTGTTTAAATAGGCGCGCATCACATTCATATACGGCGCATCTTGCATTAAAAAGGCATCGTGCCCGTGCTGCGATTCAATCTCGGCGTATGAGACGGTTCGATCAGCGTCGAGCAAAGCTTTGACAATTTCACGCGAGCGCGCTGGGGCAAAACGCCAATCGGTGGTAAATGACACCACCAAAAATTTAGCCTTCGCCTGCCGCATCGCCTCTGCCAAACTGCCGCCGTAATGCCGTGCTGGATCAAAATAATCCAAGGCTTTGGTCATTAATAAATAGGTATTGGCATCAAACACATTGGCAAATTTATCGCCTTGATAACGTAAATACGATTCGATTTCGAATTCAACGTCAAAGCCATATTGGTATTCACCGGTGCGCAATAAACGGCCAAATTTCTCGCCCATGCCATCATCAGACAAATAAGTAATATGTCCGAGCATGCGCGCCAAGCGCAATCCGCGCCGAGGCACGACGCCATGCTGGTAAAAGTCGCCGCCATGAAATTCAGGATCAGTAATTATCGCTTGGCGTGCCACATCATTAAACGCAATGTTTTGGGTGGTGAGCTTAGGTGCAGACGCAATGACTAAAGCATGACGTATACGCTCAGGATATGTGATTGACCAGCGTAGTGCCTGCATACCCCCCAAGCTGCCGCCAATAACTGCCGCAAATTGTTGGATCCCTAAACGATCGGCCAAGCGCGCTTGTGTCTCCACCCAATCACGCACCAAAACCACCGGAAAAGCCGAGCCATACGGCTCACCCGTCGCCGGATTAATACTCGAAGGACCAGTTGAGCCGTGACACCCCCCCAGATTATTCACGCCAATGACAAAAAAGCGATTGGTATCAATCGGCTTGCCCGGCCCAATCATACTGTCCCACCAACCCGGGGCTTTATCCTCCGCCGTGTGGTAACCCGCCACATGATGATGGCCCGACAAAGCGTGACAAATCAAAATCGCATTCGATTTATCGGCATTAAGCTCACCATAGGTTTCCACCATCAACTCATAGCGCGGTAATACGGCGCCCGATGACAGCGTGATCGGCGCCTCAAACACCCATTTTTGCGGGGTAACGATGCCAACTGAATCAGACACGATCCAACTCCTTTTTTGACTTGGCGATGAATGCTGACGCGGCCAGCAATAGCGCAAAAAACACCGAAAAGGTATTTCCTTCGGAAATATCCATCAGTAAAGAATTAAACAAACTACACACTGCGTACGACAGCGTCACCCCCACCGCGACGGCAGCCCAAACGCGAGGCAGACCCAGCGCCATTTTGAGCGCACTCGCCAGTAAAGCCAGATACAAAACCACGCCCAGCAATCCCAGTTGCATGCCTTGTAGCAAATATTCATTGTGCGGATTACTCATCTCCAGCGGGCCAATTTGCGTCTTGATCGCCCCAGTACCCTTACCCAACAAAGGATATTCAGCGATTTGCTTGAGCGCCGTAAGATAAAAAACACTACGAATGCCCATTGACGTTAAACACGCCTGATCTTGCTGTGGTGTATTGAGCGCCGCTTGGCAAGCGATGACTTCGGTTACGCCCAATTTAGCCCGTTGTTGCACAGGATTATTGCTAAGCGCAATCACCAGCACGCCAAGGCTCAATAACGCCACAAACCCATACCGCCAGCGATGCTGCAAAAACATCCAGCCCAAAGTCATCAGCAACACTAGACCAGCCAAATGCCCAGTGCGCTGCGGCGACATTAAATACACGCCAGCAAAACTAGCTACGGCCAGCAAAAATCCCGCCCATTGCCGATAGCGAATCCCGATGGCGAACCACACTACGCCAGCAAAAGCCATTAAGAAGGTTTGCGCGATGGCATTTTTAGAAATTGCCGACGCGGCGACAAACGTCGTGCCAAACCATGTCGGCTGGCCTGTAAACCAAACCAAGCTTGATAGCAATAAAATCCCTAAATTGCCGACTAAAAAACCAGCAATCGCATACTGGATGGTTTTCTCTGGCCCTTTTAGAAAAAACAGCGCCAGCAAGGGAATAAACAGCAGTTTTTTATATTTAGCAAAATAAGCCCACGCTTCTGGCGCCGGAGAAAACACACGCACCTAGCCCCAATGCCAACCACAACAGCAAGGGCAATAAGGCGAATGGGTTGCTGCGAAAGAAATCAACAATTTGGCCACGCGCCCAATATAAGCCCAACAGACCACACAACGGCACCATGATATTGGTCAGCGCAGTGCTGCTTGGCAGCGCAAACCCGAGCAAAGCCGAGAACAATAACACCACCAATACTGCTTTTTGATTCGTCCACAACATTGCTAAATGACCTTGATAAAATGTTTTCTCGTTAGCTCAAAGCCAAAGATGAACTTGAATTCACGACGATTAGATCGCGAGATGCTAGGGTCTGTTGACGCTTGGTTTACCAGCCGCGTTTGTGCGGATTTTAGCCTGAGGCAAGGCACGAAGCGTGCAGCGTAGTCACTCTACGCCAGCGTTTCGTAACGCAGCATCAGGCTAAAAGCCGCCAAACCCGAAGGACTGGGCGCTTTTCTCGGCGCATCGTACGTTGTAGCAAGTTCACATAGAATGACTATGCATCGCTTACTACGCCTTGATTCGCCGTGAAAAGTACTCCCGCGCGGCGGGAAACCAAACGTCAACAGGCCCTAGAGTCGCAATTGATTTGCTCATTTTGTTCTCTCGGCAAAGATTCATCCACTCTCAATCCGCTGGCAATCGAGAACGGCGCAAAAAAAGCCAAAATCACGAAATTCCATCACTCGGAGCAATCGGTCAAGTCGCTAACTTACGGCCAACACTATGCCCCAACCGCCAAGCCGACTTGCCTGACGCCGCGAGAAGAGCGATTATAGCAGCCTGACTCAAGTAAAAACGAAACCCATGCCGACTATTGGCGTTGCCATCATTACTAAAAATGCCCAAGCACATCTTGCAGACTGTCTTAATGCTGTCACTTGGTGCGATAAAATCGTTGTTTTAGATTCGGGTAGTACCGATCAAACTTTAAGCATTGCACAAGCTTACGGCGCTCATATTGAGCAAACCACCGATTGGCCCGGCTTTGGTATCCAAAAAAATCGCGCAATTGCCCTACTCGATACCGATTGGATTTTAGCGCTGGATGCCGATGAAGTGCTCGATGCCGAGCTGATGCAAAGCATTCAAGCCGCGATCAAAGCGCCGACGGCCAGCGTGTATCAAATCAGTCGCCTATCCAATTACTGCGGCCGCTGGATTAATCATTCCGGCTGGAACCCCGATCATTTGCCACGCTTATTCCAACGTGGGCACGCGGCTTATTCCGAATCTTTAGTGCATGAAAAACTCAATTTTTCAGGCCAAGCGCCGCTATTAGCTGGCCAGCTTTTACATTACTCATTTGATCGCTTAGATGACGTACTCGATAAAGTGAATCGCTATTCCAGTGCTGGCGCTGAGCAACGTTTGCAGCGCGGCGAACGCTCGAGCTTAGGTAAAGCGATTTACAAAGGCTGGTGGACGTTTATTCGTACTTACGTTTTACAACGCGGCTTTTTAGATGGGCGAGAAGGCTTTATTTTGGCGGTATCTAATGCCGAAGGCGCGTACTATCGCCAACTCAAACTGATGTATCTGCAAGAAAAAAAATGAAAATTTCTATCATTGTCACCACTTACAATCGGCCTAAAGCACTCAATTTAGTCCTCGCTGGATTAGCCCGACAAAAAACAACCAGCCCTATCGAATGGGAAGTGCTTATTGCCGATGATGGCTCTAAAAATGATACTTTTGCATTAATCCAATCATGGCAAAGCCATTTTCCATGTGCATTGCACCATGTATGGCACGAAGATCTTGGCTTTCGCGCTGGCGCAATTCGTAATCGAGCAGCAGCCCAATCCCAAGGGGATTATCTGGTGTTTCTCGATGGTGATTGCGTGCCGATGCCCGATTTTTTGCAACAACATGCCATGTTGGTGGAAACCACCTGGTATGTGGCGGGCAATCGAATCCTGCTCTCGGAAGCATTCACCGCCACCTTACTCGAGCAACCAGACGCCATCAACATCATGGACTGGTCAATCTGGCAATGGTTTACCGCCAAATTATCCGGCAAAACCAATCGAGCTTGGCCTTGCCTACGCTTAAAACTCGCTGATGCACGCAAAAAACGGCGAACTCGTTGGGAAGTGGTGAAAAGTTGTAATTTAGGCGTTTGGAGAGCCGATTTCATCGCCATCAATGGCTTTGACGAAAGCTTTTCTGGCTGGGGGCATGAAGATTCGGATTTTGCAATCCGCTTGCTGCGCCTAGGCGTCGGCATCAAAGACGGCCGTTTTGCGGTGCCGGTGCTGCATCTTTGGCACCGTGAAAACGATCGCTCTAAACAAGCAGAAAACTGGAAAAAACTCGAAGAAACACTCAAAAGCACGCATATTGAAGCCAAAATTGGCTTAAAGTCACTGACTCAATAAACAATCAGCACGGCAATGCCGTGCTGATTGCTGTTAGCTCGTAGCCACGGTATTTTCAGCCAAAGAGAATTGCACCGCATGCATCTGCGTATATACGCCTTCTCGCTGAATCAGCTCTTGATGCGTACCGCCTTCAATGATTTTGCCTTGCTGCATCACCACAATGCGGTCAGCTTTTTCAATGGTGGATAAGCGATGCGCAATTACCAAGGTAGTACGCCCCACCATCAGGTTTTCTAGTGCTTCTTGCACTTTGCGTTCTGACTCGGTATCAAGCGCACTGGTTGCTTCATCCAAAATCAAGATCGGTGCGTCTTTATAAATCGCCCTTGCAATCGCTAAGCGTTGTCGCTGGCCGCCCGATAAACGCACACCATTTTCACCGAGCATTTCCGCAAAGCCTTGTGGCATTTGTTCAATAAATTCAGTTGCAAATGCCGCATCTGCTGCTGCGCGCACCCGCGCCATATCGATTTCATCCACACCATACGCAATATTGGCGGCAACGCTGTCATTAAATAACACCATATCTTGCGACACTAAAGCGATTTGTGAACGTAAATTGGCCAAACGATAATCCGCCAGCAACTCGCCATCCAGACGAATTTCACCGGCGCTCGGCTCATAAAATCGCGGAATCAAATTGGCCAAAGTGGTTTTGCCACTGCCTGACTGGCCGACCAAAGCCACGCTTTCACCGGGTTTAATGTCTAAATCAATGCCTGCTAACGCTTTCACGCCATCCACTTGATAGGCAAACTCCAGCTGGCTAATCGTGATGTGTCCTTTCACGCGCTGCGGCGCCAATGTGCCGTGATCTGGCTCTAATGGCTGATCCAAAATACCAAACACCGAGTCTGCGGCGGCCAAACCACGATGCAATGAATCGCTGAGCTTAGATAGATTTTTAATTGGCTGCTGTAACAGCATCATGGAACTCATAAACGTCACAAATGAGCCTGCGGTCATCGCGCCATCGGCTGCGCGTAAACCAGCAAAATAAATAATCGCCGCAATCGTTACCGCAATTAAAAACACCGTAAAGCCAGAATTCAAACTCGCGGTGGCTGCGCGCTTTACGGTTAAACGCCGCACATTTTGATTGGCGGCACCAAAACGTTTCGCTTCATAGTTTGCTCCACCAAAAATCTTAATAATTCGCTGTCCACCCAAGCTCTCATCCAAGATCTGGCTCATTTCGCCCATGGTGTCTTGCGTTTGTTGCGATAATCGACGCTGGCGTTTACTCACAATCCGAATCGATACTGCCGCACCGGGCAGCATAATCAAGCAAAACAAAGTCAGCTGCCAATCGGTCCACAGCATAATGCCAAGCAAAGCAATCGCCATCACCGAGTCTTTGACCAGCACGGTGAGCACATTCAAGCCCGCATCCATAATCTGGTTAATATCAAACGTCACTCGCGACAATAAAACGCCGACTGACGATTGATCAAAAAAGCGAATCGGCATGGCCATCATCCGCTCAAACACTTGCTGGCGTAAATTATGCATCACGCGTGACGACAACCAAGCACTGCCATATTCGTAGCCAAAGCTAGAAATCAAACGCACCAAGCCTAAGCCAAACAAAGCCAATGGCATCAACCATGCGGCCTGTGCTGCCGCCTGATTTTGCTTAAAGCTATCAATAATCACGCCGAGCATTTTGACCATCGCGGCATCGACACCGCCAGCCACCACCATGGCCAAAATCGACATCACGGCGATGCCGCGGTACGGGCCAAAGTAGGCAAGAATTCGGAAATACAGCTGTTTGCTATTCATGAGCTCAGTAGAAAAAAAAAGCAATAAAGTCAGATTATAACGGAGTCACGTCTCGCTCAGGACAGCAGCGCAACATTCACACTATTTAGCGCAAATAAAAAGCCTACGCTGACGTAGGCTTTGTTGACATATAAGCGAAGCATCTGGTCTGGATCGCACTGGATCATAAACCGCGAAGCGCTTTAAAAATCCCCATAACGAGATTGCAATAAACCGGCGATGACCGGCGCCACGCTTTCGGTGCGTAAAATCCTCGGCCCCAACAATACAGAGGTATAGCCCGCAGCAATCGCTAAATCATCTTCTTCAGACGAATACCCGCCCTCAGGGCCGATCAACACACAAACGCTCACCACTTTTTTCTGGCAAGCTAGCCCAGGCCACAGCACCGGTTGGGCACAGCAATAATTTTAATTCGCACGAATTTGGCTGAGCTAAAAATTGCGCCAACGTGAGGATGGGCCGAATTTCTAATAAGCGCGTTCGGCCACATTGCTCAGCGGCACTGGCAGCAATCGCTTGCCAATGCGCCAGTCGTTTTTCGGCGCGCTCGCCTGAATAGCGCTGCTGGCAATATTGCGAAATCACCGGCTGCAAAACAGCAACGCCGAGCTCGGCGGCTTTTTGCACCGTGTAATCCATGCGATCAGCCGCAGAAATCGCCTGAACCAAGGTAATTCTCAACGGCGATTCACGATCTACATCGGCAAAAGACAACACATCGACACTAACGTTTTTTTTACCCATGGCCGCAATTTGCGCAGTAAATTCACCACCTTGGCCATTAAATAAAATAATTTCTTCACTAGCTGCTGCAAACGCAATACTTGCACATGCCGCGCCACCGACTCGGGTAAGTCAAAACTTTGCCCAATTGAAAGTGGCAAATCAATATAAAAGCGCGGCATAAACCATCATGTCCTTGCAATAAAACACGCGTCAATCAAAGGGGCATTAAATGCCAAGCGGAGGAAGGTCATGAAACGACGAAGGCACATCTTTAAGCCGATCAAAACTGACCATTTCATAATTACTTGGATCTGAAAGTAGCTCACGCAGCAATTTATTATTCATGGCGTGCCCCGATTTATAGCCAGAAAAAGCCGCAATCAAAGGGTGGCCTAAGATATATAAGTCGCCAATTGCATCGAGGACTTTATGGCGAACAAATTCATCTTCAAATCGCAAGCCACCTTCATTCAGCACGCGAAACTCATCGATGACCACGGCATTATCCATATTGCCGCCGCGAGCCAAACCGTTCATGCGTAAATATTCAACTTCATGAATAAAACCAAAGGTGCGCGCGCGGGCAATTTCACTGATGTAATTTGAATCAGCAAAATCCAACGTGATCGTTTGCGCAGATTTTTTAAACGCGGGATGCTTGAAATCGATCGTGAGGGACACTTTGTAGCCATTATGCGGCTCAAACTTGACCCATTTATCACCATCATGCACTTCGATCGGTTTGATGACTTTGACAAACTGCTTGGGGGCATCTAATTCGCGCACCCCAGCCGTTTGAATCAAATAAATAAAAGGCGCAGCAGAACCATCCATAATCGGCATTTCTGGCGCATCGACTTCGACAATCACATTGTCGATACCGAGCCCAGCAAATGCTGACATTAAATGCTCAATCGTGCCGACACGCACGCCGTCTTGCACCAGCGTTGAGGAGAGTCGCGTGTCGTTCACTAAATCGGGGCCGACTTTGAAAGGCGCCGACTCGGGTAAATCAGAGCGCTTAAAAACGATGCCAGTATCAGCAGCAGCCGGTCGCAAAGTGAGTTTTACTTTCTCACCCGAATGCAAACCAACCCCTGTCGCATGGATCGTCGAATCCAAAGTTCTTTGTAAAAACATGGCCATTCTGCCTAAACAATCAATTGCTTGATTTTACCAGTCCTAGGCAAAAGACTGGTTAAATCATTCCAATCATACTGATTGATTTCATTTATTACGCCAATCCAGCGAAACAATTAATCCGCTTGACGACGTAAAAATGCCGGAATATCCATATCGATATTGCTCATTGCCGCTGGACGAGCTGGCGTTTCTGCCGCACGGCTACCGCGATTATTGCGCCATATTGCTGGCGTATCATAGGCCTCATCGTAGGCGGCATTATCGGTGCCAGTTTTTTGCATTGGGTTATTCACTACCGTCAGTGATGGCGTGCTAATCGCTTTGCCACCCAAACCGGTTGCCACTAAAGTCACGCGGATTTCGTCTTCACCCAGGGCTTCATCGTAAACCACACCGTGTTTCACCAATGCGCCTTCAGCAACGTGTGATTCGATAATTTCCAGCGCTTGGCGGGTTTCTGATTTTTTCAACTTGCCTGGGGCGGTCGAGAAATTCACCAACACGCCACGTGCGCCTTTAAAGCTAATATTGTCGAGCAATGGGCAACGAATGGCTTCTTCGGTGGCACGAATCGCACGATCAGGACCTGTGGCATGTGCCGAGCCCATCATCGCCATACCCATTTCACGCATCACAGTTTTAACGTCAGCGAAGTCAACGTTAATCAAGCCTGGGTATTGAATGATTTCAACAATCGAACCCACTGCATTACGTAATACGTCATCAGCCGCACGGAAAGCTTCATCCACCGTGACATCATCGCCTAAAACTTCTTCAAGTTTTTTTGGTTAGAAACCACAATCAATGAATCCACATAACGCGACAATTCATCAATCCCGACTTGTGCCACTTTTTGGCGACGGCCTTCGTCTTGCCCGGGTGAAGTCACCACGCCGACCGTCAAAATACCTTTTTCACGCGCCACTTGTGCGATCACAGGTGCGGCGCCAGTGCCGGTACCACCACCCATACCGGCAGTGATAAATAATAAATCGGCGCCAGAAATCAATTCAGCAATGCGTTCGCGATCTTCTTCAGCAGCTTGTCGGCCAATATCAGGATCACAACCAGCGCCAAAGCCTTTGGTGAGTTCAGCGCCCAACTGAACCACATTGTCCGCCCGCGATTGCTTCAAAACCTGAGCATCGGTATTGGCGGAAATAAAATCAACGCCGTGCGACTGCATCGCATGCTCGATCATATTGTTGATTGCATTGCAGCCTGCGCCACCAACGCCAATCACTTTGATATTCACGTGATGTGAAACCTCTGGTACTTCAATTAATAATGCCATTTTCACTCTCCTCTTGCCCGATTTTACTGCTTACCCGAATATTTCAGAAGTTATTTTGAAACCATGCCTTCATTCTGCTAAAAACATCACCCATGCCGCCTTCTTTCCCTCTAGCACCGGGTGCTTTTTGCATTTGTTGGCGCGCCAATAACAGCAAGCCAACCGCAGTGGAATAACGTGGATTTTTAACCACTTCAGCCAATCCACCCACATAACGCGGCAAACCTAAGCGCACCGGCATATGGAAAATCTCTTCAGCTAAATCAGTCATACCCGGCATCAATGCAGCGCCACCAGTAATCACAATCCCGCTCGACAAGCGATCTTCCAAACCGACACGGCGTAATTCGGCTTGCACAAAGCTATACAATTCTTCAACACGGGGCTCGATCACTTCAGCCAGCGTATGACGACTCATTTGCCGCGCACCGCGCTCACCCACGCCAGGCACTTCGATCATGGTTTGCGGATCGGTCATATGGCGTAATGCCACGCCGTGTTGGATTTTGATGTTTTCGGCTTCGCCGGTTGGCGTACGCAATGCCATTGCCACGTCATTGGTAATTTGATCGCCAGCGATTGGAATCACTGCGGTATGGCGAATCGATCCGCCAATAAATACCGCGATATCGGTAGTGCCACCACCGATGTCAACCAAACACACGCCAAGATCTTTTTCATCTTCAGTCAGAACGGCGTAGCTGGAAGCCAATGGTTGCAATACCACTTCAGCAATCTCTAGCCCACAACGGCGCACGCACTTGGTGATGTTTTGGACTGCCGACACTGCGCCAGACACAATATGCACCCGAACTTCTAAGCGCACGCCCGACATACCGAGCGGCTCTTTAACGTCTTCTTGACCATCAATCACATACTCTTGCGACAAAATGTGTAGGACTTGATGATCAGTTGGAATATTGACCGCGCTCGCCGTTTCTATCACTCGTTCAATATCTGCTGAGGTGACTTCTTTATCTTTAATTGCCCACCATGCCGTGCGAATTGAGGCTCTTGATATGGCTACCGGCAATCCCGGTATACACTTCGCTGATTTTGCAATCGGCCATCAATTCAGCTTCACCCAATGCCGACTGAATCGCTGCAACGGTTTTTTCAATATCAACGACAACACCGCGCTTCAAGCCTTTCGATGCTGCGGACCCTAAGCCCACCACATTCAAAGAGCCATCTTCCTTCACATCAGCCACTACCGCGACCACTTTAGAAGTCCCGATATCTAGCCCAACGATGAGGTTTTTTGCATCCCTAGTCACTGACAGCCTCTTTTACAATTCTTAATGTTTAACTTTAAATACCCCAGCCAACTTATTGCTTTTTAGGTATTAAAAATACCAAAAGCATAAATCATGCCGAAGCTTTATTTGCCTTAGGTTTTACGACCGGCGGTGGCTTAACGCCCTGCTTGCCAGCCTCTAACGGCGTATACGATGGTAAATGCACGGCAAAACCGTTCGGATAACGCAAATCCACATACTCAAATGGCTGCTGCAATAAAGCCAATGAATTGGGGTAAGCGCTCACAAAACGCTTCACCCTATCCACCGCTTGATCACGCCCTACTTCTACGATCAATTGCTTATCTAATTCAAAGCGCCATGCCCGGCGATCCGATAACCACAAACGCGTTGGCGTTCGCTGTAAAGGCAATAACGCCGCTTGCAAAGCCTTAAACTCACTCACCATCAGTTTTTCAGAGCCTTCAGGTCCTTCCAAAATGGGCAAGGGATCACTGGTTGCAGCATCAAACTTTTCGCCATGCGAATTAAGTAACCCTGTCGTTCCCCAACGCGCCACTGCTTTGTGCTCTTCAATATTGACTTCTAATCGATCGGGCCAGCGACGGCGCACTTCAACCTGACGTACCCACGGTAATTTTTCAAAATTCTGCCGCGTTTTATTCAAATCAAGGGTAAAGAACGTCCCTTTTAATTCGTTTTTAATCACATAGCGTAACTGCTCTCGCGCGTCACATGCGCTAAATCCCCATCGACCTTAATCCGGCGAACCGGAAACAATGGCGAATGCACCGCCAAAAACAATAAGGAGTAAAACAATAACATCAATGCTAAAGCTGTCAGCAAGTTAGCAAGCCACATCAATAGCTGTGGCTTATCCCACATAACAACTCACTTTTAAGTGTTGGTTTAAAGCCCGCTCAGGCATATTCATTGATTCCTAATTGGGCGATTCAAACACCCACCCATCATGGGTATGCAAACGTAGCCAAATTATAACAATAGTTGCAAGGATATACCCTTACAAAGCGTAAAACCTATGAGATTGTTCCCAAAATTGTCAATACCAAATCGTCATAGCTAATGCCCGCTTCACGCGCGCACATTGGAAATAGACTGTGTGTCGTCATGCCAGGTGCCGTATTGGGCTCAAGCAAAAACATTTCGCCCTGCTCATCCATTAAAAAGTCGATTCGCGCCCAACCCGAAGCACCGAGCACCCGATACGCTTGCCTCACATAAATCACGCGCTTTTTGCTCTTGCTCACCCAATAAACCGGGGCAGTGATACACCGTGTCATCACGGATATATTTGGCTTCAAAGTCATAAAACTCAGTCGCAGGCTCAATCTTGACTGTGGCCAAAGCCTTGCCATCAAGCACTGCGCAAGAATATTCACCGGCGTTAATCGAGCGTTCAGCCAAAACCAAAGCATCGTACTGTGCTGCTACAGTGTAAGCCTGAGCAATTTGTGCAACGCTGGTACAACGCGTAACCCCCACGCTTGAGCCACCATTGGCGGGCTTTACATACAGTGGCAAATCTAACTGTTTGGCAACGGCAGTAAAATCACTATTGGCATCCAGCAAAACATAATCAGGAATCGGTAAACCGGCCGCTTGCCACATCAGCTTGGTGCGCCATTTGTCCATACCAATCGCCGAAGCCATCACGCCACAGCCAGTGTAAGGAATTGACATAAATTCCAAAGCACCTTGGATCGTGCCATCCTCACCATAACCGCCGTGTAAGATCAAAAAGGCGCGCTCAAACCCTTCATCATGCAACGCTGACAATGGTTTTTCAGCCGGATCAAAGCGATGCGCGTCAACGCCTTGGCGAACTAAAGCCTCCAATACACCCGCGCCGCTAAGCAAAGAAATTTCTCGCTCGCTCGAAGCCCCCCCCATTAATACTGCAACTTTACCCATTGCTTTCACATCAACACCACTCATTTCACCATCTCACATAATAATTTCGGTGTATTCCCAATGGTGCCTGCGCCCATCGTCACCACCACGTCACCCGCTTGCACTGCGGCAAAAATTGCCGTTGGCATATCGGTAATTTGCGCCACAAACACCGGCTCAATTTTGCCGGCCACTCGCACAGCACGAGCTAAAGATCGGCCATCGGCAGCAACAATCGGCGTTTCACCGGCGGCATACACTTCAGCCAGTAATAAGCCATCCACGGTATTGAGTACTTTGACAAAATCTTCAAAACAATCACGCGTTCGCGTATAGCGGTGCGGTTGAAACGCCAATAACAAGCGACGCCCCGGGAACGCGCCACGCGTTGCAGCCAGCGTTGCCGCCATCTCAACCGGATGATGACCATAATCATCGATCAAGGTAAACGAACCACCCGCAGGTAAAGCGACTTCGCCATAGCGCTGGAAACGACGACCCACGCCTTGGAAACGCTCCAGTGCCGATACAATCGACGCCTCATCCGCCCCGACTTCAATCCCGATGGCAATCGCAGCAAGTGCATTGAGTACATTGTGCATACCCGGCATATTGAGCGTGACGGCCAAGCGACGTGATTCGCCGTTTTCCCAAACCGCATCAAAACGCGCATCATGCCGTTATCCGCCACAATGTTTTCTGCACGCAACATTGCGTCGTCTGACACCCCATACGTGGTCACTGGGCTGGTCACTTTCGGCAAGATCGAGCGCACATGCGGATCATCAATACATAAAATCGCCCGACCATAAAACGGCAAATGATGCAGAAAATCGATAAACGCTTGCTTTAGTTTTTCAAAATCATGGCCATACGTGTCCATATGATCGGCATCGATATTGGTCACCACCGAAATTACCGGCGTGAGGAGCAAGAACGACGCATCGCTTTCATCGGCTTCGGCCACCAAAAAGTCGCCCTGCCCTAAGCGGGCATTCGAGCCTGCGGCGTGTAGCTTGCCGCCAATCACAAAGGTTGGGTCCAAGCCCGCAGCCTCGAGCACACTGGCACTCAAGCTGGTGGTGGTGGTTTTGCCGTGCGTACCGGCAATGGCAATACCTTGCTTTAAGCGCATCAATTCAGCCAACATCATTGCGCGGGGTACCACGGGAATCTTGCGCTGGCGCGCGGCAATCACTTCGGGATTGTCGTCTTTCACCGCACTCGAAATCACCACTACATCGGCATCGGCAACAAACTCAGCCGCATGCCCTTGAAATACTTGGGCGCCCGCATTCACTAAGCGTTGCGTTGTGGCGCTGACACCTAAATCCGAACCACTAATTTCAAAACCTAAATTGAGCAATACTTCGGCAATCCCACTCATGCCGACCCCACCAATCCCAACAAAATGAATGCGTTTTACTTTATGTTTCATTGCGCTAATTCTTTAATCACTGCAACGACTGCCGCCGTTGCATTAGGTTGAGCTAAAGCACGCGCGGCCGTTGCCATCGTTAGGCAGCGTTCACGCGTCATTTCTTGAATCCATTGCGCCAGTTTTTCTGGACTGCTGTGTGATTGAGCTAATAAAATCCCGGCGCCAGCTTCACTTAAAAATTGCGCATTGCCGGTTTGATGGTCATCCACCGCATGCGGAAATGGCACCAAAATACTGGCCGCACCCACGCACGCAAGCTCGGCCACCGTTAACGCGCCAGAACGGCACAAAATCAAATCGGCATCGGCATACGCTTGCGCCATATCGGCAATAAACGCCACACAATCGGCCGTTACATTCGCAGCGGCATAATTCGCGCGCAATGTCTCTAAATGCTTTTCACCCGATTGATGCGTCACCAGCGGGCGATCAGCCGGTGCAATCAGCGCCAAGGCTTTCGGTAATTGTTCATTAAATACTTGCGCGCCTAAACTGCCGCCCACCACCAAAATCTTTAAAGGCCCAGTTCTGCCAGCAAAACGCTCAGCAGGTTCGGCCACTTGGGCGATTTCACTGCGTACTGGATTGCCCACACAATCGGCCTGATTAGGAAATGCCGACGGAAACGCAAACAACACTCGATTGGCAATTTTCGACAACACACGGTTGGTTAAACCCGCCACTGAGTTTTGCTCATGAATCACCAACGGCAACCAGCACAAACGCATCGCCAAACCGCCAGGAAAACCGGTAAACCCACCAAAACCAATCGCTACATCAGGACGGCGACGGAAAATCAGATTCAAAGCCGCCAACAAAGCTTTGGTTTGCACCCACGGTTGGCTGAGTTTTTTTAACCAACCTTTACCACGGACACCGGTAATTTTAAGCGTCACCAAATCGATGCCGTGTTGCGGTACAACGCGAGTTTCCATCGCGCCGTTTGCGCCTAACCACACCACATCCCAACCCTCAAGACGCAAGGCATTAGCCACCGCTAGCGCAGGAAATATATGTCCACCTGTACCACCGGCCATCACCAACAACGTACGTTGTCCGCCTTTAGCTGCGGGTTCAATCCATTCGGCATCTTCTTTGCGCATTCGCCATCCGCTAACAATCAAAGCCAGCATGGCAACAATAAACAGTACCGAGAAAATAATCGTCATACCTTGTAGCCTCGAATCATTTGACGATTTTCAAAATCAATCCGCAATAAAAAACCTAACGCTAATAAATTGGCCACAATCCCCGAGCCACCAAACGATAATAAGGGCAAGGTTAAACCTTTAGTGGGCATCACGCCCATATTTACGCCAATATTAATCACCGTTTGTACACCAATCCAAATGCCAACGCCTTGCGCGGCTAATGATTGCCAATGCCGCTCTAATTTATTTGCCTGTACACCAATCGAAAAAGCGCGAAAAACTAAAAATGCAAATAAGCTAATCACCACGGCAACGCCAATAAAGCCAAATTCTTCCGCAATAATCGCCATTAAAAAGTCAGTATGCGCTTCGGGTAAATAGGAGAGTTTTTCTCTACACTCAAACCCAAACCGACACCGGTAAATTCACCACGGCCAAAAGCGATTAAGGAATGACTTAATTGATAACCTTTACCATACGGATCTTGCCAAGGATCTAAAAAACCTAAAACCCGCGCACGGCGATAAGGACTAGAAATAATTAAGGCAAAAAAAGAGCCGCCCAAAAACATAATCAGGCCAGCAAAGATTCGCCAACTAAATCCAGCCAAAAATAATATGCCCATCGCAATCGCCGTTACGACAATTAACGCGCCCATATCCGGTTCGGCCAATAATAAGCCACCCACAATGGCCATTACAACGCCTAGCGGTAATAAGACCTTAGTTAAGCTATCAACAAAGGTTGAAGTCATACTGCTATTTTTACGCACGCTATAATCAGCGGCGTACAGCACAACAAAATATTTCACTAATTCGGAGGGCTGCAAATTAATCACAAACAAACTTAACCAGCGCCGACTACCATTCACCTCACGCCCGATACCCGGAATCAACACTAAAATTAATAACACAATACCCAAAATAAATAACGCCGGAGCATAACGACGCCATATTTCGGTTGGAATATTAAATGCAATGAATCCGGCCAGCACGCCAACGACCAAATATGCCGAATGGCGCATCAAAAAATAACTCGAATTAAAGCCAGTATCTTTATCGACCTCTGCCATTGCAATGGATGAGGAATACACCATTACCAAGCCGATGGTCAGCAATAAAGTGATGCACCAAAATAAGCCTCGATCATAAGCGCTCATTTTGGGTTTCATTCGCTGCATCGCTTGATAAAGAATTTGCCGCATTACTGCTCCAATTCTTTTACTGCGGCAATAAATACTTCGGCGCGATGATGATAATTACGGAACATATCTAAGCTAGCGCACGCCGGTGACAGCAAGACCACATCACCAGGTTCGGCAAAATTACTCGCTACCGAAACCGCCATTTCTAGCGTCGGCAACATCATCACCGGCAAATAATTATCATCGTCATCGGGCAAATAAGCCGATTGCGCTTCATTTAATACTTCCGCCAAAGCGGGCGCATCTTTACCAATGAGTAACACCGCACGGCAAATTCGCTCGCACGCTTCAAGCAGTGGCGAAAAATCTTGCCCCTTGCCCTCGCCGCCCGCGATCAAGACCACTGGCCGAGTCATGCCTTTTAAAGCCGCTTCGGTCGCGCCAACATTGGTGCCTTTCGAGTCGTCGTAATACGCGACACCATTGATGTCGGCGACAAACTCCACCCGGTGCGGCAAGCCTTTAAAATTTTTCAGAGCTTCAAGCAATGGCGCTAACGGTAAATCGGCGGCGCGGCACAAGGCAATCGAAGCCAGAGCGTTTACGGCATTATGCAAACCCGCAACAGGCAATTCCGATGCTTTGAGTAATTCAGTTGCGCCATAGCGAAGGCTAAAATCATGATCGATTTCAAGTAAACCATACTCGCCATCAGCAGGGGTATCTGCACCAAACCACACTATATTATGGTCTGGCTCGGCCATACCCTTACACCATTGATCTTCACGATTAAGAACTCGCACCCCTTGGCCATTAAAAATACTGGCTTTAGTCGCCGCATATTCTTTCATTCCGGCGTAGCGATCTAAATGGTCTTCCGAGACATTCAAAACCGTCGCCGCAGTCGGCGCTAAAGAGTGCGTGGTTTCAAGTTGGAAACTGGATAATTCCAGCACCCAAAAATCGGGCCACTCACCGCGCGCCTGCCATTGGGCTAATGCGGCCAACACCGGAACACCAATATTGCCGGCCATCACCGTGGTTTTTCCGGCGGCTTCACACATTTGCGCCACCATCGTGGTCACGGTGGATTTGCCATTTGATCCAGTAATCGCAATCACTTTGCCGGGCTGGCCTTGCAGCGCCAATGCCAATAATTCAATATCACCAATCACCGTAATACCGCGCGCAATCGCTGCGGCCACTTCGGGCGTTGCCAATGGCACACCCGGGCTGGTAATTAATAAATCG
Organism: Deefgea sp. CFH1-16; assembly: GCF_016881365.1. Classification (GTDB taxonomy): domain Bacteria; phylum Pseudomonadota; class Gammaproteobacteria; order Burkholderiales; family Chitinibacteraceae; genus Deefgea. The sequence goes on along the minus strand of NZ_WLYT01000001.1, from coordinate 1,865,583 downwards.
GCATCCGCAAACGTATCCACATTAAATGAGCCCAAGCGCAACGCGACCTGTGGCAACTCAGCTTGAAGTTGCGCCAAATTGGGCGGCGTTGGGCGGCTATCGGCCACGGTGACTTGGGCGCCTTGTCCAACCAACCAACGGGCGGTCGCCAAGCCAGTTTCACCTAAACCGACGACGATGCTATGCTTTGCTTTGAGTTCCATCTTTGCTTACCGTAATTTCAAGGTGGCCAAGCCCACCAAGACCAAGAGCATGGTAATAATCCAGAAACGGACCACCACTTGAGTTTCTTTCCAGCCTTTTAATTCGTAATGATGGTGCAATGGCGCCATCCGAAACACGCGTTTTCCGCGGGTTTTAAAGCTGGCAACTTGAATCATCACCGACAGCGCTTCAACCACAAACACACCGCCCATAATCAGCAACACAATTTCTTGCCGCACAATCACCGCGACCATGCCCAAGCCCGCGCCGAGTGCCAAAGCGCCAACGTCGCCCATAAAAACTTCAGCGGGATAGGCGTTAAACCACAAAAAAAGCCGAGGCCTGCACCGGCCATTGCCGCACAGAACACCACCAATTCGCCAGCACCGGGTACGTGCGGTACACCCAGATACAGCGCAAATTTTGCATTCCCCGCCACGTAGGCAAAAATACAAAACGCCCCGGCAATCAATACCGTCGGCATAATCGCCAAGCCATCTAAACCATCGGTGAGATTGACGGCATTACTGGTGCCAACAATGACAAAGTAAGTCAGAATACAAAAACCAATGGCACCAAATGGATACAAGATTTCTTTATAAAACGGCACAATAAAACCCGTCGTTGCCGCGTCATTACCAAAATTCACCAAAAATAAACCGGCACCAATGGCAATCGCTGACTGCCAAAACATCTTGGCTTTGGCTGACAAACCTTTCGGGTTTTTCAGTGCGACTTTTTTTATAATCATCCACAAAACCAATAATGCCGGTGGCCAAGGTCACCACCAGCACCAGCCAAATGTATTTATTGCCTAAGTCACCCCACAATAAGGTGGTCAAGCCAATCGACAGCAAAATCAAGGTACCGCCCATCGTCGGCGTACCGGCTTTGATTAAATGCGTTTGCGGGCCATCATCACGAACGGCTTGGCCGACTTTCATCTCGGTCAATTTGCGAATCACCCATGGGCCTAAAGTCCATGAAATAGTCAGGGCGGTAATCGTCGCCAAAACGGCGCGTAAAGTGAGGTAATTAAATACATTAAAGGCACGAACTGATTCGCCGAGCCATTGCATCAACATCAGCAACATGGCTGTGCTCCTTCTAATTCGTTAACAACATCTTCCATGCGCATAAAGCGCGATCCTTTCACCAACACCATCGATTCGGGTGTCAATACGGCATGCAAACTCGCCAACAATTGTGCTTTACTGGCAAAATGCTGGCCGCGTTCACCAAAAGCGCCCACGGCATGATCCATGTGTTCACCCACGGCGAATAAAGCGGCAATCCCTTGTTGCTGAGCATAAGCGCCAATCAATGCATGCTGCTCGGCGGCATCAGCGCCCACTTCACCCATATCCCCCAAGACCAAAACGGTATGTTTTGCCCCCATCGCCGCCAAAACATCAATCGCCGCCCGCATCGAATCTGGATTGGCGTTATAGCTATCGTCCAAAATTTGCGCACCATTGGCGGCTTTTTTGGCTTGTAAACGCCCTTTTACCCCTTGCCATGCCGATAGACCGGCAGCAATATCGGCCAAAGGCACTTGCATTGCCAGCGCCGTTGCCGCTGCGGCCAGCGCATTACGCACATTGTGTAAGCCCGGAACCGCCAGCTGCACTAATGCCGAACCTAACGGGGTGAGCAATTGAAACTGACTGCCCAATGCGCCCAATTCAATCTGCTCGGCGGAGATTTCTGCGTCTTGCAATCCAAACGACACACATTGATGCTCGCCCGCTAAATGCCGCCACAAACCAGCAAACTCATCGTCGTGATTAATAATGGCCACGCCATCGGCGACTAAACCGGCAAAAATTTCACCTTTGGCTTGAGCCACACCAGCCACCGAGCCTAAGGCTTCTAAATGGGCGGCGCCGGCGTTATTAACCACCGCCACATTTGGACTGGCAATGTGCGTTAAGTAGTCAATCTCACCAAAGTGATTCATGCCCATTTCAGCAACGACAAAACGATGCTGGGCATTGAGCCCTAGCACCGTTAATGGCAAGCCAATATGGTTGTTTAAATTGCCTTTGGTCGCGTGCACTTTGCTGGCATCTCCGACGTGCACAGCCAAAATACTCGCCAACATTTCTTTGAGGCTAGTTTTACCATTACTGCCAGTAATGGCCGCTAGCTTAATGTCGGCATGCTTTACACGCCAATACCTTGCCAATTGTCCCAGCGCTTGTAAAGTGTCCGCCACCACAATCCGGTTACCGCTACCGTCTTTTTCAACGAGGGCGGCTACCGCGCCTTGCGCCAAAGCTTGTTCAACAAAATCATGCGCGTCAAAACGCTCGCCTTTTAAAGCGACAAATAAATCACCGGCGCGAATGTCACGACTATCGGTCGTCACACGGCTAAAGACCAATTCGGGGGCTCCCGAAAGACGGCCATTAAGCGCTTGCGCGGTTTCCTGCAAATTCAACATCATGACTTCCTTATTACTTTTTTGGCGAGCGCTTGGCTAGCCACTTCAACATCATCAAAATGTTGCCGCACGCCATCGATTTCTTGGTAGGTTTCATGCCCCTTACCGGCCACTAAAATCACATCGTTAGGACCGGCCATATCAATGGTGTCCGTAATGGCAAAACCACGATCCGATTCAATCGCATAGTTGGCTTCGCCATTGCCTGGCACCCCTTCTACGCCAGCAATAATTTGCTGAATAATTGCCTGCGGTTTTTCGCTGCGCGGGTTATCACTGGTAATCACCACCGAGTCTGCCAAGCGGCAAGCAATCTCACCCATTAACGGGCGCTTGCCATTATCTCTATCGCCACCGCAACCAAACACACAATATAAGCGCGCGCCTTGCGGCATCACTTCACGCAAAGTGAGTAAGGCTTTTTCTAATGCGTCTGGCGTATGCGCGTAATCGACCACCACCAAAGGCTTGCCCGATCCACCCAAGCATTGCATACGACCGGGAGCCGAACGAATTTGACCGAGCACGCGGCAGGCATCATTCAATGCCACGCCATCAGCCAGCAAGACCCCTAAGCAAGCCAGTAAATTGCTAACATTAAAGCGCCCTAATAGCGGTGAATTAATCGCGCCAACGCCAAGCGGCGTATCGACCACCAAAGAGAGACCGTCCAGCGAAGACTTCAAAATGCTTAACACGCAAATTACCGTGCTCAAATCCATAGCTATACACTTTGGGGGCAGTGGTAAATTCAATCAGCTCACGGCCAAAGGCATCGTCAGCATTGATAACGGCAGCTTGTAAACCATCCCACTGAAACAACTTGGCCTTAGCAGTGGCGTATGCGGCCATGGTGCCGTGATAGTCCAAATGATCGCGAGTTAGATTGGTAAAAACGGCGGTCTTAAACGGTACGCCATGCGCCCGGCCTTGCTCTAAACCATGCGAGGAAACTTCCATCGCCACATGCGTTGCGCCATTGGCTTTAAACTTGGCTAACCAGCCTTGTAAGGTCAAAGGATCTAAGGTGGTATGAGTTGAAGCGACTAAGTCACTCACAAAACCATTGCCCAAAGTACCTAAGACGCCGGTTTTATTGCCCAATAAATCAAAAGCTTGTGCCAACCAATTGGCAATCGAGGTTTTGCCATTCGTTCCTGTGATACCAACTATAGGCATAAGCCCAGAATCGTTACCCAACAAAGCACTGGCGACAATACCTGCTTGATAGCGTAGTGCTGGCACGGCTAAATTAGGCACATCCCATGCTGGATTCCACACAAAATCATCAGCTTCCCAAATCACCGCTGCAGCGCCTTTGGCTAGCGCATCGGCTATAAATTTTCGGCCATCGACATATTCGCCACGAAAAGCCATAAATACATCGCCGGCTTGTACTTGGCGGCTATCGGCCACCAAAGGGCGGGCCGACTGTAATTCAATCAGCGCAGCTAAATCAAAAGCAGGTAATTCCCAACTCGCAGGCTTCATGTTTCTTCCTTTACTTCGGCTTCGGTATTGGGTAAGAAAATATTGGTCGTTGGCGCATCAGGCGGTACACCCAACAAGCGCAAACTCCCAGCAACCACATTACTAAAAATCGGGGCCGCAACTAAACCACCGTAACGCATTGCAAATGATGGTTCGTCCACCATCACTGCCACAATCAAACGTGGATTTGAAATAGGGGCTAAACCGACAAAAAGAACCCACACGCGCCGTATCTGAGTACTTACCATCCACTAATTTTTTTGCCGTACCCGTTTTACCGCCGACTCGATAGCCCACCACTTGTGCCCGAGTTGCCGTTCCGCCTGGCAACGTCACCATCTCCAGCATCTTGCGAACTTGTTCTGCCGTCTTGGCAGTAACCACTTGCTTGCCCGGTGCTGGCGCGACCAATTTAGTAAATGTCACTGGATGAATTTCACCATTGCCCGCAAACAACTGATACGAGCGCGCCATTTGCATTAAGCTCACCGACATCCCATAACCAAACGCCATGGTGGCTTCTTCAATCGGACGCCAGTTTTTCCAAGGCCGAATACGGCCAGCAGCTTCACCCGGAAACCCGGTATGCGGCGCTTCGCCAAAGCCAACGTCTTTATAAAAATTCCATTTCGACTCACGATCCATCATTAAAGCCATCTTCGCCACGCCGACGTTGGAAGACTTTTGCATAATGGTTTCCACCGTGGCCGCACCCACCGCATGATCGTCCTTGACCGTATTCGGGCCGATGGCCATCGTGCCACCACCGGTTTGAATAATGGTCTGCGGTGTGACTTTATCCGCATTCAGTGCCATTGCGACCGTCAGCGCTTTCATGGTCGAGCCCGGCTCGTATAAGTCGGTTAAAGCACGATTACGTTTATGCGCTGGGTCGATTTTGGCGCGACTATTGGGGTTGTAAGACGGCGCATTGGCCAATGCCAACACCTCACCCGTTCGCGCATCGAGCACCACAATCGCCCCACCCACTGCACCGGAGCTATCGACCATATTTTTCAGCTCGCGGTAGGCTAAATATTGAATTCGCCGATCAATCGACAACTGCAATGTTTGCCCTTCTTGCGGCGGTACGATGGTTGAAACATCTTCAACAATGTAGCCACGTCGATCACGAATCACGGTGCGAGAGCCTGGCTTACCCGCCAGCATTTTTTCTCGTGTTAACTCAAAGCCTTCCTGCCCTTTGCCATCAATATCGGTAAAACCGACAATATGAGCCATCACTTCGCCTGCCGGGTAGTAACGGCGATATTCTGTTTGCGAATACACTCCGGGGATTTTCATCGCCATCAGTTTTTTTGCATCCGCAGGTGAGATATGCCGTTTCACCCACAGAAAATCTGATTTTATTTCTTTGCCTTGCGAGTTTTTTCGTGATGCGGTCAATTTTGTTTAACAGCTCTCCCGACTTCAATTGCAAATGCGTTTCTAATTTTTTAACTTCATCCAGCGACAACGGCATCAGCTCATCGTCGTTCGCAGGCTTCCAATCTTCGGCACGTTGCTGCCCTGCCGGTAAAATCAACATGCTGCGTGGGCTCATCCAAATCGACTGAACCGGTGTGGAAATTGCCAATGGCTCACCATTACGGTCGGTGATCATGCCGCGATTGGCTTCTAGTTTTAACACTCGGCGATAGCGTGCATCGCCTTGGTCTTGTAAAAAACCTTCATTCCATACTTGCAAATACAAAGCACGGCCAAGTAAGGCGGCAAACAACACCATCAAGCCGCCCAATACCGTCCAAACCCGCCAACGCTCTAACTTTGGGATTACGGCATACTTTGGTCGACGACGGCTAGCCGCCGTTTTTCCCGCTGTTATCATTACAGATCTTTAACCTCAGGTTGCTTCACGAGTTCACCGTGTTCCAAAATAACCTGAGTGCGATTCGATGGTGCCACTTGCATTTCCAAATTGTGTCCAGCTTCTTGCTCGATCCGAGAGTGCATCGCCCAAGTACTTTGCTCTAGTTGTAACTGCCCCCACTCAACGTCGAGCTTACGAGTCAGCACATCTTCTTTCTGCAATTCAATAAATAGTTTTCGCGACTTATGTCGACTAGTAATCACCGCTAAAGCGCAAATCACTAGAACTGCCAACAAAAACATATTTAAACGCGTCACAAAGGCCCCGCTGTACGTGCCGCAACCCGCAAAATCGCACTGCGCGCACGCGGGTTGGCTTTAATTTCGATCTCTGAAGCGCGAATCGGTTTACCGAGGACCTGCAACGGCGCTGCAGCAATTTCACTGGCACGCACCGGCAGACGCGAAGGCAGATGATCTCCTTTAGCCGCATCTTGAATAAACCGTTTGACGATGCGATCTTCCAGCGAGTGAAATGCAATCACCGATAAGCGCCCATCCGTTTTCAGCAAGCGCAATGCCTGAGGAAGTGTTAGCGACAGTTCCTCAAGCTCACGATTGATGTAAATCCGAATAGCTTGGAAGGTACGCGTCGCCGGGTTCTGGCCCGGCTCACGGGTGCGGACAGCCGTTGCCACGACCTCGGAAAGTTCTCCTGTTGTAGCAAAAGGTTTGCTTGCCCTACGCGTAACAATCGCTGCTGCAACCTGCCGAGCAAACCGTTCTTCGCCATAATCTTTTACCACCTCTGCAATTTCTTTTTCTTCGGCAGAATTAAGCCATTCAGCCGCTGTTTGCCCTCGGGTCGTATCCATACGCATATCCAAGGGCGCATCAAATCTAAAGCTAAATCCGCGCGCGCCATCATCCAATTGTGGTGAGGACACGCCTAAATCCATCAATAAACCATCTATTTTTTTTCGATCCCGAGTCGGGCAAGAGATTCAGCCAACGTGACAAAGCCCTCGTGCACAATCGTGAAACGAGGATCGGTAATCGTTGCGGCTTCGGCAATCGCATATAAATCTTTATCAAATGCGATTAAGCGACCATTGGGTCCTAATTTGGACAAAATCAATCGAGAATGGCCACCACGGCCAAACGTGCAATCCACATAAGTGCCATCAGGCTGGATCGCTAACGCATCCACTGCCTCATTAAGCAATACCGTGCAATGCACGAAGTTTGTTCCAACCACTTCACTCAAAGCACGATTCCTTCCATATTGTTTTCTAATTCATGCGGATCCATCGCCATTACAGAATCCGTCACGGCATTCCATTTAGCTTCATCCCACAATTCGAATTTATTTCCCATGCCAACCAAAGCAACCGCCTTATTCAGTTGCGCGCGTTGCCTTAAAGTCGCTGGGATTAAAATACGGCCCGCTGTATCCATTTCGATTTCTTCAGCGTGACCCACGATTAAACGACGCACAGACATTTTTGAGCCAGATAAAGTGTTTAGCTGATCTCGCACCGGTATCCATTGCGCCTCAGGGTAAATCAACACACATCCAGCCGGGTCAATGGTAATCACCAATCGCCCTTCAGCGCACAATAAAGCACGGTACTTAGCTGGCATCGCTAAGCGCCCTTTACTGTCCAATGAAAGAGATGACACACCACCCAACATGTATGCAGACGCCCCTGTTTGTTCGCTAACGAGATCAAAAAACCGATCAATCTACGCGCGGTGCAATTTTAGCGAAAAAATGACTATAAAAATACACTTTTACCCACTTTACCCCACTGAAACCCACTATAGAGCAAAAAAAAAAACTGGCACAAGTTGCGCCAGTTTTTTATCTTTTGATACAATAACTTAGTTAAAAATGTTTTTAATTCATAAAAGTCTTAAAAATAAACATGAAACAAGCGAAATTTAAAGTGATACATTAAGTCTTGTAAGAATACAAGACAAAACTCAATCGCAACATCCCGACCATCGGACATCCCGTGTATTCTCAATCATGAGCAGCAAGCTCTTTTATCTATGCTTACTTTTGATCATTGCTCACTTTGCTTGGCGTGCCATTCATCCTGCGCACCGCAAAGAATTACATCGAATCAGTAAAATCAGCGCCGCAACACTGATTGCAGCCAGCATAATTGCCATCACTTGGCACTTTTTTCGCACATAACGTGCAATAAAAAACATATATACCAGCAATAAAAAAGAGCGCCCTAGGCGCTCATTTTTTATGCTGATTTGATTTAAACCGTTGCTGGCAACAAAGCTTGCTTCATTTTTTGCAATGCTTTGGTCTCGATCTGCCGAATTCGCTCGGCCGAAACTTTAAACTCTGCGGCTAAATCATGCAAAGTCAAAGACTCACCGTCATCGGTCAGCCAGCGCGCCTCAATAATGCGGCGACTACGCTCATCTAGGCCATCTAAAGCTTCTGAAATACCGCTTGATTGCAAACGATCAGTCGCAATTCTGGCCATTGCAGCAGTCGGTTCATTATGGCTATCTGCTAGCCAATCAATCGGCGCATAGCCATCATCATCAGCATCATCAGCAACCAGCGCAATATCTTGACCGGTCATGCGCGTTTCCATCTCAAGGACTTCTTCGGGCTTAACGCCTAAATCATCCGCGATTTCTTGCGCTTGCTTATGCGTTAACGCAGCAAAGCTAGTTTTCATTGAGCGCAGATTAAAAAACAATTTACGTTGCGCTTTAGTCGTCGCAATCCGAACTAAGCGCCAATTGCGTAAAATATACTCATGGATTTCAGCTTTAATCCAATGAACTGCAAATGAATACAAGCGCACACCGCGTGTGGCTTCAAAGCGTTTCACCGCTTTCATTAAACCAATATTACCTTCTTGAATCAAATCAGCTTGTGGTAAACCATAGCCACTATAACCTCGCGCGATCGAAACGACGACGCGCAAGTGGGACATCACAAGCTGACGCGCAGCCTCCACATCACCACTTTCTTGGTGGCGTGTCGCCAAATCGTGCTCTTCTTGAGGTGACAGCATAGGTACCGCATTAACGCGCTGAATATAACGTTCAATACTATCGCCAATCGATAATGTTGAAAGTGTCATCGCATTGCCCATCGCTTGAATCTCCTGTCGTAACAACAAAGCTGACTGTAGCATAAAATATTAGCACTCAAACACTCAGAGTGCTAAATCGCTTCCAATCAGAATTCTATTCAATCACATGCAGATCGCATTGTGCACGGTAATTATTACTATTCAAGTCATAGCCTAAAGCAATCTGCTTAGCGGCATTTAACGAAATTGATATAAATAACGCGACACCGCCAAACTAGCCCCTAGCAAGCACAAAAATGCACTCGCTAAACAAACCACCACCGTGGTTAGAAAATCGGGCGCCAATAAGCTCAAAGATTGCCCATAGGCACTCGCCAGCTCGATAACGGTTGGATTTACATACGCCACCAAGCCCCACACAATCAACACGGCAACCCCACCACCGAGCAGCCCTTGCACCATGGCCGCATGCATAAAGGGGCGGCGAATAAATGAATCGGTTGCACCAATCAGTTTGGCGACTTCAATTTCATCACGGCGCGTTAGGATTTGCATCCGGATGGCATTGCCCGTGATCAGCACCAAGGCCAAGGCCAATAAGCTCGCCAACACTTCAAAAATAGCTCGTCCTAAATCGGTAATCCGCGCCAAACGCTTGGCCCAATCAGAATCTAACTGCACTTCTTCGACGATCACAATCGACGAAAGTTCTTTCTTCAAAGCCTCTAAACCTGCCGGATCATTCTCTTTTGCTTGTAATACAAAAGCGTCGGGGAGCGGGTTTTCTGCTAATCCAGCGGTTAAATCCGTTGTTCCTAAACTGGCTTGCAAGGACGCCAATGCAGTGGCTTTGGGAATAAATTCAACTTTAGCCCAACGCGCATCGGCTTTTAATGTCGCTTGCAAGCCCTTTACGTCTTCAGCTGTGGCACTGTGCCGCAAAAAAATAGAAATTTGCGGTTCAACAGACACTTGATCGCTAATTTGCGAAACGCTCATAATCAAAGTCCATAGCGCCAGTGGCAGTGCCGTTGTAATCCCGATCACCAATAAATTCAGCAGGCTACCTAGCGGGTGGCGAAACAAGCTACCAATCGTGCGTGTTAGTGCCAACAGATGCAGGCGAAACCAATTTTTCATTATTTTTCCTTAGCTCAACTTTGCTGTGTTTAAGCGCAAAACTGCCCATGTTTTAAACGCAAAATACGTCGACCATAATCGGCCATCAACGATTCATCGTGCGCCGAAATCAAAATCGTTACACCGACTTGATGGAAGGATTTAAACAACTCCAAAATATCATGCGCATAATCACTATCCAGATTCGCCGTTGGCTCGTCGGCCAACAAAATCGACGGCCGATGCACCACCGCACGCGCAATACATAGACGCTGCTGCTCACCGCCCGATAGCGAAATTGGATTGAGCTTTTCTTTACCCGCCAAACCCACTTTATCGAGCGCAGCCAATACGCGGCGGCGACCCTCCATATGGTCAAAGCCAATAATATCCAACGGGAGACGCACATTATCAAACACATTACGATCATACAAAATCTTATGATCTTGAAAAATCAGCCCAATATGTCGCCGCACAAACGGCAAAGAAGCACGACTCATCCGCGCTAAATTTTGCCCATTGAGCAATACCGCGCCGCTACTGGGTTTTTCGATCCCCGCCATTAATTTGAGTAAGGTCGATTTACCCGCCCGAATGTCCTGCCAAAAACACCAGCTCGCCATCGGGAACTTCAAAACTTAAATTACGAATGGCATCAAAGCCACCGGGATAGCTTTTACTAACTTGTTGAAATTGAATCATTAGAATCCTTCATTCTCAAAACGAGCCACCCAAGCGACTTGTGGCCACTGATTCATAGCCCGCCGATTGCCCGTTCTAAAACGAGCAATCGTCTAAATGCATTCAGGGATGAAATCAAAGCGAGCGCCTCTGCATCAACGAAATCACAGAGAGCATGGGTATATGAATATAAGACTTATTTAAAAAAGCCTATAAACAAATACCCACTTATTCAAACAAGGCATCGATATAATCTTTTGCCACAAATGGGCGTAAATCATCAATCGATTCACCCACACCGATAAAGCGCAGCGGTACGGGGCGGTTTTTAGCAATCGCCGCAATCACGCCACCCTTGGCGGTGCCATCAAGCTTAGTCAGCACTAAACCGGTCAAACCCAAAGCGTCATCAAACGATTTGACTTGCGCCAAAGCGTTTTGCCCCGTATTGGCGTCCAGCACCAGCAATACTTCATGTGGCCCAGTTGGATCGGCTTTTTGCACCACGCGTTTTACTTTTTTGATTTCTTCCATCAGGTGCAACTGCGTTGGTAAACGCCCTGCCGTATCGACAATCACTACATCAATACCACGCGCTTTGGCGGCGTTGACTGCATCAAACGCCACCGCGGCGGCATCGCCCGACGCTTGCGCAATCACTTGCACGCCGTTGCGCTCGCCCCAAACCACCAATTGCTCACGGGCCGCAGCGCGGAATGTATCCCCAGCCGCTAACAACACCGATAAATTTTGCGATTGGAAATATTTAGCTAACTTACCGATGCTGGTGGTTTTACCTGCGCCGTTCACGCCAGCCACCATCAGAATAAATGGCTTGTGGCCCGATACATCCAGCGGGATTTCTAGCGGTTGGATCAAATCAGTCAAACTGAGTTTGAGCGCGTCTTTAAGTTCGCCCGAGTCTTTTTTAACCACGCAGTGACACCCGCTCTCGAACATCTTTTAATAAATGCTGAGTGGCATCAACGCCCATATCGGCAGTCAACAACACGGTTTCAAGCTCTTCGTAAAGCTCGTCATCAATCTGGCCACCACCAAAAATACTGGCTAAGCTTTTGCCTAATTTATCGCGAGTTTTTGCCAAACCCATTTTTAAGCGTTCAGTCCAAGATAATTTAGGACGTTCTTGTGGCTGAGCTAAATCAGCGGGCGGTACAAACGCATCAGAATGCGCTACAGGCTCAGCTTCTTGAGCAATCAAAGGTTCAATCGCCGACTCAAGCGCCGCAACGGGTGCGGGCTTAATCTCAATTGCAGCAGCAACTGGCTCAATCGGTTCAATCGTTTCAATTTTTGCGATCGGTTCAGCGATGACGGGGGTTTCAGGTATAGCGATTGGAGCGAGCGGCTCAGTTTCAATCACCGTAACTGGGGTTTCTGGCGCAATTTCTGCGACAATTTGCGCCTCTGGCGGCTTCTTTTTCTTAAAAAAACTAAACATGACGTTGGCGGCTATCCTACAAATCGAGGAAAATGGTTGATTATTTAGATTTTAACGCGGAGCGGCAATGTCAGCACAGCATAAAAATCAGGTTCGTGTGATTGGTGGACAATATAAAAGCCGAATTTTAAAATTTCCGGACTCATTGGCGTTACGCCCGACACCTGATCGGGTTCGTGAAACGCTCTTTAACTGGTTAGGGCAAGATTGCACCGGGATGGTTTGTCTGGATCTTTTCTCTGGCAGCGGTGCGCTCGGTTTTGAAGCGGCTTCACGCTGGGCCAAAAAAGTAGTCATGATTGAAGCAGCAAGACCGGTGGTTGCGGCACTCAAAAGCAATCAAGCTTTACTCGCCGCCAATCAAATTGAGATTATTTGCAGTACTGCCGAGCAATACCTCAGCCGATGCCAAGAACAGTTTGATCTGGTCTTACTGGATCCTCCATTTGCCAGCACTTTACTCGATGAAATTTTGCCGCAAATTGCCAAACACCTCAGCCCTACAGCACGGGTGTATATCGAATGCGCCCAATGGCCAGAGCTCAGCGATTGGGAGATTTTGCGCGAAGGCAAAGCAGGTACGGTCAAATATGCATTATTGTGCCGTGCATCAGGCCAATAAGATACTTTTTCCCACTCAAAATACTTAGGGTTGTGACTTAGGCCCGAAAGTGGGAAAATCCCCACATATCGAATACTTGACTATTTTACTAAGGAATTGTCAATCATGGCACTTATTATTACCGACGAATGCATTAACTGTGATGTTTGTGAACCGGAATGCCCAAATAGCGCCATTTCACAAGGCGAAGAGATTTATGTCATCGACCCTAATCTCTGTACCGAGTGTGTTGGCCATTACGATGAGCCACAATGCCAACAAGTTTGCCCAGTTGACTGTATCCCACTCGATCCAGAACACAAAGAAAGCAAAGAAGAACTTCAAGCCAAATATTTGATTATTTCAGGTCAAGCTTAAGTAGTCATAATTTCAGATCAGCGGGCTTAGGCCCGCTTTTTTTTTGCGATATGATGCGCAAAATTTCAGTCGATCAACCGCGCAGCAAATCATCACGTAAGACAATTTTTGCTTAACGATGCACAACCCTGTACTTATGCCGCAGCGGTTTTAGGCAGCAGGAGAACAGAATGGGTTTTTATGATTTACGTGCCGAAATCGAGCAAATGCTACTCATTGCACGCGCTCTGGTGTATACCGATCCCGCCGAAACCCTTCGTTTAGCTCAATTTATTACTTTTCGCGCCCAAAGCATTAACGATGCTCGCGCTGAAACACAAGCCGCTTTACTTATTGCCTTAGCTTTTCGTGCAACACCCAGCGTCGCTGAAGGTGTACGCGAGCATATGGCCGAGGTTGCAACTCAGCTGGCACGCCACAATGCCGATGATGAAAGCTGGCTCGCCGCCATTGATTGCCATGCTGATGTCGCCTATGACATCGCCAACTACGCCAAAGCCATGGATTTATGGTTGCAGCTGTTAAAACGCTCATTAGCCCAACAATGGCCAGAAGGCATGGCTCGAGCCTATATCGGGCTGGGTAAACTATTTTTTATTAGTGAAGATTTAGCCAGTAGCCTCGCCACACACTTAAAAGTAGCACCGCTACTGATGCAAATTAGCGACAAAAACCTACATATTTGCCATCACATCAATGTCGCCGCAGCCCAATTGCATTTGGGCCATGATGCCGAGGCTCAATCCGCACTAGATCGAGCCCAAGCGCTGTTAATTGAACTGCCATTTTGTGAATTTGAACCTGAACTACATTACTATCGTGCGCATTTATTACGCAAAGCAGGTCATCAAGACTTGGCGAAACGGCAGTTAGAACGAGCACTCGCACTCAGCGCACGCAGTTGCAATCACTGGGGAAAAGTCGTCAATATGATTGCGCTTGGTGAGCTGTATTTAGAACAACAACAAACGCATGCCAGCCAATATTTTATGCAGCAAGCGCTCGATACCGCGACCGAAATCCCAGCAAAATATCTCGTCCAACTCGCGCATGCCGGTTTAGCCAAAAGCTACGCGGCCAGTGGCCAAACTGATTTGGAATTTACGCATTGGCAACAACACTTTGCCATTTACGAAGAAATAAAAAGCATCAACCTACGTCAGCAACTCAGCAGCGATAAGTTAAAGACTTTGCTACTGCAACTCGAGCAACTGGAAACGGCCCCAAACTCAGGCAATCACAACACGCATCAATAGCAATAGCCTCATCAGGCAACGCTGCCAAGCAGCGCCACCGATGGTTAAGCACGCTTTAATAGCGATAATGCGCGGATTTATATGGCCCTTCTTTCGGCACATTGATATATGCCGCCTGCTCATCGGTTAAAACAGTCAGTTTCGCACCAATTTTCTTCAGGTGTAAACGCGCGACCATTTCATCCAAATGCTTGGGCAATACGTACACCCCAACTGGATATTGCGCCAATTTGGTGAACAATTCGATTTGCGCCAAGACTTGATTGGCAAAAGAATTACTCATCACACAAACGAAGGATGGCCAGTGCCACAGCCCAAATTCACCAAGCGCCCTTCGGCCAATAAGATGATGCGTTTGCCATCCGGAAACACCACATGATCCACTTGTGGCTTGATATTGTCCCATTCGTATTGCCGCAAACTCGCCACTTGAATTTCAGAATCAAAGTGGCCGATATTGCAAACAATGGCGTTATGCCGCATGCGAACTAGATGTTCGTGAGCAATCACGCTGACGTTACCAGTAGTCGTAACGAAAATGTCGGCTTGATCCGCTACGTCATCCAAAGTCACCACGCGATAGCCTTCCATCGCGGCTTGTAGTGCACAAATGGGGTCAATCTCGGTAATCATCACCGTTGCCCCAAGGCCGCGCAGCGACTGCGCGCAACCTTTGCCGACATCGCCATAACCCAGCACCAAGGCCACTTTACCGGCCACCATCACATCCGTCGCGCGCTTGATTGAATCGACCAAGGACTCTCGGCAGCCATACAGATTATCAAATTTGGATTTGGTCACTGAGTCGTTGACATTGATCGCAGGAAAAGCCAACTTCCCTTGTTCATGCATCTGATACAAGCGATGCACGCCGGTGGTGGTTTCTTCAGTAACGCCGCGAATCGCCGCCAAACGCGTTGAATACCATTTGGGGTCTCGCTTAATTTTTTCTTTAATTGCGGTGTAGAGAACAGTTTCTTCAGCATTACTCGGCTGGCTGACAACACTCAGATCACTTTCGGCACGCGCCCCCAAATGCAATAACAAAGTGGCGTCGCCACCATCATCCAAAATCATATTGGCGTATTGGGGCTGGCCATTAGCGTCGTTAGGCCAATTAAAAATTTCATGGGTAAATTGCCAATACTCACTCAGCGATTCACCTTTAAAAGCAAATACCGGCGTATCGGTCGCCGCAATAGCGGCTGCAGCATGGTCTTGGGTGGAAAAAATATTACAAGAGGCCCAGCGTACCTTGGCCCCCAATGCTTGCAAGGCTTCAATCAGTACGCCAGTTTGGATTGTCATATGCAAAGAGCCCGCAATTCGCGCCCCTTTGAGCGGTTGCTGAGCCCGATATTCATCTCGCACCGCCATTAAACCCGGCATTTCGGTTTCAGCAATGGTGAGCTCTTTACGCCCCCATGCTGCTAACGATAAATCGGCCACTTTAAAATCGGTAAACTGAGTCATTGGTTTTCCTTTTAAAAATAAAAGCAAATCCAAGGTATAGCTACGCAGCCTTTATGAATAAAGGTCTACATTGCTATACCATTACAGTATGTAAAGCTGCAGTAGCCGAAAAACCGACGACCGACCTGCTTAGGCGAATAAGTACACCTCAATGACAGCAGGTATGAAGGCGAGATGGCAATAGAAATACCAGACTATTTTGCAGCTCTATGTAAGATTTGCAATGCACAATCGCCAGTTTCGCGACTTGCTTTTAGTTCTAGCAGAAATTCAGGGCAGGTGATGCTGGGCTCGATAAAACCATGCTCAGCCAAGAGGGCGGTATCCACCGCTTGCGCCAGTGCCCAGCAAGCTTGATGGGCAATCCAGCGAGATGCATCTTGCATTAACAATGCGGGTGCTTCGGGATGATCGGCTTGTAAGCCATGTAATATTAACTCGCCACGCTCGTGGCTTAAGCGAACTAATCCGACAAAACGAGCATCATTTTCAGCCACCACCAATAAATCAGCCAAACTAGGCTCACCCAGTCGGGCGGTATCGGCATACGCTTTAACAGCAGCTAACTCAGCAGGACGAACTAAACGCGCAATAACGGTCATCGCTAAACTCCAAGCAAAAAAAAGAGGAAGCCGCACTCGCCCCAATGGGTAGAGTGCGAATTCCTCTTTGTATCACTTTAAGCCAGCTGCCGCTTTGAGCTGTTCGACCTTATCAGTACGTTCCCAAGAAAAATCAGGTTCGTCACGGCCAAAATGGCCATACGCCGCAGTGCGGCTATAGATTGGGCGCAGCAAATCGAGCATTTTGATAATGCCTTTTGGACGCAA
The DNA here is from genome assembly GCF_016881365.1 of Deefgea sp. CFH1-16. Classification (GTDB taxonomy): domain Bacteria; phylum Pseudomonadota; class Gammaproteobacteria; order Burkholderiales; family Chitinibacteraceae; genus Deefgea. The sequence goes on along the minus strand of NZ_WLYT01000001.1, from coordinate 1,848,738 downwards.
ATCAAAGTTTTCTTTGATAATGTCGACGATTTTATCGTTTGGAATCACACCGGTATCCCAAGTATCAACCATGATCGACACCGGTTGCGCCACACCAATGGCGTATGACACTTGCACCAAGCATTGCTTCGCAATACCAGCAGCGACGATATTTTTTTGCCACATAGCGCATCGCATAAGCGGCCGAGCGATCCACTTTACTTGGATCTTTACCCGAGAAAGCACCACCACCGTGCGGCGCAGCGCCACCGTAGGTGTCGACAATAATCTTACGACCGGTCAAACCACAATCACCCATTGGGCCGCCAATCACAAAACGCCCAGTTGGGTTGACCAAGAATTTGGTATTGGCCGTCAGCCATTCTTTTGGCATCACTGGCTTGATGATTTCTTCAATCACCGCTTCGGTCAATTGCGCGTGTGATACATCGGGATGGTGTTGCGTCGACAACACGATGGTGTCGATTTCTTTCACTTTGCCGGTTTCGCCATCGTAACGCAGCGTCACTTGCGATTTCGCATCCGGCGCGCAACCACGGCAAACGACCATCTTTACGCAGTTCAGCTTGGCGCTGCATCAAACGATGCGCGTAATAAATTGGCGCTGGCATTAATTGTGCAGTTTCATCGCAGGCATAACCAAACATCAAGCCTTGGTCACCTGCGCCCATGTCCAAATCAATGCCTTCGCCTTCATTCACACCTTGGGCAATGTCCGGAGATTGCTTATCGTAGGCCACCAAAACTGCACATGTTTTGTAGTCAAAACCGATGTCCGAATGATCATAGCCAATACGCTTAATGGTATCGCGCGCAATTTGGATGTAATCGACATTGGCATGCGTGGTGATTTCACCCGCCAAAACCACTAAACCGGTATTGACTAAAGTCTCTGCCGCAACGCGGGCATATTTGTCTTGGGTGAAAATGGCATCCAAGATTGCATCCGAAATTTGATCGGCAACTTTATCAGGATGGCCTTCTGAAACAGATTCAGAAGTAAATAAAAAGTCTTTCATTCGTGTATTACCCTCGGTTACATGACCCCAAATGAGCCAATCGCAGCTACAATCAGGCCTTAAATCACAGTTTTCATCGAATTATGCTGCTTACGTTCTGCAAATTATTGGCTAAATTGCCGCTGCCCTTACTGCAAGCGCTCGGTTGGTTGCTCGGCTGGCTTGTCTGGTGGGGCAGTGCCCACCATCGCAAAGTCCTACGTAGCAACCTCACGCAAAGTGCGATTGCGAAAAATAGTATGGATTATACCCGATTACTTCGCTCAAGTATTCCTGAGCACGGGATCGCGGCCACCGAACTGTTGGCGCATTGGATGCGACCGATTCCTGAGCTGCTCGCACTGGTGCACGAAAAAACCGGCTGGGAACACGTCGAAGCGGCGCTCAAAACCGAGCGACCGATTATTTTTGTTTCACCACATTTAGGCGCCCTAGAAATGGTTGGGGTATGTGTTGCCGGCTTAATTCCTAAAAAGCTTGCACCGTTATACCGCCCACCTAAGCAAGCCTATCTTGAACCATTGATGATTTACTCACGCTCGCGTAGTGGTGCCGAACCTGCGCCGGCCAATGCCTCTGGCGTGCGGGTGTTACTTAAAACCCTTAAGCAAGGGGGTGTGGCGTACTTATTACCCGATCAAGCCCCAGGTGGCGGTGAAGGTGTTTGGGCGCCGTTTTTTGGTCGCCCTGCTTACACCATGACCTTGTTGTCTAAATTAGTAAAATCGAGCAATGCCATTATTTTGCCATGTTATGTCGAGCGCCTTGGCATTGGCAAAGGCTATCGTTTTCATGTGCAACCGTTTGTCGGCGAACTCAATGGTGATAATGAGCACGACGCCACAGTGCTCAACCAAAATCTGGAAGACCTCATTCGCCAAGTGCCAGCGCAATATTTCTGGAGCTACAGTCGTTACAAACACCCTGCGGGCGCCCCCTTGCCGCCGGATGCTGCGTAACTTGCAATTGTCTAAATCCATCCCAAATAACGCATTAGTACCGCCGCGATCGCCGCTCACAGTCAATGACGACTTGAGATGGCGCGTATTTTTCAGCGCGATTTTGTCTACGCGCTGCTCGGAGTCATCATGAAACTTAAACTCACCATCGCCCTACTTTGGTTACTGCATTTATTGCCATTTCGTGTGATGCAATGGATTGCGATTCCATTGGGATCGCTACTCTTTTTCGTCGTCAGTGGTCGCCGCAAAGTCGGGCTCACCAATTTGCGCTTATGCTTTCCAGAATGGACAGAAAACCAGCGCCGTAGCGTGCTGCGCCAGCATTTTATTCAAATGACCAGTACATTGCTGGGCTACAGTATCTTGCTACACGGTAGTAAAAATAGGCTACGCAGACTGATACATATCGAGGGCTTTGAAAACTTCACGGCAGTTCAAGATCGACCGATCATTATGTTAGTCCCACATTTTTTAGGGCTCGATTTTGGCGGCATGGGTTTTATCATGGATCATCAAGGCAGTAGCATGTACGCCGAACAGCGCGGTGTCTTTCATGAAATCAGCCTGAAAATCCGCTCACGCTACAACAATCCACAACTGATTAAACGCAGCGCCGGCATCCGCTCGATTGTTCGCACTTTAAAATCAAAACTGCCATTTTATTATCTGCCCGACCAAGATATGGGGCCGCAGCAATCGATTTTTGCGCCATTCTTTGGCATCCCTACCGCCACCTTGCCGATGCTCGGTAAACTCGCCGAAATGACCGATGCCGCTGTCGTGCCCGTCATTACCACCATCGCCAAAGGCCATGTGGTTTCGCGCTACTACCCAGCTTGGGAGAACTTCCCGAGCGGCGATATGCTCGCCGACACCACGCGCATGAATCAATTTATCGAAGACATCGCCCGCGAACACCCTAGCCAATATTATTGGCTACACCGGCGCTTTAAAACGCGGCCTGAAGGCGAGGCGAGTTTTTATTAAGTGATGCCGCCAACAAAAACCCTTCAACGGTCAACCAAGGCCAATTTAATCCCAAATGAAATAAATAGCGCACCGATGAGTCGATTTAACCATTGACTCACTGCGCGACTCGCTTGCAAACGCTGGCTAGCCATGGCGGAAGTCACTGCAAGTAAATGGCACCACAGCATGCCATTTAAATTAAAAATACAACCCAAAAGAATAAAGGCGAGGGCTTTATTTTCCGCTTGCGGGCTAATAAATTGTGGCACAAAAGCCAAAAAGAAAATCGCTACTTTAGGGTTAAATAAATTAGTCAAAAATCCCTGCACATAAATACGCCGTAATGATAACGGCGCTAAATTTTCATCAGCAACCGGTGTAACCGCCGCAGTTTTACTCAGTAATAAACCAACGCCGATATACAATAAATAAATCGCGCCGATATATTTCACAACTGAAAATGCAGTGGCCGAAGTCGCTAAAATCGCGGATAAACCTAAAGCCGCCGCAATAATATGAATCAATGTACCGCTACCGATTCCCAATGCGGCAGCCGATCCCGCGCGCCAGCCTTGCGCCGCACTACGCGTGACGATTAATAATGAATCCGGGCCCGGTGCCATATTGAGCAATAAACCCGAAATCATAAATAAGCCTAAATCATGAATCCCAAACATTCACTTACCTTTGTCAATTTCTAAATGCAGATTCTTATCAATTTGTCCACCCATTCTTATTGGATTTCGCCACCCACGCTCACGAATTTATCCAGTGAGTTGAGCGGCAGCACCCGACCCAGAGCGGACTGTAATTTGATTGAAATTAAAACCAGCCAAATTTATTAAGTACAAAATGGTCAAAAAAAAGCATGGCAAAAACTAAAATCATTATCCGCTGAGTCAAATTTTTACTATTAATCCGTCCAAATTTTTTTTCTAATACTCGGTCTGTCACTTCTTTTGCACTTAAAGAATGATTCTGGCCATCTGTTTTGTATGTAATAATTGAATACAACACTAGCATCAAATACATATCAACCAAGACAATCAACAAAAATAGAAAAATAATGTTGCTTAACTTCAAATAAATTGAGGCTTCATTGTACGTTGCTGCATAAGCAATAAACGCAAAGATGAACAAAAAAACGGAACACAAAAAAATAAATATAGATGTGGGATTAAAACCAAACAACCGGTTACACACAAGGCTCTTCCTTTTTTGCGTTGTTATTGTAGTTAAGCAATAATGCTGACGATAATATCCATATTGGCAAATGAAAAACACTAGCCAATAGAATAAATTTTGAAAATGAACGGTATATTTCTAAATGCATACTCAAATTCTACTTGTATGTTTATTGCTATAAGCACATGGAACGTGCGAGGTTTTAGTTACTCTCACCCGACGTTTGAGTTTCCGCTCTTGGCCGACTGCGGCCTGTCGCATAGTTTAAACCCGTCAATCAAAGTGGGCTGCAATCCAAGTTTGGCTGTGGCTAAATTGGTAAGCTCGGTGGCGACGTTCGATGAGTTTGGGTGGATAAATTGAACAAGATTCCGCACTAAACCCAGACCCATACTAAAACATGCAATATAAATACCACTGCTATTAAAAACGACCACTTTAGCAAGGTCAATTTTTATTTTTAATCACGAATATTTAATCCAATTTAAATACAGATTTTTAGCGCAAAAAAAATCCCGCGATAAACGCGGGATTTTTTAAATCGATGGCTTAAGCTAATTGGCCATGACAATGTTTGTATTTCTTACCAGATCCACATGGGCAAGGATCATTACGGCCAACGCCTGAGAATTGGATTTTTACCCCCGCTATCTTCTTGCATCGCCGCCATCAAAGCTTGACGAATTTGTTCTTCGTCGCCGCTGGCTAGAATTTCTTCTAATGCTTCGTGCGAAAACTGCATCGCTGATTCTGGCACTTCATGCTGTTGCACTTCTGGCACATCTTCTGGGCCACGAATTTGCACCGTCATAATCACTTTCAACACATTGCGCTTAATTGAATCGAGCAAGCTAGAGAACAATTCAAACGCTTCACGTTTGTATTCTTGCTTCGGATTTTTTTGTGCATAACCGCGCAAATGAATCCCTTGACGCAAATGATCCAGCGCTGACAAATGATCACGCCATTGCTGATCAACGTGCTGCAACAACACTGAGCGTTCAAAGTGACGGAAGTTGGTTTCGCCCGCTTGTTCAACTTTGCCGTCATAAGCGGCTTTGGCTGCGGCCAAAACACGCGCTTTCATGTCATCAATGGTCAGAGTAGTTTCATTGACAACCCAGCCAGTGATATCCACTTCAATTTGCATTTCAGCCAAGGCCGCTTGCAAACCAGCAGCATCCCACAACTCATCCATCGAATTAGGTGGAATATATTGATCAAACATATCGGCAATCGCGCTATCACGCATCGCGTTAATCGTTGCTGAGACTTCTTCGCTTTCTAGAATTTCATTCCGTTGGCCATAAATGGCTTTACGCTGTTCATTAGATACATCATCGTATTCCAGCAATTGTTTACGCATATCGAAGTTACGGCCTTCGACTTTACGTTGCGCGGATTCAATGGCGCGTGACACCATGCCCGCTTCAATCGGCTCGCCTTCTGGCATTTTGAGCTTATCCATCACGTAGGCAACGCGATCACCGGCAAAAATACGCAATAGCGTGTCTTCCAGCGACAAGTAGAAACGGCTTGAGCCAGGATCACCTTGACGACCTGAACGACCGCGCAATTGATTATCGATACGACGTGAATCATGGCGTTCAGTACCAATGATGTGCAAACCACCTGCGGCCAGTACTGCGTCGTGTTTAATTTGCCATTCAGCTTTCAAAGCAGCAATTTGCGCGGCTTTGGCTGCGGCATCGAGTGACTCATCGTGCTCGATTTCTTTAATTTCACGCTCAATACTACCGCCGAGCACAATATCGGTACCACGACCGGCCATATTAGTGGCAATCGTGACTTGGCCTGCGCTACCGGCTTGCGCCACAATTTGCGCTTCTTTGGCATGGTGTTTGGCATTCAACACATTATGAGCAATGCCATCGGCCGTCAAAATACCCGAGAGTAATTCCGATTGCTCAATCGATGTGGTCCCCACCAATGTCGGCTGACCGCGCTCTACGCAACCTTTGATATCGGCGATAATGGCTTTGTATTTTTCATTGGCGGTTTTAAACACTTGATCTTGTCGATCATCGCGCAGCATGGGTTTATTGGTTGGAATAATGACAGTTTCCAAACCATAAATTTGCTGGAATTCATACGCTTCAGTATCGGCGGTACCAGTCATACCCGATAATTTAGCGTACATACGGAAGTAATTTTGTAAGGTAATGGTGGCCAGCGTTTGGTTTTCTTGCTGGATTTCCACGCCTTCTTTGGCTTCAACTGCTTGATGCAAGCCTTCTGACCAACGACGACCAGACATCAAACGGCCAGTATGTTCGTCAACGATAATCACATCGCCATCCATCACTACATAGTGCTGGTCTTTGACAAACAAGGTGTGAGCGCGCAATGCGGCATTCAAATGATGGATTAAATTGATATTGGCAGCGCCATACAAGCTTTCGCCAACGGGCAACAAGCCCATTTCACCCAAGATGGCTTCGACTTTTTCATGGCCATCCTCAGACAACATCACTGAATGGGCTTTTTCATCAACCCAATAATCGCCTTCGCCGTCTTCAACGGTTTGCGCGACCAATTGGGCTGGAATGCCATTCATTGCCAAATACAACTCGGTATTGTCGTCCGCTGGGCCAGAGATAATCAACGGCGTACGTGCTTCGTCGATCAAAATCGAATCCACTTCATCGACAATGGCAAAGTTCAAGCCGCGCTGTACGCGCTCAGCCGGAGTAAACACCATATTGTCGCGTAGATAATCAAAGCCAAATTCGTTATTGGTGCCGTAAGTGATGTCGGATTCGTAAGCGGCTTTTTTGTCTTCATGCGCCATTTGGCCCAAGTTAACGCCACACGTCATACCCAAAAATTCGAACAATGTCGCCATTGTGTCGCGGTCACGCTTGGCCAAGTAATCATTCACGGTAATCACGTGAACGCCTTTGCCAGACAAAGCATTTAAATACGCCGCCAAAGTGGCGACCAGCGTTTTACCTTCACCGGTACGCATTTCGGAAATCTTGCCTTGATGCTGAACCAGGCCACCAATCAGCTGAACATCAAAATGACGTAAACCTAAACTGCGTTTTGCACCTTCTCGGCACACCGCAAAAGCTTCGGGCAAAATTTGATCTAAGGTTTCGCCTTTCGCCAGACGTGCCTTAAATTCATCGGTTTTTGCGCGCAGCGCCTCATCCGACAAAGCCACCATCTGCGGCTCAAGCGCATTAATCTGCTTTACGATGACACCGTATTGTTTGAGCAAACGGTCGTTACGGCTTCCGAAAACTTTTTTAAGCAGAGTTGAGATCATCTTGTGCTACCAGCGTTTGGTCTTTTGCAGACTTTAGTTATAAATAAATACATCGGCGTTTTATCAAGCTATTAAAGCTATATGGTTACATGCTTACAAAATTTCAAGCCACAATCAATTTCTTAAATACACGGGCAAAAAATCAGCCCCGCAAAGCCACCATCAGCATGATGACGATCGGTTAGACCATTAAGTAGACCAGCACCTGCTCGACTTCGCTTTATTTTTGCGCCAATGCTGACGAATTAGAATCGATAAAACGCAGCGGATTTTGTGCAACGCCACGATAGCGAATTTCAAAATGCAAATGGGGCCCGGTTGATCGACCTGTACTACCCAATAAAATCACGGGGTCTCCGGCCTTTACCGCATCCCCTACTTTCACCATCAAGCGGCTACCATGAGCATAACGACTGGTTAAGTCATTGCCATGATCGAGCTCGACCATATTACCATACTGGGGATGGTAAGCCGCATACACCACCTTGCCTGTCGCGGCGGCACTCACAGGCGTTCCGGTACTGCCCTGAAAATCCACCCCTTCGTGAAATACTTGCGAGCCATTAAATGGGTCAACTCGCCAGCCAAAACTCGATGATTGCGGTGGCGCTAGCATTGGAGAATGCCGTGGTAAATGCTCAGAATTTGGTGTTAATAACACCGCCTCAGCCAATGTCAGCTGATCAATCAGCGCCGACATTTTGCCCGAAGTTTGCTCTAATATTTGCGCTAAGCTCGGCACAGTAAACGACGAGCCTGGCGCAGCCAAACCGCCTTGCGGCACGGCATTGCGGCTTAAAAACGGTTGTACATCAATACCAGTTTTGTCCCCTACTCGCGCCGCCAAACCATCCAAACGCGTTAACTTGGCCTGTAATTCACCGACTTGTACCGCCAAAGCGTCGATTTCACCCTGCCGCGCATGTTGGCCCGGCATTAAACGCAATAAAGGTTCCACGCGATTGGGCGCAAACAGCATGCCTAAACCAAATGCCGCAGCACCGACTAATAGCGTTAAAATTAAACCTAGAGCCAAGAGTTCTCGCTGCCCCAGTGAAATCGCTTTATCAAGACGACTGGAAACCACAATGATATTCATACGATGCGCTGCTTATGTATCATAAAAACCCCTCATTTGACCGCTTGCTCCATCGTGATTTTCAACTCAAACGTTTGGTGCAACAGGTCGACACACTCAATCAAATTTTGGACATTGTTCGCGGCGCGCTGCCGCCCGAAGTGGCCAATGTCTGCCAAGGCGTCGCTTGGGCGGGTACTGAGCTAATGATCGCCGTGCCCTTTAGCGCTGCCGGAACGCGCCTACGACAAGCTGCGCCGGATATTTTGCGCGCATTGGACGCGGCCGGTTGGCACGCTACCGCAATTAAGCCCAAGGTGCAAGTTGCATTACAACATGGAAACCCGATTCAAACCAAGAACTTACAAATCCCTGAGGCAGCGCAAACAGCGATTGATGAGCTAAGTCAAAAAGTCGATGATTCCGCACTCAAAGCCGCGCTAGCGAGCCTGCTCAAACATCATCGTCGCTAAAATCTGCTGGGCTCATTGTTAAGTGTCTGTAGCCCTGTACGGCCATGTCGGATGATTGGCCGATGCTATAGATAACAGGCAAAAAAAACGGGCACCCAAGGTGCCCGGTCAAATCAGGGAGGAGATGAACAAAATGCATTTACGCCTTGCACACTCCCTATCAAAACTGGGGACAGGGATAGACTTTAACAAGCCTGGTGTAAATATTCACAAAGGATAATGAAACCTTCAGGCCTTGACCCCCATCCCGTCGAGCTAAACCAGCTCCGCATTCACGCCAGATGGCAAGCCATCACAACAGAAAATCGATGCTGCGATATTTTTACCGACAAATTACAATATCACCCCCGCAGCCGCTTATAATCCCACCCCATCTATCAACCCACTGAGCACCAGCATGGATCCGATTTTATTATTTCATTCCCTCATCATGGGTTTGGTTGAAGGGATTACTGAATTCCTGCCCATTTCATCGACCGGTCATTTAATTTTAACTGGCGATATGCTCAATTTTTTGAGCAAAGAGAAACGTGACGTTTATGAAATCTTTATTCAACTTGGCGCGATGATGGCCGTGATGTGGGAATACCGCGCCAAACTCTGCACCACGCTATCGGGCATTCAGCGCCCGGGCAATGAGCGCAATTTATTTTTAGGCATCGTCATTGCCTTTATTCCTGCCGCCATTATGGGTTTGTTATTTAGCAAAACGATTAAAGCGCATTTATTTCAACCGATTCCCGTTGCCAGCATGTTTATCATTGGCGGTTTGATTATTTTATGGGCCGAAAAGCGCCAGCATAAAATCAGCGTTGCCACGGTGGACGACATCAGCCTGAAAGACGCCATCAAAGTCGGTCTGTGCCAATGCTTGGCCTTGATTCCCGGCACCAGCCGTTCGGGCGCCACCATTATTGGCGGCATGTTTTTAGGCCTATCGCGCAAAGCGGCGACCGAATTCTCATTCTTTTTGGGAATTCCTACGCTCGGCGCTGCGTCGATTTATAGCCTACTCAAACACCGTAATGAGCTGAGCATGGACGACTTTGGCGTGTTTGCCGTGGGCTTTTTGGCGTCATTTGTTTTCGCCTTTATTGCCATCCGCGCCTTAATCAAATTCATCTCAACACATACCTTTATCGTCTTCGCTTGGTATCGCATCGCCTTTGGCTTAGTGGTATTGGGCACGTGGTATTTTGGTTTGGTGAACTGGACGGCTTAATTGGCCATTATTCAGCTGCCGTGTTGCTGGGTTTAATTACCTGCGGTACGGCAACAACTCAAAGTCAAAACATAGCTATTAATGATAAGTATTGAGATGTAGCTGTTTAATATTTTGGTCTGCATAGTAATACCCTCGGTCTAGTTTCAAACTTATCCCGCCAACTATGGCGGGATTTTTTTTATTACGCCGTACGCCGTTACAACAACTGCCATCGTCAAATTAGTCATTTAGCATGCTTGTTTGACATACTCGTTGATTGTTCACTTTTGCTGCACATTCAATGACTATTGAGCGCCGTAACGGTATTTTCTTGATTGTTTTATCCGCCGTGGCTTTTGGCTGGATGCCGATTTTTGGTCGTTGGGCCTTCGATAGCGGCATCAATACCCAAGGCTTACTGCTGATTCGCTTTACGCTCGCCGGTTTAGTCATGCTGATGATTATGCTGATACGCCGAGCGCCATGGCCACGTGGGCGCACTTTGCTCGGCCTGATAGGCATGGGTGGGGTTGCTTATGTCGGGCAAGCTTTTTGTTATTTTTCCGCGCTCCGTCACGGCTCGGCCGCTTTAGCGGCTTTGCTACTCTATGTGTATCCCGTATTGGTCACACTGGCCTGCGCATGGTGGTGGAAAGAAAAACTATCCATATATACGATGATCGCCTTAGGTTTAGCTTGCTTTAGCCTGATGCTCACCATTGGCCCTGCCAATGGACAATGGCTAGGCATCGTCTTTGGTCTGTCTGCCGCCGTGGTGTATTCCGCCTATATCATTGCTGGTAGCCGATTAAGTCGCAGTGTCGGAGCTTTACCGGCAGCCACTGTGGTGATGCTATCAGCAGCGGGCAGCTTATGGCTCAGCACACTTTGGAGCGAGCCCACTTGGCCAACCACGACGGCGAGCTGGTCGGCGACGGTGGCGATTGCGCTAATTTCAACGGTGGTGGCGATTTTTGCCTTTTTGGCTGGTTTAGATTATTTATCCGCCAGCGAAGCGGCAACGCTGTCTACCTTAGAGCCCGTCGTGAGCGTGTTACTCGCCGCATTGATACTGGGCGAACATTTATCCATAGTGCAGTGGCTAGGTGGCGTGGGTATCTTGCTGGCTGCATTGCTGATTGCGCTAGTGCCAGCAATACCCATCACCGAATAACTTGATATTACGCAGCGCTGCTTGGATCGCGCTGAGCCACTAAGGGCAAAGTTAACGTGGATAAGGACTGTTTTTGCTGGCCATTGGCGGCAAAATTGTCGTCATTTAACCAAGCCGTTAACACCGCCGATAAAGCCGGCCATTCGACGTCAATCACCGAAAACCATGCGGTGTCTCGATTGCGGCCTTTATTCACGGCGGCTTGCCGAAAAATCCCTTCAAAACTAAAGCCTAAACGCTGCGCGGCCCGCCTTGATGGCGCATTGAGCGCATTGCACTTCCATTCATAGCGCCGATAGCCCAGTGCAAAAGCGTTTTGCATCAGCAATACCATCGCCGCAGTGGCCAAGCGCGTGCCTTGTAGCGCTGGCGAAAAATGCAGCCAGCCGACTTCAATCGAGCCCGCCGCTGGCGCAATGCGTAAATACGCCGCCAAGCCCAACGCCGCACCCGATTGCGCGTCGACAATCGCATAATACTGCGGGTCTTGTAGCTGTTCGCGCTGGCTTAATTCATGCTCAAACGCCGCCAAATCAACATACGGGCCGGCACTAAAATACGTCCATAAGGCGCCACTATCGGCACTAAATGCCTGCCATAAACTGGCGGCATGTTGCACCGCATTCAGTGGCTCGACGCGGCAACCCCAACCTTGCAACACCCGCCACGGCGGAAAAGGCGCTCCCTGCCAATTGGCAACGATGTCACCCACCGGCTGGTTAAATTCATTGATTGGCATCGATGATTCCTAGGATCTATTGATGTTAGTTTTGCCGCCACGTTGACGCGGCGACTGTGCGTTGTGCCATACGCCTTCGCCGAGAAAATTGATCCCGCATGGAGAGCCAACGTCAGCGAGCCACGGCCCAAGGCGCCGCCAATTGCGCGGCAATCCCCGCTTGATTTTCTGCGCTTTGATTTTGGCTGAGCTTAAATTTACCGCTAATTTGTTCAATCTTGATTTCAATCCCCACAATCGCCGCCAGCATTTTTTGCATAAAATCCGCCGGTGCTTCGTCCAGATGCCAAGGCCGTTCGCGCCCAGCTTCATGCTGCGCCGTCATGTGCGACACAATGGCGCGAACTTCAGCCGCATCGTCCATGGCGCGTAAAGCCCCTTTGATTTGCACCAGCGCGTAATTCCACGTTGGCACCACGCGCGGATCACTCGCTTTGCTTGGATAAAATGACGGCGACACATAACCATTCCCCGCTTGAAACAGCGCCAATATAGCTGAATCGGCCTCTTGCCATAGCGGGTTTTTTCGCGCCACATGGCCACGCAATACGCCCAATTCAGAACCATCATCCACCCAATACAGCGGAATCACATTGGCGCTCAGCCCAGCCTTGGTCGATTGCACCAAGCTCGCCAGCGGATGTGCCGCAATTAAATGTAATAAGCGCGAACGATCTGTTACTGCAAAATGTGGTGGGGTATACATATCAACACTCGCAATCAATTGTGTTAGCCATCAATACCCCAGCAGCATCGCCCGTCGCTACGGCATAACCATCTTGCTGCCAATAACGCAGACCGCCGATGAGCTCCTTGACCTGAAAACCCAGCTTGGCCAATTTATACGCGCCCCATGTCGAGCCATTGCAACCAATGCCGTCGCAATAACACACATACACCTGCTGGCGATCCCAATTGGCGGTGGATTCAGCAGTCATCGTGCGATGGGGCACACTCACAGCGCCGGGAATATGCCCCGCCTGATACGCCGCCGTTGAGCGCGTATCAATCACCACAATCCGCGCTTCTGCCGCGATTAAATCCGCCGCCAAATCCGCGGCATCAGTACGAAACTGCAATTGCGCGGCAAAAAACTGCGCTGACTCACTCGCCGTTGCTAAACCACTGGCTAACACTGCACTCATTTTTTTCTCCCCATTGATCATTAAGCACCCAATCACTCAGCAGCGCTGCCCTTAAGAAAACGCCATTACCGCCGCCAAAATCGCCAACACACTGGCGGCCAAACTGACTTTACCCAATATCGGCAAGCGTAATAACGCCGCCGGCTGCTGCGGTACTTGTCGCATCCGCCATACCCCGAGCACGGCGCAAATCACAATCACCGTGACCGCAAGCGCTTTGACCCACAACCACGGCATCTGCGCTAACTGTGTGCTGTAAGGCCGCAATAAAGCGCCGCCCGACAGCACTAATAGCAATAAACCAACATACGAGGCATAGCGCAGCGCAAACAAACGCACCATCGTTTCTCGCCTAGCCTCTGCTGGCCAACGCTGCGCCAAATGGCCAATAAAAAACAAGGCAAAGCCAGAGCCTGCCCCAATGACCAAACCCAAAAAATGCACCAACAATAAAACATCTCGCACGCTGATTTCCTTTCATCAAATCATTCGCAAGCGCCAAGGCGCACTGCGATCAAAGCAGTCAACATTCAGATTCAAGTCAAGAAACCCACACCGCTGCTGACCAAATTACCCAGGGTCTGTTGACGTTTGGTTTCCCGCCGCGCTGGAGTGCTTTTCGCGGCGAATCAAGACGTAGTAAGCGATGCATAGTCATTCTATGTGAGCTTGCTACAACACAGAGTCGCCGCGAAAAGCGCCCAGCCCGCAGGGTTTGGCGGCGGCTTTTTTAAATAAAGTCAGCCTGATGCTGCGTTACCAAGCGCTGGCGTAGAATGACTACGCTACGCGCTTCGTGCCTTGCCTCAGGCCAAAATCCGCGCAAACGCGGTTGGCAAACTAAACATCAACAGACCCTAGGCAATTTACTATAACGGCATAATGGTCTTTTGCTACAGACCAATTTCTCCAACTAGGCCAGACCAATGTCCGCATTGGCCACGTGCTGATTATTACTGCTCAGGATCTAGCATTAAACGCTGAACACCTGGCCATGCCATTCGAATAACCGGCACGAGCGAGCCATCTGGTGCGCGCCAAACATCGACGTCATGTGCGACGGCAGAACATGCTTGATAAAAGCGAATCGCATAGGTATTGATCTCTATTGTCCATAAATAAAGGCCTTGCGATGGATACACTTCATCATGCCAGAGTGCGACTGCTGCCAATAAAGCACGACCGACGCCACTGCGCCGCGAGGTGACTGCAACATGTAGATTGTCGATATACGTTCCCCATCGCGGATCTTGCCCGCCATAAGCACAAGCAAATCCGCATAGTTCACCGTCGTTTTCGGCCAACCAAATACTTTGATTATTCGCTGGCTGCTGTAAACGCATTTGCCAAAGCGCCAAGCGCTCCTGTGGAACCTGATCACGCAGATATGCGGCACTTAATGATTCGTGATACGCCTGCTGCCAGTTTTTCGCATGTAATGCCGCAATGGCCGTGGCATCTTGCATAGTTGCTTTCCGAATAATCATCACTTCAACCCCAAGCTTTTCACAAGCCTTACTGTAACGGCATAATGGCCTAATGTTGCAAACCAATTTAGCGATAGAGGCCAGACCAATGTCCGCATTGCCCACTTTATTTGCTGCCGAGTCGCAGCCTGATTTAGCACTGTATGCACAATTATCGCGAACTTTACGCAAGGCGATTTTGGCGGGGCATTTGCCATTAGGAAGCAAAGTGCCGGCCAGCCGCGTGCTGGCAGCCGATTTGGCGATTTCACGCAGCACGGTTGAGCTGGCTTTTTCGCAATTAGAGGCCGAAGGCTATCTACATCGCCAAGTGGGTGTTGGCAGTTTTGTCGCCATTGCCGCACAGCCCAAGCCAGCGCGTCCGCGCAAAACCGCCGCAGGCTTATCACAACGCGGGAAAATGATGGTTGAGGCCGGCACCTGCCGCGATGCCACTTCGCCATTCACCGCTTTTACTGCGGGCCAACCTGACCCCGCCGCGTTTCCCCGTGAGTTGTGGGGCAAAATGACCCAACAGCGCTGGAAAAAAAGACGGCGAGCGCTTGATGCGTTATGGCGATTCGCAAGGTCTGCCCGAACTACGCGAAGCCATTGCCGGCTATTTAGCGCAATCGCGTGGCGTGGTTTGTGATGCGGCGCAAATTTTAGTGCTGACCAGCTCGCAGCAAGCACTGCAACTCATTGCCCAATTACTGATTGATCCAAATGACAGCGTGTGGCTCGAAGAACCGGGCTATTTGGGCGCACGCAACGCGCTGCTCTCGGCTGGCGCAAAAATCATTCCAGCACCGGTCGATCACGATGGTCTCAACACCGAGCTTTCCAGCACCCTATCGCCACCCAAGCTAATCTACACAACGCCCTCACATCAATACCCGCTTGGGGTAACAATGAGTTTGTCCCGCCGCATGGCCTTACTCGAGCAAGCTGCCCAGCACAATGCCTGGATTATTGAAGACGATTACGACAGCGAATTTAGCTACGAGCAGCGCCCGCTCCCCGCCCTGCAAGGGCTAGATCAGCAAGGCCGCGTGATTTATATCGGCACCTTTAGCAAAGTGCTGTTTCCATCGCTACGCATTGCTTATCTCGTTTTACCGCCCGATTTAATACCGGCCTTTGTCAATGCGCGCGCCGCGTTTGACGGCCATACGCAGCAACTGGCGCAAGCTGTTACCGCCGATTTTATGCACCAAGGGCATTTCGCCAGCCATATCCGGCAAATGCGCGTGCTCTATCGTAGCCGCCGAGATTTATTTGCTCACGGCCTTGCAACCACTCTCTGCGCTGATTCAAACCGTTAATGTGAACGGCGGCTTGCAATTTGCAGTTGAAGTCGACCATCACCGTGAACCGCAATGGACCGCAGCCGGCCAAGCGCAAGGCCTCGCGCTACGGCCACTGTCGCAATTTTATTTGGGGGAAAGAAAAAAAAGCGGCTGGCTGTTGGGGTATGCATCGCTGAGTAATATTCAAATTAACTCAGCAGTCGATACCCTCAAAAAATGTCTTTGATTGAAGATTTGATTCAATATAAAGCCAGCTGCATCTTAAAAACAACGATGGCAACTCATGCTGGCGAAAAGGAAAAATCAAGTAGGGCGACAATGAGCGTAGCGAATTGCGCCAAATCACCGTGGGTGGATAACCCAAGCCAATGAGATTCAAACATTGAGCAATCGGCACCAAGATCGGTTCAATTTACGCCAAAGCCGGTGCAATTGGCTAAAGCTCATTGCCCCCTACGGTTGCATCGAATTCGATCGATTGCGGCTTACGAGTTGAATGAATCATTGCAGAAAGAAAAACCGCCATGGTTGGCGGTTTCTCGCGGTAAACGTTGGGCTTCGCAAGCGAGCCCAACCTACGGTGCTGAACGAGAGAATAGTTAATCTATTGATAACTTGTCGGAACAACCTTTCTGCTCCATCGTATTAATTCTTTTGTATGGAGTTTCTAAAATTAACAATTGTCCAATACCTAAACTTACTCCAATTGATACGCTTGGACCATTTAACTGTTTGTTCCAATCTTTGCCATTTCGGTCAATCCAATATTCTCCATATCTGTTTTTTGCTTCTTCCTTAAATTTCTCTAGTTCACTTTTGCTAATTTTTGCAGGTAGTTTTCTATTTATTCTTTGTACAGTCCATTTAATTGCCCCATCAATAGCAGTTGGTCCAAAGAAAAGGGTTATAGGTTCTCCATCACTAGCTAATAATTTTGCTTGAAAGCTAGTATTTGGGGAACATATCGTTTTTACATTATTCTTTAGTAAATTGATTATGCTTTTATCAATTACATCACCAACAAAATAAACTCTCTTTCCATCGAAATCTACCCCGAAGTCACCTACTCCTCTTCGATTTTCTGATACTTCTAATTTTAGGGCACTAGCATTTGAAAGAGGAAGTTTTGAGGCTTCCTCAAGAGTCATACCAAGGCAAGCCTTATTGACGCATAATTCACTTTGAGCTATAGCATTACTGCAAAACAAGGAAATGATTATACTTAAAAGCAGCCCTTTGATGATTTTTTTTAGAGTTCTGTTCATTGTGTATCTCAGTCAATTAGATATTTTTCTGGACTTTAATTAGTAATCTGAGCTGCAGTGCATAGAGGAAGTTCAATGTGCTTCTTCCCAATTTTCCCTAGCCCCCACTTCAGCTAATAATGGCACTTTAAGCTGAGCAACACACGCCATAATAACTGCTAATTCAGATGTTACTTTTATCAGCTCTGCCTCAGGTAATTTTAATATTAATTCGTCGTGTACCTACAACAGCAATCCTTACCAATTCGATTAAATCAGCGATGGTGTCTTGTATTGGGCCGCTAATCTCGGGGCATTTGGCATCATTGCTAGATTTAATTCCGGGTAGCCATAAACGACGACCAAATACGATTTCAACATAAGCCAGAACCGTAAGGCGTAATCGCCACATGCATTACGCCACGCGTGATTGATCGTCGCTGCATCCGGCGTCTTACCGCTGCGCGAGCAATACGCCGAGTAAAATCAATGCGCTTCTTCCCAATTATTGCCCACGCCGACTTCGGCCAATAACGGCACTTTGAGTTGCGCCACGCTGGCCATGATTTCGGGTAGTTTGCGCGTCACCAATTCCAACTCGGCTTCAGGCACTTCCAAGATCAATTCATCGTGCACCTGCAGTAATAACTTACTTTGCAATTGTTCGGCATCCAACCACTTGGCCACCGCAATCATTGCCAATTTGATTAAATCGGCGGCAGTGCCTTTGCATTGGGCCGTTAATCGCGGCGCGCTCGGCACCGGCGCGTTTAGCGCCATTGCTCGATTTAATTTCGGGCAGCCATAACCGGCGACCAAACACGGTTTCGACATAACCGTTTTCGCGCACCGATTGCCGCGTTTGCTCCATATAATCGGCCACGCTGTAAAAGCGATTGAAATAGCGCTCGATAAAGGTTTTTGCCGCTTCGCGGGTGATTTCCAATTGCTGCGCCAAACCAAACACGCCCATGCCGTAAATCAAACCAAAGTTAATCGATTTGGCATAACGGCGCTGCTCGCTGCTCACTTCGTCCAGCGCAATGCCAAATACTTCGGCGGCAGTGGCTTTGTGAATGTCTTGCCCTTGTTCAAACGCTTTGAGCATCGCGGCATCGTTAGATAAATGCGCCATAATCCGCAGCTCGATTTGCGAGTAATCGGCCGAAACAATTTTGCTACCCGCTGGCGCGATAAACGCTTCGCGGATTTTGCGGCCTTCAGCAGTTCGCACCGGGATATTTTGCAAATTCGGCTCGGACGAGCTCAAACGCCCAGTAACTGCAACGGTTTGATTAAAACTGGTATGAATCCGGCCGGTTTTTGGGTTCACCATTAACGGCAGTTTATCGGTATAGGTGGATTTTAATTTCGACAAACTACGATGTTCGAGCAGCACTTTGGGCAAGGGATAATCTTTGGCCAATTCGCTCAACACTTCTTCGTCGGTGGATGGCGCGCCTTTCGGGGTTTTTTTAATCACTGGCAATTGCAGTTTTTCAAAAAATATTTCACCCAATTGCTTGGGCGACGCCAAATTAAACGGCTGGCCTGCCAGCTCGTAAGCGTGGTTTTCTAATTCAATTAAGCGCAAGCCAATCTCGTGGCTTTGCTTTTGCAATAAAGCTGAATCGAGCAAAATGCCGTTGCGCTCCATAATGTACAGCACATCGCGCGATGGCATTTCAATGTCGCGGTAGACTTCCAGCATCCGGCCAGTTAAGCGCGGCTTAAGGGTATGCGCCAGACGCAAAGTAATATCGGCGTCTTCGGCCGCATACCGGGTGGCGGTATCAACGTCGACCTCGGCAAAGCCAATTTGCTTAGCGCCTTTGCCGCAAATATCAGCGTATTTAATCGTGGTTTCACCGAGCTCTCGTTCTGCTTGATCATCCATATTGTGCTTTTCATGGCTGGCCAATACGTAAGACATCAATAAAGTGTCATCACAAATGCCCGCCAGCTCAATGCCGTAATTGGCCAAAACATGCTGATCGTATTTCAGGTTTTGCCCGACTTTGCCGTGCTGGCTTGATTCTAACCACGGTTTTAATAAGGCCAAGGTTTCATCAAACGGCAGTTGTTCGGCATGATCTGGCCCGCAATGCGCCAATGGCAAATACGCCGCCTCGCCCTCAGTCACCGAAAACGACATCCCCACCAAGCGCGCCTGCATGGCGTCTAGGCTCGTGGTTTCGGTATCAAAAGCAGTGATTGCTGCGGCATTGATTTTGGCTAGCCAATCGCTGAGCTGCGCTGCGGTTTGAATGGTTACATAATGCCGTTCAATCGCTGGTGCCGCAGGTATTTCAACCTGCGCCTCTTCTGTTATTACTTGGGTCGCAATACCTGCGGTTTTTTCTGCGAATAAATCGTCACTGCCACTACTGACTGCAGGCGTGCGACTTTCTAATTCGCGCACCCAGCTACGAAAACCAAACTGCTTAAACAACGCCAATAAGGTAGCGCTGTCTTCATTTGTTGGCACTAAATCGGCCATGCCTTGCGGGATTTCGGCGCTTAAATCCACATCACATTTAATCGTCACCAAGGCTTTGGCCATCGGCAACCACGGCAAGGTATCACGCAGATTTTGCCCCACCACACCTTTGATTTCATCAGCGTGAGCGATGATATTGTCGAGGGTTTGATATTCAGCCAACCATTTGGCGGCGGTTTTTGGGCCGCATTTGGGCACGCCCGGCACGTTGTCCACGGTGTCGCCAATCAATGCCAAATAGTCAACGATTTGCTCGGGCCACACATTAAATTTGGCAAACACTTCATCGCGGCGTAGCACTTCGCTGGTCATGCTGTTTTCGATTCGCGCGTATTCATCCACCAATTGCGCCATGTCTTTATCGCCAGTCGACATAATGGTCGTAATGCCTTGGCGGCTGGCTTCGCGCGCTAAGGTACCGATCACATCGTCGGCTTCAACACCACTGACCATCAAAATCGGAATCCCAAACGCGGCCACGGCTTGATGAATCGGCGCGATTTGCACGCGTAGCTCATCGGGCATCGATGGGCGCTGCGCTTTATATTGATCATAAAGTGCATCGCGAAACGTCGGTCCTTTAGCATCGAACACACACGCGCGATATAATCAGCTGGGGTTTGCTGACGCAGTTTTTTCAACATATTCACAAAGCCATACAGCGCATTGCTAGGTGTACCATCGGGGGCGGTTAAATCTCGAATCGCATGGAAAGCGCGATACAAATAAGATGATCCATCGATTAAAAGCAGCGTTGCCATGCGAGAATTCTCTATACTGTTGTAAGAATGGGGATTGCAGCCCACATTATACGCCGTACTCAGGCCAAAGATTCCCAATGCGTTGCGCGCCCTTGCGCAATGCCTTTGGCGATGGATTGAAGCCGCACTGATTGATCAGCTTGGTGACAGCTCAACATCGCTCGACCTTATTTTTACTCCCAAGGAGTGCCTCATGCGTCACCTTATTTTGGGCCTTAGCTTTTGCTTGGCGCTACCGACTTTTGCCGCCACAATCGGCGACGGTGTTGCCGATACCCCGCCGGCGATGCCCGCAGAGGCCAAATCGACTAAACCGCAGCCGCAACCTGATATCCGCATTGTTGAAAAAGGCGATGCTACGCTCACTGAATACCGCATCAATGGTCGGTTATATCAAATCAAAGTCGTGCCGAAAGTTGGCCAACCGTATTTCTTAATTGACCCCAACGGCCAAGGTAATTTTGTGACGCAAGGCAATATGATTGATAATATCGCCGTCCCAAGCTGGGTTATATTGGAATTCTGAGAGCGCTCCATGTCTGTTTTTACTACCGTCGCCATCGACGAAATTACGCCATTTTTGCACCGCTATTCATTAGGCCAATTGGTCGAGCTTAAAGGCATTTCTGCCGGTGTGACCAATACCAATTATTTTGTCACAACGACGCATGGTAAATATGTACTGACTTTGTTTGAAACACTGCGCGCTGATGAACTGCCTTTTTATGTCAATTTAATGGTGCATTTGGCGCAGCACGGCATTGCTGTCGCCGCGCCGATCGCCAATTTGCAACACCAATATATTGATGAACTCAACGGCAAACCAACGCTGCTGGTACCGTGTTTGCCCGGCTCGGTCGCCGAATCGCCCACCGTAGAACAATGCGCCCAAGTGGGTGAAATGTTGGCCCAAATGCATTTGGCTGCAGCGAGCTATCCAGCCAAAATGCCCAATCCACGCGGCCCACACTGGTGGACAGCCATTGCGCCAACGCTGTATTCATTTATGGATCAAGCCGACGCCGATTTACTCGCCGCCGAAGTAGCATTACAAACACAACACCAACACGACACGCTGCCAACTGGAGTAATTCATGCGGATTTATTCCGTGATAATGCCTTAATGAATGGCGAGCACGTTGGCGGTTTTATTGATTTTTATTATGCCTGCACCGACGTTTTGCTATACGACTTGGCGATCACGCTCAATGATTGGTGCGTGCTTGAAGACGGCGAAATCGATGATGAGCGCGCACTGGCCATGCTCAATGCCTACCAAAGCGTGCGGCCACTCAACTTTGCAGAGATTCAAGCTTGGCCAACGCTATTGCGGGCTGCGGCACTGCGTTTTTGGGTGTCGCGCTTACTGGATTTTTACCAGCCAGCGGCCGGTGAAATGACATTTGCAAAAGATCCAAGCCACTTCCAGCGCGTCATCAGCCGACACGCGCAACGTCGCAATTTCTGGATTTAATATGACTATATCGGCAAACGAGTTGCAATCTCATCATTCGGCCTTATTACGCTACGCGCTGTTTCAGCTTGGTGATATGCCTTTGGCCGAAGATGTGGTGCAAGAAACTTTGCTGGCAGCGCTCGAAAAGCCCGAGTCTTTTACCGGGCAATCCAGCGTAAAAAACTTGGTTAACCGCCATTTTGAAGTACAAAATTATTGACGTACAACGTCGTCGCTACCGCGATCCGCAACTGATTTCTCCGCTGATCGACGAAGAAAACGATAGAAGCGATTTTGATTCACTGTTTGATTCGCACGGCCACTGGGGCAGCGAAGCGCCACGCAACTGGGGCCAGCCCGAAGCCAATTTAAGTGATCAGCATTTTTGGCAAACGTATCATCTGTGCGCGACCAAAATGCCCAAACGCACCGCCATGGTGTTTACCTTGCGTGAGGTAATGGAGTTAGAAATTAGCGAAATCTGTCAGCAATTGGAGATCACCGCGACTAATTGCTCGGTGATGCTGTATCGCGCTCGTATGAGCTTACGGCTGTGTTTAGAACAAAAACTGGTTTGACGCAAAAATATCGGGGACCACATCATGATGAAATGCCGCGATATTGCTTTTTTACTCTCTGAATCGCAAGATCGATCTCTATCTTTAAGCGAAGGCCTCCAGCTGCGCCTGCATTTATTCATGTGTAAAAAATGCACTCATTTTTCACACCAACTCAAGGTAATACGCCTCGCGAGCCAAGCTCAAAAAGACGATCGCACATAACTCATGCCCAGTAATTTTTTGACACAACTTCAGTCAATGACTGAATCTCACGGCCTATTGTTCGGCGAAAACACTGCGCCCTATTGTCTCGATCAACGCCGTCGCTACCAAGGCCAAGCACTGGCCGTCGCCCGCCCGAAATCAACGGAACAACTGGTGGAACTGGTCAAACTTTGCGCACAGCACCACATCGCGATGGTGCCACAAGGCGGCAATACCAGTTTATGTGGTGCCGCTACGCCAGACAGCAGCGGCCATAGCCTGATTATCGCTTTTGAACGGATGAATCAATTCATCGAAGTCGACGCCGACAACAACACCATTACCGTGGATGCCGGCGTCACGCTACAACAAGTACAAACCGCCGCTTTAGCCGCCAATCGCTTATTTCCAGCCAATTGGGGGGCCGCAGCCAGTTGCCAAATTGGCGGTGCGCTGGCCACCAATGCCGGTGGCGTCAATGTTCTGCGCTACGGCAATATGCGCGAACTCACCCTCGGGCTAGAAGTCGTCCTAGCTGATGGCACGATTTGGCATGGCTTACGCGGTTTACGCAAAGACAATACGGGCTATGATCTCAAGCAATTATTTGTTGGCGCGGAAGGCACCTTAGGTTTAATTAGCCGTGCGGTATTGCGGCTATATCCGCTACCTACGGCGCACGCTACCGCCTTAATCGACGTCGATTCACCAGCGGTTGCCGTTGAATTACTGCGCGATCTACAAGCCCTAAAGTCGGCGATCGAGTCACCTCATTTGAGTTGATTTCGCGCCCCTGCCTAGATTTACTACAGCGGCATTTTCCACAGCTGCAACAACCCTTTAGTTCATCACCAGCTTGGTGTGTCTTACTTGAGCTGTCTGATGGCGGCAATAGCGAGCAATTAATTTCGCAATTAGCCGAGATTTTATTTGCTTCGGGCTTTAGCAATGCCTATGTGGCACAAAATCAGCGGCAAGCTCAAGATTTTTGGCGTTTACGTGAACGCATTCCCGAAGCGCAGCGCATTGAAGGCGTGAGTATTAAACACGATATCAGCATTCCTGTTGGCGACATCCCGCGTTTTTTAACTGAATGCCAAAATGAATTAATTCAGCAATATCCCGATGCCAATATCGTGGCTTTTGGTCATTTAGGTGATGGCAATTTGCATTACAACTTGTTTTTAAATGAAAAAACCGCGTTGATTTATCAATTTGAGCTAGCCATCAACACCATCGTTTATCGTTTTAGTCGCTCAATATAATGGCAGCATTAGTGCTGAGCATGGGATTGGGCAATTAAAGAAACAATCTCTGAGTCAATATCGAACGACAACCGAACTTTTAATGATGCGAAGTATCAAACAAGCACTCGATCCGCAACAACTAATGAACCCAGGCAAAGTTTTACTGGATTTAAGTCATCCAATTGATTGATTGGCGAGTCAATTCATAAGTCATTAATTAACCAGATGATTTCATAAAAAATTTCCCTCGCTAGAAGCAAAAATCGTAAGCAACACGAGAAGGTAAAAGCGATAAGTAAGAAAATTTTTGCTTTACGCCATAGCACATCGTAATAAAAACACTATTTTTAGATTATTATATCTATTTGCCATACCTGCGCTTGCTGTATGCTTGCACACCAAGAAACAACACAATACCCATTATAAAATGAGTCGCTATGGATAGTTCTACAAGCAGCTCTGCCAAACACGCATTCGATTGGCATTTTAGCGAAAATCAAGCACATTTCGATCCCCTACTCGATTGCTTAGTCGAGCTCACGCGAATTCATGGTTCACCTTGGACGCATGAAGCTCTGGCTGCCGGCTTGCCTTTAGTTGAAAACCGGCTCACGCCGTCTTTATTGCCACGCGCCGCCAAACGCGCGGGCCTATCAGCACGCGTATTGCGCCGCAACCTCAATGAAATCCCCGATCGCTTACTGCCGGCCGTTTTATTGCTCAATGATCAGCGCGCTTGTTTATTACTTGAACGCCAAGCCGATGGTCAATATAAAGTGCGCTTTCCCGAAGGCGCAGAATCGGTTGAAATCTTAAGCGAAGCCGAATTAGCTGAGCTGTACAGCGGCATTGTGCTGATTGTTCGCCCGCGTTTTTCGCTTTGATTTACGCACCCCAGAAATGGGAAAAATTCGTGAACGGCATTGGTTTTGGGGAGTCGTGTTT
Source organism: Deefgea sp. CFH1-16 (assembly GCF_016881365.1). Lineage (GTDB taxonomy): Bacteria > Pseudomonadota > Gammaproteobacteria > Burkholderiales > Chitinibacteraceae > Deefgea. The sequence continues at coordinate 1,823,805 of NZ_WLYT01000001.1, read as the reverse complement.
GATAATTGGCGAATTTACCGTGATGCCTTAATTGCGGCATTGCTGATTAATATTTTTGCCTTAGCCATGCCCTTGTATTCCATGAATGTTTACGATCGGGTAGTGCCCAACCATGCGATGGAAACACTATGGGTGCTCGCGCTGGGCGCGATCCTCGTCTTGGGTTTTGATTTCGTCCTGCGAACTGCACGCGGCTATATTTTAGATGTCGCCTCAAAACGCATCGACGTGACTTTATCGGCGTTGATTATGGAGCGCGTTTTAGGTATTCAAATGAGCTCGCGCCCCGCTTCTGTGGGCTCGTTCACTGCCAATTTGCGGGCGTTTGAGTCGGTTCGCGATTTTATTGCTTCGGCTTCGATTACCACCTTGGTTGATTTACCGTTTGTATTGATTTTCTTTTTGGTTTTAGTTTGGATTTCACCATGGCTGGTTTTACCCCCCTTGGTTGGCGCGATTTTAATTATTGCTTTTGCTTGGCTGGCTCAAGCCAAAATGAATCAACTGGTTGAGCTCACTCAACGCGCATCTGCACAACGCAATGCCACCTTGGTCGAAAGCATGGTTGGACTTGAAACCATCAAAATCATGGGGGCCGAAAGCGAAATGCAACGTCGCTGGGAGCGTGCCACGCAATTTTTAGCGCAAATTGGCGGTCGTTTAAAACTCATGTCGACCACCACGGTCAATTTCGCACAAGCGGTTACGCAATTGGTGTCCGTCGTGATTGTGATTGTTGGCGTGTATTTACTGATTGAAGGCCAGCTCTCAATGGGGGGCATTATTGCCGCATCGATGCTAGCTGGCCGCGCGATGGCGCCACTCGGGCAAGTAGCGGGTTTATTGATGCAATATCAAAACGCCAAAACATCGCTTGGCGCTGTTGAGTCGCATATGCAAATGCCGATTGAGCGACCTGCCGACAGTAACTTTTTGCATCGAGAATCCTTCCGTGGCGAGATTGAGTTTCGCAATGTGACGTTCAAATATCCGAACAATGACGATATCGCCTTAAAAAACGTCAGTTTTAAAATGAATGCCGGAGAAAAAATCGCCATTATTGGTCGAATTGGCTCGGGTAAATCAACCATTGAAAAACTAATTTTAGGGCTGTATCAGCCTACAGAGGGTGCGGTACTTATTGATGGGATCGATACCCGCCAAATTGACCCGGCAGAGTTACGCCGTGCTATCGGCTATGTGCCGCAAGATCCTTTACTATTTTTTGGCTCATTGCGCCAAAATATCGCCATGGGTGCCCCTTACACCGAAGATGGCCACATTATTGCCGCTGCCGATTTAGCAGGGATTGCCGAGTTTGTTAACGCCCATCCGCGTGGCTTTGAAATGCCAATTAGTGAGCGCGGCGAATCGCTTTCTGGCGGCCAACGTCAAGCGATTTCAATCGCCCGTGCGGCGCTCAATGACCCGCCGATTTTTATGCTCGACGAGCCCAGCAGCGCGATGGATCACCAAAGTGAAGAGCGTCTAAAGGGCCGCTTGCGTACTTATCTCGCCGGTAAAACGATGATTTTAGTCACCCACCGCACCTCATTACTGGAGTTAGTTGATCGACTGATCGTGATCGACCAAGGACAAATCATGGCCGATGGGCCTAAAGCCCAAGTCGTTGAAGCCTTGCAACAAGGTCGAATTGGCAAAGCAGGGAGCAGTACATAATGCAGCGACTACTGCAAAGCCTCAAATCCATATGGGCGCGCGTGCAACATTGGAGTGACGTCACGTTTGATCGCTATTTATTTAGTACCGATAAAAGCGACTTAATCGACGACAGAGATTTCATCGCTGATGCGGACAATGTCATTATGGAGCAAAGCCCACGCGGCGCTCGCGTTCTGATTCGTACTGCTGCGCTGGCCGTCGCAGTACTCTTACTCTGGGCCGGTTGCGCCAAAATCGATGAAGTCACCAAGGGCGATGGCCGTGTCATTCCATCGAGTGAATTGCAAGTGATTCAAAGTTTGGACGGCGGGATCGTCAAACAAATTTTGGTACATGAAGGCCAAGCGGTAAAAAAAGGCGATTTGCTGATCAAAATTGACTCAACCCGTTTTGCCTCGTCGCTCAATGAAGGTCGTGCGCAATATTTGTCACTCAAAGCCAAAGCCGCCCGCCTTGACGCTATTGCCAATGGCAAAGCACTCCTTATTCCTGAGGAGGTTGAAAAAGAAGCGCCCGATCTGGCCGCACAAGAAAAGCTACTCTATCAATCCAAAATGGCCGAGCTCGATGCCAGTATGGGCATTGCTAAACAGCAACTGAATCAAAGAACGCAAGAGCTCAATGAGGTGCGCACCAAACGTGAGCAAGCGATTCAAGGCTACGATCTGACCAAGCGAGAGCTCGATGCCACTCGACCATTATTAAAAAGTGGTGCCGTCTCGGATGTTGAAATTTTACGCTTAGAACGAGATGTATCTCGCTACAAGGGCGAAATGGACGGGGCTTCAGCGCAGATACCCCGTATTCAGTCCTCTATCGCCGAAGCCAGTCGAAAATCGCAAGAAGTCGATTTGATGTTTCGCAACCAAGCACGTACCGAGCTGGCCGACACTTCGGGCAAACTGAGCAGCATCAGCCAAGGCAATTTAGGCCTAGCCGACCGTGTTAAACAATCGGATATTCGCTCCCCGATGGATGGCACAGTGAAACAACTCTTTGCCAATACCGTAGGCGGTGTTGTTCAGCCCGGTAAAGACATTATTGAAATCGTACCAGCAGGCGAAAGCTTACTTTTAGAAGCTAAAGTCTTACCCAAAGACATTGCTTTTTTACGCTCCGCACAACCGGCTTTAGTTAAATTCTCAGCGTATGACTTTTCGGTCTATGGTGGATTAGATGCTGAAGTTGTCAATATCAGTGCTGATACTGTCAAAGACGAGAAAGGCAATGCGTTTTATTTGGTTCGAGTCAAAACCAAAAATAGCTTTTTAGAAAAAGACGGTAAACGTTTACCAATTATTCCAGGGATGATGGCTGAAGTGGATATTTTGACCGGTAAAAAAAACGATTCTTTCTTATTTAATCAAGCCAGTACTACGGGCTAAATCTTCTGCATTGACCGAACGATGACCCCTGCCATTTATTTTTATACTCAAGACAGTGGCCTATTACGGCATTGGCAAGCCAGCTTTGATGGCGTTGAATTGCCACAGCAAGAATGGGCACATGCTGCAGGTAGTATTGCGGTCATCGACAGCCAATACCCCATGCTGCCCGCATGGAACGAACCGATTTGGCAACAACGGATGCAGCATCAGTACGTCATCGTCGTCAATACCTGCCCGAACGATGAAGAAGGTTATGCAGTGCTTTTGGCGGGTGCTGCGGCGTATTGCCATGCCGCTGCACCGAAAGAATTATTACAACAAGTCATTAGCGCGGTTGTTTCTGGCGAAATCTGGGCCGGTCGCAGTTTGGTGTTGCGCTTACTAAATGCAGTCAATCGACTTCCGGCAAAACCCGACCCACTCTTAGTGCTGTCTGATCGTGAACGAGAAGTCGCGCATGCTGCTGCCCGGGGTCAAAGCAATAAAGAAATCGCCCGCGCGCTCAATATCACCGAACGCACGGTTAAAGCGCATTTGAGTGCTTGTTTCGAAAAGCTGAGCGTCAATGACCGAGTTCAACTGACACTCAGAGTCAACGGTATCAATTAATCACGCAAGTTGTACTTCAGTACAATCGCATTTGTCATAAGCTGTGCGTAGACTTCAAAATAGAACAATCTATTTGGAGTCTGATCATGGCCGAGCAAATCATTGCCGCAAACAGTGGCGCAAAACAACAAATCGTCGTCGTTCAAGGCGAAGCATTTATTAAAGATGCTCGCGGTCAGCTGCAAGCGATTAAAGCCGGCGATGTATTGCTTGAAGGCCAAGTCATCGTCACCGATGCCCAAGGCCACCTCACCATACTGCTCCCAAATGGACAAATCATCGAGCTGGGCGCGGATCGATCTTTATTGATCGACGGTGACCTACTCGGTACGGCCCCCACCGACAGCACAGAAGCCGCAGTCGCCAAAACCAATGACAGCGCCGACCAAATCATCAATGCCCTCAATGAAGGGAAAGATCTCTCTACCGATTTAGAAGCGACCGCCGCGGGTCTCAGTGCCGGTGCCGGAGGTGGTGAAGGCAGTGGTTTTGTGCGTTTAATGCGCATCGCCGAAGGCGTTGACCCACTCAGCTTTAATTTTGCAACCGCGCTCGACACCTTCGAGCCACCGCCTACAGCCAACTTTGCCGATGCCATTGCTGCCGAAATTATTGCCGACAACAAAAATCCAGAATTTGTAGATACTAATAACATCCCGCTTGGCACCGACCAAACCACCACCACACCAGAAGACACACCTGTTAGCGGCCAACTCGTTGCCAAAGACGACAATGGCGATGTACTCATCTTTAGCAAAACCAGCGACCCAAGCCATGGTACCGTCGTGGTCAATGCCAATGGCGCGTACACCTACATCCCCAACAAAGATTACACCGGTCCAGATAGCTTCCAAGTTCAAGTCAGCGATGATGGCAAAGGCGGCACCGATACCCTTACAGTGAATGTGGGTGTGACACCGGTCAATGACGCGCCAGTTGCTTCAAACGATAGCGCTAGCACCGTCATCAACACGCCAATTCTGAATATCAACGTATTAGCCAACGACAAAGATATTGATGGTGACACGCTAACGATTACCAGCGCACAAGCTCAAGACCCAAGCAAAGGCACAGTGAGCATCAACCCAGATGGCACAATCAACTTCATTCCTGCCAACAATGTCCTTGGGCCTGTCGTCATTAACTACAGCATTAGTGACGGTAAAGGCGGCACTGACACCGCGCAACTGACCATCAATGTTGGTGACGTAAGCACCCCGCCAATTCAAAAAATTGAAGTCGGTCAACCCGGTCTTCAAGATGACAGCGTGATTGAAGGCAATCAACTGGTTTTCAACGTAACACTTAGCGCAGCCAGCCCTAAAGCAGAAAGCTATAGCTTCAATCTTGGAAACGGCACGGCCAGTACGATCGATTACGGTACAGCCAGCTTTAGCAATGGTGTCACTTACGATGCCAGCACTGGAAAAATAACTGTACCCGCAGGCGTCAATAGCTTTAGCGTCACACTACCCACCGTGGATGACAATCTTGTTGAAGGCAGCGAAACCGTTCTGCTGAATATTGGTGGCCAAACGGCTACCGGCACGATTCTCGACAACGACAGCAGCACGCTGAGCGTCACGCCAGCCCTCGACAATGTCAGCGTGTCTGAAGGCAGCGCTGCGGACTTCACCGTTAAATTGAGCAATCCATCGGCCACTGATACCCAAGTGACGTTGAATCTCATCACCACCGGCACCAATGGCAATGCATCCGCCGCTGACGTCGCCGGTTTGCAATACAAAGACAGCAATGGCAGCTGGGTCAATGTCCCAGCTAACGGCCAAGTCACGATTGCGGCCGGTCAAACCGAAGTCATCGTCCGTGTACCGACTGTGCAAGATGGGGTGTATGAAGGTAAAGAGAACTTTTCACCCTCAACGCCACCGTCAACGGCAACACCGTGTCGGGTCAAGGTAGCATCATTGATGATGGCACCGGCACCATTCCGCCAGAACAACCGGGTACGCCAGATAACGATCAACCTAAAGTCGCCAGCGTCAGCAGCCCAAGTGTGACTGAAGGCGGTAACTTGGTGTTCGACGTCCAACTCGACCACAGCAGCACCACCGCGACGAAGGTCAATCTGAATCTCGCCAACGGCAGCGGTATTGTCGGTACCGACACCAGCAGCTTTAAAGTGAGTTTTGATAATGGGGTGACGTATGTTGATGTCACCGGCGGACAGGTTAGCGTGCCAGCCGGTACCACCAGCATCAAAGTGCAAGTGGCCACCGTCAACGACAACATCGTGGAAGGCAATGAAACCATTACGCTGACCGCGAAGAGCGAATTCGAACCCGCCGCTGGCGCAGGCCAAACCGGTACCGGCACGATTCTCGACAACGACAGCAGCACGCTGAGCGTCACGCCGGCGCTGAACAATGTCAGCGTGTCTGAAGGCAGCGCTGCGGACTTCACCGTTAAATTGAGCAATCCATCGGCCACCGACACCCAAGTGACGTTGAAACTCATCACCGATGGCGCAACCGGCAATGCATCCGCCGCTGACGTCGCCGGTTTGCAATACAAAGACAGCACTGGCAACTGGGTCAATGTCCCAGCCAATGGCCAAGTGACGATTGCTGCGGGTCAAACCGAAGTCATCGTCCGTGTACCGACCGTGCAAGATGGGGTGTATGAAGGCAAAGAGAACTTCACCCTCGACGCCACTGTCAACGGCAACACCGTGTCGGGTCAAGGTAGCATCATTGATGATGGCACCGGCACCATTCCGCCAGAACAACCGGGTACGCCAGATAACGATCAACCTAAAGTCGCCAGCGTCAGCAGCCCAAGTGTGACTGAGGGTGGCAATCTGGTGTTCGACGTCCAACTCGACCACAGCAGCACCACCGCGACGACCGTGAATCTAAATCTCGCGAACGGCAGCGGCATCGTCGGCACCGATACCAACAGCTTTAAAGTGAGTTTTGATAATGGGGTGACGTATGTCAATGTCACCGGCGGACAGGTTAGCGTGCCAGCCGGTACCACCAGCATCAAAGTGCAAGTGGCCACCGTCAACGACAACATCGTGGAAGGCAATGAAACCATTACGCTGACGGCGAAGAGCGAATTCGAACCCGCCGCTGGCGCAGGCCAAACCGGTACCGGCACGATTCTCGACAACGACAGCAGCACGCTGAGCGTCACGCCAGCCCTCGACAATGTCAGCGTGTCTGAAGGCAGCGCTGCGGACTTCACCGTTAAATTGAGCAATCCATCGGCCACTGATACCCAAGTGACGTTGAATCTCATCACCACCGGCACCAATGGCAATGCATCGGCCACTGACGTCGCCGGTTTGCAATACAAAGACAGCAATGGCAGCTGGGTCAATGTCCCAGCCAACGGCCAAGTCACGATTGCGGCCGGTCAAACCGAAGTCATCGTCCGTGTACCGACCGTGCAAGATGGGGTGTATGAAGGTAAAGAGAACTTCACCCTCAACGCCACCGTCAACGGCAACACTGTGTCGGGTCAAGGTAGCATCATTGATGATGGCACCGGCACCATTCCGCCAGAACAACCCGGTACGCCAGATAACGATCAACCTAAAGTCGCCAGCGTCAGCAGCCCAAGTGTGACTGAGGGTGGCAATCTGGTGTTCGACGTCCAACTCGACCACAGCAGCACCACCGCGACGACCGTGAATCTAAATCTCGCGAACGGCAGCGGCATCGTCGGCACCGATACCAACAGCTTTAAAGTGAGTTTTGATAATGGGGTGACGTATGTTGATGTCACCGGCGGACAGGTTAGCGTGCCAGCCGGTACCACCAGCATCAAAGTGCAAGTGGCCACCGTCAACGACAACATCGTGGAAGGCAATGAAACCATTACGCTGACGGCGAAGAGCGAATTCGAACCCGCCGCTGGCGCAGGCCAAACCGGTACCGGCACGATTCTCGACAACGACAGCAGCACGCTGAGCGTCACGCCGGCGCTGAACAATGTCAGCGTGTCTGAAGGCAGCGCTGCGGACTTCACCGTTAAATTGAGCAATCCATCGGCCACCGACACCCAAGTGACGTTGAAACTCATCACCGATGGCGCAACCGGCAATGCATCGGCCACTGACGTCGCCGGTTTGCAATACAAAGACAGCAATGGCAGCTGGGTCAATGTCCCAGCTAACGGCCAAGTCACGATTGCGGCCGGTCAAACCGAAGTCATCGTCCGTGTACCGACTGTGCAAGATGGGGTGTATGAAGGTAAAGAGAACTTCACCCTCAACGCCACCGTCAACGGCAACACCGTGTCGGGTCAAGGTAGCATCATTGATGATGGCACCGGCACCATTCCGCCAGAACAACCGGGTACGCCAGATAACGATCAACCTAAAGTCGCCAGCGTCAGCAGCCCAAGTGTGACTGAAGGCGGTAACTTGGTGTTCGACGTCCAACTCGACCACAGCAGCACCACCGCGACGAAGGTCAATCTGAATCTCGCCAACGGCAGCGGTATTGTCGGTACCGACACCAGCAGCTTTAAAGTGAGTTTTGATAATGGGGTGACGTATGTTGATGTCACCGGCGGACAGGTTAGCGTGCCAGCCGGTACCACCAGCATCAAAGTGCAAGTGGCCACCGTCAACGACAACATCGTGGAAGGCAATGAAACCATTACGCTGACCGCGAAGAGCGAATTCGAACCCGCCGCTGGCGCAGGCCAAACCGGTACCGGCACGATTCTCGACAACGACAGCAGCACGCTGAGCGTCACGCCGGCGCTGAACAATGTCAGCGTGTCTGAAGGCAGCGCTGCGGACTTCACCGTTAAATTGAGCAATCCATCGGCCACCGACACCCAAGTGACGTTGAAACTCATCACCGATGGCGCAACCGGCAATGCATCCGCCGCTGACGTCGCCGGTTTGCAATACAAAGACAGCACTGGCAACTGGGTCAATGTCCCAGCCAATGGCCAAGTGACGATTGCTGCGGGTCAAACCGAAGTCATCGTCCGTGTACCGACCGTGCAAGATGGGGTGTATGAAGGTAAAGAGAACTTCACCCTCAACGCCACCGTCAACGGCAACACTGTGTCGGGTCAAGGTAGCATCATTGATGATGGCACCGGCACCATTCCGCCAGAACAACCCGGTACGCCAGATAACGATCAACCTAAAGTCGCCAGCGTCAGCAGCCCAAGTGTGACTGAGGGTGGCAATCTGGTGTTCGACGTCCAACTCGACCACAGCAGCACCACCGCGACGACCGTGAATCTAAATCTCGCGAACGGCAGCGGCATCGTCGGCACCGATACCAACAGCTTTAAAGTGAGTTTTGATAATGGGGTGACGTATGTCAATGTCACCGGCGGACAGGTTAGCGTGCCAGCCGGTACCACCAGCATCAAAGTGCAAGTGGCCACCGTCAACGACAACATCGTGGAAGGCAATGAAACCATTACGCTGACGGCGAAGAGCGAATTCGAACCCGCCGCTGGCGCAGGCCAAACCGGTACCGGCACGATTCTCGACAACGACAGCAGCACGCTGAGCGTCACGCCAGCCCTCGACAATGTCAGCGTGTCTGAAGGCAGCGCTGCGGACTTCACCGTTAAATTGAGCAATCCATCGGCCACTGATACCCAAGTGACGTTGAATCTCATCACCACCGGCACCAATGGCAATGCATCGGCCACTGACGTCGCCGGTTTGCAATACAAAGACAGCAATGGCAGCTGGGTCAATGTCCCAGCCAACGGCCAAGTCACGATTGCGGCCGGTCAAACCGAAGTCATCGTCCGTGTACCGACCGTGCAAGATGGGGTGTATGAAGGTAAAGAGAACTTCACCCTCAACGCCACCGTCAACGGCAACACTGTGTCGGGTCAAGGTAGCATCATTGATGATGGCACCGGCACCATTCCGCCAGAACAACCCGGTACGCCAGATAACGATCAACCTAAAGTCGCCAGCGTCAGCAGCCCAAGTGTGACTGAGGGTGGCAATCTGGTGTTCGACGTCCAACTCGACCACAGCAGCACCACCGCGACGACCGTGAATCTAAATCTCGCGAACGGCAGCGGCATCGTCGGCACCGATACCAACAGCTTTAAAGTGAGTTTTGATAATGGGGTGACGTATGTCAATGTCACCGGCGGACAGGTTAGCGTGCCAGCCGGTACCACCAGCATCAAAGTGCAAGTGGCCACCGTCAACGACAACATCGTGGAAGGCAATGAAACCATTACGCTGACGGCGAAGAGCGAATTCGAACCCGCCGCTGGCGCAGGCCAAACCGGTACCGGCACGATTCTCGACAACGACAGCAGCACGCTGAGCGTCACGCCGGCGCTGAACAATGTCAGCGTGTCTGAAGGCAGCGCTGCGGACTTCACCGTTAAATTGAGCAATCCATCGGCCACCGACACCCAAGTGACGTTGAAACTCATCACCGATGGCGCAACCGGCAATGCATCCGCCGCTGACGTCGCCGGTTTGCAATACAAAGACAGCACTGGCAACTGGGTCAATGTCCCAGCCAATGGCCAAGTGACGATTGCTGCGGGTCAAACCGAAGTCATCGTCCGTGTACCGACCGTGCAAGATGGGGTGTATGAAGGCAAAGAGAACTTCACCCTCGACGCCACTGTCAACGGCAACACCGTGTCGGGTCAAGGTAGCATCATTGATGATGGCACCGGCACCATTCCGCCAGAACAACCGGGTACGCCAGATAACGATCAACCTAAAGTCGCCAGCGTCAGCAGCCCAAGTGTGACTGAAGGCGGTAACTTGGTGTTCGACGTCCAACTCGACCACAGCAGCACCACCGCGACGAAGGTCAATCTGAATCTCGCCAACGGCAGCGGTATTGTCGGTACCGACACCAGCAGCTTTAAAGTGAGTTTTGATAATGGGGTGACGGTATGTTGATGTCACCGGCGGACAGGTTAGCGTGCCAGCCGGTACCACCAGCATCAAAGTGCAAGTGGCCACCGTCAACGACAACATCGTGGAAGGCAATGAAACCATTACGCTGACCGCGAAGAGCGAATTCGAACCCGCCGCTGGCGCAGGCCAAACCGGTACCGGCACGATTCTCGACAACGACAGCAGCACGCTGAGCGTCACGCCGGCGCTGAACAATGTCAGCGTGTCTGAAGGCAGCGCTGCGGACTTCACCGTTAAATTGAGCAATCCATCGGCCACCGACACCCAAGTGACGTTGAAACTCATCACCGATGGCGCAACCGGCAATGCATCCGCCGCTGACGTCGCCGGTTTGCAATACAAAGACAGCACTGGCAACTGGGTCAATGTCCCAGCCAATGGCCAAGTGACGATTGCTGCGGGTCAAACCGAAGTCATCGTCCGTGTACCGACCGTGCAAGATGGGGTGTATGAAGGCAAAGAGAACTTCACCCTCGACGCCACTGTCAACGGCAACACCGTGTCGGGTCAAGGTAGCATCATTGATGATGGCACCGGCACCATTCCGCCAGAACAACCGGGTACGCCAGATAACGATCAACCTAAAGTCGCCAGCGTCAGCAGCCCAAGTGTGACTGAGGGTGGCAATCTGGTGTTCGACGTCCAACTCGACCACAGCAGCACCACCGCGACGACCGTGAATCTAAATCTCGCGAACGGCAGCGGCATCGTCGGCACCGATACCAACAGCTTTAAAGTGAGTTTTGATAATGGGGGTGACGTATGTCAATGTCACCGGCGGACAGGTTAGCGTGCCAGCCGGTACCACCAGCATCAAAGTGCAAGTGGCCACCGTCAACGACAACATCGTGGAAGGCAATGAAACCATTACGCTGACGGCGAAGAGCGAATTCGAACCCGCCGCTGGCGCAGGCCAAACCGGTACCGGCACGATTCTCGACAACGACAGCAGCACGCTGAGCGTCACGCCAGCCCCTCGACAATGTCAGCGTGTCTGAAGGCAGCGCTGCGGACTTCACCGTTAAATTGAGCAATCCATCGGCCACTGATACCCAAGTGACGTTGAATCTCATCACCACCGGCACCAATGGCAATGCATCGGCCACTGACGTCGCCGGTTTGCAATACAAAGACAGCAATGGCAGCTGGGTCAATGTCCCAGCCAACGGCCAAGTCACGATTGCGGCCGGTCAAACCGAAGTCATCGTCCGTGTACCGACCGTGCAAGATGGGGTGTATGAAGGTAAAGAGAACTTCACCCTCAACGCCACCGTCAACGGCAACACTGTGTCGGGTCAAGGTAGCATCATTGATGATGGCACCGGCACCATTCCGCCAGAACAACCCGGTACGCCAGATAACGATCAACCTAAAGTCGCCAGCGTCAGCAGCCCAAGTGTGACTGAGGGTGGCAATCTGGTGTTCGACGTCCAACTCGACCACAGCAGCACCACCGCGACGACCGTGAATCTAAATCTCGCGAACGGCAGCGGCATCGTCGGCACCGATACCAACAGCTTTAAAGTGAGTTTTGATAATGGGGTGACGTATGTCAATGTCACCGGCGGACAGGTTAGCGTGCCAGCCGGTACCACCAGCATCAAAGTGCAAGTGGCCACCGTCAACGACAACATCGTGGAAGGCAATGAAACCATTACGCTGACGGCGAAGAGCGAATTCGAACCCGCCGCTGGCGCAGGCCAAACCGGTACCGGCACGATTCTCGACAACGACAGCAGCACGCTGAGCGTCACGCCGGCGCTGAACAATGTCAGCGTGTCTGAAGGCAGCGCTGCGGACTTCACCGTTAAATTGAGCAATCCATCGGCCACCGACACCCAAGTGACGTTGAAACTCATCACCGATGGCGCAACCGGCAATGCATCCGCCGCTGACGTCGCCGGTTTGCAATACAAAGACAGCACTGGCAACTGGGTCAATGTCCCAGCCAATGGCCAAGTGACGATTGCTGCGGGGTCAAACCGAAGTCATCGTCCGTGTACCGACCGTGCAAGATGGGGTGTATGAAGGCAAAGAGAACTTCACCCTCGACGCCACTGTCAACGGCAACACCGTGTCGGGTCAAGGTAGCATCATTGATGATGGCACCGGCACCATTCCGCCAGAACAACCGGGTACGCCAGATAACGATCAACCTAAAGTCGCTAGCGTCAGCAGCCCAAGTGTGACTGAGGGTGGCAATCTGGTGTTCGACGTCCAACTCGACCACAGCAGCACCACCGCGACGACCGTGAATCTAAATCTCGCCAACGGCAGCGGCATCGTCGGCACCGATACCAACAGCTTTAAAGTGAGTTTTGATAATGGGGTGACGTATGTCAATGTCACCGGCGGACAGGTTAGCGTGCCAGCCGGTACCACCAGCATCAAAGTGCAAGTGGCCACCGTCAACGACAACATCGTGGAAGGCAATGAAACCATTACGCTGACGGCGAAGAGCGAATTCGAACCGGCCGCTGGCGCAGGTCAAACCGGCACCGGCACGATTCTCGACAACGACATTAATCCAGAAACCAACGCCACAACCGCGACCGGTGACGAAGATACCCTCATCGCAGTCAACCTCAACGGTAGTGATGTTGATGGCACTGTGGCCAACTTCAAAGTGACGAGCTTGCCAGCGAACGGCAAGTTCTACAGCGATGCGGCGGGAACTGTTGAGATCACGACCGCAAGTGTGATTACGGCAACCAACAATGGCGCAACCATCTACTTCAAACCGAATGCCAACTGGAATGGCGATACGACATTCCAATACGCCGCTACGGATAATTCTGGTTTGGCGGATGCCACTCCGGCCAATGGCAAAATCACAGTCAATGCGGTGAACGACGCGCCAGAAACCAACGCCACAACTGCGACCGGTGACGAAGACACCCTCATCGCAGTTAACCTCAACGGTAGCGATACTGATGGCACAGTGGCCAACTTCTCCGTAACGACCTTGCCAGCAAACGGCACGTTCTACAGCGATGCGGCCGGTACCATTGCGATCACAGCGGATAGTGTGATTACGGCAACCAATAATGGTGCAACCATCTACTTCAAACCGGATGCCAATTGGAATGGCGATACGACATTCCAATACACTGCGACGGACAATACCGGCTTGACTGATGCCACACCGGCCAATGGCAAAATCACCGTTAATGCCGTGAATGATGCGCCAGATGCTATTGATGATCCTGCGACAACAACCGGTCTTAAATCTGAATACTTCGTGTACCACGAAGGCAGCAATCTTGATGGTAGTAATTTAACTTCACTCGCGATGGTGAACGATTTTATTGCTAGCCACAGTGCTTCTGCGGTCTTTACTGCTAAGACCTTTAATTACAATCTTGGCAATGGTGATCTGGGCGCGAACAACAATCTACAAACCTTCCTTGGTAGTGATGCTGCATCTCTGAGTACAGATCCAGAGAACTCATCGGATGCCATTATTCGCATGACTGGAAATATCACCTTAGCAGCAGGCACTTATAACTTTAAAGTGCTCGCCGATGATGGTTATGTGATTTATGTTGATGGCAAAAAAGTGGCTGAGGTTGATCGGATTCAGTCACCAACGGGCACAGAGCATGCTTCATTTACCATCGCGACGGGAGGCAATCACACCATTGAGATTTTATATTGGGATCAGGGTGGCCAAGCCGTATTCAAACCAGAACTACGCCAAGGATCTGATGCTTATCAGTCATTAGGCAACTTCATCCTAACTAGCCCTGTACCTTACTCAACAGCAGAAGATACCCCACTGAATATCTCTGGCGCGGCTTTACTCGCTAACGATAAAGACCCCGATGGCGATATTTTGACGATTACATCCGTCCAAGGTGCGACTAACGGTAGCGTGACGCTCGTTAATGGCAATGTGGTGTTCACTCCGGCACCGAACTACACCGGCCCAGCAAGCTTTACCTATACCATTAGCGATGGTAAAGGCGGCACGGACACGGCGACTGTTTCACTCCATGTCACAGCAGTTAACGACGCACCAGATACCGCGAATATTACGGCCAGTGGCGCTGAAGATACCTTAATTGCCGTTAATCTCAGCGGCAGTGATGTGGATGGCTCGGTGCGCAGTTTTAACCTGACGACCTTACCAAGCACCGGCACTTTCTATAGCGATGCCGCTGGTACAGTTGCCATCACAGCAGCGACGGTGATTGCCGCGACAGCCAATGGTGCAACGATTTACTTCAAGCCCAATGCAAATTGGAATGGCGACACAACGTTCCAATATGCCGCAAAAGATGTTTATGGCGTTGTTGATCCAACACCTGCGACAGGCACAATCAGCGTCACACCGGTCAATGATGCGCCAACTTTTGTATCCGGCACATCAGCGACAGTGTCTGAAGAAGGTTTGACAGGCGGTATTGCAGATACCGCAGGAACAACCGATTCCACCGATACCAAGATAACCACAGGAAACGTTACTTTCAGTGACGTGGATAATTCTTCGCTCACCTATACACTAACTGCACCTGCTCCTGGGCCTGCGCAAGCAGGTTTGACCTCGGGTGGTCAGGCGATTGTTTGGAGCGGCAATGGCAGTGATACGCTCGTCGGCACGGTGGGCAATCAAACGATTGTCACGATTTCGATTGATGGTACTGGCAAATACACCGTGACATTATCGGGCCCAGTTGATCATGCCGACAAAACCACTGAAGATCTAAAATCGTTCAATGTGACGGTGAGTGCATCAGATGGTAAGTTATCAAGTTCAGGTCAAGTTACGATCAATATTGAAGATGATGCACCGGTAGGACAAAACACCACTACGACTGTGCAAATGCCGTATATCAGCACCAATTTAATTCTGACTTTGGATACCTCGGGCAGTATGGGCGATCCAAGCGGAATTGCAGGCAAAACCCGCTTACAAGTAGCCAAAGAAGCGTTAACTCAACTCATCAATGATTACGATAATGTGGGTGACGTTAAAGTTATGTTGGTTGGCTTTAGCTCATCGGCAACGACACAACTCTTTAATGGCAATACCTGGCTCACCGCTACTGAAGCAAAAGCCATATTGGCTAACTTTACTGCCAGTGGCGGAACGAATTACGACGCTGCAGCTGGGCAGGTCATGCAAAACTTTGACAAGCCAGGCAAACTCGTCGGAGGACAAAACGTGGGGTATTTCTTCTCTGATGGCGCACCAAATACAGGCCTAGGTTTAGATACTACCGAAACCAAAGCATGGACTGATTTCTTAAATAACAAAGACATTAATTCACTGGCGATTGGCTTAGGCACTGGCGTGGCTGGAACTAATCTCGATCCTCTAGCTTATAACGGTACAGGATCAGGCACCGAAGCCAACTCGATTATCGTCACTGATTTGGCGCAATTGCCGCCGATTCTGCGCGATACCATCCTTACGCCAACAGCAGGCAATATCACTGGTGGGCTGGTTGGATCGACTGTCTCAGGTTTTGGTGTGCCGATGGTGGCCATATCAACGACATCACTGTGAATGGGGTGAAATACACCTTTAACACTGCGGGCAATAGCATCACCACCACCGCCAATGGCAGCACCTATTCATTTGATCCTGTGACCCATACATTAAAAGTCACTACGACATTGGGTGGGCAATTCATCATTGATATGGATGATGGTAAATACACCTACACGCCGCCAGTTAACTTACAAAGCAATACCAGCGAGAATATTGGCTTCACCTTGATCGATAATGATGGCGACTTGGATAAATCGAATAGCAAATTGACGATCAATGTCATTCCACCGCGCTATAACAGCGCGCCGGTACTAGTCGATGACTTTAGCTTTACCAAAGCCAATCAAGCGATTTCACTTGATGTGCTAGCCAATGATAAAGACTTGCAAGGCGATAAATTAACGCTGACTGGCACGCCAACACTCCTTTCTGGACAAGGTGTGGTCACCATTGATCCTAAAACGGGCTTACCAGTCTTTACACCAAGCGCCGACTTTATTGGTGAAGCCACCATCCGCTACACCGTCAGCGACGGTTTTGGTGGTACATCTAGTGCGATTTGGACGGTCAAAGTCGTGCCTGAAAGCAATATCCTAGATGGTTCAAATGAAGGTGGCGTTGGCTCATACTTTGTACAAGGCCCTGAATCTGGCGCAGGAACTCAGATTTATGTGTCATCAGCAGGGTTTGGCCAAGTCGGAGGTGTAACCTATTTCAGCAATGCTACGAGCACCGATCAAGTCATCCTCACTGGCGGTAGTAATGACCACGTTGAAGCCGGTGCCGGCAATGATTTAATCTACACCGGTGAAACACAGGATATTAATAATTCTGTCGCCTTAAAAGATGAGAATTTCTTCCTAAATAGCAAACTCATGAATGATGCCGATGGTACCTTGTCAACGGTGGCCAATAACGACAAGCTAGTTCAAAGCATTGTGAATGAAATGCAGCCCGTCGCCGACTTAGTTAACGCCGGTAGCGGCAATGACACTGTGTTTGGTGAAAATGGCTCAGACGCTCTGTATGGCAATGCAGGTAACGACAAGCTGTTTGGTGGAGCAGGAATTGATGCCTTGCGTGGTGGCGCGGGCAATGACTTACTTGCTGGCGGCTCGGGTAACGATATTCTGCGCGGCGATGCGGGATCTGACACCTTTAAGTGGACGCTGGGTGACCAAGGCACTGCTGGCGCACCTGCCCGTGATGTGGTGATGGACTTCAACAACGCCAAATCAGGCAATGCTGCGGGCGATGTGGATAAACTCGATCTACGTGACTTACTACAAGGCGAAAACACTGGCAGCCTCACGCAGTATCTGCACTTTGAGAAATCTGGTTCAGACACCATTATTCACGTGAGTAGCAAAGGTGAATTTAGCAACGGCAATTGGACCGCGAAAGAAGACCAAGTCATCACGCTGCAAGGTGTTGATCTCACCACATCAGGTAGTGATCAAGCCATCATCAATGACCTACTCAGCAAAGGACGATTGATTACTGATTAAGCAGAATAACAAAAAGGCCAGACTCACCATCTGGCCTTTTTTTATATCTATTATTTGCTTACCGCCATTGCGAACTGCGCTAAAAAAGTAGCTACATAGCGCTTTAATTCATATTCCTCTCTGCGACGTACGATATTTTAATCCGCAAATGAGTAAATACTTGCTTTAGCCAACACCAGATCGAGCAAGTTGGCACGTCAATAAAAAACACCTCGGCTTCGCCACTCAAGCTCACCCAACCCGATTGCTGCAGCTCATACTCCCCTTCTGTGAGTAAGTTTTTTTTGCCGCCACGATTGTTCACCTAGATACACTATACATTCCAGCTCGACCTGACCTTGCCGCACGACAATCTTGCTTTGCGCGGTCAAATAAGTATCGAGGCGCTGTCCTTTGCGTATTTGCTGCATGGCGATGCTCCTTTAAGCGCCATCTTAAGCAAACAAGAACCCCAAAAACAGTGACAAGAACAAAGCATCTGCTTCGCAACAGAAAGAAAAATCCGATGCTGTTATGCTGTGATTTTATGCCATCTATATCTATGGCCTGAGCAAGCTTTAAAGCATGATGGCAAAAACTGGGGAACGGCAACTATGGATTTTCTTTATCAGCGCTGGGCAGCGCATTATCTCAGTGCCATTGTTTCAGGCACGCTAAAAGTGGGCGAGCGCATGCCTTCTTTGCGCGAACTCATGCGCCTGCATGGCATCAGCCTCTCTACGGCCTTGCAACTGTGCCGCCAGCTGGAAACCGATGGTTATCTGGAGGCAAGACCGCGCTCTGGCTATTTTGTCCGGCAAAGAATGCGCATCAAGCCGGTGGCAGAGCCACGGCTCAATATCGATCCGGCGCAATATGTGGGTATTCACGCCCGCGTTTCTGATTTTATTGCCCGAGGCAGGCAGCAGCCGATTAAGCATAATTTCTCGGTCGCCCGCTGCGCTCCCGAGTTATACCCCAGCGAAGCGCTTAAAAACGCGGCCATTCGTGCCTTAAAACAATCACCGGATCTCTTGGTGAGCGCCGTTCCGAATAGAGGCTATCCGGCATTCAGAGCCATACTGGCCAAACGGGCAATGCGCATGGGTGTGCTGATGTCGCCTGATGAAGTACTGATCACCCACGGTTGTATCGAAGCGCTCAATCTGGCGCTGCGAGCCGTGGCTCAGCCCGGCGACACCATTGCCGTTGAGTCACCCACTTTTTACGGCCTGCTGCAAATTTTAGAAAGCCTCGGTCTACGTGCCATCGAAATCCCCAGCAGCCCACAAACCGGCATATCGATCGAAGCTTTGGAGCTGGCCTGCCAGACTTACGAAGAGATCAAGGCCGTAGTCGTGGTGCCACATTTACAAAATCCACTGGGTAGCATCATGCCTGAGGCGCATAAAGACCGACTGGTGGCGCTGTGCGAGGCACAGGGCATTGCACTAATCGAGGACGATACCTATAGCGAGCTTATCAACGATGAGATCCCCGCTTCGCGCCCTGAAAGCGCGGGATAAAACCGGCAATGTGGTCTATTGCGCCTCTTTGCATAAGATCTTAGCCCCGGGTATGCGATTAGGCTGGATGAATGGCGGGCGCTGGCAGGCGCGAATCGAGATGCTGAAATATGCCCAAACCCGCGATAACGAAGCATGGTCGCAAATCGCAGCCGCCGAATATATGGCTTCTAGCGCCTATGACCGGCATTTGCGTCGGCTACGCAGCACGCTTAAAACACAGCGCGAGCGCACTGCCGAAGCGATTGCTCGCTATTTTCCAGCAGGCACACGGCTCAATGTGCCCAATGGCGGGCTGGCTTTATGGGTGGAATTACCTGAGCAACTGTCATCCAAGCGAGTATTTGAGGCTGCGCTCAAACAAGGATTTTAATTGCTCCCGGGCTGATGTTTTCTAATTCAAACCGCTTTGAGCACTTTATCCGCATTAACTGTGGCTGGCCGTTTAGCCCAGAAATTGATCTGGCATTACAACAATTAGGTGCCTTGATTCGAGCCGTAAGCCACACTCAGCCCGCTTAAATTACTCAGTGCTAAGGCATAAGTCATCGTGAAGGAGCTATCCAGAACATTAAAACCCATGCCAGCACATCATCAAAGGTGAAGATCAAATCTTGCTAATTTTATCTTTGGTAATCAGTCCCGTTACACCACCTAGTCCCAGCTCTTGTAATTTCAGCCATTCAGCTTCGGTGCGAACTTGTTCTGCAATCGTCAATATGCCAAGGCTATCGGCCATACGAACGACCTCTTTTAATAAGCGTTGATTGCCAGTATGTTGATCAATATCGAGGATATAGCTGCCATCAATTTTTAAATACGCCAACGGTAAATCATATAAAGCGCAGCATACTACTCACCGCGCGGCCAAAATGCTCAATCCCCACTTTGACATTAAATTGATTCATTTCTGCGGCAAAGGTGGCCAGCGTTTCAAACTCTTGCGTAAAACTATTACCATTAATATCAAACCACAGACGAGCGCGAATCTCTGAACTCAAGCCTTGCAAAATTTTGACGAGCTCGGCGCGAAATGGCAGATGACTCAATGATTCAATATCTAAATTCACCGCATAATTTGCCGAGTGCAGCTGCAATTCTTTCACCGCTAAGCGAATTGCCGCTAAATCAAGCTCCGCAGTTAAACCAAAACGCTTAGCAAAAGGCATAAAGACGCCTGCGCTCAATAAGCGATCGCTGCCAGCCTCAGGAAGGCGCAGCATTAACTCTTGATGAATCACCCTCCCTTGCCAATCGAGAACTGGATATTGTGCAGCCACAAACTGTTGCGATTGAACTGCTTGCTGTAAGCAAGTACGCCAGTAGGTATTTGGATGGCTCACCAGCGCCACATTCACCTCGGCAGCTACAGCACTGATCACCCCTTGATTCTCAGCCTGCGCCAATGCTGCATCGGTTCTAGCCAGCAAAGCACCAACTGATTCACCTTGATTGAACTCGCTATAACCGATATGGATGAAGTCTTCCATACTGCTTAACTCAGCCAAGGACGCCAGTAATTGGGCGACAAACTCTGCCGGTTGCTCTAATGCCGGCGTCGTTAAAGCAAAATCACACCCATTTAGCCGAGCCGCCACCCACTCCTCACCTTGATCATCCCAGCGTGCCAAGCACGTTGCAATCTGGCTCAGCAATTGGTCCGTTGCTTGTCGACCTAGGTTTTGATTAATCTCAGCCAAATCTTTTAACCGCAGCATGAGTAAAAAACCATGCCCACTGCGATCTTCATCATTGAGTAAACCTGATAATCGCCCCATAAAAAAAGCCCGATTGACTAAGCCGGTTACTTTGTCTCGATTCACATCTTGATGCAGCTGATCAATGCGCTCAGATTGCTCATCAAACATTTGCTTGATTCGCACCACCATACTATTCATTGCGCCAACGACTCGGCGTAATTCAATATATGGCGGCTCGGCAATCGTAATAAAGCGACGCTCGCTAATCGCCTCGGCCTGCGCAATCATCTGTTGAATCGGCTGGCGCACGCGATTAAATAGCGCCCAAACCAATAAGGCCACCAAGACCCCACCGCCAATAATCCAAAAGAATAATTTAACCACACCACTCCATAGCGATTCGTAAGCAAATTTGCTATGCGCTCGTACCTCTACAGCACCAGCCTGCTGCCAGCCCTTACTCACCAAAGCCTGCCCTGATGCCACATCAATCGGAAATAGCTGCATAAACCAAGTTGGCACATGGCTAGGTAGCTCTTTATTTTTGAGTTCAATGATTATTTTTTTATGCGGATCACGAAATCGAATCAACTCAAAATGCCCAGAATCAAACAAGGCCGATGTCATTAACTCAATCATTGCTGGATCTTCAGCCTGTTGTGACAAAGACAAAGCCAAAGACGATGCATTATCACTACTTTGTGTAAATAATTGTTGCTGCAAATAATCTCGTGCACTCAATGTACTCACAATTAAGCTCACCATATAAAAGCAAGCAACGTTGAGATTATTATTAGTAATAATACTTGGCGAATTAAAGACACGTGGTCATTCCTTATTGTCAATACCATCGGCTTGCATACGCAATAAAACATCTTTCCAACGCGACAAACGATCAATCGATGCCGATGGCTGTTTACCACTACCTGCAAACACACCTTCATGATTAAAGCTAAATACGGGAGTTAAATCAGGACGGCGACTTGCTGGGCGAATTTCACTAATTAAATTATCTAAAACTAAGGGTTCTGCATCCGGATCGCTATAATAAGTCAATACCATATGCGCCTGACTAATTGTACTATTAGTGCCACCTATTTTGGCTTTTACATAGCTCAGCCTTAATTTGTCAGTAGAAACCCCAGCTTCTTTTAGTGTCATATATTTAATAATTGCAAAATCTTCACAATCCCCTGCTGATTTTCCTATCATTTCTAGTGGCGTCGCCCAATAATCAGCTTGGTTCCACAATACTTGATCTTCAACAAACTGAAATCTACGATTGATATACTCATTAATTCGTTTAAGCTTGTCAGACTCCGGCAATGCTTTGCTACTTAACAATAATTGCTGCATTTCTGCCACAGTTTTAACTGTATTTGCAGCATAACGCTGCTGCGCCAACTTAAGCAAACGATCAAAATCCCATGCTGAAAAGACGGGGAAAGCCCAAAGCATGGTGAGCAACAGTAAGCTGCAAATCCATCCACAATCAGGACGCTGCAAATTGAACATTTCGATCTTTTCTCGACGATTTGGCTATAGTAGTAATTGTTAATACTAGAGCACTATTGAAATCATTTAGGTAAACTAGGCAACAATCAGCTCGCTTATAACATTAATACATCAAACTAAATTGGACATTGAGAGATATGAAGCTAAAAACAATTGCAATTGTATTGCTAACTCTTAGCAGTGCCACCAGCTTTGCTGCCTCAACATTACGCGACGCAGTCGAACAAACTGTATTACGTAATCCAGAAATTCGGGCTAAATGGCTAGAATTTCGTGCGTCAGGAAAAGAGCAAGATGTTGCGCGCGGTGGATACTACCCACAAATCAATATTCAAGGTATTGCAAGTACAGAAAACCTGCAAGAACCAAAAAGCAAAACCGGTAATTTCAATCACCCTAGCTACAATATTGAATTTCGCCAAATGCTATTTGATGGTTTTGCGACTTCTGAAGAAGTTCGCCGCCTCGGTTATGGCAGCCTCACTCGCTATTATGATTTATTAGCCGCCAGTGATGCCGCCGCACTTGAAACCACCAATGCTTATTTAGATGTATTACGCTATCGAAAATTAGTCGAACTAGCCAGCGACAATTATGCGATTCATAAAGAAACCTACAATCAAATTGTCGAGCGCGTCGAAGCCGGTGTTGGTCGCCGAGTTGATTTAGAAATGGCAACCGGGCGTTTAGCATTAGCTGAATCGAATTGGCTGACCGAATCATCGAATTTACTCGATGTTTCTGCCCGCTATGAACGCCTGACTGGGGTAGCGCCAGATGCGAGCATGAATGACGTACCTGACTTAGGCGCATTTAGCCCAAAAGATTTAAATAATCTTAAAGATGCGCTACGTAATAATCCAAGCTTTTTGGCATCGATCTACAATATTCGCAGTGCTCGTGCCGCTGCCACTGCTAAAAAGAGCGGCTTTTATCCGCAACTCTATTTCCGCGCCGCGCATGGCTACGATAAAAATCGCGACAATATCGACGGCAATTATCGCGATAGCAAAGCGCAGCTGATTGTTGATTACAATATTTTCCGTGGTGGCAGCGATATCGCTTTAGCTAGCCAATACGCAGAGCAGCTCAATATCACCTATGAATTGCGTGATAAAGTCTGCCGCGATTTACGCCAAACTACTCAAATTGCGTGGAATGATACTTATCGCCTCACTGAGCAACGTAAATACCTAGACCAGCACGTACTCTCAACCGAAAAAGCGCGTGATGCATTCCGCCGTCAATTTGATATTGGCCAACGTTCATTACTCGACTTATTAGACACTGAAAACGAGCTATTTGAAGCCAAACGAGCGCTGGTACGTGCTGAATTTGATAATCAACTCGCGTATGCTCGTGTACTGACTCAAGCGCATGAACTACTCGCCGCACTACAAATCGCGCCCCTGGAAAATATTGCGCCTGACGACGACCTTGGCGGTAGCGAAGCAGAAGATGATAAAGCCAACTGCTTGGGCGCTTTGATTCCAGCCGTGCCACTTGATCGTGAGGCTGCACTGGCTGGTCGACCACCACGTATTGCCACACCGGTGGTTCCCACTACACCAGAAACGCCAACTAACAATAATAGCTGCGATAAATCGATTACCGAGATGGTAGAAAGCTGGCGCAGCCAATGGGCCGAGAAAAAGGTTGATGCGTATTTAGCACAATACGCTAGCCAATTTGAAGCCTCAGGCAAACGAACTCGCGCCGACTGGGAAAATAAACGCCGTAGCCGCTTAAGTAAAGAAGGCCCGATCACCTTGAAATTTGACAACTTAAGCTGCAGCAATGTCAGCAAAGATCAAGCCAAGGTCACCTTTAAACAAAGCTACAACTCAAGCAACTATCAAGACAACGTTGAGAAAACCCTTGATCTCGTTTCCGAAGGTGGTAAATGGAAAATCAAACGCGAACAAGTCACCAGTGGGCGTAGCGAATAAACTCATACCCGCAAACCAACAGCCCGTTAATCGACGGGCTGTTTTTATTTTTGCCTGACGCATCTGTTACCATCGGGCGTGTCACTACCGTAAAAAATTAATATGAAACTGCAACTGATTGCTGTCGGCCACAAAATGCCGAACTGGATTACTGAAGGCTTTACCGAATACGCCAAACGCATGCCACGTGATTTTGCGCTAACGCTGACTGAACTTAAGCCCGATAAACGCATCAGCGCGCGCACGCCGCAGCAAGTGATGAGCGAAGAAGCTGATCGCATTTTAGCGGCGATTCCCGATGGGCGCACGCGTATTGGCACTCGATGAGCGCGGTGCCAATTGGACGACGATGAAACTCGCCGAAAACATGAAAAACTGGCAAATCGACGGCCGCGAAACGGTGTTTATTATCGGCGGCACCGATGGTCTTGATCCACGTATTAAGCAACGCGCCGACCAATTATTGCAGCTATCAGCCATGACGATGCCCCACGGCATGGTGCGCGTATTGCTCGCCGAGCAACTGTATCGCGCGGTGTCGATTATTAATAACCATCCCTATCATCGAGAATAAGGCTGGCATCATGGGCTACTTGCTTCCCATCATCCTGTTTTTGCGTGCTAGCCCTATTTGCCGATATTGGCGAGCGTGGCATGGGGGCTTTGCTACTCTATGGCTTGCTGGTGATTGCGTACATCATCGGATTTGGCCTGCGACACGCTTGGCGCAAGCAAGCACTGCCGTTTAACGCCGTCACGCTTGGCTGCTGGTTAATTTCTACCTTCTTTTTTGCTCAGGCTTTAATCTTCACTATGACCCAACTCTACCTTGCCTCTGGCAGTCCACGCCGTAAAGAATTGCTCGCGCAAACCGGCGTGATGTTTGAACGCATCGCTGCCCCCATCGATGAAACCCCGCAAGTGGCGGAAAATCCACGTGATTATGTGATTCGTATGGCGGTAGAAAAAGCTGAATCCGGCTGGCAACATTTAATCGCCTTGGGTTTGACGCTCAAACCCGTGCTTGCATCCGACACTTCGGTGGTGTTCGCCGATGAGATTTTAGGCAAGCCGCTGGATGCCGCCGACGCTGCGGCGATGCTACGTAAACTCTCTGGTAATACGCACGAAGTACTGACTAGCTTGGCACTGCGCGACGAACATGGCGTGCAAACCCGATTAAGCGTCAGCCGCGTCACCTTTGCCCAACTGAGCGAAGCACAAATCGCCACTTATGTAGCCAGCGGCGAGCCAATGGACAAAGCCGGCGCGTATGGTATTCAAGGCTTGGGAGGCGTATTTGTCGCGCATCTGGACGGCAGTTTTACCGGTGTCATGGGTTTACCCTTGCACGATACTGCGGCATTATTGGCGGAACATGGCTTAGGCATTTTGGCGCAATAGCGTTACTGATAACACGCATTAATGCTGCGCCGCAGGCCGTTTAAATGATAGCCCACAGCGACAAGCACTTATTTTTTAGATGTATTGAGCTGCAGACTTTGCTTAAAAAGACCTGCAAGCAAATACCCATAAGGACAGACACAATGGCAATCCAAACTTTTGAACTACGTAACGAATACATCGCGCTGTGCGATTTGATTAAAAACCTGGGTATTTCACACTCAGGCGGCGCGCCCAAATTGATGGTCGCTGAAGGCTTGGTCGAAGTCGATGGCGTACTCGAAAGCCGTAAAACCGCCAAAATCCGCCCAGGCATGGTGGTTAAAGTTTTAGGCGAAGAAATCCACGTTGTCGCCAGTGACGCTTAACCGCGCCA
Source organism: Deefgea sp. CFH1-16 (assembly GCF_016881365.1). Lineage (GTDB taxonomy): Bacteria > Pseudomonadota > Gammaproteobacteria > Burkholderiales > Chitinibacteraceae > Deefgea. The sequence continues at coordinate 1,797,761 of NZ_WLYT01000001.1, read as the reverse complement.
GACATTACGAATCACCAGCAACGCTGAAGCGGCATACGCGAACAAGATCAACAGCAGAATCGGCAACATCGCGCCAGTGAGCGTTAAATTGTTGCCGAGTTTTTGCGGCAAAATAAACAGCAGATACTGCAACAAAAAAAACCAGCCAAGCTCAGCAAAAATTGACGCAAGCGGTGCAGTACCCACTGTACGCTAGAACGACGTTGCAACATAAACCACATCCGCAGCAAAAAGAGGAAGGCGATTTATACCGTAAGCAAATGACGATAGCATGACGCTGCTTACAAACTCTCACTCAAGCCACTGCGGCGAGCAAACCGCCAGTTAAATCCAGTGCATTGCCTTGACTTTGAGGGCTGAGCTGTAGATTTTCCCCACAAAAACACAATCGCCCACTACCTTCGATCAGCACTTTTCCGACAGCCAATTCTCGATGCTCGCCGCGATACAACTCAACATCTTCCGTTGACTGATCGTGCGTCAACCAAACACCACCCTCTTCACACCACAACTGCGCAGGGTGGCTCAGCTCAACCACCAATAATTCATTTTTTACTACATTCAATCGTAGATAGGTGACCATGATTACCATCCATTTGGCATAATGGGTTCACTATATCCAATAAAATAAAGCTGATCGCTGATGATTTTTTGGCCTTTATGTGAATAAAATTCACATAACACCAATTACATACTTTTGCAGCAGGAACAAAGAATGAGCCAACTACCACCTCTGGCGGCACTGCGGGCATTTGAAGCGGTGGCGCGCTTAGGTAGCGTCGTTAAAGCCGCCGAATCGCTCAATGTGACGCACAGCGCCATTAGTCATCAACTGCGAACGATTGAAGATTTTCTCGGTGTGTCTTTGTTTTTACGCGAAGGTAAGCGCCTGCAACTCACCGAAGAAGGCCGCATTTATGCGCTACGGATTCGCGGCGCGCTAGCGGATATGAGCGAAGCCACGCAACGTGTGCTCACCCGCCCCAAGCCGAACGACATTACTATCGGTGTGGTCCCGTCGTTTGCGCTCAATTGGCTGGTACCACGCCTGCCCGATTTCAAAGCTAAGTTTCCGCAATACACCGTCAGCCTGCGTGCCGGTTTGGGGTTTGAGGAAATGAATAATGGCTTATTGGATATGGCGATCCGCATGGGTGCAGGCGGCTGGGATGGGATGAAACAAATCCACTTAATGGACGAACAACTATTAGTCGTCGCATCGCCCAGCTATCAACCTCGGCCAACATCGGCTAATGCACTAAAAACTGCGACCATCATCCAAAATCCGGCAATCCCTTGGGCAACTTGGTGCCAAGCGGCGGGGCTGGCCGATTGGCGGCCAACGCCGAGCTATTCGTACAACGACAGCAATTTAGAACTCGAAGCCGCCCGCCTTGGCCATGGGGTGATGTTGGCGCGCAGCTCACTGGTTGAAGCGCATTTTGCCAATGGCACGCTGATTCCTATTACCGACGTGCGTGTACCTTATCAATATCCTTATTGGCTGGTTTGGCCAGACCGGAGCAGCACCAGCCAAAAAATTGCCGATTTTTCAGCGTGGATTGTCGAGCAAGCACGCCGCTATTTAGCAACGAATCAAGCCAGCTAACTACAAATCTCACCGATCAACATACACCGGCCTGGTGTCGCGAAGTGCAACACAACACTGCATCGCACTAAGCCAAACTGCAGCACTTGCCCACAATATACTGACATATACTTTCTAAATACTGACCTATACTTCTAGCAACGTCATTCGTTCCTATGGAGAATTCAGTGTTCACTATTCCTACCGAAGCCATCGGCAGTATTCCGCGCAGCAACACGCTGATGGCCGCGCAACATCGATTCGATGCGGGCCAACTGAATGCCGCGCAGATGGAGCCTTTTTTTGACGAGGCAGTTCGCGATACCATTGCGGCGCTTGAAGCAACGGGCTCAACCATCATTAGCGATGGTGAACAACGCAAAGCACATAGTTTTGCAACGTATTCAGTCGACAACCACGCTAATTTTTCCCCCGACGGCATCGTAATTCCATTTCAAGATGGCCATATTCGGCAATTGCCGCGCTTAACCGCAGGGCCATTTCGCTTTGCCCGCTACGCGTATGAAAGTCTCGCGCTGGCCAAACCCTACGCGCACTTACCGATGAAACAGGCCATTATTTCGGTGTCGGCGATGAGTTTGTTTTATCCACCCCAAGGCATTGCCGATTATCCACGTGATGCATTTATCGACGATCTACTCAACGAGCAAGAAAAAGAAATTCGCGGCTGCTTTGCCGCTGGCGCTGAGAAAGTACAAATCGACTTCACCGAAGGTCGCCTGTCGATCAAGCTCGATCCAACAGGCGGGATTCTCAGCAGCTTTATAGATTTAAATAATATGGTGCTTTCACGCTTTGCCCCCGAAGAGCGGCAGCGCATTGGCGTTCACACGTGCCCGGGGGCTGATCATGATTCAACACACAGTGCTGACGTTGATTATGCCGAGCTACTGCCGAGCTTGTTTGAGCTCAAAGCAGGGAGTTTTTATATCGCCATGGCGTGTGAAAAAGACCGCGTTCGCGTGCTTAAAATCATCGCACGGTATATCAAACCCAATCAACGCGCCTTTATCGGCGTGATTGACGTGAATAGCAATTACATCGAAACACCCGAAGAAGTCTGTCAGCGCATCCTTGAGGCCGCCAAATATATTCCGTTAGCGCAATTGGGAACATGTGACGATTGCGGCTATTCGCCTTTTTGCGACGATGTTTCGACCACCCGTGAAACCGCCTTCGCCAAAATCCGAGCACGAGTGCAAGGCACCGCCATGGCGGCCAGCATACTCAATGAAAGCGCACATGCTTAAGCGGTTTTGCTAAGCAAGAAGCCCAAAACCAATTTCTAGCACTGTTGTCGCATGAAATTGGCGGGCAATCGCATTTTGGAATAACACAACTCATGTAGAGTGTAGCTCGACTAAACAGTTATATTCCATCCTAAAACGCTTGATAAAATACAATGGGGGATATTCATACAGACAATTATTTTAATGGTATAGATTTAAATACCCATCCTAATAATCTAAAAACACCTTGCAGATTGTCAACATTCATATCAAATAATGATACTTTTATTTTCTGATCTATACTGTATAAAATTGACTTGAATCTGAATGCAAGCAAAAGAAAACATAAATACGATGAAACTAAATCATGGATGAATCCAATAAGTTTTCTAATAGTTTTGCGCTTTTTGATGCGCAAGGACTTCTGATTGATTGGAATCAGGGCTTCAGTGAAGAATTCACTGATGCAGCCCACCTACTGCGCGCCGGGATTAGCGCAGATGACATTCGCGATGGCTGTCTTCTGTCTGAACGAGCGCTCGATTTAGCTCATTTCACCGGCCTCAAACTTAATTTCCACTATATCAACCAGCGCCGATTTGTTTCTGTCACGCTTGAACGCACCCCAGCGGGCAATATCGTGCGGCAGGCAGATTCACAGCAAGATGTATCTACCGACACGAACCAACCAGACCCAGCTACCGAATTGCTGCGCTCAAGTGCCTTGCAAATGGCCAGCTCGGTGCTAGCACGACGCACGCAAGAAGAAGCCGAATTACGCAACGCGCGCGCCGCTGCTGATGCGGCCAATCAAGCCAAAAGCCACTTTTTGGCTACGATGTCACACGAAATTCGCACGCCAATGAACGGTATCTTGGGAATGGCGCAATTATTATTGATGGATGACGTGAGCAATGAGGAGCGTAAAGAATTTGCTCGCATTATCCTTGGCTCAGGCCGTTCTTTGCTGACGATTTTGAACGATATTTTAGATCTTTCCAAAATTGAAGCAGGCAAACTAGACCTCAACCCGGAGCCTTTTGATCCTTCCACACTGATCACTGAAATTGCTACTTTGTTTTGGCGAATCATTTCGTCATAAAGGTTTAAACATCGAGGTTCAATCCGATTGTGGACCGCTGCGTTATATCGGGCGACTCAGTACGAATCCGCCAAATGATCAGCAACTTGGTCAACAATGCGATCAAATTCACCGAAAAAGGCACTATTTCACTGCATTTACAGGAAATACCCGACCATACTACCAATGCCGATAACAAAGTTATTTTAGAATTCTCAGTGAGCGACACTGGCATTGGTATCGAGCAAGAAAGTCTTAACACCCTCTTTCAACCGTTTGTGCAGGCAGATCATTCAACGACACGCCGCTTTGGCGGAACAGGTTTGGGCTTATCGATTATTCGACTCTTGGCCGAGCACATGAATGGTCACGTCGGTGCGAGCAGCGTTGTGGGGCAAGGGTCGCGATTTTGGTTTCAAATCCAATTGGCGCGGTGTCCAGCAAGCAGTGAACGGCGAAAAAGGGCACGGCAAGTTAGCGTAAACATTAAAGGACCAGAGCCGATATGGGTGCTGATCGTCGATGACTCGCTAACGAATCAAAAAGTGGCTCAGGCGATGCTCAATCAGCTGAAAATAAATAGCCTCACCGCCGACAATGGGCAAGAAGCGCTAGATATTCTACAAGCGCACCGCCATTCTCCGCCGTATTTAGTACTGATGGATTGTCAAATGCCGGTCATGGATGGCTTATGCGCAACACAGCAAATTCGTAAAAATGAACTCGACCATTCGCTACCACATCAACGGATTATCGCACTGACCGCTGGCGCGTTCGCAGAAGATCGCCAACACTGCATCAACGCAGGGATGGACGATGTACTGGTGAAACCGCTTGATTTTAACCTGCTCATGGCGAAATTTGACCAATTCGTTGTCACCCACTAAATCACACTGCTCACTACGGCAGCTCAAATACCGATTAGACAATCTTGCTACCTTGCCGGCTATAAACCCGTAAAATAGCGTTTTCGCCTTAGATTTCGCCGCCATGACCATCATCTTGTCCACGCTCAACGCCCGTTACACGCACGCCTCGCTAGGATTACGTTATTTGCAGGCCAATATGGGCGATCTGCAGTCGCAAACTGAAATCATGGAGTTTGTGATTGGCGGTAAAACCACGGAATTTGCTGAGCGCCTGTTGGCCAAAAATCCGCAGATCATCGGCTTTGGCGTTTACATTTGGAACGTCGAAGAAACTGCCCGCTTAGTGGCGCTGATTAAGCGCGTTGCGCCGCACATCAAAATCATCCTCGGCGGTCCGGAAGTCTCTTTTGAGACCGCAGAGCAAGCGATTGTTAAAGACGCTGATTTTGTCATCACCGGCTGGGGCGAAATCACACTACCGGATTTATGTCGCCAGATTCTCAATGGCCCACAGCCCTTGATGAAAATCCACGTCGGTGTGCAAGCCAAGCTGGATGACTTACAACTACCGTATTCTCTCTACACCGATGATGACATCAAAAACCGCACGCTCTATGTTGAGGCTTCACGGGGTTGTCCATTTAAGTGTGAATTTTGCCTTTCGGCGCTAGATAAAACCGCGTGGCCGTTTGAGCTAGAGCGCTTTTTGGCCGAGATGGAAACGCTGTATTCAGCGCGGCGCGCGGCTATTTAAATTTGTCGATCGCACGTTTAATCTAAATATCAAAACCAGCCTGCGGATTATGCAGTTCTTCCTCGATAAAATTGCCGCGCATCCGGATGATCCGGTGTTCGCGCATTTTGAGGTGGTGCCCGATCATCTACCCGAAGCGCTTAAAGACGGCATTAAAGCATTCCCGGCAGGCAGTCTGCAGTTTGAAATCGGCATTCAAAGCTTTAATCCCGAGGTACAAACCTTGGTCAGCCGCAAGCAAAACAATGAAAAAGCGGCCGAGAATATCCGCTGGTTAGTCGAGCATTCACACGCGCATATGCATGTGGATTTAATCGCTGGCTTGCCCGGAGAAACGGTGGCAAGTTTTGGCACTGGCTTTGATCAACTGTATGCACTCAAGCCACATGAAATTCAATTTGGGATTTTAAAACGCCTGCGCGGCACGCCAATTATTCGCCATACCACCGAATTTGCCATGGTGTACGACCCGTTCCCGCCGTACACCATCTTGGCCAATCGCGACATCGACTTCACGACGATGCAGCGCTTGGTGCGCTTTGCGCGTTACTGGGATTTGGTCGCCAATTCGGGGCGCTTTGCCAATACGCTGCCAGTGCTATTGGGCGACGCGCCATTTGCTAACTTTATGGCGTTTGCCGACTGGCTCTACGCCAGCACCGATGCCACACATCGCATCGCGCTCGATCGTTTGGCGAAAATGGTCGCGCTGTGGTTGCAAACGCAAGGTATGTCAGCCGTCGCGGCAGGCGCTTTACTGGAAAGCGATTACGCTGGCAAACAACACAAACCCAAAGCCGCCACTGAAACCGTTGCCCCATCACGGCAAGCGCAACATCTACACGCCTAAAACAACACTGGGTATATTGCTGTAGCAATTACTAAGCAATATCTACGACAATATACCCAGCTATTAAAATCCCAAAGCCTATCAGAATGCACCTGCCAGCCAAATCGCCCTTGGTTTACCTCTTTGATTGGGGCGACACCTTGATGCGCGACGATCCCACGCAAACCTTGCCGATGGTCGAATGGGAACAGGTGGCGGCAATGGATGGCGCATTGCCCCTATTGGCAAAGCTGCGTCAAACCTCACGCATTATGCTGGCAACGAGTGCGGCAGCGTCCAATGAGGCGCAAATTCGTGCGGCACTCCAGCGCGTTGGCTTAGCCCAATATATTGAACGAATTTATTGCCAAGCCAATGTGGGCCACTCCAAATCAAGCGCCTTTTACCAGTTTATTCTCAATGATTTGTCGCTTGCGCCGTCTGACGTGCTGATGATTGGTGATCATTTCGACAATGATATTTTGGCAGCCAATGCCGCAAGCATCCCTGCGATCTGGCTCAATCGACAAAGCAAGGACGTACGATCCGCGCCATTACACGGCACGATTCATCATTTATCAGCACTTGAGAAATAAACTCAATAAAAAAGCCAGTTCACCATGAACTGGCTTTTTTTTAAGCGCCAACTCGCTTAAGGTAAAGGCACAATGGCGTGTGCGCCTTGCAGTGCGGGTTCGGCTTGTGGGTAGAAAAAGAGACCTTGGTAATCGGTCGCAAACTTCGCTGGCGATTTAAATTGCGCTAACTGCGCGCGCAAAGTCGGATCTGTTGGCGCGTGAATAAAGCCAGCTTTCAAATTGGATTGTTTTAATAGCGCCTCTAGGGTATTTGGCGCTAGCACAACATCTTTAACGCCTGTATCCCAATACTTATTGGTTTTCCCGCCCAGCGCAGCCAATCTCGCAATATAAACTTGCTCGCCAAAACGCTGTTTTAAATGCCAGCCCATGCTGTAAATTGGCTGTTGCGTCGCTGGATCTACGCCACTCACTTGTGGCAAACCATGCGATGAATTGGTCCAAACAATGACCTTTTTACCAGCAAACGGTTGCTCAAGTAGCCATTGCACATTGTCGGCTAATACTGGATTGCGCAAATCATAATTCACGTCATCGGTATGCTGCTGGCGGCCAACGCTGGCCTCGATCGATTTGACTTGCTGGCACCACCAACCGGCCGATTCACGCAATGGCGTTTGCCCAGTGGCGGCGTTTTGACACAGCTCGGCTTTGAGCTGGGCGTTCACTTGCTTAAATTGCGTTAAATCCATGCCCTGGCTATTGAGCTCAATCGCTCGTTTAGCCACTTGACGATATTCAGGCCAATTGGCTTGCACCGGAATGCTTGAGCCTGTTTGCTGCAGATATTGCGTCATCGTCGGCAATAATTCGTTAATCGACGTCGACCCGGCAAGCGGAAGATCAAAACCAGCCAAGGTCAGTGGCCGCTCGCTGCGGCGTGCTTGATCGATATACGCCAAGGCTTTGCGACTGGCATCGGTTTGTGAATACATATAAAACACCCGGCCCGGCGCTAATTCGACCACACTGGCGTCTTTCTCGGTGGCGCTACGCCAGATGCCTTCGACGTCAAACATCGCGCTTTCAATCAATAACACCTCAAAATCTTTGTTCTGATGCAGGTATTGCACCAAGCGATTCATCAATTCATAGGCATTTTTGTCGGCGTAACTGTCTTCATTGAGCACCACTAAACGCGCATCCCCCACGGCGGCACCAAAAGTGGCCAAGTCTTGCTGATCAGTGGCTTGAGCGGCATCTAAGGTCTGCAAAGGCTGCATTGTTTGGCTGAACCAGTGTTGTAAGTTTTTTTCTGTTTCGGCATTGATTACCGGCGCAGTGGTGTCCACTGCGGCGGGTTTTTCTCCACAAGCGGCTAAAGCAAGACTCATTGCGGTAAGAATAATGAGGTGACGCATTTGTTTTCCTTGTTGCATTCAATCAACACCAATTTCAAAAAGGGGCAAATCATAGCGCATATATGCTGTCATACAGCACAAGCTCATGGTTATACCTGTGCAATCAATAAACGTCTTTGATTTCAAATAAACCCAGCCAGATCATTCAATTGATTAATACAGTCAGCAATGCGGGCTCTGTTTGAGCATGAAAAACTGCATGTTCAATCACAATACAAACTCAAGCGCGCGAATTTGCTTCAAAATGTGGCCCAAGATCAAATACCAACGATAACGTCGTCAACGACTTAACTTTTATTGATGGAAGAATTGGAAATACCGTGGAATTATTAAATATTGACTGCCTAGGCAAGCCATTGCGACTCGAAGGCAGCTTGGCGGGTTGGCAACAGCTATTTTGGAACAACACACTGGTCGCAGAAAAAGCCGCCTCAGCGGATCGTGAAGGCGCCAGCGCACTGCAATTTACGCTGAATGACCCCATGTCTGGCGAACAACAGATTCGCCTTGAAACCCATTTGCAATGGCAGCCTTTTGTTTTGGACTATCGCTTATTGATTGATCAAACGCTTGTTGCCAAGGGGTCTCGTAATACTCAGGATATGGAGCGACAAAGTCCAGTCGTTCCGCATCAAACGACCAATAAGCTCAGCTTGCTGGGTCTGGGAGTTTTAGCGTTAAAACTATTTAAAAGCGCCAAACTGATTAAAGTGGCGCTGGCTGGCGCGAGTGTTGCGGCTTATTCTTGGTTGTTTTCCTTCCAATTTGCGCTGGCTTTATTGGCGTGCTTGGTTTTTCATGAATACGGCCATATTCGCGCTATGAAATATTTTGGAATGAAAACCAAAGGGATTTACCTCATTCCATTCTTAGGTGGCTTGGCGCTGTCGGATGAAAAAATCAACACCCGCTGGCAAGATGTGGTCATTGCCATTATGGGGCCGAGCTTTGGCTTACTATTATCGCTGGCGTCTTGCGTGGCGTATTGGCTGACTGGCAATATCTTTTTTGCCGGTTTGGCCACCTTTAACGCACTACTTAATTTATTTAATTTATTGCCGATCTTGCCTCTCGATGGCGGGCATATTTTAAAGAGCATTAGTTTTTCAATGAATAGCGTGCTCGGTTTACTTGCTTGTATTGTTGGCGCGCTATTGGGGGTGTGGGTGAGCTACCATTTTGGTCTCGCCTTACTTGGATTTTTATTATTTATTGGTAGTTTAGAGATCGTTTTTGAATGGCGGGCTCGACATCAAAGCCATTTATTGCCGCTAGATCGCTATGGGCAGATTTTTTCTTTGGTTTGGTATTTGCTCACTGTGGCGGCGCTCATTGGCATTATTTGGTATTTTGCTGGTTTAGGTGACGATATGCTGCGTATGCCGCTGAAAATCTTACAAAACTGATGGTATTTCGCATAAAAAAAGCCAGATCATCGTTGATCTGGCTTTTTACTATTCAGGCAGTTGCGAATTACTTCGCTGGCGTTTTGATGGTTGCCAAAGTCTCACGCAAGGCGATATCAACAGCAGAGATGAGCAACTGATCTGGCGCTTTACGACACGCTACATCGATGCGCTCACCAAATTGCTTACCGGCTTCAAGTTGATCAGGAAAAGTCTCATCACGGCTTTGCAATAAATAGCCGGCCATGGTTTCAACTGCATGGAAAAATTTATCCACTGATTTGCCCGATTCTAACCACATTTCGGTACAGCTCAAGTGTGCTACGTCTTGCAAGCTTGGCAAAGTAGCCGGTTTAGCGTCTTTTGCTGCAGCAAAAGGTGACAATAGCGCCAGACTCAAAGTAAGTGCGATCAATTTCATGGTAAAAGCTCCAAAAAATAATGAATTAATGATTAATAATGGCGCCGGCAGCACCACCTGCGATTGCGCCTTTTAAGGCACCACGTAAACCATTACCGGCGATTCCGCCAATTACAGCCCCAACTACCGCACCTTTTTTAGCGCCGCGCTGTGCACGACGGCCACGATAACCATCGCTGCTCACTGCTGCCAAACCACCACCAATTGCAGCGCCGCCTAAAGCACCTTTAAGGCCATTCCCCGCCGCTAAGCCAAGCACTCCGCCAATCACAGCGCCCTTAGTTAAACGATTGTCATTACGCGCCTGCACCGGCTGAGATAAAGCCAACACCAAAGGCAAGGCCAACAGGCAACGAACTAAAACTTTCTTTTGCATGACTAGCTCCAATTTAAATTATTTGAAATTCATCCTGATGCCGCATTCAATTTGACCAAATGCCAAATATGGCACCAAAGATCAGCGTGCAGATCGATTGAGTTTAGTACGAAAATAAAATCCCAAAAATGCAGTTAGCTCCAACGGCAGGAATTAGGCGATTGGATCAGCAATTTAAGATTATTTGGTTAACGACGAGATCTACGACTTGAATAGCATCGAGGTGAATACTTTAGATCGGCTGATCTTAGGTGGATGAAAGCACAAAAACAAGCCGCAGTGACATTTCGCACACCGCAATGACAAATCTAATTCACTTAGAATTTTTTGGGTAAGGGCTTCAAAATATGAAAACGGCCGCGCTCATCTTGCTCGATATAGCCGCCTTTTTTCAGCTCAGCCAGCATCCGATTGACCATTTCTCGGGATAAACCAATCCGGGCTGCAATCTCTTGCTGGCTTAAATCCAAACCCACTTGATTAGGACTCGCTTGTGCATTTCGCTCCAACCAGCCCAAAAAAGTACGTAATTTTTGATAGCCACTGGCATGGGATAATAAATTTACAAAATTGAGCAAAAATTTAACCCCCGTAGCGAGCTCCTTGGCGCAAGCTTGCCAAGCCAAAGGATATTCGCGCAAAGCCTGAAGCAAATCGTCGATGCCAATCAGCAAATAATGGCTATCAACCGCACTGGTCAAACAGTAGGTATTTACGCGCTCATTAAATAACATTTGCAATCCAGCAATTGATCCCGCCGGCATATAGCCATATAAAAAAGCGCGTTTGCCCAGATCCTCGTTCGCTGTAATGGATAAAATACCGCTGGATAAAAACAAAATATGTTCGCTTTTAGCACCCTCAGTGCAAATCACAGTATCTGCCTTCACATGCCGCTCAATTCCGCCTTGCACCAAACGCTGCCGAATTTCAGTTGGAAATTCATTCAGTAATGGAAACAAAAACGGCAAAAACGGTGGTGCTGCAACAGATTCGCTCATATCACTCACATTCATTCACACAAATTGATGATTCACTTTAAATACAAATAACGGTGGCACCAAACAAAAAGCCAGATCGACGATCTGGCTTTTTGCATTTACCGCCATTCAGTTACGCAATCAGCATTAAGCCATTGCAGGTAATGAATAACCTTCGATTTTGGCGCTAGTTACTAATTTGCCGAGGTAATCATGCATTGCTTTTCGGCCAGCCATATCAGTTAAGAAGGCTTGTAGGCGTTCTTTCACTTCTTCAAATGAAACGCTTTCGCCTTCGCTACGCGCAGTCACTTCAATGATGTGGTAACCAAATTGGGTTTCTACCAAGGTAGGTACAATCACACCCGCTTCAGTCGAGAAAATCGCTTCTTCAAATTCTGGCACCATTTGACCACGACCAAATTGACCCAAACTACCGCCTTGTGCGCTAGATGGGCAAGTTGAATGTTCGCGAGCCAAATCAGCAAATTTGCTTGGATTGGCCAAGACATCGGCCAACACGCCTTCCGCTTTTGCTTTAGCGATGCCAGCAGTCAAGCCTTCGCCCAATGGGAACAAGATGTGGTTGGCTGAAGCCATTTCGCCACGGGTAAAGCTTTCTGGATTGCTATTGTAAAAATCAAGACAAGCGGCTTCGTCTGCTTCTTCAACAGGAATGGCTTTTTCTAGCAAAGTGCCGATGATTTCTTCAGTTGTTGGTGCGGTGATGCCTTCTTTTTTGGCCGTTTGCAATAATAATTCACGCAAAATCAATTCTTGGATTGCCGCATCGCGCGGGCTTTCTGCTTCGGCGTGCTGCGCCAATTCGCTTTCGATACTTGCTTCGCTGATTTCAACGCCGTTTACGATAATCGCCATGATTAAATCCTATCTTTGGGTATAAAAAACCCAGCTTCAAGCTGGGTTATAAAATAATTGCTCAATAGCTTACCCGTATTAGTTATGGGTGAATATGCCGAATATCAAGTCCTAATCGAGGCCAACTTTTAACGCATCAAACCAATCAATAAATCGCTTCACATCAGCACCACGATAAATCGCCCCATGCTGAGGACACAACAACTCAATATCCAGTTCGCGTACTTTCGCAATCCAGCGTTTTTTAGCCGTATTACTACCCATCCAGCGACGATGAAACCCTTCGGCATAACGAATATGATGATCAAAATCTTCAACAAACAACGACGCATGCACATCAGGCAATAGCGCTGCGCCAATGTCGCCACAGAATAATAATTTGCACGCTGGATCGTATAGATGGAAATTACCTGATGAATGTAAATAATGCGCCGGTACCATTGTTAATGGCGCTTCGCCTAGCATCAATGTGCCGCCTTCGTCAGGAATGCCAACAATCGTGTTGTCTTCTCCACCAAAGTGCGGAATAAAACCACTCCATAAGCCAGAGACATGACATTTAATCTGAGGATTAAAATCATGCCACAGACCCAATGAAGAGATCACATCAGGGTCTTGGTGCGAAGAAAAAATCCGTTGAATCGTGCGCGGATCAACGACTTCGGATAACGCAGCAAAAACCGCCGGAAAAACCTCAGAGCCACCAGGATCACAAAGAATACTGTCGTTGCCATTAGTCACCACATATTCATTGGTATCAATCAAATAATTTGGGCGGGCTGGGTCACGCGAGATGGCGAACCAACGATGATCAGCAACACTGGCAATCAATAGAGCTTTTTTCATTCGACAAGATCTCAGGCAAGGTTTTGGGTAATTTGGCGTAACGCATCCAGACGCGGCAAGACCGTGGTTATTTTTTGAGCAAATTCTTCGGATAACTCCGCCAAAATGGTGCGTAATTCACCGCTATACGCGGACTCAATGCGAGCCGATCGGGCTAAAACCAAGCCAAAAGTACAAGTTTGATACGCATCATCAAGGCATTCGCCAAATTTGCCCCCACCTTTAAATACCACCATTTTATTGCGGGTTTTTTCCATGGCTGGGGCGAGTAAATCAGCCACTTCTGCTGAAAATGCGGCAGCATCAGTTAAGCGCGCCAATCGTCTTTCTGCTTGCAAACGAGTGGTTGCTGAATTGAGTAATTCTTGCGCCAGTAAACCAAGTCGATGCATTTCTGCCTGAAGCGCCAAACTTAAAGAGCGCAACTCCCCCGAGATAACACCAAAACCCCTGGCATGCACTCCCGCTTTCTTGGCCAAAATAATGGCATTTAAGCCCATTAGATTGATTTCAAAACAGCTGACGACCACCACTTTTACTTCTTCATGAATTAAAACCGACTGTTGTAATGCACTCACGCCACTGATATGTGGATCCATAAGGGCGCCTCACTATTTAAGGGTAGCTTCTTTATAGCTGCAGCCTTAGCAGTAGCGCAAAATATCCTTTCAAAAAATACAATGAATCCACAAATTAAAATACAAAAATAAAACATTTTTCGTAAGCAAAAAACAGCGGCAACCTTGATTCCTCGCTGATCTATAGTGGGTAATGAAAGCCATAACGAAATATTGCTACTTAAATAGCATGGAGAATAGTCATGAAAATAAAAAGCTTATGCCTTGCCAGCCTTTTATTAATCAGTGCATGGTGTGCCAATGCAATCGATGCCCCTACAGGCAAAGTTGTATTAACCTTAAGCGGCAATATCAGCCAACACAATCAAGGCAATAGCTTCTTGCTGGATGACGCAATACTTAATCAACTACCACAGAAAAGCATTCAAACCAGCTCACCTTGGTATAACAAGATCCATACTTTTAGCGGGCCTTCACTAAAAGATGTACTTGCCCTCGCGGGCAGCAAAGGCAAACAGCTTAAATTAAAAGCCATTAACGATTACACCATCGTCATTCCCAGCAGTGATGCTGATCTTGGGCCAATTATCGCCAGAACCATCGACGGCAAAGCGTTTAGCGTTCGAGATAAAGGTCCACTATTTCTTATCTATCCTTTCGATAATAATAAAGAGCTACAAAATAGAACTTACTTCTCTCGCTCGATATGGCAGCTGGTTTCCATAAAGGCTGAATAAAACCATGCGGCTAAAGCCTCTGAGTAAAGGCCCACTTTCAGTTATTGCGATTGTGGTGCTACTCATCATTGTCAGCACGATGCTCATGCTGAACAGGCAATATGAAGTACTACAAAAATCATCCCGCATCGAGGCGGATAATGATGTGTGGGCCTACGCCCAATTAGGCTATGAATATTTTCGCCTCACCGACCAAGTCGAACACCAATTGGGCGAGCACGATGCAGAGCAAATTAGCGCCCTGCAAATGCGCTACGATATTTTTGTCAGTCGCGTCGATGTCATTGCCAATGCGTCGTACGTTGGAAATGACGAAAGCACCATGATTCGAAATAATTTAAAAACATTACACGCATTTATTAAAAAAACAGATCAATATCTCGGGCCAAATGTTCCACTTAAATATAACCGCGAAAAAATAATCGAACTTAGAAATGACCTGAGTCAATTGCAAGACATTATTTTAGATATGATTCAAATTGCCAAAGACAACACGCTGCATAACGCAGAAAATTACTCCAACACATTGAAAGAACAATCTGCCGTCATTTCCGGCATGATTTTATTGCAGCTTGGACTTACCATTGCATTTTCATTATTACTTTATCGGCAATATGGCTTAGAGCACAAACGCAGCAAAGATTTAGAAACCCTCAATAATGCCCTTGCCTGTGCCACATCTCGTGCCGAACAAGCTAGCCAAAGCAAAAGTGTTTTTTTGGCCAATATGAGTCATGAAATCCGCACCCCCATGAACGGAATTTTAGGGATGCTCGACGTTTTATCGACTATGGAACTCAGTGAGCAACAAAAAGACTACGTCGTTACCGCACGCAGTTCAGCGCAGCATTTATTAGCGCTACTGAATGATATTTTGGATTTATCGCGCCTTGAGTCAGGCAAAATCGAGCTTGAAGCGATTCCCTATTCTCTGCATCAATTACTTCGCGAATGCATGCGCTTAATGCGAGTGCGCGCCAATGAAAAGAAAATCAATCTCACATTAGCATTAACCGAAAATACCCCAGAATGGCAGCTTGGCGATATTGTTCGGGTACGACAAATCCTGCTCAATTTGCTCGGTAACGCCATTAAATTCACCGAAGAAGGCGAAGTCGGTCTCTGCGTTTCCTGCAATCAAAAAGACATTATATTTATCATTATTGACACTGGGATCGGCATGACACCCGAAGGCTTGTCTCGATTATTTAAGCGCTTTCAACAAGCCGAAAAAAGCACCGCTCGCCGCTATGGCGGCACAGGTCTAGGACTAGAAATATCGCTGACGCTGACTGAATTAATGCAGGGGCACATTGATGTGCAAAGCAAATTAGACGTAGGCAGCCAATTTACCGTGCTATTACCTCGACATGATTGCGCAGCACCCGAAATCACCGTACCCGCCATAAAGACCGAAAAATCCGGTGCCAGTTTGTCCATCCTTGCTGCCGATGACAATCCCATCAATTTAAAAGTCGTGGGCGCAATGCTGGCCAATTTAGGCCATCAAGTCGACTATGCCAGCGATGGCGCTGAAGCACTGGCCATGATTCAGCAAAAACACTATGACATGATACTGATGGATGGCCATATGCCAATTATGGATGGACTTGAAGCCGCCCGACAAATTCGTCAATTAGGTGGCGATTATGCCAAGATTCCGATTATCGCCCTCTCGGCTGATGCACTGGCGGAATCTCGCTCTGAATTTATCGCCGCTGGTATGAATGACTTTTTGGCCAAACCCGTTTTACTCAAGACACTAGAACAAACCATTAACAAAAATCGCCATACTTAAGTCACTCATTCTCAATGGGTATATCGGTAAAGCCAATATAGTAAATAGCCTTGAAAGACATACCCACATCTAACAAATAAAGCTTTTTATTCCTTTTTCGCCGGTGCCCGATACCATTGCTCAACAGGAACGAGTTTTTCTTGCTCGGGGTCAGCGCGATAATTTGGCGACATAATTTGAATGCCATAGGTATTAAATACGTCTTGAACCTTGCCATTTAAATCGTGCAAGATTTCCATCCGCCGCTGCGGCTCATCGAGCGCCACGCGCAAATGATATTCCACATAAAAATCCAGCAAGCCGGTTTGAAATACCCTTGGTGGCGGGTCAGTGCGAACGCCGGCTGTTTGCTGCGCGGCCATCAATAGCATGGCTTCAACCTGCCGCCACGCCACGTCATAACCAATGGTCACGACAATCTGTGAAATCACCCCGCCATTGGTAGCCAAGCGTGAGTAATTAACGACGTTTTGCCCAAATAACACCGAATTAGGAATGCTAATTTCTTCACGTAAATTGGTATGAATTTTGGTGGCAAACAAACCAATATGCGCCACAGTGCCTTCGGTATTGCCAATTTGCACAAATTCACCCTGCTTGAGCGATTTGGAGTAAACCAAAATAAAGCCGCTGGCAAATTGCCCCACCACGCTTGAAGCACACCGAGCGACACCATTAAACCAACAATCACCGACAAGCCTTTAAATGCCTCGGTGTTTGCACCCGGCAAATACGGGTAAATCATCGCCAGGGCCAACAGCCAAATCAGTACCGATAAAATGCGCCGTGTCGTACCGGCAGTATCTCGATCAAACCAAGCAAAGCTCAGCTCGCCACGCTCAATGCGATTAAAAAAGAACGCCATCAACATGGATAAATAACGGGTACACACCACAATAAACGCCACCACCAACAAGCCGGGGATCGCATCGAGCACCGCCAAACCAGCTTTACCCAAAAAGCCAAAAATCGTGACGTTGAGGTTCTCACTCCAAGCGCGAGTGAGCGGAAACTGCAAAAACACATAACTTGCCCAGCTATACAGCAAGGACAAAATCAGCAGCCCCAAGAAAATCCGCACCACCCATTGCAAAGACTGATTTAAAGATGCAATGGTCACACCGACAGTGTTTTTTGCGACTCTGGCAATCGGCTGCGCTAAATAGCGATGCCCCAATTTCAGCATTCGCGGCCGAGCGCGACTTAAAATCCACAAGCCCAAAAACAACACGACCGATGCTACGAGGGTATGTAGTCCGGCAAATACCAGTTGCTTCGGGTTATTCAATTCACGACGATCATTAATCAGCAAGCTGAGCTGTTCAGTCGCCCGCTCAACCGCTGAGGGCATCGTTTCGCCAGCCAACTCATTGATATCTCCCGGCTGAATCGTAAACACCATTTGTCCATCGAGCAAAATCGCCATTCCAACCCCGGGTGGAATCACCGGCATTGAGCTGACTTTGCCTAAACCTTTGGTTTTGATAATGCGCGCTAGGCGTAATTTAGCCGCCTCAACGCGATCTCTTTGCGTATATGAAGAAATGCCGACGCGAAATACCGCCAAAGTGCGGTTGTCCACCGTTAAAGGTAGTGCCTCATTGTCTTCACTTTGGCTGGTCTCGGCGTTGGCAAGTATAGAGTTACCCTCAGCAGCGTAAGCCAAACTCGTCCATACCAGCAGCAAGATGCAGATTAAGCCGACTATTTTTCTCATCATATCCACCTATTGATTGATCACACCGCGACAAAGACCTTCACCGATTGTATCGGTATATCGCCGATTTGCTGGCTAAAAATACGTCGTTTGCATCATTCTCCCATCAACAACCTTACTTGTTTATTGTTGTCGTAGAAATCAAGCTAGGAAATGGCCATTGCCTAGCACGGCGAAATAAATCCACTAGCAATAATCACAACAGTATTTTGTTGCCGACTCAGATAAAATTGCTGGCTAAATCATCAGGAGAATCGCATGCACAGCAATCGCCCCTTTCCACACACTCGCTTGCGCCGCATGCGCCGCGATGACTTTTCACGGCGTTTAATGCGTGAAAACAGCTTAAGCGCCAATGACTTTATTTTGCCGGTATTTGTGTTAGATGGAAAAAATCGCGAAGAAGCCATCACCTCTATGCCCGGCGTCACGCGGCAAAGCCTCGATAAACTGTATTACACCGCGGAAGCAGCCGTAAAACTGGGTATTCCCGCTTTAGCTTTATTTCCAGTGATTGAGCCGCAGCTTAAATCACTCGATGCTGCCGAAGCGTGGAATCGCCGTGGCTTGGTGCCACGGGCGCTCGAAGAACTGAAACTTCGCTTTCCTGATCTAGGCTTAATTACCGATATTGCGCTTGATCCGTATACCATTCACGGGCAAGACGGCATTATTGATGAGCATGGTTATGTGTTAAATGACGAAACCGTGAATGCGCTGATACGCCAAGCTTTATGCCATGCCGCAGCCGGTGCCGACATGGTGGCACCTTCCGATATGATGGATGGCCGCATTGGCGCGATTCGTGCCGCTTTAGATCGTGAAGACCATATCCACACGCGGATTTTGGCGTACTCTGCCAAATACGCCTCAGCGTTTTACGGCCCGTTCCGTGATGCGGTCGGCTCATCGGGTAATTTAGGAAAGGGTAATAAATATACCTATCAAATGGACCCCGCCAATAGCAATGAAGCCTTGCATGAAGTGGCACTCGATTTGGCCGAAGGCGCTGATATGGTGATGGTCAAACCCGGCATGCCGTATCTCGACATCGTTCGCCGCGTGAAAGATGAATTTAAAGTGCCAACCTTTGTGTATCAAGTTTCCGGTGAATACGCCATGCTCAAAGCAGCCAGCCAAAATGGCTGGCTGGATGAGCAAAGTGTGGTGCTAGAGAGTCTTTTGGCGTTTAAACGCGCGGGCGCGGATGCGATTTTGACTTACTACGCACTCGATGCCGCGCGTTGGCTGACGCAAAAGTAAGGTCAAGGTATTTTTGGCCACAATTTTAGGTATTGTTTCGGCGCGACATCGCCGCACTCAATGATTCAATGACGCTGTCCTGATTCCATAAATGGGCAGCGTTATGCTTCACGTCCAAATTCTTATCGATCACCTGCGGCAACATCTCGGGCCGAATCAATTTCCTAGTCAACTCGAGGCGAGCTACCCCAAGGTCTTGGCGCGCATTATGCAAAGCTGGGAGCAAAACCAGCTCGATGCTTGCTTTAATGATTTACTAATCCAAGGTCAGCAAAAACAAGATGGCTTTCCCAAAGCGATAGCCACCGAGATTTTTCGCCTACAAGTGGCACTCGATGCCCTGCCCGCACAAACTGCCGATCTATGGGGGCATATTCCCCCCATCAAAATGGACCCCGATGCCAAAGCCATCTTGACGCAACACGGCCATAGTGTGAGTCAAAAAGGCCTACATCAAGCCATAGAGCAGCGGCATTATCATTTATTACCAGTGTTTATCCGCGCTGGAATGCCCATCGAGCAACAAGATGAAGCGGGCTGGACGCCAATTATGCACGCCTGCTTTGCCGGAAAACTGGATATTGTGGTGCAATTAACTGCCCTCAAAGCCAATCTACACGCCAAAGATCAGCATGGTTATACCCTACTGCATTGGGCGGCACTCAATGGCAATGCCGAGCTGGTGAAACTCTTAATTGGCCACCAACTGAATGTGCAACAAGCGAGTGACAAAGGCATTACGCCATTAATGCAAGCCGCTGCCGGTGGCCATCTTGCCGTTATGCAATTCATCATTCATCACAGTGGTACGCTGGGTATCAATCGTCAAAGTCAGGAAGGCTGGACTGCGCTGCATAAAGCAACGGCAAATCAAAAATTTAATGCAGCTATTTGGCTAGTACAGCATGGCGCTAATCCACATCTGCGTAATCAACAAGGTGATTCAGCCTGCGCTTTGGCACTCAAACTAAATCAATTACGCCTGTATGATTTGCTAAATGAATACGCAGATCGGCAAAATATTCAAGGTGAATGGCAGCTAGGCTAAATAAAAAACGGCATAATCAGCGAAATATAAAATATTATTCCTGACTTACTCTGCCAGATGAGATGCTCTATCCATGCTTGAAGCCATTCTTGCCTGCCTTGCTGTTGGAGTTGTTGCTGGATTTTTAGCCGGTTTATTAGGCGTAGGCGGCGGTTTGGTGATTGTTCCGGCTTTATTGTGGGTCTTTCACTGGGTTGGTGTCGCCCCCGAGCATCAGCAGCACTTAGCCATTGGCACTTCATTAGCGACCATCATTTTTACCGGCGCCGCCAGTGTACGAGCGCATGCGCAAAAAGGCGCAGTGCGTTGGGATATTGTGCGGCAGATCAGCCTGGGCATTGTGCTCGGTACGTTTATTGGCGCGCAAATTGCCGCTTGGATTTCGGCGGTCCATTTAAAGTGGCTATTTATTATTTTTGCCTATGTAATTGCCGCGCAAATGCTGCTGGACCTCAAACCCAAGCCCACTCGGCAATTGCCCAATGTGTTGGGCATGAATCTGGTGGGCAGCGGTATTGGCCTGTTGTCGAGCTGGGTGGGGATTGGCGGCGGCTCTTTATCGGTGCCTTTTATGACGGCGTGCAATGTGCCGGTTAAAACGGCGATTGGTACTTCGTCAGCGATTGGGATTCCAATTGCGATTGCTGGGGCGCTGGGTTTTATCGTTAGCGGTTGGTCGGCGCAGCAACTGCCGTCAGGTAGCTTGGGTTTTGTCTATTTACCGGCGCTATTGGGGATTGTTTTAGCCAGCTTTCCAATGGCCAAAGTCGGCGCAGCAGCGGCGCATCGCTTGCCAGTGCCGGTGCTCAAAAAATGCTTTGCTGCCCTTTTAATCGTCTTGGCGAGCAAAATGCTAATCAGTTTGCTTTAAGTGTTAAAGCGCCATATTGATCGAATCAAAGGACATCATAATGCAGAAAAAACTATTAGGTATACTCACCTACGCTTTGATGTCTATGGCTTATGCTGAGATACCATCTAGATCAATTCAGCTACAGCTACCCAATCAACAGCATATTGTCGTCAACGAAGGTGAGCTTGAGCCGCGCAGCATCGGCAGCTACGCCATTCGACTTTATGCGGCTGGTAATAGCGAGTTTCCATTTGATGTGTTTCTCAGCGGACAAATTAAACCCCGTGATGGCAGCCTTGAGCGCGTCATCAATGCCGATATCAATGGCGATGGCATTGATGAGGTGATGGTGGTGTTTCGCTCAGCCGGCAGTGGTGGTTATTTAAGCGTCGATGCCTTTAGCTGGCAAAATAATCAACTTCAATGGCTTGCTGCTGTCAAAGACTTAGCGCCCAATGCCGAGCTGATTCAAGCTTTTGCTCAACACAAAAAGTAAAACAACTCATTTTGACAAGCAAAAAAAAACGGCCGTAGCCGTTTTTTTTCGTTGACTATTTATTGCCCAGGGTAGGCAATAGCGAGTTCGCTATTAATTAATTGCTGTAATTGCTCATGACCAAACTTCGTCAACGGCTTGTTGTTGACGTAAAAACTTGGCGTTTTAGTAATTTGTAATGCCTTCACATCAGCGCGATCTTGTTCAATCACCGCCATCACTTTCGGCTCATTCATGTCTTTACGCATTTGATCAAAATCGAGGCCTAAATGCCCCAAGTACTGCCAAACCGTTTCTGGCGCTGGTGCATGATGGCTGGCCCACTGCTCTTGCGTCACAAACAAAGCCTCTAAAGCTGGCCAAAATTTGCCTTGTGCACGTGCGGCTTCCAAAACTTGCGCCACATAATCCGAGCCTTGATGGAAATTAGCATAACGAACGGTCAGCTTAATTTTGCCCGGATGGCTATTGATGATATTTTTTTACAAAGGGATAAAACTGACTGCACGCTTCGCAAGCGGGGTCCATAAATTCAACAATATGCACTTTGGCGTCCGCTGGGCCATAGGTAATTGATGAAAAGCGATTTAACGCGGCGCTGTTTTCTACTGCCAAACTTTGCGATTGATCGGCGCTTTTATTGGAATACACCACGGCACCAATAATAAACAAAGCCGCCATCGCGACCACGCTAGTGATCACAATCAGTGAACGTTTCATTTTTTGAACCCTTTTAGAAATCATTAATAGCAAGCCGATCATCAACGAAAACGCCACCACCGACATCAGTGGGATCGTGATAAAGCCAATCAGTTCCAAATCAATCTTTGCGCATGACACTTCGGCCGTACACGGCTGCATCCCTTCTGGAATCACCCCGCTGTAAATCAATAAATGATAAAAAGCGAATAACCACCCGATCACCGCCAGCGGCAAAGCATAACGCGTCACCTTACGATCTAAAGGAAATAGCGCCACACTAAAAATCACCAACATCGCATACATCGGAATCCGCTGATACCAGCACAACACACACGGCGGAATATGCATCACTTCGCTAAAAAACAAGCTACCAAAGGTGGAAGTAGCCGCAATCAGCCAACAAATAAATAAACAATACCAGGCGCCGTTATTGGCAGAATCTGACGATACATCGGTGCTTTGCGACAAAATAATCCCTTCGCCGATTGGCGTGACTCAGTAAAAGTGAGTAATCGGATGGCATGATACAAAAACCATGCTGGACATATCTATGATTTATTTACCAAAACCTAAAGATAAATCGCGCAGCTCACGCACCAACTTTGCCGTTGCACCGCGATGCGCGTTAGCAAACTGAACTCCGGCCGCGCTCATCTGTTGCCGCGCGGTTTGGTCCAGCAGCAATTGCTGCATTTGATCCATGATCTCAAACAAGCTTTGCCCTTGCCAAGCAGCCCCCTCAGCTAAGGCCGCTTCCGTTGCCGCAGCAAAAAATTAAAGGTGTGTGGCCCAAGCAATACCGGACAACCCTGAGCGCAAGCTTCGATAAAATTCTGGCTACCAAAGGGAAGCAGCGAGCCACCCATAATACAAACATCACTCGCGGCAAACCAGGCCGCCATTTCACCCATGCTATCGCCCAAAATCACATCCGCCGCAACGATGTCTTGTTGCCACTGACTGCGTCGCTGTAGCGCCAAGCCATGGCTGCGAATTAAATCGGCCACGGCATCAAAGCGCTGTGGATGACGCGGCACAATAATCAACAACGGCGCTGCCGCCGTTTGACCATACACGCTTTGCCATTGCGCTAAAAACGCCGCCTCTTCGCCTTCACGACTCGACGCCAATAGCACTAATGGACGGTTGGCTTGCTGAAGTAACGCTGCGCGCCAAGCCTGCCCGCGCGCGACGATAGCCGCATCGTTGCTATGATCAAATTTAACTGAGCCCATCACCTTGGGGGCTGGCGCACCCAAAGCGGCAAGTCGTTCGGCATCGGCTGGTGCTTGCGCTAATACCAGCGACCACTTGGCCATCGCTGGCGCAATCAATGCCAAAATCCGCTGATAAGCCCGAAAAGAGGACGCAGAAAGCCGCGCATTGGCCAGCACCAGCGGGACCTTGGCGGCGGCCGATTCATGCAGCAAATTCGGCCAGATTTCGGTCTCCATCACCACGCCGCATTGCGGTCGAAAGCGCTGTAAAAACCGTCGAATCGCTGCCGGATAATCGTAAGGTAAATACACAATGGTGGCAAAGTTGCCAAATAAAGCCTGCGCGGTTTCTCGTCCGGTTGGGGTCATACACGTCAACAACAAAGGGCGATGCGGTGCTGCAATACGCAGCGCCTGAATAATCGGCGCACAAGCACGCATTTCACCCACCGACACCGCGTGCAACCAAATCGGCTTTTGGGTATCGTCCTGCAGACCTTTTTTGGTAAGATCTACAGCGTAATACCCTAAACGCTCAGCCCAAAACTGCCGGTAAGCCGGCTGCTTTTTGCTGCGTTTGAGCAGATACAGCCAAATCAGCGGGAAACCCAGCCACAGTAAGATGCGATACGCCCAGCGCACCATCACGGCAAACGCCCACCGGCCGACGTGGCTTCCCACACCTGATCAACCGTTGGTGGTGTGCCATTGCCACCTAAATTGAGCGCAAATGTCGCCGCCTTTACGCCAGTTAACGCCGGCTCTGAAGCGCAAAAGATCGCCACCACCGGCACAGCCACCGCCGCCGCCAGATGCGCTAAGCCGGTATCAACCCCCACCACCACTCTGCTGCCCGCTAGCATGACCGCGGCATCGGTTAAACTGAGCTTAGGCGGCACCAACGCCAGCGGCAAAGCCGCAGCTAAACGCTCGGCCCGCTGTTTTTCTCGAGCACTGCCCCAAGGAAAAACGGGCCGCAAGCCCGCAGCAATACAGCGCTGCGCCAGCGCAATCCAATGGCTTTCTGGCCATTCTTTATCTTCGCGGCTGGTTGCCGTCAGCAGCACCGCGTACGGTGAGCGCCCTAGCCATGGCAAATCTTGCAACGGCACTTTTAAGCCGTAATCAAGCTCACCTTGCAAGGCATAACCATTCGCAGCGGCGGTTAAGCGCCGATTACGTTCAATCGCATGTAGATTTTTAGGAACCGAATAACGGCGCTGATAGGCCAAACTCGCCCAAGGCTCACGGCAAGAATGTCGATCAAAACCCGCCACCGGACCGCAGGCTAAACGCGCAATGGCGGCGCTTTTAATTAAGCCTTGCGCGTCCAGCACCAAGTCGTAGCGACAAGCATGGATTTCAGTTTTAAATTGCGCCCATTCGGCTCGCGTTGCCGCGGCCATCGGTGATTTACGCCAACGCCGTAGCGCCACCGGAATCACCCGCCGAATCGCTGGATGTAACCGTGGCAGTTCGGCAAAGCCTTCTTCGACCACCCAATCGATCACGGCATCGGGGTAGGCACGCAGCAAGTCGGTCATCGCTGGCAATTGATGAATTACGTCGCCCATCGACGAAAGGCGAACAATGAGTATTTTTTTGCATTGTTATATTCTAACAGGGACGGACAAATCCAGCTTTGTGAACAAAGCAACACTAGCCCTTCATCTAAAAAGGTCTAATATCAAGAAACGTCAGCGTGTCATAAGGATTAACATGTTTATTGGGTAATAAATCAACAAAACACAAGCGCGAGACGCGACGTCACAATTTGACCCTTTTTGCTTACCGACTTAAGGTGTAATGCCATGTCTCTTTTAATTGCCTTATGTACCGGATTGGCGGTCGGTCTATTACTCCAGGCCAATAAAGTTCGCCAATTGCGCCAACGACTTTCAGAACAACAATTACGCGATGCATTGACCGGATTATATCAACGCCCCCATTTATTTACGCTATCAGCGCGTGAAGTCAATCGCGCCCAACGTAGCCAAAGCAAAATGGCCGTTTTAATCGCCGACATGGATCATTGCGCAGAAATCAATGCCAACCACGGCTTACACGCTGGTGATTTGGCGCTAAAACGCTTGGCCGAATGCGCGCTCAAATCGGTACGTGACTTTGATTTAGTCGGCCGCTATTCTGGCGAAGAAATCGCTTTAGTGCTGCCCGATACCGATTACAAAGGCGCGATGGTGGTGGCCGAACGATTACGTAGCAACGTCAAACAAATCCCGATCACGCTACCGAATCAAGCCGAATTTTATATTTCGATTACCATTGGGCTCGCCGCACTGGATATGGAAACCGAAACCTTCGAAGACATTTTAGTTGCGGCCGATTCGGCGCTGCAAACCGCAAAAAAAATGGGCGTTGATCGGATTGAAGTATTCCCAGCCTCGCTCCCGGTGATCCCCAAAGCCTAATTCAGACCTCTTTGATTGAGGCAGTTTTTAAGCATTGATCCGCACTTTGCTACGCCACCTGCAAGCAAAAGCACTGAAACCTCAATCAACAAACTTGCTCAGTCTTGAACGAGCCGTTAAAGTCAGGCGATCTTGTATTGGATCACGCAATGAAAGCCATCGCCAACGACATCGCCCTCGCTGCACAAGCCAGACAAAACCAACTCACTAAACCACTCGGTAGCTTAGGTCGCTTAGAAGATATCGCCATCTGGTTTGCTGGCCGCACAGCACAAAGCATTCCTAAACGCCTCCAACCTGCAATTTGCATTTTTGCTGCCGATCATGGTGTGGCAATCGAAGGTGTTTCGGCTTTTCCAGCCGAAGTGACAGCACAAATGGTGGTCAATTTTATGCATGGTGGCGCTGCCATTAGCGTTTTGGCACGAGAAAACCAAGCCTCGCTCAATGTGATTGATGTGGGTGTCAAACATGACTACCCCAATCCGATCAATAGCCAAGGCAAGCTGTTTCGCAGCCCGGTGTGTGTGCTGGCACGGCCAATTTACGCGTCACGGCAGCGATGACTGAAGCGCAGTGCCAAAAAGCCTGGCAAATCGGCGCTGGCAGTGCCCTGCATGCGATTGAAAATGGCAAAAATTTATTAATCGGTGGCGAAATGGGCATTGCCAATACCACCGCCGCCGCCGCCTTGATTTGCGCACTCACCGATCACGCCGCAGATGAGATTGTCGGCCTTGGCACCGGCATTGAGCTTGCCGCACGCCAGCATAAAATCCAAGTCGTTAACGACGCATTGGCCCGCGCCAAAGCGGCAGGCGCCCACAGCCCACTCGATTGGTTGCGTGAAGTCGGTGGTTTAGAAATCGCCGCACTCGCCGGTTATTACACCGCCGCCGCTGAAGCCGGAATTCCGATTTTACTCGATGGTTTTATCACCACCACCGCAGCGGCTTTAGTCGCCGTCAAAGCCAAGCCCGAAGTCGCCGATTGGCTGCTAGCCAGCCATGTCTCGCAAGAGCAAGGCCACCGCGCCGCACTGGCGGCACTGAACTTAACACCGCTACTCGATCTGGGTCTGCGTTTAGGCGAAGGCAGTGGTGCGGCTTTAGCCCTACCCATCCTGCAGTCGGCGCTCACTCTACACCGCGAAATGGCCACCTTTACTGAGGCCGGTGTCGCCGCAGGAGCAATGTAATGGCCTTTCGCCTCACGCTGATCCGTCATGGCGTGGCCCAAGGGGCTGAGCAGGCTATTTTTGGCCACAGCAATCCAGCGCTTTCGATCTTAGGGCGCGAACAATTAGCTGCCCGTTGGACTGAGCTGTCCGCCCATCCGGTCGATGCGATTGCTAGCTCAACCTTGGCGCGCGCGGCTGATTTTGCTCTCGATGCCGCGATGTCACTCGGTATTGCGCTGCATTTAGAGCGTGGTTTTGAACGAAATGAATCTGGGCAGCATCGACGGCAAAGCCAAAGCCGATTGGAGCGCTACTGAACACGCCGCTTGGGATGCTTGGCAACACGATCCCGCCGCCCACCCTTTACCCGATGGCGAGACGTGGGATGCGTTTAACCTGCGGGTGCAAACGGCGCTCGAAAAGTGGATTGCCAGTGGCGACGCTGAGCACCGGGTTTTGATTGCCCATCAAGGCACAATCAAAGCGATTTTACTCAACGCACTGGGTTTACCTGCCGCAAGGCATGGCCAATTTTGGCTGGCCCCCAGCGGGCTGCATCACGCTGTGGTGGGATCAAGACTGGCCGCCGATGATTTTAGGCATCCAAAATCATTTACCGGACGCGCGCTAATGGGACGCTTTGACTGGCGAATTCCGGCCTTAGCGGTACAATTTTTAAGCCGAATCCCAACGCCAACCATCCCCAATTTTGATCCCAAACTCTTAGCACAAGCCGTCGCTTGGTTTCCTGCCGTTGGCGCGCTGATTGGCGCGCATTTATTGACCGCAGTGTATTTCACCGCGCTGCTTGACCCGTGGTTGGCGGCCATCTGCGGTTTGCTGATCTGGGTGTGGATTACCGGTGGCTTGCATCTGGATGGTCTAGCCGATATGGCCGATGGTTTAGGTGCGGCGCATCGTGATCCGGCGCGATTTTTAGCGGTACTCAAAGATCCGCATCTGGGTAGCTTTGGCGTGCTCTCGCTGATCATGCAATGTTTGCTGAAACTCATCTTGCTAATGCTATTGATCCGCCAGCAACAATGGGCGGCGCTGATTTTGATTCCAACTTGGGCGCGCAGTGGGGTATTTTGCTGGCAAACCCTCCCCGCTTTAGCCCCCGGTATGGCCGAGCAATTTGCGTGGCAAAACCAGCGTTTACTCGCGCTATGTTGGTGGTTGGCGCTACTGCTGGCGACGGCGCTATTGAGCCCCGCACTGCTGATTGCGCCCTTGGTGTTGCTCGCCTATCGGCAATGGGCTGAAAGCCAAATTAGGCGGCGTGACGGGTGATTGTTTGGGCGCAGGCATTGAAATTTGTGAAAGCGGATTACTCCTCATCGCCGTACTGGGCGCAGGTATAATCGGCCTCTGATTCGATTACTTACAGAGCATATTATGAAACTAGTTCGTGCCATCGAAGTGTGGGAAAAAGGCATGGAAGGCGCATTTATTGGCCATTTGGCCATCGCCGAAACCGTACCTGTTGCATTTTTATTTGAGCTATTTGCCGCCGAGCAAGATCAGCCGACCCCAGAAATGAAATTATCGTATCTGCTCGATGCACCCAGAATCGAAAAAATCCAAGCTTTTGTTGCAGAGTCGATGGACAGCAACCGCTTTGATTTCATCCTCACCGCTTATGGCCTACCCGATTATCAATAAGGGTATATAACGCTAAACAAAACCCAACATAGTATATGGCAATATACCCATTAAAACTGATGGAGATTCAGCATGTATCTACAATGGATCGCAAGTGCTTTGGCCTTGAGTTTATTTTTGGGAATGCTGCTCTGTGTTGAGATCGGTCGGCGAATGGGGGTCGCGCAATTACGCAAAGAGCCTGGCATGCCCAAGGGATTTGGCGCTTCGGAAAGCGCCATTTTTGCCCTATTGGGTTTGATTTTGGCGTTTTCATTTTCGGGTGCCGCCACGCGTTTTGAAGCACATCGTCAGCTGATTGCCGCCGAAGCCAATGCCATTGGCACAGCTTATTTACGTCTTGATTTACTGCCCAGTCGCGCGCAAATTGAGCTCAAATCGCTGTTTAAACACTATCTCGACGTACGAATTTTAAGCCATAGCCGCAACGAAGATCACATTGCAACGCAGCAAGCCCACGCCCAAACGGCGGCTTTGCAACAACAAATCTGGCAAAGCGCCACAGCCAGCTATGACTTAGTGGATGCACGACCCAATTTAGATTTAATTTTGCCCGATGCACTGAACGCCATGTTTGACATCACCACCACTCGAGCGGTGGCCCTTGACAATCATCCCCCGCTGATTGTTTTTCTGCTGCTGCCGCTATTAGCGCTGGTGAGTGCATTACTGGTGGGCTTTGATATGTCGAGCAATAAACATCGCCGCTGGTTACATATTGTGTCTTTTGCTGCCGTGATGTCATTAACGGTTTACGTCATTATTGATTTGGAATATCCACGCCTTGGCTTAATCCGCATTAACGCTGCTGATCAAGTATTAATTGATTTACGCAGTAGCATGTAATCGCCAAACACGCTCAAAGCGCAAGCATTTAAAGTCAATTAAAAAAGCCCCGAAGGGCTTTTTTAATTGGCAGTCACGATGCAGTTTATTGCGCTGCGGCACTGACAAAATTACGAATCAAACCCAGCAATTCATCTTCTTGATACGGCTTGCCAAGATAGGCATTGACCCCCAGTTCAAACGCATATTTTTTATGCTTTTCAGCGGTACGCGAGGTAATCATAATGATTGGGATATGCTTGGTATCGTCAGCCACGCGTACATTGCGCGTTAACTCAAAGCCATCCATTCTTGGCATTTCAATATCCACCAACATCACCGCCGGCTTCACATCGTGCAATTGCTGCAAGGCATCCACGCCGTCTTTGGCCGTCACCACTTGGAAGCCTTCACGCGACAATAAGCGCCCGGTGATTTTACGCACGGTGAGCGAATCATCGACCACCATCACCACCGGCGCAGTCGACAGCTGCTCGGGCATGGTTGGCTGCGCTTGATGCTGCAAGCTCTCGGTCACTTGTTGCGCCTGAATATGCGCCGCCTGAGCCTGCAAGGCCAGCGGATTCATAATCATCACAATTTCACCGGTACCGAGCACTGTCGCCCCCACTACGCCCGGAATCCGCGCCAATTGCGGCCCAATCGGTTTGACCACCACCTCTTGGTTTTTAACCAATTGATCCACGTGGATGGCAATGCGCTCGGCGCCTGAGCGCAATAACACCACGGTCGAATAGCGTTTTTGCTCTGGGATTGCTTTACTGTCGCCTAATAATCGCGGTAAATAGGCAAAGCGATAACGCTGCCCCATCCATTCTTGTTCACGATTATCGTAAATCCGCGCCAATGCTTCGGCTTTCAATTCTTGTACTTGCTCCACCATCACCGATGGAATCGCAATCAAGCGCTCACCCGCTTTCACCAACAGCACTTGCGCCACCGCTAAGGTTAATGGCAAGTGAATGACAAAAGTCGTGCCTTGGCCAGCTTGGGTTGACACATCAATCTTGCCGCCCAAATTACTGACTTCATTTTTGACCACGTCCATGCCAATGCCTCGGCCTGAAATCGCCGTCACAGTAGCCGCAGTGGAAAAACCGGGCTCAAAAATCAGCTGGCAGAGATCATTTTCAGAGACCACTTGATCGGCACTGATCAAACCTAAAGCAATGGCTTTTTGCTGGATGCGAACCAAGTCTAAACCACGACCATCGTCTTTGAGCACCAGAACTAGTTCATTGCCTTCTTGGCGAACCTCAATATTAATCTCGCCAAACTCACTCTTACCTAGCGCCAAACGCTCGTCCGTTGACTCTAAGCCATGACCAATCGCATTACGCAGCATGTGCTCAAAAGGCGAAATCATTTTATCGAGTACGCCGCGGTCGATTTCAACGCGACCACCGCTTAATTCCAAGTTGACCTTTTTAGCGACGTCTTTACCGGCTTGCCGGGTTAAGCGATACAAACGATCCGATACGCTAGCAAACGGCACCATGCGCACCCGCATCAAGCTTTGCTGCAACTCTTTGGTCATTCGCGATTGCGCCAGCAAGGCAGCGGATGATTCGTCTAGATTTTTTAATAAACTTTGTTGTACCGTTCCCACGTCATTGACGCTTTCGGCCATAAAACGGGTGAGTTCTTGCAAGCGACTAAAGCGGTCAAACTCTAAAGGATCAAAGCTGGCGTGCATTTCTTGCACTTCTTTTTCCCGCGCTTGCATTTGCGTTTCAGCTTGAATTTCAAGCTCGCGCAACTGAGTGCGTAAGCGCATCACGTTTTCAGTTAAATCGAGCAAGGAGCTCTTAAACATCAACATTTCAGCTTCAATCCGCGTACGCGAAATCGCCACTTCACCGGCTTGATTGACCAATTGATCAATCAATTCGGATTTAACGCGAATCACCGTTTTATTATCGGTTTCAGCTGCGGCTAACAATTTCGGGATGGTTGCTACCGCGCCAGTTGAGACGACAACCCCTTCTTCTTCTCGCTTCGCCGGTTGTGAAAGCTCAGCAAATAGCGCTTGAATCAGATCGTAATCACTGTCTAATCGCGCCAGCAATTCGGCATTCACTGTGGCCGCTTCAACCAGACGCGACTCCATCCGATGCGCCGCCTCACCCATCCGCATTGCGCCACTCATCCGGGCGCTGCCCTTAATGGTGTGCAAAGTACGTTTTAATTGCTGCAAGGTGGCTGGCGTATTTTCAGCCGTATTGAGTAAACGCAGCGCATTACTTAATTGCGGTAGCAGCTCTTCGCCTTCTTCAATGAAAATCGGCAACAATTGCTCGTCGATTTCATCGACTAAGATCGCGTCTAGTTCAGCACGCGCTGCATTGAGTGCATCATCGGCAGACATCAACTGCGCCAGCGGGGTATGCGGCTCATCGGCATCAATGGCTTGCGCCAAATTATCCAATAAATCCGTAGCGACAAAGGCCTCGGGCACGCTCATTAATTGCGTTAATACATCCAACTCAGGTTCGATAACCTCATCCGTTGGCGCAAGGCTGACGGCTTCGGCTTCGGCTTCGGCTTCCGTTTCCGTTTCCGTTTCCGTTTCCGTTTCCGTTTCCGTTTCCGTTTCCGTTTCCGTTTCCGTTTCCGTTTCCGTTTCCGTTTCCGTTTCCGTTTCCGTTTCCGTTTCCGTTTCCGTTTCCGTTTCCGGCAGAGTATCTTCGGCCAAGATTAAATCAAGCAAGGGTAAATCTGAGTCGATTAATTCAGTCGACAAATCCGCCACAAAATCAGTACCCAACAACAGCGAATCAACCGTATCACCCACTGTGGTCACAGCCAAATTGGCGGCTGCCGGCGCCAAGTCGAGCAATGCCGGTTCAACCGAATCATCGGCGAGCTCTGGCAAATCTAGCGTTACTGGCTCATCAATTCGTTCCAGCGTGGTTGGCTGTTCGAGCAGCTCGGCATCCCAAGTTAATTCAAGTTCCGGTAGATCGAGTAGCGGTGCTGCTGTGCTCGCCACCGCCATATCACTCAGCAAGGCATCAAAACTGCGGCGCCGCAACTGGCTCGGTCGTGGTATCTAACGCGAATGAAATTTCATCGCCAATGGCATCCAGCTCTAGCGTTTCGCCATCATCACTGAGCTCGATTTCATCGGCCATTGCATGCAAGGCCACTAAGCGCGCAATTAAGTCCGCAGCGGTACATGGTGCTTGCTCAGCAAAAATATCCTGCATCATGCGATCGAGCATTTGCACTGCATCGGCAAATAACGGCACTTGCTCGCGATTAATTTGCGCGCCATTTTGCAAGGCATGCTCTAAGGCGTATGCCAGCTCACCTTGAGGTCTAAAGCCTGCTGTAGAGGCAATCCCCCCCAGGGTATGGGCAGCGAGTACAAATTGTGATTCGACCTCTCCCGATTCGGCGAGCACTTCTACGCCGCGCGATAAAGCCACTAAATATTTACGCGCCTCTTCACAGAAAATCGCAAACAAGGTGGCAGAGACGGATACCTGACCAATTTGAATATCGGCAGCGGGGGCAATATCCACTTCAATTGCCGTTTCAGGCAATGACTCATGGCCTTTCTCAGGCAGATCTGCCTCATGACGCAGCGCGAGTGCTTCGGCCTCAATTGCTGCGGATTCAACGGCAACCACTCCCGTTTTCTGTAATTGATCCACCCAATCGACAAAAGCTTGGTGCGTGAAGTCGAGCAAAGATAATAAACGCTGCGAAGCCGGCTTATCCAATTGCAGCCATTTATTGAGTAATTGCTCAATCGACCATGCCACTTCGCCAAGTTGATACAAGCCGACCATGCGGCCACTACCTTTGAGCGTGTGAAAACTGCGACGTATCGTCGTGAACGCTTCGCGGTCATGCGGGTTGTGA
Source organism: Deefgea sp. CFH1-16 (assembly GCF_016881365.1). Classification (GTDB taxonomy): domain Bacteria; phylum Pseudomonadota; class Gammaproteobacteria; order Burkholderiales; family Chitinibacteraceae; genus Deefgea. Next base: position 1,764,123 of record NZ_WLYT01000001.1, on the reverse strand, counting down.
TGCAATAAGGCTTGCTGGATTTCAATTGCCGCCAGCACCTCAATCGCTTCTTCGAGGTAAACCTCGAGTAACTCAGCGTCCATTGCCGCTTCAGACGTTGGCAATGCCACTTCAATTGGCGCTGGCGCAGCCGTTGGTAAAGCCAACTCGGGTGTCGCGAGCTCGGGTTCAGCTTCCAATGCAATGCGCTCATCGACCTCGGCCGGGGCTGCAGTGCGCCCTGTTAAACGCAATAATAACGGCAGCAGTGCGGCCTCATCATCACGCTCCTGAGCCAAATCATCCACATAAAAACCCAACGCTGATAAGGCTTCAGCCAGCTCTTCAAGTTGATGTAACTCTGGGTTGGCATCGTGATTCGCGTGCTGAATAATTCTTTGTAAGCATTCATGGCTTAATTCAACCGCAGTTTGCCGATCCAACATCATCAGCGCGCCTTGCACCTGACGGAGCATCGGCTCAATATTCTTGAGTGTTTGCCGCTCGCTTGGATCGCGGAAAAACCCATCCAAGATGTCTTCAATGCCTTGCAAATTGCTGTGCATTTCAATGGCTAAATGCGACAACAACAAACGATCTTGCGCTTCACGGCTAATTTCATCTAAATGCGGCAATTCATTAACGGCACTTGGATCAATTAAACGCAGCAATAAAGCATCGACTTGCTCAATAAAATCATCAGCCTGACTCGGGTAAATCGCCAGCGCATTGTCAGCAAGTAATAAACCAGTGGCGATTTCAAGGGCTAAATCTTGGCTTAATTGCGCTTGCATCACCGCAAGCAATAAACCTTGCCATAAGGCATCTAAGCCATGGATTTGTAACTGACTGGATTTTTGTGCCAATTGTTGCAGCAGGTTTTTAACCGTACTGGCTTTATCTAATTGCCCGGCGGCAACTCGCGACCAAGATTCTTTGACGATGGTTAAGTCATCACGCAAAGTGCGAGCCAATTGCTCTGCAGCCATGCTTTCTGGCGACATAATTGTTTGTGCATTGGGAAATAAATCAGCCAATGCAAATGATTGCGCCAAGCGATGCGCCAAGGCGCTATCACAATCGAGTTGTGGCAATAGATATAAAATATCGCGAAATAGCCGTTCAGCAACTTTACTTGAGCCTTCGGCCAAACGACGAATTTGTAAATTAAGCCGCAAAACGACTTGCTGCGGATCAAGATCAAGCTCAGCACGATTGCTGCTTAAACCGTCAACTACGGCAGCGGCGGCCCACCAGAAATGTCGCGGTAAGGTACTGGTTTGATATTTAGCCAGCTCAGCCAAACTAGCGGCCATCACGGGGCCGACTTCTTTTTGTCCTTTCACCCACCGCAGTAGTGCACGCTCATAACGACTGCGTTGCTGCTTCACAATACTACTCATTTCAATGGCAGTGGCGTGCTTTTGCGCGGCAAGCCAGGTGGCATGCTTAAAACAAATTGCGGGAAAAACAGCTCGGCACCGGATGCACAGGCGCCACGCAATTGCGCTAACTCACGAAAGGTCGGCAATAAGGCTAAGGGGATATTGGGCATCCCGATCGTTAAACGATTTAGATATTGGCCAATTTCTTCAATCGCCCGCAATACCAAAGGCAAGCCGATCTCATCATGCTCACCTTGCTCAAGCACCAGCAGCACTTGTTCAACTTCATCACAAAAACGTGCCAAACCAGTTAACTCGACCAAATCGAGCGCACCATAGGCTTGATGCAAATGCGTTTTTGCGTGTTTTAATACAGCGGTATCTTTGTTGCTGCGGTATTGCTCAAGTGCATCACTGGCACGAGCCAAAGTGCTGTCAATTTCAGCTTTGACCCACAACAAAGAGCCCTTATCAAATTCAGTATGCACACTCATGGCGGGGCTCCATGAAGAAGACCGGCCAGGCCGGTCTGGAGATTAATTAAGACAGTTTGAAACCAGAAACCGATGCTTTTAGCTCTGCGGCTAGGCCAGTTAACTGCCCCACTGCAATCGCCGATTGCTGAGTACCTGCGGTGGTTTGTTCAGTAATCGACAAGATGTCGCGCATCGTGTTACTCACTTTGCTCGCCAACAGTGTTTGATCTTCGGTTTCATGCGCAATTGAACTAATCAAGCGGGCCAGTTCACGCGAAACTTTACCGATCTCTGACAACGCACTACCTGCAGCATCCGACAACTTAGCCCCTTCAACCACACCTTGAGTAGACAATTCCATCGCGGCCACGGCATCGTGCGTATCCGCTTGAATGGTTTTTACAATTGCACCAATTTGCTTGGTGGCCTCGCCCGAACGTTCAGCCAAACGCTGAACCTCTTCAGCCACCACCGAGAAGCCACGACCAGCCTCACCGGCTGCTGCAGCCTGAATTGCCGCATTCAATGCCAAGACGTTGGTTTGCTCAGTAATATCGGAAATCAATTCAACAATTTCACCAATTTCTTGTGATGATTCACCCAAGCGTTTAATTCGTTTGGCGGTTTCTTGAATTTGCTCGCGAATCTCACCCATCCCTTGAATTTGGTTATTTACCGCTTCGGCGCCAGACTCTGCAGCAGCCAGTGACGATTGCGCCACCGTTGCCGATTCAGCAGCGGTACTTGATACACCTTGAATTGAGTTAACAATCTGCGCCACGTTGTAATTTGTGGTTTCAATTTCTTTCGACTGGCGTTCTGCAGCAGACAATAATTCGGTGGAAATACTTTGCGCCTCAGCCGATGAAGCATTTACTTTCTCTGTCGCTCGGTTAATACCGGTAATCAGATTACGCAATTCTTCAATCGTAAAGTTAATCGAATCGGCAATTGCTCCTGTTAAATCTTCAGTCACCGAAGCACGAATCGTTAAGTCACCGTCAGCCAAATCACCCATCTCATTGAGCAAGCGTAAAATGGCATCCTGATTTTTACGGTTTTCAGCCTCTGAAGCTAAACGACGTTTTACTGATTCTTGATTAAAGACCCGAACTAATAATAAGAGAGTGAGGCGAGTGCAATAAAAATTAACGCCACCTCAACTGCAGCCACAATCATGCCACCGACTGAATTGTGATATTGCTCAGCCAATGCTTTACTATCAGTGAGTAATTTTTCTGAGTCGCGAACAATCGCTTGATTGGCCAAACGGGTATTTACCAAGGGCTGCATGTTTTTAGAAAATGCACTTACCACCACTTGAAAGTCTTTAAATAAGACTGAGATTTGTTCAAGCTTATCGACCATCGCCGTAGTGGAAACTGGGCGAATATTTAAGTCTGGATTACCATCGAGAAACGATTTAACAATTTCATTAAATGTAGAAACGTCTTTGCCAAGCAAAAATACCACTTCTGGATTAATCAGCTCACTCGCCAACATTGCATTGGCATTTTTTGAGGTTCTTTGCGACAACATCGCTAATTGATTGGCGTAGTCTAATTCACGTAAAGTACCGCCGCCATCCGCAAGTAAAGAAGCAAATTGTTGGGTTAATTCTAACAATTTTGCATCATTACTATTAATCCCTTCTACACTTCGACCAATTGACATGAGTGCCGTTTTTTGTTTCAAAATCGTGTCAACGGTAGGTCGACTTGGATTTGGCCGAAATGAGGTATTCCAAACGGTATCAATTTGAGCTAATTGTTCAGCACCTGAAACTTGAAAAAAGTTCCAAGGATTGCGTGCATTCATTAGCTTATTTAAATCATCATTAAAGTTATTGTAGGATTCATCCAACACTTTAAACGCGTCCGCATCGCCGCGAATGGCTTGGGTCGATGCACGAGCAATCCTTTGCGACAACATTTGCATTTCAGTTGCAGTGGCTTGGTTACTGGCATTAATGCTGCTTGAACGAAATGACAAAAATGCCGTGACTGCAAATAAAATAATGGCCAAAACCATGGTCAGCAAGAAAATAGCCATTTGCTGCCGAGCAGGTAAATGACCAATCAGTGGCGTTGGCTTCAGCGCTTTAAGATCATCACCTTCGGGTAAACGAATTTTATCTAGAAACCAAGTGGTTCTAGATGGATCGAATGCTTTTTTGTTTTCGCTTTGTTGCGATTTACCTGCGGTATCGCTACCTGAAAACAAGCCCCTGATGCGCTCCATCACTGCCATGATACCTCCCACGCCACCCCTGAGTGACTTTTGATTTTTTATGCAATACCTGTCTGCAAGAATGCAGCTTCATTGACTAATTTCACGACATCCAACACTCGCCAAACCTGACCAGTAGCATCTTTGTATCGCCCCCCTTCCCATGCTGCGGCGCTAGCATCTAAGGGCAAAGCCTCTAAATCAGACAAATGCTTTAAACCTAGCATTTTATTGACCAAGACAGAGGCGTGCGGCAGATGGCGCGATGGCAAGAGAACTAAGCGTGCAAGCTGAGTAAAACCTTGATGGGATTGACCGAAAAAAGCGGGCAAATCAACAACACTCACTAAATTACCACGAATATTGGCCACGCCTTTAAACCATGAATGCGCCAATGGCACGCCCGCAATTATCGGTACTGGCATCACTTCTGACACATCACCCAAATCAACTAGCCAATGGTCATTGCCAATTTGCAAACCTAATCGTACATCGACCTGCGCCACGGTCGTGGCGCTCTGTAAGCGCTGCATCACCCCTTGCTGGTAGTCACGCAAGCTCACTCTTTCGCTTTTTCTTTTTGCCATCGTACGCCCTCAGTGATTAAGCCTTATAGGGCGGCGATTTTATTGAGTAACTCTTGTGGATCAACCGGTTTAACCACGTATTCTGTTGCACCTTGGCGCTTTGCCCACACCATATCGGTTTCTTGATTTTTTGACGTGCACATAATAATTGGAATATTTTTTGTTGGCTCATCGCGTGAAATGGTACGGGTCGCTTGAAAACCATTCATTCCTGGCATCACCACATCCATCAAAATCAAATCTGGCATGATTTCTTTAGTACGGCTCACCGCTTCTTCGCCGGATTCCAAAGTAATAATTTGAAATCCATTTTTAGTGAGTAGCTCACCTAGAAAATGACGCTCGGTTGGCGAGTCATCAACAATCAGAATCTTTTTGATCGTCATAATAAATTAAGTCCGTTAGTTTCAATTAAGTTGCGCTTGAGTAAGTACCTACAGCAGCCAATAGGCTGTCTTTGGTAAATGGCTTGGTTAAATACTCATCAGATCCCACCATGCGGCCGCGCGCTCGATCAAATAAACCATCTTTTGACGACAGCATCACGACAGGGGTTGATTTAAAACGCGGATTTTTTTTAATTAAGGCGCAAGTTTGATAACCATCTAAGCGTGGCATCATGACGTCAACAAAGATGACGTCTGGATTGTTGTCTGTAATTTTTGCTAAGGCATCAAAGCCATCTTCAGCCAAAATAACAGTGCAACCTGCTTGCCCCAAAAAGATTTCAGCACTGCGTCGAATCGTATTGCTGTCATCGATAACCATGACCTTAATACCAGCAAGACTAGACATTCGTGAATCCTCATGACTGGCTCACAACGAAAAATTCGTGTCAGACTCAGCGCGAACAAATAGTACACCGATGAGCAGGTGAACTGATAAACAGTTTATACGTAGAGGAAAATCATAAGGGTGTGACTGATATTAGACAAGGCTAATAACGTGAGGTGTTGGCATTTGCAGCCATATTCAGGATGAAACTGACAAAAAAAGAAACCCCGACCTAAATAAAACCTGATCGGGGCCATATATATGCTTCGAATCAACGAAGCCCCGCTCAGGGAGGAAAAGCGGGAGGTGCAGGGGCGCACCTGTAACTAAGATAGCTTCTCAATCGCAAATATCAAGAATTTGCTTCACCACTGGTCGGATCAAGCTCATTTCTAAGCTCTAATGCAGCAGCAAACCAACTCCCAACTACCTGCTCAACTTCATCCACACCTTGTTTTTTAAGGCTAGAAAATAGCTGTACAGTAATCATTGCGTCATCAGCAAATTCAGCTTTCACTTTACGCAGCACTAATGCTTTTTCTTGGTTATTTAACTTATCTGATTTGGTCAGAATGCAATGAATCGGTTTTCCTGTAGGGCGAAACCAACTCAGCATATTGCGATCTAAATCAGTAAGTGGTCGACGGCTATCCATAATTAGCACTAAGCCAATTAAATTATCACGGTGTGATAAATATTGCGCCAATAAACCTTGCCAATGTTTACGAATCCGCTCAGGAACTTCAGCATAACCATAACCTGGTAAATCGACTAAACGTCGTTCGTTACCAAAATCAAAATAATTAATATGCTGAGTACGCCCGGGAGTTTTCGACACATAAGCTAGGCGAGTAATGTTAGCGAGTGTATTAATTGCGCTAGATTTACCCGCGTTTGAACGACCAGCGAAAGCAACTTCTACCCCTTCATGAGGTAAAGTTTTTAAATCATTTACAGTAGTTAGGAACTGCAAGCCTTGAAATAGGGACATCTGTGGGTGCCATTGTGGTTTGTATCGGAGTCTTGCTATAGAATACCAGTATTTGAACGATTATCGTCGGCACCTTAGACTGACGTACTCCAACACGGGAGCGGATTTATGCGCAGCATGTCTGTTGCAGTGAGCATTGCAGCACTTTTGATGTTATCACCCGCCGCTATGTCGGCGATTGTTAAGGGCGATCCAAGCAAAGGCAAAGTCATCGTTGACCAAGTCTGCGCGGCCTGTCACGGCGTAGATGGAAATAGCGTAGCGAGCGCAAATCCAAACTTAGCTGGACAACACCCAGAATATATCATTAAACAGTTGCAAGAATTTAAAAGTCAAAAGCGTAAAAATGCCATTATGCTAGGCATGGCAACCCCGCTAACTGATGCAGATATGGCCAATGTTGCTGCTTACTATAGCAAGCAAACGCCGAAAGCAATTGGCGCATCAGACAAAGCCTTAGTGGATGCCGGGCAAAAAATTTATCGCGGTGGCATTGCGGCTAAAAATGTTCCGGCCTGTATGGCTTGCCATGGACCTTCAGGCGCAGGGATTCCAGTACAGTATCCACTTGTAAGCAGCCAGCATGCTGCCTATACCGCAGCCCAGCTTAAAGCCTTCCGTGATGGTCAGCGTACCAATAATGTGCCAATGATGGAAATCGCGGGCAAACTCTCCGATGCTGAAATCAAAGCCGTTGCTGAATATATTCAATCGATTCACTAAGCGTTAATTGGAACTCATTTCGATTTACGCGTACTAAAGGGGGCGATTCGCCCCTTTTTTGATTTTATGATGACCTCAAATACACACTCCTTCCGCCGCGCCCTCTTTGATTTATTATCATCGATGCGTTTTGCAATTAGTTTATTAACGCTACTTGCGATTGCCTCAATTATTGGTACCGTGCTCAAGCAAAATGAGCCTTATGTTAATTATCGTGTTGAGTTTGGTGATTTTTTTGGTTTAGCATTTTTGAACCACTCGGCTTATTTGATGTTTATCATTCGATTTGGTTTTTGCTGATTTTGGCATTTTTGGTCGGTTCGACTTGCTTGTGTATTTGGCGACATTTCCCCGGCGTTATTCGCGAAGTGCGTAGTTATCGTGAAAAAGCCACCGCCAATTCTTTGCGCTTAATGTCGCATCATCATGAAATCAATCAGCCACTCGAACAACCAGCAGTTACTCAGCACCTCACTGAATATGGCTATCGCTATCGTTTGCGAGCCGATGGTGATGCCACATTAATTGCGGCTAAAAAAGGCAGTTGGCAGCGCCTGGGTTATTTATTTACCCATTCGGCAATTGTGGTTATTTGTATTGGCGGATTAATGGACGGTAATTTGCCATTAAAAGTCATGGAAATGCTGGATATTAAAACGGCAGAAACGCGCAATGTGCCACAAAGCCAAATTCCGGCAATGTCTCGCCTCGCGTCTAATAATTTATCGTTTCGTGGCAATGTCAATTTAAGTGAGGGCAGCTCTGCCAGCGTAGTTTTTCTCAACTCCGGCAATGGCTATTTTGTTCAAGAATTACCATTTATTTTAAAACTGAATAAATTTCATATTGAGCATTATTCAACTGGCATGCCAAAGCTATTTGCCAGTGATATTGATGTGTTTGATATGCAAGGCAAGCTAATCCAAAGCGGCACAATTAAAGTCAATCATCCATTAATTGTGAATGGTGTTGCCATTTATCAAGCCAGTTTTGGCGATGGTGGTTCAGGACTTGAGTTTGTGCGATGGGACTTATTGAGCAATGCCAAATCAAAATTGGCGGCACAATCGCAATCCGAACTGGCACTCACCGCAGGTCAAGCCAATTACCGCCTCGAAATTGGCGATCTACGTCCCTTTAATATTGAAAACCTAGATAAAATGGTCGAGGGCAATACCTCAACGGTGGCTGTTTCGCCGCTGCAAACGGCATTGGCATCGGCGCAATCGGTGCATGGCGATCGAAACGTGCGTAATTTAGGGCCAACCATTCAATTTAAAGTCCGCGATGATCGTGGGCAAGCGGTTGAATACCAGAACTATATGCAGCCATTTGTAGAAAATGACAGCAGCTATTTCATTACCGGTATGCGCCGCGAAGTAGCATCACCATTTGCATTTACACGTATACCACTAGATCAAGATATGCAGCTTGATGCGTTTATGCGCTTTAGATCGACGATCTTAAATGCCAAATTACATGCTGACATTGCGAAAAGAACCGCGGCTAAAGCCTTAAAAGCTGGCGGTGTGTCTGCCGATGGTGAGGCGCAATTTGCTGAAATTACCGAGGGCGTGTTATTTCAGTTTAGCCAAGGCGGCTTTCCTGCTATTGAGCGCTTCTTAGAGAAAAAAGTACCGCAAGCTGAGCGGCAAGTGGTCGCGCAAACCTACCTTAAAGTACTGCAAAGTGCGGCCATCGATGCGATGGAATTAGCCCAAACGCAAGCTGGCCTGCCAGTGACGCCAACCGATAATATGCAGTATCGATTTTTAATGGATAGTTTGGTGGCCACCAGCAGTTTGTTCGATTACGGCTCACCGGCTGTTTTACAACTCACTGGCTTTAACGAAGTGAAATCGAGCGGTTTTCAACTCACCCGCTCGCCCGGTAAAAACGTGGTTTATTTAGGCTCTTTATTATTAATCATCGGTATTTTCTGCATGTTTTATATTCGAGAAAATCGTCTATGGATCAGAATTAGTCCGCATTCAACCTTAATCGCCATGAGTAGTAATCGCAAAACCGACGATTTAGATCGTGAGTTTGCCGCTCATATTGAGCACCTTGCACCAAACCAGCAACAAGCCCCACTTTGAGAGCCTTTGTATGAATTCGCTAAGTTTGAAAAATCGACGTTTTAATACTGCTGATGTGCTGTTTACGCTGTTTATCGTGGTAACAGCCTTGGTTTCGTGGCAGAAATACCACAGTTTTCTCGATTATTATGAGCAGGGCATTTTAATTGGCTCAGTCGCTGGTCTTTGCTGGTTTGGCTGGTTTTGGCCAGCGATGCGGGTGTTCTTTCCCGTTTGCGGCATCATTGCGCTCGGTGCTATTGAACTCTATGCCGGCGACTTAAGCCGTGGGCAAACCGAGTTTTGGCTGAAGTATCTCCTCTCGAGTCAATCGGCGGTGATGTGGATGTGCGTGCTGTTTTTTCCTGGCCACCATCCTGTATTGGATTGGTTTATTACGCCAATCGGCTACCGCACTTAGCATTGCGTCAGGCTTAACATGGGCGGCAGCTGGCGCAGCCATGATTTCAAAGCTGGTTCGTTGGTACGAAAGCTATTTAATCGGTGCCGATGTTGGACATATCCCCGTTTCTAATTTGTATGAAGTCTTCATCCTATTTTGCTTAATGACGGCTTTGATGTACCTGTATTACGAAGCGAAATTTGCCGCCAAAACCATGGGCGCTTTTGTGCTCTTAGTTATTTCTGCGGCGGTTGCTTTTATTATTTGGTACTCATTAGACCGTCAAGCCCATGAAATTCAACCACTGATTCCTGCTTTGCAATCGTGGTGGATGAAAATCCACGTCCCTGCCAACTTTGTCGGCTATGGCAGTTTTGCGATTGCCTCAATGCTGGGTATCGCGCAATTGCTCTCTGCTCGTGGCATTCTCACTAACAAGCTACCCAGTTACGACACACTGGGCGAAGTGATGTACAAAGCGATTGCCGTCGGATTTTTGTTTTTTACCATTGCAACCGTACTCGGTGCAATGTGGGCCGCTGATGCATGGGGCGGATATTGGAGCTGGGACCCCAAGGAGACTTGGGCGCTGATCGTTTGGCTTAATTATGCCGCATGGTTACACGTACGATTAATCAAAGGCTGGCGTGGCGACATTTTGGCGTGGTGGGCGGTTATTGGGCTTTTTGTTACTACCTTTGCCTTTATCGGCGTTAATATGTTTTTATCCGGACTGCACTCTTACGGCGGACTCTAAATAACGACAGATTAAAAGCCGCTCATCTTATGAGCGGCTTTTTTTATTGCACTGCAACCATGACAAGGTCTTGAATGAAGAAACATTCTGCGAGGTCATCATGGAAAGCACCTTTTACGAAAAAACCGCCGCTGGCATTAGTGAAATCAGTACCCGCAGCCAGCAGCTTAATTTTAAAGAGCGGCAACTGCTTATTTTAATTGATGGCAAGATTAGCGTTGCGGCACTCACTCAGCTCATGCCATTGCCCGATTTGTTACTCCGGCTAGAAAAAACTACAAATGGCAGGAATGATTACACTGTCGACAGCCCATCCTGAAAAAACCAACGCATCGATAGTAAAATCTTTACACAGTAACGAAGGTATCTTACAACAAGATATTTAGCCAATAAGAAGTTGCTATTTTACAACACTTATTCGGCGTAAATTCAAGCAAAATCAATTTGGATTTCGTTACAAACGATAAAAAATCGCGTTTAACAATGAGGCTCAAAGCCGTTTAATTAAACCAATTCAAGCCATCAGCAACCCAAATCAAGCACTTACAACGATGCCAACTGCGGCAATCTGCAACATATATTTACAATCAACAGGGCTTATCCCCGATACCATTAGGATCTAATTATATGTAAGCTGGCGAAAAGGCATGCAGGGGTAGTAATGAATCACAACTCAATTTTCAGCAAAACAGACGCTGGCTTAAGCGAAGTCAAAACTCGCAGCTCGGGCTTTCCAATTCGTTTGCGACAATTATTAATTATGATTGACGGTCAAAAATGCGTAGCAGAACTACTCGCATTACAGCCCGATATGAATGAGTTAAATAAACAATTACAGCAATTAATGGATTTACAATTGATTGTTGAGCAAACCGGCTATGCCAACAGCGCGGCATCACTACCCCCACCCATCGCAATCAAACCGATTACGGCGGCGGCAGCACCAGCACAACATCAGCGCGTGCTACCTAGTGCCAATTCTCGCCAAAAAATCCGGCGCATCATTCACATGACCGACCAAGCTTATTTATCGAATAAGCTCGAATTTATGTTGAGTGATGTATTTGATGCCATGACCAGCTACGACGAGCTGCAGTTCTGTATTGACCGCTGGCAAAAAGCGCTCAAAGAGGCCGGCCACAGCGATATGGCCGATGCCTATTTGTATCAAGTTAAAGCGGTGATGGCGAGCTAATCAGTGTCGCCAGTAAAGCCTGCTGCAAAGGCTGCCAGTCAGGTGCTTGATCGCTTTGTACGATCAACTCAAAACGGCTGTCTCGCCGATAGGCTGCTGGCGCAGCGCTAGTCATACTGTCGACCCAGTCAAAGCGATACCAATCGCGCTCCGTATGAAAAATCCCTTTAGCGCGAGTCAGTCCCTGCAAGTTTAAATCGCTGTTTTGCGACAATGCCGTCAATAAATCAGCAACCTGGCTACTGCTAAAAACCACTTCAGGTGGGAAAATCCAGCCACAGCTATGCGAGCCTAAACTCGACTGCATTTTACAAATAGGCCAGCTACTCACTTCGGCAGCGACATCGCTCGATTTGCTAGCGAGTGAAGAATGCACTTGTCGGCTCGGAGAATACGCGCCCAATTGCACATTAGCACTGTGGTTAAGTGCAGGCCAACGCTCAGGATGCAGCTCTAAATCGAGCAAACTTAAAGCAAATTGCCCATTAATTGCCCGGGTAATGGCCAATTTAGGCGGAAAAAAAGCCGCCCCCATCGCTTCGGCCCGTAAAATTTGCTCTTCATCGGCCACATCGCACTTATTAATTACCAAGACATCAGCCAATTGCAGCTGATCACGCCATGTTTCATGCGAGTAATAACGCGAGTCTTCCATTTGCCGAGGATCTAGTAAGCTGACCACTGCTCGTACTTCAAAGGCGCTGGCTAGCATTGGATCACGCAGTAAATCAATAATACCCGCTGGATGTCCCAAGCCAGAGGGCTCAATCAATAAGCGATCTGGACGGACACCTCGCGCCAACTTACCCAATGTCACCCGCAGCATCGGGCTGGTGGTGCAGCAAATACAGCCACCAGGTACTTCAGCCACTTGCAAGCCATCACCCACGCTCGACAAGGTCGCGCCATCAATCCCCACCTCACCAAACTCATTCACGACAATCGCCCAATATTCATCAGCAGGCTTTTGTGCCAGCAAATTCATCAATGCCGTGGTTTTACCAACGCCTAAAAAGCCAGTAATTAAATTAACGGGGATCACGCTTGCTGTCATACAAATCATCCATGGGTATATAGCTAAGAGGCACTACTTACATGATTCAAAAACAAATACCTAGTCTTTTTTCGGCTCAGGTTTATGTTCACGCTTTTTTGAATCGTCAGTATGCAAGATGCTCATTGCAGCGCCGGTTTCGCCAATCACAATCTTAGGGATCACCAGCAAAGATTTATTGATGGCATCATCGATCAAGTCTTGCTCTTCACGCCGTGGTGGCTTGAGCACAAAATTGGCCACTTCATTTTTATTACCCGGGTGACCGATCCCTAAGCGCAAACGCCAAAAATCAGCAGTCGATAAATGCGACTGAATGTCTTTTAAGCCATTATGCCCGCCATTACCACCGCCTTTTTTAAGCTTCACTACGCCAGGCGCGATGTCGAGTTCATCGTGGACGACTAGAATTTCATCGGGCATGATTTTATAAAATTGCGCCCAATGCCACTACCGCCAAACCGCTGCGATTCATAAAAGTTTGCGGCTGCAATAACCAAACATCGTGGTTAGCAATTTTAACTTTGCCGCATAAGCCATGAAATTTACTGTCATGGCGTAAAAAAAATCTGTCCATCACGTGCTAGCAGATCCAGCAACCAAAAGCCGGCATTATGCCGCGTTGCGGCGTATTCACCACCTGGATTACCCAAACCTACGATTAACTTAATCGCCATCTTATTTTCCTCAGTCTCGAGTACACAATCGCCACCAGACTCACTACATCGCACAAATCAATCTTGAGTAGACATAAAAAAACCCGCTGAATCAGCGGGTTTGATGAACTGCGAAGGTTAAATTAACCTTTAGCGCCGTTCAACATAGAAACGGCCAAGTCAGCACCGCGAAGTAACGATACTAATTGAACGCCTTCTGGCAATGCGATGTCAGATAAGTGAACTGACAAGTTACCAACCGCCAATTTAGATTGGTCAACAGTAATGAATTCTGGCAGTTTCGAAGCAACGCAACGAACCATAACTTCTTTCAATACATTGCTGATCGCGCCGCCTTGCATCTTAACGCCGAGGCAAGCATCGCCATCAACGAAGTGCAATGGTACACGCAATTCAACAACAGACTCAGCGCTAACGCGTTGGAAGTCGATATGTTGAACTTGTTGTTTGAACGGATGGTATTGAACAGCACGAACCAAAACTTGTTCCGCAGCACCGTCATCGATCGACAATTGGATCAATGCAGTGTGGAATTTTTCGTCTTGCAGCGTGTAGTACATGCTGTTGTGAATCCAAGTTGATCGCAACGGCTTCAGCAGAACCACCGTAAACGATACCTGGCAATTGACCGGCTTTACGCAGGCGGCGGCTCGCACCAGTGCCCTGCTTTGCGCGGCTTGTAGCTTTTAATTCAAAAGTCATTGTCATACTCCAGTACAGATAAAAACATCAGCCCCCCGCGACCAGAGAAGCTGATGATTCGAGGGAAAACCCCTCTGAATTCTTACGGGTTTACCAAGGTAAACCCGGTTGTGCATCAATCAACGAATAAACTAGAAACCGATTCTTCGTTATTGATACGGCGCATCGTTTCAGCCAGCAAACCAGCAATCGAAACCACACGAACACGGCCACTTGCTTGGCCCAATTCGCTCACTGGAATCGTGTCAGTAACAACCACTTCATCCAATTCAGATTGCATGATGCGATCGACTGCAGCACCAGAGAACACCGCATGCGTGGCATATGCCATGACACGATTTGCGCCGAATTTTTTCAATGCTTCAGCGGGCTTTACACAGCGTATTGGCGGTATCGATCATGTCGTCAATAATCACGCAATCACGGCCTTTTACATCACCGATGATGTGCATCACTTCGGCCACATTGGCTTTTGGACGACGCTTATCGATAATCGCCATATCAACACCAAGTTGTTTGGCCATTGCACGAGCGCGCAATACACCGCCAACGTCGGGCGATACAATCATCAGGTTTTCGTAATTTTTAGCGCGGATATCGGCCAACAATACCGGAGTGGAATAAATATTATCCACAGGGATATCAAAAAAGCCTTGAATTTGGTCGGCATGGACATCAACAGTCAATACGCGATCAACACCAGCGACTTGCAACATATTGGCAATCACTTTAGCCGAAATCGGTACCCGCGCAGAGCGTGGACGACGATCTTGGCGAGCATAACCAAAGTACGGAATCGCTGCTGTAATCCGACCTGCTGAAGCACGTTTTAGCGCATCCACCATCAACATCATTTCCATGATGTTATCGTTAGTCGGTACGCAAGTTGATTGCAAAACAAAAACATCACGACCGCGAACGTTTTCGAGTAGCTCAACTGTGACTTCACCATCAGAGAAACGGCCAACGGTGGCGCGTCCCAATGAGATGTCTAGATGATTTACTACACGTTCAGCAAGGCGAGGGTTAGCGTTGCCGGTAAATACCATGAGGCTGTCGTAAGCCATTTCCAAATCCTGAAAAAACGAAAAGCGTGTAATTGATATAATTACACGCTTTCTTTTTATAGGTGGCAGGGGAAGAAGGATTCGAACCTTCGCATGCTGGAATCAAAATCCAGTGCCTTAACCAACTTGGCGACTCCCCTAGCGATTTTTTGCTAATTGACTACTTAGCGTACTCGTATAACGGATGACGATTTAACGTCTGCACTGCAAATCCGTTGATACTTTCAAGAAGGCCGCATAATACAGTATTTGCAGCAGCTTGTGAAGGCATTTCTACAAATATACAGCTACCCGATCCGGTCATTCTGGCATCACCAAACTGCTGTAATAGATTGAGCTGTTCAGCGATTTCGGGATATTTTCGCACTGCACACGCTTGCAAATCATTACGTGTGACTGCGTCTTCAAGGTCGCCAACTTTAATAGAGGGGCTGTTTCTTGTCAAGAGAGGGTCTTTAAAAATTTCGGGGGTAGAAACATGCACCTGAGGATGCAAAACCACGTAATAACGTTGCGGCGTTTCAATCGCCGTCATGATTTCGCCAATGCCTTCGACAAAGGCATTATGCCCAAAAATAAAAAACGGTACATCCGCCCCCAAGCTCAAACCGAGCGCCATCAAATCGGCACGCGAATGCTGCAGTTGCCACAACTGATTTAAAGCCAAGAATACCGTTGCCGCATCCGAACTACCGCCGCCGACGCCACCGCCCATAGGCAGACGCTTATCCACCCGAATATCGACCCCCAAGTCTGAGTCTTTGGGCTGCAATAAACGCGCGGCACGTACTGTTAAATCTAATTCAGCAGGCACACCTGGCAAAGGATTATGGTGAACAATTTGTCCATCTTGGCGTAGTCGTAGCCAGATCGTATCGTGCATATCAATCAGCTGAAACACCGACTGCAGTAAATGATAGCCATCCTGACGGCGGCCAACGATATGTAAAAATAAATTTAATTTAGCCGGAGCAGGAAAGGCCGCAAAGCCCTGCTCATCAACCATAGGGGTAAAACTCATGGGGTAGCATGACTCCATTCATTAATTAAAACTAAAACACGCAAATCTTCACGACTTAGCTCAACGCGATACGGTAATTTTCCATCGCGATAATCACTGGCGCGAATCATCCAGCCCGACTGCTCAAAATCATTGCTACCACGCGTAAAAGGCTGTTTAGGATCGGGTTGGCCACGCAACCACCAGCGCATTCCAGCAACAGGTAACACCAATCCAGTGACTTGCGCCAACAGCGCCTCTGGCTGATCGGCAATATCAATTGTTGCGCCATGCTGCAGTTGTGCGCTAACAATCTCGCCAGCCTGATACTGAATCGTTAATTGGGCCAAGATATTGCCCAGTGGCGACGACAGTGACAACACATCTTGCTGCGGGCTGGCGACCCAATGAAACGCTGCAGTATTGGCTTGATTTTGACTGCGAATATTAACGCGACCCTGCGCAGCAAAGCCCTCGCTAGGCGGTTTTAATGGCGCTTGCACACAGGCGGACAACAACGCCAGCAAAAATAAGCTAGCAAGCGAGCGAAAATGCACCGCCAACGTCAAGCGTTTACGCACAACCGCCAGCACTTATAAGCCCATCTTTTGACGTAATGCGAGCAAGTTTTCATCATCTGGCTCCAGCAAAATCGCCGCATTAAGCACGCTGATGGCTTGTTTTTTATCGCCTTTTTGCCACAACACTTCGGCATAATGCGCGGCAATTTCCGGATCAGGCAACTGCGCAAAAGCGCGTTTTAATAATTCCGCCGCCTCATTCAAGCGACCTTGCTTAAAGCGCAGCCAACCCATGCTATCGAGCACCACCGGATTATTGGGCTCTTTAGCCATGGCTTGCTCAAGGTAGGTATTGGCTTCTGAAATAACGATCAGTGCGGTTGGCAAGAATATACCCAAGGGCATTAAGGCCATGCACATGCCCAGGGCTTAGCTGTAGATACTGGCGTAAGTCGGCCTCTGCGGCAGGAATATCCCCAATCAAATCCAAATATAAAGAACGGTCATAATAGAGCTCGGCCGAACTAGGATGACGTTTAATCGCCGCAGTCATCACCGCAACCGCTTGCGTTAGATTTTTGCGTTCACGCCAAACTTGCGCTTCGATTTGCGCTTTATTAATTTGTTGATTCAACGACTCAACGGGTAACGCCGCCAACGCCGCATCAGCCGATTTTTGTTCACCCTGTCGCGCGTACAACCGTGGTAAACGCGCCTGCGCGCGCTCGGCTTGCGTGTCGTTCACTTGCAAATACCACTGCACCGCATCACGATCTCGGCGTTGCTGCTCGGCAATTTGCCCTAAATACATCGCCAATTGCGGCGCAATTTTGGAGTTTAACGCCACCGCTTGCTCAAGATAACGCTGCGCTCGCGCTAAATCATGTAGCTCAAGCGCAATCAAACCCGCACCAATCAAAGCCTCAATTTGTTGCGGATCACGATTTAAAACCGCCTCATATTGCTGCTGCGCGGCAGGATAATTTTGTTCTTCGGCCATATTGCGCGCCTGCGCCAAAGTAATCGCCGTCGACATCGGGTTGGCTTTAGCTGCGTCTTGTAATAATTTAGTCAGCGCGGGGTCTTTCTTACCGGATAGCAATTGCGCCTTATACAAAATCGCGGGTTCCCACGAAGCGCGTAAGCTCAATGCCACATCCAGCTCGGCCAAAGCACGAGCATCATCCGCCGCATTGCTATACGCCACCGCACGCGCAAAACGCGCCTCAGGCATGGTTAAAAATCCGTCGCTCAATTGCTCGGTCACCGTCACCACGGCGGCGCGATCGCTGTTTTTATCCCACAACTGGTGCATTTGCATAAAAAACGGTGCCATTTCCGATGATTTGGCATTGAGCAGCACACGTAAATGCGGCTCAACTTGATCGATTCGTTTACTGCGAATCAATAAACTCACCAAAATTTGTCGTGCCTGTATCGAATAGGGCGCGCCAGCCACCCACAATAGTGCAGCCTCTTGTGCCACCACCAGTTGCCCGGCTGACAAAGCCAATTGCGTTGCACGCTGGGCTGTGCGCGGGTCTTGCGTACGCTGTGCCAAATCCAGCCAAGCTTGTGCTGCCAACGCCGAATTACCGCGCTGAGCAGCGATATCGCCAACTAAAAAGCGCATCATTAATTCGTCGCTGAGCTCAATCTTTGGCAAAATACTCGGATCAAAGCCGTCTAATTTTTCCACCTCAGAAGCAGACTCCGCCGTTGCGGCGGTGCGACTGGCATCTGCCAGCTGGTTTGAAGACGTCAGCGCCGCGCATCCTGAACAAGCCGGCAAGGAAAACCGCAATCAATGAATAAGAGCGCAAGGACATAGTCAGTTCCAAGATTTGAAAGTTTAAGACGCGATATTAGGTAAACTGGGGGCGAAAGTCCAAACTCGCAAGTACAGCACACCGCTATACCGCATAGATTCGCTTTAATCGAGCCCACACCATGCCAGAATTACCCGAAGTAGAAACCACTCGCCGTGGCATTCATGATCATTTAATCAATGCCAAAGTCAGCGAGCTTATCGTTCGCAATGGCCGTTTACGCTGGCCTGTTCCCGCTGATTTAGCCAGCCTGATTGGTGGCCAGACTATTAACAGCATAGGCCGCCGTGCCAAATATTTGCTACTGGGATTTAAGCATGGCACGCTGATTATTCATTTGGGCATGTCAGGTAGCTTACGTATTCTCACCGAAGCCTATCCAGCAGAAAAACACGATCACATCGATCTGATTTTAGATAACGGCAAAAGACTAAGGTATCACGATCCACGTCGCTTTGGTTCTTGGTTGTGGTGCGATACCCCAATAGATGAGCATTCATTACTCAAATCACTCGGCCCAGAGCCGTTGTCTGACGCCTTTGACGCGCTGGCTTTACAGCAAAAAATCGGTCAACGCCGCACCGCCATCAAGCAACTGATCATGGACAATCATGTCGTCGTTGGCGTTGGCAATATCTATGCTTCCGAATCGCTATTTCGCGCCAAAATCCATCCTACGCGCCCCGGGCAAAGCTTAAGCGCGCAAGAACGATTGCGCTTAGTCGCTGCCATAAAAGAAACACTCCATGCAGCGATTGCTGCAGGCGGCAGCACTTTAAAGGATTATGTCGATAGTGAGGGTAATCATGGCTATTTCATGCTCAATAGTTATGTATATGGTCGAACTGGTGAGCCGTGTCGAGTTTGCGGCAATTTGATCAACACCCTGCGCCAAGGCCAACGCGCTACGTTTTATTGCAACAACTGCCAGCTTTAATAAATCTCTGGTAAGTCAGACCCAGCAATTCTAATATATTAAAGCGGGATCAACCCGCTGAGCACGCGTTTTCACGCAAGGGGACAGTATGAGTACCGACGATCTACAGCCTGTAGCTGCCAACGACCATTTAGTCGCTGACTTTCAAGCCTATAGTGCTTGGCGTGGTCATTTAAGCCAATCCATTGCGCAATTATCGCGCTGGTTAAACGAGCAAGACCTCAATGATTCACAAACCACACTGCGAATTCAAGGACTGCTCGACCGCTTAAAAGAAGACAAACTCAATATTGCCTTTGTTGCTGAATTCTCACGCGGTAAATCTGAGCTCATCAACGCCATCTTTTTTGCCCACTATGGCAAGCGGATTTTGCCCTCATCTGCTGGGCGCACCACCATGTGCCCGACTGAACTGTTATTTGACGCTGGCCGCGTACCGAGCTTGCAACTGCTGCCGATCGAAACGCGCGGCAATAACGTCACCACGGTAGAATATCGTCGCTACCCCGAGGAATGGCATAGCATTGCCCTCGATATTGACGACGCCGATTCGATGCAAGACGCTTTTAAAGAAATCGGCCGCACCCAGCGCGTTAGTGTGGAAACCGCTAAGCGCTTTGGACTTTACGACGAAGGCGATCCCGATCAAGTAGTGGCGCTGGACGTGCATGGCGAAGTCGAAATCCCATGCTGGCGCCATGCCATGATTAACTTCCCGCATCCCTTGCTAGAACAAGGCTTGGTGATTCTGGATACGCCGGGCTTAAACGCCATCGGTACCGAGCCCGAACTCACGCTCAATTTGCTACCGAACGCACACGCGATTTTATTTATTTTGGCCGCCGACACCGGCGTGACTAAATCTGACATCGAAGTTTGGCGCAATCACATCGTTCGCAATCAAAGCGGCAAACGTGGCCGCTTAGTCGTGCTCAATAAAATCGACGGCCTGTGGGATGATTTACGCACCAGCGCCGAAATCGATGCTGAAATTGCCAAACAAGTTAAAACCCCGCTGAATTATTAGCGATGCCAAGCAGTCAGGTTTACCCGGTTTCGGCACAAAAAGCCTTGCTGGCCAAAGTACAAAACGACGATGTACTGCTACAAAAATCTTGCTTAAGCGTGCTTGAGCGCGCGCTATCGGACGATCTACTGCCCGGCAAGCAAGACATCGTTCGCGATGCCACCCAAACCGAAGTCGAAGACCTGGTCTCGGCCATTCGCTCTATTTTGCAAGCGCGTCAAGACGGCGTCCAAGAGCAACTGGCCGAATTAACCGGCTTACGCGGCAAAAACCAAGACGTCATTGCACAAATGATGGTCAAAGTCAGCGAAGACAAAAAACACACTTTGAACAAGGTTTAGTGCGCTTTCAAGCGCTACGCTCGGTCTTTAGCCAGCAAACCAATAAGCTATTTTCGCTACTGGGTAAAGAAGCGCTCAAAGCTGAAATCGAACGCATCCGCGACCAAATGGACCGTAGCTTGTTCTCGTTTGGCGAAGGCGGTTTACGCTCAACAATGGATAATTTCTTTATTGACGTGAACAGCTCGATTGCCAAATCGGCCGAACAAGTCGCCGAAATCCAAGCGATGATGGCGGCGATGTACAAAAAATTTAGCGAAGAGCACGGTCTGGGCCAAGTGACGCCCCCGCCGTTTTCAACGCTGAAATACCACAAAGAACTCGCCCGTTTAGAAAAATCATTCCGCGAGCATTTCAATACCATTGGCAAATTACTCACCACCAGCCAAGGGCGTTTAACGCGCAAATTCTTTGAAACCGTCGCCAGCCGCGTGGTCTACGTATTTGAAGTCGCCAACCGCGACGTTGAAAACTGGCTCAAAGCGGTGATGGCGCCCATGGAAACGCAAGTGCGCGAACATCAATTGCAACTGCGCCGCCGCCTTGAAAGCATTAAACGCATTCACAACGCCACCACCACGCTAGAAGACCGCATCCAAGAATTGGAAGAAATGAACCGCCAGCTCACCGAACAAATCACCGAGCTGAACGGCAAATTGCGCCAAGTCTACGGCGCACTACAAGCCGAAATGCAGGTGTTCGCCAAAGCAGCTTAAGCTTTTCACGCCCAAGCAAAACGCAGCCCAAAGGCTGCGTTTTTTATTGTCGCTAGGTATTGCTCGCTAAGGCAAATTACTAAAAGCCTAGACACCTATACCCAATGATGACGGAGCTATTCAGATGACGTATTCATCGTTTTAAGTGCGCGGAACGCGGCTGTCAGTCACCTCCACAACACTCACACCGGTGCAGATGCGGATGCGATTTTGATGCCTCTTCCGATTGATACTGCAAAATGGTTAATAAATAAGAAATAACTTGTATTTTTGTTTTGTATATTTGTATTATTGGTTTCAAATTTTGCAACCCATTAAACTACCAACCTGAAATTATGAAAACAACAATCTGTGTGACATTATCCTTATTGGCACTAATTGGGTGTGCCTCGAAACAGCCAAACTATATTAATCCCGCATATAAAGCGCAGATTAACTCTTTAAATATTACACTTGAAACAAAAACTAAACTTCCGATTAACATAACAAAATCAGCCAAAGGCTATACGCCACAAATTACGCAAAACGACAAAATATATGTAGCCTATATGCTCAAAGAGCATTTGGAAGAACTTAGAAAAGAATTCCCTGAAAATATCGATACCGAATTAAAATTATTCGAATCAAACCTTAACTCAGAATCAAAATACAACCTTGAAATTACCCCTATCAATGAACTGGTTGCCAACTGCAGTCCTAAATGCTGGGTACGCGTCGACTATTCATTAAAACTTACCGATATAACTAACCAACAACTTATTTGGTCGAGTACTTCATACTCATTGAACACCTATGAAACGACAAGACCAAATGATAAATTACGAAAAGATGAAATTATAAAAGTTTATTCCGCCCCTCTTTTCGCCAAAAGGATAGTTGAATCTATGCAAAAAGATGGTCTTTTTAAAAAATAAAGCCGAGTTACATGCGCAAGGCTCTATTTGCGCACACAGACTGCGTGGTAATCCCGATAGAGGATAGCGAAATCGGATGCCTCCCCGCTACCCTCTCACATTGATTGCAATAATTGCATACGTGCAATTAAGCGGCGCTAATCGCACGTACTCCAGCGAATAATTGCGCGTCGGCTCTTGCCACAACAACTGCACCACCCGCATCAACCGCCGCGAATAATCATCCCGAGTTCGGCTTTTATTCATCACACCGCCAAGCGCAAAGTCTAAACAGGGGGCATTGATTTAGGTTGCGAAGTTTGCCAACACATGACAAATAAATATTGCGATTTATGCTCTGCATTTGCATAATTCACACCCTTACAAAAAACAGCAGAATTTTTCAATTATGTTACGCAATTTGTCATTACTGGGCTTGGTCGTTTTAATGAGCGGCTGCTCAACCTATACCGTGCAACGCTATTCAGTCAAAGCTGACAATGTGGTTGCTTACCGCGATAGCCAAAAAAAATTCAACGTAGCGCCATTTAGCGCCAAACAAGCTGCGCAAACCGAAATCATGTGCCGTGGTGTAGGCCCAATTAAAACGCCAGACAATCAAACTTTTGCTGACTATGTGAGCGGCGCAGTCAAAGACGAATTAAAACTTGCTGGCGCGTATGACGCACAATCACCCCTGGTACTGAGCGGCGTACTTGATGAAGTAAAATTTGATTCAATGGCTGGCCTATGGACTTTGTCGCTCACCATGTCGTCAAGCAACGGCAACTCGGCCACCAAGCAAGAACTCTATAAATACACCACCAGTTTTTACGGCGAAACCGCCTGCAATCAAACAGCACAAGCCTTTATGCCTGCAGTACAAAATCTGCTCGCCCAATTTGCAAACGACGCCAAGCTAAAATAATTTTTGCAGGGTATGTCTATCTAGATATTATTAATTAATAGCCACATAGATATACCCCGTTAGTTTGGTTTTTGCCGAGGCGCAAATAGCGCCAGCATCCCGGCCAAAAGGGCCAAGCCCACCATCACCCCCAAAAATCGATGCACACCGAAGCGATCATTGAGCAAGGCCACCGAATCGTGCACACTCACCATCAATAAACCCACGGCAAATTGCGCGCCCATATACGACGACTCGGCGTTGCTATCTTGCAAAATTTTGCCCACCGCCGTACCCAGCAAAGTCAGCAGCATCAAGAGCGCGTAGGACGAGAAAAACACGCAGATAAAATTAAAGGCCATGCCAAGCAAAGCGCCCGCAAAACAACCGATGGCGCGGTACATCAGTTTTTTCATCGATGCCGCCGGCAAATTAATCGACGCCACCCGTGGTTGATTAGATACCGCCAAAATAGTCACTGTCGCTTGAATAAAAATCATTTGCCCACCCCAAATCACCAAGAGTGGCGTTAATCCAGTCGATAAACCCGCCAAGAGCGCAAAGGGCAAATATTGCTGATCTTGTTGAGCCGGTGGCGACGTGCGGGCTTTGGCTGGCGGCGAAGTGGCTGGTTTTTTGACGATGAATTGCAAAACAGCCGACACAAAAATCGTCGATAAAGAGCCAACCATCACATCGGCCGCCCGCATCCAACCAATATGCACAATATCTTGCTGCGGATAAGCAAAGGCGTAGCCGACAATTAAACTGAACGTTAAACCAAAAAACAGCACCGCATAATTGTATTGATCAGAAACGACGTTGGCGTAATACGCCGTTACGCTACTGACGATAAAAAAGATCGCACACACGCTGAATAAATTGAGTTCCCGCGGAAAAAACAGCGCCAAAGCCACTCCAGCCGCACCACCGAGCAAAGTGCCAACGATTCTTAAGACACCCCGCGTTAAGGTCTGATTAAAAAACGGCCGCATCACCACATAGGCGCTAAACGCCGCCCACATCGAATATTCAAAATGCAGTTGATGCGCGATAAAAATCGCCAACGCCACCGAACACACCGACGCGGCCACATCCAAGACTGAAATCTCATTATTTTTGATGATATTCAGCCAAGCCTGCTTTAAATCGGTGTGTATCGCCTTGGATTGATTTAAAAATGAAAATTGCATGGTGTTTCCTTTGTCCGCATTAGCAGCGCAATTCAAACACCCCCACCGGCTGCGCCACCCCATTCACCAACACATCGACTTGATGTCGGCCCGCATAATGTTGCCGCGTACTCATATTCGCCAGCGAAATGCTTTTACTCAGCGCCACGCGCTCACCGGCAGCCAAGTGGAGGGTTTTGAGCTTAAACACTTTGGCGCGAGTTTGGCCGTTGGCTTTCACATAATGAATTTGGCAATCAATGACGAATTTTTGCCGCGTGTTATCGCGATTTTCCAACTGCAGCGCCACGCGTAATACCTCACCCAACTGAGCCTGCGCCGGCCCGACACTCGCCGTCACCAGCTGCAACTGCGCCGCCGGTGACACCCCCAGCACCGCCAATGCCCCTGCTTCACCACGCTTAATCGCCGAGCGCAAAGCATGCTGCACAATCCATGCCCGCTCGGCACTGGCCCCGCGCAGCCATGCACTTGCCGTCGCGTATAAAGCCTGCGGATTATCTTTGCCAATGTCGTTAAGATTATTCGCAACTGAGCGGCGCACATACAACGCCGGATCATCTTTGAGCAACTCTAACAAAGCCAATACTGGGCGAGGATCGCGCTGAAACGCCGCCAATCGACTCCCCCACGGCAAGCGAGGCCGAGTGCCTTCTGACACCAAGCGGCGTACATGCTCATTCTCATCACTCGCCCACTTAGCCAGCAGCGCCAGCGCCGGCTCGGGATAACGCACAATAAATGGGCGAATACTAAATTCGGCGCTGAAATACTGCGTCAAAATATATTGCGCCTGCATCGACTCGGCAAAATGCGCTAAACCATGTTGTGCAACAAAAACAGGTATGTGGCAAATAAAAAAAACCCGCCATCCCCTGCGCCTTGGCCTCGGGTTTAGCCACCTGAATCGACGCCAAAACAATCGCCAACGCCTTTGGATACGCCGCAGGCAAATAGTGCGCCAACACCTTAGCCACCCGCCGCGCCCGCGGCATCAACGCTAACTCCTCATAGCCTTGTGCCACCTCAGCACAAAAAGCCCGAGCATCAAACTCGCCCCACACCGCCGAAATATGCTGAGCAATCTGCTTCGCAATATCCAAACCAAATTGTGATTTAAGTGTCGCCGCCACCCAAAACTCCTTCACGCCAAACCAAGCCCGACCATCCCACAGCAGCCACCACGCCACCACCCACCATAAAGGGGTATAGCCCCCTAAGCATGATCAATCAATCGCCACGATAAAATACATCAATTCCAGCACCGCACCAGCCCATCAGCACCAGCCTCATGATGCGATAACAAGCCGCGCAGTAAAAAACCTCCGGAATTAATCGGGCGGTTATTTGATACATCGACATCCGTAGGGTGTGAAAATTCCGCAGGGATTTGCGCACCTAATGCGATGAATTCAGCATCGCGAAAACCAATCAACACCGAATCCGCGTGCGCAAATCAAAGATTTGCACACCCTACCTAGGTATTTAAATACAGTCATTTAAAAACAAGGTCTAGCTAACAATACACCCTCCGCGCGGCGCAATGCGCTTCGCTTATTGTCGCCCTACAAAAGCATTGCGACGTACGCAGTGACATCAGTGATGTATTTGCGTCTAGCCTTTCAACAGCAATGCATTGCTGGCAATACATCTAAATATCATCTTGATCGTGAGTCTGGGGCTGGTCATCCCCTGTACCAAGCCGAGCGAGGAACAAGCGGGGCGGGGTTTTTGCGCTCATTGTTTGAGGCCGCAGGCCGAGTTTTGAGCGCAACCGCCTCGATTGTCCGCAGCGAGGGCACCGACGAAGTCGGCGCAGATACCGGGGGCTGCTTTGGGGTGAAGGGGGCTTTGCAGATGACGGGGCCCCCGCAAAGTTGCAAACTTTGTGGGGTGTGGGGCAAATCCCCCTTCCTGCCCGCGCGGCGGAACGCGCACCAAAAATCACGCGGCGTAGCCGCATAAAAAATAAAAACCGCTGGAATGAATCGGGCGGTTGTTTGATACGGCATGCATGCGGCATGCATACGGCGCAATTCGCTGCGCTCATTGACGCCCTACAAAAGCATTGCGACGTACGCAGTTACATCAGTGATGTATTTGCGTCTAGCCTTTGAACAGCAATGCTTTGCTGGCAATACATCTTAATATCATCTTGATCGTGGGTCTGGGGCTTGAGATCCCGTCTAAGCGCACCGAGTGCGGAGTGAGACGAACGGTTTTATCGTTTGGCTCGCGACAATCGAGGGCATCGGGGACCGATGCGCGCTCGGGGCTGCTTTGGGGTGAAGGGGGGTTTGCAGAAGCAAATCCCCCTTCCTGCCCGCGCGGCGGAACGCGCACCAAAAACCACGCGGCGCAGCCGCATAAAAAACAAAACCGCCGGGGTTAATCGGGCGGTTGTTTGTCGCAGTAAACGTTGGGCTGCGCAAGCTTAGCCCAACCTACGGTGCTGATTTTTGTTTGTAGCTCAATAGTTCCAATTATTGATGGATCAATCATTAAGAGGCTATCTTTTTCTTTACAACAAGCGTTGTGATAATCGATCAACCAGCGATATTTTTCAATATACTTAAATATGTCTTGCCCAGTATTTTTTATACAGTTTTCAACATGACGTTTATTGAACCCTAAATAAGACTCTGATGCGTCATATAGATAATGAAAGAACAACTCGCCATCGAGATCTTTAGCAACTTTGTATGGAACCTCCTCTATTAGTTCACCAATACTTCGATCAATAACTACTCGTGGATATTTTGATATCTTTGACTCAATATTGTATGCTTTAATTAATGCATCACCCGCCACCATAAAATCATTGCATATCGCTTTACCATAAGATATTCCGCCACGAATAAGCAGCCCTGCAAAACTAGCCTCACTGAGAACTTCTTCAATACTTTTTAATAAAATACTAAATCTATGTGCGGAATCTACTTTATCTTTTATTTTTAGCGGCATAACAAGTACGATATTATCACTAAAAACTTTGATGTAACTATTACACTCCCCCATAGAAATATTTCGTGCATATCCTGTTTGCCTTCGTTGAATTTCCCTCATAAAAGAACCAAGTAGCTCCACTTGCGCATTTAGCTCTTTTAAAGTGCCTCTTCCCGTCTTATTCTTTACTCCCAACAAATCTAAATAACATACAAATGCATTTTGCAGCTTCATTTTTTATTCTCTATATTTTCATTGAATCATGACTCATAACAATGAATTTTCCAAAAACTCCAACTACACATAGCAATCGTAGGATGGTGCGCACATGAGCCTAATGAAGCCGAGCTGTTTACATCAGCGCGTAGGATAGAATAACTGAAAGGCATTCCACCGATTTGCGAACTACCAACAAACAGTGGAATGCGCGCAGCTTTCGCACCCTACACTTTATTTCGCCGACTCATGGAATACGGCGCAACGCCACAGCATTGCGCCCCACCTTCATCACTCCACCGTCAACGCCACCAGCGCCGCAGCGACATCATCGGCACTCACGCCGTCCGCCAACGCCACAGGTGCGTCAGTCAACGCGGCGGCGCCGTCTTTCTTCAAACGCCCAACCCACTGCCCCGCGTCTTTACCCGAGGCAAAGCCGGAACTGGTCAATAGCAAACGCCCCGCAGCGTCGCTGAAGTTGAAGTAGAACTGACCGTCTTCAAGGCGGAATTGCTTGAACGTTGGCAAGGCGATTTTGACGGCTTTTTCTTTCACCGCCGGTAGCGCGTTCATGCGGCGCAGGCCGACCGCTTCGCGCACTTGCTTGAGTAGCGGCGCGGCAACGGCGCGGGCTTTGGCGGCGCCGATTTGGAGCAATTCTTCGATTTGCTCAGGGTGCGCCATCAAGGCTTGGTATTTGTCGCGCATTGGGCCGATGTGCGCGTCGATGAGTTCTACCAATTGCTTTTTCGCATCGCCCCAGCCCAGACCCGCAACGAGTTGCGCGCGGAAGGCTGCGGCTTGCTCAGGCGTCGCGAACGCTTCGTAAATGGTGACCAAATGGCATTCTGGGTCTTTCGGTTCGCCCGGCAATAGGCTGTTAGTAACAATCTTGGCCACGGCGTCTTTGAGGGCTTTGGCGCCGCCTTCAAACAGCGGAATGGTGTTGTCGTACGATTTACTCATTTTGCGGCCATCAAGCCCCGGTAGCGTGGCGACTTGTTCTTCAATATGCGCTTCTGGCAACACGAAGAAATCCTTGCCTTGGCCAAATAAGTGATTAAAACGCGCGGCAACGTCGCGGGTCATTTCGATATGCTGAATTTGATCGCGGCCAACGGGGACTTTATGCGGGTTAAACAGCAAAATATCGGCGGCCATCAAAATGGGGTAGCAGAACAAGCCCATGGTGATACCCGCATCGGGGTCTTCACCGACAGCTTCGTTGGCATCGGTTGCGCCTTTGTAGGCGTGGGCGCGGTTCATTTGCCCTTTGGCGGTAACGCAAGTGAGCAACCAGTTGAGTTCGGTTACTTCCGGTACGTCAGACTGGCGATAGAACGTGACGCGTTCTGGGTCGAGCCCCGCAGCCAACCAAGTGGCGGCGATTTCAAGGCGCGAGCGCTCAATGCGCGCAGGGTCGTCGCATTTAATCAGCGCGTGGTAATCCGCCATAAAAAAGAAGCAGTCGCTATCGGGCTGTTGACTGGCGACAATCGCCGGGCGAATCGCGCCCACATAATTGCCCAAATGCGGTGTACCCGTCGTGGTAATGCCCGTTAAAACACGCAAACTCATCACAAATCCTTTAATCATCACGCAATACAATGGCGGCAAGTCTAGCAGGCGGCGCAGCAAAACCATAGCGTCTGTGCGCTTGCCGCTGCTTTATGCCAAGACGCAGCGAGCGGATGCAACAACTTGAGCGGGCCATTACCGTCAACCGTTATCGGGCTTGGGCTTGCTTTAGCGCAGATTTTGTTGATGCGATGACGAATTTTGGTCATTTCAGCGCAGCATATTGAGCACAAAGCGCGCTAAGTCGCCGATAATCATGGCACTCATTTCAATTGGACTCACGACGATGAACGCCACTACTCACTCTGCCATCACCCTCGAAATTTGCGCCGGCTCGGTGACGTCCTGCCTTGCAGCACAAGAAGGCGGCGCGCAGCGCGTTGAGTTTTGCGACAACTTGCTCGAAGGCGGCACCACGCCGTCGTATGGCCAACTGGCGGCAGCGCGCGATCGCTTATGGATTACGTTGCACGTGATCATTCGCCCACGCGGCGGCGATTTTTTGTATAGCGATTTAGAATTTGAAGTGATGGAGCGCGATGTATTGGCGTGTAAAAGGTTAGGCGTTGACGGTATTGTCATCGGCCTATTAACCAGCGATGGCCGCGTTGATATACCCCGCACTAAACGCTTGGTTGAACTGGCGGCACCGATACCAGTAACGTTTCATCGGGCCTTTGATGTGGCTTGCGATCCGGTGCAAGCACTAGAAGACATCATTAGCGCCGGCTGTGTGCGATTGCTTTCCAGCGGGCAAGCGGCGAGCGCACTCGAAGGCGCGGCGTTACTTAAAGCACTGCAAGCGCAAGCGGGCGATCGCTTAATTGTTATGCCGGGTGCGGGCGTTCGTGGCCACAATATCGCTGAGCTGGTGGCGGCTACTGGCTGTAATGAGTTTCATAGCTCAGGCCGCGCGCCGTTCCCTAGTGGCATGGTTTACCGTAATCCCAACGTCAAAATGGGCGCGCCGGGGCAAGATGAATACAGCGTGGTGGAGACCGATCCGCAATTGGTGCGCGAGTTACTCAGCAATGCGCAAAATGCCGCAGCGCTACGCAATTAATGTCTACAGTTTGACTTAAAACTTTCGACTCTATCTGGTTATCCGGCGCATTTGCTGTATGTTGTTATGTATGCCAACTCGCGCAGGATGAATCATGTCACTCCAAGATAAAGTTGCTTTGATTACGGGCTCAACCAGCGGTATTGGTCTGGGCATTGCGCGCGCTTTAGCCCAGCAAGGCGCGACGATTATTCTCAATGGTTTGGGCGATCCGGGGCAAATCGAAATCATCCGCGCCAATTTAGCCGTCGAATTTGCCACCCCAGTGCATTTCATCGCCGCCGATCTGAGTAAAACTGCGGCGGTTGAAGACTTAATGCAGCAAATCGACGCACTATGTGGCCGCGTGGATATTTTGGTCAACAATGCTGGCATGCAGTTTGTTAGCCCGATCGAAGACTTCCCGCCCGAAAAATACGATTTAATTATCGCGCTGAATTTATCGGCCGCGTTTCACACCATCCGCCTTGCCGTTCCCGGCATGAAAGCACGCGGCTGGGGACGCATTATCAATATCGCCTCGGCGCATGCCTTAGTCGCCTCGCCGTTTAAATCGGCGTATGTGGCGTCAAAACACGCCATTTTAGGACTCACCAAAACCGTGGCGCTGGAACTGGCCGAACACGGCATTACCGCCAACGCCATTTGCCCCGGTTATGTGATGACACCGCTGGTACAGCAACAAATCCCCGATACCGCCAAAGCGCGTGGCATTAGCGAAGCAGCAGTGATTCGCGACGTGTTGCTCGCCGCACAGCCAACCAAACGCTTTGTTGAAGTCAATGAGTTGGGCGCTTTAGCCAGTTTCTTATGCAGCGATGGTGCGCGTTCGATTACCGGTACCGCGCTGCCAGTTGATGGCGGCTGGACGGCGCATTAATCATCATTAAGGACCGCACCCAATACGCCGAGATTTCCAGCCACTGAAAACGCGGGCATAGCGGGCGAATAACACCGAGGATCAATCATGAGCAAAAAGAAAATCGCGATCACCTGCCAAGGCGGCGGCAGCCAAACCGCTTTTACCGCTGGCGCACTCAAAGCCTTATACGACAATGGTTTTGCCGAGCATTACGAGCTGGTCAGCATTACCGGCACTTCGGGCGGTGCGCTGTGCGCCACGCTGATTTGGTACGCCATACTAAAAAAAGACGCTTACATTCCGCAGCGAATGCTGGATTTATGGGCCGATAATACCGCGCAATCGGATGCCGAATTAAGATTCAATAATTACTTAGTGGACGCGATGCGTAAGGTGAATAGCGGGCAAATGCCGCAATTTAATATCAGCCCCTACTCGCCCTTAATGCAAATGATGAGCAGCATGACGGGCAAGCAATTTCGACCAAACTTTACCGACTTTCGTTCCTTGCTCGAATCGCATATCGATTTTGCTGAACTTAAAGCCATGGGTGCCAATACCGAAATGCCCGCGCTGATTTTGGGTGCGGCTGAAGTGTTAACTGGGCAATTGGCGAAATTTAATTCGCGCACCGAGGCGATTCGCGCCGAGCATATTTTATCGTCGTGCGCGGTGCCGAATATTTTTGAGGCGGTTGAATTTGATGGTCACGCGTATTGGGATGGTTTGTTTTCTGACAACCCGCCAGTTGATGAAGTGATCAAGCCAAATTTATGTTGGCGAAAACAATCTACCGGATGAGATTTGGGTAATCAAAATCAATCCAACGGGCTGCAAAACCGTACCCAAGTCCCCAGAGGCGATTTCTGATCGCCGCAATGAAATGATCGGCAATATGTCGTTATTTCAGCAACTGACCAGCATTCGCACCCTGAATGAATTACTGCTCAATCAGGCCTTTACGCCCGAGTTTTTAGCCAAAACCGGTGTTAAAGCACCGATTAAGCTACCGCGTTGCCTTAGCAGTGACGATATTCGCCCCTACCATATTCCATTTATTGAGATGTCTGAGGCGCTGCAAAACACCTTAGATTATGAAAGTAAGCTCGATCGCAGCCCAAAAAAACATCCAGAAATTAATGCAAGATGGCGAGCAACAAGCTCGCCATTTCTTGGCAGAACGACTGGCTGCGGCTTAAAGCCGCTCGCGGCAAGGCCAGCTTACCGCGGGCCTATTTTAAAGCACCATCACTCGGCAACCTTGCGCGTCGCTTTGAATGGCTAGGTCAATAATCCGCATGACATTGCGCGCCTGTGCCGCCGTCACTG
This sequence comes from Deefgea sp. CFH1-16, assembly GCF_016881365.1. GTDB lineage: Bacteria > Pseudomonadota > Gammaproteobacteria > Burkholderiales > Chitinibacteraceae > Deefgea. The sequence continues at coordinate 1,731,685 of NZ_WLYT01000001.1, read as the reverse complement.
GACTTTCTCCCAAGCCCAGCAAGGCATCGCGAATCCCAGCGTAATACGCCGCATAATTGCCAGCGGGTAAAGGCAAGGCTTTGGCAGAAATTTGATCATTTTGACTTTGAAAATGCTGCGCCTGCCGAGGGTCATCACCCCAAGCAGCATGCTCAGGCAATAATCCAGCCTTTAACCAAGTCTCTTGCGCATCCAGCCCATTCACCGACCATGCGCCTTCAGTACCTTGCACCAAAAAGCGGGCGGTGCCGCCGCTCACCAAAGTGCTGGCCGCCAAAATCGCCCGCATTTTTGGGTAGTGCAAAATCACATGAAAATCGTCCACTGCCAGCGCGCCACTGCGCCGCAATGCCAAATCGGCTGTTACGGCATTAGGCATGCCAAATAACTGCAATGTTTGGTCAATTAAATGTGGCCCTAAGTCATACCACAGCCCAGCACCAGCCACATTGGCTTCACGCCAACGCGCTTTAACCTCGGGACGATAGCGATCAAAACGGGAGGTAAATTCAACCACATTGCCTAAAACGCCACTTTGTAGCATCTCATTCAAAGCGATAAAATCATTGTCCCAGCGCCGATTATGAAACACCGAAAGCAATAAACCCGCTTGCTCGGCGCGCACGGACAAATCTTCTGCTTCACGCACATTCAAAGTAAAAGGCTTATCAATCACCACATGTTTGCCGGCGGCAATTGCAGCGCGAGCCAAGGGATAATGTGCGTCATTCGGTGCCGCGATAACCACTAAATCTAAACCGGGATGCGCCAATAAACGATCCGGCTCGGTTTTCACCACAATATCCGGCCAATCGGCCAACACATCCGCTGGGCGCGAGCTGGCAATGGCGACCAGACTGAGTCCTGGCGTAGCATTAATCAGTGGCGCATGAAAAGTTTTACCCGCGTAGCCATAACCAATCAGGCCTACGCGCAAAAATTTTGGTCTTTGGCATAAGTACTCGTGCAAAAGTTTTATGGCAAAACGTCATCGCCACCAGCATTTCCGCCAATCAAACTAGGTAAGCGATGAAAACAAAGCGGTCGACAACGTCTTTAATATGAATCTCTGAGTATGCTTATAACGTAAAAAAAAAAACCTTGTCGCTAAGTTAATTCCGCAGGCAGATTCATGGTTGATGACTCATTATTGCTGACAAAAACTTTAGATTCTCAGTATTAATTCAGCAATGAATTCAAGACTTTGTTTTTTAGTACCGTTTTTAAAAACAATGGATATTATTTTTAATCGAGAAGGTTTAACAAGCGGCATCTGGTGAATAATGCCATAGCATATCAACGTGAGAAATATCGTCCTCAAGATAAGGCGCAGAGACGGTCACAAAGCCGCTTTTTGCATAAAAATTTTGCAAATGCGCTTGAGCGCCAATTTTATTATCCTGCTCTGGGTATTGCGCTACAGCCCCTTTTAACCCCTGACTAATGAGCTGATACCCAAGACCTGTGCCACGGAAATCTGCCGATATAATCACGCGTCCCAAAGAAGGCTCGGTGTACTTTAAGCCCGGCGGCACCAAGCGTAAGCACGCCACTAAACGATCATCGCAATACGCCAATAAATGTGTTGAAACTAAATCCAAATCATCGATATCGGCATAAGCACAGGCTTGCTCAACAATAAATACTTGCTGTCTTAGCCGTAAATATTCAAACAATGTTGCGGTATCAAATGTATTAAAAGTATGCCAGCGCCAAACGATATCCATAATTCAACTCAAAATAAATCAATTAAACGCCAATCATTCTGACTGGAATCATTCGCATAGATTTCAAAACATAAAAATAAAGTACTGTTTTTGCCGCGAGTAATCGCATTCCGCCAGCAATAAAGACCGCTGCAGAATAAAAAAGCACCATTTTCCTTAATCAATAAGGATGAATGATGCTTTTTAATGCAGGTAAAACAGTATTAGCAGGCTAAAACGTTCACGCCATTTCGCCACTTGCACTAACACTTGGAAAGGTGCCGTGCCACCAACGTGATTGCGGGCTTCTAAACTGCCTTGCAATGTCAGTACATGGCAAACGTCTTCTTCGATTAAAGAAGAAAAACTTTGCAACTCAACCAAGGTTAAATCCGACAAGTCTTGGCGTTTTTGCTCGGCGTAACGTACCGCCAAAGCCACGGCCTCATGCGCGTCACGGAACGGCAAGCCGCGCTTGACCAAATAATCAGCCAAATCGGTGGCGGTGGCAAAGCCTTGCTTGGCAGCACGCTCCATCGCATCAGGCTTCACGGTAATACCGCGCATCATATCGGCATAAATCCGCAAAGTGTCGGTGAGCGTATCTACAGTATCAAATAGCGGCTCTTTGTCTTCTTGATTGTCTTTGTTGTAGGCCAATGGTTGGCCTTTCATTAAAGTCAGCAATGAAATCAAGCTACCATTCACCCGGCCAGTTTTACCGCGCACCAGTTCAGGTACGTCGGGGTTTTTCTTTTGCGGCATGATCGACGAGCCAGTACAAAAACGATCGGCAATATCAATAAAGCCAAAGCGCGGGCTCATCCACAAAATCAGTTCTTCAGAAAGACGCGACAAATGCGTCATGATCAAAGCGCCAGCGGCAGTAAACTCAATCGCAAAATCACGATCTGACACGGCGTCGAGTGAATTTTCGCAAATGCCTTCAAAACCCAATAACTTCGCAGTGATTGAGCGATTGATCGGGAATGTCGTTCCGGCCAATGCCGCAGAGCCCAAAGGCATGCGATTGACCCGTTTACGGGTATCGACCAAACGCTCAGCGTCGCGGCCGAGCATTTCAACATACGCCAACATGTGATGACCAAAAGTCACCGGTTGCGCCACTTGCAAATGAGTAAAGCCGGGCATGACGGTGCTGGCGTTGCTTTCGGCCAAATCGAGCAAGGATTTTTGCAGTTCGCGCACCAAGCGCAGCAAAACATCAATCGCTTCGCGCAAATACAAACGAATATCGGTTGCCACTTGGTCATTGCGTGAACGACCGGTGTGCAAACGCTTGCCCGCATCACCGATTTTATCGGTCAAACGGCGCTCGATATTCATATGCACGTCTTCGAGATCCAAACTCCATTCAAAACGGCCAGCGCGGATATCATCCAAAATATCGGCCATACCGCTTTGAATCGAACGCAAATCTTCATCCGATAAAACACCCACTTGATTGAGCATCCCAGCGTGCGCGAGTGAGCCTTGAATATCGACTTCCGCCATGCGGTTATCAAAAAATACCGATGCGGTATACCGCTTTACCAATTCACTCACTGGTTCATTAAAGCGACCAGACCAAGCTTTGTTTGCAGATTCGGACATGCGAAAAATCCAGAAATAGTTGGAACAATAAAAGCGATTATAACGATAGCCGAGCCAAACCTGCACGCGACTTGCTACACGCGCCAGAAACAGCGCACTTTAAGCGCGCATTACGACGACAAAGAGACACCCAACACCATCAGCAGCCACTTATCGACCGCGAACGCGCAGCGTTAAGCCTTTAAGGAAGTTGCGTAAGAACTGATCGCCGCAAGGGCGAAAATGCTTGTGATCTTTTTTACGGAATAACGCCGATAGCTCTGGCTTGGATACTTCAAATCCGGCTTCGGCCAACATTGCATAAATATCATCGTCTTTGAGTTCAAAAGCGACGCGTAATTTTTTAAGCACCAAGTTATTGGTCACTGGCAATTCAATCGGCATTGCCGGACGGCTTTCGTCTTTGCCACGGCGGTAATACACCAAACCATCGAGAAAATTGGCCATTGTTACATCATCACATTCTTGATATTCGAGCTCTTCTTCTTTTTTTAAGAACGCCACCATCGTGGTTTTATCTAAAGTTTGCCCAGCCAATTGCAGTACATCGACTAATTTGGCATCGCTCAAATCGAGCATATAGCGAATGCTACGTAGTACGTCGTTATTTAACATGTTTGCAATCCTTTCATTCAGAGTGACTCCATTGTACCTGTTGCGCTGCGCTTCGCCGTGGGCAATCACCGCGCCATACGCTCGGCAACGCCAAAACGGCAGCTTGTGCTGTCGTTTTTTCTGCCGATGCGGCTAGCCTTATCGGCGTTGTGTTGATAATGCGCTGCTGGAACTTGCAAAGCGCGGTAGAATCACGCGATTCGTAGAATCAATTTCGCACAGTGCTCAATACCCTGCTGTGCGATAAAAAGGCCTTATCCGCCGGAGAACAGAGTAAGCCATGAGCCGTGATATGAAACCCATCCGCAGTAGTAACCGCAATGCCAGCAGCAGCCGCGCCAATAGCCAACGTAAAAGTGGCGGCAGCTCATTAATTACCGGTTTGCTACTGGGTTTATTTGTCGGTATTGCCATTGCAGTCGCCGTGGCGCTGTATTTAAATCGCAGTGGTAATCCGTTTAAAAACGGCAATACCACCCCAGCGGACGCCGTGAGCTCTGCGCCAGAAACCGCCGTCGCGCCACCAGAAGTCTTGTTGCCAGGCAATGGCAAAGAAGTCGCGCTCAACCCCGTCCCAGCCAGCACGGCCGCTAGTAAACCAGCAAGTGCCAACGCCAGTGGCGAGCGTTTTGATTTTTATAAAGTATTGCCTGAGCTCAACGAAGAGTCGGCCGTAGCCAGCACGCCAGCACCGGTAAAAACCGCCAGCCCAAAAACCAGCGCCAGCCCAACCGCTGCGCCCGCTGCCACACCCAAGGCGGATGCCAATAAAAATGCTTGGTTACAAGTCGGTGCCTTTAAAGACGAAGGCGATGCCGATAACCTAAAAGCCAAGTTGGCGCTATTGGGCATTGAATCGCGCATTCTCACCTCAGATATTCCTGACAAAGGCATTTGGCACCGAGTTCGCGTTGGCCCTTTTAATACGACTGCTGATCTAGATAAAGTTCGCGGCCAGCTCAAAGCCAATGGCATTGATAGTGCCATGGTGAAAGCCAATTAAACAAACTGCAGCGCGAATAAGTAGGGGCAAGCAGCAAGTCGGGATCGGGCAAATCTGCCCCATCCCCAGTCCCAGCGTGAAGCCTCAATCTCCCATACCCTCTCTTGTCTAAGGAAAAATGATGTTAAAGCACTGGATTAAAACCATCGTCGTCGCCGCGTCATTAATGAGCGCCACCGCGGCTTTTGCTTTTACCGAAGGTAAAGATTACAAAGCCATGGCCAAACCGATGCCCGTTGCAGTACCGGGCAAGGCCGAAGTGATCGAGTTCTTCTGGTATGGCTGCCCACACTGCTTTGCCATCGAACCTTATGTGGATGCTTGGGCAGCAAAACTGCCAAAAGACGTTAATTTGCGCCGGGTGCACGTGATGTGGGATGGCCGCAATGATATGGAAGGCCACGCCAAGATCTTCCTCGCATTACAAGGCATGGGTTTAGATGCTAAATACCAGCAAGCCGTAATGAAGGCCGTGCAAACAGACCGTATCGAATTACGCAACGAAGCCAAATTGCTAGAATGGGTTAAAAAACAAGGTATTGATGTTGCCAAATTTAAAGCCAATTACAATGGCTTCTCAACGCAAATGCAGTTGAAAAACCTCACCAAAATCACGCAAGACTATCAAGTGGATGGCGTACCGATGTTTGTGGTTAACGGCAAATGGGTAACTAGCCCAGCGATGGTCGGCGCGGAAGATGCGACCATTACCAAAATGGTCGATGAGCTGATCGCCAAAGATCGTAAAGCACCAAAAAAGAAATAAGCCTTTAATCCTGATAAAATACGCCACGCTGCCAAGAAGTAGCGTGGCGTATTTTTTATTGAATCAACGTATATCCAGCTAGCCTTTATCTACCTTGGGCTAGCAATCAATACTCTGTTGAATAAACCTCAACCCGGAAGGACAACATGCTCCGCATTACCGAACTCAAACTGCCGCTGGACCATACTGAAGCCGAACTCAAAACCGCTATCGCCGCTTATTTGAGCATTGCCGAAGCCGACATCAATCACTTTAGCGTGTTTAAACGCAGCTTTGACGCGCGGAAAGGCCATATGCTACTGGCCTATATCATCGATTTGGACGTCGGCGCACTAGAAAGCAAACTGCTGGCGCAATTTAAAAACAATGTGCACGTGCTAGCAACGCCAGACACGCGCTACCACTTTGTTGGCCAAGCACCTGCCACCTTCACAAACAGCGCGCAGCGCCCTATCGTTGTGGGTTTTGGCCCATGTGGGATTTTTGCGGCGCTGATTTTGGCGCAAATGGGCTTTAAACCGATTGTGCTCGAGCGCGGTAAAAAGGTACGTGAGCGCACGCAAGACACATGGGGCCTGTGGCGCAAAAGTACGCTCAATCCGGAGTCGAATGTGCAATTTGGTGAAGGCGGCGCTGGCACGTTTTCTGACGGTAAGCTCTACAGCCAAATTAAAGATCCGCGCCATCTCGGTCGCAAAGTACTCAATGAATTTGTTAAAGCCGGTGCCCCGGATGAGATTTTATATATTGCCAAGCCGCATATTGGTACCTTTAAACTGGTTGGCATGGTCGAAAAAATGCGCGCCGAGATTGAATCACTCGGTGGCGAGATTCGCTTTCAGCAGCGTGTTGACGACCTCATCCTTGAAGACACCCCCGATGGCAATAAGCAAATCCGCGGGGTTCGCGTCACCGAAATCGGCGTCGAAGGCCAACCAAGTAATGAAATTCTCAGCGAGCACGTGGTCATCGCGCTGGGCCACAGTGCGCGCGATAGTTTTGAAATGATGCACCATCGCGGCGTCTTTATGGAAGCCAAGCCATTCTCGGTCGGCTTTCGAATCGAACACCCGCAATCTTTGATCGACCAAGCACGCTGGGGCAAATATGCCGGTCACCCCGTGCTCGGCGCCGCCGATTACAAACTGGTGCACCACGCCGCCAATGGCCGCGCAGTGTATAGCTTCTGTATGTGCCCGGGTGGCACCGTTGTTGCCGCAACTTCTGAAGTTGGCCGCGTCGTCACCAATGGCATGAGCCAATATTCGCGTAACGAGCGCAATGCCAATTCCGGCATGGTGGTCAGCATCAATCCAAGTGACTACCCCGGCGGCGCAATGGCGGGGATTGAATTTCAACGCCAGCTCGAAAGCCAAGCCTATGTTCTGGGTGGTGAGAACTACAACGCGCCAGCGCAACTGGTCGGCGATTTCCTCGCTGGCCGCGCCTCAAACAGCGTCGGCGCAGTCGAGCCATCGTATAAACCCGGCGTGAACTGGACTGATCTGGCCGCAGCGCTGCCCGATTACGCCATTACTGCCATGCGCGAAGCACTCCCCGCCTTCGGCAAAAAAATCCGTGGCTACGATATGCACGATGCGGTGCTGACTGGCGTTGAAACCCGCACCTCCTCACCACTGCGTATCACCCGTGGTGACGATTGCCAATCGCTCAACGTGCGCGGTCTCTACCCCGCAGGCGAAGGCGCAGGCTACGCCGGTGGGATTTTATCGGCTGGGGTGGATGGGATTAAAGTAGCGGAAGCATTGGCGCTGGATATTTTGAAATAAGGGTATGGCCTTGTAGGCATTATATAATAATGACTACAAGGCCATACTGCCTATTTAGATCTTTGAATTATTCTAGGTTTATATGCAAGAAAAGCTAAATTCTGAACATACGCTAGCTGCCCATCAACACCTAAAGCTCACCCAGAAATTCTGTGTAGCAGATCTTACTGAAATCCCCGAAGGGGGCCAGTTGGCACGCATTATTCTGCGTTTAGAAAACGAAGGAAAGCTTAATCCACTGGATGAACCATATCTAAATCGATATGATCTACTTGCAATTGCTGATTTTTCTTTTGGAAAAATAAACAACGACGAATTTACAATTGCAATTTCAAACAGAACTAGTAATAAAAAACAGGCTTTGGCCGAACGTTTTATAGAAGAACACAAAGTACTCCAATGTGAAATAGACGTATTACAGCGCAAAAAATTAGCAAGACAACACAGCGAAAAACTACAAAGCTGATGAACTAAGACGTGCAGAAGAAAGAAAAGCCAATGAGATAAAACGCGCTATCGAGAAAAGAGCCATCGAGCTAAGAGTCGCTACGGATCGCCTAAAAGAACAGCAGCGTGTTCAGCGGTTGGCGGAAGAAAAACAGACATATAGCAAGTTAATTTCGAAATATGGGTTTTCTGACCTTGACGAAAATAAAATATTTGGCACTCGCTTACATAGTATTTTGAGAAAATTAGAATCAGAAAATCTATCATTTAATGCAGACGACGCTAATTATTTAATAATAAATGAGTTTTTTGCATTGCAAAAATTTGCATCCCGCGAAATAAATTTTGAGGATTTCACTACTCAATCTTTACTTGAACAAGATAAGCGAACAATAGATACAATTACTGAGCGCGAGCGCATTAGAATTGAACGTGAAAACGTATATATTGAATTAAAATTACAGCAAGAGCAGCGAGCTGTCTTAATGAGAATTGAGCATGATCGCATTCTTGCAGAAAAAATAAGGCACGACAATGATCCAATCAACATTGCCAAAGCCAAACAAGAAAAACTTAAAAATAAATATGGCATTTCGGGTTTTATTGAAAAGGATTACTTCAAGAAACTCATCGACATCCTGAATAAGGTCGATGCAGATACGCGACTTACCGATGAAGATATCGTGTGGCTTGAAACAACGGCTAAACAATATTTCACATTTGAATTACGCAAAGCCTATCACCGTATAGAAGCTAAGTTCCATCACGATGAATTTAGTACCACTAAAGATCCATGGTCAGCGGTGAATGCCAGTGCGCATTATCGGAAATCAGATCAATCTCGCGCAGCAAATACACTTTTAAGCACTATTGATATCGATACGAAAAAAGATACCAAACTTAAATCGGCATTCTGCACCACCCACGGCGGCGTAAAGCGCGATTTGCGATTACAGACTGAGGCGCTCACCTTGGGCGACAAAGCTCATCAGCTCACCCCTCACAATTTCCGCCCATGTACTTTACTGGGCGCAGTCAATATGGAAATAGGGAACTATGATCTCGGCCAGTCGTGGTACGCCAAAGCGGTAGAGCGTGGATATACTGAAAAATCAGTCGATGAAGAGTTGAAACAAATATTCAAGCGGGCTGACAAAATACAAAAAGAAGCTTTACGAACGCATCTACTGAAAACAGATCCAGTACGCTATAGCTGGGCGAACACTAAAAATAAGGCTTAGTTATGTCCCTAAATTTTGATCACCTTGAACGCCGTATTCAAACGCTGGACCAGTCACTGCAATATCTGCACGACAGCGAACTGGGCAGCGTGCAATACGAGGTTTTTCGCAATGCGGTGATTAAAGGGGCTTCGAGCTTTGTCTAGAAACCAGCGGCAACTTGCTACGCAAATCCTTGCTGGAGTTTGTCAGCGATCCGCGAAAAATTGCCACGCTCAATTACGAAGATGTTTTGCGTACTGCAGCGCAATATGGGCTGCTGACAGTCGATGAAGTCGAGCGCTGGTTTACTTATCGCGATAGCCGCAATCAAACCGCACATGATGATGGCGAACAATTGGCAGAGCACGTTTTGACCATCATTGTGCAGTTTCATTTAGATGCACAAACATTGCTGCGACGACTCAAGGTCTTGCCGCAATGAAAGATCAGTTATTCTTACCATCGCAACACTGAGCGACACTGTGTCGGCTGTTACAACTCTATCTGCCGCAAGCCGAGGTCTGGGCATTTGGTAGCCGTGTTAAAGGCACGCACTGGGATGCCAGTGATATTGATTTGGTTGTTCGCCACCCAGCAAGTCAGCAGCAAGCCACGGATTTATCCGCACTAAAACAAGCGTTATCCGATAGCCCGATTCCTTATGTGGTGCAAATACACGATTGGGCCAAACTGCCTAGCCAGTTTCAAACTGAAATTAGTGCAACTCATCGATTGATCCAAACACCACAGCAACACTAAATCATGCCTAGCGCGGTCTCTACCCCGCAGGCGAAGGCGCAGGCTACGCTGGAGGGATTTTATCGGCTGGGGTGGATGGGATTAAAGTGGCGGAAGCATTGGCGCTGGATATGTTGAAATAAGGGTATATCCATATCGCCATTGATTAAAAATGGCTACAGAAAAATACAATGGGCAGGTATATCCTGCCCATTTTTTTGCTGCCGATTCAAGCCTAGGCTCGGTTGACGTTGGGTTTGCCAACCGCGTTAGTGTGGATTTTAGCCTAAGGCAAGGCACGCAGCGCTTAGCCAACAAATCAATTGCGTAACATCACAAGCACGACTCACTATAATCAAGCCACCCCTCCACGACGACAGACCAGCCATGCGCATCCTTACTCATGTACTCAGTGTTTTGCTTGTCGCCAGTAGTAATGGCTGGACCGCCCAGCCCAGCACCGACGACGAGTGGCAAATCAGCAAAGTAGTGATTCTCAATCGGCATGGGGTTCGTTCTCCCACCAAAGACACAGCACTGATGCAGCAAGTGACGCCCGATCGCTGGCCTGCGTGGCCAGTGGCACTGGGAGAGCTCACGCCACGAGGAGGACAATTACTCCAGCTGCTTGGCCACTATTATCAAACCGCATGGCAAAAAAATGGACTGTTACCCGCTCAAGGCTGCCCAGAAACTGGCCGCATGCTGGTTTGGGCCGATAGCGAGCAAAGAACCCGCGCCACCGGTCAAGCGTTCATCGACGCCGTTGCGCCCAATTGCGGCGTCGCGCTGCAAAGCCAAGCGGACGCCAGCCAAGTTGACCCGCTATTTCATCCGCTCAAAATGGGCATTTGTCAGCTCAACCCCAAGGCAGTACGCCGCTCGATTCAGCAGCAACTGGGCACTGAGCCGGTCGATCAGCAGTTTGCCAGCGCGTATCAGCAACTGGCGACAACGCTCAATTTGAACGCCGCGCCGCTGTGCTCGGCCCAGCAGCAAGGCGATTGCCGCCTGCCACAATTGTTGCCCAGCCGTTTGCATGTCGATCACCACGGTGCGCATTTTAAGGGCGCACTGGGTTTAGCTTCCACATTAAGCGAGATTTTTTTATTGCAATACGCCGAGGGAATGCCTGATTCACAGGTCGGCTGGGGACGCATTGCGCAGCCCGCGCAGTGGCAGCAACTCTTTACTGCGCATAATGGCAATTTTGCGCTGACCCAAAAAACCCCACTTATTGCCAGCGCCAATGCCACGCCCTTATTGCAGGTCATTAGCGATGCGCTGCAAGATCGCGCCCCCGCCAACGGGGGCACTTTGGCCCAGCAAGCAGCGAGCGCCAAGATGGTTTGGCTAATTGGCCATGACACCAATATTGCCAATGTCGCCGGTGCGCTCGGCCTCAATTGGCAGCTCACCGAGCAACCCGACAACACCGCGCCAGGGTTAGCGATGATTTTCGAGCGCTGGCAACATCCGCGCAGCCAACGAGAGCAAATCAAAATCAAATTGGTTTATCAAACCTTGCCACAAATGCGCGCCATGACGCCGCTGAGCCTGCACGGCGAACAGCCGGGCATCATTGAGCTCACTCTGCCGCAATGCACGGGTGCGGCCTGCACCCCAAGCCGTTTTGCCAAATTGAGCCGCAGCCGGCAAGTCAAAGCCTGCCAATATCAGCCATAAGCCGGCATGGCGGTAGACGAAGTCATAAGATTAAGGATTATTCGCTCGCTGAATCGCGACGCACTGCTGGCAGCCATTGAATCACGCTGATGGCTTGCTCTAGCCGCTGTAAACTCAGATTTTTTTTCGCTAAGGACATATTGAGCGCCGCAGCTAAAGGCATGGCTTGTGCGGTTTCGCCCTTGGCGTTTTTAATCGCCCGCGCAATCATTTTGGCGTCGCTCTCAGTAAAGCGCGTGGCCCATTGCGCGGCAACGGCGCTGGCTTGCGTGGCAGTTTTTTCTTGCATTACAAACTTAAAAGCCACATCGCCCATCATCACAATGTATTGAGTGCCATTGCGATCGAGCGCGGCCTGTGCGGTTTTAATTTCGGCGATTTGCTGGCGTAATTCTTCAACTGGCGTCAATTGCGCCTCCTGATCTTGCAAAGGAAATGGCATTTCATCCTCAACCGACAAAAAAATCGAGGATAACAGAAGGCGGCAGATCGCGGTCATCACCCCACCGCAATCTGCGATTTAAATGCCTACAGCACAGCATTCAATCCAAACATCGCCCTAAAGCCTTGTTGATTCACAACCTTGCGGACTACAAAACGCAGCGCCATCTGTGGGCAAAGAGACAGGCGTTTGCTGCTGAATCCAAGCCACAAAAGCATCGGGTTGACCTAAAAATGGACCTAAATTAATGGCGGCCCCTTCCGCAAAACGCAAAGATGGAAAACCACGTAAATCGTACTGCGCCATGTCTTGCTGGCTTTGGGCAAAATGCGCGGCGATCGTTGTGGCTTCATGCTGCATCGCTTGCTCAAATGCTGCGCGAGTGAAACCGAGTTCCGCCGCCAGATCCAACAATACCGCGAAATCCGCAATTTGCCGCCCTTGCTGATAATGCGCTTGCTGGATTTTTTTTAGCATTTGCAAGCCCGATCCTCCTAGCGCTGCAGCGGCAAAAATCGCCAAGGTCGGCGGTGTGGAATCAAACACCGCTTGCGGATTACGCAGCAAACCGTCGAAATACGCTGGCGAAAAAACTTGCCCGCTTAAAGCAGCGATGCGCTGATCGTGCGGCATCACATAATCGCGCAATGCCGCTGTCACGTACTGACGGCGCTCGCCACTCATCATGCCGCCAGCGTGGAGCACGATTTGAATCTCAGGACATTGTTCTGCCAGCGCCTGCAATAAAGGCGCTGCGGCGTAGCACCAGCCGCACAGTGGATCAAAATAATAATCTAAACGTTTTACCATTTCATTTCGCCTTGATTCACTTTGGCACCAATCTCTAGCGCCATGCCCATACCGGCTTGCGGGTAAGCGCTTTGCATACTGCGAATCAGCTCGCCGCTATTTTTGGCACTGGCCGCATTGGTTTCAAAGCGCTGCAAATACTGTTGGGTATATTTAATCTGGCTGGCATCGAGCAAACTACCCGCTTGCATATGCCCCGGAATCACCGTTACCGCTTGCAATGCCGCCATTTCATTGAGCTGTGCCTGCCATGCACTACGCTCGGCAGCGGTTTGGGTGTCGGCAGTCCAAACGTGTAGTCCGCCAAATACGCCAATATTGCCAGCAATGGTTTTAATCGATGGAATCCACACATATGGGCGGTGCGCCAAGATGCCGGTATTGCCACGAATTTCAATGGTTTCCCCTTCAAGCATTAAAGTATTGCCTTGCAAAGGCTGTGGCAAAACTGGGTTTTTCGGCGCATTGGCGCCCATTTTTGGTCCCCAAAATGCGACTTTCCCGGCTAGTTTGCTGCTGATTTTGGCCAGAACTGCTGGCGTCGCCACGACTTGCGCTTGCGGGAACATATTTTTTAACACTTCAACGCCAAAATAATAATAATCAGGATCAGCTTGGCTAATCAAAATCGTGGTTAATTGCTTGCCACTGTCGAGCACATTGGCCCCAATGCGCAAAGCATCGGCACGCGTAAAACCACTGTCGATCAATACGGCCTCTTTTTCTCCGCTAATCAACACCGAATTGACATGAAAGCTGGTGGCGTCGGCGTTGTAAACTTTGAGTTGCAACGGCGCTTTGACGCTATCTTGGGCTTGAGCGACGTTAAAGCTTAAAGCTAAAGTGCTGGCGAGTAATGTGGTACGCAACATGATGTCTTCCTTGGGTGGTTTGATTGAACTGAAGCCAGTGTAGTTGCGTTAAACAGCCAGATAAATGCGCTATCATGGTCATGATTGTTGCAAAATTCGATCAAATAAAGGAAGTCGACGATGGATAGACTAAAAGCCATGCAGGTGTTTAGCAGCGTCGCCAGCACCGGCAGTTTTAGCGCCACGGCCGATCAGCTCGACATGTCGCGGGCGATGGTAACGCGCTATATCGCCGAGCTAGAGCAATGGCTGGGCGCGCGGCTACTGCAAAGAACAACGCGTAGCGTGACCCTCACTGATGCTGGCGAAAACTGCCTGCGGCGCAGCCAGCAAATGTTGGCGTTGATGCAAGATATTGAAGAAGAAAGCACACAACATGCTGGCGAGCTGCGCGGGCAATTACGCTTAACGTGCAGCATGTCGTTTGGCCATGCGCATTTAGCAGCGGCAATTGGCGACTTTTTAGCGCAGCATCCGGCGCTAAAAATCGATTTAAACGTCAACGATATGGCGGTGAATTTAGTTGAATCCCGAATTGATTTAGCGATTCGCATTAGCCTTGAGCCCGATGCTTTATTGATTGCACGCCCTTTGGCGGCGTGTGAATCAGTACTGGTGGCCTCGCCTAGGTATCTAGCGCAAAACGGTATTCCCAATGACCCAGAGGCACTTACCCTGCATGATTGTTTAAGCTACGCTAATTTTGGCAAAAGCATTTGGCAATTTTAACCGTGGCCAAGAGCAGCGCACCGTCGCCGTTCGTAGCCGCTTTAGTGCCAATGAAGCCACCGTTTTACTGCATGCGGCCTTGGCCGGCAGCGGGATTGCCTTGCAGCCGAGTTATTTGGTCAATCCCTTGCTGACCAGTGGCGATTTACACATCGTCTTGCCCGACTGGCAAGCCCCGACGATGACGATTTATGCGCTGTATCCATCACGGCGGCATTTATCCCCTGCCGTGCGTGCCTTGCTCGATTTTTTGGTTGCGCGCTTTAATCCGGCGCCGTGGTGAACATTAGGCGCTGTAGACGTTTAATCTGCTGCGTTACAAAGCGCCGACGTGGAATGACTCAGTGATTTGCGTCCTACCTCAGGCCAAAATCCGCAGCAACGCGGCGAGCCAAACAACGAGCAACAGGCGCTTAAATCTGGATTTAAGCCGCTAACAACCGGGCATACCCCAACTTTGTAAGAATCACTACCGTTAGCCCGCAGAGATCCATCACTCAGGCATAATTAGAATGCACTGCTCTCGCGCCAGCCATTGGCGCGGTATCAATGCAGAATTTGAATCACAACTCATCAAGGTATATTAATGCATGCAGCTTTTTAAATGGCCTGCATTAATATACCCATAAGAAATGGAATTATCGTGCTCACACCCAACATCAATACCGACATTCCCGCGTATGGCGTGGATGATTTAACTGAGCAAAGCTGGCAATGGCTGCACGCCGTTGGCCAATTGGCAGCGCAAGAGCTTGCCGCCATGCCCAAAGGCACTTTGGCGCTACTTGAAGCGCAAGATCGAGTGTATTGGGTAGCCCTCATCCACGATGAATATTACCTTGCCACCGCGACTATTTTTGACGGCGAAATCAATATTCAACACGGCGCACTATTGCGCGATTTATATGGCTTTAGTATTGAAGAACTCAACTTCATGCGCGAAGGTTTGACCGACTGGCTGACATCCCAAACCACGCTAAAAATCGCCGAGCCACGACAATTGCAACGCTGGAGCGAGCTCCCAGTGCACAGCGTGAACGACGATTTCCACAGTTAAATTTACAAATCAGTTGATCGCGCCGAGCGCCCCTTCGCTAAAGCGACGGGGTATTTTTCGGCATTGAGCTGCAATTTGGCTTGGGCGGCAGCAATTAAATCAATTTGAGTTACTTGGCAAAATTGCAGTAAATACAACAAAATATCCGCCACTTCATGCTCACACGCTTGGCGCTGTGTGGCATTTAATAGCGTGGTTGTGCTCGATTCTTCCCATTGAAAAATCTCCAGTAATTCGGCGGCTTCAACCGATAGCGCCATGGTTAAATTCTTAGGGCTATGAAACTGCCGCCAATCGCGCTCGAGCGCAAATTGATTCACTTGTTCAGTCAACTGCTGCAATGAATCACCCTGCTTGATCTGCCCCATTTACTCTCCATTTGTGCGATTCACACGCACTAGCATAAAAAACACCAATATCATCAATAGCTTATAAAAACGCACAGCCGTTGACTCAAGCGTATTTACTTGACATTCAATAGAACTCTCCAAGAATAACCACATAGGCTTCATCGGTAATACCACCTCATCCTTGCTGCGATTCACTGTCGCGGAGCAAACCAATGCAAATTTCAATCCAACAACGGTTAATTTATACCGTCTTATTCTTGTCTTTAATGCTCATGACCTTAGGCGGTATGGGTCTGTACAACCTGCAACAGGTCAATCAGTCGCTTAAAACCGTCTATGAAGACCGGGTGGTGCCACTCAAA
This sequence comes from Deefgea sp. CFH1-16, assembly GCF_016881365.1. GTDB lineage: Bacteria > Pseudomonadota > Gammaproteobacteria > Burkholderiales > Chitinibacteraceae > Deefgea. The sequence continues at coordinate 1,715,475 of NZ_WLYT01000001.1, read as the reverse complement.
CAGCTCAAAATCATTGCCGACGCTTACGCCGTCAATATCATTGATGCCGCCAATAAAGCGCAAGTTGGGCTGGTCAGCGCAGAAAATACCGCCCAACAAGTCGCAGCTGCGCAGCAAATGATCGATCAACAATGGCTGGCCTATAAGGCGACCAGCCTTACCGCTGACGAATCGCGTTTAGCGCAAACGGCCGAGCAGCGCTTTGCTGCTGCCAATCAAAAAATTTATGCTTTTAAAGCAATTTTTAGCCCAACAGCAAGGCCCGATCCAAGGCCAACTCACCGAGCTGATCGGCATTTTATATCCAGCGATTGATCCTGTTGGCGAAATCATTGGCGAACTCATGAATCTACAGCTTGACGTTGCCAAGGCCGAATACTTGCAAGCGCAAACCAGTTACCAGCAGGTCAAAATACTTACGACCGGCTTAATTTTATTTGGCTTATGCTTGGCCGCTGTATCGTGCTTTTTACTAATTCGGGCGATTTCAATCCCACTTTCTCGTGCGGTAGGGATTGCCGAAAATATCGCTCAAGGTCAGCTGGATAATACCATTGTGATTCATTCACAAGACGAGACCGGACGCTTGTTGCAATCGATGCAAAATATGCAATTAACCATTCAAGGGTTTGTCCATTCACAAACCGAAATGGCAAAACAACACCGCGCCGGCTGGACTAGCCACCGTATGGATCCGACGGTATTTCCCGGTACATTTGGCGAGATGGCGCAAGAAACCAATCAGCTGGTGCATTCACATATTCTGGTCACCGAGCAAACCGTACAAGTGATTACGCAATATGCCCAAGGTAATTTTGAAGTGGCGATGCCGCGTTTAAATGGCGATCAAGCGCAAATTACCCAAGCGATCGATCAAGTCAAACAAGCTTTACTCAATATCAGTAATGAAATTAAAACCTTGGTCGAGGCCGGCGCTGCCGGCGACTTTGCCGTGCGTGGCGATGCCCAGCGCTATCAATTTAAATTTAAGGCCATGATTGAAGATTTAAATCGCTTAATGAATACCTGCGACATTGGTTTTAACGATATTTTACGCGTCGCCAATGCGCTGTCGATTGGCGATTTAAGTCAAACGATCCAAAAGGAATATCCAGGCTTATTTGGCAAAGCCAAAGACGGCGTAAATCACACGGTATTTGCGCTGAGTAATATCGTTGCCGAGATTGAAAGCATGGTGACTGCTGCTGCCGAGCAAGGCAATTTTAGTTTACGGCTCGATGTTGAAGATAAAACCGGCTTTAGCGCTCGCATCGCCCAGTTGCTCAATCGCCTGTCTGCAGTCACCGAAATGGGTTTGCGTGATGTCATGCACGTCGCCAGCGCGCTAGCGCAGGGTGATTTAAGCCAAACGATTCGTACAGACTACCCAGGCTTATTTGGCGAAACCAAAGAAGGCATGAATGCCACCGTGTATAAATTGCAGCAACTGGTCGGAGAAATTCAACAAGCGGGCAACACGATTCACGTTGCCGCCACAGAAATCGCACAAGGCAATCAAGATTTATCGCGCCGTACTGAAGCACAGGCAGCCAGCCTAGAAGAAACCGCATCCAGTAGTGAAGAGCTTGCCAGTACGGTCAAACAAAATGCCGACAATGCGATCACCGCAAGGCAATTGGCACAAAATGCGGAACAGATTGCCAAAACCGGCAGCGGCTTAGTGCAATCGATCGTCAGTAGCATGGCATCGATCAATACCTCATCCGGCAAAATTGTCGACATTATTAGCGTGATTGATGGCATTGCGTTTCAAACCAATATTTTGGCACTCAACGCCGCAGTAGAAGCCGCCCGAGCCGGCGAACAAGGGCGTGGTTTTGCTGTCGTTGCCACCGAGGTGCGCCATCTGGCACAACGCTCGGCGATTGCGGCGAAAGAAATCAAAGTACTCATTAGCGGCAGTGTCAATGAAGTCGAACGTGGTAGCCAAATTGTCAGCTCCGCAGGCAGTACCATGGCCGAAATCGAGCGCAGTATTCAGCACGTCACACGCCTGATGCATGACATCGCCATCGCATCCAAAGAACAAAGTGACGGTATCGGTCAGGTCAATCAAGCGGTTGGCCACATGGACGAAGTCACTCAGCAAAATGCTGCCCTCGTCGAACAAGCCGCAGCCGCGGCCACCGCATTACAAGAACAAGCTGATCAACTGGCGCAATTGGTCGGCGTCTTTAAACTTAATCCGTTGACACCACGACCCGTGCTATCCGCATCTAAGGTCTATTGATGTTTGGTTTACCTCCTTGGAATATTGTTCGCGCCAAATCCAAACGTCGTCACCGCGTGCCATATAAATTGCGCGCATAAAAAAGCCGATGCATCGCATCGGCCTTGGGCTAATCGGTGCGCTAATTAGGCGCTTTGATCAACCTTGGCAGCACTGAGTGCCGCTTGGAGTTTGGCTTCATCTTCATGCGATAAGGAAGTTTGCAGCAAAGTCCCGCCGGTGCCGCGCAATTGCTCGAGCACTTTATCTGGCGTCATGCTGCGCACTAAAACAAACAGCGTTGAGCTTTCTGGCTGCATATTGGCCGCCAGATCTTTCATAAACTGATCGTCAATCCCTAAATCAGTTAAAGCACCCGATAAAGCGCCGGTTGATGCACCAATCGCCATACCAACGATCGGCATTAAAAAAATCATGCCAATCAAAGCGCCCCAAAAACCACCGCTGACTGCGCCTGTGGCCGTCAGATTTAGCGCTTTGATGCAATTTGACTTTGCCAGCAGCGTCTTTAGTGGCGACGACGGCGTCTTCTAAATCAATCAGATATTCAGTTTGTAATTTACGCAAAGCCAAACGAACTTCTTCGGCTTTATACATATTGTCATAACCCACGACCACTAATGAACTCATCTCAATTCCTTTCAGAAAATTAAAATTAAATTTCAATAAAACTAAGAGTTTACTTTGTTGATTATTGCACAGTACTTTCAATCCATTAAGATAAAGCCATGCGCAAACCAATGAAATAGCCTAGTTTGGTATTTTTTACGCTCGGCGCAGCAGCAAAAAATCCAGTGTCAATACCAGCAAAACACTGATAAATACCATTGGCAATAACAAAGCCAACACCAGCAAGATCAAACTGCCAGTTTTCCAGTGTAGTAGGCTCTGCAGGGTTTTGGGCGCAGCCAATTGACCAACAGGGCGACGCTTTAACCACATCACCACGCCACTGAGTGAGATCAAGAGGAGTAACACGCAGGCCGACAGCATTAATAATTGGTTCGGCAGGCCAAAATACTTGCCTTCATGAATCGCAATCCCATATTCAACCGCCTTGGGCACCCAGCCATAGTCAGCAAATCGAATGTCCGCCAACACTTTGCCGCTGTATTGATCTAAATGCAGCGTTCTTTGCTGCACTGGATCATCCACCGCTAATGACAGCGTATAAACGCCCTTGGCATCTTTGGGCGGGCTGATCGATAAACCTGCTTGCATGTTTAGCTTACCGGCAATGCCTTGGATTTGCGTTAAGGACAATGCCGTCGTCGCCAATGGCTGCGACTGATGCGCCGCGTGCTCACTATGCGGCAAGGGTGCGGCCTCTACCGCCCAAGGGACGGCTTTATCCACCGTTGAATTTAAACTGCGAGTGAGCGGCGTCGATTCTGGCAATTGATTCCACAAGGCACTGGGGTAGCGCTGCCAAACATCGGCAAATTTTTCACCCCAAATCCCGGTCCACGGCAAACCCGTGACCAGCAAAAACAGCAGTACGCCCGAGCACCAAAATCCGCCGACCGCATGTAAGTCTCGCCAAAAAACTCGCTTGCCAGCGCCAAGCCGAGGTAAAAAAATCCCCACACACCCCCGCCTTGCTCGGCCACCATAAATACCAGCCCGACAGCACCAGCAAAATACTCCAACTGGCGGCCAACTCAATCAGCGCATCGCCCCACGGCCCGATCAATAATTCACCATGCAAACGCAGCGCAATGCCTTGTAAAGTCCAAGCAAAATCTTGTTCGCCTAAAATTTGATTGCGATACGGGTCAATAAATACCAAGCGCTCAGCGCCATCGGCCAATTGAATTTTAAATTTGCGCGCTACGATCGATTTGTTCGGCCGGCGTGTATTTCGTTACCTGCATCGCCGGATAGTTGTGCGTGAGCGTCACCACCATGGCATCGGCCGTCACCGCTTGTTTGGCCGGGCTAAGCCGTAATAATTGCGGATATAACAATGGATCAAGCTGCGGTTTAAACAGATAAATTGCGCCAGTCACCGCCAGCAGCATGAGTACCGGAATCACCAATAAACCGGCGTAAAAATGCCAGCGCCAAACTACCGCATAAAAATGTGAGGGTTTTGTTTTCGACATACCAAGTCTCCGACCGCGAGCGGTTGATTGGACGTGCGGCGAGCACGGCCAATCAACCGCACTAGCGGCCTAAATTTAAAATCAATGTGTGTTTTTAAATCGAGAGAACAGACGGCGGGGCGTGACTTGGCGGGCGTAAAAAATCAACTGAAACGACGTGTAAAGCCGCCAAAACACGCGGCAGATCACCAGCAAAAAACGCGACAAATGGCAGTAAAATCGCCACCGTTGGTGGGCAAGCGGCATTGGCGCTGGCGGCCAATAAGCATATTTTACAAATATTGCTGACTGGTGCCGCAGGCGCAGAATCAACAGGTAGGTCGCTCGTTTTAAATACGCTACTACACAACGCTGGGCGTGCGAAATCCTGCATCGGCGGGCGATGCACCATACTCATCAGCAGCATCGCCAGCACTGCAAACAGCGCTAACGTCAAACCGCTTAATCGAAACCCACGCGAAGCCAGCATTGAGAACTTGAGAATAAAAGGCCGCCGGATTCTACGAAGCGCCGCAAACCGGCACAAGTGCTATTTTCAATTGTCATAATAGACAATGGGTATATTGATGTGCCCTTTAATAAAAAAGAGCCGCAGCAATATACCCATAGGTAACAATAAACAACACCCAAGCCTATCGCTGGGCTGAGATCACCAAGATCGCGTTAAGCCGACACAAAACGCTCATGCGACGCTGGTGGTATAAATGTCCAAGCAATAAAGCGGCTTTGCTTTTGACCTTGGCTCATTTCAATCGTTCGCACATCATAGGCACCGGCTTTTTCTAAAGTGCGATACAACAACGGCAAGCTACTGGCTTTCGACACCAAGCTGGTAAACCACAAGCAACGCTGAGCAATTTGCCGACTTTCTGAAATCATGCGCTGAATAAACGCTTCTTCTCCCCCCTCACACCACAGCTCGCCGCCTTGACCACCAAAATTGAGCAGCGGTTTTTCCGCTGCGGTGCTAGCTGCCTTACTGGTACGCGGTGCTTTGCCGAGGTTTTTCCATTTACGCTGCGAGCCAGCACTGGCCTCAGCCAAAGAAGCATGAAATGGGGGATTGCATAAGGTTAAATCAAAAAACTCATCGTCTTGAATAATGCCTAAAAACATCGCCCCGGGGATTTTTTGCTGGCGTAATTGAATATTCAATTGTGGATTGGCCGCCGCAATCTGCTGCGCATTAGCCAGCGCCACTTCATCGACTTCTGAGCCGACGCATTCCCAGCCGTATTCACTGGCCGCAATCAAGGGATAAACGCAATTGGCACCGCAACCAATATCCAGCACCCGAACAACGGCCGGCATTTTGCCACGATGGCTATCAATCAATAAATCCGCCAAATTGTGAATATAATCGGCGCGCCCCGGAATCGGCGGGCACAAATAACCTGCCGGCACATCCCAATTTTGTACGCCATAAAATGCCGCCAATAAAGCACGATTGAGCATTTTTACTGCCGCTGGATTGGCAAAATCAATCGACTCATCACCATACGGATTCACTGCCACAAAGGGCGCTAGTGCTGGGCAAGCCGCAATCAAGCTCGGAAAATCATAGCGACCACGATGCGGATTGCGCGGGTGCAATTGTGCTGGCGCTTTAGTCACGCTGGGCGCGGCAGGGCGAGAAGTTTTAGAACGCGGTTTTGCTTGCATATTTTTTTAGCCTTAAATCAGTGCTGCCATTCTCGCACATTCACAGTGCGATTCGCAGGAATCAAATCTAGCCTAAAGTCTGTTGACGTTGGCTATATCAACCGCCTTAGGACTATTTTTGGCCAGAGGCAAGGCCGGAAGCACGCCACTGAGTCATGCTCAGTCAGCACTTTGCATCACAGTATCAACCCCAAAGCCACCAAATCCTAACGGTGCGCCACAAAAACGACCTTCCATCGGAATGACGTCGTCCTAAGTTACCGCTCATACCATGACTAAAACCGTTTTTATGATCTCGGCGTAAACTGGCGATCTTTTTTCATTGGCTCACACAACAATGACTCCAAACAGCCAAACGATTCGCTTTTTACGTCAACGAATTCCCAGCTTTGAATGTATTGTCGGTTGCCATGATTGTTGTGGCCCTGTAACCACATCACCCGAAGAAATGTCACGTTTGCCACGCAAAACCGCGGCTGAGCAAGAGACGGCGTTGGCCGAATTATCTTGCCCCCATCTGGCGGAAAAAGGCTGTAGTGTGTATCTAGAGCGGCCACTAATTTGCCGCTTATTTGGCACAACGCCCGCCTTGCCCTGTCCGCATGGTCGTCGACCTGAACTCATGATCGCCCCGCAAATTGAGCAACAAATTCATCACTATATGGCCAGCACCCGGCAGGTCTTGGTTTAGTCAAAAACTAAACTCTGTTTATGCTTGCACTTTAGGAAGCGAAATCCATGCCGATACCTTATAAAACAATAACATTGTCAACCACGGCGATTACAACAAAGCGGCAGCGCTTGTCATTACCAGCGCTTTATTGGTTTCAATGCGTTCACTTTCAACTCCTTCCGCCCACAACAAAAAATTGACGCAGTATTCGCCCGGAGCTTTGACCATGTTTGCTAAAATTTCTACCCGACTCATGCTGGGCTTTGGTTTATTGCTGGCACTCTTACTCGCCATTATTGCCATCAGCGTATTGAATATTCATAATTTACAGCAGTCTAGTTCACAAATTTTGCAGTCCGACGTGGCCGTTGGCGATCAAGCGCAAGAAATTCGCTATCTCGTCACCCGAACCCGCCAACGAGAAAAAGACTTATTTTTTGCCGTTGATGTGCAAAACCCTGATGCCGTAAAAAAACTGAAAGCCGAATGGGATACACAACTGACCGCACTCAACACTGCAATTAGTGCTTTCAGCGCATTACCCCTCTCGCCCGAACTGAAAAGCATTGCAGCTCAAATGCCGATGCAAGTGAAAGGCTATCAAGACGCATTAAACACCGTGTATAGCCAAATTAGCTCAGGCCAAATCACCACGCCGCAACAAGCCAATCTGGCACTTGAGCCCCATAAACAGCCGATTCGTGATTTGAGTGATAAGGTCAAGCAAAGCTATGATTTATCGCATCAAGCCATGCTGGCAGCACAATCAAAAATCACTGAACAAGCCGATCAAAATCGCAACTCTCTCTTACTGATGGGCGCAATTGCCCTCCTTGCTGGTATTGCCGCCGCTTTATTGATCAGCCGCTCGATTATTCGGCCGCTGCATTTTATGCAGCATGAAATCATGCAAATTGATCAACACAGCGATCTAACTCGCCGCCTGCCGCTCGATGGCGGCACCGAGCTCGCCGATATGGCGCAGGCCATTAACCGTTTACTCGGCGCGCTAGCTGCCACCTTGGGTGAGCTACAACAGCAATCATCGCAACTAAAAAGTTCCGCGCAGCAATTATCGAGCACCTCGGCACAAGTCAAAAACAGCTCTGAAATACAGTCTGATCAAAGTGTCTCAATGGCCGCTACGCTAGAAGAAATTTCCACCAGCATTAGCCATATCGCCAATTTATCCGGCGATGCACGGCAAATGTCACAGCAATCGGGGCAAGCGGCCAGGAATGGCGTCGAGCACATTAGCGCCATGGTCACCGACATTGGCCGCATTGCCGATTCGATTCGCCAAGCCGCCTTCACCGCTGAAGAGCTCGACGCATCATCGGATCGTATTTCTGGCATTACCATGGTAATTAAAGATGTCGCCGACCAAACCAATCTACTTGCGCTCAATGCGGCCATCGAAGCGGCGCGTGCCGGAGAGCAAGGCCGTGGCTTTGCCGTGGTGGCCGATGAAGTGCGTAAATTAGCTGAAAAAACTGGCCGTTCAGCACAAGAAATTTCGGCCATGATTAGCACGATTCAACATGGTGCGAAAAATATGGCCGAACAAATGCGAACGTCTGTCAGCAGCGTGGAAACCGGCATGCAAGTGGCTCACAATGCCGGCCAAGCCATGAGCAGCATTAGTGGCAGCGCACAATCGGTGGCGCAAGTGATTGAAGAAGTGAATATTGCGCTGGCCGAACAATCATCGGCCAGCCAAATGCTCGCCAATCGCGTGGAATCTATCGTCCAAATGATTGATGAAAACACCCAAAGTACCGTCCACGTTGCGGGAACGGCTCAAACACTCGACACCATGGCCGATACGCTGAGCAATCAAATTGCGCGCTATCGCGTCAGTTAGGATCTGTTGACGTTTGCTTTTCTGCCGCGCTGGCACCAAAAATGAATCACGGCTGCATATGCAGCCGTTTTTATTTCAGCGCATGGATTCGATCAGTTAAAATTAAATTTTTCTTTACACAAATCAATCATGCCTATTCGTCCAGTGTTAAAAATGGGTGAGCCCTTGCTACTGACTACGGCACAAACAGTCAGCGAATTTGATACGCCCGAGCTGCATGCACTCATCGTCGACTTATTCGATACGATGGCCGACAGCCAAGGTGTGGGTATTGCCGCACCGCAAATCGGCGTTAGCCTGCAAGTGGTGGTGTTTGGTTTTGCGCAAAATGCGCGTTATCCCGACGCCGATGCGGTGCCACAAACAATACTTATCAATCCCATCATTACCCCCATTGGCATAGAACTCGAATCTGGCTGGGAGGGGTGTCTGTCTGTGCCTGGCTTAAGAGGTGTCGTACCGCGCTATACCCAGATACGCTATCAAGGCTTTGATCAATTTGGTACTCCAATTGATCGCACCGTGAGTGGCTTTCACGCCCGCGTCGTGCAGCACGAATGCGACCATCTATTTGGCGTGCTGTATCCACAACGCATCACCGATATGACGCAATTTGGCTATACCGAGGTGCTATTTCCCAAGTTGAAGGCAGAGCAAGATGAGTAAAAAAACCAGCGGTGGACTCGTCTATTCAACCGAGCACGGCACAATGTGCCCAACGTGTCGTCAGCCGCAAGCAGCATGCAGCTGCAAAGCGGTACTCCCCAGTGGCGACGGTATCGCCCGAGTGGGCCGCGAGCTACGTAAGGGCAAGGCGGTGATTGTCGTCAAAGGCTTAATCCTCGATAGCGCCGCCCTCTCGGCGCTGGGCAAACAACTCAAAACCTTATGTGGCACCGGTGGCACGGTCAAAGATGGGCAAATTGAAATTCAAGGCGAGCATCGCGACAGCATCATCAACGAACTAAACCGGCAAGGCTTTAAAACCAAACGTGCCGGAGGCTAACGCCTGCTGGCGTTGACTTGGTCGTTGCAAACTCCAACTTAAGTAATTAAAACGCAAAGCATTTATGTACGCTTGCTACAACACAGCGCCGCTGCGAACAGCACGCCAACGCGGCGGGCTCAGCCAACGTCAACAGGCGCTAGAAGTAGCGCAAAATTACCATCCCAAGAGTGGCCTGCATCATAGCTACAATCGAAGATAGAACTTATGCTCAGTACAGGTGCAAAAGTGTGATCGCCATTGGCCACCACACATTTGCGTTACAAGTTAATCGCTGCTTTCTATTGATAATCGTGTCTATGAACAAGCTCTTTATTCTGGCAATCAGCGCCGCATGTGCTTTTCCGCTGAGCGCCACTGCCAGTATCAATATCTCCATCGGTACCCCGGTGGGGATTTCACCGGCAACGCCAATCTTGCAACTCGGGTCGCGCAATCATCGAGGCTATTACTGGGATGGCCGCTATTGGCAAAGCCCACGCTATTGGTCGTCGCATTACCGCTATCATCAAGGACGCTGGCATGATCGCCACGATAAAAAATATAAGAAATATAAAAAGCATCCCCACCACGGCCGTGACCGTGATCGCGACTGGGATGATGATTAAGTAAAACAGGAATGTGCAGACGTAAAAAAGCCGATCTAGAAGATCGGCTTTTTTGAATTTGGTGCCCGGGGCCGGACTCGAACCGGCACACCTTTCGGCGGGGGATTTTGAGTCCCCTGCGTCTACCAATTCCGCCACCCGGGCATGAGTGTGTTCTGTGTAGGAGGCGGATTATTCCTGATTCGACCTTGCTTGGCAAGCATTTTAAACAAAAATTATTGCGCTCAAAAAATACCTCAATAAAATCAATGGGCATTCAAAACTCAACCCTGCGGCAAGCAATGCTAATTGCGTTTATTGCCAATCACGCGTGCGCGGCATTACTGATTCCGCGGTTTAAAAAAAAGTGTAGTTTTGGTAAGGCTCAAACGCTTGATAAATCGCCACCGATCGCGCAGGCAGTTGCAGCAACACACTACCAGCCTGCATTTTGCTATCTGGCGCGCCACCTAAAGCATCGCGCAACGGCACGCCGTCATACCAATGCGAATAAGGAATCAATAAACGACTCGCCAGCGGCGTATCAGCCAAGTTCACCACCACCAAAGCCGCCTCCCCCGGAACATCGGTGGCACGTAAAAACGCCAGGGTATTACCCGCCAGTCGATGGCCCAAAACGATGATATCGCCATACTGTAGGGCGGTATTTTGCTGACGAATGGCAATCAATTGCTTAACCCATGCCCGCTGCGCGTGGTTCCAGTCGGCCTCGTTCCAGCGCATTGGCCGGCGGCAATCTGGATCCGCGCCACCTTGCATACCGATTTCTTCGCCGTAATAAACGAGCGGGATGCCCGGCAAAGTAAATTGCATCGCCATCGCCAGTTGCGCGTCATGCAAATTACCAACGGTGGTAATCAAACGCGGCGTATCGTGGCTCGACAACATATTCCACGAACACAACAAGCCTTTCAAGCCATACGCATCACGAGCATCTTGAATCGCCGCATTCATTTGTATGCTGTCGATTTCGCCTGCCAGCCAAGCCAAAATCGCGGTGCGATACCAGTAATTCATCATGCCGCTATAACCAGCACCAGCCTGAAACCAGCCACCAGAGAAACCATTTAATTCACCAAGTAACCCAGCCTCTGGATACGCTTTACCCACCACCTCGGCCATCTCTTGTGCGACGGGTATACCGACGTCTTGCGCGACATCAAAGCGCCAGTTGTCGATACCTCGACTTAACCAGTATTGCACTACGCTGTTTGGCTGACGGTACAGCACGTCTCTGACTGCCGGATTGGCCAAATTAAGCTCTGGCATCAAACCATAATCTTGCCAACATAAATAACGTCCATCTGCCAGAAAAGTAAACCAATCACGCTTGCTTGGGACACCTTGTTGCGCGGCTAAAAACCACGGATGAAACTCAGAAACATGATTAAGCACGGCGTCCAGCGTCAGATTCATACCTTGTTGATGCAATGTATCGATCAAACGTAGTAGTGCCGCCTCACCACCAAACATGGCATCAATGGTAAAAAAATCCGTGGCGTCGTATTTATGATTGCTCGGCGCACTAAAAATCGGCGTGAGGTAAACTCCGGTCACTCCTAAATCCAGCAAATAATCGATTTTGTCAGCTATACCATCTAAGTCACCACCGAAAAATTGCTGTCCCCATGGCTGATTTAAGGTGCTGTCATCCCAACCACATTTGGCGACATTCGGCATCGCATACGCCGCGCTGGCTAATTTTTCCGCGCTACTTAAGCCGCCGCCAATGGCAAATCGCTCGGGAAAGATCTGATACACAATTTGGCTAGCGCGCCGACGAGTAAGGTCATCCAGTTGAGTCATCACATCGCCCCATTGACAGTGAAATACATTAACCGTAGCAGAACATTAACCTACTCCAAGATTGTTTTTAGCTGATTTAAAACTGACAAAACCCAAAAAACAACACTCCGACTTTATTTCTTAACTGCAACAAAATGGTAAAAATATAATCAGATACTAGGATCTGTTGATATTTGGTTTGCGGATCGCGTTTGTGCTGATTTTGGCCTGAAACAAGGCGAAAGACGCGTGGCATAGTCATTCTATGCAAGCGTTTTTCAACGCAGAGTCAGGCTGACTTGATTTAAAAAATCCGCAGCCAAACCCTAAGGGCTGGGCGCTTTTCGCGGCATCTCTGCGTTATTTCATGCTCGAATAACGGGTTATTGGTCGCATAAAATGCCTTGATCTGCCGCGAAAATCGCGCAAGCAGCGACCGAAAACCAAACGTCAACAGACCCTAGTGACTCAGCCGTTTGCTGCCCAAGCGAAACATCACGGCAACAGAGTGCGAGTGGTTCATTTTAAAAGCAATGATTTGATGCTGTGCCAATGCGCTCAATGCAAATCAAGCGCAGAACACAAAGGCAGATCGGCGCTTCAATAAGCTGCAATTGGAGACCTCATGATCGAGCACAATTACATTCTGAAGCTTATGACCATCCACGGCGTCGAGCAGTCCATCGCGACCGGGACTTACGATTCAATTCTTAACGCCTACAACAATAAACGCAAAAAACTCAGCATCGGCCAACGCGTCACCATGTCGCGCCGTTGTGACACTGGCGATGTGGTGCTAAAAACCTGCGCCCCTAGCGGTCGAAAATACCCGACTCAGCGCAGCTATATCATGGCGAACTACTGCCGCTAATCAACGCGGACTTCGCCAGCTCAGTGCAATCACCAACAGTGCTACCAGTCATTACAGGCGGCAGTGCGATGTATTGCTATGCGAACCATTTAAATATTAATCTCCATCGAGATACCCAATAGCACTATGCCCAATCAAAGCGGCGTCATTGCCGCTGAAGCAGAAAACACTGACAGCCATATAGAACGAACGTACAATTTGTTTTATTTACTCAAGCCATACTGTGACGCCTCAGCGCAAAATTATTCATATTGATTGCGACTGCTTTTATGCCGCCGTTGAAATGCGTGATCGACCAGAACTCCGCGAAGTCCCCCTCGCCGTGGGCGGTTCGGCTGAGCGGCGTGGCGTCATTGCTACTTGCAACTACCTTGCGCGCCAATTTGGCATTCATTCGGCTATGTCGACCTATCGAGCGCAACAGCGTTGCCGGCAGTTGGTGGTGGTACCACCCGACTTTGCCCGTTACAAAGCGGCATCACAAGCAATGCGCGCCATTTTTGCTGATTACACCGATCAAATCGAGCCACTGTCTTTGGACGAGGCGTATTTAGACGTTAGCGGCCAACCACACTGCGCAGGCAGCGCCTCACGAATGGCCGAGCAAATTCGAGCCCGTATCGAGCGTGAAATCGGCATCACCGCCAGCGCAGGCATTGCGCCAAATAAATTACTGGCCAAAATTGCCAGCGACTGGCACAAACCGAATGGACAATTTGTGATTCGGCCCCAAGATATTGCCGAATTTATGCCGCAGCTCCCCACAAGAAAGCTATGGGGTATTGGTAAGGTAACCGCAGATAAACTTGCTTTGCGCGGTATACATACCTGTGCCGATATTCAGGCTTGGTCACTAGAGCAACTTATTGGTGAATTTGGTCGCTTGGGGCATTTACTCCACGAACAAGCACAAGGTATCGATCATCGCCCGGTGGCCCCGCATGAAAGTCGCAAGTCATTATCGGTAGAAAATACATTCGCCCATGATTTAAGTAGCACAGCTTGCCAGCAAGCACTGGCGGAATTATTTAGCGATTGGCAAATTAGAATGCAGCGTTTAGCCGATGAGCGAATTCATAAAGCATTTATCAAAATTAAATTTGCTGATTTCACACAAACAACAGTGGAATGTATTTGCAACTCGCCGCAATTAAATACCTATATTCGGCTACTTGAACAAGGTTTAAAACGTAGCCCGCAAGCCGTGCGTTTATTGGGTTTAGGGGTGCGTTTTGACGAACAGCGCAAAGTGCCGGAGCAGCTTTGTTTATGGTGAAATCACTGTGCACGGCATTTTTATGCTTTGCTGGATTCAGCACTGTGGCGGCAATTTACAGGCAGCACATTAATATATGCTTATATTTGAAAAACCGCAGTAAATTAGCTAAAAATGAATATCACGTTATCTTATTTATTTTTTTTGTTGAGTTGAATGCCAGAAGGCCTGACAATGAATGAAATATTCAATTTATGGTTTAAATTATCAATGCCGCATTTTAAATTTCGCCGCGCCACACTCTGCGCGACCATTGGTACACTGGGTCTAAGCTTTGGTTCAGCTCACGGTATGACCATGGGCGAATTACAATTACAGTCCTACATCGGACAACCCTTTCGCGGCCTTGTGCCCTATCGCTTAAATGCCGGCGAAGCGATCAATGAACAATGTATTGAATTACGTGCATCCAATAATGAATTACCTGGCTTAGGCCCAGCCACCATCCAACTCCGTCCCAACGGAGAACTCAGCGGCGTACTATTAATCGAATCACGCTCAGCAGTCGGTGAGCCGACGATTGCTTTTGCGGTTAAATTCGCCTGCGCCAATCAACAAATGACGCGCGATTTCACCGCCTTTTTAAATATCGCGCCACTCCGAGCCGAACGCGATACGCCAAGTCGCCCACTGCCGCGTGAAGTGCGCCCGCGCCGCGCCGAATCAAGCAATGAGCAAAACGTCTCGCCGAGAGAACAGATCATCAGCTGACGCTAAAAAAACCGATGAGTTTGCGCGAACTCACAAAGCGCTATTACCCCGAAAATACCCCGCAATATCCTCGCTACTTGCAAAAACTCAGCGCCAACAATCCTGACCTTGACCCGAATTCCGAACTAAGTGCCGGTACTGTGGTGAGCATTCCTGACAAGCTACGCTCAGTGCGAAAAAAATCGCCAACCACACCCACAGTCGAAGCAGGCCAATTACGACTCGATAGCGAACCGAGTCAACGCACTAAACCAGCGAGCACGGGCACGCCATCAGCAGCGCAATACACTCAAGCTTTAGAAGAAAAAGTCAAAACACTTGAGGAACTGCAGTTCAAATTACAATTAGAAGTCGAGCAACTCAATGCGCGCCTAAGCCAGCTCAATACGAGCGCCAGCTTACCGCTAGCCAGCCAGCCGATGACCAGCGCGCCTGAAGCGCTCATCACTGCCAGCACAGTCAGTACCGCTGCCGTCAGTGACACTGCCGCCATCGCCGCCAGCCGACCAAATAAAAAACGCATTGTGCCAACGCCAGAAGTCGCCGCGCCGGAAAGCAATACGCCAGCTTGGCTGATTGGTTTAGGTTTAATTGGCATTGCCACCACGGTCGGCGGCTGGCTATTTTGGCGTCGTCGCCAAACGCAGCAAGGCAATGAACCCACCCCACATACTGATCAAACCTTGATGGAACAGTTTAAAACCTACGCCACACGGCATAAAACCACCGAACACACACCAACCATGATGTCATTTTTACATCATCCCGGTGCAGGAATTGAAGTCAGTGACTTTGATTCTGTCGATTTGGCACGAATTCAAATTATGCTGGGGCAAGGTGAAGTCGCCGAGGCGATTGATTTACTGTATCGCAGCATTGATGAAGATCCAGAAGATATTGAGCGTTGGTTAATGCTATTCCGGGTTTTCCGCCAGCAAGGCATGAAAACCGAATACGCCAATTTAGCGAAAAACCTCAGTCTAATCGTAAAAGACGAAGCCGATTGGGAGTTGGTGCGTAATATCGGCTCAAAACTTGATCCAGAGAATGAACTCTATCAGCGCCACAATCGCCCCAACACAACAGGCATCGTCGATTTAATCACGCCCGACAGCAAAGACGTCGAGCTGGATATCCATCCAGAGCCTATACCGGCAACGATGATGTCCGCATTCTTAGACATCGAAACGGCAGCCCTTCCAACCACACCGATCGTGGATGTTAAAGTCAGCGAAGCCACGCCAATCAACGCGCCAGAAATCATGTTAGATATTCAGCTACCTGAAGTGCAGGATGAAATGTCAGGGATATCATTTCAATCCGCAGAAGAAATCGAAATGTTTCCCGCTTTTGAACCAGAAATAACAGCGAGTACCCCAGAGTCAACGGTGCCACATTTGGATTTCCTTGACTTCGATTCCGAGAACAAACCACAGCCAGAGCGCAAACGTCATCTCGAATAAGGCGCGAGCAGCGCATGCTGCATCGCGCATGTTAGACTTGTGTTTTTGTCTGACTGAAGGATTTTTCTTATGAGCCCAACTCTGCCTACCCAAGTGGTCATCGCCACTCGCGAAAGCCCGCTGGCACTCTGGCAAGCTCATTTTGTGAAGTCTTGGCTCGAAAAAACTTATCCACATTTATCGGTGCAGTTGCTAGGCATTACCACGCAAGGCGATAAAATTTTAGACGTCACATTAAATAAAATCGGTGGCAAAGGCTTGTTTGTCAAAGAGCTAGAACAAGCCATGAGTGAGGGACGCGCCGACTTGGCCGTGCACTCAATGAAAGATATACCCATGGTATTGCCCGAAGGCTTTAGCCTGGCGGCAATCGGTGAGCGCGAAGATCCGCGTGATGCCTTTGTCTCAAATCGATTCAAACATCCGGACGAGCTGCCTGCGGGCGCGATTGTGGGCACCGCCAGCTTGCGCCGCGAAAGCCAAATTCGCGCACTGTATCCGCATTTAGTGGTTAAGCCACTGCGTGGTAATGTCGGAACGCGTCTCAAAAAACTCGACGACGGTGAGTTTGACGCCATCATTTTAGCGGCCGCCGGTTTAAAACGACTTGGTCTCGCCGAGCGGATCGCTTGCGAGCTGTCGCCTGAAATTAGCCTACCGGCACCGGGGCAAGGCGCTGTGGGTATTGAGATCTGTAGCGATCGCGCCGATTTAATGGCCTTACTGGCACCATTCAATCACGATGAAACCGCCGCTTGCGTCACGGCCGAACGGGCTTTATCACGGCGTTTGAATGGCTCATGCCAAATTCCACTGGCGGCTTATGCCACCAATGAAGAAGGCTTTTTACGCTTACGTGGTTTAGTGGCGATGCCCGATGGTAGCCATCGTGTGGTGGCCGAATCCAATGGCTCATTCGCGGCTGCGGATGGTTTAGGCCGTATCGTTGCCGACTTACTTTGCACCGAAGGCGCTCGCGAGATTCTTAAACAATTAGCGGTATGACTTTAGCGCTTGTCGGCTTGCGATTATGGATCACTCGGCCTGAGGCACAGGCTGGGTATTTATCTGCGTCGCTTTCTAAGCATGGTGCAGAGTGCCATACCCTTCCACTACTGACAATTTCGCCACCCAATCCAGCGCAAGAACTACAGAATGCACTGGCCCAGCTCGAGCAATTTGATCTGGCGATTTTTATTAGCCCTTCGGCATTAGATCAAGTGATGTTGGCACGCTCAAAGCCTTGGCCCAGTCATTTACCCGTAGCCGTCATTGGTCCGGGCAGTGCCGAACGAGCCGCCCAATTAGGCATGCAGCACATTATTTGTCCTGCGCAGCAATTTGATGGTGAAGGTTTATTGGCGACGTTGGGTGAGCAAACCGGCAAAAAAATTGTACTGTTTCGTGGCAATGGCGGCCGCGATATTTTGCCAGCGGGCTTAATCGCAGCGGGTGCGAGCGTACAATTAGTGACGGCCTATCAGCGCAGCGTTGCCACTTTAGATCGGCAACAAATTGAGCAACAATTGGCTTTGGGCTGTGATGGCATTATTATTTCTAGCTCGGAAGCCGCACAACACTTATTGAACTGGGCTGGAGAGCAAGCGCAGCTCAAGTTACAATGTAGGCTCTATTTTGTTCCGCACCCACGAATTGCCGCAGCACTCAAAGCGCATGGCGCTCAGCATATAGTGCTAACCGAGGCGGGCGATGATGGTATTACCCGTTCGATTTGCCGGTATTTTTCACCGGTTTCATCTCAAAAAGTGTAGAGCCCGATGAATCAAGACAATCCAAATACTTTTTCTGCGGCACTCAATACCACGCCACGCCGTGCGATGCCGCAACCCGCGCTGATTTTAGCGATTGTGGCCATTTTAGCCAGCGCAGGCGCTTGGCTATACCAGCAAAACGCAATGGAATCACTCAAGTTAGAACTGAGTCGTGAACTGGCAAGCAATAATCAATTACAGCAAGAGCTACGCCAATCGAGCCTACAGTCCAGCCAAGCACAGCAAAAAATCATCTCGCGCCTTGATATTCAAGAAAGCAAACAAGCTGAAGCGGGAGCGCGACAAGAAGCGCTCAATAACATCTATGATAACCTCAGCCGAGGCGAAACCTTACATAGCCTGGCCGAAGTCGAGCAAATGCTGTCTTTTGCTAGCCAGCAATTGCAAATTGCCGGTGATATCAATAGCGCATTAACCGCGTTAAACAATATCGACGTGCAATTGGCTCAGCTCAATCGCCCAGAGCTCATCAGCGTTCGCCAAGCGTTAACCAAAGACATCAATACCTTAAAAGGCACGCCCTATCTGGATGTGATTGGGATTACCGCCAAGCTCAATAGCATTATTGATAGTGTTGATCAATTGCCGCTGATTGTTGATGCCGGACACACAGTCGCATCTAAGCATCAAGCCAACACGCAGCACAATGCTGCACAACGCTTTGGCGCTGAGATTTGGCATGAACTCAAACAACTGATTCAAATTCGCCGCATCGATCAGCCTGATCTGATCTTGTTATCCCCTGAGCAAGGTTTCTTTTTGCGAGAAAACATCAAATTGCGCCTACTCAATGCACGCGCCGCATTATTGCTACGCAACGAAACTGCATTTCGCAGCGATCTCAAAGCCACTGAGCGTTATTTACAGCAATTTTTTGATGCCCGCGCGCCGGCCACTGATAATGCAATTAAGGTTTTGCGCCAACTACAATCGCAACCCCTCGCAATCACCATGCCTGATTTAAGTGCCAGCCTTGCTGCCGTACGCAACGCACGCACGACTGCCGAGAGGGCCAAACCGTGAGATTCTTAATCTGGTTTATTGGCTTATTTTCACTGGCCGTTGGCTTAACCCTATTTGCCCAAGTCAATAGCGGCTACGCCTTGATTTTCTTACCGCCTTGGCGGCTTGAGATCTCTCTCAATATCTTCATCCTGTTTTTGATTGGTTCCGTCATTGTGCTGTATTTGGCTTTGCGAATGCTGGCCGAACTGGGCGGTTTACCCGAACGCGTGCGCCGCTATCGCTTACGCCAACAAGAAATTGCTTCGGTGCAACTCGAACGCGATGCACGCACGGCATTTTATGAAGGTCGTTTTCAACGCTCAGAACGGCTCGCTAGCGAAGCTTTTGCAGCGAGCCCCAATGATGATGCTTATGCCGTGAATGGATTATTAGCCGCGCGTGCCGCGCACTCAATGCGCGATTACGCCAAACGTGATGCTTATTTTGAGCAATTGCAAGCCCGTCTTGGGCAGCAACACTTAGCCACATTAATGTCGATGGCTGAACTTTACTTGGATGAGCGCCGCTACAACGAAGCGAGTCAAGCCATCGCTGCGGCGCGAGAAATCAACCCAAAACTGACCGCAGCCATGAAAATCGAATTGCGCTTACGCCAGCGTGAGCGTAATCCTGAAGCGGTACTGAAACTGGTTGAACAACTCACGCGCAGTGAAGCACTAGACGCAGAGCAAGCCAATCACATTCGAATTGCCGCTTATCAACAACAATTACGCCAACATCCAATGAGCGTACGCGAGCTAAAAGACTGGAGTCGCAAAGTACCTGAGTCCGATAGGCTTAACCCACAATTAGCCGCCAGTATCGCAGCGCAATATCAAGAGCAAGGCGAGCCGACACTCGCTCGCGACACTTTGGCAGCCGCCATTGATGCTGAGTGGAATAGTGAATTACTCGAGCAATATGGTCTGCTTGGGCTGCGCGCAGACGCTTTAACCGCACAGCTACAACAGGCTGAACAATGGCTCAAACAACACCCGAATGATCATCGTTTATTACTGACTTTGGGACGTTTATGCTATCAGCGCGAGCTATGGGGCAAGGCACAGACTTATTTGGAAGCGAGCATTGCCGTCAAGCCGACAGCCATTGCACATGCTGAATTAGCCCGATTGCTCGATCAACTCGAGCATACCGAAGAGGCTAACTTACATTACCGCGCCAGCTTAAGCATTGCGCTCAGCTAATTGGCATTGTTTATCGACAGCAAAAAGGCGGCTAAGCCGCCTTTTTTATTGCTTAAATTAACTCTGGCCCCAATGCCGCCTTGAGTACATATTTGACTCGACCATCAATCACGCGGCGTTGAATCCACCAAATACCACCTTTACGTGTATGCCAATCGAGCTCTTTACCCGTCAATAACAGCGATGCCACTTGGCCAATATGCGGCTGGTGCCCCACCATCACCACTACTTTGCCGATATCTCGCGGCCAATGTGCCAGCTCTAAATAGGCGGCGTTAAAGCCGCCTAGATTAATCCGCTGATCCACTTCCGCATCCGCACGTAGATAACGTGCCGTGGCTTGACTACGAAGCGCTTCACTACAAATCAAACGGTATTGGGCAACGTCTTTAAGCTGCGCTCGCAACCAAGCGGCCATTTTTTTAGCCTGCTTGATTCCTTTTGGCGTCAGTGGTCGCGCCAAATCATCCAGCCTTTCTGCTGCATCAGCATGTCGCCATAGAATTAAATCCATCGATTAATTCCGTGTTCCCGCCGCCAAATCAGCGAGTAACTGCGCTTGTGCCGAGCGAATTTTACCGCCACGCGCCA
Source organism: Deefgea sp. CFH1-16 (assembly GCF_016881365.1). Taxonomy (GTDB): domain Bacteria; phylum Pseudomonadota; class Gammaproteobacteria; order Burkholderiales; family Chitinibacteraceae; genus Deefgea. Next base: position 1,694,606 of record NZ_WLYT01000001.1, on the reverse strand, counting down.
ATTTACGGCGATAACGACCATCAGACAGCATTTCCCAAGCTTGCGTATTGTCGACCAAGAACGGCCGCAAGCTTTCACGAATCACTCGACGCTTCACTTTGGGGTTCAAAATCGGAAATGCGATTTCGATACGACGGAATAAATTACGTCCCATCCAATCGGCACTGGATAAATACACGTCTTCTGCGCCATCATTAAGGAAATAAAACACACGATGATGCTCTAAGAAGCGACCAATCACAGAACGAACTCGAATATTTTCAGAAACCCCAGGCAAACCAGGACGCAAGGCACATACACCACGCACAATGAGGTGAATCGTCACGCCAGCGCCAGAAGCCTCATACAATTTATCAATAATCGACGGCTCAAGCAGCGAATTCATTTTGGCGATAATCACCGCTTTACGCCCAGCCTTGGCGTGCACAATCTCGCGCTCAATGGCGGCGATAAATTGGCTATGCAGCGTAAATGGCGCCTGCCACAGTGCGTGATGATCACCCGCCAAACCCAAACCAGTCAGCTGCATAAACACATCATTCACATCGCTCGTAATATCGGCATTGGCGGTTAACAAGCCAAAGTCGGTATAGAGCTTGGCAGTACGTGGATGATAGTTGCCTGTCCCAACGTGGGCGTAGCGATGCAAGCGCCCCTCTTCACGACGAACAATCAGCAGCATTTTGGCATGCGTTTTATAACCATACACACCATACACCACATGAGCACCGACGCTTTCTAGCTTCGCAGCCCAATTGATATTGGCTTCCTCATCAAAACGCGCCATCAACTCAACCACCACGGTAACTTCTTTACCGCGAATCGCCGCCTCTTTCAGCGCATCCATCAATACCGATTCGGCACCAGTACGATAAATCGTCATCTTAATGGCGACCACCTGCGGATCACGCGCCGCTTGCTGTAGCAAATCTACGACTGGCGTAAAACTTTGGTAGGGATGGTGCAACAAAATATCGCTGTGCCGAATCGCAGAGAAAAAATCAGCCTGTTTGCGTAGCTCAGGCGGAATGCCCGGCATAAACGGGATATATTTCAAATCCGGACGATCAACTTGGTCTGGTACTTGCATTAAACGCACCAAATTAACCGGCCCATTCACCCGGTAAATGTCTTCTGGCTGCAAGCCAAATTGCGACGACAAAAAGTCTTGTAAATGCCGTGGGCAATTATCAGCCAACTCTAAGCGAACTGCATCACCATAAGGGCGTTGCGATAGCTCACCTTCAATCGCTGCGCGCAGATCTTTAATGTCTTCATCATCCACCGATACATCTGAATCGCGCGTTACGCGGAATTGATAGCAACCGAGGACATGCATGCCAGAAAACAGCTCATCAATATGCGCATGCAAAATCGATGATAAAAAGACGAAACCATGCTGGGTACCCGCGATTTCGTCTGGCATTTTGACAAAGCGTGGAAAAATACGTGGCGCCTGAACAATCGCGATGCCCGAATTGCGGCCAAAAGCATCTGGACCTTCTAACTCAACAATAAAATTGAGCATTTTGTTAGATAAACGTGGGAATGGATGCGAAGGATCCAAACCAATCGGCGTCAAAATGGGTTTTAATTCACGGAAGAAATAATTTTTAACCCATTCCCGCTGCGCTTCAGTCCATAAACTACGGCGAAAGAAATAAATCCCTTCGGTTTCCATTGCTGGGAAAACATTTTCGCGCAAAATTCGATACTGTCGTTCGACCAAATCGTGCGCTTCTTTGGTGACCAATTCAAAAGCATGATGCGGCGTAATCCCTTCTGGCAACAGCCGTGAAGGATTGTGCCGAATGTTTTCTTTTAACCACGCCATCCTCACTTCAAAAAACTCATCCAGATTGCTCGACACAATGCACAAAAACTTCAAGCGTTCCAAAAGAGGATTGCGCACGTCTTCGGCTTGCGCCAAAACACGGCGGTTAAATTCAAGTAAACCCAATTCACGATTGAGCAAGAGTTGATTGTCGGCGGGTTTGTAAGTCATGGCAGCGCTCTTTGATGGCGATTGAGGTCAATTGAATCAGCTTCTAACTCAGCTTATGCAACGCTTTTAAAGCACAACAGGCCGCAAAGGCGGCCTGTGTGATCAAACAATTACTGTGGTACGTAGCCTTGAATGGCATCGGCACCTGAACCAAAGAAGTAATTTTCCAATTGCTGTTGCAAGTATTTACGTGCACTTGGATCAGCCAAACTCAAACGATTTTCATTAATCAACATCGTTTGGTGCTTCACCCAAGCAGTCCAAGCTTCTTTAGAAACTTGTTCATATACTTTCTTGCCCAGCTCGCCCGGTAGCGGTGGAAAATCTAATCCTTCGGCTTCACGGCCTAATTTGACACACTGAACGGTACGGCTCATTTAATGCCTCCATATTATTACAATAATGTTTCAGTTCAATGACATTCATTAAACGTTAAATAAGAAATTAAGTACATCGCCGTCTTTTACCACATATTCCTTGCCTTCAGCCCGCATCTTGCCGGCTTCTTTGGCCCCTTGCTCACCCTTGTAGGCGATGAAATCTTCGTAAGCAATCGTTTGTGCACGAATAAAGCCACGCTCAAAATCGGTATGGATCACGCCAGCCGCTTGCGGTGCGGTGTCGCCTTTGTGGATGGTCCATGCGCGAACTTCTTTCACACCCGCAGTGAAATAGGTTTGCAGGCCGAGTAATTCGTAACCAGCGCGAATCAAGCGATTCAAGCCTGGCTCGTCTTGACCAAGCGACTCTAAAAACTCAACTTTATCTGCTTCATCCAGCTCAGCGATCTCGCTTTCAATGGATGCACAAACGGCAACGACCGGTGCGCCTTCAAGCGCGGCGTGGGCTTTTACTTTATCGAGCAATGGATTGTTGTCAAATCCATCTTCGGCTACGTTGGCCACATACATTGCTGGTTTGATCGTCAACAAGCACAACGGTTTGATTGCCGCTTTTTCGTCATCTGATAATTTCAGCGAGCGCGCTGGCAAGCCTTCGTTCAGATGCGGTAAGAGTTTTTCCAATACTGCAACAGTAGCCAGTGCGTCTTTGTCACCTGAACGCGCTTTTTTGCCATCACGTTGAATGGCTTTTTCCACTGTACTCATATCGGCCAAAGCCAATTCGGTGCCAATCACGATAATGTCATCGATGGGGTCAACACGGCCGGCAACGTGAATGATGTTATCGTTTTCAAAACAACGCACCACATTCACAATCGCGTCTGTTTCGCGGATATTGGCCAAGAATTGGTTACCCAAACCTTCACCTTTACTCGCACCAGCGACTAAACCAGCGATATCAACGAATTCAACAATCGCCGACTGAATTTTTTGTGGATTAACAATTTTGGATAATTCGGCTAAACGATGATCTGGCACTTCAACGATGCCGACATTCGGCTCAATGGTGCAAAATGGATAGTTAGCTGCTTCAATGCCTGAATTGGTCAATGCATTAAATAGCGTAGATTTACCGACGTTGGGCAAGCCAACAATGCCGCACTTGAGACTCATGAATCATTCCTTGCTGGGCGACGCCGCCCAATAAATACTAAACCATCAATTTTAACTGATGCGAGCGCCGATTGGCGCGCATCAGCAAGCAAAACCGCTTATTCACCAAAAAATACCTCGATCAATCATTGGCTTGTGCTCAATTGGCAGCAGCATGCTGCTGCCATATCGGCCAAATCATGCATCGGTTTGGGCTTATATCTGTGTTAATTAATGCAATTGATGCTTACTGCGCGACGTTTCATTGTTTTCACGGAAGAAATCTCGAATTTCGATCACCATTTCCGGAATTTGCTCCGCCACTTCGTTGTCATGGCGGACTAAATCAATCCCTTCTTTGAGCATATCTTCGCGCATTTCATCGTCCGAACCACTCATGATGGCCATAAACATGAACTGGCCTTCTTCTTCGTCAATCAAAGGTTGCCATTCTTCTTCAGCTAAGCCGGCACCAAAGCAGAAACCTAAGCTCCATTCTTCAATGCTGGAATTTTGCATTGATTCATCTTCCCAATACAGCAACGGCTCGTAAACAGGGGGATCTTGCGCTAATTCATCGGCAATTTGATTGTATAAACGCATCACCAAATTGATGATGGCATCGCCTTCCGGCAAAGCAAAAATCGCCGCCTCTGGACGATCCCAGATTTGAGCCAGCCATTGACCAGGCATCACGGTAGCGGGGCCGATCAAAATTGCGGTAAGGTAGCCATGTAGCATGGATAATGACATCGCATCTTTGCCGACTGCATCTGAATACAAAAATTGATCAAGTTGATCGAGTTCTTCATCAGTCAGTGGCTGGTCAAGTAATAAAGACATACAGTACTCCAAGAGTAAAACACTAAATCGATACGCCGATTTACTATGGGTATTAACATGCAGTCATTTATTTAAAATGACTACAGAAATATACCCATCATTTAAGTATAAGGGCCTAGCTCAGTCGCTAGGCCGTACTTCAAACCCAATTATTTCAATCTACCACTTATTTATTTCACAATTTTCTTTGGACGCTGCCAACCCGACAATGTCAGTTGTTTCGCGCGCGCAATCGTCAACTCTCCTGCTGGCGCATTTTTACTAATGACCGAGCCAGCACCCGTCGTCGCTCCGGCACCAATTGTGACGGGTGCAACCAGACAATTATTGCTGCCAATAAACACATTATCTTCAATCACTGTGGTGAATTTATTAACGCCATCATAATTGCAAGTAATCGTGCCAGCGCCAACATTCACCCCCGCACCAATTTGGGCATCGCCGATATAGCTCAGATGATTAATTTTTGAGCCTAACTCGACTTTGGACTTTTTAATTTCAACAAAATTCCCAATATGAACTTGCGCGGCCAATTGCGCACCAGGTCGCAAGCGGGCGTAAGGGCCAATCAAACTCCCCGCCCCCACCACCGCATCTTCTAAATGGCAAAATGGATGAATCACCGCGCCATCAGCAATCGTGACATTTTTTAGTACGCAATGTGCGCCAATACTCACGCCTTGGCCCAAAACGACCTGCCCCTCAAAAATACAATTCACATCAATGAAGACATCTTGGCCATGCGTCAATGTACCGCGCACATCAATCCGCGCTGGATCGGCCAAGCCAACGCCTGCGGTTAACAAGGCTTTGGCGTTTTCACCTTGATAAATACGCTCTAAGCTGGCGAGCTGCAGCTTGTTATTAATGCCTTCTGCTTCCCAATGATCTAAGGGCTGCACCGTCGCAATTTCAACCCCATCGCGCACGGCAAGGGCGATTAAGTCGGTGGCATAATACTCACCTTGCGCATTGTCGTTCTTTAGCTCAGACAACCAACCGGCCAAACGCGCAGTCGGTAAGGCCAAAATACCGGTATTCATTTCAGTGATTTTGGCTTGCTCGATTGAGCAATCTTTTTGCTCAACAATGCAAGTCACCTGATCGGCTGCATTGCGAACAATTCGGCCATAGCCAGTTGCATCATCCAGAATATCGGTCAGAATGCCGACTTTTCCATCGCTACTGGCAGCCAATAAGGCCTGAATGGTGGCCAACCGCGTTAATGGCACATCACCATACAGCATCAGGGTAATGCCACCAACGCATTGTGGAACGCCCTGCGCCAAGGCATGCCCCGTACCAAGCTGCTCAGCCTGACACGCCCATGCTAAATCCGTTTGCTCGGCTAATTGCTTTTGCACTTGCTCGCCGCCATGGCCATACACAATGACCATTTTTTGTGGCTGTAATTGGCGCGCGGTATCAATCACGTGTTGGACTAACGGTTTGCCCGCAAGACGGTGCAATACTTTCGGCAAACTAGAGTACATCCGTTTACCTTGCCCTGCAGCCAAAATGACCACGTTTAATGCAGAAGCCATCACTTATCCCTAAATATAAATGGTTTGTCGCTATTCTAATCTTCAGCGTGGTTCACGCACAGCATGACATGACTTTATTGCGTTATCTGCCAGCGACTTAAACGCAAATAAAGCAAAAAGGCAGCCGAAGCTGCCTTTTTAATTTTTACAATCCAATTACTGCAAACTCAATTGCAATAATTAATGGCCGCCGCGTTTCAATTTAGAAACTACCGCAAGTTTCGCTACAGCATCCATCAACTCAGCCTGCGCCATCGCAAAGTCCATCGAAGAAGAATGGTTTTTCAACGCATCTTCTGCGCGGCGTTTAGCTTCTAACGCCTTCGCTTCATCAATGTCTGCACCACGAATCGCAGTATCAGCCAAGACTGTTACCACATCCGGTTGAACTTCAAGCATGCCACCTGAAACAAACAGAATGACATCATCTTCGTTCGAGTTAGCGATCTTAATACGGATCGCACCCGGACGAATACGGGTCAACAGCGGAGCGTGCCGCGGCAAGATACCAATCTCACCCTTATCGGCAGGCGCTGAGATAAACTCAGCCAAGCCAGAGTAGATCAGTTCTTCAGCACTAACTACGTCCACACGCATGCTCATGGCCATCGCTTAACCCCTTATTGCATCGACTTGGCTTTTTCGATCGCTTCTTCGATGCCGCCAACCATATAGAAGGCTTGCTCTGGAAGGTGATCGTAATCGCCATTCAAGATGCCCTTGAAGCCCTTGAGGGTTTCTTTGAGCGGAACGTACTTGCCTGGCGAGCCAGTGAACACTTCAGCAACGTGGAACGGTTGCGACAAGAAACGTTGAATCTTACGAGCACGAGATACTGACAATTTGTCTTCTGGAGACAATTCATCCATACCCAGAATCGCAATAATATCTTGCAATTCTTTGTACTTTTGCAATGTTTGCTGAACGCCACGCGCTACAGAGTAGTGCTCTTCGCCAACCACTTGCGGATCCAATTGACGTGAAGTTGAATCGAGTGGATCTACCGCTGGGTAGATACCTAACGAAGCAATATCACGACTCAGAACAACGGTCGCATCCAAGTGGGCGAAGGTTGTTGCTGGTGATGGATCAGTCAAGTCATCCGCAGGTACGTAAACAGCTTGAATCGATGTAATCGAGCCAGTCTTAGTCGAAGTGATACGCTCTTGAAGCGCACCCATCTCTTCAGCCAATGTTGGTTGGTAACCCACGGCAGAAGGCATACGACCCAACAACGCAGATACTTCAGTACCAGCGAGGGTGTAGCGGTAGATGTTATCCACGAAGAACAAGATGTCACGGCCTTCGTCACGGAAATGTTCCGCGATTGACAGGCCCGTCAACGCTACGCGTAAACGGTTGCCTGGTGGCTCGTTCATTTGACCGTAAACCATCGCCACTTTATCAAGAACGTTAGAGTCCTTCATTTCGTGGTAAAAGTCGTTACCCTCACGAGTACGCTCACCCACACCAGCAAACACAGACAAACCACTGTGCGCTTTAGCGATATTGTTGATCAATTCCATCATGTTCACGGTTTTGCCGACACCGGCACCACCGAACAGACCCACTTTACCACCCTTAGCAAACGGGCAAACCAAGTCAATAACCTTGATACCAGTTTCTAAGAGATCAATACTTTGGTTCAACTCATCGAATTTTGGTGCAGATTGGTGAATTGCACGAGTTGCCTCGCCGTTCACAGGACCTGCATCATCAATCGGGTTGCCCAATACATCCATAATACGGCCCAGAGTTGCATTACCTACTGGCACCATAATTGGTGCGCCAGTGTTGGTAACGCCTGTACCGCGTTTAAGACCATCGGTACTACCCATGGCAATGGCGCGCACTACGCCGTCGCCGAGCTGTTGCTGAACTTCCAGCGTCAGTTCTGCGCCAACTAGTTTGAGCGCGTCATACACCTTGGGAATATTGTCGCGTGGGAATTCCACGTCAACAACTGGCCCAATGATTTGTACGATTTTACCTTGGCTCATCGTTTTTCCTAATCCAGTTAATCCGTCAGGGCCCAATTAAACTGCTGCCGCGCCGCCAACAATTTCCGAAAGTTCTTTCGTAATTGCCGCTTGTCGCGTTTTGTTATATAGCAGTTGCAGGGAGCCGATTACATTGTCAGCGTTGTCAGTTGCAGCCTTCATCGCCACCATACGCGCCGCTTGTTCTGATGCGATGTTTTCCGCTACGGCTTGGTAAACCAAGGCCTCTACGTAACGATTCATCAAATCATCAATCACCGTTTTTGCATCTGGCTCATACAGGTATTCCCAGTTGTGCGCAGATTTCGGTTGTTCAAACGATTCGCTGGCTAATGGCAACAATTGTTCGATGACTGGCTCTTGTTTCATGGTGTTAATGAAACGAGTGTAAACGATGTGTACTTCGTCTACTTCACCAGCTACGAAGGCATCGATCATCACTTTGATCGGGCCAATCAGCTGTTCCAGATGCGGGGTATCACCCAGCCCAACGGCCGAAGAAAGAATCTTCGCGCCATTACGCTTCATGAAACCCAACCCTTTATTGCCGATTGCGGTTACAACAGTTTCAACACCATTGTTGTGCAATTCTTTCATTTTATTGAAAGCCGAACGCAGGGCGTTGGTGTTCAAACCACCACACAAACCTTTGTCCGAAGACACCATAATCAGGCCAACCCGCTTGACGGTGTCGCGCGTTTGGAGATATGGATGCTCATAGTCGACCAAAGCTTGGCTCAAGTGGCCAGCCACATTACGGATTTTTTCACCGTAAGGGCGGGCCGCCTTCATACGCTCTTGAGCCTTGCGCATTTTCGACGTGGCAACCATTTCCATGGCGCGGGTGATCTTCTGCGTGTTTTTTACGCTTTTGATCTTAGTACGAATCTCTTTACCGCTTGCCATGATTTGATCCTTTTATCAACGTCTCAAATCAGTAAGCAGCGCCGGCTTTAAAGGCTTCAACTGCTTTCATAATGGCTGCTTCATCATCAGAAGACAGCTCACCCTTGTCATCAACACGCGCCAATACATCTGCATGATTGGCTTTAAGATGGCTAAGGAATGCAGCTTCAAATGCCAGTGCGCGATCAACAGCGACGTCATCATAAACGCCTTTGTTAATCAAGAGCAGGGTAACACCCAACTCTGCCACTTTCATCGGGCTGTACTGAGCTTGTTTCATCAACTCAGTCACCATCTTGCCGCGTTCCAATTGCTTACGTGTTGCTTCATCAAGGTCAGAAGCGAACTGGGCAAATGCCGCCAATTCACGATACTGAGCCAAAGCCAAACGTACGCCGCCACCCAATTTTTTGATGACTTTAGTTTGCGCAGCACCACCCACACGCGATACCGAAATACCGGCGTTCATTGCTGGGCGAATACCCGCGTTGAACAAGTCAGTTTCCAAGAAAATCTGACCATCAGTAATCGAAATAACGTTGGTTGGTACGAAGGCAGAAACGTCACCAGCTTGAGTTTCGATGATAGGCAATGCAGTTAACGAACCTGTTTTACCTTTCACTTCACCATTAGTTAGCTTCTCAACTTCAACTTCATTGATACGCGATGCGCGTTCCAACAAGCGGCTGTGGAGATAGAAAACATCGCCAGGGAATGCTTCACGGCCCGGAGGACGACGCAAAAGCAATGAAATTTGACGGTAAGCAACGGCTTGCTTAGACAAATCATCATAAACGATCAAGGCATCTTCACCACGATCGCGGAAGTATTCGCCCATTGTGCAACCAGAGTACGCAGCGATGTATTGCAATGCAGCAGCTTCAGAAGCGGCAGCAGCAACAATAATCGTGTGACCCAATGCACCGTGCTCTTCCAACTTGCGAACCACGTTTGCAATCGAAGATGCTTTTTGACCAATCGCCACATAGATACATGTAACGCCAGTACCTTTTTGGTTAATGATCGCATCGAGAGCAACAGCAGTTTTACCCGTTTGGCGGTCACCAATGATCAACTCGCGTTGACCACGACCCACTGGAACCATGGTATCAATTGACTTGATACCGGTTTGCAATGGTTGTGAAACCGATTGACGTGCAATAACGCCTGGTGCAATTTTTTCAATTGGTGCAGACAAAGTCGTGCCCAATGGGCCTTTGCCGTCGATAGGTTGACCCAATGCGTTCACAACGCGACCGATCAACTCACGACCAATAGGTACTTCCAAGATACGGCCGGTACACTTAACAACATCACCTTCGGCGATGTGTTTGTAGTCACCTAAAATAACAGCACCTACAGAATCGCGCTCTAAGTTAAGCGCCAGACCGAAGGTATTACCCGGGAACTCCAACATCTCACCTTGCATAACTTCCGACAAACCGTGCACGCGCACGATACCGTCAGTTACCGACACTACAGTACCAGTCGTGCTGGATTGTGCGCCTTGGGGTAGATTTTGGATCCGAGCTTTAATCAGTTCACTGATTTCGGACGGATTAAGTTGCATGATTTCTCCTAACTCTTCAGGCTTGTCGCAAGGGCAGTTAATTTGCCGCTAACCGAGGCATCAATAACTAAGTCACCAATCGTTACTTTCACACCACCGATTAACTCGGGGTTGACACTAACATCGGCGCTAATCTTGCGTTTAAGTTGCTGAGTGAGCGTAGCCGTCAGTTCGGCCAGTTGGGCATCAGTCATAGCAAAAGCAGATTCAATGTGCGCTTGCGCTACACCTTCGTCTGCCGCTTTCAGTTGTTCAAATAAAGTCGACACAGCCGGTAAAGTGGCAAAACGACGATTTTCGAGCACTGCTGCCAGGAAGTTTTTAACCTCGGCGTTTGCATCAGTACCCAGAAGCCCAACCAACAGCTCCTGTACTTGATCAGCAGAACACTTTGGATTAGCCACTACGTCAAGAATCTCTTGGTTCTGGGCAATAAGCGCCAGATTAGCAAGCGTATCCGACCATTGAGAAAGCGTATTGCTTTCTTTAGCCAGCCGGAAAACGGCCTCGGCGTAGGGTCTAGCGACGGTTATAAGTTCTGCCATGACTATCTTACAATTCCGCTTTGATGGATGTCAGCATATCAGCATGCTTCGCTGCGTCGATTTCGCGACGTAAGATCTGCTCAGCACCAGCGATTGCCAATACGGCAACTTGCTGACGAAGCGTTTCTTTAGCTTGCTGAATTTGCTGCTCGATTTCACCTTGGGCGCCAGCGATCAGGCGTTCGCCTTCTACTTTGGCATTGCCTTTAGCTTCATCGACAAGTTGCGCTGCACGTTTTTCGGCTTGGGCAATGATCTCAGCTGCGCTTTGTTTTGCTTCACGCAGTTTGTCCGCTGATTTTTTCTCAGCATTCTCAAGATCTTGTTTGGCACGATCTGCAGAGGCCAAGCCATCTGCAATGCGTTTAGCACGCTCATCCATCATCTTGATCAGCGGAGGCCAAACGAACTTCATCGTGAACAGGATCAAGAGACCAAAAAGTGATCATCTGACCTATGAGAGACGAATTAAATTCCACGCTGAATGTCCTCCTTAAAGGCTGATCAAAAGATTATTGAGCAGCAACAGTCAGAGCAGCCAGGAATGGGTTGTTGAAGGTGTAAAGCATAGCCACACCAACGCCAATCATCGAAATCGCATCCAACAGACCAGCGATAATAAACAGTTTAGTTTGCAAAACTGGAATCATTTCTGGCTGACGAGCAGCAGACTCAAGAAATTTGCCACCGAGGATAGCAAAACCAAGTGCAGTACCAATAGCAGCCAAACCAATGATGATCGCAGCAGCGATAACAGTCATGCCTTGTACGGAAGCAATTACTTCAGGTGAAACCATTTTGAGACTCCTAGTTTGATTCAAAAGTTACGAGGTTGGGTAAAGCTGAGTCTAATGCCGTGCACCCAACCGATACACGCCACTAGACTTAAAATCAATGGTCTTCTACAGCCAAGCTCAAGTAAACAATCGTCAACATCATAAAGACGAAGGCTTGTAGCGTAATTACCAAGATATGGAAGATGGCCCATGGCGTGCCGAGCACCCAGTTAACCCACCACGGCAGCAAAGCAATCAAGATAAAGATCAACTCACCAGCATACATATTACCGAACAGACGAAGAGCTAAAGAGATTGGTTTTGCAGCCATTTCAACCAATTGGAAGGCGAGGTTAACTGGCGCCAAAATAATTGACATCAGCAAGCCTTCAGCATGAAATGGCGCAGTAAACAACTCTTTAATCCAGCCAAACAAGCCTTTAGCAGAGATTGAGAAGCCAATAATCATCAGTAAAACAGTCAGAGACATCGCGAACGTTAAGTTAACGTCAGCCGTTGGCACGACGCGCAAATAAACGTGATGTGGATCGGCGCCGTAGAAAGTATGACCATACCATTGCGCAAACATTGGTAATAGATCAACTGGCAACAAGTCCATTGCATTCATCAAGAAGACCCAGCAAAAGATCGTCAATGCCAATGGACCAATTACTTTTGATTTGCCGTGGAAAGCATCCTTGATTTGGTTGTCGACCATCTCAACAATCAACTCAACAAAGTTTTGCAAACGGCCTGGTACACCTGGCGTAGCTCTGCGAGCAACGTAGGCAAATACGCCGACAAACAACATGCCCAATGCCAAAGAAATCCAGAAAGTATCCAAATGGAAACCGCCGAATAAATCAGCCTTTGCAAAGGTCAAATGGTGCTGGATATAACTAGTTGCATCTTGTGCCATAATTTACTTTTTACCGTCAAATTTAATTAAAAGCCCAAACCAGTAGGCGCTAGCTGCAACTAAGTATCCTGCGAATACCCAAGCCCAAGCGACATCCCGATAAAACATAAAGAACGCTGCGAACGCAATCAGCGTTACTGAAAGCTTTGCCATTTCTGCTGCAAAGTGGCGTCGCAACAATTCAGCTGCGGCAGCTAATCGAGCACGATAGGCAATCAGCGAATACAACACGCTGCCTAAGACTGCAATTAATCCACCAGAAAAACTTGCAATTGCCGCCTTCTGATCCACAATCAAAAGTAGCGCAATTGTAAGGAGCATCGTAAATCCGATTTGTAACCGAATGATGCCACGAATCTGTGCCTTCCCGTACATCACATCACCGTAAGACAAACGACGCGATTATACGGAGTTGATTTGCCTTGCGTCAATTTATTACCGTTGACTTTGGTGGATTTATTTTTATTTTTTTGCAAAACAAAATCCAACTTAAAAAGCCGCCAATTTCTTTCTAAAAACGTAATAAATCAAAGGGCTACATTTTTTGAGAATTTTATTCATCAATTCAATGTCAAACAGCTCTAACAAGGCTTACAGGCGCGCTAACAACGCATCCAATTGATCTAAACTACCATACTCAATCGTGACCCGACCACTCCCCTTCTTGCCCGATTGAATGACTACACGCGCCCCAATCCTACTCGATACTTCCTCTTGCAAGCGCAATACATCAGGATCTGGCTTGTGTTGCTTGGCTGTCATCGGCTCTTGCTGCATTTTTTTGACTAAAGCCTCAACCTCTCGAACCGACAGCCCCTTCAATACCACCAAGCGCGCTACTTCTAATTGCTGCAAGGTATCCAGCGGCAATAAAGCCCGAGCATGCCCCATATCCATTTCGCCGCGGAGTAGGATTTCCCGTACTGGCTCAGTTAAATGCAATAAACGTAATAAATTTGCCACACTTGGGCGAGATTTTCCCACGGCATGTGCTGCCGCTTCTTGTGTTAAGCCAAATTCATCGATCAAACGCTGAATACCAATCGCCTCTTCAAGCGGATTAAGGTTCTCGCGTTGAATATTTTCGATCAAGGCCATTGCCAGTGCGGCTTCATCGCTAATGACTCGCACCAAGGCAGGAATTTCAGTGAGCCCTGCCAGCAAAGACGCTCGCCAACGGCGCTCGCCAGCGATAATTTCGTAGCGATCAATATCAATTTCGCGCACCAAAACCGGTTGCATCAAACCCTGGGCGCGAATTGAGTCGGCCAATTCATTGAGCGCAACGTCATCCATGACGGTACGAGGTTGATATTTACCAGGTTGCAACACGTCAAGTGCTAAGGTTTTTAGCGTATCGCCCACTGATGGATCACCCATCAGCGCATCCAAGCCGCGTCCTAAGCCTTTAAATTTTTTTACTAACCATGCGTGTTATTCCTAAAAACCGGGGAGTACGAAGCGCCAATCAATGAACGCTAGGTCATCATGACAAAGCGATCATTTTATATACTCGGCGCAATATCGCCGCTGGCATGCCGCGCCAACATTTCGTTCGCTAATTGCAAATAGGCTTGTGCGCCCTTAGACGATTTGTCGTAGGCCAAGATTGGACGGCCATAACTCGGCGCTTCGGCCAAACGCACATTACGCGGGATAACGGTGTGATACAGCTTGCTAGTAAAATGCTTTACCAATTGCTCCGAAACTTGTTGCGCTAACGTCGAGCGCGGATCAAACATGGTGCGAAGCAAACCTTCTATTTCGATTTTTTTATTTAAACTTTGCTTAATCCGGCGCAGCGTATTCACTAAATCCGACAGCCCTTCCAACGCATAGTATTCGCACTGCATTGGAATCAGTACTGCATCAGCAGCGACCAAACCATTGAGCGTCAGTAAGTTCAGTGCCGGCGGACAATCGAGTAGCACATAATCGTACTGTGCATTCACGCCGAACAACGCCGCCTTTAAACGCATTTCGCGCTCATTGGCATCAACCAGCTCAACCTCAGCGCCAGCTAAATCGCGTGAAGCCGGTAACAAATCAAAGCCCCCGCTTTCAGAATGTTGCGTGGTCTGCGCCATCGTTGAATCGCCAAGCAATAAGGAGTAGATCGAATGTTTTAGTTTCGATTTATCTACCCCGAGCCCATCGTGGCATTCGCCTGTGGATCAAGGTCAACCAACAACACACGCTGACCCAAATGCGCCAGACTGGCAGCCAAATTCACTGCCGTGGTCGTTTTGCCGACGCCCCCTTTCTGATTTGCTATTGCCAACACTTTCATCGTCGTTCCCATCGGGATTTGCAGCGCTTTAAAGTGATACGGTTGAGGCTCAAACCACTTTCACCACATGAACCAAATGCCGCTCGGCATCCAAACCAGGCACGGCCAAGCTATCTACCCCTACTACGTGTACGTCAGCAGGTAGCGACGCGATTTCCTCATAGGGGTATACCCCTTTAAGTGCCGCCCACTCGCCGCCTTCGGCCAACAAATGTCCAGTCAAACGCACAAACTCAGACAATTCAGCAAACGCTCGGGAAGTAATAATTTGAAAACCAGTTTCAGGTTGATATGCTTCAACACGGTCAGTCACCACACTGATATTGTCGAGCTTTAACTCTAAAATCGCTTGTCGCAAAAAAGTGGTTTTTTTGTGATTTGAATCCAGCAAAGTCAGCTGCCAATCGGGCCGAGCAATCGCCAATGGAATACCCGGCGTGCCAAAACCAGAGCCAACATCCAACATGCGTAAAGCATGATCGGGTAACTTGGCCAGCGGAGCGAGTGAATCCAGCAAATGCAGTGGCACCATCCGCTCTGGTTCACGAATCGACGTCAAGCTATAGGTTTTATTCCATTTTTCTAATAGGCCGACATAGGCCAATAGTTTATGTTGCTGTTCGCTACTGAGCTTAAGCCCCATTTCGCTCAAGCCGTTCGCCAGCATTTCGGCAAGGTTTTTATCCACGATCACGCTCATTTCAATTCCTCATCCACGGCGGCGGCCCGCTGGTTTTTTTTTCAAATACACCACTAGCAAGGCCAAAGCCGCTGGTGTTACGCCCGAAATTCGCGAAGCTAAGCCTAATGTTTGTGGGCGTTGCGTACTTAATTTTTGTTGAATCTCTTTCGACAAACCAGAAATCACGCTGTAGTCAAAGTTGTTTGGCAGCACGACGTCTTCTAGGGTATCGCGTTTTGCGACCTCAGATTGTTGTCGTTCGATATAACCCTGATATTTAACGTTAATTTCGATCTGTTCTGCCACAGTTGCATCACTCACACCGGGGCCGGCGACTGCCAGCGTCATTAAGCTGTCATAAGTCACTTCGGGACGGCGTAATAATTCAGCCAAGGTGTATTCACGCTCAATGGCTTTGCCCAAGACGCGCTCGGCATCAGCAGCTGCCAAAATCCGTGGATTAACCCACGTCGACTTCATCCGTTCAAGTTCAGTCGCAATCGCTTCGCGTTTCAACTCAAACGCCTGCCATTGCGCATCGCCAACCAAGCCTAAGCGACGACCATGCTCGGTCAAACGCAGATCAGCGTTATCTTCGCGCAATTGCAAACGGAATTCAGCACGACTAGTAAACATACGGTATGGCTCGGTAACGCCCTTAGTAACCAGGTCATCGACCAATACACCTAGATAGGCTTCGTCACGACCCGGGCACCATGGCGCTTCATCACGCGCGTATAACGCGGCATTCAAACCGGCAAACAACCCCTGCGCGGCGGCTTCTTCATAGCCCGTCGTGCCATTCACTTGCCCCGCAAAGAATAATCCGGCAATGGCTTTGGATTCAAAACTATTTTTTAATGCCCGAGGATCAAAATAATCGTACTCAATGGCATAGCCTGGACGCAAAATGCGCGCGTTTTCTAAACCGACCATCGACTGTACTGCCGCCAGCTGAATGTCAAACGGTAAGCTGGTCGAAATCCCATTCGGATAAAACTCATGGGTGGTTAAGCCTTCGGGCTCAAGGAAAATCTGATGGCTATCTTTATCGGCAAACGATTAATTTTGTCTTCAATACTCGGGCAATAACGTGGCCCGACCCCCTCGATCTTGCCAGTAAACATCGGGCTGCGATCAAAACCAGAGCGAATAATGTCGTGCGTGCGCGCATTAGTTTGCGCAATCCAGCACGGCATTTGCCGTGGGTGCATAGCGCGTGAGCCGCGCAATGAAAACACCGGCTCCGGCGTGTCGCCTGGTTGAATCGGTAAAATACTTAAATTAATGGTCCGACCATCAATGCGTGGCGGCGTCCCAGTCTTTAAGCGTCCAACCGGTAAATTCAATTCACGCAAACGATGCGATAGCGTCACCGATGCCGGATCACCAGCGCGACCACCAACATGGTTCTCTAAACCCACGTGGATTTTGCCGCCCAAGAAAGTCCCTGCCGTCAGCACCACACTGGCTGCCATAAACTCAATACCAATCTGAGTCACTGCACCAATGACTTTATCGCCATCGAGCAGCAAGTCATCGACCGCTTGCTGGAAAATATCCAGATTTTCTTGATTTTCCAACATGCCACGAATCGCGGCTTTATATAAGATTCGATCAGCCTGTGCGCGCGTTGCGCGTACAGCGGGGCCTTTACTGGCGTTGAGCATTTTAAACTGAATGCCGCCCATATCCGTCGCCAATGCCATCGCGCCACCCAGTGCATCGACTTCTTTGACCAAATGCCCCTTACCAATACCACCAATCGATGGATTGCAGCTCATTTGGCCCAAGGTTTCAATATTGTGCGTCAGCAATAAGGTTTTACGCCCCATTCGGGCGCTAGCTAGGGCAGCTTCAGTACCGGCGTGACCACCACCAACTACAATCACATCATATCGAACGGGATAGCGCATGGCGCATTTCCAAATAAAAGCAAAGGGCGAATATTTTAAGGCAAAACAGAGACTTGCGCGAGGAGTTCACCACAATAAAACGGAAAATTTAATGCATTCATTCGCATTACAGGGCGTAATCTTGATTGCCCCTTGAAATGCATCATGGATTAATGATGCAATCGATCAGCAACATAAAAAAAACGCGCAGAATCAATCCGCGCGTTTTTTATCATGCTTTAAAAGTGGTTCAATCCGTTCGATTTAAATACCACTCTGCCGTGCGGCCTCAAGCGCCGCTCCAACAATTCCGGCATCATTTTTTAAATCTGCTGGTACGACAGGAAAACGTAAACCGTTTAAATTAGGAATAAATTTTTCGTGCTTTTTACTAATTCCACCACCAATGATCAAAAAGTCTGGTGAAAATAATAATTGTAAATGCAGTAAATATTGATTTAAACGCTCAGTAAATGCCGGCCATTTCATGCCGCTTTCTTCTTTTACTTTGGCTGAGCAATATTTTTCAGCAATCTCGTCACTTGGAAAAATAAGATGCCCGAATTCAGTATTGCTCACCAACTGGCCATCAACAATCAATGCACTGCCAATCCCAGTGCCCAAGGTAATCACAATCGTTTTACCCTGCCGACCCTTCGCAGCACCAAATACGACTTCTGCCAGACCCGCTGCATCCGCATCGTTCATCAACACCAAGGGCAAGCCCGTCGCTTGAGCCAAAATATCTTGTGCCGGCGCCAAAATCCAGCTCTGATCAACATTGGCGGCCGACAGCGTCACCCCATTGTGCACAATCGCTGGAAAAGTACAGCCAATGGGTCCGGTCCATGCAAAATGCTCAACCAATTGCTTGAGTACTTGTCCAATCGCCTCCGGCGTAGCAGGTTGAGGCGTATCAATGCGATGTCGCTCAGCCAAGAACTCACCAGTGGCTACGTTCACCGGTGCGCCTTTAATGCCCGTGCCTCCGATATCAATACCGAGTACCGCGCGGACTGGTTCATTATTTTCAATCATATGATTTACTTCTCACAAAAAATTAATATTGATACTGGCATCTCTTACATGACAAGAGCCCCGCAATCTCAATGAAACTGTAAATCCAATGGCAATATTTTAACGAGGTTGAATATTTCTTAATTCAATTAATCGTTTTTTTTGCAAATCAGCTTTCTCTTTTAATTGCAATGACTGCTCGCTGCTGAGTCGCAATAGCGCTATCAATGTCAGCCAATTCTTTTTTTGTTACTGCAATCTCCGCCAATAATTCAGCAGAAACAGCGCGCTGATTGTTACTTAATTTATTTAATTGGGACTGCTGTACGTCCAAGCGCTTTTGTACGGTTGCGCGACGTAACACATTGGTTTGCATCCCAGCATCAACCGCCTCAATTTGTCGATCACGCAATAAATCGACTTCTTCTGGCTTAGAAAAGGATTGGAGCAGTGCCTTATCCGCACGCCGCAGCTCTTGCTCAGCACGTTTTTTCTCTTCTAAAGCCTGCTTTTCTTCCGTGGAGAGTATCGCCTCATTGCCTTTGCGTATCCGCGCTGATTTATCTAATTCCATAAGGGATTTTGACTGACCAACCGGCGGCTTATCGCTATATTGCACCTTACCTGTTTCATCAACCCAACGATATACTGTCGCATAACACAGTTGATGAAATAGCAATAATGGCAATACCCACACAAAACGCATATCTACCCTTTAATTAATCAATGCCATACTGACGGCGATAACCTTGCACTCTTCCTAGATTGTCAGTCATTCCTTTTTGTTCTGCAAGAAATCCTAGTAAATCTTGTAACGTTGCAATTGGAATAACCGGAATACCAAACTGTTGTTCGACCTCTTGCACCGCCGAAAAATCACCTTGCCCACGCTCCATCCGATCCAATGCAATCAACACCCCAGCTGGCTCTGCCCCGGCTGCGCGAATCATATTGACCGACTCACGCACTGAAGTACCTGCCGAGATCACATCATCAATAATCATCACCCGACCCTTTAATGGCGCGCCAACTAATACGCCGCCTTCGCCGTGATCTTTCGCTTCTTTGCGGTTAAACACGAAGGGCACATTATGCCCTGCGCTTGATAGTGCGACCGCTGTCGCGGATGCCAGGACAATGCCTTTATACGCAGGTCCAAATAAAACATCGAACTCCACACCCGAGGCCAGCGCAGCCTGCGCGTAAAATCGCGCTAACTCACCGACTGAAGTGCCATCGCTAAAAAGTCCGGCATTAAAAAAGTACGGCGAGGCACGGCCTGCTTTGGTGATAAAATCGCCAAAACAAAGTACTTGTTGCTCTACAGCAAAACGGATGAAGTCGCGGCGAAAATCAGTCATGCGGAATAATCCCTATAAAACATTACTATTTAAACAACCCCGAAGCATATCACCCTTGAACAAGGATTTCTCCCCGTGCGCATCATTTCTGCCAATCTCAACGGTATTCGTTCCGCCACCAGCAAAGGTTTTTTAACTTGGTTAGCCAGCCAAAATGCCGACATTATTGGCGTACAAGAACTGAAAGCACAAGCCGCTGATTTAAGTCCCGAAATGCAAAGCCCCGCAGGCTTCACAGCTTATTTTCACTACGCAGAAAAAAAAGGTTATAGCGGCGTCGGTCTTTACTGCCGCCGAGCTGCAGACCAAGTTATTGTTGGCCTGGGCATTCCTGAAATTGATGCCGAAGGACGCTATTTAGAAGTGCGCTTTGGTAATTTATCGGTCATTTCACTGTATCTGCCTTCTGGTTCATCTTCGGAAGAGCGTCAAGCGGTTAAATTTGTCTTTTTAAAGCACTTTTGGTCGCATTTGGCCACATTATCGGCCTCGGGTCGTGATGTCATCGTAATGGGCGACTGGAATATTGCCCACAATGAAATCGATTTAAAAAACTGGAAAGGCAATTTAAAAAATTCCGGCTTTCTGCCCGAAGAACGCGCTTGGTTTACTCGTATGCTTAATGAACTGCAGCTGGTGGATGTCTGGCGCACGCTATACCCAGAAGTACCAGGCTACACCTGGTGGAGCAACCGAGGTCAGGCCTATGCCAAAGACGTTGGCTGGCGCATCGATTACCAAATCGCGACCCCACAATTAGCTGCCACCGCCCAACAAGCTTACGTCTACAAAGATGAAAAGTTTTCCGATCACGCCCCGCTAGTCATTGATTACGACTATTCAATATAAGCTAGGTATTGCTTCATAGCCTTTAAAAATAAATCGACACAGAGCAATACACCTATGTTTTCTAAATATCTAGCCGTTTTTAATAATCGGCGAATTTGTGCGGCAATGCTACTTGGCTTTGCTTCTGGTCTGCCATTAGCACTCACCGGATCCACACTGCAAGCATGGTTATCCGATGCTGGTTTAGATATTAAAACCATAGGTTGGTTTACCTTGGTTGGACAACCTTATACTTGGAAATTTTTATGGTCACCCCTCGTTGATCGCTTTCCAATGCCATTCTTAGGCCGACGTCGGGGTTGGATTTTAATTACCCAAATTGCGCTTGCCGCAGTCATCGCCAAAATGAGTGGGCTTGATCCACAGACTCACTTAGCCACTTTTGCCTTGATGGCGCTATTAATTGCTTTCTTTTCAGCAACTCAAGACGTCGTCATTGATGCCTACCGCACGGAAGTGCTGCAACCCGAAGAGCGCGGCGCAGGAGCGGCTGTTGGCGTCTTCGGTTATCGAATGGCAATGCTAACATCGGGCGCTGTCGCACTTATTTTGGCCGACGGTATATTAACTTGGGAACAAACTTACCTAGTTATGGCGGGGATTATGGGCACCATGGCCATCGTCACCTTTTTTTCGCCCGAACCTGTATTGCAGACCAAACCACCACTGAGTCTACGTTCTGCAATTATCGATCCATTAAAAGAATTTTTTTCCCGTGATGGCGCGTGGATTCTATTGGCTTTAGTCGTTGCCTATAAACTCGGCGATGCTTTTGCTGGCAGCTTATCGACAAAATTCTTACTCGACATGGGATATAGCAAATCAATTATTGGCCAAGCCTATAAAGTCTTTGGTCTAGTTGCGACTTTAGTCGGGGGGTTTGCCGGAGCCATTTTGATGTTGCGCTGGGGCTTATATAAATCGCTGGTCATTTTTGGCATATTACAAGCACTCACCAATTTAGGTTATTGGCTCATTGCTATTCATGGTTCGCCTGATATTGGTTTGTTACTCTTTGCGATCAGCACCGAGAATCTAGCCGGCGGAATGGGCACAACAGCAGCCGTCGCTCTATTAATGAGCTTATGTAACCCGAATTTTACGGCAACTCAATATGCGCTCTTATCTGCATTAACTGCTTTTGGTCGAGTTTATGTAGGACCTGCGTCTGGTTATCTCGTTACTGCAGTGGGTTGGTCGCACTTCTTTATGATCTCAGCCGCAATTGCATTACCAGGACTCGCTTTATTATTTGTTCTGCGTAAAACAATACATAAACTAGATCAATAAATAATTATTGAGTGCATTTCATATCACGATGAATCTATTAATTCATCGTGATTTTTTATACTTTCAATTCAACTTCAGTCCAAATCCCATCAATACATCGCAATTCTTCACCCAAACTTGATGACTCAGCCACTAATGCCCATTTTTGTGCCGTCGTTAACTGCTTAATCGCATATTCAACCCGCAAAGCAACACGTTGATCATTACAAACCCAGCTAGTTAAAATCCGTTCAGGAGGAAAAGCTCGTGTATAGCGAGCGCCTTTTCCATTGAGATGCTGTGCATATCGACGTTCTATATCCGTTGTTATACCGGTATACAACCGATTACCTCGGCAAACCAAAATATACACAAACCAAGTCATGAGATCGCAACCCCTAAGATCTACAATCCACTCCATCATAGCATCACTACAAAAGCTTCAGGCTAAGGTATATTCTTCAGTAGTCTATATTGCAAGGGTTAGGAAGAGATACAGTACATTGGTATCTACAATTTGTACTCCAGCGCCGAAACGACGCACAGCAAAAAGCCCGACTCTTTCGAATCGGGCTTCTCTATAGGGAAGTCTGGCAATGACCTACTTTCACACGGGCAATCCGCACTATCATCGGCGCTGAGGTGTTTCACTGTCCTGTTCGGGATGGGAAGGAGTGGGACCACCTCGCTATGGTCGCCAGACATTAAACTGTCTGGTGCAACTCTTTCGAGTCACACGAGAGTTATCGCATTCAGCTTCTGCTCTTGACTTGGAATCTTATTTCCTCATCTCACAACCGCCTACAACGCTAACTCGTAAAATCAATAGAAGAAGTAATTATACTACACTTTCCAACCACACTGTTTCAGTATTTGTCTTCGTATTCATGCACTTACGTACATTCCTACGTATTTGGGTCGATTATATCCTTCGTCGCACTACGCGCTTCAGGTTATAGGATCAAGCCTCACGAGCAATTAGTATTGGTTAGCTTAACGCATTACTGCGCTTCCACACCCAACCTATCAACGTCCTGGTCTCGAACGACTCTTTAGAGGATTTAAAACCCTAGGGAAATCTCATCTTGAGGCAAGTTTCGCGCTTAGATGCTTTCAGCGCTTATCTCTTCCCGACTTAGCTACCCGGCAATGCCACTGGCGTGACAACCGGTACACCAGAGGTCAGTCCACTCCGGTCCTCTCGTACTAGGAGCAGCCCCTCTCAAATTTCCAACGCCCACTGCAGATAGGGACCAAACTGTCTCACGACGTTTTGAACCCAGCTCACGTACCACTTTAAATGGCGAACAGCCATACCCTTGGGACCGGCTACAGCCCCAGGATGTGATGAGCCGACATCGAGGTGCCAAACTCCGCCGTCGATGTGAACTCTTGGGCGGAATCAGCCTGTTATCCCCGGAGTACCTTTTATCCGTTGAGCGATGGCCCTTCCATACAGAACCACCGGATCACTATGTCCTGCTTTCGCACCTGCTCGACTTGTCGGTCTCGCAGTTAAGCCGCCTTTTGCCATTACACTATCAGTACGATGTCCGACCGTACCTAGGCGACCTTCGAGCTCCTCCGTTACAATTTGGGAGGAGACCGCCCCAGTCAAACTGCCTACCATGCACGGTCCCCGATCCGGATAACGGACCAAGGTTAGAACCTCAAAGGGGTCAGGGTGGTATTTCAAGGACGGCTCCACTGAAACTAGCGTCTCAGCTTCAAAGCCTCCCACCTATCCTACACAAACCACTTCAAAGTCCAATGCAAAGCTACAGTAAAGGTTCACGGGGTCTTTCCGTCTAGCAGCGGGGAGATTGCATCTTCACAAACACTTCAACTTCGCTGAGTCTCGGGAGGAGACAGTAGGGCCATCGTTACGCCATTCGTGCGGGTCGGAACTTACCCGACAAGGAATTTCGCTACCTTAGGACCGTTATAGTTACGGCCGCCGTTTACTGGGGCTTCGATCAAGAGCTTGCACCCCATCAATTAACCTTCCAGCACCGGGCAGGCGTCACACCCTATACATCCACTTTCGTGTTGGCAGAGTGCTGTGTTTTTGATAAACAGTCGCAGCCCCCATTTCTCTGCGGCCTTATATAGCTCCAAACGCAAGGTTCTTCACCTATAAGGCACACCTTCTCCCGAAGTTACGGTGTTAATTTGCCGAGTTCCTTCTCCCGAGTTCTCTCAAGCACCTTAGAATACTCTTCCTACCCACCTGTGTCGGTTTGCGGTACGGTTCAATATAAGCTGAAGCTTAGTGGCTTTTCTTGGAAGCAGGGTATCAGTTACTTCATCACCTAAGTGAATCGTCATCATGCCTCAGCGTTAACAGCGTCCCGGATTTGCCTAAGACACCCGCCTACCACACTTAAACCAACTATTCCAACAGTTGGCTAACCTAACCTTCTCCGTCCCCACATCGCACTTATATCAAGTACAGGAATATTAACCTGTTTCCCATCGACTACGCATTTCTGCCTCGCCTTAGGGGCCGACTCACCCTGCGCCGATGAACGTTGCGCAGGAAACCTTGGGTTTTCGGTGAGGGAGCTTTTCACTCCCTTTATCGCTACTCATGTCAGCATTCGCACTTCTGATACCTCCAGCATCCTTCTCAAGACACCTTCACAGGCTTACAGAACGCTCCTCTACCATATGCCATAAATGGTCATATCCGCGTCTTCGGTTATCAATTTGAGCCCCGTTACATCTTCCGCGCAGGACGACTCGACCAGTGAGCTATTACGCTTTCTTTAAATGATGGCTGCTTCTAAGCCAACATCCTGGCTGTCTGTGCCTTCCCACCTCGTTTTCCACTTAATTGATCATTTGGGACCTTAGACGGCGGTCTGGGTTGTTTCCCTCTTGACCCAGGACGTTAGCACCCCAGGTCTGTCTCCCATGCTCGCACTTGACGGTATTCAGAGTTTGCCATGGTTTGGTAAGTCGCGATGACCCCCTAGCCATAACAGTGCTTTACCCCCGTCAGTGATACATGAGGCACTACCTAAATAGTTTTCGAGGAGAACCAGCTATTTCCAAGTTTGTTTAGCCTTTCACCCCTATCCACAGCTCATCCCCTAACTTTGCAACGTTAGTGGGTTCGGACCTCCAGTGCGTGTTACCGCACCTTCATCCTGGCCATGGATAGATCACTTGGTTTCGGGTCTACGCCCAGCAACTATGCGCCCTATTCGGACTCGGTTTCCCTACGCCTCCCCTATTCGGTTAAGCTCGCTACTGAACGTAAGTCGCTGACCCATTATACAAAAGGTACGCAGTCACCCCATTTTTCAAGGGCTCCCACTGTTTGTATGCATCCGGTTTCAGGTTCTATTTCACTCCCCTCCCGGGGTTCTTTTCGCCTTTCCCTCACGGTACTGGTTCACTATCGGTCGATGATGAGTATTTAGCCTTGGAGGATGGTCCCCCCATCTTCAAACAGGATTTCTCGTGTCCCGCCCTACTTCTCGTACGCTTAGTACCACAATTGACTTTTCATATACGGGACTATCACCCACTATGGTTGGACTTTCCATTCCATTCTATTAAGTCTACTGCTATCACGTACAGGCTCTTCCCATTTCGCTCGCCACTACTTTGGGAATCTCGGTTGATTTCTTTTCCTCCGGTTACTTAGATGTTTCAGTTCACCGGGTTCGCTTCGCTAGACCTATGTATTCAGTCTAGGATGACCCAAAAGGGCGGGTTTCCCCATTCGGAAATCGTGGGATCAAAGCACTTTGCCAGCTCCCCCACGCTTATCGCAGGCTATCACGTCCTTCGTCGCCTATCATCGCCAAGGCATCCACCAGATGCACTTATTCGCTTGATCCTATAACCTCAAACACGTAAAACGTATCTCAGATTAATGAAATCGTATTTGCGACTTGCAAGTGAGTTCTCATTTCACTTGCGGTTCAGTTCCACTGGCATGAGACCAGCACAACTGAACAGATACAATCAACCCAATATTTTTACTTTGAAACTAAACTCAACAACAACTGCAAGCAGTTATTCTCAAATCAAATTCCATTACAATGTTTATTGGAATTAATTACTTCTTCTATTTTGTTAAAGAGCGATATTTAATTAATCATTAAATGAATAATCATTCTAATTTTAGAAACCAGAATAAAATACACTGCACACAACAACGTGCAATACATAGAATTCTATTTTCTACAGCAGACAATGGTGGAGGTTAACGGACTCGAACCGTTCACCCCCTGCTTGCAAAGCAGGTGCTCTACCAGATGAGCTAAACCCCCGTGATACTGGTGGGTCAGATAGGAATCGAACCTATGACCCCCGCGTTATCAACACGGTGCTCTAACCAACTGAGCTACTGACCCATATCGTCGTCAAACCAACTCAATGTCAAAGTATCTAATTGCTTAGTACTTCTTCATGTCGTCAAGCCGACATTCTTCAAATCTACAGCCGATGAGTGTGAGTACTTAATCTACCAATCTTTCTCTTGAAAGGAGGTGATCCAGCCGCAGGTTCCCCTACGGCTACCTTGTTACGACTTCACCCCAGTCATGAATCCTACCGTGGTAACCGGACTCCCGAAGGTTATCCTAGCTACTTCTGGTAAAACCCACTCCCATGGTGTGACGGGCGGTGTGTACAAGGCCCGGGAACGTATTCACCGCGACATGCTGATCCGCGATTACTAGCGATTCCGACTTCATGCACTCGAGTTGCAGAGTGCAATCCGGACTACGATCGGTTTTGTGAGATTAGCTCCCCCTCGCGGGTTGGCGACCCTCTGTACCGACCATTGTATGACGTGTGAAGCCCTGGTCATAAGGGCCATGAGGACTTGACGTCATCCCCACCTTCCTCCGGTTTGTCACCGGCAGTCCCATTAAAGTGCTCAACTGAATGTTAGCAACTAATGGCAAGGGTTGCGCTCGTTGCGGGACTTAACCCAACATCTCACGACACGAGCTGACGACAGCCATGCAGCACCTGTGTTACGGTTCCCGAAGGCACTCCTCTATCTCTAAAGGATTCCGTACATGTCAAGACCAGGTAAGGTTTTTCGCGTTGCATCGAATTAATCCACATCATCCACCGCTTGTGCGGGCCCCCGTCAATTCCTTTGAGTTTTAGTCTTGCGACCGTACTCCCCAGGCGGTCTACTTCACGCGTTAGCTGCGTTACTAAGCTCCGAAAAGCCCAACAACTAGTAGACATCGTTTAGGGCGTGGACTACCAGGGTATCTAATCCTGTTTGCTCCCCACGCTTTCGTCCATGAGTGTCAGTATTAGGCCAGGGGGTTGCCTTCGCCATCGGTGTTCCTCCACATCTCTACGCATTTCACTGCTACACGTGGAATTCCACCCCCCTCTCCCATACTCTAGCGAGACAGTCATAAACGCAATTCCTAGGTTGAGCCCAGGGATTTCACGTCTATCTTATCAAGCCACCTGCGGACGCTTTACGCCCAGTAATTCCGATTAACGCTTGGACCCTACGTATTACCGCGGCTGCTGGCACGTAGTTAGCCGGTCCTTATTCTTCGGGTACTGTCATCCCCAGTAGTTATTAACCACTAGGATTTCCTCCCCGACAAAAGCGCTTTACAACCCGAAGGCCTTCTTCACGCACGCGGCATTGCTGGATCAGGCTTTCGCCCATTGTCCAAGATTCCCCACTGCTGCCTCCCGTAGGAGTCTGGACCGTGTCTCAGTTCCAGTGTGGCGGATCGTCCTCTAAGACCCGCTACTGATCGTTGCCTTGGTAGGCCTTTACCCTACCAACTAGCTAATCAGCCATCGGCTGCTCCAATAACGTGAGGCCTTGCGGTCCCCCACTTTCCCCCTCAGGGCGTATGCGGTATTAGCACTCCTTTCGAAGCGTTATCCCCCATTACTGGGTACATTCCGATGTATTACTCACCCGTTCGCCACTCGTCAGCGGTGCAAGCACCCTGTTACCGTTCGACTTGCATGTGTAAAGCATGCCGCCAGCGTTCAATCTGAGCCAGGATCAAACTCTTTCGTTTAATCTAGCTGAATTTACATACTTGGCTTAGTACTCATTACTCAAAGAAACACTTGGTTAAAAACCAAGATTTCTTTTAAATCTTGAGTGTAAGCACTTGTTTGACTGGCAAACCAAGCACTCACACTCATCGGCTGTATTTTGTTAAAGATCAGTGGCTTAGACACCGAAACCAGCTGGAAAACCGCTTGTTTCGTTTGCTGTGTCAGCAGCAGAGAGGCCGAACTATACCCACCCACCTAAAGTCCGTCAACACCTAGTTGCAAATAAAACAACGCCAACACGCTAAACCATTGATTTTAATAACATCTAAAATTGACAGAAACGCAAACGCAATCGTTGAAGCTGCGTCAAGCCCATTTAATATGCGGATAAAAAATCGCCATTAACTCAATCAAAACATAAGCAAAACGCCTGAACGAGTACAATTAGCGCATTCAAGCTCTTTTTATATGTATATATATGCTCAGTTATCGTCACGCCTTTCACGCTGGCAACCATGCCGACGTTCTCAAGCATTGCATCGAGGTGATGCTGCTCGATTATATGAATCAGAAAGACAAACCTTGGTGGTATATCGATACGCACGCCGGGGCGGGCGTGTATTCATTGACGCAAGGCTATGCGACCAAAAATGCCGAGTTCGAAACCGGCATTGCGCGATTATGGCAGCGCACTGATTTACCCGCGCCACTGCAACGCTATATAGATGTTGTAAAAGATTTAAACGCAGGTAGCGCGCATTTGCAGTTATATCCTGGCTCACCATATGTGGCGCAGGCTTTGCAGCGCAGGGACGACAAATTACGTTTATTTGAATTGCACCCAAGTGACAGCAAGTTACTGGCGGAAAACTTTCTGGATGCCGGCCGCGCAGCCAAAGTGGTGCAAGCAGATGGTTTTGCCAGCATCAAAAGCGTATTACCGCCGCCACCGCGTCGGGCTTTGATGTTGATTGATCCGCCGTATGAAGAAAAACATGATTACGTGCGGGTGGTTGAAACACTGAAAGAAGCGCTAGAGCGCTTTCCGACGGGCACATATGCGGTGTGGTATCCGCAATTGTCGCGGGCCGAAACCAAGCAAATGCCTGAGAAATTAAAAAAGCTCGGTGCAAAAAGCTGGTTACATGTTGCACTCACCGTGCATGCGCCACGCGCGGATGGTTTTGGTATGCATGGCAGCGGGATGTTTATCTTGAATCCGCCGTGGACTTTAAATAATGAACTTAAAGAAATCATGCCCTACTTAGTTCAACATTTAGGCCTAGATAATGGCGCTAAATATCTACTTGAACAACAAGCGGCTTAATTTCAGCAACGTGGAATAAAATAATGGCTAGGTATATACACCTAGCCATTATTTATTAAAGCCTGCAACACAATACATTACTTATTAGCTTGCACCCATACCTGCCAAGCAGCATAAAGCGACGGTGTTCGCGCGGCGACCGCGCTGCGATGCCAAGGATTTTCTTGCCAATAATCATCATGGAAAATCGAGCCAACTTGTCCGCCCGACTCCAGTAGGATCAACACCCCTGCAGCGTAATCCCAGAGTTTTTGCGCGCCATGCAACATAACATCTGTGCGCCCCGCCGCCAGCCAGCACCAATCTATGGTGGATGCACCAAAATTGCGGTGACTGTGATAGGGATTCAAGGTCACGATTCGCGTCGCTAAATGCCCAGACAACCATTTGGTTTCAACCGAAGCAATCGCACCAGACAAAGGACGCTCGTCTCGCACCCGTGGCAAACGCTCATCATTTAACCATGCGCCGCAAGCTGCCTCCGCAGCAAAGCATTCATCCAATACCGGCACATACACCACGGCCAACACCGGACGATGCTGACGCATCAATGCAATCGACACAGCAAAATTGGGCAAGCCGTGCGCGAAATTAGTTGTGCCATCAATCGGATCGACCACCCACAGGCCATCGGCATGCGCGGCCCAGAGTTGCTCTTGCTCCGCCTGCGTCATTTCTTCGCCCAAAACGGGGCAATCGAGCAAACCAGGCAATAGTCGTTGCAATGCTGTTTGCGCCGCCAAATCGGCCTCGGTAAACAAACTGCCGTCATGCTTCACTTCAGCAACGACTTTTTGATAGCGCGGCATGATTTCTGTGGCTGCGACCTCACGTGCAATGGCACATAAAGCTAATAGCGTTTCGCTCATTTTTGGCTGTAGCACGATCAATCTCTTTTCATTATGACAAACGACGTTGCAGGGTTTGTTGACGTTTGGTTTTCCGGTCGGCCAAGCAAAAGCCAGCAGCCCCTAGCAAGTTTATATTGTATCGGACTCAGACCGTCTTCGCTGCGGGGCTTTCACTTAGCGCCCATCTAACCTTGATTTGGATCAGCCATAAAAAAGCCCGCACCAAAAGGCACGGGCTGTTCACGCTTTAACAATCACCCTTTACAGGGTGAAATTGCTTAGTAAGTCCACTTCCATTCTTTCACTTCTGGCATATCATCACCCACTTCGGCGATGTACTCAGCATGTTCAACCAACTTACCAACCAGTTTTTGACGAACGTGAGCACCGATTTTTTGCAGGTGTGGTACACGATCAATCACGTCGATGGCCAAGTTGAAACGATCCAACTGATTCACCACAACCATATCGAACGGTGTCGAAGTAGAACCTTCTTCGATGTAACCACGAGCATGGATGTTAGCGTGGCCGTTACGACGGTAAGTTAAGCGATGGATCAACCATGGGTAACCGTGGAAGGCAAACATCACTGGTTTGTCAGTCGTGAAGATCGCGTCAAATTCGCGGTCAGACAAGCCGTGTGGATGTTCTTCTTGCGGTTGCAGTGTCATCAAATCGCAAAACGTTAACGAAGCGGATTTTCAGATCTGGGAAATGTTGACGGAGCAAATCAGTTGCCGCCAATGCTTCCATGGTTGGGATTTCACCCGCACACGCCATAACTACATCTGGCTCGCCGCCTTGGTCGTTCGATGCCCAGTCCCAGATACCCAAACCAGTGGTAGCGTGCTTAATCGCTTGATCCATAGTCAGGTATTGCAATGCTGGTTGTTTACCAGCAACGATTACGTTCACATAATGACGTGAGCGCAATACATGGTCAGTCACCGACAACAAAGTATTGGCATCAGCTGGCAAGTACACACGAATCACTTCCGCTTTCTTGTTGATCACGTGATCCAAGAAACCTGGATCTTGATGCGAGAAGCCGTTGTGGTCTTGACGCCAAACGTGTGAAGTCAACAGGTAGTTGAGCGACGGAATTGGTTTGCGCGCCAGTTGATGTGTTTCGTTGTTTTCAACCATTTTGTGCGTGTTGGTTAAACATCGAATCAATCACGTGGGAAAACGCTTCGTAGCAGCTAAAGAAGCCGTGACGACCGGTCAAGTTGTACGCTTCGAGCCAACCTTGGCAAGTGTGCTCAGACAAGATTTCCATAACACGGCCATCTTGTTGCAAGAAGTCATTGGTTTTGTCTTCTTCAAAGAAGTTCGCCAACCAAGTTTTGCCCGATACTTCGAATACGTCGTTCCAACGGTTAGATGCAGTTTCATCTGGGCCGAAGATACGGAAGTTTTTCTCAGCTTCGTTTTCTTTCATCACGTCGCGGAGGAATTTACCCATTACGCGCGTCATTTCGGCGTTTTCAGTACCTGGTTTCGCAAACTTCACTTCATATTTACGGAAGTCTGGCATTTTCAAGTCTTTCGAAACTTGACCGTGCACAATTGGGTTTGAACCAAAGCGTTTAATGCCTTTCGGTGCCAAATCAACCAATTCTTGTTTCACTGAACCATCAGCATTAAACAAGGTTTCGATTTGATACGAGCGCATCCAGTTTTCCAAGTTGATCACATTCTCATCATCGATATCAGAGAATGGCACTTGGTGACTACGCCAGTAGTCTTCAACTTTTTTGCCTTTAATTTCTTTCGGGCCAGTCCAGCCTTTAGGCGTGCGCATTACAATCATTGGCCAACGTGGGCGAGTGATTGGCTTGCCTGCTTCTTGCTCTGCAATGGCCGCAGCACGAATCGCCGCAAATTTATCCATACACAAGTCCATTGCCGCAGCCATATCAATATGGATTTGGTCGAATGTATCGAGCTTGTCGTTGAATGTTTCTTGTTTGAGTTCAACAAAGATTGGCTCGTAGCCATAACCTTTGAACAAGTTAGTCACTTCTTCTTTGTCCATACGGGCAAGAAGTGTTGGATTGGCAATTTTGTAGCCGTTCAAATGCAAGATGGGCAATACAAAACCGTCATTAATCGGGTGGATGTATTTCGTTGAGTGCCAAGACGCAGCCAATGGGCCAGTTTCAGCTTCACCGTCACCAACAAACAGCAATCACCACTTGGTCTGGATTATCCAGAGCCGCACCGTAGGCATGCGATACGCTGTAACCCAATTCACCACCTTCGTGCATTGAACCTGGGGTTTCTGGCGCTACGTGTGAAGGTATACCGCGAGGGAAGCTGAATTGCTTGAATAGGCGTTGCATACCTGCTTCAGTGCGATCAATCGCTGGGAAGAATTCTTCGTACGAACCTTCGAGCCAAGTATTAGCAACAAAACCAGGACCACCATGACCAGGGCCAGTGATGTAAATCATCGATACATCACGCTCAACAATCACGCGATTGGCGTGAACAAAAATAAAGTTCAAACCTGGAGTCGTACCCCAGTGACCCAACAAACGTGGCTTGATGTGCTCACGTTTGAGCGGTAGTTTCAACATTGGGTTGTCGAGCAAATAAATCTGACCTACAGACAGGTAATTCGCTGCCTGAAAGTAACGATGCATATTACCAATTTGTTCTTTTGATAGTTGAGCCACGGTTAAACCTCTTCGGGGTTGTGATAGTGTTAATTGCTCGGTGATCGACTCCACAGCAAATCACCTGATGTAATGCAGTATACGGAGACTACGCTGTGCGCTACTGATACAAATCAAATGAGCAGCATGACAATGGCGATCTCCATAGTTTCCATTTGATACAACGCAAGAAATAGACTCAATCTACCTCTATTTAACTAGCGTCTTCGCCACTCCGACGATGATGCTAACTTAATGCGTCAAGAATATGAATGTATATGTAAATAAATACGCTTTTAAGTTCCCTATTTTTATTCAGCTTGATTGACGTTGCCACGCTCACCGTACTGCAGAGATTTTTGCAAAAACTAAGGCCACTCTACGATGCCACATCCTTACTAGCATGTAATTACTGTAAATAAATTGCAGTTCTGCCGATTTAATCACCATCAGCCAAAAATAAAATACAACAACAGCGCCCTCGCCGATAACGCAGCGATCGAGCATCCCAGCCCACCCACGATCAATCTCTACCGCGCTCAACGCGGATTTGTCGTACCGCACCGATCGACTCCGAAATAACGCAAAAAACCGTTGCAACCAACACCGAAGCTACACACGCAATTGCCGAACAAAAAAAAGGCCAGCAAAGCTGACCTTTTTTATATCAATTAACGCGTGAATCCAAACTTAAAAGAACACCAGCGTCATCAAAATAAATACCGGTAATAAGCAAACACAAGACCAAGCCATATAACCAAAGAAACTTGGCATTTTGACGCCACGGTCTTCAGCCACCGCCTTCACCATAAAGTTAGGTGCATTACCGATATAACTCAGCGCGCCCATAAACACCGCACCACATGAGATCGCCAATAAAGTCGATGCCATTGTTGTCATCAGATGCGCCGCATCGCCACTGGCCAGATTAAAGAACACTAAGTATGTTGGTGCATTATCTAGGAAGGCCGACAGCACCCCCGTCATCCAGAAATACATATAATCAATCGGCATGCCATCCGGTGCAGTGACCATTTTTACCAAGCTGGCCATTTGCCCTGCTTCCCCAGCGCGCAAAATTGCAATCGCTGGCGCCATGGCAATAAAGATCGCGGCAAACAGTTTGGCGACTTCTAAAATCGGGCCCCAGTTAAAATCATTCCCCGCACGGATTTCTTTTTTAGTGAACTTTAAAGACACCAAAGCAATCAGCACCAACAGCACATCGCGCACGATGTTTTGCAATTCAACATGCGTACCCATGATGTTCCATTCAATGCCCGGCTTCCAAATGCCAGACATCACCACGCAAGCGATAATCGCGCCAATTAAACCAAAATTCCATAAACCGAAAAATTCGATCTTGCTATCTGGCGTCCGATCAACCGGCAACACACCTTCTTTCTTATAGTAATAACTATCGATGGCGTAAAACATGGCCAGCAAGATCGCCGCAGCAAACAGCACCGGCCACATCATGTGCTCAACCGTCCACATGAAATCAACGCCCTTCAAAAAGCCCCAGGAACAATGGCGGATCACCGAGCGGCGTTAAACCGCCACCAATATTGGCCACCAAGAAGATAAAGAACACCACCACATGCACATTGTGTAGGCGATTATCGTTGGCTTTAAGCAATGGACGAATCAATAACATGGCAGCGCCAGTCGTCCCCATCAGCGAGGCCATTACCGCGCCCAAAGCCAAAATGCCGGTATTCATTTTTGGCGAGCCATGTAAATTACCGCTCACCAAAATCCCGCCTGATACGGTATACAGCGCAAACAAAATCAGAATAAACGGAATATATTCCGCCAACATCGCATGCACCACGATACCTGCCGCAGGCGCCATGCCGTAGCTAGTGATAAACGGTAGCAAAAACGCTGCCGCCCAAAAAGCCGAGATCTTGCCGAAATGATGATGCCAAAAAGCCGGTGCAAAAATCGGAAACAGCGCAATTGACAGCAATAAACCTGCAAACGGTGCTGCCCATAATAAAGACAGTTGCGCACCGTCAAAAATCTGCCGCCATTGCCAAACCAGGCAATAAGGCCAACAGCCAAGTTAGTTTTTTAATCATTGAGACCACTCAGTTAAACATTAACTAATGTATTGCTTTGCTACCTATATATAGAATGCAGTAGCTAGCAATACCCCTTACTTCTGAATAAATTCAATTTTGTAACCATCCGGATCTTCGACAAAAGCGATCACCGTGCTACCGTGCTTCATTGGACCTGGCTCACGCACGACAACGCCACCTTTGGCCCGAACTGCCTCACAGCTCATCACAATATCATCGGTTTCAATCGCCAAATGACCAAAAGCCGTCCCCATTTGATACTCAGCAACATCCCAGTTGTGCGTCAACTCAATCACCGACTGCTCCGACTCCGCACCATAACCGACAAAAAGCTAAAGTAAAGCGCCCTTCTGGATAATCTTGCTGGCGCAATAAACACATATTTAGTACACCACAATAAAATGCAATCGAACGCTCCAAGTTAGCAACCCGCAACATGGTATGTAATAAACGCATAGCACTCCCCTCGGTCAAAGATGCAAATCATTGTACGCGATGGCTGTTTTGTAATGCAGTGGCATATTACTGCGATCTTTTTAAATTATTTTACACAAAGGGGTTGACGCCAAATTAAAATCATCTATAATCGCTGTCTCTGAACGAAGCAGCTCAGGGTCGTTAGCTCAGTTGGTAGAGCAGTGGACTTTTAATCCATTTGTCGCAGGTTCGAATCCCGCACGACCCACACACCCTCTCGCAGGGGAGTTTAAGTTTAGAATTGTAATACCCTTCGTTGGGTCGTTAGCTCAGTTGGTAGAGCAGTGGACTTTTAATCCATTTGTCGCAGGTTCGAATCCCGCACGACCCACACTCAATACTTGTAAAAAGCCCAGCTGCAAAGTTGGGCTTTTTGCTATCTGCTCGCCAAATGCTGCTACGCCACTAATCAGTCAAACTTATTACCCAATAGCAAACTGTCATCAAAGCTTTATAATCCGGCTTCCTTAAATTGAATGACGACTGCTACGTGAAGTTATTTTCTCATCCGCTGCTTAACAAAATCCGGCCATTGCTCCCAGACCTACTCGCAATCTGTGCGGTGATTGGTGGGCGCTTTTTGGTCGATACACAGTGGAATATGCCGCGTGTTGGCTTTTCAGTGTTGCTGTATTTCTTTTTTGCCGCTTTTTTACAGCGTTGGGCAGCCGTTGCGGCCACCTTGGCGCTAGAAGGGCTGCTGCTCAATATCAGCTACATCAAAGAAGTCGCCACCAGCGAGCCGCTGCTTGGCGCTGATTTATTTGAGGTTGGTCAGGGTATGGCCATGACCGACTATATGAACTGGCAGATCTGGGCCTATGCCCTGATTACCATCGGCGCCATTGGCTATGGATTATGGCGGCGGCCACGCCTAAGTAAAACACGTCTGAGCTTGGCGCTGGCACTGTGTGTTTTTATTGAGCATGCAATTGGATCGGACCGGCAAACTATCGGCGTATGCTAAGCCGGTGATGCATCAATATTTGGGCAGCAAATATTCAAATTACAATTTCCGGGTCAATGCCAAAGACAACGGCATTTTAGGCCACTTAATTCTCACCATAGAAACCGCGCACAAACCCAAAGCTGGTCCGCATTCGTTTTACTCGCGCCAACTTGCCGCCCCAAATGCACCGACCAGCCCCGATATCGTGGTGGTGATGTGCGAGTCTTGCTATAGCGACCCGCGTTTAATCACGCAAATGGCGCAATTAAGCCAAGCGGGCTTTAGCGAAACACGAGTAATTAGCCCGGTTTATGGTGGCGGCACGGCCGAGGCCGAATTTGAAGCGCTCACCGGCTTGTCAGCGTATATGTTGCCGGGCATCGACTTTCAAAACTTTGCCGGCCAATTTGCCGACAAAATGAGCGCACTCCCCAATTCATTGGCGGATGTGGGCTACCTCACCACTGGCATGCACAATTACTTCAGCACCTTTTGGAAGCGCAAACAGGTTTATCCCAAACTGGGTTTTGCGCAAACGCAGTTTGTCGAAAAAATGTATTGGGATAGAAAAGCTGGCTGGCCCAAAGATCAAACGCTCTACAACAATGCCTTAGCGCGCTATCAAGCCGCTCCGGCAGGGCAAAAGCAATTTATGTTTTTGGTCACCGTGATGACGCACGGCCCGTTTATTGCAGATCAAGATAGTGGCTTAAGCCAATATCAACTGCGCTTAGGTGAAGCAATTGATGCGTTTTCAGTGTTTGCTAAGCAGCTCGAAGCCAGCGCCAAACAGCGCAAACGCGACGTGGTGATTGTGATTTTTGGCGACCATAAACCGGGCTTAAACCAAGAATTTTTAGATCGCGGGATTTTTGATCGGCAATTCTTCAGCCCATCTAAAAACGGCCGTTTAGAATTTAAAAGCATCTTGAGCCAACAACAAAATAAAGTGCGCGGCGATGTGCCGCTGTATATCAAAGACAGCCGCCAACCAGAACAAGCGCAGCAATTGGCCGAGCAATTACAAGGCCGTCCTTTGTTTTGTTTGCCGGCTGAATTAGCGCGTTTAAGCCAAAGCCAAGATCCGTTTTACGCCGCTGTAGCCGAGCGCTGCGCCAGCAATACCGCGTTTTATCAGCCCGGCCTATGGTGGCGAAACGTCTTCCCCGAAGCGCTGTATGCAGAGCGTTTGTTTGACTAATGGGTATATTGCTCTAGACCATTATTCATAAAGACCACATTAAAATACCCAAGGACACTGCCACTTAAACGCAAGCCAACAAAAAAGCCGCGCTAATATGCGCGGCTTTTTGACTTCATCTGCCAACGTTACACCAAACGCGCTAAAGCCTCGCGACTTGGGATAAAAAATGCGGCGCCAGTCACTGCACGGCTAAAATTAAGTAAATGATCCACGCGACCATCTAAGGTCGGCGCAATCATTTTGGCCAACATTTTTTCAAAATGACTCGGCGTTTTGCAATACGCAGCAAAATACAAACCTTGATCGCCACCCGGTGTGCCATACGGTAAAGAATGCCGCAAAATCGCCAATTCTTCGCCCTCTTCCTCAATCACCACTCGGCTAATATGCGCCGTCAGCGGCTTGTCTTCATCCGACATCTCAACACTATCGACCTTGGTGCGACCAATCACTGCCTCTTGCTGTTTAACCGGTAATTTATGCCAGGTATCTAAGCGATGCACATAGCGCTGCACATGCAAATAACTGCCACCGGCCCAATCGGCATCTTCGCTCGCCACTAAAGCCACCCCACTGCGCTCGTCATCTTCGGGATTTTCAGTGCCATCGATAAAACCGGTTAAATCACGCTTATCTTGGTAGCGAAATGCATGTGTGGTATCAATCACATCCAAGCAATGGCTAGTGCCTTGCACCACCATATTGGCAAATTCGTGCAAAACGTCGTAACGCTCCGCGCGTAAATGCAAAACCACATCGGCCGCAGTCACCGGCGCAGGATGAATGGCACCGGCAATTCGTGGAAAACTACGTAATTGCGCCGGTTTACTCTCAGCATAAAATTCAGGCCACATTTCAGCACCAAATCCCAATACCGAATAAAACGCGGCATCCGGATTAGCCACAGCCAGTTCATCAGATTTAATCGGTAGCTTGGCAAAAAATTGTTTTAATTCTGCATCAGCGCGACGACCTAAGCGGCGGCGAAATAATAAAAATAAACCATGACTGGATGGTGGGGGCAGA
The DNA here is from genome assembly GCF_016881365.1 of Deefgea sp. CFH1-16. GTDB lineage: Bacteria > Pseudomonadota > Gammaproteobacteria > Burkholderiales > Chitinibacteraceae > Deefgea. The sequence goes on along the minus strand of NZ_WLYT01000001.1, from coordinate 1,656,043 downwards.
ATGCCACTTTGTGGTGTAGACACGCCATTCCTTTTCTATCTAATGAGTCGGGCCTTGATTGGCAAAGGCCCAAATTTGAGCTAACCAGTGAGGGTAATCGACAAAGCTATGATCGCCCCCAGAAATAATATTTTGTCGGCAGCCGGTATACCATTGCACCGCATCTCGATAATCGAGTACTTCATCGGCAGTTTGCGTGAGCAGCCAATAGCGACTTAAGTCAGTAGGCCGGCGCTCAAGCTGACAAAGTTTATCAGCAAAATCATCGTCAATATGGTGAATTTTCACCAGTTTGATAGTTTTTTTGCTCACCCAAATATTGATCAATCAAGTGATAAGGCTGCACTGCAGGGTTCACCAACACTGCCCGCCCGCCAAACGTCTCCACCGCCCATGTGGCAAAAAAACCACCTAAAGAACTACCCACTAAACAAAAGTCGCCATCAAGTGGCGTGAGTAAGTCGCGCAGCATGTTCGCAGCAGCCTCCGGCTCCATCGGAATGGTGGGGCAAATAAAGCTTTCGCCCAGCCCTTGCTCGCGCATCCACTGCGCCGTATCTTGCGCTTTTTGCGATAGCGGGCTGGATAAAAATCCATGTAGAAAAATCAACTTCATGGAATTAACACAGTCGATCCGGTGGTTTTACGCGACTCTAAATCACGATGTGCTTGCTGCACATCGGCCAAAGGATAACGCTGACCAATTTCCGGCACGATGCGGTGCTGTGCCAGCGCAGTAAAATAATCTTGCGCCGTTTCTACCAATTCACCGCGATTGGCGGTGTAATGCCCCAAGGTCGGGCGAGTCAAAAATAAAGAGCCTTTTTGCGCCAAAATGCCCGGGTTAAAAACTCGGCACAGCGCCCGATGCATTACCAAAACTCACCAGCATGCCACGCAAAGCCAAGCAATCGAGCGAGCCTTCAAACGTTGCCGCCCCCACGCCGTCATACACCACTGGAACCCCTAGCCCTTCGGTTAAATCTCGCACCTGCTGCGGCCAAGTGGCGTCGTTATAATCCAGAACATGATCACACCAAGCTGCGGCCATTTTTGCTTTAGCAGCCGAGCCCACGGTGCCAATCACCCGCACACCCAACGCCTGCGCCCATTGGCAAGCAATCTGCCCTACGCCGCCAGCGGCAGCATGAAATACAATCGTTTGCCCTGCTTGCACTGGGAAAGTGCGTTTTAATAAATATTGCGCCGTCATGCCACGTAGTAAGGTGGCCGCCGCGACTTCATCGGCAACGCCATCGGGCACCAGCACTAATTTATCGGCAGCCACAATGCGATACGTCGAATACGCCCCCACCGCCCCACCGGCGTAAGCCACTCGATCACCCACTTTTAAATCATGCACCCCATGGCCCAAGGCCTCGATCACACCGCACGCCTCTAAGCCCAATCCCGAAGGCAAACTCACTGGATACAAGCCACTGCGGTGGTAGGTATCAATAAAATTCAGGCCAATGGCTAAATGCTTAAGCAATACTTCTCCCGCACCAGGTGGCGGCAGCTCAGCCGTCAGTAATTGCATCACTTCAGGACCACCTTGCTGCTCGATTTCAATTCGCACGGTTTGCATTCGTATCTCCTTATTGATCTTCTATCTTATTCTAGCAAGCCCAACCGCGCTGGAGAAAGTGAGGCAAAAGGTAAGCATTGCACAAAGTAAGTTGGGAAAAGTACCGCTAATAAATTCATCAAAAATAGAGTTGTGTCATATAAAGAAAACCTTAGCCGCGTTATAGTCACGCGATCTGCCCTTGTTACGGGTGCACTAGACTTAGGTTTCTCCAATGCAAACATTTTTTATCGCTCCAACTCGCTTAAATGTCGGCCTGACTTCAGTCACTTTAGGCGTGGTCCGTTGCCTGCAAAATCAAGGTCTTAAAGTCGGTTTTGTTAAACCGGTTGCTCAAGATCGCAATGTTTGCGATGTTGAACGCTCAACGCACTTTGCCCGCCAAATTTGCCAGCTTGACGTTCCTGATGCCTTGCCAGCCAACTACGCGATTGAACAAGTTTCAATCGACGAAACTGATGATTTACTCGAAGAAATCATCACCATGAGCATGGCCGCCGGTAAAGATGCCGATGTGTTAGTAGTTGAAGGCTTGCATCCAGATCCAAGCAATCCTTTTACCACCCAATTGAATACCGAAATGGCACTGGGCTTGCAAGCCACGGTGATTTTGGTGAGCGACGCTAGCGAAAAAAACATTAGCGAAGAAATCAAAATCGCCGAACGTCAATTTCGCAATGAAGGCGTACAAGTGGTGGCGTGATTCTCAACAAAGCGCCTACCGACTTTGATAAAGCCGCGCTACAAGCCGAAATCGGCGAGCTCAAAGTCTGGGGCGTGGTGCAATTTGATTCAAAACTACTCGCACCGCGCACGATTGACGTCGCTTTGCATTTAAATGCCGAGATCATCGTTAAGGGTGAACTCACCAAACGCCGCGTTGCCGAAACTGTGGTTGCCGCTCGCGCCGTACCTGAAGTCATTCGTCGCCTCAAACCCGGCGCGTTGATTGTCAGCTCGGGCGATCGTGATGATGTGATTTTGGCCACCGCCTTAGCTGCCAGCAACGGCGTGCAATTGGCCGGCTTGATCTTGACGCACAATACCGAACTCAATGAAACCGTTCGCGCCTTTACTGAAATGGCCTTCCACACCGGTATTCCAGTATTGCGTACCGAAGGCGATAGCTTTAGTACCGCACTGGCAATTAGCCAAGTACCAACCGCCGTGCCAGCAGACGACAAAGATCGGATGAGCTTGGTGATGAATTCAGTCGCCGAACAACTCGATAGCGACGCTTTGCATGTGGGCGTACAAACCAAAGGCGCGCGCATCACCTAAGCCCACCAGCGTTCCGTTACCAGTTAATTCAAAAAGCGCGCAATGCCAATAAACGCATTGTCTTGCCAGAAGGCGAAGAGCCACGCACGATTAATGCGGCGATTGCTTGTGAAGAAAAAGGCATCGCGCGCTGCGTATTGCTGGGTAATCGCGCAGTGATTGAAGGCATTGCCGCTTCACAAGGTTTGACTTTACCCGCTTCGCTGGAAATCCTAGATCCTGAAGAAATTCGCGCGCAATACGTAGCACCAATGGTTGAATTGCGTAAGAGCAAAGGTCTCACTGAGATCCAAGCTTTGCGTCAACTCGAAGACAATGTGGTACTCGGTACCATGATGTTGGCGATTGATGAAGTCGATGGCTTGGTGTCAGGTGCAATCCATACCACCGCCAATACCATTCGTCCGGCCTTGCAATTGATCAAAACGGCACCGGGCTCGTCGATTGTGTCTTCGGTATTCTTTATGCTGATGCCAGAACAAGTCTTGGTTTACGGCGATTGCGCAGTGAATCCAAACCCAGACGCCGATCAATTGGCCGAAATCGCCGCGCAAAGTGCTTACTCAGCCAAAGCCTTTGGTATTGATCCAAAAGTGGCAATGATTAGCTACTCAACCGGTCAATCAGGTACCGGTGTCGATGTGGATAAAGTACGCAGCGCGACTGAAATCGCCAAAGCGCGCCATCCACAACTGATGATTGATGGTCCATTGCAATACGATGCGGCATCAGTACTTGAAGTCGGTCAGCAAAAAGCGCCGGGTAGTCAGGTTGCGGGTCAAGCCACAGTGTTTGTTTTCCCTGATTTGAACACCGGTAATACCACGTATAAAGCGGTACAACGTAGTGCCGATGTGGTCAGCGTTGGCCCAATGCTGCAAGGCTTGCGTAAACCCGTGAATGACTTGTCGCGTGGTGCTTTGGTCGACGATATCGTGTTCACGATTGCATTGACTGCTATTCAAGCTGAGCAAATGCTAGGTTAAACGTATGTGCGTCTAGCCATTATATTTAATGGCTTACATAAAAATACCCCAGTTTAAACTGGGGTATTTTTTTATGACTACACAACACGCTATAGCCCATCAAGCGAGGATATTCATCCCGCCATCAATATACAAAGTGCTACCTGTCATCCGCGCTGCGCCGTCTTCACACAAAAAGGCGCACGCCTCACCAACGTCATCAATTCCCGGCAATTCGCGCAGTGGCGCGCTACCCGCGCCATTACTAATCAACAAATCAAACTCACGAATGCCACTGGCGGCGCGGGTTTTAACTGGGCCGGGAGACACCGCGTGCACGCGGATTTTTTTCGGGCCAAGCTCGCTGGCCATATAGCGCACCGAGCTTTCGAGCGCGGCTTTCACCGGCCCCATCATGCCGTAATTGGGGACCACTTTTTCCGCGCCGTAATAGCTCATGGCCAATAGCGTGCCACCTCTATCCATTAAAGCCTCGGCGCGATGCGCCATGCGGATAAACGAATGACAAGACACATCCATTGCCAAGGCAAAACCCGCCGCCGAGCTATCGACCACGCGGCCATGTAAATCTTCTTTTTGGGCAAAGGCAATTGAATGCACCGCAATATCAAGATGCGCATATTTTTGCGCAATCGCGGCAAACACCGCCACCATTGCCGCCTCATCTTGCACATCGCACAACTGCACGATACCGGGCTGCAATTCATCGATGATGGGCTGAATATACTTCAGCGTTTTTTCGGTTTGATACGTCAAAATCAATTCGGCACCACGCGCTTTTAACGCTTTGGCTACGCCATAGGCAATTGAATCTTCGTTGGCAATCCCCATTACCAGCGCGACTTTTCCTGCTAAAGAACCCACGAACATTGCTTTCTCCATGAATGCGAGAGACTTGGGTCTGGGTAACACACCCAAGATCAGCAAACCCGCACTCTCTTCACCAAAAATCATACTCGCAAGCTTAAAGCGCCGATACGCGCTTTTTACCAGCTACGCCAGCAAGCGCCATCGCCTTGCGGCAAAGCAAAAAAAAAGCCAAATTAAGCGCACACGAATGCGATCAATCAAGCGAACGCCTGATCGACACGCAAGCAATAAAGCCAATCTGATTTAAGCGGTTTCGCTGATATTGGGGGTGGCGCTGGATTGGGTCTTGGCGCTAGCTTGTTGCTGCGCATATTGAGCGGCCGCCGCTGCGGCAGGCCGTGAATTGGCGGGTTTTGCTACCGGCTCAGTCGCGGGCTCTGCCGCTTTCGCCGCCGTAGCTGGTGGTGCTGGCGGCGTTGGGCTCGGTGCTTGTTGGCTGGCGACTTGCTCGGTGACTTGCTCGGCGTCTTCGGACTGCTTTTTCTTCGCGGCATCCGAAATCGAAACCGCATCTACGGGTGGTTTTTCTGCGCTGCGGCGCGACGCTAAATCCGACGGCTCGGGCTTATCGGCGGCGTTTGATCGCTGCGATTTTTGCAGCTCAAGCATCGCCGCAGCGGCATTATTCATGCCATTGGCTGCGCGAGCCAAAGGATTACTCCGGGAAACCATAATCTCAGACATCATGCGCCACCGTAAAACCAACATGCTGCAGCATAGCTGCCTCAGCGCCAGCCGAAAATGGCAATCACACGTCTTAGCCGATAACAGGTGAAATCAGAAATTAAGCCAACAAATCAACTAGCTGACCAACCTCTGTGGACTCATCGTCAGCAACAGCTTGATAAGCCATCATGCGAGCTTGCGATAGCCCACGGGGAGGTAGCATTTGCTGAATCAGCATCGAGGATACATGCGGAAAAGTGCTAATCGGTTTGATCTGTAATTCAGTACGCTGCGCCGCCAAGACCCGATTGGGCGCTGAGCGCTGCTTGGCCGCCGCGATTTCCGACTGCCAAGCCTGAGAATCCGCCGCTTGAGTACGCGCCTGCAAGGATGCACCCGCGACACATTCGGCACTTTCAAGGTGGGCATAGCAATGGCACGCGGCATAGGAAGAACTCCACTAAATCATACGCTTAGCTTATGCCGCTCTATCGCAATAAAAAAATGCATTAAGCCCGCTCTAGCGCGGCATTTTTACCAAAATAGTCACCTTTTGCTGCGGAAAATCGCGGTTAGTGGTAAGGCAAGCTCGCTTTTGCATGGTAAAGTGTCAGGTTCATCGCCTTATTTTTTTGGATTCATTCATGACTCGTTTCGCGCAACTGCAAAGCTTACTTGAACAACGCATCCTGATTTTGGATGGCGGCATGGGGACGATGATCCAGCAATATAAGCTCGATGAAGCGCAATACCGTGGCGAGCGTTTTGCCGATTGGCATACCGACGTCAAAGGCAATAACGATTTACTGGTGCTGACCCAGCCACACATCATTAGCGATATTCACCAAGCCTACCTTGATGCTGGCGCGGACATTATCGAAACCAATAGCTTTAACGGCACCGCGATTGCGATGGCCGATTATGAAATGCAAGCATTAGTCTGGGAGCTCAATTTTGCTGCCGCCAAATTGGTCAAAGACCTGTGCGTGGCGCAAACGGCAAAAACCCCAGAAAAACCGCGCTTTTGCGCTGGCGTACTCGGCCCAACCAGCCGCACCTGCTCGATCTCTCCGGATGTCAACGATCCGGGCTTTCGCAATGTGACGTTTGATGCGCTGGTCGAAACTTACCTCGAAGCCATCGACGGCCTCGTGCAAGGTGGCGCGGATATTTTATTGGTGGAAACCATTTTTGATACGCTCAACGCCAAAGCCGCGGTGTTTGCAATTAAGAAATACTTCGCTGATCGCCCCGAGCTCGAAGAATTGCCGATTATGATTTCCGGCACCATTACCGATCAATCGGGCCGCACGCTCACCGGGCAAACCACCGAGGCTTTTTATAATTCGCTGCGCCACGCCGACCCGATCTCGTTTGGTCTGAATTGCGCGCTTGGCCCCGATTTGCTGCGCCCGTATGTAGAAGAAATGAGCCGGATTTCGGACTGCTATGTATCGGTCCACGCCAATGCCGGTCTGCCAAACCCGCTAGCGCCCACTGGCTACGATCTCGACCCCGCCATGATGGCCGTCGATATTCGTGAATGGGCCGAATCGGGCTTTGCCAATATTATTGGCGGCTGCTGCGGCACCACGCCCGAGCATATTGCCGCGATGTATCAAGCGGTAAAAGACTTGCCGCCGCGCAAAAAACCCAGCATCGAAGCCAAGTGCCGACTTTCTGGTTTAGAGCCATTTAATATCGGCGATCATGATTTATTTGTGAACGTGGGTGAGCGCACCAATGTCACCGGCTCAAAAGCCTTTGCCCGCTTGATTTTGGCTGGCGACTACACCGCCGCGCTCGATGTAGCACGGCAACAAGTGGTTAACGGCGCGCAGATTTATCGACATCAATATGGACGAGGGCATGCTCGACGCCCACAAGGCGATGGTCACCTTCCTCAACCTGATTGCTGCCGAGCCCGATATTAGCCGCGTGCCCATCATGATCGACTCATCCAAATGGGAAGTCATCGAAGCCGGCCTTAAATGCGTGCAGGGCAAATGCATCGTCAATTCAATCTCGATGAAAGAAGGTGTGGCCAAATTTATTGAGCAAGCCAAATTGCTCAAAATGTACGGCGCGGCGGTCATCGTCATGGCGTTTGACGAGCTGGGCCAAGCCGACACCTATGCGCGCAAAATCGAAATTTGCGAAAAATCCTACCGCATCTTGGTCGACGAAATTGGCTTTCACCCTGCCGATATTATTTTTGACCCGAATATTTTTGCCGTTGCCACCGGCATCGACGAACACGCGCGCTATGGCCTCGATTTTATCGAAGCCACCGGCTGGATTAAGCACCATCTGCCGCACGCCAAAATCAGCGGCGGCGTCTCGAATGTCTCCTTCTCGTTCCGTGGCAATAACAAAGTGCGTGAAGCAATTCACGCCGTATTCCTGTACCACGCCATTGCCAAAGGCATGACGATGGGGATCGTCAACGCCGGTGCGCTAGAAACCTACGACCAAGTGGCACCGACGCTGCGCGATGCGATTGAATCGGTGGTGTTGATGCGAAATAGTCCGACTAAAGTCGGACCTACAACGGCAACCGTAGGGTCGGCTTCAGCCGACCAAGCCTTCGATTGCCTAGCCGCGACCGAGGCACTGATTACGCTGGCCGAAGCCTTTAAAGGCGACGCCAATGTGGCCAAAGGGGAAGACTTAAGCTGGCGCGAATTACCGCTGCAAGCGCGCATTACCCATTCGCTGGTCAAAGGCATTACCACCTTTATTATCGAAGACACCGAAGCTGCTCGCGTTTCGGTGGAACGGCCAATTCATGTCATCGAAGGGCATTTAATGACCGGCATGAACGTGGTCGGTGATTTGTTTGGCGCCGGCAAAAATGTTCTTGCCGCAAGTGGTGAAAGCCGCCCGCGTGATGAAAGCCGCCGTGGCGCATTTAGAGCCATTTATCGAAGCCGAAAAAATCGCCCTCGGCCTGCAAGACGAACCCGCCAAAGGCGTGATCGTGATGGCTACCGTCAAAGGCGATGTGCACGATATTGGCAAAAACATCGTCGCCGTGGTGCTGCGCTGTAATAACTACCAAGTCACCGACTTGGGCGTGATGGTGCCGGCGCAAAAAATTCTCGATACCGCGCGCGAAATCAACGCCGACATCATCGGTCTATCGGGCCTGATTACGCCAAGTCTGGAAGAAATGAGCCACGTGGCAAAAGAAATGCAGCGCCAAGGCTTTACCATTCCGCTGCTGATTGGCGGCGCAACCACATCCAAAGTGCATACCGCCGTTAAAATCGAGCCGCATTATCAAAATGACCAAGTCATCTACGTTGCCGACGCCAGCCGCGCGGTGGGCGTGTGCTCGAATCTACTCAGCGATGAGTTAAAACCGGCGTTTGTGGCTGGCGTGAAAGCCGAATACACCAAAGCGCGCGAGATTTTTGAAAGCAAAGATCGCACTAAATTGATTAGCTTGAATGAGGCGCGCTCGCATAAATTTAGCCCTGATTGGTCAACGTATACCCCGCCAAAGCCTAGCTTTCTTGGCGTGCGTGAATATACCGACTATAGCTTGGCCGATATCGAGCCCTTTATCGACTGGACGCCGTTCTTTCAAAGCTGGGAATTACACGGCCGCTACCCGGCCATCTTGCAAGACGAAATCGTCGGCGAAGCCGCGCGTAGCTTGTACGCCGATGCCAAAGCCATGCTGAAAAAAATCGTCGACGAGAAATGGATCGCCGCTGCGGGCGTAATTGGCTTTTTCCCCGCTGCCAGCGTTAATCACGACGACATCGAGTTGTACGACCCAGCTACTGGCGAAGTCGCCATGACGTGGCACAATCTGCGCCAGCAATTACCCAAACCCAAAACCGGTGACATCAAACCCAACTGGTGCTTGGCCGACTTTATCGCCCCCAAAGAAAGCGGCGTGCCAGACTATATCGGCGCCTTTGCCGTTACCGGCGGCATCGGCATCGACGCGCCGGTTAAAGCCTTTGAAGACGCCAACGACGACTACAACGCCATCTTGCTTAAATCGCTGGCCGACCGCTTTGCCGAAGCCTTTGCCGAACACCTGCACTACCGCGTTCGCACTGAACTGTGGGGCTACGCCCAAGATGAAGCACTGAGCAACGACGATTTAATCGACGAAAAATACGTCGGCGTGCGCCCAGCGCCGGGCTACCCTGCCTGCCCTGACCACACGCCAAAAGTCGATTTATTCAAAGTGCTCAACGCGCCCAACATCGGCATGACGCTGACTGAAGGCTACGCCATGTTGCCAACCGCAGCGGTGAGTGGTTTTTACTTTAGCCACCCCCAATCCCGCTACTTCGGCGTCGGCAAAATCACCCTCGACCAAGTCGAAGACTACGCCCAACGCCGTGGCGTGAGCTTAGTCCAAGCCGAGCGCGATTTAGCGCCAAACTTGGGGTATGTGGCTTAAGGTTTTATCTAGTTTTAGTTAGCAAGCAATACCCATTAAAAAAGCCTCGCGAATGCGAGGCTTTTTTGTTATGACTGTTTCAATGGTGATATTGCATCGTGAGTCGCGCTAATGCCGCGCGGCACCCACCTTTCTTTGCTTCGCCAAAGAAAGTGTGGGCCAAAGAAAGGCGACCCGGGTATCTACGCGGGCTACGCCCGTGCCCTCACTGCGGACAATCGAGGCGGTTGCGATCAAAACTCGGCCTGCGGCCTCAAACAATGATCGCAAAAACCCCGCCCCGCTTGTTCCTCGCTCGGCTTGCTACACGGGATCTCCCGCAGCGCAACGAGGTTGGATTTTAAATCGATGTATTGTTCTCTAGGCATTGTAAATAAAGGCTTGCAAGAAAATACATCGATTTCGTAGGGCGGGTTAGCCGAAGGCGTAACCCGCCAAGTTGATTCCGCCATCACGAAGGCAGTTCAGAGCGGGTTGATAAAACTAAATCGTAAGTTGGGCTAAGCCTGCGCAGCCCAATATTCGGTGCTTAATTATTAAATCTTCAATTGTTTAATATGGTTCTCCAAATCATAGAGTTTTTGCAAAATTTCATGATTTGGCACACTTATTTTTTCAGCTATTGATTGATGATTGCCTTGTCTTTCAATTTTATTATTATCAACCTTCACATCCAAGCCACCCAATGTTTCAATGATCCATTGAAAACAAAGTAATACAGCACCTAGCACAACGGTTTGAAACAGCGCGAACAATCCTGCCCACATTCCCATCTGCGACCAAACATAAAGAGTCGTGATACAGCCCACGATTAAAGCCAAAATACCAAGCATAACTAGCAAACCATACAAAGGTGGTTTATTTTCAATTGCTTTTTCCACAGGGTGACTCCCAAAAAAACTTAGTCAATTTGAAATTAATTTAAAATTTAACCGATTGATTACGTTGCACCATTAGTTCTAATGCTTCATCTCCGCGTAATAAAACCACTTTGACAATACTTCCTTTCTTGCCAAAAAATGATTTTTTAGCGCCATCAATGGTACTAATCGAATCCTGATTAACGCTAAGCAATTGATCTCCTTCTTTAACGCCTACTTTTTCAAGTTCGCCGCCATCGCCCAATTCTTTAATAAAAACTTTGCCTTCTTTCTCTTCCAGTTTTAAGCCCACCGTTGAAGCTTCTGTTGCCTTGATATAACCTAATTTTTCGTAGCTATTTACACAAATGCCTTTTGATGCGGCAGCAGCAGCCACTCCAATAATTGCACCAAGGCCAATGCCCCCACCTGTACTTTCACAGTTATAAGTTTTTTCCATCAGAAGCAACCATTGCATCTTGAAAGGTCATGCAACCCGTTAAAATTGCTACGCAAATAGGCACAATCAATAATTTGTATTTCATTCCATTTTCCCAGACTAAGTATTTACCCTTATAAAGATCAGATTATAACGACACTTAACACCTGTCTGTCAACAGTGGAAAGCAACGGAATCGCTTTCCACTACAATGACTTACAAAATCAATGGGGTCAGAGTCGATTGATTTCTAGTTTTCCGTGGAATCAATCGAGTCTGACCCCTTTGATTTCTTTGATTTCGCGCAAATTACGAAAGGTGATTCCTGCATCAGATTGGCGGGTTATCCCCCAAGGGGACTTGCTTCGGGGCGCGCCTAAAGGCTAACCCGCCCTACGTATCGATGTATTTACTTGCAGGTATTGTTAAGCAATGCTTAGACAGCAATACCCACAAAAAAGCCTCGCGGATGCGAGGCTTTTCTTCAGCTCAAGTTAGCAAAATCCGAATTACAAATCTTCGAATTACAAATCCTTCACCGCTTGCAATACCCGCTCTACTTGCTCGATGAGCTCGGCGACAAAGCTCTCGGTCACTTCTAAATCACCTTCGTATTCGGCCAGATTGCGTTTGGTGTGCGCTTGATTGAGCAAAATCCACTCTGCGGCGGGTAAGCTCAAGGTGTGCGCCAAGCACTGAAACACCAAATAACGATTATCGCTACGAAAACCCGCAGCGCGTAGCGCGGCCAATGCGGCGGAATGCGCCGCGTTGTAGGCCAGATCAAAACGGCTCTCGATTGAGAGCGCGGTATTGCGCGCATCATGCAACCGAACCGTGGCCGAGCGGATCAACCCAGCCGATTCGCGTGCATCGGATGGCTCGGGCTTTAATTTGCCAATCTTCGCCAGATTTTCAAGCGGCGCTAAGTCGGGCGATATCATCCTCATTCCCCTTTACAAAAATTTTCGGCTGCTCCAGCACGCGGCGAATAAACGATCGTCCTTCCATCACGCGCTGGGTGAATTCCGCAGCAGTGTAGAGCGTTGGTTGGATTGATAGGGCGACCCAAAGTTTGCTGCGCCGGTAGCAATGCTGCCAGCAACTGCGCATGCGATATCTGCTCGCCCACGACCATTAAATCAATATCACTCGCAGCAGCGTGTTCATTACCCTTGGCCACCGAGCCATACACCAAGGCTAGCTCAATCTGCGGCCAAATATCGACCAAGGGCCACACGTATAACGTCAGCGAGTCCAAAGGTTTTGACCACAATACTGCGTAGCTCGGCATAAATCGGCGCATCGGCATTGGCCTGATAATGTTTTGATTGCCAATTCGCTGCGATTTAATCAGCCCCGCATCGGCCAATTTAGCCAGCTCGCGCTGCACCGCGCCCGAGCCGCCGCCCGCCAAAGCGATGATTTCGTTGGCATAGAAAGAGCGTTGCGGCTGGCCGAACAACACCGCCAGCACCCGCTGCTGAGTTTTGCTAAAAAGCGCATCTGTATAAGTACCCATATTGGGCATGATAAAACCCAATTTGTGTATGGTCAAGAAATCAAAACCCATTTTGGGCATGATCGAACCCAAAATGGGTTTGATTGGATGCCGGCATGTAGGGCGGGTCGAGACCCGCGCTGATTGCGATGAAAATCAATGGGGTCAGAGTCGATTGATTTCTAGTTTTCCGTGGAATCAATCGAGTCTGACCCCTTTGATTTCCAATCAGGTGATTCCTGTATCAGATTGGCGGCTTATCCCCCAAGGGGACTTGCTGCGGGGTGCGCCTAAAGGCTAACCCGTCCTACTTATCGATGTATTTGCCTGCAGGTGATGCTGAGCAATGCTTCGCCAGTAATACCCGCAAAAAACCTCGCAACTGCGAGGCTTTTTTGAATGCTACTGTGGGATGAAACGCTGGCTGTTCGCCCCAAATGGCGTAATTAAACCGGCATCGCGGCGTCGTTTTGGGCGCTTAATCTTTGCTGCATATAGCGTTGAATGTTGCTATTGGCGGCTGCGGTTAAATTGCAAAATTCCAAGCCATGCAGCACATGGTCTTCGCTGATTTCGCTAAATTTGCTGCGAATAATTGCATTGGCCTCAACCGAGATTGCGCCTTCATCAAAGGGTAATTCCAGCGATACATGTAGCTCATCGCCAATCATGCCCAAGGCGGCGTGATATTCCACTTGCATGCCTTGTTCAGATAAATTCAGCAGCATGGCGCGGCGGCGCATATCGCCGGTGCGCTCCACCAGCAGCACTTGATGTAAGGCCACGCGCGAGAAGTGGCGGCTTTGTTCGATACGCATCTGCTCTGGCCATTGCAAACCGATTGTCCATTGCGGCTGCTGTGGCTGGGGGATCAGCTTGGACTCAAAGCACAGCACGCCATTGGGTACGGCCAGCCGTACGCTCAGGGTGGCGGCACCATTTAATTTAACGCGGATATCAAGTTGGTCGGACTTGATCAGCGGTCGAATTAGCAGCGTTTGCCCGGCAATCACGTGCAATAGCTGAGCGCGAATCGGCATCATATTGGTCTGTGGCAGGCTAATAAACAGCGCTTTACCGTCCAATAAATACTGGTTTAGAGCGAGTTTTTGCGCGTGGTCTAGCTCGACCTTGTTTGCTGCTACTGGATTGATTTGGCTCATTGCAAACTCCCATATCGACCCCAGAAAGATGACTCAAAAAGTAAGTAAAAACAAGGACAATATTTAATTTATCAACAACTTGCAGCAAGAAAGCCATACCTTAAGTCGCAAATAATTATGACCTGATACAGGATGAATTCGATACGAAATGGCAAAGCGCTCGGTGGCCGTTGGTAATTGCATATTCTTTGCCTAAGCTGCAACGTCCCCACACGCAGAAAAAAGACCATGAAACAATTCAACCTTGATGACACCGCCATCATCTTAATCGACCATCAAGTCGGCACCAATACTTGGGCTAGTACGACGCCAATCGCGCTACTGCAACGCAATGTCTTGATTCTGGCTCGTTTCGCCGCAGGCACCAACATGCCGGTCGTTCTCACCTCTAGCCAAGAAACCAACGTGAATGTGCAAGGCCCGTTAATGCCCGAACTGCAAGAAGCATTACCCGAAGCCTACGCGGCACGCATCAAGCGTCAGGGCGTCGTCAACGCTTGGGACGACCCTGCTTTTGCTGCGGCCTGTCGCAATACCGGTAAAAAAAACTTTGTAATGGCCGGTGTAACCACCGATGTGTGCATGGTCGGACCGGCCATCAGCGCCAAAGAGGAAGGATTTGATGTCCAAGTTGTCTGTGACGCATGTGGTTCTTCCAATCCCATCGCCGAAGACATGTCATACCGCCGCATGGCGTTTGCGGGCGTACGGCTGACCAGCACCAATGCCATGATTGCAGAGTTGGTTAAAAACTGGGCAACACCAGCAGGGGCGGTGGCTTTTCCACTACTCACCTAAACCGCAACATGCTGAACATCATCAAAGTGGGTATCTGGCTTAAAGGTTTTTAGCGTAATAGTTAGCCAGCAATACCTACAAAAAAGCCTCGCAGATGCGAGGCTTTTGGCTATTTTTTGAATGGCCGCGGTGAAAGGGATAAACCGAAACCGAATGCCTGTAGCGCTTACGCCCGCGTGGCGACAAACATCTGCTGCACATCACGCACCAATTGCAGCGAGGCTTCGATTTCGTCTTTACGAATGGCGACGCTCTCAATATTGCAACCTACAGGTATTCCCTTCTCGCTAGCGTATTGCAATAGCTCGGCGAATATACCCTTACATACATCCATTGATTTGGCCAAAATATCGCCGGAATGAATCAGGTCGTTCTCTAGCCATTTAGGAATGCTAATCCCTAGCCACTGCATAAATTCCAGCGTTTTCACCGAGCCGCATGGCGTAATGGTGAAAATAATCGGCACCATCGCCGTGCCAGTTTGTTGGCAAGCGTAGTAGTAATCCGACAAAAAAATTCTTGGCCGCTTCAACGTTGTACACGCATTGCGTCACAAAGAAAGAGCAGCCCTCCGTCACCTTATGCGCCACGCGCAAATGCTCGTCGTTTTTGACTAAATGCCGCTCCGGAATCGCCACGCCACCGACTAGCAGATGGGGATTCACCTCGCGGCGCAGCGCGTAGGCTTGCGCCACGGTGAGCGATACCTGCTGCTGGCGAGAGGCCGCGCCAACAAACACCGACACCCCATCATTCATCGCCAACAAATCAGCGCCAAATTGCGCAGGCGCATACTTGCCCACGCAGCGGTACACAATTTTGGCTATGGTTAACGCCGCAAGGTAATCCCGGCTATACACCAGCGGATCGAGCGTCGCCATAAACGGAAACGGCCGCGTGGCATCCGTGCGATCGGCCTCGTCTTGAATGTCATACAACACCAAACCATCCAAGCCCAGCGGCGCAATGCGCTCAATTTGCAGCGCGGCAATCTCAGCGATTTTTTCCGGCGTGTTATTGGCCTTGGGCGGCGTAATGCCATACAGCAAGATACCAGACTGACGTTGAGCGATTTTGGTGTGCAGTGAATTAGGCATGAGTAGACTCGGATTCGTTTACCGAGATTTTACGCAGTTTTGACCGAATAATTACAAAAAATCTTAATCGGCTTATGTGGCGTATCACATTATTGATGTATCTAGCCGCAGACCAGCAAGTAGGGTGGAATAAGCATCGCGCATTCCACCAATTCGTGGGGTAGCAAGGTGGAATGCACTTCGTTTATTCCACCCTAGCGGATTGGCGATGTTGGCAGCGGGTTGGCGAGTTACACCTTAAGGCTAACCCTCCCTCTGCCCAGCTTATCGATGTATCTAACCGCAAACCATCATCATCAATGCCTAGCTAGCAATACCCATAAAAAAGCCCCGCATCCGCGGGGCAAAACTTCGAGGGTAGTCGGCGATATGTTTACTTTGGGTAGTAGTGGCTCAGGGGTTGTTTCAGGTTGAGTAGCCACAGGTCGGTGGCTTCGTTACTCGGTTTAACCACCAGGCGTTCGTTGTTGGGGAGTTGGCCGTTGTCGATGACGACATCATCGACGTCTTTGCCGCTGGCGAGTTCGGTTTTTAGGCCAAAGTCGTTGTCGTTCATGATGGCAAGGCCGCCGTTATATAGGGCGAGGCCTTCGGCTTTTTCCGCTTGCCAGCCCAATTCGCGCAAATCAAGTACTTGCTGTTTACGAATCATTTTGACATTGGCTAAATCGGCTTTGCTGGCGTATTCCGGTTCTTTGCCCGCGATGGGGGCAAGCGTGTCGGCACCGGCAATATCAATCACATACAGCACATTACGCAATTTTTTATCTTTGCCTTTACCTTGCTCAATCAGCGCAAAATGCGTGTTGTCGATGGCGACCAAATCGCCAATTTTGGCGTCGCCGGTTTTTTTATACATGTCGGCATCTAAAGGATAAGCCAAAGTGCGCGTTGCGCCGCTGCTTGGGTCAAACTCAACCAAGCGGATAAATTGGGCGCTAGATTTGGTTTCGCCGTCGATATTCAGTGTCGATTGCAGCATGGCATACACTTTGCCATTCGGGGTGAAGGCAACGGCTTCAAAGCCGCGATTGGCTTGGCGATGTTTAAGCACATCAGGCAAGCCCGCGCCGGGGGCGAGTTGCTTTAAGACTTTGCCGCTGGCGGCATCGACTTGCAGCAAAAATGGGCCGTATTCATCCACCACCCACAATTGGCCTTTTTTGCCGGCGACAATGCCTTCGGGATCAATACCGCGTGGGCTGGCGTCTAGCGTTTGCAGGGTGTCGCTCAGTGCCACTTCACCAGTAGCGCCAACGCGGCCTTGCGGCAACGGCAGACCGCTGGCGACTTGGCCGTCAATTAAAAACGGCTTGCTGGAGATCACGTCGGCAGAACGCTGGCGGCGAACTTTGATTTCGGCAAAGCGCGGCGCGTAATCGGGGGCCAAAAAGAATTTGGCTTCGCGCTTTTTATCCCCCACTTGCACTTTAGGCGCGTCACCATTGGGGCCGCGATCACCGGTCGCCCAAAAATACAAAGTGCCATCGCGATCCATTTTTTTAAGTCCCAAGCCCGAGCCCGGCGCAAAGCTAAATCCTTGGGCAAAGGCGCTGGCAAATTCGCCGTGATAAGCGATGTTTTGTTTGCTTGGGCTTTGCAAGGTGTAGCGCTCAATCGAAGCAATCGCCGGATGATCGACCTGCTGCATTTCAAACAACGGCGCCGCATGGGCAGCACCAGCGAGCAATAAAGTAATGAGCGATAACTTCAACATGCCAAACCCGCAAAAGAATTGATGATGGATTGCGATATTAAGTCAGTTCAATGACATATCGATGACAACTTAATCTGCAAGCATAAAAAGCTTCTAGCGCCGTCTATGCCCGCCGATGACTAGAGGGCGATCGACTGATTGACCATATCGCGATTAAATCAGTTCATGCGGCGCGCAGCATTGCTCTGATACATGCCACTGCCCTCCGGCTAATGCATTTAAAATTGGGCAATTGGGATCATCACTGGCTGGGCAAATTTCAACAAATTGCGCCAAGGTACTTTGCATTTGCTGCATGGCTTGAATCTTTGAATTGAGCATCAGAATGTGTTGTTCGGCGAGTTTTTTTACGTCAATACTGGCGCGATCTTCTTTGTTCCAAAGCATCAGTAATTGGCCAATTTGTTCTAGTGAAAAGCCAAATTGCCGAGTTTGATGAATAAAACGCAGTTGGCTGAGATCAAACTCATTATAAATTCGGTAGCCTGCAGCGCTGCGTCCTTTCGGTTTTATCAAGCCGATACTTTCATAGTGCCGAATCATTTTGCTACTCAGACCACTGAGCGTTGCTGCCTGTCCGATATTCATCAATTGTCCTCTGATAGATTAAGCAAGCAATTGCTTGCGTCGTTGTCTCGCCCGGATTACAGCCAGCGTTGACCGGCTGATTTAATCGTAAAAAAACAGATATGCCATATTATTTTTGCCGCCTTGGGCCCCAGCGTCTTAATAACAAAGCATTAGACACAACACTCACACTCGAAAACGCCATGGCCCCGCCGGCAATCATTGGATTGAGCAGGCCGAATGCGGCCAAAGGAATGCCAATGGTGTTAAAAATAAAAGCCCAAAACAAGTTTTGCCGGATTTTTCTATAGGTCAGACGCGAGACTGCAATGGTTTGGCTGACCAATTGTGGATCACCCCGCATCAAGGTCACACCGGCGACGTGCATTGCAACATCGGCTCCCGTTCCCATCGCGATACCAACATCGGCAGCGGCGAGTGCAGGTGCATCGTTCACGCCATCCCCAACCATCGCCACAACGTGACCCCGAGCGCGTATCGCTTCGATATGCAGGGCTTTTTCTTGTGGTAAAACCTCGGCAATCACTTGATCAATGCCCAATTGTTCGGCAACCCGTAATGCTGCGGCTCGATTATCTCCCGATAACATCACCGTTTTTACCTGCAAAGCGCGAAGTTGAATGATCGCGTCTTTGGCGGTGCTTTTTAGCTGATCACTAAAGGCCAGCATGCCGATGAGCTTAGGACTTTGCGCCTCATTTTGCGCCACTAACCATGATACGGTCTGGCCGTTCGCCTGTGCTTGCTGGTGTGCTTGCTGCATGGCCGCAGTATCAACGTGATGCTCTTGCATCAGGTCTTTGATTGCCCAGTAAATACTGCGTCCCGAGAATCTCTCCAGCAATACCGCGGCCAGGTAAGGCTTGAATGTTTTCTGCTTTGAAGCGTTGCTGCTCGTCAGCTTTGGCAAGAACCGCTTGCGCTAATGGGTGCTCGCTTCCGCGTTGCAATGCCGCAGCAAGCTCCAATAGCCGAGTTTGGTCGTTGTCGAGTGCAATCAGCTGCACAAGACTAGGCTTGCCTTGCGTTAAAGTACCAGTTTTATCAAACACCACCACATCGACTTTATGCGCTAACTCTAAAGCTGCTGCATCTTTGATCAAGATGCCAAATTTGGCCGCCACCCCCGTTCCTACCATAATCGCGGTGGGGTTGCTAAGCCCAAAGCACAAGGGCATGCAATCACCAACACGGCAACGGCATACACAATGCCGGTTTCTAGTTGGCCGCCCCAATACCACCACCCCAAGCACGTCATCAATGCCAGCCACGAGCACGAGCACCACCGGAACAAAAACGGCGCTAACCTGATCGACAAGACGCTGAATTTGCGCTTTACCCGCCTGAGCATCTTCCACCATGCGAATAATATTCGACAGCGTACTTTCCGTACTCAAGGCCGTGGTTTCTACCAGCAAGACACCATCATGGTTAATGGCTCCGCCGGTGACTTTGCTCCCGATTTCTTTGTTGATCAGGATACTTTCTCCGGTGAGCATCGATTCGTCTTGCTCGCTTTGACCTTCACGCACTACGCCATCAACTGGCACTTGCTCGCCAGGTAAAATAAGCACCAGATCCCCTAAGCGCAGCTGTTCTAATGCAACTTCAATCGTCTGACCATCAGCTTGGCGCAATCGTGCAGTGGCTGGACGTAATGCCTGCAGCGCTCGAATGGCGGCGGTGGTTTCTTGTTTGGCGCGTGATTCCAACCATTTACCCAATAACACCAAGGTCACAATGACGGAAGAGGCTTCAAAATACAAAGCGCCCGGACTCCCAGTCGATGACTCAAATAACCAGTGATAAACCGAAAGCCCATAGGCAGCACTGGTGCCAAGGGCAACCAATAAGTCCATATTGCCACGGCGATTTCGTACCGCTTGCCATGCCGAGCGATAAAATCGAGCCCCCAAGCCAAACTGCACAGGGGTGGCGAGTAAAAATTGTATCCACGCTGCCAATGCCCTGTGATGAAAACCGAAGGGTTCCAACAGCATGGGTAAAACCAGTGGCAAAGATAATAAGGCACCAAGCCAGATCGGCCATAGCGCTGGCGCTGATTCACGAGCGGAGCTGGGGCTGTTGGCAAGAACTAGGCTGGCTTTATAGCCTGCTGCTGCAATGGCATCCAATAAGGTGCTGGGAGCGACTCCGGCTTTTATTACCACTTGGGCGGTTTCTGTGGCTAAATTCACTGCGGCCGAAACAACGCCGTGGCTAGCGAGCAGCACACTTTCAATATGGGCAACACAACTGGCGCAGCTCATGCCCTGAATATTCATTTTAACTTCAGTATCTGCTAAGGCATTTACTTGCCTTGCCTGATAACCTGCCGCATTCACTGCGGCGAGTATGCTGGCCTCAGAGTGGCCGTCTTGCAAAGTAACTTGGGCATTTTCCATGGCCAAATTAACATTGGCATTCACGACGCCAGGCGTATTGCGTAGCACATTCTCAATATGAGAAACGCAGCTAGCGCAGCTCATGCCATCAATATCAAATTTTAATAATCGATTCGAACTCATTACTAAGGCAGATGGGGTCATTGTTGCGATTCCTTCCATAGTCATCATGGCGGTAGTTTCAACCTTCCCATTGCGGCAAGGTCAAGCGCTAACTGGCGAGTGCATGCTAAGCGCGCCGATCTGAAGCGCTTAGCGGCTAGTGATACTTAGAGGACGGTGGTTGGATAACCCATATTTAAAAGTGATGCTCTCACGGCTTCCAGCGACGCATTAGTGGTAATTTGAAGCTGACTAAGCGCAAGATCAATGACAATTTCAGCGCTATCGTCAACAGACTTCAGCGCATTATTAATTTTGGTGACGCATCTGCTACACGTTAATTTTTCAACTTTAAGGCTATACATTGGGGCTTCCTTTATTATGCCGATCAATTGACCGTAAATTCACTATGCAGGCTGTCATAGTGGGAAAGTCAAGAGTGGTTGCAGCAGCACTATCCGATGCCAATGCCAATGCCAATGCCAATGTCAGCATCTAACTCTCATCCAAGCAGGGACAAGCATTAAGCGCGGTGAAACACCGCCTCGCAAAAGGCTGCTCGCGATTCATTGACTGACACAACCCCAAGCAGCCCACTCCGCTTTTATATTTGCGTCGCCGAGTGAACGCGTCTTGGAACACCGCAAGACCACACACGCCCCCGTTGCCATGGATGCTTGGATTTGCTGTGGCGTCACAACTGAGTGTGCGCTAGGAAAATTTGAGCTCCACGTTTCCCCAAATAGGGGCATGATTCTTCGCCGAAATACAGCACCGCTTTATTCGTCGCTCAAACTTACAGCCTTAATCCCTGAACTGACAACTGCACATGATTTGATCAGCAACAAGCCATCCCTCTTTCAAGGGCGATCCAGTTGTTGCGATATCGCCACTGAGAACGATGCATCGAACAAAAGCTTGACATTACCATAATGGTAAACCCTAGTATCTCCATGCTCATGTTACTTTCACGTAACCATTAAGAAAGCACATTACAGCGGGTCAAGCTTTATCAAAATAAATGCTGATCGCACTGTGATGACTTAAGCCTCAAATAACATTACTTATCAATTTTTAATTGAAAATCTAGAGGTCGATAAATGCAATTAACAGAAAAGTTAGTCGGGAATGTAGAGCGTGTTTTACTAAAAATGATTCATGATGATGTCAATATTAATTATCCCCATCGTCTCGGCTTTTTATTTAGAGGGTGGACATTATGATCCACGTTACCCAATCACAGAATTTTCAATTGAATCTTTGCATAAAGTATTACGGATTGCCAACAATTCAAATTGTTCAACATAAAAAAAAATTAAAGGTTGTACTTGGTGTATTAATTGATGATTTGGGTTTGCAGTGCGGAGCCGAAGTGTGTGACATTTCCAGTCCCCTCGCTAATGTGGAATCCATTGAACCTGAAAAACTGCCAAATGAATTAGAAAACGTACTAGCACAATACAGTATTGTGAAGCGTGATAAATTGCTACTTCAAGGTGAGCGCAATTGCAAGAATCGCGGTTTGCAAGCCTTAAGAAAAATAATTGCTAATTCGATGCATCTTTATCCAGAACTGTCGATCGAAGAAACCTCAGGCCTTAAAAAAATTATTTTTAAAAATGAACAAGGTCAAAAAATAACTTTGGCCGAATCAAAAATGAAAGATATTTGGACTGCTAAATGCCCACTAATTATGGCCCAGCATTACAAAGATACTTATCAAAAGATATCAAAACTAAACCCACACACTAATGCTTTCCACATTATTGATTTTTCAGAAACAGAAGATTACAACAAAGTAATTACTGGGACAGAGGTGGGGTTAAAATTATTTTTACAGCGCGAACAAACAAACCATAGCCTAGTTAAAATTAGCAATGTTTTCTTGTCGGATTTTGATCATGAGAATTATATATTGAAAACCATGAGCAATTTTGAAATGGATTTATCTGAGATTTTTTAAAAACCATTTTATCTCAGTGCATAAATTTAAAATAAATTAATTTAGGAGCGTTAAAATGTCTTTGCTAGGTAATTCGAATACCGAAAAACTAAATTTACCTATTTATCTTGATTACAATGCGACCACGCCTTGTGATGAAGCTGTTTTAGAAGCGATGTTACCTTATTTTTGTACTACTTTTGGCAATGCTGCCAGTATGTTTGGTCTGCATGGATGGAATGCATACCAAGCGGTAGAACAGGCGAGAGCACAACTCGCTCATTCAATTGGTGGGCAGCCGAAAGAGATAGTTTTTACTTCAGGCGCGACAGAAAGTAATAACTTAGGAATTAGAGGGGTCTTTCGTGCTTGCAAGAACAAAGGCAAGCATATTATCACTTCATCAATAGAACACCCATCCATCTTAATGACGTTAAAAGATTTAGAGTGCAAAGGAGCTAGAATTTCTTATATTGATCCATTACCAGATGGCAGTTTTGATATTGAACGACTAAAAGAATTAATTACCAATGAAACAATTCTAATTACTGTGATGTATGCAAATAATGAATTAGGGACGATTAATCCTATACATGAAATTGCCGCTATTGCTCAAAAAAATGATATTTTATTTATGTCCGACGCCACTCAAGCACTGGGTAAAATTCATATTGATTTACAGCAATGCCCAATTGATATTCTGACTTGTTCTGCACATAAGATTTATGGCCCCAAAGGTGTAGGTGCGCTGTATTTACGGAATCAACAAGGTAAAAGAGTGGTTGATCTATTACCTCAGATTACTGGCGGAGGTAGTGAACAAGGAATGAGGGGGGGCACGTTGAATGTACCGGGAATTGTCGGTTTTGGTAAAGCAGCTGAAATAGCTTGTCTAGCCTTAAAAAATGGCGAATTAGAACGTATTGCCCAACAGCGCAATAAATTAGAGCAAGAATTATCCATATTAAACAATGTACAAATTAATGGATGTACAGATTCTAGGCTACCCCATGTAAGCAACATTTCATTCAAAAATACCGATGGAAAAAAACTTCTCAGCATGTTGAAGAAAAGTATATCTGTGAGTACTGGCTCTGCGTGTTCTTCAAGTAGCTTATCTCCTAGCCATGTATTGGCAGCGATCGGTTTGCCCGATGATTTGGCACAAGCCACTATTCGTTTTAGCTTAGGAAAAAAAAACTACCGATCAAGAAATTGATTTTACGTTAGCAGAAGTAAAAAGAGTTTTACATATGACAGCTCCTCATTTAAGTTATGAGTAGGATATAAAATGTTTATTGATTCTTTATTGAATAAAACCGACACGATTTATTCAAGCTTATCAGCGGCAACAAAATTTTCAATTGCGTCGACTGAGAAAAATAAATTATCTAATTTGGCGAACGAATTGGATTATTCTGAAATAATTCAGCTTGAATTTTATGTGCAAGAGCAAATTTCCAAAGGGAAAGAAATTTGTGATTTGATTATTGGTGATTTTGATACGACTCAGTTTCCTATTCCTGCATTTCTACGGCAAGAAATCCAGAACGCGTATGAAGCAAGGCATAATGATTATCCACCACTAGAGGGTGTATATTCATTACGCGAAGAAATCGCAAAATTGACGCGTAAAAATTTTAATGTCGATTACGATCCATCTGGCGAAATAATTATATCAGGTGGCGCACGGCCTTTATTGTATGCAGCATTATTAAGCTTAGTGAGTCCTAGTGAATTGGTAGTTTATCCAGCACCATCTTGGAATAATATGTACTATGCAAAAATGTGTGGTGCCAAATCGATGGCCATACAGACATCATTAGCGAATCACTTTTTACCAACGGCCCGTGATCTTAGCTTTTCATTAAAAAAAGCTCGCGTATTGTCGCTATGCTCCCCACAGAATCCCGTCGGTACCATGTTTTCCAAGCAAGTTTTGAAAGAAATATGTGATTTAGTCATCTATGAAAACAAAAGGCGTTTAATGTATTCTGAGAAGCCGTTGTACCTTATTTATGATCAGATATATTGGATGCTGACGCAGAATGCTGAGCATTACAACCCCGCTTCACTTTGCCCTGAAATAAAAGATTATTTGATCGTTATTGATGGTGGCTCAAAATCTTTTGCCGCGACAGGCATTAGAGTTGGTTGGGCGATGGGACCAAAATTAGTCATTAATAAAATGAAATTAATGATAGAACATATCGGCGCAATAGCGCCTAAAGCAGAGCAACTAGCAATGGCAGCTTTATTAAAAAATGATAAATATCTTCTAGATTATTTACATTTATTTAAAAACAAAATACTTAATTCTATGCTTGTACTTCATACGGCAATTCAGACTATGAAGCAAGAAGGCTTGCCCGTTGACTCTATGCTGCCAATGGCTGGTATTTATATCTCTATTAATTTTGATCTAAAAAACAAGGTGATGCCGAATGGAAAAAAAATAAAAACTGCAAAAGATATTAGTTTGTATTTTATCGATCAGGCAGGAATTGCGATAGTTCCATTTACTAGTTTTGGTACAACTTCAATTGAAGCAGATAATTGGTTTCGAGCGGCTATTTGTACTATCGCGCCAGAACAAATCGCAGCAACGATTCCAAGACTTCGAGAAGCAATTCTCAAATTAAATATTGCAGCATAACGAATTAGGTTTCCATTTATAACTTGACATGCTCACCATGAATGGAAACCTATTCAGTGTCATTGAACTACTGACGTCGTGAAATATGATCAATGACTTTCGTAGCTGCGGCTTCGCAGCGGAGAATTAAGCTCATAACAACCCTAGTGATTCTGCTGATTGATCTTCAAGGTCTTCATCTTTAATCCAACCACTAATACCGCAGCATGCATCGGTTGCGACTTATTTCGTATGTTCCCAGTAATCTGACTGTCGAACTTCATGCAAATCGGCGGTGTTTCGGCATGCACTTGAGATAAACCAATCAGCATAATGATCAAGCAAAGACTCCAATTCAATTAACAAACAGCCGAAAGCAAAGCTCATTCATCGCGAGTGAATGGTTTTGAAATTGTTAGGCAATGTTATTCACTTGTTATCCGTATAAACTGCCATCTCTGATCCAAAGTGAGGCGCGCGGTGCGATTGGTTTCGTACTTATTACCGTGCCAAATCTTACGAATACCCTAGTTGATTTCTGACGACGATTTTATACTGTCGGCGGTTTAATTGAATCCATGCGGTATTGTCACTGCTTCAATTGTTTTTCTCTCTTCTTTGATCGATTCCCCATGTCTTTTTTAAATTCTCGCCGCGTGATGTCGTTGGCGCTTAGCGGCGTGTTGACGCTGACTTTATCCGGCTGCGTGACGCAGGCGACGGAGCAAATTAAGCAATTTTTTAATAGCGCTGGCGTGCAGCAAATTGGCGATTGGGCCGAGCAAGGTTTGGCGGCGCTGACTTCGCCCACGCCACCACCAGTGGGCGATTTAGCACCGCTCAATGCCGAAAACGTGGTGATGGCGACTCGGCAAAATCCGGTTGGGCATCGGGATTTTCAGCAGGCCAAAAAGATATTACCTAGGGTATTTGCCGGTATGGAAGAAGATTTCTACTGTGGCTGCCAATACTCCGGCAAAGTCATCGACTGGGCCAGTTGTAATTATCAGCCGCGTAAAAATGCCGAACGGGCGCGCCGCTTGGAATGGGAGCATGTGGTGCCAGCGTGGGTGATTGGTCATCAACGCCAATGCTGGAAAAACGGCGGGGGCGCAAAAATTGCAGCGCAAATGATGTTATCTATCAAATTGCCGAGGGTGATTTGGTCAATTTGGTGCCAGCAGTGGGCGAGGTGAATGGTGATCGCAGCAATTACGCCTTTAGCGCGTGGACGCGTAATCCACAGCCGATGTATGGCAGTTGCCAAACGATTGTGGATTTTCAAGCCAAAAAAGTGCAGCCCCGCGAAGAAGTGCGCGGCCGCGCCGCGCGAATTACTTTGTATATGCACCAGCAATACCAGCTCAACCTCAGCCGCCAAGATCGCCAACTGATGTGCGCTTGGGCCAAAACCTATCCGGTGGATGCGTGGGAAATCAAACGCGACAAGCGCATTGTCGGGTTACAAGGCAGCGGCAATCCTTTGGTGAGCAACCCTGAGCTATTAGCGCAATATTGCCCGGCTTAATTCGTTGAGTTCGTTGAGTTTGCTGGCGCGCTGGGCGGCAAGCGGGCTAGGCGTTGCCAAACGGCGTGTTTGGCAGCGTCGCTGCTGGTTGACCACGCTTTGATTTCGTCCAAGCTGCGGCGGCAGCCAAGGCAATATTGGCCAGCCGAATCAAGTTTGCATTGCTGAATACACGGTGATGCGACAGTCATGGCCTAGCCTGCAAAAAAACGCGTATTGAACGCGATTGCATGGCGGCTGGCAAGCACTAGGGGGCGGCGCTGCTATCTGCAGGCAGATCGATTTGGTAGCGGTTGGCGATTTGTTGGAGTTCACCCGATAGAGTGAGCTGGCGTAGCGCGGTTTCAAATGCGGCCAGTGCCGCGCTGGCTTTTGGCGCAAACGCAATGCTCAGCGCCGCCTCGGCAAAGGCAGGCTCTTGCCAGCTCACCTTGGGGGCGATAGCGACTAAATCCGGCTGCGACAGCAAATATTCGCCAACGGCTTTTTCTAAAATCGCAAAAGAAATTCGCCCAGCCGCGAGTTTTTTTTAAATTACTTTGATCGTCGTTGGCAACATCAATGTGCACGCCGGTTTTATACAGCGCCGTTGGATAGCCATAATTGCGGACCCCACCCGCAATCCGCCCCCGCAATTGAGTTAAATCTAATAGCGGCACCCGCTGCGCGGTGGGCACATAAAAGCCCAGTTTGCTGATAAAAATCGGGCTCGACGCCCGAAAGCCCCGATCCACATAGCTATTGGGCCACACCCCGATAATGCCGTCGGCGCGATTGGCTTTTAATTCATTCAGCGCCCGCGCCCACGGCACAAAAACAATTTCCAATTGATAGTGCGGCGCTAAGGTTTTTTTGCACCACCTCAATCATTGCCCCTTGCGTGGGCATGGCGGGCGAAGTGTAGGGTGGATATTCTGTCGCCAGCAAACGTAGTTTTTGTGCCGCGCAGCCCAAACTCAAGCTGAGCAACACCATCCCCAAGATCAGACGCATTTTTTGACTCCCGGCCAAATCCGCCACAATCATCCCCAGCCAACTCGGTGCTACACGCTTAGCGAGCCACCGAACACGATTAACCGATACCTCTATAGATTAGCCGCCATCAATCACGGCATCAGGAATTTCGTATTGCTCCGCACCAATTTTGATATGACTGACGTCTTTTTGCTTTTGCTGACTAAAGTCGCCATGCGGCATCGGCGTTGCCGTATAACCCGTTGCAGTACCATGGTCAAAACGAATAATGCGTTGCCCCTGCGCAAGTTGTATCGTCACCTCCGCCGAGCCCTGCCCTTGTCGCACTACGCCAAATTGGCATTCTCGGCTTTGCTGAACAACGCAAGGTATCGTGCCGGTGGCATGGTAAGGCGTACCGCTGACTTTGGCGTCTGCTGGCGGCGTATCGATGGCGACTTTGAGGGTAAATTTCGCGGTTTCATTAGGCCGTGCGGCATTACGCATGATATAAACCCGCAGCGTATATTCGCCACTGGCAGGCAACGCGCCGCGATACGCATTGCCTGCGCTTGCGCCGACAAATATCGCTTCGTCTGATGAACCCGGTGGCAAAATATTGAAATAACTACTGAGCTGGCGGCTGGTATACACCACCGTGAGCCTTTGCCCTGCTTTGGCATTCAAGGTGTAATCGATGTATTGATAGCCTTTAATCTGCCCCTTTAACACCGTGCTCGATTGCCCTTTAGCAAAATGCACTGGTATCGTGGTGAGCTCTTGCGCCTGTACTAGGCTAATGGGAAACAACACACAGACACTCAAAACAAATGCACGAAGAAACATAGGTAAGCTCCAAATTGGCGCACAGCATCATGCAAAGCCCGCGCTTAAAAAAACGCGGTGCAGCGCTATGATTACCAAAACTAGAAACAATCGCAAGTTTTTATGTCAGCAACCACCTACGTGGCCTCAAGCTCACCTGCTTGCAGCAAAAAATCCCGCACTTGGCGCACAATCTCAGCACGCGGTGCGCCAGCAACGCTAGATAAAATCCACGGTGCGGCGGCTAAACGCGGATAGTCCGGCAAAATCAGTAATTGCCCAGTTTGCAAATACTCACTGGCTTGCCGCCGTAACACATAGGCCATCCCATCACCTCGGCAAACGGCATCCAACTGCAAACGCACATCGTCATAAATTCGCCGCCGGCGAAAAGCAGCCAATTGCTGACGAAACTGATGACTTGGGCCATCGTTTTGAAAATCGACCTCTAATGAAATCAGCCCGATCACTTGATGATGCAGATGAACTGGCCGTGCTTGTAATTCAGGCATGCGCTGCGGGCTAACCACGGCCACCCATTCATCGCTGAGCCAAGTGTGATCTTGTACTCCCGCTTGCTGTAACGGCCGCTGGCTAATCAGTAAATCAACGTCAACCTCGTCGATATACCGCGCCGATTCATCCACCGATAGCACCAAACATAGCTCGGGAATCACCGCTTGCAGCGCGGCCAATTGAGGCTGTAACCAACCTTGCAGCAATGCCGCTGGTGCAACAATCACCACCAGTCCGGGGTCAAGATAGGTGTCAATTTGCGCTAAACCCCCAGCTAGCACCGAGAGCGAACGCTGCTGCACGCTGCGCAGCAACACCTCGCCCGCAACAGTGAGCTCAACGCCACGACCAACGCGTAAAAACAAGGGCTGCGCTAGCTGCGTTTCTAATTGCAAAATTTGATGACTAATTGCCGATTGCGATAAGCACAATTCATCGGCAGCCCGCGAAAAGCTACCCAATCGAGCGGCGGCTTCAAAACCCATTAATAATTTAAATGACGGTAGTTTGGCCATGATTGATGAGAAATATTGATAAATTATTGTTAAAAATATCATTTTTCTTCATCAATAAATAGCGTAACAATGCGCTATACCTTCACAGCCACCCAAAGGAAACCCTATGCATCCACGTCGCCGTTTTTTAAAACACACGCTCGGTGCCGCCGGTAGCAGCTTACTACTTGGCGTGGGGATTTCACTGCCCAGCGTAGCCCACGCCAATAGCGACACCGTCTGGACCATGCCAGATGAAGCCGCGGCGCATCGTGCAACGTGGATGGCGTATGGTCCACAAGCGGCGATTTGGGGGCCGCGACTAATGCATGGCGCACGCGCCAATTTAGCCAGCATTGCCAAAACCATTGCGCAATTTGAACCGGTCAATATGCTGGTTGCGAGCGGCAGATTACGATATCGCCGCACAGCAATGCGGCAGTAGTGTGCAGCTGATCGTGCAAGAAATTGATGATTTGTGGATTCGCGATACCGGCGCGGTGTTTGTTAAAAATCAGCAGCACCAGATTGGCGCGATTGATTTTCATTTTAATGGCTGGGGCAATAAACAAAGCCATGCTCGTGATGCACGCGTTGCGGCAATGATGATTCACAGTACCGCAGTCACCGCTTTAGCCACGCGTTTGGTGCTGGAAGGCGGCGCAATTGAAGTCGATGGCGACGGTAGCGCCATCATCACCGAAAGCTGCGTAATCAATGCCAATCGCAATCCGGGCGTGAGCAAAGCCCACATCGAAACCGAGCTAAAGCGTTTGCTTGGGCTCAGCAAAATCATCTGGTTACCCGGCATTGCGGGCCGCGATATTACCGACGGCCATACCGATTTTTATGCCCGCTTTACCGAGCCCGGTGTGTGGTTGTAGCGCATATCGATCATGACCCTGATTCCTACGATTACGCGGTCACACGGCGGCATTTAAAAATATATTACGCGCCGCCACCGATGCCAAAGGCCGTAAACTGGAAGTGATCGAACTACCAGGGCCCAATTCAATTCGCCAGCAGTTTAGTAATGATGAATTTACTGCCGGTTATATTAATTTTTATGTTTGCAATCACGCCGTGATTTGCCCGCAATTTGGCGATAGCAAAACCGATCGCAATACCCGCGATACGCTGCGCGATTTATTTCCTAACCGAGATGTGATTCAACTGAATATCGATGCCATTGCCGCCGGCGGTGGTGGCATTCATTGCGCCACCCAGCAGCAAATAGCCTAAGCAAATAACTGAGGTATTGCCACATAGATCAATTTATATAATATCTAGATGGCAATACCCAATTAGTCAGCAGCACTTGGCATCGGCAAGCCAGCAAGGCCATCGGCCAAATGCCAAGTTTGTGTATAGCCTTTGCCGCGCATTAGGCTGAGGAGTTGCCCGCTGCGCCGGCCACTACGGCAGGCAAGTAACAAGGGCTGATCGAGCGCGATCTGGCTTAACCAAGTCGCCAATTGGCTCAATGGCTGCGCGGCAATGGCCAGCCCAAGCGATGGGCAACACGCGGCTTGTTCCCATTGCTCACGAATATCGATTAAAACCCCAGCCGGATGCGTGGCAATCCATGCGGGGGCAATTGCTCGGCGGTAACCGCGTAGCGGCTAGAGAGTTCTAGGTCTTCGTCTGGCAACGCCACTTGTTCCAGCTGCAGCATATCGTTCAGATGGGATTGCAGAATGTGTCCGGCGAGGGCAATTCGCTCGACGGCGGCGTCGATATCGGCGGCACAAACGTTCGGTGAGATCGACATCCGAATCGCGCTCGATGCGCGCTCTTCCCCTAAGCCCATCGCCATTAACACAAAGCTCGGTTTGGCGTTTTTGCTATTGCACGCCGAACCAGCACTGAGCCGTAAACCCAGCGCGTCAAACAGATCGAGCCAAGCATTTGCTGGGAATGCCGAGTAAAGAAAAATTAATCGTCGTGGCTAAACAATGCTGGCTAGGGCTATTGATCACCAATTGCGGAAAGGCTTGTTGCAGCGCGGTTTTCAGCCGTTGCTGCGCCACAACGAGCGCACCCGCTTGCCACTGCCCAGCCAACAGCGCTTCGCAAACCGCACCTAAAGCCGCAATGCCGGGGAGGTTTTCAGTGCCACAGCGCGCATTGCCCTCTTGCCCGCCGCCCGCCAATAGCCGCGTAAATGGCGCACCAGCGCGCACATACAGCAAGCCTATTCCCTTGGGGGCGTGTAATTTATGCCCCGAAAACGGCGCATAATCAATTCGTAAGCCCAGCCAATCGACGGCCAATTTGCCCAAAGCCTGCACGCCATCGACCAACCATAAGGGCCGCACTGGCAGCGCATCGAGCACACGGGCAATGCCGGCTAAATCGCTAATGGCACCGGTTTCATTATTGGCCGCCATGGTACACACCAAGGCGGCGCCCTTGGCGTTTTCAGCCAGCCAAGACAAATCATGTCGACCTTGTTGATCAACCGGAATCGGCAGTAATTCGACCGTGAGGCCCAAAATTTCGCCCCAATGCGCCAGCGCCTCGGGAACAGCTTTATGCTCAGTGGCCCCGTATAACACCCGCACCGCAGCCGCACCACGTTGTGGATGCAGTGCCGACAGCGCCGCAGTTTGAATGCCTTCGGTGGCGCCGGAAGTAAAAATCAAACCAGCCACAGGCACATGCAGCACCTCAGCAACGGCAGCGCGGGCACGATCGAGCTCAATTCGCGCCCGAATCCCCGCGCCATGCGAGCTGCCCGGATTGCCAAAATTATCGCTAAGTACCCGAATCATCGCCGCTTGCGCCGCAGGCAAAATCGGCGTGGTGGCATTCGCATCCAGATAAATTTCACTGCAGTGTGTGGCAGTCGCGTCAGTCATCGGGGCTCACCTTTAATTTGGATTGAACCATTGTGCGACCAATGATCAGGCAATTCAATCTGCAAACGGCTGACAAATTACCCAGCGAACCCACAATCGGCCAAAGTTAGATCACCATCAACAGATGGCCAGATGAGCATAAGCTGAGGCGATAAGGCCCCAGCTTATTGGCTTAAGCCCGAGCTGCTTTGGCGGCGGCCAAGCGTTGCGCGGCGTCGCGCAACATGCTTTCGGTACTGGCCCAATCAATACAACCATCGGTGACCGAGCAGCCGTAAATCAATTGCGATAAATCAGCGGGGATTTTTTGGTTGCCAACGACCAAGTTCGACTCGATCATCACGCCCACCAAAGCTTGGCTACCGTTGACGACTTGATTAATCACGTCATTCATCACCAGTGGCTGTAATTCCGGCTTTTTATAGCTATTGGCATGCGAGCAATCGACGATGATATTGCACGGTAATTTAGCTTTTTTCAGCGCTTGCTCGGCCATTGCCACCGATACGGTGTCGTAGTTTGGTCGACCATCACCGCCACGCAGCACCACATGCCCGTATTGATTACCACGCGTACGCACAATCGATACTCGGCCTTGGCCGTTCAAGCCCAAGAATGAATGCGGGTGCGAAGCGGATAAAATCGCATTAATCGCAATACTGATATCACCATCGGTACCATTTTTAAAACCCACTGGCGTGGATAGGCCGGATGACATTTCACGATGCGTTTGCGATTCGGTGGTGCGCGCGCCAATCGCCGTCCAGGCAATTAAATCGCCCAGATATTGTGGCGAGATCGGATCGAGCGCTTCGGTGGCGGTCGGCAAACCTAGCTCGCACACGTCGAGCAAAAAGCGCCGCGCTTTTTCCATCCCCAAATCCACTTGGAATGAGTCATCCATAAATGGATCGTTGATATAGCCTTTCCAACCGGTCGTGGTGCGTGGTTTTTCAAAATAAACCCGCATCACTAGCAATAAGCTGTCTTTGACTTCGGCTTGCAGTGCCTTCAAGCGGCGCGCGTATTCTAAACCGGCGACGGGATCATGAATCGAGCACGGGCCAACCACCACAATCAATCGATCATCTTGTCGATCGAGAATGTTTTTTTAAGGCTTCACGGCCAGCATCCACCACTTGGGCGGCGGATTCAGAAAGCGGTAAACGGGCATGTAATTCTTCGGGTGAGGGCATCGCGTCAAACGAAGTGACGTTGATATTCTCTAAGTCTTGGCTGTTCATCGTGAAGTCGATCAAAAGAGGAAAGCCAATGAGTATAAACGAAGGCGTTGCGCCGTCGAGCACGAGTCATGCTTTTGGCATCGGGAAAATCATACAAACTATAGGTATTGCTAGGTAGATTTTTAAAAATAAAGCCTAGATGGCAATACCCATTCAAATTGCGGGGATTTAGATTAGGTTTGATGATTTTAATTTAAGTGCCTACGGCACATTGTTTTACAGTCGCAGTCAGTGGCGGCTCCCTCTTTCTTTGACTCGCCAAAGAAAGAGGGGGAAAGAAAGGCGACCCGAGCGCGCGCCCAGCTCCGCTGTTCCCTCGATCGATCGTGAGCCAAACGATAAAACTGTTTGTCTCTGACTCACTCGGTGCGCTTGGACGGGTTGTTAAGCCCCAGACCAACCAGCGTGGCTCAGCAACTAAGCTCAACTGGTCTAAGCCATCGCAAGATCGGCATTACAGCAACGATGAATCATCGTTACGTATCGGCCCTATCATTCGGCTCATCGTATCGTCTTTAATAATGCGTTGATGCCACAGCCCAGCGCCGACGTGCAAAATGACTAACCACAGCAGCGCATTGCCCAAAAATTCATGCACGTCTTTCACGTCTTTGGCGGTTTCTGGGGTCATGGTGAACAGCGTTGGCAAAATCCAACCGAAAAAATCTACCGGTTTACCAAAACCTTGAATAAAGGCCACGCCCAAAATCGGCATGCAAAACATAAGTGCATATAAAACCCAGTGCGTTAAATCTGCGACTTTCATAATCAAGGGTGCTGGACTGGGCGTAATCTGCGGCGTGCGATTGGCGGTGCGCCAAATAAAGCGTGGGATTACCAACCAAAAAAACGATGATGCCTGCTTGCTTGAATATGCGCCATTTGCAAATTACCGCGCCACGGATCGCCTTTGGGAAAATACCCCTTGAGCTCAATACACGCCAAAGCCGTAATCACCGCGATGGCACAGAGCCAATGCAATAGCCGAGCTACTTTGCCATAGCTATGGCGAGTATTTTTTAGCATGTTTTACCCCAAGAAGTGCGTGATTAGATTTAATACAAACTTTCAGTCTATTGACGACTAAATGCAAGCATTAGTCAAACATTGCCGTGGTGCTCAAGGGTTCAATCGCGATTTTATGTTTTGGGCTGGCTAATTCACTGCGGTTGCGACCCGCATCTTTAGCCCGATACAAGGCCATATCAGCATAAGCGATGGCCGTATCTAAGGTATTGCTGGCATAGGCGACCTCGACAATCCCTGCCGAAAAAGTCACTGGCATTGGTGTGCCATTGACTAAAGCGGGTTGGGCACGTAATTGTTCGCGCCAACCTTCAGTCAGTCGCAAGGCTTGGGCGGCGCTGGTATCGGGCAAAATGACTAAAAACTCCTCGCCGCCCAAACGAAATAGCAGATCAGTTTGCCGGCTATAGCGGCGTAATAATTGCGCCATATGCCGTAAAACTTCATCGCCTGCGCTATGCCCATAGTGATCATTAATGGTTTTAAAGTGATCTAAATCGATCATCACCAAGCTAATGACTTGCTGTTGCTGAGTACTTTGGCTGAGTAAATGAGGGGTGACTTCATCCAAAAAGCGCCGATTATGCAAATTAGTTAATGGATCCAGAATCGCCGCTTGGTGCAGCTGTTGCTGTAGTTGCGCGTTCGATTCCAATTGCGCTTCGAGTGAAATCAGCGCCTGCTGTAAAGCCAACTGACTCTGTTTATGATGAGTGATATTACGCAGCACCAGCAACAGACCAATCGGCTGCTGCAAATAGTAAATGGTAACCGAGCGCAAATCAAAATACGCGTCGCCCAATTGCAACTCAAACTCCACCGGGAGTAATCGATCCCATAAAGTCGGCAATAAATGATCGAAAGAAGGTAGTAGTTTGAGCGGCAGACCAATTGCATTGGCCGGCATATTGGGTAACGCTCGCGCGGCGTGATTCAATCTAGCGATTTGCTGCTGATCATTAATCACCAAAACAGCATCGGGGATGGCATCAAATAACACATCATGTGCGATCGGCAATAAATCAAACCATTGTCGACGGGTAATGAGCCAATAAAAAATCCCGCCCATCACGAAAAAACTAAACGGTGTTGGATCAAAATCAAACAGCGTGACCAATCCGGTTAAATGCGCGGCATTGGCTAACCACGGAACCGCCATCGCGACGACCAGACCGAGATAATGCTGTCGATACAGTGCATTGGCGCGCGCCAGGGCATTAATAATAACCAACATACTCAAGGTCATATAACCGTATAAATACAAGGCACATAAATAAAACCATGGGCCATGTTCATAGCGAATTGCCGCCCCCGGCGCTTCGCTCACCGGTAATGTGCTCAAATACAGCCAATGATGCTGATCATTGGTAAAAGCAAGCAATCAAGCAGGTTAGCAGCGGCATCAACCACAGCGCCAATTGCCCAAACCAAGTTGGACGACGATTATCGCCTTTGACAAAGGCCCAAACAAATAGCGTCCAATAGCAAGGCACCGTCACAATGCCTAGCCACGCCAGTTTGGCCCATAGAATTTTATCTGCCGGTGCAGTTTGCCAGTTTTCCATCCCCGCGGCGCCACTCCACCATGCGGAAGCGAGCAGCATGCAAACATAATAGAATTTTGCAGGAAATGCATTACGCCGCGCAGTCAATAGCGCCAACGCAAGCGTAAAGATCGCGCAGCTGAATAATAAAAATGCCGGCCAATTCATCGCTTTGGCCTGTATTGACCACTCAGAATAGTGATCAAAGATAGGGAGTAAGTGCTCATTTTCTGATTGTAAAGCATCGCTGCCGATTCAATTCGATTCACTGGCTAGCTGTCTAATTTCATAGACAATCTAGCATCGGCAGATGCTTTACTGCTTGATGCTTACAACGTGTTGATCTTTGTCGACGGATAGCGTGCAGCAACTGTCATCGTTATTTGTGATCGCAGCGCCTTGCAAATCAGAGTCTAAGCTTGCTTTGCGAATCAGCACCAGCACATTGATAGTTTTTTGCTATGAAAACTGTGCAAATATTCAACTGGCCCTTTTAAATGAGAACGAATATCATTTGCAAATCAAACCAATTGACCGAACAGGATAAAATCATGGCTAAGACGATTACTTTTGCAATGGTGCACTTTACCGTGGCATTTAGCGTGGCGTACTTGATTACCGGCAGTTTAGGTATGGCGGGCTTTTTGGCTTTGATTGAACCGATGGTCAATACCGTGGCGTACTTCTTCCATGAAAAAGCGTGGGATGCTTACCGTTCAAGCAGCAGCAAACCAGACACACTCCTCACGTGAAGCCATGTATCATCATCATGAGCGACGAAGATATTGTTTTAATAAAGATTTATAACCAAGCGCGAATACCGCCAAAATCAATAGTGCAAAAATCAGCGCACTAGTAATTTTGGCGTGGTAGATACCGTTTATTATCCACGGTGAAACACTTGCTTGGCTTAAGCCAGCATCAGGCGATGGTGCACCAGCGCCGTGATTATTGTCGAAACTACTTTAAAACATCGTGACTTCACGCGATGTAAAAAAACTAAAAGATCAGCCCCGAATACGAACAAACGCTAAACATCACATCAAGCCAGATGCTCGCAAGCTGGCTTTAGCGAGCTCAATGCGTTTGGGTAAATCTGCGGCACTCGGTATATCCATATTCAAGGCAAAACTATAAATTTTGCCCTTCTGCTCTACCCAACCGACAAACCAACCTGTCGATGGTTGTGTTCTACCAGTCCAGCCCGTTTTGCCATACAGCACCCAATCTGGACCACTTTCTAAACGGATAATATCGCGCACAGCGGCTTGCTGCTGCTTTGCATTTGGCAATGTCCCCTGCGCTAGACGCGCCAAAAATTGCGTTTGCTCGATGGCGCTAATCTTTAGCGAGCTGTTAAGCCAAAATTGATCGATGCCACCGCCAATTTTTCGATTTCCATATTGCAAGGCATCTAATTGCTGCTGCATGGATGCCAAACCGATGCGCCGTGCCAACTCTTGATAGGCCGACACATTTGATACCGCAATCGCACCACGCAACCCCATATCGTGTTCCCATGATTTTAAGTACTGCGGGGTACCGTCATAGCGATAAAAAACTTCATCCACGCTACTAACTGCATTTGTCGTCAAACCAATCAGACTGCTGGGAATTTTAAACGTTGAAGCTGGTGAGTAAGGCGTCTGCGCGCGCTTAGCATTATGCCCACTAAAGCGCTGCCCGCTCACGTCGAACAATACAAACGTGCCTTGCGCGTGCGCCGCTTTAAATTGTGCTGAGACTTGCGGGCTGGGCTTGATATCAACTGCAAAAAACTTTGGCTAGTAATAAATAGGAAAATCAAACTGATTAAACGCGGCATAAAATTTTGGCACCCATGAATGAGCCACGTATTTTGCCGCATCATATATGGCCGAACGACGCTGTAATAATGCCATTTAGGGTTGGTGATGCACGGCCAACCAAATGGCACCATCGCTGACGCGCAAAACAGTATGCGGCGTTTGCGCCGGCAAAAAGAGATAATCGCCCACCGCCAACAACACGCGTTCACCCGCCACATCCATCTCGGCTTCGCCCTGCAGCAGCAACACCCATTCATCTTGCGTTTGCACGTATTGAGTCGAGGCAATTTTAGGTGAACTGACTATCCGCTCGATCAGTAAACCCTGCTGCGAGAGCAACGCTGAAAACGTTTCACCACTTGCTGGTACGACAGCATCGGTATAAATATTTTGAATTTTCATCGTTCAATCTCGATACATACGCGTGAAAACGCCCACAGCAAGTGGGCGTTTTTAAATCAAAATCGCGTTCTTTATTTTTGCGAGTCAATATCAACCAGCGATTCTTCACCTTTGGTGGTGATGAAATGACCGACTTCGCCTTCACGCGTTTCAACATGGCCTTTACGCAATAAAAACGCCAGTGCTTCACCGTTGATTTTTAGCGTTGGATTGATTTTTAATTGGCGCAGACTCTCGATACACAGCGTCATAAAAATCGTCTGTTTACCCAAATCAGTGATTTGCAAAATCCCGGTTTTGCGCTCATAAGCGGCTAATTTTTGCCCAGTGAGGGCTTTTACATTTTTAAATACCGCGTGGCTTAAACGGGTACTTTTCAAACCACGACTCACTTCAACCAGCGCCGCCATTTCATCTTTAGATAGTTTTGTACTCATCAGTTACACCTCAATTCACTTTATTGCTCGACATGGTACGCGTCCATGCTCGCCATAGGGAAACTCAAAGCTCATTTTATGCGCAGATTTAAGCGGCAAAGCGCATTTTTAACGCTTTTACAATGCGATTACCCAACGACAACGATTCAGCACCGAGCCGCGAACCAAAAACACGGCGAGTAAATCAACAATTCGCCGCGTTTTTTCAGCGAAAACAACATCCTTAACGCCAAATCAATAACGCACCGCAGATCGTGTCATCAGCAGTGCGTTATTGATTGCTCACATGAATTTATTTTTTGGCTAAAACATTGCCCAGTGCTTGTAGTAATAAAGCAATGTTTTCACGCCGCGCCGCATAACCCATCAAACCAATCCGCCAGGCTTTTCCTGCCAAAGCGCCAAGACCAGCACCGATCTCTAAATTATAGTCTTGCAGCAACTGGCTCCGTACCGCAGCATCATCTACCCCAGCCGGAATAAACACTGCATTCAGTTGTGGCAAACGCGCTTCAGCAGGCACAACAAATTCAATACCGAGTTTTTCTAAACCATCGCGCAATTCAAGATGCATGGCTGCATGCCGCGCCCAGGCGGCTTCTAAGCCTTCTTCGGCCAATAAACGCAAAGACTCGTGCAAGGCATATAAAGCATTAACCGGTGCAGTGTGGTGATAGCTGCGCTTGGCTCCACTCCCGTTTCCCCAGTAGGCCATGACCAAGGTTTGATCAAGAAACCAACTTTGTACGGGGGTTTTACGCGCTTTAAGTTTTTCGACCGCGGCAGCAGAAAACGATAATGGCGATAATCCCGGCACACACGACAAACATTTTTGGCTGCCAGAATAAATCGCGTCAATTCCCCATTCATCAACGCGCAATTCAATGCCACCGAGCGACGTTACGGCATCCACAATACTTAAGCAGTCATATTGCTTGGCCAAAGCGCACAGCGCTTTAGCGTCTGATCGTGCGCCGGTTGACGTTTCAGCATGAACAAACGCCAAAAACTTTCGCATCTGGATTGGCCTTGAGCGCGGCTTCTACGGCATTGGGATCGACCGGCAATCCCCATTCGCTATCGACCAAAACGGCAATCGCCCCGACCCGCTCAACGTTTTGTCGCATCCGCTCGCCAAATACGCCATTGCGGCACACGATGACTTTTTCACCCGGCTCGACCAAGTTAACAAAACACGCCTCCATCCCCGCCGAACCCGGCGCAGAAACCGCCAAAGTCATTTCGTTTTGAGTTTGAAATGCATACTGCAACAACAATTTTACTTCATCCATCATGCCAACAAACACCGGGTCTAAATGCCCTAGCGTTGGCTTGGCTTGAGCTGCCAATACCGAAGGATAAACATCAGAAGGCCCCGGCCCCATTAAGGTACGTTGTGGAGGAAAAAAAGGTTGAATGCTGGGCTTAAGCAGTGTTGACATCGGCATAACAAACTCCGCTAGAATAAGTGATGGCCTATTATGGCTGGCTGTCGCCAAGCGGTCACGCCTTTGCAATTGGGCGTACCGATCTAAGACAGTCTGCGCAAAATAAGTACCCTTGGCACTACAGGAATACACCATGAATTGCACCGGATGCGGCGCGGCACTGCCCGTTGACCAACTCGTTTGCAGCTATTGCGGCTTATATAATGCCGTTGATTTACTGGCCATCCGCGATTTCAAAATACTGGCGGAGCACAGTGAATTACTGTGTCCCAATCAATGTGGTGATCTGCAACTACTGCAATTAGGTGCACAACACACCACGGTCGGTCATTGTTCCAGCTGCAAAGGGCTGCATTTTTCACCTGGCGCACTGCCGATTGTGCTCGATCATGTGGCAGCGCAAGTTCGCGAAATCAATCATGGGCGAATTCGACAAATCATCATTGAGCGCATTAAACCTGAAGTCGTGCGCTACAAACCTTGCCCTGCCTGCAATAAGATGATGAATCGCCGAGCTTTTAGCCGGCACATCGCGGTGATTGTCGATGAATGCCGCGAGCATGGTGTTTGGCTCGATGGTGGCGAATTTAGTATTTTGGCT
Organism: Deefgea sp. CFH1-16; assembly: GCF_016881365.1. Taxonomy (GTDB): domain Bacteria; phylum Pseudomonadota; class Gammaproteobacteria; order Burkholderiales; family Chitinibacteraceae; genus Deefgea. The sequence goes on along the minus strand of NZ_WLYT01000001.1, from coordinate 1,615,291 downwards.
GAATGGATGGAAGCCGGTGGCCAACAATATGTACTGGCAGAAACCGAACGCCAAACCAGAATCGACGCCGCCAATGGCCAAGTCGATGCGATTCGCTATACCGCCGACTCGCCCAAGCCCAACGAAATGCCCGAAAGCATCGACGATTTTTTCCGCTCACCCAAGCCCAACGCATCATTCAGCGAAAATGTACCTGCATGGTGTGTTGGCGTCGTTTTAACCCTCTTGCTGTTCTTTTTACTCGGTCTGAGCTGGCCGGTTTATTTACTCGCACTCGCCACTGGCATCGCGTGGCATTGGCGCTAATGCTTTCCAGCGTCATCCATCAAGGTATATCACTCCAGGTATTTTATTTAAAACACCTATGAGCGATACCCATTGTGGCTCGTCAACATTTAACGTTTTTTATTATCGCCTTGAATCGACGATAAAAAATCGCTTGATTGACTTGAATTTGCCGCCGTTAATCAGAAAGCACAGACTTACCAAAACATGACATTGATTCATGCGCCGATCATTTTCTTCATTTTCAACCAAGCACCTTGCCAATCTAAAACATGTAGTAAGGATTAGCTTGAGTGAAAAACGAATCAGTACAGCACCTACGCGCTAATTCCTCATAAACTACAAAACAATAGAGTAAGTTTCGTGTATTATACAGTCAGAAAAACATACCACCCCATTGTGATTCATTTGGCATTCACGATCATCGGCCTTGTATGCTGACCAGTGATCAGCAATATTACCAACCTCATTGACCTGCACTGGAGCTCACCATGCGTAACATCCTGATTGCTTTACTTTTGTCTGCTCCTGCTCTAGCACAGGCCAATTTAGTACAAGATGCTAGTTTTGAAGAAACAGTGGTTCCGAATGGAACTTGGAACGTCTTTGCCAGCGTTGGCACTGGCGGTGTTTGGCAAAGTATCTCGGGCGCGGGGATTGAAATCCAACGCAATGTGACTGGCCCTGCATCACAAGGTCAACAATTTGTTGAGCTTGACAGCCATACCAATAGTGCCATGGCGCAATCGCTTGGCACTACAGCGGGCCAAAATTACAGTTTAAATTTTGACTTTACTGCCCGGCCAAATACCACCGTTGCCACCAATGGCTTACAAGCTTTTTGGATTAACACCCTTGGTGCTGGCGCAACAACCGCCAGTATTCTCGCGGCAACAACAGTGAGCAATATGATTGCCGATTTGCACCCCAACGCGGTAGCAAGTAATACTTGGCAAACCTTTAGTCAAGGTGTAGTCGGTAGCGGAACCGGTTATAGTTATTTAGTTTTTTAAAGCGACCGGCACGTCCGATAGCTATGGTACTTATATCGACAATGTCAATGTTGCCCCAGTGCCCGAGCCTGAAACATACGCCTTAATGGGTATCGGCTTAGTGGGCTTACTTGCAGCAGCTCGCCGAAAACGACTTCATTCGCACTAATCTGCAATAGCTCGAATCACCCAGTTACACCGGCACATATTCAATGCCGCTCATTGCAATAATGAGCGGCATTTTGTATTCCACCTTGCAGTGATCGACAACGTCAGCGCGAAAAATCTGCTCCGCAGCAAACGGCAATTTTCCACACCTTAAAAATGCCTACATCCTATTTTCCACTACGTACTTTTGCTAAACAAAAAATGGATATAACCTTTGTTTTTATATGTTTTTTATTTTGGCAAAATGTAGTAAATTCGTAAATATTGCCAACAAATAAGAAACATTCCTACATGCAAATCGATCCCGTTGTGCTGTTTTTCTTGCTTGGCTTAGCTGCAGGCTTGGCAAAATCAGATTTAAAACTACCTAGTGCACTCTATGAAACGTTATCGGTATTTTTATTACTCGCCATCGGTATTAAGGGCGGCTTAATTCTGGCCAAACAACCGATCTTGACCTTGTTACCGCAAGCCCTGCTCGTCATCTTTATGGGCGCGCTGATTCCATTACTGATTTACCCACTACTTCGCATCAAACTCAGCCAAGTCGATGCCGCGAGCATAGTGGCGCATTATGGCTCGGTGTCGGTCGTGACTTATGCGGTTGGCGTGGCTTTTCTGGCGCAAAAACAGATTAGCTTTGAGCCACAAATGACCTTGTTTTTAGTGCTACTCGAAATGCCCGCGCTGATGATTGGCGTCGTGCTGGCGCGACTTGGTCCTAATGCTGCGCAATCGGGTCATGGCTGGCGCAAACTACTGCACGAAGTCTTTCTTGGTAAAAGCATGGTGCTCCTAATGGGTGGCTTACTTATTGGCGCTTTGGCTGGGCCAGAAGGCATCAAACCGCTTGATTTGCTGTATATCGATTTATTCAAACCGGTATTAACGCTGTTTCTACTCGAAATGGGCTTAGTCGTCGCTGGCAAAATGGGGATATTACGCCAGCAAGGTTTGCTGGTCCTCAGTATCGGGATTGTTTTACCGCTACTGCTCAGCTGGGTCGGTATTGGTTTTGGCTTACTGATGGGCCTCTCATTGGGCGGCTTAACCTTGATGGCGATTTTGGCCGCCTCGGCATCATATATTGCAGCACCAGCGGCAATGCGCATGGCGTTACCCCAAGCCAATCCAGCACTCTCGCTCGGTGCCGCACTTGGCGTAACGTTTCCGTTTAACATCCTCGTGGGCGTGCCGCTTTATCATCAATTTGCTGGCTATGCGGCTTAAGGAGCTATGCGATGACTTTCCATACCCGAACACTACTCACCATCGTCACCGAAGCGGTGCTTGAAAATGATTTAATCGCTTTATTTGCAACCAGATCGATTCGCGGCTGGACAATTGTTGCCGCACGCGGCAACGGAGAACACGGTGAAAAACATGGCAATTTTGATGCCAATGAAAATATTCAAATTGAACTGATTATGGACACAAGACAAGCTGAACAATTGGCGCTCGCAGTGCACCAGCAATTTGGCGCGCATTTTGCTTTGGTGCAATGGCTGAGTGAAGTGCGTGTATTGCGAGGTGATAAATTTTAGTTTAATCAAAAGCCCAATTAAAGCGATTGATTGGCAAACAAAGCCGAGCTGCCGTAGTGATACGGCGGCCACCAGCAAGACAAACCTTAAAAAACGCGGTGGTTCATCCAGGCATTCTCTCTGCTTAAGCAAAGTACTGCTGTAAATGCTGTTGATAGCGTAAAAAGTCGCCGGCAATATCTGGCTGCTTAATCACATCAGCACAAATGAATGTTGGTAATGCGCTCATCCCCAAAAATTCATTGGCCTTATGAAATGGTAAATACACCGCATCAACGCCGGCACCAGCAAAAAAATCATCCTGCTCGGTAAAGGCACTCATCGGCGCATTCCACGTGACTGAAAGCAGATAGGTTTTGCCTTGCAATAACCCACCCGAACCATATTTTTGCTCCGGATTTGAGCGAGAACGGCCGTCGCTGTGATACAGCACGCCATGCCCTGCAGTAAAAACTTCATCGATGTATTTTTTTAAAATCCCACGGCGCCCCCATCCACCAAGCCGGCATTTGATAAATGAGGGTATCGGCCCACAAGATCTTATTAATCTCATCTGCAAGCACATACCCTTGATCAATATGGCTCGCTTGCACTTCATGCCCTTGCGCTTGCAAGGTCATTTGCGCCAAATCACTTAAAGCTTGATTCAATTGTCCCTTAGAATGCCCAAATTCTTTTGCCGCATTAATAATTAAAATCCGTGACATGGAGGCCCTTTATCCTGCTTGATTTGAAGTTTCAGATCATGAACTTACCAATAAAACACATCAAAATAAAGGTAATAAACCCATCAATACCCATACAATCAATTGCCGACATTCATTCAATCTGGCTATTTTCTTAGTGAAATAATGCATATGTCTTGACGTGGATCTTGGTGAGGCCGATGATAACCTTGCTTAGCACCTGTCACAAAACTTACCAACAAAAACCATCTATTTTTCATTGTTATGTTTAGAAATTTATTGTTCTATCTCGTACTATTTTTTGCTGCTCGCTGCTTTGCCGCACCACAAGAGATTGATCTAGCCAATGGCGAATGGCCACCATTGCTTGGTGCCAACCTGCCGCAATATGGTTACGCCAGCCAAATTGTCAGCCGCGCATTTGCGCTAGAAAATATCCATGTTAAATATCGATTTTATCCATGGAAAAGAGCGCTCGACGAAGCGCGTCGCGGCAATGTGCAAGGCAGTTTGCTTTGGATTGATAACGCTGAACGGCGACAAGATTTTTTATATAGCCAACCGGTTTATCGCAGCAAAGTCGTGCTATTTTTTAATCGCGATCGGCCGATTGATTGGTCGCAGCTCGATGACTTAAAGGGGCATCGACTGGGTGTCACGCATGGCTACTATTACGGGAAAGCATTAACTCAATTAATCCAAAGCCAACAACTACAAAGTGATATTGGCATTAACGATGCACAAAACTTTGCCAAACTTCTCGCCAAACGTATCGATGCTTTTCCTTGTGAAGAGGCGGTTGGCATGCACCTCATTCGCCACAATTTAGGCAGCAAAGCCTTAGAGCAAATCAATATCAGCACACAAATTATTCATGAAGAGCCCATGTATTTATTGATTAGCCGAAAAACACCCAATGCCGAACTCTTGCTGCAACGCTTTAATCAAGGACTGGCCAAAATGCACGCAAGCGGGGAATTAAACGCCATTTTAAATGGCTGCCCAACTGCGCTAAGGCAGAAGTACGCATCGCTCATTCGCAAGGGGTGTTAGTATGAAAAACGATTCATCAATTGCACCTCTGCCCCGCCGTTTACTCCTCGCCTTGCTAAGCGCCCTGCGCCCTGTCGGTTCGACTAGCATTCAGTGCTGCACATGCCCAAGGCTGTCATGCTCCATGCTGTTCCGTTTGGCTATCAAGTCAAACAACTCCCCATCACCATCGCTGGCGGGGCTGATCTCAATATTCGCGCTTTACTCGATCGACAACAATTTTATGACCCCCTGGGCGAAGCTGAAGCCGCAGGGATTTCTGAATCCTGCTGGCCTTTATTTGGGCAAATTTGGCCTTCATCACAAAAACTCGCCGATTTAATGCAAAGCTATGATTTAGGTGGCCGCCGTGTACTCGAAATCGGCTGCGGCTTGGCACTGGCGAGTATGGTGATTCATCGCCGGCTCGGCGATATTACCGCCAGCGATTGCCATCCACTCACCGAGCAATTTCTAAAGGCCAATTTACAACTCAATACCCTGCCAAAATTAAAATATTGCACCGGTAACTGGGGACGTATCAATCCTGATTTAGGCGAATTTGATCTGATTATTGGCAGCGACGTGCTGTATGAGCGTGGACATCCTGAAGTGTTGGCGGCCTTTATCAATCAACATGCCGCAGACACAGCCGAAATTTTAATTATCGATCCCAATCGCAGTAATCGTAGTGCCTTTCATAAGCAAATGGCCCTGCGTGGCTTTAGTCTGCATGAAACCATGCTGACCCAAGCGCTCAACGACGGTAGCGCCTATCGTGGCCGACTTCTACAGTATCTACGTTCAGATCCACGATAAAAATAAACCATTGGGAACAAAGCCATAGCGTATGGGTCTAGTAAAAAACCACTTTATAAGGGCACATCATGCAAGTCGCACAACAACAAGCCATTCTCACCATTGCGCTACTGGCCGCGTTTGCCGATGGCAATAATGATGAACGCGAGCGCGAACATATCCGCGGATTAGCCCAGTCTTTAGGCCAAGACAGCGGCATTGATTTAACCCGCTTATATCAAGATGTTTTATTTAAGCGCGTGAACTTGGCCTCAGTGTGTATGCAATTGAGTAGCGAGGCCGAGCGCCAATTTGCCTATGAGATGGCGGTGTGCGTCTGCGATGCCGATGGCAGCACCTGCGCGGCAGAACAGCAATTTTTGGCCGAGCTAAAATCATGTTTAGCCCTCAACAACCCGACAACCACCTTGTTTCAGCAAGAAGCAGATTCCTTGGTCGCTGCCGCACAAAGCAGCGTGCCGGTATTTAATCCTCAACCTAGCGAACCAGCTGCTCGGCCTACGGTGGATCAAGCGGCCATCGATAGCAGTATTTTAAAATCAGCCATCCTCAATGGCGCGCTGGAAATACTGCCGCAAACTTGGGCCTCGGTAGCGATTATTCCATTGCAAATCAAAATGGTTTACAACATTGGTCAACGCTATGGCTACGAATTAGATCAAGGCCATATCCGCGAATTTTTATCCACCGTCGGTGTGGGCTTAACTTCGCAATATCTCGAACAATTTGGCCGTAAACTGGTCGGTGGTTTGTTCGGTAAAGTTGGCGGTAAATGGGGCAAGACTTTAGGTGGCGCAGCAACCGGCATGGCATTTTCTTTTGCCAGCACCTACGCCTTAGGCCAAGTTGCCAAACGCTATTACGCTGGTGGGCGCCAAATGAGCGCCGCTTTGCTCCAGCAGAGCTTTCAAGAAACCTTGGCGCCGGCAAAAGATCTGCAAACTAAATACCTGCCAGAGATTCAGCAGCGAGCCAGCACACTCAATGCCACTGAAATCATGGCCTTAGTCAAAGGCAAGTAAAGGGTATCTCATCGCAGCCTTTTTTCATAAAAGGCTGCATTACAATACCCTTTAATACTGCAGTGCTTCTAGTGTGAACTAAAACTAGGCTGAGCAATCTCTAATCGATCAGATCGGAGCGCTTAACAAGTCAAAACCACACCCAGCTGAATCATCATCTAAAGTACGATTCAATCTCTTGCGATCGGTGTTCAACACCAGCGCAAGCAGCACCATACTCATCAATCAATACCCTTTAAATATTTAGAACCATCACCGACTAGCCACCAATGCCTCGGCGGAATTAACACGTCGAATTTGAACGTTTCTCCCCCTCAAATCGACCATTGGGCTGAAGACAATAACAGTGTGAAATTTTTGCTTATGATGGTTCATCCGCCGCCAAAAACGCAATGGGCTACGGATAATGTGATGAAAATCACCTGAATTTGGGTATTTTTCTATAGCTTAATGGCATAGATAGTGTTTTGATTGCCCTTATCAATTTTTATGAAAGGAATACACCATGAAACGTGCTCTTTTACCGGCATTAGTCGCTTTCAGTTTAGTCGCAACTGGCTGCTCAAACATGTCAAAAACAGAAAGTTCAGTCCTTGGTGCCCTCGGTGGCGCCGCCCTTGGCGCGGGGATTAGCAAAGTATCCAAAGGTAGCCACACTGGCCGCGACGCCGCAATTGGTGCCGCAGCAGGTGCATTAGGTGCCTATATGTGGTCATCACATATGGAAAAACAACGCCTCGCAATGGAACAAGCAGCGCAAGGCACAGGCATTGAAGTCAGCAAAACACCCAACAATGAATTAAAACTCGAAATCCCTGCGGATTTCTCATTTGCCGTCGGTAGCTCAACAATTAAACCAAGCATGAAACCGATTCTAAATCGCTTGGCACAAACATTAAATCAAAACCCATCAACGCAAGTACGTATTGTTGGCTACACCGACAATACCGGTAGCGATGCAATCAATAATCCATTATCAGTGAATCGTGCCGCAGCAACGCGTAACTATCTTGCCAGCCAAGGGGTGGCCAGTCAGCGCATGACAATTGATGGCATGGGCTCAAGCAACCCCGTGGCTAGCAACGACACCGCAGCGGGTCGTGCACAAAACCGCCGAGTGGAGATTTTTGTTGCCGAGCCAGCACAGCAATAAGCATTGCCTGTGTAATTGGGCACAAAAAAAAACACCGCCATTTTAAATTGGCGGTGTTTTTTGTATTCGCGCAAGCTGCTTAACCGCGGCTAGTCACTACCAACAAGTGATAACCAAATTGCGTTTTCACTGGGCCTTGCACTTCATTTAATGGCGCGCTAAAAACGACTTTATCAAACTCAGGCACCATCATGCCAGGGCCAAACGAGCCCAAAGCACCACCTTGTGCCGAAGATGGGCAGCTTGAATTGGCTTTAGCAACGGCAGCAAAATCAGCACCCGCTAAAATTTCTTGTTTCAGTGCTTCGCACTGGGCTTCAGTTTTTACCAATAAATGGCTGGCAGTAGCTTGAACCATGAACAACTCCTACAAAGACTTGGCTTTAATTAAATGAATACATCTGAATATTTTTATAGATGGCGATGAAAGTCATAATTTCAAGCAGAACAACCCGATTCAATCGATCAACAGCATTCCCATTGCAAAGCTGGAAAATTTGCAGCAAAAATACATCACCATATAAGTAAAAACCCATACATTGCTAAGTATCACTTATAATTTATAACAAAATAATTTTGCAGTTGGTTTGAAGAAAGGTTTCGAATGAATTTAGAAGAATTTTTTGAAGACTTTGCCACGGTCTACACCAAGCTCGATGTCGATGGCGTCTGCAATTTATTTGCCATGCCTTTTTTTACGCTCATCAATGAAGAACGCACCGATTGGCCCGAAATGGATGCGCTACGTGAAACCACGCACGCATTATTTACTTGGTACGCAGCACAAGGCTTTCACGACGCCACCTATACCATTCTCAGCATCATGCAAAATCAGTGCTGATTTAGCCAGCGCTCAATTACGCTGGCGCGTCATTCGCAATGATGGCAGCCCATGGGAATACCAAACTAGCTATCACCTCAAACGTATCGAACAAACGTGGAAAATCGCCGGAGTGATTCAATTTGAAAATGGCGCAGCCGACCAAAAAATCCATTTTTATGATCCAGAACGTCGCCAGCAGCAAACGCCTTTATTGGCTATAGATCGCCGCAAACAACAGGCTCCGCTGTTAGTACAAGCAGAAGAAGCACTGCGCGATATCATTCATCGCCCCACTCAGTACTCATAAGTTAGGCTGTTTATTTTATGCAACAGCATGTAGTTAGTTTTTACTTACTACATCAGTTTGCGCTTATATATAAACCATGTGCCATCGCCGCCGAGTGCCATCATGGAAAAAACTATTTATTCTAAAACCTCAATCGGCCAGCAGGAAATAGCGCAGCGCAGCGGTTTAATCAGCCAAAAAGAGCGGCAGATCCTGCTCTTGATTGATGGCAGCCGACATCATTACGCTTTGATTGAAATGCTGCCACAGATCGATGTAGTCGAGATTCTTTTAAAGCTACAACACCTGGGATTAATCAACTCAGCAACACCGGAACAAATCCTCAATCAACGCACATTCACCGGCCCGAGCACGCTCGCGCCCGATCTAGGGCAAGACCTTAAGCAGCAGCGCCAAATCGAAGCGGCACGCCAAGTCATTATGCAAGTGACACAAAAATATCTCGGACAAAATTGGGAGCAGCGCTTAGCTGAATTATTGAGTAGCGTTCGTCGTGCAGAAGATTTTGCCCCGATTGTCGAACAATGGGGTATTGCACTGCGCCGTTCCGGCTACCGAGGTGCCGCCGATCTAGGCGAGCGAGAAGTCAAAGCGGCCTTAAGCAACTAAGCAAGGTAACAGGGGGGTATTTATAGCTAGCTTATATTCGTAAAGCGCTGCCGATAAATACATCTGAATTAAAAAATTGCAGACAATAAAAAAAGAGCCGCATCGCGACTCATTTTTATACAATTCTTGGCAGGGGAAGAAGGATTCGAACCTTCGCATGCTGGAATCAAAATCCAGTGCCTTAACCAACTTGGCGACTCCCCTAGCGACTAGCCTTGTTGACTGTGTGAATCACATTCAGCAAGTTAGGGGGCGGATAATACCCTATATTTTTTTAAAACGGTAAGTCTTTTTTTTAAAATATTTTTGTTTTTTTTTTGCCATTCTGATAAAAATCAGTACCTTAGGGTCTATTGACGTTTGGTTTGCCAACCGCGTTTGCGCGGCTTTTGGCCTGAGGCAAGGCACGAAGCGCGCAGCGTAGTCATTCTACGCCAGCGCTTTGTAACGCAGCATCAGGCCAAAATCCGCCAAACCCTGTGGGCTGGGCGCTTTTCGCGGCGACTCTGTGTTGTAGCAAGCTCACATAGCATGACTATGCATCGCTTACTACGCCTTGATTCGCCGCGAAAAGCACTCCAGCGCGGGGGGAAACCAAACGTCAACAGACCCTAGCGCTCAGCAATTAATTCAACATCGCCCGCCTATCCAAACTTCACGATAGAATGAAGCCGCTTTCCCACTCGGATTTTTTTGCATGTCGCATCATGATTTCGCCATTTCTGCTCAAAAGCCCCAACGCTGGCTGTTGCAGGCGCTTATCTTGGCGATTCTATTGCATCTGCTGGTATTGCTGATTCCAGCCCAAGAAGCTAAAAAGCCCCAAATCCGCCAGCGGTGGCGCAATCGAGATGACGCTGCAACAACGGCAAACACCCAAAGTTACGCCGCCCGAACCCAGTCCGCCCTTGATGACCAAAGCCGCAAGCGCCGAAAAACCGCTGTATCGTGCCAAACCGGCGCCAAAAAAAGTCGTCGCCGCCAGCATGGTCAAAACGCCAGTGATTCCAAGCAACAATAAAGAAGTTGAAATCTCTGGGCTCGATACCGCAGTTGGCACCAGTCGGCAAGGCAAGCCATTACTCACGCACTATGCCGATATTAAACACCTCGAAGCACCGCAAGCAGAAGACGGGGCGATTCGCAGCCAAAGTTCAGACAAAAACAAAGCGATTTTTGGGATTTGGGAGCGACAAATTCGGCAAAAAGTAGAACGCATCGGCCAGCAAAATTTCCCGCGAGATGACAATGGCCGAGCGCTATTTGGCTTAATGCAATTTCGGGTCGTCCTTAATGCCGACGGCAGCATTGCGGCGCTCAGCCTCACCCGAGAATCGGGCAATCCCAAGCTGGATAAAGATGCCTTGCAAATCATTCGACTTGCTGCACCATTTTGGCCCGGTCCCTGCCGAACTACTCGATGCGAATCGGCAGATTATGCTGCTACGCTATTATGAATTTGTCGATGAACGCCATGTGCGCTGGAAACAATAATGCCGCCAACCGTGCTTAAAATTCGTGAGCTACAGTGCCAGCAATGTGGCCAACCGTTTCGCTGCGGTAGCGGAGGCAACAACGGTGGCTGCTGGTGTATGGACCTACCACACGGCCTACCGCTACCGAGTCAAGGCGATTGCTATTGCCCGCAATGTCTTAACGATATCGTCCGTACTTACGGCATAATTCAATCACCGAAGAACGACGCAATGCTTTAACAGCGTCGATGATCGTAAAAAAATATGCGAGCCCATCACCTTGGTGCGCTCAATTGACGCCGAGCGTGACCAGCTCGGGTTAACGCTCTTGGCGTGATACAACAAAGAGCCATTGGGCTTCGCGCCCTGCGCGATATAGTTTTCGACCAAGGCTTTAACCTTGGCATAGGTTTTCGGTTCGATCGCTTTGGCTGCAGCTAAAGTACGCGGCGTGCCACGCTGCCAAGTCCACGAGAACTGTTTGCGTTGATACACCACGCCATGCACAGTATCGGGATAACACGCCGAATCCACCCGCGCCATCGTGACGCCCAATACCGCCAAAATACCGGCATTCGATTCGCCACGCGCCTCATTAAACGCATTCAAAATCAGCGCATCAATATCTTTTTGGCTAAATACATAACCATTTTCCTTACACGCTTTAACTTCAGATGCGGTTAAAGCTTCGGATGCTTTTACTACTGATGCCGCAGAAGCCGACGAATCGCTCGAGACTTTATTGGCGACTTCACTGGCAATCTGTTGAGTGGCTGTCGACGGGCTTGGCACCGATTCATTCAATGCACAGCCAGCGAGCAAACTGCACGCGACTAAAATTTTTGTTAGTTGAACTGCTATCCCCATTCACTCTCCTTTTGCTAGCACTCATCCATTCATTCTGGGTAGAACGCGACACCATTCAAACAAGGTGTTATGCATTTGTTCTAAAATAATTTAGCGCATATTAAGTAGAAAACTGATTGTTTTCAGTGACATAGTTACACCCGCCCGCCAAAACTGAAGGAAATCACACTGCTCTGTGTATTTTTATACTCAAAATCAGTATCAATTGCGGCGCATCGCTCACCCTAAATCGCCAATGTCAAACCTATACCGCAACACCATTTACCAGCTGCAAGCAGATCCATTTGGCATGGATTGTTTGGCCGCAGCCGCCGATTTAGGAATGACTTCTGCAATGATTTGTGCTGGATTGATTCGCAATTTAATCTGGGATGTTGCACATAATTATCCCAAGCCGACCCCCATAGCGGATGTCGATGTTGTATGGTTTGATGCCAGAAATACCGATCGAATGATCGATGAAGAACTCGAAAATCAATTACGGAAGAAATTAAACGGCACTCGTTAGCAGGTTCGCAACCAAGCCAGAATGCATCTCAAATATGGCGTTCCAGCTTACAGCAGTAGCGTTGATGCGGTGTTACGTTTTCCAGAAACCGCGACTTGCTTAGCCGCCCAGCAGCATCCTCAACATGGGCTCATTTTATCGGTCGATGCGGGGCTCATCGACGCATGGTCACTCTGTCTGGCACACAATCGGCGCTCTGGATTGCCGCCTAACGTCGCCCACGACCTAGCCCACGACCGCGCCCATACCAAGGGATGGCAACAGCAATGGCCCAATTTATACTGGCAAACCTAAACTAGCGGCAGGCAAAGCCAACTGGAACTAAGCCTGTGCCTCAAAAGCCGTTTTATCCCGATCAAAGTGCGGGCTTAAATCCAGATATCGCGGGCCGCCGGCGAGATTCAATACTTGCAGTGACCAATCCCCCAGCAGTGACCGTTGCGCTGGATCAGCCTGTTGCAAGAGTGAAAACGGCTGAAATACTGGCTCACTGGTCAGTCGCTGCAATAAATCGGCGGCCGTACCCGCAAAATACGAATTGATACTCGGACGCGACAAGTCAGAGGTATCTGCGGTGATTGCTGCTGGCGATTTTGCCGGCTCTTTATGCCGCGAATCTGTAGGTATATCTTGCTGGCTATTATTTAGCAATGATTGCTGGCTGATACCCATACCCTCAACCTTTGCTTCATAACGAATATCCACTTCAATTTCAAAGCGTCGGCCATCGGCCGTCGTCAGCGTCCCTTTGCCATTAAAATGACTGGCATCACTCAGACGAAAAGCACTGACTTGACGACTTTGCTCCGCGCTTTGCGTCGATTGCTGCATCGCGCTAAAGCTCGATTCGGCACTTAAACTCAGTGTATCAAACTCAATTTTCATCCCCTGTGCTTGATCACCAAATAGCTGCTTGGCAAACTTGCCAATCAAATCGTCAGCCATTTGCAGGGTGGCCGAACTTAAATCATCCACTCGCTGCTGCAACGCGCTGCTCTTGGTCGCCGGCGCAGCGACTGATGACGACGTACTTGGCAACGTATTCAAACCACGACTCAAAGTATGACCAGCCGCAATTGCTGAATTAAATGCGCTCAGTGAATTCATGGTATTGCACTCCAACTGGATGCCTAGGGTATTGGGCTATCTGCTGCGCTGCAGGTAAAACAGCGCGCTACTAAGGCTAGATATCGACGTAAAAAGCAAAAACTTCAGGCCATTCAGTCACTTAAAATGCCGATCCCGCTTGCTGCAAAAAATCTAATTCCTCGGCACTGGATACTCGGCCCAAAATCGCATTGCGATGCGGGTAGCGACCAAAGCGCTGGATAATCTGCTGATGTTGCAGTTCAAATGCCAATGAATTGGGCAGGCCCAGCGCGGTAAATAACGCCAGCGCCTGTTGATGAATCAGCAGCGATTCACTGTGCATCAAAGGCAGATACAAAAAACTAGTTTGCATCGGCGTTAATTGCGCCGCAGCCCCCGCCGCAATCGCCGTTTGCGCCAAGGCCAAAGCTTGCGGGTCTTGGGCAAACGCTTCGGGCTGATCGCGATAAATATTGCGCGAAAACTGATCCAACACGATGATTTCTGCCAAGCGCCCCGCAGCGTTATCGCGCCAAGTAAACAGCTCGCCGCGTTTGGCCGCAGTATGCAAAACCAAAAACCGCTGTTCAATCAAGCGATCAAACTCACCGTTTTTCGCCCACCATAACGCTGGGTCAATCTCATGAAAACAAAAATCCAACACCGCTTGCGCTTGATTCATCTTGCTCACCTTATGAATGTAACAATATGTCCATCTTAGCCACAAAAGCTGGCGCTATCGTCACCGAACTATGTCTATAAAAACGCCAATCAGCCCAGAACAACGTTTGCATTTTTTACAGCAAAATCCAAGCTTTAGCCAACTCTGTACCGCCTGTCCTGCGCAATGGCAGGCGGTGCGTGGGGAGTTGGAAGGCGTTTTTGCACGACAAGATGCTGCAGAAATCAAAGCCCTCATTCGCCAATCGAGCACTCGAATCGATTACCACGCGCATTTTTTATCTGGCGAGCGCCAAGGCCGAGCTTTTGCTGAACTCGTCAGCCAACAAGAACGGCAACGCTTAATCGAACTGGCGTTGCGCCAATATGCTTTTTCAGTGGCCACTGGTGTTACCCAAGGCAAGGTTCGGTTTAATTTATGGAATGGCTTAATTGCCCAGCGCTTATTGTTTGAGCGCGATTTAGTTCGCAAACCCGGTGTCGATGCAGCGCTTTAAATGGACTTGGCCGCTGATTAGTCAAAAGCATTTATTAATGCCTCTGGTCGCCAAGCGCGGGATTTATTGTTTTTACAGCCAAGAGCTGATTGCCGGTTTAGCCCAGCTGATTGGCCAGCAATCCTGCCTTGAAATCGCCGCTGGCGATGGCACTTTAAGCCGATTTTTACGCCAACAGCACGTCGATATCACCGCTTGCGATGACTTTAGCTGGCGACAAGTCGTCGATTATCCGGCTGACGTATTACAACTAGATGCCATTGCGGCGCTTAAACGCTTTCCCAGTAAAGTGGTGTTATGCTGCTGGCCACCGGCGGGGAATACCTTTGAAAAACAGATTTTTCGCCAGCGCGAAGTGCAAACCTATATTGTCATCGGTAGCCGTTCGCGCTTTATTACCGGTAATTGGGACGAATATCAGGCGCAATCGACGTTTGACTGGCAAGAACGCCGTGATTTAAGCCAATTAGTGCTGCCACCTGAGCTTGGCGCTGGGGTTTGGGTGTTTCAAAGAAAAGCTCAATGAATCCTTTCAATTTTAAAGCCGCGCTGCGCCAGTAAAAACAATAATCCTTTGCGCCCCACCATATGCAAACTACCCACCGCCGCAAAAACGCTAGCCCCTTGCCGATGCCATTGAGCAATCCCATCGGCCAAGCCCGGATTACGTCCAGCCATTAAACGCTGCATACTGGCTTTTTGCGCCGGAGTATTCAGGCAATCGCACCATTTGGCATACTGGGTAAGCGTCGTAAAATCAGACTGCTCCCAGGCTTTAACGATCTTCAGCGCCTGCGCTTGATCGGCCTTGCTTTCTAATTGCTGCAAAGCCAATTCATAATCTTCGCTACTGACATTGAGCTCAGGACCAAGCAAAGCATTCATCTGAATCGTTGGTGTTTCCAGTGCAACAACGCGCTGTTTCCCAGTTTGCGCTAATGCCAGCAACATCTGCTCGCTACCATACTCAGCCTCTAAACCCTGCGCCCTCAGCCCCAATACACTCATACTGGCAAATAATAAGCTCGGATGAATCGCTTGCTCCGCAGTGGCCGGTAAACACACCGCCGCTAATTGCGCCGCCAGTCGTGATTGCAATTGCGGCGGCACTTGACCTGCGCCCGCTTGCGCCAATTGCGCCAGCTCGGCTTGGGTTTTGGCATCATTCGGATTGAGCTCTAGCGCCAAAATCGTGCTGTTTTGCAGCGCATGCCTCACCTTGGGACCGGGAAATAAACCGGTGACGTGATTAATATGAATCGTGCCATACAGCCAAGAATGACGACCATTTTTGCTGATTTTCCACAAAAAAAACCCTGATCTTTTGCCGCCGCTTGCAACGCTTGCTGCTCACTCGCACTCAGCGGTGCTGGTGGCGGCAAACATTCCGCGCGCAAGTAAACACTGAAGAACAAGCAACCAATCACTCCAAGCCAACGGCCAACCCGCATCTTTCTTCCTTCAAAAACTACCGCGATAATTCATCAACAGTAATGGGTATTAAGTTGCATGCTCTATACAAAATGGCCAGTATCAATATACCCAATATTTTTTACTAGCCATCGTTTGCTGTCATGCCGAATTTTAATCGCCACCGATCCGTATTAGGATGATTGCGTTAATCATGCCAACTGCCGCTCATGGCAATCAGTACCAGCCGATTTATCGCCTTGCTGACTTGCATACAGATGCATTAAATGTTGCTCAGCATAGGCTTTGGCGGTGTGATAACCCAATTGATACAACCGAGTTAAATTACTGCGCGACCAATCAAACACATCCGGTAACGCTGCATTAGGTACAGCTTCGAGCAAAGGTACTTTGTGCAAAGTAATTCCTTCGCCATGTAGCGCCTCAAAAATTTTAACGTCATCACGCGCAATCTCAACCAAGGGCGTGATGATGGACATCACCCACGCGTCGTATAAATCTTTGGGTTTACGCAATAGTTTTTCGGCGCCGAGCAAATCAAAAATCACGATTTCTTCCAGCTCGGGATAGTTTTTACGCAAATCTTTAAAATTCAAACAATCAATCGCCGCGCCTTCCATATAAAAGTCGCCGTCAATCTCAGTCGGCGCATACAGCAAAGGAAACGATAACGCCGCCTGCAATTGCTTAACGCCAATCTTTTGCCGTGGCCAATTGGCCATTTCATGCTGGCTCAAGTTATATGCATTCACCCAAATATCGGTTCCCGGCTGCTGCAAGCACGCAAAATCAATCACATCCTCAACAAACGGCGCATGCGCACACAAGCCTAAAGAGCGCGTATTCACATCACTTGGACACGCACTCGCAATACCGAACTGAGTGGCGTCTTTGAGCGTTTGCGATAAAGGATCTTGCGGCTGCCATTGCGCCAACATGGCTTGCAACGGCGCCGTCATTTGCCGATAGCCATCGGCCATATTACCGGGTTTATTAAAGACTTTAAAATTGACTGGAAAAGCGCGGTATAAAAAAAATCGGCAATCCCCATTTCTTGTAAACCACGTAATGTTTTAACCGGATCACCATTTTTGGGCGCTAAATACATCAAACCCAGCAAAGCCCCTGCGCCCGCAGTAGAGATCACATCAAATTGCAAGCCAAGCTCATGAAAGGCCTCTAAAGCGCCTGCCACCAGCGTGGCATTCGGTGCGCCACCACTAATAATCAGAGCCGTTTTTGCCATGCTGAATCTCCAAAGGATTGAGACTGACTTATACCTTTTGCCAAAATTTACAGCAACCATTGTTTTCTACATGATCATCGCGATAGGCAAAGCAAGTAAAATCTGGGATGATGCTGACATAACTGACAGGAATGGCCAATGGAAACCGCACTCTTCTTACTCGTCCCAATGGCTTTTATTGCTGGATTAATCGATGCGGCGGTCGGCGGCGGTGGTTTGATTTTATTACCCAGCTTACTCACCGCCCTGCCCAAAGAACTACCTGCGGCCTTACTTGGTAGCAATAAATTTACCGCCGTATGGGGTACTGCTTCAGCTGCTTTTAGTTATGTACGCCGCATACGTATACCCTGGAAGGTGATTCTGCCTGCGGCAGCGACCGCTTTTATTGGCTCTTTAGCCGGTGCCCGAATCACCCATTACTTGCCCGCCGATATTATTCGGCCGCTGGTGATTGTCTTGCTGGCCATCATGCTGATCTACACTTGGCGCAAACCAAACTTTGGCGAGGAAGATGCCGGCCGAATTTTAACCCGTCGCGATTTAATCCTCGGGATGGTGATGGGCGCAGCAATTGGTTTTTACGATGGTTTGTTGGGCCCAGGAACCGGCTCATTTTTGATGTTTTTATTTGTGCGCTTTTTCCATTTCGATTTTTTACGCGCCAGCGCCAGCGCCAAAATCGTTAATTTAGCGACTAATATCGCCGCTTTATTGTTCTTTATTCCCGCCAAACTGGTGCTATTTAGCTATGCCATCCCCATGGCCATCGCCAATATTGCTGGTGCACAAGTAGGTAGTTATTTGGCATTTCGCGGTGGCAATGCGTGGATCCGACGCTTATTTTTAATTTTAGCCGTCAGCCTACTGGCGAAGCTAATCTGGCAACAATATCACTAGCTGTTAAATAATTATGGCTACGCTTTCAAATACTAAAACTAAAACACGGTTGATTTGAAAGCGATTTTTGAGCTGGTGTCTATACTCAAGCAATCACCCCTTTGCTTGGGATTCAAATATGCGGCAAACCGATCAAACCTTACTCGAACAAATGAGAATCACCGAGTTTGATATCAGTCACCGCAAAACATTGGTTAGCCTCAGTGGCGAAGACATCACCTTATTGATTAACTTTAAGGCCAACGTTGTTGCCAATCTTGATACGCTCGTTAATCAATTTTACGAATTACAAACGAGCATCCCAGAAATCGCGCTGCTGATTGGTGATCTTGACACACTAGATCGTTTGCGCGAAGCACAAAGAAAATACATTCTGGATTTATTCAGCGGCGTATATGACTTAGATTACGTTAACAATCGTTTACGCATTGGTCTGGTGCATAAACGCATCGGCGTTGAACCCAAGCTCTATCTATCCGGAATCCATACGCTCAAGCAGCTCTTACTGCAGCTTATTTTTACCGCGCCCATTGAGCATGAGGCCGAGCGTAATAAAATTGGCTTGGCACTTGAAAAGCTATTTATGTTTGACATCACCTTGGTGTTTGAAACTTATATCCGCAGCTTGGTCGTCGAAATCGAAAGCTCAAAAAATAAATCGGAAGACTACGCTCGTTCACTCGAAGACAAAGTGCGAGAACGCACCCAACAACTTGAAGAATTAATTCGCACCGACCCATTAACTGGGCTGCTCAATGTCCGTGATCTGCATGAAACGCTGACCCGGATGCTACGCGCCGCTGAACGACGCGCAGAATCGGTGGCGGTGGTCTATATCGACGTGAATGATTTCAAACAAATTAATGATCATCATGGCCACACCAAAGGCGATCAAGTTTTACGCTACGTTGCCCAATCGATTAAGCAAATTTCTCGTAGCGATGATTATTGTTTTCGCTATGGTGGCGATGAGTTTTGTATCTTGATGAGTCGCTGCAATAAAGTTGAAGCCGAAGCGGTCTATTTACGCCGATTATTTGAAGAAATGTATCGATCTGAAGATTGCGTATCACTCAGTATTGGCTGTGCTGCAACTGGACCAGAGCACTATATTTCAGCCATTGAGCTGATCGAAAAAGCCGATCAACAAATGTACGCCATGAAAAATCTTTATAAAGAATCTAAACGACTCGCTCAGAGCTTAAGCAATGAATCAACAACAAAATAACAGCTTACCCACAATTTTATGCACAAGCTATCAAAAAGCCGTAACTAGCAGGTATATTACCAAACACCAACAAATACATGGCTTATATGTAAATACATGGTTAAATATAATAACTATACTGAATTAAACCGAGAAACTAACAACTTAATCACATAATTATCCACAAACCCGCTCAGGGATAACTTGGGTGCTTTAATCGTAACATCAATGACACACTCAGCCCTGCACACGGCAGAAAAAAACGGATAAATTGATCAGGAGCACATCATGCAAGCGATTCAAACCAAAGGCAAAGTCAATATTTTATCGCGAGTGGATTTTATTCGCTTAGCCACCACCGATATGGCACAAGCAGTGATTTTTTTAACTTACGATACCACCGATGAACGCACCACGAAGTCGCGGAATGCCTTGCTCGATTATTTAAGCGACATTGGAATGAATATTGAGGCACAGGCCATTGAAGCCCATAAATCAATTATTTTATTTGAATTTGCCAGTGATGCCGTTCGCGCATGGCAACAAATCAATGATCATAGCCATGCCGTTGCCGCACATGTGTTTTGGCATGGTTTACAAGATGATGCCGTGCATGAAGCCATTTTAGCCGCGAAGCCAAAAATGGTGAGCCCATTAATTCATCCATAGTATTAAGTGCTAGACCATATAAATTATGGTCTAGCAGTACATACCTAGTTTTATTCTTTCAACGCGCTCAGTTGACGCTCACTTAACTGGGCAAAATAAAACCATTCATTACCCGGAACCGCACTCGGATTGGGAAACAACACAAAACCATCACACGGCGCGAGTTCCTGCTGACCATCATGGCGTACCCCAATCACTTCACCAGCCTGAACCGGATCAAAACTAGACCAAGTTTTCACAAAAACATCATCGGCATGATGACGATCGATCACACGACTAATTTTTAAAAATTCAATATCTGTTTGCACTGGCGCGGCATGTACATCCGCTAATTGCAAGCACGCAATGGCATTGCGTATCCCCTGATAGGCCACTTCAGGCGAGCTGATATCAGCATGTTGTCCACATTCTAAAGTCAGCGAATAACCACCATGAGCACGCATATATTCGGTAGTACCAACCCCATAGCTCGGGTCGGTATTGAGTAAATGCGAGCGCTCGCATTGCGGCGTATACGCCAATCGATGCTTAACCCCTTCGGCATAAGTACACAACCAGCCTTCAACAATCCGATGCGGCCCCAAGCGAACTGCTAATGCTTCTTCTTGCTCAGCATGGGAAAATGGTTGCAAATCACCCTGATTATTTTCAGGCCCGAGCATGATAAATGCTTCACCAGGATTGTTTGTTGAATGCAAATCGAGCAAAACATCATGATCGGCGAGCAATGGGCAAAGGGCATTGGCGATGCGATCTTCAAAATCTAATGGCTCATCTGTTACCCGCAAATTACGATTCAAATTTCGATCGCCATTGCGCTGCTGTTTTTCAAATGCCAGCGGGTTAGTAATGGGTACAAACGTAATTCGACCACGCAGCAAATGCAAAGTGCCAGAATCGAGCTCAGCCATCACGCGAGCGATTGCTTTAGTACCGCAATCTTCATTGCCATGCACCGCCCCAAGTACGATTAAGCTTGGACCGGCATCCAAAGCAGAATAAGTAAACGACTTCAAATGAAGGCGTTGATAAGGCAATAAATCCGCAGCACTCGTCATATAAACCTCAGAACAAAAACAAATCGTGCCCGAATTATCAGCCGAATCAATCTTGCTGTATATCATCGAAACTAAAAATATAAATAAAAAAAGCCTCTTCAAAGAAGAGGCTGAAATACAAAGTAGATTTTATTCATCCTGCGAAAAACGTAATGCTTGTGGGTAAGGGAAAAAGTCCTCCACAATGCCATTTTTAATGCGCATTTTGGTATCTTGCCAAAACTTGGGCGCTAATAGATCAGCATGATATTTGTTAAATGCCTGCTTCACATCCGGTCGCGCCAATAAGAAACTACCAAACTCTTCTGGATACACCTCATTTTTATTACCGCTAAACCAAGTTTCACCACTCATTTCAAACTCTGGCGTTGGTGGCGGTGGAATTCGCCGAAAATCGCAATCCGTCATGTATTCGATTTCATCATAATCATAAAACACCACACGCCCGGCGCGAGTTACACCGAAATTCTTAAATAACATATCCCCCGGGAAAATATTGGCAATAGCCAACTCACGCAAGGCATTACCATAATCGCGAATAACGGCTTCAACCTCTTGATCTTTGCGATGCTCAATATATAAATTAAGCGGTTTCATTCGGCACTCAATATACATATGCCGAAACACCACTGAATCTCCATCTTCTTCTACGATCGATGGTGCTAATAAACGCATTTCAGCCAGCAGCTCCGGATCAAAACGCGAACGCGGCAACGCAACATCAGAAAACTCTAGCGAATCCGCCATACGGCCAACACGGTCATGCTGCTTAACCAATAGATATTTCATTCGCACCGTGGCCCGATCCACTTCTTTTGGCGGCGTAAATACGTCTTTAATAATTTTAAATACAAAAGGAAATGACGGTAAGGTAAAGACAATCATCACCATCCCTTTTGTTCCTGGCGCACTCACAAATGGATCCGAAGAGTGGCGTAAATGATAGATTAATTCGCGATAAAACATGGTTTTACCTTGCTTGCCCAATCCCAGCATGGTGTACAACTCAGCACGCGATTTGCCTGGAATTAAATCATGCAAAAATTGCACGTAGGCCGACGGCACCTCCATATCGACCAAGAAATAAGCCCGCGATAATGAAAATAATTGGCGAATATGCACCATCTCAAACAGAGCGGCATCAATATAAAGCTGGCTATCTTGATTTCGGTACAAAGGAATCGCAAATGGGATTTCTAACTCACCATGTGTTGCTTTGCCGATAATATATGCCGCTTTGCTGCGATAGAAAGGAGAGGCTAAAACTTCAATATGTGAATTAAATTCTGGGGATAGCTTTTTCGCTAAATGATGGCGTAATGTCGATAAAATCCGCATTACATCGCGATTCAAATCAACAAATGATAAATTCCAAGAAAAATCTAACAGTATTTTTTTGAATGTAGGTACTAATCCTAAATCATTCACATAATAACTACGATAGGTCGCCTCAGACTCTTCAATATACTCAGTTGAAACTGCTGGGCGATAAAAAATAAAATCATTATGAAAATATGTACGGTGCAAAATACGGCAACACACTGAATTAAAAAATGTTTCCGCAAGTTCTATCTGTTGATGATTAAGCAGCAAAGCAATATATTGCTGCTTCACCGCAGACCACATCAAATCCGGCAAACCTTCAGCGGCAAATTCTTGCTTCAAGCGTGAAACGCTTTCTAATACACGAGCATCATAAAAAGTAATTCGATTGCGCACACTATTTCTTTGTGCGATGACATCACCAGCCTCAAAATTAATTTTGGCCATACAACTGGCTTCACGAAACAGCGCATAGTGATGATTAAAACCATCAAGCAATGCCTGAGCAATTGCTGCCGCACGTAAAATATCAACGCTCGATAAAGGAGAAACAGCAACATTCATAATGAGTCCAAAATGAAGTAATTAATTCATTCTAGCCAATTTAAATTATTGCGGCGCAACAAAATACTAAGTTAGAAATATACGTTGCATATACGTCTCAAACCCAGAAACGACGCGCAGCAAAAAGCCCGACTCTTTCGAATCGGGCTTCTCTATAGGGAAGTCTGGCAATGACCTACTTTCACACGGGCAATCCGCACTATCATCGGCGCTGAGGTGTTTCACTGTCCTGTTCGGGATGGGAAGGAGTGGGACCACCTCGCTATGGTCGCCAGACATTAAACTGTCTGGTGCAACTCTTTCGAGTCACACGAGAGTTATCGCATTCAGCTTCTGCTCTTGACTTGGAATCTTATTTCCTCATCTCACAACCGCCTACAACGCTAACTCGTAAAATCAATAGAAGAAGTAATTATACTACACTTTCCAACCACACTGTTTCAGTATTTGTCTTCGTATTCATGCACTTACGTACATTCCTACGTATTTGGGTCGATTATATCCTTCGTCGCACTACGCGCTTCAGGTTATAGGATCAAGCCTCACGAGCAATTAGTATTGGTTAGCTTAACGCATTACTGCGCTTCCACACCCAACCTATCAACGTCCTGGTCTCGAACGACTCTTTAGAGGATTTAAAACCCTAGGGAAATCTCATCTTGAGGCAAGTTTCGCGCTTAGATGCTTTCAGCGCTTATCTCTTCCCGACTTAGCTACCCGGCAATGCCACTGGCGTGACAACCGGTACACCAGAGGTCAGTCCACTCCGGTCCTCTCGTACTAGGAGCAGCCCCTCTCAAATTTCCAACGCCCACTGCAGATAGGGACCAAACTGTCTCACGACGTTTTGAACCCAGCTCACGTACCACTTTAAATGGCGAACAGCCATACCCTTGGGACCGGCTACAGCCCCAGGATGTGATGAGCCGACATCGAGGTGCCAAACTCCGCCGTCGATGTGAACTCTTGGGCGGAATCAGCCTGTTATCCCCGGAGTACCTTTTATCCGTTGAGCGATGGCCCTTCCATACAGAACCACCGGATCACTATGTCCTGCTTTCGCACCTGCTCGACTTGTCGGTCTCGCAGTTAAGCCGCCTTTTGCCATTACACTATCAGTACGATGTCCGACCGTACCTAGGCGACCTTCGAGCTCCTCCGTTACAATTTGGGAGGAGACCGCCCCAGTCAAACTGCCTACCATGCACGGTCCCCGATCCGGATAACGGACCAAGGTTAGAACCTCAAAGGGGTCAGGGTGGTATTTCAAGGACGGCTCCACTGAAACTAGCGTCTCAGCTTCAAAGCCTCCCACCTATCCTACACAAACCACTTCAAAGTCCAATGCAAAGCTACAGTAAAGGTTCACGGGGTCTTTCCGTCTAGCAGCGGGGAGATTGCATCTTCACAAACACTTCAACTTCGCTGAGTCTCGGGAGGAGACAGTAGGGCCATCGTTACGCCATTCGTGCGGGTCGGAACTTACCCGACAAGGAATTTCGCTACCTTAGGACCGTTATAGTTACGGCCGCCGTTTACTGGGGCTTCGATCAAGAGCTTGCACCCCATCAATTAACCTTCCAGCACCGGGCAGGCGTCACACCCTATACATCCACTTTCGTGTTGGCAGAGTGCTGTGTTTTTGATAAACAGTCGCAGCCCCCATTTCTCTGCGGCCTTATATAGCTCCAAACGCAAGGTTCTTCACCTATAAGGCACACCTTCTCCCGAAGTTACGGTGTTAATTTGCCGAGTTCCTTCTCCCGAGTTCTCTCAAGCACCTTAGAATACTCTTCCTACCCACCTGTGTCGGTTTGCGGTACGGTTCAATATAAGCTGAAGCTTAGTGGCTTTTCTTGGAAGCAGGGTATCAGTTACTTCATCACCTAAGTGAATCGTCATCATGCCTCAGCGTTAACAGCGTCCCGGATTTGCCTAAGACACCCGCCTACACACTTAAACCAACTATTCCAACAGTTGGCTAACCTAACCTTCTCCGTCCCCACATCGCACTTATATCAAGTACAGGAATATTAACCTGTTTCCCATCGACTACGCATTTCTGCCTCGCCTTAGGGGCCGACTCACCCTGCGCCGATGAACGTTGCGCAGGAAACCTTGGGTTTTCGGTGAGGGAGCTTTTCACTCCCTTTATCGCTACTCATGTCAGCATTCGCACTTCTGATACCTCCAGCATCCTTCTCAAGACACCTTCACAGGCTTACAGAACGCTCCTCTACCATATGCCATAAATGGTCATATCCGCGTCTTCGGTTATCAATTTGAGCCCCGTTACATCTTCCGCGCAGGACGACTCGACCAGTGAGCTATTACGCTTTCTTTAAATGATGGCTGCTTCTAAGCCAACATCCTGGCTGTCTGTGCCTTCCCACCTCGTTTTCCACTTAATTGATCATTTGGGACCTTAGACGGCGGTCTGGGTTGTTTCCCTCTTGACCCAGGACGTTAGCACCCCAGGTCTGTCTCCCATGCTCGCACTTGACGGTATTCAGAGTTTGCCATGGTTTGGTAAGTCGCGATGACCCCCTAGCCATAACAGTGCTTTACCCCCGTCAGTGATACATGAGGCACTACCTAAATAGTTTTCGAGGAGAACCAGCTATTTCCAAGTTTGTTTAGCCTTTCACCCCTATCCACAGCTCATCCCCTAACTTTGCAACGTTAGTGGGTTCGGACCTCCAGTGCGTGTTACCGCACCTTCATCCTGGCCATGGATAGATCACTTGGTTTCGGGTCTACGCCCAGCAACTATGCGCCCTATTCGGACTCGGTTTCCCTACGCCTCCCCTATTCGGTTAAGCTCGCTACTGAACGTAAGTCGCTGACCCATTATACAAAAGGTACGCAGTCACCCCATTTTTCAAGGGCTCCCACTGTTTGTATGCATCCGGTTTCAGGTTCTATTTCACTCCCCTCCCGGGGTTCTTTTCGCCTTTCCCTCACGGTACTGGTTCACTATCGGTCGATGATGAGTATTTAGCCTTGGAGGATGGTCCCCCCATCTTCAAACAGGATTTCTCGTGTCCCGCCCTACTTCTCGTACGCTTAGTACCACAATTGACTTTTCATATACGGGACTATCACCCACTATGGTTGGACTTTCCATTCCATTCTATTAAGTCTACTGCTATCACGTACAGGCTCTTCCCATTTCGCTCGCCACTACTTTGGGAATCTCGGTTGATTTCTTTTCCTCCGGTTACTTAGATGTTTCAGTTCACCGGGTTCGCTTCGCTAGACCTATGTATTCAGTCTAGGATGACCCAAAAGGGCCGGGTTTCCCCATTCGGAAATCGTGGGATCAAAGCACTTTGCCAGCTCCCCCACGCTTATCGCAGGCTATCACGTCCTTCGTCGCCTATCATCGCCAAGGCATCCACCAGATGCACTTATTCGCTTGATCCTATAACCTCAAACACGTAAAACGTATCTCAGATTAATGAAATCGTATTTGCGACTTGCAAGTGAGTTCTCATTTCACTTGCGGTTCAGTTCCACTGGCATGAGACCAGCACAACTGAACAGATACAATCAACCCAATATTTTTACTTTTTGAACTAAACTCAACAACAACTGCAAGCAGTTATTCTCAAATCAAATTCCATTACAATGTTTATTGGAATTAATTACTTCTTCTATTTTGTTAAAGAGCGATATTTAATTAATCATTAAATGAATAATCATTCTAATTTTAGAAACCAGAATAAAATACACTGCACACAACAACGTGCAATACATAGAATTCTATTTTCTACAGCAGACAATGGTGGAGGTTAACGGACTCGAACCGTTCACCCCCTGCTTGCAAAGCAGGTGCTCTACCAGATGAGCTAAACCCCCGTGATACTGGTGGGTCAGATAGGAATCGAACCTATGACCCCCGCGTTATCAACACGGTGCTCTAACCAACTGAGCTACTGACCCATATCGTCGTCAAACCAACTCAATGTCAAAGTATCTAATTGCTTAGTACTTCTTCATGTCGTCAAGCCGACATTCTTCAAATCTACAGCCGATGAGTGTGAGTACTTAATCTACCAATCTTTCTCTTGAAAGGAGGTGATCCAGCCGCAGGTTCCCCTACGGCTACCTTGTTACGACTTCACCCCAGTCATGAATCCTACCGTGGTAACCGGACTCCCGAAGGTTATCCTAGCTACTTCTGGTAAAACCCACTCCCATGGTGTGACGGGCGGTGTGTACAAGGCCCGGGAACGTATTCACCGCGACATGCTGATCCGCGATTACTAGCGATTCCGACTTCATGCACTCGAGTTGCAGAGTGCAATCCGGACTACGATCGGTTTTGTGAGATTAGCTCCCCCTCGCGGGTTGGCGACCCTCTGTACCGACCATTGTATGACGTGTGAAGCCCTGGTCATAAGGGCCATGAGGACTTGACGTCATCCCCACCTTCCTCCGGTTTGTCACCGGCAGTCCCATTAAAGTGCTCAACTGAATGTTAGCAACTAATGGCAAGGGTTGCGCTCGTTGCGGGACTTAACCCAACATCTCACGACACGAGCTGACGACAGCCATGCAGCACCTGTGTTACGGTTCCCGAAGGCACTCCTCTATCTCTAAAGGATTCCGTACATGTCAAGACCAGGTAAGGTTTTTCGCGTTGCATCGAATTAATCCACATCATCCACCGCTTGTGCGGGCCCCCGTCAATTCCTTTGAGTTTTAGTCTTGCGACCGTACTCCCCAGGCGGTCTACTTCACGCGTTAGCTGCGTTACTAAGCTCCGAAAAGCCCAACAACTAGTAGACATCGTTTAGGGCGTGGACTACCAGGGTATCTAATCCTGTTTGCTCCCCACGCTTTCGTCCATGAGTGTCAGTATTAGGCCAGGGGGTTGCCTTCGCCATCGGTGTTCCTCCACATCTCTACGCATTTCACTGCTACACGTGGAATTCCACCCCCCTCTCCCATACTCTAGCGAGACAGTCATAAACGCAATTCCTAGGTTGAGCCCAGGGATTTCACGTCTATCTTATCAAGCCACCTGCGGACGCTTTACGCCCAGTAATTCCGATTAACGCTTGGACCTACGTATTACCGCGGCTGCTGGCACGTAGTTAGCCGGTCCTTATTCTTCGGGTACTGTCATCCCCAGTAGTTATTAACCACTAGGATTTCCTCCCCGACAAAAGCGCTTTACAACCCGAAGGCCTTCTTCACGCACGCGGCATTGCTGGATCAGGCTTTCGCCCATTGTCCAAGATTCCCCACTGCTGCCTCCCGTAGGAGTCTGGACCGTGTCTCAGTTCCAGTGTGGCGGATCGTCCTCTAAGACCCGCTACTGATCGTTGCCTTGGTAGGCCTTTACCCTACCAACTAGCTAATCAGCCATCGGCTGCTCCAATAACGTGAGGCCTTGCGGTCCCCCACTTTCCCCCTCAGGGCGTATGCGGTATTAGCACTCCTTTCGAAGCGTTATCCCCCATTACTGGGTACATTCCGATGTATTACTCACCCGTTCGCCACTCGTCAGCGGTGCAAGCACCCTGTTACCGTTCGACTTGCATGTGTAAAGCATGCCGCCAGCGTTCAATCTGAGCCAGGATCAAACTCTTTCGTTTAATCTAGCTGAATTTACATACTTGGCTTAGTACTCATTTACTCAAAGAAACACTTGGTTAAAAACCAAGATTTCTTTTAAATCTTGAGTGTAAGCACTTGTTTGACTGGCAAACCAAGCACTCACACTCATCGGCTGTATTTTGTTAAAGATCAGTGGCTTAGACACCGAAACCAGCTGGAAAACCGCTTGTTTCGTTTGCTGTGTCAGCAGCAGAGAGGCCGAACTATACCCACCCACCTAAAGTCCGTCAACACCTAGTTGCAAAGAAAACCACACAAAGGTGCTAAGTTGTTGAATTACATACGATCTAATTTCAACATTAATTCTGCTGCCGCGTAAAAAACAGAACGATGCCAAGCCTCGATTACGGATATATATAGCGCCAAATGCTTATTTCGCCGTTTTTCCTTTAAATCCAAGAGAAATTATCGTTTTTCTTAAGCAATCCAAAGGCGGCGGCCCCCAGTGGCAAAGCGTGCAGCGAGCATCGCTTTAGTTCAGCAACCTTTTACAAATCGCATGCGAAATTTGGCAGCATGGACGCGGCAAGCCTCAAAGAACTCGAAGACGAAAACCGCCACCTCAAAAAAAAATGCCTGCCGAGGAACGACTGAACGCAGAAATCGTTCGCGAATCGCTCGAAAAAAGTGGTAAAGCCATCTAGACGACGCGCGATGGCGCTGTAAATGGTGAAAGAACAATCCTCAACGGCTGACAAGTCTGAGTGATTGAATAACCTTGCTGGAGAACGAAATTAGCGGCTTCTATTTTGAATTCAGGGGTAAATGTTTTGCGAACTTTGCTCATGAAACACCTCGTTAACGGTGGTGAGATTACCACCTAAGTTGGTGTCCGAAATCATTAAGCCACAATACTTCGATGTTAACAACCTCCCTTAACGCACCACCTACTTCGCCTTCATTATCCTTTATGCCCATCCAAATCGCAGATCAGCCTGCGCCAAGCTCCGCGCCAATTCGTTTGCACTGTCGTCAAGGTCAACGCGATTTAAGCATTAAATGGCCGGCCGATCAGGCGCAAAACTGTCTCGCTCTGATTCAGGCTGTGTTGCGATGATTCAGCCTGAGCAAGTCTTTTTGTTAGTCACTCCCGTCGATATACGCTGGAGCATCGAACGACTTTCCTTGCGGGTGCAGCAACCCCTCGACCGTTCTCCTTGCGATGGCACTGCCAATGGATTTACTAATCGAAGTTATTCACGCCTGAAACTATTGATCTGGGATGGCAATGGCGTTTGGTTGTGCCAACGCCGCTTATATACTGGGCGTTTCCATTGGCCGACGTTGGATGAAGTGACCTTTACCACGCCAAAGGCGCAATGGCTCTGGCTGATTAATGGTGTTGATTGGCAACGACTGTGCGCTAGCAAGTCTAGCTGCTATCGCTCAACCCCAGTAAAATAGCGGCATGACACTCGTGCCATGCCTTCCGACCGTTGCTAGCAATCCGCCTCTCGGGTGGAAGCTCAGGCATTAGTTGCGCAACTGCAAGCTCAAATTCAAACACTGGAACTAAAGAACCAGAAGCTTATTCTGGAGCAGGCGCATTTAAAGCGCATCAAATTCGGCGTTAAAAGCGAAGCGCTCACGATCGAGCAAAAACAATTGTTCGACGATGATGGCGAACAGGATTTGGCGGCGATTGCCGCAGAACTCGACGAAGCCCCTGTCCGCGAAGATGCGCCCGTTTCCCGTCTCAAACCACGTCCACGTGCGGGTCGTCAGCCACTCCTCGAACATCAGGAACGCGTCGAGGTACGTCACGAACCTGATCAATGCACCTGTGGGCAATGCCAATCGAAGCAGGTCAAGATAGCTGAAGACGTTAGCGAACAGCTGGACATCGAACCGGTACGTTTCTTTGTGGTGCGCCATATTCGCCCGCAATATGCCTGCCGGCAGTGCGAAACCATTATCGCAGCACCGGTTCTCGCTGCCGTCATTGATGGCGGGATGGCGACGCCTGGCTTATTAGCATGGGTGGCGATCAGCAAATACCTCGATCATTTACCGCTCTATCGCGTCGAACAAATTGCTGCGCGCCAACAAGTTATTCTGGCGCGCAGCACCTTGAGTGAATGGATCGGCCGGATTGGCGTAGCGCTGCAACCGCTAGCGGTAATTGTCAAACTAGTTGTCGCCTCAATCGTTAAATCCTATGCCATCTTTTGCGCCATTTTTTCCCTTACAAGTAAGACCTCTGTATCGGATAGCTTTTCTGGATTCAAATGCACAATTTTCGTCCTTTCCCAGTTGCGCGTTTTGCTTGACCACCGCCGTGGATTCTTAGCTCGCGCCGCTTCATAAACGGCAATTCGTTGCGCCAACAACGCCTGATCTTCGCCAGCATGGCGCTCGGTCGGCGTGACGTATTTTATGCTGCTATGACGATGCTCTTCGTTGTACCAATGCACCACTTGCGTCGCCCATTGCCGTGCCGCCAGTAAATCTTCAAATGGCTTGGGCAACTGCATCGGGCGGTATTTCAGCGTTTTAAATAACGACTCGGAGTACGGGTTGTCATTGCTCACTGCCGGTCGACTAAATGATGCCGCAACCCATAAATTTTGCAGCGTCGCCAGCATCGTCGAACCCTTCATTGAACTGCCATTATCCGAGTGCAATATCACCTGGTCGCGCGCGATGCGTTCACGTCGGCAAATGTCTTGCATCATGTCGCTGGCGTTTTGACTGCTTTCTTCTGCGTATACCTGCCAGCCGATGATTTTTCGGCTGAATATATCGAGAAATATATACAGGTAAAAATACTTTCCCTGAATCGTGCTCGCCAAGTAAGTGATGTCCCAGCTATACAATTGATTCGGTGCGATGGCGCACAAGGCCTTCGGTTTACTGCGCACTTGCGCCGGACGCTCGGCGCGACGATGTTGGAGTTGATCCGCTGCGCGCAGCACCCGATAGAACGTTGATTCTGAAGCAATATACGTTGCTGATCGGCTAATCGAGGGACTATCTGGCTCGGTGGTAAATGCGCAAATTCGGCGGAATTAGCCACCGCCAAAACAGTCGCTCGCTCGGCTAAAGTCAACTTGTGGACGGGCACTGTCTTCTGCAATGGACGCTGATCAATCATCACCGTATCACCGTCAGTCCAGCGCTGAATCGTGCGGATATTGAAGCCGAGAATAGCGCAAGCCAACGTCTGTCGAGCCCCTGCCAAAATGGCCTCTTGCAGCAAATCAAGGCAAAGCTGGCGCTCGGCCAGCGCCGTCATTCGTCCGCGCCCTCCAGGTAGGCATTGAACTTTTTTTGCAAAATCAGCAGCGCCGCAGCCTCCGCCAATGCCTTGTCTTTGCGGTTCAATTCACGCTGCAACTGTTGATTGGCTTTCTTCAGCTCACGCATCGACTGAACATCGACTTTACTGTTTTGAATGGCTGGCGGAGTACAAAATTCCGCTCGCCACTGACTTAAATGATGGGGAAACAAACCCTGCTGACGGCACCACGCATTGAGCTCAATTTCAGGTAAGCCATGACTCTGTTGCAGAGCCAAAAGGCGTTCCTCAATCGACCAATCTTCAGGTCGTTTCGCGCGCTCAATCGGCGTTGGAATTTGTGTTTTCTTAGCGGCAGCCATCCAGCCCTTCAGGGTAAATTTAGAAAGATTAAGTTCCTGAGCTACCGATTCAATCGTGCGACCTTGGCGTTGATAAACTTTGCTCAAAGCCTGCTGTTTAAAGTCGTCAGAATACGTGATTTTTTGCATGTTGAAGCCTCTGTTTTTTCAAGCCAATGAAAATTCAGAGGCGACAACTAGTCTGACATAGGGGGCTAGCGGATCGACTGTGCGAGAAACTGCGCCAGTAAACCAGCCTGCATGCCGATGAAACGCCGGTACAGCAGCTGGATCCGAGTAAAGGTAAAACCAAACGCGCGTATTTATGGACGTATCGCAGCAATACTTTAAGCGGCAGTCCACCCATGGTGGTGTTTGACTATCAAATCAGCCGTAGTGGGCAACACGCCACCAATTATTTGCAGGATTGGCGCGGCTCACTGATGGTCGATGACTACAGTGGCTACAAAGCATTGTTCGCGAATGGCGTGCGAGAAATCGGCCGCTGGTCACACGCTCGACGTAAATTCTTCGAGCTGCATGCTGCGGGCGGGCATCCGGTGGCGCAGAAGCCTTGCAACGTATTGCGCGCCTGTACGCCATCGAAGAATAGGCCAAAGATCAAACCGCAGGCCAACGCGCATAAAGCCGCGCCCTAAACAGTCAATCCGAACTGCAATGGTAATCCCCCCATTTTTAAGCTCACTTAAAAGTAGAGGTCAGGCATGTAATGCCCGTTTTTGTTTCGGGGTGATGCCGCCCAAACCCATGTGCGGACGCTCGTTGTTGTAGCTCCAAAGCCATTGCGTGGCCACTTCTTGCACTTCCGCAAAACTCGAAAACGCGATCCGGCCGAATAGTCGGATTGATGAATTACTGCCGTTGCGCGGCTAATCCAAATCAACACTGAAGAATAGGTTGTCACGCCAGACGCATACATTATTAATTTAACGCACAGCAAAAAGCCCGACTCTTTCGAATCGGGCTTCTCTATAGGGAAGTCTGGCAATGACCTACTTTCACACGGGCAATCCGCACTATCATCGGCGCTGAGGTGTTTCACTGTCCTGTTCGGGATGGGAAGGAGTGGGACCACCTCGCTATGGTCGCCAGACATTAAACTGTCTGGTGCAACTCTTTCGAGTCACACGAGAGTTATCGCATTCAGCTTCTGCTCTTGACTTGGAATCTTATTTCCTCATCTCACAACCGCCTACAACGCTAACTCGTAAAATCAATAGAAGAAGTAATTATACTACA
This sequence comes from Deefgea sp. CFH1-16, assembly GCF_016881365.1. Classification (GTDB taxonomy): domain Bacteria; phylum Pseudomonadota; class Gammaproteobacteria; order Burkholderiales; family Chitinibacteraceae; genus Deefgea. Next base: position 1,581,869 of record NZ_WLYT01000001.1, on the reverse strand, counting down.
CTTTCCAACCACACTGTTTCAGTATTTGTCTTCGTATTCATGCACTTACGTACATTCCTACGTATTTGGGTCGATTATATCCTTCGTCGCACTACGCGCTTCAGGTTATAGGATCAAGCCTCACGAGCAATTAGTATTGGTTAGCTTAACGCATTACTGCGCTTCCACACCCAACCTATCAACGTCCTGGTCTCGAACGACTCTTTAGAGGATTTAAAACCCTAGGGAAATCTCATCTTGAGGCAAGTTTCGCGCTTAGATGCTTTCAGCGCTTATCTCTTCCCGACTTAGCTACCCGGCAATGCCACTGGCGTGACAACCGGTACACCAGAGGTCAGTCCACTCCGGTCCTCTCGTACTAGGAGCAGCCCCTCTCAAATTTCCAACGCCCACTGCAGATAGGGACCAAACTGTCTCACGACGTTTTGAACCCAGCTCACGTACCACTTTAAATGGCGAACAGCCATACCCTTGGGACCGGCTACAGCCCCAGGATGTGATGAGCCGACATCGAGGTGCCAAACTCCGCCGTCGATGTGAACTCTTGGGCGGAATCAGCCTGTTATCCCCGGAGTACCTTTTATCCGTTGAGCGATGGCCCTTCCATACAGAACCACCGGATCACTATGTCCTGCTTTCGCACCTGCTCGACTTGTCGGTCTCGCAGTTAAGCCGCCTTTTGCCATTACACTATCAGTACGATGTCCGACCGTACCTAGGCGACCTTCGAGCTCCTCCGTTACAATTTGGGAGGAGACCGCCCCAGTCAAACTGCCTACCATGCACGGTCCCCGATCCGGATAACGGACCAAGGTTAGAACCTCAAAGGGGTCAGGGTGGTATTTCAAGGACGGCTCCACTGAAACTAGCGTCTCAGCTTCAAAGCCTCCCACCTATCCTACACAAACCACTTCAAAGTCCAATGCAAAGCTACAGTAAAGGTTCACGGGGTCTTTCCGTCTAGCAGCGGGGAGATTGCATCTTCACAAACACTTCAACTTCGCTGAGTCTCGGGAGGAGACAGTAGGGCCATCGTTACGCCATTCGTGCGGGTCGGAACTTACCCGACAAGGAATTTCGCTACCTTAGGACCGTTATAGTTACGGCCGCCGTTTACTGGGGCTTCGATCAAGAGCTTGCACCCCATCAATTAACCTTCCAGCACCGGGCAGGCGTCACACCCTATACATCCACTTTCGTGTTGGCAGAGTGCTGTGTTTTTTTGATAAACAGTCGCAGCCCCCATTTCTCTGCGGCCTTATATAGCTCCAAACGCAAGGTTCTTCACCTATAAGGCACACCTTCTCCCGAAGTTACGGTGTTAATTTGCCGAGTTCCTTCTCCCGAGTTCTCTCAAGCACCTTAGAATACTCTTCCTACCCACCTGTGTCGGTTTGCGGTACGGTTCAATATAAGCTGAAGCTTAGTGGCTTTTCTTGGAAGCAGGGTATCAGTTACTTCATCACCTAAGTGAATCGTCATCATGCCTCAGCGTTAACAGCGTCCCGGATTTGCCTAAGACACCCGCCTACACACTTAAACCAACTATTCCAACAGTTGGCTAACCTAACCTTCTCCGTCCCCACATCGCACTTATATCAAGTACAGGAATATTAACCTGTTTCCCATCGACTACGCATTTCTGCCTCGCCTTAGGGGCCGACTCACCCTGCGCCGATGAACGTTGCGCAGGAAACCTTGGGTTTTCGGTGAGGGAGCTTTTCACTCCCTTTATCGCTACTCATGTCAGCATTCGCACTTCTGATACCTCCAGCATCCTTCTCAAGACACCTTCACAGGCTTACAGAACGCTCCTCTACCATATGCCATAAATGGTCATATCCGCGTCTTCGGTTATCAATTTGAGCCCCGTTACATCTTCCGCGCAGGACGACTCGACCAGTGAGCTATTACGCTTTCTTTAAATGATGGCTGCTTCTAAGCCAACATCCTGGCTGTCTGTGCCTTCCCACCTCGTTTTCCACTTAATTGATCATTTGGGACCTTAGACGGCGGTCTGGGTTGTTTCCCTCTTGACCCAGGACGTTAGCACCCCAGGTCTGTCTCCCATGCTCGCACTTGACGGTATTCAGAGTTTTGCCATGGTTTGGTAAGTCGCGATGACCCCCTAGCCATAACAGTGCTTTACCCCCGTCAGTGATACATGAGGCACTACCTAAATAGTTTTCGAGGAGAACCAGCTATTTCCAAGTTTGTTTAGCCTTTCACCCCTATCCACAGCTCATCCCCTAACTTTGCAACGTTAGTGGGTTCGGACCTCCAGTGCGTGTTACCGCACCTTCATCCTGGCCATGGATAGATCACTTGGTTTCGGGTCTACGCCCAGCAACTATGCGCCCTATTCGGACTCGGTTTCCCTACGCCTCCCCTATTCGGTTAAGCTCGCTACTGAACGTAAGTCGCTGACCCATTATACAAAAGGTACGCAGTCACCCCATTTTTCAAGGGCTCCCACTGTTTGTATGCATCCGGTTTCAGGTTCTATTTCACTCCCCTCCCGGGGTTCTTTTCGCCTTTCCCTCACGGTACTGGTTCACTATCGGTCGATGATGAGTATTTAGCCTTGGAGGATGGTCCCCCCATCTTCAAACAGGATTTCTCGTGTCCCGCCCTACTTCTCGTACGCTTAGTACCACAATTGACTTTTCATATACGGGACTATCACCCACTATGGTTGGACTTTCCATTCCATTCTATTAAGTCTACTGCTATCACGTACAGGCTCTTCCCATTTCGCTCGCCACTACTTTGGGAATCTCGGTTGATTTCTTTTCCTCCGGTTACTTAGATGTTTCAGTTCACCGGGTTCGCTTCGCTAGACCTATGTATTCAGTCTAGGATGACCCAAAAGGGCCGGGTTTCCCCATTCGGAAATCGTGGGATCAAAGCACTTTGCCAGCTCCCCCACGCTTATCGCAGGCTATCACGTCCTTCGTCGCCTATCATCGCCAAGGCATCCACCAGATGCACTTATTCGCTTGATCCTATAACCTCAAACACGTAAAACGTATCTCAGATTAATGAAATCGTATTTGCGACTTGCAAGTGAGTTCTCATTTCACTTGCGGTTCAGTTCCACTGGCATGAGACCAGCACAACTGAACAGATACAATCAACCCAATATTTTTACTTTGAAACTAAACTCAACAACAACTGCAAGCAGTTATTCTCAAATCAAATTCCATTACAATGTTTATTGGAATTAATTACTTCTTCTATTTTGTTAAAGAGCGATATTTAATTAATCATTAAATGAATAATCATTCTAATTTTAGAAACCAGAATAAAATACACTGCACACAACAACGTGCAATACATAGAATTCTATTTTCTACAGCAGACAATGGTGGAGGTTAACGGACTCGAACCGTTCACCCCCTGCTTGCAAAGCAGGTGCTCTACCAGATGAGCTAAACCCCCGTGATACTGGTGGGTCAGATAGGAATCGAACCTATGACCCCCGCGTTATCAACACGGTGCTCTAACCAACTGAGCTACTGACCCATATCGTCGTCAAACCAACTCAATGTCAAAGTATCTAATTGCTTAGTACTTCTTCATGTCGTCAAGCCGACATTCTTCAAATCTACAGCCGATGAGTGTGAGTACTTAATCTACCAATCTTTCTCTTGAAAGGAGGTGATCCAGCCGCAGGTTCCCCTACGGCTACCTTGTTACGACTTCACCCCAGTCATGAATCCTACCGTGGTAACCGGACTCCCGAAGGTTATCCTAGCTACTTCTGGTAAAACCCACTCCCATGGTGTGACGGGCGGTGTGTACAAGGCCCGGGAACGTATTCACCGCGACATGCTGATCCGCGATTACTAGCGATTCCGACTTCATGCACTCGAGTTGCAGAGTGCAATCCGGACTACGATCGGTTTTGTGAGATTAGCTCCCCCTCGCGGGTTGGCGACCCTCTGTACCGACCATTGTATGACGTGTGAAGCCCTGGTCATAAGGGCCATGAGGACTTGACGTCATCCCCACCTTCCTCCGGTTTGTCACCGGCAGTCCCATTAAAGTGCTCAACTGAATGTTAGCAACTAATGGCAAGGGTTGCGCTCGTTGCGGGGACTTAACCCAACATCTCACGACACGAGCTGACGACAGCCATGCAGCACCTGTGTTACGGTTCCCGAAGGCACTCCTCTATCTCTAAAGGATTCCGTACATGTCAAGACCAGGTAAGGTTTTTCGCGTTGCATCGAATTAATCCACATCATCCACCGCTTGTGCGGGCCCCCGTCAATTCCTTTGAGTTTTAGTCTTGCGACCGTACTCCCCAGGCGGTCTACTTCACGCGTTAGCTGCGTTACTAAGCTCCGAAAAGCCCAACAACTAGTAGACATCGTTTAGGGCGTGGACTACCAGGGTATCTAATCCTGTTTGCTCCCCACGCTTTCGTCCATGAGTGTCAGTATTAGGCCAGGGGGTTGCCTTCGCCATCGGTGTTCCTCCACATCTCTACGCATTTCACTGCTACACGTGGAATTCCACCCCCCTCTCCCATACTCTAGCGAGACAGTCATAAACGCAATTCCTAGGTTGAGCCCAGGGATTTCACGTCTATCTTATCAAGCCACCTGCGGACGCTTTACGCCCAGTAATTCCGATTAACGCTTGGACCCTACGTATTACCGCGGCTGCTGCTGGCACGTAGTTAGCCGGTCCTTATTCTTCGGGTACTGTCATCCCCAGTAGTTATTAACCACTAGGATTTCCTCCCCGACAAAAGCGCTTTACAACCCGAAGGCCTTCTTCACGCACGCGGCATTGCTGGATCAGGCTTTCGCCCATTGTCCAAGATTCCCCACTGCTGCCTCCCGTAGGAGTCTGGACCGTGTCTCAGTTCCAGTGTGGCGGATCGTCCTCTAAGACCCGCTACTGATCGTTGCCTTGGTAGGCCTTTACCCTACCAACTAGCTAATCAGCCATCGGCTGCTCCAATAACGTGAGGCCTTGCGGTCCCCCACTTTCCCCCTCAGGGCGTATGCGGTATTAGCACTCCTTTCGAAGCGTTATCCCCCATTACTGGGTACATTCCGATGTATTACTCACCCGTTCGCCACTCGTCAGCGGTGCAAGCACCCTGTTACCGTTCGACTTGCATGTGTAAAGCATGCCGCCAGCGTTCAATCTGAGCCAGGATCAAACTCTTTCGTTTAATCTAGCTGAATTTACATACTTGGCTTAGTACTCATTACTCAAAGAAACACTTGGTTAAAAACCAAGATTTCTTTTAAATCTTGAGTGTAAGCACTTGTTTGACTGGCAAACCAAGCACTCACACTCATCGGCTGTATTTTGTTAAAGATCAGTGGCTTAGACACCGAAATCAGCTGGAAAACCGCTTGTTTCGTTTGCTGTGTCAGCAGCAGAGAGGCCGAAATATACGGCAGCCCTGCGATCACGTCAACACCTTGCGTTAAACAAAACAGGATAAAGACGCTAAGTTGTTGAATTTAAATAGATCTAATTTTTTAATTAATCTGCAATTATCTTTAAAAATGAAATGCTATTTAATTCGTTTATTTCTGAGTTAGCGTTTTTTTTTTATCTGGATTATGCCAATCGCATTGATAAATCGATCGCTTTTATATCTTTGGTGAGCTTTCCTATCGAAATTCGATCAACGCCGGTTTCTGCAATCGCCCGAATTTGAGTGAGATCGACCCCGCCAGAGGCTTCTAGTATGGCTCGCCCTTTTGCAAGTTGTACTGCGGCGCTCATTTCTTCGAGACTCATATTGTCTAATAGGATAGAAACAGCACCAGCGGTAATGGCTTGTTCAAGTTCCGCGAGATTTTCAACTTCAATTTGAATACTCACGTGCGCAGGTGCAATGGTGCGAGCCATCTCAATTGCATTCGCGATATTGCCTGCCGCTAAAATGTGATTCTCTTTAATTAAGATGCCATCGTACAAACCAATGCGTTGATTTTCTCCGCCACCCACTGTAACGGCATATTTTTGTGCTCGACGTAGCCCTGGAATGGTTTTGCGGGTGTCGTGAACTTTAGCGATGGTGCCTTGTACTGCTTCAACGTAGCGATGTGTTTCTGTTGCAACAGCTGATAGTGTCTGCAAAAAAATTAAGTGCCGAACGCTCTGCAGTCAGTAATGAACGGGTATTACCTTGTAACTCACAAATAATTTGCTCTGCTGCGACATACTCCCCTTCTACTACTTTCCACTCAATTTGAATGTTGGCATCGACTTGATGAAAGACTTCATTAAACCACGCTTGCCCACAAATGATGGCGGCCTCTCGCACCACAATGCGTGCAATACCTTGTTGTTCGATAGGAATCAATTGAACTGTCCAGTCGCAATCACCAATGTCTTCGGCTAAGGCATTCGCCACATTGGCTGCGATCAGATATTGGGGGGGGAGTTTCACATTCATCATTATTCTTCAATTTCTGGAAAAGGGAGCGGTGCAATCGCGTTGGCAAGTTCTTGCCGAATCCGCTGCAAGGCATGCATGTTATCGGCTTCAATGCGTAACGTTAAGACTGGCGTGGTGTTTGATGCGCGAATTAATCCAAAACCATCGGTATATTCAATGCGTAACCCATCAATACAGAGCACTTGATTGGCACTGGGAAAAATAGCCCGCTGACGGATTTCATCAACCAAAGCATGGCCAGAGCCCGTTAATGGAACCTGCAGCTCTGGCGATGACACAGAAATTGGAAACCGTGCTAGCTCAGCATCTAAATCAACACCAGCGGCAATTTGTTGCAATAGCTTAGCACCGGCATACAAAGCATCATCAACTTGCCAAGCTGCAAATGCAAAGTGCCCAGACAATTCCCCTGCAACAACTGCCCCCGTTTCTCGCAAACGACGCTTCATATACGAATGCCCGGTTGGTATCGCCTCTGAGGAGCCGCCCAACTGACTAACCCATTGGGCGACCGCTCGGCTTGATTTGATATCAAAGAGAACATGGCCAGCCTGTTTGGCTAACTCGGCAGTGGCAAATAGCATCAGTAATTGATCACCGGGAATTATTTTTCCGGTTCGCGTCACCACCCCCAAACGATCGCCATCCCCATCAAACGCTAAACCGACATCGGCGTGTTCCGCCAGTACAGTAGCTTGGAGCTCACGAAGATTCTCTGCGACTTGGGGGTCTGGGTGATGATTAGGGAACCGTCCATCCACTTCACAATAAAGCTCAATCACTTCGCACGACAATTGTCGATACAAAGTAGGTGCTAATGCACCCGGTGAACCGTTACCACAATCAATTACAATTTTTAATGGTTTTGCCAACGGCAATTGCTGTTCCAGCGCTGCCACATAATCAGCAACGACATCGAGCATCTGGATTGAACCACCATTCTGAAATGGTAATTGCTGCGCAATCATTCTTTGCCGCAGCGCTTGCAACGCATCACCTGCAATCGTTACACCGGCCAGCATAATTTTAATGCCGTTATAATCTGGCGGGTTATGACTACCCGTGATCATAATTCCCGAACCTGCAGCTTGATGGCGGGCCGCATAATACAATAGCGGCGTACAGGACATACCGAGATCTAATACGGTAATACCGGCCTCAAGCAATCCTTTTGCCAACGCTATTGCGAGGGCAGGACTGGATAAACGCCCATCAAAACCGAGGGCTATTTTTACAATGCCTTGCTCGCGAGCCACAGCACCGCAAGCTCGCCCCACCCAATACGCAAAATCAGGGGTTAATAAATGAATCTGGCCCCGAATATCATAAGCTTTAAATAAACTACTGGGTATTGAAGTCATTTTAATCATGCAGTCGGTAGATGAAATTGAAAAAGTGCATTTAGATACCTGAAAAATCGGGGATGCCATCAGCTTGAGTAGAAGCAAGCGACTCGCTATTTGCCAATCATGATCTACATGCTTAAAGCCATGCAAGTGCGCTGTTATTCGCAGATCAAATTAACGCAATATTTTGCTTTTTGTTTAACCTCCACCCTAAATTATGCAATCAACATCAATCGTCATTCAATGCTCAGCAGGTAATGACCAATAAAATAGGCATATGATCCTCACGCAAACGCGTAAAACATAAAATGAGCGCAAAGCAAAAAATCAGACTGATTACAAAAAAGCCCATCAACACATGATGGGCTTTTTAACGTTGGTTTTAAATTAAACAGTCGATGCAAGTAGCTGCGACGAATCACCCACAATCAAATGAAATACATTGCCATCAAGCTTTGCCACCGCAGAAACACCCGATGCTAAAACAGCCGCTTCATTAAATTGTTTGGCGTCCTTTAATTGCACCCGAATCCGCGTAGCTGCAATTGGCGCTGTTTCGCTAATATTATCTTGACCACCTAAAGCTGCCAATAATGCTGGATTACGAATCGTACTTGCTGCCACACTAACTGCTGGTACAACCGCTGCAGGCGCTGCTACACCTGTTCCGCCAGCCTTCAAATACTCAGTCATATCGGTTTTAAGATTTTCTGAACGGGTACCAAAAATAGCCTGCATATTATTGCCAACTTGCATGACCCCAGCGGCACCCAATGCTTTTAATGAAGCTTGATTGACTTTAGCCGCATCGCGAACAGAGATCCGCAAACGTGTAATACATGCATCTAAGCTTTCAATATTCGCAGCACCACCAAATGCAACCACCAAATCATGCGCCATACCTTGGCCACTGGCTTGGTGTTGAACACCATCAACCGCCACATCTTCACGACCTGGGGTTTTCATATTCCACTTGAGAATGGCGTAACGGAAAGTAAAGTAATACAAGGCCGCATACATTGGCCCAAAGAACAGTACATACCACCAGTTTTGCGCGTTTTTACCAAACACGTTAAACATCAAGAAATCAATGCCGCCTTGCGAGAAAGTAAAGCCCAAATGCATGCCAAAAGTATTGGCAACAAATTGTGTCGACGCCGCCAATACCGCATGAATGACATACAGCACAGGGGCTGCAAACATAAAGGCAAATTCAATCGGCTCGGTAATCCCGGTAAGGAATGAAGTCAGCGCAGCTGAAATCATAATCCCACCCACCATCACCCGATTTTCAGGTTTCGCAGTATGCCAAATTGCAATGGCTGCAGCAGGCAAACCAAACATTTTGAACAAGAATGCGCCAGACAAAATACCCGCAGTACGATCACCGGCAAAGAAACGATTGATATCACCATGTACCACTTTACCAGCAGCATCGGTGAATTCACCCATTTCAAAGAAAAAACGGCACATTCCAAATATGATGCAGACCAAATGGAATCAACATCCGCTCAACAAAACCATACACCGTCGCAGCAGTACGCGTATCAGATACCGCAGCCCAATGCGAGAAGCTATTAATTGCGCCTTGTACTGGAGGCCAAATAAAGGATAGAACGACACCAACAAAAATAGCCGCGATCCCGGTCACAATCGGAACAAAACGCTTACCCGAGAAAAATCCAAGATACGGTGGTAATTCAATCCGGTAGTATTTATTAAATAATGTTGCCGCAACAGCACCAATAATAATCCCACCAAAAACGCCAGTCTCCATGGATTTCATGCCCATCACCATCGCTGGCTCAACACCCATGATGATCGGCGCCATAACACCCATCGTTGCAATCATCACAACAAACCCGACAGTCGCAGCAATACCAGCTACACCATCATTGTCTGACAAACCCAATGCAACACCAATCGCAAAAATCAGTGGTAGATGACCAAAAATTGCGCCACCACTTTGCGCCATAATTTGCGAAACAATTTCTGGGATAAATGGAAAATTAGATGCACCAATCCCAAGTAATAAACCAGCCACAGGTAATACTGCCACCGGTAGCATCAATGCTTTACCAATTTTTTGTAAGACTGCAAATGCATTCTTAAACATTATTTTTCTCCAAAGGCCATTGCTGTTTCTTATTTGTCATGCAATCGCCGGTTTATCGAACTCACTTTAGATTCTGTTACAAAAATTAAACATTGACTATGCAGCGATGACCTTACAGGGATATACCTTATCAATAAAAAATAATCCATCATCATTTTTAATGTAAAGCACTGCAAGTAAAATTCATCTATTAACGTCAATCTTGATAAAAAAAATCCACCGATCTGCCGGTGGATTTTTGTCTTTATTTAAAAGCGATTTACTTAATTAAATGCACTGTATGTGCATCAATTTTGGCAACGGCAGCAACACCTAAATCTTTTAATACGGCTTCATTTAACAAAGCGGCATCTAGCAATTCAACACGGATACGTGTAGTTGCAATTGATTCAGCTAAGCGCACATTCGCTTTACCACCTAAGGCGGCATACCACTCTGGATTGAGTAATTCAGCTGACGATGAAGGCAATACTTCAATAACAACCGGCTTTTCAACCGATGCAGGTGCCACAGGCACTTGCCGACCCTTCAATGCCCAACCAATACCAATTCCCACTAATAGTGCAATAACGACCAATACCATATCAAACCTCTTTAATCGACCAGTTGCGACAAACGAGCCCGAACTTCAGCAGCGGTACCCATTTGTAAAACTTCTGCAGCGAGTTTCTCACATTCAACTTTGTTTAAAGTGCGAACCAAAGCTTTTAATTGCAGGAATCGTCGGTACACTCGCAGACAATTCATCCACACCTATACCCAGCAACAACGGGATAGCCATAGGGTCTGAGGCAATACCCCCACACACACCAACCCACTTACCATGTGCATGTGCACCTTTTACCGTCATATTGATTAAATTCAATACGCCTGGATGCATCACATCGGCTTGCTTGGCTAATTTTGGATGACCACGATCCATTGCCAAAGTGTATTGCGTTAAATCGTTGGTACCAATCGAGAAGAAATCAACTTCACGCGCAAATTGCTCGGCCATAACGGCAGTGGCCGGAACTTCAACCATAATGCCGACTTGAACGTCTTGAGTAATGCCTAAAGCCGCTTTTTCTTCAGCAACAATACGCTTCACTTCACGAACTTCTTCCAAGCTAGTAATCATTGGGAACATGATGGCTAATTTCGAGAATGGCGCAGAACGTAGTACCGCACGAACTTGAGTATGTAACAACTCTGGTTCTGCTAAGCATAACGCACGCCACGAACACCCAAGAATGGATTTTCTTCGACTGGCATTGGCAAGTAGGCCAATGGTTTATCACCACCCACATCCAAAGTCCGAACTACAAATGTACGATCGTTACCGAGTGCTTTGGCGATATCGATATAAATCTGGCTTTGCTCTTCTTCGGTCGGTGCGTCAGTACGTTCTAAGTACAAGAACTCACTGCGTAACAAACCGACCCCTTCACTACCCAGTTTTACGCCTTGAACCGCATCGTCAATGCCACCAATATTCGCCACCACTTCCACATGAATGCCATCTTGCGTCACGGCTGGTTCAAATGCTGCCGCTAATTCAGCATCACGTTTAATCGCTTGCTTCGCTTGTTTTTCACGAATATTGTTTACTTCGGCTTCAGATGGGTTTTTGCGCAAGGTACCACGGCTACCATCCAAAATGACCGGCATGCCATTGGCTAAATTCAATGCTTCTTCATCAATGCCACAGATTGCTGGAATATTGAGTGATCGAGCCAAAATAGCCACGTGGCTGGTTGCCCCGCCACCGACAGTGCAAAAACCAAGTACACGAGTACGATCCAAACTTGCGGTATCTGATGGCGTCAGGTCTTCTGCGATCAAAATCGCATTTTCTGGAACGACCATCGCTGTTTCTGCAATACCCGCAATCAAACGTAATACGCGTAAACCCACATCGCGAATATCATTTGCACGACCCGCTAACACTTCATTTTTTAGTGCGGCAAGTTTAGCTGAATAAGTGTTGTAGGCTTCTTTCCACGCAAAACCAGCACTCTTGCCGTTGGTGATACCAGCAATCGCAATGGCTAATAAATCCGGATCTTCAAGCAACTCTTGGTGAGCAGCAAAAATCTCAGCTTTACTTTCATCGCTAATTTCAGACTTTAGATTTTCAAGTTGTTGATGTGCATCTTTCAACGCTTGGTCAAAACGACGACGCTCTACTTCTGGTGACTCACCAGCTTCAACAACCGCAATATCCACTTGTTTAACTTGGAAAATTTGTCCCACAGCTAAGCCTGGCGATGCTGACACACCGGTCAACACGTTTGGATCTTCTGACTTAGGTTGTGCCTTAGTGGTTTTAATCGTATCCAGTGGTGCCGGTTTATGTTTTGGTGCTACGCCACCGACGTCTTCACCACAACCACTAATAATCAACGCGCTTAATTTTTGAATCGCTGCAGATGCATCAGGACCAATAGCACGAACGCGAATCTCATCGCCGTTTTGCACTTCTAGACCCATGATTGCAACGACTGATTTAGCATTCGCCTCTTGGCCAGCACGTACTAATTTAACTTCAGACTTAAATGTTTTTGCAGCATTTGCCAAAACAGCAGCAGGGCGAGCATGTAAACCTGTTGGGTTAGGTGTACGAATTGGATCTGAATACGCCTCACCGGATGAATCTGCAGTTGCAGAAGTTTGAGCAATACCTTCAGCCAAGTCGAGCGTTAAAGCAACGTCCTTACCAGCAATCAACCAAACCAGTATTGGGTGTATAGCGCGCTACTTTTTCGCCACTGGTAATCACCATTTGCGTCAACAATGACAACGCTTTACGACCCACGGCATCCATATCAAACTCAATTAATGGTTGACCCGCATCGACGATATCACCTTCTTTGACCTTCGCAGTAAAGCCTTGGCCTTTGAGCATCACAGTGTCTAAACCAATATGGATTAATACTTCAACCCCATTGGCAGCAACTAAAGTAATGGCGTGCTTTGCTGAATGAACCTGCGTTACCTTACCGGTCATCGGTGCCAACAAAATATTACTGGTTGGATCTATTGAAACACCATCACCGACCATTTTTTGGGCAAAAACTGGATCAGGTACTGTATCCAAAGGCACCATCACACCCGATAGTGGGGCCAGCAATACAAATTGCGAAACTGGATTTATCGACATAACAACCTCTGTTGGTTTAATTCTTAGTCAAATTGGTCAATCAAATTGACCCGCATTAATTTTTATTGCGTTGACATATTCTTGTTTTTTAGTTTAACCGCCAATGCCATTGACATGGGGCGTAATATTGCTCAATTTATATGTAAATTTTACAGATCGAAATCTAGATATGCTTAAACCATATTTATTCATTTTAACTTTATAAAAAACATATGTTTTGTGCTTAATCAGTTTCCAGAGTTCATTTAATTTAAAATATTACTTTATTACATTTTTTTACATGTGAAATAGAACATGATTTTGAATACTTACTATTCAGAAGCAAATAGGGTGGCTTAAGCCACCCTATTTATAATTTTAACCGATTTAGTCTTCCCCACAACCAGAAGCAATCATTGTGCTTACAGCAAGCATTGCTTCATTTGCATCCAATCCATCTGCTTTGATTTGAATCTGATCGTCTTTAGAAACATCCAAGCCCATCACAGAAACAAGAGATTTAGCATTAGCTTCAATCCCTTTGTATAACAACTTAATCTCAGACTGGTACTGCTTAGCAGTATTAACAATATTCGCAGCAGGTCTAGCATGAAGGCCTGCCGCATTCATAATACGCACAGGGGAAGAAATTACAGCAACCATAATTACCTCACTTGATTTACTTCAAACCGTTGCGATGCAAATAGCATAGAGCAAGCTTGACATCATAAACAAGTAGAATGCGAAAGTATGTCAGTAATTTCACTACTCTCAATTGATAGGCGAGCGACGAATCCATCCTTGCTCTGTTGCAATTGCATCTAACTTTAAATCCCAAGCCTCACAGGGCAATCGCTCTACTTGTTGACATGAATATGCCAGGCCAATTAATGCTGGTTTAAGCCACGTTTTTCGTAATCGACGAAATGCAAATGTCGTATCGTAATAACCACCACCTTGCCCTAATCGAGCTAATTGCAAATCAAAACCAAGCAAAGGAACAAAAACAGAATCCAAATCACGGCTTGAACATTGCTCAAAATGACTGGGGGTTGGAATATTAAATGCACCATAAGACCAAACAGCACCTTCATTTAAGCGCACAAAATTTAATCGTCTACCCACTTTAGGTACAACCGGTAAATAGACTAAGCAACCACGTTGCAGTGCTAAAAAAATTAATGGCCAGGCAGAAAACTCACTGCCAACAGGCACATATAAAGCAATTTTTTTGCCACGACGAAGTTTTTGTAAAATTTGCGGATAATGAGTTACAGCCCAAGCAGCGGCTTGTCGCTGTATTTTAGATATCGCCGTTCGGCGTTGCCGAAGATCACGACGTAATTGAGTTTTTTGAGTAATCACAAAAAATGAGGGCTTCCCACAGTGCCGTTTCGGTTCGCATCTTGAACCCATGGTTCAAGTTGTTGCCGGTCAGATGCCATCAGGTGCATTCTCAAGGAACGCTCACAACAGGCGTCTAGATGACTGGCAAACGTGCTATACAGCTTATCGGTTCAAAGATTTAGAACCGTCGCGAACACCGCAGGAAAGCTAACTTGCATCACGGCGCAGTTCGAAATACCTTAAATTATTCCTGTAAAACTGCGTCGATCGTTGAACTGATACTTCCGATTTTACGCTGAAAATCACTAAAGTCAAAGCCACCTTCAACCTTTGCCGTTAAAAACTCGTGCGTCATATTTAAAGCCGTCATCATTGCAATCTTCTCAATGCCAATGACCTTACCAGCAGTGCGAATTTCATGCATCCGTGCATCGAGAAGTTGCACAGCTTGAAGTAAGGTTTCTTCTTCATGCGCAGGACAAGCCACACGAAACTCACGTCCCATGATTGAAATATCCAACAACTTCACGGCATCAGTCATACGCCATCCTCGGGTAATTTAGCCAAAATCGCATTTACTTTGTCTTTTGCGCCAACTAATTTCGTATTTAAGCTTTGATTTTCTTCTTTAGCCAATTGTAAATTAGCTCTAAGTTCTTGATTTTCAGTACGTAATTCACGGCATAAGTTCACTAATTGCAGGACTTTACCTTCCAAATGACCAAGCTCTACATCCATTTTTGATTTCCTATCAATCGCAATTTTAACGTCATGTAGCGACAAAAATATAAAAATATTGATTATGCATACCAATACAAATTCAATAAATCATTAAACTTACATATAGGTATACACACAAAACCCATTAAAACAAAGGTCTATAGTAATATACCTACACATAATCTAGATAATACATGCCGAGTTACACAATATGTGATGTTACATTTTACAAGCACATCATTGCCAACGAATACAAATCAATCGTCATCTTCAGTTTCAAGTACGTCAGGAAGATCATCCCCCGAACCTAAATCAACCCCGATAAAATCGTCAGGTACTTCTAAAGTCATGCGACCAATCGCTTTGCTACGATAATCTGTGATAATTAAATCCGCTGTTTTTTGTTCATCAATCACACCACCAGCCATCAAAGCACCACGTTTACGACCAATCAAATTAAACAACTCATCCACACTACCATCCAGACTACTCAACTTATAGCGTGCCATCAATTCTTTAGGATAGCGCTCGCGTAAAGTTTCAATCGCAAAATAAGCCACCAAAATTTCATCATATGCATTGCGACCAATTGAGCCACCCAAAGCCAAACGAAAGCCAGAAGGTTCGTGTTCAACTTTAGGCCACATTAAACCTGGCGTGTCATACAAAATAACCCCATCAAGCGTTTCAATCCGCTGCTGAGACTTAGTAACACCCGGTGTATCTGCAACACGAGCCACTTTTCGCTTAGCCAGCGTATTTAATAAAGTGGGACTTACCTACGTTGGGAATCCCCAAAATCATCGCTCGCAACGGCTTTTCAGCATCATTACGGAACGGTGCTAATTTTTTACACAAGACGGCGATCTGTTTAATTGCGGCTTGCTTGTTGTCTTCGCCCATCAACAAGGCTTCAGTACCTGCTTGCAGGCGAAAATAATTCAACCATAACTGACTTAACTTAGGATCAGCCAAATCTGTTTTATTGATAATTTTTAAAGCTGGACGTTGCCGATGCAAACGCAACTTCTCAATCATTGGGTTACTACTGGACAAGGGCATACGTGCGTCCACGATTTCAATCACCATATCCACCTTGGCCATTGTCTCTGCCACTTTCTTCTGCGCCACATGCATATGACCCGGAAACCACTGAATTGCCATCAAACACCCCCAAGAAAAGCCGCGATTATACGCTTATTCACACAACCCTATACAAATCAATCACTTAAAATGTGGGGAAGTCCGCTATCAATGTGGATAAGTGTTACCCACAGATGAAGCCAAAAACTCAACACATATTATCCACAGTAGGAACAAGGACTATCAGTACACATGTGGGTAACTTAAAGTGTTGATAAATAAAGGTTTATAGAGTTATCCACAGATTTTTTGATCCTTATCTATTACTACTATCTTTTACTTATCAATATATATATAAAAAACAAACGCTTCAAAACATGATCAACTTAAAAATCAAATAGTATGAAAAAACATATATAAATCAATAACATATGGAAAGATTAAAAAATTAAGCTATAAAAATCAATGACTTAAAATATCTAAGCTACAAACATCAATCCAAGCGGCAATACCAAATGCATATTCTTAAACAAACTAACTATGCTAATAATTTTCTCAACTGCTGTAATTTCAATAATTCATGCTTAACAAATAATTCAACTTCTTCATTACCGATATAACCAGTTATACAATTTGGATTTACTAAACTTAAATCAACACCTAATCGAGAAGCTAATTTTGCTGCAGAAGGTATTATCATTAATGAATTTGCAACATCAACTTCAGCTGAATCTTGACTACAGCGTTGATCTACCACATCTAAAAACCCAGTTGGCAATTCTTCAACTTCCATTGATAATAGTAAATCACCATTATTAATATCATCGCCAATGTTAATAAATAAATAACTAATTTGGCCATCTTCAATAGCATTAATATAAATATGATCATTGTTTTTATTTAAAGATATTAATAATTGATTTTTACTAACAAATTCACCTACTTTAATATTTATATTGCTTACTTTAAAAGTATCTGATAATTCAGGTGCACAAATAAGATGTGTAGTGTAATTAGTATTCATTTTTAACTATGACCTTCAAGACCTTGATATTAACCAAGTTATTATAATTCTCACGGTTTATAATGCTGTTAATTTTTGCGCTATGCAATTGGCATCGTTAAAAAATCCAGTAAAAACAAGATCAAAATTAGAGGCTAACCACATACATTCCCTAGGTTTAAACTTTCATTGCGTGTAAATATACACGTGTTTGTAGTGCTAACACCTAATTAAAATGATGAATCAAGTTCTAACTTAATGATCAAAAAAAGGCTTGTTTATTAAAAAAATATAAT
This sequence comes from Deefgea sp. CFH1-16, assembly GCF_016881365.1. Classification (GTDB taxonomy): domain Bacteria; phylum Pseudomonadota; class Gammaproteobacteria; order Burkholderiales; family Chitinibacteraceae; genus Deefgea. The sequence continues at coordinate 1,564,401 of NZ_WLYT01000001.1, read as the reverse complement.
GAAATCAAATAGATGGAATTGATTTTAAACCATGGCAACAATGATGTTATGCCACAATTTACTTTGCATAGCCTACAAGTGTTTGCCAAACTACACGTCATAATAAGTAAGTGACTGTAGTTCGTTGTAAATATAACTTAAACCTTACATATTTTTAAAAGGACTACTTTTAGGTACGAAAAAAACGTAAGCAAATTACAATGCAACTGTAGTTTTGTTTGTAAGAATTTATATGAACTATACATAAATCATACCATGATGCAATTTAATGCTTGTTTGCATACTTATGATTAGATATTTTTTATAATTAATATAAATTAAGACTAAATAGTATTTTAAAATATTAACTCTTTTTCATAGTGATAATTTTTTAAAAATAAATTAATGCTGTATTGCCTTCTAGGTCTTGATTAGTAACATATGTAGATCAATACCCTTTGTTATTTTTTTAATATTGGAGTAAAAAATGAGTGAATTAGTTTTAGTTATCAATGCCGGTTCTTCAAGTATTAAATTTTCATTATTTGAAACTAGCGCAGCTGATCCTATTGTCTTATTTAAAGGCCAAATGGAAGGTTTGTATGTAGAACCAAAATTCAGCGCAAAAGATGCCGCTGATAATAAAGTAGCCAATGAAACATTACCTAGTGATGCGCCAAAAAATCACGATTATGCTTTACGCTATATGCTCAATTGGTTGGAATCGCGTATTGAAGGACGTTCAATTGCAGTGATTGGCCATCGCGTAGTTCATGGCGGAACAACCTATTCAAAACCTGAACTTGTAACGCCTGAAGTAATTGCAGGTTTAGAAGCTTTGATTCCTTTGGCTCCTTTGCATGAACCACATAACATCACACCAATTCGTGTTCTTGAAGAATTATTACCAAATGTGCCCCAAGTAACCTGCTTTGATACTGCATTTCATACTACGCAGCCAGAATTGAACCAATTATTTGCACTACCGTATGAATTCTCGCAAAAAGAAGGCATTCGTCGTTATGGCTTCCATGGTTTATCGTATGAATATATCGCCAGCGTATTGCCAGAAATTGATACTCGTGCAGCAGAAGGTCGTACTGTCGTTGCTCACTTAGGTAATGGTTCTTCAATGGCTGCTTTACTTGGTGGTCGCTGCCAATTAACAACCATGGGCTTTACTGCATTAGATGGTTTGCCAATGGGTACTCGTTGTGGCCGTATTGATGCTGGTGTTGTATTGCATTTGATGAATCATTTAAAAATGGATGCAAAACAAATTGAAACCTTGCTGTACAAAGAATCAGGTCTACTTGGTTTGTCTGGTTTCTCTAGCGATATGCGTGATTTAGAAAATTCAGATTCACCGCGTGCAAAATTAGCGGTTGAGTATTTCGCAAGTAGTGTTGTTCGTGAAGCAGCTTCGTTAGCAGCAGCAATCGGTGGTATGGATGCTTTAGTATTTACTGCCGGTATTGGTGAAAATGATGCCAATACACGTAAAGCTGTTTGTCATCAATTGCGTTGGTTAGGCGTTGAGCTTGATGAAGCTGCAAATGCGGTACGCTCTAGTGAACCACGTCGCATTTCTTTGGCGGATAGTAAAATCGCAGTTTATGTGATTCCAACGAATGAAGAACTGATGATTGCTCGCCAAGCATTGGCGTGCATTGCATAAATTCATACTGTTTTAATAAAAAAGCCGCTGAAATCAGCGGCTTTTTCATGTGCGCTTCATCTTTATCTGGCAAGATGCAAGCTTAAAAAAGATCTAATTTCAGTTACGATGTGGGTATAGACTTTTTTTAACCAGGTAATAAGAATGTTAGAACAAGATAATGTAATTGATGTAAGTATTGAGCCAAAAAAAATACCAGCCATACAAGGTTGGTATTGGATTGTGAATGCATTTAAATTGTTTAAACAAGCACCAACAATCTGGATAAGTATTTGTGGCGTTTTTGTTGTGCTATTTTTTGGTATTGCTTTCTTACCTATAATTGGTGGATTTATCTCTACTTTGCTTGGGCCCGTTTTTTTAGGTGGTATTATGTGGTCGGCAAAAAAACAAGCAGCTGGAGATATACCACAATTAATTGATTTGTTTTCTGGATTTAAATTAAGATTCGTTGAATTATTGAAAGTTGGTGTTTTATATATGTTCGGTACCATATTTGTTATGGTATTGATGACTTTGTTACTTGCAATATCATCTTTTTTTGGGTTTCTATCTGTTGATAAAAACATTCAAGTCATTGAGCAGATCGGTGTGATTTGGCCTTTGTTAATTGTTGTATTGTTTGCTTTTTTAATTGTTTATAGTGCTTATTTTTATGCGCCGACTTTAGTGATGCTTCAAGGAATGAAAGCTAATGAAGCAATGAAATTATCATTTTTAGCTTTTTGGCGTAATTGGCAACCAATTTTAATTATGTCTATTTTTGGTGGTGTTTTTTTTTTTTTTTTAGCAATGCTACCAATGTTTTTAGGTTTAATTTTTGCATTACCAGTAGCTTTATTAACAAGTTATATTTGCTATGTTGATGTATTTGAATCTTAACGGGAGAAAAAGAGTGAGCGAAAGCCCATTTAAAGGTAAGACAGGCGCAAAACGAGTTTTAAATGCATTAGGTTATTCAATTGATGGATTAAAAGCAGGTTGGATAAATGAAGCTGCTTTTCGCCAAGTCAGTTTGTTAGCGATTGTTGGTATTCCATTGTCTTTTTTTCTCGCTATGCCTGCTTGGGCTCATGCGATTATTGTCGCTAGCCATTTAGTTACTATGATTGTTGAATTGTTAAATTCAGCAATTGAAGCTGCTGTAGATCACACTTCTTTAGCCAAGCATGATTTAGCAAAAAGGGCTAAGGATTTGGGTAGTGCAGCACAATTAGTTTGTTTATTTAATTTAGCTGCAATGTGGATTTTGGCTTTGTTAGCATAAAAAAACGGGCTAAGGCCCGTTTTTTTTAGTTATTTTTTAGGATTTTTTATTTCATCCTCAATATCAGATAGTAAAATTTTTAATGCAGAATCTGATACCATAACTTCTTGTAAGCATAATATTAATGACCCTATCATTAATATTAAACTAGCAACAAATAATCCTTGTGCTAACTGATCTAAGTTGATTGCCATAAAAATCATTGAAATAATACACAATAATAAACTTGTAATTCCAAAGGCCTGCATATAACGAATAAGCCACACTCGTTTTCTTAGATTAGCTAACTGACGCAAAATATTAACATGCGGATTACTACGGTGATGATCATAAAGCTGGCGAATAATACTTGAAATAGCTAAAAATCGATTGGTGTACGCCAGCATTAACAAGGAAATAGCAGGAAATAATAATGAAGGGGTATTTATACTAAAATTATCCATCATGACCTTTTTTGAAATCTTTAATAATATGTTGTTGGCGACGACTTACAGGTAATCTCTCTGGCACATCACGTAATATAACGACCCAATGCGCCTCGCCCCCTGTTTGTACTTCGCGTTCGAATCCAGCAATATTATCGCGTGACACTAAGCAATTGCGATGTATTCGGACAAATTTTGATCCAAATTCATCTTCAAGCTTAGTTAACGAATCTTCAAGTAAGTATTCACGGTCGCGGGTGCGTAATGTGATGTATTTTTGTTCGGCCTTTAAAAAGCGTGCTTCACTCACTGGAATTAAATGAACTCGTCCGCGTTCAGTCACACTAAAATGACTACGAGCACCTTCAATGGTTTGATTGTTGTTTGGTATATGATGCTGCTGTCTTTGCTCTACGACTCGTTTTAATGCTGTAAGTAGACGATCTTGCCGAATTGGCTTAAGTAAGTAATCAACTGCACGCACATCAAATGCAGCAACACCATAATCTTCAAATGCAGTCGCAAAAATAACAGCTGGTGGTTTTGCTAAATGCATTAGTTTTTTAGCCACCTCAATTCCACTCATTTGCGGCATTTGGATATCTAAAATCACCACATCAATATCATGCTCTGCAATTTGCGGTAGCGCACTCATACCATTGGTTGCTGTGCCAATGACCTGATTTGGACATTCTTGTGCACAATCATTTAGCAGGTCCTGCAATCGGTTGAGTGCCGGTAGTTCGTCATCAACAAGAAAGAGTCGTAACGCAGTATTCATTGTTAAAGCTCCCGATAGGGCAGCATGATATGTATTTGATAATAGTCGTTTCCTGTGTTGATGCTGAGATTTGCTTCAGCATCATAATAAAGCAGTAAACGCTCGCGTACATTCTCTTGTGCCATGCCATTACCGCGTCGTAGCGGCGTACTATTTAAAAGAGGATTTCGAATGTTGATATGCACTTCCTCACGCACTCGAAATATATTCAATTGAATAATCCCAGGTTCGATATTTGGCTCAATACCATGATAAATCGCGTTTTCTAACAATGGTTGCAAAATCAATGGTGGGATCAGGGCTTTTTTAGGCATCTTGTCGATATGCCATTCAACGTGTAATCGATCACCTAAACGTACCTTTTCAATTTCAAGATAACCTTGCGCCAATTCGACTTCACGCGCCATTGTGGAAAGACCTGTCTCAGTACCCATTGCTACGCGAAAGAGTTCAGACAGGTTCTCAAGCAGCCGTTCAGCTAATTTTGGCTGACTTCGTATTAAAGATAGCACCGCATTCAAACTATTAAAGAAAAAATGCGGTCTTATTCTTGCCTGTAAGGCGACAAGTCTGGCCTCAGCCAAGCGCGGCGATAGGGCGCGAATCCAAAGCTGGTAATAATGTAGAAGCAAAAAAGTCACGCAGAGCGTAATAAACTCAAAGCGCCAAGGTACGACGCTATGATCAAGCGGGATTAAATTTTGAAATAGATTGGATATGCTAAATGCGACGCAGAAAACCCACAGCAATACACTCATCACTGCATTTTGGTAGTTCATTTTTTGTAGTGGTGCACTTACTACAGCTAGCCCTGCTAATGAAATAAGGAGGACGGGCTCAACCCACAAACTAATTTCAGTGAGTTTGTTTATCCATTCATTCCAGCGGTTAATACTAATAAATACATAAATCAAGACGCCTAAATGCACCAAGACTAGGGCGCGCAACACTACGCCTAAATTTCGGAAATTAGGCATTAAAATCGTTGATTGTTCCATTAAATCTGATTTTCCTGCTTACACTGTATAAATTAGCATAGCATTTGTGAATCAATCATGTCGCTTGCCGTTTTGTATTCTCGAGCATTAGATGGCTTATCTGCGCAGTCAGTTACTGTTGAGGTTCATCTGGCTAATGGCTTACCTGCATTTAATTTGGTGGGCTTGGCTGATACTGAAGTTCGTGAGTCTCGAGAACGAGTTCGAGCGGCTTTGCAAGTCGCTGGTTTTGAATTTCCTAATCGCCGAATTACCGTAAATTTAGCGCCGGCTGATTTACCCAAAGGGGCAGGGCATTATGATTTAGCAATTGCGGTTGGCATTTTAGCTGCGAGCGGGCAATTGCCCTGTGAGCATTTAGCGGATTATGAATTTGCCGGTGAATTAGGTTTAACTGGGCAATTACGCTCGGTACGCGGTGGCTTAGCATTGGCCATGGCGGCGCGTGATGCGCAGCGAACATTGATTATTAGTGCCAGTAGTAGTAATGAAGCTGCATTAATTCAAAATGCAACGATATTGTCTGCTGCGCATTTACTTGAAGTTTGCCACCATTTGAGTGGTACTCAATCTTTGGCTACAGCTTTAGCGCCAATGGATAGAGAAAGCCCTATTTATCCTGATTTAGCTGATGTGAAAGGGCAGTCTGCCGCTCGGCGTGGTCTTGAGGTGGCCGCTGCTGGCAATCACTCATTATTGCTGATTGGCCCACCAGGGACGGGTAAATCAATGCTGGCACAGCGGCTACCGGGCTTATTGCCGCCATTATTGGAATTTGAAGCACTAGAGGCGGCAGCGATTCAGTCTTTAGGACAAAATGGGCTTGATTTGCGCAGTGTTGGCCAGCGGCCCTTTCGTAGCCCGCATCATACGGCGTCCAGCGTTGCTTTAGTCGGTGGTGGCAGTATTCCGCAACCCGGAGAGATCTCACTGGCGCATCACGGAGTTCTTTTTTTAGATGAACTACCCGAATTCGATCGAAAAGTTTTAGAGGTTTTGCGAGAGCCGCTTGAGAGCGGAAAAATTCATATTTCACGCGCAGCACGGCAAGCTGAATTTCCGGCTAGGTTTCAACTGGTGGCGGCGATGAATCCCTGTCCTTGTGGATATTTAGGACACCTGAAGAAAGCATGTCGTTGCACGCCAGAACAAGTGCTGCGCTATCGAGGCCGCATTTCTGGACCATTACTTGATCGTATTGATATGGTGGTCGAAGTACCGGCGATTCCTGATACGGTGTTATTGGCTAAAGGGCAAAGTGAAGGCAGTCTATTAGTGCGTGAACGAGTTTGTGCCGCCCGTGCGCGGCAGCTAGCACGACAAGGCCATAATAATTCGACTTTACTTGGGGCGGCAATGGAGACACATTGCCAAACGGATGCTGCAGGTTTGGCCATGTTGCAAAATGCGATTCAAAAATTAGCTTGGTCGGCGCGGGCTTATCACCGAGTATTGCGCGTAGCCCGAACGATTGCTGATTTAGCCGATAGTGAGACGATTTTTTTACGCCGCATCTGGCTGAAGCAATCCAATATCGTCGGGGTATTGAGTAAAGGTATTGCTCTATAAGCATTGTGAATAATGTTTTTCATAGATATACCCAAGTTTATGCTGTTCTATACATCGATAGTGTCTCATCAAATATTGTTAAGCAGTATCAAGCAAAGTGAGTGCGTCAAATCGACACGTTCATTGCGATAAGTTGAATCTGAAATAGACTTTCAATGTTTAAGATTAGCGCTGGGCTTGAGTATGCCAGCGTGGCTTTGGGGATTTGAAACGATGTCGTTGAGGACATTCTCTGCTAGACTTCCCTCCAATCATTTTTACCGATTTCACGTGAAACAATGGCAGCTCCTAAATACGACGAATCTTCCGTTAAGGTTTTAAAAGGCCTTGATCCAGTCCGCCACCGTCCTGGCATGTATACCCGCACTGATAACCCCTTGCATATCTGCCAAGAGGTGATTGATAACGCTGCCGATGAAGCACTTGGCGGATATGCCACGCAAATCGACGTGGTTTTATATCGCAATCAGTCAATGCGCGTGGCTGATAATGGCCGGGGTATTCCGGTTGGTTTACATCCTGAAGAGGGCGTACCAACGGTACAAGTGGTTTTTACTCAGCTGCATGCTGGCGGTAAATTTGATAAAAAAGACGGTGGCGCTTATGCCTTCTCGGGTGGTTTACATGGCGTTGGTGTTTCGGTTACCAATGCTTTGTCGACACGATTAGAAGTTGAAGTTCGCCGTGAAGGGCAAATTAATCGGTTAGTTTTTTCTGGTGGTGAAGTCATCGAGCCATTACTCGTTGCGGGTAGCTGCTTAAAAAAAGACACCGGCACTCGGGTTTTTGTTGAACCGGATGCTAAATATTTTGATAGCCCAACCATTCCAGTTGCCGATCTTGAGCATTTATTAAAATCCAAAGCCGTGCTCTTACCTGGGCTGATCGTTACGCTCAATATTGAGCAAGCGAATGGTGAATTACTGGAAAAACGTTTTGGTGTTATCCCGATGGTTTATTGGGTTATTTAAATGAGCAAGTGGCCGGTTATACCCAGCTGATCCCCATTTTGCAGGGTGAAAAATACATTGAAGGTGAAGATGAAATTTTCTCGCGCGGGGAAGGTTGTGCTTGGGCGTTAACGTGGACTGAAGACGGTAGCGTGAATCGCGAATCGTATGTGAATTTGATTCCAACGCCAGCCGGCGGCACGCATGAATCTGGTCTGCGCGATGGGGTATTTCAAGTCGTCAAAACGTTTATCGATTTTCATAACTTGCTGCCCAAAGGCGTGAAGTTACTGCCGGAAGATTTATTTAGTCGCTGCTCATTTGTATTAAGCGCCAAAGTGCTCGACCCGCAGTTCCAAGGTCAAACCAAAGACAAACTCACCAGTCGCGATGGTCTCAAACTGGTATCGGCGATGGTGCGCTCGCCATTTGAGTTATGGCTGAATGAACACGTTGATTTGGGTAAAAAACTCGCCGAACTGGCCATTCGCGCCGCGCAATCACGGCAAAAAAACGCGCAAAAAGTCGAAAAGAAAAAATCCTCTGGCGTAGCGGTGTTACCGGGAAAATTGACCGATTGTGCCTCGGATGAAACCGAGCGCTGCGAATTGTTCCTCGTCGAAGGGGATTCAGCCGGTGGTTCGGCCAAAATGGGTCGCGACAAAGATTTTCAAGCGATTTTGCCGCTGCGCGGTAAGGTGCTCAATACTTGGGAAGTCGATAAAGACCAAATTTTCGGCAATAACGAAGTGCACGATATGGCCGTCGCCATCGGCGTTGATCCGCATACGCTCGATAGTGCGGCGGATTTAAGTGGTCTGCGCTACGGCAAAGTGATCATCATGTCCGATGCGGACGTGGATGGATCGCACATTCAAGTGCTGCTATTGACCTTGTTTTATCGTCATTTCCCGCAGTTAGTTGCTAACGGCCATATCTATGTTGCGCAGCCACCGCTGTACCGCGTTGACGTGGGTGGCAGTGGTAAAAACAAGCCGCCGCGCAAGTTTTATGCGCTCGATGAGGGTGAATTGACCGCGATTCTCGATAAGCTCAAAGGCGAAAAACTACGTGAATCAGCATGGAATATTTCACGTTTCAAAGGCTTGGGTGAAATGAATGCCGAGCAATTGTTCGACACGACGATGAATCCCGACACTCGCCGCGTGATGCGGGTATCAATTCATGCTGATGTGGCTGCCAACACGCGTGATGTGATGAATATGTTGATGAGTAAATCTGAGGCGTCTAGCCGCCGTGCTTGGCTCGAAGCACGCGGGAATGAGGTTGAGGCGGATTTATAATAGCGTATTAAGCTGTAAGCCTTTATATGATTAGTTTATGGCTATATACCACGTAAAAAACCCGCAAGCTGCGGGTTTTTTTTATGCTTGAGTTATTCGCACTAGAAGCCTAGTTATCATTAAATTGTGCAGAACATACCGCGCGTACCATAGCATGGTAAAAAAATTCATCAAGATGTTAGATCGGCTTAATCTATCAACTTATCTAAAATATGGATCATTTTTAAACTGGTATTTTCCATCCGATTGAGCGCTTCAATCACTTGTGATTTTTGCCCAGCTTGCCATGCGCTAAAGGCTTGGCTACCAATTTGATGAATTTCATTATGTGGCACTTCTAATTCACGATAGGCCGGATGATTGCCCGCCTGCGCTTTGCCTTCTCCTTCGTAATACCAGCGACCAAAGCGGCATTGATGCGGATCATTGATATTTGGCATGGCTGCACCACCGGCCACGCTTTCGTAAACCTTAAATTTAAATGCAATATGATCGAGTTTACTCACTTCAACAAAAGTATTGAGTCTATTTTTACCCACCAGTGTTTCCATCTCGGCGGAAATTTTAATCAATAAACTCATTTCATCCGCCGCATTGCTGCCCATAGCACTAAATTGGGCCGTTTGCTCGGCGAGAGTGTTCATTGTGGATTTAACCGATTGGGTTTCAGTACGAATATCGCCCACCAATTGACTAATTTCTTTGGTGGCCGATCCGGTTCGTTCTGCGAGTTTACGTACTTCATCAGCAACCACCGCAAAACCACGACCTTGTTCGCCGGCACGGGCGGCTTCAATTGCCGCATTGAGTGCTAATAGATTGGTTTGATCGGCAATTTCTTTGATCATTTGCACGATGCCGCTAATTTGATCAGATTGCTGATTAAGTTTATCGACGTCACTCACTGATTGTACTGCGGTGCTGGATAGTTGATTTAAGCTATTTGCAATCGTATTAATTGTTTGGTTATTGTCTTGGGCTACGCGAGATAATTCAGCGGCGCAGCGTAATTCTTCGTGCATTTTATCGGTAAGATGGCCGATTGAGTGCGCACTTAATCTGAGCGATTCACCAAATAAATCCATAGTCTTGAATAAGGACTGATAGTATTTTCCATCGCCATTATCTTGCACTTGTAAACTGGAGAGAAATTGTTGATCACTGTTTAGCTTTGAGTTTTCTTTTTTTAGTTGTGCATTCTCTGCTTGCAGCTGACGTATTTGTTCGTTTAAGTCGGCAATGTATTTTTTATCAGTAAAGAACATTTTAGTCTCCACAATGTTTAAGTTACTGAGTATAGCCAATAATATTGCTAGGACGCTTTTGTGGTGGTGACAACGTGGTAAATAGCGACGTTTTGTGGCTCGATGTGATTGTGATTTTTGATTAAAAATAAATTTAATAATAAACAAGCGGGGAAACTACTGATTCGATTCAAATCCGCTCTCCGTATGATTTGCGACTTACAGAGTAATGGATGAATCATCATGAAAAAATGGATTGTGATTGCTGTTGCAATCATCGCTGCGCCGGTGTTGTATTTTTCGCTGTTACACAAAAAAACAGCAACGTCGACAACGCAGATCGCCAGTGCAGCGGCTGAATCGCAACCACTTTTACGTATTGCCTTAGAGGGTAAATATCCACCATTCGAGTATTTAGATAAAAATCAGCAATTAGTTGGTTTTAATATTGATTTGGCTAATGCGCTGTGTAAAGAAATGGCGGTTAAGTGCAGTATTGAGCGCTATGAATGGGATGATTTAATTCCTGCAGTGCAGGCTAAAAAAGCCGATGCGATTATTGCTACGATGTCGATTACCGATGAGCGTGAAAAATTAGTTCAGTTTACACAGCCTTATGCACGGGTTCCTGCTGCATATGTGGCCAAAAATAATCGTCAATTTATCTTCCCAGTGATGACGCCGGAACGTTTAGCAGGGCAAACCATTGGCGTGGTTACCAATACAACTTTTTCTGATTATTTGGCTGCTGAGTTTGATAATAGCAAAGTGAAATTAAAGCATTATCCTGATGCCGATGCCTTATTGCTGGCGATGAATAAAAATGAAGTCGATTTAGTGTTTGGTGATAGTGCCGTGTTTGGTGAGTTTTTACGCGATCCACTCCATGCAAAAGACTATAATTATGTGGGTAATATCATTAAGGGCGATCCTCGCTTAGGACGAGGCGAAGCAATTGCGTTGGCCAAAGATGATCACGAAATGGTGGCAAAATTTAATAAAGCTTTAGATCAACTTATTAAATCAGGTCAATATCAAGAAATGCAGTTTAAGTATTTTACGTTCCAGATTTTATAAAACACAACAGCCCCAATTCATTGGGGCTTTTTTTGGGTCACATACAAAGTATCGATCTCGCTGAGGTTTGATTTGGACAAACTTTTGATTAGTTTTGAACACAGCCAAATCGCCAGCTAAGCCGTAAACTCCATTTTTTTCAGGTACCCCATCATGAAATACATTGGAATTTTGGCATTATTGTTTTCGGTACTGAATACGGCGCTCGCTGCAGAACCTATTTTGGCGAGTGGACGTTGGGTGCACAAGAATGGCAGTTATCAAGCAACATGGCCTGGTGGCGTGTTATCGGCTCAATTTACTGGGCAGCGCATTGGAATTGCGTTAAATGATGAGCGTAGTTATTACGCCGTCGAAGTGGATGGCCAATTCCTGCTAAATATCGCGCCAGCAGCAGGTAAACGAGTGATTTGGCTAAAAAATTTAACGGCAGCTCGGCATCGAATTGATTTAATACGTCGGAATGAAACGCCGGATTATATTGGCCAAGTAGCTGGTTTTGTCTTAGAAGAGGGTGGGCAATGGTTGCCTGCGCCAGCGGCGAAGAAGCGCAAAATTGAATTTATTGGTGATTCTTTTACCGCAGCTTTGGCGGGTTTATCCACACAGCGTGAATGTAAAGACGCCGATTTGGCGGCAAATACCGATATTCGCCAAGGTTTTGCAGTCAATGTGGCACGCGAATTAGATGCCGAATGGCAAATTAATGCGATGTCGGGAATGGGTTTGGTGCGAAATTGGAATGGTCATTTACCAGATAGAGATTTTCGAACGTTTTATCCACGGACAATTCAAAGCGATGCGACTGCTGTGGTTACGACGACAGATTGGCAGCCACAAATTGTGGTTATAGCCTTGGGCTTAAATGATTTTTCCACGCCAATTAATTCAACTGAAAAACGCAATGCTGAACAATTGGCTGCTGATTATCAATCGGCATATCAAGCTTTAATCACTGAAATAAATGCAAAATATCAGCAGCCACAGATTGTGCTGATGTCGTATAAAGTTTGGCCCGATGATCAATTACGCGTCCAAGTACCCGCGGTCATGGCGGCAGCAAAGGCGGCTGGGCTCAGAAATGTGCATTATTTAGCCGTCAATCCTCTGCAGTTAACGGCATGTCAGTGGCATCCGAATTTACAAGATCATCAACAAATTGCGCAGCAACTCTTAGTGAAAATTCGAGAAATCAAACCATTATGGTTTACTGCGACTCAATAAATTGATTTGAACTGACGACAAGCTACAGGAATACCCTAGTATTCCTCTGTGGCATGCTACTGCACTGCATGATGCGTTGAGCCTTACAATTATTGGTATTAATACCGATCCATCTTTTTCTCTGTTTTGGAATGTCCTGAAATGAATATCACTTCTTATAGTTTGATTGCTGCGGCCGTGATGGGTTTGGCTGCGTGTGGTAAACAAGCGCCTGTTGGCAGCGAAGCGGCTAGCACGCCGGCGGCGGCGGAACAGCCAAGCCAGTCGGTGATTAAAATTGGGCATTCAGCGGCTTTGACTGGCCCAGCTGCGCATTTTGGTAAAGACAATGAAAACGGCGTGAAGCTGGCGATTGATGAAATCAATGCGGCGGGTGGGGTGGATATTGGCGGCAAAAAAATGAAATTAGAAATGATTTCAGAAGACGACCAAGGTGACCCCAAAAACCGCGACCACTGTGGCGCAGCGTTTTGTGGATGCCAATGTGGCAGGTGTCATTGGCCATATGAATTCAGGAACGACGATTCCTGCGTCTAAAATTTATTCTGATGCGGGAATTGCGCAAATTTCACCATCGGCCACTGCGGTGAATTACACCAACCAAGGATTTAAAACGGCATTTCGCGTAATGGCCAATGATGCACAGCAAGGTAAGGTGCTGGGCCAATACGCGGTGAGTCAATTAGGCGCGAAAAAAAATTGCCATCATTGATGATCGCACAGCATACGGCCAAGGTTTGGCCGATGAATTTGAAATTGCGGCAAAAGCCGCTGGTGCGCAAATTGTGAAGCGTGAATTTAGTAATAACCAAGAAACTGATTTTAATGCGGTATTAACCAGTATTAAAGGCAGTAAACCAGATTTGATTTTTTACGGCGGCATGGATGCTCAAGCAGCGCCAATGAAAAAACAAGCTAAAAAGCTGGGTTTGAATGTCATCATCATGGGTGGCGATGGCTCGCAAACACCGGAATTTATTAAACTTGCCGGCGTGGATGCGGATGGCATGTATGCCACAAGCCCAGGCACACCGAAAGATCAGTTGGCAGGCGGCAAGGCATTCTTAGAAAAATTCAAAGCTAAATTTGGCAATGAAGTGCAGCTGTATTCTCCATATTGCTACGATTCGGTGAATATGATGGTGAAAGCGATGCAAGAAGCGGGCTCGGCAGATCCAGCAAAATATCTACCAAAATTGGCAGCAATGAAATACGAAGGGGTTACCGGACCGATTTCGTTTGATGCCAAAGGTGATATTAATAATGGCGCGATTACGGTTTACACCGTTAAAAACGGTAAATGGGAAATTCTAGAAGTGATTGGTGGCGCGGCAGCGGCAAAATAAGCCACTGACAGCGACAAAGATCAGGCGCCTTCGGGCGCCTTTTTTTATGTTTGGATTATTTTGATTTTTTTGCTGCGGTTTTTTTTCGCCATACCAGCACGCTTGCGACGCGGTATTGCGATGGTATAGTTGAATAACTGAGTAATTTTAAGGCGTATCCTCATGACAAAATCGAGCACTGTAAATCAGCCTATTTATCCGATCGGTACATTGGGTATAGCTTGGCAAGCAAAGGAAAAAGCAGATTGGCTGGCGATACAGCAAAGAAAGCGCAACTACTGGAATGAAGTGGTTAGCCCATTAACAGCCTTATTATTAGATCGAGATTCGCCACTGGCCGATTGGGCCGAGTTGGTGGAATATGCCGTGTTGGACTATCAGCCTCAGGGTTTGGCGCAGTATCCATTATTTGCTGTGCGTAGCCGTGATTGGCAAGCGCATCGGCCAACAGTCTTAGTTACCGGCGGTGTACATGGTTATGAAACCAGTGGCGTGCAAGGGGCTTTGCAATTTATTGCCCAAAAATTGAGCCATTATCATGCTGCGGTGAATTTATTAGTTCTGCCGTGCATCAGCCCTTGGGCTTATGAAACGATTAATCGTTGGAACCCGCTGGCCATTGATCCGAATCGCGCTTTTGTCGAGCATAGCCCAGCAGCAGAATCTGCCGCAGCGATGGCCTTTATTCGCGCACAAACCCAAAAAGTGGCGTTGCATATCGATTTGCACGAAACAACTGATACTGATAACTCAGAATTTGGTCCGGCTAAAGCCGCTCGTGATGGTGTGGCTTTTGAATATCATGATATTCCGGATGGCTTTTATTTGGTTGGCGATAGCGAAAATCCTCAGCCTGAATTTCAACAGGCATTAATCTCTGCGGTTAGCCAAGTGACGCATATTGCCGCCGCCGATGCTGCGGGCTGCATTATTGGTGAGCCATTACAGCAATTGGGCGTAATCAATTATGCTAAAAAAGCCTTGGGTCTTTGCGGCGGCATGACCGATGCGATGTATGTCACGACGACGGAAGTGTATCCCGATAGCGCCAATGCCACGGCTGAGCAATGTAATCGAGCCCAAGTGGCGACCATCTGCGCCGCGATTGATTATGTTTTGCAGCATGGGAATAAATAGCTTGGGGTCGGCGCTGATGATTCGCGCAATGTATTAGCGATATAGAAATTCAAACAGCATGGGTATATTAGTCCAATCCTTTTAAATCAATGTATTGGACAATATACCTTTATTTTTTTACTGGTCTTTTTGTTGAATAATATCGTCAGTCCATGCCGCTAATGGCGCTGGTCGCCCAAAGAAATAACCCTGAACTCGCTGGCAGCCTAGCTCGCGTAGACGGTTGGCTTGGGCTTCAGTCTCTACGCCTTCACCGACTAAAATCACTTTAAAACCGGAAGCCATACTGATGATGGCCGAGACAATCGCTTCGTCTTGAATGTTTTCGAGCATTCTGGCGATAAAGGATTGATCGATTTTAAGGTAGTCAAAATCAAATTGATGCAAATACGCTAACGATGAATAGCCGGTACCAAAGTCATCAATTGCAATGCCGACGCCAAGAGCACGAACGCGGCGAATTAATTTGGCGACCACTTCGCTTTGGGTGACTAAACAAGATTCAGTGATTTCTAGCGTGAGATTATGTGCCGGTAAACCAGTGGTTTGCAAAATAAACTGCAGTTGCTCATAAAAATCAGATTGAATTAATTGCCGCACCGAGACATTCACATGCACGTCAAAATCAGCCCGCCAGCCAGCTTTAAGCTGATTGGCAATTTGCAGGCAAGACTCTCGCAATACCCAATTTCCAATTTGTAAAATCAGTCCTGAATCTTCTGCAGCAGGGATAAATACGCCGGGAGAAATCATACCGCGCGGGCTTTCCCAACGAATCAGCGCTTCTGCGCCGATGGTTTCGCCATTTTGTAAATCGATCACTGGTTGGAAAAACACGCGGAATTCTTGCCGTTCCAGCGCCAGTTTAAGCTCTGAAGTCAGTCGTGTTTTGGCGATGGATTGCTCAATCATTTGCGCTTCAAACAGTGTATAAGAGCCAAAGCCTTTGGCTTTGGCCTTACCGAGCGCCACGCTGGCATTTCGTAGCCAATCGGTTAAATCACTGCGTTTAAAGCGTTCATACACGGCACCAATGGATGCGGTGACGACGATTTCATCGGAAGATTGTTCTGCCTGAAAGGCTTCTGAAAAATAGGCCAAATAACGTAGCGTGGTATAGGTCGCGTCTTCTGGGCTACTGATTTCTGGCAATAAAATGGTAAATTCAGCGCCTGCGGTGCGAGCAAGTAGGGCATTGGGCGGCAGATGCTCCAGGAGTCGTACTGAAATTGATTGTAATAAGGCATCGCCTAGCGCATGGCCTACGCTGTCGTTGATAGCGCGATAGCCGTCTAAACCGATCAGTAGCATCAATTGCGACTGGCTTGGGGTATAAGCCCAATCATTGATGGCAACGGCGAGACCGTTGCGATTCATTAGCCCGGTCATTGAGTCAAAACGAATCTGTTGATTCAGCTGCTCAAAAGACAGCGCGAGCTTGCCTGCCATTTCATTAAAGGTTTTGGTCAGTAGGGCAGTTTCTTTGAGCTGAATGCCTGAGCTAGGGATGGCTTGCCAATCGGCATGTCCGAGTTTTTCTGCAGCCAATGTGGTGGAAATAATCGGCCGAGTGATACGCCCTAATACCCACCATGCCAATATGGCCACTGCCAGCCCAATCAATAAGATGACCAGCACGGTATTGCGTTGATTTTGTTTTAGATTGCCAATCAGGTCTTTTTCGGGAATTAAAACAATAATCCGCCAATCAATGCCGGGCTGATTATTCAGTGAAATTGATTGAAAATAAATACGCTCACCGCGTAATTGAAAATGTGTACGCAAATTGGGCCCTTGATTGAGTAAGGCACTTGCGGCACGGATTTGGGCTTGCTCACTGTCTTTGGCAAATGTACGCTGTGCGGCAGATTGTGGGTCTGCATTGGCGGTCATTACGCTACGTGGCGAGGAGTGCGTCACTAAGCGTTGTTGCTGGTCAACGATAAACACTGCACCATGACCTGGCTGGGTTTGTTCAAGCAAAAACTGGTTGAAATGATCGATATTAATATCGCTCATTAACACCCCGATGAGCTGATTCGCTTGGTTATACACCGGGCTGGAATACGACAAGGTGGCCGATTGCTCTCGATTGTATGTGGCGTAGACATCAGACCAGCTGGCTTGACCGCTATGGATCGCTGCTTGATACCACGGCCGCTCTCTAGGGTCGTAGCCGGGGATGGTTTGACTCTCGGCACTGATTTCGGAATTTGGGTATAGCTGAAGTTGGTTTTGAGTTCTTTGATCTTTTAGTAGCAGGCGAGTGATTTGTTGGTCTCGCATTAGGGCGATAAATTGTCCACTAACGCTACCAAAACCAATTAGACTCAGTGCCGATTTATTCCCTAGCACTTGGGTATAGGTATTAATCAAAGGTTGATTTAGTGCGCTTAAATCCGTTTCGGCACTGATGGTTTTTATTTCAGATAGATTATTGAGAATTTGATTATTTAAAATTGGCGCGGTTAAAAAATCCAGCAATTGATGGCGTACTTCATTGGCTTGTTCGGCCATAATTTTTTCAGCTAGGTTTTCAATGGCCTTATTTTGGTTTTGAAATTGCAGCCAACTACTGAGCAATAGCGCCAAAATGAGTAAGGCGGCAAAGGTAAAACTCACGGCAAATCGTAATGATATCTTGGTTTGCAATTCGTGCTCGAGCGGATAAAAATGGGCCTTGCACACTATAACAGTATTCTTACAAATACCCTGAGTTCAATATATCTTTTGTTGTTTGTCGTTAGCGCTTTGAACCTAGCCATACAGGCAGATAGAATACGAGGCTAGATTCACTTTGGCCTGATCCATGTCTGATGATTTACTCGACCCCGTAGAAATGCCTACAACGCCCTTGAAACCCAATCAAGGCGGCGCTGCGCGTTTTATTGCTACTCAAGTTTCTGCTGTACCTGATGATGGTGAATCAGTACAGCTAGGACTGTATGCCGAAAAAAGTTATCTTGAATACGCCATGAGCGTGGTGAAAAGCCGCGCCTTGCCGCAAATTGAAGATGGCCAAAAACCCGTGCAGCGGCGGATTTTATACGCGATGCACGAGCTAGGTTTAATGGCGACGGCCAAACCGATGAAATCGGCGCGGATTGTCGGTGATGTGTTGGGTAAATATCATCCCCACGGTGACCAGTCGGCGTATGACGCTTTGGTGCGTATTGCCCAAGATTTCTCGCTGCGCTATCCCTTGATTGATGGTCATGGCAATTTTGGTTCACGTGACGGTGACGGCGCTGCGGCTTATCGTTATACCGAGGCGCGTTTAACGCCAGTGGCTGATCTGCTGCTCGGTGAGCTGGATAAAGGCACCACCGATTTCACGCCAAATTATGATGGCGCTTTTCAAGAGCCGGTTTTATTGCCTGCGCGATTGCCGATGTTGCTGCTGAATGGCGCATCGGGCATTGCGGTGGGGATGGCCACTGAAATGCCATCGCATAATTTAGGCGAAGTGGCTGACGCGAGTATTGCGCTGATTCGTAATCCTAAATTATCGACTGCTGAGTTACTGACGTATATCCAAGGCCCCGATTTACCGGGTGGCGGGCAGATTATTTCTTCGCATAAAGACATCGCCAGCGCGTATGAAAATGGCCGAGGCAGTTTGAAAGTCCGTGCTCGATGGGAAAAAGAAGATCTGGCGCGTGGGCAATGGCAAATGGTGGTAACTGAATTACCACAAGGTACGTCGAGCCAAAAAGTATTAGAAGAAATCGAAGAACTCACGAATCCCAAAGTCAAAAAAGGCAAAAAAGCGCTTAGCCAAGATCAAGTGCAAACTAAGCAATTGATTTTGAGCGTGCTGGATCGTGTTCGCGATGAATCAGGAAAAGATAAATCGGTTCGCTTGGTATTCGAGCCAAAATCATCACGGCAAAGCTCTGATGATTTGATGAATTTGTTGCTAGCGCATACCTCGTTAGAAAGTAGTTTATCGATCAATATCGTTACCATTGGCCGTGATGGTCGACCTGGGCAAAAAACGCTACGTGATTTAATCGCCGAGTGGATTGATTTTCGCTTTGTTACGGTAACGCGTCGTTGCCAGCATCGTTTGGGCCAAGTGGATGATCGCATCCATATTTTGGAAGGGCGCTTGCTGGTTCTGCTCAATATTGATGAAGTGATTCGCATTCATCCGCCATTCGGACGAGCCCAAATCAGCGCTGATGGCGGCGTTTAATTTGTCGGAACGCCAAGCTGAAGACATTCTTGAGATTCGCTTGCGCCAATTGGCGCGACTGGAAGGGATTAAGATTGAGCAAGAATTGTCTGCGCTGCGGGCGGAAAAAACCGAGCTAGAAAACTTGTTGGCTAATCCGGCTGCAATGCAAAAACAAATTATCAAAGAAATCGAAGCCGACAAAAAGAAATACGCCGATCCACGTCGCACTTTAATTGAACACGCCGAACGCGCGGTTGCTGAAGTGGCCGTAGTGGATGAGCCGGTCACGATTATCTTGTCAGAAAAAGGCTGGTTACGTGCTCGCCAAGGGCATGGCCTTGATTTGCAAAGCCTGAGCTTTAAAGATGGTGACAGCCAATTGGCAGCGATTGAATGTCGCACGATTGATCAGATTGCACTGTTTGGCAGCGATGGTCGGGTGTATTCGATTCAAGCCTCGGTGGTGCCGGGCGGGCGTGGTGATGGGGTGCCAGTCACCACTTTGGTTGATTTGGTGGCTAAAACGCGGATTACCCAAATGCTGGCGGCTAAATTAGGCGATTGGGTGGTGTTGGCTAACTCGAGTGGCTATGGCTTTAGCTGTTTGTTTGATAATTTACTCAGTCGACAAAAAGCCGGTAAAGCATTTTTGAGTTTGGAAGAGAGTGAGACGCTGCTGCGGGTGTCGACTTTTGTTCCACGTGAAACATCGTTAGTCGCTTGCTTATCTACAGCAGGTAAATTGCACTTATTTGCGTATAGCGAATTTAAGCAGCTCACTGGCGGTGGCCGTGGTGTGATTACCATGGCGCTCGATGCAAAAGATCAACTCAATGCCATTACCATTTGCGACGGTTTAACGTTAACCATCAATTACACTGGGCGCGCGGGTAAGGCGCAAGAGTGGATTTTAAATGAGAACGAAATGGCGCCGTATATTGGTAAGCGTGCCAAAAAAGGCAAGCCGATTAGCACTGCATTTAAACTACCTGGATTTTAAATGAAAGCATATCCATCAGGTATGACGCCAGAGCTAGCCGTCGCTTGGGCAGAGCTGGGCATACCTTTTGAATTATTGCAAAGCCGGCATTTGACCTTGTTTACCGAGGCCACAGAATTAATCGATGTGGCGGTGAGTGACGATGGACGAGTCTGGCAATTGATTCCTGCGGCAGCTGCTGCATGGGAGAGAATGCAGCGGGCGGCTTGGCAAGATGGTGTTGATTTACACATTGCATCGGCCTATCGAGCTAGCACACGGCAGGTGGAGTTAATCCAAAGCAAGTTGATTGCTGGCGTGCTGATCGACGAGGTCTTACAGGTGCTCGCGCCACCGGGGTGTAGCGAGCATCACACAGGTAGGGCGGTGGATATTTTTACGCCGGGTGGCCCTGTGGTGACAGAAGAATTTGAAAATACGCCGGCATTTGCTTGGTTAAATTCGCACGCAGCTGAGTTTGGTTTTAGTTTGTCTTTTCCACGCGACAATCGTTATGGCTATGTGTATGAGCCTTGGCATTGGTGCTGGGAGGAAAAAAACACAACCAAGTGATGCGGTGCAGCATTTTACTGACCAGTGGTAGTTCAGTTTTGCTCAATCTCAACGATATTAAAGCTAAGAGCAATAGATCAACGGCCTCTTGCCGTCGCGCTCAAAGTGATGAAGATCATGACTTACGCTATTCACCCCGTCTGGAGCACGACGCAACAGCCACAATTGCTGCGCTACGGTTTATATAAAATCGGCGCAGAGGGTGAGCAAGAGATTGCTCAAGCGGGCTGTCTTGAATCGATCGAAGCACTGCGTCAGCAATTACTACAGTTAGCATTGCTAGAAAATGCATAAAAAAAACAGCACGGCTAGCCGTGCTGTTTTTTTGTGGGCGATGTTTAAACTTGACCCATATAGTCTTGCTTGCCAATGTCGACGCCATTGCTGCGTAAAATGGCATAAGCGGTGGTCAGGTGGAAATAAAAATTCGGCTGCACAAACGAGAGCAAATAAAAATCTGCACTCATTGGATGATCAGGCAAAAAAGACAAGGTAATCGTTTTGCCGGCGGCGTCTTTAAAATCGTGTTCTGATACCGATTCAATAAATTCTTGAGTGGCAACAATCCGCCGTTGCAAGTCGGCAAAGGTTTTTTCATCATCTTCATGCACCGGAGCGGTCACGCCAGAGAGGCGAGCAATGCAGTATTTGGCGTTATCACAAACGATTTGCACTTGCTTGGTTAGATTAAACATATCGGGTGCAAGACGCAGGCCGAGCATAGTTTCATCACTGATTTTTTTATGTGCAGCAAATTCTGCGGCCTTGTCCAAGAGATGAGCGAGTTGGTTGAGTGCACGATTGTAAACAGGCACGGTGAGCTGGTAGTAGTCGAACATGGCACTTCCTTACGTTGGTAAAATGGAAAGACTGAGTTGACCCTTACTATCATCGTGCTTTAGTTCAGCATATTCAAGTGTTCTAGCGTTTCGATTGCTCCCGTCCATGCACCATGCTTGAGTATGTCGTTACATAGCTTTTCAGCTGCAACTTGTGGCGATATACCTGTCGTATCAATATTCAAATCGTATTGCATATCTTGATGAACGCGGGCACTTTGCCAAGCAACCAAGCCAATCGCCCGATCTTGACGTGCTTGCTCACGTGCCATTGCCACCTCTGAATTACAATACACGCCAACTAAAGCCACTGAATAACCTGCCAGTTCGGTGAGCAACTCGCGCTTCTCGCCGCGCTCACACCAAGCATGATCCACTAATAGTCGGCAACCCGCTTGCAGCAAGGCCGGTAAGCAATAATGATAGCCACGAACTAAACTCGGCCAATCGTAACCGGCGCGAGTTATTTCAACGCCGGTTTGCATCTTGAGCAAATCGCTGGCTGGTAAAGCATAGAGCACACTATCGATGCTGAAATTGAGATATTGCTGGGGCAACATTTCTTGTAATAATTTGGCGACGGCCGTTTTACCAGAGCTGCTGCTGCCGTTTAAAACAATGACTTGGGGAAGTGGCATAAATAATCCAAGAGGCGGTATAAACATGCGCCAGCGACGGAGATGTTATTTCGGGCTGAGCACGTTGATACCGCGATGTTTCACGTGAAACATCATGCTATGACTGGGTGGGTGGCTCTAATTCTTTACGGATTGCCGCTTCGATTTCAGCGGTTGCTTCTTCGTCAGTAGGGCGCGCCCAGAACATTCTATCGGGAACAAATTGCCCCATTCCCGGGCGAAATGCTGCCGATAGCGCTTGCGAAGTGAAGTCTTGCGCGTCTTTTACCGCTTCACCGATTTCGGCTCCGTTGGCAAGAGCGCCGGCAATCGCTGAGGCCAATGTGGCACCGGCACCATGGTAGCTGCCGGGTAAGCGTGGCCATTGATCAGTACGCACTCGGCCTAAGCGGCTATACAGGGTGTTGACCACTTTTGGTGTTTTTTCATGCGTTCCCGCGATTAACACATACTCGCAACCACATTCCAAAATACGTTGTGCAGCAGCATCGAGTGGCATTTCTTCTTGTTCGTCGGGATCATCGGAAGCCAGTAATCGCGCTTCGGTATTGTTTGGTGTTACCAAATGCGTGTGTGGCAACAGCAATTCGCGCATCGCACTAATTAACTCTTCATTGGATAATTCCTCGCCGCGCCCCATGCTAAATACCGGCTCTAAAATTAAAGGAATATCCGGATAGTCTGAGGCGATTTCAGCAATTACCGCTAAATTTTCCACGCTGCCGACCATGCCGACTTTAATCACATCAATTTTGATGTCTTCTAAAATAAAGCGCGCTTGTTCATCAACGATTTCAGAATCGACGGCATGAAATTCTTGCACGCCAGCGCTGTCTTGCACCGTGATGGCGGTAATAATTGGTAAGGTGTGGCAACCCAGCGAGGCAAGGGTCAATACATCGGCCATTAAACCCGCACCACCAGAAGGATCATTCGCAGCAAAAACTAGTACAGTGGGTGGCGTTGGATTCATAAGCACAGATTATCTTTGTTCGGTAAAATTAGAATTCTAAACCACTCTGAGTGACTTATCGCAATGAAAAAATATATGTGCCTAATCTGTGCGTTTATTTACGATGAAGCTGAAGGCCGGCCAGAGGACGGTATTCCAGCGGGAACGAAGTGGGAGGACGTGCCAATGAATTGGACTTGTCCAGATTGCGGTGCACGTAAAGATGATTTTGAAATGGTGCAAATCTAATTTTGCTGGAGCAGGCCGATGAAACGTTTAATCCTAAGTTTAGCCATGGCCTCGATGTTAACGGCCTGTCAGCAAGTAAGTACCACCCACGCTGGTGCAGTTGGCGCTACGCGTAAACAAAGCATGCTGCTGTCTAGTCAGCAAGTTGATCAAATGTCGGCCGCTAGCTATGCCGAAACCATTAAAAAATCAGCATCGCAAGGCAAGCTTTTAGCGAGTAATGACCCTACTGTGCGGCGAGTGCGCGATATTGCTCAGCGACTCATTCCGCAAACGGCGGTGTTTCGTCCCGATGCTTTGCAGTGGCAATGGGAAGTGAATGTAGAAAAAAGCCCTGAGCTCAATGCCTATTGCATGTCTGGCGGTAAAATCATGTTTTACACCGGCATTATTGAACGCTTAAAACTCACCGATGATGAAATCGCGCAAATCATGGGCCACGAAATCGCCCATGCCTTGCGCGAACATGGCCGTGAAAAAATGAGCGAAGAATACGGCAAAAGCATTGCTTTACAAGGTGGTATGCAGCTGTTTTCTATCGTCACCGGCGGTAAATATGATGCCTACCAAGATCTTGCTGGCAGCGGTTTAAATACGCTGGTGGATGTGAGTTACTCATTACCCAATAGCCGAACCAATGAAAGCGAAGCTGATGCCATGGGCTTAGAGCTGGCCGCGCGTGCCGGGTTTCAGCCCAATGCCGCAGTGAGTTTATGGCAGAAAATGGCCGCGCAAGGCACAGGTAAAGGGCTGGAATTTATGTCGACCCATCCTTCGAGCAATACGCGGATTGCCGAATTACAAGCCAAAATCCCGGTGGTGATGCCGCTCTATGAGGCGGCTAAAAACAAACCCAAACCCAAGCCAAAGAAAAACGCGTCTTAACGCAGTTAGCCCGCGTATTGGCGCTCAAATAAGGAACAACCGTGCTGTGGATTAAATCATTACATTTGATTTTTGTAATTAGCTGGTTTGCTGGGCTATTTTATTTACCGCGTATTTTTGTCAATTTAGCCATGGCCAAGCAGACCGATGAGTTAGCTAGGCTCAATTTGATGGCGCATAAACTCTATCGATTTATGACGCCACTGGGCATTTTGGCGTTAATTTTTGGTGTCTGGACCTGGGGTTTTTATGACTTTTATATGGGAGAAGGCTGGCGCTGGATGCATGCCAAATTGGCCTTAGTCGCAATTTTAGTCGGCTACCATATTGCCTGTCGCCAAATGCTATTGGCTTTTGCCGCTAATAAAAATACCCGCAGCCATGTGTGGTTTCGTTTTTTTAATGAAATTCCGGTGCTGATTTTATTTGCCATCGTGATTTTGGTGATTGTTAAACCGTTTTAATTTTTGGGCTATCCATTGCGAGATAGCCCATTTTTTATACAAAAGGATTCAAAAAAATGAAATTCATGCTGCCTATTTTGCTGCTTACCTTACTTGCCGCCTGTGGTGAAACAGCGCCAACCGCCAAGCAATGCGGCGTTTACGCCATCGGCCCAAATCAAATTAAAGAGATTTTGGCCAGCCAGCAAAGTGAGCCAGCGCCAGGACGGACGGCGAAAGCTGATTTACCCGCAGATTTTCCAACAGCCTTGCTCGACCCAGAAAATTTCTATCGTGGCATGGGCGTGTATTGCAGCGCCGACGAAGCACGGCAAGCATTGGTCGATCAAAAGCACAAGGATTGGGGCGTATTTGAAATCGACAGCGATTGGAATAAAAACGTCTACCAAGCCGACGATGGTGCACATCATTTACGCGAATCAGCAAAAATTAAACAGGCTGTTGAATAATGGCAGTTGAAATCGAAAGAAAATTTTTACTTAAAAATGATGCTTGGCGTAGTGAAGTGCATCGCAGTACACGGATCGCGCAAGGCTATTTATGCACCGACCCTGAGCGTACGGTGCGAGTTCGGGTGAAAGGCGACGCGGCATTTTTGACGATTAAAGGCAAAAACTCAGGGATTAGTCGCTCGGAATTTGAATACGAAATCCCGCTGGCCGACGCGGTCGAATTACTCAAACTCTGCCCACAGGTTTTGGATAAAACCCGGCATTTACTCAGCATTGAACCACACACTTTTGAGATTGATGAGTTTCATGGCGAGAATGCCGGCTTAATCGTCGCAGAACTTGAGCTGGCTAGCGAAAATAGCACTTATCCACAGCCAGAATGGCTAGGTGCAGAAGTTTCGGGCGATGCGCGTTATTACAACAGCGCACTGTCAATTACCCCGTTTAGCGCGTGGCCCCAGTAGAATACTGACACTTAGTAAGCTTTGATAAAGTACGAAATCGAAACCGAGCATCAATGCGGCGTAGCTTTCGTATTTTTTTGTCCGTTGCAAGGCAATCAGCCGTCAACGGCTTGTTTATACCGTTAGTTGAGGACATCCAATGATTAAGCAGGTTGGCGAAACAAAAATTCAGCTAAAGCACAAGGCAAGTTGTCATTGCGGTGCGGTGGTTTTAGAAATTGATTTGCCCGATGGCATTGTTGATCCTCGGCATTGCGATTGCTCGATATGCCGACGCAAAGGCGCGGTGGTGGCTTCGGTATTGTTGTCCGGGATTAAAATTATTCAGGGCGAAGCCGTTTTGCGCTTGTATCAATTTAATACCCAAACGGCAAAACATTATTTTTGCTCAGTATGCGGGATTTATACCCACCATCAACGCCGCTCAAATCCGCATCTATATGGCTATAACGTCGGTTGTCTTGAGGGCGTTAATCCATACCAAATTCCCAATATTAAAATCTACGATGGCGTAAATCATCCTGCCGATCAAAGCACGACCGCTACAGTAGACTAGAATTCTTATTCAAAAATATTGATGCATATATCGCCACGCCTTTATTTATATGGGATATATTCAGATACCCATCATATATAGCCATAGTAAATAGCTATTACGGCAAAGTCAGCACGGCAAACAAGCCTGAAAACCCGCAGTAAAATACGTTTAAATAGTCATTTTTCGTATAAAAATCAGTGCTATGTGGGTAACTATTTATCGTGACTGATTAAATATTGAGCATTGGCGTGTGTTTCGAGCTAAACACGTCGATTGCTCATGAGCTTCGAACTTTTTTGCCAAACCCAATGCACGGATTGCGCGATAAATCGTCGCCAACAGGCAATATTGCGTCTTAATGCGGGCGGTTTTTATGCTAAAAGTAGTCTTCGTCTGTGTTTTGTAGCTCTAATCAACTTTTTTTCTTTGTTGGCCTCCAGCGCAAAGCCTAAATGCATCGTTTCGCCTTACAAAAATTGTATGAAGCGATGTTGGTCGACCACTTTGTTGGATCTTTATTGCATAATCGAGGGCGTGAGCAGGGCGATTGGTTTCGATTTTGGCGGATTTTTGGGTTTTATTTGTTTGTGCCGCCTGTAGCTTACAGTTGGCACAAGAAAAACGAGGTGCGTTGCGGGTAAGCCGCCGTATTAACGCGGTGGTTTTATGCCATTTGCGTCTTTTTTGCCAAAAGCATAAGAATGTTCTTGTTTTTTGTTTGCTACGTACTTTGTTGTAGGTGCCTACATTTTTTAGTAGGTATATGAATAAAACGCTTATAAATTAAGGCTTTTATCTATATACCCATTGTTTAAGAAGGAAAAACAAATGACTACACGCAATGAACAGCTGTTTGAATCGGCGAAAAAAACATATTCCCGGTGGTGTGAACTCGCCAGTACGCGCTTTTGGCTCGGTGGGTGGTACGCCATGCTTTTTTACCAAGGGTGAGGGCGCTTATGTTTGGGATGCCGATGGCAAAAAATACATTGATTACGTCGGTTCATGGGGCCCATTGATTTTGGGTCATGCACACCCAAAAGTGATCGATGCGGTGATTGATACCGCTAAAAATGGCATGAGTTTTGGTGCGCCAACCGAGGCTGAAGTGACAATTGCCGATGTATTGTGCGAAATGCTGCCCTCTTTGGAGCAAGTTCGTTTGGTATCGAGTGGTACCGAGGCGACGATGAGTGCAATTCGCTTGGCGCGCGGCTTTACGGGTCGCGATAAATTGATCAAGTTTGAAGGCTGCTACCACGGCCATGCTGATAGCTTGTTGGTGAAAGCTGGCTCTGGTTTGCTGACATTTGGTAATCCATCATCCGCTGGCGTGCCGGCTGCGGTGGCGGCAGACACCATTGTCTTACCTTACAACGATGTGGCAGCGCTTGAGGCCTTATTTGCCGAACAAGGCAGTGAAATTGCCGCGATTATTGTTGAGCCTATCGCTGGTAATATGAATATGGTGCAGCCGAGCGCACAATTTGTCGCGGCAATGCGTAATTTAACCACGCAGCATGGTGCGGTGTTGATTTACGACGACGAAGTAATGACCGGCTTCCGTGTTGGCTTGCAATGCACGCAAGGTCTACATGGTATTACGCCAGATCTAACGTGCTTGGGTAAGGTGGTTGGCGGTGGTATGCCTTTGGCAGCTTTCGGTGGTCGTGCCGATATCATGGGCTATTTAGCGCCTTTAGGCCCGGTGTATCAAGCGGGTACTTTGTCGGGAAATCCGGTTGCAGTTGCTGCAGGATTGGCGACGTTGGCCGAAATTAGACAAGATGGTTTCTTTGCGAAGTTAAGCGCACAAACGGCGAAGTTAGTTGCAGGATTAAATGAATTAGGCAAAGATCACGGACTTTGCGCGCAGTCAGTTGGCGGTATGTTTGGTGTGTATTTCGCCGAAGTTGTGCCAACGTCATTTGCCGATGTGATGGCGTCTGATCGCACCCGATTTAATGCTTTTTTCCACGCCATGCTCGATCAAGGCGTTTATTTAGCCCCATCGGCATTTGAAGCCGGTTTTGTTTCGGCAGCGCATAGCGATGCCGATATTGATGCCACTTTGGCGGCAGCCAAAATCGCCTTAAGTCGCTGCTAAGAGGCCAATATGACTGCGATTACGCCTTTAAACGTTGAAATGGCCGGCATGCAGCTGGTCGGTAGCGCGCATTTGCCTGAGCAAGCCGAGCAAGCGGTATTGATGCTGCATGGCTTTACTGGCAATCGAGTGGAATACACTTATTTTTTTTTTACTTTGGCGCGAGTATTGGCTGAACGTGGCATTGCGGTGTTTCGCTTTGATTTTTTGGGCTGCGGCGAGAGTGATGGGGCATTTGCTGAGGTTTCGGTCGCCAATCAAGCGGCACAAACCCAGCATTTATTGGCGTATTTAGCTAAAAACTATCCACTATATCAACGGCATTTGCTCGGATTTAGCATGGGCGGTTTGGTGGCATTACAAACCGCATTGGCCGATTCGGCATTGATTCGCTCATTGTGCTTATTGGCCCCTGCAGCCAATTTGGCGCAAATAGTTGAATCGGTGGCGGCGAGTAATCCACAGGTGGGCGCTGCCGGTGGCGTGGATTTTTTAGGGCTAGAGATTAGCGCGCAATTTCGCCAAGAATTGGCGCAACTCGCGCCGTTTTCGGGCTTAGCCAGCCTTGAAGTCCCCGCTTTGGTGGTGCATGGCCAAGCGGATGCCGCAGTACCGGTGGAGATGGGTGAACAAGTTGCGGCGTGTTTGCCCTGCTGCCAGTTTGAAGCTTGGGCTGATGCCGATCATACCTTCGCTCGGCAAGCCGATCGCCAGCGTTTAGGGCAGCGCATCGCTGATTTTGTTTTGGCTTAAATCGCGATTCACCGCGTGCGCAAACTTGCGCACCATTACTTAGTGAGGTTTTTGTTGGGTATTGATCGGTAAGCTTTGTAAATAAAGCACTGCAATTAAATACCCAACAACACGTAATCTGAACATTGCCCAAATCGTAGGGGGCGCAAATCTGCAAGATTTTCGCACGCGGTGGCGGCGTGAATTTACGCCAAAGACTTAGTCAAAAACTGGCCAATCAATTGAATCTCCGGCAAGCAAACCGAATGTTGAATTGGGTAGGTCTGCCATTGGACTTTCACCCCTAAATCAGCGACAAATTGTTTGGCTTTTTCACCGAGGCTAATGCCAACCACGGGGTCGTGGCTGCCGTGGGCGGCCAATACTGGGGTATTTTGGTTGGCGGCTATCGTGGCTGGCGTCAGTAAAGATTCTGCTGGCAGATAAGTCGACAACGCCACAATGCCCGCCAAGGCCTCTGGATGAGTTAAGCCCGCGGTATAGGCAATGGCACCGCCTTGGGAAAAGCCCGCCAGAATGATACGGTCGGTGGGTATCCCTTTGGCGTTTTCGCCGGCAATCAAGGCGCGAATCGCTGCTACGGATTGCTCAACGCCAGCGATGTCGGCTTGGCGGCTAATTTGATCAAAATGCACAATATCGTACCAAGCGCGCATCACATAGCCGTTATTGCAAGTAATCGGCATCATCGGCGCATGTGGGAAAATAAAGCGTACCGCTAAATCACTCGGTAGACCTAGCTCCGGCACAATGCTCACAAAATCATTACCATCAGCGCCAAGGCCGTGTAGCCAAATCACGCTGGCGCTTGGATTGGGGGCGGTTTCAACGGTGACACAAGCGAGGGTGCTCATTACGACTCCAAAAGAAAATCAAACAATCTCGCTATGCTAACAAAGATTGGGCTTTCAGATAAAAAATCAGCCCGACAAAGCGGGCTGATTGGCTTAATACGACGAGTACGAGCTTATTTCAAAGCGGCGCGTACCCCGGCGGCGTAATCAGGATGAATCAAAGCAAAGTGCCCCAATTGACGCTCAATGATAAATTCCGGTACGCCCTTCATTCCTGCGGCCAAATTGCTATACAAGCGTGATTTTTGGCCCTCATCAAACATCGCCCACAGTGCGCGCGGTTGCGAATAATCATCGTTGCCTTCGCGGTGATCAAAGCGATCTGCATCGCCGCTGATTTTAAGCGCTGGCTCAGCCACGGCAGGGTTGGCGACTGGGCCGCCAAACGAATTTGGCTCGTAATACGCATCTGGATTTTTATCCATCGGCATAAAGTTCATGGCGCCGTCGCGATGGTAGGTATGCACTGGGCATTTTGGCGCATTCACTGGCAATGATTCGTAATGCGTACCAAGGCGATAACGGTGTGCGTCGGCATAACTAAATAAGCGCGCTTGCAATACTTTGTCTGGAGAAAAACCAATCCCCGGAACGATATTTGATGGGCTAAACGACGCTTGTTCTAGCTCGGCAAAATAATTCACCAAATTGCGGTTCAATTCCATCACGCCGACTTCGATCAAAGGGTAATCGCCGTGCGGCCATACTTTGGTTAAATCAAATGGGTTGTAGCTGGTTTTGTCGGCGTCGCTTTCTGGCATGATTTGCACCGAAACTGTCCAGCGTGGGAAATCACCCTTATCAATCGCGCTCAATAAATCTTCTTGCGTGCTTTCGCGAGTTTGCCCGACGACGGCAGCCGCCTCAGCATTAGTCCAATGGCGATGGCCTTGCTGGGTTTTAAAGTGAAATTTCACCCAAAAACGCTCGTTTTTAGCATTAATAAAGCTAAATGTGTGCGAGCCATAGCCATTCATATGGCGAACATCGGTTGGCAAGCCGCGATCAGAGAACAAAATTGTTACTTGATGCAAAGACTCCGGCGACAACGACCAGTAATCCCACATTGCGGTATTGGAACGTAAATGCGTACGTGGATGGCGTTTTTGCGTGTGGATAAAATCAGGGAATTTCAACGGATCGCGGATAAAAAACACCGGCGTATTATTGCCGACCAAATCCCAATTGCCTTCTTCGGTATAAAACTTCACCGCAAAACCGCGTACATCGCGCTCGGCATCCGCTGCGCCTAATTCACCGGCCACGGTAGAAAAACGCGCCAGTAAGTCAGTTTTTTTGCCGATAGCGCCAAAAATATTCGCCTTGGTGTATTGGCTAATATCGTGGGTTACGGTGAAAGTGCCATGCGCGCCCCAGCCTTTGGCGTGGACTACGCGCTCAGGAATACGCTCGCGATTTTGATGCGCTAGTTTTTCCAGCAATTGCCAATCTTGCAACAAAACAGGGCCGCGTGGACCTGCGGTCAGGCTGTTTTGATTGTCGGCAATTTGCGCACCGGCAGTGGTGGTTTGAAATGGACATTGGCTCATGGTCTTTCTCCTAATGGCTGGCGGCAAAATTAGCGCTGATTTCTTCTAACGCTATGAAGGATTCGAAAAGCAAATTGAGCATCGCTGGCGCTCTGGTTTGACTAAGTTGTTTGCAGTATATGTAGCGTTTTTAAATAGTGAAATTTAATTATAAAGATCATGCCGATTGATTTTTACTAACACTGTGGCAATATCGATTGATGTGGTGGGTATTGATAATCAATCTTATTAAATAAAGGGCTGCGGGATTATGCGGGGAGGGGGTATAGGAGGGGCTTGCGCTATATCAAGCTATAAATTGCCGATGAACGTAAAAATTCACATCGTAATCTGCATAAAAAACGCCGTCATGGTGACGGCGTTGTGTCATTTTCTACTGAATGATTCAAAAATTATTCAGCGTCTTTAAATTCGGCCAACATGGTTTGCAATTCACCGCTGGCGTAAAGTTCTTTCATAATATCTGAGCCGCCAACAAATTCGCCCTTGATATACAACTGTGGAATCGTTGGCCAGTTGGCGTATTCTTTAATGCCTTGGCGAATATCAGCATCGGCCAAGACATTGACTGCAGCAAAACTCACGCCACAGTTTTTAAGGATTTGTACTGCGCCCGATGAAAAACCGCACTGTGGAAACGATGGTGTGCCTTTCATGTACAACACCACAGAATTGTCGGTCACTTGCTGGCGAATAGTGTCTTGAATACTCATGATGCCCTCAAAAGCTTGATTGATTTAGTCGGGTATTGTAAGCGCATGCCGAGTTAGCGGCAAGCCCACCGAGCATGGATTTTCTAGCCGTAGCGGCCGCCGCTCACGCGGTCATTGTCGCCCAAATCACGCCACGTTTGCACTTCGCTAAAGCCTGCTTGCTGCAATAATTCGCGGCTCGCCGCGCCTTGATCCCAGCCGTGTTCTAGCAACAGCCAAGCGCCAGGTTTGAGCTGCGCTCGGGCCGCGCTAATGATGTGTGCCAAGTGCTGCAAACCATCGTGCCCATCAGTCAGCGCGCCGCTAGGCTCAAAGCGTAAATCGCCTTGGCTTAAATGCACGTCGGCCGCATCAATATACGGCGGATTGCTAACGATTAAATCAAAGCGCTCGCCAGCCACCGCTGCCAGCCAATCCGATGGCAAAAATCGCACCTCAGCGCCCAGCGCGGCCGCATTGCTGTGCGCTACAGCCAAAGCTGCCGGCGAAATATCCAGCGCCGCCACCGTCAGGTCTGGCCGCTCGAGTTTGAGCGTAATCGGAATGCAGCCCGAACCCGTGCCCAAATCAATGATGTGCCCGGCTTGCGGCGCACGCGCAATCGCCAATTCAACCAGTAATTCGGTATCTGGGCGCGGGATCAGCACGGCGGGTGACACTTGAAATTCGCGGCCATAAAACTCACGCGAACCAAGGATATACGCCACCGGCTCGCCAGCTCGTCGCCGCGCTGCCAAAGCGGCAAACGCTGCTTGCTGATCTTCACTGGCCGCTTCGCTATCATGGCCAATCAGCCAAGCGCGGTTTTTTTGCACGATATGCAGTAGCAACACCTGAGCATCAAAGCGCTCTAGGGCACTGTTTATAATTAATTCACGATACGTTGGCATATTGCTGGCTCTGGTTTACATCAAAAAGATCGTCGCCAATCCCAAAAAGATAAAAAAATCCTAGGCTATCGGTGAGTGCGGTAATCAGCACCGACGAGCCATAAGCGGGGTCGCGGCCGAATTTTTGCATAATTAGTGGCACAAACAAACCGACCAAGGCCGCCACAATCATATTGAGCATCATCGCGCCCATCATCACCAAGCCCAGACCAATCTGGCCATATAAAGCCCACGCCATCACGCCCAATACACTGCCCCACATCAGGCCATTAATCAGCGCAATGCCCAATTCTTTGAGTAGCAACATCCGCGTATTGGACGGTTGAATTTGCCCCAGCGCCAAACCGCGAATAATCAGCGTGGTGGTTTGCGTACCGGTATTGCCGCCAATCCCCGACACAATCGGCATTAAGGCTGCCAGCGCCACCAAATGCGAAATCGTCGCCTCAAACGAGCCAATCACGCGGCTGGCGATAAAGGCGGTACAAATATTCAGCGCCAACCACGGCCAGCGATTTTTAACCGCCTTGCCGACGCTAGAAAATAAATCTTCGTCTCTTTCAAACCGGCTAAAGACAGCACTTCGGCGTCGGATTCTTCACGAATCACGTCAACCATTTGATCCACCGTAATGCGGCCAATCACTTTGTGATTGCTATCCACTACAGGAGCTGAGACTAAGTCATAACGCTCAAACGCTTGCGCCGCTTCGCCGGCGTCGTCAAATGGCTGAAACACCACCACATCGTCAGCCATGATTTCTTGAACGTATTTGTCTGGGTCGCTCACCAGTAAACGGTTAAGTGGCAATACCCCTTTAAGGATGTCATTGTCGTCGACGACAAACAGCTTATCGGTATGTGTAGGCAGCTCGTCAAAACGGCGTAAATAGCGCAAGACGACTTCAAGCTTAATATCCGCGCGAATCGTCACCATCTCAAAATCCATCAGCGAGCCGATTTGATCTTCGGTGTACGACATCGCCGATTGCACTTCGGCGCGATCTTCTGCGTCGAGGGTATCGAGCACTTCGCTTTGCACTGCGCTCGGTAAATCGGGCACCAAGTCGGCCAGCTCGTCGGTATCGAGTTGCCCAGCGGCGGCAACCATTTCGTGCGGCGCCATATCGGCCAGCAACGATTCCCGAACGGCGTCGGAGACTTCGAGCAAAATCTCTCCGTCGTCTTCAGCATCGACCAAGCCCCACACCATTAAACGATCAGCGTGTGGCAGCGCCTCTAAAATATGCGCAATATCGGCCGGATGCAGCGCGGCCAACTTCATTTGTAATTCGGTGATATTTTGTCGGTGGACGAGTTTTTCGACTAAATCATGCTTGGGGCCTTCTTGCTTATGTACCATCCCTTCCACGAGTTTGTGCCGCTCTAAAAGCCGAGTGACTTGTTGCAAACTGTCTTGCAAGCTCTCTTGTGGTTTCCGGGTAAGTACAGTCATAGGCAGGCCCTAGTCGGCGGCGGCAGGGATGCCGCGCAAATTGAAGATAGGCTCGCAGTTTAGCACGCGGCCGTGACGAAACGGATTTGGTGCGCTGCAGGCGCGCACAATGGGTATTCGCTTGCCGCAGCATAACTTCTGGCGTGTTAGCATCAAAATATTCAGTAGATTTAGATGACGTGTTGTTGATTTTAAGTGCCTGCGGCACGGTTGTTTACAGTCGCAGTCCGCGACAGGGACCCCTTTCTTTGCGTCGCCAAAGAAAGGGGGAAAGAAAGGCGACCCGAGCGCGCATCGGTCCCCGATGCCCTCGATTGTCGTGAGCCAAACGATGAAACATGTTTGTCTCCCTTCCTCACTCGGTGCGCTTAGACGGGTTTTTAAGCCCCAGACCGACGAGCGCGGCACGGCATCAACACCAAACTAAACATTGCCAATATTCAAGCTGGGAGCGATGTATGCATTGGAATCAAATACTGGCCGTGGTGTTTGTCGCGATACAGTTACTATTTATTGCACGGGCGATTTTGCGGCCGCAGCGCGAGCCGGCGTCGCGGGTGGCGTGGATTGTGGTGATTATGCTGCTACCCGGTTTGGGGGTATTGGCGTATATCTTGCTCGGCGAAACCAGCATTGGTCGGCACCGCATTGCGCGCTTGCATCAAGTGAATCAAGTGTTGCAGCAGGCGCAAGCCACAGAATGGCCGCAGCAAATTCCTGAGCGATTTAGTCAACTATTTCGTTTTGGCCAATCGGTGAATGGCTTTGTGCCGGTGGCGGGCAATCACGCGACTTTGCTGGCGGACTCTGATGCCGCAATTGACGCCATCGTGGCCGATATCGACGCCGCCACCGAGCATGTGCATCTGATTTTTTATATCTGGCTCACCGATCACAGCGGGCTGAAAGTCGTCGCCGCCTTGCAACGCGCCGCCGCGCGTAAAGTCGCCTGCCGCGCCATGGCCGATGGTTTGGGCTCGAGGCTGATGATTGCCTCGCCGCATTGGCAAGCGATGCAAGACGCTGGGGTGCAAGTGGCGGTGGCGCTGCCGATTGGTAACCCGCTATTGCGGCCATTGCGCGGCCGAATTGATTTGCGTAATCACCGCAAAATCGTCGTGATTGATCGCAATATCACCTATTGCGGCAGCCAAAACTGCGCCGATGCGGCGTTTTTGGTCAAAGCCAAATTCGCCCCGTGGGTCGACATTATGCTGCGCTTCACTGGCCCGATTGCCCAGCAAAATCAGTTGTTATTTATGAGCGATTGGATGGCGCAAACCCACGAAGACTTAAGCCGCTACGCGCAATACACCCCGCAGGCCAATGAAGACGGTTTTATCGCCCAAGTGATTGGCACTGGGCCAACGCTGCAGTATTCGGCGATGCCCGAGGTGTTTGTGACGCTGATGTTTGCCGCCCAGCGCGAGTTATTTATCACCACGCCGTATTTTGTACCGGACGAAGCGATGCAAGCGGCGCTGTGCGCCACCGCGCGGCGCGGCGTAAAAACCACGATTATTTTCCCTGCCCGCAATGATTCATGGATTGTCGCCGCTGCCAGCCACAGCTATTACGGCGAATTACTCGCCGCTGGCGTTGAAATCTATGAATACATCGGCGGCGTTTTGCACGCCAAAACGCTAACGCTGGATGGTGAAGTCAGCCTGATCGGCTCGGCCAATATGGATCGGCGTAGTTTTGAGCTGAATTTTGAAAACAACATCCTGCTGTACGACGCCGCCATCAGCCAAGATATCCGCCAACGCCAAGCGCACTATTTGGCGCAAAGCCAGCCCGTCACCGCCGCAATGGTCGAGCAATGGCCGATGCACCGCCGCTTTTGGAACAACACCATCGCCATGCTCGGCCCAGTACTGTGAGGCGATTTCACGCCGCATCCGCGTGCGTCGCAATGCTTCTGTAGGGCGACAATAAGCGAAGCGCATTGCGCCGCATGCCATATCAAACAACCACCCGATTTATTCCGGCGGTTTTGTTTGGCTACGCCGCATAGATTTTGGTGCGCCTTGGCGCACGCGGTGGCGATGGAGGGGTGGTTTCGCGGTGGGTGTGTTCTTGGATTTGCGGTGTATCCGCGTGCGCAAACCCTGCGGATTTGCACACCCTACGGTTATGCGGTTTGTGGTGCGTGATTGTGTAGGGTGCGCCTTGGCGCACGCGGTGGCGATGTTGGGCGTTAGCGCATAAAAAAACCGCCAGTCATCACTGGCGGCTTGGGGGCAATCGGGGCCGAATTAGTGGCGATGGTGGGGTGGTTTCGCGGTGGGTGTGTTCTTGGATTTGCGGTGTATCCGCGTGCGCAAACCCTGCGGATTTGCACACCCTACGGTTATGCGGTTTGTGGTGCGTGATTGTGTAGGGTGCGCCTTGGCGCACGCGGTGGCGATGTTGGGCGTTAGCACATAAAAAAACCGCCAGTCATCACTGGCGGCTTGGGTGCAATCGGGGCCGACTTAGCTGGCGTAACCGATTTCTTCTAAATCTTGATGCAGCGTGTTGAATTTGTAATTGATATAAAACACCGTAAACAAAAACGTCCAACCGCCATGAAACCAATCGGGGCTGCTCGTTTCGCTGGCAAAAATCTGATTAAAACGGCTACGCATCTGAAACGCCCACACAATCGCCAATACCGACGTGGCAATACTCAATAAACTGCTGGCGAGATTAAACGCATGCTCTGGCGGCACAAAAAACGACGCAATGGTAACAAACGCGCTCAACATATAGCAGCCAAATAGCCCTTGAATCAGCAGCGGAGAAATCGGCGGCATATTTGGGATTTGCAGCAATTTTTGGCTTTGCTGCTGAATATAAAACGCCGTGTAAATCCCTAAACTGAGCGCGCTCAGCAAATACAAACGCCAAGTGCTTTGGCTTTTCATCAATTGGATGATTTCTTTACGGTTCACAATAAGTCCTGCTGGGGAATGAATCGGGCTAAAGCAGCGCCACCCGCCAACGACGACCCGCCCATGGCTGTAGCACTGCAGTCAAAGAGGCTAACACAATCAAGCCACCACCGATAAGCAGTTGTGCATTGAAAGCCTCACCCAGATACATCACCGCAAATAAAGCGCCCAAATAATGGCTCGCTGCCGAGCAGCACCGCCGCGCGTGAGGGCGAACTACGGGCAATGGCATAATTTTGGGCAAAAAAAGCCAACAAAGTACACAACAACACCAAAAACCCAGTGCTGCCCCAAAACGTCATCGACTGCGGCAAAGCCGGTAATCCGTCGCTCGATGACAAGG
The DNA here is from genome assembly GCF_016881365.1 of Deefgea sp. CFH1-16. Taxonomy (GTDB): domain Bacteria; phylum Pseudomonadota; class Gammaproteobacteria; order Burkholderiales; family Chitinibacteraceae; genus Deefgea. The sequence continues at coordinate 1,526,608 of NZ_WLYT01000001.1, read as the reverse complement.
CCAAAACCAGACAACCCAGCGCCAACACGCCCGATTGTACGGCGGTAAGCGCCAGCATATCCGGTGGTGATTGCGTACAGCGGCGCTTGGTTTCAACCATCATTAGCGCCCGCAACACCGCCGCCGCCACCATCAAACCATCGCCTAAATTGAACGCCATCTGCATATTGCTCGCAATCAATGCCGCGCCCAAGAGCGCCACTGCCGCGGCGATCCACACCCCAATATCGGGCGATTTTTTTAGATTTGCCACTCAAACCACGGGGTAAACACCACGCACAGCGCAATCAAAAACGCGGCATTGGTTGCCGAGGTTTTGGCTAAGCCAAAGGTTTCGCACAGAAAAATCGCCAACAAAATCCCGCCCAAAGGCAGCCCAACTCGAATGGCGTTTTTCACCGCGGGCTGATGGTAATTGCGCAAACTGGGCAGCAATAGCACAAAGGTAATCCCAAAGCGTAAAGCCAAAAAGCCCAGCACTGGGTAATACAGCAGCGCCATTTTGGCGACGCCATAACTACAGCCCCACACCAGCGCCACAGCCAATAACATCAGTTCAGGTAACGGTAAACGGTAGCGCATGGGGTTCTCCTTATCGCCAAAAGATAATGTTCAGATTACGTGTTGATGGTTTTAAGTGCCTACGGCACATTGTTTTACAGTCGCAGTCCGCGACAGGGACCCTCTTTCTTTGACTCGCCAAAGAAAGAGGGGGAAAGAAAGGCGACCCGAGCGCGCCCAGCTCCGCTGTTCCCTCGATCGATCGTGAGCCAAACGATAAATCTGTTTGTCTCCCTCCTCACTCGGTGCGCTTACACGGGTTTTAAGCCCCAGACCGACGAGCGCGGCACAGCATCAACACCAAATCTGAACATGCCCGCCAAAGCTGTTCACTTTGCTGGGTTTTTCAATCGGGCTCGATTGGGTTTTGGTATTATCAATTTATACTCAGCGATTGATAATCCATTCCAATTGCATAGGACTTGTGCGCGATGAGCACAAATGATCGATTGCTGGCGCTATTGCCAGATTTGGCGGTGTTGGTCAAAGTCGTCGAAAGCGGTAGCTTTTCGGCGGCGGCGCGCGCGCTCAATAGCCCGCCGTCGAGCGTGAGCCGGCAAATCTCGCGGCTCGAAGCGGCGCTTAAAGTGCAATTGTTTGTTCGGACCACGCGAACGCTGCGCCTGACTGAATCTGGGCAAGCCATCGTGCAACACGCCACCGACATGCTCGCCGCCGCCCGCGCCGCCGTTGCTGTGAGCGAAGTGCGTGCCACGCCGCAAGGCTGGGTGCGGCTGTCGGCGCCCAAAGCCTTTGCCAAACAAGTGATCCAGCCGGTGCTGGGCGAATTTTTGCGCCACTATCCCGAGGTGAATGTGCAGCTTATTGTCACCGACCGGCTGACTGATTTGCTGCAAGAAGACATCGACTTAGCCGTGCGTATTACCGACCAGCCACCCGAAGGCTTCATCGCCAAAGCGCTGATGCCGATTGAGCAAGTCTTGGTCGCATCCAGTGGGTATCTGCAGCAACGCGGCACGCCACAAGCGCCAGCCGAGCTTACCCAGCATGATTGTATTTATCTGGGCGAACACGCCAATGACAATCGTTGGGTGCTATACCAAGGCGAAACCAGCCACAGCGTTGCGGTGAGCGGGCGCTTTATCGCCAACCACACCGAAATCCGCCTCGCCGCCGCGCTGGATGATTGGGGCATCGCCAGCCTACCGCACTTCACCGCCCAAGCTGCGCTACTGGACGGCCGCCTCACGCGCGTACTCCCCAACTGGCAACTGCAAACCGCCTACCAAGGCACCGCGTATTTGCTCTATCCACCGAATCGGTATTTGGCTCCGAAGGTTAGGGGGTTGGTGGATTGGTTGGTGGGAGGGCTTTGTAAGTAAATTGTATGCTTCTATATGCTTACATTAAGCCTGTGAAAGCGTTAAGATTGAGTTATGACAAATGGTAGGGTTTTTATGATTGAGACTGCAACAGCAATAAAATATGCCCCTGCAATAGTTAGCTTAGCTAAAAAACCTATTGAGGATATCTATGAATTTTTAAAAAAGCAGATCAAAGTACAATTTGCAGGAATAAACATTGATGATGTTTATGGTAAGGCGCTAGGTTATGTAGAAGCAAATAGTAGTTTAATTACAATTTTATGTCGAGAACGTAGATTGGTTTCTGATTTTTACTATCCATCCAAAGTAATTTTTGATGGTGTTAGAAAAGGAACAAAAGTTACTGTTGATAATTTAGATGATTTAATTCTAGCGAAAGGGAAAAATAGATTAATAATTGAGGCTGCAGCAGGGCATGGAAAATCTGTCTTCTTAAGGCATTTATTTGTTGAGGAGTACAAAGTAGGTAGAGTAGCAATTTTAATTAATCTTAGAGAAATCAATGATTCTCAAGATCTTATTAAAATACTATTTCAGCAATTTGATGATATTGGGTTACCATTAAATAATAACTTAGAATATTTAAATAAAATTGTTGCTAGTGCCAAGGTTACATTGTTGCTAGATGGTCTTGACGAAGTAGAAAGAAAGTTTGTAATGCAGGTTAGAGACAGTATTAAATTTATTTTAAATAAAAATACTAGTACAAGAGTTGTAATTTCATCAAGACCTGGCGCATTACTAGATTTTATGGGTGAATTACCAGATTCTTCAATTGTACGTTTGGCAAAAAATTGATTCAAAAGATCACTCTGCGTTTCTGTCAAAACTGGGATTAGATACAGCTAGAAAAGATAATTTAATTTCAGCATTGTCTGCTGCGGAAAAACAAGTTAAGGCTGTTATTGATACACCATTAATGCTGACACTGTTTGTTTCTGTCTACACAGACGTAGCGATAATACCAAGTACAATACCTGAGTTTTTTGAAAAAATATTTCATGTTTTGGCTGAAACACACGATGGAACCAAAGGGCTTTTTGTTAGAGAGAAAATAACTGGATTAACTCATGGAGATATTAGAGAGGTTTTTTCATGTATTTCATATGTCTCTAAAGAAAAGCTAAATAAATCAAACTTAACTGATGATGAGTTTGAAGATTGTGCAATTGAAGCAAAGAAAATTACTGGTATTAATGTAAATCCGAAAACATTAAAAACAGAATTAGTAGAGACAATATGCTTGCTAGCAAAAGATGGAATATATACCAGTTATATTCATAATAGTATTCAAGATTTTTATGTGGCATACTTTATTAAAAGTCAAAATGATGTTGATTTTATTAAAGGATTTTATGAGTCAATGCATGAAGTTGATGTGGCTAGCTACACAAAATGGCAAGAAGCAATTAAGTTTTGAAAGATATTGATCGTGATAGATACCTGCAATACTTTATTCATCCATTTGCAGGTAAATTCCTTAACGATTTGAAGATTATTAGTAGTGCTTTGAGTGTTGAAAAATTAATTGAAATAACGTCTAGGTTTAAAATTTTAATTACTAAGCAGGAAAATAGAATCAAGCTAGATATAACTACAGATGAAATTAAAAATAGATTTGAATTTGAGTTGCTGCTCGGGTTGTTAAGTATAATGAACCATCGTCCAGAACTATTGGTTAGCAGTCGAAGTTTTAATTCATTAGTAAGAAAAAATAAAAATTTTAGAAATGAAATATCAGATTTCGTCATTAGGTTAGTCGAGAAAATAAAAAGAGAAAGTATAGATGCTGAACATTTACAGACTAATAAGAAAAAATCTTTATTAACTTTAATTCCTTCAAAACGCGTTGATAAAATTGCTATGTAACTTGTAAGCCATGTCGCAAACTCGTAAGCCGCAATCGTAGGGTGCTGATGAGCGAAGCGAATCGCGCCGTTGCGATGTTTTTTACGGCGCATTCGGCGCAATTCGCTGCGCTCATTGACGCCCTACGGTGTCGATGTATTTTCTTGTAGCCTTTGATTCTCAACGCTTTGCTGGCAATACATCGATGTTATGGCTTGATCGTTGGTCTGGGGCTTGAGATCCCGTGTAAGCGCACCGAGTGCGTCAGGGACGAACGGTTTTATCGTTTGGCTCGTGACAATCGAGGACACAGCGGAGCTGGGCGCGTTCGGGTCGCCTTTCTTTGGCCTACTTTTCTTTGGCGAAGCAAAGAAAACGAAGTTTCTGCGCAGCTAAAAGTAGGTGCCGCGCGGCATGAGCGCCATGCTGGAAACCGCGATGCCGCTCAATATTCACCCGCGATTGTTGGGCTGCGTGGGCTTACAACTTTCTCAAGTTACTCATTAGCTGCAGCGATAAGGTGCAATGCGCTAACGCTTATTGTCACCCTACAGCAGCCGTGATGTCGTCGCGGCTTGTGGCGGGTTACGCCTGCGGCTAACCCGCCCTACGATACTGCGCCCGCTTAATTCGTAATCCGCAATCGTAGGGTGCTAAAAGCTACGCGAATCGCGCCGTTGCGATGCTTATTTGCGGCGCATTCGGCGCAATTCGCGGTGCTCATTGACGCCCTACGGTGTGATGTATTTGCATGCCGGCTTTAATGGATGCTGCTTCGCTGGCGATACATCAAGATAATTGATTCATGCTTATATCGCGTGGCGGTTAAGAGATCCAATCGCCTACGGCCTCACAGCACCAGCAATGATTCAAATCCACCAAAAATCATCCGTTTGCCATCGCAAGGCATGGGGTTGGTTTTGATGTCGAATAGCGGTTCTTGCATGAGCTTTTCCCATGCGGCATCGCGCGCGGCTTTGGATGGCCATGTGATCCACGAAAAAACGACGGTTTCGTCGGCTTGTAATTGCACTGCGAGTGGGAATGAGGTGAGTTTGCCTTCGGGTACGTCCACGCCCCAGCTTTCTACGACGCTAAGTGCGCCGTGGGCTTTAAAGAGTGGCGCGGCGGCGAGGGCGTATTCTTGGTAGGCGGTGCGGTTGGCGGTGGGGACGGCGAGTACAAATCCATCGATATACATATTGAGCTCCTAGACGTAAATGATCGCTTTCAGGTTGAGTCCATGCTGCTTTGAGCGCGGCACGGACTGCTAGTGGTATAGCTGAAATTGTCGATTTACATCGGCCTTACCCGCGGTTGTTGGGCTGCGCAGGCTTAGCCCAACTTACCCAAGTTACTCATTAGCTGCAGCGATAAGGTGCAATGCGCTAACGCTTATTGTCACCCTACAGCAGTCGTGATGCCGGCGGCTTGTGGCGGGTTACGCCTGTGGCTAAGCCGCCCTACGGATACTCACTATCCCCGTCCAATTTGCTGCGCGAGCCAGTTTAATCAAACCAGCGCTTTTTTTTGTAATACGGTTTTTTGCCATAGGGCGTTTGGCCTTGGTGGCTGCCGCCTTTTTTCTTCATCACCCATTTAAGTAACAGGGTCAGTGCGCCGTAGAATAGCTTTTGCTTCATGCTCATCTCTGGCCCCTTAGCTCAACATCATCCGTAAACGACCTTCCCAATCGACGTTTTGCCAGTGCTGATCCATATGCATGCTGGTGTAGCTGTCGCGGCTAAAGCGGCGGTCGGCTTCGATCAACACATACACGCCATCGGCGCGGCTAATGCAGGTGATTTCGACTTCTTGAATGCGCGAAAATCCATGCTGCATGGGGCGGAACTCAAATTCTTGGTAGCAAGCAATTGAGCTGGCCACTTGGCCGATACGCGCAGTGCCGATTTCAACATCGCTGCTGACGTGGGCAAAGCCTAGATTGCCCATGGCGGCGATCAGACGCTGCATTTGTGCTAGCGGTTGCACGTCGAGAAAATCGCGATCTTTGGCGTCAATGGCCGAGGCAATGGCCAAATCGGTATGAATCCACACTGCCGCTTTGACATTGGGCGCATAGCCGTAGCCCGGAGTGGCTAAGGCGTAGGCGTTATTCACTGGCGTTTCCAGCGGTAAGGTCAAAGAAAACGGCAGCCGACGCTCAACACCTGCAGTGGCGACAAAGCCGTTGGCGACGCGAAATTGGCCGATGGTTTGCGCCACGCGCACTTCGCTATCGCCGACTTTTTGTTCGGCTTCGGTCATCAGTACGAGGTCGACGTATTCAATCGCCTGATCGACGCTGCCGCCACGAATCAACACATAACCATTGAGCGTACTGCCGGGATAAACACTGGCGTTGTCGAGTACGGTATCCACCGTCGCGCCGCCCACACCTACGGCGGCAAACAATTTCTTGAACATCTGTCGCATCTCTATAAAAGCAGCCCGAATGGCCGCGCCAATAAGAGTAAGGCCGCGATGAAAGGTTCAACGGTTTTGGTGGTTTAGCGGGAAATATTATTGCGCCTGCGGCGCAGCGAGCGCACCGCAGGCGTAGCAAGGCAGATTACTCTTTGATGGTGAAGGGTTGAGATTTGGTGCCGGTGAAAACAACGACTAATTTAACCGGCTCGGTGCCGAGGTTTTTGCCATTGTGCGCGGTGCTGATGACTTCGGCAAAGCCTTGGCCGGGGCCAAAGGTGCTGCTGCTACCATCTTTGAGTTGCACCGTGAGCTGCCCAGATAAAATATACGCGTAGCCAGAAACTGGGTGTTGATGCCAGCCGGTTTCTTTGCCGGCGGGGATTTCAACCTGCAGCATGGTCGCTTCTGGGTCATCGGTGTGGTTGTAATGAATCGGCTGGCCGTTGGCGGTGGTGCTGGTTTTAAATACGACATTGGCGGCCACGTCTTTTTTGTAAACGCTGCTATGGTCATCGGCAGCCAATGCCGTGAACGCTGTGAAAACACCGACCAGACCCAGTAAGGCGATACGCATATTATTACTCCATTTAAATAAATGAAGTAAGTATAAAGTAAATATTTGCGGTGTGTTTTAAGAGCGACGCGCTCGTTGTGGCGATGCACATTGTGACGCTTGGCGATGATCTTCGCGTGCGCAAATCCGGTGGATTTGCGCACCCTACAAAATCCACAATCAGCAGTCATTCCCGTTTTATAAACTCGGCGTTTGCTTGTGTAGGGGGCGCCTTGGCGCACGCGGTGGCAATGAGTCTGGATACGAGGGGGAGGCGTGCGCAAACCCTTAGGATTTGCACACTCGACCAAGCAATACGCTATTGCAGTTTATTTTTTGTCGGCAGGGTCGACGTGGGTCATGACGTTGAGCACGTCGCTGTGTTGGCTCAGCACGCGCTGGCGAGCGAGGACGGCGATGTCATGGCCTTGCTCAACGCTCATGGTGCGATCAACTTCTAAATGCACATCAACCAAAATCAAATCGCCCATTTTGCGGGTTTTGAGTGCGTGAATGCCCAGCAATTGAGGCGTTTCGCGCAGGGTTTGCTCAATGCTACTGATGGTGGCTGCATCGACCGCTCGGTCCATCAAGTCGTGCATCGCGTCCCATGCAAAGCGCCAGCCCATTTTGCCGACCATGAGGCCAACAATCATCGCGGCAATAGGGTCGAGAAAATGATAGCCAAGCATATTACCGCCAATGCCCAGCGCCACCACTAAAGACGATGCGGCGTCTGAGCGGGCATGCCAAGCGTTGGCGACCAACATGCTTGAGCGCACGCGCTCGGCGACGGCGAGCATATAGCGAAACAGCAATTCTTTACTCAGTAGCGCGGCCAGCGCCACCCACAGCGCAATGCTTTTAACCGGCGCAATGGATTCAGGATGCTGGATTTTACCCAGTGCCGACCACAACATGCCCGCGCCCACTACCAACAGCAAGGTGCCCAGCACCAGCGAGGCGGCGTTTTCATAGCGTTGATGGCCGTAATGATGGTCGGCGTCGGCGTCTTTTTGGCTGTGATGATTAGCAAATAGCACCACAAAGTCGGCGATTAAGTCCGATAGGGAATGAATCGCATCGGCGATCAAGGCTTGCGAGTGCGCGAAAACACCGGCAACCAGCTGGATGGCGGTGAGCACCACATTCACCACCACGCTAATCCAAGTACTGCGTTTAGCGGCGGCTTGTTTCTCTGCGGAGGCAGTCTGGTCATTGTGCATGGTGTCGTCCAGCGTGAAGGTGGGCATTGGTGATGGTGGATTATACGGTTTTATCTTGGCGTCGGTCTGCGCGCGGTCAAGTTAAAGGGTCTGTTGACGTTTGGTTTGCCAACCGCGTTTGTGCGGATTTTGGCCTGAGGCAAGGCACGAAGCGCGTAGCGTAGTCATTCTACGCCAGCGCTTGGTAACGCAGCATCAGGCTGACTTTTTTTAAAAAAGCTGCCGCCAAACCAAGCGTCAACAGACCCTAGGCTCTGTTGTTTTACCTTGTGCTTGGTGATGTTTTGGTTGGCGGTTAGATCGTGGTTTGGCGCGAATTTTTCGCTTTTGCGTGGCTTGCGATCTAGGCTAAGTGAGGTGTTGGACTGAATAAGGTGAGGCCGATGTTGGAAGTTAAGCTGGCAAGCAATCGTTATTTGGCGCTGTTTTTTCGCTGTTTTAAACCGCATGCAGCGGCGGTAAAGCTCAATATTACGCATGAATTACCCAATATTATTTTGCATCGACCAGAGCAAATCAAAGCGGCTTATCAGCTCACGCGTGAAGGGCGGGTGATTTATGAATACAAAATCGTGTTGCCACAGCACATTTGTTTCCGAGCGGCCTACACGCAAAATGGGCGCTGTATTACGGTGTTTTTTATTTCCGACATTTTAATTAAGCATGAATTTGTGCGGCGGTTGGCAGCGACCAATTTGGTTGATTGATCATCGCAGGCAAAAAAAGACCCGCTGGTGCAGCGGGTCAAAGCAGTTGATCGTTGCTGCTTAGCGCATAGCAAAAGCTTCATGGTGAAAGCGTGGGGCGCTGGCGTGCTGGCTTAAATAATCTTGAATCATTTGCCCTAAGCCAGCTGGGCCGCAGTACCAAATATCACTGAGTTGCTCGATGGGGATTTGGCGAATATCCAGTCTTTGCCCTAAATCGCTTTCGATTAAATGCAGGCGAATTTGTTTTTTGGCGCAAGCGGCTTGGATTTCAGCCAGTCGTGCCGCATGGTCGGCTTGGGTGACACAGTAATAAAAATCAATCGGCTGCTGCTGAAACTGAGCGCTTTCTAGCCAAGCTAAAAAAGGCGTTACGCCAATCCCACCGGCAATCCACGCTTGCCGCTGTGCGCCGCTGGCCTTGCCATCAAAGCGACCATACGGGCCTTCGATTTGTACGGGGCCACCCACCTGCAGTTGGTGTGCGAGTGTACGGGTATAGTCACCCAAGCCTTTAATGATAAAGCGTAGCTGGCCATTCCCCCTATCGGCGGAGGCAATCGTATAGGGATGAGCACCCTCGGCTGGGTCAAAACTCACCAGTGCAAATTGCCCGGCGGTATGCCCTGGCCATGTATTGAGCTGGCAAGTCACTTCTAACTGATTGGCGGCTAATTGTTCAATGTGTTGGATCTGGCCTTGGTGTTGTTGGCGTTTGCCAATTTGTCCAAATAGCGAATACAGCGCACACAGCGAGCCAGCGAGCAAGGCAATCGCCATTAAGCCCCCCACTGGCGTCAGCCAAAATTCGCTCGGCATTAAAATCAGGCCATGCAATGCGCCCATTAAAAATAGCGGGGCAAATAGCTTATGCACTTTGCGCCAGTAGCGATAAGGCACGGCGCGCAGTAGCGCTAAAATCACCATCGCCAAAATCGCCCATGCCGCCCATTCACCGACGTCTTTGGCCCAAGACACCAGCGGATCTTTGATTTTGGCGCCGCTACGAATGCGTGGCGCAGCCCATTCCATTGCCATCACCAGTTTGGGCGACAATTTAATTAACCAATGCGCGGCCAGTAAAATCCCCGCCGCAATCCCGAGTTGCTTGTGCAGCGCATACATTTTATCGAGGCCACTGAGCCAGTTTTCTAGCCATGCTGGGCGTACGGCCAAGAGCATCGCGGCAGACATCACCGTCATTAGCTGCACACCTGTGAGCAGCACCAGCTCGTGTCGCCATTGCCAATAAGTTACAGGCATGCCGTTTTGTAAGTAAGTGGCGGCGCAGTACAGTAGCGTGCTGATGAGTAAAATCAGCGGCAGTGGCTTGATATGCATTTGAATTTCCTTGGCGGTGGCGGGCATCTCGGTGGCGTGTTGATTGGTGGCTTAAACCGCAACGCCGCGAGCCAAATTCATTCAGCGCGGCGGGAAGCCCAACGTCAACAGACCCTAGCAGCGTTAATCCGAGTCGCCATTAAGCGCCGGGAATATGAAGTGAAACTTAAGCTATGTTAATTAGCTGAACATGGCCTGTCGTTGATTTACAAATTGGCGCGGGCTAAATACAGTGTTTGCTGAGGGTTGGTCGCAAATGGCTATGCCAATCCTATGTGTTTTGATGACTGCGGCGGTATGGAGGCGATTGTACGAATGGATGCAATTTGTCGTGTGCAGCAGGGCAAATTGCCTGTAGCGCAGCGGCTTGCGCGGCGTATAATCGGCGCGTTTGCCGCTTTAACCTTTCAAGGCTCATTATGCTCAATGCCTTTGTACTGTCTGCTGGTCGTTTAATTCAGGTACCTGCCTTGGTACCCGAGGATTTATCGCGCCCCGAAGTGTTGTGGGTCGATATGGTCGATCCCACCGACGACGAGCGTGAGTTAGTGCAAAAGGTGTTTAAGCTCGAACTGCCTGAAGACGAAGAAGTCAAAGACTTGGAAGAGTCGGCGCGCTGTTATGTTGATGAAAACGGCGTGCATATGAGCTCGTTTTTTCTATCGCATTCTGAAGACGAATACGCCAACGTCACGGTGTCGTTTTTGCTGAATCAAGGGCGCTTACTGACCATTCGTCAAGACGAGCTGGCGGTGTTTCGCTTGTTTCGCTTACGCGCTCGGGTTCAGCCGGGTTTTGTTGCCACCGCGCAAGAGATTTTGCTGGCGATTTATGATGCCGCAGTGGAATACGACGCCGATGTACTCGAAGAAATTTATACCCAGCTCGATGGCGTGAGCCGCCGAGTGCTCGATCGCAGCGCCGAAATGACCGATGAAATCATGGGCCAAGCGCTGGCCGAGCTGGCTGGCCACGAAGACATTAACGGTAAAGTGCGCCTCGATTTAATGGACACACGCCGCGCGCTGTCATTTTTGCTGCGCAGCCGCGTGTTGGCCACCGCGCAAGAGGGCGATTTGCGCGAAGTGCTGCGCGATTTAGAGTCACTCAATAACCACAGCGCGTTTTTGTTCGACAAGATTAACTTCTTGATGGATGCGGTGATGGGTTTGATTAATCTGGCGCAAAATAAAATCATCAAGATTTTCTCGATTGCCAGCGTGGTGTTTCTACCGCCCACCTTGGTCGCCTCAATCTACGGCATGAACTTCGCCCACATGCCCGAGCTCGCCGAAAGCTGGGGCTACCCCGCCGCCTTGGTGCTGATGGTGCTATCCGGTATTTCTCCGTATTGGTTCTTTAAGCGTAAGGGCTGGCTGTAGGTATATGGCTGTAGCCTAATTTGGGTATAGGCTATGTAGATATACTGCTGAGCGTTGTTGGGTTTTAGTGCCTGCGGCACGGGTGTTTTACAGTCGCAGTCCGCGACGGGGACCCTCTTTTCTTTGTCTCGCCAAAGAAATGAGGGGAAAAGAAAGGCGATTTTGATCTCGCCCAGCTCCGCTGTTCCCTCGATTGTCGTGAGCCAAACGATAAAACCGTTTGTCTCCCTCCTTACTCGGTGCGCTTGGACGGGTGTTTAAGCCCCAGACCGACGAGCGCGGCACGGCATCAAATCTGAAATCTCCCGATGATAAAAGCCAGTTTAACTATGGATGTGCGTCCGTCGCGGACTGCGACTGTAAAACCGCCGTGCCGCAGGCACTTAAAACCATCAACATACAGTCTGAATATTCCCCATCATCATTTGGTATATGGCTACATATAAATATTAATATGACCCACAAGCAAATACCTGCTTGATTACTCTGCGCTGTGTTGTAAATGCGGGGCGTTTTTTAGGCTGCTGACGGCATTGCGTAGCAGGCGTTCGCAATCGCTGGCGGCGGCGTTGGGGCGCTCGGGGTAAAAGTCTTGCAGCAAATCATATAAACCATCAAACACCGTATGCAGATACAAATTACTTAGCCGCAAATCGAGCGTGTTGGCTAAGGCTTGCTGCGCGACGGCGCGGCGCAATAGCCGCAGGCTGTAATGCATGGAACGTTTGGTGATCAAATCGCGGTGCCGAATCAGCGGCATGTTTTCCGCACTGCGCTCGCAGCGGTAATACAAAATGCTAATCACCGTTTGAATCGAGCCAGATTGATTAAATAAATTCAGATAATACATGCCGGTTTGCACCAAGGCTTCCAGCGCATCGCTGCTACTGGGTGTGAACGGCATTGCCGGGTGCGCCAGCATACGATCGCTCATGGCTTTGCAAACGTCGATTTTATTGGGGTAGTGACCATACACCGCGCCACGTGACACTTGGGCGGCATTGGCAATGTCGGCCATGGTGGTTTGGGCAATACCGTGTTTAAAAAACACTTGTTCGGCGGCGTCTAAAATTGCGTCACGGGTTTTTTTGCGCGTCTTCTTTGGTTTTTCTGGCCATGATTACCCTTGTTCAACCCAGCTTAATCAGTCGGTAATTATTGCATGAATTTAATTAATCGTGCGTGATTGATTAAATGCTACGATGGCGACTTTATTGACTTTGCACCCTGCGTGCATTGAGATTGTATGTCGTCACAAGCAAGGGCGGATTTAAATCAACTGCCGGTAAAAACGCAATTTTGGCGCTATGTGCTGCCCTCGGTCGCCGGGATGTTGGTGGTCAGTTTAGATGTATTGATCGACGGGATTTTTGTCGGCCGTTATGTGGGCGCGCATGCGCTGGCGGCGATTAATTTGGTGTATCCCATCGTAATGCTGCAGATTGGCTTGGGCACGATGGTCAGTATGGGCGCGGCAACGCGGATTTCGATTTTGCAAGGCGCAGGGCAAACCGCAGCAGCGCGCGCAAACCTTGGTCAATACGCTGATTATTATTGCCCTGCTGGGTATTGCTCTACCCGCTATTGGTATCAGCCAGTTGGAGCGGATACTGGTGCTACTGAATGCCGATAATGCGGCGAGTGTGTTGCATGAAGCGCGCTCGTATTTGCGGTTTATGTTGTGGGGCGCCGTGGTGAATATTGGCCAGATTGCGGCGATCTTTTTGATTCGCAATGATGGTCAACCTAGGTTGGCCACGGCGCTGGTGATTTTTAGCGCCTTGAGCAATATCGCTTTAAATTATCTATTTTTGGTGTATTTTCAGCTGGGTTTGGCGGGCGCGGCGATGGCCACGCTGCTGATTGAGGGTTTTATTACCTTGGCTGGTTTGGTGTATTTCTTTAGCCCAATGGCGCATTTACGCTTGGTGTTGGCCGATTTTCGCGCTGATTGGGCCAGTATGCCGGCGATGCTGAAACTGGGCGTTTCGAGCTTATTGATGGAGGGTAATTTGGCGCTACTGATGTTTGCGCATAATTATCAGCTATTGGAATACGGTAAGGGCAATGATGTCGCCGCGTATGCGATTGCCGGTTATACCGAGGCAGTGTTTATTTTGCTGATTCACGGTTTGGCGATGGGGATGCAGCCTTTATTAAGCTACGCGACTGGCGCTAAAGACGACGAACGCTTGGCGCATATTTTAAGCTACGGTTTGCGAGTGAGTTTGGCGATTAGTGTGGTGCTACTGATCACCGTGCAGCTGTTTCCGGCGGCGATTGCGTCGCTGTATATTGGCAACGATCCCGCCTTGGTTACGCTGGCAACCGAAGCTTTACAGCTCCATCTCTTTGCCTTGCCGTTTGATGGCATCTTGATTGTGGGGGTGATTGCGTTGCAAGCGATGGCGCTAACGCGCTTGGCGATGGTCGGGACCTTGGGTAAAACATTGCTGTTGATCCCAGCACTATGGCTGATGCCGCAATGGTGGGGCGTTACCGGTATTTATACGGCCTTGCCGCTGGTAAATATGCTGCTCGGCAGCGTGATTGGCTTGGTGCTTTGGCAGCAGTTACGTCGGTTGAGAAACGATGGCTAATTAAATAGTGCCAATGTGTATGTCTGTATACGCATATCCAAAAAGGCCAGATAGTAATACCTTGAGATTACTATCTGGCAAGTGCGAGTACAGTATTTGCTTAATTCAAACCATAGTTAGGTGAGCGTGGGCCATAAAGCAGTCCATTCACTCGATTTGGATTTAATAGGCGATAGCTAGCAACACCCGCCATCACATGGCTTTGATCGGTAGTTGTGTTGATAATTTGATTTACGACGGCAGTAACTAAGAGCGCAATAAGACTGCTACTTGCCGCTTGGTTTTCTGCGCTAGAGGCCGTGGCACTACCGTTCCAAAGCATCTCTCCTGTGCGTAAATCCATCAGTTTGGCATTGGCAGAAACGACGACATCGCTGCTGATAATGTTATAGCTGGTGCCATATTTTACTACGTCGATATACAGTGCTGTGTCAGCACCAAATATCTCTACTAACTTAGCTGCTTCAACAGATTGAATCTCACTTGGGTGAACCAAACCATTTTGTTTAAAGGTTTCGTTTACGACGGCGACGGGATAAACGTAGTAGCCCGATTCAGCTAATGGCAAAGTTAGATGCGACAGTAAACTATAACTAGCATTTATATCTGGTGATGAATTTACCGGAGGTAAAACTAAAATTGATTTAGGCTTATTTTTTTTTAGCGCCGTGTAGTCATAAGGTAAGGGTTGATGAGCACATGCAGTTGCCAATAAGGCAATTAGCAGGGTTAATGCGAGCTTGATCATTCTCTTCATCACTGTATCCAATTATTTTTTATTTAGATTGAGAAGTAAAAAATCCATATAGGTTGTTGATTCAGGATAAAGCTGTTTTTCTATTTCAAATTGTTGCTGCACTTTATCGATTTGACCTGAATTAGCGTAAAGCATACCTAAATGTGCATGAAAGCCGGGAGGAACTGCCAAACCTTGCGCTTTGGCTTTTTGCTCTTGCTGTTCTAATGCAATGATTTGCTCAGTTGGGCTGGACTGCGTATTTTTAAAATAAGCATAAATCTCTTTTTGATAGCTGCCCCAGCTATAGAGTGGTTTTTGTGGTGCAGCGCAACCCATTAAGAAACCTAAAATAAGCACACTACACCAGCATGTGACGCGTTTGAATACCATGGTTTTCATCGTGTTTGTACCTTGATCAAAAATTATTTGTTTGGCTGCCAAGCACCTGATTCAATGCCTTTTACCAAATTGTTGACTGACTCACGAATGGCTAAATCAAGCACCTTACCGTTCAACGTTGAGTCATAACTAGCTGTGCCACCAAAACCAAGGACTTCACGATTGTTAAGTTCATATTCACCAGCGCCTTGTGCTGAATAAACAACTTCAGCCGTTTCTGTATTAACGATATTTAAATTTACTTTTGCATAGGCAATTTGAGATTTACCTCGACCGAGTAAACCAAAAAGCTGCATGTCACCAATTTCTTTTCGACCAAATTCGGTGACATCACCAGTGACAATATAATCAGCCCCTTTTAATTTCTGTTTCTTGTTTTTAAAAATTAGTCTCCTGCTCTAATTCTGCGAGATTTTCTCGCTCAAGAACTGTAAATCGTCCAGTTTGTTGTAAATGAGTAATTAAAATTGTTTTAGCTTGGCTACCAAGTTGGTCAATCTTTCCAGCAAAGACACCGCGCATATAGCTGGAACGATTATCAAATTTTCCTACTGCAATTGGTGCGCGCTGGCCGGAATAAACCGTATTTGCGCTGGTTACTTGTGTAATAGGTAAATTGCGCGACTGTTCAGTAGCACATCCGCTGAATGCGGCCAAAAGGATTACTACATATGACATTGAGCGATAATTCATTTTTTTTCCAAAACATTTTGATAAGAATCCAACTTACGAGATTCTAACATTTAGCTTTGTTTTTTGCTTGGAATAGTACCGCGTCATATTTTTTGCAATATTGATTGAATTACGTTGAATAAATCTGAATTGCATTGCTTATTTGGATATAAATACACCCCAGAAATATGGATTGCTCCAATTTGTGGGGTGTATTTAAAATTTGCGGAGTTTTCGATTAAATCAACGTCAATTAAGCCAAAGCGCGGCGCTGGGCAACGGCTTGGGCTAGATCGCTCAGTACCGTTTCGGTGGTGTCCCAGCCGATACAGGCATCGGTAATTGATTGACCGTAAGTGAGCTCTTTATCTGCGCCATCGTCTTGGCGACCTTCAATCAAATGGCTTTCGACCATCACGCCAAAAATCGCGGCACTGCCGGCGGCGATTTGGGCGCAGGTGTCAGCGCAAACCACGCTTTGGCGGCGATAGTCTTTGCTGCTATTGCCGTGGCTAAAGTCGATCATGATTTTAGGGGTTAAACCGGCTTTGCTGAGTTCTTCAGCGGCAGCGCGCACATGGCTTTCTTCGTAATTAGGCGTTTTGCCGCCGCGCAAAATCACGTGGCAATCCGGATTACCGCCGGTGCCAACAATCGCTGAATGACCGTATTTGGTAACCGACAAGAAATGATGCGGTTGACCGGCTGATTTAATGGCGTCAAAAGCAATTTTAAGATTGCCATCGGTGCCGTTTTTAAAGCCAACTGGGCAAGACAAGCCCGATGCCAGTTCGCGATGCACTTGTGATTCGGTAGTGCGCGCGCCAATCGCGCCCCAGCTCATTAAATCAGCCACGTATTGCGGCGTGATCATGTCGAGAAATTCACCGGCAGTCGGTAGACCGAGGTTGTTTAAATCGACCAATAATTTACGCGCAATGCGTAGGCCTTCATTGATATTGAAGCTGCCATTAAGGAATGGATCGTTAATCAGTCCTTTCCAGCCGACGGTGGTGCGCGGCTTTTCAAAGTAAACGCGCATGACAATTTCAAGGTGATCTTTATATTGTTCACGCAGTTTGACTAAGCGCTGACCATATTCAATCGCCGATTTTGGATCGTGAATCGAGCATGGGCCGATGATGACTAACAGGCGGTCATCTTTGCCAGTGAGCATGTGATGAATCGCTTGGCGCGTTTCAAACACCGCAGTTGAAGCCAGCTCGTTGACTGGATATTTTTCAATCACAGCCACTGGCGGTAGTAATTCTTTAATTTCGCGGATACGGACGTCGTCGGTTTGGTATTGCATGTGATCTTTCCCTGCCAGCGGCTGCCATGACGGCATTTATTCTTAGAAAAGGCCTAGGGCCTGTTGACGTTGAATTTTTTGCGGGTAAACCAAGCGTCAACAGGCCCTAGATTAAAGACTAATGCTAGTCAGTTCAAGGAAATATCCATTAAAGCCTGCAAAGGTGTTGCTTCATCAAATGTGCAGGGTGTGCCAAGCCTTAGGGTTTGCGCACGCGGATACCATCGCTAATTCATCGGCCTCGACTTGCGCCAAATCATCGCCACTGTGTACGCCAAGGTGCGCGCTACAAAACCATAGGTAGTATCAAAGAGGGCAATACGAATCAGTCGGGCGCGGCAATCGGCAGAGGGCGGGCTTATTTTAAACAGCTGGCGCAGACGCCTTTGACGGTGATTTCAACCGCGTCGATTAAAAATTGCGCTGGAACGGTGAGGGATAAATCGGTGCTGACATGCTCAAGGCAGTAAAAACGCCCGCAGCGGGTGCATTGAAAATGCGCGTGTTGATGGGGTTTGGAGGCGACCGAAAAACGCCAAACGCGATCGTCGCCGGCGAGTTTATGCGCCAAAGCCATGTCGGTTAGCCAATCGAGTACGCGATACACCGTCACCCGATCGGCATCGGGGTCGAGCGTGGTTAATACATCTTGGTGTGACAACGGGCGTTGGGCGGTGAGTAGAACGGCCAAAATATTAACCCGCGCTGCGGTGACGCGCGCGCGGGTTTGTTTGATCAGTTCGCTCGCTTGCGCTTGCGCTGTCTTATTCATTTTAGTCTGCGTATTGCTTTTTCTGGCGTTCGCGGCGCTCTTGCGCTTCAACGGTTAAAGACGCTGTTGGACGAGCCAAGAGACGCAATAAACCGATTGGTTCGCCAGTGTCTTCACAAAAACCGTAGTTGTTGGCGTCAATATTGCGCAGCGTTGAGTCGATTTTCAACAGCAATTTGCGTTCACGATCACGGGTACGCAGTTCAAGTGCGTATTCTTCTTCGAGTGTTGCGCGGTCCGCCGGATCAGGGGTGGCTTCTTGTTCTTGCAAATGATTGGTGGTTTGTGTCGCGTTGGCGACCAATTCTTCCTTCATTTGCACCAAACGCTCGCGAAAAAAACTCGAGTTGGTCCGCATTCATATAATCATCTTCTGAACCTTTCCAGTTGATGATGTCTTGTTCTGTGAGCTTGGCCATGTTTCTCTTCTCGCTTATATCTGTAAACCATTACTGAGGTAATCGCTGCTGATCAGCGCTTACATATGATGAAACAGTAAATGGGGAAGCAGCTTAATCAACAACGCATTGTTATGCAATACACCATTTATCACACTTTTGTTAATCTTTTGTCTTATTGCGCTAAAACCCAGCGAATGATAGTGCGTAAATCTTTATCATCAATTTGCTGTGCTGGCATCGGAATCGGTCCCCATTTGCCGCCTGGCAAGCCTTTGCGGACTTCGGCCATCAACATTTCTTCGGCGCCTTTTTGCCCTTTGTACTTGGCAGCGACCTCTTTATACGATGGACCAACAATCTTTTTATCGATTGAATGACATGCCAAACAGTTGTATTTTGCCGCCACTTTTGCACCATCATCAGCCGCAAGTGCGGGCGTAGCCAGTAAGGCAGAAATTAATATCAGTCGCAACATCATCGAATCCCTTAAAGAAATAAGTGTTTCCTTTATTCTACTCCGCTTCCTCTAAACCTAGGGTGCTGCGTAAGCCGAGTGTTGGCTGTGCTACACTCGCGCGGTTAAAGCTTGGGTTTAGATTAGGAATAGAAAATGGATCGGCGGGAGCGTTTTATGGCAATGGCCATTGGTTTTTCAATCATTGCGCATGCCTTTCCAATTTTTGGCATCAAATTTGTGATGCCCGATCCACGGCAGTTTGTATCGCAACAGCCCTTGGATATTGTGCTGGTGAATCAAAAAACTAAGAGCAAGCAAGCCGCAAAAAGCGCAAGTCGAAGCTCAGGCAGATTCTGATGGCGGGGGCAATACTGATGCTGCTAATCATCGGGTGAAATCACCGTTGCCTGCTGATAGCCGTGTGCCATCACCTGAATTAGAGCAAATCGAATCGCAGCAAAAGCAGCTGGAAGCGCGTGCAGAGCAGCTATTAACCCAGCTAAAAAATAATCCTAGCTTGAGTAACGCCGGCAAAAATAGCCCAGATCAGCAGCAAGGTCAGGGACAGGCGGCAGAAACCCGCAAGCAACAAGATCTAAAAATGGCGAGCCTTGCTGCAGAAATCGCAAAGAATAATCATGCTTATCAAACTAAACCACGAAAAACATTTATTGGTCCACAAGCAAAGCAAAGTAGCGTAGCAATATGGGCTGACGATTGGCGGCAAAGAATCGAGAAAGTCGGCACGCTGGCTTATCCGGTCGATAGCCATGGTAATAAAATCTATGGCCAGCTACGCGTCACGGTAGAAATTGCCGCTGATGGTCGATTGCTGCATACCGAGATTGATAAATCCTCGGGCAATTCGCAATTAGACGCTGCGGCGGTGCGGATTTTAAAAATGTCATCGCCGTTTAAAAAACTGCCGCCCGATATGCTCGACGCCGCTGGTAAACCCGCTCAAATTCTCGTGATTACCCGCACGTGGACGTTTGAGCGCCAAGCGACATCGATTAACTGATGCGTATCCTTGGCATCGACCCTGGCTCGCGCACCACTGGTTTTGGTGTGATTGATGTGGTGGGGCAAAATCGTATTTATGTGGCATCGGGCTGTATCAAAACCCAAGGCGGCCCGCTGCCTGAGCGGATTAAAATTATCCTCGACGGCATCGCCGAAATTATCCGCACCTATCAGCCCGATGAATCGGCGGTGGAACAAGTGTTCGTCAACGTCAACCCTGCCGCCACGTTGATGCTCGGCCAAGCACGCGGCGCTGCGGTGGCGGCCCTGGTGTTGGCTAACTTGCCAGTGGCCGACTACACCGCGCTGCAAGTCAAACAAGCGGTGGTCGGCAATGGCCACGCCGATAAAGAACAAGTTGGCCTGATGGTGCAGCGGCATTTGCGCCTATCGGGCGTACCGCAAGCCGACGCCGCCGACGCGCTCGGCGTCGCTCTCACTCACGCCCAACACAGCGGCGGTATTGCCAAAAAGTTGATGGAATATCAACTCTCAATGAAACGCGGCCGCATGGCGTAGTGTGGGTATTGCTCGCTGAGGCATGGTAATTAATATTTGTAATAAGATACCTATGAGTAAGTGAGGGTTTCATGCTGCTTGCACCAGAACAATTTATTGCATTTTTGAGTGCCGCATTGCTGGTTACGCTCTCGCCCGGCCCAGATAATTTAATGGTACTTAGCATTGGTGCAACGCGAGGTCGATTGCGTGGGATGGCATTTGGTCTTGGCTGTGCGCTGGGTTGTTTTAAGTCATACCTTACTCGCGGCATTGGGCGTGAGCGCCTTGATTGCGGCTTCGCCGATTGCATTTACCGCGCTCAAAATCGCCGGTGGCGTCTACCTCATTTATTTAGGCTGGCAGACGCTACAGCGTCGAGGTGGCTCAAAAATCACCAGCAATCATCATCAAGAAAGTACGCGGACATTATTTATACGCGGTGTCATCGCCAATTCAATCAACCCCAAAGTAGTGCTGTTTTTTCTGGCTTTTTTACCGCAATTTGTGATCACTGCTCGCGGTGATGCCGCATGGCAGATTGTCCAATTGGGCGCGATATTCACGGTGCAAGCGATGGTGCTATTTGCTGTGCTGGGTTTTTTTGCTGGGCATATTGGGCAATGGTTTAGTCGCAATGCCAAGGCCGGTACGTGGTTAGACCGAATTGCGGGGTCGATTTTTATCGCCTTGGGACTCAAACTCATTATTCATCCTTAAGGCCAAACCTATGACGATCAATGATTACGCGCTGTGGCATGGCCTTTGTGACGACTATTCTGATTCCAGCGCTGCGCCGCAGCGGTAATGATTATGCTTTGTTTGAGAAGCTCGAACATCGTTTTGGTTTGCAGGCCAAATTCAGTACGCAAATTGTGCTGATTTCGGGCTTGGCGATGCTGTATCTCAGCAATGCTTGGTCGCGCTTGGCCGATACCTGGTGGCTATGGGCGATGATTGTCACGTGGGGTATCTTCACGTTGATGTTGTTTGTGCTGGAACCGTGGCTGATACATGGCTGGTTAAAGCGCAAAGCACAGCTTGATTCAGCGGCAAAACGATGCGCTTGTTGCAGCGATTGCATTACGCTTTACTCGCGCTCAGTTTGCTCACCGTTGGTGCTGGCGTAGTGGGGGCGCATGGCGGCGCTTGGTTTTAAATGCGTATGACTTATTACCTACATTGTCATTTTCAGCTCAGTTAGAATCGCGCAAAATTGATTTGGAATAATTAAATGCGCTCTTTTAGCTTACGGCAACATCCTCGCACCCAGGCCGTGCGGCGTTTTCAATGGCTGGCGCTGGCGGGGATGGCACTATTGCTACTACTCATCTTGGCGCTGGATCATCCTTACTTAAATACCCTCGACGTGACGATGAGCCAAGCGCTGTATAAACGGACCCGTTCGCTTGAGCCAAATCTTGGCTGCGCTGATGAGTTTTAGCGGTTCGCTGTTACTGGCCTTCGTGTTGGCAGCCTACTTTTGGCGAACTGATCGGCTGGCGGCAATCGGTTTACCGTTGAGCATCGGTGCATGTTGGGCTTTGGCAGCAGCAATTAAATACACCGTGCAAAGACCCCGACCGGAAATTTTACATTTGGCGCACGCCAGTTCGCCCTCGTTTCCCAGTGGCCACTCGATGGCGGCGTGGACGCTGTCGATGGGGCTGGCGTTTATTTTTTGCGCAGCGTTATCCCGAGCGACAAAGCCTTTTTTATTGCTTGGCGCTGCTTTTCGCCGTGGTGTGTGGTCTATCGCGCGTGGTTTTAGGCGTGCATTATTTTAGCGATGTGCTGGCGGGCTTTGCTGCGGCCACGTTGATTGTGGCGCTTTTTGTCATGCGCTACGCCAAATCAATGCGGGATTTTTAGCCGATAGCGGCTTATTTGCAGCGCGCTGATTTCAAAGTGAACGAACGTCCAGTATTCGCTGTTACAATTGAGCGCATTGATGGCTCGGCCGCAGGCTAGAGCTCCGTGTTGCCGACTGTCGTGATTATGAGTTGGCGACGCTTTTGCTCCACTTTAAGGAAATCAGCGCATGATCGGACGTCTTACTGGCCTTATTCTCGAAAAACAGCCGCCGCATATTGTGATTGACGTCAATGGCGTTGGTTATGAAGTGGATGTGCCGATGAGCACATTTTATGTGCTGCCGCATTTGGGTGAAAAAACCACGCTGTTTACGCATTTATTGGTGCGCGAAGACGCGCAATTACTCTACGGTTTTGCCAGTAAAGACGAGCGCAATAGCTTTCGTACCTTAATTAAAGTCTCGGGCATTGGCGCCAAAATTGCCTTGGCGATTTTATCGGGCATGGGTGCTGACGAATTGGCCAGCGCAGTAGCGGCCGAAGACATTAAGCG
Source organism: Deefgea sp. CFH1-16 (assembly GCF_016881365.1). Lineage (GTDB taxonomy): Bacteria > Pseudomonadota > Gammaproteobacteria > Burkholderiales > Chitinibacteraceae > Deefgea. Next base: position 1,503,974 of record NZ_WLYT01000001.1, on the reverse strand, counting down.
CCTATCGACCATCCCCGGCATCGGCAAAAAAACCGCCGAGCGTTTGGTGCTCGAATTACGCGGCAAGTTGGCGACCAGCAGCTTAACCAGTACGCCAGGCGGTCTGCCATTCGCCACCACGCCGGATGATCGAAGTGATATTCTCAACGCCTTGCTGGCCTTAGGTTACAACGAGCGCGAAGCTAATATGGCGATGAAAACGCTGCCGCTGGATGCGGATGTTTCAACTGGCATTCGCATGGCGCTCAAATCACTGGCTAAAGGCTAATTGACTCCGAGCTTTTTTGTGATTAAATAAGTCGCGTAAATAATTAAAGTCGTGCAACAAACCCAATTTATCTGTAATCATCTATAGATACTCAGCGAAAATTAGGAACTAAGTTATGGCAATTCTGGAAGGCATTCAGATACAGAATTTTCGCGCTCTACGCGATGTGACCTTAGGTAAGCCTACAATTGATAGTAAAAATAAAGTATTGCCGCGTTTCATTACGGTGATTGGTCCGAATGGTGTTGGAAAATCCAGTTTGATGGATGCTTTAGGCTTTATCGGCGATTGCTTGCAAGAAGGCGTTCAAGCCGCGTGCGACAAACCTCATCGTGGCGGCTTTGAGCGGATGCGTACTCAAGGTATTGATGAGTCAATTAAGTTTGAGATTAGGTATCGCGAGAATACCGATGCCCGACCTATTAGCTATTCATTGCATATTAATTGTGACAAATATGGCCGCCCAGTCGTTGTACATGAGCGGTTGCGACAACGAAGAAAAGGGCAAACTCACGGTCAGCCCCATTCCTTTTTTGAGACTACAGACGGTGTTGGTACGGTTTGGTCTGGAGAAGGTACAGTGGACACGGAAGGAAATGCTCGTATTGAAGTAAAAATGAGCGACCGGCAAGTTTTAGGTATTTCAACCTTAGGAACTTTGGCCGATCATCCTCGTATAGCCTTATTCCGAAACTTCTTATCGGGTTGGTATCTGTCATATTTTGTTCCACAGCTTGCACGTACTCAACCTATTGCAGGAGCTGAGCCCCACTTGGATCGAACGGGTGAAAATTTAGCTAAATATTTGCAGTTTATTTCACGTGCCAATCCTCATGGCTTTAGACAGATGCTGGATCGCATCGCCATTAAGATTCCTGGTATTACAAGAATTGAGCCCGTGATTGCTCCAGACAAACGTTTGCTTCTTGCATTTCAAGCGAGTGGATATGAAGAGCCTTTCTATCAGCAAGATATGTCAGATGGCACATTAAAAATGCTGGCCTATATGCTACTTATGGAAGACCCCGATCCTTCTCCCTTAGTTGGAATTGAAGAACCTGAAAATGGCTTGCACCATCAATTACTAGGCGATCTGGCTAGTGAGTTCAAAAGCTTTGCTCGTAAATCTCGTGGTCCACAGTTACTCATAACAACTCATGCCCCAAATTTCGTTGATGCATTGGCACCGGAAGAAGTATGGATTTTAAGTAAGGGGCTAGATGGATATAGCCAGCTGACAAATGCTGCTGACATTGAGGGAGTACGGGCGATGTTTGATGAAGGAATTCCAATGGGAAGTCTCTGGTATAGCAACCACTTTGGAATTGGCAACCCATGAGTTATTTTGAGGTTTTAGTTGAGGGTGGTTCAGATGTACCGACTCTTTGTGAAATATTGACTCGAAAATTCGGCTTAGAGGAAAATTTCTCACTTTCGAATTCACGCTCATAAAGGGCGTGGAAAATTACCTGACGATTTACTTGGTCCGCCAAATCCGAAACATCAGGGCTTATTGGATCAATTACCCGCAAAATTGCGGGGGTTTTCTTATCTTTCTGATGATGCTTGTGTCATCGTTGTAGTTGATGTCGATGACACACCATCAGGTCAATTACAACATGATTTAAATGCTATGCTGGAACGCCTCCCGAAACGACCTAATCGGGTGCTGTTCGGTTTAGCGATAGAAGAAACCGAAAGCTGGTTTATATTGCGGATGAAAATGCTGTTTTGAAAGCCTATCCAAAGGCGAAGATACAAAGACTGAGAAATATTGAACCAGACGCCATTATCGGAGCTTGGGAAGTTTTGGCAGATGCAATTGGCGTTAAACGTACTGAGGTGGCGGGGCCAGACAAATACACATGGGCGAAGGCAATCGCACCACATTTAAATTTCGACAATCCATGTTCTCCCAGCCTCAATGCGCTAATTCAAGATATTCAACAACAAATTCGATAGTGATGTTGAATTTATTTTTAATGGTTTTTTTAATTTCATGATCGAAACTGACTCGCTGTTTTCAGCTCCGCCGCCCGATCGATTGATTGCGGCGCAAAAGATTTCCAGTAATGAAGACGCGCAAGAGCGTGCTTTACGGCCTAAATTGCTCGACGAATACGTCGGGCAAATGAAGGCACGCGGCCAGTTGGAGATTTTTATTGAAGCGGCGAAAAAGCGCGGCGAAGCGCTGGATCATGTGCTGTTGTTTGGCCCGCCGGGTTTGGGTAAGACGACGCTGGCGCATATTATCTCCCGCGAATTGGGGGTGAATTTGCGGCAAACGTCGGGACCGGTGTTGGAACGTGCTGGCGATTTGGCGGCATTGCTGACCAATCTTGAGCCGCATGACGTGTTGTTTATTGATGAAATTCATCGACTCTCGCCGGTGGTGGAAGAAATCCTCTACCCAGCACTCGAAGACTTTCAGCTCGATATTATGATTGGCGAAGGCCCTGCGGCGCGTTCAGTCAAACTCGATCTGCCACCGTTTACCTTGATTGGCGCGACCACGCGCGCTGGGATGTTGACCAATCCACTGCGGGATCGCTTTGGTATTGTGGCGCGTTTAGAGTTTTATACGCCGGAAGAGCTAACCCGCATCGTCACGCGTTCGGCTAGCTTGATGCAGGTGGAGATGGACGAAGCGGGTGCGTTTGAAGTGGCGCGGCGCTCGCGCGGCACGCCGCGGATTGCCAATCGATTATTGCGGCGAGTGCGCGATTTTGCTGAAGTGAAGCACGATGGCAAAGTCACGCGCGAAGTGGCGGATGCGGCGCTGCAAATGCTCGACGTCGATCATGCCGGTTGGGATGTGATGGATAGAAAAGTGTTACGCGCGATTTTGGATAAATTTGCCGGTGGCCCAGTGGGGCTAGACAATGTGGCGGCGGCGATTGGTGAATCGTCCGACACCATCGAAGAAGTGATTGAGCCGTATTTAATTCAACAAGGCTTTTTGCAGCGCACGCCGCGTGGGTCGAATGGCGACTTTAAGTGCCTATTTGCATTTTGGTCTGGAAGCGCCAAAAACCGAATAACAGACATCTTCGCGTAAATATTACGCAATTTATGCCATTCCATTAAAACTTCATCGATTTGCCGATGATAAATCCCGTAAAATAAGTAAACTTTTTACGCCAAGCTCACTCTTAAAGAGCTTGGTCGGTGCCATCGAATCTAATTGTGGTGGTGGCGCTTGGGCTGAAACCACCGCGCGGCGAAGTCTGCGCATTGGAATGCTGCGCGTGCTAGCGCTGTTCGTTCTTCGTTTGCCAATCAATTTTTCTACTTTTATGCGAAATCGAGTCGTTACTCGAGTTTGCTGAGCCCTATTTGGAGTTTTGCTACATGGCACCTGTTGAAGATATGTCGATTATTAGCTTGGTGTTGCAAGCGAGCTTTGTCGTTCAGATGGTAATGGTGTTATTGCTGGCGCTGTCGTTTATGTCGTGGTGGCATATTTTTACCAAGCATTTCACCATCAGTACCGCCAAAAAACATACTGATGAATTTGAAGATCGCTTTTGGGGCGGCTCGGATTTGAACGCCTTGTATGAACAGGTAAAACACAGCCGCAACAATATCGGCATGGAAAAAATCTTTATGGCCGGTTTTAGCGAGTTTTTAAAATTGCGCCAAAAATCGGGCATGGAGTTATCCGATGTGATGGAAGGCACCCGCCGCGCGATGCGAGCGTCTTGCCAGCGTGAACTGGATTATTTAGATAAGCACACCTCGTTTTTGGCCTCGGTCGGTTCAGTCAGCCCGTATATTGGTTTGTTTGGCACGGTGTGGGGCATTATGTATGCGTTTAAAGGCTTGGGTAATGTGGGCCAAGCGACTTTAGCCACCGTGGCACCGCATATTGCCGAGGCTTTGGTGGCTACGGCGATTGGTTTGTTTGCCGCGATTCCTGCCGTGGTAGCGTACAACCGCTTTGCGCATGACGTAGATCGTTTAGCCGGTCGTTTTGATACGTTTATTGAAGAATTCTCGAATGTATTGCAACGCCAAATTGGGCGCTAAGTATAAAAAATATTGAACCACAGCGGCGCAGAGGCGCAGAGAAAAACCGCTTCGATTTTGAATTTCTCCGTGCCTCGGTGTCTTGGTGGTTTAAGACGTGGCTTTAAATTGCCGCCATATTCTAAGGATTGATCTTATGGCTCGTCGCCCTCGCCGTGCTAAGAATGAAATTAATGTTGTGCCCTATGTTGACGTGATGTTGGTGTTGCTGGTGATCTTTATGGTGGCCGCACCGGGAATGCCTTCGGGTTTGGTCGAGCTGCCTTCAGCTGGCAAATCGAGCCAGCAAGTGACCGGCAATCCCATGACGGTGGATATTGATAAAGATGGCGCCATTACGCTCAAAGACGGTCAAGAAGTCACGTCTTATCCCGACGCCAAGGCGCTCGCTGCGGCGATTAAAATCAAAGTGGATGCTGCCGCCGGTACCGAGCGCCCAGTGGTGATTGCTGCGGATAAAAATGTGCGCTACGACGCAGTGATGCAAACCACCGATGCGCTACGCATGGCCGAAATTCCCCGAGTTGCTTTACAGGTCTCACAGCAGTAATGAAGCCAAATCAATCCAATTATCCGTCTGAACATCAAGGCCTAGCGCTGGTTTTAGCCATTGCGATGCATTTGCTGTTGCTCGGATTATTGCTGTTTTCTGTGCAATGGAAAACCAAGCAGCCCGATCCGGTGGTGGTCGAATTGTGGGGCGCGCCGCCGCCAGCACCGGTACGCCAGCCTATGGTTGAAGCTAAACCGGAGCGTAAAGTGGTGGCCAAAGTTGAGCCGCAAATTGATCCAGTCAAAGCGCCGGATGTGGTGACAGAAAAAATCAAAGCTAAGCCAACCGCCACCGTGAAACCAACGCCGACGCCGACGGTCAAACCGACGCCAACGCCAAGCGCTAAACCGAGCGCCAAGCCTACCGTGAAGCCGACCCCAGTGGCGACAGCTAAGCCAAGCGTGGTGGTGCCGCCAGCGAAAGCCAGCGCCGCGCCGAAAAAAGCCGAAGTGAAAAAACCGAAGAGCGAATTAGAAAGCGCATTGGGCTTTGATAATTTATTAGGTGCCGATACGCAGAGTAAACCTAATCCGAACGCTAAAGCCGGCGGTAAAGTCGGTGGCACTGGCGACACCGTTGGTGCTACGGGTGGCGCGGGTAAAGGCAAGGGTTCGGGCGTGGGTGAAGGCTATGCACGTGGCGTGGGGCAAGATATTAAACAGAAGATTGTTTATACCCCAAGCAATCAAAATCCACGCGTGACGTATAAGATTCATTTATTGCCAAGCGGTGAGATTCGCCAGATTGAGTTAATCAAGGCCAGTGGCGACCCGAAATGGGATGAAGCGGTGAAGCGCGCAATTCAGTTGTATGCGCCATTCCCAAAACCGCCAGCTGGCGCAACATTTAATGATTACCGTGATATTCGCTGGGAATTTGCCCCCAAAGAGTAATGACTTAGGAGAATAGTGTGCTGCAACGTGTATTCCGTCAGTTGACCTTTTTACTCTTGCTCGCCAGCAGCAGTGTGGCGCAAGCGGATATGACCATCGAAGTCGTTGGCGTCGGTAGCCAGCAGTATCCGATTGCGATTTTGCCGTTTCAAAATGAGCAGCTCGATCGCCAGTCGGTCACCCCAGTGATTGCCAGTGATTTAAATACCAGTGGGGTGTTTAAAGTGCTGAACTTTAATGATCCTAGCTTGCAGGCTTATACCCCTTCGGCACTGAATTATTCAGCGCTGCAAGCCGGTGGCGCGCAATATGCGGTGATTGGGCAGTTGCTCAATGATGGCGGGCAGATACTGGTTAAATTTTGGCTGATTGATGTGGCTAGCAAGCAAGAGCTGATTGCGTTTGAAAAACGCGGTAGCCCGAATCAATTACGCCGGATTAGTCATCAAATCGCCGATATGATTTACGCCAAAATCACTGGCAACCCAGGCGCTTTTGCTTCGCGAATTGCTTATGTGTTGAAAAACGGCAAGAGCTATCAATTGCAAGTGGCCGATGCCGATGGCTATGGTGCACAAACGGTATTGAAATCCAGAATGCCGATTATGTCGCCAAAATGGTCACCCGACGGTGGCAAGTTGGCGTATGTGTCGTTTGAATTAGAAAAACCAGTGGTGTATGTGCATGAATTAGCGACGGGTAAGCGTTGGACTGCGGCTAATTTTAAAGGCAGTAATTCAGCGCCAGCTTGGTCGCCTGATGGTCGTCAATTGGCGGTGGTCTTGACTAAAGATGGCGGCAGCCAAATCTTTTTGGTGAATGTCGACGGCACTAATCCGCGCCGCATCAGCCAAGGTGGTGAAATTAATACGGAACCGACGTTCACTGCCGATGGTCGAAGCATTTTATTTACATCGGATCGTGGCGGTAGCCCGCAAATTTATCGCTCGAGCGTGAACGGCGGCAATGCCGAGCGACTGACTTTTTCTGGCGCTTACAATGCCAGCGCCAAAGTCTCACCCGATGGTAAATATATGACTTACATTACCCGTGATAACGGGTATCGTGTTGCTGTCATGGATTTGAATACGCGGCGTAGCAATACCTTAACGTCGAGCAATATGGACGACTCTCCGTCGTTTGCGCCCAATAGCGCAATGATTTTGTACGAAACTGATATTGGTCGCCGTGGCACATTGGCGATTGTTTCTAGCGATGGCAAAGTGAAGCAGCGCTTGAAGTCGCCTAACGGTGAAGTTCGTCAGCCTGCTTGGGGGCCGATGCTGCGCTAATATTATCCACCAGCAGGTCAAAATCGATCACCACAGAGGCATAGAGACAACTAAAAATAACCATCTTCATTCGCGCTTAGGCGTCGGATTTGGTGGTGAATTTGTGCCTTAGTGCCTCTGTGGTGAGTTTTTTATTTTTTATTGGAGAACTACAAATGAAAAAATCGCTCTAAGTATCATGATGGCCGCCTTGTTAGGCGCTTGTTCAACCACACCACCGGCAGCGATTGTTGATCCTGCAGCGGGTAATGCGGGCAAAGACGGCAATGGCAGCGAAATCAAAACCGTGGATACCAGCAAAACCAGCGGTAAGTCGATGTATCCTGAATTGACTGATCCAAACAATGTTTTGTCACAACGTCGGGTTTATTTTGATTACGATTCGTATGTGGTTCGCCCAGATTTTAATGAAATGGTGCAAGCGCACGCTAAGTTTTTGTTGAACCACAAAGACGTTAAAATCATCTTGCAAGGCAATACCGATAACCGCGGTACCGCTGAATACAATTTGGCTTTAGGTCAAAAGCGCGCTGAAGCCGTGAACTCGATGCTGAAAGCTTTGGGCGTACCGGCTGGCCAAATCGAAGCGGTGAGCTTTGGTGAAGAGCGTCCGCTAGAAAACGGTGATACTGATGAAGCATGGTCGCGTAATCGTCGGCAGATATCGTTTACGCTGGTGAGCAAAGCCAGTAATCGACTGCGAGTTGGCGATTGATTCAGCTAGCGTCATCCGCACAAGCCCCGCCGGTCGGGGTTTGTGCTTTTTATAAGAATACGGATTAACTTATGACCCACTTCAAAAAAAGTCTGATTGCTTTGGCATTATTGGCTTGGAGCGCGCATTCACAGGCCGGTTTATTTGATGACAATGTGGCTCGCCAGCAAGTACTTGATTTAACCAATAAAGTGCAGACTTTGCAGCAGCAAAATCAAATGCGAATTGATCAATTGGAAGCCGGAAATAAACAAATTCTCAATTTGGTACGCCAAATTGAACTGCAAAAAGATGAATTGGCTAAACTCAATGGCCAAAATGAAGTGCTGCAATTTAATTTAAATGAAGCGATTCAGCGCCAAAAAGATTTGTATATCGATTTGGATAATCGTTTACGCGCGATTGAACAAGGTAAAGCCGAGATTAAAGCCGGCCAACAAGCCAGTGAGCAAGACAGCTTTGATGCCGCTGTGGCCTTGGTGCAAGCCAAAAAATTCAAAGACGCGAGCGCCGCTTTAAATAAATTTGTGGCTGAATTTCCTAAAAGTGACAAACTGCCCGCGGCGCAATATTGGCTGGGTACGAGTTACGCAATGAGTAAAGATTATAAATCAGCGACTAGCGCATTTAAAAATGTGGTAGAAAACGCGCCAACGGACCCCAAAGCAGCCGATGCTTTGCTGGGTTTGGCGTCGGTAGCTGCAGCCATGAATGATAAAAAGACCTCGCGTAATTACCTCATTACGATTATTGAGCAATATCCGCAATCGGATGCGGCAGTGCGCGCCAAAAAAGCCTTGATGGCTCCGAATTAAGCCGTCATGCTCATGGGGAATTGTTACCTGCTGTAAACATGATTTCGGTATAAAATAGCACCTCGGCATCGATCATCGATGCCGTTTTTTATTCCCCCGGACTGTATTCCGGCTAGGAGATTGGTAATGCGTACGACCCTTAGAATCACTGAAATATTCCATTCGCTGCAAGGCGAAACTCGCCGTATGGGTTTACCGACGGTGTTTGTTCGCCTAACTGGCTGCCCTATGCGCTGCGGTTATTGCGATAGCGCTTATGCGTTTACCGGCGGCAAAACGCTAGAAATCGACGTCATCATGCAGCAAATCCGCGATTTTGGCTGTAAAACGATATGTGTCACTGGCGGCGAGCCTTTGGCGCAAAAAGCGGTGCATCTTTTATTTCAACAACTGTGTGATGAAGGTTTTGACGTTAGCGTTGAAACCGGCGGTGGTCAGCCGATTGATACGGTGGATCCACGTGTGTCACGGGTGTTGGATATCAAAACGCCGGGTTCTGGCGAGATGCACAATATGCATTGGCCCAATGTTGCTGCCGTTAATCAAAATGATGAAATCAAATTTGTTTTAGTCGATCGCGCCGATTATGAATGGGCGCGCGATAAAGTGCGTGCCGAACAACTCGAGCTACGTGCGCCAGTGATTTTCTCTCCGGTTTGGGAAAGCCTCAAGCCCGCTGATTTGGCGCAATGGGTGATTGATGATCGCTTGCCGGTGCGGGTTCAAGTGCAATTGCATAAAATCCTCTGGGGTGACAAGCCAGGGGTATAGGCTAGCAAGCCAAGATAATAGTAATTTAGCTGAATATACCTAGGATATCCGATGGTCTTTAAGCGTGTATTGGTCAAACTTTATCATTTACCTAGCCGCAGTCGAACGACGATTGCTTTGTGGTTGGGGGCTGCCCTAGTCGGGCTAGTGGCTTTTTTGCTGGCGAGCGCAGCCAATTGGGCTTTTGCTGGTTTTAGCGCGATGCAGCAAAAATGGTGGTGGTGGCCTTTGTTGTCGCTGCCATTGGGTGGGATGGCGATTCGCTGGATTATGGAGCACATTGGTTCTGGCGCTCAGGGCAGCGGGATTCCGCAGGCGCAAGCCGCTTTGCAGCTCAATCATGATGTAGGGCAGATCGAACGTTTATTGTCGCTACGGATTGCTGTCGCTAAATTTATCGGCATTGTGTTGGGGCTTGGTAGTGGCTTTGTGTTGGGCCGCGAAGGGCCAACGGTGCAAATCGGCGCCAGTATTATGTTTGCTTGCCGCAAGCTTTTGCCGATTGATGATCCGGTTTTTCGCCGGCAATTGATTTTGGCCGGCGGCGCAGCGGGGATTGCAGCGGCATTTAATACCCCGTTGGCGGGGATTGTGTTTGCTTTTGAAGAGCTGGCGCGCTCGGTAGAAGAAAAAACCTCGGGTAAATTGCTCGGCGCGGTGATTTTGGCCGGTTTGGTCTCTTTGGCTTTGCAAGGTGATTACGTTTATTTTGGCAAGATTCATGTGCCGCCGTTTAGTTATTCTATTTTGCTACCTTTGGTGCTGATTGCGCTATTGGCGGGCTTAATTGGCGGGGCTTTTTCTTGGCTTTGTGTGAACGTATCGACTTGGATGCCACCAAAGATAAAGGATTACCGGCAATACCATCCCTATTATTTTATTGCTGCTTGCGGATTTTTAATTGGGATCTGTGGTTTGATCGCGCCGATTTATGGCAGCGGCGCTGAAATTACCAGCGAAGTGATTGCGGGGCATACTGAGTTGGCGTGGTACTTTTTGCCGCTTAAATTTATTGGGCAATTAGGCACGTTTTTAACCGGTTTGCCGGGTGGCATTTTTGCGCCGTCATTGAGTTTGGGCGCAGGGATTGGCAGTTGGTTTGTGCCATTTTTTGATCCCGAGCTCAAAATTAAGTTGATTGCCTTGGGCATGGTGGCGGCACTGGCAGCCATTACCCGAGCGCCGCTAACGTCGGCGATTATTTTGATGGAAATGACCGATGGCCACGATATGGTGATTTCCATCATGATCTCGGCCATGATCGCTTCGAGCGTGGCCCGAATTTATAAAACGAATTTATATCATGATCTCGCTGAACAAGTGCTGGCCGGATTGAGTAAAACGGCAAGCGCGCAGCGTCGAGTCAAACAGAGAAGTCAAAATGATGAAGAAAAAAGCAGTTATTTTATTGTCGGGTGGTTTGGATTCAGCAACGTGCTTGGCGATTGCCAAAGCCAAAGGCTTTGATTGCTATGCATTGTCGTTTGATTATGGCCAACGGCATAATGCCGAATTGCAAGCCGCTGCGCGGGTGGCAAAAGCTTTAGGTGCCATTGAGCATCGGGTGATTAAGATTGATTTGGCGGGCTTTGGTGGCTCGGCGCTGACTGACGCGAATATTGCGATGCCGGTCGATGGTATTGAAGTGGAAAACGAAATTCCAGTAACCTACGTGCCAGCACGCAATACCGTGTTACTGTCGTTTGCTTTGGCTTGGTCCGAAGTGCTGAAAGCGGATGATATTTTTATTGGTGTGAATGCGGTGGATTATTCGGGTTACCCAGATTGCCGTCCAGAGTATATTTCGGCCTTTCAAGCAATGGCGCGTTTGGCGACTAAAGTGGGCGTTGAAGGCTCTTCACTGAATATTCATACACCACTGATTCGTTGGTCAAAAGCTGAAATCGTCACTGAAGGCCAAAAATTGGGCGTTGATTACAGTTTGACGGTGACTTGTTATCAGGCCAATGATCAAGGTGAGGCGTGTGGTGTGTGTGATGCTTGTCGTTTGCGCGCAGCGGGTTTTGCTGCGGCAAATATGGCTGATCCGACGCGCTACGCAGCTTAAATTTTTTTTCGGCCGATGATGGCCACTCTTTATATTGGTTTTTATGTCAAATTCGATTCAACGTCGCCTTGGTTTGGTTTTTGCCATGGTCGAAGAGCAGCAAGGTCTAACTCAGTATTTGCAAGATGCACACACGCAAACTGTGGGTAATCGTGAATACATCACCGGTACTTTATGGGGCGTGCCTTGTGTTTGCGTCTTATCGGGGATTGGTAAGGTGGCGGCATCGAGTACCGTAACTAGCTTGATTCAGCAATTTGGCGTGTCGCACATTGTGTTGAGCGGTGTGGCGGGTGCGGCGGATCACGGCTTGAGCGTTGGTGATATTGTGATTGCCGATCAGCTGATTCAGCACGATATGAATGTATCGCCAATGCTACCGAAGTTTGAAATTCCCCGTACTGGCAAGAGCCGTTTTGATAGCTGCTCTGATTTAAGTACACAATTGCGTAGCGCTGCCGAGCATTTCTTGGCTAATGAATTTGCGATAAAAATTAGCAGTGAGTCGCAGCAGCAATTTGCTTTAAATCGCGTCAATATCGTCAATGGTTTGATTGGCAGTGGTGATCAATTTATTAATGATATGAAAGTATTGGCGGGCTTAAAGCTTGAACTGCCGGATTTATTGGCGGTTGAAATGGAAGGCGCAGCAATTGCTCAGGTTTGTGATGATTACCAAATCCCATTTGCGATTATGCGCACGATTTCTGACGAAGCCAATGACAGCGCACCGCTGGATTTTAAATTGTTTATTGACGAAGTCGCGGCGCAATACAGCATCGGTATTTTGCGCCAGTTTTGCGCGCAATGGACACATGCCAATCGCTAATTGCAGCGAGTGAAAAGAAAAAGCCATTCATTGTTGAATGGCTTTTTTTTTATGGGTATCTAAATTAATACTATGAATTACAAGGGCTATATTTAGATACCTATGGTTTTAGTAGCCATAACCCAATTCATTAATTTGCGTTACATCACCCGCAATAAAGCGGACTTTGGCCATAAAGCGATTGGGGCCAAAATTGTAAATCCATTCGGTATAGACCTGCTCGCCACCATTGCGGCGATAGCCGCGAGAATCGATATACGTTAACGGCATGGTGTATTGCTGCGCTTCAGTGGGTTGGCCGCAATATTGTTCAACTCGGTGCATTGAGTCACCAACATCGATTAATGCTTGATTGCAACGCAAACTGGCAGCCACCATTGGGCTGACTAAACAAGCGCATAACATCATGGCGTATTTCATGTTGAATTCCTCTTTGGCCACAATAAGAGTGGCGCAGCAATGCCAAATGCCAGCGCTAGGACTATCATCACGGCTTTTACACCACTCACTCCCGCAGTAACGAGTAATGCTTGACCGGTTTCCGTCGCAGGTAGGCTGGCAATGCCCAATAAAGCTTGCACCGATTTATACATATACGTGCCAGGCACCATTGGAATTGCGGCGCTGATGGCATAGATAATGGCGGGTTCATTGCGCCGAGTCGACCACCATTCGGCAATTAAGCCGATTAAGATCGCTGCGGCTAAGGTGGCAAAAACGATATCACCCTGTAATAGCACCACCCATTTTCTGGCCGCATGCCCCAAAACCGCCAAGCCAGCGCACAGCCATAAAGCGCGTGGTGGCACATTAAATAACAGCGCAAAGCCCAAAGCCGCTGGGGCTGCCCATAATTCTAAAAGCCAAGTGTGCATCTTTATATCCCCAAGATTCGCAATGCTAAGCTCACCCCAATGGCAATTCCCAGCACAATCACGCCACTCATCGCAAAGCGCACCATACCGTTAAGATAATTGGCATTGAGTAAATCGGCTGCGCCATTAATGAGGGGTACGCCAGGAATTAAAAACAAGACTGAGGCCGCTAATGCCGCCTCAGGCGTTTGCGTCCAATGGCTGAGTAGTCCGGTACTAAGTAGTGCGACAAAACTGGCGGCAGTGGCAAACACCGATGGTTTGAAATGACGCAATACATAGTAAAAACGCACCATCATGCCCAGCGTTGCACCGAGTGTGGTGATCATGATGGCCGCGCTATCACCGCCAAACAAGGCCGCAAAGCTGCCGCAAGATAGACCCACCAAGATAATGATCAGCCAACGCGGATAGTGAACTGGCTTTTGCGCCATGTCATCTAGTGCTTGCTGCGCTAATTCGGGATTCGCTTCGCCTTGCTCGACGGCACAGAGCCACTGATTCAGCGTGGTGAGCAAAGCAAAATTGGCTCCCATATGCGGCGCTTTGCGAAACCCCGTCTCGCGCTCACTCCCCCATTCGATGGTGGCGCCAATATTGGTGGAAGAAATAATCACTTCAACCCGCGCAGCGCCAAGTGCTTTGGCTGTGCGCTGAATAATTAAAGAAGTGCGGTGCGTTCCCGCCCCCGATTGATGCGCGAGCAAACCCGCTTGTAAAGCGATGGTGAGTACGGACGCGAGAGATTGGCTTGGTTTCATGTTAACCATGATAAACAAAGCCGCCTTATCGATCTTGGGATCGATCAAAAAGTCGCCATAAACCCACAGTCAAATACCGCCAGCTGCCATTGAACTAGCAAATATAACCAACTATCAGGCGATACAGTAAATGTGAGGCACAGCGCTTATATTAGGCCAATGGCTGAATTGAACGAAGCAAGAGGTAAGCTTTTTCAAGCAAATTACCAAGTTAGTCGTATGGTTTTTACTATATATTTATTGGGTGAGTGTGTAATTTTTTAGTGGTGTAAAAGCAAAGCTTGAGGTGTGCAATGAATAATTCATTCAAAGTAAAGCCGATTTATATTTGGCTAACATTGGCATTAGCCCTTCAAGATTTGGCCTTTGCTGGCGGATATTATCCCGCGTTACCGCCGACATTATCCACCTCGGTGACCCCCAATGTCATGCTGCTGATCGATAACTCCGGCAGTATGGTGCAAGATCAAAACAATAATTGGATTGCCAAAGGATCCAGTTGCGACACTCCGGGTGAGATTTGGATCGGCTGCCTCGTTAATAACACCGATGGTTACCGCACGTGGATTGATAGTGATAGCAGCAATCCGAATACCAAAATGAATGTTGCTAAGCGAGTGGCTAAAAACTTAGTCAGTAATAATTCAACCCTGCGTTGGGGGGTGGCTTCATTTCGGGTTAATGATCCCAATGGGATTGGTGGCTCTGAACGTAGCGCAGGGTCAAGAATTGTCACTACCATTGGCAGTAGTAGCAGCAATGTGATTAGCGGGATTGATTCTTTAGTGGGTCGAACTGCGACGCCATTGGGCGAGGCGCTATTAGAAATAACCCAATATTTCCAAGGTAAAGCATCACTCAATGGGCTGGGTAATTACACTAGCCCGATTCAATATCGCTGCCAAAAAAACTTTACTATTGTCATTACCGATGGTGATGCCAGTAATGATGAAACATTTCCGACGATTAATTACACCTCCATTAATTCATCGAATGTTGCGGTAGCCAAAACGTTTAATGTTTGCACCACTGCTTCAGGATCGGATTGCCCGGCGACTTTAGAGGGCGCAGCAGATACCAATCCTACATTTGGCGATACCAGCAACCGACCCAGGGCATTACGTGATGTGGCCAAGTATGCCAATGATTTAGATATGCGAGTATCCACCACAGCAACGCCATTGAATGATTTAGATGGCAAATCATTTGATGATGAGAAATTCAAAAAACAAAATATGCAAACCTATACCGTTGGTTTTGCGGTACTCAATAATGTATTACCGGCAGCCGCATCGGTTGGCGGGGGGAAATATTATAACGCCGGTAATGAAGCACAACTCACTAGCGCTTTAACCAGTGCGGTCAATGATATTGTGGCTTCTATTTCGAATGCCGGTGGTGTGGCAACGCAGGCCGACGTCACTAGCTCGGGCAATAAAGTTTTTCAGCCGGTATTTAATCCCAGTGGTTGGTATGGTGAATTGCGTTGCTTAAATCTTGATTCCGCAGGTGATTTTAATCCGGCAACGTCACAATGCACTCCCAATGCTAAAGCGATTTTTCCGAGTGCTGCTAGCCGTAAAATTTATACGTCTAAAGTCGTCGGCAGTACCACTACTAGCTTTGATTTTACAGCCGCCAATTTAGGCGCCATGACCGCTGCGCAATTGGCGGCTCTGGGTACGGCGACGACGGATCGCAGCAATGTCGTTAATTTTTTGCGTGGCACAGAGGGAATTACCGGCTTTCGAACTCGGCCCAATGGCGTATTGGGCGACATTATTGATAGCCAGCCGATTGTGGTGAGCAAGCCTGCAGGGTCGACCACCGATAGCGCCTACGAGGCTTATAAAACGAGTAATTCAGCTAGAAATATCGTCTTTATCGGTGCTAATGACGGCATGTTGCACGCTTTTAGCATTAGTAATATGACTGAACTGATGGGCTATATTCCATCTCCAGTGTACGGCAATCTAAAAGCGCTCACTGCTACAGATTACGGCCAAAGTGGTGGCACGCCACATGAATATCATGTGAATGGGAGCTTGCGGCAGGCCGATGTGAAAATAGGATCGAATTGGAAAACTATCCTCGTTGGCGGCTTAGGGCAAGGCGGTAAAGGATTTTTTGCCGTTGATGCCACATCAGAATCGACCTTAGGTAGTAATAGCAGTATTAAATGGGAATGGACTGATGTTAGCACCAATACCATGGGTTATGCCTTTGGCGCACCGGTTATTTACAATGTGCATACCAGTGCTAGCACGGCGGTTCCCGCCGTTATTTTAAGTAATGGCTATGAAAATAATTGGGTTAAAGGGGCTTCGCCACAACTGGCGAATAGCTCGTCTTTATATATTGTCAATGCCGATACCGGCGCATTATTAAAACAAATTGATGTTCCCGGTGGGGCTGGATTATCGTCGCCTGCTGGCGTGGATGTTGGGCAAGATGGCGTATTGGACTATGTGTATGCTGGGGATATCAATGGCAAATTATGGCGCTTTGATTTAAGCGATGATAATCCGAGCAATTTTAAAGTCATTACCAAGCCCATTTACGATGCGGGGCCAAATAAGCCAATTGTAATGCGGCCAGCGGTGCTGGAAGTTAAGAACTCCGATGGCAAGCCGATTGGAAATTTAGTGCTGTTTGGTACCGGTAAATTACTCAGTGATGCGGATAAAAGCGATGTCACCCAGCAATCATTTTATGCCGTACTCGATAAAATGGCAGATAGCCCAAACACGATTGTTGAATCCAATCTGCAAGTGCAAACCATTGTTGAAACTAAGAGCGTCTCAGCCGCAACGGCGACGGCGACAACGCCCGCAATTCGTGGCGGTGTGTACCGCAAAATATCAAGCAATACGTTGGATTTACGCATCGATAGCAGTAGTAAATTAGGCTGGTTTGTTAATTTGCCGGTGAGTAGCGAGCGCATCGTCACCTCGCCGATGATCTTTGACGATAAAGTGGTCTTTGGTACTGGTATTCCACTGGCGAGTGAAAAATGCTTGCCCGGCGGCAAAGGCTGGATTATGGGTTTGAATCCGTATACCGGATCGGTGACGACCAACAAGAGCAAGACTCGCCCACAAAAAACTAGTTTCACCGATATTGCACTCGATGACAAATCGACCTATGCCGATCAAGTTGATTTTAGCAGTGGCAAAGAATTTGTAAGCGGTTTTGAAAAAGACGGTATTCCCACTGAGCTAACTTATGTTGCTGAGGATGCTAAATTAATTACGCCAACGGATGAGAGTAATGCGCTTGGCAATCCTGGTGCGGCAATCGCACAGCGCGAATCTAATTATATGGCGGTGTATACGGCGTCAAAACTCACGTCAACTAAACCTATCACTATATTTAAACCTATCCCAAAACCCGCTTCAACCGGGAAAGGCACTTTATACAGTGGCACCATCGGTAATGATAAGGTAGAAAAAACCAAATTATTAACTAAAGCGACTGGATTTAAAATAGAAACTACGCTTTGGCGTGAGATTAAATAATGATAAAAAATAAACCATGGTTGGCTGTGGGGATGAGTTTAATTGAATTGATGATTTCAGTCGCCATTTTGAGTATTTTATTGGCGATTGCTGCGCCCGATATGATTAGTTTATATCGCGATTCACGCCTGTCATCGCAAAGTGATTTATTAGTCACCAGTTTAAATAGCGCACGTTTGGAAGCGATTAAGCAAAAACAAGATGTCACTTTATGCCCTGTGGACAATGCCAATACGGCCACCGCGTGCTCGACAGCTTCAAGCAATTGGTCTAAGGGCTGGATCATCATGCAGGGGACGACGGTTTTGCAGCGCTTTGTAGTGCAAAAAGACGTCGTCGTGAGCATGCTCAATACGGGTGTGGTGTTTAACTCCACGCTAGGCAGCAGCACTGCCGCAGCCAGCTTTACGCTGTGCTCAACAGGGCGCAAACAGCAAATCATTACTGTTTCACTCTCGGGTCACATTAGTAAAAGCATTAGCAGCACGGTGTGCAGCTAAGCCTGTCTTAATGAATATACGGTGTAGGGCGGGCTTAGCCTACCGAGTCGCCGCGGCCGGTTGCAGCACCAGGAGCATAAGCATGCACAAACAATTGGGTTTATCGCTGATCGAGGTGATGGTGTCGGTCATAATCTTGGGGCTGGGTTTATTGGGGCTGGCCGCTTTGCAAGCGCGCTCGGTAGCGATGAATCAAAGTGCTTATTATCGTAGCATTGCCGTCGACCTCGCAGCCGATTTAGGCGACCGAATTCGTGTCAATCGCAGTCCTTTTTTGGCGAGTAGTGATGCCGAATCGGGGATGCCATTGCCGCCTGATTTTTCACTGTGCGTGCAGAATACGAGCAATAACGATGCGGTGGATTGCGCGGATCAAGGCGGTAAACAGCCGTATATGGTGGCCTCTGAAATGGCCAGTTGGAATCAATATTTACGTTCACAATTGCCTGGAGCAACGTATGTCTTGGTGTCCGCACCGGCTCAGTCTGCCGATTATTATCGGTATACATTGTCGATTAGCTGGCTGGATAACCGCTCGAAAACGACTGCTGTCGATGGCCTGTCGAGCACCTATACGACGGTGATTGAATAATGTTTAAGCAATACGGCATTTCTTTGATCGAATTAATGATCGCGATGGCGATTTCATTAGTGGCTTTATTGGCTTTGACCACGCTGTACAGCAACACTCGGCAAACGTCGAATCTGCAAAGAATACAAAATCAGCTTTCAGAAGACGGTCGTTTTGCGATTTCGATGCTGCAAAGAGTGGTTAGCCAGGCAGGGTATCGCCCAGATCCCAGAGTTACATTGCAACTAGGCCCTAGCCCAACACCCGGGCGAATTATTGCGATGTCGAGTGAGGCGATCGGGGTGATTTTTACGCCCGACGGTGAAAGCCAAATTGCGTGTGATGGCGGGCTTGCGCCTACGCCTACGCCAGTGTTCCCTAACCCGACGCCTACTCCGCGTACTTTAGTGATTGCTAAAGTGAATAATATATTGCGCTGCGCTCCGGATCCGCTCGCTACTCCTAACCCTTGCCCTGATTGTGCCGATTGGATTGCCCCTAGTTCTGGCACCAGCACCGAGCTGGTCGATTTTCAAATTCAATATGGTATTGATGATGCGATAGCCACTCCCAATCCTTCTGCTAGCCCACCAAGTTCCAGCCTCGCGCCTGAGTTTCGCTGTGACACTAGCAAACCCATAGATTGTGTTGCTGATCGGTATGTGCCACCGGCACCCGCACCATCGCCTGCACCAACCCCCGTTCCCGTTCCATCACCATCACCGATACCTTCGCCGATTGCATTGCTGACAAATGTTAGTGCAGCACAAATCGTCTCCGTCAAAGTGTGTTTGATTTTGCGTTCAGAAAAAACTGATTCGTCGATTGAGAAAGCTGAAAACATCAAAAATTGTAATGGGGCTGAGTTTACCGGTACTAAAGATGATCACCATTTGTATCGAATGTTTCGCACTACTATTCGTGTCAAAAATAATTAGGGGTGACTAAGATGCGAAAAAATAAGCAAAGTGGTTTTATCTTGATTATTGCATTAGTGATGTTGGCGGTGGTTACCATCCTGGTGGTCAATGGCATGCGCGGCACGACGATGAATGAAAAAATGGCGGGTAATTACATGGAACGCAATCGCGCCTACCAGGCGGCAGAGCAGGGGCTGCGCCAAGGGAGTGCTTTATTGCAAGCCAATGCAGAGACCTGTGCTGATGGTTGCAACAGCATGTCGGTGGTTGGGGTAGCGGATGCCGTGACCGCCATGCCAACGGCGTGGTCTGACACTAATTCGGCGGAGGCGACGCTTGCCAGCGGACAGAAATCTTCTGCCAGATATTTAATCAATAGATTGCCCAATACGCTGCTACCCGCCGATAAATTGGCATCGGCATGTGCAGCCTACAGCATCCTCGCGCGCGGACAGGGTGCTGATAGTAGCTCGGTGGTGGTATTACAAACAACGGCTTTTATCTGCCCACTTTAAGGAATCAGCATGATTAATCACCGAGGTTTTAGCTTAATTGAATTGATGATTACAGTGGCGATTATTGGTATTTTATCGGCGATTGCACTGCCAAATTATCAGGAGTATATAAAGAAAACCCGCCGTGTTGACGCCCAGCAAAGCATCGTGTCGCAAGCACAGGCGTTTGAGCGTTATTACACCACCAATGGCCGCTACACCACCGCCAGCGGCGGAACGACTTGCGGCGTTGCCAATCCTAGCGATACCCCAAGCAATACCTATTACACCTTTACTGCGGCATGTACTGACACCACATTTTACGCTGACGGCGACTCCCATTGCTGGCAAGTCACAGGCGAGCGACGGCACGCTCATTCTGGATAATACCGGCGCACGTACTGGTACTGGAACTTGGCCGACTTAATCCGCAGCCGAGCTGGATAATCTGGCTTTCAGCTCGGGCAAAATAAAATCAATAAAGGCGCGGTATTTTTTGGGCATCGCGCTGCGTTGTGGATACACCAAATAAATCGGCGTTGGTTTTTCGTACCACTGTGGCAACACCGCCTGTAATAATCCCAAGCGACAATAGCTTTCACCAACGATATCGGGCAATAGCGCGATACCGTGCCCGGCCACGGCACTCATGGCCAGGGTGGGATTGTTATTGCTACACAGCACCGGTTGCAAGTCGACAGTGAATTTGGCGCCAGCCGATTGCATTTGCCATTGCCGCGTTGTTTGATACTCGTCGTTAATTAAAATATCGTGGTGAGTTAGATCTGCTGGGCTGTGTAATTGCGGCGCTTGCTGCAAATAATGCGGTGAGGCGTAGAGCTTTTCCAGTGAATGTCCAGCAAGTCGTCCGACTAAACGTTCATCCCCCACCGTACCTGAGCGAATACAAAAATCAATGCCTTCCAAAATCGGGTCTTGGATGCGGTTATTGGCGTCAACGCGAATATTGAGCTTGGGCTGTAATTTGGCAAATTGCGCCATTAAAGGGCCGATCACATATTGCGCCATCGATGGCGTGGTGCTGATGAATAATTCGCCTTCAATATGTTGCTGCGTATCTTCAATATCTAAGCGAACTTGGCCTAATAATTCGCGCAAAGCCTGCGCGTGGATCAATAGCGTTTGTCCCGATTCAGTTAAAGAGATGCGCCGCGTGCTGCGTAGCAATAACACCGAGCTCAATTCCAGCTCTAATTGACCAATTAACTGGCTAACATGGCTTTTAGCGCAGCTCATTTCTTGCGCTGCGGCGGTAAAGCTACCAAGGCGAGCAAGTGATTCAAAGGCCAGCAAAGCTTCGGGCAGCAATTTTGTTTTCATTGAAGAACAACTCGTTTTGGGTTTGATGACTAATCAATACTGCATTATGCACATAGGATATGCCGCTGGGTCAATCGATGTGGGATGGGGTATGCGCTGTTATTTAAGGTGATTTTGGCGATGTTTGGCGATGAATGATGTGAAATATGATGCTTTTGCCCGTCATCATTCAATCTGGTGGGCGCAGTTTCAGCCGCCTGTTTGCCAAGCTAATCGCCATAAAAAGAGTTGGCGAGGCGAAACGCATTGTTCTTTAAATCAGACTAAATAGGATGAATTTAAGCCATTACGTTCTGGATGATTATCGCTGGGATCGCATTGCTGTTTTTGGCTAAAGGGTGTTTTTAGTGCTATGCCGGTATTGCTCTAGATGCTTTATATATAAAAGCATTGATGCATATACCTATAGATACCTTGCTGGTGTAGTGACGGAGAGCTTGAATTTGGCCATTTAGCCGCCATATCTTGCAGATCCCTTTCTAACTTTCGCCGGAGTCGCCATGAGCGTGCCGCATCTGACCACAGCCTTAACTGGGCCTCTCTTAGACCTTGAGCGAAAAATCCTCGCTGCGCAACCCGAGATTGAGCACTGGTTTCGCAATCAATGGCAAGAGCATACCCCGCCGTTTTATGGTTCGGTCGATTTACGCAACGCGGCTTATAAACTCGCACCGGTCGATATGAATCTATTTCCGGGCGGCTTTAATAATTTAAATCCTGATTTTCACCCGCTGGCAGTGCAAGCGGCGATGACCGCGTTGGAAGGCTATTGCCCTGATGCGCGCCGCGTCTTGTTGATTCCAGAAAATCACACTCGCAATCAGTTCTATCTACAAAATGTGGCGGCGCTGAGCAAGATTTTGCGCCAAGCAGGGATGGTGGTGCGCATCGGTAGCCTGAATCCAGAAATCACTGCTGCCACAACGCTGGAAATGCCTGACGGCAGCACCATGGTGCAAGAGCCCGTCATTCGTACCGGCAATCGTGTTGGTTTGGCTGATTTTGATCCGTGCGTGGTGCTGCTCAATAACGATTTGTCAGCCGGTATTCCGAGCATATTAGAAAACATCGAGCAAACGCTGTTGCCTCCGCTGCATGCTGGCTGGTCAACACGCACTAAAACGCAGCACTTTACTGCCTATGATCGGGTGGTGAATGATTTTGCGCAATTGATTGGCATCGATCCATGGATCGTAAATCCGTATTTTGATCATGTTGATGGCTTGGATTTTCAGTCGCGCGAAGGCGAAGAAAAACTGGCGGCTACAGTCGATCAAATGATTCAAAAGATTGCGCTTAAATATGCCGAACACGGGATTGAGCAAACGCCATTTGTGATTGTCAAAGCCAATGCCGGCACGTATGGCATGGGGATTATGAGCGTGAAATCGGGCGAAGATCTGCTCGGCTTAAATCGCAAACAGCGCAATAAAATGTCGGTGATTAAAGAAGGGGTGCAAGTGCACGATGTGATCGTGCAAAGAAGGTGTGCCAACGATGGAAATCGTCGATGATGGCGTTGCCGAACCCGTGGTGTATATGTTGGATCGATTTGTAATTGGCGGTTTTTATCGCGTACATACCGGCCGTGGTATCGACGAGAACCTCAATGCGCCGGGGATGCACTTTAAGCCATTGGCTTTTGCGACTCCGTTGACTACGCCCGATTGTGACGGCTCGCCTGATTGTGAAGCCAATCGTTTTTATGCCTACGGCGTGGTGGCGCGTTTGGCGCTGTTGGCCGCTTCGCTTGAATTGGAACAAGAATAATGTCGGCTTTAAGCCAGGCTTGGCTGCTGTTGCTCGGGGCTGGTATTTGTGAAATTGGCTGGCCGCTGGGATTTAAGCTGTCACAAACCAGCCAGTACCCAAAATTGGCGATTGCTGCGTCGATTCTCTCGATTGCCGTGAGTGGTTTGTTGCTATGGATGGCGCAAAAGCAGATCCCAATTGGTACCGCGTATGCGGTGTGGACCGGCATTGGCGCTGCTGGGACATTTTTAGTGGGCGTAGTGTGGTTTAACGACCCGCTCACCGTAATGCGTAGCGTGGGGGCGATGATGATTATTGGCGGCGTGATTGTGATGAAATTGGCGCACTAATTTACGTCATTAATGTCATCTAGAATTTCTATGAGTCAAGGCGCCATCATTGGCTAACAATGATGGCGATTCTTTTCAAGCGATGGCATTAAATACGTGAAATCGAGTTGGGCTATTTAAAAAGGATTCAAAAATGCGATTTTTATTTGTTGTTGATCCACTCGCTAGCTTCAAAATTTATAAAGACACCACTTTTGTCATGATGCGCGAAGCGATTGCGCGTGGCCATGAAGTTTGGACGTGTTTGATTGACGAGTTGAGTTTGAAGCAAACGCTGGTTCAAGCGACTGCGCGGCGTTTGACGTTAACGCCCAATGCCGATGAATGGTATCAAGAAGGCGATGCTGAAGCGATTGCGTTGCGTGATTTTTCTGGCGTATTAATGCGTAAAGACCCACCGTTTAATCAGCAATATTATTATGCAACGCAGCTATTTAGTTTGGCTGAAGAGCAGGGCGCCAATGTATTTAATAGCGGCCAAGCTTTGCGTGATTTTAATGAAAAATTGGCGATTTTTAAGTTTCCGGAATTCACCACCGAAACCATTGTCAGCCAAAATCCTGCCGATATTCGCGCCTTTGTCGCAGAGTTAGGTGATGTGATTGTGAAGCCGCTCGATGGTATGGGTGGGGCAGGTATCTTCCGCTTGCGCCCAGACGACGCCAACTTGGGCTCGATACTCGAGATGCTCACCGCCAATGGCAGCCAAACCATTATGGCGCAAAATTATCTGCCAGCGATTAAAGACGGCGATAAACGCATTTTGTTGATTGATGGCGTACCCGTTGAATGGTGTTTGGCACGAATTCCAGCACAGGGCGAAACGCGCGGCAATTTAGCCGCTGGCGGCACGGGGGTTGCGCGACCTTTGACGGCGCGAGACCGTGAAATTGCCAGCCAGCTTGGTCCGCGTTTGGCGGCACAAGGCTTACTCTTGGTGGGGCTGGATGTGATTGGCGATCATCTCACCGAGGTCAATGTCACTAGCCCAACGTGTTTTCAAGAAATCACCGCTCAATCGGGGATTGATGTCGCAGCCCTATTTATTGACGCTTTAGAGCGTAAGGTGCTGGAGCAGTGCTAAACACCGCTGAGCGAATCGTGCATTTAACGACCGTTGGCATCGTGCCGCGTTTGTTGCGTGCGGCGAGGCGCTTTGGCGGCCGTTATGCTTGGCTCGCTGCGGGTTTGCTATTGAGCGCCTGTAGCCAGCCGCAGCTGTATACCCAAGAGAGCTATGTCTTTGGCACTCGAGTACAAATTAGTATTTATGGCTTAGAGCCCGAAGTGGCTGCAAAGCATGCCAATGCCGTCTTAAAAGAACTCGATCGTTTGCACGTTAAGCTGCACGCTTGGCAGCCTTCTGAAGTGACCCGTTTAAATCAAGCTTTTGCCCGAGATGAACCGGCGCTGGTGGATATTGAATTGGCGCAAATGATTCAGCAAGCGGCCAATTACGCACAGCGCTCCGATCAATTATTTAATCCTGCCGTTGGCAATTTGGTGCAGTTATGGGGGTTTCATCAAGACCAGTTTGCGCCGGTGACGCCAGACCCTGCGGCGTTACAAGCGGCGTTGGCCGCACAACCTAGCCTAGATGATTTAACGTGGAATGGTGCTAGCGTGAGTAGCAGTAATCCACAGTTGGCGATTGATTTTGGTGGCTTTGCTAAGGGCTGGGCTTTAGATCATTCGGCCAATTATTTGCGAAAAGCGCGGGTGATGAATGCGCTGGTGAATATCGGTGGCAATGTGATTGCGCTGGGCAAAAAAGGCGGCGAGCCTTGGGTGGTGGGTTTGCAACATCCACGTTTGCCTGAGGCCATGGCGACATTGCCCTTGTATGACGGCGAAGCGATTGGCACGACGGGAGATTATCAACGCTTTTTTGAAATGAACGGTCGGCGTTATTCTCATGTGATTGATCCCCGCAGTGGGCAGCCAGCACAAGGCGTGCAGGCGGTGACGGTCCTTAGCCCAAGCCATGCCGATGCCGGGACGGTGTCTGATGTGGCAACCAAACCGATGTTTATTCAAGGTGTACCATCAGCACTGCGTTATGCGCAGCGCTTTGGAATCAAAGACGTGTTAATGGTGAGTGCCAACGGCGATGTGTATATTACTGAGCAATTACAACAGCGTTTAACGTGGCTAAAACCACCGCCGCATTTGTATCGATTACGCTAAATTGTTGTAGTGATGTTGTTAGGTACTATGAACATGTCGTAAGTTTTAAAACAGCTATATTATATCTGTGGTCTGCTGACGATTAGCTTTTGATCAGTAGACCCTAGCTTAAATAGATATTAAAAGCTCTTAAAAACGAGCTGGAAAAGGATCCCGTCACACATGGTAGGAATCATCATTGTCACTCATTACACCATGGGTGAAGCGCTTATTGCCTGTGCTCAGCACATTATGGGACGTGCTTTGCCGCAATTGGCTCAATTGGCCGTAAGTAAGGCCGATGATCCCGATGAATTAATGAAACGAGCGCAAGAATTGATCAATCAGCTGGACGATGGTTCGGGCGTCTTATTATTGACCGATATTTATGGTGGCACGCCTTCAAATATCGCCAGTCGTTTAATTGTTCCGGGCCACGTTGAAGCGGTCGCAGGGGTTAATTTGCCGATGTTAGTTCGAGCATTAACTTATGGCCATCAATCGCTAGATATTGCCGTGAGTAAAGCCATTACCGGTGGTTTAGAAGGGGTATTGTATATGCTGCCTGCGGTGCCACAAGATGAAAAAGGCGATTCATAATGCTGCAACAAGAAGTAGAAATCATCAATAAATTAGGATTACATGCGCGAGCATCGAGTAAATTAACGCAATTGGCTAGCCAGTTTCAATGTGAGGTATGGATTACTCGTAATCAACGTCGCGTCAATGCCAAGTCAATTATGGGTGTGATGATGTTGGCTGCAGGCAAGGGCAGCAAAATTACCATTGAAACCAGTAATGCTGCTGATGAGGCCGAAGCGATGAATGCATTGCTAGCCTTAATTGCGGATAAATTTGGTGAAGGTGAGTAAGCCCTCGGGCAAAAATAGCATTTAAAGCAGGCCACATGTGTGATGTGTTGATGCGAGGCCACGCAGCAAGCAAACTATTGGTTCACTTGGCATGATCTAGCTTTGTGAATGTAAGGCCGCGAAATGCGGACCTTGGAGGGAAATGGATGAGTATTACTTTGCATGGTTTAGGCATTGGTGGCGGTATTGCCATCGGTCACGCGCATTTAATATCGCAAGCCGATATTGAAATCGTGCATTACCAATTGCCGCCCGAAGCGATTGCCGGTGAAGTACTGCGCTTTGAAGACGCAATTCGTAATACACGCAAAAGAGCTTGAAATGCTATGGGGAAGCATCCCCGAAAATGCGCCCACGGAATTGGGTGCATTTTTAAGCCTGCATATCATGTTGCTCAACGATCACACCTTATCCAAAGACCCGATTCATTTAATTCAAACCCAGCATTGCAATGCCGAGTGGGCATTGCAGCAACAACTGGATGTGTTGTTGGCGCAGTTTGATGAAATCGAAGAAGAATATCTGCGCGAACGGCGCACCGACGTCATTCAAGTGACTGAGCGTATCTTTAAAACCCTAGCCGGACATGAGCCGATTTTTCATGCCCCGCATTGTGGTGGCGACGACTGCATTTTAGTCGCGCATGATTTATCGCCCACCGATATGGTGCTGTTTAAAGATAGTAATTATCGTGCCTTTATTACTGACGTTGGTGGGGTGACTTCACATACCGCAATCTTAGCGCGTAGTCTTGATTTACCTTCGGTATTGGCTTTGCGCCACGCGCGAGAAATGATTCGCGAGCAAGAGCTCATCATTGTCGACGGGATTAATGGCGTCGTTATTATTGATCCAGACGAGCTGATTTTGGCCGAATATCGTTTGCGGCAAAACGATTGGCTGCTGAAACAAAATGCCTTGCAAGACATCCGAACCAGTCAAGCCATCACGCGCGATGGCACGCCGGTTGAGTTGTACGCCAATATTGAACTGCCTGAAGATTGTGAGCTGGCGCTAGAAAATAACGCTTTTGGTATTGGTTTATTTCGCTCTGAGTTTTTGTTTTTAAAAGAAGACGATTTACCCAGCGAAGAAGAGCAATTTATTGCGTACAAGGCCGTTGCTGAATCAATGCAAGGCAAGCCAGTCATTATTCGTACTGTCGATTTGGGTAAAGATAAAATCCCTTCGTGGCAATCCGAAAGCGAAGCCCCGAACCCCGCGCTGGGTTTGACCGGGATTCGCTTATGCATGGCTGAACCGCAAATGTTTCGCACGCAATTGCGCGCGCTATTACGCGCCTCGGCTTTTGGCAAGGTGAAGCTGCTCTTGCCAATGCTGTCGACGATTAGCGAAGTGAAGCAAACGCGAGCGCATTTAGATGAAGTAAAAGCCGATTTGCGCCGCCATCAGATTTTATTTGATGAGGGTATCGAGCTTGGCGGCATGATTGAAGTGCCTGCTGCGGCGATGGCTGTGGCTACTTTTTTAAATCATCTGGACTTTGTGTCAATTGGTACCAATGACTTGATTCAATACGCCTTGGCCGTGGATCGCAACGATGATGCGGTCAGCCATTTGTACGATCCACTCAATCCCGGGGTTTTGCAGCTGTTGTATCACGTGATCAGCACCGCTAATCGCTTGGGTAAGCCAGTGTCGATGTGTGGTGAAATGGCTGGAGACCCGAGTTTGAGTCGTTTATTGCTCGGCTTAGGCTTACGACGGTTCTCGATGTTGCCGATTCAATTGCTTAAAGTGAAGCAGCTGATTTTATCGGCAGAAATGGCGTTTATCACGCCGATTGTGGCGCAAATGCTGGCGGCTGAAGATAGCGATCGTTTACGCGAACTCTTGCAAGAGCTTAACAAATAGTAGGGTACTTTCTCGTGAGTGATGCCTATAAACCTTTAGCAGTTGATACCTAGGTGGTGTATTAATTGGCTAAAATCCAATTCAGCAATTTTTTGAGCAATCAGGTTTCTGAACTCGATGCTTTATTGATGGCTGCACGGCAGCAATATCGCAGTGATTGCCAGCAAACGCTGCTTTTAGCCGAGCAAGCGCTACTTATTGCGCAGCAGCAACATGATGCGGCCGCGCTTGCCCAAGCCACGTTACTGCTTGGGCAAGCGAAGTACATTTTATCTGGCGCGGAAACCGCACTTCCCATTTTACGTAAGGCACTCACACAAGCCAAAGCCATCGCGGCGCATCGTTTGGCTGCCGAAAGTTTGATCGGTATTGCATGTGCTTTGCAAAGCCTTGGGCAATTGCACGCGGCGTTTTTAGCCAATCTTGACGCTTTGCAAGCGGCCATTTTAGACAATGCACTTACACTGTATGCCGAAGCTTATTTAGGCATGGGTAATCTCTATGTGCAGCACAACGAGCACAGTAAAGCGCTGCATTATTTAGCCTTGGCCAGTGAATGGGCGGATTTATCGGCGGATCAAGATTTACGCTGCAAAACCCGGCTGCACTTGAGCGCCACCTTGTTATCGTTGCGAGAGTTTTCGCTCGCTTACGACGTACTACAACAAGCCAAAACGTTTTTAATTTTGCCCTTACGGCGCGATTGGCAAGCTGAGATTTTTAACTACCTCGGCTTAATTCATGTCGAGCAGGGTGAATCGAGCTTGGCGCTCGATTGCCTACAGATGGCGTGCCAAATCAATGCCGAAGCGGGTTTTGTTTGGGGGCAAACGGTCAATTTATTGGGTTTGGGCAAGTTAAGCTTTCGGCTTGATCAGCCGCAAGCGGCGTTAAGCTACTTGCAGCAAGCTTTGGCATTGGTGGATGAATTCCAAGATTTATATCTATTGCAGCAAATTCATTATCAACTCTATCTGATTTATGAAGCGCAAGGCGATGCTGTGCGAGCGATGATGCATCACATTGCTTATCACGATCATTACATGAAATTGCAACGGCAAAAAGAATACAGCCAATTTCGTGCCAATGATAAGCGTCGGCTGCAAAATATCGAAATGAAGTTGAAGCTACTCAGCTCAGAGCTGGAAGTGAACCAGCTAAAACAGCAACGTCATCAAGAAGTGGATCGCTTACGTGAGCTAGAAAGTGCGGTCTATCACGATGGGCTCACTGGCGTGTATAACCGCCGCGCTTTGGATGAGCGCTTGCCAGAATTACTGCGGTTAACGCAAGAAAGCCAAGGGGATTTACTGGCGATCATGATCGATTTTGATCACTTTAAGCAGATTAATGATCGCTTTTCCCATCATATTGGTGACGTTGTATTACGTACAGCGTGTGATGTGTTGTCTAAATTAAGCCGTGAAAACGATATGCTGGCGCGGTATGGTGGCGAAGAGTTTGTGCTGATTGTGCATCATGTTGATACCGCCATCGCCAGCCATATCGCCGAAAGAATGCGCCAAAAAATTGAACAATTTAATTGGGCGGACTTGCAAACTGGTTTGTGCGTTTCGATTAGTTTGGGTTGTGCCGTATGGCAATACGGTGAAAGTGCCGTCCAATTATTGGCGCGTGCCGACAAGGCCTTGTATGCCGCCAAACATGGCGGGCGAAATTGTGTGCGTTTTGCCGAGGTCGATCATGCTTGATTTAAGCCAATTACAGGCGCGCGGCAATGCCATTGCGATCTTGGCTAATCAAGATTGTGAGACCGCTTTGGCCCAAGCTGAGGCGATGCTCGATGCGATGCAAGCGCAGCAATTGCCTGAAGCGATTGTCATCGCGCTGCAAACCAAGGTGCGCGTGTTACAACGGCTACCGAATAAAACCCAAGCGATTGCGCTGCAAACTGAATTAATTCGCTATTTAAAGCGCGAACAACTGCCGCAAAATCTGGCTGCGGCTTATTGGCGACTGGGGCAAATTTATTACGACAGCCTGGCGTATTATCGCGCTTTGGATGCTTGGCTTAAATCACTAGAAATCGCCGGAGAACGGCAAGACATCCATGCCGCAGCGCGGGCGTATATTGGCGTAGGCAAGTTTTTCTTTGGTCTTGGTGAATATACCCGTGCTCTACATTGCCATAATATGGCACAAATAATTGCTAGCTCGCTGAATCTAGTGCAGCTGGATACTGAAATTGGTTTGAATATTGCTGCTGATGCTTTTCGATTACAAGATTTTGCAACGGCGTTAACGGCACTCACTAAGGCCAGAGCCGCGTTTGATGCCGGTTTAAATCGACCTTCTTGGTTGGGCGAGGCCGATTTTTATCAAGGCATGATTTTTTTTGAGCATGGCGAGTTTGCCAAGGCGCAGGAGTTTTTAAGCCGAGCTTATAAAATTCACCATAAGCAGCATAATTCATGGGGTGAAAGCCATGTTTTATTGGCGCTAGCACGAACATTTATTAAATTGGCCGAGTATGAACATGCCGTTGAATGCCTAGAAACTGTTTGCGCATTAAGCGAGCAACATCAGCAAATTTTGTTGAGTATTGAAGCTTACGAAGTTTTATCCATGCTGTATGTTGAGCAAGGTGATTACGTAAAAGCCTTGCAGTTTCATAAACGGCTGCATGAATTAATTCGCAATAATCCACCCGAGCAAAGGCCGGGTTTACGATTAAGTCGGCATGCGAGTCAACGCTTACAATCAATTGAGTCAACGCTTGAGCTGATTCGAATTCAAGCGCGTTTAAAGTGCTAGCGGTTTTTCGCTGGCACTGATTGAGCCTGCCAAGCGGCGCTTTTTACGCCAAATCCATATTAATGCCACAGGTAAAGTGGATCATTCACGCGGTATAATCGTTTTTTTGCTGTAGTGAATGAGTGTTATGTCTCGCGAAACGCTGTCTTTAAACGATGAAATGCGCAATTATTTCCTCGATACCGCCTTGCGCGAACCGGCTATTTTAGGTGAGCTGCGTGATTTTACCGCCCAACATCGGGTGGCAAAAATGCAGTTTGCACCGGAACAAGGTGCGTTACTGATTTTTTTATTGCGCCTAATTCGCGCTAAAAAATACCTCGAAGTTGGCACTTTTACTGGCTATAGCTCAATCGCTGCGGCGTTGGCGATGGGGCCAGAAGGGCGTGTGATCGCCTGTGATTTGGTTGAAGAATTTACCAATATTGCCCAAGAGTGGTGGAAAAAAGCCGGCGTTGAGCAGCAAATCACCCTTAAATTGCAAGCGGCGGTGTTTTCTTTAGAAACCTTGGTCGCTGAAGGCCATTCAGGCAGTTTTGATTGCATGTTGATTGACGCGGATAAACCGTTTTATCCAACGTATTATGATTTTGCTTTGGAATTGGTGCGCCCGGGCGGCTTGATTATTTTGGATAATATGTTTCTCGGTGGCCGTGTCGCCAACCCCAAGCCACATCATCCGGCCAGCGTGCAAATCTTGCATGATTTTAATCGGCAGTTGCGGGATGATCCACGCGTTGAGCATGCCATGTTGCCGGCAGGCGATGGGATGACATTGCTATTTAAACGTTGAGTTTGTTGTTCAATAGAAAAAAACCCTAGGGTATATACCGCTAGGGCTTTTTTATTAATGGCTGTAGCTCAATACCAACTTACTTGGCCATTGCTGGTGTTGTACATTGCGCCGACAATTTTAATTTTGCCTTGTTCTTCCATTTCTTTCAGAATCGGGCTCATTTGGCGGATTTTTTCAACCGTTTGCTGCACATTCATTTCGGCCACGTTTTGCACGAATTCATGGTTGTGAGAGTTACGCTCGCCACTGGTTTGCGCGGCATTCACTGCCGGCATGAGTTTTTCGAGTAAACCCGTTAGATTGCCCATTTTTACGTTGTCACACGCGCCTTTAATTGCGCCGCAGCTGGTGTGGCCCAGCACGACAATCGCGCGTGATCCCGCCACTTTGGCGGCATATTCAAGACTGCCCAGCATATCTTCGTTGACCGTATTGCCCGCAACACGAGTGGTAAATAGATCACCAATTCCTTGATTAAAAACCAACTCCGGCGCCGAGCGCGAATCAATACAGGCCACCACGCTGGCCAGTGGATATTGCCCCAGCGCGGTTTGTGTTACTTGTTTTTTATAATCGGGGGCAAGGGCTTTGCCGCTACTAAAGCGCGCATTGCCATTTTTAAGGATGCTAATTGCTTGCTCTGGCGTAATGCTGGCTTGTACCGCCTTAGTCAGGGTTTTGCCAACGGCATAAGGCTCTGGTTTAACTTCACCACCATGATCATCGGCGGCCCAAGCCGATGAAACAGCCAATACGGACGATAGAATAAGAGGAAGTAGTAAGGATTTCGCTTTCATTGTGTTGACTCCAGATCAAACGTGATGAAAAAAACGCAAATATTCATATACTCATATGTCAGTAAATACGGATATATGACGTTGTGTTTCTGAATATAGTTCTTATTTTTGCTGACATGGATCTTGGGTAACAACAAAATCCATGCGCGAATTGCCACCCGACTGACGGTGGTGTTCAGTTTGGAAAAGATAAAGCGATTTGCAGTGGTGCTTGAGAATGAAATGCGAGCTTAAATCAGACTTAAATCCTTAAAAACATTAAGGTTTTTCAACATCGGGATAGATAAATAACTCGCGGTTTAGCTCTGCATTCCAGTAAAAATCTGCGACAATGCGCGATTAGCCTTGTTTGTGATCAGCATGAATACCTCTCATTCCCCGATTTATGATTTGCCCGCAGGCGTAACGCCGCGTCAACCTGCGCCTTTTTTGCCGATGAGCCGCAAGGAAATGAATGCGCTGGGTTGGGATGAGTGCGACATTATTTTGGTCACTGGCGATGCCTACATCGATCATCCAAGTTTTGGCATGGCGCTGTTGGGGCGTTTGCTCGAGGCGCAGGGTTTTCGCGTTGGGATTATCAGTCAGCCCGATTTGGACTTCCGCCGACGAATTTAAACAGCTTGGCAAGCCGCGCCTGTATTTCGGCGTCACGTCAGGCAATATGGATTCGATGATTAACCGTTATACCGCGGATAAAAAACCACGCTCGGACGATGCCTACACCGCTGGCGGCATGGCCGGTAAACGACCCGATCGCGCGCTGAATGTATATTGCCAACGTTGCCGCGAAGCGTATCCGGGTGTGCAAATTATGGCGGGCGGCATCGAAGCCAGCTTGCGCCGCATCGCGCAATACGATTATTGGAGCGATAAAATCCGCCAGTCGGCGCTGATTTATTCTAAAGCTGATATTTTACTGTTCGGTAATGCCGAACGGGCTTTGGTTGAAGTCACGCAGCGCGTTGCAGCCGGTGAAAAAATGAGCGAAATTCGCGATGTGCGCGGTACCGCATTTTTAGCCCCGCATGGCTGGCGACCTGCTGGTTGGGTAGAGCTGGATTCATCGATTGTGGATATTCCGGGCAAGGTTGATCAACATATCAACCCGTATGCGACCGAAGAAGATAAACAGCAAGGCGTTGAAGGCAATACTCCCGACTCCCTAATTCCAACTCCCCAAGTTATCCAGATGGTTTCTCGCGAAGCGCGCCTGGCTGCGCGCCGCGAAGTGCGCGGTCGCACGGTGATTCGGATTCCATCGTTTGAAACGGTGACTTATGATCCGGTCAGCTACGCCCATGCCAGCCGCACGCTGCATTTGGAATCCAACCCCGGTAATGCCCGCGCTTTGGTGCAGCAACATGGCGAACGGGATGTGTGGATGAATCCACCGCCGATTCCGCTAGAAACCGCCGAAATGGATTACGCTTTTGATCAATACTTTGCGCGCAATCCGCATCCGAGCTACGGCCAGCAAGTGATTCCCGCGTGGGATATGATCCGGTTTTCGATCAATATTATGCGTGGTTGTTTTGGCGGCTGTACATTCTGCTCAATCACCGAGCACGAAGGGCGGATTATTCAAAGCCGCTCGGAAGGTTCGGTATTGCGTGAAATTGAAGAAATTCGCGATAAAACCGCAGGCTTTACTGGGCATATTTTCTGATTTGGGTGGACCAACCGCCAATATGTATCGCTTGGCGTGTAAAGATCCAAAAATCGAAAAATCCTGCCGTCGTTTAAGCTGTGTTTATCCCGGCATTTGCGAGAATTTAAACACCGATCACAGTAGTTTGATCCAACTGTATCGCAAAGCACGTAAGATTCCAGGCGTGAAAAAAATCACCATTGGCTCGGGTTTGCGCTACGACTTAGCGGTCACATCGCCAGAATATGTCAAAGAATTGGTCACGCATCATGTGTCGGGCTATTTGAAAATCGCGCCGGAGCATACCGAAGAAGGCCCGTTGTCAAAAATGATGAAGCCGGGCATCGGCACGTTTGAAAAATTCAAAGCGATGTTTGATAAATTTAGTGCTGAAGCTGGGAAGCGGCAGTATTTAATTCCTTACTTTATCGCCGCGCATCCGGGAACGTCGGATGAAGATATGCTGAACTTGGCGCTGTGGCTGAAGAAAAACGATTTCCGCCCCGATCAAGTGCAAGCGTTTACGCCAACGCCGATGGCGATGGCCACGACGATGTGGCATACCAAGCGCAATCCTTTGAAGAAAATTCATCGCAGCTCGGAAAAAGTCGACGTGATTCGTGATGAAAAACGCCGTAAAGCGCATAAAGCTTTCTTGCGTTATCACGACCCAAAAAAACTGGCCACTACTGCGCGAAACACTGCGCGAGATGGGGCGGACTGATTTGATTGGCAATAGCCCGAAGCATCTCATTCCAATGGAGTCGCCCGAAGAGCGCGCGCTGCAAGCCCGACCGGTGCCGAAGGGTAACGCACGTGGTGGCGGTGGCCCGGGTTCGGTCGGCAAGATACCGAATAGAAGTAATGGCGCACGTAATAGTACAAACAACACTCAGCGAGCAATACCCCGTGGTACGGCGCCGGGTAAACCCAAAGCTGCGGGCGACTGCTAACCACCCGCAGTCAGGTAAACCGGGCACAACGCTAGCAAAGAAGCCACGCGCTCGTTAGCCCCAGGATGAACTAAGCCACAGCAGTGGCTTAGGCTTAGTTAGACGATGCACAGTTTTAACACGAGATACTGGCGAAGGCGCTGGCATGGAGGTCGAGAAAGTCAGCAGCAGCGGTTTTGCTGCTATAGATGGACAGTGTGGTTTGATCGGCTTCACGTAGCATCGCGACCAGATCGGCATCGTCAGTGAAGGCCATATTTTTGCCAAATAAAATCAGCCAATCACCGTGCACTTCAACGATGCGGGCATGCAGTTGTGGCGCCTGATCGCGTGCTTCTGGCAGGGTGTAAAGATGGATACCTTGAAATTGAATGGTCATCGAACATATAGCTGTGTGGTTGATCTCCGCATTATCTTGCCTTGGACTACTGATTTTGACTAGGGCGGTGGTGATCCGTGTTTTAAAAACGAAATCTGCTGCTGAGCGAGTATCATCAAATTGATATTGAAGTTTATTGGAGTAATTATGGAAGCGCGCATCACCGAATTAGAAATCCGCCTTGTATTGCAAGACGAATTACTCGATGATTTAAATCAAATCATCGCACGGCAACAGCAGCAAATTGATCATTTGCAACAGCAAGTGAGTTACTTACAAGAACGCAGTGTTGGCCCCGAGCAGTCTGGACGCAGTCTTTTGGATGAAATCCCGCCGCATTACTAGGCTTCATTTTATATTGATCACGGTGATGCCATTGCGAGATTTTGGCGTTTCATGCTTGATCCAATGATTGGATTTTTATCTCGCCAAGGCCGCTGTCAGTGCGGCTTTTTTGTGTTTGCAATATGAATTAGTCATACTGAAAAGCATCGATGATTTTTTCATTTTCAGCACGTATTTCCTTACAAAAATGTACATATTTGGGTGGGTTGATCGAGTTCAGCATGTTATGGTGTTTTTTTCTGAAAATGAAAAGGAGTAGTGGATGAAGACGTCTACCTTATCAACACGAACGACCTTTTGCTGGCCAGTGGTACTACCTAGTTTGGCTTTGGTGCTGGTGTTATTGCTATTTTCAATGCTTGCTCCGAGTCAGGCTGAGTACATTTTTAACTCCAGTAAAAGCTGGATTACCGCGTATTTCTCTTGGTTTTACACTCTGGCTGTCGCCGCTTTCGTTATTTTATTAATTGGTATCGCGATAAGTCGTTACGGCAATATTCGCTTAGGGCCGGATGATGCCGAGCCCGAATTTCGTTTTTCATCGTGGATCGCAATGCTGTTTGCCGCAGGTATGGGCGTAGGACTAATGTATTTTGGGGTCGGCGAGCCAATACAGCACTTGATTGCGCCACCGACAGCGGTCGTCGGCACGCCATCTGCTGCGCGCGAAGCCATGCTGATGACCTTCTTTCATTGGGGAATTCATGCTTGGGCGATTTATGGCGTGGTCGGGCTGGTGCTGGCCTATTTTGGCTTTCGCTACAATTCTACCACTGACAGTGCGCTCGGGGCTTTACCCCATTTTAAAAGATCGGATTAATGGTCCGTGGGGGCATGCGGTTGATGTGTTTGCGCTGTGTGGCACTATATTCGGGATTGCAACGACGCTAGGTTATGGTGTGTTACAACTGTCAGCTGGGTTAACTCACGTCAGTGGTTGGGATTTTTCTAGCTTACCAATGCAGTTGGGCTTGATCGCTGCTGTTGTCGGCTTGGCAGGATTGTCGGCCGCATCAGGCTTAGGCAAGGGGGTGAGGATTTTAAGCGAAATTAATTTATCGCTGGCTATTTTCCTGATGCTGTTTGTTTTAGTTGCTGGCCCAACACTCTATTTATTGGGCAGCTTTAGTGAAAATATTGGCAATTATTTAGCCAATATTGTGCAGCTCACTTTCCGCAATTTTACCTATGAGCCAGCGAATTCGGAAAACTGGTATCAAGGTTGGACCATTCTGTATTGGGCGTGGTGGATTTCTTGGGCGCCTTTTGTTGGTATGTTTATCGCGCGGATTTCACGTGGTCGCACCATTCGAGAATTCATCGTTGGCGTCTTGGTGATTCCAGCAACGTTTAATTTCTTGTGGATGACGGTGTTTGGTAATGCCGCCATTTGGGTTGATACCCATACCGCGATGGGTGCGTTAGGGGCCAGCGCCGGTAATGTCGACGCGCTATTGTTTACTTTTCTTGATTACTTACCATTCGCTAGCTTAAGCTCGGTTGTTGCTTTGACGCTCATTGCGATTTTCTTTGTGACTTCCGCGGATTCGGGCGCTTTTGTGATCGACAATATTGCCAGCCGTGGCAATACCCAATCGCCGGTGTGGCAACGCTTATTTTGGGCGGTGATTTTGGGCTTGGTTGCGGGCTGTTTATTGACCGCAGGTGGCTTAAAAGCCTTGCAATCGATGACGATTGTGGCGGCTTTGCCGTTTGCGGTAGTGATGTTATTGCTGTGTTTTTTAGCCTGCTCAAAGGTTTGCGAGCAGATGAATTGCATGCACAGCAAAAATTATCGCATGCAAGTAACTTTTGGAATGGCCAACGCTGGCGCTCACGCTTAGTGCAGATTTTACGCCAACCGACGCAGCAAGATGTTCGCGCTTTCTTAAGCGATACGGTGCAACCGGCGATGGAAAAAATTGCTGAGGAATTGCTTAAAAACGGTGTTCAAGCAAAGGTTGAGCGCATGAGCGAAGATAAAGTGCAATTGGAAGTCATCCAAAATCAGTTGCGTGATTTTGTCTATGGCGTGGCATGTACGCAAAAATTGGTACCTGATTTTGCTTTAGCCAATACCGCTTTACCGACTTCAGAGCAGGCCGAAACGTTTGAACCGACGACTTATTTTACTGATGGGCGCAAAGGTTATGACGTGCAGTCTTTGGTTGAATCTGAAGTGCTGGCTGATATTTTGAAGCAATACGAGCGGCATTTGAGTCTTTCGCTCAATGCTGACGCCTCTTTGTTACAGCATGCGCCATCTCATCGTTGATTTATCGTAAAGAAACAGCGCACATTTGTGCGCTGTTTCAACTTATACGCTATAAAAAAATACACCATTCTTTCTTAATAAGTAGGTTAAATGCGTCATTCATTGACTCGGCGCTGTTGTCAGTGGCTGAAGCCGCTGATTTCTCAATTTGGCGTGTATTTCTTTTTTGCGATCGTGATTGGTCTTGGTTTATTGCTGAGCATTATCGTGCTTTATAGTGGCAAGCAAGTGAACGCGGTCATTCAGCCTTTGGTGAATGAATCTGTTCCTATCTTGCGCACCATCAGTGAGCTTAAAACCAAGGTGACTGAACGCCAAGTCATCATGAATCAATACTTTGCTTATGGGCTCAATCAAGCACAGTTCAAAAAGAAATACCGCGACAATCAATTACGCTTAACTCAGCTGGTAGAGCAATCCAATCCGAAGCGGCATCAACATCCTCGGCACATTGCGATTGTGGCGATGAATGACAATGCTCAGTTATTGGCCGAACGACTAGAGCATGTGATGAGTAGCAATCCGGTTGATGCGGATGAGGCGCGAGCTATTTTGGTCGAAAGTGCCATTGATACCAATGAATTATTATTGCAATTGGATCGCTCTTTTGTCGATGTGAGTCAAGAAATCGAAACGGCCAGTCGTCGGTCTTTGCATGACGTTAGCGTGATGGTGAAGCTAGTGCTGGCGTATAGCTTGGCGATTGTGGTGATTGCGATATTGGTTGCGTATTACATTCATGCGCGTCAGCGCGCCGAAAAAAAATTAGCCCATGCCGCACGCCATGATCGCTTGACCGACTTACTCAATCGACGCGTTTTTGAAGCGGATATTGCTGCTTTGCTTGATACGCCATGTGCAGTTATTTTGATTGCAATTGATCGTTTTCAGCGGGTACAAGGCGGCTTGGGTTATGAAGCCGGAGATGAATTATTGGTCGCAGTCAGTACCAGACTGCAGCCGATTATTCAACAATTTGGTGGCGTGTTGTATCGGTTTGAGAGTTCGTATTTTGCTGCTTTATTGGATTTACGCGGCGAAGAGCGGCCGCCGGAATTGCTTGCCAAAGTACTGCATGACGCTTTGCAATCTGGCATTTTGATTGCGGGGCATGAGTTATTTTTAACCTTGAGTATGGGCGGCGCGATTTATCCGCAAGATGGCAGCGATGCGGTGACGTTAATTCGCAATATGGATGCGGCACTTGAGCAAGCGCAGCAACAAGGTGGCAATGCCTTGCGCTATTACGATCAGGAAATGAATGCACGTGCCTTAGAGCGTTTGGCACTTGAAGCCGATTTGCGTTATGCAATTGAGCGCAATGAATTACAGCTTTATTTTCAGCCCCAAGCGCATATTCATTCATTGCAAATTATGGGTGTTGAATGCCTTATTCGTTGGCACCATCATGGAAAATTAGTTTCACCGATTGAATTTATCCCTTTGGCAGAAGAATCTGGTCTCATTATCCCGATGGGCGAATGGATTTTACGTACTGCTTGCCAGCAGGCTAAAGCTTGGCAAGATGCGGGTACGCCGCTGATTGTGGCGATTAATATCTCGGTTCGGCAGTTTCAGCACCCGCATTTTTTGTCCTTGGTGCGTCAGGTTTTGCAAACCACGGCTGTTGATCCGGCATGGATAGAATTAGAAATTACCGAAAGTGTGGTGATGCAAGATGCCGATCATACGATTGAACTATTGCAGCAATTACGCGATTTAGGGGTGATGCTGTCGATTGATGATTTTGGTACCGGTTATTCAAGTTTGTCCTACTTAAGACGTTTTCCGATTAATAAATTAAAAATTGACCAAAGTTTTGTCGGTAATTTGGTGTCTGGAAACCAAGACGCTGCCATTGTCGATGCCATCGTTCGCTTGGGGCATAATCTGGGCTTAACAGTGATTGCCGAAGGGGTTGAAACAGAGGCGCATTTGGCTGTTTTGGCACAGCTTCATTGCGATGAAATTCAAGGGTATTATTTCTCACGGCCATTACCGTTGGCTGAGCTGACCCGCTTTTTATCCTCACAAATCGCTTGATCGATATCTGGTGGCGATTGATCCAGATCTGGATGGGCGGTTTTTCCAGTAAAAAATGCGTAAAAACAGCAAATTGTGCAGTCTTAGCCGGTGAATTTCGGTATAAGAGAGCCTTCGCGTTTTATTGCCTTTGAGTTTGGATTTCCTATGCCTAAGAAAAAATCGACTGCCTCTCCCTCTGTTGCCATTATTGGTGGTGGCCCTGCTGGCTTGATGGCGGCCGAAGTGATTGCTGCGGCTGGGTTTTCAGTAGAATTATTTGATGCTATGCCTTCGGTTGGACGTAAATTTTTATTAGCCGGTGTTGGCGGAATGAATATTACCCATGCCGAAGATGCGGCTCAATTTTTAGGCCGTTATGGCTCTGCGAGCCAAGACCTAGCGCCAATGATTGAACAGTTCGGTGCCAATGCACTCACGGCTTGGGTGCATGATTTAGGCATTGAAACCTTTATTGGCTCATCAGGGCGGGTATTTCCCAAAGAAATGAAAGCCGCGCCATTATTACGTGCGTGGTTAGCGCGGCTTAAAGCCAGCGGCGTTAAATTTCATGTTCGTCATCGCTGGTTAGGCTGGGATCAAAACCAAGCGTTGCGCTTTGCCAATCCAGAAGGTGAAGTTCAGCGCACATTTGATGCCGTGGTGTTGGCTTTAGGTGGTGGTAGCTGGGCTAAGCTCGGTTCAGATGGCGCTTGGGTGCCATTATTGGCCGAGCAAGGCGTGGATATTGCACCATTAA
The DNA here is from genome assembly GCF_016881365.1 of Deefgea sp. CFH1-16. Lineage (GTDB taxonomy): Bacteria > Pseudomonadota > Gammaproteobacteria > Burkholderiales > Chitinibacteraceae > Deefgea. The sequence goes on along the minus strand of NZ_WLYT01000001.1, from coordinate 1,462,993 downwards.
AACCGGCCAATTGCGGTTTTGATGTCGCTTGGAGCACGCATTTAAGTGAAAAATTTGCCGGTAGCCCACTCAAATCGGTTGCGGCAGCAACTCGTCCTCACGATGCGAAAAAAGTCGGTGAATTTGTACTCACTGCTGGCGGGATTGAGGGGAGTTTGGTCTATGCCTTATCGAGTCAATTGCGAGACGATATTGCCGAGCACGGCAGTGCGACCTTGTGGTTGGATTTAGTGCCACAAAAATCATTGGCGCGTATTACCGAAGAATTATCTTTACCGCGCGGTGCTGATTCGATGGCGAATCATTTACGCCGCAAGCTGGGGATTGAAGGCGTTAAAGCCGGCTTATTGCGTGAATTGGTGAGCAAAGAAGACTTTATGCAACCGGCGAAGTTGGCGGCGGCGATTAAATCATTAGCCATTACACTATTGGCACCGCGCCCGCTGGATGAAGCCATTAGCACTGCCGGTGGCGTGCGCTTTGCCGCGTTAGATGCTAATTTAATGCTGAAATCCGCGCCTAAGGTATTTTGTGCTGGTGAAATGCTCGATTGGGAAGCGCCAACAGGTGGTTATTTACTCACCGCGTGTTTGAGTAGTGGCCGTGCAGCAGGCTTGGGCGTGATCAATTGCTTGCAAACCGCCTCTGAGACTAAGCCTAAAAAAGCCGCCACCAGCAGCGCTGAAGGTAAAGTTGCCAAGCCTAAAGCCAGCGTCGCAATGGATAGCGAAGCCGTGCCGGCGAAAGCCAAGCGGGTGAGTAAAGCCAAGGTGGATGCTGCTGAATCAATTGCCGCTACCACTGAAAAACCCAAAACCCGTGCTGCAAAAACAGTACCTGCAGCGAGCACGGAACTTGAAGCTGCACCGGTGAAGCCCAAACGCAGCCGAAAAGTCGCCGAAGCACCTGCGGTCGAAGCAACGGATGTTGTGCCGGCGAAAGCCAAGCGCACCCGCAAACCGACCCAAGAATAAACCCATTACAATTTAATTGAGATAGACCATGACTGATACCATGCAAGAACCGTTGTTTTCCTTACTTGATACGGCGTTAGCCAACCGCGCGGATTTAATTACTCAACTTGCTGCTGAGCAAACCAATACTTACCGTTTATTTCACGGCAGTATTGAAGGTGTGCCAGGGTTAACGATTGATCGTTATAACGATTTAATCTTGATTCAAACTTTCCACCGCGCTTTGTCGATTGAGCAATACGCTGAAATTGAAGCGTTTTATGCCCGCACTTACCCGGCATGCGCGCTAGTTTATAACGACCGCAGCCACGGCAATTCACGGGTGATGAATCGCCTGACCGAAGCAGAAGAGATCATCGCTTACGAGCCACGCATTGCTCAAGAACTGGGCGTGAATTACCGCATTCAAGGTCGTCATAACGGCCAAGATCCATGGTTATTTTTGGATTTACGCGCCGGCCGCCGCCGCGTGATGCAAGAAGCCGCAGGTAAATCAGTACTCAATTTATTTGCCTACACTTGCGGCGTGGGTATTGCTGCTGCTAAAGCCGGTGCACGCCATGTGGTGAATATTGATTTTGCTGAATCGAGTTTATTGGTGGGTAAAGACAACGCCAAACTCAACGATTTGCCAATCCGCGTGCGCTTTGTGCAATCGGATGCATTTGCCGCATTGAATCAATTGTCGGGTAAAGGTCAAGCGACAATGGTGCGCGGTAAACGTATGCCAACGTTCCCAAAACTGGAAAAACAACAATTTGATTTGGTGATGCTCGATCCACCACGCTTCTCGAAAAGCCCATTTGGCGTCGTTGATTTGGTGAATGACTACGCCTCAGTATTTAAGCCGGCACTGCTGTCGACCGCTGAAGGCGGTACGCTGATTTGTTGCAATAACGTCGCGCAAGTGTCACGCGATGCTTGGCTGGATCAACTTGAGCGCTCTGCGGCTAAAGCCGGCCGCCCTATCAGCAGCATGGAATGGATTAAGCCCGATAGCGACTTCCCAACATCGGATGGTCAGCACCCACTTAAAATCGCGCTATTGCGCGTTTAAATCGTCGTATCACAATAGCCTGCTTTGCAGGTAATGCCGTTCACTTAAGCCAAGTGAGCGGCATTTTTTTCCTCTATTTCATTGCTGGTGTCGCTTTTGACGCAAAGGTACAGAGAAAATCAATCGAAAAACCCTGAATTTCCTCCGCGTCTTTGCGCCTCTGCGTCAGGTTTTCCAGGGTTTGTCGTTAGGTGAACTGTATTTCTGCTTTGCAGGCCATTTTTTTTTGAATTGGTTGCTGAAAAGTAACGCTCTTTTTTGATTTAAGTTGAGTTATTGGTTTTTTGATTTTTTTCATTTTCCATTGTGGCATAGTCAGCATAAATGACCCGCGACGAGGTCATCCCAATGGATGGAAGGAAACAATGCAAACTCTAATCTTCGGCACTTCATGCCAGAACATCATCACTCCTGCCCGCAATATCGGTATTAGGAGTCAATCATGAATAAAATTAATCACTACCTTAATGCAATTTTATTGCTGGGTTTAGTATTGATTGGTTGGATATATTTTAAAACCGACCCGCTACGCGTAGACGAAAATACCAATTTATCGCAAATTGTGACTTATGCTTCGGGTCGACTGATTCATGATCCGTTTTTAACCAGCGTTTCTGGTTATCATTATTTAATGTCTTGGATTGTTCGCTTATTTGATTCAGATTCAACCGCTTTATTACGTGGTTTCAGTGCCGTGCTGGGTTTGGGGTGTATTGCTTTTTTTTATCAATCAAATCGCGTGTTTACAACAAACAATCAGTATTGAACGTGTGGTTCAATTCGCTGTTTTTCCAACGATTTTTTCCGTTTTTCTTTTTGATTTATAACGACGTTGCATCGTTGTTTTTTATTCTAGCTGGCTTGTTTTTATGTTTGCGGCAGCGTTATTTATTTGGCTGTTTTATCTTAATTTTAAGTATGGGAATACGGCAAAATAATGTGATTTGGCTAGTCGCCATTCCCGCACTTTGCTGGCTGCAGCAAACTCAATTTAGTGTTAATCGCGCTAATTTATTGGCTTTTGCTCGTAATTGCTGGCCGATTGGCTTAGGTTTAGTCGGCTTTACTATTTTTCTAGTGCTCAATAAAGGCGTGGCCGTGGGGGATCGCAGTATGCATCCACCGTTTGCTTTGAATAGCGGCAATGTGTTTTTTTTCTTATTTTGCTATTGCCTTATTTTCTTGCCGCTAGTGTTGTCTCGAACACGTGACAATATTCGTTTTGCTTTGGTGCAGCAGCATACCGGCTTGATGCTGGCCGTGTTGTTTGCGCTGTATTTATTCGCGTTTAATAATACGCATCCGTATAACAATGTAAATGAAGATTTATTTATTAGAAATTGGATATTAATGAAGATTTTTGCCAGCTTTGAGCTAAAAATCTTGTTTTTTATTCCGGTGGTACTCGCAATATTGGATTTGGCGCATAGTCTGCAGCAACGGCCAATCTTATTGCCGATTCTTTTCGCCAGCCTGCTATTTTTGATGCCTTCATGGCTTATTGAGCCGCGTTATTACATGATTAGTTTTGCCTTGATCATGCTGTTTCGTCCCGATGGCCGTCTGGCGGTAGAAAAGCTCACTAGCATGTATTGCGCGCTGTTGTCGGTTTTGGTGCTGTATGCGACACATCAAAATATGTTATTTCTATAATCTATTGGGTATATCTTTGTATTGATTGTTTTGTATTGATTATATGGATATACCTCGTAATATATCCTTAATTTAAATGCGAATCCGGCAAATCAAATGCATGCCGGATTCGTGTGCCAAGCTCTTCTGGCGTGCGTGAAATAATCACTTCGGGCACCGCGTATTTGAGCGTCAACCGCTGTAGGTCTTCAAAGCCATACGACACCATAAAGGGATTCACGCCGGCCGCTTGCATGGCCAGATAGTCTTTATGCTCGTCACCACAAGCAAAAGCGCGAGCGGGGTTGATGCCCAGTTGGTTCAGCGCGGTGCTGAAATACACGTTTTTCGGCGTTTTTAACGCTATGCAGCTAAAAAAATCCAATTGTTGAATATCTAAATCATGCCGAGCAAATAGGCGAGCCAGCGTAATGGCGGGTTCGTGTGTGACGTTGCGCGTCACCAGACCTACTTTAATACCGGGCGTGGCGAGCAATTGCCGCAGCAAAGGCGCAATGCTGGGGTAGAGCATCGCTTGTTCGCGGTAAATATCGGTCAGTGTGGCAATGAGTTCTTTGCGATTGGAATTGCCGAGGCTTTTGGCTAGATTGCGCGGAAATTCTTTCAGACCGCCCAGATATTTGAATAAATTGCGCCTTTTTTGAAAGCGTTCCAAATCGCCAATTTGCATGCCATGCAAGCTAAAAGCGGTTTCTATGGCGCTAAATGCATCGATAATGGTGCCATCGGCGTCTAATAAGATAAGTCGATCGTGGCTGGCATACATAGGCGTTCCAATGCTGGAAATAATCGCTAAGGTAGCTGCCAATTATTGAAATAAGATGAATTGCCGATTTTATGCCCATAAAGAGACAAATCACGCCGCAGCTGTGCTTTTGATTTGGCATTGACGTTTTGTTGCTCACGCCGATTTGGGCAGATTCCGTTACACTGTTGGCCTTCATAAGGACGACAATCAATGGCAATTAAATCAACGGTATTCAAGGCCGAGCTAAATATCACGGATATGGACCGTGGTTATTATCAAAGTCATGCCCTCACTATTGCGCGCCATCCTTCGGAAACGGACGAGCGCATGATGTTGCGTTTGGTGGCTTTTGCGCGGCATGCGAGTGAATCGTTGGAATTAACTCGCGGCTTATCGGCCGATGATGAGCCTGATGTTTGGCAAAAAGACTTAACTGGCGCAATTGAAACTTGGATTGAGTTGGGTTTGCCCGATGAAAAACGCATCAAAAAAGGCTGCGGCCGCGCCAATGAAGTATGGATTTATGCCTACGGTGGGCGAGTGGTGGATATTTGGTGGGATGGCATTAAAAATGCATTAACGCGCTTTGATCATTTAAATGTGGTGAGCATTCCGAGTGATACCTTGGCCGAGTTAACCCAAATGACGGCGCGAACCATGCAGTTGCAGTGCACCATTCAAGATGGCCAATTGTGGATGTCGGACGCCAACCACAATGTGCTGGTTGAAGTCACTACACTACAATCTGCGGCAGTATAGGTTTGTAGGCGTTTTATTTTATTTTGTAGCGAGATATACCCACTATTCATCCATGATTAGTGGGATTGACTCAAAGTGCAGTGCGCTGGCTTTATTCTATGGTGCATTGCGGTTTCAATTTCTATAATCAATGGCCACCTTGAGGTTGCCATGCTGCCACTCTTTTTTCATCATCTGTTTCAAAGCCCCAAAACGGAATCGGATTTGGCGGCGTTTGAACGTCTCAATGCTTTATCTCCTCGTATCAGCACGATAGAGGAGTCCGTGCCGCATCTGGAAGAAAAAACCATTATTTGTCGTGAAAGTATCGTTAATCGACAAGAGCGGGTGGTGGGGCATGAATTTATGCTGAAAAAAAACATCACCGAGCGCGTGCATACGGGGCACGCCATGCGGCGTTTATACGATCAAGCCTTGCTCAGCCAACTACTGAATCTGCCATTACTGCAATTATTAGGCCATCGTTTTGCTGTGGTGCATTTTGAAGCGTCGCATATTCTAGAGACTCAATTTGCCAATTTACACGGCCAGCATTGCGTGTTTGTGCTGCGATTTGGCGATGAGCCGGTGACTGATGCCATCTGCCAACATGTAATCGCTTGGCGAAAAATGGGGTTTATGTTTGGGATTTTGGCGCATGAATGCATGAATCTAAATATGGATGCATTGACGGCGGATATTGACCTGTTAGTGCTGGATTTGAATGAAGCTTGGGTGTTTTCGCCAGACATTGTCGCCAAAGTGATGGCGCACACGCACTGGCCTTTATTGGCTTGCCATATTGACTCGTATGAAGCTTTTGATTGCGTTTGGGAATCGACGTTGTATGCCGAGCGTGTGATGTTTTTTTTCAAAGGTCCTTTTATCAGCGCTCGCGATGCTTGGGGGGTGAATCCCATCGCCGCTATGCGAGGGCAAGTTCAATGTTTGCTGGATCTGATTGAGCAAGAAGCCAATACCTTGGTGTTGCTTGAGGCACTAAAAGCGGATCCAGTCTTGTTGTATAAGCTACTGCGAATGGCCAAATCGCAAATATCAGATGAAATTGGCAGCGCTGAGCAGGCATTATTGCTCATTGGGCGTGGTGCATTGCATCGCTGGTTATTGTTTATGCTGCATAGTCAAAGCGATGCGGTGGGCTGTGATTTGCTGTCTCGACAAGCCGCGTTACGCCGTGGCCGCTTTATGCAAAATCTGGCTGAGCATCAGCTAGACAACACGCAATGCCAGCAAATCTTTTTAACTGGCGTGCTATCGCAAATGGAAGAAGTCTTGCAGCAACCGTTGATTGAATTATTAAAAGCGCTGAATACGCCAAACTCAATCAATGCCGCGCTATTAAATCGCTCTGGGCCGTATTTTGCGTATTTACAGTTGGCTTCTGCCGCCGAGTCTCAGCAATTTCATACGGTGAGCTTGCTGTGTAAGGCACTCGATTTATCCCCGCATACGGTAAAAAATTGCCAGCATGAAGCCAGCGTTTGGGCGGAACAAATTCAGGCCAGAAACTGATACAGATCAGTGATCGGCGGATGCCCAAGATGCTCACTATCCTTTCAGAGTGCGAAGCACTAAGATAAAGCATCTTTTAAGCAAGTAGCCTAATTCATTATGTTGCCATATTTATCTTCATTTTTTGGTAGTTTATTGCTGGTTTTTGCCGCATTAATGCCCATTTTAAATCCGCCCGGTCACGCGCCGATTTTCTTGGTATTGACTGAGGGCTACACCAAAGACGAACGTATTATTCTGGCTAAGCGAGTAGGCGTTTATAGCTTTATTTTGCTGGTGTTTAGTATGTTTATCGGCATTTATGTGCTGGAATTTTTTGGGGTTTCTTTACCCATTGTGCGGGTTGGCGGCGGCTTATTGGTCGCTACTGCCGGCTGGCAATTAATGTCTGCCGATACGCATGCGCCCAATGCCGTTTCCACACTGGATGGCAATCGACCGAGCTCTGAAGAATTACGCCAAAGAGCATTTTTCCCGCTGACCTTTCCAATTACCGTTGGACCGGGCTCAATTACCGTCGCCATCACGCTGGGGGCGAGCTTTAAATCGTCGGGGATTGAAACCTTTACCATGCCGATTGCCAGCGTGATTGCCGTGGCGATTACGTCGTTTTCGGTGTATTGGTGTTATCGCTATGCCGATAAATTATTGAAATGGGTGGGGGCAACTGGGTCGGTGATCTTTCTACGACTCTCGGCGTTTATTTTGTTTTGTCTTGGGATTCAGATTTTTTGGACCGGCGCGACCGATTTAATGGGCGCTTTTGTGCAATTACACTGGCCACGATAATTGACGTAAAAATCGATGCCAACAGCACTGCCAGCCAATGATTACCAGTAATCAATTTTGCGTTGATTGAGTGATTGAATCAGCTTGGTTTTATAATTTTCTTCTTCTTGGATTAATTGCTGTTTTTGTATTTGTTGTGGTTGAATTTGCCGGCACAGTACTTCGCCAGAAGTCGGGTTTAAAACGATTTTACGCGCGCAATTGCCGCCCAAATCGCTAGCCAATAATGGAATTCCTTCGGCTCCCAGCCATTGGTGAGTAAACTCAATATTGGTCTCACCAATGGTTTTTTTCCCCGCACTGGGGACTAAATTCCCTCCCCCAAAGGGCCTTTGCTTGCAAACGGTTTTTTTTTGCGCCGTGTTTTAGCAAGGCATTCACTAATAGCTCCATGGACGCCATACCTGAATGTAATGAATCCACTTCTTGCCCTGCGCGTGCGCCAAAATTGGGCAGCATAAAATGATTCATGCCGCCGATTTTCAGTTGCGGATCAAATAAACACACTGAAATACATGAGCCTAATAAAGTCATGATGGGCTTATGACGTTCTACTGCAATATCGCCAGAATGGATATGCAGCGCATGCCGCTCCAGTTGTTTCATTTCATTGGTTACTGGCGGCGACATCGCTTGTTGCTGCGTTAGTAGCGTTTTCAAAATAGAGCACTACTGAAGTCTGTTGCTTGTTGCGCTGTCATTGGCTATTTCCTATTGCATTCGTGAGTTGAGCTCAATATCAATCTCTCTGAACGTCATCCATTCAAACAAATTTATATCCAATATTGGCGGGCTCAATTCATCTCCGCCTCGCTATCTAATCAGCATAGATCAAATTTCATCACGATTAATCCCAATGTAATTGGCATAAAAATACGCTGGCTATGTATCTCCACCAAGGCATTGCTGCATCAAGTGCTACAAGAAAATACCCTGTGGATAAATATTTTTTAGTGAAATTATCGTGGATTTACTGGGGATAACTAGGTGAATCATCCGTGAGATTGCTGGGCATGATTTGGGTGTAAGCGATTATTTGCAGCAGAGGCTTAAATTCATCACCAAAAACAGCACCCTCATTTTTCGTGTATATACCGAATTCATCATTTGGCTAAGCATTTGTAAGTTATACACAATAAGCACTTATCCACAGCTCAATTAAGCCTTTATTTATTACTACTAATTTAAAATAAAAACCAATAAGACCAAGCTTTTTTCAAGAAAAAATCTGTGGATAAGTCGCTAAAATCCTGCTGACTACACCCAAGACAGTGTCTAAAAAAGCTAGGCTTTACCGGTAAATTGCGCCAAAATTGAACCCCAGCTGAAATGCGATCAAAAGCGTAATGGCGATAAGGAGCTGAACGTGGAAGTGAATATTTTTAAAAGCCTGAGCAACCCGAGTAAGTGCCTCGTTTTGCCTGTAGATATCGATGTCGATCAAAGCCAATTACCGATTGATGACAAAGACTATGAAAAGGTCTATTTCCTACGTACCCGCACATTGAGTATTGGCAACGACAATGTCAGTTTTGATCCGGCAACCGCATTAGCGGCATTGCAGCACCAAGGGTTTTATTTATTTCAGCTGTAATTCAGCGTAAATACGCTGCGCAAGGATAGTTATTTATGCAAACGTCAATTTTGGCTAAAGCTCAGCGAATTGTGATTAAAGTGGGCTCTAGCCTAGTGACCAATGAAGGCAAAGGTTTAGATCACGCAGCACTCGCACGCTGGGCTGAAGAAATTGCTCAACTGACTCGACTAGGCAAACAAGTCGTTTTGGTTTCTTCAGGCGCGATTGCCGAAGGCATTGCTCGACTGGGTTGGACGCAAAAACCCAGCGCAGTGCATGAAAAACAAGCGGCTGCCGCAGTTGGCCAACTGGGTTTATGCCATGCCTACGAAAGTGCATTTCGCCAACACGGCTTAATGTGCGCGCAAGTACTACTTACGCATGAAGACTTATCGGATCGCACGCGTTATCTGAATGCTCGCTCAACGTTGCTGACCTTATTGCAATTGGGGGTGATTCCCATCATTAATGAAAACGACAGCGTAGTGACTGCTGAAATTAAATTTGGCGATAACGATACGCTGGGCGCTTTGGTGACCAACCTCATCGAAGGCGATGCCTTGGTGATTTTGACCGACCAAACTGGGCTCTATACTGCCGACCCACGTAGCAACCCCACTGCCACCTTGGTGCAGACGGGTGTGGCAGGTGATGCTAGCTTGGAAGTTATGGCCGGTGGCGCAGGTTCTAGCGTTGGGACGGGGGGTATGTATACCAAAATCATCGCCGCCAAGCGTGCGGCCCGTAGCGGGGCAGCAACCATTATTGCTTGTGGTCGTGAAGAACAGGTACTCACGCGTTTAGCCAGTGGCGAAATGATCGGCACGCAATTGAGCTCAGTGACTTGTGCCTTGGCGGCTAAAAAACAATGGATTGCCGACCATTTACAACTAAAAGGCAGTGTGACACTCGATGCGGGTGCTGTGCGGGCTTTAACGCAGTCGGGCTCTAGCTTGTTGCCGATTGGGGTGCTGGCGGTTGAAGGCGAATTTTTGCGTGGTGAAGTGGTGCGCTGTTTAAATCCTGATGGCCTTGAAGTCGCCCGTGGCTTAATCAATTACAGCTCGCAAGAAACGCAGCGGATTTTACGTCAGCCAACAGGGCAGATTGAAGCTGTTTTGGGCTATATCGACGAAGCTGAGCTGATTCATCGCGATAATTTAGTGTTGTGCTAGATCCTTATTGCTCACTGGCAGATTGAGCATCAAACCAGCCTTCAGTCTTCGATAATAAAAAATGCCGCTCTATGGTGATAGAGCGGCATGGGTATGCGAAGTTAGGCTTTGTTGTATGTGGTCTAGGTAGCTATACCTAGATGGCTTTGAGCATAATACTGGTTTCACGTGGCGCGCCCTGCGTGAGCACTGGCGTTTGGGTATCGCTAATTTTGATCAACTTACCCTCTTGCTCTAAACGCGCACTGACGTTGTAACGATGCTTAGGATTAATCGCTTCTGGAGCAAATTTCAGCGTTACCGTTGGCGGCGTACCTTGCGTTAAAGTGATGACTTTTTTCGCAATCAATTCAGATGCCACATCCATTTTGGACACATCGCGCAATTCAACAGTGAGCACGGCGCCGGGATACAGCCGACGATCCAGCCACATTACTTTCGCGGTAACGCTTTCAATCGCTTTATTTTTCACAATCCCATACATGGAAAATGCCTGTTTCACTTCAGCTGGCGTCATTTGCAAAGCGATAAATTCTTTGCCATTTTTGCTGGCTGGATTAAATGGATTATTACTTGGCAATTGCGCTAAATAAACCCGCTGACCGTCATCGCCAAGTACAAAACCAGGTGGTGGGTTTTTTTCGAGTTGAGTCCATGCTGATTTTGGAAAAACCAGAATGTCTAGCAAAGGATAATGCGCTGCATCATTGCCGCCGCGAAAACGATATTCAAACTGCTGTAATGCCGTTTCACCATAAAATGGAATTTCACTGCCTGATTTCACATCCACTTGTACATTGTTTGCCGTCCAACGTTCTGGCGGAATAAAAATCAAGCCAGACGCCGCGTCGCGCGAATCGGGTTGAGTGGTTCATCAGCAGATAGCAATGTGCAATTATTGGCCACAATTACATCATCGACTTCTAAAAAGCCGCCTTGGCCTTTTAACCACACCGTAGTGCTACCGTCACTGTATTTGGCACCAGACGCCGAGATCACTTGCGGTAGTTTTTGGAAGGTCCAGCCACTGAGTAATTCAAGCGAGTCAGGCGAGGTCAATCTGAGTGTAAACGATTGGCCTTCATCACATTGATAGCGCTGTAATGGCGCATCGCTGGCGGCCATGGTGAGTGAGCTGGCAAAAAGTAGAGGAAAAATAAAGGCTTTCATGGCTTGCTCATGTCATATCTTGAGCTGATATTGTGGTCATAAAACTGACGAACAATAAAGGTGAAAATTCCCTTTGTTCGTCAGTTTGTATTCAAGATCTCAAAAGATGACTTGCTCAGGAAATCCATGTTTCTCACTCGGCGCTTGCATTAACTGGCGCGGAACCGCCATTAAAATAATTAATTTTTCAATCGGATGCTCGCGTTGCAAAATGAGCTCGGGCAAGGTGATACGCTGATTATCGCTACTTTCACTATCGATAATGCCCATTCGATCAACGTTACAGTGGCGAACCTCGAGTCGCAAAATATCGGGTGTTGCCGCCAATTCAGTAATCAGCAGCTCGCATAAAGCATCGGGATTGAGCTGTTGATGAATGACTTGTAATTCAGCAGTGAGATTTTTGATGCGTGTTTGTTGCTCGATTTGTTCTGGGCTCGGCGTCATGCTGTTTGAATTTTGCATTCGCAGCATGGTGCGGGCATTGACCAGGGTGCTTTCGAGCTGCTTTTTTTTATTCTCAACATTGGCGATCGCCAGCTGGGCTTGAATTGCCACTGTATCTAAAATGCGCTCTGCGCCCAGTTGCATCAAGGCATCGGGTGATTGAGCGGGTTGGCCAAGCTGGTAATTAGAAAAGATCAGTAATTTTTGCGGTACGTCTTGGCGAATTTGCCCCGCGTGTTCACTCATGCCAAAGCGTACTTTTTCTTGAGCATCGGCAATTAAGCCTACATAGGCAACATCGACCAGTGGCCATGCGGCAAACCATGCTTGTAAGCCGGGGTCGCGTCCGATGACCTCGCTCATTCGGTCTGGCGTTGCAAATAGCAGCTGCAAAGTGCGATCTTTGCGCCATGATTCGTTATTGAGCTCAATCGGCGCAGGCAATTGAGCCGCTAAGGCATTGGCGTGAGTTTGTGCCCAGCGCATATAAGGGGCTAATCGGGTTAGATAATTGCGTGCCAAACGAATGTGCGGATGGGCAATATCGACTAAACGTTCGATGGTTGCTTCATCATCAGCACTGAGTTTGGGTTTGGCGGTAAACCAAGATCGTATCGTGCTCCACATGGTACTGACTCTGTTCTGTTAAGAATGAATGAGTACAAATATACGCCGAAGACGCCCCGAAGTTATGGATTTAGCGCATATAAAGTGCTTTCATCCGGTGGTGTTAATTCACGAATCACGCGCGCGGGATTGCCGCCAACCAAGACGCAAGGCGGTACATCGCGAGTGACGATACTGCCAGCACCAATCACGCTATGGTCACCAATGGTTACGCCGCCACAAAATAATAGCGCCAGCTCCAATCCAGACGTTATTTCCGATGGTAATGCCTTTGGCACAATAAGCCCATTTTTGGCGTTCAGTCGGGTCAACTGGATGCGTTCCGGTTTGAATTTGCACATTGGGCGCGATGATGGTGTGGTGGCCAATCGTAATCGGTGCGCCCGGAGCCGCGGCGATTTGTGCGTTGTAATTAATAAACACTTTTCGTGAGAGTTTAATTAAGTGGCCGCGGGCAATCGCTAAGGGCGGTGAAATAATCACTTCATCCGCTTGAGCAAACAGCGCTTTGAGAAGTTCAGGTCGCTCATGCTGGGCTTCTGGTGGTAAATGATTAAAGCGCTGGAGTAATTCACCTTCTCTTTGCCAGTGGGTTTCAGTGCCTAAGTCGCTAAAAGGGAAACAAACAAGATCATGATTCATACATCACCTAGTGACAATCAGTCGTTGATAATATGCGTGAACAAAGCTTACGGTATATTATAAGGAAAATGACGGTGTGAATAATGCCAATAATTAGAAAGTAAAGGGTGGCTATGCATAATTGGGGCGTAAAAACACGGCTTCTGGCTGGTTTTGGGGTAGTTTTATTGTTGCTGGCGATTGTAGCGATTGTGGCTTTATTGAGTCTGACACAGCTCCGAGGTAAGGTTAGCGAGCTGGTGGATGAGCGTTATCCTACGGTGGTGAAGTCCAATCAATTGATATCCATTGCTTATCAAACCGATTTAACGCTGCGTAATGCCGCGTTAGCCGAAACAACAAGTGATACCGATGCAATTTTGACGCAATTAGAGTCAGAAGGCAGTGCTGAAGAAAATCAAATCAGCGCGCTCAAAGCCATGATCGGTGGCGATACTCAGGCCCAAGCCTTACTCGCTGACGTGGTAGCAAGCAATGCCGCAATGGATTTGCAAAAAACCAAATTGGCGACCTTATTAAGACTCGATCGCACCACGGGCGGGCATTTTATTACCACTGAATATGCCAAAGTCAGTAATGCTTATCGGGATGCTTTGCTTAAATTGGCCGCCTATCAAAGCCGCGTAATGGATGAAGATAAAACCACGGTACAAAATAGCGTCAGCACTGCGGTCAATAGCATTTTATTGGTGAGCGTATTGGCGATTTTGTTGGGCTTAGTATTGGCTTGGTTGATTGGTTCGAAAGTGATTGCCGCTTTGGAATCTGCCAGCCGTGTTGCCAGCAAAATTGCCAGCGGCGATTTAAGTCATGATTGGCGCGGAACGCACTTTGCGAGTGATGAGTTGGGCCAATTACAACGCGCTTTGCAAACGATGCAAGAAAAACTGGTGCAAATTATTCGCCAGATTCAAAGCAATGCAATAGACGTCACACACGCCGCGCGGACCTTATCGGCGGCGTCACAGCAAATTACTTCAGGCTCTGATTTGCAATCGTCGTCAGCCAGCTCAATGGCAGCGGCGGTTGAAGAGATGAGCACCAGCATGGATCAAGTGGCCGACAATACCCATGATGTTGAGCAAAAAAGCGCGCGGGGCCGGTGAATTAGCCAACGAAGGCAGCAAAGATGTGTCGGCGGCGGCGCTTGAAATGCAGGCTATTTCTGGCGAAGTACTGGGCGCATCCGAGCAAATTACTGAATTGGGTCGGAATATCAATGAAATCGGTAGCATTGTGGTGGTGATTAAAGATGTTGCCGATCAAACCAATTTATTGGCCCTGAATGCCGCGATTGAAGCCGCCCGTGCTGGGGATATGGGGCGTGGCTTTGCCGTGGTGGCCGATGAAGTACGTAAGCTGGCTGAGCGTACAGCGCAATCGGCCAGCCAAATCACCAAAATGGTGAGTAATATTCAAAGCAGTGCGCAAGATGCGGTCACTCGCATGAGTAGCGGCAGCCAGCGTGTTGGTGATGGTTTGCAATTAACCACCCAAGCCAGCGAGAGTATTGGCCGTATTAATCAGCGCAGTGGTGAGGTGGTGCATTCGGTGCACGAAATCAGTGAACAAATGCAAGAACAACGCTCAGCCGCGCGTGATATTGCCGTGAATGTGGAACGGATTGCGGCGATGGCTGAAGAGAACTCGGTGGCAGTACGCAATATGGGCGAGTCGATTGGGCAACTTGAATCCATGGCTGATCAACTTACTGCAACGGTGCAACGCTTTAAAAATGGCTTAAGTAAATGTAATTTTGATTTAAAGCCTAACCCAATGCAGTGCTGATGTTTGCTCTTCTAAATAAGGTGAAATATGTCTGAATTGATTGCCTATATTGCGCCACAAAATGTGTTGCCTGCATTGTCCGATTGCATTTTGATTTTAAATAGCAGCAATACGCATTTGAATTTGGTGCTAGAAGCGCAAGCGAGCAGCACACAAAAACGTTGGGTCTTGCCACAGCCAGTGCAGCGCTTATCGCTCGGTAGTGAAACGTGCCATTGGTTGCTTGCGAGTTTGCACCATGAGCCGCAGCCATTAACGCCGACCAATCGGGCCGGTTTACAGATTCGGGCGATAGGCCATTGCCTGAATCATCAAGATTTAGCGCACAGCCTTAATCTGGGCGATGCGTGTAGTTTTAAACGAGTTGATTGCGGCGATTTTGCAACGGCAAATCGATGATGGCGCGAATTTGACCGAGGCGATGCTGATCGCCAATGCCCAACTAAAAGGCCAGATTAGTTATCTGTGCCATCAACAAAGCCAAGCGCAGTTTATTTTGGCCAGTTGTTTAGGTTTGCCTTTGTTTGTCGGGCTTGAATCGGGGTTGCGGCAAATTTGTTGCAGTAGTTTACGGCTGATACGCCAACGCGCCAATCAGGTGTATGCGATGAAAGACGGCGATATTGTTCGTTTTGGGCTAGATACCCCGTTGTTGATTTTAGGGGATGGTCTTGAGCAAGTGTTAGAGATGCCGGCCGTGACGAAGAACCAAAGTGTGCCGCACTTTATGTTGGAAGAGATCGAAGCGCAGCCAGAAACGCTGGCGGTATTGGTACAAAAATACAATGCCGGCTATACCTTGCCCTTGGCATTACGCGGCAAATTATCCGGTATTCGCAGCGTGACCTTATTAGCCTGTGGTTCGAGCTATCACGCCGCCTTGGTGGCGCGATATTGGTTTGAATCGCTGGCCGGGGTTGCGGTGCAAGTCGGTTTAAGTAGTGAATATTGTGATCGCGATGTGCATGTGGACGACCATGATTTGATGATTGCGATTTCACAATCGGGCGAAACCACCGATACCATTGCGGCGTTAAAACATGCGCAAGCATTGGGTCGGCCCCGCACGGTGGCCTTGACCAATTCTCCTGGCAGCACCCTCACCACTTTGGTGGATCATCATTTGCTCACACACAGCGGTGCCGAGCAATCGGTGAGCGCAACCAAATCACTGACCGCCCAAATCTTGCTGCTGTTTATGCTGGCCAATGCGCTGGGTCAGGCGCGTGGGCATTTAACTGCGGCCCAAGTCGCAAGCCATGAGCAAGAAATGTTGCTCTTGCCCAATGTAGTGGCGCAAACTTTGCTGCTTAATAAAGAAATTCGCCGCTGGGCGAATGCTTTGCATCGGAAAAATAATTTATTTGTGATCGGTCGCTACACGCATTACCCCGTGGCGATGGAAGGCGCGTTTAAGCTTCGAGAAGTTGCATACCAGCATGCTGAGGCATTCCCCGCTGGCGAGTTAAAGCACGGCCCGATTACTTTGGTGAATGATGACCTGCCGGTGATTGTTTGCTTGCCGTGGAATCAGCAAGCGCAAAAAATGCTTGATGATTTAAAAGCCATACGCGCCAATCATGGCGAGATTTTTATTTTGTCTAACGGCAATATTGCGTCAGTTGAAGGCACCACGGTGATCCGGATGCCGAGTGGTTTAACGCACTTGAGCCCGATTATTTATATCGTTGCGCTACAAATGCTGGCGTATTACTGCGCTGTGCTGAGTGGTAATGCCATCGACACGCCACGCAATTTGGCTAAAGTGACAATGGACTTTTAATGACACGATCCCCAAACGGCTTGACCGTCTGGGGATGGATTTATTTTTTGCTGACCATCCAAACACCGCTGAGCACAATGGCCGCACCGAGCCATTGCACGGCGCTGAGGCGCTCATTCAAAATCCCCATACTCATTACAATTGACAGCACCGGACCAAAGCTACCAATTACGGCAGTGCGCCCTGCGCCGATGCGTTTCATGGCATTGGTCATGGCATACACCGGCAAGACGGTAGAGAAAATTGCAATGGTCAGCGCATAAGCCCAAACCGGCCACGGCTGAACCACGCTGCTCAGTGGATGACTGATTAGCCAGTGCACTAAAATCCCTAAGCCCGACACCGTGAGCGCCAATTCAGTAAAGCGCATTGAACCCACCCGCTCGATCACCGCTGGGCTCCACGCCATATACAGCGAAAAAGCCAAAGTACTGGCCACCACAAAACCAATGCCAACCCAATCGGCGTGGGCATTCATGAGTTCCGGCGCTAATACCAACACCATTGCCTAGATAAGTTAACGGTAGTGCGCGTTTGATTTTCGGGGGAATCGGCTTGCCACTAAACCAAGACACCAGCAACACGGTAAATGTGGGATACAGGCATAAAATTAGGCGTTCCAGACTGGCGCTGACGGTTTCAAGGCCAATGAAATCGAGCACGCTGGATAAATAATACCCCAGCAAACCTAGGCCAAACAGTTTGGCCTTATCTAAAGGCGCGATGGGCGCTTCTGGCGCATCGCTACTGGCATGCAGTCGCCACAATCTCACCATCCACAGCAAAGCAATCGCAAACATCAGGCGCAGCATCACCAGCGTGACGGCATCGACGCCATAAGGATAAACCAGCTTAATAAACACGCCTTTCATGGCAAAGCCGGTGGCGGCAAAAACGGCTAAGAAAACCCCGATGCGGATTGATTGGGCTGAATTGGGCATGGCTTCTTCCTTGAAGAGCGGAAATCTCGGCTTAGGATCGCTACCGCCGATGAAATCGCTTGCGTTTGTTACATCGTGCCGACGTTGATGGTCGTGGTGCGAGTGAGCGCGCAGTGACTAGCAAATGCTTGCGTTGGCGCGATACGAGATGGTTTTTGTTGCGTTGCATCAAGCCTTATGATGCAATCTTCATGATTGCCGCGTCAACCCTAGTGGGTGTAACCAAATGTTTGCTGAGTCTGCCTTGCGCCTTGCCGCATGAAGACTCAGCCAGCACAATAAGCGCTTCAATCAAGGGGTGGCTCATGTCAGTGTGGCGAGATAGTTCAGTTTCTGCAGTCGTGGCGGGCTTGGTGACAGTCTTGGTCGGCTTTACTAGCTCGGCAGTCATTGTGTTTCAAGCGGCGCAGGCTTTGGGCGCTAGCCCCGCAGAAATCGCCTCATGGATGTGGGCTTTGGGCTTGGCAATGGGGCTGAGCTGTATCGGTTTATCGCTGCGTTATCGTGTACCGGTGGTGACGGCATGGTCAACGCCGGGGGCGGCGTTACTGGTGACCAGCGCGGCGGGCGTTAGCATGCCTGAAGCGATTGGGGCGTTTATGGTGTCCGGCGTGCTCATCTTGCTGATGGGCATCACCGGTTGGTTTGAGCGCACGATGCAGCGGATTCCATTGGGCATTGCTTCGGCGATGTTGGCGGGGGTGTTATTGCGTTTTGGCTTGGGGGCATTTAGTGCTTTGCAAACCGAGTTGGTTTTGGCCAGCAGCATGTTGCTAACGTATTTGCTATTGCGTCGATTTTGGCCTCGTTATGCCATTGTTGGGGTATTGCTCTGTGGGATATTAGTGGCTGCGTGGCGCGGGCTATTACATCTAGAGGGTATTGAGCTAACTTTGGCGACGCCGATTTGGACCACGCCAGAGTTGAGTTGGAGCAGCATGGCCAGTGTGGCATTGCCCTTATTTATGGTGACGATGGCCTCGCAAAATGTGCCCGGCGTGACAGTATTGCGCGCCAATGGCTATACACCACCGATTTCTCCGCTGATTAGCAGTACGGGTTTGCTGACCGTGTTACTCGCGCCATTTGGTGCTTTTGCGATTAATTTAGCGGCGATTACTGCGGCCATTTGCATGGGGAAAGACGCGCATGAAGATGCGAGCAAACGCTATATTGCGGCGATGGCCGCTGGGGTGTTTTATCTGCTGATTGGCATATTTGGCGCAACAGTGGTCGCGGTATTTGCTGCTTTTCCCAAAGAGCTGGTGCTGGTGGTGGCTGGCTTGGCATTGATGAATATCATCGGCAGCGGTTTGGCACTGGCGATGCGCGATGAAAAACAGCGCGAAGCAGCGATCATTACTTTTTTAGTCACTGCTTCGGGCCTGAGCTTATTGGGTATTGGCTCGGCCTTTTGGGGCTTGGTCGCCGGCGTGATCGCGGCGCTGGTGCTGCATAAAAAAATAAGCAGTAATCCCTTCTGGGTTGTTGAGGTCTACATCTTTGGCGTTAACTTCCCGCTCAACCATGGCGGCTTGGCGGGCGTTGGATTTATGGATTGGCAGCGAGCCCCGCTTGCAATAGTCGATAAGCAATGCTGCTGGCGCTAGGCAGCAGTGGTAAATCATCAGGGCTAAACCAGCGCGCGTCTTCGATTTCATCGGCTTGGCAAACAATCTCACCAGAAACGTAATCGGCAAAAAAAGCCAGCATCAAAGAATGCGGAAACGCCCAGCTTTGGCTGGCAAACCAGCGCAAATTGGTGATTTCAACGCCGACTTCTTCGCGCACTTCACGATGCGCGCATTGCTCTAGGCTTTCGCCGGGCTCAACAAATCCAGCGACTGCGCTATACATGCCGCTGCGAAAGTGCGGTGAGCGCGCCAACAAGACCTCGCGGCCACGTTGAATCAGCACCATCACGGCTGGCGATAAGCGCGGCCAAACCCGATGCTGACAAGCGCTGCATTCGCAGGCGATTTCATGTTCAAGTACCAAGGTTGGCGCACCACACAGACCGCAAAAGCGATGCGTGCGATAAAAAAGTCGCAATCTGGCTGGCGCGACACGCTAGCGCCCACAGTGTTTCGCCGAGTAAATCAAAGCTGGCGCGTAAATCCATCGTGCTTAGCGCTGCGGGTAATGGCGTGGCGGCATCCCATAAGGCCAGTTGTATTTTTTGTTTGTTCCAGCTGGCCAATACACAGCAAGGTATGTGGCGGAGTCAGCGCAGCGAGCTCGCTGGCTGAAGCTAAAGTTTGCGAACAAAAAATTAAGGTATTGCCATGCAACGCAATAACAATAGCGCTTGGATCAAGATACCTATCTTGTTGATGGACTGCTGTGAATGCCGTGGGCAACATAGAGGGTACAACCTTGTTGTGCAAAAACCGCTGAGAAATAAAAAACCACTATGCGCTGAATTAAACCATTGGCGCAGCGGCACAGCAAGGCAGATCCATGCGGTCGTTGTTGCTGATTTGCATTTGTCATAAGACTTAAACATTTCTGTAATGTAATGCTTTTAGAATCAGCGATATAAAGCGCTCAGCACGAAGCCCATCGCCTCTAAGCAGCGCTGTTTTTAATTAATTTAAACGGATGAGTGAAAATCATGAAAAAAGTATGCCTGCTTGTTACGCTGCTAGGTGCTGCATTGTTGTCGACCGCGTGTAGCTCAACCGCTGAAAAAGTAGCTGCGCCTGCGGCACCAGTCGTGAAGCCAGCAGCAGATGCCGTTGCGATTGCCAATCATGTCAAAAAAGCCCTCGATGCTGATCCAGCCTTGAAGCCATTTGATTTGCAAGTGAAAGGCGCCAACGATAAAAAAGACCCAACTAAAGTCGATGTAACGATTGTGGGTGTGGTTGAAATCGGTGAGCAAATGGCGCAAGCCGGTATGATTGCTGAGAAAGTGAAAGGCGTTCAATTTGTATTTAATAATATTGAGCCAAAAAACTAAGTTCTGACTCAATGATTGCTGGCCAGTTGGCTGTTGTTTAGTCAGTGTGACAACGCCAACGGGTAAAACCATTATCAAAGCCTCGGATTTCCAGCATGGAAAACGAGGCTTTGGCGATTTAGCGCGCTGGTGTGCTTTGGCCAATTTGCTGCATATGATGTTGCAACGCCAGATGCGCTAGCTTGTCCATTGGCAGTGCGGCCAATAAATCAATTCGATGTTTGATGAATAAAAACACATCATGAAACGCTTTGCGGCGATCTATTTCTTGGTAGCGCAAACTAGGGTCTTCTACATTCCAGTGCGCGATCAGCGGTCCACCGGGCCAACTTGGACAGACTTCGTTGGTGGCGCAGTCATCTAGCGTAAAAATAAAATCCATTTCTGGCGCGTCTGCGAGCAAAAAAAGTATTCCAGCTTTTGGGCTGGCTTGGCGGCGTGAGGCCAAAGTGCTGCAAGGTCGCGATGGTCAAAGGATGCAGCTCGGCCTGCGCATTGCTGCCTGCGCTATAAGCGACAAATCGATCGGCAGCATAGTGGTTCATGATCGCTTCGGCGATAGGACTGCGAATCGCATTGTCGGTGCAGATAAATAAAACGGAATATGGTTTCAAACGCTAAGCTCCTATGCACGAGGGTCGTGAGCCTGGTCGTTGCGCTGTTTTTACAGCTGAAAAAGGCGACGATGGCCGATCATTGATTATTACGCTGCAAGATGACAAACAATGTAGCGGAGTTGCTTTGTTTTATTTTTGCAACATTGAGTTGAAAATAAATCGACGAGGGGCTTGACGCTATCGAGGGCCAAAGGCATAATTGCCGTCCTCGTGGAGGGGTTACCCCAGCGGTCAACGGGTCCGGACTGTAAATCCGGCGGCTCAGCCTTCGAAGGTTCGAATCCTTCTCCCTCCACCAGTTTCCCCCTTTCTGTTTTATCTCTCGCTTTACCTCACCCTCTGTTTCAAAGTTGCCACTTGCCCTTACAATGGTATATCCATTCGTATGAGTTCTAATCATGAAAAAACTATCGCTCGATAAAATTTTGCAAAGCCAAGGTTTTGGTTCGCGTAAAGGCTGCCGTGATTTAATCGAAGAAGGTGAAGTTTCGATTGATGGCGTCGTCATCCAAAAGTGGAAAACCGAATACCAGCCTGAAGGCTTGGTGTTTCAGGTGTTTGACGAAACGTGGGAATATCGCGAAAAAGTCTATTTAGTGCTGAATAAACCCAGTGGTTACGAATGTTCACGCAAACCCACGCATCATCCAGCGGTATTAACGCTGTTTCCGCAAAACATGGAATGGCGTGATGTGCAGCCAGTTGGGCGTTTAGATCACGATACCACGGGTTTATTGCTGCTATCGGATGATGGGGCATTTATTCATGCGCAAAGCTCGCCTAAACGTCATCAGCCGAAAACCTATATTGCCACTACCGCTGAGCCAGTGACCGATGAATTGGTGGCGCAGTTGTTGTCTGGCGTGCAATTGATTGATGAGCCAGCACCGATTGCCGCCTTAGTGGCGAATAAAGTCAGCGATAATGAAATTGAAATCGTGCTCGAGCAAGGTAAATACCATCAAGTGAAACGCATGTTGGCGGCGGCTGGCAATCATTGCAGTGCTTTGCGCCGAGTGAAAATTGGTGGTTTGCAGTTGGCTGATTTAGATTTGGCCGAGGGCGAATGGCGCTTTTTTAAATGCCGATGAATTGGCTTTATTGCAAAGCTAATCGTTGATGCCGAGTTTTAACTCGGCATTTTAGTAAAAACGGATTTATCCGCATTACGCGTATTGCTAACTATACTAGACATATTTGAGTCAGCTATGGTTTGGGTGTGATGCAGCGAATGTTGGTTTCTTGGCTATTGGCTCTGGTCATTTTGCTACTGGCAGTGACTGGCTTGAGCTATGGTATCTTGCGTTATTTAGAAACGCAGCAAGTCGAGCTTGCTCTGCAGAGACTACAAGCGCAGTCGCGAATGCAATTGGCTCGACTGAATCAAATCCTTGAACATGATCAGCCTCCGTTGAGTTTTTCACCCGCGTCGATTGATGCGGTGTGGCCGCGTATCAACGGTGTATTGGCCACCAATCCGATTGCATTGCAGCAAATCGCTAAAGCCTTACAGGTCGGCAGCGCCTCAATTTATTATCCGCAAAGCGCCATGATGATTGGTGCTACAGCTGGCGAAAACGCCGATGAGAGCTGGAAAAAATCAGCGCTGCTCAATGAGCAATTACGCAAACAAATCGGTAGTGCTAGCGTGATTAAAAATCATTTGGCGATCTCGGCCAAGACCGGAAAGCTGACGGTTTATCATTTTTATGCCCCAGCGAAGCAGGCATTTTGGTTAATCACGACGGTGGAGTTGAAATCATTACTCCAGCGTCAGCATGATCATATGGCCGTATTTGATGCCTTATTTCAACAGCCAAATTCGATTTTATTGCCGAGTGAACTGGATATTTTGCTACAAGGGCCGCAGGGATATTATTCCATTTTTACTGAGCAGCGACCCGCAACTCAGCCTCCGCTATTGAGTCATCAAGCAGTGCAAGATCGACATGGCAGATATTATCTAGCTTTGCCAATTGGTCCACAGTTGTCGTATAGCAATTTGATTTTAGCGGTTAGTTTTGATGTTGCTGCATACCAAACTGCGAGACAAATATTGGGCTTTGGTTTGGCGCTAATTTCTATCTTGGCGCTGCTGGGGATTTATTTTTTGGTCAGGCACAATATTCAAAACTGGCAAGATAAAACCTTACAATTACTACGGCGTTATGAAAGCGCGGCGCATGTAGAGACGTGCCATGATCCGGCATTGCAACCGATAGAAGATTATTGTTTGGCCCGGCGGCAGACTAAGCAACATCAAAGTTTGCAACAGCAGTCAGAATTAAACACGGCAAAAGACGAGGGACAGCAAACGGCGCAACTATTAGCGGTGCAAACCAGCTTGCGTCAACAAAGCGAAGATACTTTGTCTGAGTTGCGTATTGCGTTTGAGATGGTTAATTCACGTTTGTTAGAAGTGAATCGTAGCTTAGTGCACGATGCAGAAACCGATGCACTAACTGGATGTGGTAATCGGCGGCAGTTTGAACAAATGGTTTCTGCCGAAATGTCGCGCGCGATTCGCTATGGGCAAAAGGTTTGCCTATTGATGCTCGATATTGATTTTTTTAAGCGGGTGAATGATCAATTTGGTCATCCGATGGGGGACTTGGTTTTAGTGCGTTTGGCTGAGCTGGTGAAAAGTCAAATTCGCCCCAGTGATAGTTTATTTCGTTGGGGGGGTGAAGAGTTTGTGTTGTTAGTTCCTGGTGTGACATTAGAACAAGCGGGTTTATTGGCGGAAAAACTGCGTCAATACATTGCCAGCGCGCATTTTCCGCATCGACATACCTTAACCATTAGTATTGGTTTGTCCGCTTTTCGGGGCTCTGATTCTTTGGATGAATGGATGCAGCGGGTGGATGCTGCGCTCTATCAGGCTAAAAGTAATGGCCGTAATCGTGTTGAGTCGGCAGCAGACAATAAAAAATAAGTAGCGACGCTGCAGCATAGTTTCTATAACAAATCGAAATAAAACTATGGGTATTGCTTTGTAGTTAATGCAATATAAATGCTGCAGTTAAATACTCTTGTATTAATCAATTTCGACTGGGGAGAGTGGCGTTTTGTTGCTGAGCTGCTTAGTGTTTTTGCGTTGTTCGATAGCGGCTTGCAGCGCCATTAGCAATTGATTGGCATGGTTGCCGTGAACACCGGCACGCACGACGTCAATGACACAGCCTAGATGAAAGCTGCTATCGCTATGCTCAATTTGTAAGCTGTTAATTGCAAGTTCGATTTCTAGCATGGTGTTACGCACCTGCTGAATCGGCATATTACTCAAGATCAAAATAAAATCATTACCGGTAAAGCGCCCAATACCGCAAGGGTAGGTCGTGGCGGCGATAGATTTTAAGCTACGGGCGACTTTTCTGAGCGCCATGTCGCCAGCGGCAAAACCATAGCGCTGATTAATTTCATGAAATTGCTTGATATTCACGCCAATAATCGCCAATGGCTGACGGTATTTTTGGGTGCGCCGCAGTTCGCGCACGGTGTATTCCTCAATCCCGCGCCGATTAAATAATCCGGTGAGCGCATCATAACGATTGAGCTTAATTAAGCGGGTA
The DNA here is from genome assembly GCF_016881365.1 of Deefgea sp. CFH1-16. Lineage (GTDB taxonomy): Bacteria > Pseudomonadota > Gammaproteobacteria > Burkholderiales > Chitinibacteraceae > Deefgea. The sequence goes on along the minus strand of NZ_WLYT01000001.1, from coordinate 1,438,201 downwards.
TGTAGTCGATGTGACAGCGTGTTGTGATAACCATAGGGCAAGGCCAAATTGCTCATTAATAAGATGATCAATAGGGCATTTTGCAAAGAGTAGGCGGGCAGGCAGATTAAAAATACCATCATGCCGGCATAGCCTAACCAAATAAGAATTAATACCAGTCGAGGTAAGGGCCAATGTTCGTCGTTATCGGCATGGCGTGCTTCGTAAGCGATTCGCAGCAACAGCGGCAATAGGGTGAGGCATTGCAATATCCAAGCATGGTATTGATTAAGGCTCGTTAGCCATTGGGCGCTGAGTATGATCGCACTAATGGCTAAGCTCCATGCCCAGTGACCAAGCAAGGCGGGGCGGGCAAAAAATCGTCGAGTGCCTGCGAGCAAAACCAGCAAACCTGCGATTAAAATCGGCGCAACGAGCGTGTTATAGCGGCTACCCAAGGTAAACGCATAAACCAGTGTGGCCAATGCATGCAGCGTGCCGCCATAGGCCAATGTGGCCAATCCTCGCTCGGAGTGATGCGCACGCACCAGTAGCGCGTATTGCGCAATGGCGAAGATGCAGCTCAAGGTCGCTAAGATTAAAATGACAGTAGATGAAAGAATGATTCCCATGACATAAAAATACCTGAAAACCCTAGGAATATGCACGAGTAATAGAAACTTGGTGTATGAATACAGACAGAATTAACCGGCGAATGACGAACGATAATGTGTTTCGGCCAGCCGCACAGTAATGATGAAGTCCGCTTAATTGATATCAGGAGAGCAAGATGGCAGCGTTAGTTTGTGGCTCAATGGCGTATGACACGATTATGATTTTCCCCGGATATTTTAAGCAGCATATTTTGCCCGAGCAGATTCATATCTTATCGGTGTCATTTTTAGTGCCAGAAATGCGGCGCGAATTGGGCGGCTGCGCTGGCAATATTGCGTACACCCTTAAAATGCTCGGTTCTGAGCCGTTAATTATGGCGACCGTGGGGCAAGACTTTGGTCCTTATGCTGATTTTTTAGATCGTCAGCAGATTCGCCGCGATTATATTCAGGTGCAAGATGGTTTTACTGCGCAGTGCTTTATTACGACCGATTTAGACGACAACCAAATTACTGCATTTCATCCGGGCGCGATGAATGGCTCACATCTCAATACTGTGAGCACGGTGGCAGAGCCGATCGACATCGCCATTGTATCGCCCGATGGTAAGGCGGGGATGCAGCAACATTGTCAGCAATTGGCCGCAGCGAAAATCCCGTTTATTTTTGATCCCGGCCAAGGCTTACCGATGTTTAACGGTGAAGAGCTCAAGGCCATGCTGGCTTTAGCCAGTTATGTCACCGTCAACGACTATGAAGCTGAAATGCTGTGCACGAGTACCGGGCTTAGCCTGCTGGAGATTGCCGCACAAGTTCAAGCATTGATCGTCACCTTGGGGGCTCAGGGCGCAAAAATCTATACCGCCGGTGTTTGTCATCAAATCCCCGCAGTAGCCGCGTCTGAGATTCTAGATCCAACCGGTTGTGGCGATGCGTTTCGCGCGGGGTTGCTGCATGGATTGAGTCGTGGTTGGGATTGGCCGCAAATTGGGCGTTTGGCTAGTTTGTTAGGTAGCTTGAAAGTCGAGCAGCGCGGTGGGCAAAATCATCATTTTACTGAGCGTGAATTGGCCGAAAAATATCAGGCGGCTTTTGCCGAGCCGCTACCTGAACTGGTATGTGAAGCGCAATAAATGCTAGCGTCGCGAATTGAGCGTGGGGCTGTTGCCGTTTAGATTTTTGCGAACAACAGACCCGAGGGATTAAATTATTTAGCGCGGCAACCTAAGCAATCACCGGCTCGCTTGTCGACGGTGAAGTCTTTTCGAATGGTTTCTACCGGCCAAGGATCGCCCATCTGGCAGAAGTTATCCGACAAGCTACCTTGCCAAGCATTGTATTGATTTTTACTTAATGGCTTCCATTTGACTTGCGTGCTTTTTTGCCATTCATTCTTATTGGGGTTGCCCCAAGCATAAGTGCGGTATTGGTTAGTTTTGCAATCAATGCCTTCAAATAAGATATTTTTTGGACCACCGGCTTTGGGCGTCACGGCGATGACATAGCGCACAATCCGATCAGGCCCGAGGCTTAAGCTATCAAGAGAAAGATAGTAATTATTGTTTTTAATTTCTTGCGCAAATTTAAGCGGAGCCCATTGTTTGAGCGTGGCTAAATCTGGGTATTGAATCTCTTGCTCCGCCGGAATCACTGGGGCTTTATTTTTAAAAAAAGCCCATTAAGCCATCGCCTTCACCGGCTTCTATATTGTTCGGAGTGTGGGTCTCGTATTCTGCCGCCTGCACCAATCCAGCAAGCAAACAAGTCAACAGCAGGATTTTATGCATCGTCGTGAGTCCAATCGAGAGTAAAGGCAGCATCGTAACAAGTTCAGCGAGCTGCCTCAATGTTGTTTATTGCGCTTCACGCTGAAAGCGGATTTCGGCGCAAAATCCACCCGAGGCGCGGTTGCTGATTTTGAACTCGGCCTGATGTAAATCGGCAATCCGGCGCACAATCGATAAACCTAAACCTGCCCCGGGCTGGCTTTGCCCAGCAGGGCGATAAAAACGTTCGCCAATGCGGGCTAAATCATCACTGCTCACGCCCGGGCCATTATCGCAAACGCTGAGTTTTTCGCCGCGAATCTGGATCACAATCTCGGCGTCTGGGCCGGCATAATGCTTGGCATTTTCAAGTAGATTTCTGAGTAATAAACCCAGCAACAACGGTTGGCCAATTAAAGCGCAGGGCTGCTCAATGCTTAAATGGGCTTCATCGGCGGGCAAATTGGCTTCCAGTAAGGCGCTGCGTGCGAGATCGCTGAGTGATATCGCTTCAAATTGTGGTGTTTCACCATGATCTAAGCGCGAGAGCGCCAACAGCTGCGTGACCAAACGCGTGGTCCGATCAACACCGTGTAGGGCTTTGCCGAGTGCTTTTTCACGTGTTTCTGGCCGTGGGCTACTTTGTGCTAATTCAATTTGCACCCGTAAACCGGCCAATGGCGTGCGTAACTCATGGGCCGCGTCAGCGGTAAAGCGTCGCTCGCGGGCCAGTGTTTGGTTGACTTGGGCAAACAAGGTATTGAGTCGGTCACGCAGTGGGGCGATTTCACTTGGAACGACAATATTGAGTGCGTCTAAATTATTTGGCGCGCGGCGAGCTAATTCGGCATCAACGATTTTGAGTGGTTTGAGGCCTTGCCGAATCGCAAAATACAATAGCGGCAATAACAACAGCAGCGCCCACAGCGCAATTTCGAGCAGATGCTCGCTGAGTTCTTTGGCAATTTTGAGTTGATTTTTCAGTGGCTCACCGACAATCAGCTGGTGGTTTTCGCCCGAGCGCACGGTAATTTGCCATTCTTTGCCGTTTAAGTTGATGGAATACGGTTTTTTCGACGCACTGGGCTGCAGCGGGAAAGGGCGCTGTTGGGCTGGCCGTGACCAGCCGACCGTCTAAATGGTAAACCGCGAAAGCCAGCTCATCATGGTAATCATTGTCTTGATTATTATTTGAGCGCAAATCATCTTCGCCGCCTAAGTTTTGCCATAACAAATCGGCGTAGGCGGTGAGTTGCTCGTCGAGTACTTCGGCGGTTTCTTTGCGTGCTTCATAAAGCAAGACGGCGCTAAAACCACTCCAAGCGATGATGGTCGCCAGCAGAATGAGTAGCGTTAAGCGCGTTGCGAGTGAATGCTTTAACCAGTGTTGAATGCGATGTATCAATTGGACTCCAAGCGCCAGCCAAGATTACGGACATTACGGATGACTTCGCTGCCGAGTTTTTTTCTCAGGTGAGACAGATGCACATCCAGCGTATTGCTCTCAATATCGCCTTGCCAGCCGTAGAGCTTTTCGTCGAATTGACTGCGGGATAAATAATGCGGGTAGTTGGCCATCAGTAAATGCAATAGTTTAAATTCCATCGCCGTTAAATCGAGCGGTATACCATCTTTGCTGGCGGTTTTGTGTGCGGGATCAAGCACAATGCTGTGCCAAGTCAGGCTGTTTTCGCTGCGACCATGGGCGCGGCGTAATAAGGCGTGCAAACGCGCGATTAATTCGCCAAGCGCAAACGGTTTGACTAAATAATCATCGGCACCGGCATCAAGCCCAGTGATGCGATCTTCTATCGAATCGCGCGCGGTCAGTAGCAATACTGGCAAATCGCCCAAATTGCGGCGTATCCATGCCAATAAGCTCAGACCATCGAGTCGCGGCATCGCAATATCGAGCACCACTAAGTCAAAGCTATGCTCGGTTTGCAGTGCAGTACGACCCGCTTCGCCATCTTTAAACCAATCGACGACAAAACCCGCATCAATCAGGCCGTCTTGTATGCCTTCACCGAGTAATAAATCGTCTTCGACTAATAAAATACGCATGTTTGAGTCCCTAGTCGCCATCAGTACATCGCGGCAGACCAAGCTGCCGCGATTGCTTAATGCCTTATGTCATGAGGTTTTGGCGATGTATTCGCTCGTTTGTAACCATGTAGCATCGCTGCGGGTAGGTTTTCTCGATGGCGCCAGCTTTCAAAAATCGCGGCAGCAACATGCAGACCAACCCCAGTCAGTAAGGTATAGGCGAGCGTTTCATGCAGGGTTTCTAGCCATTCTTCGCCAAAAAAAGCATCGCTACCCATCATATAGCCTGTGGCGCCTAAGGATAAGACCATCAGCAATAAAAACAGCATCATGACCGCGCCTGCGGGGTTATGCCCTAGAAATCGCGGATGCTCACCGCGCAATTGCGCTGCCAGATAGCTTTTCAGCGTAGTCGGCGTGGGGAACCAGCTGCTAAAGCGCGCATGTTCGCTGCCAATAAAGCCCCAAATAATGCGGCTGATGACGATGCCGACCGCGCGGCATAGCCTTCCCAGCGATGGATAAGATCGCCTTCTTCATTCAAAAAATTACCCAGTACTGCAATCGCTAAGCTCCAATGCAATACCCGAACCACGGGATCCCACACTTTGATTTTTTGCATTTTGCAGTTCCTTATCGAATCAGCACTTGAGTGGCTTTGCTACGTTGCCAATAAGGCTTAACTTGCCGCGCTGGTGATATTGAATGGGTATTGGCTTGCAGTGATTAAATACCAAAGGCTGCAAGCCAATACCTTTGGGTGTGTTGACGGTTGGTTTCCCGCCGCTGCAACGCGGTTGGCAAACCAATGTTCAGCAGACCCTAGGGATTAATCGCCGATTTCAGATTTCACAATGGCTAAGGTTTTGGTGTCGAAATACACCTCAGCTTTTTGGCCTTCTTTATTGTGGCCGTAGATTTCGTAGCATTCGCCCGAGGTTTTGAATTTTTTGATTTTGTAACCCATCGCTTCGATTTTGGCCGTGGCTTCGCTCGGCTTTAACCATTCAGCTTTGGGGTGTGGGGTGCAGTTGGCACCGGCAAAACTAAGAGAAGAGGCGGCCAGTGCGGTGAAGGCTAATGCAGTAAGTGCTTTCATGGTGATTCTCCGGTGGTGGTAGGAACAACAAATGAATTTCAACATGCTTCAGTTAAGCGAAAATTAAGCGTTATTTATTTTGCATATTTAATTGCGTTTTAATTTTGGCCGCTGTCATTAGTGCTGACCGAGCGATGGGATTGCGCCAGCCACTACTTGCGCAGTCGGCAGTCTTAATCAAAAAAACTTTCGTGCTCAAACTCAACCATTTCTAAAGTTTTTGGATCGAACGAAACTTCAACGCGTTGATTGTCTTTATTACGGCCTTTGATTTCATAGCAGCCGTCAGAGACTTTAAGACTAGAAATGCTGTAACCCTGCGCTTCAATTTTGGTTTTGGCTTCGGCAGCGCTCACCCATTGCTCACGAGGATGTGGGGCGCAATCATTGCTGCTGGCAAAGCTCAGTGTTGAAGCGGCAAGAGTGGCAGCGGCGAAGAAAGTCATGAGTTTCATAATGTGTTTTCCAAAGTGGTTTTGATTTGATGACGCTATTTAAACCGCTTTGTATGAAGTGAAACTTAAGCGCAGCAAATTTGCCGCAAGCTTGAGGTGGGATTGATTGCAACAGGTAGGATTGACTTCGGTACAATGGCGTTTTGTTCGCTTGGATCTGCGCTCATGACTGCTCGCATTCACCCGCAATTAATGATTGATCTGTCGGGCTTAAATTGCCCCTTGCCGATTTTGCGCACCAAAAAAGCGCTGGCCACCTTGGCGGGCGGAGAGGTCGTTCAAGTGACCTGCACCGATCCAGCTACGCCAACCGATTTCGCGGCATTTTGTCGGCAAACCGGCAATGAATTGCTCGAGCAATGGCAAGAAGAAACCCGATTTATGTTTTTGATTAAAAAACGTGCGGAATAAAAAAGCCGCCATTGCTGACTGGATCTGGCTAGGCATCAGCGCAAACTGAGCTCGAGCGATGTTGAATGATCCCAATTTAGATGAATAACGGCGATGTTCAGATTATGTGTTGATGATTTTAAGTGCCTACGGCACATTGTTTTACAGTCGCAGTCCGCGACGGGGACCCCAACTCTTTGTCCGCCAAAGAGTTGGGGGAAAAGAAAGGCGATTTTGATCGCGCCCAGCTCCGCTGTGCCCTCGATTGTCGTGAGCCAAACGATAAAACCGTTTGTCTTTGACGCACTCGGTGCGCTTAGACGGGTTTTTAAACCCCAGCTCGACGAGCGCGGCACAGCATCAACACTAAATCTGAATATGACCTGAATAACTCAGGTATTGGCAGGCAGCCCTTATCAATCAGGGGTTGCCTGCCAATACATTGCTGTATAGCTACGCTGCCGCAAATGGATAAATCCTAAGGCGGCGGAAATTGACTGTTAAAAAGGAAAAAACATGACGCAAACCATCACCATCGCTCGTCCTGATGATTGGGCATTTACACCTGCGCGATGGCGCCGGTTTGGCGAGCGTTTTGCCGCATACCGTGCGTGAATTTGGCCGCGCGCTATTGTGATGCCCAACTTAAAACCGCCGGTGACTAATGTGGCGTTGGCTGGCGAGTATCGCCAGCGAATTTTGGCTGCGGTGCCAGCAGGGCAATCGTTTCAGCCTTTGATGACTTTATATTTAACCGATAACACCACCGCGGCCGATATTGTCGCCGCCAAAGCCAGCGGCTTTGTGCATGGCGTTAAGCTCTATCCAGCAGGTGCGACGACCAATTCGGATGCCGGGTGTACCGACGTGAATAAGGTGTTACCAGCGATTGAAAAAATGGCCGAATTGGGCCTACCGTTTTTGGTGCATGGTGAAGTGGTCGACAGTGAAATCGATATTTTTGATCGTGAAGCGGTGTTTATCGATCGCATTATGCAGCCGCTATTGGCCAAATTCCCCAACCTCAAAGTCGTTTTTGAGCACATCACCACTAAAGATGCCGCTGACTTTGTTACTAGCGCGCCAGACAACGTCGCCGCAACCGTGACGGCGCATCATTTATTGATGAATCGAAACGCCATGCTCGTTGGTGGCATTCGCCCACATCTGTATTGTCTGCCGATTTTAAAACGTGAAATTCATCGCCAAGCCTTGGTGAAAGCAGTAACGGCCGATGACAACCATAAATTCTTTTTGGGTACCGACAGCGCTCCGCACGCTAAAGGCGCAAAAGAAACCGCCTGTGGTTGTGCCGGTATGTATACCGCGCACGCCGCGTTGCCACTGTATGCCGAAGTGTTCGATTTAGCCGGTAAGCTCGATCGTTTGGAGGCGTTTGCTAGTCAGAATGGACCAGCGTTTTATGGCCTGCCAGTCAGCACTGAAACCGTGACCTTGCGTAAAGAAAGCTGGGTCGTGCCGACGGAATACGCCTTTGCCGATAGCGTGGTGGTGCCATTGCGCGCCGGTGAGTTGGTGCAATGGAAGCTGGTGTAATGGGCGACGCAACTGTTGTTCAACGTGGCGTGAGCGCGCCTGCGTGGTGGATCACCGGCGCGGCCTTATTTGCAGCGGGCATTTGGGGGCTGCCATTGATTGAATCAACGCAGTTTGAAAATCACTTTTTTGGCCTGTTTTATTACTCGATTTTGGCTGGGATTGTGCTGTTTTGGGCGCTACCTAGCGAGCAGCGTGTTGAAAACGGGCAGCTTGAACGTCGTTTTTGCTTATTGGGTCTGCTGGTGCTGTGGAAAAAAACCACGCCCTTGAGTGCTTTTAGCGAAATTCATTTTGAGCAAGACCCTAATCTGTTTCGTAAAGATACCGTGTGGGTGATTCTCTCGGGCACCGGTGACGAAGGTGAGCGGTTTGCCTTCGCTAATTTTTCCGCCACGGCAAGCAATATCGCCAAAGCGCAGGCACTCGCTGAGGCTTTGTCTCAAGTCACGGGTTTACCCATTAAAACGCATGAGTCGGCAGGGGTGGCCGAATAATTGGTTTGAGTTTGTGGCGAAATCTGAACGCTTTGCAGCGTAGCTGCACGTTGCAAAGCGCGCGATGTTATGATTTTTGCACAATCAACACGCCCTTGTTTGCTGAGGGCTTTAGGGTGAAAAGATGAAAGCAATCTTGAGTTTGGCGGCCTTACTGGCAGCTGCCTCGGCACAAGCGACTGATTTGGCGACTTGCCAACAGATTGCAGACAATCAAAACCGTCTGGCTTGTTATGACCAACTGGCAAAACAACCGTCGCAGCAGCCCAGCGCAGTGGAGCCGATTGTGGCAATTCCAGTCGCTCCGGCAGCGACAATGCTAGCGCCCGATCAGCCTGTGAGCACGGCAGAAACGTTTTTTCTCAGCGCTGGGAGCTATCGGCGCAAGACAAAGGTGGCGTTTTTAATATTAAGCCATACCAGCCGGTGTATATCTTGCCGGTGTCTTGGCGTAAAAAAGTCAATAACGATCCTTGCTCACCGAATCCACTGAATTGCTCGCACCGTGGCGATCAAGATTATGGCAAGGTAGAAACCAAGTTTCAGCTCTCTTTCAAAACCAAATTGGTGCAAGACGCTTTCGGCTCTAACGTTGATCTATGGGGCGCATACACTCAGCAAAGTTACTGGCAGGCTTACGATAGCCAGAATTCTTCGCCATTTAGAGAAACCGATTATCAGCCCGAATTGTGGGCGACTTTCCCGGTACAAGCTGGGCCAGAATGGCTCAAATTACGCATGATTAATTTGGGCGCGATGCATCAATCCAATGGCCAAACCAATCCACTGTCGCGCTCGTGGAATCGCTTATATGCCAGTTTTGGCCTGACTTCGGGTGATTTATCCGTGCTCATCAAGCCATGGTGGCGCGTACCTGAGTCAGCCAGTAGCGACAATAATCCAGATATCAGCGATTACGTTGGGCGGGTAGAAACGGTGGTGGTTTATCCGTGGCAGAACCATGTATTTTCACTGACTTGGCGTAACAATTTGAAATTTTGGCGGCGCTACGCCAAATCGATCAAATATTCAGCTGGAATGGGCCTTCCCGATTACCGGTAAATTGCATGGTTATGTGCAGGCCTTTAATGGCTGGGGCGATTCATTGCAAAACTATAATTTTCACAATAGCGGCGCAGCCATTGGCGTTTCATTGGTGGAATGGCGTTAAGGCGAACAACGCGACTTAGGTCGCGGGTGATCTTTACTTGCTCTGAGTCGGTATAGCGGTGATAATCGCCACCGCGAAGCGGGACAGACCATCGCTGCTGCCAGTGTAATGCTGGCGGGGGAGGAAAGTCCGGGCTCCATAGAGCAGAATGCTGGTTAACGACCAGGCGGCGTGAGCCGACGGAAAGTGCAACAGAGAGCTGAACCGCCAGTTATCCAAGTTGAACAGTCAGATGAGATGATTGGGATTGGATGATCGGTAAGGGTGAAAAGGTGTCCTCGTCAGAGGAGCCCCGTAAAGGGGTCGGTAAGAGCGCACCGCGGCGCTGGTAACAGTCGCTGGCAGGGTAAACCCCATTCGGAGCAAGACCAAGCAGTAGGCGTTGAAGCTGCTCGCTGAGTCTACGGGTAGGTTGCTTGAGCACGTCAGTAATGGCGCGCCTAGAGGAATGATGGTCACGGATGGCAACATCTGGACAGGACCCGGCTTATCGGCCCGCTTCGCCCCCATACACTACCCATGTATCTTAATACATGCGGCGATCAAAATAAGGTAGCAGGCGATACACCTGTTGCGAACTCAAATTGAATTCTCGCTCAGCCGCTTGCATGGCTTGTAGCAATCCGCATCCAGCGGCAATTTCTTGATCAATAAAATTCAGCACTTCTTGAGCCACGAGCAAAACCTAAGATTGAAAACGAGCAATCAGTGTATTTTGCCTGTTGAAGATTAAAATTGAATGTCTATCTGATTGAGCAATGACTTTGCTCAGAATTTTTGGCGTGTAGCGGTCGCGTGTTGCGTCGACAACGGCCAAATGTTTGCTCGAATAAACCGTGTTTGTCGTTATTCGTTAAGTCGACGAACAAAATGCAAATAAACCCATTTCGCGGGCGTAGCCCATTTTTTGATAAATGCGGTGGGCGCGCACGTTTTCGGGGCCGGTTTCCATCATCAGCATGCCGATTCCGGCGGCTTGCGCTTCTTTTTCAACTTGAGCTAATAAGGCTTCACCCACGTGCTGACCACGATACGCCGGTTGCACATACAAATCATTGAGCACCCAGCTCCGACACAAAGCAATCGATGAAAAGCAGGCAAAGACTTGCGCAAAGGCGAGGGTTTCGCCGGCACTATTACGCGCTAAATAAATCTTGGAGTCCCCAGTCGCTAGTCGTTCAGCTAAAAAAGCCCGTGCTTCAGCCTCATTATCTGGGCAGCCATGAAACTGCCGGTAGGCATTAAATAACGGGGCTAAGCGGTCGAGATCGAGAATGCTGGCGTAGCTTAAATAGAAACTAGAGGCGCAAGGTTCTGGATTGAGTCGGGCATCGGCGGCAGACATGGCGATCTCTTTTGTCGTTGTTTTTTTCATGGTACAAAAAAACCGAGCACATGGCTCGGTTTCTTATTTATTTGTTGCATATGTTAACTAGGCGTCAATTTTATATGCCGTCTTGTGGGTTGTTGGTTTGCAGGCACATTTCAAGTTCAGTCAACCTTGCTTCCATTTGCGTTAGTTTTTCGCGAGTGCGGGCGAGCACTTCTTGTTGAATTTCAAACTCTTCACGCGTGACTAAGTCCATTTTATTAAATGCCGAACCCATCATGGCACGCACGTTTTTTTTTCGATATCTTTCGCTGGGCTCGCGGCGATGGCTTCCGAGATTTTATTACTGATTTCATCGAAAAATTTGTCTTTTAACATGATTTTCTCCAGTTATTGGCAATGGTTGAATCCAGTTTAGCAGATTCAAATTCACTACAGTTTGATTTACATGCACCAAGACGGAGCATTACATGGCACGTTTGATTTAAATATTGCGCTGCAACAGTGCTATCTTGGATCGGCATGAATCTAAATCAATGAAAAATGCCGCCAAGCTGAGCTGGCACGCTTCATGCTAACAATTCCCTCATCAATCTGACCGTTTGTATAAGGAGTTACACCATGAAATTTGTAAGCGCAATTATCAAGCCCTTTAAGCTTGATGAAGTTCGTGAAGGCCTTTCAGCAATCGGTGTTCAGGGTTTGACTGTGACCGAGGTAAAAGGTTTCGGTCGCCAAAAAGGACATACCGAGTTGTATCGTGGTGCTGAATATGTGGTCGATTTTTTACCCAAGGTCAAAGTAGAAATCGCGATTGCCGACGAGTTACTCGAGCAAACGATAGAGGCGATTGAAAAAGCCGCCCATACCGGAAAAATCGGCGATGGAAAAATCTTTGTCTTTGACTTGATGCACGTGGCGCGAATTCGTACCAGTGAAACGGGGGACGCCGCAATTTAAATTGAGCCGATCGCCATCGAAATCAATAGGAAAAATAAATTCGCTAGCGATACATCACGATAGATTTGATCTGGAGCGCATGAAAATGAAAAAAATACTCGCATCTTTAGCTTTGTTTTCCGCCATGTGGGTGGCGGCCCCTAGTTTTGCCGCTGACGCGATAACCGCCAGTGCTGCCTCTGCAACAATGGAGGCGGTGGTCGAAGTGGCTGTGAGCGTTCAGAACACCGCTGCCGCAATTGCCGCACCGGTGATGACGATCAATAAAGGCGATAACAGTTGGTTGTTTGTGGCGACGGCCTTAGTGATTTTGATGTCGATTCCAGGCTTGGCGCTGTTTTATGGTGGCTTGGTGCGCAGCAAAAATATGCTGTCGGTGCTGATGCAAGTGTTTAGTATTTTTAGCTTGATCAGCGTGCTGTGGGTGATTTATGGCTATAGCTTGGCGTTTACTGAGGGCAATGCGTTTTTTGGCTCCACGTCAAAACTACTGCTCAAGGGCGTCACGCCAGATTCAATTGCCGCTACTTTTAATAAAGGCATTGGTATTTCTGAGCTGATTTATATTGCGTTCCAAGGTGCATTTGCTGCAATTACTTGCGGTTTGATTGTCGGCTCGTTTGCCGAACGCATTAAGTTTTCGGCATTATTAGTTTTTTGCGTGCTGTGGTTTACGTTTTCTTATTTGCCAATCGCGCATATGGTTTGGTACTGGGCTGGCCCTGATGCATACACTAGTGCGGCGGCAGCAACTGCAGCGGCAGCGACGGCTGGGTTTTTATTCCAAGATGGCGCTTTAGATTTTGCCGGTGGTACGGTGGTGCACATTAATGCCGCAGTGGCTGGTTTGATTGGTTCGTACTTTGTTGGCAAACGGATTGGTTATGGTCGCGACCCAATGACGCCACATAGCTTAACAATGACGATGATTGGTGCTTCATTACTCTGGTTTGGTTGGTTTGGTTTTAACGCCGGCTCGGCACTCGAAGCCAACGGTACTGCGGCTTTGGCCTTTGTAAACACTTGGGTGGCACACAGCGGCGGCAGCAATGACGTGGTTGTTGATTGAGTGGCTGTGGAAAGGTAAACCGTCATTATTGGGCGCGGCATCGGGTGCGGTGTCTGGCTTGGTGGTGATTACCCCTGCAGCGGGTTTTGTCGGGTCGTCGGTGGTGGTTTGGTGATGGGCGTGATCGCGGGTGTCGCTGGTTTGTGGGGCGTGCACGGCTTGAAGCGTTTATTGGGTGCAGATGACTCTTTAGATGTGTTTGGCGTGCATGGCGTTTGCGGCATTGTTGGTGCGATTTTGACCGGCGTATTTGCTAGCCCTGATCTGGGTGGCACTGGCGTATGGGATTACGTGAGCAATGGTGTGGCTGCATCGTACAGCATTGTCGATCAAGTCAAAATCCAAGCATTGGGTGTTTTAGTGACGATTGCTTGGTCGGGTACGGTGGCGGTGGTGGCGTATAAATTAGTCGATATGACCATTGGCCTGCGCGTGAAAGAAGACGAAGAACGCGAAGGACTGGATGTGTCTAGCCACGGCGAGAAAGCGTATAACAACTAAAATCGTGCTACTGCATTAATCCGATGGCCTTCTTGCAAAAGAAGGCCATTTTTTTTCCAAAGCAATGGAAATAAATAAGTTTTTAGTAAATTTTTATAATATTCGGCGTCAGAATAATGTTGCAATACTGCAGTGGGCGGTCTAAAACGGGGGGCTAACACATCGATATAAACTCATTTAAACCCACTATTGGGAGTGCGTTTATATTGATTCGATTCAAGGGGTTGCATGATGAATCAATTAAAAATTCGTACGCAAATCACGATTTTAGGACTATTTGCCCTGACTGGCATGTTGTTTGTTGGTGCAATTGCTTACCTTAATAATATCCATTTGGTGCAGAGTATTGAGGCGGTGAGTAAGGGAACGACTTTGCTCAGAAATCAAACTGAAGCCGATATGATGCATGATGGTATTCGGGCCGATGTATTGGATATGAATCGAATTTTTGCGGTGGCCAATCCAGACCCAGATGAAGTTAAAGCGGTAAAAGCTGGCTTAAAAGAACATCTAGAAAACTTTAACCGTTTGATTGCTGAAAATGATCAAATGCAATTGCCAAAAAGCGAACGTGATGCGTTAAATGCGCTAAAGCCAGACTTGGCTGAATATGTGCAAATGGCACAAGTTGCCGCCGATAAATTTGAAAAGCACGATGGCGACGCTAGTGCGACCTATCAAAACTTCTTTCAAGTTTTTGGCCGACTAGAAGGCAGTATGGAAAAATTTAGCTCACTGATTGAAGACAATATTCATCAGGCCAACGATCAACAAGCTGCGATTATTAAGCAAGCTCAGCTTTGGGTATGGAGCTCAGTATTGATCGCCACCTGCATATTGCTGATCGGTATTTTTTTAGTCAGTCGTGCAATTACCCAACCTATTTTTATGGTTAAAGAATTTCTGGCAGATCTCAATGGCGATTTACGTCGGCGCTTGCCTGATATGGGGAGTAATGAATTGGGGGACATGGCAAGGGCCGTGAATCAACTCATTCAAAATCAAGCTCATACCGTGAATTTGATTCAACATGCAGCAGCTGAAGTCGCTCGTGTTTCTAGTCAGTTAAAAGGGCATTGCGCCAATACCAGTCAATTGGCTAATCAAGCCAGCCAAGAAGCGCACCAAATTAAATTGATCACCGATCAATTGGCCAACTCGGTTGAGAGTGTATTACATAGCGTTGGTTTGACAACGGAACGGGCAACGACCACAACGGCAACCGCCAACGAAGCGCATGCCAGTATGTCGCGATCACATCATGCCACAGCCAATTTGATAGTCGTCACACAGCAGTCGTCGAGCATGATTCAAGAGCTGGGTTCAGCAGCAGCGGCCATTGATGGCATGGCTACAGTGATTAAAGACATTGCCGACCAAACGAATTTATTGGCTTTAAATGCCGCCATTGAAGCAGCTCGCGCCGGGATACCGGACGCGGATTTGCGGTGGTGGCCGATGAAGTCCGCAAATTGGCAGAGAGAACAACGGCATCCACTGCCGATATCGCCAAAATGACACAGCATATCGGTCAAGCAACGAGTGAAGCGGCCAAAGCCATGCACGAGGTGAGCGAGGGCGTGAATCAAGGGGCGATTGATGTGGCCAGTGCGATGCAAGGGCAAAATGCGATTGTACAAAACACCGCTGAAATGAAAGTCTTATCGATGGGCATCGCCAGTGCCGCACAAAAAGAAACAGTTTCAATTCAAGACACGGCCAACGCCATGTTGGAAATAAATCGCAAAATTGATACCGCGACCAATGCGGTTGATCAAATCAGTCTTGAAGCTGATCAATTACTTGGCTTAGTCGCTGATTTACAAAAAAAACATCGCGCATTTTCAAGCCTAAGCGACTACCAGTGGCAGTAAGGGTCTGTTGACGTTGGGTTTGCTTACTGCAAAACGCAATGGCAACAGCCCCTAGGGTTTAAACGTTCAACTTCATCCGCACGCTGCTCGGCAAGCGCGCAAATAGCGGCGAGAAGTCGGTCGCATCCATCAAGTTTTTTAGCGTTAGGCCCAACTCGGTATCGCCAGTGATGCTCAGGCGGCGCTGAAAAAACAAGGTATCAGGATCTTCTTGTCGCCGAGCAATTAACCAATAATCGGCCAAGCTGGCGGTTAAGGTTACATCAGCAGGGGTATCGCCACAGACAAAGCGGCCATTCTGGTAGCTTAGCGTAATACCCCAGTTTAAATCGCTGACCGCCATCCGCACTTGCCGACCTTCCCACCACGCAAAATCTTCTTCAGGCCACAATTGCTTGCGAACCAAATTGAGCAGCGCCACCGTAACGGCGGTGGGTGGTGTTTCGGGGAGTGCGGCCAGTAATTTAATCAACGGTGCTGGGATGTTCATACGGTTTCCTTCATGCAAATACCTGCTTGGCCATGCCAATAACCATTGACCAGACCTTCGGGATTAATACGTTGCCAATCGAGCTCAGGCGCTGTTGCCGGATTCGCGAGCGCTGCGGCATAGGCGGCAACAATTTCAGCGGTAAACTCTGCTTGCGGGCTAATGCGTAAATGGCTAGCACCCACGTTGGTGACGCTGGCCAAATCATGAATTAAGGCATGGCAAGCCGCCGATTGCGTTTGAATCCCGTTCAGGCGCAAGAAATCTTGCCCTTCACGGGTTTTGAGCAACTGGCCATCGGCGTGCTCGATGCACTTAAATTCACAGGCATCCTTGCTTAAATCGTAATGTCTGGCGGTAAAGCAGCGCGCAGAAAAAGCCAGTGGCAAGCGGCCATGGGCAAAGATTTCGGTTTCAATGGGTAGCTTGGCCTCCGCCAAAGTGGCCACAATCGCCGCGCGGCTGGCCTCGAGCGAGGGTAGCCAGCGAATGGCACCGGCGGCTTGATGCCAGTCGAGCGTGGCGCCGTTGTAAATATTCAGATGCGGGCCAGCAATATACGGAATCGCTAAATCGCGCGCGATTTTAACTGCGCCTAAATCATTGGCCTCGAGTAAGCCGCCTTCTTTGGCAAAACGGCGTAATGACGACAAATCCGAACCGGATTCGAGCAAGGCTTGCGAGCTGTAAACGACGGTTTTGCCGGCTTGGCATAATTGCTGGCCCAAGGCCAGCCAATCACTAGTGCGTAATTCATGGCGGCGAGCGCAAACCACTTCACCCAGATAAATCGTGCTCACATCCCAATCGGCAGCAGCGGCATAAAAATCGAGTGTGGCTTGGCGTGACCAATAGTAAAGCAGCGGGCCAAGAGTGAGTTGCATGGATCTTCCTCGATGAATTTAAAACTGAACAGCCGCGCTGGCCGCGTGGCTTTTATAAATTAGGTAAGTCTTAGCGCCAAGGTCGGCTATACGCCCCAAGCGTTTGTTGATGCCCTTCCGACACTTTGCTAAGTGCCTGTTGCCAAGCGGGTTTCACCGAATACCGTGGATCGCTCGCCGCATCAATCGCTGCGCGCAGGGTTTTGGTGACTTCGCTGACGTAGGCGGGGCTGCGTTGGCGGCCTTCGACTTTAATGGCTTTGACGCCCATGCGGATCAGCTCGGGCAGTACCGACAGTGCATTCAGGCTGGTTGGCTCTTCCATCGCGTAATAGCTGGCGTCGCCGACTTCAAAGCGGCCTTTACACAGGGTTGGATAACCGGCAGGTTCGTCTTTTTCAAAATGGTCGATCAAAATGCCATTTAAGCGGGTATCAAGGGTATCGCCATTAGGTAGCCATTGCACATGGCTTGCAGGTGAACACACCCCATGGGCATTTGGTGATTCGCCGGTGGCGTAGCTGGATAAAATACAGCGCCCTTCGGCCATCACACACAAGCTACCAAAACCAAATACTTCGATTTCGACTGGGGTGTTTTTAATGACGTATTCGATCTGTGGCAAAGTCAAAACCCGTGGCAGCACGGCGCGGCTAATGCCAAAATGTTCATATGCGAGGTTTACCGCTTCAAAATTGGTGGCGGAACCTTGCACGGATAAATGGCGGCGTAACTGGGGATGGCGGCGGGTGGCGTACTCAAGCAAACCCAAGTCGGCCAAGATCACCGCATTAGCGCCTAAGTCGGCTGCGGCGTCGATTGAAGCATGCCATTCAGCGGTTCGACCCGCTTGCGGGTACGTGTTAATGGCAATGAGTACTTCCCGACCTTGGGATTGTGCATATTCAACACCCGATTTAAGCTGTGAGTCGGTAAAATTAAGCCCAGCAAAATTGCGGGCATTGGTCGCATTCTTAAAACCAAGATAAACCGCATCAGCACCAGACTGAACTGCTGCTTTTAGGGCTGGTAAACTACCAGCAGGGCAAATTAATTGCGGCAAATGTGGTGCTAAAGAAGGCATAATAGCGTAACCCAACGTGAGAATTTGCGCCTAGCTTAGGCGTTACGCTCTCATGAAACTTTAATACAAATCAAAAAAAAGCATGCCTAGTGCTTCGGTGGTAGTGAATATCCCGATAAAACTGCATGATTTACGCTTCGAATTTAAGTATTCGGCGGGGCAATCAATACAAAGGAAATAGCATGAATATCGCAATGATCGGTTTAGGTAAAATGGGCGGCAATATGGCACGTCGACTCTCTCGAGGCGGTGCGACGGTCTTTGGTTTTGACGTTAGCGCCGACACGCGCAGCCAATTGGCGCAAGAAGAAGCTAATTTCACAGCATTTGCCAGCGTACCTGAATTGATTGCCGCCTTGCCAACACCACGCGTGGTTTGGCTGATGTTGCCATCTGGCGCGATCTCTGAAGCGGCATTCGATGAAATGAAAACTTTGCTTGCACCAGGCGATTTGATCATTGACGGCGCCAACGCTATGTATAAAGACAGCCAACGTCACGGCGCTGAATTGGCCGCAATGAATATTAAATTTGTTGATGCGGGTGTTTCAGGTGGTGTTTGGGGTTTGCAAAACGGCTATTGCTTGATGTTTGGTGGCGAAAAAGACGCCGCAGCGATGGCCGAACCATTTATGAAAATCTTGGCGCCGGGCGCAGATCGCGGTTGGACGCACACTGGCCCAGCAGGCTCAGGCCACTACACCAAGATGCTACACAACGGCATCGAATACGGCATGATGCAAGCGTTTGCGGAAGGCTTTGCGATGCTCAAAGCCAAAGAAGAATTCGATTTGGATATTGCTGCGATTTCTGAAACTTGGCGTCATAGCTCAGTGGTTCGCTCATGGTTGCTAGATTTAATCGCCGATACTTTGCAACAAGACACCGAATTGGCTGATTTAAACGCCTTTGTGCCAGATTCTGGTGAAGGCCGTTGGTCAGTGCTGGAATCGGTTGAATTGGGCATTCCTGCACCAGTGATGTCGAGCGCCTTGTACGCTCGTTTTGCTTCACGCGGTAATGACGATTACGCCATGAAATTATTGTCGATGATGCGCAATGCCTTTGGTGGCCATGCGGTATCAAAAAAATAACTGCCATTCATTCAGCAATTAGCAGCTACAAAAATGCCCGCATCGATAGCGGGCATTTTTTATGCTGCAGTAGGTGCAGTAATGGCTGCGAGGGTCCGCTGGCGTTGGATTTACCGCCCGCAGGCACCCAGCCTTAGGCTTTTTTCAAGAAACAGGCTTTGAGCATCATGCTGCCCAAATCGGTTTTGCAATCGACTTCATGGTCACCGTCAACAATCCGGATGCCTTTGATTTTGGTGCCGACTTTTAAGGTGCTAGAAGTGCCTTTGACTTTTAAGTCTTTCACTACCACCACAGAATCGCCGTCTTGTAGCACATTGCCATTGGCATCTTTCACGATGCGCACATCGCTTTCTTCTACTTCTGCGATCATCGGCCATTCAAAGCCACAGTCAGCGCAAATATAGTTGTCGCCATCTGGATAAGTGTTTTCCAAAGTGCATTGTGGGCAAGCGTTTGACATTGGACTATCCATTTTAAAGAATTTAATCGCTAGATTATAGCAGCCGTTGCTAAAGGCACTGCGCGGTAATTAATCACTTGTAATAGAACTCAGTGCCGCTGAAAGCCGTTAGCAGTGGCGTTAACGTAGGTAATAACCCACATTACAATGTCATTTATTGACACAAAGATTACTTGGTAATATTTTGTTTTGAAATTTACAAAAAAGAATTTATCCATGTTGAATCGTCAGTTTCTTCGTACTTCCCTCTCTTTGCTGATATGTACGTCGTTGATCAGCTGCACCACGATTCAAAATAGTAGTCTAGGTAAGGGCGCCAAAGAAGCCTTTGCCAGCGAGGATCCTTGCTCAAATAATTCACGTAATTGGGGGGTACTCATCGGCACGCTGGCTGGTGGTTTGGCCGGTTATTACCTCGGAGATAAAAAAACCGGCGTGACAATTGGTGCTGGATTGGCGGGTGCTGCTTTGGGTGGATTGATTGGCGCGGATATGGATAAAAAGCGCTGTGAATTATCCAAAATTGCTAAGCAGTATGATTTGCAAATCGTCATGTCGAGTGTGAATGCCAATGGCGATGTGATTGAAAATGATGGTAAAGATCAGGCCGAGCAATCGATGGGAATGAGTGTCACGCTGGGTGAAAAAGATGGGCGTGGTCATTTTGAAAAAGACTCAGATCAATTAACGGTGAAGGCCAAGCAGTACTTTGCCGATATTGCCAATACTTACAATCCACAGCTAGCCGCTAAGCAAATCAGCAATGTGAAGGAGCGGGAGGCCTATTTAGCGACCGCAAAACAAAAGAAAATCTTATTGATTGGCCATACCGATGACAGCGGTGAAACGCAATACAACGCCACGCTCTCGGAGAAGCGAGCGAAAGCCGTGGCTAAATTTTTAAAAGATCATGGCATTGCCGAAGAAATTTTATTCTTTCAAGGTGCGGGAGAAAGCTTGCCGATTGCGGATAATCGTAGTGAAGACGGTAGGGCAAAAAATCGCCGCGCGTTGAATTGGTTGAAGTGACCGGAGAGGGTAATTTTCAAAAATACCTAGAGGCGAGAAAACCCAAGCATGAGTTTTATCGCACCGTAAATCCAGACACGGTTCAAGCCGAGAAAAAAGTCAGCAAACCCGCGGTGATGGCAAAAACCAAAAGCGTTACTACGCCAGCTCCCATCGTTGCTGCGCCTGTCACCAGCAAAATAGCCTCCGTTGAAACGAATGCCAGTAGTAATAAAGCGGTGACGAAAATTGCTGCAGTTAAAACTAGCACAGGACCACAATATAATTTTGGTGGTCACCAGTTATTAGCCAACAACACCCAGATTGACCTTGGCAAACGGATCGAAGAAGACGCTGGATTTAATGTGATTGCTAAAGCGTATGCCGAAGAATCCGTGGTGTTGAGTAGTTGCAATCGCGACCGTCCACGCGTCTCTGGCAGTGTGAAAGCATTAAAAGACGGTAAATCCTACGCAACAACTGAATACCTGACGGGACTCTACAACACCTCTTGGCACGATACGCTCAATGGCAATTTGGTGATGCTCAATCGAGTCGGCATTTTGCGTGATTCGAGCGCGCCATCGACGCCGCCAGAGCTCAAAATTTATGCCGCTTATGACGCGCAAAAAAGTAAAACCGCCAAACCCGATGTTCAACTCAGCCCTGTCGTCAATATTTATCGTGGCACTAAAGGCGTGTTGTATCGCGTTTTTGCGCAAGGCGCTGGTGGCATTCAATGTATGGATGTGCTGTTCCCCTTACAGGGTGGCTTGCAGGCCAAAAATGGCAAATTACTTTATCGCCAGCAAGGTGAAATGTTTGCTGCTGATTTTCAGCCACAAATGATCCGCTAAA
Organism: Deefgea sp. CFH1-16; assembly: GCF_016881365.1. Lineage (GTDB taxonomy): Bacteria > Pseudomonadota > Gammaproteobacteria > Burkholderiales > Chitinibacteraceae > Deefgea. The sequence continues at coordinate 1,417,012 of NZ_WLYT01000001.1, read as the reverse complement.
TTTCAATGGAGAATGTAATGAAAGAGTTTTTTTTTGCTCTATCCGGTCGCCGCATGGAGTCTGGTCAGTGTGCTGTTTGCAGCGGTGGTGATGATGTTGTTGTGGCAAAAAATCAAATGGTGGTGGCATAACACATGGTACAGCATGCCCTTGATTGGCAAAATTGCTTCGCTGTCTAAAGACGTTAATGAGGCCAATGAACCAGGCTGGTTAAAAGGCGAACGTACGCTATGCCGTGATTTTAAAAAATTTATTCGTATTCAAGATGAATATGATTTTAATGAAAAAATCACTTATTTAACCAAGGCGGGTGATTTGGGGCGTAAAAAAACACCGTCGTGGATTTGGCTACTGACTATTGCGATGGTGTTTGTTGAGGCGATGGGGTTTGCGTATGTGCTGGCAGGCTTTACTGTACCTGGTGCCAGTGAGAATACCCAGCAATATGGCGCACTAGGAATTGCCTTTTTGATTTCGGTAATTTTGGTGGCATTTACTCATTTGTCTGGCCATGAATTATTTAAATCGAGTCAGATTGCCAATGCCCGTCGTGAATGGGTTGATCATAAAAAAATACATTCGCTAGGCACTGGCGCAGTGGCGCTGGCCAAGCCGCAAAATATCGATGATGCACAGCCAGCCTATTCGCAGCTAGCCAATCGAGTCGGTACTCACCCAAGCTATAAAATTACGGCCGCGACGGTGATTTTTGTGGTGATTGTGGCGGTCTTTGCCAGTTATGTGCGTGGAACGGTGTTAGAGCAGCAATTATTGCTTGAAACCACCGGTAAAACCAATGCGCCAATGTTATCGATTTCAGCAAATGGCGATGGTTTAGATCTCTCGATTAAAAACGATGCCACGACCTTGCCCGCCGCCGATGTTGCCGAGCAAGGTAAGGCTGAGATGAAGGCCGAACAAGAGGGCGCGAATAATCAGCGTCATGGTGGCTGGGGTACGTTTGTGGTGCTGGCTTTTGTATTTATCTTTTTGCAAATTCTCGGCGTGATTTTTGGTTTTCGCTGGGATTTTGCGGGACGAGAAAGCCCGCCGCACATCGCGCCATTGGCAATGGCCGTTATTCAACCTATGCCGATGTTCGCGAGCATTACCAAGAAATCGCTGATGCCGCTCAAGCTAAATTAGAAAGCTTGCAGCAAAAGCTGATGGAAAGAAACTCGATTATTGGCACCTCAAATCTACAGTCTAAAAAGACTTTCCGTGATTTTATGGAAGAAGAGCGCGCCAATCAAACGCAAGAACGCCACAATGAGCGCCATCATGTTGAGCAACGTGCGGCGGTCCAATCAAGCCCTATGTCCGCAGCAGTGAAGACGCCAACCGCCATTGCGCCGATCGTAGAGCAAACGTTGACCGTTGAGGCGGTGTTAAGCCAAATCGATGAATTGGCCGATGCTCAGGCCAAACGTGATTATATGTCGACCTTGCCCGCTGATTTACGTAGCCAAGCGGCGACAGCAATTAAAGAGCGTAAAGCGGCGGCAGAAAAAGCCAAAGCAGACACTGAATTAGATGGTTTATTTGATTAAGCGAGTGAATACAATGCGGTTTTGGACTTTTTTGCTGAGCTTACCGATTGCAAGTTCTGTTTACGCGTCTACGCAGAACGCACTGCCAAGTTGTTATGGCTATGCCAAACTCACAGTGCCGGCTCAAGTGGTCGCGACCGAACTTTTTGTGGTGATTGATCAAACGACCCCTTTGGATGGTACGCTGCAGCAAGCCGTTGCCAATCAGCTAAAGCCTTTTTTGCAGCCAGGCAACGCGCTGTCGGTGACTCAGTTTTCGGCATTTACCCAAGGTCATTACACCGATGTTTTGTTGTCAGCCACTTTGGAGCGGCCATTGCCAACAGAGGAACGTAATGCAATTGGTAAAGCACAGCTGAGTAAATTTGACCAATGTATGGCCACACAAGCACCTAACTCGGCAAAGCTCGCTGGCAGTGCTTTAAAGAAAGCCTTTGCTGGAACAACATCCGACGTAGCTAAATCGGATGTATTAGCCAGCCTAAAAGATATTTCGGCCAAGATAAAGCAATCAAGCGCTCAGCAAAAAGTCGTGTTTATTGTTTCTGATATGCTAGAAAACTCCTCCGTTTCGAGTTTTTATGCCAAGCAGTCGGTGCGCAAAATAGAGCCGGCCAATGAATTAAAGTTAGTGGCGGAACATCAATTGCAAGGGGATTTTGCGGGCGCTCGAATTTATATCTTGGGCGCGGGCTTATTAGCAGAAGATGCCAAGCAAGCGAAAGGTGTTTATCGTGATCCTAAAACGATGGCAGCGTTGCAGCAGTTTTGGCGAGCATATTTTGAAAAATCCAATGGTAAACTGATCGAATTTGGTCAACCGGCATTACTCAATCCGGTGAGATAACCGCCGGAGGCGTCACTCAAAATGGCAGCTCATTGGAGCTGCCATTTTTAATTGCTTAGTCTATGCGTGGGTCGGTGGTATAAAACCAATGCCATCTTCAATAAAAGGAAAGAGTGATGCTCAAACTGAGAAAAGTACTACTGATTCTGTTGGCATTGATTGCGCTGGTAGGGACGGTGGCTTTGGATTGTTTTTTTGCCAGAAAAAACCATTACCACCATTACTGGGGTTGAGGTGAAGCTGACCGATAAAGACGGCCCGATTAGCAAGGCCAATCCAAGCGATGGGCCGACGGTGGATGTGTATTACATTTACACCAATCACGCGACCGATATTATTCGGGTGTTTAAAAATATTGATACCGGCTGGGGCTGGCCGTATTACTTTAAGTTTAATTCGGCGGATTTACAGGCCAAGGCCAAAACGCTGGAATTTGAAAAGAAACCCGCCTTAGTGACCTCCTACGGCTGGCGTTTTGACATGATGTCGTGGTTTCCGAATGTGGTGGATATTCAAGTGGCCGAGCCCGATAGCAGTACGTGGAGTTTTTGGCGCTGGCTGGGTTTTAGTGTGTGGGTGCTATTGCTGCTGATTGCCACCTTTGCGGTGTATCGTGTTACACGCCCCAAAAATAAAGCGTAAGAGGGCAATACATAGAAGGTGTATAGTGGCTTATCGTGAGTAAAATTGCTTGAGGTGAAGGCGTTGCCAGCCTTCACCAATCCACACACTCCTATTGCTTGCGGCCGTGCGCCGTGTTTATTGATCCTGTCGTGCTCCTTGCCTCGAAAGAGGGAGAAAGCTTGGCGATGTTGAGCGTCGAAACGATGAACTACGCCATTTTGCCGCTCAGTGCGGCGCATTTCTCGGGCTTGCATCAAGTGTTTGATGCGGCATGTAAAGAAGAAAGTTTCTTGTTCTTTTTGCAAGCGCCCCCCATTGAGCAAACTTTCCGTTATTACCAAAACATGGTCGATCGTGACTATGTGTATTTTGTGGCGCTGTGCGATGAAACTGTCGTGGGCTGGTGCGATATTTTGCCGCAAGGTGACGCTGCCCATGTGGGGGTATTAAGCGTGGCGCTATTGCCGCAGGCGCAAGGCTTAGGCTTGGGGCGCGCTTTAATGCTGGCGGCGCTGGCTAAAGCATGGCAGCAAGGTTTTATCCGCATCGAGTTGACTGTGCGCGTGGATAACCACAAAGCCCAAGCGCTGTATCAGCAGTTGGGCTTTGTGAATGAAGGCGGGCCACAACAAGATTTATGTATTCGCGGGCAATATTTTACGACGCAAACCATGGTCTTATTGGCGCATAGCGCGCTTTAGTTGCTGCTTTCGCTGGTCTCGGCCTCTTCTTCAGGCACTTGCTGCGCTTCAAGGGTGAGATGCTCAAGTCCGCTGTGATGCTCTTCTTTACGATGATGCAGACTGTTGAGTTTAATGTTTAAGCGCAGCTCATTGAGTGAATCGGCATTTTTTAGCGCTTCTTCCATACTGATTTTGCCTGCCTCATACAGCGCAAACAACGCCATATCAAAGGTTTGCATACCCAATTCTTTAGACTTGGCCATTGCGGTTTTAACACCGCCAACGTCGCCTTTAAAAATCATATCGGCAACCAGCGGTGTATTGAGCAAAATTTCAATTGCGGCGCTACGCCCTTTGCCATCGGGTGTCGCCACCAAACGCTGCGAAATAATCCCGCGCATATTGAGCGATAAATCCATATACAGCTGCGGGTGGCGCTCTTCGGGGAAGAAATTCACGATGCGCTCCAACGCTTGATTAGAGCTATTGGCGTGCAAAGTGCCCATACAAAGATGGCCGGTTTCGGCGAACGCCATGGCGTATTCCATGGTTTCTCGGTCGCGAATTTCGCCAATTAAAATCACGTCAGGCGCTTGGCGCAGCGTATTTTTGAGCGCAGCAAACCAATTTTTGGTATCACGGCCCACTTCGCGGTGCGTGACCAAGCAATTTTTTATTTTTATGCACATACTCAATCGGGTCTTCGATGGTAATGATGTGGCCGTGGCTATTTTCATTGCGGTAATCAATCATTGCCGCCATCGTCGTTGATTTACCCGAGCCGGTACCGCCAACCAATAGCACCAAACCACGCTGGCTCATCATCACTTCTTTTAATACTTTAGGCAGCCCTAATTCATCAAAATTAGGAATCTTGCTGGTGATGGTTCGCAGCACCATGCCAACCTTTTCTTGCTGCATAAAGACATTCACCCGAAAGCGGCCGATGCCTTCGGGGTTAATCGCAAAATTGCATTCTAATTCTTGTGCAAATTCGGTTTGTTGATCTGGGCGCATAATGGCCAAAGCCAGCGCTCGCGTGGCCGCCGCATTGAGCTTTTGCGCGCCAATCGGCGTCATTCTGCCGTTAATCTTCATGGCTGGCGGAAAATCATCGGCAATAAACAAATCGGATGCTTTGTGTTGAATCATCATCCGCAGTAAGTCATGCATGGTTTTTTTAGCTTGTTCGGGGCTCATTCTGGGCACTCGTCACGGTCAGTACAGACCTTGTATATAGATTGAATCAGGCTGAATTGCAGTTGCGAAGTTGATCAACTTCGTCAGTTTTATTGCTAGTCTATCTTACAGTCGTCATTTTATAGATTGATTTTAGCTGTTGCAGCTGGTTATTTTTTGGCGTTGCTGCATGGGCGTTTAATTTTTGAGCATAAAAAAGCCCATGGCGAACCATGGGCTGATGGACTGTCAGTCGGACTTAATCGCCGCGACGTTTATTACCGCTGCCGCCAAGTAGTGCGGCAGTAGGGCTGCTAGAGCGTGGACCACGGCTTTGTGGACGATCGCCGCGTGGTGCACCAAAGCCATCGCTGGCATTACGCGTAACGCCTGGACCACCATTGCGACCGCCACCTTGATAGCCCCGTGTTTGGCCTTGGCCGCTACGGCCACTGCGCATGAGTTCACCCGGCAAGGTATTGGCATTGCTCAGCGGTTGTTGCTCATCATAATTGATGCGCTCGCGACGCGGTGCTGGCGCAGCGCCCAATACTGAATCATGACGCGGTGCATTGCGAGGATTGCTATTGCGTGGCGCGCCATCACGTGGACGACGGCTATCGGTAGCACCTAAGGCATCCGAACGTGGGCGACGGGTATCAGTCGCGCCATCAGCACGTGGACGGCGGGTATCCGTTGCGCCTTCTGCGCGTGGACGGCGCTGCTCGCCATCGGTACGCGGACGACGTTGCTCAGTTTCGCCTTCAGCACGGTCAGCACGTGGGCGACGCTCAGCGCGAGCTTCGTTTTTGGCCGCGGTTTGTGCTGCCGCAGTTTCAGCTAACGCTTTGCTGCGGGCGCCATTCAAACGTGCGCCACCAGCTGCGGCTGGGCCACGTGGGGCGCGTGGGTTACGGTTTGGATCGCGTGGTGGGCGATCACGGCCTAAGCCACCACGAACAATCGGTTCTGGCTTCACGCGTAAATCGGCTTCAAAGCCTTCTAAGCAAAATTTAGGAATATCTTGCTTGGTAATGCGCTCGATTTCAGCGAGGAGTTTTAACTCGTCAACACACACCAAGGAAACCGCTTCACCAGTACAACCGGCGCGGCCAGTACGGCCAATCCGATGTACATAATCTTCGGCCACGTTGGGCAATTCAAAGTTCACCACGTGCGGCAATTCTTCGATATCCAAACCACGGGCCGCAATATCGGTGGCAACCAATACTTGCAATTCGCCTGATTTAAATTGGGCTAATGCAGCAGTACGGGCATTTTGGCTTTTATTGCCATGAATCGCCATCGCCGAAATGCCGGCCGCATTGAGTTTTTCGGCCACTTTATTACACGCATGTTTGGTGCGCATAAATACTAAAACTTGATGCCAATTGCCGTCTTTGATCAATTGCGTCAACAAAGGCAATTTTTTATCGCGGTCAACTAAATGCACGCGCTGGCTAATTAATTCATTGGTGGTATTACGGCGCGCAACTTCAACCAAACCTGGGTTTTTAAGTAGTTTGTCGGCGAGCTCTTTGATTTCATCGGAGAACGTTGCTGAGAACAGCAAGGTTTGGCGCTCTTTGGGGAAAATCGCCATTAATTTTTTAATGTCGTGAATGAAACCCATATCGAGCATACGATCGGCTTCATCGAGCACCAAGATTTCAATGCCAGACAAATCAATCGAGCGTTGATTCACCAAATCGAGCAAGCGGCCCGGTGTCGCAACCAAAATATCAATTGGAGAGCGTAAGCGCGCTTGTTGTGGACGAATATTTACGCCACCAAACACCACCATTGAAGTGATTTTGACGTATTTTCGAATACGTTTGAACTGATTCTTCCACCTGAGCAGCAAGCTCACGCGTCGGGGTTAGAATCAAAACACGTGGACGACCTTTGGCCTCGAGTGGCTCTTTGGCCAGCAATAATTGCAAAATCGGCAAAGTAAAACCGGCGGTTTTACCGGTGCCCGTTTGCGCTGCAGCGAGTAAATCGCCGCCTTGTACCACCAATGGAATGGCTTGGGCTTGAATCGGTGTAGGTGTGGTGTAGCCCGTATCGGCAACGGCACGCAAAAGTGGTTCGGCTAGCCCAAGGCTAGCAAAATTAAGTTCAGACATTCATTATTCCTGCTGCGGCCTGTCGCAAGGAGCGACACCAATCTAGGGCAGGTGGGGTATGTTGGATGGGTGGCTTGCGTGTCGAAGGTTTTCGATGAGGCAAGCAACGCGCCGATTGGTAGGGCGCGATCAGGGGCGCAGTTTAACTGCGCTGGCAAAAAAATACCAACGTTATCTGCTCGATGGGCTTTGATTGGGGATTAGGGATTAGGGATTAGGGAATGGGGAATGAGTTTACTTCCCAATCCCAGCTCCCTAATCCCCGCCATTAGCCGTAGCGCTGTTGCGCCACGACGGCAAGGCCGCAACCAACGCTGCCAAAGTGATCACCCTCTACTGCTTGGGCCGCTGGGAATTGCTCGGCTAAGGCGGCGCGCAAGGCGGGTACGGCGGATGAGCCGCCAGTAAAAAATAAGGTATCAACTTGGCTGGCATTGATGCCGGCGACATCCAATGTAGCTTGGGCTGCCGCGCAAATTCGGGCGGTTTCTTGCGCAATCGCTTGCTCAAATTGGCTGCGCTCGATCTGCGCCATCAAGCCTTTTTCGGCTTCGACTAAATCTAAGGCAAAATGAGACTGCTCAGATAGGGCAATTTTGGCCTCTTCAACGCGCATGGCTAAATGATGGCCTGCTTGGCTACGAATCACATTCAACAAGCGCTCAAAGCGCACATTGTCGACCACTTCCGGTGAGACATCTTGAAAACCACGCCACATTTTGCGGGTATAGGCAAAGTTAATCGTATGCCAAGTGGCCAAGTGGAAAAACACACTATTGGGTAATTCGGCGTTATTACTCAGTCGTGAGCCCATGCCCAATTCAGGCATGACGCAAGCGAGTGAGAGGCGTTTATCAAAATCAGTACCCCCGATATGTACCCCGCCGCTGGCTAATAAATCTGCTGACCGGTCGGGCATACCCCGTCGTTCTGGCGATAGACGCACCAAAGAGAAATCCGACGTACCCCCGCCAATATCAATCACCAGCACCAGCTCTTCGCGCTCGATACGTTGCTCGTAATCATGCGCGGCGGCAATCGGCTCAAATTGAAAGCTGACTTCTTTAAAGCCCAAACCACGGGCGATTTCGCCCAATGTGGCTTCGGCCTCGGCATCTGCCGCATCATTGTCGTCAACAAAGCGTACTGGACGGCCCAGTACCACGGCGTCAAATGTTTGGCCGGCCGATTGCTCGGCACGGGTTTTAACTTCGCCGATTAATTGCCCAATCAGATTTTTAAACGATAAATGCTGGCCGCCAATTTCAGTGCCTGCATCCATGAGGCTGCTACCTAATAAGCTTTTCATCGAGCGCATCAAGCGGCCTTCGTAGCCCTCTAAATACTCGCCCAACGCCGCGCGGCCATAAGTCCAGCGGTCTTCTTCCAAATTAAAGAATACCGCCGATGGCAGCGTGAGCTTGTCGGCCTCAAGGGGCAATAAGATTGCGCCATTGGGGCGCACAATGCCCGCCGTTGAATTAGAAGTACCAAAATCGATGCCGCAGGCTGAATAAGTCATAATGGAGCGTGGTTGGCCTGTAAGGGGGTCGTTAGACTACGCTGCTGCCGCATGCACGTCAAACACGCTTGCTGAATGGCTAGCGCGAAGTACCCAGTATGCTTTAATCTAGGGTCTGTTGACGTTGGGTTTGCCAAACTCTGTTGGTAAGCTCAAAGCCGCTTTTGCAGCAGGGTTCATCCATCTGTAGCGTATTGAAATAGGCGAGAAGTGAATGATTTTTTTCTGTGGTGACGTCCACGGCCAATTTGGGCATGTTATTTCGGCGGTGCAGCAGCATCGTCCGGATGCCATTGTGCTGCTCGGCGATCTACAAGCACCACAGCCACTCGAAACGGTCTTGGCCGACATCATTGACTTAACCGAGGTGTGGTATATCCACGGCAATCACGATACCGATGGCACGCGTGACTATTGTAATTTGTGGGATTCAGGCATGAGCGAGCGAAATTTACATGGCCGCGTAGTTGAAATCGCCGGCGTGCGTATCGCTGGTTTAGGTGGGATTTTTCGCGGTCATATCTGGATGCCACCCAATAACCCGGTCTACGCCAGCCCAGCGCATTATTTGCAGCACTGCGGCAAAGCCAATCAATGGCGTGGTGGCCTGCCACGCAAACAACGCAGCAGTATTTTTTATGCCGATTACCAAGCGCTAGCGCACGAAAAAGCCGACATAATGGTTACGCACGAAGCACCGAGCTGCCACCCTTGGGGGTTTTCGGTGCTGGATCGACTTGGGCAATCTATGGGAATTCAAAAGAGTTTTCACGGTCACCAACACGACAGCCTCAATTACCGCGAACACGATGCCCGCTTGGCTTTTAAGCCTACGGCGTAGCGCTACGCGCCATCATGGACGAAAACGGCAACACCATCAGCACCTGGGAAGAACCGGCGTAACTCGTATCGGTTTGTAGTTTCCGCGGTGGTGATGATTGGAAATGCCCTTGGCATCGTAGGGTGGAATAAGCAAAGCGCATTCCACCTATTCGCAACATATCTACGCGTAGCGCATCCCACAATATGGTGGAATGCGCTACGCTTATTCCACCCTACGATGGGCGAATACGTTGGGCGAATACTTTGGCCGATTCGTTGGCTACATTACCCCGCACCGGCGCCGTCTTTGCTTTCGCTAAATGGGCCACGGGCTTGCCATACCAAGGCAATCAGCACAATAAATAGCACGGCAAATAAGCCAAAAATATCGTTGGCAGACATAAAAAAGCTCAATTGGGTGATTTTTTGGTTAATCAGCCCCAGCGCTTGCTGCATGCTAAAGCCATGCGCGACCAACCCCGACAGGCTGTCTTGTACCACTGGATTGTAAGGGTTGATTTGCTGCACCAGATTGGCGTGATGGATCTTCTCTTGGTTATCCCACATCGCGGTGACTAGCGACACGCCAATGGTGCCGGACATGGTGCGCATAAAGTTGGACATACTTGCCGCCGAGGCAATCCGCTCTGGTGGTAATCCGGATAAAGTAATCGCGGTGAGTGGCATAAAAAAGCACGCTACGCCAATCCCTTGCACAAACTGCGGCCAAGCCAACCAGCCAAAACTAATCGCTGGTGTATAAAAAGTGCGCCAGTAATAGCAAGCGGCAAACACCAAAAACGCCAAGCTGACTAATAATCGCAAATCAATTTTGCTGGAATAGCGGCCAATCAACGGCGACAACACCACTGGCAATAAACCCACTGGCGCTAAAGCCAGCCCCGCCATTGTTGCGGTATAGCCTAAATGCTCTTGCATTAATAAAGGCAGCAATAAGATCGAGCTAAAGTACATTAAAAAACCCAAGCTCAAAAACTCAGCGAACCAATGGTGAAATTGCGATGTTTAAATAGCGCTAAATCCAGTACCGGATACGGCTCGTCGCGCTCCCAAATTAATAAAAACACCAAGCCGACTGCCGCAATAATCGCCAAGGCAATAATGCAGTTAGAGCTAAACCATTCATATTGATTGCCCAAATCGAGCATGATTTGAAAAGCACAAATGGTGATAATCAATAAAGCCAAGCCAACGCGATCAACCGGTACGGACAAGCGCGTAGTTTCGCGGCCTTTGAGCTGCCAAAACGCCACGCCAGCAACAAACAAACCCACCGGCACATTGATAAAGAAAATCCCGCCCCACACCCAATTATCAGTAATCCAGCCGCCCAAAATCGGCCCCACAATCGGTGCCAAAAATAATCGTCATCGCCCATAAAGCCAGCGCCAGCGTTTTTTTCTCGGGCGGGTAACACGCTAGCAGCAAGCTTTGCGACAAAGGAATCAGCGGCCCAGCCAATAAGCCCTGCAACACGCGGAAAAAAATCAGCATATCCAGCGATGGGGCAATGCCAGACAAAAACGACGTAATCACAAAACCAATCACGCCGACCATAAACACCCGCACTTCGCCAAAACGCTGCGCCACCCAGCCCGATAGCAGCACCGAAATGGCATTAGCCACGCCAAACGAGGTAATCACCCACGTGCCTTCGGTAACCGATGCACCCAAATCGCCCGATATGGTCGGAATCGCCACATTGGTAATGGTGGTGTCAAGCACCTGCATAAAGGTCGCTAGCGCCAGCGCCGCCGTCGCCCAGATTCGCGCTGAACCATACAGTGGCGACACGGTACTCATTTTTTTCCGCCCAGCGGCTGGCGCCAAATTGGCTTGAATAATGGCATCAATATGCTGATTGGCTTGCTGCAACGATACCGCATATAGATTGGTTGATTCGACCGGCTGGCCATTGCTAGGTTTAGCCAAACGCGGGCCAGATTGATCATGGGTATTGACCGTAACACTCATCGACAAGCCGATTTGCAGCGGATACTTGGCTAATTGCTGCGGATCAAGGGTAATTCGCACTGGCAAACGCTGCACAATCTTAATCCAGTCGCCATTGGCGTTTTCTGGCGGCAGTAGCGAAAAAACGCTGCCGGTGCCGGGCGATAAACCGGCAACTTTGCCATCAAACTGGACTGAGCTGCCGTATAAATCGGCGGTTAAGGTGACGGGCTGGCCGATGCGAATTGGCTCGATTTGCGTTTCTTTTAAATTGGCATCGACCCACACATTGGATAACGGCGATAAAGCCATTAGCGGTGAGCCGGGGGCAACTTGTGCTCCAACGGCGACGGCGCGTTTGGCTACTTGCGCGTCAACCGGTGAGCGAATATCGGTGCGCTGGCGATTCAGCCACGCCTCGCGCAGTGCATCGGCCGCGGCGCTAACTTCGGGATAATCACGCACTACACCGCTGAGCACCTGCATTTTCGCCGCTTGCAGCGCGGCTTGGCTGGCTTCGAGTGCCGCTTGGGCCGAGGCTTTGGCCTGCTCGGCGTGTTGCAATACTTCGGCACTAATTGCTTGCCCCTCGGCGGCGATGCGGCGGCGTTGCAAATCGTCGCTGGCCTGTTTAAACGCGACTTCGCGCAGCGTGACTTCGGCATTGAGTTGCGCCACTTGCTGCTGCGCCACTTGTGCGCCGCGTACTGCGCGCGCCAACGCCGACTCTGCCCGCGCCAAGGCCAGCGTGGCATCACTGGCATCTAAGCTCACCAGTAAATCACCGGCTTTAACCATATCGGTATTGTGTACATACACCGCGCTGACTGTACCGCCAATCCGTGAGTCAATCTGGGTGACATAACCCGCCACATACGCATCATCGGTGCTTTCTTCATAACGCAGCACCAATAGCCAATACAACAACACCGCACCCGCAATCAGTAGCAGCAGCAAACTGGCGACGATGAGCGAGCGGCGGCGGCGATGCGGGTCAACATTGGGCGTGTCGGCAGCTGTATTCGGGGTGGTCAACGGTTCACTCATGGGGTTTCCTTCGAGTCAGTTGCGCCCATGGCGCGGATCAGGCTGGTTTGGGCAATCAGGCGGTCGCGTTGCGCCTGTAATAAAGATAAACGCGAATTCACGTGCGACAAATGCGATTGCAAGGTGTCACTCGCTGGCGACAAACCGGCGCGTTGGCGCAATCGGGCGCTATTGGCCAATTGTTCAGCCGCCGTTGCGCTGAGTTTGGCCTCGGCTTCAATCTTGAGCGTGGCTTGTTGGCGCGCCAAACTGGCGGCGCTGTCATTGGCGATATCGAGCAGAGTTTGGTTATAAATCGCAATTGCCGAGGCGTAATGGGCATGCTGCAAATCCAGCGCGCCCTGTAAAGCGCCCGCCTCAAAAATCGGCAAGCTAATGGCTGGCGTTACGCCTAAGCGGCGAGAGGCCGAATCAAACAAGGTGGCGGTGGATAACGACGACAAACCAATCAATGCCGACAAAGAAATATCGGGATAAAAATCCGCCTGCGCCGCGCGAACTAAAGCCGCTGCGCTTTCAACTTGATACTTAGCGGCGAGTAACTCAGGGCGCTGCGCCAATTGATTGAGCCGCAAATCAGCCGTATCAATCGGCCATGCCGGTAAAGCGCGTGGGGCTTGCGCTGCCAAATCAGCTTGGCTGGTGAGCGTGAGCGCGGCCAATGCCGCTTGTGCGTTACTGCTGGCTAGTTGCGCCGCGATTAGCGCGGTGCGCGCCTCGGCGAGGAGTAAGGTTTGTTCATTTTGCGCGTCGCGGCTGACTAAACCGGCGCGTTTTAGGGTTTTACTTTTTTGCGCTAACTGCTCGCTGGCGAGCAGTGCTGCTTGCTGCAACATGATTTCTTGCTGCGCGGCGCGCCAGACTAAATATTGCGTTACCACCTCGGCGGCCAACCATTGCTGCGCGCTGGCTTGCTCTAGCTCGGCGGCGCGGCTGGCGCCGGCCGCAGCGGCAACGCGTTCACGAATCTTGCCCCATAAATCAAAGCTGTAATTGAGGTTAGCGCCGATTTGCGAATAATTTTGCCAAGTCCCGGCAATCGGCGGCGGAATCAAACCATCGGCGCTATAGCGTTGACGATTCAACGACGCCTGCGCATTCACCCTTGGCCCGCTGCCACTAGCCGCAATCGCCTCGTTCGCTCGCGCCGCCGCCACTTTGGCCGCCGCTAGTGTGAGTTTGGGATTGTCCGCCAAAGCCTGGTCAAGCAATTGATCCAGCACCGGATCACGCAAAGCCCGCCACCACGCTCCACGGGCAAATTCAGGCGATTGAGGCAAAGTGCTTAAAGAAAGCTGACTAGCTGTCAGCATCGGCGGCATGGGTGGGGAAGGGGCTGCGCAAGCAGTTAACAACGCCAGTAATAAAGTACACAAACCAGCCTGCGGTAAACGTTGGAAGGCCACCATAGTGCTTTTTCGCCAGATGATAAGTAGCTTTATGCTAGTAGATAAGCTCAATACTGTCACTTGCTGTAGTTATGTATCTGTGCATATTTACAAAATACTTTCTGTTTATGTTTTGCAAATCGTGAATGTTGCCAAGGTTTGTTGGAGTTTGGTTTCCCGCCGCGCTGGAGCGCTTTTCGTTTATAAACCGTAAAAAAAATGCCGCTCACTGTAAATAAAGTGAGCGGCATTGCTTGTAGAAGAGAACGAAACGGTTTTTCCAGCGATAGGCTAGCCTTGAATTTGCTGGATGAGTATGGCGGTTTTTTCTTGCATTAAAGCTGCATTGCGCGCGGCTCTCAACATTTAGGCGAATCACAGGTTCGGTATTCGAGCCACGTAAATTAAAGCGCCAATCGGCAAACTCCATACCAACACCATCAGTCTCATCAATATGTTCGGCTAGTGGTGCATACAAAGCACGAATTCGCGTAATCGTCGCTGTAACATCGGCCACCTGATAATTGATCTCGCCCGATGATGGGAATGCCGCAATACGCTCGGCAACCAAACTAGAAAGTGGTTTTCCGGTTTGGCTCAATAATTGCGCCACCAACAACCAAGGAATCATCCCGCTATCGCAATAAGCAAAATCGCGGAAATAATGATGTGCGCTCATCTCGCCACCATAAATTGCATCTTCTTGGCGCATACGCTCTTTAATAAATGCATGACCTGTTTTGCTCTGAATCGCCACGCCACCGGCTGCGCTTACTTCATCAATCGTATTCCAAGTTAATCTAGGATCATGAATAATCTTTTGATTATGGGTATCTTTTAGAAATGCTTTAGCTAAAAGACCTACAATATAATACCCCTCGATAAACTCGCCAGTTTCATCAAACAAAAAGCAGCGATCAAAATCACCATCCCAAGCAATCCCCATATCTGCACCATGTTTAATCACCGCATTTTGCGTATCACTACGGTTCTCTGGCAGTAATGGGTTTGGAATACCATTCGGAAAGCTTGAATCAGGCTGATGATGTACCTTGATAAACTCAATCGGCACCCCGTGATGATTAAACTGAGCTTCAAGCGCATCAATCACATGCCCGGCTGCGCCATTACCAGAGTTCACCACTAATTTGAGTGGGCGCAATTGCTTCAGGTCGATATACGTCAGCAAATGCTGCACATAGTCCGGCAAAATGTTCAGTGTAGTAAGCGCACCACGTTGCAATACCGGCGTAAATTCATTGGCCTCGGCTAGCTGTTGAATCTCGCGCAAACCCGAATCGCCACTAATTGGTTGAGCACCACGGCGTACTAGTTTCATACCATTAAAATCCAGCGGATTATGGCTCGCTGTGACCTCAATGCCACCATCAACATCTAAATGGAAAGCACTAAAGTAAATCTCTTCTGTGCCCGTCATGCCAATATCGATGACATCTGCGCCAGCATCCATCAGGCCATTGGCCAAAGCTAATTTAAGCTCAGCCGAAGTTGCTCGTACATCGCCCCCACCACAAATCCGTTTGGCCTGTAAAAACTGACCATAAGCACGGCCAATACGATAAGCAATCTCAGTATTGAGCTCTTCACCCAAGCGGCCACGTATGTCGTAAGCTTTAAAACAAGTTAAATTTGACATCAAACTACACCTCTGTGGCGGTTTGACGGCCATATTGGTCTTCAAAACGCACAATATCGTCCTCGCCTAAATAGCAGCCCGATTGAACTTCAATAATCTCTAATGGAATCTTGCCCGGATTAGTCAATCGGTGCGTGGTACCCAATGGAATATAAGTTGACTGGTTTTCAGACAACATCAGCTCTTGTGAACCATTCACAATCAACGCCGTGCCTTTAACCACAATCCAATGCTCGGCACGATGATGATGCATTTGTAAACTTAACGAGCGGCCTGGACTCACTAAAATACGTTTTACTTGAAAACGCTGGCACTCATCCAAGCCCTCATACCAACCCCAAGGACGATACACTCGGCGATGCGTCACCGATTCGCTACGACCGGTAGCATTTAAACGCTCAACAATTTTCTTTACATCCTGCGCTTGATCTTGGTGGGCAACCAAAATCGCATCTGCGGTCTCGATAATAATCAGGTCTTGCACTCCCACCGTAGCAACCATACGATGATCAGCGCGAATGTAGCAATTGCGCGTATTTTCGGCGATAACATCACCAATTTGGCTATTTTCAAATTCATCTTTAGGGGTAATCTCGGCTAGCGCAGTCCACGAGCCAATATCATTCCAGCCTAAGCCTTCGGCCTCAATCACCGCCGCATGGGCCGTTTTTTCCATTACGGCATAATCAATAGAATCAGCTGGGCTAGCAGCAAAAGCTGCAGTATCAAGCCGCATAAAATCGGGATCTTGCTGGCCATTGCTAATGGCTAATTCGGCCTGCTTTAAAATTTCTAGGCTAAATTGACCTAATTCAGCAAGGTAAGTCGATGCTTTAAATAAAAACATCCCACTATTCCAATAGTAATTACCATCATCAACAAATTCTTGGGCCCGTTTTAAATCTGGCTTTTCAACAAAACGATCCACCTCAAAACAAGTACCGCCCGCCATTAATGCGGCACCACGGCGAATATAGCCATAACCAGTATGCGCACTCTCGGGCTTGATACCAAAAGTCACCAATTTACCGTTGGCCGCAATCTCGCTCGCTTGCTGAACTAATTGATGAAAAAGCGCTTGATTAGGAATTACATGATCAGATGGCAAAACTAAAATTAAAGCATCAGGATTAACCCGCTGCGCCAAAATAGCGGCCACTGCAACAGCAGGGGCCGTATTACGGCCTACCGGCTCTAATACAATATTTTGTGGTTTAACTGCAATTGAATTCATTTGCTCAGCAAGCAAAAATCGCTGATCAGTATTTGAAATAAAAATTGGCGCAAGCGCACCAGGAAAACCTTTTAAACGCAATGCGGCCTGTTGGACTAAAGAATGCTCACCCACCAGTGGTAAATATTGCTTGGGATAACCTCCGCGAGACATAGGCCAAAGACGAGTACCGCTGCCACCGCAAAGGATGACTGGAATAAGAGACATTGTTTGTATTTCCATGAATTAATTGCAATTTAATTTGATGAATTGCACTGTAAGTGGTTGATTTTATTTGTTTTATTATGGGGTAATTGTTTTTGGCTAAGAGATTGAGCTAAAAATTACACCGTGACAATTATTCTTAATTGTATTGTATAATGTTTTTCTATCGCAGTTAAAATTATTTGCTAGTTACTATACAAGCAAATAATAATAAAGAACTAAGCAATAGTTTAAATTTGATGTGCCGGTAAATGGTTTAAAATTGATAACAATCAATTTGTAGTGCATAGAGGTTGCGAAGGGAAACCAGCGCGATTGAGCTAGATCTTAATTTTAATAGAAGTCATATGCCAAAAAAAACAATTTCTAAATTGAATCGTGAAGCTAAGTTATTAGTATCGTGCTTAGCGATTATGCTGAGCGCATGCTCAAGTGTGCCAACATCAGGCCCAAGCACATCAGCAATAACATCTCAAACTAGTACTAATTTAGATAATCGCGGGATTCAGGTTGTTGATATTAATGAACAAGTAGCAAGAGATTTGCTGGCACAACGGCAAGAAGCTAATTTTAGAAAACAATTTGGTACTGAGGCTTTAAAACAAAAACGTTTAGCAGCAGGTGATGCAATCGAGATTTCGGTATGGGAAGCGCCACCAGCAACCTTATTTAGCGCAATCACCAGTAATTCGAATACATCAGGCAATAGCCGAATTGTTATTTTGCCAGAACAAACAATAGATACTAACGGCATTATCACCGTGCCCTTTGCCGGTAAAATCAATGTCATTGGTAAACCGCTCAACGAATTAGAGCAAGAAATTACCCAGCGCCTAAAAGGCAAAGCCAACCAAGCACAAGTGAATGTGAGATTAACTCGCAATACCACTTCATACGCCACCGTCATTGGTGATGTAAATAGCAGTGTTCGCATGCCACTCACACCACGCGGTGAATTACTGCTTGATGCACTGGCCGCTGCAGGTGGCACAAAACAAGCCATTAATAAAACCGTAGTGCAATTAACGCGTGGCGTTCAAGTGCAAAGCATGCCACTGGAACAAGTTATTCGTGATCCGCTGCAAAATATTACGCTGCAACCGGGTGATGTGGTGACTGCATTATTCCAGCCATTTAGTTTTACCGTGCTCGGCGCAACCGGCAAAAATGACGAGATTAATTTTGAAGGCCAAGGCATTACGCTAGCGCAAGCATTAGGCCGAGTCGGTGGATTACAAGACTCACGTGCACATGCCGCTGGGGTGTTTATTTTCCGATTTGAAAATAAAAATGCACTGGCATGGCAAGATAAATCAACATACGCCACTGCCAATGGAAAAATCCCCGGTGATTTATCGACTAGATTTGACTGATCCAGCGAGTTTCTTTGCCGCGCAAAGCTTCCCGATAGAAAGCAAGGATTTGTTGTATGTATCTAATTCGCCGATTACAGAACTACAAAAATTCTTGAACGTGGTTTTCTCAATCACATATCCAGTAACCAGCACCATCAATACATTTAATTAAATAAATATTGAGAGTTGGCTATTGATTCACCCTTGATAAAGACAAAAGATCCTAATATTTAGGCCGTCTTTATCAAGGTAATTTTAATATCCAAGCTAAATTGTTGATTTAGTTTGATCAGGACATTTTCTATGTTAGAGAGCGTAATCGAACTTTGTCAGCAAGCTGGCGATGCAGTAATGGACATTTATTCAGAAGATATTAAAGTCGAGATAAAAAATGATTTATCACCTTTAACATTGGCTGATTTAAAATCAAATGAAATTTTAGTAGCAGGGTTAAAAAAATTAACGCCAAATATACCAATTATATCGGAAGAAATTAGCCAGCAAGAGAAAATAAAATTAGGTGCTAAGTTTTGGATGATAGATCCTCTCGATGGTACTAAAGAATTTATTAAGCGTAATGGTGAGTTTACGATTAATGTTGCATTAATTGAAAATCGTCAACCAATCCTAGGTGTAGTTTATGCCCCTGCGCTTGGAAAACTCTATGCCGGTATTCCAGAGAAAAATGCATTTGTATTACAAAATGGCGGTAGAAAGCTGCTAAATTGTCGAACACCACCAGAGCAAGGGTTAACCGTTTTAGGTAGTCGTTCCCATGCCAATGAGCAACTACTTACAGATTTTTTAGCCGATAAAAAAATAGCTGAAATTATTCCTGCCGGTTCATCATTGAAATTTTGCTTAATTGCCGAAGGACAAGCAGATTTATACCCTAGATTAGGCCCAACGATGGAATGGGATACCGCAGCAGGGCACGCCGTACTTTTAGCTGCCGGAGGCGAAGTTAATAATTTAGATGGTGAAGTGTTTGAATTACCAAAAACCGAGCTTTAGAAATGATTACTTTGTTGCCAATTGTAAAGATAAAACATCCATTGCGGAGCAAAATAATTTAACGACTGAGCTGTATAAGGTTTCAAAATTGCAAAGGTCGCAATTAAAAAAACAGAAACCTATATTAATTTGGTTTACGGGTATATCTGGCTCAGGTAAATCAACTTTGGCCAATTTGCTTGATAGCTATTTGCACAATTTAGGCTACCATAGCTGCGTACTAGATGGCGATAATGTGCGGCAAGGATTAAATGCAGATTTAGGGTTTAGTGAGCAAGATAGACAAGAAAACATTCGCCGTATTGGCCATGTATCACGTTTAATGGTTGATGCTGGCTTGATTGTAATCACAGCTTTTATTTCACCATTTGCTAAAGATCGAGCTGCAGCTAAAGCATTATTTTCGGCTGACGAATTTTTTGAAATTCATCTTGATATGCCAATAGAGCAGGCAGCTCAGCATGACAAAAAAAGGGCTTTATCATTTAGCTAAAACAGGACAAATAAATAATTTTACGGGTCTAACATCACCTTATGAAAAACCAGAAAAACCTGACTTGTTGATTAACACCAATCTGAAATCTATACAGCAAAGTTTTGAAGCTATTATTGAAAAAATAGAGCCAATTATTCGTGATCAAGCTGTCTGATACAAATAGTATTTAATATTTAGTGGTTACTTCTTGCCTGCAAAGGATTGCAGTTGCAGGCAAGCTAGTTTCAACGTTTAGCATTTAATTAATAAAGCTTTCGGGCTAATCAATGCTAAATTGATTTTGCGTACAATTGCTGTGTTGCTGCATAACACCGATCCCACGAATAATACGCTTTAATTGTTTCAGTATGATGAAGTATCTCGCTTTGCCATATTAAATCTTCTAAACAAGATTCTATTGTTTTAGCAAAATCAGTTAAGCTTTCTGGATTAACATACTGAGCTTTTTGCTTAGAAACTTCACGTAACACCGCAATAATATATCATTGGCAATTACCGCCGTACCGCTGGCAATAGCCTCAATAATAGGTAAGCCAAATCCTTCATATTTTGATGGGTAAATAAAGCTACATGCGCCAGCAAAATAATAGGGCAGCAATTGCTCATCAACAAAGCCTAAATGAATTAACCAACCTTCAGCCACTGCATTTGCAATTGCCTGCTTTAAATCGTCTCCTGCCCAGCCAGCCGAACCAATTAAAACTAAAGGTTTTGCTTGGCGTAATAAAATAGGCAATAGGCGATAGGCTTTTAACAGTAAATCAATATTTTTGCGTGGCTCTAATGTAGATACACATAAAGCATATTGTTTAAAGCGTAAACCACTGGCAGGCATAACAGCCTGCCATTCGGCTGCAGAATAAGGGCGATAATGCGCACTGGTGCCTAAGCCAATGGCATGCACTTTGGCTGGATCACAGGCTAAAAAATCAATTAATTCAAGGCGCACGGCTTCTGAATCAGTAATTAAGGTATGCGCTTTGATTAACCGATGCAGTAAATAGCCTCTCGAATTGCTTTACTCGTTCAATGGGATGCGTTTCTGGAAATTTAAATACAGAAAGATCATGAATCGTAGCAATTGCGTTTTCGGCCCAAGGTGGGACAAAATAATTAGGGCCATGGAATACAGTGTTACGCCCAGTATGCTGCCAATAATATTTTTTAGCTTTGCGTGGCAAATAATTTAACCACTTGGCAGTGGGCTGCAAATTCACATGATGTGCGTCATTAATACTACTCGGGGCGATCCATTGGCCGTTTAAATAAAAACGAGAATTTAATTCTTTTGAGTGATTAATTCGTTTGGCGATTTCCCATGTATAACGGCCAATACCTGTAAGCGGGGGCTTAAGTGCTTCTACTGATAAAATTACTTCCACTCGCCCTCCTCAAGCATCCAGCGCAAAGTATCAACCAGAGGAAACGCCGCAATAGGGCCAATGACTGACTCAAGATAATGACGATCACCGCGTAAAATTTTTTAATTTCATTCGCCCGAACAAATGCTGGATTAACTCGAACCTCTAATTCATGGTTGGATAATTTGGCCAATATAGCAATCACTTCGGCCAAACTAAAAGCCTCACCACTGCAGACATTAAAAGTGCCGCCAATGGCCGCAGGGGTTTCTAATAAACGACGGTAGGCCGATACCACCATGCGCACATCAGAAAAATCACGCGAAACATCTAAATTACCCAGCTCAATCACTGGTGCACGGCGCGCGCAAAATGGCCAACAATTTTTGGTAATAAAAATTGCGGCGCTTGGCCCACGCCAGTGTAATTAAATGGACGAACAATAATGAGTGGCAAATCGTCGGCATATAATTTAGCCACATATTCCATTGCTATTTTGCTAACGGCATAATCATTAGCTGGCGCTGGCGGGGTCGATTCGGCAATGCAATCAATATCGGTATTGCCATAAATATTGGCACTACTGGCCAACAACACTGCGCGAGGGCGATGCTTAGCGAGCTTAATCGCCTGTAATAAATTACGCGTGCCGACCACATTGCTGCGATAAATCGCATCGACATCACCATGCGCAACAAAAAAGAAACCGCCGCCAAATGCGCCACAACATCGGGCTGCACGTGCTCTAAAACCTGCGCTAAACCCGCTTGATCGGCCAAATCGCAAGCATAAACCTTATCCACATTGGGAATTGGCGTAGCGCTGGCTTGATGAGCCAAGCCAATAACGCGATAACCTGCTTGCTGTAATTCTGCCGCGAGATAGCGGCCAGTAAATCCATTAATACCAGTAATTAATGCGGTTAACATAGCAACCCTTTAATAAATTAAAAATAATTAGGTGTAATCTCAAGCTGAATAATTTGTAGCTGAGTTTGCTCATTAACCCAAATACGGACTTCTAAATCGTTGCACGGCTGATCAAGCGTAATTGGCGGCATCACAATACAGCCCGCTGAATCAAGATCAATTTGATCGCAGGCCATAAGCTCAATGGCACCCGATGCCATCACCACATCCAACCTAGCCCCTGCGGCAATAAAGTTTTGGCATTCGCAGTGAATGCGTAGCTGATATCGCCCTGCGGGCAAGGCCAGATAAGGCCCATACATCAAAAAACCCGCTTCACCATTGCTACTGAGATAGGCGTCACTGCGCACCCCGACTTGATGCTGTAAGCGCGGATCATGGCTTTTAAACAGATGGTTCTTTGGGGTATAGAGCGGGGAAACACTCATTTGTGCGGGTAGGTAAGCATACCCAGCAAAAGGCTGGCTGGTATTGTAATGCACTTCAAATTCGCACAATACATCGTGCCACGCTAATTCGCGTGGGCCTGCTGCAGTCAGCTCGGCAAATGCAAAGCCAGCGGTGTATTTGCCTGCGGGTAAATCGGCAATCAAATGATGGCTAACGCGATAAGCACCGCGCTGCAATCGCTGGGCTGGCAGCCGCAATAAACTGCTATTGGTGCCAAAAGCCCATTTTTTATCCGCATCAAAAAATATGAATGCCCATTTCTAATTCGTTAATGTCTTTGGCGATAAAGAAATCTACGTCGAATGCAATTAACTGACCGTGTTGAACAACTTTATCATTTCTAAGTTGTACGGCGTTTATTGTTATTTCATCGCTAATGAAGTCACGAATTTTGTTTTTTGGTAATTCATATTTTAGCCATGATTTTTGTGTTAAATAAATGTTTTGTGTTGCCGTTTTTTTTATCGACTTTTTCCACTCTAAAATTTTAGAAAACAACTCTATATCAAGTTGATTAATCTCGATGATTTTTTGTCGCAATTCATGCGATAAATTTTTTGACTTCAGGGCGCTTATTTGTAACATTAACCCGAGCGATTTCTTTTTGCATCGGTATGCTAATCAGTTGAGATACGTCAGCAAGAAATTGTGGAATTTCATGAAATAAACCAACGGCATCATATTGCTGGATGATCAAAAAAGCATTGGCCACCTTTTCGCTATCTGATTCTAAACCAGTGCCATTTATACGGCAAAAGTGTTCAACATATCCATTAGAAATATGATTAAGAATAGGGCTGGGAATAT
This sequence comes from Deefgea sp. CFH1-16, assembly GCF_016881365.1. GTDB lineage: Bacteria > Pseudomonadota > Gammaproteobacteria > Burkholderiales > Chitinibacteraceae > Deefgea. Next base: position 1,393,740 of record NZ_WLYT01000001.1, on the reverse strand, counting down.
CTCTACCATTGGATTGTAATACTTGGATTGCTTCTGCTCTTGTCTCAGGTAATTGTGTATCATCATGATTATTAATGACGAAATAGAGCCAAGATACGACCCGTTCGACGGGCTCTCGAAAAACGGTTATGTATTGATAACGCGGATCAAGTGCTTCTTGAATATCAAATTGAATATGTGCACTAATAATTGAATATATTCCGCCGTATTGGCGAATCAAATCTTGATGAGCGCCAATTAAATTAGGTGTCACGCTGCCAGAGCCTAATTCCTCTATGAGCCAAGCATTAATCGCTTGTCCGGCGGTTTTGGGAAGGTGATCAAAAATAACCCGACCAGAAAAAGCTTTGCTTGGCATCATAGAGGCAATCCGTTCGTTAATAATTAACGATTAAATATTAAAAAGAAAACCCAGCTTGATTTCGACGAATATCGGCATCAACCATCATTTGGCATAATTCTTCGAGCGTGGTTTTTGGCTCCCAGCCTAATTCATTTTTAGCTTTTTCTGGATTACCAATCAGCAATTCAACTTCGGCTGGGCGATAGAATTTTGGATTGACCTTCACCAAAGTCTTACCGCTGGCACGGTCAATAGCCGTTTCGTTTTCTGCTTCGCCTTGCCATACCAAATCAAAGCCTGCGGCTTTAGCGGCCATGGTAACGAAATCGCGTACGGTTTCGGTACGGTTGGTTGCCAGTACATAGGTATCGGCACGATCGGCTTGCAGCATACGCCACATGCCTTCAACGTATTCTTTGGCAAAGCCCCAATCGCGCTTGGCATCCATATTGCCAAGTTCCAACACATCGAGCAGACCTAGTTTGATTTTGGCCATGCTGTCGGTGATTTTGCGAGTTACAAACTCTTGGCCGCGTAGAGGTGATTCGTGATTAAACAAAATACCGCTGCAAGCAAAAATATCGTAGCTTTCGCGGTAATTAATCGTCATCCAATGGGCATATAGCTTGGCAACGCCATAAGGGCTGCGCGGGTAAAACGGCGTGCTTTCGATTTGCGGAATCGCCTGCACTTTGCCAAACATCTCTGAAGTGCTGGCTTGGTAAAAGCGAATTTTTGGGTTAACAATGCGAATCGCTTCTAGCAAATGCACTGGGCCAATGCCGGTAATGGCGGCGGTAGCCAGTGGCTGGTCAAACGACACGCCAACAAAGCTTTGTGCCGCAAGGTTGTAAACCTCGGTGGCGCCAGTGGTTTGTAGCAAGCGAATGCTAGCGCTTAAATCAGTTAAATCGTATTCAACTAAATGCAAATTAGGATTTTTTTGGATGCCTAATTCTTCAATACGCCAAAAATTCACTGAGCTGGTCCGGCGATATGTACCGTAAACAACATAGCCTTTTTCGAGCAAAAGCTCGGCAAGATAGGCGCCGTCTTGACCAGTAATACCAGTGATAATTGCTGTTTTCATTTAATACATTCCTAGTGGGTACAAAAAAGGGTTAGCGTTTGTTTTTACGTTTGTTTGAATAAGATGGGCTTGGTTTTTTATTTGGGTATTTATTGCTAGCCTTTGATTCTGATGGCGTGGAAGTAGATACCTCAACTTTTTGGGCTTGTGCTTCAGGTGCTACGCTTGGCTCGTTGGCTTGAACTTGGTGTTCAAGCACAATTTGATTGTCGTTATCGCTGTGCGCCGCAATTTCAAGCAAGCTAATGGTTAATTCGGTGCCTTCATTTACCCAAACACGCACTTCCAAGTCGCTAGTGGCGTGTTCCAAGGTAAATACATGGCTGATTAAGCAGGGGTTTGTGTGTGTCAACTAGGGGGGCAGTGCTAACCACTAACGTGCCACTTTCGCTGGCGATATCAAGTAGTGCACCCTGTGCACCATTCACGCCAAAATGGCCGTGCAGCGCAATTTGGTATTGCCCAGCAGCTAGTGCTAAATATGGGCCAAACAACAGATAGCCTGCCTTGCCGTTAGCCTCAATATTTCGCCCAGAGCGTATGCCGACTTGCGTACCTAAGCGCTGATCGCTACCCCAATAGCGATGAACATCATCAGGCATCCATTCTTGATACCATTGCTCACCGAGTATCACATCTAATAATTGTTGTGTGCTTTGCTGCCATGTAAGCCAAGGCATAGAGTCTGAATAAGGCGCTTTACCCATTTGTTCTAAACGCAACCATTCAGCAATCGAATTGGCAAGATCAGCTGGTGTAAGTCCTGAGAAAAAGTGCGCATGAGCACCAGCAACTTCACGGAAAACAGGAATATCCCGCGCAATAATTGGCAGCTTATGTTGTGCTGCTTCAATCAGTGGTAAACCAAAACCTTCGCCTTCAGAGGCTGCAATTAAGCAGGTCGAAGCGGCATAGACTTTCTCTAGATATTCATCACTAATACCATCCAGCCAAAATAGGCGTTGATTATGTTCGGGATGATTGCGCAACATTTCAATCAGTAAAATCGACATTCCAGCCACGTTTGCCGACAATAACTAAATTAACGTCAATACTTTGCCCCCATAGAGCTTCAAAGGCTAATAGCGTTTGCATTTGCCCTTTACGCGGTTCAATTGTCCCTACCATTAAAAAGGTAGGGCAGTTAGATAGTTTTTTTAGAGTGTTTTCGTTATCAATTGTAAAACCTAGACTAGGCACAGAGCTTGATACATCTGCGCCTAGATGAAACCATCCTAATTTAAATGGGCGAAGTCTTTTAGGGCTACATGTTTCTAGCCAATCAGCCATTTCATCCGCAACTGCTCGAGAAATACATAATGCACCATCAGCTTTCCCTAGAATGGTTAGCCATTTCGAGTGCGCGGAATATGCCCCATCTGGGAACTTATTTGGTAGTGAAATTGGGAGTAAATCGTAAATCGTAAAATAAATCTTGACGCCGATATTTTTCCAATTTTCATAAGTAGATGCTTGTTTTAAAACTACATGAGGTTGTAAATCTAAGCCTAAAAATATATCGCCATTAAATACGTTTATTGATTCGTCATCAATATCAATAGTCGGTAGGTTTAAAAAATTACTAATAAATCTTCTCGCATATTTATAGCCATTTTTTTCACTTGTAGCATAAACAGCTTCTATTGTGAATCCTTTAGGTGGACTTGTTAATAGTTCATAAAGAATACTGCGTACGACACGCTGTATTCCTGTTTTTGAGTCTACATTAACTAGTTGAGATATGTCTATTAATAACTGTTTATTATCTGATGTTTTATGATTGTTAGATATCGCCTCTGATATTTTTAACAAGTCCTTTTGATGATAGGTAGCTTTAGAGATTGTAGATATATTTTTAATTAAAGTGGAAAGCAGTCCTGCATTAAGCGTACTTGTATCTATGATGTTGGATTTTTTTTGATTGCTCACGTAAAATTTTTCAAATGCAGAAATCGATCTTCTTGCGCTCTCATCCCAACTGAAGTTTTTGGAGTATTCTATTCCATGTTCAGAAAGTTCTTTTCGTAGAGTCTCATTAGTTAAAACATCTGTTATTTTTTCACAGATTGAGTTGGCATCAAATGGGTCAAATAAAGCATCTTCTCGTCCTATTACTTCCGGTATGCTTGTTGTATTTGAACCAATCACGGCTGCGCCACACGACATTGCTTCTAATGCTGGGAGACCAAAGCCTTCATGCCATGAAGGAAAAACAAATAAATCACAAATATTGTAAAGATTGATCATTTGCTCATCAGTGACTGAGCCAGTAATTATTAGATCTGTTGGTTTTATTCCGTAATAGCTAGCGTATTGTTCAAACTTATTTTTGTTCTCATCTGGTAGGCCACCAACAATTGCGATTTGATATTTTTCTTTTATTTCTGGGGAGAGCAAAGAAAATGCTTTTATTAAACGGAGATGATTTTTTCGTTCATCCGTTGCACCAGAATACATAATGAATGGGCGTGATAATCCAAAGTGAGTTCTAATTTTTTGCACTTCTGATGTGCTAATTTCTTTTGGTTTAAAATCTAAACCTACAGCAGCAGCAATATTTGTAATTTTGCACGCATCTAAATTTAAATGTGTAATGGCTTCTTGTCGTGAAGATTCTGATATGGCTAAAAATAAATCTGCATTAGATAAAAATTTCAATTGTGTTCTGTAGAATTTTTCATAATCTGGATTCGGACTAAGATATTTTTCCTCTTCAATTAATGGAATTGCATCGTAGAAAGTAACCGCCGTTGGGATTTTTAGTGTTGATTTCCCAATACTATGTATTGAATTGTCACCAAAACCATCAAATAGGCTAGTTATATGTAAAATATCTGGCTGTAAACTGGCCAAGAAAGTTTCCCGGATGAATGTTGCAGAATCTCTACGCCAAGTATTGGCGGAGTCATTTGCATTTACTGGACCATGAGAATTCCATACCCGAATATTTTCTTGCGGTAAAAGATTGTAAAATGCGGCTCTAATTGGCTCAATAGTTTCTGGAACATTCCATTGAGTGCAATTAAAATCTCATGCTCGCCTCGATTACGCACCATCGCTTGTGCTAAAGCTAAGCTATAGCGGCCGATACCACGATGTCGGCTTGCAGATTGCGCACCTTGTAAATCAATCACGATACGCATTATGCGGCCCTCTTGGCATGCTGTTTAGCTGCTGTTTTAAGTTGAAAATAAATATCTTTTGCACTGCTAGAAAGAGTTTTTAGCCCTTCGATTTCTTCAGATTCGGTGGAAGCCAATACCGCAGCTGTGCTTCTTGCGTTTGGATTTGCAATCATTTGCTGCGAAATCAATTGATGTACACCGGCTAAGGCCTGCTCTAATTGATTAAAGCGTTGTTGATTTTCGGCGCTCATCATGAACAACTGATTTTCAATAGCGCGCAGTTTGCGTTCGGTGGCGGTATTGCCTTCGCCACCATTGAGCTGGCGCAGGCACCAACCGATCACTGGCTTTTGCCCTTGGCGATACTGTGCAATTGCCTTGCTCTAAGCCTTGAATTTGGGCGTGATGGGCTTGGCCTTCTGCCGAGCTTTTTAATTGGGCTAATAGGCCAATTTTGGCGTAGCCGCTGCGTAGCCGTGCCAAGTAATAGCTAAAGCCTTCTGGGTCGGCAGGGCGGCCGAGCACGCATTGATAGGCGCTGTGAATAAACTGCTGATCGTGTAATGCCAGCAATTGCGTGAGGGTGCTGGCAATTTCGGGCGGGCTGGTCGGCTCGGGAATAGGCATGCTAGGGCTCTCAATAGATGTCAATAAAATAGGGTTAACAATGGGATTGGTGGCGGTCCAAACTGGCGCTGTGCTTTGAGGAGCTGCTTGGCCGTTGCTTGTGACGAACGCTGCAAGACTGCGTAGTGGCGCGGTGATGCGCCAGCTCAGGCTGGCATGGGTTTGTGCCAGTTGGCGCTGTACTTCGCTGAGCGATTGGCGCAGCTGTAGGTTCAGCGCTTGCTCTTGGCCAATCTCGGTCTGTAGTTGCGTTGCTACGGCTTGGCAGTCCTCGATTTGTTGCTGGGCTAGCTGTTGTTCGATTTGCTGGTGTTGGACTAGGGTTTGAGCGTGCTGCTCGCGTTGCTGGATTTCGCTGCTTAAAGCGTTTTCTCTCTCAGCTGCAGCGAGATTCAGTTGTTGTTGAGCGAGCTGTTGCTGCGTAATTTGCTGCTGCAGTGCTTGGGTGTGTAGTTGATGTTGTTGGCTGAGTTCGGTTTTTTCTTCGTTGGCCGATTGTTGCTGGGCCAAGAGTTGCGCCGCAATGTCTTGTTCGCGTTGGATTTGTTGGCTCAATACCGCTGCCAGTTGTTGCTCAAGCTGGTGTTGCTGCGTGTTGAGTGCGGCTTCACGTTCGGCGTGTAAGGCATGGTATTGCTGCGCTTGGTTTTCAAATTGTTCGATCAGCGCTTGTTTGCTGGCATCGGCTTGCTGTTGTTGGGCCAAAAATTGCGTGGCAATGTCTTGTTCACGCTGGATTTGCTGGCTGAGTAGCGCGGCGAGTTGTTGCTCCAGCTGCTGTTGCTGGGCATTAAGCGCTGCTTCGCGCTCCATATACAAGGCATGGCACTGCTGCGCTTGGCTTTGAAATTGTGCGGCGAGTGCTTGTTTGTCTGCGTCGGCTTGCTGCTGATCGGCAAGGCGTTGCGCGGCGATGCTTTGTTCGCGCAGCACTTGGCGTTGCAGTAGGTCGGCTATTTTTTTGTTGGCTCAGTTGATTGCGCTCTATCAGTACTTGTTCGCGTGCTGCCGATTGTAGTTGCAGTGTGTGTTGTTGGTTTTTTTGTGCAGTTCTATGAGGTTTGTTTGCTGTTGGGCTGCAGTTTGTTGGGCGTTGATGTGTTGCGCGGTTATGCCTTGCTCGCGCTGGATTTGTTGTTGCTGCCATTGTTCTAGTTTGGCTTGAATGGCATTGGCTTGCGCCAATAGCTCGGCTTCGCGCTTGGCATAGTGCTGTTGTAGCTGCTGGTTTTGTAATTGTTGAGCGGCGATTAAATCCGATTTTTCTTGTGCTGCTTGTTGTTGTGTTGCCAGCATTTGCGCGGCAATACTTTGTTCGCGCTCGATTTGCTGGCGCGCGAGTTGTTGGAGTTGTTGTTGAGTTTGGTATTGTTGCTCGATTAGGGTTTGTTCTTTGCTTGCGTATTGCTGGTGTAGCTGCTGCGCTTGTTGATTGTATTGTTGATGCAGTGCTCGTTCTTGTTCTAATTGCGGCGTTTTTACCGTTTCTAATTGATGGGCGAGTTGAGCAATTTCGGCCTTGGCGCTTTGTTGGTATTGCTGCAATTGCGCTTGCGCCGCAGCGATGTTTCTTTCGGCGCGGGTTTTCTATTAGCTTGTGAAAAGGCGCACTGGCTGTGCCATTGAGGGCAAATCCATCAAAGACATTGGGTGGGATTTTAAAGGCCTGTTGTAATTCCGGATGCGCATCCGAAATGTAATAGCGGTTTAAACCATCAAAATATACTGCGGTATAACCGTAGCTAATTAATGTGGTTTCCCATGTTTGGTGGGTTTCGATTTGCGTAAGTGGTAGCGTGCTTTCAACCACCACAATCCAAGGGCGTGCGGCAGATATACCCCAGCTGAGTAAAACCTGCTGCTCAAATCCTTCTACATCAATTTTTAACCAGTGGATCTCTGCTTGAGGGCAGGTCTCAAACACGGCCGATAGTGGCATGCTGGCTACAGTAATTTCGTGGACATCAAAACCGCGATTTTGGTGCTGTGTGGCGATTTCTTTGTCTGCGGTTGAAATGCCAGTATTGCGGATTTCATAAAAAGACATAATCGGCGCGCCATTGCCAATGGCGGCTTGAATAACAATATCGCCAGCGCGTTGTTGCCGCCGAAGTAGCTCGGCGTAATGTGGTGTTGGCTCAATATGAACACCGCGCCAGCCTTGCTGGTGAAATGCAAGGCTAACCGAATCGATGGTTGGGTCTTGCGCGCCAATATCGATATAAAACCCATTGCTCACATGTGAGAGGGCGCGCCAAAGCATGACGTCTTCAAAGTTTTGCGCGTACGAGGTAATGCTCATGTGCGATTCCTGACTATGTCTAAATGCGGTCTATGGGCGATTGAGGCCAAGGTTGGTCAGCAATGCCGAGGCACTGTCGTGCCAAGTTTCATTCATCGTTTGATAAATGATCGGGTCTTGATCGAGTTGGCTCAGCCAATGGGCGAGCTCGATGTGCATTTTTTCGGTGTTGTGCGCGTCAAAATAAGCAATGCCTTGATCGCCGATTTCTCTAAATACAGCGATGTCGCGGGCAAAAATTGGCTTTTGATAATGCATTGCTTCACGCAGTGGTAGCCCGAACCCTTCGGCATAAGAGGCCACAATCACGCCCGAGCAACGGATATACAGCTGCTCTAATAGTTCGTCTGAGGCATTGGCTAGCCAATGCAGCGAGGGGTTGGGGTGATTGCTGAGCTGATGCTGCAAATCTTCGGTTTGCCAGCCGGCTTTGCCAGCGATGATGAGATTGATCGCATACCCTTGCTGCCAGAGCTTTTCAAAGGCGGCCAGCACTTGGGCATGCCCTTTGCGCGGCTCTAAAGTGCCAACGATTAAGATGGCTGGTTGCTGAAACATTTGAACCAATTGCTGCTCAATATTTGCGGGCAGCCCAGTGCTTGGCAGGCTATTTTGCAGGTCTGCGCCTAAGGGGATGGTGCTGATCGCTAGGCGATTGTTCAGTGCATATTGCTGGGTGAGCCAATGGTTTAAATCGGCTTTAACGGTGTTTGAAATACAAATTGCACTATCAGCAAAGATGGCAATGGTTTTGAGCCAACGATGAAAATTTTGGCTTGATTTGGGCTTGAACCATTCGGGGTGGCGTACCGGTAGTAGGTCGTAAACGATGATGTGGATCGCTACGCCGGTGGTTTTCCAGTGCAATAGCTCGGGGTGGCGCTTAGGCAGTAAGTGCGCGCATAAATCGAGACCAAGAAAAATATCGCCTTGGTGGGGGGCAACTTTTCTGGCTTGGCTTGTGCGATTTTGCGGTAATTGGGTGAGCCAAAATCTTGGGGGGCGTAATGGTAGCCGTGCTGATGCGTGCAAAAAACGGGCTTTACGCTGTAGCCCGCTGGTGGATTTTTGAGTAGTTGTAAGAGTAGGGCGCGGACGACTCGCTGAATGCCAGTGCCGGCATCATTTTGGATAATGACTGAGACATCGACCAGCAGTTGCTTATCTAAATGCGCTAAATGTGGGCTTTGGGCTGGCACGATCGCCTGCACGCGCTGGCGTGCATCGCAGATTGAGCATTGACGCAAAAAATGGGCTTTGATGGCTAAAAATAATCGGCGCATACAATTTAGGCGGAATGCTGCTGGTAGAATTCAAAGGCTTCGTCAACTTGGTCGAAAGTGTTGAGTGTGCCGTTGATTAAAACCGCTGCGTGTTGGCAGTGTTCGCGTACATAACCCGGATCGTGCGAAACCAAAATCATGGCGCGATCATTGCGTTTTTCAAATAGCTCGATATGGCATTTTTGGTGAAAGCGGCTATCGCCAACCGAGACGATTTCATCAATTAAAAAGCAATCAAATTCAATGGCCATTGAGATGGCAAAAGCCAGCCGTGCTCGCATACCCGATGAATAGTGTTTAACGGGTTCGCGTAGATAGCGGCCTAGCTCAGAGAAGTTTTCTACGTATTCAATTCTGGGGCGAAAATCGACGCCATAAATCCGGCAAATAAAGCGTAGATTGTCTAGCCCCGTTAACGAGCCTTGAAACGCACCACCAAATGCCAGCGGCCAAGAGATACTCATGCCACGGTGGATATGCCCATGAGTAGGTTGCTCGGCCCCGCTAATTAGCCGAATGAGTGTTGATTTGCCTGCGCCATTGCGGCCTAAGATGCCGATTTTTTCACCCGGGCGAATATTCAGATTAATCTGGTTGAGCACGGTGACCATGCCGCTGCGGGTGGGATAGGCTTTGCTTAGATTTTGAATTTCGATCATTCTGGGCGTGACTTTTTTGCTGCTAATGCGTTCTTGCGAAAGGCCTAATGCAGTGAGGATGAGGCAGCATAGGGCCATGTAGGCGATGTCATGATGGGTGCGAACGGCTGCGCCAAAGTAGCCATCACGTAATATCTCTACCCCATGCACCATCGGTAGCCACAAAATGGCTTCTTGGGCTGGTTTCGGCAGCCAGTCCACCATAAATGCCGAGCCTGATAGTGGAAACAAAATATAGGCTGCGGGATGCCAGAATTTTTCGACCATTTCGCTGCGGCAAGATAGCCCGCCTAAAAATAGCGCGAGCGACATCCCAAACCACGCCAACATAAACCAGCCCGTGATCACTTTTAGAATATCTTGCGGCATTTTCATCATGCCCAGTGCGGTAAAAATAATGGCGAGCACGATAAAAGAAATCGTGGCACCGGCGGCTTCGAGTAATAGCCGCGCAGCAAAAATATCCATGACTTTGACATTGCGGTGATACATCAGCGATAAATTGGGCTCAATAGCACCGACGGTACGCGCTGGCATATTGCGCCAAAGTAAGACGGATGAATAACCCGTAATCGCAAAGGCAACAATTGGAATGGTTGAGTTGTTATGCATCCCTGCCATTGTCCAGAGCGCAGTTACCCCGAGCGTGAACATCATCGGCTCGACAAATAGCCACATAAAGCCAATATTGTGTCGACCATAGCGGGTGAGTACTTCGCGCATTAATAAAGCGCCAATCACTCGCAGTTGTATTTTTAAAGCTCTGGCGGTGCGCATAAATCAGTCCATATGCTCACGAACGCCAGCCAATAGCATGCTCATTACCGCAAAAACTAAGAGGCCAATAATAAAGGTGGCGGCAATTCCGCGTAGTCGTTTCGGTTCCATTGCTTGATCTGGCAAGCTCGGTTGAATTGCGCGTTCTAAATACAGCTGTTTGCGCTGGGCTTCGTTACGCGCTTGCTCTAATGAAACTAAGGCGGTGGCGAGCATTTTGTCAGCGAATTCTCTTTCTAATACCAATTGCTGGTATTGGGCGGCTTTACCAGCGAGCGAGCGTACGCCACCGGTCACGCGTTCGGTTTCGGCGGTGATGGCGTTTTCTAAAATACCGACTTTTTGACGCAAGATGGGTAATTGCGGATTATCTTTTGCCAGCGTTTCAAGTTGTTGTACTTGAGTGCGAGTAGTGATTAGTTCTTCTTGTAGTTTTGATATTTGTTGCAATGGAATTGTTGATTGTTTTTTCTGGATCAATTACGCCTTTTTCATTGCGATAATTAGCCAATGCCAATGCAGCTTCTTTGGCTTTTTTCTGAGCATCAAGTACTTCTTGATTCGAAAAACGAATCATGTCTTGGCGGCCACGCTCATTTAATTTGTTGACTAAGTTTTCTGCTAACACCACGAGCCGTTGATTCATTGCATGGGCATCTTCGGCAGTAAATGCTCGCGTGGTGAGCGTGGTAATTGAAGAGGCCGAGTCAAGCTGCACATTGACTTTATTTTGATAGTAACGGAAGAATGATTCAAAACTATCATCCCAATCTAAGCCAGCAAATCGGCTAAAGATATCAATTGATGGGGCTGAAAAAGATTGTTTCAACTTCATTTCGTCGTTAAGCGATTTTAATGCGTCTCGCGACAAAATATAGTCTTGTACGGTATATGAATCGTCTTGGGCGCGAGAAAATCCAGCGCCTTTTAACATCATGCCTAAAGGAGATGCACTTTGTTTTTCTGGGCTGCGAACCACAAACCGAGACTCAGATATATATACATTAGAGGCGATGAAACCAAAGTAGATCACCGCGATTAGTGTTGGAATTAGCGTGGTGTAGAGAAATAGCTTGTTTTGCCACAGCTTTTTGATCGGAGTCATTAGGGTGGGAATTGTGGTTTTTAGTTTATTCAACATCGCTTTGTAAAACAAAATGCTCGTTAGCAATTTAGTGCAGCTTGAAAATGCAGGTATGGTTGTCTGAACGATTGTGGCTAAAATATAAAAGTGTCTGTATTGATGCAAACACCTTGAGCGAAAATTTACCCGGTTTGGTTTTTGCTAAACCGTTGAATTGATTTGTTTTTTTATTATCATAATTAGAGTTGATTGATTTTTTTATAAACAAATTAAAGCGAAATTCAATTATACTATAGTTCTGTTGCTATGAATTGATCCTCGATGTATAAAATAATAATTGATGCCACGCGTTCAATCGATAGAACGATGCAAGGTCGTTTGCCTACTGGGGTTGATCGGGTTGTTTTAGAGTATATCCGTCATTTTTCTGCTGATTCTCGTGCATTAGTTCGATTGAATTCTCGGTGGGTATTATTAGCGAATGCTGATTCAAAAAAAGTTTTTTCTGCATTGCTGCAAGTTAATAAGGGTTTTAAGTCTTGGGTGCAGCGCTGTGTAGCAAAGTCTTTTTTTAATTCGAATGATGATCTACATCAAGCGAATGTATTTTTAATTAATGCCGGTCATTCTGGGCTTGAGAATAAAAAATTATATTAAAAAGTTAGCGTCGATTCAGGCTAGGCCGTTATTTTTTGTTCATGATTTAATTCCGATTTCTCATCCCGAATATTGTCGCCCCGGTGAATTGCAGCGCCATCAATTGCGAATGCAAACGGTGTTGACGTATGCCCACGCGGTGGTGGTGAATTCTCAGGCGACTTTGGATGAGTTGCGCGCTTTTGCATTGGCGCAGGCTTTACCCATGCCGCCTGCGGCAGTGGCGTGGCTGGCGGCGGCTGATTTGCCGTTGCAGGCTTTACCGCGCCCTGTGCCGGGGCCGTATTTTGTGATGCTGGGTACGATCGAGGCGCGTAAAAATCATGCGTTTATTTTGCAGTTATGGCGGCAATTGGTATTGCGCTTGGGCGCTGCTGCGCCAAAGTTGGTGATTATTGGTCAGCGAGGCTGGGAATGCGAAAACGCATTGGATTTACTTGAGCGCTGCCCAGCTTTGCAGGGGCATGTTTTAGAGATTGGGCGTTGTACTGATATTGAATTGGCGGCGTATTTGCAGCATGGGCAGGCTTTGTTGTTTCCTTCGTTTGCCGAAGGTTTTGGCATGCCGATTGTTGAAGCTTTTGCCCAGAAATTGCCGGTGCTGTGTAGTGATTTGCCAGCGTTTCATGAGATTGCGGGGGATATTCCCGAGTATGTCGATCCTTTAGATGGCGCGCGTTGGTTGGCTTTGATTGGTGATTATTGCGATAGCCAGCATCCTTTGCGGGTGGCGCAGTTGGCTAGAATGGCGGGGTTTGTGGCGCCGACTTGGGCCGACCATTTTGTGGTGGTTGATCAATTGTTGGCTAGCCTTGATCCGGTGCCAGTATGAGCGCTACGGTTTTTGCGCTGGGGTTTTCAAATTGGAAGCGCCGTACGTTAAAAAGTTGCTTTCCTGGGCAAACGGTGCGCTTTGTTGATGATTGGTCGGCGCTGCCCGATGGGGCGATTTTGGTGGTGTGGGGCATGCGCGATGTGCGTGCTTGCCCGATTCGTTTGCAGCAAGTGATTCGGGTTGAGGATGGTTTTTTGCGCTCAGTGGGCTTGGGGGCCGATTTGATTCGGCCTTTATCGTGGGTGCTGGATACCAAGGGGATGTATTACAACGCGCAGCAGGTGTCTGATTTAGAAACCTTGTTAAACCACGCAGAGATCAGTGCTGATTTACTGGCGCGCGCTGGTGATTTACATCAGCGAATTTTGGCGGCAGGGCTGACTAAATACAATGTAGGGGCTGGGGTTTGGTCGCGCCCGGCGGATGTTGAGCAGGTGATTTTAGTGCCGGGTCAGGTTGAATCAGATGCTTCATTAGCATTTGGTGCGAGCGGTATTCGGCACAATATGGCGCTATTGCAGGCGGTGCGGGCGGCACATCCGCGGGCATGGCTGGTGTATAAGCCGCATCCTGATGTGGTGGCGGGGCTGCGCGCGGTGGGGCAAGATGAGTCGCTGGCGGGGCAGTGGTGTGATGAAATTTTACACGATGTACCAATGGGGGCGATTTTGCCGCAGGTGGACGAGGTGCATGTTTTAACGTCGCTGACGGGGTTTGAGGCCTTGCTGCGCGGTAAGCGTGTGGTGTGTTACGGCCAGCCGTTTTATTCGGGCTGGGGCTTAACGCAGGATCAAATGTTTAATGCACGGCGTACTAGGGTATTGAGCTTAGAGCAGCTAATTGCTTGCTGTTTGATCTTATACCCAAGGTATTTTTCTAGGGATTCTCGGCATAGTGCTACGCCAGAACAGGCGCTAGATACCTTGCAGCAATGGCAACAGCAGCGCGCTGGGCCTCAGTGGCTGCGGCAGGGTTGGCGTTTTATTTTACGGAGTGTGGTTGGCGTACGATGACGAGTCGAGTTTTTTTTTTTTTTGCAGGGCGTGTGTTCGCCTTTTTTTGCCCGTTTGGCACAGCAGCTGCGTGCCAATGGTCATACCGTTTATAAAATTAATTTTAATGCGGGTGATCATTTGTATTGGGGGGGGCAGAGCGCTTGGCATTACCGTGGAGACACTGCTGATCTAGCCAATTTTATTGCGGATAAATACCTTGAGTTTGGGATAACCGATCAAGTGTTGTTTGGTGATCGGCGACCGGTGCATTTGCCTGCTGTAGCTGCGGCCAAGGCTTTTGGGGTGCAAACGCATGTGTTTGAAGAGGGCTATTTTCGCCCGTATTGGATCACCCTTGAGCGCGGTGGCGTCAATATGCATTCGCCCCTGCCTAAAGATCCGGATTGGTATTGGGAGGTAGGCGGGGCTTTGCCCGAGTATGGTGATGGCCAGCCATTTCGCTCGCAATTTAGTATTCGCACAGTGCACGATGTGGCCTATCACGTGGCGGGGTTTTGGAATCCATTGTTTTATCCCGGTTATAAAACCCATGCGCCAGTCACCGCGCCGGTTGAATATGCCGGTTATTTGCGGCGCTTTGCCCAGCTGCATTGGCAAAAAAAAACGCGATGCGGCCTGTATTAATGAGCTGTATGAATTAGGGCAAAGCTATTATGTGCTGCCTTTGCAGCTCAATAGTGATGCGCAAATTCGTGATCATTCGCACTTTGATAATATGCAGCAGGTGATTTCGCATGTGATGCATTCTTTTGCTTTGCATGCGTCGAGCAATACCAAACTGATTATTAAAAATCATCCATTGGATATGGGGCTAGAAGATTATCCTGCTTATATTCAGCGTTTAAGTCAGGCTTTGGATTTGCAAGGTCGAGTTGATTATCTTGAATCGGGAGACCTAAATAGTTTGCTTGAACATGCGCGTGGCTTGGTAACGGTGAACAGTACTGCGGGTGGTTTGGCGGTGAGCTTGGGCTGCCCAACGATCACTTTAAGCGATCCGATTTACAATTTACCTGGGCTGACTTTTCAGGGCGATTTGGATGACTTTTGGTATGCCAGCGAGCCGCCGTCTATGGCGTTGCTGTCGCGCTTTCGCAATACCGTGATTCATACCTCGCAACTGAATGGTGGATTTTTATTGCAAAGCGGGCAATCGTTTAGCGATTGGCCCATGCGCGCAGCGCTTAGTGAGCGCTGTGTCTCCTCTTGACGAATTATTACGTCAGTTTCCTCTGTCTATTCCCGATGTGGCACGTCTTAAACCAACGCCTAATTTTGCAGGCTTGGTATAGGCCTATCTTGCGAATAGCTTGCGGACTAGTCCGCAGTGACGAGCCGCGGCTGGGTTTGGGTATCGATTTAATTGGATTTTTATTGCATGCATCAATCGGATTATATTCCTCAATCCATTTTAATTACCGGCGCTACGGGCGCGATTGGTGGCGCTTTGGCGCTGGCGTATGCCGCGAGCGGGGTGCGTTTGATTTTGCTCGGCCAGCGCGCAGATCGCTTGGAGGCGGTGGCGCAAGCTTGCCGCGAGCAAGGCGCGAGTGTATTGCCGGTGGTGCTCGATTGCCGTGATATTGACGCTTTGCAAGCATGGGCGGCGCGCTGCTTGGTGAACGACGTGCCGGATTTATTGATTGCCAATGCCGGGGTCAATATTAATGTGTCTGATACCGCCGAGGGCGAGTTGTGGGCCGATATGCAGCGCCTATTTGAGGTGAATGTATTGGCCACCTTGGCCTTGGTGAATGCGTTTTTACCGGCGATGCGCCAGCGCGGATCGGGGCAGATTGCTTTGGTTAGCTCGTTGGCGGCGTATTTTGGCCTGCCGATGACGCCAAGTTATAGCGCTAGTAAGGCGGCGATTAAGGCGTATGGCGAGGGTTTACGCGCTTTATTGGCTGATGAGGGCATTGCGGTGAATGTGATTATGCCGGGCTATGTGACCTCGCCAATGTGCGAGGCGATGCCTGGGCCTAAGCCTTGGCAGTGGTCGCCCGAGCGGGCGGCGGCGTATATTCAGCACGGTTTGCAGCGCAATCGGGCGCGGATTAGTTTTCCTTTTCCGCTCAATTGGGGCAGTTGGTGGTTGGCGGTGTTGCCCGCGGCGTTGTCGCAGCGAGTTTTGCGTTGGATCGGTTATCGTGTTTGATGGATTGCTTGCGGGGTGGGGGTTGCTGGCGTCGGCTTGTGCTTGGCCGATAGCGCTGGGGCTGATTGCCACGGTGTTGATTGAGCGCTTGGCCCAGCCTCGGCCACAGGCGATTTGGCGGCGACCTTGGGCGATGAATGCCTTGTTGGTGTGCGCTTGGGCGGGCTTATTTTGTTTTGAGCTGGCTTTGTTTCAGCGGCCAGCGTTTGCGGCGGTGCTGGCAACGGGTTTGTTGCTGCTGCTGGTGCTGATTAGCAATAGCAAGTTTCATAGCCTGCGCGAGCCGTTTATTGTGCAAGATTTTGAATACATCGCCGATGCGATTCGCCATCCTCGCTTGTATTTGCCTTTTTTTGGCGTGGCGAAGGCGCTATTTTGTACCGCGCTATTTTTTGCGCTGCTGTATTTGGGCGTGGCGCTGGAAGATTCGGTGTTGAACTCTGTGAGCTACGCCGTGTATTGGTCGGCGTGGGCGGGCTTGGTGTTGGCGGTTTGCTTGGCGGTGCAGTTATTGCGCCGCGCGGTGCCAGCGATGCAGTTTTGTCCAACGCAGGATCAGCAGCAGTTTGGGTTTTTTGCGACTTTATTTGCTTATTATTGGGCCGAGCAACGCCACCCTCAGTTGACGCCACCGACGTGGCCGATGCCGCAGCCGAATCAGGGTGTGTTACCGCATTTATTGGTGGTGCAAAGCGAGTCTTTTGTGGATTTTCGCCGTTATTATCCGCAAATTCGCAGCGACATTTTGAGTGAATATGATCGATTTTGCGCCGAATCATTGCAGTACGGCCAGCTGGCAGTACCGGCTTGGGGCGCCAATACCGTGCGTAGCGAATTTGCGTTTTTGTCGGGTTTATCGCCGCAGCAATTGGGCGTGCATCAATTTAATCCTTACCGCCGTTTTGCCCGCCAGTATTCGGCGTCATTGGCGGCGCAGTTGCGCCAGCAGGGTTATCGCACGGTGTGTATTCACCCGTATGCCGCCAGTTTTTACCACCGCGATGCCTTGTATCCGCAATTGGGTTTTGATGAATTTATCGACATCAGCGCCTTTGCGCCACCGCCTGCCGGCATGCCGTATGTGGATGATTTGCAAGTGGCGGCCAAAATCGGTGAGGTGCTGGCGCAAGCGACGCAGCCGACGTTTATTTTTGTTATCACCATGGAAAACCACGGCCCTTTGCATTTAGAGCAATTGGCAGCGGGCGACGCCGAGCAGGTGTACCACGGCGCAGCGCCCAAAGACGGCGAAGAATTAACCATTTATTTGCGTCACCAAGCCAACGCCAACCGGATGTTGGCGCAACTACGAGCGCAACTCACCGCCTTAAGCCGACCCGCCACTTTGTGTTGGTACGGCGACCATGTGCCGATTTTGCCCAAGGTCTACGCCACCCACGGCGAACCCAGCGGCAACACCGATTATTTTATTTGGCAAACCCCACGTGAGGGTGGCGAAACAATAAAACCCCATCACCACCCCCTCGCCGCCCACCAATTAGCTGGTGAGATATTACGATCATGGCGTTAATGCCATAAATTCAAAAATGTACATTTACATGTAGGGTGGAATAAGCTCCGCGCATTCCACCGTTTACCAAGCACGCCACCGGTTACCGCGTTCACGTGGACGCGATGCTCGGTGGAATGCGCTTTGCTTATTCCACCCTACGGCGTGGATGTTTGGATATCGATTCGTAGAGTTCCACCATTAATCGCCCGCCCAATCCAAAGGATAAAGCCCTTGCCTGACCCAACGATGGAAGGTTGAATGGGGCCAATCTTTTACCTTGGTGACTAAGCCATGTTTAAACGGATTGATGTGTACGTAATCACAATGCGCGGCAAAGTCTCTATCATCGCGAATTAAATGCTCCCAAAATCGTCGCTGCCAAATACCTCGCTCGCCAAGGCGTTGTTGTACCGTAGAACGAAATTCAGTTTTGGGAATTTGCTTTGAAAAATTAGATTTAATCAAAAACCAGCGCAGAGAAAAATCAGTATCACCGGCTGGTAATTCAATCACACAATGCAAGTGATCCGGCAACACCACCCATGCGTGAATGATAAAAGGGTGGCGTTGTTTCACGCCTGTCACCACACGGCGTAAGACATCAATATGCCTTAGCAATAAATCATTGCCATGCCGATGCAATAAATTCACCGTAAAAAAGTAAGTGCCACCCGGACACCAAAGGCGATGATAATTTGACATGCTTTATTGTATGAAAATACAAAATAAATGCAGGTTGATGTATGTTTTGTGTAGGGTGGAATAATGTGTAGGGTGGAATAAACGAAGTGCATTCCACCGTTCACCGCATTCACGTACGCGCTGCTCGGTGGAGGCGCTGCTTGGTGCGTGGCTTGGTGGAATGCGCTTTGCTTATTCCACCCTACTTTGAGCTTGTTCGAGGTGGGTGACTAGGCGGTTGGCGAAGCGCATGAGGGGGGCGCCGTCGGTGACGTCGTGGTCGGCGCTGAGGTTGAGTTGTATATATTCGCTGGTTTTGAATTGCTCGCCGCTGGCGACGATGCGCTGGCTGGCACCGCCGATGGATAGCGTTAGGCTGAGTGGCGATATGGGGAGTATCACCGCAGCGCCTTTGGCAAACATGCCGTTCGAGGTAATACCCACCGTGCCGAGCATTTGCTTGCGCGAATAAGGGTCGTAGCGCAGCCACCACCACACTGGTTTTCTGAGCCAGCTAGGCAGCTTAAAAAACGCCAATTCTAAGGCGGTGAGTGGCCCGCCGTTGCCGATTTCGCCGGTTTTGGCTTGGCTTAATTCGGCTTGGATTTGCGTTAGATTTTTGCTGGCGGCGTTGCGAATGATGTAATGCAAAGGTTGGTAGGATTGATCGGTCAGTTGCCGCTCGATCATCACGGCGATATCGACTTCTTGAAAAATCACCCGCCGTGTTTTGCCGCGCAAACTCGATTGAATCGCCAAATCTTCATGAACCGCAGAGGCTAAACCTTTGGCAATCCAGCTGGTGAGCGAGATGCCGTGGTCCTTGCGGTATTGCTGCGCGGTGTCGCTGCAAAATTCGCTCACTAGATGGATATTATTTTTGCGCCGACCTTCGCGCAAAATATCCTCGATCAGGTGGCGCTCGACCGGGATTTTTTTGCTCGATGGCGGGCGCTTTGGGCGCAAATAGCTCGGTGATGAGTTGCCGAAAAATCAGCGAATACTTGGCCATTTATGCGCGTAATGCCGCTTGCAGTGCGTCGAGCGTGGCGTCGATTTGTTGTTCGCTGTGCTCGCAGCTAATAAAAAATCGCAGTCGCGCGGCTTTTTCTGGCACGGCGGGGTACAAAATCGGCTGCACATTCATCCCTTGGGCAAATAGTGCCGCCGATAAACGCGCGGCTTTCAGCGAGCTGCCAACAATCGCCGGGATAATCGCTAGGCCTGCGCTGTGGCCGGTGTCGATGCCGCGCTGTTTGGCTTGCGCCAAAAAATATTGCCCGCGAGCTTGTAGCGTTTGCACCCGCTGGTTTTCTTGCTGCATACAGTTAAGTGCTGCCAAAGCCGCTGCGGCAACGGGGGCTGGCATGCCGACGCTGTATAAAAAGCCGGGGGCCAAAAACTTTAAATGCTCAATCAACGCCGCTTCGCCAGCGATATAGCCGCCGCACGCCGATAGCGTTTTGCTCAGGGTGCCCATCCAGATATCAACGTCTTGCCCAGCCACGCCAAAATGCTCGCGGATGCCCATGCCGGTTGGCCCCATCACGCCAAATGAATGCGCTTCATCGACCATCAGCAAGGCGCGGTGGCGGTTTTTGATTTCGATGAGCTGTGGCAGATCAGGAAAATCCCCGTCCATGCTGTAAATGCCTTCAACCACAATCAACACCCGCTCAAATTGGCGGCGCTGCGTGCTGAGGATTTCATCCAGCGCGGCGTAATTATTGTGGGCAAACGGTAGGCGTTTGGCGCCCGACAGCAAAATGCCTTGCAAGGCGCTGTTGTGAATCAGCTCGTCATGCAGCACCAAATCTTTAGGGCCAAATAAATGGCCGATGGTGCTGACATTGGTGGCGTGGCCACTGACAAAAGTGACCGCGTCATCGACGCCATACGCATCGGCAATGGCGCGTTCCAGCTCACGGTGAATCGGCCGCTCGCCTGAGACCACGCGGCTGGCCGAGACCGAAACGCCATATTGATCAATCGCGTCTTTGGCCGCTTGGTGTACTGCGGGGTGCTGATTTAAATCGAGGTAGTTGTAGCTGGCAAAGTTGATATACGGCTGGCCGTCGATTTGGCTGATTGCGCCAGCGATGCCGTCGTGTTGCTTAAAAAATGGGCTGGCAATGCCCATTTTTTTGGCGCCTTCATTGATGATACGCAGCTGCAAATAGCCCGGATGCAGATGAAAACGATAAAACGCTTCGGGGATATCGTCGCGCGCAGCGGGGCGAGCGATGGGCGCTTCGGCGTTTTTAAGCTTGCGCTCGAGCGCTTGCTGAATCAGCTGGTCTTTCAATTTGCTGGTGATACTCATTGAATAATCCGCGTAGTGCTTTGCTGGCTGATTTGGCTGGCTAAAGCATGTGAATCGGTTTCGCTACTTGCGCCGTGCACGGCAGATAAATGCTGCACTTGTGCCAATGTGGCGTCGTCGCTGACGGCTTCGTGGTGTTTAAGCTGCAAAATCAAGCGATCAGCTAGCTTGTTAATCGTTGGGCTTTCGCTTAATGCCATCACTGGCAGGCGGGTACCAAAACGCTCTTCGAGCGCCACCACCAGCTCAACGCCCATCAACGAATCTAAACCGATGTCGTATAAAGAGCCGCTGGCGTCGATTTTGTCGGCATTCACGCGCAAAATCTGCGCGACTTCTTGCTTAAGCATGCTGACAAACGTAGCGTGCAGCTCAGTGTCGCTTAGCGTGTCGATCAAGCTTTGAATATCGCTGGCTTGGTCTGTGCCTTGGTCATTGCTTTGCATGCGGCGGGCGATGGCGCTAAATTTTGGCGATTTGGCGCTGGGTAAAAAGCGCGCCAAAGCCGGCCAATCGAGCTCTAACACGCTCAAGCCCGAGCTTTGCTCGATCAGCATTTGCTCTAGATAATTGAGTGCTTGATCAGAGCTCAGTGCCTTGCCGCCCATGCGATTTTGTAGCGCATCTTTGATTTTTTCGTTACGAGCCAAAAAGCCCACGTCGTCAATCGCACCCCAGCAAACGCTGGTGGCGGGTAGGCCTTGCGCGCGGCGTTGCTCTGCGAGTGCTTCCATATAATGATTGGCGGCGACATAGCTCGCTTGGCCCGGATTACCAAAAATCGTTGTTGCCGATGAATACAGCACAAAGAAATCCAAATCGAGCGGCGCGCTCAGTTGATGCAAGTAATCGGCACCGAGCATTTTGGGCGCCAGCACTTTATTGATTTGCGCCGGATCGGTATTGCGAATCAGCGCGTCATCAATCACCACCGCGGCGTGCACAATGCCTTTGAGCGGCGGCATGGTTTGGCCAAAGTGGGCAAACACTTGGGCGAGCTCGGCCAATTGGGTGACGTCGCAAGCCAGTGGCAACACTTTTACGCCGCGCAGTCGCAGCGCGGCAATCGCCGCTTGCGCTTCGGGTGCGCTTGGGCCGCTGCGGCTGATTAACACTAGGTTTTTAGCGCCTTTATCCGCTAGCCATTGCGCGGTTTTAAGGCCAAAGCCAGCTAAACCACCAGTGACCAAATAGCTGCCCTCAGCCGACAATTGCAACGCGGCTGGTTGCGGCGCGGCATGTTGCGCCATCAGGCCATGCGAATAAGTGACGACAATTTTGCCGATTTGTTTGGCCTGCTGCATATGGCGGAAGGCGTCGACAATCTGCTCGGCATCAAACACTTGATACGGCAATGGCGACAATACGCCCTCACTAAACAGCGCCATTACTTCAGTAAACAAACGCTGGGTGAGCGCTGGGCGCACTTGCATCATTTGGTCGGCATCAATGCCGAAATAAACTGATGTTATTGCGAAACGGCCGCAGGCCAATTTTGCTGTTTTCGTAAAAATCGCGTTTGCCTAATTCTAAGAAACGGCCAAACGGTTTAAGTACCGAGAAATTGCGATTAATCGCTTCACCAGCCAGCGAATTGAGCACCACATCCACACCTAAATCAGCGGTGTCGCGCAAGATTTCATCGGCGTAGCTGAGCGAGCGCGAATCATAAATATGCTGCACGCCCATTTGCTGCAAGAAGGCGCGTTTTTCATCGGAACCGGCAGTAGCGTAGATTTCTGCGCCTAAGTGCTTGGCCAATTGAATTGCGGCAATACCTACGCCACCGGCGGCACCATGAATTAAGATTTTTTCACCGGGCTCTAAGCGCGCTAGATGCTGCAGTGCGTAGTACACGGTGAAAAATACGCTCGGAATCGTCGCTGCGGCAGCAAATGAAATACCAGCGGGGATTTTGGCAATGGCGCTGCTTTGGGTGCGTACCCGATTGGCAAAGCTCGATGGGCCAAAACCAACCACTTCATCGCCAACTTGATAACCTACTACGTCGGCGCCCACTTGGCGCACCACGCCAGCAAATTCAAGCCCTAAGGTCGGGCCAGCAAAGCCGTTTTCGACTGCTTCATCCGAGAGTAAACCCAGTGCATACATCACATCGCGGAAATTAAGCCCAGTGGCCACAACGTCGATGTCGATTTGATCGGCAGCCAGCGGCGCAGGCGTGGTGGCGGCCCAGCGCAAATTGCGTAATTGACCGGGGAATTCAAAACCAAGCTGGATGATTTCGCCGTCGCTGGCGGCGGATTTTTCGCTATGCGCCGCTTGAACTAACTGCAGGCGCGGCACAAAGCGCGCGCGCATTGGCGTCGATAATGACTTCTTGCTCGGGACTCTTAGCGGCGATTTCTCGCGCTAATGCGGCGGTCTGAATCGCCGAGTTGTTGTTGGCAAAGTCGATTAAGTGAAACGCCGCGTCGCTGGCTTCATTGAGCAAAGTGCGGGCAAAACCCACAGCGCACTGTCGGCGCGATCTAACGCGGGTGCTGTTGGGGTTAGATCGGTGGCGCCTTGGGTGATAATCCAGCAATCAGCAGCGCATTGGCTGTGCTCGACGGCGTTGAGTAATTGCGCCAATTGCCCACAGCGTTGGGTTTGTTGCGCTAGCACGCTTAAGCTGTCGCTGGCAGGGCGATACCCCGGGTGCAAAATAATATGCCCGCGTTGCGCGCTAAATAATTGGTTGATAACGGCATTGAGCGGCTGCTCGGTGCTGGCCTGATGCAGCTCGGCAGTGATGCCTTGCACGCTCAGTTGTTGCTGCAATTTAGCTCGCCATGCTTGGTGTGCTGCATCGTCGATTTGCGCTGGATCGATAAGGATGAGGCAAGGCGTGATATCGCTGGCCGTGGCCATTATCGGCGCGGGCTGATCTAGGGTGGCGATTTGGAAAAACAAGTCAGTATATCGATCAGGCGCAACTTCAATAAGCTCGGCACAGCAATACCCTTGCTGGCTGAGGTGGCTGGCCCAGTATTCGCTCGGGTTTTCAATCGGCTGAGCTAGATCAGCGCAAATAAAATCCAGCCATTGCGAACGATGACGACCAATCAGTAAGAGTTTTCCTTGTGGCGCCAATTGCGCGCTGGCATAAGCGATGGCGGTTTTGGCGCTGCTGACATCACTAAAGTCCAGACTCACTATCGCTAGATCAACGCCGTGTGGCACGGTGCGCTCGATTTGATCGATGGCTGGGATTTTCTCGATGCGTAAATCTGGCAGCTGCTGCCGCCATTGCGTGAGCTCCGCCAAGGTGTCGTCCGATGGCGTGGCAAACCCATAGTCGCAGTGGGCCAAATCGAGTTGGCTGGCGGCTTCTTGGGCAAAAATCGGTGTGCCTTCCGCGACTTCTAAAATACTCAGGCGTTGGCCAATATCGAGCATCGCGGCGTGCTCGGCAAGCAAATCGGCGATCTGTTTGGCTAAAGTTTGTTGGCGCAGGACCGCCCAAGGCAGTGCGCCACAGGCTTGGGTAATCGCTGGCGGCGAGTTGCGGCTGAGCCGCGCTCGGATCAAAATCGGCTTGATGGCGAATTTTGGCCAAACCAATGGCATGAATGCTGTGGAAATACGCGCTGTATTCGCTGACCAACACTTGCCAAATGGCATTGGCGCTAATGCCGTCGTCGCTATTGGCGCTGCGTTGCCATTGATCACCATGGCGCTCAATCAGCTGATCTTTGGCGGCAATCACCAAGCAGTTGAGATAGCGCTCAGAATTGTTGGCCGCATCCAGCTCGCCCAGTAGCTCGATATTGCTATGACTAGCAAGGCTGTCGAGCAGTGGCTCGACTTCGTTTAAATAGCGATTAAATTCGGCTTGCTCGCTTAAGCTGGCAACGTGTTGCTGCAGGCTAGCAGCCAGTGCGGTAACAGGCAGTTGTGGCAATTGCTGCGCCGGTAAAGGCGCGGCTTGGCCGCGATAGTGCAACAGATGCAGGGCATCGTGCTGGGTTTTACGCAGCCGAACGCTGCGAAAGCGCGCTTCTTTAATCGCGACAATCACTTCACCCGCGGCGTCGCAAATGATGAAATCTGCGGTTAAAGAATGCGGCGCACGTTGAATCAGCGTGAGCTGGGCCAAAGCCGGTGGATTGGCGTTGCTGGCAAAAGCAATGCGGCCAATTTTGGTGGGCACAAACGCCACGCCCGATAGCGCCGCCATTTCGTCTTGTAATAGCTGAATAATCAGCTGGAATGTGCAATCGAGTAGCGCCGGGTGCAAGTGATAATCGGCCAGCTCGGCTTGCAGCTCGCTTGGGTATTGCAGCTTGGCAATGACTTGATTGCCATCGATCCAGCCGTGCTCAACACACAAAAATGCCGCGCCGTAATCTAGGCCTGCTGCTTGAGTCAGCGCTTGATGGCTGGCGCAGTTAAAGTCGACATCGCGCTGTGGAATTTGAATATGGCTTTGCGCGAGTAATAGCGCATTGGGTTCGGGCTTAATGCGCGCCTTGGCATGGCTGGTCCATACGTCTTCACCACAATAGTCTCGCGCACTGATGTGGATTTGTTGCCCGCTGATGACGGTGCGGACCAGCTTGGTAGGGGTTTCGGCCAAAATCAGTGGTGCGAGAATTTCTAATTCTTCAATTTCAATCAGTGCACTTGGGGTGTGCTGGCTGGCCGCTGCCAGCGCCAGCTCAACATAGCCAGTGCCGGGGAAAACTACCGCATCGCCGACGACATGATCGGCCAGTACGGTGTTTTTTAATGGTGTCGAGTTGGTTTTCCCAGCTGCTAGCGTGTTGCTTGAGCGCGTAGCCCAGCAAGGGGTGCAGCATGTCGCGGCTCAGTTGCCCTAGCGATTCGGTGCTGCTATTGACCCATAAGCGTTCGCGTTGCCATGGGTAATTGGGCAATTGCATAAATTGCCCGGGCGTTGGAAATTGCGTCGCCCAGTCAATTTCGCAACCACTGGCGATAATGCTGGCCATGGCGCTAAAGACTTTATTTTCGCAGTGTTCGGTTTTGCTTAATGTGCCAAGCACTAAACCTTCGCAAGCATTATTTTTTAGTGTTTCTAAAATATACGAGCGCAATACGCTGTGTGGGCCGACTTCTAAAAAGACATTGGCGCCGGATTGATTGATCGCGTTAATGGCATTTTCAAATAGCACCGGTTGGCGGATGTTATGCCACCAATATTGGGCATTAAGTTGTTCGCCGCTGAGTAATTCGCCGGTTACGGTGGAATAAAATGCAATGCTATTTAATTGCGGTTTAATGTCGCTGAGTGCGGCAATTAAATCGTTTTCAATTGGATCCATTTTTGCGCTGTGAAATGCGTAATCCAAATCCAAGCGTTTAAAGCGAATATTTCGCGCGGCAAGTTGCGCTTCGATTTGGCTTAAGGCATTGACTTCACCAGCCAATGTAATCCCCCGCGCACTATTGACACCCGCAATGGCAATATTGAGGCCGCATTCGGCTAATAGCGCATTCATTTCGCTTTCGCCCATGGCGACGGCGGTCATTTGCCCGCTGCCTTTGGTTTTGCCTTGCATGCGGCTGCGATGATAAATCACTGCGGTGGCGTCTTTGAGCGTTAGCGCGCCAGCGGTCCATGCGGCAGCCACTTCACCGACGCTATGCCCGGTGACGGCCGACGGGGTAATGCCTTGGCTGCGTAGCATTTGCACTAGGGCAACTTGAATTGCAAACAGCGCGGGTTGGGCGATTTCGGTTTGTGCGTAACGATGGTCGCTATCTTGACCATTACGGCCGGCGATTTCGTCTTGTAATCCATAGCCGCTGAGCGGCATAAAATGCGCGTCGACTTCGGCAATAGCTTGTTGAAATACGGCGTTGCTGGCGAGTAAAGATCGGCCCATGCTGGCCCATTGCGAGCCATTGCCAGAGAAAACAAATACCGGCCCTTGCGCCTTGGCGATGGTTTTGCCGCCGAGTAATGGCTCTGATTGCGCAATGACTTGGCTTAAAAATGCGCTCACTTCGCTTGGCGTTTGGCAAAACGCCATCACTTGATGCGGGTGTTGCTCGCGGCGTAGAGCGAGCTGGTAAGCCAGATCATAAACGTTGAAATCGGGCGTTTTGGCCAAGTAGTCATTCAGATTGCTGGCGGCAGCGGGCAAGGCAGCGGCGGAGCGGGCGCTTAAAATAATCGGCAACGCTTGCGCTGGTGCGGCTGACGCGCTGGCCGCGTGTTGTGGTGCGCTTTCTAAAATCACATGGGCATTGGCGCCACCAAAACCAAAGGAATTCACCCCAATCACTAAGCGGCCAGTGGCTTTTAATGGCTGCGCTTGGGTGACAACTTTTAGGTTGAGCTCAGCAAATTTAATTTTTGGATTGAGTTTTTTTAATGCCAATCGTCGCTGGCACCATCCGGTATTGCAGGCAATGCAAGGCTTTGACTAAACCGGCGACGCCTGAGGCGGCTTCTAAATGCCCCAGATTACTTTTGACCGAGCCAATGAGTAATGGCGATTCGCTGCTGCGGTGCTGGCCAAGCGCAAGGCCAATGGCGCGGGTTTCGATGGGATCGCCGACAGCGGTGCCGGTGCCATGCGCTTCGAGATAATCAATTTCGCTGGCTGCGATACCAGCTTTGGCATAGGTTTGCTTGAGTAGCTCGGCTTGCGCGGTGCAGCTGGGTACGGTGAGGCCATTTTTTTTGCCATCGGTATTGACGCCTGAATGCGCAACCACGGCAATAATCGGATCGCCATCGGCAAGGGCTAAATCATAATCTTTTAAGACAAAAATCCCGCCGCCTTCTGAGCGCACATAACCGTCACCAGCTTCATCAAAGACATTGCAATGGCCTTTTTTGGACAGCATTGAGGCTTTGGAAAAAATAATAAAGCCATAAGGGTGCAAATGCAGGCTAATGCCGCCCGCTAAGGCTTGGGTGTTTTCGCCAGAAAGAATCGATTGGCAGGCTTGATGAAAAGCCACCATTGAGGATGAACAGGCGGTATCAATCGCCATGCTCGGGCCACGTAAATCAAGCGCATAGGAGAGTCGGTTAGCGGCAATACTGGCGGTGTTACCCGTGGCAACGGCTGAATCAATCGCGGCTAAGTCGTCGGCTAAACGATAGGAATAATCAGCGCTGGCAATGCCAATATACACGCCGCACTGGCTGCCTCGGATCGTTGATGGTTTGATGCCAGCGTTTTCTAAGGCTTCCCAACTGAGCTCAAGCAAAATGCGTTGTTGCGGATCCATTTGCGCCGCTTCGCGCGGGGCAATGCCAAAAAAGCCCGCATCAAAACCAGAAATATCGCCAATTGAACCGGCTTTAAAGGTGTAGCTGGTGCCGGCGTGGTTTTTATTGGCGTGAAGAAAAGCTTCCTTAGACCAGCGGCCAGCCTCGACTTCGGTAATGAGATGTTCTTCATTGAGAAGATTATCCCAGTAGCTATTACCAGTTGAATTAGGCAGTCTGTGAGAATAACCGAGGATGGCAACGCGTTTTGTCATTGAGATGTATTAACTTTTTGTGAGCTGTTGAATAGCAATTTTAAAATACAAATATTTGCTAGAAACGTTAATTAAATTAAAGTTCATACTGAAAAAATTAAAGTAGTACGAACGTTGAAACAGAGTGCGAGCGGGCGTAAATTTTAACACTGCTTTGGGATTATTTCACTGCTAATCATGTTTATTTTAAGTTGACAAAATGTTACGCATTTTTTTTGATGAGCTCTTTTGATAAAGAGCAATGTGTATGGCTTTTGTTCTAATCAGAGGGCGTGATAGATAATAAATCTAAGATTTTTTCCTGGAACTGTAATTAGATCTTTAAATTGAAGGTGTATTCAATAAAATCAATAACTTAAGACGTGTTTTTGTTTTTTTGATATATATGGTAAAAAGAATTAAATAATAATTTTTCGTGCATTTTACTTTGCATATTCAGTGCTTTACGTACGATTTTTGGGTTTTATGTTAAATAAAAATAGGCGTATTGCTTTACCCAAGATGCGTGCGTTTTTTATCCAATTTGCTGGGGGTTTCCATGTCGGCTAAGCCTTGCAAAATACCGCAAGGGTTGTGATTGCTTTGGCAGTGTTGGCGTAGCTCGGCCAGTTGCTGTTTGAGTTGTTCGAGTTCTTTGATGCGGGTGTCGACGTGGGCGATGTGCTCGTCAAACAGGTCATTAATCGCGCTACACCCATCGCCGCCTTGATCGGCCAAATGCAGCAAGGTGTGGATTTCTTCGTGGCTCATATCGAGTGCGCGGCAATTGCGGATAAAGCGCAGTCGTTCAATATGCGCCGGGCCATAAACGCGAAAATTGCCGATGGTTCTTTCGGCGGTTGGCAGTAGCCCTTCTTTTTCATAAAACCGTATGGTTTCAACCGAGCATTGCGCCAGCTTGGCCAGTTCGCCGATTTTCATTTCTCGATTCCTTTATCCGTGTTGTTGCATTGCTTGATTCAAATGGCTGGGTAGCCGCGTGCGCAAACCCTGCGGATTTGCACACCCTACGGTGAAACTTAGGTTTTGTAGGGTGCGCCTTGGCGCACGCGGTTGCGATGAGGCGGCGTGCGCAAACCCTGCGGATTTGCACACCCTACGGTGAAACTTAGGTTTTGTAGGGGCGCCTTGGCGCACGCGGTTGCGATGAGGCCGCGTGCGCAAACCCTGAAATTTGCCCGCTTTACGATCACACTTTCACGATCTACCGAATTAAATTTTGCAATACTGCACATCGTTGATTTTAGCGGTTGACTCTATAGTAACTTCAGGGTGTGTAATGTGTTTAATGTTTAATCGTTGGAGCTGCCTGATGTCGCAATATCGTCAACATTCTTCCGCGCATGCGGCGCATTCGTCGGTTAGCCATGCGGCGTGTTGTGCGGGGCACAGCGAGGGTGAGGCATTGACCACCTTGGCTGCAGCTGAGCTAACAGCGGATGGTTGGGCGCAAACGCCGATTCGCATTATGCAAATGGATTGCCCGACTGAAGAGGCTTTGTTGCGTAAAAAACTCGGCGCGATGACGGCGGTTTCGGGTTTGGAATTTAACCTCATGCAGCGGGTGCTGACGGTGCAGCATCAGCCCGAAGCGCTTGAGGCGATTTTTGGCGGCGATTCGCAGCTTGGGCTTTACGCCCGAGCTGGGTGAGGCGGTGGCCACTGACGCCCCGACTAAACCCTGGTGGCCTTTGGCGCTAGCGGGGGTGGCGGCCTTGGCCGCTGAAGTGACGCATTGGCTCGATGGACCAACGCTGTTGGTGGCGGGCTTGGCGCTGCTGGCGGTCTTGGCTTGCGGCTTAACGACGTATAAAAAAGGCTGGATTGCACTCAGCAATGGCAATTTAAATATCAACGCTTTGATGAGTATTGCTGTGACCGGGGCAATGCTGATTGGTCAGTGGCCCGAGGCGGCGATGGTGATGGTGTTGTTTACTGTGGCTGAATTAATCGAGGCCAAATCGCTGGATCGGGCACGCAATGCAATTCAAGGTTTGCTACGACTGGCGCCGGATAAGGCGACAGTGCAGCAAGACGATGGCAGTTGGCTGGATGTCCCTGCGCAATCGCTGCTAATTGGTCAGCGCGTGCGGGTTAAACCGGGCGAGCAAATCGCAGTGGATGGGCAAATTTGCGCTGGGCAATCGACGATTAATCAAGCGCCGATTACCGGCGAGAGTTTGGCGGTGGATAAGGGCGTGGGGGATCCGGTATTTGCTGGCAGTATTAATGAGGCCGGTTCTTTTGAATTTACCGTGACGGCATTGGCCAGTAATAGCACTTTGGCGCGGATTATTCATGCAGTAGAAGCTGCGCAAGGAACACGCGCACCGATTCAACGCTTTATTGATCAATTTGCACGGGTATATACCCCCATCGTGTTTGCGATTGCGCTCTTGGTGGCGATACTCCCACCCTTGGTTTTTGCCGGTGATTGGTTGGCGTGGATTTACAAAGCCTTGGTGTTATTGGTAATTGCTTGCCCCTGCGCTTTGGTGATTTCAACGCCGGTGACGATTGTTAGTGGTCTGGCCGCCGCAGCGCGGCAAGGGATTTTAATTAAGGGCGGGGTGTATTTAGAAGAAGGCCGCAAGCTGGCATGTATTGCGCTGGATAAAACCGGCACGCTGACGCATGGCAAGCCAGTGCAAACCGATTTTATTGATTTGCAAACTGAGGCGCAGCAAATAGCCAGCGCGGCGCAAGGCATCGCGGTTGAACAATTAGCCGTGAGTTTGGCACAGCGCTCAGATCATCCGGTATCGCGCGCTTTGGCGCTGGCGGGTCAAGATGTAGCACTGTTAGAGGTGAGTGGTTTCACGGCTTTGCTTGGCTTGGGCGTAGAAGGGACGATTGCGGGTCAGCGCTATTATTTAGGCAATCATCGTTTAATTCATCAGCAAGGCTGGTGCTCGGCAGAGCTGGAAGCGCAATTGTTGCCACTGGAAGCGCAAGGTAAAAGCGTGATTTTATTGGCCAGCGAGCAAGGGGTATTGGCGTTGTTTGCCGTGGCCGATACGGTCAAAGACAGTAGCCGCCAAGCGATTGCTGAGCTGCATGCCTTGGGGGTCAAAACCATGATGCTCACTGGCGACAATGTCCACACCGCGCGCAGTATTGCCGAGCAAGTCGGCATTGATGAAGCCCGTGGCGATTTACTGCCAGCGGATAAATTAGAGCTGATTGTCGCGCAGCAGGCGCAACTCAAGCCGGGCCAAAAAATCGGCATGGTTGGGGATGGGATTAATGATGCGCCCGCTTTGGCGCGCGCCGATATTGGTTTTGCGATGGGCGCCGCTGGCAGCGGCACGGCGATTGAAACCGCTGATGTGGCATTAATGGATGATGATTTACGCAAATTGCCACGTTTTATCCGCTTATCGCAGCAAACTCACCGCATTTTGCTGCAAAACATCGCCTTGGCGCTGGGGATTAAATTGCTGTTTTTGATCTTAACTTTGCTCGGCTACGGCAGCATGTGGATGGCGGTTTTTGCCGACGTGGGTGCGAGTTTATTGGTGGTGGCCAATGGTTTGCGATTGCTGCGCACTGATGCTTTGTTTAAACATGAATAAATTGGATTCACACCGATTTTTGGCTGTGAAATGACTCGCTCAAACCCGCGTTAAACCACGCGGGTTTTTTTTGCTCTTTTGATCGGCGAACCGAGCGAATGATGTCGCTTCGCCTGCGTTGCGAGTGGCCGCACTGGCTGGCAGAAGGCGATAGATATAATTTCGTGAGAATAATTATTTATTTTACTCATGGTTTGAGTGTGTTGCTCGGCTTGGTGGGCGATGGGTGGAGTCGGGTAAAAGACCAATCTAGATGCTGGTTTAATCAGCATTTTGTGAATAAAAAGCCCGAAAAAGTAACAATATTTACCGTTAAGTTGTGATTGATTTTTTATCATTAAGATTGATATACTTTCGATGAGATAAATTTTATTGTGCACGACGTGATGAAAATACAAATAGATGCCCAATTATTGGTCGACTTTATTGCCGCCGTTTTGGGTGAAGATTCTGAAGTCGTCGTGCATGATTTATCCGATGTGAATGCGTCGCTGGCGGCGATTAGCCATGGCCATTTATCGGGTCGTGCCGTTGGGGCGCCGGCGACGGATCTGGCGCTGCGCATGCTGCAAGAATGTATGCAGTCGAGCGACGTGAGCTACAAACTCAATTACCGCAGTAAAACGCGAGGTGGTGTGTTGCTGCGCTCTTCCACCTTGATTATTAAAGGTGAGAATGGTCAAGCCGCAGCCATGCTCTGCGTGAATACCGATGATAAGCGCTTGCTTGAGTTGCAAGAGTCGGTCAATAAGCTGCTTCCAGCGGATATGGCCGAACAGCATCAAGAATTGTTGTCGGCATCGGTCGACGATGTTGGGCAAGAAATTTTACACAGTGTGTTAGAGCAATACCCGATCGCGCCATCGCGGATGTCGGCTGATGAGAAATCCCAAGTCGTGAAAGATTTAGAGAGCAACGAGGTTTGTTTTCAATTCGTGGCTTTGTGGCTAAAACGGCGGCGATTTTGGAGATTTCTGAGCCTACGCTGTATCGCTATCTAAAAACCAATACTCATTAAACCCAGTGCGGCGCGCCACGAGCGCAGCAGCATGCTGAGATATTTGACATCAAAAAGGTCTTAAAACGCATGAATATGTCTTCTTCACACGCCCTATGGCCAGAATTTATTAAAGCCGTGCAGCACGAAGTAGCGCCTGCCTTGGGCTGTACTGAGCCAATCTCTTTGGCTTTAGCTTCAGCAATTGCTGCGCAGCATTTGGCAAAAACGCCAGAGCGCATTGAGGCCAAGGTGTCGGCCAATTTAATGAAAAACGGCATGGGGGTAACAGTACCGGGTACGGGTACCGTTGGTTTAAAAATTGCCGCGGCGGTGGGTGCATTGGCGGGCAATCCAGATGGTAAATTGGAAGTGCTCAAAGGCTTAACACCGGCGCAAGTGGATGCGGGCAAGGCGATGATTGCCGAGCAGCGCGTTGAGTTATCGATTGCCAATGTGCCGCATATTTTGTATTCGGAAGCGTGTGTGTTTCACTGTGAGGAGTGGGTCAAGGTACGCATTGCCGATAGCCATACCCGGGTTATTTATATTGAGCACAATGGCCAGGTTATTTTTGAATTGGCGGATGTGGGCGCAGCAACGGCTGCCGCCGCTTACGATATTGCCAGTGCGACAGCGCAAGATGTTTATGATTTTGCCACGCTGGCACCTTTAGAAATGATTGATTTTATCGACGCGGCTGGCGTGCTCAATGATGCTTTGTCGCAAGAAGGCATGAAGGGCACGTTTGGTTTACATATTGGCGCGACATTACAGCGCCAAATCGCCGCAGGGCTAATGTCTGAAGGCTTGTTGAGCCAGATCTTGATTCGCACCACCGCTGCGTCAGACGCCCGAATGGGCGGTGCCACGTTGCCAGCGATGAGTAATTCGGGCTCGGGTAATCAGGGTATTGCCGCGACGATGCCGGTGGTGGTGGTGGCTGAGCATATACAGGCGAGTAAAGCGCAATTAACTCGCGCTTTGATGTTGTCGCATTTAATGGCGATTTACATCCACAGCAAACTACCGAAACTATCGGCATTGTGCGCGGTGACAACGGCATCGATGGGTGCGGCTGCGGGTGTGGCTTGGTTGCTCAAAGGCGATTTTAAAACCGTGAGCATGGCGATCTCGAGCATGATTGGCGATTTATCCGGCATGGTGTGCGATGGCGCATCCAATAGCTGTGCGATGAAGGTCTCGACTTCGGCGCAATCGGTTTATAAATCAGTATTGATGGCGATGGATGGCGTTTGCGTAACGGGTAATGAAGGTATTGTGGCGCATGACGTTGATCAATCGATCAATAATTTAGGGCAATTGGCTTGTCAGGGTATGGTACAAACTGACGTGCAAATTTTGCAAATTATGCTGCATAAACAAGCAAAATAATGCCAGAGTAGGATTGAGCGAGTGAATACTGGCTCGTACTGAGTTTGATTGCAGTTTTAATATTTTAAAGGAATGAAGATGAAGGAAATTATTTTTACCGACGCCGCACCAGCAGCTATTGGTCCGTATTCACAAGCGACTGCGTTTGGAAACCTGATTTTTACTTCGGGCCAAATTCCATTAGTGCCAGCAACGGGTGAAGTGATTGCCGGTGATGTGTCGGTGCAAGCACGCCAAGCGTTGGAAAACCTGAAAGCGGTGTTGCTGCAAGGCAATAGCTCGCTCGACAATGTGTTGAAAACCACCTGCTTTTTGGCCGATATGGCTGATTTTGCTGCGTTTAACGTGATCTACACCGAATACTTTGGTGCTGGCGTTCCAGCGCGCTCTTGCGTTGCCGTAAAAACCTTGCCAAAAAATGTCTTGGTTGAAGTCGAAGCCATCGCATATCGCGTTTAAGGTTTTAATTTAACGCGCTAGGCGCGTAATCAATTCAATCATCGCTAAACCATCAAAAATTAATAGATGGCTTAGCGATGATTTTTTTTGCCTGCTGTTTGCGACTGGGGTCGGGGAAGGTTTAAAAAAAAACTCGTCATTAGATGGCAACTGCGTTAATAATCTATTTGTGTACGCAATTATTATGAAAGGTTTTAAATGATTAGTAGCAAGGTGCAGGTGTATTTAAATGTTCCTTTTAAGGAAAAAGACCAAGCTAAGGCGCTAGGTGCACGATTTAACCCTGAGCTCAAGCAATGGTATGTACCGCACGGGGTTGATGTCACTCGGTTTGTGCGTTGGTTGCCCGATGCGGCCCAATTTGCGATTACAGCGGAGACTAGCGCGGCAGTGAAAAAGCCCAAGGCCAAGGTCAAGTCTGCGCCGATTGTGCAAACGCCATTGCCGCCGTTACGGGCATTGCTTCCGGCGAATGCGGATTTGAATGATCCGCCTTGGGATGTTTGAGAGCGGCCGTTTTTTGTTCAAGTTGGGCCAGCTATTTTGATACGACTTTTTTCTTGGGCGCTATAGCGTCATTCTGGTTAATTTATTGGAGTATATGAATGAAGCTAAATAAAATCGCCGCATTAGTGGCAATACTGGTGGTGGGTACTGTGAGTGCCAAGCCGCTTACCGTATGCACTGAGGCCAGCCCAGATGGCTTTGATGTGGTGCAATACAATTCGCTCACCAATACCAACGCGGCAGCTGATCCGATTTTTAATCGTTTGCTCGAATACGATGCGGCGACAGGCAAGCTGGTGCCGAGCTTGGCGCAATCGTGGCAGGTGAGCGACGATCAGTTGCAATACACGTTTAAATTACGCAAAAACGTCGCCTTTCAAAAAACCGATTATTTTCAGCCCAGCCGCGCTTTAAATGCCGATGATGTGCTGTTTAGTTTTCAGCGCATGCTCGATCCAAACCATCCTTGGTATGCCAGCGCCCCGAATGGCTACCCGCACGCGCAATCTTTTGGCTTGGCTAAATTGATTGCGAGTATTAAAAAAACCGCCGATGACACGGTGGTGATTCAGCTCAAGCAAGCCGATGCGACTTTTTTGCCGCTGCTCAGTATGGGGTTTACGTCGATTTATTCGGCGCAATATGCCGATCAATTGCTGGCGGCCAATCAACAGGGGCAGTTAAATACTAAACCGATTGGCACCGGGCCTTTTGCGCTGAAAAGTTTTCAAAAAGACGCAGTGATTCGTTACGATGCGCATCCCAATTATTTTGCCGGCAAGCCCAAGTCAGACAAACTGATTTACGCGATCACCGCCGATCCTGCGGTACGGGTACAAAAAGCCAAAGCGGGTGAATGCCAAGTTGCGCTGGGCGTGAAGCCGCAAGACATCACTGCTGCGCGTAACGATAAAAAGCTCAAGGTCTTGAGTACGCCGATGTTTGCGACGGCGTTTGTGGCGATCAATACCCAGCACAAGCCATTAGATAAGGTTGAAGTGCGCCAAGCGCTGCAATTGGCTTTTGATCAGAAAGCCTATTTAGCGGCCGTATTTGAAGGCACTGCCAGCGCAGCGCAGGGGCCTTTTCCGCTTGCAACGTGGAGCTATTTGGCAGGCAATCATGAACAGCAAAATCTAACTAAAGCCAAAGCGTTATTAAGCAAAGCAGGCCTGCCCAATGGCTTTGAAACCACCATTTGGGTACGCCCTAGCGGCAGCACTTTGAACCCGAATCCGCGCATGGGTGCTGAAATGCTGCAGGCGGATTTGGCCAAAATTGGCGTTCGGGCCGAAATTAAAACCATAGAATGGGCCGAACTCATTAAGCGCGCTAAAGCCGGTGAGCACGATCTGCTGTTTATGGGCTGGACTGGGGACAATGGTGACCCGGATAATTTTTTAACCCCGCAGTTTGCCTGTGCCTCGGTCGAATCTGGGCTTAATTTTGCGCGCTTTTGCCAGCCGCAACTCGATGGCTTGATTCGCTCAGGCAAAACGACCGCTAAGCTTGCCGAGCGCACGCAGCATTACCAAGCCGCGCAAAAAATCATCCGCCAACAAGCGCTATGGATTCCTCTCGCTCATCCACTCACCTCGGTCATCACCACCGATAAAGTCAGTGGCTACGTGGTAAACCCATTTGGTCGGCAAGCTTGGGCGAATGTGGTGGTGAAATAGGGCGAGGTAGCAGAGGTAGCCAGAACGCAAAAAAACCTAGGTTTGAGACCTAGGTTTTTTGGTATTGGTTGCGGGAGTAGGACTCGAACCTACGACCTTTGGGTTATGAGCCCAACGAGCTGCCAACTGCTCCATCCCGCGTCTGTACTGGGTTTCTGCTGCAAAATCCGACGAGCAGAAACTAAAAAACCACCAACCCATTAAGCATGAATCAGTGGCTTAGATATTTGGTTGCGGGAGTAGGACTCGAACCTACGACCTTCGGGTTATGAGCCCGACGAGCTGCCAACTGCTCCATCCCGCGACTGTTTTGTTGCTCTACAAACTTCGACTTGGCTTGCGAAGTAGGTCTGGTTGCGGGAACAGGACTCGAACCTGTGACCTTCGGGTTATGAGCCCGACGAGCTGCCAACTGCTCCATCCCGCGACAGAGAGGCCGAACTATATATTGGATATATCGCTTCGTCAATGCTTTTTTATCGATCATGCTGATTAGGGGCGGAAAAACAGATTAAATCACAATGACTTAGCGCGGCGTTTTCAGTTGTCATGCCGCTTTGCCGTGGGCGTAAAAAAAGACGCCGCAGCGTCTTTTAAAGGAGCAGATTTATGCATTTATACTTGCGTGAGCGAATTGATTTCTTCTACGCGGTGGCAGGCGATCATTCTGCCGGCAACGGGGCGTAATTCGGGGACGGCGCTTTGGCAGTGGGCGTTGGCGTAGGGGCAACGCGTATGGAAGGTGCAGCCGGATGGCGGATTGATTGGCGATGGCAGCTCACCGATCAATTTGACTTTTTCGCGCCGATTTTCAGCGCGAATCGCCGGTGTTGCCGACATCAGCGCGCGGGTATACGGGTGCAAAGGGTGCTCAAAAATACTGGTTTTTGGGCCGTATTCAACGGTGCTGCCAAAGTACATCACCATTACATCGTCGGCGACATGCTCAACGACAGCCAGATTGTGGCTGACAAATACGTAGGCGGTGCCCAGTTGCTCTTGCAAATCCATAAATAGATTCAGAATTTGCGCTTGGATGGACACGTCGAGCGCAGAGGTCGGCTCGTCGGCGACCAAAATCGCCGGTTGCAGCATCATGGCGCGGGCAATCGCCACGCGTTGGCGCTGGCCGCCAGAAAACATATGCGGGTAGCGATGATAGTGCTCTGGGCGTAGACCAACCGTTTTGAGCATCTCGTGCACGCGGGCTTTGCGTTCTTCGGCAGAAAGTTCGGTGTTGAGTAATAAAGGCTCGCTGAGCATGTCGCCAATGGTTTTACGCGGGTTTAAGCTGGCGAAAGGATTTTGAAACACCATTTGCACTTTAGGGCGCAGTGTTTTGAGCTGGCTGGCATCCGCGCTGGCAATATCAATGCCGTCGATAATCAAATGACCGGCGCTGGGGCTTTCAATTAAGGTGAGCTGGCGCGCTAGCGTGGATTTACCACAGCCCGATTCGCCGACAACGGCCAGTGTTTTACCGGCAAACAGTTCAAATGAAACGTCATTGAGTGCTTTGACGGTGGCGGCGCTTTGCCAGAGTCCACCGCCGACTTTATAGTGCCGCGATAAATGTTCAGCGCGCAGAATAGGGCTTATATTGTTTTCACTCATGACTAGGTATACCGTTGGAATCTAATGGAGTAAAGCAGCGCACGCTGGTACCTGATAGTGGTATTAAGGGTGGGTGCTGCGATGCACATTGTGCGCTGGCATATAAGCAGCGCGGACTAAGTAAGCAACCTGTTGGCCTATCGTATTGGCCCGGCACCACGCCAGCGAGGGTATTTAAGCGTCGTGCGCCTTTGCTGTGCTCTGGAATCGAGCTGAGCAGCGCTTGGGTATACGGATGGCGTGGGGTAGCAAATAGGGTGTCGGTGGCGCTGGTTTCGACGACTTCACCGGCGTACATCACGACCATTTTTTGTGCGATTTCGGCCACCACGGCCAGATCGTGGGTGATTAAAATCAGCGCCATATCGTTTTGTTTTTGCAGATTAACCAGTAATTCCATAATCTGCGCTTGCACTGTTACGTCGAGCGCGGTGGTGGGCTCGTCGGCAATCAGCAATTTGGGTTTACAGGCAATCGCCATTGCAATCATCACGCGCTGGCTCATTCCGCCCGAGAGTTGATGCGGGTAGGCATTGAGGCGCGATTTGGCGTCGGGGATTTCTACTTGCTCAAGTAATTCTAAAGCGCGCGCTTTGAGTGCCGCCCCGCGTAGTGGGGTATGCTGTTTGAGCGTTTCTATCAATTGGTAACCAACGGTATACGCTGGGTTGAGGCTGGTGAGCGCGTCTTGAAAAATCATTGCAATATCGCGGCCAATGATTTGTCTTTTTTGCGCCGGTTTCATACCAATTAAATCTTGGCCGGCAAAGCTTAAGTTCTCAGCGGTGACGATGCCGGGCGCGTCAATCAGGCCCATCATGGCCAGCATGGTGACCGATTTACCTGAGCCCGATTCGCCGACGATACCTAAAATTTCACCGCTATTGATGCTCAGATCAAGCCCCGATACCGCCCGAAATGGATTGCTGCCGTGGCCAAAGGTCACGTTGAGCTTGCGAATGTCTAATAAACTCATACCTTGCCTTACGCTAATTTTTTTAATTTAGGATCGAGCGCATCGCGCAGACCGTCGCCCATTAGATTTAAGGCAATCACGGTAATCAAGATCGTGAGTCCTGGCATGGTGACCACCCACCAGGCGCTTTCGATGTAATCACGCGCGGATGCGAGCATCGTGCCCCATTCAGGTAGCGGTGGTTGTGCACCTAAACCCAAAAAGCCGAGCGCTGCAGCATCCAAAATCGCCGCCGAGAAACCCAGCGTCGCTTGCACAATTAACGGTGCCATACAGTTAGGCAACACGGTGTTAAACATCAAACGCAATTGGCCTGCGCCAGCTAAGCGGCTGGCAATCACATAGTCTTTGTGTAGCTCGGTCATCGCTGAAGCGCGCGCTAAGCGCACATACGATGGCAACGACACCACGGCAATCGCCAGCATGGTATTGGTGAGGCCAGGGCCGAGTACCGCCACAATTGCGACGGCCAGCAGCAATGAAGGCAAGGCCAGCATTACATCCATTAAACGCATAATGGCGTCGCCAATTTTGCCCGGATAAAACGCCGCAATCAGCCCCAAAATCACACCAGGAATTAACGATAGCAACACCGACACCAAGCCAATGGTGAGCGAGAGCCGTGCGCCATACATCAGGCGCGACAAAATATCGCGGCCGACTTCATCTGTGCCCAGAATAAATTGCCACGAGCCGCCTGCTAGCCAAGCCGGTGGCGTTAAAAATGCATCACGGTATTGCTCGATAGGGCTGTGTGGTGCAAGGATAGGGGCAAATACCGCCACTAAAACCAAGCAAACAAAATAAATTAACGCAATCAGCGCGCCACGGTTGGCGCGAAACGATTGCCAAAACTCTGTCCATGGCGAGGGGTGAGAAAATGGGGCTTCAACAACAGTGGTCGGGGTATTCATAAAAGCTTATCTCGAATGGCGAATACGTGGATTGATCACCCCATAGAGGATGTCGACCAGCAAGTTAACAAAAATAATCAGCGTGGCGATTAGCAAAATACCGCCTTGCACCACCGGATAATCACGGCGAGAAATCGAGTCAATTAGCCATTTACCAATGCCCGGCCAAGAGAAAATCGTCTCGGTGAGCACGGCACCGGCGAGCAAGGTGCCCACTTGCAGACCAATCACGGTGACGACGGGAATTAAGGCATTACGCAGCGCATGCACAATAATAATCCGCGTGCGGCTGAGCCCTTTGGCGCGCGCGGTGCGGATATAGTCTTCGCGCAATACTTCGAGCATCGACGAGCGCGTCATTCGAGCGATCACCGCCATTGGAATGGTGCCTAAAACAATGGCTGGCAAAATCAAATGCATCACTGCAGATTTAAACGCGCCTTCTTCACCGGAGAGCAAAGTATCAATCAGCATAAAGCCAGTCACTGCCGGAATGTCGTATTCCAGCGAGATTCGCCCCGAAACCGGCGTCCAGCCAAGATGAACTGAAAACACCATGATGAGGATCAGTCCCCACCAAAAAATCGGCATGGAATAGCCAGTGAGTGCGGCACCCATCACGGAATGATCGATCACCGTACCGCGTTTAGTCGCCGCGAGCATGCCGGCAGCGAGGCCACAAATGACGGCAAACAGCATCGCCGCCATCGAAAGCTCGACGGTAGCGGGGAATAATTTAAGAAACTCGCTCATGACTGGCTCGTGCGTCACGATGGATTCGCCTAAATTGCCTTGCAGCAATTGGCGCAAATAATCCCAATATTGCACGTAGAGCGGCTGATCAAGGCCAAGGCGCTGCATGGCGGCGCGGTAAAATTCAGGGTCCAGTCGGCGCTCACCAACCAGCAATAACACTGGATCACCAGGGATCATATGAATGAGGGCGAAAGCCAGTAACGTGACGCCCAAGAAGGTGGGAATAGCGACTGAAATACGCTTAATGATAAAGCTGAACATGGGCATTCTCCCCGTGAGAAAAAACCACGGGCGGTGATAAGACGGAGAAAGCCCAGCCTAAAATAAATTAGGCTGGGCGCATTGCAGATTATTTGACGGTCACACCATAAAAGGAATTGAGGCCAAATGGGCTGACTTTGAAGCCTTGCACTGATTTGCTAATGGGTTGATACACCGTCGAGTGAGCGATTGGGGTAAATGGCAATTCACGCTTGAACACTTCTTGAGCTTTTTCATACAGCTTAGTACGCTCAGCTTGATTGCTCAGCGTGCGTGCTTTAACCACTAAAGTATCAAATTCTTTATTGCACCAGCGCGAATAATTATTGCCGCCGACCGCTTCGCAGCCTAAGTTCACGCCAAGCCAGTTGTCTGGATCACCATTGTCACCAGTCCAACCAATCATCAATGAATCATGCTCGCCCGCTTTAGCACGCTTGATGTATTCGCCCCATTCGTAGCTGACAATCTTGGCTTTAATGCCAACTTTGGCCCATCGGCTTGAATCATTTCGGCCATC
Source organism: Deefgea sp. CFH1-16 (assembly GCF_016881365.1). Taxonomy (GTDB): domain Bacteria; phylum Pseudomonadota; class Gammaproteobacteria; order Burkholderiales; family Chitinibacteraceae; genus Deefgea. The sequence continues at coordinate 1,352,144 of NZ_WLYT01000001.1, read as the reverse complement.
AATTTGGCATTCGGGTTGTAGGCGCGTTGTACTGGCATCGCCCACAGGGTGATTTCAGTGCCGTCGGCTACACCGGCTTTGGCGAGCATCGCCTTGGCTTTGGCTGGATCAAATGGCGCGTCTTTGAGCTTTTTGTTGTAAGACCATTGTGTTGGTGCCATTGGGTTGGTGGCTGGTTGCCCTGCACCTTGATACACCGCGGCTAAAATGGCGGGTTTATTGATCGCCATATCGAGTGCTTGGCGCACTTCCAATTTATCAAATGGCTTTTTCTGTACGTTGTAGCTGAGCCAGCCGAGGTTAAAACCGGCTTGTTGTAGCAAGTTGAGTTTGGATTGGCTTGAATGGCCTTGATGTCTGCCGGGCGTGGGTAGGCCATCACTTGGCATTCATTTTTCTGCAGTTTTTGATAACGGACCGACGCATCAGTGGTAATGGCAAAAATCAATTTATCCAGCTGAACGTCGCCTTTGCGCCAATATTCGCTATTGCCGTCAAAACGAATGTTGGAGTCTTTTTGATAGCTGCGAAATACAAAAGGGCCAGTACCAATCGGCTGGGTATTGATTTGATTGGCTTTGCCTGATTTGAGTAATTGATCGGCGTATTCAGCTGAATGAATCGAGGCAAATGACATTGCCAAGTTTTGCAAGAAAGCGGCGTCGACAGTTTTGAGTTTAATGCGGACGGTATTGGCGTCGACTTTTTCGACTGCAGCAATATTAGTATCCAGACTCATGTCAGAAACATAAGGAAAATCAGCCGGCGCGGCTTTATTGAATGGATGATTTTTATCAATCATTCGTTGCACAGTAAAGATCACGTCATCAGCATTGAAATCACGACTTGGTTTGAAGTACGGCGTGGTGTGGAATTTAACGCCTTTTCTCAAGTTGAACGTGTAAGTCAAATTGTCGGGTGAAACATCCCATTTTTCGGCCAAACCTGGGCGAATTTGTGTCGAGCCACGTTCGAACTCGGTAAGACGATTAAAAATGGTTTCGGCTGAGGCGTCAAAATCGCCGCCAGTCACTTGGCGGGTTGGATCAAAACCGGATGGGCTGGCTTCGGAGCAATAAATCAGCGTTTTATTTGCTGCCATGCTGGTACCAGCCATCAGGGCCAGCGTGGTGGCTAACATCAGTTTGCGTACTTCGAGATGCATTGAGTATTACTCCGCTTAAAAGAAAATGAGCCGTAGATTGATATCAATCTTACGGCCCATGCTAATAGCTAAGTAGTGAACTCCACATCAGGATAATCCCGCACTGCTTCAGTGTTTTTAATTTACGTCAAGATGCAGTATTGGTGTAATTTTACTCTATCAGTTCTTTGTAAGCATACCAAGTGGCATGCCCTAGTAAGGGAAATATGACGATTAAGCCGATTAAAAATGTAGCAAATCCCAATGCAGTCAAGCCCACAAGGATGCACGCCCATAAGACCATTGCTGGGAGATTTTCGGCCACGGCGCGTAAGCTAGTCATCATCGCTGTTACGCTATCTAATTCTCGATCCGCCAGCAGTGGAATTGAGACTGCGGTAAGTGCAAAGACAAAGCAAGCGAGCACAAAACGCCAGCAAGCCATGCCAGTGTAAAGGGTAGAAATTCACCGCTTAAAGCTTGCAAAATGGATTGTTTTTCGATGATTTGTCCTGAATACATTAAGGCAAACAAGACCGCCGAAGTGCGTTCCCAAGAAATGGCGATAAAAGCCAAAATCACACCTAAAAAACGCCAACTGACCGCCATTTTTATACAGGTCATGAATTGATTGTAAAAAAGACGTTTCACGGCCTTCATCTCGCTCACTGGTTAATTCATAAATACCGGCGGCACCCAGCGGAGCTAGCAGTAAAAAGCCAGTAATTGCGGTGGTGTAGAGGTGTACATCTTGCAGTGTAAACAGTAGTAATAAAGCACCAGTGACTGAAATAATCAGCCCGTATAGCAGGCTGGGTGCTGGGTGTTTGATGAGGTCTTGCCAGCCCATTTTGATCCACGCTAAAGGGCGCAGAAAGCCGACTTTTCGCGTTACCGGCAACGTGAAATGCTGATCCAATTCATTTAAATGTAAGTCCATGGCGAGGCACTCCCAAGACGCAGTGTATAAAAACAGCTATTTTTTCATAGTCAGTTTTGACGTGATTAGCTTTGCTTTCAGATGGGCGGATTTTGCTGCAACGCCGCATTTTTATTTGCTTTTGCTGACTTGCGCCTGAGTAAAACTCGACTAGTGTGAAAGCGTGAGTTGGGAGGAAAAATCAATGCTTTGGCGTTTATCTGGAGTAATGGCACTGCTATTGATAGCAAATGCCAAGGCTAGTGGTGTGAATTCTGGACATTTCAGCCGCCCGTGACGGGGATTGCACAACAAATCGAATCCTTACACAGTTGGTTGATGCTGCTGATTTTGCTGATTTTTGTTTTGGTTTTTGGCTTTATGTTTTATGCCATTTTGCGGCATAGAAAATCACTCGGGCATGTGGCGAAACCGTTTCATGAAAATACCCTGGTCGAAATTTTATGGACGCTGATTCCAGCGCTCATTCTATTGGGCATGGCCTGGCCTGCTGCCAGCGTCATTCTGGCGCAAAAAAACACTCACGATGCTGATTTTACGATTAAGGCCACTGGCCATCAGTGGTACTGGGCTTACGACTATTTGGATCATGGTTTTGGGTTTAAAAGTAAATTGGCGACGCCACGCGGGCAAATCGAGAATTACCAGAGTCAAGGTGAGGCAAAAAATCCACAGTATCTGCTTGAAGTCGATCAGCCTTTGGTGGTGCCGGTGGGTAAAAAAATCCGGATTTTAACCACTAGCAATGATGTGATTCATAGCTGGGGCGTACCTGCTTTTGGGGTGAAGCAAGATGCGATTCCGGGTTTTATTCGCGACACTTGGTTTAAAGCCGACAAGATCGGTACGTATCGCGGGCAATGCGCTGAGCTGTGCGGTAAAGATCACGGTTTTATGCCGATTGTGGTCAATGTGGTGTCACAGGCGGATTTTGATCGGTGGTTGGCACAGCAGCAAGCCAGAGCCAAAGCGGCCCGCGATGATCCGAATAAAGTGTGGACCCGCGATGAATTATTGCAGCGTGGCAAGCAAGCTTATGAAGCCAATTGCGCCGCTTGCCATAAGGCCGATGGTGCGGGGAGCGGGGCGTTTCCTGCTTTGGCGGGCTCCAAGATCGCTAATGGCGCGAAAGCTGAACATATCCGTATTGTGCTCAATGGCAAAAATGCGATGCCAAGTTGGGGCACCTTGTCAGATGTTGAGCTGGCTGCGGCAATTAGTTACGAGCGTACGGCTTGGGGTAATCAAGCAGATCTGGTGATGCCAGCAGAAATTCGTGCAGCGCGAGCAAAGGGTAAATGATGACGACCGCAACTGAGCATTTAAATCATGGCCATGACGCGATGGATCACGGCTGGCGGCGCTGGTTGTATGCCACCAATCATAAAGACATTGGCACGCTGTATTTGTTTTTTGCTTTAGCGATGTTTTTTGTCGGTGGCTTTATGGCTTTGTGTATTCGGGCGGAATTATTTCAGCCGGGATTGCAGTATTGGCAACCTGAGTTTTTTAATCAATTGACTACATTACACGGCATTATCATGGTTTTTGGTGCGATTATGCCAGCATTTACCGGCTTGGCTAATTGGATGTTGCCTTTAATGCTCGGCGCGCCAGATATGGCCTTTGCGCGGATGAATAACTGGAGTTTTTGGTTGTTGCCTCCCGCTGCCGCGTTGTTGCTGATTTCTTTATTGGTGCCCGGCGGAGCGGCTGGCGGCGGCTGGACTTTATATCCGCCGCTATCGATTCAAAGTGGCATGGGTATGGATTTGGCGATTTTTAGCATTCATTTGCTCGGTTTATCGTCGATTATGGGCTCGATTAATATTATTACGACTGTTTTAAATATGCGCGCGCCGGGAATGCCGCTATTGAAAATGCCTTTATTTGCTTGGACGTCATTGGTGACTGCGTATTTATTAATTGCAGTCGCGCCGGTTTTGGCGGGGGCGGTCACGATGTTGCTGACTGATCGGCATTTTAGTACGCATTTTTTTTAAAGCTGCGGGGGGCGGCGACCCGGTGCTGTTTCAGCATATTTTCTGGTTTTTTGGCCATCCCGAGGTGTACATCATGGCGCTGCCAGCGTTTGGGATTGTCAGCCAAATCATCCCCGTATTCGCACGAAAACCTTTGTTTGGCTACGTTTCAATGGTCTATGCCACCTGCTCGATTGCGATTCTGTCGTTTATGGTGTGGGGGCATCATATGTTTGCCGTCGGTATGCCCGCGACAGCGCAGTTGTTTTTTTATGTTTTTAACCATGCTGATTGCCGTGCCGACTGGGGTGAAGGTCTTTAACTGGATTGCGACGATGTGGCAGGGGAGTATGACGTTTGAAACGCCAATGCTGTTTGCAATTGGTTTTGTTTGCTTGTTTACCGTGGGTGGCTTTTCCGGATTGATTTTGTCGATTGCGCCGGTCGATACGCAAATGCAAGACACTTATTATGTGGTGGCGCATTTTCACTATGTATTGGTCGCTGGTGCTCTATTTAGCTTGTTTGCAGCCGCATACTACTGGTTGCCGAAATGGACTGGCTTTATGTACCACGAGGGACGGGGCAAGTTTCATTTTTGGTGGTCGATGCTGTGGTTTAACGTGACGTTTTTCCCGATGCATTTTTTGGGGCTCGCTGGCATGCCACGGCGAATTCCAGATTATGCGCTGCAATTTACTGACTTTAATGCGATCGCCAGCGTGGGGGCGATCTGTTTTGGTCTCGGCCAGGTGTTCTTTTTTATTCAATGTGATTCACACCATTCGCGGCGGTGTTTGGCCCAGCGCCGAGTCGGCCATGGGAAGGCGGCAATACCTTGGAGTGGGAAGTGCCTTCGCCCGCGCCACATCATACATGGGAAACGCCGCCGGATTTGGCCACCGTGCAGCGCGGTTTATGTGCGCAAGGTTTGGAGAACGATGAATGACACGTAATCATAAAACCGCCCTAAAACTGGTTTTGCTCGCGGCGCTGTTTTTTGTTGCCGTGATGCTCAGACAAGTTTATTTCACGGTTTGACCTCGCAGCAGCAAGGATGAACGATGGATTTAGCGCAAAAAAATCAGCGTGTGGCGCTACGCTTAATGGCGGTTGCGGTGTTGATGTTTGGGTTTGGCTATGCCTTGTCGCCGCTGTATAGCGCATTTTGTAAAGTCATTGGCTTGGATCGGGCACAGGCGGTCATTACCCAGCCGGGCGCGGCTTTGCGCTTAGAGTTTGATAGCAATGTGGCAGCTGATTTACCGATGACGATGCAGGCTTTAGATCCGGTGGTGATGGCCAAAGCTGGGGGCGTCGTCAAAGCGCGCTTTGTGTTGCAAAACGAATCAGATCAAGTGTTACAAGTGCGCGCCGTACCGAGTTTTGCCCCAGTTCGGGCGGCGGGGTTATTACAAAAATTAGAATGTTTTTGTTTTGATCAATTGCAAATAGCGGCCAAAGAGCGCCGTGAAGTCACCGTGGTGTTATTGGTGGCGGATCAATTGCCGGCCGAAATGGGCGCGGCGACCTTGTCGTATAGTTTGCAAAAAGTAGCGCAGCCATGAAAACCTTATGGGCGACGATATTGGCGGTGCTGGCGGGATTTTTTGGCGTAAGAAGTCGTAAAAACGCCGAGCGAGCGCCGCTTAAATTGCCATATTTAATCGCCGCCGGTGTGTTGTGTGCGCTACTGTTAGCGGCACTTTTGCTAGCTTTGGCACGGTATTTAGTGAGTGGAGGTGGAGCATGAATGTAGAAAACGGCGTTTCACGATGCACATTATTTTGTGCCGTCTCCCTCGCGCTGGCCAGCGGTGGGGGCGGTGGCTTTGTTTTTTATTGGGCTGGGTGCGGCATTGAGTTTGAATCAGGTTTCGCTGGGTACTTGGAGCTTATTACTGGGTTTTGCCATTTTAATTTGGATGCTATTTGGTTGGTTTGGCGACGTGGTAAAAGAGTCAACGGCACAGCAATATGGTCAGCAGGTGGATTATTCATTTCGCTGGGGAATGAGCTGGTTTATTTTTTCTGAAGTCATGTTTTTTGCGGCATTTTTTGGCGCTTTATTTTATACCCGAGTGATTTCAGTGCCCGAACTGGGCTTTTTTAGCGATACGCAAAGCATGTTGTGGCCAGGGTTTACAGCCAATTGGCCGATGGCAACTGGGCCAAGCATTGACGCTTATCATGTGATGGGTGCGATGGGATTACCTGCGCTCAATACCGCTATTTTATTGACGTCGGGGCTGACGTTAACCTGGGCCCATTGGGGATTAATGCAAAACAAGCGGCAGCAACTCAGCCTAGGACTAGGCATTACCGTTTTGCTCGGCTCGCTGTTCTTATGCTTGCAGGCTTATGAGTATCGTCATGCGTGGAATGAGCTGCATTTAACCTTAGGCTCAGGCGCTTACGGCGCGACTTTTTATATGCTGACTGGTTTTCATGGCATGCATGTGTTGGTGGGAACGATCATTTTGGCGGTGATGTGGTTTCGGGTGCAAAAAGGACACTTTACCCCGCAGGCCCATTTTGGTTTTGAGGCGGCGATTTGGTATTGGCATTTTGTCGATGTGGTGTGGTTATTGCTGTTTATTTTGGTGTATTGGCTATAAGTAGCTCGGCCAAATTTTGTATCGTTGCCTGCAATAATGCGCTAAATCCAGCCCATGAAGCGACTGAGCATCAAGAATAAAAATAAACCAATCGATAAACCAACTCGCCATGCGAGTAAGGTAAATAAGCGTTGTGATCCACCACGGATGAGCTGAGTTAAAGCCAGAGCAAGCAGTGCCATGATGGTTAGGAGTAGTCCTATGAGTACGATTTTCATTCCCAATCCTCCAGCTCATCAGCTTAAGCCAAATCAACAGATTTTGCGCAAACGGCAGTATGCCGCTTTGATTTTTTTGGCCGGTTTAGTTTGTTTAACTTTCGCTTTAGGTGCTTGGCAGCTGTGGCGGGCGAGTCAAAAACAAAGCTTAATCGAGCAAATCACCAGCCAACAACGCTTACCCGAACTCACTTGGTCGCAAGGAAGTCCGCCACCATGGCGGGTGGTATTGCTTGATGGCGAGTGGCTTAACCACGCGGAAATCATGCTGGATCAACGCATGCTGGATGGTAAGTTGGGCTATCACCTGATTACGCCTTTTCGATTAAAAGACGGCTCGATTGTGATGGTTAATCGTGGTTGGTGGTCGCCAGGTGAGCGGATGTTGCCACCGGCGGCTGAAGGTGCGCCAAGGGTTACGTTTCAGCCGTGGCCGCGCTTTATTGAGCTGGGCGCGACGCCGATTCAGGGGCGAGTGTTTCAAAATTTAGATCTTGGCCGTTTCGCGGCGTGGGCGCATTTACCCATGCCAATTGCTTATGGTGTTGCTCTAGACGCTCCTGTAGGTATTTATCCTTTAACGGTGGATCGACCGATGGGGGTAGCGCGGCATTTGGCGTATGCGCTCAGTTGGTGGCTGATGAGTGCTTTGGGGGCGTATTTATGGTGGCAGTTTTACTCTGCCGCAAGGAGGGGGTATGTCAGCAAAGGTTAGCTCTAGATTGACTCTGATATCAATACTGGGCTTATGTATTGCACCAGTGCTATTGGCGCAATGGTTTTGGCTGAGTGGTCGCGTGAAAGGTGGCGAAAGCTACGGTCAGTTACTGGCGCAACCGATTGTAGCGGCTGATCAGCAATGGCGCTTGGTGGCGCACGACCCCGCTGGCTGCAGCCATGAGGCCACGCAATTGATGATGAGCGCCCAGCAATTACAAATCGCCCAAGGTCGAGAGCGTGGGCGGATTCGCAGTGTTGCGGCGTGTTCAATGCGATTGCCGACGCACTTTGCATTGGGTTTATATCTGATCGATCCGCATGGCAATGCGGTGATTTTTTATCCGCCAACGTTGTTGCAAGATGTCGCTGGGCGACAAAAAACCATTCAAGAAATAGCGACGATTTTAAAAAACAATCGTGGTTTAAGTTTCAGTACAAAAGTTTGATGGCAAGGCGGTGACGCCGCAGGCAGTACTTGAGTACGACCAGACGAGATAACGATGCAAGAAAACTTTGGTCTATCGACTTAACTTGAGGTGAATGATGATTCGAGCGCTCTTGCTACTGACCATTCTCTGGACTTTCACCTTACTCATGCTGGGTGCTTATGTGCGTTTATCGGATGCGGGTTTGGGTTGTCCAGATTGGCCCGGTTGCTATGGTCAACTCACCGCACCGGATGAGCCGCACGAAATTACTCAAGCTGAGCAAACCTTTGGTGGTGAAGTGCATTCAGGCAAAGGCAGTAAAGAAATGCTGCATCGTTATGTGGCCGCTGGTTTAGGCGTGTTGGTCTTGGCATTGGCGATGCTCTTGTGGCGGCAACGGCCAGATCGTTTGCCAAGATGGCTGATGGTGTTGCCGGTATTGTTGATTGTTTTTCAAGCGCTGCTTGGGATGTGGACGGTGACTTTAAAGCTCATGCCGGCGGTAGTCACGGCGCATTTATTGGGTGGTATGAGTTTGTTGGCTTTATTGGTGGCGATGGCGGGCCGAATTGCGACGCCGCTGCCGGCGGTTATGACTGAAATTCGCTCTTGGTGCTATCTGGCGCTATTACTGCTCACCGGACAGATTATTTTGGGCGGTTGGGTATCGACTAATTACGCTGGCTTGGCGTGTTCAACTTCAGTTTTTTGCCAAAACGAGCTCGCTGGGCATAGCGGCGTATGGGAGGCGTTTCGCCCTGATCGCGTATTAGGCCAAACGGCCGATGGTGCGTCTTTAAGCTTGGCGCATCTTGCGGCGATCCAAAGTTTGCATCGCCTTGGCGCCATGCTGGTGCTGTTGGTGATTGGGCGCTTAATTTATGTATTGCATCAGCGATCTAGTCGTTTGGCGTTGCCGTTGGCGGCGGCATTATTGCTGCAAGTAAGTCTTGGAATTAGCAATGTGCTGTTTTCATTGCCCCTGCCATTGGCTGTCGCGCATAACGGCGGCGCAGCGCTATTGTTAGCGATATTAGTTTTTTATCGCCGCGCGTTTGCCAGTGGCTAAATATACTGCGATTTCGCGGCTTGATGCGACGTGGGTAAGGAGTTCGCTATGAATAGCTTGGGCTTGGTTGTTTCGCATCAGGGTAGTGATTTATTGCGTTTGGGTAAGCCGCGAGTTGTGGCGCTCATCGTCTTTTGCGCCTTGATTGGGATGCTGTTGGCTATGCCCAGCAAGATACAGTGGTCGGTGTTGTTGGCCGCGTGTATTGGTATATTGCTTTGGTGGCCACGGGCGCAGCGGCCGCCAATTGTATTTTAGAGCGCCAGCGCGATGCCTTAATGGTGAGAACGCATTTACGCCCTTTGCCGCAAGGGCATTTATCTTGGCAATGGGCGGCGGTGTATGCGCTGTTTTGCACCAGCTTGGGTTTAATAATGTTGGGGCTGTTTGTCAATACACTCACCATGTATTTAACGCTAGCTACCTTTTTTGCTTATTCAGTGGTGTATACCCATTGGTTAAAACCATTAACACCGCAGAATATTGTGATTGGTGGCGCTGCGGGGGCAATGCCACCAGTGCTGGGCTGGGCCGCGATGACCAATTCTGTTTCGCCAGAGGCGGCGGTGTTATTTCTGATTATTTATGCATGGACACCACCGCATTTTTGGGCTTTAGCTTTGTATCGCCTCGATGATTATCGCCGTGCTGGTTTGCCCATGTTGCCGGTGACGCATGGCCGTGCATTTACGCAATTGGCGATTTGGCTGTATTCCCATGGATTTTGGCGGCAACCACCTTATTGCCATTGGCTTTGGGATTTTCTGCTGGTGTATATGCACTGGCCGCGATTTGGCTGAATACCGGTTTTTTGCGTCGTCGTGTGTGGCAATTGTATCGTCAGCCCAGTGATGCATTGGCCAAAGCGCTGTTTCGCTATTCGATACATTATTTGGCGTGGTTGTTTGCTGCTTTGTTATTGGATCATTATTGCCAGCGTTTACCGTGGTTTTAACGCTAAATTCAGCCAAACGTGCCGATCTGTACATTTGTACATAGCGGCGACGCGCATAAGAACTGTAAGCTTTGCGGCCAATTTATCTGCCGGATACTATTTTCATGCGTTTTTATATCACTGCCTGTGCTTTAGCACTTTCTGTTGGCGCACATGCAAGCGATTTTTCATCTTCAATCGGTCATGAATACCTTGGTGTGCATTACAGCAATAACATCAATCAATTCAAGCTTTCTGCTGATTTGTTATACAACTACGATCACGAAAATACGATTGCCAATATCGGCTTGGGTAAAAACATTCCACTCGGTGACAACACCTTGACGGTGGGTGCTAAGGCCAATTTGCTCGACTTTAATTACAGCGATACTGAATACGCGCTGTCATTTGGTGGCGATTTGACTATTCCATTGACGCAGCAGTTTTCGCTTTATGGCAGCGCCTACTGGGCACCTAGTTTTGCGTCTTCAGGCCGCTTGACTAGCTATGTTGATTCTTCAGTGGGTGTTCGCTTTAATATCAGCAAACCCATCGCGATTGATTTCGGTTACCGCTTTAGCCAAGCCGAGTTTAACAATCACTACACCCGTACCGTAGCGGATGGCTTGTACGCTGGTGTTGGTTTGAAATTCTAATTGAATTTATTTTGCTTGGAGAATGCAAAAAGCGAGTGCGAATGGCACTCGCTTTTTTTACGGGTCAATTTCAAGCCATATTAGCGCTTAATTCCAGTTGCTGACATTGGCTGAGCAATTGATTAAGTAAGGCCAGGCCTGCAGGCCAATCGCCAAAACCACTATCCACATTAAGATGGCCATACGCGCCAAGGTTTTTCCAGCTACTACCCCATGCCGTTGCCGTGTGGATGGCAAATTCGAGTGAAGCATAAGGATCATTGCTACTGGTAACGACCATGCTGGGAAAGGGCAATGGCGATTTTGATAGCGAATCAAAACCGATGGCAGTATTTGGAAAATGCGGATGATCTGGATCGGGTGGTGCAACTAGAAAAGCACCACGAATCGACTTGGTGGTTTGAGCTGCCCAATTGGCAACGAGTAAGCAGCCTAAACTATGGGCGATTAAGATCGTGTCTGGCCCTGAGCGTTGTACTGCGGCGTCTAAATTAGTCAGCCAATCGTCATGATCCGCCAATTGCCAATTGTTTTGCTCGACTCGGCTGAAGTTGCTATTGGTTTTTTCCCAGCGACTTTGCCAATGCGCTTCACTAGAACCATTCAAGCCCGGAACAATCAGAAAATTCATTCTTTATCCTTTTTTGAAGCCATAAGCCGCAGCCTGCCTGTGATACATGCTGTCACAGTAGCTCAATATATTGTTACGTAAATGGTATATTATTATTCTTTAATTTGTCACGTAAATTACACGAAAACAATATTTTACGTAAATTTAGCTACAGTAAAGTTGGATTTGGAATGTAGATGCGCAGCAGTGCCGAGGGTGATCAGCGCTGCTGGCCGAGTTAAACGGATGGGGTTGAACTCTCGTTTTGCACACGGGTGACTAATAATTGGTCAATTTTATAATGGTCAATATCGACCACTTCAAATTTAAACCCAGCATGAATCACGCAATCGGTGCGCTTGGGCACTTTACGTAAGATATACATCATAAAAAACGGCAATGGTTTCGTATTGGTCATCATCGGGAAAGGCATCGATTTGCAAGACGCGCTCCAAATCGCCAATCGCAGTAATGCCATCAACTAACCAAGAGTTCTCATCGCGCTGGACGATTTGTTCTTCGTCAGGGGCAATATATTGATCGCCCATTAGCATGCCGGTGATGTCATTCATCGTAATCAGACCAACGACTAAAGCATATTCATTGATGATGACGGCAAAGTCTTCGCGCGCCGCTTTAAAGTGCGCCATGATTTCAGCCAGCGTCAGCGATTCGGGCAAAATAAGCGCATTGCGTAATAAGCCATCACCGCGTAATGAAATGCTTTCTCCACGTAACACATTACTTAAAATATCTTGCGAATCAACATAACCAATTACTTGATCAATATTGCCCATACACACTGGAAACTTGGCATGAGGATGGGCCAAGATTTTATTTTTAATTAGCTCGTCGCTTTCTAAGCGATCAATCCAGATAATGTTTTCGCGCGCGGTCATGCTCGATGGTGCGGTACGCTCTTCGAGCTCAAACACGTTTTCAATCAGTTGATGCTCTTGTTTGGCGACCACCCCAGCTAAGGCGCCGGCATTGGCTAAAGCTAAAATATCTTCGGTGGTAATGTCATTTAACCGTGCGGCAGGCAAACCAAGGCGTTGAATCACCCAGTTGGCTAAACCATTAAAAAACCAAACCAAAGGCCGTAAGCAAGAGACGCAAAATAAAATCGGCCGCACAATACGCACCGCAACGGCTTCAGATGCCGCCATACCAATTCGTTTGGGGATTAGGTCGGCAATTAAAATAAACGCGGTGGTGACAATCAGGAATGAACCAATCGAGCCGATACTTTGCGCCTGCGTCGGATGGATGTATTGGCTAAAAAATTGGGTGAAGGCTTGGGCGTAAACACTTTCGCCGAGTACACCGGCCAAAATAGCGACGACATTCACACCAATTTGTACGGCAGTAAAAAAGTGCCCGGGTTGTGACTGTAGGCCCAAAACCAGATCGGCGCGGGCGTCGCCTTCGTCGCGCATCTGCTCGAGTTTGAGCTTACGACTGGCGGCAAGTGAAATTTCTGAAATCGATAAAAAGGCGCTGATCGCAATCAACAAGGCAATCAGCAGCGTGCTACTGAGTAAATTCATTGGCTAAATCCAACAATGATAAGCTCTGTAGCATAACGAGTTCTGTCGTAAATCGACAGTAAATAATCAGTTTTATCTGCAGTATCGCGTCATTGCGGATTATTGGGTGCGGGCACGGACCGGCGTATGGCGTGCAATTTGGGCTAGTTGCGCTTCATAATCCTGACGTAAATCGGTGTCGAATTTGTTTTTAGCGATCAATTGGCAGAGCTCACTGATATAGCTTTCGACATCCAGCTCATGCACTTCTATGAGTTGATTGCTCGGTGAATGAGGATTCATTCCCGTGGTGTTTGCAGCAGAAGGCGATTCAAGATTGAGTAATTTGGAAAATAAGCTAGGCATCGCACAATATCAATATAATCAATTGCTAATTTTAGCGTTTAAGTATTTGATTCTCTGCGTAAAAACGCCATGGTGTTTCGGTATTTATACCGCGAATCATGAGCTGCGGTAGCCAGCAGGCGTTTGCTGATTAGTTTGGCGTTACGCTGGGATGGGTGTCGGCGCATTTGCGATGTTGTGCGCGGCTAATTTCACCCGGCGGCAAACCAAAGTGACTACGAAAGCGCCGTGAGAAACTGGCGATTTCTTCATAGCCCACCATAATCGCGACATCGCTGACGCTATGATTGCCGCTAGATAATAATTGGTGCGCTCTTTGCATGCGCTGCTGAATAATCAATTGCTGCGGCGTAGCGCCCAAATATTTGAGGCACAGCCTTTGAAAGTGCGCGGCGCTCACGCCATATTGCTGCGCTAGGACATCAACACGCCAGCTTTGCGCTGGCGCATAAAAAATGCCGGAAAATAATTGCTGTAATCGATCCGGCAATGCCATGCTTTGCACCGCGCCGTTGAGCATCCGCTGTAATAAAGTCATCACCAATTGCAGCGCACTGCCGGCTTGAGATTGCTGTTTAATTCGCGCTTCAAAGCACAATGTATGTAAGGCATAAAATAGATTGTGGGCGTATTGCACCGAAACAACGCTGGCATCGGGGCCTGCGAGTTTATTCCAGTAGGGCGCGTCATCGAGCAAAAACCAAGCAAAGCGCCAATGTTCACTGCGCCGCTGAAAGCCACGATGGCCATACGCCGGTAATACCGCCAGTTGATTGGGCCCTAAAGTCAGTCTGCGCTCGCCATCAATAATGTCGCCTTGTCCTTCCACGCCAATCAATAAGATATGAAATGGTGCACCCATTCGCTCAATATGAAATTGGCCACGCGCCTCGGATACGCCCATAAAGTGAATATGATGCTCGGCAAGGCTGGTGAGCTGCGGGTGATGAAACGCACGCACGCCAACGCTCATTTGCTGCGTTTCTGGGCCAACCTCAAATAACTCTTGATAGATCATCGACATGTTCGATCTGGACAAAACGCAAGTTTCATTCTGCTATTTCGTCATTCTTCCTCATCGTTTAGTGTGGCTTACTCACTGCGGTTTTAAGGTGAGCAATGACTTTGATTCATTATTATAAAAATGAACAGGATGGAGACAGGATGAATGAGTTTAACAGGGCCATCTTGGCCGCCACGATTTTTGGCGTGGCAAGTGTTGCATATGCTGCAGATCCAGCGTGGCAAGAAGGGAAAACCTACTCGCTCGGCCAGCGGGTGAGTTATCAAAATCATACTTATCAAGCCATCATTGCCCACACTGCTTTATGTGGGAGCCGGTTGGAACCCTGCAGTTTCTGCGACGCTTTGGCTTGACTTGGGGGCCAGCGGCAGTACCCTGCCAAGCCCAAGCCCAAGCCCAAGCCCGACACCGAATGGAGCTTGTAGCACGCCTTGGGAGAGCGGCAAGGTGTATACCGCCGGCGCTAATGTCAGTTATCAAGGACATAACTTCACGGCTAAATGGTGGGTTGATCGCGCACCGCAAAGCCAAGACACTTGGGGCGGTTGGCTGGATTTAGGCGCATGTAAGCAAACCGAGCCGGTTTCCACCGTGGGGTTATTATTCGATGATTTTAGCTATAGCAATACCACGCAACTGGCGAATAATGGCTGGTTATTACGCAGCTGGGATGGTGGTCCGGGATTGAGTAATGGGCAGTGGAGCCCGAACAATATTTCGTTCTTGAGTGATGCGGCGCAGCCGGGCAATACGCTGATGCGCTTAAAAGCCAGTAGCAATATCAGCGCCGACCAAGTCGTTGGCAACCGAGCCAATGGTGGGCAAAGCTCGCAAGTTGAGCTGATGACGACCGAAGCGCGGTATCAAAATGGCACTTGGGCGGCGCGGATGTATTTTACTGATGCGCCAGTGCAAGGGCCCGATGGTGACTCTGTCGTGCAAACCTTCTTTGGCATCACGCGCTACATCGAAGGCGCTGAGCCGTATAGTGAAATCGATTTTGAATACCTACCCAATGGCGGCTGGGGAATTGCAGCGCCTACGATGTGGAGCGGTACCTACGCCATTGCGGCGTACGATCCGGAAAATCACGTCGCTGTCGCCACCCAACAAAGCTTTGCCGGCTGGCATACGCTGGTGATGAATGTGCACAACGACGAAATTCGGTTTTATATCGATGGCCGTTTAGTGCAAAGCTACCGTGGTAAAGCGCAGCCAGACCATCCGATGTATCTGTCGTTTCAATTGTGGTTTAACGGCAGCGGGCTGATTCAGAGTAATGAACTGCGTGAATACCAAGAAGACATCGATTGGGTTTACCACCGCCAAGATCAACAATTGAGCACCAGCGAAGTCGAAGCGCAAGTTCAGCAATTGCGCCAGCAAGGGCTCGCCGCAGTGAAAAACATTCGTTAATCTAAGGGTATCGCTACCTAGTCATTGATTGTAATGCGCTAGGTGGAGATACCCTTTGTTGCTGGGTTTTTTCCGATGATGTGTTGCTGCCAGCAAGCGGCATATTGCTTTTATTCAACACCAATATCGCCAAGGGGCCACTGCATGCGCATTACAGTGGCTGGCCCTTATTGATAAGGATGCGGGGTATTGGTTTTGATTTTCCCCATCCCTTTGATGGTTGAATTGATTTTTGGCTCGTTGGCAAATGAAACTGTGCCAATGCCATACAATTGAATCGTCGCGGTTTCGGCATTTTCAACGTAGACGTTGCCGGTCCCACGACTATCGATTTCAATGTTTCCCACATTCGGCATGTAGACATCGCCAACACCATAATTAGAAACCGTGGCCGATTGTACGGTGTTGGTCAATATTTCGACCCTGCCTGTGCCACGATTAGAAACACTGATGTGCTGCAAGTTAGGTGACTGGATTCTCGTGATGCCAGAGCCGTAATTCTCTACTTCGCTCAAAGCGCTTTGAAAAACGCTTTGCTCAGCCACCAGGGCGCTATTAAAAACAATCGCTGGCATATTGGGGCTGATATTTTGCTCGGTGCGTAGCTGGATAATGCCTTGCGCCAATAAGTCCTGATTCAACTCGGCCAGCAGCGCCTCATCTAACTCAACACTTGCTTTAGGCGAAGAAAATTGCCGCACATTCACAGGGCTATGATTAATTAATTTCGCCCCTTGGTTCTTAAGCAAAACCTGCACCACCTTGCCGCTAGGCTGAATGACATCCTTGCTTTGCAGTGCAAATTCAAAGGCGGTAGCGCCATTGTTAATCACAAAATGTGGGTTGGGCTTTGCGTGCCAGACAGTCACTGTGCCCAAGGCCAATACGGCCAACACGCAAGCAGGAAATAACCATTGTTGTAGCGGCTTCAATTTATTCATGATGCTTCCCCCAAAGATTTATGCGCTTTGACCGGCTTTGCGTCGCCAAATTAGCGCGGCGAGGCATAGTCCACTGATTAGCAGCGCCATAACAAAAGGTGGATTAATGGCAAAGCGCAGCAGATTGCCAACTTGATCGGATAGATTGCTGCTCGCACTCAAAAAGCGGCCTAAATCGATTTGATCTATCACACCAAACAACCCCGAAAAATAAATATCCACAAAACGGCTGGCGGGCGCGTCATTGCTCAGGCTGCCGAGTAAGGACTGCACCATAAAAGCGCCAATCAAGACCATCACCATCCCCCAGCGGCGAACTGCGCTATTGCCTAGTGCCAACAATAGCACTAAGGGTAAAAACCACAGCAAGGTCAGTAGGGCCTGCAGGCTAAAACCAATCAATGTCAGCAACAGGTTCGCCCCCATGAGTGCTGTCCAGTGAGTGATCCACAGTGGTGCAGACAGCAATAAATTCAGAGTAATAGCGAGTACGATGGCCAATAGAGGCAGTAGCAGCGCATTCATCAGCACCGGCACAATCACCGCGTTTGCTTCATTGATGGGCAAAGAGCGCCAAAAAGACAACGATTTATCATCTTTATCACGGTACGGCAGGCCCGGAATCGTCAGCAAGACACCAATCAGCGCGATATACAGCACCATGCTCGATTGAGTTGAAATGCCAAAGCTCGCGACTTTGGCTGCATCCGAAATTGTTGCACTATTAAACTGTGGCATGCCTTGATATATCAGCACGATATACAGCAGCGCCCATGCAATCACAGGCGTCCATAAGCCGAGTAATAGCCAAGAGCGACGTTGCTGCAGCCATTCGCGCAGCATGAGGGTTTTAAACTGTTGCATGTGGTTTCTCCATGCTCGGTTGCGCTAAGGCGACAAATAAATCGGCGAGTTCAACGCGGAAGGTTTGGCCGAGTTGATCAATATTGGCGGGCGCATTCCCCGCAAAAATCGCACATTCACCGCCCATTTGCCGAAAGCGGTGTAGCGGAGCGGCGGCCTCAATTTGCGCTGCAGCGTCTAGCCCATAACGCACGCCGATAAAGCGCTCATCCAGATGGCTAATGCTGTCGTTGAGCACCAATTGCCCGTGATTAATCATCAGCACATTCGAGAGTAGATTTTCGATTTCATCGACTTGATGCGTGGCAATCAGTACGGTGCGGGTGTCAGAGCACCAATCGTTGATCAACATATCGTAAAACGCTTTGCGGGCGGGAATATCTAGCCCTAGCGTTGGTTCGTCCAAAATCATCAGCTGGGCATCAATGGCGCTAATAATGGCCAAATGCAGTTGCACAATCATGCCGCGCGACAGTTGTTTAACTTTGGCGTTGAGCGGAATAATCGTTTGCGCCAGCTTTTGCTGCGCCAATTCAAGCTTAAATTTTGGATGCAGGCCACACATCAATTGGAGTAAATCGGCAACGACAATCCACGGCGGCAAAATCGCCACATCAGGGATGTAGCAAACGTGCTCTAGCATCGCCTCGCGCTGAGTTTGCGGATTAAAGCCTAAGATTTCAATGTGGCCTTGATAAGGTATCAAGCCCATCATCGCCTGCATCAGCGAGGTTTTTCCGGCGCCATTACTGCCCAATAAACCGACAATTTGCCCAGCAGGTAAAGCAAACGAGATCTGCTTGACCGCGGTTTTGTTGCCGTAGCGAATGCTTAAATCACTGACTTTGACTAAGTCGTTCATGCGGACTCCTTGGCATGCCAGTCTAAATCGCTGGCGCTAATGCCTAAACGTTGCAATTTGGCGCGCAGTAGCGGCCATTCTTGGCTTAAAAAACGCGCACGATCGGCAGCACGCAATCGCTCGCTCGCTTGCGGTAAAACAAACATGCCCAAGCCACGGCGGCTTTCGAGCAAACCGCCTTCCACCATCGCTTGCAAGGCACGATTTACCGTGAGGGGATTCAGGCCATATTCAGCAGCCAATAGACGCACCGAAGGCATTGCTTGCCCTTCTTGCGGTTGTCCATCGAGCAAGGCTTGGCTTAAGTGCTCAGCCAGCTGCAAATAGATGGGCGATTGATTATTCCAGTCGGCCATGTTCTGTACTTGTGTGTTAGGTATGTAACACACTATAGATGTGAGTTTAGCGATTGGCAAGTGGCGTGATGGATTATTGTGGAGAGTGGGGCGGTAAAAGGTAAAATACAGGTAAAATTTTATAGGGTATTACCTTGTATGCTTTTTAGCTAAATACATACAAGGCAATACGTCATTTTTAAGATCTTTAGCTTGGCTTAATGCTGTGCCGCGCTCGTCGAGCAGGCACTTAAAAAACAACATCAATACGTAATTTGAACCAAGCCGATTGCTGGGCTTGGTTCGCGATTTTTCTACTCTTTTAACGATTCAATTAAAGCCATTTCCTCAGCAGTAAATCCGGCCGCTTGGCGGGCGATGTGGTTGAGGGTGCCGCGAAATACCGGTGCTTCATAATCCCGTAGCAGCGCGACAAACGTCGCAATGGGTTCGAGCTGGCGCTCTTGGCAACACCAGTGATACCAATAGTTGCCAATACGCACATGGCCGATTTCATCGGCCAGAATAATGTCCAGAATTTCACAGGCGCGTTGATCGCCGATATTGGCGAGTTTTTGTCGAATCGGTGGTACGGCATCAAGGCCACGCGCTTCTAATATTCGCGGCACCAAGGCCATTCTGGCCATCACGTCGGCGTCGGTTTTAACCGCCATTTCCCATAAGCTGTTATGCGCTGGAAAGTCGCCGTAGGCAAAACCGAGTGTTTGTAAATGCTCGCAGAGCAGATTGAAGTGATACGCTTCTTCAACGGCAATCTTGAGCCAATCGGCATAATACTGCGCGGGCATCTGGCGAAACCGATACAGTGCATCCAGCGCTAGATTAATGGCGTTAAATTCAATATGCGCAAAGGCATGCAACAGGGCTGCGCGGTTTTCAGCTTCAGCCAAATTGCGGCGGCGAGGTAAATCTTTGGGGGCGACCAACTCGGGGTGAGTCGGGCGGCCGGGGCTGGCAATTGGAATAATCGGCGTGGGATCGAGTGGATCGCGTTGTTCGAGATGAATATCGCTCAGTTTGGCGATTTTAGTCTGGGGGTTAGATTCAATTAAGGCAGCAAAGGCAGCAGCAAACACGGCGGATTCCAAAGATAAAAGCAGCGCCAGTATTACGCGCTGATGGCGGGCTGGCAAGCGTATTCGGGTCTAAGATCAATAGGGTGAAACACGACTGGCATCCGCCAGCGTGAGACGGTTTGGAGAGCAGCAATGAAAATTTTAATGGTACTGACTTCGCACGATCAACTGGGCGATACCGGCCAGAAAACCGGCTTTTGGCTCGAGGAATTTGCCGCACCGTATTATTTGCTGCTCGATGCTGGCGCTGAGCTGGTGCTGGCGTCACCACTCGGTGGTCAGCCACCACTAGATCCTAAAAGTGATGCGGCGGATTTTCAAACTGCCGCCACGACGCGCTTTAAACAAGATATTGCTGCGCAAGCGGCTTTGGCCAAAACGCTTAAATTAGCCGAAGTCAAAGCCAGTGATTACGATGCGGTGTTTTATCCCGGTGGCCATGGCCCAATGTGGGATTTAGCCGAAGATGCACAATCGATTGCCTTGCTAGAAACCCTGTATGCAGCGGGCAAACCGGTCGCCTTAGTGTGTCATGCGCCAGCGGCGTTGCGGCATGTAAAAGCGCCCGATGGTCAACCGTTGGTGGCGGGCAAAGCGGTGACCGGCTTTAGTGATTCAGAAGAAGCTGCCGTTGGCTTAACTGATGTGGTGCCGTTTTTATTAGAAGATGAACTGGTTGCCAAAGGCGGCGTGTATTCTAAAGGCACCGATTGGCAGCCGTATGCTGTGAGTGCTGGTAATTTGATTACCGGGCAAAATCCAGCGTCGTCGGAACTTGTGGCGCAGCAATTATTGGCGCAACTGCAAGCCTAATTATTGGTATCGACATAAAAAGAACGGGGCTCAATCGAGCCCCGTTTGGTATTGCTTAAATCTTATTCAATCCCAGCAAAATCGTCATCGTCCACTGCACTGGCGGCGCTGGCTTTATTGCGCGTTGGATGCATCACTTCGGCGGTTACGCCTTTTTCGCCGGTCCGTACATTTTGGTGTACCGCAGGCAATTGATGGGCAATCCCTTTATGGCAGTCAATACACGTTGCGCCTTCAGCAAAGCCTTTTTGGTGGGCGGTGGCCGAGCGTGAGTTTTGCTCCATATAGTCAAAATACTCGTAATTATGGCAATTACGGCAGGCTTTCGAATCATTGGCTTTCATTCGCTTCCATTCGTTTTGCGCTAAGTGTTCGCGTTTTGCGAGGAATTTTTCACGGGTATTAATGGTACCCGTGAGCATGCCCCAAACTTCTTTAGACGCTTCAATCTTACGAATCATTTTTGGCCCCCACTCATGCGGCACATGGCAATCTGGACAAGTGGCCCGCACGCCGGAGCGGTTAGTGTAGTGAATCGTATCTTGATATTCCGGATACACATTGTCGGCCATCTCATGACAAGACAGACAGAACTTTTCGGTATTGGTCATTTCTAGCGCGGTGTTAAAACCGCCCCAAAACATAATCCCTACGACAAAGGCAATCACAATGCCAACGATACCGATTTTAATCGTCCGTAGTTTTTTTGAGTCGCTCGCACAGTCGTGCTTTAAGGCTAGGTTTGCTTTCGCTCATGGTGCATCTTCCTTTGTGGGCGAATTATTTCACTAAGCCATTGGCAGGTTTAAACGAGCTACCAACCAGTGGTTTGGCATCGGTTTGCGGTACGTGGCATTGCTGGCAGAAATAACGGCGTGGAGAAATATTGGTCAGCTCAGTGCCGCCACGGGTTTTGAAATGGGTAATCGATACCTTGGTGGCGCCAGTTTCTGCAGTGCGATCCCAGCTATGGCAATCGAGGCATTTATTGTATTCAGTGGTGACGTTATAACCCTTGATGGAATGCGGAATTAACGGCGGTTGCTGTACAAACTGGCGTGGCAGTGGACGGCTATCGCGCTCCCAACGGTAATGCTCGGGGGTTACGTCGCCACTGACGGCTTCAGTGCCGCGCAGTGATTTGAGTTCATCCGCTTGCACGCCGATGGCGCCAAGGCCAAAGGCCAACAGCATTCCTAAAATACAGGCTAGTTTTTTCATTGTATTTCTCCCTTAAAGTGGTAAATCAGTATGTTGATTAAAGCGATGGCTAATTTTGAAAACGTCTTGATCACAAACATCGATACAGCGCGCGCAATTACTGCATTCGCCCGCCACAATCACCGGGCTGCCTTGGCCTTTGAGCGCCACCCGAATCACTTGCGGCTCAGGGCAGACATAAAAGCACTGCATGCAGTCATCACAAGCGTGGCGTTTGGGCGCGGTAATGCGAATGAGCGCGGTTTTACCAAGCAGCGCATAAAAAGCCCCCACCGGACACCAATGCCCACACCAACCACGGCTCACCAATACGGTGTCGTAAATAAAAATCGCGATGGCCATCGTCCACGCTAAACCCATGCCAAACAGCATGCCGCGCTGCAATCCGGTAACCGGATTCACCCATTCCCAAGCCACCGTTTGCGTAATGAACGACAGCAGTAAGACGCCAGCTAATAGCCAATAACGGGTATTTCTGGCCACTTGCTGCCCAGCTTTTAAACCCAATCGGCTACGACACCAGCGGGCAAAATCGGTGATTAAATTAACCGGACAAACCCAGCTACAAAACACTCGGCCACCCACAATCAAATACACCGCCAGTACCAGCGCGGCACCGATCACGGCTTGCCGCTCAGGCGTATGCCCAGCAAGCCAGGTTTGCAGCAAAATCATCGGGTCGGTCAGTGGTAAAAAACCAAAGCTAAAACTCGACGCCAGCGTGCCTTTAACCCACCAAATGCCCAACAGCGGGCCGATTAAAAACAGCGCCAAAATCACCAGTTGGCTGCTACGCCGTAACATCAACCATCGATTGCGTTGCCAAAATGACCTCATGGCGACTCCTGCTCTGGCAGATTGGGCGGTAAGGCAATTTGTGGCCCGATTAACGATTCGCCGCCGGCATTGGCTTTTTCTTCCCAGCCTTTACGGTAATGTTCGCCCGATTGCCCTTGAACCAGCGAGCGCGGTAAAACGCTAATCGCTGCTTTAGGTAGCACACACGATTGCTCGCACTTGCCGCAGCCGGTGCAAAAATCGGAATGCACGGTTGGGATCAACATCGCGTGCCGGTCTGAGCGTGGGTTATGCATGGTTTCTAAGGTAATGGCTTGATCAATCACCGGACAAACGCGATAGCAGACGTCGCAGCGCAGACCGAGAAAATTCAGGCACGTTTCTTGGTCGTGCAGCACGGCCAAGCCCATTCGCGCGTCGTTAATCTCGGTGAGCTGGTGATCTAAAGCGCCGGTTGGGCAGACTTTGACGCACGGAATATCCTCACACATTTCGCAAGGGATATGTCGTGCAGCAAAATACGGCGTTCCCCAACCTATGCCTTGCCCTAAGCTGGCGAGTTTCAAGGTGTCGTAAGGGCAATCGCGAACGCATAAACCACAGCGCACGCAAGCACTTTGAAACTGCGTTTCAGGCAAAGCGCCGGGCGGACGTAATGCTTGTACCGGCAGTGCTTTCGCTTGTTGACTGGCCAAACCCCCCAAGCCGCTAGACAGCACTAGGGCGCCACCACAGGCGGCTGCACTATTTTTTATAAACTGTCGTCGATTGGGTGTTGCTTTCATTTTATAAAGGTATTGCCGTCTAGTTCATTGCTAGCAATGCTTGGACGGCAATACCTATCCTCCATTAGGCTTTAACGACTTTAACCGCACATTTTTTGTAGTCGGTTTGTTTCGAAATTGGACACGTTGCATCCAAAGTCAGCTTGTTGACCAAACGGCCTTCGTCAAAGAATGGAATGAAGATCAAACCTACTGGCGGTTTATTACGACCGCGAGTTTCAAGACGCGCTTTGATTTCGCCACGACGTGAAGCCACTTTGACCACCATACCGCGCTGCAAACCGCGTTTTTTGGCATCATTCGGGTTCATAAACACCATCGCTTCCGGTACTGCTTTATGCAGCTCAGGCACGCGGCGCGTCATCGTGCCGGTATGCCAATGTTCCAGCACACGACCGGTACATAGCCACATATCAAAATTGGCATCGGGCATTTCGGGTGGCGCTTGGTAAGGCAGCGCAATGATGTTGGCACGGCCGTCTTTATTGCCGTAAAAGCGTACGCCTTCGCCTTTTTTCACATAAACGTCATAGCCTTCACGGTAGCGCCACTTGGTTTCTTTGCCGTTCACCACCGGCCAGCGCAATCCGCGCGCTTTATGGTAAAGATCGAATGGGCCTAAATCATGGGCGTGGCCACGGCCAAACTGGGCGTATTCTTCAAACAAGCCTTTTTGCACATAGAAACCGGCCAACTTGGCTTCAAAGTTTTCAAAGCCTTTTTGCAAGTCGGCGTTTTTAAACTGATTGACCTGACCGTTGACAAACAAGATGTCGTATAAGGTTTTGCCTTTTACGCTGCTTTGTTTGGCGATCAAATCGGCAGGCCAAACTTCTTCTACTTTGAAGCGTTTCGCAAATTGCATCAGCTGCCACAAATCAGATTGTGCTTCGCCCGGAGCATTGACTTGTTGCCGCCAGAATTGCGTGCGGCGCTCGGCATTACCAAATGCACCTTCTTTTTCCACCCACATGGCGGTTGGTAAGATCAAGTCGGCCGCCAAAGTTGACGCAGTTGGATACGGATCAGACACCACGATAAAGGTGTCTGGACGACGCCAGCCTGGGTAGAGCTCTTCGTTAATATTCGGGCCAGCTTGCATATTGTTATTGGCCATTTGCCAATACACTTTGACTTTGCCGTCTTTAATTGCGCGTGCCATGGCGACGGCGTGCAAACCGATCTTGCCCGGAATGGTGCCATCAGGCAGTTTCCAGATTTCTTCGGCGTGTTTACGGTGCTCTGGATTAGTGACCACCATATCGGCAGGCAAACGATGGGCAAACGTACCCACTTCACGCGCGGTACCACAGGCTGAAGGCTGGCCAGTGAGTGAGAATGGGCTATTGCCCGGCTCGGCGATTTTGCCGGTGAGCAAGTGAATGTTGTAAATCATATTGTTCGCCC
Organism: Deefgea sp. CFH1-16; assembly: GCF_016881365.1. Lineage (GTDB taxonomy): Bacteria > Pseudomonadota > Gammaproteobacteria > Burkholderiales > Chitinibacteraceae > Deefgea. Next base: position 1,327,368 of record NZ_WLYT01000001.1, on the reverse strand, counting down.
AAGTACCACGGGTGTGCTGGTTAAAGCCCATGGTCCAGAACGAGGTCACTTTGATTTTTGGATTGGCGTAGAGTTCAGCCAAAGCAATCAAACGGTCTTGCGGGATGCCACATAATTTACTGACTTTATCCACCGGATAATCAGCAACAAATTTAGCAAATTGCTCAAATGAGTAGTCTTTCATCTCATTTGGATTGCCCTTCGGCTTGCCGTCGGCACCGGCATAGCCGTTCTCTTTGGCTTTGGTTTCGAGTGGATTGTTCGGGCGCAAGCCATAACCAATATCATCGACGCCAAGCTTGAAATTACAATGCGCTTTAACAAAGTTTTGATTCACTCGACCGGTCGAGATGATGTGATGACAGATGAAGTTCATCATCGCCAAATCGGTTTGTGGCGTGAAGACCATGCCATAACCGCTGTCGGCCAATTCAAACGAGCGATGCTCGTAAGTTGAAAGCACTGATACTTTAACTTTCGGGTTGGATAAACGGCGGTCGGTAATGCGGCTCCATAAAATAGGATGCATTTCGGCCATATTCGAGCCCCACAACACAAACGCGTCGGCGACTTCGATATCGTCATAACAACCCATCGGCTCATCCATACCAAAGGTACGCATAAAGCCAGTCACTGCCGAAGCCATACAATGGCGGGCATTGGGGTCCAGATTATTACTACGGAAACCACCTTTCATTAGCTTGGCAGCGGCATAGCCTTCCCAAACGGTCCACTGGCCTGAGCCAAACATCGCAATCGATTCTGGACCACTGGTTTTGAGCGCGTCTTTCCATTTCAATTCCATGATGTCGAACGCTTCATTCCAGCTCACTGGCGTGAATTCACCGTTTTTATCGTATTTGCCGTTTTTCTTGCGCAGTAGCGGCTGAGTTAAACGATCTGAGCCGTACATGATTTTGGAAAGGAAATAGCCTTTGATGCAGTTTAAACCGCGATTCACTTCGGCATCTGGGTCGCCCTGTGTGGCCACCACACGCCCATTTTGCGTGCCGACTAAGACAGCACAGCCAGTACCACAGAAACGACAAGGCGCTTTGTCCAACGAATCGCGTCTTTACCGTCACCGGCCATTGCTGGCAGGGTTTTGGCGGGGGCAGCTTGTGCTAGCGGAATACCGGCGCTGGCGGCAGCAGCAGTAACAGCGGATATTTTAATAAAGTCACGGCGGTCTAAACTCATGCTCATTGCTCCTGTTTTAATGTTTTTGGCGGCGCGTTTTCTTCGTCGCAATATTCATAGGCCAACGTGGCTGAGGCGACGTTGGGGATGTTTTGAATTCGGGTCAGCATTTCGGTGCAGCGCACACCGGGTACGTCTTCAACGGTGATAATCAGCTTGCCTTCATGCTCAACATGAATCTCAACGCCGGGCACTTGAACGACTGCGGCTTTGACCGCCTCAAGTTGGCCAGGAACGGCGCGGATCACGAGGCTGAAAATATTCATACAAGACACTCCCTTATTTGGATACTTTGGCTGGGGCAAGATGCAAAGCACGCGCCGCAACCGGTACATTGCTCGGTTTGAATTCGCGGCTGCGCCACTTTGCCGATAGCCAGTTCAAAGTGGATGGCTTTGGCATCACAACTTTCGCCGCAAATTCGGCAATCCACGCCGTGTTGCGCCAGGCAGCGATCATCGATGCTGGCGCGTAAATGCCAAGGCGTACAACGATCTAAATCGAGCGCCTTGCTCTGGCACACGGTGGTGCAGTCGGCACAGAATGTGCATTCACCGTGAGAAAAATCGATTGTTGGAAAACCGCCGCTACCCAGTTGAATAATTTGACTGGGGCAAGCACTGACACAGTCGCCACAACGCGTGCAGCGAGTAAAAAAATCCTCTGCTGACCATGGTGGCGCTGGCGTGGCCGACGTTTGTGGGCGGCGGCCTCGTAATAGATTGCGGCGTGCTACATCCACAGCAGCATTCAACCCTATAATTAGATAAAAATAAGGGTATTCGGCGGCACTTATGCGGACAATGCCCTTTAGGGGGTAGGGTTTCTCTTTTGCAATTGACGTATTGCTTTAGGGGTAGACCGATAGTTTGGCTAGGTTGCCTAAAGCGGGGTGGCGTGGTGTACTCGGGTTTTGCTGGTCAACTCGGCATGACAAGCCTTGCTATCGAGACGCAGCGCGCTTGCTTCGTGTGAATTATTGTGCCGATCAACGATTGTTTTTGCTGTTGAATCGCCTCACCATCGTGAGCATGGAAATTTGGAGGTATGGTTTTTGCGCATCATGAATTATTTTCGGCAAGCGTCAATCTTGCGATTTATTACACAAGCCTTGCTTTTTATGGTTTTACCCGCTTTTTTAGCTTTGTTTTTAAGTTGGGTTACCGTGGTGTATTCGACAGGGGAAGGCACAGCGATCAATGTCGCGGGCTCATTGCGCAAGCAAACCTATCTGATCGTGGCTACCCATTTGGCTGCGCCATCGCACGTCTCGAGCAATATGCCGGCATTGCAGCAAGCCGTCCAAGAGTTTGAGCGCGATTTATATGGCCCCGAATTACTCAAAAACCTTTCGACCGACCCGACGGACTCTGTTCGGCATGCGTATGATCAGCTAGAAAAAGCCTGGCGTACTGAGGTCAAAGGCATTTTAGCCTCACCGCATACCGATGATAATTTGCTCTCTAGAGCGGTGCATTTTGTGGATTTGATTGATACCTATGTGCAAGCCATAGAAGCCAAACACGAGGCGCGTTTACAGTGGTTGGGGCAGATTCAATGGATTGCGATGGGCAGTATGGCGATTGTTTTTGTGCTGACTTTATTGTGGCTCACGCGGCGAGTGACTCGGCCTTTAGTCGCGATGGCTGCAGCGGCCGAAAAAATCAAACAAGGGGATTTAAGCGTACAAGCCCCTGAAGACGGCGCTGGTGAAATTACGCTATTGGGCCAAGCGATGAATCATATGGTGGCTGAGCTGGCGCTGGGCATCGAAGTGCTTGAAGCGCGGGTGGCGGAAAAAACCCAAGCTTTATCGCAAAATCAGCGCAGTCTAGAGCTGCTGTATAGCACCAAGCAGTTATTGTCAGACCAAGAGCCAAATCAGGCGACATTTGATCAGGTTTTAGTGGATGTCGGCGCTTTAATCGAGTTGGAGCATGCGGCGATTTGCCTTACCGAAACCGAACAAGCACCCCAAGCTTTTCGGCTAGCTTTAATGCCGAGCACCGCCGCTGAAAACTGCGACAAAAATGATTGTGCCAACTGCGTTGAAGGTGTGAACGCCGCAGCGCAATCGAATAACACCCCAGTGTTTCAGCTCACTGATGGCATTAACAATTACGGCATTATGCCGATTCAGCTGAAAACGCAGCAGGCCTTACTCGATTGGCAGCAACAGTTGCTCGAAGCCGTGGCGCGGCAAATTGGTACGGCGCTGGCTAATGCCAAACGCAAACAAGATTTACATCGCTTGGCGCTGCATGATGAGCGCAGTGTGATTGCGCGCGAGTTGCATGACTCATTGGCGCAATCGCTGTCGTATTTAAAAATCCAAGTGGTGCGTTTGCAAAATCAGTTTCCTGAAGCGCAGCGTAGCGACACAGCGAATGCGGCATTGTTTGAACTACGTGAAGGCTTAAACGGCGCCTATCGGCAATTGCGTGAGCTACTTAATACCTTTCGTTTACAAATGAACGAGCGTGGTTTAACCGAAGCGTTGGAAAAAACCGTCAGTGAATTTGTCGATCGAGCACAGCACAGCATTAGCCTTGATAATCGTTTGCTCGGTGTTGAATTGGCGGCGCATGAAGAAATTCATATTTTGCAAATTGTGCGCGAAGCCTTAGTCAATATAGAGCGCCATGCTGAGGCGCAGCATGCTTGGGTGAGTTTGGCTTGGGAAGATGAACAGATTGTGGTCAAAATCGCCGATGATGGCGTGGGTTTAGCCAATCATCCGGAGCGTAAGCAGCATTATGGTTTGGGCATCATGCGTGATCGCGCAACGAATTTAAATGGTGAATTACAATTTTTACGCCGTGAACCCTGTGGCACACTGATAGAACTACGCTTTATTCCGACTACGCCGTTTGCGGCGTCGAATTCAACGCAACCGACTTGAGAATCGAGAAAATGAACGAACAATTTAATGTCATCGTAATCGATGATCACCCGCTATTTCGTAAAGGGGTGGTGCAGCTGTTGGCACTCGATCCACGATTTGTCGTGGTGGGCGAAGCGGCGAGTGGCGCTGAGGGCTTGGTCTTAGTGCAAGAACACAATCCGGATTTAGTGATTTTAGATTTGAATATGAAGGGCATGGACGGCATTGCCACGCTGCGCGCGATGAAGGAGCTCGATATTGATTCGCGCATTGTGATGCTCACCGTGTCGGATCAATCCTCCGATTTGGTCGCTGCGGTGCGTGCTGGTGCGGATGGTTATTTATTAAAAGACATGGAGCCTGAAGAAATCGTTGCGCGTTTGGCCGAAGCACTTGATGGGCAAATGGCGATTCCAGAACGCTTGGGCCGCGCTTTGGCTTTGGCTTTGCGGGAAGACGATGGCAGCGAGCGCAATGCGATGCTGGCGTCATTGACCGATCGCGAGCGCGAAATCTTAGTGTGCTTGGCGCATGGACTATCGAATAAATTAGTCGGCCGTGAGCTGGGCATTGCCGAGGGCACGGTCAAGGTGCACGTGAAAAGCTTGCTCAGAAAACTCAGCTTTCGTTCCCGCCTTGAAGCGGCGATTTGGGCGGTGGAGCTGGGTATTAAGTAGGTATATAAATGCAGAGCATTCTGTATATGCTCTGTGATTAAATACCTAATAAAAAATGACAATATTCAGATGACGTGTTGATGGGTTTAAGTGCCTGCGGCACGGCTGTTTACAGTCGCAGTCCGCGACTGGGACTCACTTTTCTTGCGTCGCCAAGAAAAGTAAGCAAAAGAAGGCGCCCCGAGCGCGCCCAGCTCCGCTGTGCCCTCGATTGTCGTGAGCCAAACGATAAAGCTGTTTGTCTCCCTTCCGCACTCGGTGCGCTTGGACGGGTTTTTAAGCCCCAGACCTACGAGCGCGGCACAGCATGAGATCTATCTTCATCAATTCGCCCTAAACCACCGCGCATTTATTGCGCGGTTTTTGCTTTGCACGCGGCGAACCAATCGAGCTCGGTTTGATACAGCGACGTTTTGATGTCGAGCAAGCCTAAGGTCGAGTGAAATAGATTGTCGTGCGAATAGGCTTGTCCCGCTTTCTTTTGCATGCAGCCTAGGTCGATCTTGGCTTGTTGGGCAAATTCAGGCGATAGCCACATCATGGCAGGCACATGAGTTTGCTCGCTCGGTGCCAGCATATACGGCGCGCCATGCAGGTATAGGCCATTCTCGCCAAGTGATTCGCCGTGGTCAGACAGATACATCATGGCTGTATCCACGCGATGGCTATTTTTGCGTAATAGATCAATTACATTCGACAACACATAGTCGGTATACAGCAGCGAATTGTCGTAGCTATTGAGAATTTGTTCTCGGCTGCAACGGTTAAGCTGTTTGTCATTACACGTTGGTTGGAATTTGGCAAAAGCCGGTGGATAGCGTTTGAAGTAAGCCGGACCATGGCTACCCATCATATGCAGCACAATCACCGCGTCTTGCTGTTGAGCGTCGATTTTTTCTTGCAGCCCAGTGAGTAAGGCTTCATCCAAACATTCGCCGTCATTACAGAGTTTTGGATCGGCGCTTGCGATCATGCTTTCATTGGGAACGCGATCACACGTGCCTTTGCAGCCTGATTGATTATCGCGCCACAGCACTTGATAACCGGCTCTTTGTACTACATCGAGTAGACCTTGATGACTTTTAGCTTGGCTTTCGCTGTAATTGTCTTTGCCAAATTTAGAGAACATACACGGCAGCGAAACGGCGGTATCGGTACCGCACGAGCTCACTTGTGACAGGTTAATCAAGCCGGCTTGTTGTTTAAGCCGCGGATTGGTTTCTCGGTCATAGCCATTGAGTGAAAAATTAGCCGCTCTAGCGGTTTCGCCAACGACAATAATGGTGAGTTTAGGGCGACTTTGCGGTAGCGACGTATATATTGGCGTCGGTGCCAATTGCGGCAACAACAATCGGTTTGATATTCACGCTGTGTTTTAAATAATTAGAGCTGGCTTGGATAAAATTCATTGGCGTAATTAAATAACGCAATTCGCGGTTATTGCGAAACACCGAAGCAAACTCTTTATAAAAGCCCAAGCTCACCAGTAACAGCAGCACAATACTGCCCACAATCACACTGGTTTTAACCATGGCTTCACGGCGAAATGGCCGATATTGAATTGGTGTTTTCCACAGCAAATACAGTGGTAAACCACCTAAAACCAGCCAATACAAGGCCATTTTTAGGGTGAGTAAATCTAAGGTTTCGGTCAGATTGGTTTGCGCGGCATTACGCAGCATGCCGCCGTTAATCATGATGCCAAATTGCGACATGAAATACACCACTACCGGGGTAATCAAGAGCAATACCGTTAACACGGGTTTTAGGACGTAGGGCAGAGCCAGCAGGTTGAGAAATAGATTGAGCACCAAGATTAAAAATAGCGCGCCAATTAGCATAAACAACCAACCAGCCGCAGTATTGGGGTTTTGTATCGTATACAGCTGCTGCCAAAAGACACTATTGCAGGCAAAAACAAAAAATAGCGTAGCAATCAAGCTGAGTTTTTCGCTGGTTAAAGCTTTAAATTTAAACATGCGTCGATTCCATTTTGCGTACAGGGGGCCATACGCAGTACCAAAGTAATAAAACCACCCAGATCGTCCACAACGTCCATAAATTGTGCGACAAAAAGTGTGCGCCGCGCATCATTTGCGCCCAACCCATGGCGGTGCCAAAGATTAAACCTGCGGCTAAGCCAGCATAAGCCCAGCGCCGATTCAGATCGAGTAAGCCAAAATAAAACGCCAACAAAGCATAACCACCCGATGCATGGCCACCGGGCATGCATTGCCCGGGTTTAGCGCCGATGGGCAGTGCGCCCCATAAAGGAATTTCTGCGGCAAAGCCACCGTAAAGACTTAAATCCCATGGACAGGCATGGTTGCTGAAAGATTTAAACATCGAGATGATCAGTACTGCTAGTCCCATGCCGCATAAAATCCAGCCAATACGGCGGCGATGGGCTTGCAGTTTTGGGTATTTCCAGCTCGCCGCCCATGCTGCAAGCATGATGAGCGCTAGCAGTATCATCAGATTTTTTAACCCTTGATGCATAAATTGGGTTAGAAAAGCGTGGTCTTTGAGGAAAAAACGCTGTTGCACCGAGTCAAAGTACGGCGCGATCAGCGCATGATCCCATTGCGTTTGTGGATAAATCAGAGCGAGGAATACGCCGCTGACAAGGGCGATGAGCCAGTGCCATGGCAAAAATGGGAAACGCTGACGCATATTCATTTGGCTAGCATCCAAGCTTGGCAAAGTAAGAGGCGGTCAGTGTAGCGACACGTTATAGGTGTGTCATAAAAATATTGTATCCAAATATACAGTGGTTTTGAACGGGCAAAAAAAATGGCACAGCGTTGCGGCTGTGCCATTGAAGTAGAACTAAAACTACTTAGGGGTGGGCCGCAGCGGCGGGGCTAGAGGCTTGGCGATCTTGTAATGTACGAATCTCACCTTGGAGCCAGACTTCGTCTTCTGAACCCGGATCGAGTAAAGCCAGTAGTTTGTTCCACCAACGGATGGCCGAGGCATAATCGCCACGCTCAACGGCGGCGCTGCCCGCTAGCATCAGCGCATCAGGTTCGCTGGCATTTAAATCCAGTGATTTCACCAATAGCTCAGTCGGTCGTCCGGTAAAACCATTGTTTTCAATCGCCAATACCCCAGCAAAACGGGCTAGCTCGCCTGGGTCTTTTTCGAGCAAAGGCCAAGATTTTTCATACGCTTGGGCGGCCTCAGTATAGCGAGCTTGAGCGCGATAGCTGCGTGCCAGCATTAACCAACCGGCGGTATCATTGGGCTCGAGCGCCATTCTCGCTTCGAGTTTTTTCACCATGCTATCGACTTCGGCTGGGCCAACATTGGGGCTTTGATGGGTGCTTGGGTTCAGCGCAGCAGGGGTGCCGATTTTAAAATACAGCCCCGCCGCCGTCAGTGGCAAGACGATGGCCAGAATCAAAGCAATTTTGTTCGCTGGCAGCGTTTTTTGCTGCGCGCTGCTGGCATCGGCTCGGCCCACTTCGGCCACCAGCCGCGCTTCGGCTTCTTGTTTTGCGGCCGCAAAATCATCTTGGCTTAAACGGCCATTGCGCAAATCGTCATCGAGCTCTTCTAAAATTGTGGCATGCAAAGCGTAGCGTGAACGGCGAATATCGCCGGCAGCGGAGCGGCCACGCAATAAAGGCCAGACTAGCATCAATAAGCAAAGGACAATGAGCAGCGCGCACAGTAAAGTGAAAATGCCAATATTAGTCGCGGTCATGATTCTTCCCATCAAATTCTTGTTGTAATGCTTTGATCGCATCGGCGTCGGTTTTTGCTGCTGGCGGCGTGATACGGCGCAGGCGCAGCCACAATAAAAGCAGTCCCATCAGCAATAACACCGGTGGCAACAACCACAGTAACAGCGTGCGCGCTTTAAAGGGTGGGCGGTAGGTTACAAAGTCACCGTAGCGATCAGTCAAATAACTGATGATTTCTGAATTATTTTTGCCCAGTGCGATTTGCTCGCGGACTTCGCGGCGCAAGTCTTCCGCCAAGGGCGCTTGTGAGCTGGCCAAGCTTTCGTTCTGGCAAACGAGGCAACGCAACTCGGCAGATAACTCAACCAGCCGCGCTTCGGCGATGGGATTGCTGGTAATCGATGAGGCGGTTTTGGCCGACACCGTCAGCGAGAGCGCCAATAATATTGGCATTAGCCAGTAAAAAGAGCGTTTCATCGTTGGGCCTTTTGTAGCTCGGGCAAGAGTTTGTCTTTAAATACTTGCTGGGTGACTGGACCAATGTGCTTGTACACAATGCGCCCGGCTTTATCGATCACAAAGGTTTCTGGCACGCCGTACACGCCATAATCCACACCAACGCGGCCTTCACGATCGGCAATGACGACTTTATACGGATTACCGCGCAATGCCAGCCAATCCTTGGCATCGCGATCTTGGTCTTTGTAATTCAAACCAACAATCGGGAAGTCATACGATTTGGCGATGTCGTTGAGTACCGGATGTTCTTGAATACAAGCGCTGCACCATGAGGCCCATACATTCAGTAGCCACGCCTTGCCTTGCAGCTCGCTGGGCGAAAATTGGCCGGGCTTATCGAGCCGATCTAGCTCAAACTGCGGCGCGGGTTTGCCGATTAATACCGAAGGCAGTTCACGTGGATTGAGCGTGAGCCCAATCCCTAGCAGCACGGCCAAGCTAAAGAAAATCATCAGGGGTAGGTAGCGTTTCATGCTGATTTACCCCATTTTTTTTTGCCGGTAACGGCGATCACTCAGCGCAATCATGCCGCCTAAGCCCATTAAAATGCAGCCATACCAAATCCAGCCCACCAGCGGTTTTGTAGTGCACGCGAATTAACCAATCGTCTTTAAACGGGTCTTTGCCCAAAGGCTCGCCAAGCGAAACATAAATATCTTTAATCGGCGTGTGATGAATCGCCGCTTCAGTCATTGGCATTTGGCTGGAGAAATACTGCCGTTTTTCTGGCAGCAAAACGCTTTCGACGCGATCATTTTTGCTCAGCGTTAATCGCCCAACTAAGGCCGAATAATTACTCGCCCGGGCGGAATTCACCGCGTCAAAGCGCAAGGTGTAACCGGAGATTGGATGCGTATCGCCCATGGCCATGCGTAAATCATCTTCGTGCTCATAGCTCGATACAATCGTCACCCCAGCCACAAACACCGCCATCCCCAGATGGGCAATATGCATGCCCGAGAATGCCGCCGGCACTTTGCACAGCGCTTGCCACCAAGAACCACCCTGCCGGTGATAGCTGATTAAACGTAAGCTCCAATCACGCGCTGCGGTGAGCGCAATCCATAGGGCTATCGTCAGTGCTAGCGCCACCCCCCAACGCCATTCTCCCCACAATAATGGCAAGAGTGCGCCGCCGACCAAGGCCAAAATCAACGGTAATTGAATCGCCAGCCATAAAGTATGCGCGTCTTGGTATTTCCAGCGCACCGTGCCACTCAATCCCATAAGGATGAGCGCCGGCATCATCAATGGAATAAACACGCTATTAAAATACGGTGGGCCAACCGAGAGTTTGCCTTGCCCCAGCGCATCAATCAGCAATGGGTAGAGCGTACCCAGAAACACCGTTGAGCAAGCAACCACCAAAATTACATTATTGGCCAGCAATAAAGCCTCGCGAGAGCGCCAGCTAAATGCGCCACCGCCTTCCAGTAGCGGCGCACGCCAAGCGTACAGCGCCAATGAAGTACCAATCACCAAGCACAAGAAAATCAGAATAAACAAGCCACGCGCTGGATCAGTGGCAAAAGCATGTACTGAGGTTAAAACGCCGGAGCGAACTAAAAAGGTACCGAGTAATGATAGAGAGAACGTACCAATCGCCAGCAACACCGTCCAATGCTTAAAGGCATTGCGCTTTTCGGCCACGGCTAAAGAGTGAATCAAGGCGGTACCGGCTAACCACGGCATAAATGACGCGTTTTCGACCGGATCCCAAAACCACCAGCCGCCCCAACCCAGCTCGTAATACGCCCAAGCGCTGCCGAGCATAATGCCCAAAGTCAGCGAAACCCAAGCGGCCAAAGTCCATGGTCGACTCCAACGCGCCCAGCTGGCGTCTAAGCGCCCAGAAATCAGCGCCGCCACGGCAAAAGCAAACGCCACCGAAAAACCGACATAACCCATATACAGCAATGGCGGATGGAAAATCAGCCCTAAATCTTGCAAGAGTGGGTTTAAATCCGCGCCATCGGCCGCCGCAGGCAGTTGGCGAATAAATGGGTTGGAGGTGAATAAAATAAATAAATACAGCCCCGAGCCAATCCAGCCTAAAACGCCGCCGACCAAGGCTTGCACCGATAAGGGTAAGTTTTTTGCAAACACGGCGACCGCCGCACCCCACCCTGCCAGCATCAATACCCACAATAATAGTGAGCCTTCATGGCCACCCCAGACTGCAGCGAATTTGTAAAACACCGGCAATAGGCTATTGGATTGTCGAACCACATAACGAATCGAAAAGTCGTCTTGCAAAAAAGCCGTTGCCAACAGCGCAAAGGCGATGCTGGTGAGCAGCAACTGCAAGACCGCCGCCGGACGCGCAACGCGCATCAGCGGCAAATTATTGTGGATGCCGCCCCAAATACCGAGTGTGCCTTGGGCAATCGCCACCAGTAGCGCCAAGATCAGCGCAAAGCTACCGAGTTCACCAATCATTGTGCTTCCTTATTGTGCTGTGAGGCTTGGCTTGCCGCGTGGGTTTTGTTGTTGGCTGCCGTGATATGCGCTTGATTGACCGCTTCTTGCGCTTCGGGCGGCATATAGTTTTCGTCATGTTTGGCGAGTACTTCGCTGGCGATATAAACGTGCCATTTTCCCAGCGCCCTTGCGCGACCACGCCTTTACCTTCTTTAAATAAATCCGGCAAGATGCCGCGATATTGCACGGGGATATTTTGCGCGGTATCGGTGATGATAAATTGCATGGTTACGCCATCGGCAGCCCGCGCCAGGCTGTTTTCGGCCACCATGCCGCCAACGCGAAATGCGCTATTTTGTGGCGCTTCACCGGCGATAATTTGCGTCGGCGAATAAAAGAACACTAGATTTTGTCGGAACGCGTTCACAACAAAAAAAGTCACTAAGCTCAATGCAATGAGCGCGCCGATAATCCATGCGGCGCGTTTACGTCTGGGGGTCATGATGCATCCTTGCTGACTGCGGGTGGTTTTTGGTTGATGTGTTGAATTGTCGCCGCTCGGCGTATTTGCCGTACGATATTGCGACGCTGGGTTTTCATTAATACCCACTCTAGGCATAGGGCTGCAGCACATGCAAAAAAAGAGCCCCCATACATATACCCCATGGTTTCCCATGGCTATAAAATCACTTAAATTATTCCAATACATAGCAACTCCTAGGCTTTATTCGCTGGAATGGCGAGTAATTCTTGCACCCAGCGTGTGCGCGCTTCGCGCTGCAAAATCAAATTACGTACTCGGCTGAGCGTGGTGGTGATTGAATACATCCACGCCGCCAGCGACATCAGCAGCATGGCAATCAGCATGGTGCTGGCCATGGTGCTGCCTTTTTCCATTGAAATCGACGCGCCTTGATGTAGCGTATTCCACCATTTCACCGAGAAATAAATCACCGGCACATTAAATACGCCAACAATCGCCAACACCGAGCCGGCTTTATCGGCGCGCTCGGGTTCATCAATGCTGCGGGTGAGGGCGATAAAACCCAGATACAGGAAAAACAGCAGCAACATCGACGTTAGCCGTGCATCCCAAACCCACCATGTTCCCCACATTGGCTTGCCCCATAGCGCGCCGGTGAACAGCGATAAAAACGCCATTAAAGCGCCCGTCGGTGCCAAGGCTTGCGCCATCATGGCCGATAACCGTGTGCGTAAAATCAAATGCATCACCGACCAAAAAGCCATTGCCACATAAATCAGCATCGCCATCCAACTGGTCGGCACGTGCAAGAAAATAATCCGATAGCCTTCACCTTGCTGGGCATCGGCTGGCGCTATCGCAAATCCCAACCACAGACCTGCCATGGCCAATAGCGTCGCCAGCGTAGCAAACAGTGGAATCAATCGACCGGCTAAAGGGTAAAACTGATACGGCGAAGCAAAATGAAAAATATTCAGCCAACGTGGCCCATCGGTATTCGGTTTCATTGCAGTCCTAGGATTTGAATGGGGCATTATTCCACCGCCAATTTGATCGACATTGCCGCTAGCCACGGGGCTAAAAACAGTGCTCCGCAAGCAATTGCCGCCAATAAAGAAAGCTCGGCATAGCCATTTAAGCCACCAGCAACGGCTGCTACCGCGCCACTGCCAAAAATCAGCACTGGCGCATACAGTGGCAAGACTAACAATGCTAAAAGCATGTCGCCTTGGCGTACGCCTAAAGTCAGCGCCGCGCCAATACTGCCCAGCGCGCTCAGTACCGGCGTGCCGATAAATAAGGTCGCCATTAACATCAGCAATAAATCGCTACTTAAGCCGTATTGCACGCCAAGCAAGGGAGCGATTAAGGTCAGTGGTACTCCGGTGGTTAACCAATGGGCGACAATTTTGCCGGCCACCATCATGCTCGCTGGCGCGGGGGCGAGCAGTAATTGCTCGAGCGTGCCGTCTTGCCAATCGGCTTGAAATAACCGTGGTAAGGCCAGCAAATTGGCCAAAATGGCGGCAACCCATAAAACACCGGGGCCAATGCGGCTTAATAATTTGGCCTCAGGGCCAATCGCCAAAGGAAACAAGCAAGCCACCAAGACAAAAAACACCAGCCCAACCAATAAATCACCGCGCTGCTGCCAAGCCAAAAATAAATCCCGCCGGATCGGATCACCGTACAGAAAAAAGCCCAACTACTCATACCGGCCTCGTGAGGGTGAATTCCGTTACCTGCTTGATTGTGCAGGGTAATTTCTGGTGTGACGTGAAAATAACAAGCCCACCTTGCTGGCAATGTGTATTAATCCACTCTCCCAGCTCACTTTGTGCCGTGGTATCGAGCGCGACAAATGGCTCGTCAAGTAGCCATAGCGGCCGTGGCGTGGCCAGCAATCTGGCTAAGGCGGCGCGTTTTTTTTGTCCTTGCGACAAGCTACGCACGGGTAGGTCACATTGCTGCAATAAGCCCACTTTGGCCAAAGTGTGCAAAATTGCCGCCTCTGATAATGGGTTCCCCGCGATTTGCGCCGCCCAATGTAAATTTTGATATGGACTGAGCAAGTCTTTCAGCGCATCTTTATGCCCTAAATAATGCAGCTGGCGGTGGTAGTCGTCGCCAAGCTCAGTCAGCGCTTGCCCTTGCCACAAAATCTGGCCTTGATCAGGCTGAGAAAGACCCGCCAGCATTTTAAGTAAACTGGTTTTACCGATGCCGTTTTCGCCGCGCAAATGAATGCAATCTCCCGCCTGAAGGGCGAAAGAAAGATTCGAAAAAAGGGGGCGATCACCGCGCTGCGCAGCAATTTGGTCGATTAAAATCATAGGTTTAGTATACGGATTCACTGTTTATTACAGGCGGGTATTTGGTTCTATCTCGGCACACCTACAAAGAGGTAGTCCTTAATACAATCAGCAGATTAAAAAAAAGTATTTTATAGTGCTTAATCGTCTTATCGGTTTTGCCACCGTCATTGAGACCGTACACATCAGCAAAATTGCGCTTTGAGTGATTGCTTTGACTACACTGTCAGAACGATGCCTATCGCTCGACTAAGTCAATATACCGTGCGAACCTCGTGCAATTAACTTGCTGAAGTTAAAAGGAAAAATATGTCAACGTCCACCTTATCGAGTTCGACCGCTTTGCAAGACCGATTTGGCCGTGCCATACGTTATTTGCGGCTGTCGGTCACCGATCGCTGTGATTTACGCTGTAATTACTGTTTGCCTAAGGGTTTTGACGATTACGAAGAGCCGAAAAACTGGCTCAACTTTGATGAAATGACCCGCTTAGTCGGCATCTTTGCCAAAGCGGGCGTATCGCGAGTTCGTTTAACCGGCGGCGAGCCTTTATTACGCCGCAATTTGCCTGCATTGGCCGCCCGTTTGGCCGCTTTGCCCGGCGTTGAAGACCTGTCTTTATCGACCAATGCCACTCAGCTGGGTAAACACGCGGTGGCGCTCAAAGCCGCCGGTGTTAAGCGCATCAATGTTAGTCTGGATTCACTGGATAAGGGCTGTATTAATACCATCACCGGTCGGGATAGTTTCGATGCGATTATGGCCGGAATTATGGCAGGCAAGGCCGCAGGCTTTGCGCCGATTAAGCTCAATATGGTCGCCATGCGTGGTGTAAATGAGCATGAAATTCAGCGTATGGTGGCTTTTTGCCTCGAAAATGGTTTTATTTTGCGCTTAATCGAAGCCATGCCGATGGGCGACACCGGCCGCAATGCGCAATATATGGATTTGAATCCAATCCGTGAGCAATTGGTGTCGCAGTTTGATCTGATTCCTGAAGTTGCAGAATTGGGCGGCGGACCAGCACGCTACTGGCAAACGCAAGATGGCAGTGGCCGAGTTGGTTTTATCACCCCCATTTCACAGCATTTTTGTGCCACGTGTAATCGAGTGCGTTTGTCGGTCGATGGCACTTTGTATATGTGTTTGGGGCAGGAAGAAAAATTTGAATTCGCGCCCTTATTGCGCGGTGGCGCAACGGACGAAGAAATCCTCAGTGCTTTGCAGCATGCGATTGAGTTAAAACCCGAAAAACATGAGTTTAAAGAGCAGCCCGGCAAGATTATCCGCTTTATGTCGCAAACGGGTGGCTAGGTATTGGGCTGTGGCCATTTCGGGCCAATGGTTGTATTGATATACGGTGGTATGTAGGTCGGATAAGGCACAGGCCTTGTCCGATTTTTTTGTTTGATGTTTTGAGAAGTGTGCTTGTTGAATTCAATGTGTAGAGTGTGAGTTGTTTTTTTTTAGTTTATGTGCCTGCGGCACGGTGGTTTGGGTGCGCGTTTCCGCCGCGCGGACGGGTTCATTTCTTTTGCTTCTCCAAAAGAAACGAACCAAAGAAAAGGAGCCCCGAGCGCGCATCGGTCCCCGATGCCCTCGATTGTCGCGAGCCAAACGAAAAACCGTTCGTCTCGCTCCGCACTCGGTGCGCTTGAACGGGATGGAAAACCATGATGCCACCAGTGCGTACTTAGTTGCGGTGATTGGATTGGTATAACAGCGCAGAATTTGTGATTTGTGATTTGTGATTTGTGATTTGTGATTTGTGATTTGTGATTTGTGATTTGTGATTTGTGATTTGTGATTGATGTATATGGCTGTAGCCTTTAAATAGCAATGATTTGCTGGCAATACCTCATGATTATTTCGCGCTGCTTGGTCTGGGGCTTAAAGTCCCGTTAAAACGAACACCGAGCACGAAGCGAGACGAACAGTTTGATCGTTTGGCTCGCGCCACGCGAGGGAACGGCGGAGCCGAGTTCGTCTCGAGTCGCCTTCTTTTGCTTACTTTTCTTGGCGAAGCAAGAAAAGTGAGTGCCGCGGCGCATAGCCGCTGACGATGCTTGGAAGTAAATGAGGTGTATGGGTTAAACTGCTGTTTAGAGGGCTGATCGTAGCTTAATTGAGAACCTAATATTTCTAGTGTGGAGATTTTTGTGAGTATTCAGATCTTGAGTGATTTTATAAGTCAGCACATAAAAGAAATTGTCTCTATCGTAATTCCATTTATCGCATGGTTTCTCAATGTTGGAATAAAAGCAAAACCAAAATTAATTTGGTCTAGTCCGCATGCGTTTACGTTTTTGATTAATGAGCCTGTTTATAATGATCAAGTTGCTCAAAATCAGAGCGCATGCACGGGTTCTATAAAAGTCATAAATACAGGAAGAGAAACAGCAAAGAATGTTGAGTTAATATTCAATTTCAAGCCACAATTTGTGAATTTATGGCCTATACGAAAATATACGGACTCAACAACTGATGATAATCGATATTTTATGGTTTTTGATACCTTAAATCCAAAAGAGGAAATAGGTATAGAAATATTATCTGTTAATCGTGATTTGCCAAGTTTGCTCACTGTACGCAGTTCTGAATGCATGGCTGAAAATGTATATTTCATGTGGATTCCATTTGTAGAACCTTGGAAAGTAAATGTTGCTAGATTTTTAATGCTTATTGGTTTTTCTGCGTCATTGTACGGAATTATTTATGCGCTTCAATTTTTACTTGCAGTAAATCCATAATTTAGTTAGTAGGTTGGGCTAAATGAAATGCAGCCCAACGTTTACCGCGAGATTTTCGCCTCGCTGAGTTAGAAAAAACGAGCATTTATTTGCCTTCGCCTTTAAATCTGATTCTGTGTTGGACAATGTATGAGTCGCTGTCGATTGCAAATAAATGCCTAATGAATTGTTCATTCAGACGTAAATCTATCTGGAATGAATGAAGGTGATTATTTTAAATTTAAATACTGAAAGTGAGCGAGATGACCCACATCCTCGGTATTACTGGTTATTCCGGTTCGGGTAAAACCACGTTGATTGAAGCATTGCTGCCGGAACTCGCTCAGCTGGGTTGGCGGGTGAATGTGATTAAGCATTCGCATCATGATTTGGAGCTAGAGCCGCCGCGTAAAGATAGCGCGCGGTTTCGCTCGGCTGGTGCAGGTGAGGTGATGGTGGTGTCGCCGTTTCGCTATGCCATTGTGCACGAACTACGCGGTGCGGCTGAGCCCACATTGGCTGAGCAAATTGCGCGGCTGGCACCGGCTGATTTGACCTTGTTAGAAGGCTTTAAATCGGAAGAAATCCCCAAAATAGAAATCTGGCGCGAGGCCAATGGCAAGCCGCTGTTGTATCCAGATCATGCCAGTATTGTCGCCATTGCGACAGACAGCGAGCTTCAGCAGGCAATACCCCATCTGGATTTGAATGATGTACCGGCATTGGCGCAGTTTATTTATGCTTTTTTTGCAACTGAATCTCGCGGCATTTGAGTACAAATCTAGCAGAGTGAGTGCGGCATGAATCCGAGTAAAGTCGATCGAAATCGCTTAAATCAACTGACAGATTTACCTAATATTGGCCCGGCGTTGGCAAAAGATTTGCAGTTGCTGGGCATTACCGAGGCCACGCAATTAATTGGGCGCAGTCCGTATGAATTGTATCTGGCGCTATGTGATGTCACGGGCGTGCGGCAAGATCCTTGTGTGCTCGATGTGTTGATCTCAATTACGCGTTTTATGGCCGGTGAAGCGCCGCAGCAGCCGTGGTGGGCGTTTACTGCTGAGCGCAAACGCAGTTTTAAAATTTAATAATGATTGGAGTTTTTATGCTGGATTTTGCGACTGCCTTGGCGAACTTACTGGCTGCAGCGCGCCGAGTGCGCGAGTTTGAACATTTGGATTTATTGGCGGCCAATGGCCGAGTTTTGGCGCACGATGTGATTTCGCCGTTGGCGGTGCCCGGTTTTGATAACAGCGCGATGGATGGATATGCGCTTAATATCGCCGATTTTAATTCCCCGCCAGCCGATTTTTTGCTGAGCCAGCGCATTGCGGCGGGTGAAGTAGGGCAGGCACTCGCGGTCGGTGAGGCAGCTAGGATTTTTACCGGTGCGCCGATTCCGGCTGGCGCTAATGCGGTGGCGATGCAAGAGGTTTGCACGGTGAACGATGGCCGAGTTACGGTGACGATGCCACTCAAAAATGGCGCGAATATTCGCCGCGCCGGTGAGGATATTGCCGCGCAGTCGGTGGTGTTAACGGCCGGAACGCGTTTGGGTGCGGCAGAAATCGGCTTGGCGGCGTCGATCGGTTGCCCGACTTTGCCGGTGGTGCGACCACTCAAAGTGGCGCTGTTGAGTACTGGGGACGAGCTGGTTGAGCCGGGTAAGCCGCTGGCGGCGGGGCAAATTTATAACTCCAACCGCTATGCGCTGCATACTTTGCTGCAAACCTTAGGCTGCGCGGTGGCTGATTTTGGCATTGTGGCCGACGATAGAGCCGCGACGATTGAATTACTCACGATGGCTGCCGAGCAAAACGATGTGGTCATCACCTCTGGCGGGGTATCGGTCGGTGAAGAAGATCATGTAAAGGCAGCAGTTGAATACCTAGGGTCGCTCGATCTATGGAAAATCGCTATGAAGCCGGGCAAGCCATTTGCCCATGGCCGAATTGCTGAGGCTGATTTTATTGGTTTGCCGGGTAATCCTGTGTCGAGCATGGTGACATTTTTAATGCTGGTGCGTCCGTTCTTATTAGCGCGCCAAGGCGTAACGGCGCTGGATCCGGTGAGTTTGCCGCTGATCGCGGCATTTGATTGGAAAAAAGCCGGAGATCGCCGCGAGTTCTTGCGAGTTTGCGTTTGAATGCAGCCGGCCAAGTCGAGCTATTCCCACGACAAGGATCGGGTGTGTTGACGTCGATGGTGTGGGGCGATGGTTTGGTGGATTTGGCGGCAGGGCAAACGATTAGCGCCGGCGATACGGTGAATTACTTGCCGTTGTCGGCCTTGGTTTAAGGGGTTCAAATATGATTAATTTGGTTTATTTTGCTCGTTTAAAAGAAGCTTTTGGGGTGTCTGAAGAAATGTTACCCAGCACGCCCGCCACGGTGGCCGATTTAATTGCCCTATTGGCGGCGCGCGGCGGGGTTTGGCACGCCGAGTTGGCGACTGGAAAAGTGTTTCGCGTGGCAATCAATCAAGAAATGGCGCAATTGAGCGATGCGATTAGTGATGGTGCCGAGGTGGCGATTTTTCCGCCAGTGACGGGGGCTGATATGACGCAGATGACTCTGATGCAGGATGTGATACGCGTGCAAACGCAGGATTTTGATGCCGCCGCCGAGTACGCGCCCGCCTTGCCGGTGATGCCACGGTGGGGGCGGTGGTGATGTTTGTCGGCCGCGTGCGCGACCTGAATCCACAACCAGAATTGATTGCTTTAGAGCTAGAGCATTACCCCAAAATGACCGAAAAAGCGCTTAATGCCATTGTGCTCAAGGCGCGTGCGCGTTGGGACTTAGGTGCAGTGACGGTGATTCATCGCGTGGGGCCAATGCAACCCGCCGAGCAAATTGTGTTGGTTTTAACTGCCAGCGCACATCGGGATTCTGCCTATATGGCAAATGCGTATATCATGGATTACTTGAAAACTGAGGCGCCGTTTTGGAAGAAAGAAGTGACTACCAACCACAGCATTTGGGTTGATGCTCGCGAATCTGACAGCACGGCAAAGCAACGTTGGGAAGGGTAATAATGATGGTTGATGCGGTAATCTTGGCCGGTGGTGAAGGGCGTAGAATGGATGGGCGCGATAAAGGCTTGGTTGAGCTATCGGGCCGCCCTTTGATCGAATGGTGCTTAGAGGGTTTACAGCGTCAATCGGTATCGGTCGATCATGTGTTGATCTCTGCAAATCGCAATTTGCCTGATTATGCGCGTTACGGTTATGCGGTGCTGCGCGATGTTTATCCAAGCCATCCTGGGCCTTTGGCTGGGATTCATTCGGCATTTTTGGCATCCCCAGCAGATATGATGCTAGTCGTTCCTTGTGATTTGCCATTTTTACCGTCAGATTTATTACTTAAATTACGTGCAGAAATGGCGCGCTCGGGCGCGCAAGCTGTGGTCGCCAAAACCGCCGATGGCCGCATTCACCCGACGATTTGTTTGCTACGCAAAGGCGTGCTTGCGTCTTTAGTTGAGCATTTATCAAGTAATCGCTTAAAAATGTTGGATTGGTTAGAGAGTATTCAGGCCGTGAGTTTAACTTTTGCAGAAGGCAGTTTCCCC
This sequence comes from Deefgea sp. CFH1-16, assembly GCF_016881365.1. GTDB lineage: Bacteria > Pseudomonadota > Gammaproteobacteria > Burkholderiales > Chitinibacteraceae > Deefgea. The sequence continues at coordinate 1,306,877 of NZ_WLYT01000001.1, read as the reverse complement.
AATTTAAATACCCCCGACGATTTGGCTGGCTTGGCCGCGCGCTTGTCTGGTGTTGAAGCCATTCCGGTGGCGGGTGGTTTAACGCATTTTAATAGCGCGGGCGACGCGCATATGGTCGACGTTGGCAACAAAGCCGAAACGCATCGCATTGCCACGGCGCAAGGCGAGATTCGGATGTTGCCCGATACCTTGCGCATTATCGAAGACGGCACTAATAAAAAAGGCGATGTGCTCGGTGTGGCGCGAATTGCGGCGATTATGGCGGCGAAAAAAAACCAGCGATTTAATCCCGCTATGCCATCCTTTGCCGCTAACTAAAGTGAGTGTTGATTTTAATATTGATCGACAAAAATCGACGGTGCGCTGCAGCGTCACTTGCGAAACCTACGGTAAAACCGGCATCGAAATGGAAGCCTTAACCGCCGTTAACGTTGGCCTGCTCACGATTTACGATATGTGCAAAGCGGTGGATAAAGGCATGGTGATTAACGACATTCGCTTGCTGGAAAAAATCGGCGGTAAGTCGGGGCATTGGTTGAGCGAGTCAGGCGACGCTGCGTCAGCAACGCCGCTGATTTAAGTCTCTGAACGATTTGGGTAACAGCGTTTACTTTTGCCCAAATCCCAAATCGATTTATCGTTGTGACTTAAGCCCAAATCATTGGGTTTTTGCTGATCGCCACGAAGATCATATATACACAAACACCGCGATTGCGGCGATAAAGGCGATGACGCGGGTGCGGTAGGTTTTACCGCGTTTAATCGCAATGGTTCCCAAAATAATATACAGCGCCAAAGCAATCAGCTTGGCCATCAACCATGGGTGCGCGCCGGGTTTCATGCCGGCCATCAGCGCCAAACTAAAACCGGCAATGAGCAGCCCAGTGTCAATAATATGCGGGGTGATGCGTAACACGGGGTGTTGCAACATTGCCGATTGCTTGAGCATTAAAACGCCGCGCAATAAAAACAGCAGGCCAGAAAGGCCAATTAAAGTCAGATGCAAGTGCTTAATGCCTAGATAATATTCCATGCTTTTGTCTCGATGTGATGAATAGGTCTTATGCCTAGACGATTAAAACAGTAAAATGTTGCATTGTCGGCCTTTATTAGCAGAAAAAATTATGGAAGAACCCCTACGCTTATCCAAACGCATGGCCGAATTGGGCTTATGCTCGCGTCGCGAGGCCGATGAATATATTGCCCGTGGCTGGGTCTTGGTCGATGGCCAAGTGGTCGATGTGCTCGGGACAAAGATTTTACCGAGCCAGCAGATTGAGCTGCATAAATTTGCCGCCCAAGTACAAGCTGGCCGCGCAACGATTTTGATTAATAAACCGGTAGGTTATGTTTCCGGCCAAGCCGAAGACGGCTACGAGCCAGCAGTGGTTCTGTTTAAGCCAGAAAACCATTGGGTTGGCGACAATAGCGGGATTCCTTTTTCGCCGGTGCATTATCAAGGCCTCGCGCCAGCAGGGCGCTTGGATATTGATTCAGTTGGACTATTGGTCTTGACGCAAGACGGCGTGGTGGCTAAAACCTTGATCGGCGAAAACTCTCAAGTTGAAAAAGAATATTTAGTGCGCGTTTCTGGGCATTTAAAAGCCGATGGTTTACGTTTACTCAATCACGGCCTTGAGCTCGATGGCGTTAAACTCAAACCCGCGCGGGTTTGGTGGCAAAATACCGATCAATTGCGCTTTATTTTGCGTGAAGGTAAAAAAACGCCAGATTCGCCGGATGTGCGAGCTAGTTGGTCTGGAAGTTGTCGGTTTGCAGCGGATTCGGATTGGGCGGATTTTGCTCGGTGATTTACCGCGCGGCCAATGGCGCTACTTAAGCCCAGACGAATCATTTATTTGATTGGATGGCCAGCGTTTGGCGCTGCGTTTGTTGGCTGATCGCCCTCTTTTTAGAGGGCGTTTTGATTGGTAGTGCATCCGTTGTGGCGTTGTTAATCGGCGTGCTGCGGATCTATTTTTTGGAATCAATATGCGTGCTGATTTATGGCTGCTTGAATTGGGTTTGGCCACGTCGCGCACTGCGGCGCAAACCATGATTTTGGCTGGACGAGTGTGGGTTGATGGCCAGCAAATTCATAAAGTGGCGACTAAAGTCTCTCCCGCGTCTGAAATCAGCGTAACGCCGGATGAGTTAGACCGCTATGTATCACGCGGCGGACTTAAATTGGCGGGTGCTTTAGCCACGGCAGGCTTGGATGTCAGCGGCGTTTTGGCCTTGGATGTCGGCATTTCAACTGGTGGCTTTACTGATTGCTTATTGCAGTCCGGCGCACGGCGCGTGGTGGGCATTGAGGTAGGGCATAATCAATTGCACCCGCGCTTGGCGATTGATGCGCGAGTGACGCAGTTTGAAGGCGTCAATGCGCGGCATTTAAATTTAGCCATGATTGAATCTGCGCTTGATGCGCCGCTGGATTTAGTGGTGGGGGATGTGTCGTTTATCTCGCTGAGCTTGGTATTGCCCGCATTGCGCTCGGTGTTACCGGTGGGGGGGCGATTATTGTTTTTGGTGAAGCCGCAATTTGAATTAGGCCCACAGGCCTTGGGTAAAGGTGGCATCGTTCGTGATGACAGCCTTTATCCACAAGTTGAAGCCAAAATTTGCCTCGCCGCGACGGAAAATCAATTTCGCGTGCTCAGTTATTTCGCCAGCCCGATTGCCGGTGGTGATGGCAATCGAGAATTTTTTATTGATGCGGTGGCGATTTGATTTTTTGCTAGGGTATAGCTCGCTAGCCCTGCTCAATACACTTGGTAATGGATATACATCAGCAAGAAAAACCCCAGCCCGAAGAGCATGATGAGTTCGATCGCTTGATGCCAATAACGATTTTTTTGCATCAACATACCGGTAGCAATCACCAGTGGAAATAAGCTCATCAAATAGCGTGGGCCCGATAGCAACCAGCTTGGCGAATACGACACCCATAAATACACCGCGGCATAGGCTAAATACGGCAGTGGCAATTGCCGGCCACTGGTGAGCAGCAAGGCAATCGCGGCAAAGTAGCACAGCACGGTGGGCAACCAAGTGCCCAGCGCGAGGTTTAAATCGCCTTGCACGAGGTTGCTAAAGGCGTTGGCAACATTGCTGGGCATAAAGCCAAAGCTTTGTGACCAATTTTGCCGTTGATAGATTAAAAACTGCAGCCAATTGCCGGCCACAATGTGATTGATCGCTAAATAAGCCAATAAACCCAACGGGACTAAGGTAAGCCCTAGCAGCGCGCGCCAAGGGCGGTGGAGCTGGCCATTGCGCCAGCGCAATAGGATTTCAACGGCAAATGGAACCAGCAATAAAATCCCTTGATTGCGGGTAAAGCCTGCCAGCGCAGCAAATACGCCAGCCAGTAGCCAATGCCCGCCGCGTAAATACCAAAATGACAGTAAAGTGAGCAGTAAAAATAAGCTCTCGGTATACGGCATCGCAAAAAAGAACGAGAACGGGAAAATCACTAAGATTTTGCAGCAATCCCAAGCCAGCTGTGTATTTTGCGTTTCGCGCTCGACCAAACGATAGAGCACGATACAGGCACCACAAAAAGCGGCTAATGAGGCGATTAAGCTGGCCGCAAACACTGGTATTCCAGTGAGCCCAATCAACGCGACCAAGGCCGGGTAGAGTGGATAAAACACCAGATTGAGCTTTTCTGGCATCGCGTCGGTGACATAGCCGTGAGCAGCAATATTTAGATAATGCACCGCATCCCAGCGCCACCAAATGGTTTTGAGGCTGTCAAAAAAGCCGACCACCTGATTTTCTCGAAAGATAAACAACAGCCATGCCAATAGCCAAGTCGCTAAACGCGCACCGAGCACCAATAACACAATGGCGTAAATCGGATGACGTTGGTGAAAAGAGGCTGAAGTACCGGTGTGCGGCGCAAATAACGGCATGTGCTCGTCAGCGTTTTCGCCAAGAGATAAGCGAAATTCATAGACGCCGCGTAAGGCGATATAGGCCAGTAGCAGAATAAATGCCAGTAGCGCGAAGGTGGTGATTAACATTGTCTCATCCATTATTTAAGTTGCGGCTTAGCGTCGATGCGCTATTACAGTAAATTATGCCGTAAGGATGTGAGTCGCTGATGAAATAAGGCGCAAGGTTGGTGGCTAAGGCTGAAAAGGCAACAGATTGCAGTGTTGTTCGCTAGCAAAAGGCAAATCGGTTGCTCTGCGTTCAGTTAAAAATGCAGATTGATTGATCTGCAGATAGTTATAAAAAAAGGCCGGTTGAATGATCTGCAGTCAGTTATAAAAAAGGCCGGTTGAATGATCTGCAGATAGTTATAAAAAAGGCAGATCAAATGATCTGCCTATGTATTTAGTTGACGGTTTCTTCCTCAGGCGGGGTTGGGCGCTTTAATTTGAAATCGAGGTTGCGGTTAAAAAACTCGCGTCCTTCATCGACTTCTTTTACCAAGGCGCGCACTGCCGGTTCATCAAATTTAAATAAGGTTTCGTAAAAATAATCATAGCTTTCTGGATAAGCAAAAGCCGCTTGGCGCATGAGCTGCTGGGCAAGGGCTTGATTGCCATTGAGTGCTTCCATCACGGCTTGATCGGTCATTTGCCCAGGGTAAGGGCGAATCGCGTTGAGATTGCGTAAGATGCCAAGCTTCCAAGGCATTTCGCTCTTGCTGGCGACGATGTAATTAGATAAACCAAAGTCAGCATAAAAGTCGATTAACGGATTGCTGCGTAGGCCTTCTAAAGTTTGAATTCGCGCTGCGTTGATTTTTTCGTCTTTGGCGGGATCCATAATCGGGTAAATCTTGAGATATAGCTGTGCGCCGAGCACCGAAATTGTCAGTGCCATCGCCGCCCAGATGGTCCAGCTGATTCGCGCTGCGATCGCTGGCACTTGGCATTGTGGCCCATCGCTGCGCAACAAGAGTAGCGCGACAACAAAGGGACCTAGGAAGTGGAAATACCACAGTGGATATTCCACCAAGCTATGCAAAATCGATACGATGGCCAGTGCCGCACCAAACACCACCACCGGTTGATTCCAGTTGCGCCATAAATTAGCAAACGCCCAAGTGATCCCTGCTACGATGATCGCAGTAGCAAAAATGCCGGTTTCAGCGAGTAAATTCAGCACTGAATTATGCGCGTGAGTAAATAAAACACTCTCAGAGACAATGGCAAATTCGGGCCGAACTTGCAGCGCAATACTTTGCGCGCCATATGCGCCCCAGCCCAGTCCAAGCCATGGATGCTGCAAGAAAGCTAACCAAGCTTTTTCCCATTCAACCAAGCGGCGTGAGCCATTAGAATCAATGCGATCCAAGCCCGTTGGCACTTCATTTTTGGCTTTGAGTAGCGCTTGCAGTAATTCATTCACTAGCGGCGCTAAAAATTGCATCACAATGATTAAAACAGCAGCAATACTCAGTGCTTTACCAAATTGACGAACGATCTCGCCACCGCGCCACCACAAGAATAAACCCGCCGGTAGCCATGCAACGGCGTACAAAAATGGCGAACGTGAGCCACAAAATGCCAATGACAACGCCAACCACGGTGCAACAATCCAAAACATCCACTTTGGCAGCTCGTCTTTTTGCGTGACTAAATATGCCGCGCTCGCAAGGCCCCAAGCCAGATAATGCCCATACATATTTTTTTTGGCCGATGTTGCCAAAAATCAGTCGTGGGCCTTCTTGTACCAATTGCATAATTTGTGGCACTGCGAGGCCAGAATTAAAGATGGCGCCAGCAAGTAAACCCCAGGCAAACATGGTGACAATACTTTGCGAGCCGTAGACCGCCATCGCGCGCGATAAAGACCAAGCCAGCATCCCGGCACCCAGTGCATAGACCACAGGATAAACGACTTCGGTGGCGTAATACGGCTGAATAATGGCCGCTTGTATCCCAATAAAACTGGCAAAAGCCAGCCAAAATAGACTAGTCCACGGTGGATTGATTTTGTCTTTGTGATCACTTGGAATAAAGGCACAAGTGAGCGTAATCAACACGCATAACACAAAGGCGGCTAGCTCAGATGGGAAAACGGGATTGGGATTCCAGCGAAAAGGAATCCCACACGGCACGGCGGCAAACAAAAAGAGCAAGGTCTGCAATAGGCGCAGTTGAATCGGCATAATGAACTCAGAGAAAAATCAAACGGGTACGACCGCTTTGGGGCGAAATAACATGGCTGCAATAAAAACGCCCAGCTCGTAGAGCAAACACAGTGGAATCGCGAGCATCAATTGCGATACGACATCGGGCGGCGTAACAATGGCAGCAATGACAAAAGCGCCGACAATGACATAAGAGCGAATTTCACGCAATTTTGCGATGGAGACTACGCCCATTTTGACCAATACAATCACAGCAATCGGCACTTCAAAAGTCACGCCAAAGGCCAAAAACATGCCAATGGCAAAATCAAGGTATTCGCCAGAGTCAGGCAGCCATTGCATGCTGGCAGGTACAACCGAGACAATAAACTTAAACACCACGCCAAAAACCAGAAAATATGCAAAGGCCATGCCCAGAAGAAACAACAGGCTGGAGGCGATGATTAAAGGAATAATGAGCTTTTTTTCATGCTGATACAGACCGGGCGCAATAAAAGCCCAAGCTTGAAATAAAGTGTGCGGCAAGGTAATGACAAAAGCCACTAAGGCGGCGATTTTAACTTGCACCATAAACGGCGAGGCAATGCCAATTGTGACCAGTTTTTGGCCGGGAAGTACCGTCGCTAATGGGGCAACGAGTAAATCGTAAAGTTGCGCCGAAAAAGCAAAGGCAACGATAAAGCCCAGCAAAAAAACCAGTACGCCGCGAACTAGGCGGGTGCGCAACTCTAATAAATGGCTAAATAAAGGCTGTAGATTATCGATCATGTCTTTTTCGCTGTCGGCAAGGGTTGGGTCTATTCACTGCCGCAAGTTGATGAACTCAGTGATTCATCGTTCATTGAGGTTAGCGCCGATCGCGATAGGCACTATTGGGGAGTGCTGGCAAAGTTTCGATGGCGTGCTCAAGGGCGGCGCTGCTGTCCTCATCACTGCCTGTCGGTGGCATTTGTGCGCCTTCGGCTAGCATAGCGGCGGCGTCGGCAAAGGGCTGATGAATTGAATTACGTAAATCATCAGTCCCTTCGCGCAATTGAGTCTCTAGTTTGGCGAGTTCGCCCATTTGCATTTCTTGGTGGATTTCAGATTTCACATTGGCGATAAAGCGCTGCAAGCGGCCCAGCAGCATGCCGGCCGTTCTTGCAACTTTAGGCATGCGTTCCGGCCCCACCACAATCAATGTGACAGCACCAATGACTAATAACTCACCAAAACTCATGTCAAGCACAGGCATTACCGAAAAAAGCGGGGTGAATAAAAATAGCGAAAACCTGAGTGCCAAGCACGCTTAAGGTTTGTCGTTATCAATGACACGACCGACTTCTTTTTCTGCTGGTTTTTTGGCGTCAGCTTCAGCTTGTTCGCCATCTTTTAAACCATCTTTAAAGCCTTTGACTGCTGAGCCTAAGTCTTTACCGACTGAGCCTAATTTTTTGGTGCCAAAAACCAAGATGATAATGACCAGTACCACTAACCAATGCCAAATACTAAATGAACCCATGATATGCCTCGATAAGTAGAGAGGGCGATTGATCGCCGATAAGTGCTAAATTTCTGTATCAATACAAATAGATATATTGATACAGGGTAATTAATCTGCGTCTGAGCGTCTATGACTCTTCTGGGGTACCCAAGACATGTAAATGTAAGTGATACACTTCTTGCCCGCCGGCTTCACCGGTATTGATCGCTGTTTTAAAGCCGGCTTGTAAGCCTTGTTCACGCGCAATGTGGGGTACGCGTGCCAAAAGTTTACCCAGTAAAACTTGATCTTGTTCGGTGCAGCCAAGTAAAGAGTCAATATGTTGCTTCGGAATGACTAAAAAATGTACTGGGGCTGCTGGGCGAATATCGTTAAAAGCGATGAGATCATCGTCTTCATAAATGATTTTCGCAGGAATCTTTTTGCCAACAATTTTACAAAATAAACAATCGCTCATTGTGCTTCCCATTAGACCTAAGTAGATAAGCAAAAGTTTTCGTGCATCGCAGCCTTGCCAAATGTTAACGTCAATTTTCGGCGCTTAGGCTAGGCGATAAAACTTTTGCACGAGTGCTTATTTACGTGCCGCTTTTTCATCAATACCCGAAATGCCTTCACGTCTTGCTAATTCGGCCAGTACATCTTCATGGCTTAAGCCTTGATGTGCCAGCAAAACCATAGTGTGAAACCATAAATCAGCAACTTCTCGCACCAAATGCAGTTTGTCGCCATCTTTAGCCGCCATAATGGTTTCGACTGCTTCTTCGCCGATTTTCTTGAGGATTTCATCGGTGCCTTTATGATACAGCTTGGCAACGTATGACGAAGTTGGATCAGCTAAACGACGCTCAGCCAGCGTAGTCGATAGACGTTCAAGAATTTCAGCGGAAACCATAGCGAGCTCCATACAGCAAACATGAGGGATTATATTGCGCTTACGTTACAAGTTCGTGGCAATTGTAACGGTGTGAGATTTTTTAATGTTGATGATTCGCACCATAAATCGACTTGGGATCTTTTAAAACTGCTTCGGAAACAACCCATTGGTCATTTTGCAGAGTGCGGAAAAAGCAGCTTTCACGGCCGGTATGACAAGCGATGCCACCTTCTTGGCGAATTTTATAAATCAGTACATCACCATCGCAATCGAGCTCAATGGCTGATACGTGTTGAAAATGTCCTGATTCTTCGCCTTTGTGCCAAAGTTTTTGCCGTGATCGAGTCCAATAATGGGCGGTATGTCGCTCGGCAGTAAGTGCAACGGCCTCTCTATTGGCATACGCAAACATCATGACCCGTCCTGATGTTTCGTCTTGGGCGATGACCGGCACTAGGCCTTTGTCATCCCACTGGATTTCATCTAGCCAAAGTGGCTGGCTCATAAACGCACCTCAATGCCTGCTGCTTGCATGGCGAGCTTAGCGTCTCGAACTGAGTATTCGCCAAAATGGAAGATGCTCGCCGCCAATACCGCATCGGCATGGCCTTGCTTCACGCCATCGACCAAATGCTGCAAATTACCTACGCCACCCGAGGCGATAACTGGAATATTGACCGCATCAGATACGGCACGCGTTAGTGGCAGATTGAAGCCGATCTTGGTGCCATCTCTATCCATGCTGGTGAGTAAAATTTCACCGGCGCCAAGTTGCTGCATTTTTAGCGCCCATTCCACCGCATCGAGCCCGGTTGCACGGCGACCGCCGTGGGTAAAGACTTCCCAACGGCTATTGGTGGCATCGGTGGCTTTAGCGTCAATGGCCACCACAATGGCTTGGCTACCAAAACGGCTAGCGGCTTGTTCGACCACTTCGGGATTGGTCACCGCCGTGGTATTGATGCTGACTTTATCGGCGCCAGCGTTGAGTAAACGACGCACGTCGTCAGGAACGCGAACGCCACCGCCAACGGTGAGCGGGATAAAAACTTGCGATGCAACTGCTTCGATGACGTGCAAAATTAAATCGCGGTTGTCGCTTGAAGCGGTAATGTCGAGAAAGGTCAGCTCGTCAGCGCCTTGTGCGTCATAACGGCGCGCAATTTCGACAGGGTCTCCGGCATCACGTAATTCGAGGAAGTTGACGCCTTTGACGACACGGCCAGCAGTGACATCAAGGCAGGGAATAATACGTTTGGCTAAAGGCATTTTATTTCCGTGCGGTGAGGCACCGCAGATTAATCGAGTTGTTGCTGTTTCCAGTTTTCCCAAATGGCGGCCGCAGCTTCAGCGTATTGGCTGCGGCTGCCAGCAAATTCTGGCGTAAACCATTGGGTGAAAACATTAAAAAGAAGTTGTTGCACGTCGTCGACGTTCAAGCACTGCGGTAGACTGCGTAAAATACTACCTACTTCTGGCGCATAACCTTCCGGCTCGCTCACTAGCGAAATCATCATCGGGTCATATTCAAACAAAATCTGGCAAACCTCGGCAAACCACTTGGGGTTATTGGCGCGAATCCAATCACCCGTTTTTCTTTCGTCATTTGCCCAATTGAACCAGTCTGGTTTTTCCATGCGCCCTCGCTGACGATTTAGGCGGAAAGCTCATCCGCTAAGTCTTGTGCCTTGGCAAAATCGATGGTGCCTTCATAAATAGCACGGCCAGTGATCACACCTTCGATGCCTTCATCGGCCACTTCGCATAATTTACGCACATCGTCCAAATTAGTTAGACCGCCAGAAGCAATGACTGGGATGGTTAAAGCTTGGGCTAATTTGACCGTGGCTTCGATATTCACCCCAGACAACATGCCATCACGGCCGATATCGGTGTAAATAATGCTTTCAACGCCGTAGCCTTCAAAGCGTTTTGCCAAATCAATCACATTGTGGTCGGTGACTTTAGCCCAACCATCAGTGGCCACCATGCCGTCTTTGGCATCTAGACCGACAATGATTTGACCCGGAAAGGCATCACACGCTTCGTGTAAAAACCCCGGTTGTTTGATTGCGGCGGTACCAATAATGACGTAATCAATCCCGGCATCCAGATACATTTCGATGGTTTCCAGCGAGCGAATGCCGCCCCCCAATTGCACCGGCACTTCGCCATTGATTGCCGCGAGGATTTTTTTTACCGCAGCCAAATTTTTTGGCTTACCCGCAAACGCACCGTTTAAATCGACTAAATGCATCCGACGCGCACCTTGATCGAGCCAATGACTAACGAAGCTTGCTGGATCGTCAGAAAATACGGTGGCATCGTTCATTTCACCTTGGCGCAGGCGTACGCACTGGCCATCTTTTAAATCAATTGCAGGAATAATCAGCATGATGTTAGCGTGTAAAAGTAAAAGAGTCGTTAATAGGTCAAAGCCAAGTAAGCAGTATAGGTTAAAACTAACTGAATTGAGCGAAGCGATTGCAAACTGAATATCTGCTTAGCTTATTGCTTACCATTCCAATGCACAAAATTTCTTAATAATTGCAGCCCAGCAGTGTGGCTTTTTTCGGGGTGGCATTGGATGGCAAAAATATTATCTTTAGCAATTGCCACGGCAAAACGATTGGGATAACTGGTTTCAATGATGGTGTCGTGTGGTTCGGCCGGCGCAAAATGATAGCTGTGAACGAAGTAAAAGCGCTCTTTGTCAGCAATGCCAGCCCATAGTGGGTGATCTTGCACAATGAATGTTTCATTCCAGCCCATATGCGGCACTTTGAGTTTTTGGCCGTGCTCATCATGCATATTTTCGGGCTTGAACTTAATCACCTTGCCTTTAAAAACGCCAAGACAATCCATATTGCCTTCTTCACTATGTTCAAACAATAACTGTGCACCAACGCAAATGCCTAAAAAAGGCTTGCTTGCCGCAGCATCGAGTACAGCTTGTTTTAAACCGCTGGCCTCGAGTTCACGCATACAATCGGGCATGGCACCTTGGCCAGGAAAGACCACTTTATCTGCGCTAGCCACAACAGCCGGGTCGGCGGTAAGGATAATCTCGGCTTGCCCTTCGGCAACCAGCTCAAACGCCTTAGTCACCGAATGCAAATTGCCCATGCCGTAATCTACGATTGCTATTTTCATTTTAAATATTTCACCACAGAGGCACAGAGACACAGAGGGAGTAGTGGAAAAACAAAAACGATTGAGTGTTCATTGGTCGTCTTGGTTTATCTCTGCGCCTCTGTGTCTCTGTGGTTAATGTTTTTAGCCAAATTAGCCGACTAGCGTGCCCTTGGTCGATGGTGTGATGCCCGCCATGCGGGGGTCGTGCTCAACGGCCATACGCAAAGCACGGCCAAGCGCTTTAAAAATCGTTTCAGCTTGGTGGTGGGCGTTTTTGCCCTTCAGATTGTCGATATGCAAGCTAATCGCAGCATGGTTAACAAAACCACGGAAGAATTCACCAAATAAATCGACATCAAAGCCGCCGATCATTGCGCGGGTGTATTCGCAATCATATTCCAAGCAAGGGCGGCCAGATAAGTCGACCACCACCCGCGAGAGTGCTTCATCCAGTGGCACATAGCTGTGGCCATAACGCACAATGCCTTTTTTATCGCCAACCGCTTGAGCAAAGGCTTGCCCTAACGTAATACCAACATCTTCAACCGTATGATGAGCATCAATATGCAAATCACCAACGGCTTTGATTTCGATATCAAATAGGCCATGGCGAGCGACTTGGTCGAGCATATGTTCAAAAAAAGGTACACCGGTATCAAATTTACTGATTCCCGTGCCGTCTAAATTGAGGGTAATGGTGATTTGAGTTTCTAAGGTATTGCGGCTAACTGTTACTTGGCGCATGAGTCTGTTCTCGAGATTGGCAAAGGGCATTGGGCGGAATGCGCGGACCACGATGATGTCCGTCCTATTCTATCAGAATCCGCCGAATCGTTACGTTCGCCGCCGCGTTTCTTTCTTACAAAAATGAATGGGGGACGAAGCTTGTCGCGGGTCATTCATGTTTAATCTGACACTATTATTTGCCGTGATGACATTTATCTTGGTGCTTCGCTCAAGTAATTCGACCTTGATGACGATAATAAGGCAAATAATCGTCTGTAAACGCCTATTCGTCGGTACTTATACCGCGGATGAATCTGAGTACAACAAATTCAAGAGGTAAATCCATTCTGTGTTTGAGCTGCCTTTAACTGAGCAAGTAGTGCGACAACAGCGCGTATTGGCGGTAAGGCAATCGATGTTTATCGAACCGGAGCGTGCGCGCACGCAGTGTTTGGCGTTGTTAGCTGAAGCGCGGCAAGTGTTTGATGCGTCTTGTTTGATTGATTGCGCTTTGTTGCTCTCGCAAATCGAAGATCAACTCGGAGATGTAAAGCATGCGCTGAGCTGCTTAACAGAAGCATTGGTCTACGCCGAAGAATTTAAGCAAATGCAGCGCACGCCAGAAATTATCGAGCAAATTGGCCGTTGTTATTACTCGCAAGCATGTTACCCCCAAGCGCTTGAGCATTGGCAGCAATGTGCGGTTTTGTGTGGTAAACAAGTCGAGTTTTTAAAAACGCGCAGTTTGGCCTTAATTGGCTTGGGGCAAATTTGTGATGCCGGTGGCGACCATGCATTGGCGGCGAAAATGCACAGTCTAGCGCATGGATTATTGCTGGGGCAGGACGATCCCTTTTTATTGGTTAAGGCCAAAATTAATTGGGCGGTTAATTTAAAAAAGATCGGTGAAATCCCTGCCGCAAAAGCGTTACTGCGCGAAGCTTTGCAGTTATGTTTACAGCAGAAACTGCCACATTATGCGGCGACCAGTTCATATCGTTTGGCTGAAATTAAGCTAGAAACGGGCGATCTAATCACGGCAGAAGATTTAATTGCGGATGGTTTAGCAATTGTTGCTCGCACGCCATATCATTGGGTCGAGGTCAATTTATTGGCGTTATGGGCGCAATTAATGGCCAAAAAAGGGCAGCTGGTATTGGCACTGAGCATTATTCAGCGTGGCCTGCTGATTGCAAAAGCCGATGGTTTACGGCATTTAGAAATGCGTTTAAGTGATCAGGCTGAGCGTTACGCTCGCAGTACTGGCCAGTTTGAATTGGCGGATGATTTTGCGCGTCGAGTGAATTTTATTTTGCTGCATTTAAATGCGGCGATGGTGCCGAATATTTCACCCGATTTGAGTGGTTTGAGTGAATTGCTTGTTTAGGGTATGTGGCTGTAGCACATTTTCTTATTAGTCTATAGCGCAATACTTAAGTTATAAATTGCCAATCTCAACAGCCCCACAGTCGTGATTGCGGGGCTGTTTGCTTTAAGCTTTTAAACGTAGTTCTGCGGCATTAGCGTGTGCTGTTAGGCCTTCACCGTGCGCGAGAACGCTGGCGATTTTGCCTAATTTTTGTGCGCCAGCTTCAGAGACTTTGATCATCGACGAGCGCTTTTGGAAGTCGTACACTCCGAGCGGGCTGGAAAAACGCGCGCTGCGGGCCGTCGGCAATACATGGTTGGGTCCGGCGCAATAGTCGCCCAAGCTTTCTGAGGTAAAAATTGCCCCATAAAAATCGCTCCCGCGTGGCGGATTTGCGGCAATAGTGCGTCTGGATTGGCGACTGACAACTCCAAATGCTCGGGTGCGATGTAATTGCTGATTTCGCAGGCATCAGTTAAGTCTTTCACCAAAATCAGCGCGCCGCGATTAGCCAGTGATGCGCTGATAATATCTTTGCGCGGCTGGCTTGGTAGCAATTTAGCGATGCTGGCTTCAACTTCAGCTAAGTAAGCGGCGTCGGTACACAGCAGAATCGATTGCGCGATTTCGTCGTGTTCGGCTTGGCTAAATAAGTCCATTGTCACCCAATCGGCAGGCGTGGTGCCGTCGGCAATCACCAGAATTTCGGATGGACCGGCCACCATATCAATGCCGACAATCCCAAATACTGCACGTTTGGCGGCGGCGACGTAGGCGTTGCCTGGGCCGGTGATTTTGTCGACTTGCGGAATGGTTTGCGTGCCAAATGCCAATGCGCCTACGGCTTGCGCGCCACCAATGGTAAAGGCACGGCTCACACCGGCCACATACGCCGCACCCAGCACCATATCATTGCGCTCGCCACGTGGCGTTGGCACCACCATGATGATTTCTTGAACGCCAGCAACGTGCGCCGGAATGGCATTCATCAGTACCGACGATGGATACGTTGCTTTGCCACCGGGAACATAAATACCCACGCGATCGAGCGCGGTCACTTGCTGGCCGAGCAGTGTGCCGTCTTCGTCTTGGTATGACCATGACGTCATTTTTTGCTTTTCATGAAAGCTACGCACGCGTGCGGCAGCGGCTTGTAATGCGGCGGCTTGATCGCTTGGTAGGCGTTCAAACGCGGCTTTGAGTTCTTCTTGGCTTAACTCCAAATCGGCCATCGATTGGGCGCTGGTGCCGTCAAACTGATTGGTGTATTCAATCACGGCGGCGTCGCCACGTGCTTTTACATCGGCCAAAATGGCGGCAACGCGAACGTCGACTTGTGGGTCTTGCGAGGTTTCAAACGCCAGCAGTGCGGTGAGTTCAGATTGAAAATCGACGGAAGTAGAATCAAAACGGCGAATCATGGCGTAGACCCAATGCAAGAAAGAATGGCCTTGATTATACCCTGACTTCTCCGTCTATCGGCGGCGATCCAGCTAAATGTCATTTAGGGCCTCAAGCTGAAAATCAGAAGTAATGAAGGCGCGGTACGCCGTTGTTTTTTCGCAATGAGACAAAAAAAGCGCCGTCACAAGGACGGCGCGCTGTATCGATGGGACGGTGCTTAGTGCGGATTAGATACCGAATGCAGCAGTTTATCGGTGTAAGCGAGCGCAGCAGCAGACACGAGGAAAGACAAATGAATAATCACTTGCCATTTCATTGTCGCTTCTGAGGTTTGAGCGGCATTGATAAAAGTCTGCAATAGATGGATCGATGAAATACTGATAATCGCCATCGAAAGTTTGACTTTAAGTACCGTTGCATTCACGTGATCCAGCCATTCAGGTTGGTCTGGATCATTATCAATATGCAGCCGAGAAACAAAGGTTTCGTAACCACCGACAGTCACCATTAGCAATAAATTCGCAATCATGACGACGTCGATCAAACCCAATACGGCGAGCATAATTTGGGTTTCGCTCAATGAGGTTAAATTCATCAGCATATTGTAAAGCGCAGCGAGAAACTTATAAGCGTAAACGCCTTGCACCACGATTAGGCCGAGGTAAATCGGCAGCTGTAGCCAGCGGCTACTAAAAATGATTTTTGAAATAATCGGTGTTTTTTAGATTGGATGCTGTTGAGGGTTTCATTTTACAAGGCCTCATAAATTCTAAGAAGTGGAGTTATTCGTTTTACTGACCGCGTGATCGTCGTTGGGCTCGATTTTGGGTTTACGCGGCGTTTTGGGTTTGGATTGCGGAAAAATCACCCGACTAAAAATGAGCGTCATAAACACGCCAAAATGCGTGGTTCCAATCAGTGATTCGGCAATAAATAGTATTTGTCCTTGTTCTGAAGCACGGCAATAATTCGCCAAAGCCAACGGTAGAAAAAACTTCTGCAGAGAAGTAAATTGCTTGCAGTGCCGTGGGGTTGGCGATGCATTGCTGCGCAGTACCAAACAAAGCAAAATGGTGCCAACCAACAGCAAATACCAAAGCCAAAAAGATATTGCTTAAAATAAATAGCCACACCGCGTGCTCGGGAGTCACCCCTTCGCTTAGGCGCTGCCCCTTGGCAATACTAAAAATAAATGAAAAATAATTGATATAAACAGCAGCAATAAAGAAAACTAGCCCATTGTTGAAATGAGTAAAATTCAGAAATTGCAGCAGCCAAGGCCAGCAAAACATCATTGCTAACGCATAAAAAGGCGCTTTTTTCCAGCTAATCCAGTTTCGCCACTGCATATCGAACTAGTTTTTCCGTTGATTTACAGTGCCAGTAAAGGCATCCAGCATCGGTTGAATCCGCGCTTGTTTGAGTTTGAGTGCCGATTGATTGATCACTAAGCGGCTCGAAATATCGCGAATATGCTCAACGGCCACTAAATCATTGGCTTTGAGCGTGCTACCGGTTGAAACCAAATCCACAATCGCATCGGCCAAACCCACCAAGGGCGCTAATTCCATTGAGCCATACAATTTGATTAAATCGATGTGCACGCCTTTGCTGGCAAAATGTTCTTTAGCTTGTTCGGTGTATTTGGTGGCGATGCGTAAACGCGCGCCTTGTTTCACCGCTTCGGCATAATCAAAGCCATTTTGTACCGCCACCATTAGGCTGCATTTGGCGATTTCTAAATCCAGTGGCTGATACAAACCTTGTCCGCCATGCTCGATGAGCACGTCTTTACCGGCAACGCCTAAGTCGGCCGCGCCGTATTGCACATAAGTTGGCACGTCCGAAGCACGTACGATAATCAGCTGCACATCGGCTTGATTGGTGCCGATAATGAGCTTACGGGTGCTTTCGGGCGCTTCACTTGGCACAATCCCTGCCGCTGCCAATAGGGGGAGCGTTTCTTCAAAAATACGGCCTTTCGATAGCGCGATCGTAATCATTAGGATTTCCTGCAGTGGCGCCAAGCGCCACGGTTTTATTTAAATAGTTTGAGACCGGCAGGGTATTTAGCTGGCCAGCCATTTATGGCTTTGGCCGCTTCCCAAACTGAAAACAAAGAAGCGCCAATGGCAACCCACCAAATAAAAATGGGCGTTTTAAAGAATAAAGTCGCAATCAGCGCCAAGACATAAAAACAAGCCATTAACATTTGAAAGTTACAAATTTGCACCGCGTGTTGTTCAACGAATTCCGAGTGCGCGCGGGCAAATTGCAAACCCAAAAAAGGCACAATCAGCGCCAATACTTGCAGTGGAATAATCGGCAACCAACATAGCCCAGACAAATGTAAAATCACGGCACAGGTTTTTTCTGCCTGTGTGGGTGGCTTGAGTTTGCCGTCGCTATCTTCATCTGCTGGTTTGGGATTGATATTGAACATTAATGAAATCGCTCAATACTTGCGCCAATGCCAGCGAGTTTGGTTTCAATATGCTCATAGCCGCGATCAAGATGGTAGATACGATCGACAATGGTTTCGCCTTCAGCAATCAAACCGGCAATGACTAAGCTGGCAGAAGCGCGTAAATCAGTGGCCATGACGACGGCACCAGAGAGTTTTTCAACGCCGGTGATGATGGCGGTATTGCCTTCGGTATTAATCTTTGCGCCCATGCGAACCAATTCAGGTGCATGCATAAAACGATTTTCAAAAATCGTTTCAGTCACCACGCCGGTGCCTTCAGCAATACAATTGAGCATCATAAACTGCGCTTGCATATCGGTTGGGAAAGCTGGATACGGCAGCGTGCGTAAATTCACTGCGCGCGCGCGATGCTTCATATCCAATGAAATCCAAGTTTCACCGGCTTCGATATAAGCGCCAGCTTCGCGTAGTTTATCTAGTACCGAATCTAGAATGTCAGCGCGGGTATTTTTAAGTAGCACTTTACCTTGGCGCGCGGCGGCAGCGGCGACTAAGAAAGTACCGGTTTCGATACGGTCGGCGATGATGGCGTGTTCTGCGCCATGCAAGCTGGCAACGCCTTCAATGGTAATGGTGTCAGTGCCGTGGCCGGTGATTTTGGCACCCATTTTGATCAGGCATTCCGCCAAATCAACGACTTCGGGTTCACGTGCCGCGTTTTCAATCACAGTAATCCCATCAGCCAGCGTTGCCGCCATCAATAGGTTTTCAGTGCCGGTTACCGTGACCATATCGCAAACAATGCGCGCACCTTTGAGGCGACCTTTGGCTTTGACATAACCGTGCTCGATAATGATCTCAGCACCCATGGCTTCAAGGCCTTTGATATGCTGATCAACAGGGCGCGCGCCAATGGCGCAGCCGCCTGGTAAAGACACTTGGGCTTCACCAAAGCGGGCCAGCGTTGGGCCGAGTACCAAAATTGAAGCGCGCATGGTTTTAACCAATTCATACGGCGCAGTGAGGCTAGTGAGTTCAGCAGCAGTGAGTTCGTACTCGTGGACGTTATCAGTCATCACGCGAACGCCCATGCCTTGTAGCAATTTTTGCGTGGTTTTCACATCGGCCAATTGCGGCACATTGGTCAAACGTAATGTGTCAGCAGTTAGCAAGCAAGCACATAAAATCGGCAGTGCGGCGTTTTTGGCGCCAGAAATAGTAATTTCACCAGCCAGTGGGTGACCACCGATAATTCTTAATTTGTCCATGATTGTATCAATTCTCTAAAAACGAAATAGGCAATGAAATCCGTCGGCTTATGGCTTATGCAGCATCCAATGCGCGATCGCATGCTGCTTGGCAGTGGCTTGACGACGGTGAAGTTTTATTTAAACCAAGTCCACCACACCCAAGCGACAATACCAATGAGCCACGGCAAATTAGTTAGTGCTACTAAACGGCCAACGCTACGGCGATCTTGGGGTTTTTTGGCGTCGATTTTGGCTTGTTCAATAACGGCTTTGGCGTCATCAATGGCCGATAAATCAAAACGTTTATCGGGTTCGGCCATTAACGTTTGGCCATTTCAGCCGGTGTGAGGGTCGCACGCATTGAAATTGCGTGCAGTTCGCCTGAATCGATATAGGATTTTAAGCCATCGTTGATTAAGCGGTGTCGCGCCAATAAACCCAAACCTTCAAAGCGGCTTGAGACAATCGTGGCATAAAAATGATGACCATCGCCTTCAACATCCAGTTGTTCGCAAGGCAGGATTTGGGCAATAAGGGCTTGTACTTGTTCTGGCGTCATGATGCTCTTTAGGGGGTCAAATCGACTCTAGGCGATGAAATTATCGCTGGAGTAAAAAGTTAGCGGCGAATTTTGTATCCCGATTTTATCAAGGAGAAGGCCATTGCGGCGAGAATAAGTAAACTAAATCCGACTACGGACAAAGAAAGCCATGGATTGACATCACTTTGACCAAAAAAACCGTAGCGAAAGCCGTCAATCATATAAAAAACTGGATTAAAGTGCGATACCTTTTGCCAAAATGACGGCAAACTATGAATCGAGTAAAACACGCCAGATAAAAACGTCAGCGGCATAATCAAAAAGTTTTGAAAGGCGGCGAGCTGATCAAATTTTTCGGCCCAAATCCCAGCAATCATGCCCAATACCGCCATAATGCCGCAGCCTAACAGGGCAAAAGTTAAAATCCATAGAGGGTATTTAAGGCTAGGTAAATCAAATATTAGTGCCGTGAGCGATACCCCTAGGCCCACAACCAGTCCACGCACAATTGCGGCTAGTGTATAGGCTGAGAAAAACTCAAAGTGCGACAGCGGTGGCAGCAAAACAAACACCATGCTGCCGGTGATTTTGGATTGAATAATACTCGAGCTGGTATTAGCAAACGCATTTTGCAGCATGCTCATCATCATCAAGCCAGGAATCAAAAACGCGGTATAGCTCACGCCCGCTAAGGGCTGGACGCGATCGGCTAATACTTGTGAAAACACCAACAAGTACATCAATGCCGTTAAAATCGGCGCGGCGACAGTTTGAAAGCCTACCTTCCAAAAACGTAATATTTCTTTATAAAACAGCGTGTAAAAACCGGTCATTGTCGTTGCCTAAGGTCCAGCGGTGAGGGGACGGTTGCGCGCGGTTAAGCACTCATCATTTGAACGAAAATGTCTTCTAAATCAGCTTGGGCAATTTCGATGTCTTTGAGCGTGAGGCCCGCTTGGCGCAAGGTCATTAAAATATGCTCAAGTGCATTGCAGTCTGCCAGTTTGATTTCAAAGCCATTGTCACGCTCGCGCAGTAACAGCGACTGCAAAGCCGCTGGCCATTGCCCGGCTGTGAGTTTGATCAGCGCGGTGCGCGCGGCGCCCCGGCTCATGATTTGTTCTTTGTTTTCTAGCGCCAGTAGGCGGCCTTGCTTGAGCATGGCGATGCGATTACACAGCGTTTGCGCTTCTTCGAGGTAGTGCGTGGTGAGCACAATGGTGTGGCCAGCTTGATTCAGGCTACGAATAAAGGCCCACAATGTTTGCCGTAACTCGACATCGACCCCTGCGGTTGGTTCATCAAGCACGATAACAGGGGGTTTATGCACCAAAGCTTGAGCCACCATAACGCGGCGCTTCATACCCCCAGATAGGGCGCGCATATTGGCGTCGGCTTTACTCGTTAGGCCGAGGTTTTCGAGAATATCGTCAATCCAAGCGCCGTTGTTTTTTAAACCAAAATAACCCGATTGAAATTGCAAGGTTTCGCGCACAGTAAAAAAAGGATCAAACACCAATTCTTGCGGCACGATGCCGACAGCGCGCCGCGCTTGGCGGTAATCGCTGCTGACGTCGTAGCCCATGACGGTGGTGCGTCCTTGGCTGGCTTTGCTCAGGCCAGCAAGAATAGAAATCAACGTCGTTTTGCCGGCGCCATTGGGGCCAAGTAGCGCAAAAAAATCGCCTTCTTCAACGCTAAAGCCAATGTCGTTGAGGGCAGTAAAGTCGCCAAATTTGTTTACTGACTCGATCAAAAGTAATCGCACTCATGGGTTTTCCGCTGCGGCGGCGACAGGTGCACTGGCGCTCAAAGGTTCGGCTGCAGCGTCTAAATCGTCTGCTGAGCCCATAGGTAAAGGAAACGGTGGGTTGCCATCGTGAATTTTAAACCAGCGGCGCTGTAAATAGCTGTCGCGGATAAACGCGTAAGGATCCACTTGCTCATCGATGATTTTGTCTAGCGGTAGGATTTGCGCTCGGGCGTTGACGATGTAGACGCTGTAATAAGTGATTTGTCCGGCTAAATCATCAACGTAATCAATCGGCCCCCAAATAAAGCGCGACAAGGGTTCTACGCTATCGCGTAAGGTAGTCGGGCCATAAAATGGCACCATCAAATAAGGCCCTGTTGGCAGACCCCAATAGCCGAGAGTCTGGCCTAAGTCTTCATTTTGTTTTTCAATCGGTAAATCACTGGCCCAATCAATAAGGCCGCCCACGCCCATGGTTGAATTCACCAAAACGCGGCCAAAGCTTTTAGAGGCCGGCGTGGCTTTGCCTTGCAATAAGGCGGCGGGAATGCTGAATAAATCGTCGATGTTTTCAAAAAAGTTATCCACGCCTTTACGTAGCGGCGGTGGCACAAAACGCACATAGCCTTTGGCTACTGGCCGCAATACCGCATCGTCAACCGCTTTATTCATTTTATAAATGGGGCGGTTGACCGGCTCGAGTGGGTCGTAATTATTTTGCGGCGTTGCACAAGCACCGAGCAGCAATAAAGGGAACACAATCAGGCGGCGTAACATGGCGGACTCAAAAAGCAAGTTAGATAGATGAAGTATAGAGAGCATTTTTAGCAACTTGATTGGCTTTCGCCGGCATTATAAAAAAAATGACTTAAGCCATAAACGGCGATCAGTTGCAGCAGATTTGCAGGTAAATGAATCAGCCGTAATGTGCATTGCGCCGCGCTAGCACGGCGCTGCCATTCGAGCAGTAAGGCCACGGCACTCGAATCGACATGCTTTAAATCGCTAAAATCGAGCGTGAGCTCGGCTTGCGACAATGAGGCGTCGAGTAGATTGAGTGCTGCGGGGCTACTGGCAAAGCTGAGCTCTGCGCTAATACGGATCTCGGTCTTCATTTGCTTTGACGTGAGGTGTTATTTTTTTCGCTCAGCGATTTAATCAAACCATCAATGCCATCTTTGCGAATCACTGCACCAAATTGGTTGCGATGATTATTGATAAAGCTAATGCCTTCAACGCTGATATCAAACACCTTCCATTCGCTGCCGATTTTTTCAAAGCTAAAATCCAGCGGAATCGGTTTTTGGCCCGGTAAGCTCACTTCGGTGCGCACAGTCTGCTCGCTGGCGTCATTACCTGCACGCGTACCGCGCACATTGATTTGCGCGTTTTTGTATAAAGTCAGCGCCGATAGATAAGTGCGAATCATCATGGTGCGAAATTCTTTGCTCAGCGCATCTTGCTGCGCGGGGGTCGCGCTTTTCCAGTAACGGCCTACAGCCAGCGAAGTCATTCGATTGTAATCGGCCAATGGTGATAGGCGTTGATCGACTAAGTCGCGCATTTTACTAGTGTCTTTATCATTTTTTTTAATGATATCGAGCACATCTTTACTGGTGCTGCGCACAATTTGTTCTGGCGTATCATTGTTGGCAATACTTGCGCCAGCGGTAAAGCTGAAGGTGATGATTAATAATAATTTACTAAAAAGCGAGTACATATTTATTGCTCCGAGTTGTTGGCTTTGTCGCCTTGACTAAATAAAAAGCGACTAATGAGTTGCTCCAGCACAATGGCAGAAGAGGTGACTTTAAAGCGATCACCATTGACGAGGTTTTTCTCGTCTGCGCCCGGCGTGATGCCAATATATTGTTCGCCCAATAAGCCCGAGGTCAGAATCTCTGCCGAGCTGTCTTTGCTAAAGTGGTAGCGGCTATCCATCGCCATTTCGACCTTGGCGACATAGCGTTCATTATCAAAACTATATATTGCTCACGCGGCCAACCACCACCCCAGCACTTTTAATCGGCGCGCGAGGTTTAAGGCCACCGATGTTTTCAAAATCAGCGCTTAATACGTAGCTCGATGTGGCAGGCAAACTGCTGGAGCTACTCACTTGTAACGCTAAAAACAATAGGGCGGCAATGCCAGCTGCGGCAAATAAACCCACCCAAAAATCAATCATGCCTCGTTTCACTATTAAACCCCTCGGAACATAAACGCGGTCAAAATAAAGTCCAGCGCCAAAATAACTAAAGAACTCGTGACTACCGTGCGAGTCGTCGCCCGCGAAACGCCTTCTGCGGTTGGCGGTGCATCGTAGCCTTCAAAAACGGCGATTAAAGACACGGCAAAGCCAAAGAAAACACTCTTGATGATGCCATTCATCACATCAAGGCGAAAATCGACCGCGCCTTGCATTTGCGACCAAAAACTACCGTCGTCCAAACCCAATAAGTGCACGCCGACCAAGTAACCGCCAAAAAATCCCCATCGCACTAAAGATCGCCGCCAGTAAAGGCATGGAGATCACCCCACCCCAAAAACGCGGTGCAACTACGCGGGCGATTGGATTAACCGCCATCATTTCCATCGCCGACAATTGTTCGGTGGTTTTCATTAAACCAATTTCAGCCGTGATGGCACTACCGGCGCGGCTGGCAAACAGCAACGCAGCAACCACGGGGCCCAATTCGCGAACTAAAGATAACGCTACTAAAATCCCGAGCGAGCTCGAAGCGCCAAAGCGTTGCAGCGTGTCATAGCCTTGTAGCGCCAACACCATGCCCACAAACAGCCCCGACACTGAAATAATCAATACCGATAACACGCCAGCAAACCAAATCTCACGCATCGTCAACTGTGGGCGCAGCAGGCAGCTAGCTGAATGCCGCAAAATCGCGATTAAAAAACGACAAGCAAAACCCAGCTTAATCAAGGCATTGGTGAATGGTGCGCCAAGACGGCTAAAAAAATTAAACAACAACAAAAGTGGCCTCCGCGATGGTGGTGTTCAACATGTCAAACCCAGTTGCTCTGCATAAGGTACTGCTGGCTTATGAAATGGCAATGGGCCATCGGGACGTGCATGAATAAACTGCTGCACGAAAGGGTGCGTTGAGGCTTTGACTTCTGCTGGCGTACCTTCGGCAACGATTCGGCCTTCGGCCAAAAAATAAACGTAATCGACAATCGCCAGCGATTCGGCCACATCATGCGTGACCACAATCGACGCCGTGCCAAGGGCATCATTGAGTTCACGAATTAACTTGCCCACCGTGGCCAAAGAAATCGGATCTAAGCCAGTAAACGGTTCGTCATACAGCATCACCGCAGGGTCTAAAGCAATGGCGCGCGCCAAAAGCCACGCGTCTTGCCATGCCGCCAGATAATTCATGCGGCATTTGCTGCGCCGCGCCGCGTAAACCAACGGCTTCGAGCTTCATCAGCACTAAATCTTGAATCATCGATTCAGGTAACTGAGTGCGCTCGCGCAGCGGGAAAGCCACGTTATCAAACACCGATAAATCGGTAAATAACGCCCCAAATTGAAACAACATGCCCAATTTCCGCCGCATTTGATACAGATCGTGCTCGTTGAGTTGGCCAACATTTTGCCCATCCAGCCACACTGCGCCTTGCTGGGCCTGTAATTGGCCGCCAATTAATTTGAGCAAGGTCGTTTTACCCGAGCCTGAGCCACCCATGATCGCCACCAGTTGACCACGGCGTATCGATAAAGAAACGTCGCGCAATATCTGGTTTTCAGCATAGGAAAAGCTGACATTTTGAAATTCAAGCAGGTTCATGGATTTAAGCTGAGTGATTGAAAACGAATTTTAGGGCTTTCTAAGTATACAGGCTAGAGGTCATTATTGATGCTGCGTTGCAGCAAAACGATTCGCATCACCGTCATTGCGCTGATGACAGGCTTGCAGCTTCTTCAATCATAACGCCGGATTATACCGTGTATATATTTTCTCACACCTGACTATTTGACGTATTGCATGCTGGCTCATGGTTTTTAAGGCGGGGCATGAGATACCTCGATGAGTGTTGCTAGAGCAATTTCTTTCTTTACATTTACTTACAATTTATTTAAAACAAAAAAGCTATGCTAGTTGACAGATGAAATCTTGTTTTCAAGCTGCTGCCATACGGCTTATCTCTTGGGGTTTAATTTTGTATCAAACGTATTTTGGTTTACATAGCCCACCATTTCGTCTGACTTCGCATCCTGATTTTTTCTTCTTTGGGGCGGGGCGCGGTGAAATACTTGATACCGTACTGAGCGGTATTCAGGCGGGTGAAGGCTTGATTCAAGTGATCGCTGAAATCGGCGCGGGCAAAACGCTATTGTGCCGCATGTTGCTGACACGGCTATCCAATTGCGTTGATACCCTATTTGTGCCGAATTTTGCCGTGCTTGAGAATGAGTTTTTAGTCACCATTGCGACGCAATTACAAATTCAACTGAGTAGTGGCAGTGCCCATCAAGTCTTTGATCACATCGAAGTTGAGCTTATGCGTCGGCATGCCGCAGGTCGGCAGGTGGTGTTATTGCTCGATGCTGCACATGCGATGCCGCTTGAATCTTTTGAGTTGTTGCGTTTATTGACTGATTTGACCGTCAGATCGCAGCCATTATTGCAAATCGTGCTGTTTGCGCGCCCAGAGTTAGAGCTGCAATGGGCGAATACAGCTTTAAATTCGCTGCGCGAACGAGTCAGCCATACCTTGGTGCTGCCTTTACTTACAGCAGAGGAAGTGAGCGAATATTTGGCGTGTCGTTTATCGGCGGCGGGTTATCAAGGGGAAACCTTGTTTAGTGCCCCAGCGGTGCAATTGATTGCCAAAGCCACGCAAGGAATCAGTCGGCAGATTAATCTAATTGCAGATCAAGCCTTGTTTGCGGCTTACACCGATCAAGCCGTGACTGTAGATGCTCAGCATGTGCAAAGCGTACTGCAAGATGAGGCTGTATCGTCACCGCGTTTTAGCCATTTTTGGCGATGGACTGCTGCATTCATTTTACTTAGCGCTTTGACGCTACTGGGGGGGTATTTTTATCCCGATCCAGTGCAAATTAGCGAGCCATTATTGTGGCCGCGCTCAGATAAACTCTCATCGCTCAGTGAAAATGCCGACAGTAAATCACGTGCTGCAGCTGCGCCCTTATTACTCAATGAGCGAGTGATGCTTTCAAATAAAAAATTGATTGCCGCTGACGCCAATAGCATGACGATCTTGGTGTCAAAAGTGCCACAAAGTCAGCTGCGGCGTTTAGAGCAGTTGGTCAGTGATTTAGAAGCACATCTAGGACCAAGTCGGGTGCTGGTGTATCCCACATTACTTAATGGCAGCTTGGCATGGGGGGTGTTGGCAGGGCTTTATCCAGATAAGAAAAAAGCCCGTGAAATAACGCAGTTGCTGGAACAAACACATCCACAGCGCAAGCATAAGATTCAAACCATCGGCGTTTTGCGCGGCGAAATGTTGTTGCTGCGCGACTAGATGCACGGGCAGGTCACTGAAACTTTGAATTTTTAAAAGTTATGCTAGTTTGAGGTAAGTTAATAAAAAGAATTTAAAGTATGCAAAAGGCTTTGTGCATCGCGGGATGTTTCTTGTTATTTGGCAGTGCTTGCTCAACATCCAACGGTTTACAAACCACTGGGCACATCAGTCAAAGCGCCGCTTCGATGCCCAGCGCAGCGATTCCGCCGCTGGTGCCGTCAATTCCTATTTTGCCCAAGCCCAATGTGCGCCAGCAACTCGAAGTTTACAGCGTCGTCGTTAGTCAGCTTGGGGTTCATGATTTATTGTTTGCTTTGGCGCGTGACGCACGCTTCAATATCGACGTGCATCCTGCGGTGAGCGGCAACATTACGTTGAACGCGATTAACCAAACCTTGCCACAAATTCTCGATCGCATTGCTGGTCAGGCTGATATTCGCTGGAGCATGGTCAATGGTGTGCTCACCGTGGTGCCCGATACGCCAACGCTGCGCATTTACCAGCTCGATTATTTTAATTTGCAGCGCACCATGCGCTCGAATTTGAAATATTTTAAATTCAGTTAAATCGGTTTCAGACCCAAGTAATGCCAGCAATAGCACCGGTAGCACCTCGTTTTCGGCGATTGATAGCGAGTCGAAAAATCTATTTTGGCAGCGCTTAGAAAGCAATCTAAAAGAAATCCTCGACATTAAACCTGAGCCCGCGCCAACGAGCCCCGCAACGAGCAAACTCAGCCAATACGCGGCACAACAAGCTTTACTGCCAGGTCAGGCGCAAACTACGGCCATCGAAAACAGCGCCAAGCTAGAAAAAACGCTGGCGCAAATCGATAAAATCCAAGCTGAAACCCTCGCCATCCAACAACAAGCCGTGCAGGCGATCTCATCCGTAGCGGCAGTACCCAATTTGGTGGTCATTCATCCTGAAACCGGCACCATTAGCATTCGGGCAACGCACAAATCGCAGCAAAAAAAGTGGCCGAGTATCTGGCCAAGATTCAAGCCTCTGCGCAGCGGCAAGTGCTGATCGAAGCCACGATTGTTGAAGTGGTGCTCAGTGATCAATATCAGGCGGGCATTGATTGGGCGCAAATCGCCACCGGCGCCGGTTGGAGCTTTGGGCAAAGCGTATTGGCGAATAATCTGGCGACTGCGCCGGTGAGTTTATTGGCTTACAAAAGTAATAACTTTAATGCCACGGTGAAATTACTCGAGCAATTTGGCAAAACCCGAGTGCTCTCTAGCCCCAAAATTACCGCGCTGAATAATCAACCGGCGGTGATGAAAGTGGTGGAAGAACTGGTTTATTTCACCATCACCGTCACGCCAGCCACATCCGACACCAATGGCATCATTACCCCAGCGGCGTATGAGAGCGTGCTGCATACCGTGCCGGTGGGGTTGGTGATGCAGGTGACGCCGCAGATTTCTGAATCGGGCGCGATTTCAATGAATGTACGGCCGACCATTACCAATGTCAGCGGCTATGTCGAAGATCCAGCGGTGGCGATTATTGCATCGACCACCAAGGTGGCATTAAAAAGCTTGGTGCCTGAATTACAGGTGCGCGAGTTTGATTCCACGCTCAAAATTGCCAGCGGTCAAATCGCTGTCTTGGGTGGCTTAATTCAAGACAAACAAGTCAATTTACGCCAAGGCGTGCCGGGTTTATCGCGCCTGCCGTGGATTGGGGATGCGTTTAGCTATCGTGACGACAAAGTCAGCAAGATCGAATTGGTGGTGTTTTTGCGCCCGATCATGATTAAAGATCAAGGTGTTGACCCAAGTAGTTTGCCGAGTGCAGATTTTTTTAATCCCAAATCAGCGCCAGAATTGTCGGCGTTTCAAAGTGGGCTGATGCCTTCTATAGGGCCGGCGCAATGAATGTGCCAAGCTTCAAATCCCCCGAGGGCGTGCCCGCAGATTTAAGCGCCGTCGATGAGGCCGCTGCGCTCGTCAATCGCTCGGCTGGTGCAGAGCGTATCAGCCAGTTTAAACATGCTCTGGCGGCGAGTTTGCCATGTTTGATTGTTGGTGGCGGCATCGTGCTTGGCTTGGGGTTGGCCTACGTATTTTTGCCGTATCAAATTACAGTAAAACCAACGCTGGCGAGCGCAGCGCTTGGCCGTGAATCCGTTTCTAGTGAAGTAGTCAAAAGTGAGTCACGCACCGGTGCATCAGTCGCTACGACTTGGCAATTGAACACTCCAGTTGATGGGTATGTTGATGTAGTATCCTCAGCTAAAGCGCTAGAAGCCAATACCCAGCTTATTCAAGCGTCAGCGCCTTCGGCCAGCCCTAAGCGCTCAGTACCGCAATCACGATTTAATGCAAGCACGCAGCCAGTTCGGTCAAGTGGGCCGCCGCATTTAGCGGGCGTGACGCAGATAAAACCGCAGATTCAACGGCAGCCAGCGAACTCGGTTGACCCCTTATTGCCAGCATGGCAAGCCTACCAACAAGGTGATTTTACGCAGGCCGAGCAGTATTACCAGCAAGCAATGCAGCAAAACCCTCGGCAGCGCGATGCGGTTTTGGGTTTGGCAGCGATCGCACAAATCCGTGGTGATGCACCACGCGCTCGCAGCCTGTATCAACATCTTTTGCAGCTGCACCCTGAAGATGCCGCGGTGAAACAGGCATTGATGGCATTGCCACACGCGGTGGCTGAGCAAGATATTTTGCAATTAGAGCAAAGTGGCCAAGCTGATCCACAGCTGTTAGCGCAGTTTTATGCCCGCGAGCAGCACTGGAGCCAAGCGCAGGCGCAGTTTTTTATCGTTTATAGCCAAAACCCCAGCGCCACGGCGGCGTTTAATTTGGCGGTGAGCTTAGATCATTTGCAGCAGCCCACCTTGGCGCTGCAATATTATCGGCAAGCTTTACAGGGCGTCGGGACGTTTGATCGTTCGGCGGTGCAGCAACGGATTGCGGCCTTAAGCGCGCAGCCCGTGTCGAGTGAGGCGCAACATGCTGCACAGCACTAAACGGCGCTTGGGTGAGCAATTAATCGATAAGGGTTTGATTTCTGACGATCAACTGCGCATCGCCTTGCTTGAGCAGCGCCAATCGGGGCTGTTATTAGGCAAAATTTTGGTGGATTTGGGGTTTTTATCCGATCACGTGTTACGCGAAGCACTTTCTGAAAATCTAGGCCAAGTCAGTATCGATTTGAGCCGCGTTATTTGTGATGCGTTAGCGATTGCTTTACTCCCCAAAGCGATGGCCAAGCGCTTATTGATTTTGCCGATTGGCTTAAATTCAGCGCAAACCAAGCTGACTGTGGCCATGGCCAATCCCAATCATTTATTACAGATAGATCAGCTGCGGTTACACACGCAAGGGCAATTTGAGATCGAAGTGGTGTTGGCCGCCGAATCGGATTTAATTCGCGCCATTGATCAATATTATGGTTTTGAATTATCCATTGACGGCATTTTGCGCGAAATCGAAACCGGAGAAATTGATTAGCAGCTTAAATCATTCGCAGTTTGAATATTCGCAACCGGTGGTGCGTTTGATTGATGCTTTATTGACCGACGCCGTGCGTTGCGGTGCGTCGGATATTCATTTTGAGCCGGAATCGTCTTTTGTTCGCATCCGCTATCGAATTGACGGCGTTTTACGGCAAATCCGCGCACTGCATAAAACCTATTGGCCAGCGATGGTGGTGCGACTAAAAGTGCTGGCACAGATGAATATTGCCGAAACGCGTGCCGCGCAAGATGGGCGAATTTCGCTGACTTTGGCCGGACGGGCGATGGATTTTCGCGTGTCAGCGCAGCCAACCAGTTGGGGCGAAAACTTAGTGTTGCGAATTTTAGATCGCCAAAATGGATTATTGAGCTTGGCTGAGCTCGATTTAAGCGCGGCGAATTTGGCGTTATTGCAGCAGATGATTCGCCGCCCCGCAGGGATGATTTTGCTGACCGGGCCGACCGGATCGGGCAAAACCACCACCTTGTATTCGATTTTAAATCACATCAATTCAGTCGCACTCAATATCATGACGCTGGAAGATCCGGTTGAATATCCATTGCCATTGATTCGGCAAACGTCGGTGAGCGAAGCCGCCAAAATGGACTTTGTGACTGGCATTCGCTCAATGTTGCGCCAAGACCCAGATGTGATTTTGATTGGTGAAATTCGCGATCATGCCACCGCCGAAATGGCGTTTCAAGCGGCGATGACTGGGCATTTGGTGTATTCCACTTTGCACAGTAATTCGGCAATGGGCGCAGTGCCGCGCTTGCTGGATATTGGCGTGCTGCCGGATATTCTGTCGGGCAATATCATCGGCATTATCGCGCAGCGTTTAATTCGCCGTCTCTGCATGGCTTGCCGCGAGGGGTATAGCCCTGATGAGTATGAAAGATGCGTATTGCAGTTAGATACCCAAGATGCAAAAATCTATCGTGCGGTAGGTTGTGCACAGTGTGCGCAGCAAGGTTATCAAGGCCGCAGTACGGTGAGTGAAATCTTAAAGCTGGATCTTGACCTTGATGAATTGATTGCCCGCCGCGCCAGCTTTAAAGAAATCCGTGATTTGGCGATGCGTAAAGGTTTTAAAAGCTTGGCTGACGATGCTTGCCGCCGCGTCAAAGAGGGGGTGTCGACCTTCGACGAGATTGCTCGCGTGGTCGATTTAAGCGAGCGGATGCCGTGATGCAGTTTGAATATCGCGCTGCTGATGCGCAGGGCAAAATCCAACAAGGCGGCATGGATGCGGCCAATTTGGCCGATATTGAGTTGCGCTTGTCGCGCTTGGGTTTAACGCTGATTGACGCCAAAAGCCATACGCAGCCGCGCCGCCGTTGGCGCAGCGCGCGAATCAGTCGCCGCGATTTAATCACGTTTACGTTTCATTTAGAGCAATTACTGCGTGCCGGTTTGCCTTTGCTGGCGGGCTTAATCGATTTGCGCGATCACCTCGAACAGCCGCAATTTCGTGAAGTGCTGGCCACGGTGATTGATGATATTGAAGGCGGTTGCTTGTTGTCGCAAGCGCTGGCGGCGCATCCCTTGGTGTTTGACGCGGTGATGGTGCAAATGATTCATGCCGGCGAAGTCAGCGGGCAATTGGTGACGGTATTGCAAGGGCTGACCGTCTCGTTGCAGTGGCAAGATGAGTTAAGCGAGCAGGCCCAAAAAATCCTACTGTATCCAGCTTTTGTCGCCTGTTTGGTGTTGGCGGTGCTGGTGTTTTTATTGCTGTACTTAGTGCC
Source organism: Deefgea sp. CFH1-16 (assembly GCF_016881365.1). Lineage (GTDB taxonomy): Bacteria > Pseudomonadota > Gammaproteobacteria > Burkholderiales > Chitinibacteraceae > Deefgea. The sequence goes on along the minus strand of NZ_WLYT01000001.1, from coordinate 1,275,052 downwards.
GCAATTATTAGGATTTTTGCAGGCGATGCAACAAAGCATACCGTGGCATACCCAGCTGTTATTGGCGTTAGCCGATGGTTTACAGCATTTTTGGTGGTTGATTTTAATTAGCCTTGCTGCGGCGTATGCATTGCTGTCGTGGGCGCGCCAGCATGATGAGCGCTTTGCTGATCGGCTTGCGGCATGGCAATTGCAAATTCCGCTGGTGGGGCCGATCCAACAAAAAAAATTATTTTGGCGCGCTTTGCCAATTGTTTTGCGCTGCTGTATCGCGCCGGGATACCGATTTTAGATTGCCTAAAAATTTGCCAAGGTGTGGTTGGGCATCGGGTGATTGCCGCTGAATTACGCCAGATTACGCAGTTGATGCATGAAGGGCAGGGGCTGGCCGCGAGCTTTACTCAGCGGCGCTTTTTTCCGCCGCTGGTGCTGCGCATGCTGCATATTGGCGAAACCACTGGGCAATTGGATCAAGCGCTAGGCAATGTGGCGTATTTTTATCAGCGCGATATTAAATTGGCCGTCGCACAAGCACAAACGCTGCTCGAACCGATGTTAACGGTGATACTGGGCTTGCTGCTCGCTTGGGTGATGTCGGCGGTGTTGCTACCGATTTTTGATACCTTGAGTCAAATTCGATGAAGCGCTTAGTCTTACTGCTAACGCCAACGCATATCGCTGCCTTGTGCTGGTCTAATCAAGGCGCGCGGCCCTTAGCGCATTTTAATCACGACGCTGCTGGTCTTGCCGACTTGGCGCAGTTCGCGCTGCAGCAGCAACAGCGCTGGTTTTATATTTTGACGGATTTAGCTGAGGAAGATTTTCAACAAGAAATGATTCCCCATCTGGCGCGTAAAGATCAGCAGCGCTTGATTGCGCGTAAGCTCGAACAGCGCTATCGCGGCGCGCCTTATCGGCAAGGACAAGTGCATCGCCAGCGTGGTGCGCAAGATCAATTGCAACTTTCCGCCTTACTCAATGAAGAGCTGATCAATGCGCTGATCAGTACTTTACTGGCAGCACAATGCGCGATTGTTGGCGTGTATTCGGTGGCGTTGTTGACGCAAAATTTACTGCAAAAATTGTCGCTAGATTGGCCGTACTTACTCATTATGTCGCGCTCGACCCCTGAGACGCTGCGGCAAAGCTATTTTGCCGATGGCGCTTTACAGTTTTCTCGCTTAGGTCGTTTGGATTCCACCCAGGGTTTATTGGCGCAAGCGCAAGAAATTATTCAAGAAGTACGGGCGCGCGCGGCAATATTTGACGACGCTGCGGGTGATGGGCGCGCGGTGAAATCTTGCAGGTATGGGCCCTATTTGACAGCCACATTGCTCAGTCGCTACAGCAAGTGGCCGCGGATTTGGCGACCGAAGACGACGAATTAAAGCTTGATTTGCAAGTGGATCTGGCTTTTTTTGCGCCAGCAATTGCATTTGCCCAGTGAGTGCTCAAGCTGGCTGGATGTACTCGTGGCGGCCTTATTGAGTCTGAATGTGCCAAATCAATATGCGCAGCCTGCAGTATTACGGTTTGCTCGCGCTAAACAATTATCCAGACGTATTGAGCTGGCGGCTTTTTCGGTTGTCGCTTTGGCGGCAATACTGTTTAGTTTGGCGCTGTGGCATGGTCAAACCCTGCAGACACAATGGCCGAGTTTGCAGCAGCAAATTGAGCATGAAACGCAGCAATTAGCCAGCCTACAACAGACGGCCAGCGCCATTGATCCGGTGCAAATGCAAGCACTTGTGCAGCTATATCAGCGAGATATCGCCAATTGGCCCAGTGCAGAAGAGACCGCGCAGCGTTTTAGTCAGGTGTTAGCGCCGTTTTCGCAGCTGCAATTACTTCATTTTCAGTGGCAAACGGGAACGGCGGGCTTGGTGGCGAGCACCGATCCGAATTTGCCGCTGCGAGCGCAGCAAATCCAAGTCACTTTGCGCGCCAGCGCTGAAGCAACAGAGCAGCAAGCGTGGCAGCAAATGAAGCAATTGGCTGCTCAATTGCAGCGCTGGCCCAATGCCAAAGTGGCACTGCTGCCGAGCCAAACTGAAATGCGCACCAGTGCCAATCACCCTGAATCGGCAGCGGCGCAGCCGATGGATTTTGTATTGCAACTCACATTAGCCAGCTCGCCGCAGGTGGCGCCATGAATCGCGCATTCAGTTGGCCATTGGAAAAATCGTTGCAACTGGCTTTATGCTGGCTGACTGCCGCGCTGCTTGTGGCAGGGGTATTACTATGGGCTGCTCATCGATATTGGTCTTGGAGCCAATACGAGCAAGATCGCCGGCAGCAGACTTTAGCTCAGCTGCGCCAGCAAGTGAGCCAGCGCCAGCAGGCGTGGCAAAATATTCAGCAGCATCAAGCGCAATTTAAGCGCCTGAACGCCCAATTGATGCTCGGCGCCGAGCATCGCGTTGAGTATTTGCAAGCGCTGGCGCTCTATCGACAACAAAACCCTCAGCAGCAATTGCAGTATCAATTGCAGGCGCCGCAGCCTTGGCCTGCAGCAAGCCCGATGGCCAATTTACACACCGTTGCCAGCCCGCTAAATATCCAACTGCGCTTGCGCGACGAAGACGCACTGTCGAATTTTATGCTCTGGCTTAAGCAGCAGCCGGGCTTTACGGCGCCAGCGCGCTGCGAAATGAGTTTGGCCCAGCCCAGTGGCATTGCGTTGAACTGTGATTACCTATGGCTAACGATTCAAGCGCTGCCCGTGGAGCCAAGATGAAATACTGCCTATTGCTACTGCTTTGTTGGGCCATGCCGGTGTCGGCCGAGTGGGGGCGATTCTTTTATACCCCGCAGCAACGGCAGCAATTGCAATCGAGCGCACAGGTTGCATCCATGCCAGCAGCTTCGCAACTACGGCGTTTTAACGGTGAATTAATTGGCCCGCGCGGTAAAGTGCAGTGGTTGGATGGTCAGATTGCATCTGTGCCAGCGGGCGCTAAGCCTGGCTCTGTGGTTGATGTCAGAAAATAATTATTAAAATTTCATATGTATTTCAGTTGGCTAGTGCTTGAATAAGAAAAGCATCGTTTTGATGTGTTGTTAAATGGGAAGATCGATGAAAAACATTAAGCCTTTATTGATCGCGTTTATCGCCATTGTGATTAGTGTTGCCTCATTGCAAATCATGCTGCTGTTTGTTTTCTTGCATCAGCTCCAGTCGTTACGCCAGTATGAACACACTCAGATCGATCCTCTAGTGAAGTCTTTGGTGCAAGTGAAATACGATGTGGTGCAAATTCAGCAATACCTCACTGATGCGGCGGTCACTCAAGAGAGCGACGGCATTGCTGATGCGAAAAAAAACACTCGCCAGTGCCGAAAAAAATATCGCGGCAATCAGTCAATTGGCACCCCAGATGCAAGCTTCAGCGGATTTGTTGCAAGCCAATGCGCGTCAATTATTGACGAGTGGGCTGCAAATGGTCGCCACTTACGCTCAAAGCCGTGAGGCCGGTAATGCGCTGATGAAAGCGCCACAAACAGGTTTTGACGCGCAATCGAATGCGTTGCAAGCGCAGATTGATCAATTGCAGCTCGCGGTGGATGCTTTGCAATCGCAAACGGTACAAGTGATTGATCACAAGATTGAGGTGATTTTCTGGCTCGGCTTAAGTATGGGTTTAGTGTTAGTGATCGTGGCAGGTCTTGGCGGTCTTTTTCTGTACCGTTTTATGATGAAAATACTGGGCGGAGAACCCTCAGTGGGTAATGAGGCGGCACATTACTTTAGAGCAAGGTGATTTAACTTATATTGTTCCGGTGAAAGAGGGCGATCAAACCAGCTTGTTGGCCACGCTATCGCGAATGCGTGGGCGTTGGACGGATGTGATTTCTAGCTTGAACGGACAGACTGCGATGTTGTTGGGCAGTGCCGAGCAATTAACCGATCAAGCCCAGCATCTATCCGTCTCAAGTGAGGCGCAAAGTCAAAATGCGCAGCAAATTTCCGCGAATGTCGATCAGCTCGCCAGCACCATGGCGAGTATGGCCAAGCAAGCAACCGAGGCGTTTGGCCAAGTTGCAGCAACGGGCGAGGCGGCAATGAAAACTACACGGGTGTTGCAAGAAGTCACGCATGAAGTGCTCAGTGTTGAGCAAAGCGTCACGATGTCGGCGCAACATATTGGCCAGTTGCATGTGCAAATGAGTGAAATTAATTTAATTGTGACCACGATTCGCGAAGTCGCCGATCAAACTAATTTATTGGCATTAAATGCCGCCATTGAGAGCGGCGCGTGCCGGGGAAGCGGGGCGAGGTTTTGCCGTGGTCGCCGATGAAGTGCGCAAACTAGCCGATCGCACCACTGGTTCGGCGCGCTCGATTGGCGAGATGATTGCGGGCATCGGCACCATGACCGATGAAATTATGAAAACCATCAAACAAAGTGTCGATCGTGTTGGCTCAGGCGTGAGTTTGATTGGCGTGGCGCAAGCGGAAATGCAGCAAGTGCTCAGCGCCTCGATTACCGCGAGTAAGGATATGGCGCAAATTCATGATGCTTTAGAAGAAATTAGCCGCAATACCGACGATATTGCCGATTCAGTCGAAAAAATCTCGTATTCGAGTCAAGATCATTCTACCGCCGCGCAATCGGTGGCGATTACCAGCGGCAATATCAAACAAGTGGCTGAGGCGTTGCGCGGTGATTCGGCGTATTTCAAAGTCAGTAGTGGTAGTGATGATGATATGACTTTGTTTTAGTTTTTCGTCTGCGTGGTTAAAAAACGCTGTAAACATGGTGTTACAGCGTTTTTTTATGGCTAGCGTAAAATGCCGGCATTGATTGCGTTTGAGCGCGATAGCGGCGAAGGGGTAGTGAGTGTTTGATACGCGTTTGCGTTCTAATATTATGGCCTTGTACTTGGTACAGGGCCTTAATTATGTGGTGTCTTTTGTTACCTTCCCGTTTTTATTGGTGCAATTAGGCACCGAAGGCTTTGGCGTAATGAATTACGCCTTTGCGGCGATTCAGTACGGCGTTTTGCTGACCGATTTTGGTTTTAATTTATCTGCTGTGCGCGATGTGGCGCAAGTGCGTGATGACCCGAAAGCCGCGGCGCGGATTTTTTGGCGCGTTACTTGGGCCAAGCTCGGGCTAATGCTGGTGTCGAGCCTGATTTTATTGCTGCTGACCTTTACTTTGGGTAGTTGGCAAGCGCATGCCGAGGTTTTCTTGTGGAGCCAGCTATATATTCTCAGCTCGGTATTGTTCCCTATTTGGTATTTCCCAAGGCTTTGAAAAGCTGCAACTCGCTTCGGGCTTAATGGTGGTGGCGCGTGCGCTGACCTTGGGCTTTTTATTGTTGTGGGTGAGTGGCCCCAATGACATCGTGTTGGCGGTGATTTTACAAGCGACACCGCAAATTTTGGCCGGTGTGGTTTGGTGGTTTACTGGTTGGGGCGTGGCCAAACCGGCGTGGGTGCGGATTCATTATTCTGAGCTGAAAACCGCGCTCAGAGCCAGTTGGCCGTTTTTCCTGTCGGCGATTTCAACCAGTCTCTACACCACATCGACCACGGTATTGCTGGGTTTATTTTCGACCCCAGTGCAAGTGGGCTTGTTTGCAGCGGCGAGTAAGCTGGTGTATATCGCCCAAGGTTTGATTGGCCCCTTGGTGCAAGCCACTTATCCCCGGATTGCCCAATTGGCGGCCACCGATCAGCCTGCAGCCGTGCGTTTAATTCGTAAAGCGTTTGTTATTCAAGGCGCAGTGGGTTTAAGCATGGCTTTGATGTTGGCGCTGTTTTTGCCGCTCCTGACGCCGATTAGCGTGGCGTGGTTTGGCGCTGATTTTTCTTTATCCAAGGCGTTTTTAGCGTTAAGCAATTCACAAGCGGTGATGCTGTGGTTTGCACCGGTGATTTTGCTTGGCGCTTTGTCTTTGGTGTATGGGCAGCAAACCTTGCTGGTATTTGGGTTTGAGGGCTATTTCAGTCGTGTGCTGGTGGCGGCAGGGATACTGAATGTGATCTTGATGTGCTGGTGGGTGCCCGGTTCGGCGCAAGGCGGCGTGCGTGCGGCGCAAAGTGTGTTGTGTGTGGAATTGTTTATCGTGCTGGCTTTTTGGTGGCGCGCGCGACCAATTTTTCGCCAAGCGCCAGCAATAGGGACAAATCATTGATGAGTTTGGTTTCTTTTCTTTTGCCTTGTTTTAATTCCGAGGCGTATCTACAGCAAACCCTTGATTCAATTGCCGCCCAAACCCATACCCAATGGGAATGTATTGCGATTGATGATGGCTCAACAGATGGCACTTGGGCGTTATTGCAGCAAGCTGCGGCCACTGATTCGCGCTTTAAGGTGATCAGCCGCGAAAATCGCGGTTTGATTGCCACGCTCAATGAAGCGATTGCTTTGGCGCAAGGGCAATGGCTGGCACGCATCGACGCCGACGATATTTGCTGGCCACAGCGGTTGGCAATGCAGTTGGCGCGCTTGGCAGAAACCGGCGCCGATGTTTGCGGCACTTGGGTGCGCTTTATTGGTGATCGCTCGGGAGAATGGCAAACGCAAAGTACCGATGCCAGCATTAAAACCGGCTTGCTGTTTAATTCTACGCTCGCCCATCCCACGGTCATGCTGCGCGCCAGTTTAGTAAAAAACGCTGGCTACGACGCGAGCGCGATTCACGCCGAAGACTATGCGCTATGGTGCCGTTTGGCTTTGCAAGGCGCGGTGTTTACTGGCGTGCCTGCCGTGCTGCTGGATTATCGTTGTCACGCCGGTCAAATTACGCAGGCCAAAAAAACAGCAACTTCGCGCCACCGCGCAGAAAATTCGTCTCGATTACGCGAGGCAAGCGCTACCTTTGCCCTTGCAAGCCGTCGCGACCGAATGGGCTGAGCTGCTAGAACCAGCTCGTGTATTGACGGTGAGCGAGTGCCGCAGCGTGTTTGCGATGTTATTGCAAATCGCGCAGTTTTCTCCGGCGAGCCAACCGGCGCTGGCTGAGGCTTGGTTAGATGCTTTGCAGCGCACGCAAGGTGTGAGTCTGGGTATGTGTTTTGACGCTTTTTCTATCAAGACTAAGCTGCCAATACCCCAGTCAGAAGCTAAAAAATGGCATAAACAAATATTTCGCATGCTGATCAGTGATCGCGTGTGGCAAATCATCAAGCGAGCGCAAGCATGAAAATCGCCATTTTTTTACGTGATTTGGGTTTGGTGTGGCGTCGAGCGCTGCGCGGTGTTAGTCGGTGAAGCTTTAGCCGCACGTGGTTTCGCGGTGACGCTGGTGCTGCTGGGTGGCAATCGCAATTTATGGGCTTCACGCATTAGCCAAGTGCAAGTCGTTGATTTATCCAGTGTGTGGCAGCCACTCAAACCATGGACCTGGCTGGCCGGTTGGCGCGCTGCGCGCCGCGTGGCTCGCGAGCACGATGTGGTGATTGCCGGGACGTTTTTACTGCCGCTGTATATGACGTACGCGGCAACACTGGGTTTAAATAAAAACGGGTGATGGCATGGGTGCATGGGCCGTTTTTTGAGCTTGATCAGTTTGCCAAAATGAATCCAGTGCATCGCACTGCATGCCAATTTGTGTATCGGCAGCTGGATGAATTGCTGTTTGTTTCTCAGCACGCCAAAGATTCAATGGCGCGCTGGCTCGGCTGTGCCGCCAAAACCACGTGGCAAGTTTTACCCAATTTTGTCGATGCCGCGCAAGCAATGCCCAACGCCGTGCCACGCGCTGACCCTGCGCCTTTGCGCTTGGTGTTTATTGGCCGGATCGCGACCGAAAAGCAGCCGCACCTGTGGCTGGATACGCTGGTGGCGCTTAATGCCAAAAACGTGGCAGCACATTTGACCGTTGTTGGCGATGGCCCGCTAGAGACTTGGCTACTTGCCGTTGCTGCCGAGCGGCGTTTGAGCGGGCAAATCACCTTGGTTGGACGGCAAGACAATGTCAGCGATTATCTAGCGAATGCCGATGTGTTATTGCTCACGTCGGGCTTTGAAGGCTGCCCCTTGGTGGTGTTGGAATCCATGCCGATGGGCGTGCTGCTGGCAAGCACCAATGCCGGTGGGGTGTATGAGCTGTTTGCCGAACGGCGCGATGAATTTGTCGTGAGTGAAGCCAGCGGCGCAGCACTGGCCGATTTAATCATTGCACAGCAAACGCATGCCGCCGAGTTAAGTGAATGGCTGAAGCAACGCGCAAAATGCTATTCGCAGGCGGTGTTAATCGATCGCTGGCAGGCGCTGCTTAGCGAGTATCACGACGTTTAAGCGGCTTTGCTGACCGTTCATGCAGAATGGGTTGGCATTTGCGACATCTTGTTACGCCAGAATGCGCGATTTTGCGGGGGAAAACCGTTAAAATAGCGCATTCACAGCCTAAAGCCTGCCATGAACCGCGCCGCACTCTTGATCCCCCATTTTAATAATCCGCAAGGTTTAGCGGCGTCTTTGGCGTCGGTCGGCGCGGATGAGTGCGTTGACGCGGTGATTGTTGACGATGGCAGCACGCGTGCGACCATTGACGAAGCCTTATGCCGCGCCGCGTGGCGCGCTAAAGGTGAGCTGAAGTTTTATTATTTACCGCACAATTGCGGCATTGAATACGCACTCAATACTGGGCTAGAAGCGATTTTGGCGGCGGGTTATGAATTTGTTGCGCGGCTCGATTGCGACGACCTGTGTGTATCGGATCGTATCGCGCGTCAGGTGGCCTTTTTAGACCAATACCCCGAAGTGTATTTACTCGGCAGCGCGGTGACATTTTTTGATGCCAGCGGTGATCGCTTTACGCTGCATCAACCGCAAACGCACGCGCAAATTGTGCGGCAGATGCATAAAGACAATGCCTTTACCCATCCGAGCGTGATGTTTCGCACCACCGGCGTAAATGAAATTGGCCTCTATCCCATGGATTGCCAAGCGGCGGAAGATTTTGCGTATTTCTGGGCCTTTGTTGCTCGCTACCAAACCGCCAATTTACCCGAAGTGCTGACGCGCTCTGAATACAACGACAGCGGTATTTCGATGAGCCGCCGCCGCCAACAGCAAGCGATGCGAATCAAAATCCTCGCCCGCTACTTTGATTGGCGGCCACAGTCGATGCTCAATATCGCCAAAGCGGCAGCATCGTTGGCACTACCGTTGTCATTGACCCGAAAAATTAAACGACTGCTTGGAGTTGGCACGTGGAATTAAAGCATTCGGTTTTATTACTGATACCCCATTACAACAATCCTGATGGCTTACTGAAATCATTGGCCAGTATTGGCGCGGATGAGCCGTGTGATGTGTTGGTGGTGGATGATGGCAGCACGCGCGCGCCGATTGAGATGGCGGCAGCGAATGCCGCCTACCACGGTTGCGGCACGTTTACGCGTACTCAATTTGGCGCAAAATAAAGGTATCGAAGGGGCGCTGAACGCCGGTTTGCAATGGGCGACATCGCGTGACTACACATGGATTGCACGGCTCGATTGCGGCGATGAGAACGTATCGACCCGTATCGCTCTGCAAATGGCGTTTCTTGCCGCACACCCCGAGGTGGTCTTGCTCGGTGGCGCGGCGAGCTTTGTCGATCAAAATGGCGTGGAACAATTTGTATTGCGCCATCCCACTGAGCACGCTGAGATTCTCCAGTTTATGAAAAAAAAACTCGGCGTATATTCACCCAAGCGTGATCTACAAATTATCAGCGGTCGATACGCTAGGGATGTATCCTTTGGACTTTCCGGCGGCGGAAGATTACGCGCTGTTTTGGGCGTTGGCGCGGCAGCACCAAGTGGCTAATTTACCCGATGTGTTGATCAAATATGAACTCGACCCAAATGGTATTTCGCTGGGTAAGCGCAACACGCAGCTTAAATCTCGGTTGAAATTACAGCGCAAATACTTCGACGGTAGTGCTGCGGCGATGGCAGGCATAGCCCGCACGCTGGCTTTGTTGGCCATGCCGTATGCGTTGGCGTTTAAAATCAAAGCCAAATTGCGCGGGGGAAAAAGCATGAGTGCCATTGTGCATGTGGTGGAATCGTTTGGCGCTGGGACTTTGTCTATGGTGTCGGCCATCGCCAACGCTCAGTCGCAAGACGGGCATCAAGTGACGGTGATTCATTCGGTGCGCGAGGAAACGCCAGCAGGATGGCGGGATTTATTTGTGCCAGCGGTCAATTGTATTCATTTGCCGATGCAGCGAGCGATTCATCCTTTAAACGATTTTCGTACTGGCCGCGCTTTATTCAAATGGATTGCTTCGATTGCGCCCGATGTGGTGCTTTGCATTCCAGTAAGGCTGGGGCGCTAGGGCGCTTGGTGAGTTTGGCTTGGGCTTTGCGCTCTGATGGGCCGCGTTGGTTTTTTTCGCCGCATGGCTTGTCTTTTTTGCAGCGCGCGGAAGGCCGTTTGAAAAACGGGATCTTCTTAACGATTGAAAAAATACTTGCCGGAGTGCCGGTGACCTTTATTGCCTGTTCAAAGTCTGAGGGTGAAGAAATTCGCCGGCACTTATCTGGCAATGTGGTGGTGGTAAATAACGCAGTCGATTTAAGCAAAATACCGCCAGCGAATGCGCTCACTCCCCAGTCCCCAGTCCCCACTCCCCGCCGGCTACGCATTGGTACGGTAGGCCGGGTTTGTTTGGGCGCGTAATCCGGAGTTTTTTGCCGAAGTGGCGAGCAAAATGGCCAGCGACGCGCTGGAGTTTGTCTGGGTGGGCGGTGGCGAAGCCAGCGGCGAAGCGGCACTGCGCGCAGCAGGCGTTGCCGTGTCGGGCTGGTGTGATCGTGCTGCTGCTTTGGCGCAGTTGGCAACGCTGGATATTTATATTCAAACCAGTCGTTGGGAAGGTTTGCCAGTGGCGGTGATTGAAGCGATGGCGGCCGGTTTGCCGGTGGTGGCGACCGATGTCGTTGGCAATCGTGATTTAGTTAAAAATGGCGAAAACGGTTATTTGGCGCATACGCCAGATGAGTTTGTCGCGCATTTACAGGCTTTGAGTGCCGATCCGGCATTACGCCGCCAATTGGGGCAACAAGCGCAGGCTTTTGCGCTGGAGTTTTATTCTTTAACACCGATGATGGCGAGCTTATATGCCGCGTATGGCATTGCGCCAACGGCAGATAAGACGCCCAAAGAGACGCAATGATTCAAGAAAAACACTTACAAGCTGAGCGCGCCAAACCTTGGTTGGCGCTGGCTGATTTTATGGCCTTGGCGCTGTCATTTGGCGTGGCGATGCTGCTGTTGTGGATTTTTCGCTATGACCGCATTTCGGCCAGTTTTGGTCTGTGGTGGGCTTGGGAAGGGCAGCAGCAAGGCTTGGCATTTTTAGGCTTGGCCTTGATGACCATTGCCAGTTTTTGGTGGCGTGGGCATTACAGCTTGCGTCTGCCGTTTTGGGATGAATTGCTCGAAATTTTGCGCGCCTTATTGTTGGCGGCCTTACTCAATGGCATGTTGGTGTTGCTGGGTAAATTTACCGTGTCGCGTTTTTTGTGGCCGGTATCTTGGGGCGTAGCGCTGGTGTTGCTGCCGTATTTTCGTAGCTTAATGCGCGATTGCTTATTAAAAAAACGGATCTGGCAATTGCCCACGGTGATTATTGGCGCCGGTGCCAATGCGGTTGAGGCGTATCGGGCGATGTATAGCGAGCGCCAGCTGGGCTTTGAAGTGCAGGCATTTTTGTCAGTCGATCAAGACGCGCCAGATGAATTACAGATTAATGGCGAGCGTTTGCCGGTGGTGCGTTTAGAGCGCGAAGCACTGTTGGCTTGGCTCAGTAGCAATGGTCGCCCGCACGTGGTGATTGCGGTGAATGAAGATGAATTGCGCCAGTTAGAAACGCAAATCGAGCAACTGTCGCTGCGGTATAAAGACCTGCATATTATTCCGCCGATTGCCGGTTTGCCTTTATTTGGCGTGGTGCCGCATCATTTTTTCAGTCATGAAGTCTTGCTGCTGCGTGTGCGTAATAATCTGTTGGTTAAGCCACTGATTATGTTAAAACGCGCTTTTGATTTGTTTGGCGCGGTGTGTGGCATCTTATTGCTCAGCCCTTTATTGCTGTATGTGATGTGGCGGATTAAATGCGAAGGCGGGCCGGGGGCAATTTTCTTTGGTCATGTCCGTGTGGGGATGAATGGCGTGCCATTTAAGTGCTGGAAATTCCGCACTATGGTGCACAATTCGCAAGAAGTATTGGACCATTTATTAGCGACTGATCCGCAAGCGCGCGCCGAATGGGATACCGATTTCAAGCTTAAGAATGACCCGCGAATCACTAAAATTGGCGCTTTTTTACGCAAAACCAGCCTCGATGAAATTCCGCAATTGTGGAATGTGATTTGTGGCGAGATGTCGTTGGTTGGTCCGCGGCCAATTATCGACGCCGAACTTGAGCGCTATGGCGATAAAGTCGACTTTTATCTCGAAGCACGTCCGGGTTTAACCGGCTTGTGGCAGGTTTCTGGCCGCAACGACACCACTTACGCCGAGCGCGTGGCGCTCGATGCGTGGTATGTAAAAAATTGGAATTTGTGGTACGACATTGCGATTGTCTGCAAAACGATTAAAACCGTGGTCAGTGGACGTGGTGCTTATTAAAGCGGGGAGTAGGGGAGTAGGGGAGTAGGGAGTAAGGGCGGGTGAGTCATGTGTTTTTGACTTTACTCCCTATTCCCAACGCTCCACTCCCTGATTTTAAGAGGTTGAGTTGATGCAAGATTTTGTTCAATGGTTCCGTCAAGCTGCACCGTATATCCACGCTTTTCGTGGTCGCACGTTTGTGATTGCCTTAGGCGGTGAAGTGGTTCGTGATGGCAAGTTTGCCACGCTAACGCATGACATTAATTTGCTAACCAGCCTTGGGGTGCGCTTAATTGTGGTGCATGGTGCGCGTCCGCAAATTGAGGCGCGAATTGCCGAGCGCGGTTTGGAAGGGCGTTATTTAAACGGTATTCGGGTGACCGATCAGCCATCACTAGAATGCGTGATTCAAGCGGCTGGCCATGTGCGCGTAGAAATCGAATCTTGGCTCTCGATGGGGCTGCCTAATTCGCCGATGGCCAACGCCGATATTCGCGTTTCGGCGGGTAATTTTATTACCGCGCAGCCGATGGGCGTGCGCGATGGCGTGGATCTGCAATACACCGGTGAAGTGCGTAAAGTCGATACCACGGCGATTAATTACCGTATGGATGATGGCGAATTGGTGCTGATTTCAACCATCGGTTATTCGCCAACTGGCGAGATTTTTAATCTGACCTTAGAGGACGTGGCAACCTCGACGGCGATTGCTTTAAAAGCCGACAAATTGCTGTTTTTATTTGGTCAAGATGGGGTGATTAATGACGCCGGTGAGTTGCAAACTGAATTGACCGCTTTGGCCGCCGAGCAGTTTTTGGCCGAACACCCGGATGCCAACGACGATGTGTCTTTGTATCTACCGTGTGCGATTCGTTCGGTGCGTAATGGCGTACAGCGGGCGCATTTGATTAGCAATAATGTCGACGGTAGCTTGTTGATGGAATTGTTTACCCACGATGGGATTGGCACAATGATTTCGCGTGAGCCACTGGAAACCTTGCGCCAAGCAACGATTGACGATATTGGTCGAATGCTGGCGCTGATCGAGCCACTCGAAGATCAAGGCGTGCTGGTGAAGCGCGGCCGTGAATTACTTGAGCGCGAAGTGCATCGCTACTCGGTACTCGAGCATGATGGTAAAACCATTGGTATCGTGGCCATTCACCCATTCCCGAATAGCAAAATGGCCGAGTTGGCTTGTCTGGTGATTCATCCGGATTATCGTGATGAAGATCGTGGTGCTGATTTACTGCGCCACGTTGAGCAACAAGCCCGTGGTTTGGGCATCGAAAAGCTATTTGCTTTAACCACGCGAACCAGCCATTGGTTTGTCGAGCGTGGCTTTAAGCAAGCTTCGGTGGATGATTTGCCAATGGAGAAAAAAGAGTTGTACAACTACCAGCGGCGATCAAAGGTGTTTATTAAAGTATTGCTACGCTAGTCAGCAACGCGGCAGATTGATTGTGTCGCGTTTCGTTCGCTAATATGCGGTTTTTCTTATATTGCTTTTTTAGGGATAGTAAGCTTTAGTATGTCTTTATCTTCCCTTTCTTTGCGTTCGCGGTTTATTTTGGCCTGTATTGCGGTGCAGGCGCTATTATTGCTCGCATTACTGTTTAATACCCACCGTATCTGGTCTGAGATGTCGCAGGAGCAAGAGGCTGCGCATATACAGGCACTCTCTAGCTTTATTAAATGCGGTGTTCTTACCCTCGATGATCGAAGGCGATCGAGTTAAAGCGGCCGATATTCTCAATCATCTACAGCTGGCGGACGAAATTGATTATTTGGTGTTGCTCGATGGGCAGCAACAAATGATTGCCGCGCGTGGCTGGGATATTTCTAAACAATTACCCACTCGCAGCAACCATAATTCGTATGCATTGTGGCAGCATCCAACATTAGAGCATGTTCGCACGCCCTTGATTGTCAATGGGGTGCAATTGGGCGAACTGAGTTTTGGGTTGAGCAATATCAGTGCCTATCGCAGTTTTCAGTATTTAATTTGGCAAAACGGCCTGATTGCGATGCTGGGTTTTATGGCCATCATGGGTTTAATGCTGTTGGCCGCGTGGTGGATTTCACGGCATTTATATCGCCTGATTCAAGCCACTGAAACCGCGGCGACCGGTTATTTTGAGCCGGTCTTGGTCGCCGATGGCTCTGATGAAATCGCTAAAATATCGCAGCGCTTTAATGCTATGGCCCGCGCGATTAAGGCGCATGTGACGGCGTTAAAAAGACAGCGAAGCGCAATACCAAACCATCGCGGATGCCAGCAATAGCGCCGAGCTGTGGATCAATCCGGCAGGGCAATTGGTTTGGGTCAATGCCATGGTGGTAAGAATTACGGGTTATTCAGTGAGTGAATGCTTATTGCTACCGGATTTTCCATTAACCATTGCCACGCCAGAAGAGCGCTTGCGCGTTGAAGACACCTTTTTACAAGCCGTTAATAATAAATCCACTGAGCAAGATTACGAATTTCGCGCCATGCGCCGCGATGGCAGCTTATTTTGGGTGTCGGCGAGTTGGCAGCCGATGTTCAATGCCGAACAAAGCTATTTAGGCCTCAGAATCAGTCTGCGTGACAATACTGAAATCAAAGATGAGCGTTTGGCGCTGCGTAAATCGGTGATTGAATTACGTCAGATTCAGTCCTTGGGTAAAAGCTATTTACAGCATGCCGAAATCAGAGCGTGCGCGTATGCTGGCGTTGTTGGCCGCAATGCGCTTTGGGGTGTTGTTTGTTGATAATGACCATCGGATTGTGTTTTTTTATCCCGCCTTTTGTGAAATATGGGGTTTGTCGTCATCACAAGCCATGATTGGCCGCCCGATTGGGCAGGTTTTGCAATTGGCTGATAATCGACCGGCACTCAGTGATGTGCTGTCTTGTTATTTAGAAGAGCACACCGCGCTGGAAGATCGGGTTGATTTTGGTGAGGTCACACTCAATGATCGCCGAGTGATCGTACAAAATTGTTACCGCGTAACCGACCCACAAGGCGTCACCAATGGCCGAATGTGGGTATATGAAGACGTCACGCAGCAGCGTTTAATCGCTGAACGGATGGTGAACTTAGCTGAGCGTGATGCATTAACCGGCTTGTTTAACCGCCATCGCTTTCAGCAAGAATTAGAACGCATGGTGAGCGAAGCGAACCGGCGCGATCATCAAATGGCCTTGGTGTTTTTTGATCTGGACGAATTTAAGCTGGTTAACGATAGTTTTGGGCATACCGTTGGCGATGAATTACTGAAAAGCATCGCCCGTGAAATCAATCTGCAAGTGCGCCGACATGAAGTGTTTGCCCGGCTGGGCGGCGATGAGTTTGCAGTGCTGTTGCCGACTTGTGATGAATTTGAAGTGAGTAAATTGGCCGATCGGATTGTGCAAACGGTGATGCAGATTCAATTTGCCGCTGGCAGTCATTTGATGCGCCCTTCGGCGTCGGTTGGTGTAGCGATTTATCCATTACACGCTAATTCTGCGGATCAATTGGTCGCCCACGCCGATACGGCAATGTATCAAGCTAAGGCTGCAGGTAAAAATACTTGGCGAATTTATCGCCCAGACGCTGATCATTCGCGCAATGAGTTAAACCGTTTATCGTGGAAAGAGCGCATTGTTGATGCCTTAGAAAACGATGGTTTTGAACTGCATTACCAAGGTATTTATTACACCCACAATCGGCAATTGGCGCATTTAGAAGCTTTTGGTTCGCATGAAAGATCCCGGTGTCGAGGGCGGTTGTATTATGCCGGGCAATTTTATTGGCCATGCAGAAAAAACTGGCAAAATCATCGATTTGGATCGCTGGGTGATTAAAGAAGTGATTCGACTGTTGGCGCAATATCCCGATTGCCCGTCGATTGCGGTCAATGTGTCAGGTCGATCATTTGATGAGCCCGAATTACCGCTGTATATCGCCAGCTTGCTCACGCAATACGCGGTGAATCCAAAACGCTTATTGGTTGAATTAACCGAAACCTCAGCAGTATCGGATTTATC
This sequence comes from Deefgea sp. CFH1-16, assembly GCF_016881365.1. GTDB lineage: Bacteria > Pseudomonadota > Gammaproteobacteria > Burkholderiales > Chitinibacteraceae > Deefgea. Next base: position 1,258,474 of record NZ_WLYT01000001.1, on the reverse strand, counting down.
CGATGCCCAGCGCTTTATCGACGCGCTGCGTTCAACCGGTTGTGTGGTGTGTTTGGATGACTTTGGCGTGGGCTTTGCGTCCTTTGCGTATTTGAAGCAGCTCAAAGCCGACGTGTTAAAAATTGATGGCTTGTTTATTCGCGATTTGCCCAATGATAGAGACAGCCAGATTTTTGTTCGTGGCATGGTCAGCATTGCGCATGATATGGGCAAAACGACGATTGCTGAATTTGTCGAAAGCGAAACGATTTTTAATATGTTGCTTGAATTTGGTGTGGATCAAGTACAAGGATATTGGCTCGATCAGCCGCAAAAAAACCATCCTGGCCTTAGGTAATGTTCAGATTACGTGTTGATGGTTTTAAGTGCCTGCGGCACGGCTGTTTACAGTCGCAGTCAGTGGCGGAGCCCTCTTTCTTTGACTCGCCAAAGAAAGAGGGGGAAAGAAAGGCGCCCCGAGCGCGCATCGGTCCCCGATGCCCTCGATTGTCGTGAGCCAAACGATGAAACATGTTTGTCTCCCTTCCTCACTCGGTGCGCTTAGACGGGTTTTTAAGCCCCAGACCGACGAGCGCGGCACAGCATCAACACCAAATCTGAACATTGCCCGGACTTAAGTAGTATGTTGCTGCAGATATTGATAATAAAGGCCTGCAACGATATGCATCTATAATTTGGTATTCTACTGATCTGCAACTAAGACCTGGTTGCAGATCCATCCTCTTCGATCGCTTATTGGCTAATCACCGCTTGAATGTTTTTCTCTCCAGTCACTCGGCTGATGGTATTCATTGCTTCGCTGCGGCTGGCAAAAGGGCCGAGTCGAACGCGGTAAAGGTTGCTGCTGCTTTGGATGCTGAGTTTATTTGCTGTCTTGATCGAGCTCTCTGGCGACATGCGCTTTAAAGTTTTCGGCATTGCTTTGCGTCGAAAACGCACCTAGTTGCACATACACTTTGCCATTGCTTTCGGCGACGGGGATTGGCCGTGGTTGATTACTCACCGGTGCCGGCGTGCTGTGAACCGCCACTTTGGCGTTGGCAATGATGTCGCTCGGCGCGTCGCTTGGCATCAGGCTTTCGACGATGACTTCAGCGCTGCCATTATTGGCGTAGCCCAAACGGCAAGCGGCCAAAAAAGACAAATCCATCACTCGGCCTTTATGAAATGGCCCGCGATCATTCACCCGAACAATCACGCTACGGCCATTTTTAACATTGGTCACGCGGGCATAGCTGGGGATCGATAGCGTAGGATGCGCGGCGGTCATTTGAAACATATCGTAGGTTTCGCCAATACTGGTTTTTTGCCCATGAAATTTACGCCCATACCAGCTGGCAATACCTTGCTCTTTGTAGCCATCAATTTGGCTATGCGGCGTAAACGACAGTCCGAGTACGGTATACGGGCGATTGGCCCATTTATGTGGTGTTTCCCAGCGTGGGATCGGTTCGAGCACTTGATCCAAATTGGCCGGAAAATCGGCCATTGGGCCATCGTCTTTATAAAAAGCACCGTTACCTGAGCTGGCCTTATAGCTGCAGTTATAGGGTGATGGTGTGCCAGTCATGGATGACGGCTGAGTCGGTGCTGGTACTACGGGGCGTGGCGTGGGCTTGTCTGGTGTGCTGCTACAAGCGGCCAGTAATAAACTAGCGCATACCAGTGTGGCCGAGTGGGTGAGTTTCATATCAAGCCTTCATCAGTGGGCGATCACGCTGGATGCTCATTAAAATACCGAAACCGGCCAAAATCGAAACCATTGACGTACCACCATAGGAAATCAGCGGTAAAGGCACGCCAACTACCGGCAATAGGCCCGTGACCATACCCATATTGACCAGCGCATAAGTAAAGAAATTCATCGAAATTGCGCCCGCTAATAGGCGACCAAACAAGGTTGAAGCACTATTGGCAATCATTAAGCCACGGAAAATTACCGCCAAATACAGTACTAATAATAAACCATTGCCTAGCAAACCAAATTCTTCGCCATACACTGCGAAAATAAAGTCAGTGGTGCGCTCAGGGATAAAATCCAGATGGGTTTGCGTGCCAGCCAGCCAGCCTTTACCAAATAGCCCACCCGAGCCAATGGCAATCGTGCCTTGAATAATGTGGTAGCCCGCGCCAAGTGGATCTTCCATTGGGTTAAGCATGGTGGCGATTCGGCGGCATTGATATTCGTGCAAAATATTAATGCATAAGTCCCAATGGGTAACGGTGTAGGCGATAACAGCAATCGCTGCACTCATCACGGCCAATACTACCCAAGGTAAACCGGCAAAAAATAAGATATAAAAGCCCGATGATGCGACCAGCAAACTGGTACCTAAGTCGGGCTGCTTCATAATTAGCAGGACCGGAACGATAATAATTAAGGCGCCAGCAATAAAGTGGCGTTTACCGAGGCTGGCTTGGAAATGATTGAAATACCAAGCCACCATCAGTGGCAAGGCAATCCGCATGATTTCGGAGGGCTGAATCCGAGTAATGCCAATATTGAGCCAGCGGGTTGCGCCATGGCTGGTAATGCCAAAAAACTCCACCAAAATCAGCAAAATCACGCCACCGACATAGGCGGGTAACGCCAGTTGCATTAAGGTTCTTTGCTGAATATTGGCGACAAACCACAAGATACCGAGCGAGATGCCCATAAAAACCACTTTATCGGTCACACGCTCTAAATCGCGATTGGATGCGGAATACAGCACCCCCGCCGAAACGGCGAACACCAGTAAAATCAAAATAAATAGCGCAGGATCAATTGGGCGCTTAATACGATCCCAGATATAGCTAATCACCGGTTACTTCCTCGACGATGGCGGGTACGGCCGATGCCGTTTTGCTCGGTGGATCTTCAGGCATTTTGCCCGTGAGGTAATAATCGAGCACTTTACGTGCAATCGGCGCTGCGGCTTGCGCACCAAATCCGCCATTCTCAACAATTACCGCCAGTGCAATCGTTGGTTTGTCTGACGGTGCAAAAGCAATAAACCAAGAGTGATCACGTAAGCGCTCTTTGACGGAATGCGCGTTATATTTGGCACCTTTTAAGCTATACACCTGCGCCGTACCGGTTTTACCGGCCGACACATATTGCGCGCCGCGAAACACATTGGCCCCAGTACCAATGGTCATCACGCCTTCCATACCACGGATGACGCGCTCAATATTGGCCGGTTTCCAGTCCATGGCTTTGAGGGGTTTAGGCTCAACCAAGGTTTTGGCAGCACTGCGAGGATCGGTTAAGGTGGCGACAACGTGTGGACGAAATGCTAAACCACGATTGGCCAGTGTAGCGGTGGCATGCGCCATTTGCATGGGTGTAAAGGCGTTATAACCTTGGCCAATCCCGATGGAGACCGTTTCGCCTGAATACCATTTTTGTTGTGCTGGATTTTTAAAGCGGGACTTTTTCCACTCGGGGCTCGGCAAAATCCCCGGACGCTCACCGGGTAAATCCACGCCCGTTGGGCGGCCAAAATCTAAGGTCCCCATAAATTTGGCGATATTGTCGATGCCCATTTGCACGGCTAATTGGTAGAAATAAGTATCGCTGGATAATGCAATCGAGCGATCAAAGCTCATTGAGCCATAACCACCTTTTTTGGAGTCATTAAACCGATGTCCGCCATAAATAAAATAGCCGGGGTCAGAAATCGTTTGATGCACCAAGGGCAAGTTTTGTTCGAGCGCCGCCATGGCCATAAATGGCTTATAGGTTGATCCGGGCGGGTATTCGCCGCGAATTGCGCGATTAAGTAATGGCTTGTCGATCGAGGTATTGAGCTCATTCCAGCTCACCGGATCAATGCCATCGACAAATAAATTTGGGTCAAAGCCGGGTTTAGACACCAGAGCCAAAATACCGCCAGTTTGCGGATCGATCGCCACCAATGAGCCACGGCGTTCACCAAATTGTTTTTCGATCATTTCTTGCAGCTTGATATCAACCGATAGCGTTAAGTCTTTGCCCGATTGTGGCGCGGTACGCTTAAGGGTACGCACCGCACGGCCACCGGAATCGATTTCAACTTGTTCAAAGCCGGTTTGGCCGTGCAATTGTTTTTCATAGCTGCTTTCAATCCCCAGCTTGCCGATGTAATCGGTGCCGCGATAGTTGGCATACACTTCGTCGTCTTTGAGGTCTTTAATGTCTCGATCATTAATTCGGCCGATATAGCCGATCAAATGACTGCCCACTTCACCCAAGGGATATTGGCGAAATAACCGTGCTTTTAGCTCTACGCCAGGAAACAGATAACTTTGCGCAGCAAAACGCGCGACTTCTTCGTCGCTTAAGCGGGTACGAATCGGCAGCGTTTCAAAGTCTTTGGTTTCGTCTTGTAGCTTTTTAAAGCGACGGCGATCGCGTGGTGTAATGTCGACAATGCCTTTTAAGCTGGCAATGGTTTCATCTAAATTGGCGACTTTGGATGGCGTGATTTCTAGCGTATACGCCGAAAAATTGTGCGCCAGAATCACCCCGTTACGGTCGCGAATAATGCCGCGCGATGGCGGAATGGGCACTAAAGAAATGCGATTTTGTTCGGCTAATGTCAGATAACGGTCGTGCTCAACCACTTGCAACCAAAAAAAGCGCGCAAACAACACGCCAAACATCAGCAAAATAAATAGCACAGCAACAATCAGGCGGATTTGAAATGCAAAACGGGCTCGCCTTTAGGATTGATAACAACATTCTTACTCATGGCAAACACCATTGCGGCATGCCAAACAACCACGACCGATTATTGGCGAAATAGCGAAAAAAACACAGATAGGCTGCACCGATTGAAAACAAGCGCAATCATGCAAACTCATAATTCGTCGGGCGCGTCTTTACGTTGATACATCAGCATCAAATTTGAAAAAGGTGGCCATAAAATGGCAGCAAATAAACTGCCAGTAAAATAGCCCCAGCCCACAAAAGGCTCGCCCATGATGCTGCGAATGCACACCATAATGGCTTGCGACAATAGCAGTAGCGCACAAGCAATCAGTGCTTGTTGCCAAAAAGGGAAGATCGCCAATTGCCGCTGCCGCACCAAGGCCAAATAAGCAATGATGGAATAGGCTAGCGCGTGTTGCCCTAAAATATTGCCATTGGCGACATCCATCAGCACCCCCAAAAAGAAGGCGCAAGCCACACCGACACGGCGCGGCTGATTGAGTGCCCAATAAATAATCAATAGCGCGACAAAATCAGGGGAAAAATTCATTGCCGTGGCTTGCCATGGTAATAAATTAATCAAAATAGCCAGTACAAATGAGCAAAAAATAAAGCCCATACCGGCAGGACGAAGTAATTGGCGGCTAATTGGCATGGCTCAATCTCCGGCCACACGCGCAGTCAGTGCGCAAAAAGGATAAAAAATACACATTATTTAGTCTTGGCCTTCGGTGCTGAGGCTTCTGTTGGATAAGGTGGCGGCGCAGCGGGCGCATCCAAAATTAAAAAATAACGATGCTGATCAATTTTGGCTAAAGGCTCGCTATAAATGCGGGCAAAGGCGTTGCCAGTGGTGCGCTCAACTCGAGTTACTCGCGCTACGGGTAAGCCTGCAGGATAAATACTATCAATGCCGGAGGTGAGCAGTTGGTCGCCCACTTGAACGTCAACATTTTGCGCCATATTGCGTACTTCGAGTGGCGCATGGCGGCCGGTGCCATACACCACGGTACGCAATTGATTGCGCGCCACGATCACTGGCACCATGTGATTGCGATCTGATAACAGCCGCACTTCACTGGTGAGCGGTTGCACGCGAACAATTTGCCCAACCACACCGCTGGCGTCGAGCACGATTTGCCCGGCATTAATTTGATCTTGCTGGCCTTTATCAAGGACTAATTTCGCCGCAAAAGGATCGCGGCTATTGTAGAGAATTTTGGTCAGTTGCGAGCGGCGTGGCGTGTTTTCACTGGCAATGCTCAGCGAGCGTAAATTCGCGTTTTCAATTTCTAAAGCCTGCAAACGCATGGCCATGCCTTTGGCAGCGAGCTTGTCGTTATTGAGCGCTTTGTTTTCGCTGACCAATTGGGCTTGTTGTTGGAGAAAATCCCCACCTTCAATCACCGCATTGATGGGCGTGGTGGCCAGCCATTGCAGGGGGTAAAGTGCCAAAGACAGCTTATCGCGGGCGAGCCCCAACCATTGGTAGTTGGCATCGCCGAAAATCAGCGCAAGCGAGAGTGCAGAAAAAATCAAAACACGCGTTAGCGGTTTCGGGCCTTGTTTAAAAAAGGCAGGTTGATTAGCTTGCATTGGATCTGCGAAGTAGTGAAGGTGTGAGGATGGCGGTAAGGTGGCAGCGGCCCAAACTAGCAAAGGCTTGGCATACGCCAAGCCCTATTTGCTTACCTTACCGGCAATCTAATCAGTCATTAGCAAAAATGCCAATGCCGCCTTTATCGAGCTTTTCAAGTGCTTTACCTGAACCGCGTACGACGCAAGTGAGTGGATCTTCGGCCACAATCACTGGTAGACCAGTTTCTTCCATCAATAAGCGATCCAAATCGCGCAATAATGCACCACCACCAGTCAGTACCATGCCTTTTTCGGCAATATCAGCACCAAGTTCTGGAGGGGTTTGTTCCAGCGCTTGTTTGACTGCCGAAACGATTTGATTGAGTGGGTCAGTCAAGGCTTCGAGAATCTCATTGCTAGAAATCGTGAATGAGCGTGGAATACCTTCGGCTAAATTGCGGCCTTTCACTTCCATCTCGCGCACTTCGGCACCTGGGAAGGCCGAGCCGATGCGTTTTTTTGATTTCTTCAGCGGTGGTTTCACCGATCAACATGCCGTAGTTACGACGGATATAGTTGATGATCGATTCATCAAATTTATCGCCACCCACACGCACGCTAGAAGCGTAAACAATACCGCCGAGCGAAATCACGCCGACTTCGGTGGTGCCGCCACCGATATCTACCACCATTGAGCCGGTCGCTTCTTCAACCGGTAGGCCTGCGCCAATCGCTGCCGCCATTGGTTCTTCGATCAATTCAACCTTGCGCGCGCCAGCACCGAGTGCCGATTCACGAATCGCACGGCGTTCAACTTGCGTTGAGCCGCAAGGCACGCAAATCACGATGCGCGGTGGCGATGAAAACATACGGCTTGGGTTCACTTTTTTAATGAACTGTTTCAGCATTTGTTCGGTGATGGTGAAAGTCGGCAATCACGCCGTCTTTCATTGGGCGCACGGCATTGATATTGCCTGGAGTGCGGCCGAGCATTTTTTTGGCTTCTGTACCGACCGATAAAATGGTTTTCTTGCCTGAAGGGCCGCCTTCTTGTTGGATGGCGACGACCGACGGTTCGTCCAATACAATTCCTTTACCTTGCATATAAATCAAGGTGTTAGCTGTACCCAAGTCGATAGCGATGTCGTTGGCAAAGTAGCCAGAAAGAAGTCCAAACATTAATAATCCCGCAATGATGTTGTGTGATGGCAAGCCAAACTTCAGTTCAGCCCACTGTAAATTGGGCGAATGCTCGTATTATGCTGTATTGCAAGGAATCAAGCTTCGCATTTATTTTTAATTTCGCGTCCACTGTAAATGCTACCGCGAGCCTTTGCCGTAGGTGGGAGAAACAAACCCGATATGATACCCTATTGCGTTGTTGTTTAAGTAGCTTTAACGCGGTAAATACGACCACGTTCCGATTAAAGTACGCTGTACTTGGTCGGCAAAGATATGCCGTGGTTTTAGGATGAAAAAAACGCGGTAAATTGCGCCACGTTACGATTAAAAGTATGTTGTGTTGATCAACATGACTGCGCCGCTATTTAGGACGTATCTACAGGGAAATAAATATGTCGCTATCGATAGACGATGTACAGCGCATTGCGCGTCTGGCACGGATTGCTGTGACCGAAAATGAAGTGATTGAGAGCCATAAACAACTCAATCAACTATTTAGTTTGATTGAAGAAATGCGCAGTATCGACACCACTGGTGTTGAGCCAATGCCACACCCACAAGACATGTTACTGCGCTTGCGTGACGATGTGGCGACAGCGACCAATCGCCGCGAAGCGTTTCAGGCGATTGCCCCTGCGGTTGAAAACGGCCTTTATCTGGTTCCGAAAGTCATTGAATAAGGAATTAGGGTCGGGGAGTAGGGAGTTGGGAGTGGGGAGTAAAACCTGCTGCTTTGACGCCCTATGCCCTATGCCCTACGCACAAATATGCTAACCATCAAACAAATTATTGACCAACTCGCTCGTGGTGAAACCACCGCTGTCGCGTTGGCAACGCAGTATTTAGATCGCATCGCGGCGCATCAGCACCTCAATGCCTTTATTACCGTTGACCGTGAAAAATCGCTGGCCCAAGCCGCCGCGGCAGATGCTGCGCGGGCTGCGGGTGATACTCGACCGTTGCTCGGTGTTCCTTTTGCGCACAAAGATATTTTCTGCGCTGAAGGTTGGAAAACATCGTGTGGCAGCAAAATGCTCGACAATTTTATTGCGCCGTATTCAAGCAATGTGGTTGAGCGCTGCGATGCCGCTGGTTTGGTGACGCTCGGTCGCACCAATATGGACGAGTTTGCGATGGGCTCATCCAATGAAAACAGCTTTTATGGCGCAGTTAAAAATCCTTGGGATTTAACTGCCGTACCTGGCGGCTCGTCAGGCGGTTCGGCAGCGGCAGTGGCAGCACGTTTAGTGCCAATGGCCACGGGCACCGATACCGGGGGGTCGATCAGACAGCCTGCGGCATTTTGCGGCATCACGGGGATTAAACCGACCTACGGTACGGTCAGTCGTTTTGGCATGATCGCTTACGCCAGCTCGCTCGATCAAGGCGGCGCAATGGCGCAAACCGCTGAAGATTGCGCGATTTTGCTCAATGTGATGGCTGGCTTTGACGAGCGTGATTCCACCAGCTTGCAACAAGCGAGCGAGGACTACACCCGCGATTTAAATCAATCTTTGGCTGGGCTGAAAATCGGCCTGCCACGCGAATACTTTGCGGATGGTTTGGCGGACGACGTGCGTGCGGCAATTGACGCCGCAGTGGCTGAATTCAAAAAACTGGGCGCCATCATTGTTGACGTGAGTTTGCCGAATACCAAAATGGCGATTCCTGCGTATTACGTCATCGCTCCAGCCGAAGCATCGACCAACTTAAGTCGTTTTGACGGCGTACGATATGGCCACCGCGCTGCGGATTACAATGGCCTCAACGATATGTACGAAAAAACTCGCGCCGAGGGTTTTGGCGATGAAGTGAAGCGCCGTATTCTGACCGGTGCATATGTTTTGAGCCACGGTTATTACGACGCTTATTACCTACAAGCGCAAAAAATCCGCCGCATGATCGCCAACGATTTCCAAGCCGCGTTTAAAGAATGCGACGTGTTGTTTAGCCCAGTTTCGCCAAGCACCGCGTGGAACTTAGGCGAAAAAACTGCCGATCCAGTGGCGATGTACCTCGAAGACATTTACACGCTGGGCGTGAACTTGGCGGGCTTGCCTGCCATGAGCGTACCCGTTGGCTTTGGCAGCAATGGTCGCCCAGTTGGCATGCAAATCATCGGCAACTACGCCGGTGAAAGCCGCATGCTCGGCATGGCGCATCAATACCAGCAAGTGACCGACTGGCATACCAAGGCGCCTGCACTGTAATGCAGCAAATGACTCATCTGGAAGCGCTCACCACCAGCGCATGGCCAGCACTCGCAACGGAGTTGTTCGATGGCTGGGTGCTGCGCTTTGCTGGCGGCTATATACCAAGCGCGCCAATTCAGTGACGCCGTTGGTGGCTAGCACGTTGCCCGATGAGGAAAAAATAGCCTATTGCGAGCAGCGTTATGCCGAGCAAAATATACCCGCTATTTTCAAGCTAACCGCAGCATCGCAAGTTTTGGATGAAGTATTAGCGGCGCGTGGCTATAGCCAGATTGATCTGAGTTCAGTGCAGAAGCGTAGCTTGCTCAATTTTTCAGTAGAGCGCGATAGCGCTGTGCGGATGAGCGCGCAGGTCAGCGATGCATGGTTTGCGCAATTTGCCGAACTCAATCAAGTCGCCGTCGCGCATCGTGCGGCAGCTCGGCAGATGTTGGCGAGTTATGTATGCCCGACGCAGTTTGCTGCGTTGTATCAGGGTGAAGAAGCTATTGCTTGTGGCTTCGCGATTATTCAACAACATACCCTAGTGCTGTATGACATCGTAAGTGACAGCCAGCAACGCCGCCAAGGCTATGCCCTTCGTCTGATTAAGCCGCTATTGGCTTGGGGAAAAAATAATGGTGCGACTTCGGCTGTGTTGCAAGTTGTGGTCGCTAACGATCCCGCGATGGCTTTATATGCCAAGCTAGGATTTACCGAACAATATCGTTATTGGTATCGCCGTCAGCCTGTCTGATGGTTTAAAGAAGAGAGACACGCCATGAAATGGGAAGTCGTAATCGGGCTAGAGGTTCACACTCAGCTCACCACAAAATCGAAAATTTTCTCACCGGCCAGCACGGCGTTTGGCGCTGCGCCGAATACGCAAACGGCGGTGGTCGATATCGCCTTGCCGGGCGCTTTGCCAGTGATGAACCGCGCTGCCGTTGAGCGCGCGATTCAGTTTGGTCTCGCGATTGGCGCCAACGTTAAACGCCGTTCAGTGTTTGATCGTAAAAACTACTTTTACCCTGATTTGCCCAAAGGCTATCAAATTAGCCAGATGGATTTGCCGGTGGTGGAAGGCGGTGTCATCACCATTCAAGTCGGTGACGAAGAGCGCAAAATCAACCTTACTCGCGCCCATTTAGAAGAAGATGCCGGCAAATCGCTGCACGAAGACTACCAAGGCATGACCGGCATCGACTTAAATCGCGCCGGTACACCCTTGCTCGAAATCGTCTCTGAGCCAGAAATGCGCTCCAGCGCCGAAGCCGTGGCTTACGCCAAAGCATTGTACGAGTTGGTGACGTGGATCGGTATTTGCGACGGCAATATGTCGGAAGGCTCATTCCGCGTTGATGCCAACGTTTCAGTGCGCCCAGCCGGTCAAGTTGAGCTGGGAACGCGCCGCGAAATTAAGAATCTGAACTCGTTCAAATTCTTGCAGCAAGCGATTGATTACGAAATCCGCTGGCAAATCGAAACCATCGAAGACGGTGGTCGCGTGGTGCAAGGCACGGTGCTGTTCGACCCGGATAAGGGCGAAACGCGCATGATGCGTAGTAAAGAAGACGCGCACGATTACCGCTACTTCCCTGATCCAGATTTGCCACCGCTGGTGATTTCAGAAGAATGGATTGAGCGCGTACGCAGCGAATTGCCAGAATTGCCAGTGGCAATGCAAGCGCGCTTTATCGAGCAGTACGGTATATCCGCCTACGACGCGCGCATGTTGACCTCCAGCAAGATACTGGCCGCTTACTTTGAAGCGACCGTTGCTGCGGGCGCCGATGCCAAGCTAGCCGCGAACTGGATCATGGGCGACATCTCGGCCACGCTGAACCGCGAAGAGAAAACCATTGCTGAATGCCCAATTTCCGCTTCCGCTTTGGGCGCGTTGATTGCTCGTATTTCGGACAACACCATCAACAATAAAACCGCCAAAGACGTGCTCAAGAAAATGTGGGAATCGGGTGCCACCGATAAAACATCAGCCGACGTGATTATCGAGCGCGATGGCCTGAAGCAAGAGTCGGACACTGGCGCGATTGAAGCGATTGTCGATACCGTGTTGGCAGCCAATCCGAAAGCGATTGAAGAATATCGCAGCGGTAAAGAGAAGGCGCTGAATGCCTTGGTCGGCCAAGTAATGAAAGGCTCCGGCGGCAAGGCCAATCCAGCAATGGCGCTGGAGATGTTGAAGAAGAAGGTGGGGTGATTTTAATAACGGGTTATGCGAATGCGTAGCCCGTGTTTCTTACATAATCTAAAGTGGATTGCCATTCTGAGATGTCACGCACAAAGCGATATGAGCTAATTAAAGACCAATACCAAGTCACTAAATCAGGGAGTACTGTGTATCGCATAAAAGCGCTGAGGCCGTTTGCTGATATAAATATTGGTGATATCGGAGGGTATGTAGAGGCTACTCGTAATTTGGCTTTGTTTAGCGATGATAGTTGGATATACGACGATGCTATTGTTGAAGGGCAGGCTAAAGTTAGCGGATCAGCAAAAATCAAAGGAAATGCTTATCTAGGTGATTATGCGACGGCACACGGCAGTGCAGAAGTTCGTGGCAGCGTTGTGATGAAAGATCATAGCTGTGCCGGAAGAGAGGCCAAGGTGTTTGGGTGTGCAATTCTTGCTGGGGAAGCATACGTGACAAATGAGGCATGGGTTTATGGTAGTGCTGTTATTACTGACGCATTGATTGCACAAAAAAAATCACGCATCTATGGAAATGTGAAATTGTCAGGAAAAATAAAAGCGTTTCAAAATACCACTATGCGCGGCAATGCCGAAATCACTTATTGCCCAAATGATCCAGATTCTTTTGATGAATTTTTGGTATTTAGTAACTTTTACAATACAAATGTTGATCCTATGCTCTTGCTTGATTCGGATGTGATTTTCGATGGAAGTTCTTTCGGAGGGTTTGTATTAAAAAGACATCTGGAGGCAATAGTTTCAGAAGAGGTTTAAATCAATGGGCTCAGCGAGTAACTCGTAAGCCACAATCGATCCGAGTCTGATGCAATCGTAGGGGGCAATGAGCATTAGCGAATTGCACCGGCTTTTGCGTCAATTGCACGGATCTGTATGCAAATTGCACAACGGGTGAATTGAATCGTGTGCTGTGGTTGCTCCACGATTGCTCGGCGCAATTCGCTTTGCTCATTGACGCCCTACGTTTGGGATTGCTTTTACGAATTGGGTGGCGATACTGCGTGCATGCCTAATTATCACCGCGCATGGCTACCGGGTGGGACATGGTTTTTTACTGTGACCTTGCTGGAACGCCACAACAATTTTTTTATTTGGTGCAACACATCGATCTACTGCGTGAGGCGGTGGCCTATACGCGGCAGAGACATCCATTTCGAATTCATGCGTGGGTGGTTTTGCCTGATCATCTGCACTGCATTCTTGAATTACCAGCGCCGTAGGTTGGGCTAAGCTTGCGCAGCCCAACGTTTACCGCGATGAATGAAACCGCCCGATTGATTCTGGTGGTTGTGTTTTATACGGCTGCGCCGCGTGATTTTGGTGCGCGTTCCGCCGCGCGGGCGGGAAGGGGGTTTTACCTCACACCCCACAAAGTTTGCAACTTTGCGGGGGCCCCGTCATCTGCAAATCCCCCAACAACCCAAAGCAGCCCCCGGTATCTGCGCCGACTTCGTCGGTACCCTCGCTCTGGACAATCGAGGCGGTTGCGCTCAAAACTCGGCCTGCGGCCTCAAACAATGAGCGCAAAAACCCCACCCCGCTTGTTCCTCACTCGGCTGGATACAGGGGATAGAAAACCATGGTCCCACCATTGGCGTACTTGGTTTTGTGCTGGTGTTTGGGTCGCCGTAGGGTGTGCAAATCTTTGATTTGCGCACGCGGATGCGGTGTTTACTACATCGCTGCTCAATCGCGGTTTTGGTGCGCAAATCCCTGCGGGATTTTCACACCCTACGGGCGTATTTGTTGCTAGGGATTGAATATCAATGCTTTGCTGGCAATACATCTAAATATCATCTTGATCGTGGGTCTGGGGCTTGAGATCCCCGTTCAAGCGCACCGAGCGAGTAGGGCGTAATCGCCGCAGGCATTACGCCGCATGAATCTCGCATCATTGGTGTATTGCCGCTTCGCGCCGAATACACCCTACCGGAGACGTCAAACCGCCCGATTGATTAGCGCGATTTTTTTATGCTGCGGCGCCGCGTGGTTTTTGGGGGGATGGAATAAAAAAAGCCACGAATATCGTGGCTTTTTGTTGGCGGCGGGTTAGCGCTGCGGGTTTATTTCAATTTGACGGCCCATTTGGCTTCAACACATTGGGTGTATTGATTGTCGATCAGCGCCGAGAAGCCCGATTGCTCGCTGGTGAGGCGGCATTGGTATTTGATTGGTGCTGGGTTGTCGGCGGTTTCTTCCGATTTATTCCAATAGATGGCCACTGCGGCTGAGCTGCCACCGCTGAACGATTTCATATCGGTACATTTCATCGACTCTTTGGAGATGTCCAAATTCAATTCGCGGGCAAATTCGACGTAGAAGTTATTACGCGCCTGTGCCGTTGGTTTGATTGGATTAGACATACATTCGCCATTGATAATCTGGCTAGTGGTTGGGAAGTCGTTCCCCAAGCCGCCGGCGATATCGGTCGCGTTCGGTACCCAAGTGCCGTCCAAGGTATGCAATACCGATGGTTTTGGCGGTTGTGGTGTCACAAAGAAATACAAGGCCGAGGCCATGTTCAACCATGTTGAAGCCACTAAGTCGGGGTTGTCGCGTAGCACGGCGCGGTCGCCATAAATCGCCAACGACAGTGGGGCGTAGTTGAAGATGTAAGAGATTTGATGCGCGCCACGGCCGTAGTAAGAAATCCACGTGCCGTCTGGGTTTTTGCCACAAGCGAGGGTACCATCAAACTGTTTTTGCCAGTTCACATCACCGCAACCGGATGAATAGGCTTCTGAACCTTTACCATCGCCCCCTTCACGCAGTGCCGTTAAGCCTTGGCGCCATTTTGGATTCGGGCTCGATGCGCTGTGATTGCCGGTTTCTTGCACCACGTGGGCAAAAAAGGCAGCAACAACGCGGCGGCAAATTTGATCTGCATTGCGGCCATCGCTGTAGTCGGCGCAGAAGCTCGGGAATTTCGCTACGCCACGCAAGAAGTTGGTGTAGGTGTAGCCCGGGTTGGCTTCAGGGAAGAAATAATTCCATTGCTGCTGCGACACAATGCCTTCCACCCGTTTCACGTTGGCTGGATTGCTTTGATTGCCCGGCGTGACTTGCTCAACCAGTTTATTGTCGAGCGTGGCAACCGAGGCGCGGATCATTTGCATATACGGCGTGCTGATCGCGGCGGCTTCGTGCGCTTGTGCTTCGGCTAAGGTTTCTGGGCCAGAGGCACGTGGCGTGCTTGGGCCAGTACACGCGCCAAGGGCTTTCCATGCGCCGCCGACGGCGGAGTTGGCGCTAGGTTCGATATTGCTCGAGTAATAATTGGCTTGGTAGTTTTTGCCATACGCACTGCGGATGACCAGGCCCAAGTTCGGACGATAAATTTCATCCGGATTCCACACCTGCGCGCAAGTATTGCCACCCGGTGTTGGGGTCGCCGTTGGCGTTGCGGTTGGCGTTGCTGTTGGTGTCGCAGTTGGTTTTACCGTCGGGGTTGCCGTCGGTATAGCAGTGGGGGTCGCAGTCGGTTTTACCGTTGGGGTGGCTGTCGGTATTGCGGTTGGTGTTGCAGTGGGTTTTGCCGTTGGGCTAGTCGTTGGTGTCGCAGTTGGTATTGCTGTGGGGCTTGCTGTTGGTACTGGGTTGCTTTCGATTGCCCAAGGGCCCCATTGCGTGCCGCCGGGTATTTCACCGGTAGTCCACCATTTGGCTTTCCAGTTTTTACCTTGATAGGTGACGGTGGCACCTGCGGTATACACGGCTTTGCTGTCCCAATCGGCTGCCATCACACTGGCGCTTAAAAACAGCGCTGTCAGTAGTGTGGCGAGTTTGATTTTTTTATTCATTATCCTCTCCATCCATAGTGGGATTCGCCTGTCCAAATTGGCCTTGATATGCTTCCCAGACATATCTCAGACGTCATACCTTATTGGTATTGTTTTATGTGTGTGAAATAATACCTCTTATGATGGCGTCGTCAAAGCGAGCCAGTGTTAAACGCAGTTTTAAGTCAGTCATTGTGGTGAATCTTGTGATTGGCTGAGTGTTGCTACGCTGGTTGGTGCTGAATCGGGCGCATCGCGCCATCGGCGGTAGGTGGCGGCTTGACCATGGCGCACGCCCAGCTCGTCGATCAGATTCCACACGGTGACGTCTTCAATCCAAAAACGCCGTCCGGTTTTGGCGATTCGCAGCCCGCGATAGCCGCAGGCATAACCGTGTTCTCGCACCGCGCTAAGCAATTGTTCCCGCTCTTGCTGATCAGGTGTCGCAGCAGAGAGTCGTGATGGCAGGCCAAGTAATTGGCCATCGGGGTAATCAAAGCAGCGGTGGGCGCTGTCGTTGGCAAAAATAAACCGAGGGTCGTCGCTAGCATCATGCGCCAGCACACAAAACGGCGCCTCATGCTGCAGCCACGCCGCGGCATCGATTAAGGAGTCAGTGGCCGGCACTAAATCATGCCCCAGCAATTGGCGATAGCTGCTTAGCAGCAGTTGGATCAGTGCAAGTGAAGTCACGAGAAAATCCGGTAGATAAAAATACGGCTTATTGTAAATTATTTATCTGACATATGATTTTTCTATAGGTATTGACCAGAAATAATGCCTAGATAAATGCTGTATTCATATACCCTTGGCAAACTGCTGCAGCAGCTGGCTGCAGTGGGTTTTTCTTTTGATGGAAATGCGGATTAATTTAAATGAATATTTTTCAAGTTTTAAGCCAAGGCAAGGCGCGATTACATGAGCCGAGTATGTCGGCAATGCTGGGGTATTTATTAGATAGTTCGGAAGACCACGGTTTAGGTGGTGATGCTTTTGTGCGTGTTTTTCTCGCGCAACTGGGGGTCGAGCATTTTGCTGAGATCTTGCGCGCAAACTTCATCAATTCACGTGTAGCGCTTGAAGAGCCTTACCAACTTATTAATGGGGCGAGAAAAGAGATCGATATTGAGCTGACACTGTTAGGTAACGATGATGCCTTGTTGTATCGCATTATTATTGAAAATAAAATAAAAGTGGGTGCGGCGAATCCAAAGCAGTTGTGCGAATACTATCAAGCGATTGTTGAGGATGGCGCATTCAATAACGAGAAGGTGATGATGGTGTTTTTGACGCCGGAGTCTAAAAACACGGTGCTGGTTGCCGAGTATGAAAATCTGACTCGCTTACAAGTTGGGCATCATAAAGCTTGGCTGTTTTGGTACTCAGCTACAGCTACGCAAGCGAGTATGGTGACCTTGCTGCGCCAAGTGCTATTGGCAGAGGCCTGCGGTGAAATTAATCCAATTAATGAATACATGCGGCATACGCTAAAAGCTTTTATTCGTCATGCGATCGGCGCATTTTCACCCGCTGCTGGGCAGATATCGCGCGGTGGGGGAGGATATCGGTGAGATTCAGGCTGAACTGCTGATCGAGTTAAAAGATGGTAGTCAGTATCGCGTGGTGCAGCGCGACAGTACGCAAATCCAAGTGTTTAATGTTCAAACTGGCGATAAAGAAGTGGCACGCCGGATTATGGGCCAATATATCGATGAACAAAATTTACCCATTCAACATCCCGATTTTAATACCCGTACGATAGGAAAAATGCTGTTTAAATTGCAGTCATCAGTCAGTTAATCGCTGGCCAATAACTCGAGCAACAACCGACAGCCGCCAGATTGATGCTGGCGCTGCAGTCCGCAAAACGAGTTTGGATAGAGATGGCTGGGGACTTGTTCATCTTCATTTATATTGATGAGGGCAGAGCGCGGTAATTTGGCGCAGACATTGCGGGTGTGCAATGCCAAAGTACGCGCCTTGACTGCTGAGCCGCTCAGCAGTGCTCGATTTAAATTTGAATGAATAAGGAAATCGCCAGTGGACACTTGGCTTACTCAACTTAAAACGCTGCTGTTTGACACGCCCGAAGTCCATAGCGTGCTCTTGGCTATTTTGGTGATTGTGGCGGTGAATGCTTTGCTGGCTTTTGCACTGCGTCAGGTAACGCGTTTGGCGCAAAAATCAAATACCCGCTGGGATGATGTATTGGTGCATGCAGCTCGGCCGGCCTTGCGTAGTTTGGTTTGGGTGTTGGGGATTAGTTATATTTTGACGCTGATTCCACAGTATTTGCATGTCAATATCGTGGGTTTAACTTCGCCATTACGTAATGTAGGGGTGACGCTATGTTTGGCTTGGTTCTTATTTCGTTTAATCACTTTAACCAGCCAAAGCTTTTTGAGCGATCGCTATGAACGCGGCGAAAGTGTTGATTCCACCACGGTGGATGCCTTATCTAAACTAGGACGGTTAAGCGTGGTGATTGCCACGGCGCTGAGCATTTTTCAGACGCTTGGTTTTAGCGTTTCTGGGGTGCTCGCGGCGGGGGGGATTGGTGGTTTGGCGGTGGGTTTTGCCGCCAAAGATTTGCTGGCTAACTTTTTTGGTGGCTTAACGATTTATCTTGATCGACCGTTTAGCGTCGGTGAGTGGATACGCTCGCCGGATAAGCAGATTGAAGGCACGGTAGAAAAAATTTCTTGGCGGCATACGCGGATTCGCGGCTTTAATAAAAACCCGATTTACGTCCCCAATGCGATTTTTACTTCCATCGTGGTCGAAAACCCTTCGCGTATGACGCATCGGCGGATTCGCGAAACCATCGGTCTGCGCTATGACGATATTGCCCAAGTGCATAGCATCGTGAGCCAGATTAAAGAGATGCTACAAGCGCATCCCGAAATTGATTCGACGCAAACGACAATCGTCAATTTCAATCAATTTGCCGCATCATCGCTGGATATTATGCTGTATACCTTCACTAAAACCACCGACTGGGTGCGTTTTCATGCGGTGAAACAAGATGTGTTATTGCAAATTGCGGCCATTATTGAGCAGCACCACGCGCAAAATTGCCTTCCCAACGCGTACCGTGCATATTCAAGAACCGCCAGAAGCTTAATGCCGCCAGTGAGATGGATCGTGCGCAGCACTGATTTTATCTGACCACGCCCAAGGCAAGGAATAAACCCAAGCCCGCCCGATTGTTCGGGCGGTTTTTTTACGCGTGGTAGCGACTCGCTTAAATTGTTGATGTATTGGCCGCTGGCGTAGTGAGTTTAAGTACTGCATCGCAATACCCAATAAATTTTGTTAAATAGATTGCTGTAGATATGGAACTCATTGCAGAACATGGGGTCTGAATTAGCTTAGATCAGCCGTATTATTTTATTGAATTATTCAGAAGGGGAATTGAGATGGGTTTGTTTGATATGTTCAAGAGCGACACTAGCACGACGATGAGTCCACATTTCGCTTTTGCGACTGGCCTTTTATACATGATGTCGGCTGATGGCGAGATGGATAACGAAGAAGTCGGCCATTTGTTGTCGGTATTGGGCGGCCAAAAATCAAGCAGTGGTGCGATCGGTGTTGGCGCGCAAAACCGTCAATTGCTCGATCGTGCTTTGGCGTATCGCCAAAAAAATTCGATTGATACTTTCTTGGCCGAAGCGACGCCGGTATTAACCGATGCACAAAAAATGTGCATTTTGATGAATCTGCTCGATTCAGCGTTCTCCGATGGCGAAGCTGAGCCAGAAGAACAAGCGTTGTTTGCCAAGATTCAAGCGGCATTTGGCATTAGCGATGAGCGTTTTAAACCTTTCTTCCAAGTTTTAATGGTGAAGAATGATCGTGCCGTATTTGTGAATAAAGATCACCCAAGCAATCAAGCCGGTTATACCGTGCAACTGAATTAAGCTTTGGGCTGCTCGTTAAGAATGTTAAAAACCGCCGTTTTTCGGCGGTTTTTTTATGTCGTCGCCTTGCTTACAGAAAGTAAAGCTCATGCTGAGTGTAACGTCTGGATGTCGCTCTTGATCACATAGAGGGTATTGATGGCGGGCGTATGAAAATATCCGTGGGGATTGAAATACCCCTTAGAAAATATTTGGCTTTGGAAAAGGCTGATAGCTGATTGGTATTGGTAAAGCGTGTTGACTGTATTTTTGAGTATGTTGCTTGCAAAATTCTTGTTTATGCATTGCATTTGCTTGTCAAATGAGTCAGCAAAATGACTGTAAATACATGATACTGAGTTCAGCACTCGGAGTGCGCTTAAATTGGCAGAGCGACTAGTCGTGCTGTTTCAAGTTGGCGGTTAATTGGCCAGCATTGGGGGGGAGCGCGCTGCGGCGTAGTAATGATGAGGTTTGCTGGAGTCACAGGATGAGGCAAGAGACAAAGCAACAGTTTAAACAAATAGACTGGTCAGCCATATTGGCGTTGCTGTGCGCGCTGCTGGCGGCAGTGTTTGTTTATCTTAGCTATTTTACTTTGGCAGAACGGCAAGCGGCGAGTGATCGGCGTTATGAGTCATTTTTATTAGCCGAACAAATGCGCTTGAGCTCAGACCAGCTCACATTGATGGCTCGGGCTTATGCCGCAACGGGAAATCCCAAGTTTTTGCAGTTTTACAATCAAATTTTAGATATTCGCAATGGCATTCAGCCTCGACCAGAAAATTATCATCGCGTGTACTGGGATTTCTTAATGCCGCATCAAGGTTTGCCGCCATTTCCCAATGGTCAAACCATTAGCTTGCAAAAATTATTCGATAAAAACGGCTTCACTGAGCAAGAATTGCAGCAATTGCGCGCGGCACAAGCCAGCTCGGATCAATTGGCTGAGTTAGAAAAAAACGTATTTAAATTGGTGGCACAAAATAAACCC
Organism: Deefgea sp. CFH1-16; assembly: GCF_016881365.1. Taxonomy (GTDB): domain Bacteria; phylum Pseudomonadota; class Gammaproteobacteria; order Burkholderiales; family Chitinibacteraceae; genus Deefgea. Next base: position 1,237,940 of record NZ_WLYT01000001.1, on the reverse strand, counting down.
AAAGAAGCCGGCGATTATGTTACGCCAGCGGCGGTGAAGCAGCTATATAGCGAAACTTATTTACAAGCTAAAAGCCAAATCATGTCGCGGATTAATGATTTTTATCATTTGCAAGAAACAAGGAATAATAGCAGAGTTACCTATGCAGTAACTAAAAACAAATTAATGATTGTTTTTTCTGTATTGAGTTTTTTCGGCTTAATCATTAGCTTGATATTTAATTTTAAATTAAGGACGCGGTTGTCGGCACAATTTATTTCTGATCTACAGAAAGAAGTGACTGAGCAAACGGATATTATTATTGAGAAAAACCAAGAGCTAACACATGCTTTTGATTTGATGGCTAAGGCTCAAAAAAATCTAATTGAATCAGAAAAAAATGGCTTCCTTAGGTGCTTTAGTCGTTGGGGTGGCGCATGAAATAAATACGCCGGTTGGGATTTGTATTACGGCTACCAGCTATATGGAGGAAGAAAATAATGAGTTAAGTAAAATGGTTTCTGACCAATCATTAAAAAGAAAATCGCTAGAAGCTTACTTAGATAAGTTTGATCAAAGTATTAAACTTTCACTAAAAAACCTACATCGAATTGCAGTTATTATTAATAATTTTAAAGAAGTTGCCGTAGATCAAGATGTTGATGTGTTTTCCTCTCTATTGATTTAAAAGAAGACATTCAAGATATGATTGATGAGATCGTTCTTGGCAACCAATATAATAAAAAATAAGATTGTCATTGAATTGCATTGCGATGAACAGTGGGTGTGCCTGTGCTATCCAGGGGTGCTCATTAAAGTGTTAAGGCAGTTGCTTAAAAATGCTTTAATTCATGCTTTTGATGAGGGCGAGAATGGAAAAGTTGATATCGTGGTGTCAAAAAATGGAAAATTGGTATCAAATTAGCGTGCAGGATAATGGCAAGGGCATGCAAGAGCTCGAGCAGCTTAAAATTTTTGATCCGTTTTATACCACCAAGCGTAATCAAGGCGGTATTGGTTTAGGTTTGCCGATCGTATTTAATTTGGTAACGCAAAAACTCGGTGGCTCGATTCGTTGTACCTCGGTAGCCGAGCAAGGCACATGTTTTCAAATAAAAATTCCAGTTGAGGGGAAAATCGGTCGATCATACTTAAGCTGGCAGCGCTGGTGTTAGGTGGTGGATATATGGCTGTTATTTGATGCAGAGCCTGAATGATTGACTTCATTTGGGCTTTATTTATGGCGGATGGAGTGAAGTATGCAATTGGTGATTGGCAATAAAAATTACTCTTCATGGTCTTTACGGCCGTGGTTGGGGATGAAAGTCGCGGGAATTAAATTTGACGAAGTGGCGCATGATTTGTATGCGCCCAATGCCTTGGCTGAGCGTTTGCAGTTTTCGCCTAGCGCTAAAGTGCCGGTGCTGATTGATGGTGATATCCATATTTGGGATTCTTTAGCCATTGCGGAGTATTTGGCCGAACGTTATCCGGCGGCAAAATTATGGCCACAAGACATCGTGGCGCGCGCTTATGCGCGATCAGTTTGCGCTGAAATGCATGCTGGATTTTCAGCTTTACGTAGTACTTGCCCGATGGATATTCGGCAGAAACACCCTGTCGTCATGACCCCCGCATTGCAGGCCGATATTGATCGGGTATTGGCGATTTGGCATGATTGCGCTCGCGTTTTGCGGGGCATGGTGAATTTTTGTTTGGGCATTTTTCTTGGGTGGATGCGTTTTTTGCGCCGGTGGTCACTCGCTTTGTGACTTACGGTATTGCCGTGCCTGCACCGTTAGATTTATACATGAATGCAGTGCTAGCCTTGCCCGCGATGCAAGAATGGATGGCGGATGCGCGAGCTGAGTCCAGTGTTGCGGCATAGCTGGATTTTGAGCGGCAATCAGCAGCAAAAACAGCGGCTTTTTGCCGCTTTTTGTTGCCTATTTTTTAGGCACGATGTAGAATCCGCGCCTTCCCCTTGAATGATTTAAATGCCATGCAGATTGGCCCGTATCAGTTAAAAAATAATCTGATCGTTGCCCCCATGGCGGGAGTGACTGATCGTCCTTTTCGTCAGCTGTGTAAGCAGTTTGGTGCCGGGCATGCAGTCTCAGAAATGATGACTAGCGATGTGGCTTTGCGTTCAAGTCAAAAGTCTTTGCTGCGCGCTAAATTTTGAAGGTGAATTGGCGCCGATTTCGGCGCAGATTGCCGGATCAGACCCCAAAATGTTGGCCGAAGCGGCGCGGTTTCAAGTCGCCAATGGCGCGCAGATTGTGGATATCAATATGGGCTGCCCAGTTAAGAAGGTCTGCAATAAGCTGGCGGGCTCGGCTTTGTTGCAAAACGAGCAATTGGTTGGCGATATATTGGATGCCGTGGTCAATGCTGTTGACGTCCCTGTAACACTCAAAACTCGCTTGGGTTTTGCCAATGGCGCGGAGAATATTTTGCGCGTTGCTCAGTTGGCCGAGCGAGCAGGAATTGCCGCATTAGCGATTCATGGCCGCACGCGCGAAGATATGTATCACGGGCAAGCCAGATATGAATTGATTCGCGCAGTCAAAGAATCAATCTCGATTCCGGTGATTGCCAATGGCGATATCGATAGTCCAGCCAAAGCGGCTTTGGTGCTCAAAGAAACCGGGGCCGATGCGATTATGATTGGCCGTGCGGCACAAGGCCGACCTTGGTTATTCCGTGAAATTGCGCATTTTTTGGCGACGGGAGAAACATTACCGCCGCCCGAAGTGCTAGAAAATTCATGGCGTATTGCTCGGGCATTTGGACGATTTATATGCGTTTTATGGCGAATATTCCGGTTGCCGAATCGCGCGTAAGCATATTGCTTGGTATACCAAGGGTTTACATGGCAGTAATGAATTTAGGCAAACGATGTATGCCGAGGAAACAACCGCTGGACAAGCACTAGCGGTCGATACCTACTTAAAAAGCTTGCTCAATTTTGGCGAGCGACTGCAATACCGCAACACAGCGAATGAATCAGAATAGCGTAACAGCTGTGTGATGAAGACAATAACGAACACCGAAAAATCGGGAGATTGAATGACCACCCCCACCGACTTGATTGCAACGGCAATTAATGAATCGCTCGCGCAGTACTTTAATGACCTAGATGGTGAGCCGCCGAGTGCATTGTATGAAATGGTTTTGGCTCGCATGGAAAAGCCGCTCTTGGTGAACGTGCTACAGCGCGTTGAGGGTAATCAATCGCGCGCTTCAGAAATGCTCGGCATTAATCGCAATACCCTGCGTAAAAAATTACAAGCCTACGATTTGTTATAAATCGACCCCTGTGGGGTCTAGTTTCAATTCAAACAGAGGAAGCATGATGAGCAAAATTACCCGTGCCTTGATCAGCGTATCGGATAAAACTGGTGTGTTAGCATTTGCCCAAGCCTTGCATCAGCAAGGTGTCGAGATTCTCTCGACGGGTGGCACCGCTAAATTATTCGCCGATCACGGTCTACCCGTGATTGAAGTTGCCGATTACACCGGCTTTCCTGAAATGCTCGATGGCCGCGTGAAGACCTTGCATCCAAAAATCCACGGTGGCATTTTAGGGCCGTCGCGATTTAGACGCCCATGTGGCCACCATGGACGAGCATGGCATTGGTAATATTGATTTAGTTTGTGTGAATCTGTATCCGTTTGAAGCGACGATTGCCAAACCCGATTGCAGCTATGAAGACGCGATTGAAAACATCGACATCGGTGGCCCAGCCATGGTGCGCTCGGCCGCTAAAAACCACGCGCATGTGGCGATTGTGACCGATGCCGCTGACTACGATTTATTGATCGAAGAAATGCAAGCCAATGGCGGCGCATTGGCTTTGGCAACGCGTAAAAATTTGGCGAAAAAAGCCTTTAGCCATACTGCCGCGTATGACGGCGCGATTTCAAATTACCTGACGGCATTGACTACCGACGGTGAAAAAGCGATTTACCCAACGCGCTTAAACTTGCAGTTCGAAAAAGTGCAAGACATGCGTTACGGCGAAAAAACCCACACCAATCAGCCGCGTTTTACCGTGATTTGGACCCAGCAGCAGGCAGCTTGGCCAATTACAAGCAATACCAAGGTAAAGAGTTGTCGTACAACAATATCGCCGATTCGGATGCCGCGTGGGAATGCGTCAAGCAATTTGCCGAGCCAGCGTGTGTGATTGTTAAACACGCCAATCCTTGCGGCGTTGCCGTGGGTAAAGACAGCTATAGCGCATACCGCCTAGCCTTAGCGACCGATACCACCAGTGCTTTCGGTGGCATTATTGCTTTCAATAAAACCGTGGATGCCGACACGATTGAAGCGGTTTCGACGCAATTCTTGGAAGTATTGATTGCACCGTCGTATACGGCAGAAGCATTGGCTTTGATCGCCAAAAAACAAAACGTTCGCGTTTTGGAAATCGCCATTGAAAGCGGTGAAAACCGTTTTGATTTGAAGCGTGTTGGCGGTGGTTTATTGGTGCAAACGCCCGATGTGCATGCCTTGATGTTGGCTGATTTGAAAGTCGTGACTAAGTTGCAACCAACACCAGAACAATTGAAAGATTTGTTGTTCGCGTGGAATGTGGCCAAGTTTGTTAAATCAAACGCGATTGTGTTCTGCAAAGGCGGCCAAACACTGGGCGTTGGTGCAGGCCAAATGAGCCGTGTGGATTCAACTAAAATTGCCGCGATCAAAGCGCGCAATGCAGGTTTGGAACTGCGTGGTTCAGTCGCAGCGTCGGACGCGTTCTTCCCGTTCCGTGATGGCGTAGATGTGATTGCCGAAAACGGTGTGTCAGCTATTATTCAACCGGGCGGTAGCTTGCGTGATGAAGAAGTGATTGCTGCTGCCGACGAGCATGGCATTGCGATGGTGATGACTGGCATTCGCCACTTCCGTCATTAATTGAGTGCGACCTCGGCAGTGCTTAAGCGCTGCCGAGGTGATAGACATAAAAAAATACTAATAATAAAAAACCAATTAACGAACCAATAGAGTTCGTATTTTACGGGAAGATGAAAACATTTCTAACTATACGAATTATTAAAATAATGACATTTAAAAAAATATGGGCAATGTGTATCGGGCTATTGTTAGCGGCCAATGTATCAGCAGCAGACTGTGCCGATTGGTGGCTGTTTGATAAAGCCTGCAGCAATATTAGTGGTATTTGGAATGAAGGCGAAACTGGATTATTACTCTCTGGCTACGCTTGGCATAATCGCAGCACCTATGATCGAGATAAAATCGATAACTATAACGAACTGGCGTATGGCGGTGGCCTCAGCCTGTATCGTGCTTTACCCAATAATAATGAAGAAATGATTTATGCGATGATGTTTTCTGATTCGCATAGCAAGCCAGAAACCCATATTGGTTATGCCTATATGTGGTACTGGAATGTCTTAGGACCACTTAAAGCGGGAGCGGGTTTGACTGCGGGTTTGTTCTCGCGCAGTGATATCGGCAGTTATGTCCCGTTGCCTTTTGCTTTGCCTTTAGTTGCTCTGAAATATGACAAAGTCAATCTGTATGCGACTTATATTCCAGGTGGTAGTAATAATGGCAATGTGTTGTTTTTATTTCCCGCTTTGATTACTAATCAGCGCTTGGAGTAAGAAAGAAATGAATATCCTCGTCATTGGCTCAGGTGGCCGTGAACATGCATTAGCTTGGAAATTAGCCCAATCTGAGCGCTCGACTAAAGTATTTGTCGCGCCAGGCAATGCAGGGACTGCACTCGAAAAAAATCTCACCAATGTCGCAATCACCGCTATTCCAGAATTGATTGAATTTGCTAAAGCTGAAAACATCCAGCTCACCGTCGTCGGCCCAGAAGCGCCGTTGTCGCAAGGGATTGTGGATGCATTTCGTTTGGCTGGGCTGAAAATTTTTGGCCCAACTCAGGCAGGCGCTCAGCTCGAATCATCTAAAGACTTTGCTAAAGCCTTTATGCAACGCCATGGCATTCCAACTGCGGATTATCAAACTTTTGCCGATGCTGCGGCAGCACATGCGTATATCGACGCTAAAGGCGCACCGATTGTGATTAAGGCGGATGGCTTAGCGGCAGGTAAAGGTGTCGTGGTTGCGATGGACTTGCTCGAAGCCCATGCGGCGGTGGATGCAATGTTGTCCGACAATCAATTTGGCGACGCCGGTGCTCGCGTGGTGATTGAAGAATTCCTTACCGGTGAAGAAGCCAGCTTTATCGTGATGGTCGATGGTAAAAACGTATTGGCGATGGCCTCCAGCCAAGACCATAAGCGTTTGCTTGACGGCGATCTAGGCCCGAACACCGGCGGCATGGGCGCGTATAGCCCAGCACCCGTGGTAACGCCAGAAATCAACGCGCGCGCAATGCGTGAAGTAATCTTGCCTACCGTGCAAGGCATGGCCAAAGACGGCATCGAATACACTGGATTTTTGTACGCCGGTTTGATGGTGAGCCCTGATGGTTCGCTTAAAACACTGGAATTTAACTGCCGCTTTGGTGATCCAGAAACTCAGCCGATTATGCTGCGCTTGAAGTCAGACTTTGTGACTTTATGCGAGCACGGCGTGAATGGCACGCTCGATCAAGTTGAATGCGAATGGGATCGTCGGGTGGCCTTGGGCGTGGTGATGGCCGCGGCCAATTACCCTGAAACTCCGCGCAAAGGCGATGTGATTACCGGTTTGCCAAGTGATTTAGAAGACGGTCATGTGTTCCATGCTGGTACTACGCTCAATGCAGCGGGTGAGCCAATCACCAGTGGCGGCCGTGTATTGTGTGTTACCGCATTTGGTGAAAACTACAAAATGGCGCAAAAACGCGCGTATGAAATTTTGGCCGATATTCATTTTGATGGCGCGCAATATCGTACCGACATTGCATGGCGAGCGATTAATCGTAAATAAAGCATTGCGATCCATGCAAAGTAAAAAGCGGCCTTGGCCGCTTTTTTTACGCTATAAAATGTTGTTACTAAAATAAATCGGCGTTATTCACGCCGATGGCTGCGCAACGCGTGATTAATTTTGGCGATACAGCGAGGGTTATTCGCGCTTTATTTTTTGGTTGCGAGCGGGTTCTGAATCGTGCTTTGTTGATCGTTGTCAACGAGAAGTCAGCCATACAGTGTGATATTATGAATCATTCTCATTGCGGATTGGCGACTATGCGTGCTCTCTCTCAGCTCGATTTAAACCAACGTGCCGTGGTACACACCATCAGTACGGATGTTGATTTACAGCCACGGTTGTCGGCGCTGGGTTTGCGTGAGCACAGTGAAGTTACGGTGATTCGCCGGGGTTGGCTGGGTGGTCCCTTGCATTTGCGAGTGGGCAATACTGAATTTATGCTGCGCCGCGCTGATGCCGCGTTGATTCAGGTGCTGCCGATTGCATCGACGGTGGTCGTGCTGAATCAGGCTGAGGTTTTAGTATGAAGCGGGTCGCCCTCGTTGGCATGCCCAATACTGGAAAGTCCACTTTATTTAACCGCCTCACCGGCGGCACTGCTCGCGTGGCCAATTGGCCGGGCTTAACGGTGGAATTGGCTTCCAGCCGAATTTTGCTCGGCGCTAATATGGTGCAAATTTTTGACTTGCCGGGGATTTATGATTTAGTCGGCGGCGCTGAGGACGAGCATGTCGCCCAGCGTTTTTTGGCTGAAGCCAAGCTCGACGCCATTGTATTGGTACTCAATGCCACGCAACTCGATCGCCAGTTGGCGCTGGCATTGCAGCTCAAAGCCTTAGGGGCGCCGCTGCTGATTTGCCTCAATATGCAAGATGAAGCCAAACGCGCCGGTATCTCGATTGATTGCGCTTTGCTGGCCAAGGAATTGGGCTGCGCAGTGCAATTAATTAGCGCCAAATTGGGCGCGGGCCTGAATGAAGCCAAGCAGCAATTAAATCAACTGATGTCGCAAGCCAGTGTGCAGCTTGATTTAGCCAATGTACCGGCGGCCAGCGCCATGCATGCGCAAGAAAAACGCCTATTTCAAGCCGCAGTGCAGCAGCCACCAACGCTGGCGCTGGATACGACGGCGCAAGTTGATCGCTTTGTGCTACACCCTTGGTTGGGTTTGCCGCTGTTTATTGTGGTGATGTTTGGTTTATTCCAACTCACCTACGCCATTGGTACGCCGTTGCAAGACACCATGGAAGCGGGATTAGTTTGGCTTAAAGACAGCTTTTTATTGCCTGCTACGCAATCGCTGCCGGCTTTTTGGCAAGGTTTGATTGTGAACGGCGTGTTTGATGGCGTCACCACGGTACTGACTTTTGCGCCGATTATTTTCTTGTTTTTCTGCTTAATGTCAGTGATTGAAGACTCGGGATATTTTGCCCGTGCCGCGTTTATGATGGACGGCATTATGAGCCGAATGGGCCTCGATGGCCGTGGTTTTGTGATGCTGATGATGGGTTTTGGCTGCAATGTGCCGGCGATTATGGGGACGCGGGTGATTCGCGATCATAAAGCCCGCTTGCTCACGATGCTGACGATTCCATTCTCATTGTGCTCAGCGCGCTTGCAGATTTTCCTCTTTTTGAGTGGGGCTTTGTTTAGTCCGGCGAATGCGCCATGGGTGTTGTTGTCGCTGTATATCATCAGTATTTTGGTGGCGATGGGCACTGCGGTGTTATTTCGCTCGCACTTTCAATCCAATGAGCCATTTGCGCTGGAATTACCGCCTTATCGTTTGCCATTGCTGAGCCATATCTGGCGGCGGGGTTGGGGCGAGGCGCGCGACTTTTTTGCGTTTAGCTAGCACCATGATCGTCATTGGGGTGGTGTTAGTGTGGTTACTGACTAATTTTCCTAATCCACAACACAGTTATGCCTTGATGGTGTCTGATTTTTTCCAACCGGTATTGTCGCCGATTGGCATTGATTCGACCTTGTCGATTGCGCTGATCTTTGGTTTTGTTGCCAAAGAAGTCGTGCTCGGCGCCTTATCGGTAATTACCGGCCATGATGGTACGGCGCTGGCAACGCAGCTTGCGCACACGCTTGATCCGGTGTCGGCCTATAGCTTTATGCTGTTTACGCTGACGTATATTCCTTGCGTTTCAGTGATTGCGGCGATGAAAAAAGAATCGAAATCGACGGCATTTACTGCGTTTTCGCTGGTTTGGTCTTTGGGCTTGGCGTGGACGATTTCCTTTGTTTTTTACCAGTCAGCGCGACTGCTGAATTTTTAATCGCGTTCTACTCCTTTAGTGTGGCGTGAAGTGGGTGTTTTCAGGGTAAAATGGCGGGTTTTGCAACCCGCCATTTTTTCATGAACCTGCTCGTCCTCGGCCTTAACTATCAAACTGCACCGCTTGCGGTACGGGAGCGGCTGGCCTTTAATCCGGATGAGTTGCCTTCGGCATTGGCCGACTTAGTCGCGCTCAAAGGCGTGTTTGAAGCTGCGATTGTCTCCACCTGTAATCGAACCGAGCTGTATTGCCACGCTCGCGATATCGAGCAAGTGATGTATTGGCTTGCAGACAACAGAAATCAAGACTTGGGTAGCATTACCTCCCATATGTATATCTATGAAGGTGAAGCTGCGGCGCGGCATGCTTATCGCGTGGTGTCGGGTTTGGATTCGATGGTGGTGGGTGAAACGCAAATTGTTGGCCAATTTAAAGATGCCGAACGATTGGCGCGAGATGCCGGCACCTTGGGGACTTTGCTCAATGGGGTGTTTCAACGGGCGTTTTCCGTGGCCAAAGAAGTTCGCACGCGAACGCAAATTGGCGCGTCATCGGTGTCGATGGCCGCCGCTGCGGTTCGTTTGGCCGAGCGTATTTTCCCTTCGATTAGCGATTGCAAAGTGCTGTTTATTGGTGCTGGTGAAATGATTGCACTGTGCGCCACGCATTTTGCGGCACAAAACCCTAAAAAAATCGCCATTGCCAATCGCACGCTCGAGCGCGGTCAAGTGCTAGCGCAGCAATTTAATGGCGAAGCGATGTTGTTGGCCGATTTACCGGCCAGAATGGCCGAGTTTGACGTGGTGGTTACGTCCACTGCAGCGTCCTTACCGATTGTGGGCAAGGGCATGGTCGAGCGTGCTTTAAAAGCGCGCCGTCATCGACCGATTTTTATGGTCGATTTGGCCGTGCCGCGTGATATAGAAAGCGAAGTCGCCGATTTAAGCGATGTGTATTTATTCACCGTGGACGATTTGGCCGAAGTCGTCCGCCAAGGGATGGCATCGCGATCGTTGGCGGTAGAAAGCGCCGAAGCGATTATCAGCGAGCGCTTGAGTGATTTTAATACTTGGTTAGCCAGCCGTGCTTTGGTGCCGACGATTCGCGATTTACGCGATCATTCTGAGCGCATTACCCGAACTGAAGTCGCCAAAGCGCAAAAACGCTTGGCCGCTGGTGCTGATCCCAGTAGCGTGATCGAGCAAATGGCGCAGCAAATGAATAATAAATTTTTGCATACGCCGCTCGCTGCGCTCAATAGCGCCGCGCCAGATGAGCAAGAAGCTTTGGTGAATTTAGTTCGCCGTTTATATCGATTACAAGATATTGATTAAAAGCCGGGAGTGGGGAGTGGGGAGTATATGAATATAGCCTTTTAGGGTTAAGGGTTATATTCATATACCTTCGTATTGTCTGGCCTTGGTAGCAAACTGTTGATTTGTGTTGATTGTATTTAGGCGCGGTGTGGATTTCGCGGTTAATCCTTTGAGGATGCGCCGCATGCCTGTTCTGGATGAGGGATGATCGTGTCGGCGTGATACCTCGCTTTACCGCTGAGCAAGCCGTTTTCGTTTAAAAAACGAATGGGTTTATTCAAGATTTGCCTAAATCGACCCGAGTAAACCTTATATTTAGCATTGGTTTGAGTTCTGCGAGGTTTTAATCTTGCATGTAGCTCGCCTTATGGAAACCGCATGAAACCATCAATTCAAGCCAAATTATCGCAATTGGCTGATCGTTTAGAAGAAGTTAGCGCTTTATTGGCGTCTGAAGAAGCCACGCGCGATATGGACCAATATCGCAAATTAAACCGTGAATACAGCGATATCACCCCGGTGGTTGAGTTGTGGCACGAATTTAATCGCATCAATGCCAATTTGGCCGATGCTGAGTTGATGCTGTCTGATCCAGAAATGGCTGAATTGGCCGCGGAAGAAATCAAAGACGGTAAATTGCGCCTTGAGCAGCTCGATTATGATTTGCAAACCGCGCTACTGCCTAAAGATCCGAACGACGAGCGCAATATTTTCCTTGAGATTCGGGCTGGCACGGGCGGCGATGAAGCGGCGTTGTTTGCGGCTGATTTATTCCGCATGTATAGCCGCTACGCCGAGCGTAACCGCTGGCAAGTTGAAATCATGTCGGTGAATGAATCTGAGCTCGGTGGCTACAAAGAAGTGATCGCGCGCATTGTTGGGCAAGGCGCGTATTCGCGACTGCGTTTTGAATCGGGCGCACACCGCGTACAGCGGGTGCCAGCGACGGAAACGCAAGGGCGGATTCATACCTCGGCGTGTACTGTGGCGGTGATGGCCGAGGCTGATGAGATGGAAGAAATCAATATCAATCCAGCCGATTTGCGGATTGATACTTACCGCGCCAGTGGGGCCGGTGGTCAGCATATTAATAAAACCGACTCGGCAGTGCGTGTGGTGCATATTCCGACCGGCATTATTGTTTGAGTGCCAAGACGACGATCGCTCGCAACACAAAAATAAAGCCCGGGCGTTAGCGGTGCTGTCGGCGCGAATTAAAGACGCGCAAATGCAAGAAATCAACGCCAAAGAAGCTGCCGAGCGCAAATCGTTAATCGGCTCGGGCGACCGCTCGGAGCGCATCCGCACGTATAATTATCCGCAAGGTCGGATGACCGATCACCGCATTAATCTGACCTTATACAAACTCGATTACATCATGGATGGCGATTTAACTGAGCTAACACAAGCCTTGATGAGCGAGCGCCAAGCCGAATTGCTGGCGCAACTGAGTGATTAGCAGAAAACCTTTTACCACAGAGACACTGAGGCACAGAGAAATTAGATTCAACTTAGGTTGTGATTTCTCTGTGTCTTTGTGCCTCTGTGGTTCGAAATTTTTTTAGATTTTTTTGGCGCGCGCATAAATGAATGTATTTTACGAAGAAGATGGCAGCTTTAAGGTTGCAACGATCCAAGACGAGCAGCCAGCGAGTTTGCAAGTCGAAGATACCCGCGGTAAGCGCAGCAAAATCAAGGCCGCCAATGTCTTGCTCAAGTTCGATAAAGTCGGTTTGGATGACTTTTTCAAAGCCGCCCAAAGCGAAGCGGCCGACGTTGATGTGACTTTATTGTGGGATGCTGCGGTGGCGACGAGCTCAATTTTGCCGCGATTGCCGCTGAGTATTTTGGTAAAAATCCAAGCTTAATTCAGCAAGCGGCCGCCGCGATCGCACTGCACGCTGCGCCGATGTACTTTTATCGTAAAGGTCGCGGTAACTACAAAGCCGCGCCAGAAGAAAACCTCAAAGCGGCGCTCGCCGGTTTAGAGCGTAAACAGCGTGAAGCGGAGCAAATGGCGGCATGGCAAGCAGAATTACTAGCAGGTATGTTGCCAGAAGCCTTTAAGCCTATCCTCTCTAAGCTAATACATCGCCCAGACAAAAACGGTTTGGAATACAAAGCCTTGGCGCAAGCAGCAGAAAGCGCGCAAACCTCGACTTTGCGTTTACTGGATAAAGTTGGTGCGATTCCGAATATCGCGCAATATTTCCTCGATGGCTTTTTGGTGGAACATTTCCCTAAGGGACGTGGTTTTGCTGAATTTGAGCCGGTGAATGCACAGACTAATATATTGCTAGCGGATTTACCGATTGCCGACGTAAAAGCGTTCTCGATTGACGACGCCACCACCACTGAAATCGACGATGCGTTCAGTTTGCAAAAATTGAAAAACGGTAACTGGCAGGTCGGCATCCATATTGCCGCGCCCGTGTTGGGGATTGCGCCAGGCTCAGCGCTGGATCAAGTGGTACTCGATCGCCTGTCAACGGTGTATTTCCCCGGCGACAAAATCACCATGTTGCCCGACGATGCAGTAGATGTGTTTACGCTAGAAGAAGGTGCGGCGCGCCCAGCGGTATCGATGTATTTGGAAGTGTCGCTTGGCTTTGATATTTTGAGCTACCGCTCAGTGATCGAACGCGTGCCGGTGGTGGCCAACTTGCGCCACCATGATATCGAGCCGTATTTCAACGAAGAAACCGCCGGTCAAGACGGGCCAGATTATCCGTGGAAAGACGAGCTCAATTTCTTGTGGCATTTTGCTGGTGCACTGGAAGGGCGTCGCGGTAAGGCCGATCAGCCGCAGCAAACGCGGATGGATTACAACTTTTATATCGACCGCGATGTGGTGGATGGCGACGTGATTGATGGCGTGGCGAGCGAAAAAGTACGCATCGTGCCACGCAAACGCGGCGCGCCGATGGATAAACTGGTTGCCGAGCTGATGATTTTGGTCAATAGCCAATGGGGTAAAGAGCTGCGCGACGCGCAAATCGCCGGTATTTATCGCTCGCAAGGCGGTGGCCGCGTGCGCTTGTCAACACAGGCCACAGCACATGCGGGTCTTGGCGTGGAATGCTATATGTGGTCGAGCTCGCCGCTACGCCGTGCTGTGGATTACATTAATCAACAGCAATTAGTGGCCATGCTGCGCGGCGAAAAACCGCGCTACCAAAAAAATGACGCTGAATTATTCACCGCGATTTCCTCGTTTGACGCCGCTTATGCCGCTTACGCGGAATTCCAAGATAAGATGGAACGCTACTGGTGCTTGCGTTTCATGGAGCAAGAAAACCTAAAAGACTTTAACGCGCAAGTGATTAAAGAAAATCTGGTACGCATTGACGGTATGCCTTTGGTGCTGCGTGTCGGTGGTCTGCCTGAATTGCCGGCAGGAACTACCGTCGCCTTGCAACGTCTAAATATTGATTATCTGGAATTAGCCGTCGAGATGCGTGTAGCAAGAATGTAAAGCGCAGTCACCGAGCGAGTGTTAGGCTCGCTGGTTTTGCCTGATTGACGCTACGCGTGGTGCTGGCAAGCTTTACCAGAATATTTTCTTGGCTTTCTATTGCTTGCCATCAAGCTTTTGCACTAATACTGTTAAATTGACTTCAGCGCCGTTAATGATCACGGCGTTGCTGATTTGGAATACGTGAATTTCGTGGCCGCGTTTAACAATTAAACGCCTACTCACAAGGAATAATGATGCAGCCTAACCGCCGGCTCAGTGATTTTTTACCGTTGAAATTTGCCAACGGTAATCAAGTAAAGCAATTCTCTAAGCCCTGTGTTCGTTGTGGCACGATGCTCGACGCCAAACAAATGAATGGCATTGCGCGTTTGGTGGAAAACCATATTGCGATTGCTGCAACAGCGCAATGCCCAAAGTGCAGCGAAAACTTTGGCGTGGCTTGTGTGATTAACCCCGATAAGCAAGTGAAACGGGTGGTGTTGCCGCGCGTGCTATTTAATTTGTATTTACGCGCTTTGCCGGTGCAAAAAGGCGAAGTGAGCGCTCAAGCTACGTTCAATCGTGGCGGTGTTACGCCGTTGCCTGAAGTGCGTGATGCCATGGAAGACGCCGCCGAAATCGCTCGCCAGCAAGCCAGTAGCAAGCAAGTAAAAGCGCGCGATATCGTTCGTTCCGAAGAAGGCTAGGGCGTTTTAACGAAAAAGCGATTCCAGCTTGGCTATTACTCGATGGCCAGCGTTTTGACTTTGAACGCATCGCCCCCAATGCTCAAGTGGGCGAAGGCGAATTTTTGCTCGATGGTTGTTTAATTTATCGCGCCAAAGCCTAATTGATTCTGGGCGCTCAGTCACTGTCAGTACCAGCAGTGAGGCAGGGAGAGACAGGGCGATCAGAAAGTTTTTGCTTTACTACTTACATTGGGCATTTTCGCCAATGCAATTTATAATCGAGCCCTATTTTAAATGCGCTTAAGTGAACGCTCTGTTTAGGGCACTTGGTCCACCCTTTCGGTATGACCTGCAGCGCGGGAGAAAACCATGCAACGCAATATGCTCAAGTCCAAACTGCACCGTGTAACGGCAACGCACGCCGAACTGCATTATGAAGGTTCGTGCGCGATTGATGAAAATCTACTCGATGCCGCCAACATTCGTGAATATGAAGCCATTGATATTTGGAATATCAACAACGGCTCACGTTTCTCGACGTATGCCATTAAAGGCCAACGTGGTTCAGGGATTATTTCAGTGAATGGCTCAGCAGCGCGCCATGCACAAGTGGGTGATTTATTGATCATTGCAACTTTTGCCGATTACGACGACAGCGAACTGGCCGACCATCAGCCATCGTTGATTTATGTCGATAGCAATAATCAAATGACGCACAGCAAAAATGCAATTCCAACGCAGCAGCTTTGATCGCCAACTGGCCGCGGATTAAACGCTGCGACCTTGCCTTTCAGGGCCAAATCCCCTTTCGCCGGTGTTGCCAAAGGGGATTTTTTTTGCGCTCGGATGGCTAAAACAGAATGCCCGTCAGCTCAATGAAGGAATGATGGAATGAATATCACTGCAGTAAAAGAATACCTACTGACATTGCAACAAAATATCGTCGCGACATTAGAAAACATCGATGGCTGCTGTTTTCAAACCGATCGTTGGCAGCGTCCAGAAGGTGGCGGCGGCATTAGCCGAGTGATCGAAAACGGCGCGGTGTTTGAGCGTGGTGGGGTGAATTTCTCGCATGTATTGGGCGCGACTTTACCGCCATCGGCGAGCGCGCATCGGCCGGAACTCGCTGGCTGTGCTTGGGAAGCGATGGGCGTTTCATTGGTGCTCCATCCGCGCAATCCGTATATTCCAACAGTGCATATGAATGTGCGATTTTTTATCGCGCAACCCGCTGCTGGCAGTGACGCTGAACCGGTGTTCTGGTTTGGTGGCGGCATGGATTTAACGCCGTATTATGGCCACCGCGAAGATGCGTCGCATTTTCATCAAACCTGTCATCAAGCGTTAGCGGGGTTTGGCTCTGATTTATACCCGCGCTTTAAAGACTGGTGTGACCGGTATTTTTATTTAAAACATCGCCAAGAAGCGCGCGGCATTGGTGGGATTTTCTTTGATGATTTTTCTGAGCTGGGTTTTGCACAAAGTTTTGCGATGATGCAATCGGTGGGCGCGATGCCTTTTTACCGGCGTATACCCCGATTGTGGCGCGCCGCCGTGATTTGGAATACGGCCAGCGTGAACGCGATTGGCAAGCATATCGCCGTGGTCGTTATGTTGAATTTAATCTGGTTTGGGATCGTGGCACTTTATTTGGTTTGCAGTCGGGTGGTCGCACTGAATCGATTTTAATGTCGATGCCACCCATGGCGGCGTGGCGTTATGATTATCATCCTGAAGTGGCTTCGCCAGAAGCCGCATTATTAAACGATTTTTTACCGATTCAGCACTGGTTAGCATAAAGCAATGTGGCGGGACAATTGCAATTCAATCCCGCCAGTTTTATTTATGACGCAATATACCTTTGCGCCAATTCATCGTTTGATTCTCTTGCTGCTGGCTGCAGCACCCTCCCTTCGTTAGCGCGCTAGCTTTGCGCCAGCCAACGACCTGCTTGACTACTTACTTGTTTTATTTCAGCTTGCGATAAGAGAAAAGTAAGCTAATTTAATAGCTGTGTATCAATTCCTGAGTTAGCGGCATTTTTAGGCAAAGGGTATCGCATGGCGAAGACCATTTTAATTGTTGATGACTCATCAAGCATGCGACAAACCGTGGGTATGGCGCTGAAAAAAGCCGGTTATGAGGTCGTGGATGCCTGCGATGGTCGTGATGCGCTCACTAAGCTTGATGGCCGTAAATACAACCTGATTATTTCGGATGTCAATATGCCGAATATGGATGGGATCAGTTTTGTTAAGGCCGCGAAACTGTTGGCAAATTATCGGTTTACGCCGGTGATCATGTTAACCACCGAATCAGGTGAAACGCTTAAAAATGAAGGGCGTGCTGCCGGTGTCAAAGCTTGGGTGGTTAAGCCGTTTCAACCTGCACAAATGCTCGAAGCGGTGCAAAAACTGATTCTGCCTTAAATGTGATTTTAAATTGGCTTGAATCTCGATGAGAACAAAATGGTGAATCAGCAATGACTGAACTTATTTTGAACGGCGAACAAACCATCTACCAAGTGCGCGACACTTATCAGCAACTCAAATCGATCATGAATGAAAGCAAAGGTTTATCTTTGTTTTTACCGCAGATTCAAGAGTGTGATTGCACTTTTGTGCAGTTGTTACTCTGGGTTAAGCAAGAGGCCGAGCGACAACAGCAGCCATTGCAGTTGTTGCAACCAACAGCAGAATTGGTCGAACTAGTGAGTTTATTGGGTTTAAGCGATGAGCTCTTCGCGGCAAATCAGGAGATGCCCAATGGATGATGAAGGACTACAGGGATTCATTGATGAAGCCAATCAGCTGTTGCAGCAAATGGAGCATATTTTACTCGACGCTGAAAACGCCCAAGGCAATATGGATCTGCTTAATGCGCTGTTTCGGACGATGCATACGATTAAAGGCTCGGCGGGCTTATTTGCGCTGGACAATGTCATTCAATTTACCCACGAAGTTGAGAACGTACTCGATTTATTGCGAAAAGGTAGCATTCAGCTCGATGAAACTTTGGTGAGTGTCATGTTGGGTTGTCGTGACTATGTGCAAAGCATGGTCGATACGCTGAGTAATGCAGCAATTATTCCTTCGCCTGATGATCGAGCCGTTTTACTGGCTGATTTGCAGCAATATCAAGTCAAAAAAACGCTGGCTACGTCCAGTGTTCAAGCCAAGGCGCTTGAAGTCGCGCCACCGCTTCAAGTTGAAACTAGCCCCAGTTGGCTGATCTTTTTGGGTTTTGGCCCAGACTTATTGCGCCATGGTTTGGATCCCGCCAGTTTCCTTCGCTTTCTAGCACGGCAAGGTCGTATTGAAAGGGTATTATCATTAATTGATACGCAGTTAAACGCGAGTGATTTTGATCCCGAACATAATTATCTGCAATTTGCAGTGCGCTTTGCAGGCGACACCACTGCAGCGGCTTTACATGATGTATTTGAGTTTGTGCGTGAAGATAGCTTGATTTTGATAGCGCCACTGGCTGAGGCCCACGATTTTTTACAGCTGCAAACCGGGCAAATTCCTGATGATGTGTGGGAACAAATTAATGCCGCGTGGGTTGAATTAGGCCTAGCGCCGCTTGAGGCAGAAAACCTAGCGCCAAATGTTTCATCGAGCATGAGTCGCTTAGCGCAGGATGCCAGCGCGGAGCTGGGCGGAGGTAAAAAAGTTAAAACCGAAAAAACCGGTGAAACGGTCTTTTTACGGGTGGAGGCTGAAAAGCTCGATAGCTTGATTAATTTAGTCGGCGAATTGGTGATTTCTGGTGCCGCAGGTAATTTACTGGCTAAGCAAAATGGCGCGATGGCTTTGCAAGAATGGAGCTTGAGCATGAGTAATTTGATTGAGCAAATTCGCGCCGGCGTGCTGTCGATGCGAATGGCGCAAATTGGTGAAGTGTTTCAGCGCTTTCCTCGGGTGGTGCGAGATGTGGCTAAAGAATTGGGTAAAGACATTCATTTGGAAGTCACTGGTGCGGAAACCGAGCTCGATAAATCCATGATTGAAAAGCTCTCTGATCCTTTGATGCATATCGTTAGGAATGCAATGGACCATGGTATTGAGTCCAAAGAGGCAAGGATCAAGGCCGGTAAGCCAATACATGGCACTGTTTATCTCAATGCTTATCATGAATCAGGCAGTGTGATGATTGAGGTCAGTGATGACGGCGCGGGGTTACGTCGCGATAAAATTTTCGCCAAAGCGCTCGAGTGTGGCTTGGTGAGTGCTGATGCGCAATTGTCGGACCAAGAAATATTCAGCCTGATTTTTGAGCCGGGTTTTTCGACCGCCGATCAAGTGACTAATTTGTCGGGTCGCGGGGTTGGGATGGATGTGGTGAAAAAAAGCATTGATGCGTTACGCGGTCATGTGATGGTTGATTCGGATATCGGCGTGGGCACGGTAATACGAATTCGTTTACCGCTAACCCTTGCCATTATCGATGGTTTTTTAGTTCGTAGTAGCAATGCTACTTATGTGGTGCCATTGGAGTCGGTCATTGAATGTATTGAATTACCCGATGAATTAAAAATTGACGGTAGTTTGGATCATTTAAATCTACGTGGTGAATTATTGCCTTTATTGCGCTTATCTCATTTTCTTGAATTGGAGTCGAGCGATCAAGAAATTGAGCGTGCCAATGTGGTGGTGATTCGCGCCAATGAACGAAAAGTCGGTTTAGTGGTGGATGCTTTATTGGGGGAGTTTCAAACGGTGATTAAGCCTTTAGGTGCTTTATTTCAGCATTTAAAAGCGATTGGTGGCTCAACGATTTTAGGGAATGGGCAAGTGGCATTGATTTTAGATGTTAATGAGCTGGTTCAGCATGTCACGCTGCGCGATGCTGAAATTTTTAGTTTTAATCATGAATTGGCCACTCGGTCAGCAATACATAACCATAACCATTTGGCATTTTGATTGTGTTTGCGGCCAGCGCAGAACCAAGGAGAAAGCGATGAATTCAACTAAAAATATGAGTATTGCAATGCGGCTAGGTCTTGGTTTTTTGGCTCGCTGGTGGTGATGCTACTGATTTGTGTTGTGGTGGCGGTGCAGGGGCTGGCGCAAATTAATAATGATCTCGATGATATTGTTAAAGTCAACTTTGCTCGCAATAATTTGTATGGCTCGATGGTGGAGCATCTGCAAGAAATGCGCGTGCTCAATCGGCAAACGGTACTTGAATTGGATGAATCTAAGCTCAAAGGCTTAGAAGATAAATATCAGGCGGCGAAAAAATCCTTTTTAGTATCATATACGGCTTTTAATCATTCAATGGAAGTGCGCGATGGCCAAAATTCACGCAAAGAAATTGAGATTCAAAATCAATTAAAAACTTTAATTCCTCCAGCGTTTGAGTTGTCAGATAAGGTTCAAGCGTTAGGCTTGCTCAATAATAATGACGAAGCGAAAGTAGTTTTAGAGCAGGTCATTGTTCCAATGAATGATTTACTGCACACAGTTCGCGATTTAGGCGATGAGCAAACGCGCTTAAGTCTAGCTGCAGGTAAAGTGGCTGCTGATAACGTAGACAACACCAAATGGCTATTGGTCACGGTGGCACTGGTGGCACTGCTTCTTTCAGTTGTGATTAGCTGGTTGATTATTCGCTCGATTACGCGAGCTTTAGGTGGCGAACCGTATTACGTACAAGCATTGATGTTTGAATTGTCGAAAGGTAATTTAATGATCGACGTCGCGGTGCGTAATGAGGATAAAACCAGCTTGGCGTATGGTATTCGAACCATGGTTGAACGTTTGCGCGGCATTATTGTTGAGGTAAAAAGCAATACCGACAATATGTCTGCCGCTTCAATGCAGTTATCGAGCACCTCACAAAGTCTATCGCAATCGTCAAGTGAGTCGGCGGCCAGTATTGAGGAAACCTCATCTTCGATCGAAGAAATGACCTCATCCATTAATCAAACCAATGAAAATGCCCGCTTAACTGAAAGCATTGCCACTAAAGCTTCCCGCGAAGCCTCAGAAGGTGGTGCAGCGGTACGCGAAACCGTCGAAGCGATGCGTAAAATCGCCGAACGTATCCGCATCGTCGATGATATTGCCTACAAAACCAATCTATTGGCATTGAATGCCGCGATTGAAGCCGCGCGTGCCGGTGAGCATGGTAAAGGCTTTGCCGTGGTGGCTGCCGAGGTGCGTAAATTAGCAGAACGTAGCCAAGTTGCAGCGCAAGAAATCAGTTTGGTGGCCAGTAGTAGCGTGGCATTAGCTGAGCGAGCAGGTGGTTTGCTCGATGAAATGGTGCGTTCAAGCACTAAAACCGCCGATTTAGTGCAAGAAATTGCCGCCGCCGCCAATGAGCAAGCTAGTGGGGTTGGGCAAATTAATGGCGCGGTTCAGCAAATCAATAGCTCGACCCAAGCCAATGCGTCAGCCAGTGAAGAGTTGGCCGCAACGGCTGAAGAAGTCAGCACGCAAGCAGGCAATCTACAAGATGTGATGGGATTTTTTCAAATTGATAGCACTAGCCACCGTAGCAGCTATGTGCCATCCGTTAAGGGAATAAGTAAAAAACGATCACCAGCAAAGCCTCAGCATGCACCCCAATCATCTGGTTTAGATGAAAATGATTTTGTCCATTTTTGAGAGGAGGTGAATGATGGGGGCGCTCGCATTAATCAATAAAACGGCCGGTAAAAGTGATGCAGAAGTCCAAATGCAAAGCACCGAGCAATATCTTTCATTTCAACTGGGGGGAGAAACATTTGCAATTGGCATTCGCTCGATTCGAGAAATTTTAGAGTATGAATATTTGACCGAAGTGCCGATGATGCCGGATTTTTTACGCGGGGTCATGAATTTGCGGGGTGCGGTGGTGCCGGTAACGGATTTGGCCTTGCGTTTTGGTCGAGCTCGTACCGAGCTGGGTCGGCGCACTTGCGTGGTGATTGTTGAAGTTTTAGACCCTGAAACGGACATGACGCAGTTGATTGGCGTTTTAGTCGATGCGGTCCATGAAGTATTAACTATTGCGCTCGATGATATCGAAAGAGCGCCGCAATTTGGCAGTAAATTACGCACTGAATTTATTTCAGGCATGGCGTGTGTGGAAAATCGCTTTATCGTGTTATTGGATATTTCTCGGGTATTGTCAGTTGAGGAAATGTCGATTTTGGCAGGCATTGAGCATGATGGGGAGATGCCAAAAATGGATGAGAGCCAGGCCCATGAAGAGCCCCATGCAATTAAATGATGCCACATTTGCTCGATTTAGTGCGTGGATGCGCGAACAATCGGGCATGTATATGCCAGAGAGTAAAAAAACCTTAATACAGCAGCGCTTACTAAAACGTTTAACTGCAAGACAATTGAGTTCGTACGAAGCGTATTTACGGATGTTGCAAGATCCTGATGAAGTACAAGAGCAAGAAATTGCGGTGGATTTATTGACGACTCACGAGACTTTTTTTTTTTCGTGAGCGCAAACACTTTGATTGGATGCAGCATGAAGTGGCGACGTGGCCTAAAAATCACTCACTCAATGTATGGAGCGCAGCCTCATCAACTGGGGAAGAAATCTGGAGTATTGCCATGATTTTGGCGCACCAGCTCGGTGAACAAGCTGATTGGCATGTGCTCGGGAGTGATATTAGTTTGCGAGTGATTGCGCAGGCGAAAACAGCGCACTATTCACTCACTCGAGCCGATGGCATTCCTAGCACATTGATGCGCAAATATTGTCTTAAAGGTGTGGGCAAGCAAGAGGGTTCCTTATTGATTGCGTCGGTACTGAGAAATAAAGTGGGATTTAGGCAAATTAATCTTGCTGTGCCATTGCCTGAGATTGGCTTGTTTGATTTTATTTTTTTAAGGAATGTACTGATTTACTTTGATAGCAATGGCAAACAAGACATATTAAGCCGAGTGGTTAAAAAACTAAAAAGTAATGCATATTTATTAGTTAGCCACTCTGAAAGTCTGTACGGGTTGAGTAATGATTTAAAACTAGTTAAGCCTGGTATTTATCAATATAAGTCGATAGTGGATGTTTAAAGTTTGGATTTTTGTTGTTTGTATCAATAATGAAAAATGCTGGCTATATAGCTCGCTATCAATCTTTTGATTAATAGTCGTTATTTTTTATTCTGATTGTTCAAGTTCTAGGTATATAAAATAAATCGACATTAGAATAATTTAAATTGCTACGATATTTATCGGATAAAAATATGATTAAGGTCATGGTTGTTGATGATTCGGCGGTAATTCGTCAGGTGGTCAGTGCAATTTTAAATGCAACTGTAGATATTCGCGTGATCGATTCTGCGCCTGATCCTGTTTATGCCCTTGAAAAAATGAAAAAAGACTGGCCCGATGTATTGGTGCTGGACGTTGAGATGCCCAGAATGGATGGGATCACTTTTTTGAAGCAGCTAATGCATGATCATCCAACCGCAGTGGTGGTTTTATCCTCGCTTACCACGCAAGGATCGGCCACCGCGATTGAGGCCTTGCGCGCAGGGGCGGTGCAGGTTTTGGCTAAATCTAGCTTAGGGGTAAAACAGGCGCTGCTGGATGACGCCGCTAGCTTGGTTAGTGCCGTTCGAGCCGCAGCAAGGGCCAAAGTGTCGTTGCTAAAACCAAAACCAGACACATCGGCCATTGTCGTTCGCCCTAAATTATCCGCCGATGTCGTGATTGCGCCACCGACTCAGGGCGCGATGCTGCAAACGACAGAGCGTATTGTTTTATTGGGGGCTTCTACGGGAGGAACACAGGCTTTGGAGGAGGTGTTGAAAAAATTATCCCGCACCTGCCCACCGATTGCAATTGTGCAGCATATGCCCCCTAATTTTACTGAATCATTTGCTAAGCGTTTAGATCAGCTGTGCGATATCGATGTGCGTGAAGCCAAGCATGGTGATCGATTATTACCCGGTTTGGCGTTGATAGCGCCAGGTGGCAAGCACTTGATGATTAAACGCAGTGGCGCTCAGTATCTGGTGGATGTCGTTGATGGTCCATTGGTGAGTCGGCACTGTCCTTCGGTGGATGTGTTGTTCCGTTCTGGCGCTAAATTTGCTGGCCGTAATGCCATTGGCGTGATTATGACGGGAATGGGCGATGATGGCGCAAAGGGCTTAAAAGAAATGCAAGAGGCCGGAGGGCGAACATATGCCCAAGATGAGAACAGCTGTGTGGTTTTTGGTATGCCTAAAGAAGCCATTAAATTGGGGGCGGCCGATGAAGTGCTGCCATTGTCGAGAATTTCTAGCGTGATCGGCGCTTAAGGAGCCATTGTGTCAACAACAGTGATGGTGGTGGATGATTCTTCGGTACAGCGGCGACACGCGGTTAATTTGTGCCGAGAGCTGGAATTGGAGGTGATTGCGACGGCGGACGATGGCTTGAATGCTTTGTTGCAATTAAAAGCGCCGACGTTAAAGCCTGATTTAATCTTACTCGACTTAGAAATGCCGGGCGTGAATGGTATCGGTTTACTCAAAGAGCTGGGGCGTAGCCGCCAACAAGCGGGCATTTTAGTGGTGAGTTCTAGAGAAACTGTGTTGTTGTCTTCTTCCGTGGTTTCTTTAGGGCGTAGTGATGGTTTGCATATTGTGGGCTCAGTACAAAAGCCATTGACTGCCGATTTATTGCGCGCAGCTTTAAGTGGATTTTCTCCACGGACCAATGCCGCCTTGAGTGCGGTATTGCCGGCTGATTTAATTGCTGCAATCAATGCCGGTTTAATTGGTTTTGCTTATCAACCACGGATTAATTTGCATAGTCGAATGTTACAAGGGCTACGTTTGGTGCCAACGTGGGACGACTCCGTTTTTCCGGGGCAAAATCGCGATGTATTGATTGAGCAATTGTATGCATTGCCGCAATTTACCGTGCTGGCGCAAAATTTTATGACTCAGGCGCTTAATGATCTGGCGTCTTGGCAGCGACATGGATTGCGGTTGGCAATGAATATTCCTTTGCCTTTTGCAACTTTTGCCGCCTATACCATGGCCCCTACTTTTTTAAGCGAAATTGATGCATTACAACTGCCAGCAAGCTCAGTCATATTAGAAGTGGCTTGTTGGGTAGGGCGTGATGATGCGGCAAGTATTTTGAACACTTTATTGCAATTAAGAATTAAAGAGGTGGGTATTGCCTTGTCGATCGATCGTGGGCAAGGGTTTACTTGGCTCGAAGAGCAGGGCCAGCTGCCTTTGAGCGAATTTCATTTATCCGCCGGTTTGATTGAACGTGCTCAACACCAGGAACTTAGTCAATTTTTGATTAAATACAGCATTCAACTCGCGCATGATTTATCGCTGAAAACCTATGCCAGCAATGTCACGACGGCAGCGCAGTTACAGCGCTTGGAAGATGCAGCATGTGACTATGTTTCGGGCGTGATGATTGGAGAGTTAATCACTGCAGATGAAGTGCCGAATTGGAGTAAACAGGCGGCGCTACGCGGTAAAGTGTAATTCATTGTGCGAATGGAATTACGCGGATTTAAAAATAATCAATTCCTGCCTTTATCGCGGCGCTCTGGAGGGACATGCCAGAGTGTAGCGTTCTTTGCTCATCGGTGGTGTAGCTCAATTCTAGCTCATTTAACCACTGGCTTTGTGCTGGTAACGGGCTTTGCTTGGCCAGTAACTGTTGTAATTTATCCATATCGCCTTGTACATGTCCCATGATTTGCCCCATTCGATCTTGGTACTGTAAGTGAAGCAAAACTTCGTGGATTTCTTGTTCGACAGCTTGGCTTTCGGTATTAAGTTGTTGCACTGTTTGGTTCAATTGTTCTGCCGTTTGATGAAAGCTGAGTACGACACTATCAATAATATTTTTTGACTCTCCGATTATGCAAGCTTCGATAAGAGATAAATTCTTAGCCGCAGTTAAAGCGCCTTCTATCGTGGCATTGATCGAATCGACTTTGCTGCGAATATGCTGACCGGTTTCGCCAGAGAGCGTTGACAATTTACGGACTTCATCGGCGACCACCGCAAACCCCCGACCTGCTTCACCAGCCCGAGCCGCTTCAATCGCGGCATTCAGTGCCAATAAATTAGTTTGCCCCGCGATTTCAGCCACTGAAGTCGCCATTTGTTTCAGCTCAATATTAAATTGACCTAAGTCTTCTAGCTCAAGCAATAGCGCGGCGCGATCTTTGAGCACTTGCTCGAGTGCTTGAATAATATTGTTCAGTTGCGCCTCAGAGCGATGGATGGTGGCAATGACATTACCGCCATGTGCGCCATCTGAAGCCAAACGAATTGAGCCACCTAGGCTATCGATAATATCCGCAAAATGTTGCGCTAATTTATTCACTGCCTCTTGGCTTTGATCGCGCGCCAAGCCTAAATTGCGCTGCCACAGTGGCAGCAAATCAACCAGCAATAAAGGTAAATCACTGTGAATGGGGGGCGGCGAAGTCTCGACGTGTTGTTGTGTTTGATTTTGCTGTTGGCCAATGAGCAATGCGCCAGCCATTAGTAAGCCAAGTAATAGTCCTTGCCACCAAACTGAAGCAATTAGGCTGCTAATTATGCAATTTATTATTGAAATTGCAAGCAATCTATAGGTTTTTGTGGACATTTTTCGTAATTTCTATGTAGGCTGTTGTCTCGTCATAGAAGATAAATGTCGCTTCGGCTAGTGGTGTTTCGCCTGATTTTGCTTAAGTTTCTTGTTTTTATTTTTTCAGCAGCAAATTATTCTGGCACACTTATCCATTGGGCGATTTTTTCTTGATGAAGTCGGTTAAACGATGTGGTGAAGTCTGCTACTCAGACATTGATATTGCATAGGAATAGACGAATGGACATGGCATTTCCTAACGAGCAGGGGATGTACGACCCCGCCAATGAACATGACGCTTGTGGTGTGGGTTTTGTTGCTCACATCAAAGGCCAAAAAAGCCATCATATTATTGAGCAAGGTTTGCTCATTCTAAAAAATATTGACCACCGTGGCGCAGTTGGCGCAGATGCTTTAGCGGGGGATGGTGCAGGTATATTGATCCAGATCCCTGATGCTCTATTTCGCAAGGTGACACTCACCCAGGGTATCGTGTTACCGCCGATGGGCGATTACGGTGTCGCGATGTGCTTCTTGCCCCAAGAAGCCGCGGCCCGCGCCGCCTGTGAAGAAGAAATCGAGCGCGCAGTTCGCGCCGAAAAACAAGTTGTACTGGGTTGGCGTGATGTCCCCGTTAACCACGACATGCCGATGTCGCCGCTGATTAAAGCCACTGAGCCAGTGATTCGCCAGCTCTTTATTGGTCGTGGCAATGATGTGTTGGTCACTGATGCGCTAGAGCGCAAGTTGTACATCATTCGCAAACGCGCCAGCCATGCCATTCGCGCCTTAAAGCTTAAATACGGTGGCGAGTATTACATTCCATCGTGTTCCGCTCGTACTATCAATTACAAAGGTTTATTACTCGCCGACCAAGTGGGCGAGTATTACCTAGATTTGCAAGATCCTGCCTGTATCTCGGCGCTGGCCTTAGTGCATCAACGCTTCTCGACCAATACCTTCCCAACTTGGGATTTAGCCCATCCATTCCGCTATATCGCGCATAACGGCGAAATCAACACTTTGCGTGGCAATGTGAACTGGATTCGTGCGCGTGAAAAAGCCATTAGCTCGCCGGTGCTGGGCAAAGATATCGACAAAATCTGGCCACTGATTTATCCGGGACAATCGGATTCGGCGTCATTTGATAATGCGCTGGAATTATTGGTGATGGGCGGTTATTCGCTAGCGCAAGCGATGATGATGATGATTCCTGAAGCGTGGGAACGCAACGATGAGATGGATGAAAATCGCCGCGCCTTCTACGAATATCACGCCGCGATGATGGAGCCTTGGGATGGCCCGGCCGCTGTGGCGTTTACCGACGGTCGTCAAATCGGCGCGACGCTGGATCGTAATGGTTTACGTCCAGCGCGCTATTTAGTCACCAACGATGATTTGGTGGTGATGGCGTCTGAATCGGGTGTGTTGCCGATTAGTGAAGAGCACATTAATAAAAAAAATGGCGTTTGCAACCGGGCAAAATGTTCTTGATCGACTTAGAGCAAGGCCGGATTATCGACGATAAAGAGCTTAAAGACAGCCTCGCCAACGCCAAGCCGTATCGCGAATGGATTGAAAAAATCCGCATTAAGCTCGATGACATCGAAGGCGATGATGGCGAGGTGAGTTTCCCGCTGCCGGATGCCCACTCGCTGCTCGATCAACAGCAAGCCTTTGGTTACACGCAAGAAGACCTCAAGTTTATTTTAGAGCCGATGGCCAAAGCCGGTGAAGAGCCGACGGGCTCAATGGGCAATGATGCTGCGCTCACCGTGTTGTCGCGAAAAAACAAGCCGCTGTATCACTACTTCAAGCAATTATTTGCTCAGGTGACCAATCCACCGATCGACCCGATTCGTGAAGAAATGGTGATGTCGCTGGTGTCGTTTATTGGCCCGAAACCGAACCTACTCGGCACCACCGACATTAATCCACCGATTCGCCTCGAAGTGGCGCAACCGGTCTTGTCTAGCGCGCAGTTTGAAAAAATCCGCAATATCGGCCAATACACTGGCGGTAAGTTTTATTCGCATCAACTGGATATCTGCTACCCCGTTGCTTGGGGTAAAGAGGGCGTTGAAGCGCGCTTAGCGTCTTTGGTGGCCGAAGCGGAAGACGCCGTCAAATCGGGCGCCAATATTTTGATCGTTTCTGATCGGGCGATGGATGCCAAGCATGTGGCGATTCCTGCCTTGCTGGCCACGTCGGCGATTCATCAGCACTTGGTAAAACGCGGCCTACGTACCAGCACTGGTTTAGTGGTTGAAACCGGCTCAGCGCGGGAAACGCACCATATCGCCTTGCTTGGCGGCTACGGCGCAGAAGCGGTGTATCCGTATTTGACCTTGGCTACGCTGGCGGATTTGGCGTATGCCAATGGCGGCGACGCGGAACTGGCGGCGAAATACCAGAAAAACTTCATCAAAGCCGTGGGTAAAGGCTTGATGAAAGTGATGTCAAAAATGGGCATCTCAACGTATATGTCGTACACCGGCGCGCAGATTTTCGAAGCGATTGGTTTACAAAAATCAGTGGTGAAAAAATACTTCACCGGCACGGCCAGTAATGTTGAGGGTATTGGTCTGTTTGACATTGCTGAAGAAGCGGTGCGGCTACATACCTCGGCATTTGGTAGCGACCCAGTGTTGGCCAATCAGCTCGATGCCGGTGGCGAATATGCCTTCCGGATTCGCGGTGAAGACCATTTGTGGACGCCAGATTCGATTGCCAAATTGCAACATGCAACGCGCAGCAATTCGTATTCAACCTACAAAGAATACGCCGCGCTGATTAACGATCAAAGCAAACGTCATCTCACGCTACGCGGCCTGTTTGCAATTAAACCGGCGGGCGCACCCGTGCCGCTGGACGAAGTTGAATCGGCGGCCGAGATTGTGAAACGCTTTGCCACCGGCGCGATGTCGCTGGGCTCGATTTCGACCGAAGCGCATTCAACCTTGGCGATTGCGATGAACCGCATTGGCGGCAAATCCAATACCGGTGAAGGCGGTGAAGACGCGGCGCGTTTTGGGCGTACTGAATGCGGGTCAAACGCTGTCGGAAGTCATCGGTAAAAATCGCATTGAACGTGATTACACCTTTAAAGAAGGCGATAGCCTGCGCTCAGCGATTAAACAAGTCGCATCGGGCCGCTTTGGGGTAACGACCGAATACTTGGTTAACGCCGATCAAATCCAGATCAAAATGGCGCAAGGCGCCAAGCCCGGTGAAGGTGGTCAATTGCCGGGGCACAAGGTTTCCGAATACATCGGTAAATTGCGGCATTCGGTGCCGGGCGTGGGTTTGATTTCTCCGCCGCCACATCACGATATTTATTCGATTGAAGATTTGGCGCAGCTGATTCACGACTTGAAAAACGTCAATCCAGTGGCGTCGATTTCGGTGAAATTGGTGGCTGAAGTCGGCGTGGGTACCGTGGCGGCAGGGGTGACTAAAGCCAAGGCCGATCACTTGGTGATTGCTGGTCATGACGGCGGCACCGGTGCTTCGCCACAGTCGTCGATTAAACACGCGGGCGGTCCGTGGGAATTGGGACTGGCTGAAACCCAGCAAACGCTGGTGCTCAATAAGTTACGCGGTCGAGTTCGGGTGCAGGTTGACGGCCAAATGAAAACCGGTCGTGATGTGGTGATTGGTGCTTTGCTCGGTGCGGATGAATTCGGTTTTGCCACGGCGCCGCTGGTGGTGGAAGGCTGCATTATGATGCGCAAATGCCATCTGAACACTTGCCCAGTCGGCGTTGCGACGCAAGATCCAGTGCTGCGTCAGCGTTTCTCAGGTCAGCCTGAGCATGTGGTGAATTACTTCTTCTTCGTTGCCGAAGAAGCGCGGCAAATCATGGCCGAAATGGGCGTTCGCACCATTAATGAGTTGATTGGCCGTTCTGATTTACTGGATAAACAGGCTGGGGTAGACCATTGGAAGACCAAGGGTCTGGACTTTAGCAAGATTTTCTACCAAGCCAAAGCCGCACCAGAAGTGTCACGCTTGCATGCCGAAGTGCAAGATCATGGCCTGAATAAGGCGCTCGACCAGCAATTGTTGGCGCAAGCCGCTCCAGCGCTGGAACGCGGTGAAGTGACCCAAATCAGTCTTGCGGTGAAAAACATCAACCGTACTGTCGGTGCGATGCTCTCGGGTGAAGTGGCACGTCGTTACGGCCATGCTGGCCTGCCGGAAGACACACTGCAAGTGGCGCTACACGGCACGGCAGGGCAAAGTTTTGCCGCCTTCTTGGCGCGCGGCATCACCATCACCTTAACCGGTGAAGGCAATGACTACGTGGGTAAAGGCTTGTCGGGTGGGCGAATTGTGATTCGTCCGAATGCGGCATTTAGCGGCAAAACTTGGGAAAACATCATCGTTGGCAATACCGTGCTCTTTGGCGCGATTGCCGGTGAAGCTTTCTTTGCCGGTGTCGGTGGCGAGCGGTTTGCGGTGCGTAATTCCGGCGCCACGGCGGTGGTTGAAGGCTTGGGCGACCATGGTTGTGAATACATGACCGGTGGTACGGTGGTGGTTCTAGGGCAAACGGGGCGCAATTTTGCCGCCGGGATGTCGGGAGGCGTGGCGTATGTCTACGATCCAGATGGCGTGTTTGCTGGACGCTGCAATATGGCGCAAGTTGCGCTAGAGCGCGTGTTACCCGCTGCGGAACAAGCCGCGCCGTTCCACAATGACATCGCTGATGAAACCCAGCTCAAAGCGTTGATTGCTCGCCATGCAGAGTTAAGCGGCAGCGTTCGTGCCAGCCAGTTGCTGCAAGATTGGCCAGTAAGCCGTGCCGCTTTTGTGAAGGTGTTTCCGAATGAATATCGCCGGGCATTGAAAGAAATGGCCGCAGCGAATGTGAATGCCGCAGCCGCAGTGAAGGAGATTGCATAATGGGCAAGCCAACTGGATTTTTAGAAATTGAACGCGTTAAAGACAGTTACGAGCCGGTGGTCCAGCGCCTAACGCATTATCGTGAATTTGTTCCGGCATTAAGCGATGACAAAGCCAAATTGCAAGGCGCACGCTGCATGGACTGCGGCATTCCGTTTTGTAATAACGGTTGCCCAGTCAACAATGTGATCCCGGATTTTAATGATTTGGTCTACCACCAAGACTGGAAAACCGCCTTGGATGTGCTGCATTCAACCAATAACTTTCCGGAGTTCACTGGCCGTGTCTGCCCTGCGCCGTGCGAAGCCGCCTGTACGCTAGGCATTAATGATGATCCGGTCGGGATTAAATCCATCGAGCGCTCAATCATTGATAAAGGCTGGGAAAACGGCTGGGTGCTACCGCAAATTGCTAGCGTTAAAACCGGTAAAAAAGTCGCTGTTGTTGGTTCTGGCCCAGCGGGTTTGGCCGCCGCGCAGCAACTGGCGCGGGCGGGTCACGCCGTAACGGTGTTTGAAAAAAACGCCGCGGTGGGTGGTTTATTGCGATATGGCATTCCTGATTTTAAATTAGAGCAATCGGTGATTGATCGTCGTTTGGCACAATTAAAAGCCGAGGGTATTTTATTTAAGACCAATACCATTGTTGGTTCTAAAGATATACCTGCTGGTATCGTTTGCGATGCGCAAACCGTGATTACCCCTGCAGAGCTTGATGCTCAGTTTGACGCGGTGATTTTGGCCGGTGGCGCAGAAGTGCCGCGTGATTTGGCTGTGGCGGGGCGCGAGCTAACAGGCGTGCATTACGCTTTGGAATTGCTGATCGCGCAAAACAAACAAGTGGTCGGCGGGGCTGCCAATCCAATTCATGCGGCGGGTAAACACGTGGTGGTGATTGGTGGTGGCGATACCGGTTCTGACTGCGTGGGGACCAGTAACCGGCATGGCGCAGCGAGCGTGACGCAGCTGGAATTAATGCCACAACCGCCAGAGCAAGAAAACAAACCGCTGGTTTGGCCATATTGGCCGGTCAAAATGCGCACTTCGAGTAGTCATGAAGAAGGTGCGGAGCGTGATTTTGCAGTGCAAACGCAAGCGTTTGTTGGTGAAAATGGCGTACTTAAAGCGGTGCAGTTGGTGCGTCTAGCATGGCAAGACGGCAAACCGACGCCGATTGCTGGCAGCGAATTTGAGCTGCCAGCCGATTTGGTATTTTTGGCGATGGGCTTTACCCATCCTGTTGCTAGCATTCTTGATGCTTTTGGCGTCGAAAAAGATGCGCGTGGCAATGCCAAAGCCACCACAGAGGGCCAAGCTTGCTATCAAACCAATGTCGCCAAAGTGTTTGCCGCGGGCGATATGCGCCGTGGTCAATCGTTAATTGTGTGGGCCATCCGCGAAGGCCGCCAAGCCGCACGTGAGGTCGACCAATTCTTGATGGGAAAAACCGTACTGCCACGTTGATGGGTATGGGTCTGTAGGGTTTGTTGATTAAAGTCTACAGCTAGATACATTGATAAAAAAGCCAGCGTATGCTGGCTTTTTTGTTTTTCCATATATATGGTGTTGATTGACTGACTTTTAGCTTTACTAGCCCAAAACCAGTCATCGCTGGCTTTGGGCTGGCATTCACCATGGGTCCTATAATTCGGCGTCCATATCAAAATAAGTGGTTTGCAATATTAATGGCGCGCCAATGCTTTGATTCATATAAAACGGCTGCTTAATCTTTAAGCCATTACCGTTGGTGGTGAATGTATAGCGTACGGTGTAGTAATTTTTTTGCTTGGATGCGGCATTGCTAAAGCCAGCACTGATGGTTTTCCACATTTTTTCTGGCATGCGAAATTGTAGCTGGCTGGCACCCATAGTTGAGAAGTGCCATCGACCGCCAAGCGCATGATCTGGTAATGCGCCGACCCAATCTTTGCCACCGGAAACAGAGGCACCAACGGGCGATTCTCCACCTTTATCAGGTCCTGTGCCGTAAATGTCTGAGAGCTCAAGGCTGAGTAAAGGAGCACCAAGAATCGGGCTGCCGACCGATAAATCGCCGTCTTGTTGGCTGTGAAACAGTTCAATTTTAAGTTTTACTTGCTCACCTGACGTTAGTGCTGAGACATAGTTTGGCAATAATTTGGCACCAACTGATTGGTTTAGCCCTGAGGTGGCAAAGAACGGGTAGTATCCGTGCGAGTGCCACATTTCAACCCCTTGTTGCGCTGTCGCGGCAGGATATTTAGTGTAGTAGGCTTTCTCCGTTAGACTATTCCAGCCCCAGTTTTTTTTCCGGATTACTGCCCCACACGGTCCAAACTAAGGACCAGTTGTACACCCCAAAACCAATGTCCTTGCTGGATTCATCTAAGAACACATTACGGTGCCCGAGGGCGGCCATGCTATCCCATTCGCCCTCATTCCAAATAGCAGCTAAGCGATTATTACTGTTAAAGTGGTTCAAATTAGTCTGGTCACCACCGGTATTCCCGACTTGGATATTGGCACTGGAGCGACTATGGTAACCGGCATCAAAGGTGGCTTTTTTGATGCCGTATTGTTCATTGGCGATGGTCCAACTTGGATAATGGCCACTGCCCCCAGCGGGTACCACTTGACGGCCAAGCCATGCCCCAGCTTGCGTGGTCGTTTGTTTGTAGTTGGAGATATACGAGCGCTGAGCACCATAGAGCGCACGAAAGAAATTATAAAAATCTAAGCGATTTTCCAGAAACTCCCGCTTATAGACGCCAACATCATGCTCGGCTGTATTGAAGGGGGCTTTGCTGGCAAATACCGGAGGGTGTTTGAAAATGGGGCCACCATCAAACTCACGGTACGGATTATTAGCCATCCCAGAAGCATGCCGAATATCCCGGTACCAACGAACTAAATCATTTTTTTTGGTACTGGCTTGGTCATTGCCTTTGGCTGAAGCATTGTTATAGGAGCTTGTTGGTTCACGAATATAATCAATGACACGCGGAGCGTCCAAATCCAGATAGGGAACCATATTTTCTTGAATGAGGCGCTTGCGGAACGAGAAATCATTAAGTAATAGGTCTGCTGGCTGGTTGAGGCAAATGTCACCGCCACAAGGTATGGTGGGCAGCGTGGATGGTGGCAAGCTAGGTGCTGGAGTGGCACTCGGTGCAGGGCTTAAGCTAGGTGCTGGAGAGGCACTCGGTGCAGGGCTTAAGCTAAGTGCTGGAGAGGCACTCGGTGCCGGTTCTAAGCTGGGTGCTGGAGAGGAACTCGGCACGGGTGCTAAGCTGGGCATTGGATTGACGCCAATACCGGGTTGCTCAGGGTTTGGTGACTCACCGCCGCCACAAGCGGTTAGAAAGCCTAATAAAATCGGGGCGTATAGAGAACGGTTCAAGTTTTAGCTCGCTTTAGATCGTCGTGAAGAGGGTGAGGGTGTAAAATTTACGTATATTTAAGTGCGTATTTATTGTATGTAGTATATAAGAATTTGATTATATTTAAGATGTTTTGTGCTGTTTGTGGCTGATTTTCCACGATGTGGTGGAGAGTCGGAGCGTCGCTCAGAGGCCGCAGGGTATTTGCTTGTGCAAGAGGGATTATCTTTCGGTATCGTCAATTGGCCGTATAATCAATGCATTCTAATCTTGATGGGCTGCTTGATGCCGTCGAGATTTATCAGCCTGAGTCTTTGACGGCATGTAAAGCGTCAATATCGCAGGCTATCACGTAGGGATGAGACCAAATGGAAGAAGTTCAAAACGAGCCGAGCAATTGGCATGTGATTTTACGGCCGAATCATGAACGTAAAGTGTTAGCCAAAAGCAAAATGTATCGCTTACGCAATAATCAACCTGAGCGTTTAGACGTTTTGGAAGAGATCGTCGGTAATTCGCAGTTTAAATACAATCGTTTTGCTCGCGTGATTGATTCGCCTGAGCAATATTTAGTCGATCGTTTGCGCGCCGCATGCATCGAAAAAATCGGTCATGACCGCGATATTATCCATTATTTGATCGCCATTGCGATTGAACGTAGTGAGCTATCAAAACGCCGCTAAAATCGGCAGATTGAGTTCGTTTGCGCGAAGAATTCTGAATGAATGTTTTGCGCAAACTGACTGATTTATTAAGTATTTTCGTCAATCTTCACCTCCCAATCTGCCCCTTTCTTGGGGTTTCCCCCGATTGCCGTGCTTTTATGGCTTTGAGTTGCTTTGAGCCCCCTTTATCGCTAGAATCAAGCCCCTTTGCTTGACTAGGGTCAATCCCTAGCAGCATGTATTTGACTGATTCTTGAGCTTTAGTAAGGGTGCCGCTGTGATGGATAGACAAAGCTGGTTGAAGGGCACGTTATACCGCCCGCAGTTCGAGCAAGATAGCTGCGGCTTCGGTTTGATTGCACAAATGGATGATAAGCCGAGTCACTGGCTGGTCTCGACTGCGATCAATTCGCTGGCCTGTTTGACTCACCGCGGAGCGGTGGCTGCTGATGGTAAATCGGGCGATGGTTGTGGTTTGCTATTTCGCCTGCCAAAGGGCTTTTTACGCGCTGTTGCTGCGGATAATGGCTACGCCTTAGCTGAGCAGTTCACTGCTGGCTTGGTGTTCTCAAACCTCAATAAAACTGAATCGGCCAAGTCGATCAGCAATCTCGTGTCAGCGCTTGAAAGCCAAGGCTTGCAAGTAGCAGGTATTCGCGACGTACCGGTTAATCTTGATGCGCTTGGCGCAGCGGCAATGCGCTCTTTGCCGACCATTCAGCAAATCTTTGTTAATTCGCCAGTTACCCTGTCGGAGCTTGATTTTGCTCGACGTTTGTATCAAGCGCGTCGCTTGGCAGAAAAAGCCAATACGGCTGATGCCGCTTTCTACATCCCAACACTCAACCCTTATGTGATGTCATATAAGGGCTTGGTGACACCAGAAAATCTACCGGTGTTTTATCTTGATTTAAAAGACGAGCGTTTTGCTTCGAGTATGGCGGTGTATCACCAACGTTTCTCGACCAATACCTGGCCACAATGGAAATTGGCGCAGCCTTTCCGTTTCCTCGCGCACAATGGTGAAATCAATACGCTAACGGGTAACCGCGCATGGGCGCGTGCTCGCGAAGCGATCATGGACAGCAATCTGCTGGATATGGAAGCGATTCGTCCTATCGTGCAAACCAACGGTTCAGACTCAATGAGTATGGACAATATGTTGGAAAGCTTGGTGCTAGGCGGTGTGGATGTATTCCGTGCCTTCCGTTTGATGGTGCCACCGGCTTGGCAAAACGTGGATACCAATGATCGCGACTTGCGCGCTTTCTACGAATACAACTCGCTGCACATGGAACCATGGGATGGCCCCGCCGGTATCGTTTGGGCGGCTGGCGACTACGCTGGTTGCGCGCTTGACCGTAACGGTTTGCGTCCAGCGCGTTATGTGATTACCAAAGATCGTCACATCACCATCGCGTCGGAAATCGGCGTATGGGGCTACAAGCCAGAAGAAGTAGTGAAAAAAGGCCGTGTGAAACCAGGCCAAATCGTTGCCGTTGATTTCAAATCGGGCGAGTTTATCGAATCTGATGTAATCGATAACAAACTCAAAACGGCACAACCATACCGCGCTTGGCTCAAAGAACACGCCCAGCATTTGGAAATGGCTGCTGACAATAGTCCACTCGAAGAGATGGACAAAGCCGCCTTGCTGACGTACCAAAAACAATTCCAGTTGACGTTTGAAGAGCGCGATCAAATCTTGCGCATCTTGGCCAATGATGGTCAAGAAGCGATTGGTTCGATGGGGGACGACACGCCGATGGCGGTGTTGTCGACCAAAGTGCGCTCGCCGTACGAATATTTACGCCAACAATTCGCGCAAGTCACCAACCCACCGATCGACCCGATCCGTGAAGCGATTGTCATGTCGCTGAACACTTGCTTTGGCCCTGAGCGCAATCTGTTTGAAGATGGCCCAGACCACGCTAAACGTATGGAAGTGACTTCGCCAGTGTTGTCGACGGATAAATTCGCCGTCTTGACTAGCCAAACTGATCCAGACTTTAAAACCGCGCATTTTGCCTTGACGTTTGAAGGCGTGAGCTTGCAAGCGGCAATTGAAAAGCTGCAAGCCGATGTCATCGCTAGCGTAAACGCTGGCACGGTGATTATCGTGTTGTCGGATAAAAACATCGCCAAAGGCCGTATGCCGATTCCGGCATTATTCGCCGTCGGTGCGGTACATCATGGCTTGATCAACGCCGGTTTGCGTTGCAAAACCAATATCATCGTTGAAACCGCCACTACTCGCGATCCGCATCATTTCGCCTGCTTGATCGGTTACGGCGCGACTGCCGTGGTGCCTTACCTTGCTTACCAAACGATCAAAGAATTGGTCGATATGGGCCAAGTTGAGGGCACGCTAGAAAAAGCGGCAAATAATTTCCGTAAGGGTATCAATAAAGGCTTGATGAAAATCTTGTCGAAAATGGGTATCTCGACCGTGGCTTCGTATCGCGGTTCGCAATTGTTTGAAGGCGTGGGTATCGGTGAAGAAGTGATCGATCTGTGCCTAACTGGCACGGTATCGCGTATTTCTGGGGCTAACTTCGCTGATTTTGAAGCCGATCAAATCAAATTGAATCGTCTTGCATTCAACCCAATGCGCCCATTGGCGCAAGGTGGTTTGCTCAAATACGTGTTTGGTGAGGAATATCACGCTTACAACCCTGATGTGGTGATGCAGCTGCAAAAAGCGGTGCAAGGCGGTGATTATAAGGAATACAGCAAATACGCGGCACTGGTAAATACTCGCCCAGTGGCCATGTTGCGCGATTTGATGGCATTGCAAATTGACCCCGCCAAATCGATCTCGATCGACGAAGTTGAGCCAATTTCATCGATTGTGAAGCGTTTTGACTCCGCCGGTATGTCGCTGGGTGCCTTAAGCCCAGAAGCGCACGAAGCGTTGGCTGAAGGTATGCATCGCCTTGGCGCTCGCTCGAACTCGGGTGAGGGTGGTGAAGACGAAGCGCGCTACGGCACGTCAAAAATGTCAAAAATCAAGCAAGTCGCCTCAGGTCGTTTCGGCGTTACGCCGCACTACTTGGTGAATGCTGAAGTATTGCAAATTAAAGTGGCACAAGGCGCTAAGCCGGGTGAAGGCGGCCAATTGCCGGGCGATAAAGTCTCGCCGCTGATTGCTAAATTGCGTCACAGCAAGCCGGGCATTAGCTTGATTTCACCACCACCGCATCACGATATTTATTCGATTGAAGACTTGGCGCAGCTGATTTTTGACTTGAAACAGGTCAACCCAGAAGCCTTGGTTTCAGTGAAATTGGTGGCAGAACCTGGCGTCGGCACCATTGCTGCCGGTGTGGCCAAAGCCTACGCCGATTTGATTACGATTTCGGGGTATGA
This sequence comes from Deefgea sp. CFH1-16, assembly GCF_016881365.1. GTDB lineage: Bacteria > Pseudomonadota > Gammaproteobacteria > Burkholderiales > Chitinibacteraceae > Deefgea. The sequence continues at coordinate 1,199,431 of NZ_WLYT01000001.1, read as the reverse complement.
CGGCGGAACCGCTGCTTCGCCGCTGGCTTCAGTTAAATACGCCGGCTCACCGTTTGAGCTTGGCCTGACCGAAGCGCAGCAAGTATTGCGTGCCAATGGTCTGCGTGGCCGGGTTCGCGTGCAAGCCGATGGTGGTTTGAAAACCGGTCTAGACGTGGTGAAAGCCGCGATCATGGGCGCGGAAAGTTTCGGCTTTGGTACTGGCCCGATGGTGGCTTTGGGTTGCAAATACTTGCGTATTTGCCACTTGAACAACTGCGCTACCGGTGTGGCAACACAAGAAATCAAATTGCGTAGCAAGTTCTTTATCGGCTTGCCTGAAATGGTGGTGAATTACTTCACTTTCATCGCCCAAGAAACGCGTGAATTGATGGCGGCGCTGGGTGTACGCACATTTGAAGAAATGATTGGCCGTACCGAAATGCTTGGTTTGATTGAAGGCGCGACTGAAAGACAACAAAAACTCGCCTTAGGTAGCTTGCTCAGCCAAGGTAGCACGCCAGATTCAGAATCACGCTTCTGCGTGGATGAGCGCAACCCAAGTTTTGACAAGGGTGAGTTGGCTGAAGAAATGGTTAAAGACGCGCTGGCAGGCATTAAAGCCAAAACGCCACAACGCTTTGAATACGCTGTCCGCAATATCCATCGTTCAATCGGTGCGCGTTTGTCAGGTGAAATCGCCAAAGCACACGGCGCAGATGGTTTGCCAGAAGGCACGTTGCACTTGAAATTGCACGGTTCAGCCGGTCAATCATTTGGCGTGTGGAATGCCAAAGGTTTGACATTGGAACTGGCTGGTGACGCCAACGATTACGTCGGTAAAGGCATGAACGGCGGCCAAGTGATTATCTATCCACCAGTGGGTAGCGAATTTGCTTCGAGCGACGCAGTCATTGCCGGTAACACATGTCTGTATGGCGCAACCGGCGGTGAATTGTTTGCTGCGGGTATGGCCGGTGAACGTTTCGCGGTGCGTAACTCAGGTGCGACAGCGGTGATTGAAGGTGTTGGCGATCACGGTTGTGAATACATGACTGGCGGCTGCGTAGTGGTACTCGGTGAAACCGGTTACAACTTTGGCGCGGGTATGACCGGTGGTTTTGCACTGGTTTACGATCCGAAGCAAAAATTTGCTTATCGCTACAACAACGAACTGATCGATACCAACTTGATCAACGGTGAAGCCTACGGCGCTATTCGTGCTTTCTTGAAAGACAAAATCACTGCCCACGTGGCATTGACTGGGTCGAGCAAGGGCGCTGAACTACTGGCGAACTTTGATGAAGCAGTCGATTACTTCTGGTTGGTGAAACCAAAAGTGGCCAAGCTCGACGCATTGCTAAAAGACTAATTTAGATAGGGAGTCGGGAATGGGGAGCAGGGAGTGGTTTTACTCCCCCATTCCTACTCACTACTCCCCGAGGTAATACCATGTCAGATGTATTTCAGTTTCTGAATGTTGCTCGCAACCCTGGCGATAAAGTCGCGGTTGAGAAACGTAAATTTGTATTCAAAGAAATCTACACGCCACTGGATAAAACCAGCTCGGGCGAACAAGCTGGTCGTTGCCTTGGCTGTGGCAATCCGTATTGCTCATGGGAGTGCCCAGTGCACAACCATATTCCGCAATGGTTGCAATTGGTCGACGAAGGTAAATTGTTTGAAGCGGCTGAATTGAGCCACAAAACCAATTCATTGCCAGAAATTTGCGGTCGTGTTTGCCCACAAGATCGTTTGTGCGAAGGCGCATGTACCTTGAATCAAGTTGAAGCCGGTGCGGTGTCGATTGGTTCGGTGGAAAAATACATTACTGACGAAGCCTTCAAAGCGGGCTGGCGTCCAGATATGTCGGGCGTGATTAAGACCGACAAAAAAGTCGCCATTATCGGTGCTGGCCCAGCTGGCCTTGGCTGTGCGGATATTTTGGTGCGTAACGGCGTTACCCCAGTGGTATTTGATCGCTACGAAGAAATCGGCGGCTTGTTAACGTTTGGTATTCCAGAATTCAAACTGGAAAAAGAAGTCATCGCGACGCGCCGTAAAATCATGGAAGACATGGGCGTTGAATTCCGCCTGAATACTGAAATCGGCAAAGATGTGAGCATCGAAACATTGCTCGCTGATTACGATGCGGTGTTTATGGGTATGGGTGCGTACAAATACATGAAGGGTGGCTTTGCCGGTGAAGAATTGCCAGGCGTGATGGAAGCTTTACCGTTCTTGATCAACAACGTGCGCAATAGCATGGGTACTTTGGGCGAAGAAGCGTTTGTTTCGATGCAAGGTAAACGTGTGGTGGTGCTCGGTGGTGGCGATACCGCCATGGATTGCAACCGCACTTCGATCCGCCAAGGCGCAGCCAGCGTGATTTGCGCTTACCGCCGTGACGAAGAAAACATGCCGGGCTCGAAACGTGAAGTGGCCAACGCCTTCGAGGAAGGCGTTGAATTCCAGTGGAATAGCCAACCGGTGAAAATCGAGCAAAATGCCGATGGCAGCTTGGCATTGACTTTGGTATCGACCCAATTGGGCGCGCCAGATGAAAAGGGGCGTCGTCGTCCTGAATTGATTGCCGGTTCTGAACGCGTTGTTAATTGCGATCTCGTGGTGGTGGCGTTTGGCTTCTCGGCTGAACCAGAAAGCTGGTTTGACGCCCAAGGCGTGAAAACCGACGATTGGGGCCGTACCATTGCCGCGGAAAAACAAACCTTCAAGCACCAAACCAGTAACCCGAAAATCTTCGCCGGTGGCGATCAAGTTCGTGGCGCTGATTTGGTGGTGCGAGCGGTCTATGAAGGTCGTAATGCAGCCGAAGGGATTTTGGAGTACATTGGCGCTTGGTAAGGCTATTGAAATAAATAAGGCCTCGCTTTGCGAGGCTTTTTTTATGCTTTGTCTATTTAAGAATAGGTGTTGAGCTTAAGGTTTGGGTCAGTAATGGATTCTTTGGTTTTGGGCCGTACGCTACTGCAGCAAGGGCAGTCTCATCAGGCATTGCAACACTTTCTTGATGGTCTGACTTATGCCCAAGCAGAGCAGAGTAATGAAGCCGGTCATTGGCTGGCAATCGCTGATATTGTGCATGACAGTGGGCAATTTGAACGCGCTTTAAGCTTGCATCAGCACGCGCTCTCTCTGGCTGAGGGTGAGGCGCACTATTGTTCGGCGTATTTAGGTCTGGCTGCCGATTTGTGGGCGATGGGCCAAGAGACAGTAGCCGCGCCATTGCAAGCACAAGCGTTAGCAATGAGCGTGATGCAAAACGATGCCGTTTTATTGGCGCAATCTGCTCGCTTGTATCAATTACAGCAACAATGGAGCGCGGCTTTGGCGCAATTGGAGCAGGCCGTGGTATTGGTCGACGATGGCGAAAGCTTTATGTTGCATTGGTCGATTTTGTCGCTGTATCTACAAATAAATCAAATTGATGGCTTACCAGCGGCGATCAGCCGGGCGAGTTCGGCTTTGGCGCATGCTGGCGCCAGTGATTTGCGCGGCGCAATGCTGATTAAATTGGCGCAGGCGAGCCAAGCGTGCCAGCAGTTCGCGGCGGCAGTTGATTTTTATCAGGCGGCCATGTTGCATTTAGCGCAACAAAAAAAAACCACAACGTGCACGGCGCTTACGTGAGGTCGAATTCAAACTCCAGCAAACTACTAGCGATATTGAGATTGACCTACTGCGGCTAAAAAACGCTCAGCAAGATGAACAGGTGCGTTTGCTGGAAAGCACTACTTATCGTGATGCGGTGACGGGCTTACATAATTTACGGTATTTGGAAGCGCGCTGGCCAATGCTGCTGGCTCAGGCGATTGATCATCCCTCTTTATGTGTATTGCATCTTGGCGTTGATCAATCGACCTATTTACGCGACGTAATGGGCGAAGCAAAAAGTAATGATTGCAGTGTGCGCATTGCCAAGGTTTTGCAAGACACGCTACCAGAAGGGGCGGAGTTGATTGCGGGCGGGCAGTTGGTCTTTAAATTGATATTGCCCGCTAGCTCGGCAGACTTGGCCAATGTATTGATTGAGCAAATTCAACATCAGCTCGCGTTATTGGATTTTAGTGATTTACCCGAGGCACTGACGCTGAGTATGGGCGGCACAATTTATCAGCAGGGCGACACCGTGGACGTATTGCAATTGCGTGCCGATTTGGCTTTGTATTTGGCGATGCGTCATGGCGCGGGTGCCGTGGTGTGGGAGATGGCAGTATGACCGCGCGTTTAGCATTATTGACTCAACTTGAGACGGTGTTAAGTTGTGCCGAGTGTGGCTCGCCGCCTTTGCCCGATCAAGCGCAGCAATGGGTGGCTGAAAGCCAAGCTGACCCGCGGTTACACGGGATGGCGTTAGATATTTTGGGGCACGCCCATCAACATTTTAGTGCGCATCATGCGGCGCAAGCGGCATTTAGTGCTGCGGCTGAGCGTTATCGGCAGGCTGGACAGATAGGCAGTTCGACCAATTCATTACTGCTGTTGGCGACGTCTTATTTATTGAATGATCAGCCTTTATTGGCGCTCGATCAATGGACTAAAGCGTTAATGCAGGCCAAAGGGGCACAAAACCTTGGACAATGTGTCCGTGTCTATTTAGGGATTGGGCAGGTTTATATTGGTTTTAACGATGATGAAGCTTCACTGCGTTGCAGTGAAATGGCACTCAAAATGGCGGTGGCGATTGCCGATCCGCTGTTAGAGTGTGATGCCTTGCTGTATGTCGCCAGTGATCAATATCGATTGCAGCGTTATGCTCAAGCTTTAGAGGCGATCGCCCGCGCCGAACGATTGATGGAGCTGCCTTTGCACAATAAAGTCTGGGCGGCAGAAATTGTGTATTACCGTGGCTTGATTCATGCCCAACAAGGGATGTTGCAACAGGCTAAGGTTGAGTTGGCGACTGCGTATGATTTGCATTGCGCCAATGATGATAATTTGTGGGGGAGGGCGCATGCCTTGACCGGTTTGGGTGAAATCCTACTTCAATTACAAGCAGCAGAGGCTGAGACTATTTTATTACAAGCGCAACAATTGGCGGTGCAGGCCGGTGTATCGAGCCTGCAAACTCGATGTAGCAAGGCTTTAATCGATTGTTATCTAGCTAAGCAGCAAGCTGAGTTAGCGCTGCCTTTTTACGCGCAGTTATTTGCACAGCAATCTTTACCTGAGCGAAAAATCAGCGCAACGCATCGCAAAAAAATAATAATGCAGCTTGAAACACAAAGCCGGGTATTGCAGCTACAAAAAATGCCTGCAACCTCGCTGCATCAGCCCGTAGTCTAAAAAAGAATTGGGTATGATGTTGTAATCCTTGTTGATTGAATTCTTCAGCAATATACCCACTCAAATTTTTGAAAAATGGCTTGAATTTGATAGCTTTCCCGAATCAATATTTGGCTTGTTTGGATGTACACTAAGTTATGGAATCACAAACTTTTCTTTCCGCTTTTATTTTGTTGCTCTTGGTGATTGATCCCTTGGGCGGCATTCCTTTGTTTGTCGCAATGATGAAAAAAGTCCCTAAGGCGCGGCGCTGGCGAATGATTATTCGCGAGGTCAGTGTCGCGTTTGTGGTGCTGGTGACTTTTATGTTGTTTGGCCAAAAGTTTCTTGAAGTCATGCATTTGTCGCAAACCTCACTGGGCATTGCTGGTGGCGTGATTTTGTTTTTAATTGCGCTGCGGATGGTGTTTCCTCACCCAGATGGCGTTTTTGGCGACACCAGCGAGGGCGAGCCGTATATTGTGCCGTTGGCGATTCCTTTATTGGCAGGGCCATCGGCATTGGCCACGGTGTTGTTATTGGTTTCGCGCGATCCGGAGCGGATTGAAGTGTGGGTGGCAGCATTGGCCTTGACGATGCTGATTTGCGCGCTGACGTTAGCGTTTTCAGAAAAAATTAGCCAAGTGCTCGGCGCGCAAGTAACGACGGCATTTGAGCGTTTAATGGGTTTGATTTTGACGGCGATTGCCGTGCAAATGTTACTCGATGGGATTCGACAGTATTTAGTGTCGCTTTAATCACGATATTTAGGCGCTTTGCGCTGAAGATCAAAGGGTGTTTGATGCGTCACAAGCTGTATCGCAGGTGTTCGGCGCTAGAATGAGAGGATTGTTAACGATGGGTTTGTACTGCGAGACAAACAACGTTAGCAAATACCTTGGTGTAGTTATTTTTAATGGCGGCTAATCAGGAGTTGAACCATGACACAGAATGAATTGAAAGAAGCGGTAGGCCGTGCAGCAGTCGCCTATGTGCCTGAAAATTGTATTGTTGGCGTTGGTACTGGTTCGACTGCCAATTACTTTATTGATGCTTTAGCTGAAATCAAAGGCCAAATTAAAGGCGCGGTGTCTTCGTCAGAGGCGAGCGTTGCGCGTTTAAAATCACACGGGATTCCGGTATTTGATTTAAATACCATTGATGACTTGCCGGTGTATGTTGATGGCGCGGATGAAATTAATCATCAATTGCAAATGATTAAGGGTGGTGGCGCGGCGTTGACGCGCGAGAAAATCATTGCTGCCGTTGCTGGGCAATTTATTTGTATTTGCGATGAAAGCAAATTGGTCGATGTATTGGGTAGTTTTCCGTTGCCGGTTGAAGTGATCCCAATGGCGCGCTCTTATGTGGCGCGTGAGTTGGTTAAATTGGGCGGACATCCCGCTTACCGTGAAGGCGTCGTGACTGATAACGGTAATATCATCATTGATGTGCATGGATTGTCGATTAGTCAGGCGACCGTGCTGGAAACACAAATCAATCAAATCGTTTGCGTTGTAACTAACGGTTTATTTGCCCATCGCCGTGCTGACGTGCTCTTATTGGGTACGGCTAACGGGGTGAAAACCATTAAATAAGCGAGCAGCGGCGGATGAAAAGTTCGCCGCTCACGGGCAGATGAAACAGTACTGTAATAAAAAGCTGGTATTTTGCACCGATTAATACACTGGAGAAGCTGTGTCATGTCAGAACATATTTCAAAGCAATTTGATGCCGATTTAGAGGCAATTCGCTCCCAAGTGATGGGAATGGCCGGCTTGGTCGAAGAGCAAGTTCGCTTGGCGATGCAAGCTTTGGCATCGGGCGATGTGGCAATTATTAATAAAGTCATTGATCAAGAAACGCAAGTGAATCAAATGCACGTCAAGCTTGATGATATGTGCGTGCATATGATTGCGCGTCGTCAGCCTGCAGCCACCGATTTGCGGATGGTGATGACGGTGATTAAGTCGGTTGAGGATTTGGAGCGCATTGGCGATAAAGCCTACCGAATTTGCAAACGGGCAAAAAACATTTATGAATCAGGCCGTTTGCAAGTGCCACGTTTTCATGACCTCAACCATATTGCGGATTTGGCGCTGGATATGTTGTCCAATGCGCTCGATTCATTTGCCCGTATGGATGCGGTGAGTGCATCAGAAGTCATTCGTGCTGACGCGCAGCTGGATCAAGAATATCAAGCGCTGCATCGCCAATTGATTACCGTCATGATGGAAGATCCACGTTCGATTACCTTGATTTTGGATATTTTGTGGATTGCCAAAGCCATTGAGCGTATTGGTGATTTGGGGGTGAATGTTGCCGAGCATGTGATTTACTTGGTTAAAGGCCAAGATGTTCGCCATAAAACCCAAGAAGAAGTCGATCGCGTCGCTTTGCAGTAAGCTGATGGATTAGATTAGGGTGAGGGTCTGTTGACGTTTGGTTTGTGGATCGCGTTTGTGCTGATTTTGGCCTGAAACAAGGCGAAAGACGCGTGGCATAGTCATTCTATGCAAGCGTTTTTCAACGCAGTGTCAGGCTGACTTGATTTAAAAAAGCCGCAGCCAAACCCTAAGGGCTGGGCGCTTTTCGCGGCATCTCTGCGTTATTTCATGCTCGAATAACGGGTTATTGGTCGCATAAAATGCCTTGATCTGCCGCGAAAATCGCTCCATCGCGACCGAAAACCAAACGACAACAGACCCTAGGTTTATTGCCCTAGTCTGAAGGAAGTAGTGTCTAATAAAGGGCGGCTGTGGCTGCCCTTTATGATTTGCGTTTGCCACAAACATGACTTTTACGTATTGTTATGCCCGCAAACCCGCTACCTACTGGAGTTTTACTGAATGGGCGACTGTTCTGTCATTGCCGCTGTGGATCTCGGCTCCAACAGTTTTCGCTTGCAAGTCGCCCGTGTGGTCGAAGGGGCTTTGTTTCCGCTGGATTCTTTGAAAGAAACGGTTCGTTTAGGCGCCGGTTTAGATGCCCATGGTTGTTTAACTGCTGAAGCTATCGACGAAATGACCGCAGCACTGGCGCGATTTGGGGAGCGTTTAGCCGGTTTGCCGCCGCAATGCGTGCGTGCTGTTGCCACCAATACCTTTCGTATCGCTAGAAATAGCGCCGCTTTTTTACCTCAGGCCGAGGCGGCCTTGGGTTTTCCCATTGAGATTATTGCTGGCCGTGAAGAAGCGCGATTAATTTATATCGGTGCCGCACACAGTTTGCCGAGTACGCGTGAGCGCCGCTTGGTGATTGATATTGGCGGCGGATCAACCGAGTTAATCATCGGCAGTCAGTATCGCTCATTTAGTACCGAAAGCATTCAGCTCGGTTGTGTGGGCTGGAGTGCGCGTTATTTTCCCGATGGCGTCATTACGCGTGAGCGAATGGAAACCGCTGAGCTCGCGGCGCGCGGGGGGCTTTCTTGCCCTTGGTGCCCACGTTTTACTCGGGAGAGTGGCAAAGAGCGATCGGTACTTCAGGCACCGCACGATCTTTAGCGGATATTTTAGAATTAAACGATTTATCGCCACTGGGTATTACTCGCGATGGTTTAGCGGCTTTGCGCAGCAAAATGATTGCGGCTGGCCATATCAATCATTTGCAATTAAACGGTTTACGCGATGATCGGCGCCCAGTATTACCCGGTGGTTTAGCGATTATGCAGGCAGCGTTTGATATGCTCGGTATTGAGCGTATGTCGATTACTTATGGCGCGCTGCGTGATGGCGTGCTGTATGACTTGGTACAACGCCAAACCCAATACGATGTGCGAGACCGAACGGTCGATTTCTTTCAGCGCCGTTACCATGTGGATGGACCGCAAGCGTATCGAGTGTCGCAATTGGCTGCGCAATTATTTGATGTGCTGCGCGGTGAAACGCAAAGCGATGATGTCGTGCTGGCCAGAAACCTTACGATGGCTGCGGGTTTGCACGAGGTGGGGCGCTCGATTGCCCATGCCAGCTACCATAAGCATTCAGCGTATATTTTGCAGCATGCCGATATGCCGGGTTTTTCTAAGCGTGAACAAAATTGGTTGTCACGGCTGGTGCTGGCGCATGCTGGTAGTTTGAGCAAACTCGCCGATCAAGAGATTCAACCTGCCGAGTGGGATGCCATTTTATGCTTACGCATGGCGGTGTTGTTTTATCGTGCTCGTCTGGATGAGGCACCGCCATTGGGTTTGCTGTCGCATTGTGCTGGCGGCTATTGCTTAGAATTAGACGCGGCGTGGTTAGAGGCGCATCCACTCACGATGTATGCCTTAAATGAGGAAATCACTGCATGGCAAAACATGGGCGTAAATCTAATGATTCGAGCCGTCGCCAACGTATAAAAGCGCATTTAAATTCAGCGAAGGCTGGCGCAGATCCCGGTACTTTGCAATATGTCGGCGGTGTAGCACCGGCGGCAACGCTAGCGACGTTAATTGAATTTGGTCCTTTGCCAGGGGATTACCTGGCGACCAGTTTTAGCGACGTTGATGTCGGCCGAACTTTTCAGCCGACGTTCAATACCTTGTGGTTAAACGTGCATGGCTTAGAAAATATTGCAATCCTCAAGTTAATTGGTCAGCGGTTTAAATTGCATCCGCTGGTTTTAGAGGACATTCTGAATACCCAGCAGCGTCCCAAGGTTGAGCAATATCCCGGCTATTTGTATATCACCGCTCGATTGATGAATTGGGACGCTGACGGTGTTTCCGGCGAGCAAGTGAGCTTGATTGTCGGACGTGGTTTTGTGCTGACCTTTCAAGAAAAACCCAGCGGCACTTTTGCGGCGATTCGCGATACGCTTAAAAATAGTGAGTCCCAAATTCGTAAATTGGGCCCCGATTATTTAGCCTATGCCTTATTGGATAAACTGGTTGATCGTTATTTCTTAGTGCTTGAGCAATTGGGTGAGCGCTGCGAAGAACTGGACGAAGCAATTAATAGTGAAAGCCAGCCCGAGCATATGGTTGAAGTGCAGTCATTACGTCGTAGTTTGCAGCAAATAAAGCGCAGTCTGTGGCCGATGCGAGAGATGCTCAATGTGCTGCAGCGAGATGACGCCGATTTTTTTCATAGTGAAACCCAGCTGTATTTGCGTGATGTGTACGACCATACGGTGCAATCGATTGAAACCGTTGAAGCACTACGTGAAATGATTTCCGGTCTGCAAGAAATCTATCTTTCATTGCAGTCGCAGCGACTCAATGAACAAATGCGGCTACTCACCGTCATAACCACCATTTTTATGCCGCTAACGCTGATTGCCGGTATCTACGGCATGAATTTTGACGTCATGCCCGAGCTACGCTGGACCTATGGTTACTACGCGGCCTTGGGGCTAATGGGCTGTGTTGCGGTGTTTTTGGGTTTATTCTTTTGGTTGCGACGTTGGGTCTGATGGATTGGGTATATCTATGAAGACATTAAAATTAAAGACTTTTGTCGATATACCCATTAACTATCCAGCAGATGGAAGACTCAGATTTGAATCCATCGGGGATTGATTTATAACCACCACGCCAGCAAAAACACCCCCAGCATAGCTAAGGCCAAACCGACTTTAGCAATTGCGCCAAGCAACATGCCGATGCCACTGGCGAATCCGACTTTACCGGCGTGTAGCATATCTTTTCTGGCATAAAACTCACCCGCAGCAGCGCCTAAAAACGGGCCGAGGATTAAACCAACAATCCCGCCGAGCATGCCGACAATCGAGCCAATTAAAGCCCCCCAGACAGCGTAGCGGCTCGCGCCAACGCGTTTAGCTCCCATTGCGCCGGCAATGTATTCGAGAACGCTGGCGACCAGCATCATGACCAATAACAGGCTGAGTGACGGCCAGCTAACGTTAATAAATTGATTGCCCCAGGCGATGAGTAACATGCCGAGAAAGATTAAAGGCGTTGATGGCAGCAAAGGTAAAATGGTGCCGGCTAAACCAGCCAGAATCATGCTTGCGCCAAGTAGGTAGCTGATGATTTCAAACGTTTCCAAGATCGCGCTCCAAGGGGAATCAATTATTTTTAATGCGGGTTGGACTACGGCAATGCTAAAAAGATGCTCAGCGGGTGAAAAATAATATCGCAATAAAACAGTCATTTATTGAATATCGTCTCCTTTGGTCTATAGAAAAGCGTGAAAGGAGTTGACGTAAGGCACGTGCTGGTGTTTAATTGCGGCTCTTCGAAACGAAGTAGTGTTTCGAGTGGCTCGTTAGCTCAGTTGGTAGAGCAGCGGATTGAAAATCCGCGTGTCCTTGGTTCGATTCCGAGACGAGCCACCAAGGAATTCAAGGGTTTAGCTGTAAGCTAGGCCCTTTTTCAAATGCTTAGTTAAGCATGGCTCGTTAGCTCAGTTGGTAGAGCAGCGGATTGAAAATCCGCGTGTCCTTGGTTCGATTCCGAGACGAGCCACCAGTATTTCGGTTTAAATCCGAAGCAAAAACCCGCTAGCGCAAGCTGAGCGGGTTTTTTTGTTTTTCTGCGGTATATTTCGCCAGCGTTTACTGCATAAGGCGCTTAGATTAATACATGCAATAAAAAAGGCAGCGTGAGCTGCCTTTTTGTCATTTAAGCCGTAAAAGGTTTAATCTTGGCGTTCAACTTGGCTAACGTCACGCACGGCGCCAGTGTCGGCGCTGGTGGTCATTGCGGCGTAGGCGCGTAGGGCTGGGCTGACCACGCGTTGACGCGAAACCGGTTTCCAAGCCAGCTTGCCACGGGATTCCATTGCCGTGCGGCGCGCATCCAGTGCGGTGGCGTCAATTTTTAGATTGATGGTGCGGTTTGGAATGTCGATTTCAATCGTGTCGCCTTCTTCGACTAAGCCAATTGCACCACCTTCGGCAGCTTCTGGGCTGGCGTGGCCAATCGACAAGCCGGAAGTGCCGCCAGAGAAGCGACCGTCAGTCAGTAGTGCGCATTCTTTGCCGAGACCTTTCGACTTGAGGTACGACGTTGGATACAGCATTTCTTGCATGCCTGGGCCGCCTTTAGGGCCTTCGTAGCGAATAATCACGACATCGCCAGCAATCACTTCGTCGGCCAAAATACTGGCGACTGCATCGTCTTGTGATTCGTAGACGCGGGCGCGACCGGTAAACTTCAAGATCGAGTCATCGACACCCGCGGTTTTGACGATGCAGCCGCGCTCGGCAATGTTGCCGTACAGTACTGCCAGTCCGCCGTCTTGCGAGTAGGCGTGTTCTTTGTTGCGGATGCAGCCGCCTTCGCGGTCGAGGTCGAGGTCGGGGTAGCGCATCGATTGGCTAAATGCAATCGTCGTGGCGACGCCGCCAGGCGCTGCGCGGTAAAATAAGTGCGCCAAACTATCTGGGCCATTTTTGACGATGTCCCATTGATCTAAGCCTTCGCCTAGCGTTTTGGCGTGTACCGTCGGTACGTCGCGATGAATCAGTCCAGCGCGTGATAATTCTGCGAGTAGGGCGATAACGCCACCGGCGCGATGCACGTCTTCCATGTGATATTTTTGTGTTGCGGGTGCGACTTTGGCAAGACAAGGAACGCGGCGTGAAATGCGGTCGATGTCGGCCATTTTGAAGTCAACGCCAGCTTCAGAGGCGGCGGCAAGCAAATGCAATACGGTATTGGTGGAGCCGCCCATGGCAACGTCTAGACTCATGGCGTTTTCAAATGCTTCGCGTGTGGCAATTGAGCGTGGCAAAGCAGATTCGTCGCCTTGCTCGTAATAACGCTTGGCAAGCTCAACAATGGTACGGCCCGCTTGTAGGAATAGCTGCTTGCGGTCACCGTGCGTGGCCAGCATTGAGCCATTACCCGGTAATGAGAGGCCAAGTGCTTCGGTGAGACAGTTCATTGAGTTGGCGGTAAACATGCCTGAGCAAGAGCCGCAAGTTGGGCAGGCGCTGCGCTCAACGGCGGCAACTTCTTCGTCGCTTACTCGGCTGTCGGCGGCCTCGACCATTGCGTCAACGAGGTCGAGTTTACGTACCGTGCCTTTCCAGTCGACTTTGCCCGCTTCCATTGGGCCGCCAGAAACGAAAATCACAGGAATATTGAGGCGTAGCGCAGCCATGAGCATGCCGGGGGTGATTTTGTCGCAGTTGGAAATGCAGACAATTGCATCAGCGCAATGCGCGTTGACCATGTATTCGACTGAATCGGCAATTAAATCGCGGCTTGGCAAGCTATACAGCATGCCGCCGTGGCCCATGGCGATGCCGTCGTCAACGGCAATGGTGTTGAATTCTTTGGCGACGCCACCGGCTTTTTCGATTTCGCGTGCGACCAATTGGCCCATATTGTGTAAATGAACGTGCCCAGGAACAAATTGGGTGAACGAGTTGGCGATGGCGATGATGGGTTTATCAAAATCACCATCTTTCATGCCAGTGGCGCGCCAGAGGGCGCGGGCGCCGGCCATGTTGCGGCCGTGGGTGGTGGTGCGAGAACGGTAAGTGGGCATGTCGATTCCTTGGGCAAAATTCAAAACACGTGGCCGATTGTATCGAAAAAAAGCCAGCCTAGGTTTTCGAAGTAGGGGGCTTTGATCTGAGAGATTGAATGTGGTGTGAAAAGGTGATTGAAGTTGTTGGTGAGGCGGTATAATCGGCGGCTACTTTTCTGGCGTTAAGGCGAAATTTTATTATGTTTGTTCATCCGCAGTTTGATCCGGTGGCGATTAGTCTCGGGCCAGTTGGTGTTCACTGGTATGGCTTGATGTATCTGATCGGCTTTGTGTTGTTTGTGATGTTGGGGCGTTGGCGGATTCGCCGTGGTAATCCACCGGGCTGGCAAACAGCAGAAATGGATGATTTATTGTTTTATGGTGTGCTTGGGGTGATTTTGGGTGGGCGCCTGGGCTATGTCTTGTTTTATAAACCGGCATTTTATTTGGCCAATCCATTAGATATCCTTAAGGTGTGGGAGGGCGGGATGGCTTTTCATGGTGGCTTTTTGGGGGGTTTTGGTCGCCATGGCGTTGTTTGGCCGTAAAACTAATCGAAGTTTTTTCCAGGTAACTGACTTTATTGCGCCTTTGGTTCCTTTGGGTTTGGCTGCGGGGCGAATTGGTAACTTTATTAATGGCGAATTGTGGGGGCGCGTTACCGATGCCACTATGCCGCTGGCGATGATCTTTCCGCAGGCGCACGATGGCTTGCCGCGTCATCCATCGCAACTATATCAATTCGCTTTAGAGGGGGTGTTGTTGTTTATCGTGTTGTGGCGCTTCTCGGCTAAGCCTCGCGCTGTGGGTCAAACATCAGCATTATTTTTGATGGGGTATGGTGTGTTCCGTTTTGTTGCGGAATATGCACGTCAACCTGATGATTTCTTGGGTTTGTTGGCGATGAATTTAAGTATGGGGCAGTTGCTATGCTTGCCGATGATCGTCGCTGGGGCGATTTTGTATGCGTGGGCAACGCGACGAAACAAAATGCTGTCAAGAATCTAGGGCTATTTTCTTAATGAAATTAGTCCCTTAGTCGATTTTTTTGTGGTTTGTACAATTTTTTTTGTCAAAAATGTTTGACGACTTGAGGGGCTGTAGTCATAATGCGGGCTCTCTTAGTGGCGGGGTTACCCCAGCGGTCAACGGGTCCGGACTGTAAATCCGGCGGCTCAGCCTTCGAAGGTTCGAATCCTTCCCCCGCCACCATTTAAAAGAGCTTGAATAAAGTTTAGAGAACGAATCAGTTATTAAGTATGCGGGTGTAGCTCAATGGTAGAGCAGAAGCCTTCCAAGCTTACGACGAGGGTTCGATTCCCTTCACCCGCTCCAGTTTATTGCCGATGTAGCTCAGGGGTAGAGCACTCCCTTGGTAAGGGAGAGGCCATGAGTTCAATTCTCATCATCGGCTCCAGTCAATTGTCAGTTATTAATTTATTTCAAGATCTCGAAAAGGAATAAGCGATGGCTAAGGAAAAGTTTACACGGACTAAGCCGCACGTTAACGTCGGTACAATCGGTCACGTGGATCATGGTAAAACAACGCTGACAGCTGCAATTACTACAATTCTGTCGAAAAAATTCGGCGGTATTGCTAAAGATTACGCGTCAATCGACTCTGCACCAGAAGAAAAAGCACGTGGTATTACTATTAATACTGCTCACGTTGAGTACGAGACTGAAAAACGTCACTACGCTCACGTTGACTGCCCAGGTCACGCGGATTATGTGAAAAACATGATTACTGGTGCTGCGCAGATGGATGGTGCGGTGTTGGTTGTTTCTGCAGCTGACGGTCCTATGCCACAAACTCGCGAGCACATCTTGTTGTCTCGTCAGGTCGGTGTTCCATACATCATTGTTTTCATGAACAAAGCTGACTTGGTTGATGATGCTGAGTTGCTTGAATTGGTTGAAATGGAAATTCGTGATTTGTTGTCTAAATACGATTTCCCTGGCGATGATACGCCAGTAATTACTGGTTCAGCTCGTTTGGCGCTGGAAGGTAATCAATCAGAATACGGCGAGCCAGCAATCTTCCGCTTGGCAGATGCTTTGGATAGCTACATTCCTGAGCCAGAGCGTGCAATTGACGGTACGTTCTTGATGCCAGTTGAAGATGTATTCTCAATCTCTGGTCGCGGAACTGTTGTGACTGGTCGTGTTGAGCGCGGTATTGTTAAAGTGGGTGAAGAAATCGAGATCGTTGGTATTGTGCCAACAGTTAAGACGACTTGTACTGGTGTTGAGATGTTCCGTAAATTGCTTGACCAAGGTCAAGCGGGTGACAACATCGGCGCCTTGCTTCGTGGTACTAAGCGTGAAGACGTTCAACGTGGTCAAGTTTTGGCGAAACCAGGTTCGATCACGCCGCACACTAAGTTTACTGCTGAGATTTATGTATTGTCTAAAGATGAAGGTGGTCGTCATACACCATTCTTTAGTAACTACCGTCCACAGTTCTACTTCCGTACTACTGACGTAACTGGCGCGATTGAATTGCCAGAAGGTACAGAAATGGTAATGCCTGGTGATAACGTATCAATCACAGTAACCTTGATCTGCCCAGTTGCGATGGAGCAAGGTTTGCGTTTCGCGATTCGCGAAGGTGGTCGTACGGTTGGCGCTGGTGTTGTTGCAACGGTAGTTCAATAAAAGGTTGCAAAAAGGGTTTAACGTTGTTATAGTTACGCCCTCTCCGTAGGCGAGTAGCTCAATTGGTAGAGTACCGGTCTCCAAAACCGGGGGTTGTGGGTTCGAGACCCCCCTCGCCTGCCACAATATATCAACGGAGCCGTTCCTTCATAGGAGCGGCTCTGTTTTATGGGTCGCCGATAAAGCAATGCAAAGCATAGAACGACTAAAAGTAGTAGCTGCCCTTGCCCTAGTGTTGTTGGGTGTTGCGGGTTTTTATATGGTTCCAGCGGGTCAGTCCTTTTTGGGGTCTTTGTGCGTCGCGGTAGGTGTGGTGGCTGCAGGTGCGGTAATGTGGTTTACTACATTAGGTCGCACTTTTGTTGATTACGCTCGTGATTCAGTCAAAGAAGCACAGAAGGTGGTTTGGCCAAGCAAAAAAGAAACATGGCAAGTGACTGCCGTTGTTTTCTTATTTGTCGGTGTATTGGCTCTGTTTATGTGGGCGGTTGACTCAGGTCTCGCTTGGTTGTTTTACGATGTCGTGCTCGGTCGCGGTAAATAAACGGAGGGTTCGATATGGGTATGCGCTGGTATGTAGTTCATGCGTATTCTGGCTTTGAAAAAAGCGTTCAGAAAGCATTGAAAGAAAAAATTGATCGCTTGGATATGGCGCACTTGTTTGGTCAAGTGTTAGTCCCTGTCGAAGAGGTGATGGAAATTAAAAATGGTAAAAAAGCGCTGACTGAGCGTAAGTTTTACCCAGGTTATGTATTTGTTGAGATGGATATGACCGACGATAGCTGGCACTTGGTGAAAAGTACACCTAAAGTGACTGGTTTTATCGGTGGTAGTGGTACTAAGCCAATGCCAATTCCTGCGAAAGAAGTTGAACGCATGATGCAGCAAGTGCAAGAAGGTGTTGAGAAGCCGCGTCCGAAAGTGTTGTTTGAAGTGGGTGAGTCTTTGCGAGTTACTGAAGGCCCATTTGCTGATTTTAATGCGACAGTTGAAGATGTGGATTACGATAAGAGTCGTCTGAAAGTATCGGTGATGATTTTTGGTCGTGCGACACCGGTTGATTTAGAGTTTTCTCAGGTCGAAAAAGTCTGATCTGTGTTGGTTTTACGCAGCAATGCGTTTTTCATTGGGGAGCTGGCTGTTGCTAGCGTTTGACCCGCTTTTAGGAGTTGTATCGTGGCTAAAAAAATTGTCGGCTATGTAAAGCTGCAAGTGCCCGCTGGTAAAGCAAATCCATCGCCACCTATCGGTCCGGCATTGGGTCAGCGCGGTTTGAATATCATGGAATTTTGTAAAGCGTTTAACGCTGCAACCCAAGGCGTTGAGCCAGGTTTGCCAATTCCTGTTGTGATTACTGCGTATGCGGATAAATCATTCACTTTCGTGATGAAATCACCACCTGCAACAATTTTGTTGAAAAAAGCAGCTGGTATCACTAAAGGTTCTGCTAAGCCACATACTGACAAAGTTGGTGTTGTGACTCGTGCTCAGCTGGAAGAAATCGCTAAAACTAAGCAAGCAGATTTGACTGGCGCCGATATGGACGCTTCAGTACGTATTCTTGCTGGTTCAGCACGTTCAATCGGTATTACCGTGGAGGGCGTGTAAATGGCTAAGGTTTCTAAACGTCTAGCGGCTTTGAACGCTACTGTAGATCGCAATAAATTGTACCCAGTTGCTGATGCAATTGCTTTGGTGCAAGCTGCTGCTACAGCCAAATTTAACGAATCTATCGATGTTTCGTTCAATCTTGGTATCGATGCACGTAAATCAGACCAAGTAGTTCGTGGCGCTGTTGTATATCCTAAAGGTACTGGTAAATCAGTTCGCGTTGCCGTGTTCACACAAGGCGCAAACGTTGAATTGGCGAAAGCTGCTGGTGCCGATATCGTTGGTTTTGAAGACTTGGCTGAACAAATTAAAGCTGGCGTAATGGACTTTGACGTTGTGATTGCATCTCCAGATGCAATGCGTATCGTTGGTCAGTTAGGTCAAATTTTGGGCCCACGTGGTTTGATGCCAAATCCAAAAGTTGGTACTGTAACTCCGAACGTTGCTGAAGCGGTTAAAAACGCTAAAGCCGGTCAAGTTCAATACCGTACTGACAAGGGTGGTATCGTACACGCAACAATCGGCCGCGCATCTTTTGCTGCTGCTGATTTGCAAACTAACTTGGCAGCTTTGGCTGATGCTTTGCAAAAAGCAAAACCAGCTAGCTCTAAGGGCGTGTATTTCAAGAAGATCGCTGTTTCTAGCACGATGGGTGTAGGCGTTCGCGTTGACACTGCTTCTGTACTAGCATAAAGACTTTGGGTTGCTGCGGGGTGTTTCGATGTCACGCAGCAAAATGTCAAAGACCGTAGGCGCTAAATCATTGATTTAGCTTAATCACAGCGCCCAAACGCTAGCCTACGCAGACGGTGTGCCCAATGCAGGCTTCTCATCAACTATTTTAGTTGATACAAGTCTCCTGAATATTGGTCGCCGTTTGATTGGGTGGCGCGATTATTCGCGCTGAACTTAACTAATGGAGGTTGACCTTGAGTCTGAATCTTGACGACAAAAAAGCGGTCGTGGCTGAGATTGCAGCAGTAGTTGCAAATGCTCAAACCATCGTTATCGCTGAATACCGTGGAATCGGGGTTGCTAGCATGACTGCATTGCGCAAACAAGCGCGTGAGTCTGGCGTGTTCTTGCGTGTTTTGAAAAACACCTTGGCGCGTCGTGCTGTTGAAGGAACTCCGTTTGCTAGCTTGGCTGACCAAATGTCAGGCCCGCTGGTTTACGCGATTTCTGAAGACGCGCAGTTGCTGCAGCTAAAGTTCTCCAAAACTTCTCAAAGAAAGATGAGAAGATTAAGGTGATTGCTGGTTCGTACGAAGGCAAAGTATTAACTGCTGCTGAAGTTGCCCAACTTGCTACTATCCCGAGCCGTGATGAATTGCTCTCGATGTTGCTGGGCGTTATGCAAGCACCAGTTGCTGCGTTTGCTCGTGGTCTTGGCGCATTGGCTGCTAAGAAAGCTGAAGATGCTGCTCCTGCTGAAGAAGCTCCTGTTGCTGAAGTTGCAGCAACTGAAGCGCCAGCAGACGCTGCCTAAGGCTTTATACCAATTTTGAATTTGATTTAATCTGACAAGATTTTCAGGAGTACTAGAAATGGCTGTTACTAAAGAAGACATCCTTGAAGCAGTAGGTGCTTTGACTGTTATGGAATTGAATGACCTCGTTAAGGCATTCGAAGAAAAATTTGGCGTTTCTGCTGCAGCTATGGCTGTTGCTGGTCCTGCTGCTGCTGGTGCAGCCGCTGCTGAAGAACAAACTGAATTTGACGTTATCTTGACTGGCGCTGGCGCTCAGAAAGTTGGCGTGATTAAAGTTGTTCGTGAAGTGACTGGCTTGGGCTTGAAAGAAGCTAAAGACTTGGTTGATGGCGCACCTAAAGCAGTTAAAGAAGGCGTGTCTAAAGCTGATGCTGATGCAATCGCTAAGAAATTGATCGAAGCCGGCGCTACTGCTGAAGTTAAGTAATTGTTCTTGAAGTAATGTAGTGCAGGCAGGCGGAGGAATCCGCCTGCCCTTTTGCGTTTGTATACTGCGAGCTTGCTTACGGCTGTTTGAGTTGTGAGCAAATTATAATTTGCAGCTGGCAAACCAGAAACCGCTCACAACCGTAAGCGGGCGTTTTGCGGTTTGTCCATTGCGCCCAACCCCATGGAGAGTTTATGAGTATGAAATACTCGTTCACTGAGAAAAAACGTATTCGCAAAAGTTTTGCGAAACGGGCGAGCGTCCTCGAAGTGCCGTTTCTGCTGGCTACTCAGATCGACTCTTATACCGAATATCTGCAACTAGGTGTGCCAACTGAGGCGCGTCGCGAAATTGGCTTGCAGGCTGCGTTTAACTCGATTTTCCCTATCGTTTCCCATAATGAATATGCACGTCTTGAATTTGTGCATTATTCCTTGGGTGAGCCTGCATTCGATGTGATCGAATGTCAACAACGTGGCATTACCTTTGCTGCGCCGTTGCGTGCTCGTGTTCGTCTGGTCATTATGGACCGTGACGCAGCAAAGCCAACGGTAAAGGAAGTCAAAGAGCAGGATGTATATTTCGGTGAAATCCCGTTAATGACACGTAGTGGTTCATTCGTGATCAACGGCACTGAACGTGTAATTGTTTCTCAGTTACACCGCTCTCCGGGCGTGTTCTTTGAGCATGACAAGGGTAAAACCCATAGTTCCGGTAAATTATTGTTCTCAGCTCGTGTGATTCCTTATCGCGGCTCATGGCTCGATTTCGAATTTGACCCGAAAGATTTGCTGTTCTTCCGTATTGACCGTCGTCGTAAAATGCCGGTATCAATTTTGCTTAAAGCATTAGGGTATACGGCTGAGCAGATTTTAGCTGAGTTCTTTGATACAGATACCTTCTACCTTACCGATGATGGCGTGTTTTGGGAATTAGTTCCAGATCGCTTGCGTGGTGAAGTTGCGAAGTTTGACATCATTGCTGATGATGGCCGCGTATTGGCGCAAAAAGATAAGCGTATTACAGCAAAAACGATTCGCGACATCACTAATGCCGGTATGACACGTATTCCAGTTCCACTGGATTATATGTATGGCCGTATGTTGTCGACTGCGGTTATTAGTCCAGAAACGGGCGAGCTTGTTGCTAAAGCCAATGATGAAATCACTGAAGATTTATTGGTTAAACTCGATAGCAACGAAGTAAAAGAAATTCAGACTTTGTACATCAATGATTTGGATCAGGGCGGCTTCATGTCGGCGACCCTGCGTACTGATGAAACCGTTGATGAATGGCAAGCACGCGTTGCGATTTATCGCATGATGCGTCCAGGCGAGCCGCCAACAGAAGATGCCGTACAGGCCTTGTTTAAAGGTTTGTTCTTTAATGAAGATCGCTATGATCTTTCTGCTGTTGGCCGCATGAAATTCAATAGCCGTGCATATCCTGATCGCTTAGAAGAGAAAGCGCCTGGCTGGCAGCGCCGCTTCTATGAGCGTGCGGGCAAAAAAGGCATCACAGGCCCTGGTATCTTATCAACTGAAGATATCGTTGCTGTTATTGGTATTTTGCTTGAATTACGCAATAGCCGTGGTGAAGTCGATGATATCGATCACTTGGGTAACCGTCGTGTTCGTTCAGTCGGTGAGCTGGCTGAAAATCAATTCCGTGCTGGTTTGGTTCGCGTTGAGCGTGCTGTTAAAGAGCGTTTGTCGCAAGCAGAATCAGACAATTTGATGCCGCATGATTTGATCAACGCGAAGCCAGTATCGGCGGCGGTGAAAGAATTCTTTGGTTCGTCACAATTGTCGCAGTTTATGGACCAAACGAATCCATTGTCTGAAATCACCCACAAACGCCGTGTTTCGGCGCTTGGTCCAGGTGGTTTGACGCGCGAACGCGCAGGCTTTGAAGTTCGTGACGTGCATCCAACGCATTACGGTCGTGTTTGTCCGATTGAAACACCGGAAGGTCCAAACATTGGTCTGATCAACTCATTGTCTTGCTATGCACGTACTAATGAGTATGGTTTCTTGGAAACGCCATATCGTAAAGTGATCAATGGCCAAGCGACGCTTGAAATTGAATACTTGTCGGCAATTCAAGAAGGTAAGTATGTAATTGCACAGGCCAATGCTGGCTTGGATGATGACAGCAAACTGACTGATGAATTGGTGACTTGCCGTGAAGCGGGCGAGACGATTGTTGCTACGCCTGATCGCGTTCAGTACATGGACGTGGCGCCAAGTCAGATCGTTTCTGTTGCAGCATCATTGATTCCATTCTTGGAACACGATGACGCCAACCGTGCATTGATGGGCGCCAACATGCAACGTCAAGCTGTGCCTTGCTTGCGTGCAGAGAAGCCAATGGTTGGTACCGGTATTGAGCGTACATGCGCAACTGACTCGGGTACTGCAGTAACTGCGTTACGTGGCGGTGTGGTTGATTTCGTTGATGCAACTCGTGTTGTGGTTCGCGTGAATGATAGCGAAACGATTG
Source organism: Deefgea sp. CFH1-16 (assembly GCF_016881365.1). Taxonomy (GTDB): domain Bacteria; phylum Pseudomonadota; class Gammaproteobacteria; order Burkholderiales; family Chitinibacteraceae; genus Deefgea. The sequence continues at coordinate 1,177,047 of NZ_WLYT01000001.1, read as the reverse complement.
CTGGCGAAACCGGTGTCGATATTTACAACTTGGTTAAATTCACTCGTTCGAATCAGAATACCAACACCAACCAACGTCCTATCGTTGTTAAGGGTGATCGGATTGAGAAGGGTGATGTCGTTGCAGATGGTGCATCGACTGACTTAGGTGAGTTAGCGTTGGGTCAAAATATGACCATCGCCTTCATGCCATGGAATGGTTATAACTTCGAAGATTCGATTTTGATCTCCGAAAAAGTCATTGCTGATGATCGTTATACTTCGATTCACATCGAAGAATTGAACGTGATGGCGCGTGATACCAAGCTTGGTCCTGAAGAAATTACTCGTGATATTTCAAACTTGTCTGAGCGCATGCTTGGCCGTTTGGATGAAGCTGGTGTGGTTTATATCGGTGCTGAAGTTGAGGCAGGTGATGTTCTGGTTGGTAAAGTAACGCCTAAGGGCGAAACTCAACTGACTCCAGAAGAGAAACTCCTGCGTGCCATTTTCGGTGAAAAAGCTTCAGACGTTAAAGACACTAGCTTGCGCGTGCCATCAGGCATGGTTGGTACGGTTATTGACGTGCAAGTGTTTACTCGCGAAGGGATTGAACGTGATAAACGCGCTCAAGCCATTATCGATGAACAGTTACGTCGTTATCGTCAAGACTTGAATGACCAATTGCGTATTGTTAATGATGACTTGTTCGAGCGTATCGAACGGATGATCGTTGGTAAAATTGCAAATGGTGGTCCTAAGCGCCTAACGAAAGGTACAGCCATCACTTCGGATACTTGGCCGATCAACTTTCTAAGCACGATTGGTTCGATATTCGTTTGGCTGAAGAAGAAGCCGCGCGTCAACTCGAAGCAATGAAAGATTTGATTGCTCAGATGAAGCAAGAGTTTGAGTTACGCTTTGAAGATAAAAAGCGTAAATTGACTCAAGGTGATGAGTTACCACCTGGTGTGATCAAGATGGTTAAAGTGTATGTGGCGGTAAAACGTCGCTTACAACCTGGCGATAAAATGGCCGGCCGTCACGGTAACAAGGGTGTGGTTTCTAAGATCTTGCCAGTTGAAGATTTGCCACATATGGCAGACGGTTCAACTGTTGATATTGTCTTGAATCCATTGGGCGTTCCATCACGGATGAATATCGGGCAGATTCTCGAAGTTCATTTGGGCTGGGCAGCAAAAGGGATCGGTCAACGTATTGATGCGATGTTGCGTGAGCAACGTAACGTTGCTGAGATTCGTGAGATCTTGGATAAGATTTATCAATCCAAAGGCAAAGCCGAAGACATTAGTGATCTGAGCGATGTTGAAATCATGACATTGGCGCGTGGTTTGCGTACCGGCATGACTTTTGCCAGTCCAGTGTTTGACGGTGCTGATGAGTCTGAAATCCAAGAAATGCTTGATTTAGCATATCCAGATGAAGATGAACGCACGCAACAGTTGGATTTCAACTCAAGCAAGACACAAATGCAGTTGTATGACGGTCGTACGGGTGAGCCATTCGAGCGTAAAGTCACTGTTGGTGTGATGCATTACTTGAAATTACATCACTTGGTTGATGACAAGATGCATGCGCGTTCAACCGGACCTTACTCACTCGTGACTCAGCAGCCACTGGGTGGTAAAGCACAGTTTGGTGGTCAGCGTTTTGGTGAGATGGAGGTTTGGGCCTTGGAAGCATATGGCGCAGCGTACACCTTGCAAGAAATGCTTACTGTTAAATCCGATGATGTGAATGGTCGTACTAAAGTTTACGAAAACATTGTGAAGGGTGATCACCGCATTGATGCTGGCATGCCAGAGTCATTCAATGTATTGGTCAAGGAAATCCGTTCGCTCGGTATCGACATCGATCTGGAAACCTACTGATCTGTGTGAGGTGTGGGGAGGTGACTATTTAATGGTCGCCTCACACCTAACAACTCGCCCTCACTGGAGAATATTGGAATGAAAGGCTTACTCGAACTATTCAAGCAAGTCGCGCAGGACGAAGAATTTGACGCGATTAAAATTGGCTTAGCATCGCCAGAGAAAATCCGTTCTTGGTCTTTCGGCGAAGTGAAAAAGCCAGAAACCATTAACTATCGTACGTTCAAACCTGAGCGCGATGGTTTGTTTTGTGCTCGTATTTTCGGGCCGATTAAAGATTATGAGTGCTTGTGTGGTAAATACAAGCGTTTGAAGCACCGTGGCGTAATTTGTGAAAAATGCGGTGTAGAAGTTACTTTGTCTAAAGTGCGTCGTGAGCGTATGGGTCATATCGACCTTGCTTCGCCTGTTGCTCATATCTGGTTCTTGAAATCACTCCCAAGCCGTTTGGGTATGGTACTTGATATTGCTTTGCGCGATATCGAGCGCGTATTGTATTTCGAGGCATTTATTGTTGTTGAGCCAGGCATGACACCGCTAACGCGTGGTCAGCTGCTGACAGAAGAAGATTACTTTACCAAAGTTGAAGAATACGGTGACGAATTTGTCGCTTTGATGGGCGCAGAAGCTGTCCGCGAATTGCTAAAATCTATGGATGTAGACCAAGAAATTAGCAACTTGCGCGCTGAGCTCGATAGCACCGGTTCTGAAACAAAAATCAAGAAAATCGCTAAACGTTTGAAAGTCCTAGAAGCGTTCGATCGCTCAGGTATCAAGCCAGAGTGGATGATTATGGAAGTGTTGCCGGTATTACCTCCGGAATTACGTCCATTGGTGCCATTGGATGGCGGTCGTTTTGCGACTTCTGATTTGAATGATTTGTATCGCCGCGTTATTAACCGTAATAACCGTTTGAAGCGCCTGCTTGAATTACGCGCTCCGGAAATTATTGTTCGTAACGAAAAGCGTATGTTGCAAGAAGCTGTGGACTCCTTGCTCGATAACGGCCGTCGCGGTAAAGCGATGACTGGTGCGAATAAGCGTCCGTTGAAATCGCTTGCAGATATGATTAAAGGTAAGGGCGGTCGTTTCCGTCAGAACTTGTTGGGTAAACGTGTCGATTACTCAGGTCGTTCGGTAATTACCGTTGGTCCTACTTTGCGTTTACATCAATGTGGCTTGCCAAAATTGATGGCGTTGGAATTGTTTAAACCATTTATTTTCCATAAGTTGGAAGTGATGGGCTTGGCAACGACGATTAAAGCCGCGAAGAAAATGGTTGAAAGCCAAGAGCCTGTTGTTTGGGATATCTTGGAAGACGTTATTCGCGAACATCCAGTGCTATTGAATCGTGCGCCTACATTGCACCGTTTGGGTATTCAAGCGTTTGAACCGACCCTGATTGAAGGTAAAGCCATTCAATTGCATCCACTCGTCTGCGCGGCATTCAATGCTGACTTTGACGGTGACCAAATGGCGGTTCACGTTCCATTGTCGCTTGAAGCGCAGATGGAAGCACGTACATTGATGCTGGCATCGAATAATGTCTTGGCCCCAGCTAACGGCGAGCCAATTATTGTTCCTTCGCAAGATATCGTGTTGGGCTTGTATTACATGACGCGTGAAGCGAAATACGCCAAAGGTGAGCGCCTCAATGAGGATGGCCAACGTTTGACGATTCTTGCTGACGTATCTGAAGCATTGCGTGCTTATCAGAGCAAAGAAGTTACCCTACAGACTCGCGTTTCTATTCGTTTGAAAGAATGGTTCCGCAATGAATTGGGCGACTGGGAAAGCAAGATGGTCCGTCGTGATACAACGGTGGGTCGTGCAATTTTGTCTGAGATTTTGCCTAAAGGCTTGGCCTTCTCGCATATCGATAAGTCATTGAAGAAAAAAGGAAATTGGTAAACTGATCAATGCTTCTTTCCGTCGTTGCGGCTTGAAAGAGACTGTGATTTTTGCTGATCAACTGATGTATACCGGTTTCTCATATTCAACACGTGGTGGTATCTCGATTTGCGTCGATGATATGCTGGTTCCTGCGAAGAAAGTTGAATTGTTGGCAGCAGCACAAGCCGAAGTGAAAGAGATTGAGCAGCAATATAGCTCAGGTCTGGTGACACAAGGTGAGCGCTACAATAAGGTCGTTGATATCTGGGGTCGCGCTGGCGATCAAATTGCGAAAGCAATGATGGATCAATTGGCAAAAGAAACTGTTTACGATAGTAACGGCAAAAAAGACGAACAAGAATCGTTTAACTCGATTTACATGATGGCTGACTCAGGTGCTCGTGGTTCGCCAGCACAGATTCGTCAGTTGGCAGGTATGCGTGGTTTGATGGCGAAGCCGGATGGTTCGATTATTGAAACGCCGATTACGACTAATTTCCGTGAAGGCTTGACGGTTCTTCAGTACTTTATTTCGACACACGGTGCACGTAAAGGTTTGGCTGATACGGCATTGAAAACAGCAAACTCGGGTTATTTGACTCGTCGTTTGGTCGATGTGACACAAGATTTGGTTGTTACTGAAGATGATTGCGGCACGAAGCATGGCGTGGCAATGAAAGCCGTTATGCAAGGTGGTGATGTTGTTGAAGCATTGCGTGATCGTATTTTGGGCCGAATCGTTGTTAAAGACGTTGTAGATCCTTCAACGCAAGAAACTGTATATGAAGTTGGTTACTTGCTGGATGAAGATGCCGTTGACGAAATTGAAAGCCGCAATATCGATGAAGTCGTAGTAGTACGTACTCCGTTGTCTTGCGAGACACGTTACGGTCTGTGTGCAAAATGTTATGGCCGTGACTTAGGTCGTGGGCAAATTGTTAATGCCGGTGAAGCGGTTGGTGTTATTGCTGCTCAATCAATTGGTGAGCCGGGTACACAGTTAACAATGCGTACGTTCCATATTGGTGGTGCTGCATCACGAGCTGCTGCTGCTAGCCAGGTTGAAGCGAAATCAAATGGTCGACTTGGTTTTAGCGCAAATATGCGTTATGTAACTAATGCGAAAAATGAGCTGGTTGTTATTGCACGCTCTGCTGAACTATTGATTCTCGATGATGTGGGCCGTGAGCGTGAAACACATAAAGTACCTTATGGTGCAACTCTTGCTGTTAAAGATGGCGACATCATTAAAGCGGGTTCAGTACTAGGTACATGGGATCCGCATACTCGTCCAATTATTACTGAGTATTCAGGTATTGTTCGATTTGAAAATGTCGAAGAAGGTATGACCGTTGTTAAACAAGTCGATGAAGTAACTGGCTTGTCAACCTTGGTGGTTATTGCCTCTAAAGCAAAAGTAACTGCAGCAAAAGGCGTTCGTCCATTAGTTAAGTTGCTCGATGAGAATGGCAATGAAATGAAACTGGCTGGCACTGATACTCCGGTGACTATTTCATTCCAAGTTGGTTCTATCATTACGGTGAAAGATGGTCAGCAAGTGGGTGTGGGCGATGTACTTGCTCGTATTCCACAAGAATCAGCTAAAACGCGTGATATTACCGGTGGTCTACCACGTGTAGCAGAGTTGTTTGAAGCTCGTTCGCCAAAAGATGCCGGTATGTTGGCTGAAATCACTGGTACCGCTAGCTTTGGTAAAGATACTAAAGGTAAGCAGCGTCTAGTTCTGACTGATTTGGATGGCGTTCCTCATGAATATCTGATTTCCAAAGACAAGCATGTCATGGTGCATGATGGTCAAGTGGTTAGTCAGGGTGAGGTCATTGTGGATGGTCCTATCGATCCGCATGATATCTTGCGCTTACAAGGTATTGAAGCACTTGCTCGTTACATCGTTCAAGAAGTGCAAGAGGTTTATCGCTTGCAGGGCGTGAAGATTAATGACAAGCATATCGAGGTGATTGTTCGTCAGATGTTGCGTCGAGTCGTGATTTTCTGATCAGGGTGGTTCAAACTTCATCTTAGGTGAGCAAGTAGAACGTGCTGAAGTTCTGATTATGAATGATAAGCTGGCCGAAGAAGGCAAGGAGTTGGCTAAGTTTGACAATATCCTCTTAGGTATTACTAAGGCTTCATTGTCGACTGACTCCTTTATTTCTGCTGCATCGTTCCAAGAAACAACGCGTGTTCTGACTGAAGCAGCCATTATGGGTAAAGTTGACGATTTGCGTGGTTTGAAAGAAAACGTCATTGTTGGTCGTTTGATTCCAGCAGGAACAGGGCTGGCATATCACAAAAATCGGAAGCGTTTACTAGCAAAAGCCGAAAGTTTGGCTCCTTTTGCTGAAGCAGCTGCTGAAGTTATCGCTGAAATTGGGAATATTTCTGAATAAATACTGAGATGCAAGCCGACATCTGTCGGTTTGCATTGACGTGTATTCATTCTTTTCCTTATAATTCAAAGTCTTTTTCTGCGGAGAGCGATTTTATCGCTCTCCGCAGCGTTTCCATTAGGGAAACCATAGCCGTGCCACAGTCGTGGCAAGGTCTTTTTTAACGCGGTAGGAAGTGAAAAACAATGCCAACTATCAATCAACTCGTTCGTAAAGGACGTGTTGCGGAAAAACTGAAGAGCAAAGTACCAGCTCTTGAAGCTTGTCCGCAAAAGCGTGGTGTATGCACACGTGTATATACAACAACTCCGAAAAAACCAAACTCTGCATTGCGTAAAGTATGCAAAGTTCGCCTCACTAACGGTTTCGAAGTAATTTCGTACATCGGTGGTGAAGGCCATAACCTGCAAGAGCATAGCGTTGTATTGCTACGCGGCGGTCGTGTAAAAGATTTGCCAGGTGTTCGCTATCACTGCGTACGTGGCTCTCTTGACTTGGCTGGCGTTAAAAATCGTAAGCAGTCTCGCTCTAAATACGGTGCAAAACGCCCTAAGGCTTAATTTGTATCGTATGAGTGGCGGCTACTAATGCAGTCGTCAAGTAAGTGGGCAATTTTATAGTTGTCCGCGGGGTTGTCCCCAGCTGAATGTCACATTTAAGGAAGTATGTTATGCCAAGACGCAGAGAAGTCCCTAAGCGTGATGTGTTGCCAGATCCAAAATTTGGTAGCACAGAACTCGCAAAATTCATGAACGTTGTAATGCTCGATGGTAAGAAAGCCGTAGCTGAGCGTATCGTTTATGGTGCATTGGCCCAGATCGAGAAAAAGACTGGTAAAGATGCAATTGAAGTTTTTAACACCCGCAATTGGCAATGTTAAGCCAGTTGTTGAAGTTAAGAGCCGCCGTGTCGGTGGCGCCAACTACCAGGTGCCAGTAGAAGTACGTCCAAGCCGTCGTCTGGCATTGTCGATGCGCTGGGTTCGCGAAGCGGCTCGTAAACGTGGTGAAAAATCAATGGATCTGCGTCTAGCAGGTGAACTTCTTGACGCGGCTGAAGGCCGTGGCGGCGCGATGAAAAAACGCGATGAAGTGCATCGTATGGCTGATGCTAATAAAGCATTCGCCCACTTCCGTTTCTAATCGCGTAATCAAGATAAGGAAATCGCCGTGGCTCGCAAGACCCCTATTGAGCGTTACCGCAATATTGGTATTTCCGCTCACATTGATGCTGGTAAAACAACCACAACAGAACGTGTTTTGTTTTATACCGGTGTTAACCATAAAATTGGTGAAGTTCATGATGGCGCAGCCACTATGGACTGGATGGAGCAAGAACAGGAACGTGGTATTACTATCACTTCTGCTGCTACGACCACATACTGGAAAGGTATGAGTCTGCAGTTTCCTGAGCATTTGATTAACATCATTGACACCCCTGGCCACGTTGACTTTACGATTGAAGTTGAGCGTTCAATGCGTGTTCTTGATGGTGCATGTATGGTTTATTGTGCTGTGGGTGGTGTTCAGCCGCAGTCTGAAACTGTGTGGCGTCAAGCTAACAAGTACAAAGTTCCACGTTTGGCTTTCGTGAATAAGATGGACCGTTCAGGTGCCAACTTCTTCCGTGCTGTTGAGCAAATGAAATTGCGCTTGAAAGCAAATCCAGTACCAGTGGTTATCCCTATTGGTGCGGAAGATAAGTTTGAAGGTGTTGTTGATCTACTTAAAATGAAAGCAATTATCTGGGATGAGTCATCTCAAGGTATGACTTTCACTTACGGTGATATCCCTGCTGATTTAGTATCGGTCGCCCAAGAGTGGCGCGAAAAAATGGTCGAAACGGCCGCCGAAGCTTCTGAAGAGTTGATGAATAAGTACCTCGAAGCTGGCGAATTGTCGGAAGCTGAAATTGTTGCGGCTATTCGTGCCCGTACTTTAGCTTGTGAAATTCAGCCTGTATTGTGTGGTTCTGCGTTCAAAAACAAAGGTGTTCAACGGATGTTGGACGCTGTGATCGAGTTCTTGCCGTCACCTGTAGATATTGATGCAGTTAAAGGTATGGATGATCGTGATCAAGAAGTGACTCGCGAAGCTACAGATGACGCGCCGTTCTCTTCATTGGCTTTCAAGCTAATGAACGACCCGTACGTAGGTCAGCTAACATTCTTCCGTGTGTATTCAGGCACTTTGCAATCTGGTGACTTTGTTTTGAATTCAAACAAAGACAAGAAAGAGCGCATTGGTCGTCTTGTGCAAATGCATGCAAATGATCGTAAAGAAATTGATGAAGTTCGCGCTGGTGACATCGCTGCTGCTATCGGTTTGAAAGATGTAACAACTGGTGAAACTCTTTGCGATTTGAAGGATGTAATTATTCTTGAGCGCATGGTATTCCCAGAGCCAGTAATTCACGTTGCTGTTGAACCAAAAACTAAGGCTGACCAAGAAAAAATGGGTCTAGCTTTGGGTCGCTTGTCTAAAGAAGATCCTTCTTTCCGTGTTAAAACGGACGAAGAGACTGGTCAGACAATTATGTCTGGCATGGGTGAGTTGCATTTGGAGATCTTGGTTGATCGTATGCGTCGTGAGTTTGGTGTTGATGCAAACGTTGGTGCGCCACAAGTGGCCTACCGCGAAACCATTACTCAAGTCGCTGCAGATGTTCAAGGTAAGCACGCGAAACAGTCCGGTGGTAAGGGTCAGTACGGTGATGTGACTATTACTATTGAACCGGCTGGTGAAGGCAACGGTTATAGCTTTGTTGACGAAATTAAGGGTGGTGTGATTCCTCGTGAATTCATTCCTTCTGTTGATAAAGGTATCCAAAATACACTGAAATCTGGTGTGTTGGCTGGCTTCCCTGTCGTTGACGTTAAAGTTCGCCTGACATTTGGTTCGTACCATGACGTGGACTCGTCGCAAATTGCCTTTGAACTTGCTGGCTCTATGGCATTCAAAGAAGCTATGCGTCGTGCTGGTCCTGTAATTCTTGAGCCAATGATGTACGTTGAAATTGAAACGCCTGAAGATTACATGGGCGACATCATGGGTGATATTTCTTCTCGTCGTGGTCTATTGCAAGGTATGGATGATAATCCTGCCGGCGGAAAAATGATTAAAGCGGAAGTTCCATTGTCTGAGATGTTTGGTTACTCGACAACTCTGCGCTCTATGTCGCAAGGTCGTGCTACATACTCAATGGAATTTAAGCATTATTCAATTGCGCCTAAGCATATTGCTGATGCAATTGTTACTAAGAAATAATTTTAATTAAGGAATTTTGAAAAATGGCAAAAGAAAAGTTTACACGGACTAAGCCGCACGTTAACGTCGGTACAATCGGTCACGTGGATCATGGTAAAACAACGTTGACAGCTGCAATTACTACAATCCTGTCGAAAAAATTCGGTGGTATTGCTAAAGATTACGCGTCTATCGACTCTGCACCAGAAGAAAAAGCACGTGGTATTACTATTAATACCGCTCACGTTGAGTACGAGACTGAAAAACGTCACTACGCTCACGTTGATTGCCCAGGTCACGCGGATTATGTGAAAAACATGATTACCGGTGCGGCGCAGATGGACGGTGCGGTGTTGGTTGTTTCTGCAGCTGACGGCCCTATGCCACAAACTCGCGCGAGCACATCTTGTTGTCTCGTCAGGTTGGTGTTCCATATATCATTGTTTTCATGAACAAAGCTGACTTGGTTGATGATGCTGAGTTGCTTGAATTGGTTGAGATGGAAATTCGTGATTTGTTGTCTAAATACGATTTCCCTGGTGATGATACGCCAGTAATTACTGGTTCAGCTCGTTTGGCGCTTGAAGGTAATCAATCAGAATACGGCGAGCCAGCAATCTTCCGCTTGGCAGATGCTTTGGATAGCTACATTCCTGAACCAGAGCGTGCAATTGACGGTACGTTCTTGATGCCAGTTGAAGATGTGTTCTCAATTTCTGGTCGCGGTACTGTTGTGACTGGTCGTGTTGAGCGCGGTATTGTTAAAGTAGGTGAAGAGATCGAGATCGTTGGTATTGTGCCAACAGTTAAGACGACTTGTACTGGTGTTGAGATGTTCCGTAAATTGCTTGACCAAGGTCAAGCGGGTGACAACATCGGCGCCTTGCTTCGTGGTACTAAGCGTGAAGACGTTCAACGTGGTCAAGTTTTGGCGAAACCAGGTTCGATTACTCCGCACACTAAGTTTACTGCTGAGATTTATGTATTGTCTAAAGATGAAGGTGGTCGTCATACACCATTCTTTAGTAACTACCGTCCACAGTTCTACTTCCGTACTACTGACGTAACTGGCGCGATTGAATTGCCAGAAGGTACAGAAATGGTAATGCCTGGTGATAACGTATCAATCACAGTAACCTTGATCTGCCCAGTTGCGATGGAGCAAGGTTTGCGTTTCGCGATTCGCGAAGGTGGTCGTACGGTTGGCGCTGGTGTTGTTGCCACTGTTCTTGCTTAAGGAACTTGGAAATGCAAAATCAGAAAATTCGTATCCGCTTAAAAGCTTTTGATTATTCTTTGATCGATCGTTCGGCTCAAGAAATTGTTGAAACTGCAAAGCGTACAGGCGCAGTTGTTAAGGGTCCAATTCCTTTGCCAACAAAAATTGAGCGCTATGATATCTTGAGTTCACCACACGTAAATAAAACTGCGCGTGATCAATTTGAGATTCGCACTCACTTGCGTATGTTGGATATTGTTGATCCGACTGACAAGACTGTTGATGCATTGATGAAGCTGGACCTGCCAGCTGGTGTTGATGTTGAGATTAAGTTGAACTAATGACTCAGTTTTGCCGTTGAGGGCGAAAGCCCTTGCGACGGTTAATAAACTTTGTTAGTATCTCGGGCTTGCCATTTAATGTGGCAAGCCCGTTTTATTTTTTAATAGTCATAGCCAGTCAATCGTAACTGGCCCTTGAAAAGGGAATAACTATGAGCTTAGGTCTTGTAGGTCGCAAAGTCGGCATGACCCGCGTATTTGCTGAGGATGGTGCTTCCATTCCAGTAACTGTGTTGGACATGGCTGCAAATCGCGTCACGCAAATCAAAACTCTGGAAGCTGACGGCTACTCTGCTGTTCAGGTTACTTTCGGTACAAAAAAAGCAAGTCGAGTGAATAAGGCTGAAGCTGGTCATTTCGCGAAAGCAGGCGTTGAAGCAGGTTTGGCACTCGTTGAGTTCCGTATTCCTGCAGAGAAAGCTGCTGAGTTGAAAGCTGGTGATGCTTTGTCAGTTGAGTTGTTTAGTGTTGGTCAAATGGTTGATGTTACTGGTACTAGCCAAGGTAAAGGTTGGGCTGGTGTTATCAAGCGTTATCATTTTGCTTCTAATCGTGCTACGCACGGTAATTCACTGTCGCATCGTTCTGCTGGCTCTATCGGTCAAGCGCAAGATCCGGGTCGTGTTTTGCCAGGTAAACGCATGGCTGGTCAGCTCGGTAATGTTCAGCGTACCGTGCAAAACCTTGAAATCGTGCGAGTTGATGCTGAGCGTCAATTGTTGCTGGTTAAGGGTGGTGTACCAGGCTCCAAGGGCAATGACGTTATCGTTCGTTCGAGCGTTAAGGCAGGTGCATAATGGAACTTAAAGTTGTTAATACGAAAGGCGAGGCTCAAGTAGCTATTGCTGCTTCAGATGACTTGTTTGGTCGTGAATTTAATGAAGCCTTGGTTCATCAAGTTGTAACTGCATACTTTGCCAATGCCCGTAGCGGTAATCGCGCGCAATTGGGTCGTGGTAATGTAAAGCATTCAACTAAAAAACCATGGCGTCAAAAAGGTACTGGCCGTGCTCGTGCTGGTATGACATCTTCTCCGTTGTGGCGTGGTGGTGGTCGTGCATTCCCGAACAGCCCTGACGAGAATTTTTCGCATAAAGTTAACCGTAAGATGTACCGCGCTGGTATTGCAACAATTATGTCGCAATTGGTGCGTGAAGAGCGTCTGATCGTTGTTGATTCTTTTGCCCTAGAAGCACCTAAGACTAAGGCTTTTGCTCAAAAATTGGCAGAAATGCAGCTCGATAACGTGCTCATTGTGACCAAAGAATTGGACGAGAACCTGTATTTGGCTTCCCGTAATCTTCCGCATGTTTTGGTGTTGGAAGCGGCTCAGGCAGATCCAGTTAGTTTGGTGCGCTTCAAAAAAGTTGTGTTCACTCGTGATGCACTACAGGCTTTTGAGGAGTTGTTTGCATGATCAAAATTGCAGAAAATCGCATGCTTCAGGTGATTTTGGCTCCAATAGTTTCTGAAAAGAGCACTTTGGTTGCTGAGAAAGCTGAGCAAGTCGTATTTCGTGTTTCTACCGATGCGACTAAAGCTGAAATCAAGGCTGCCGTTGAACTTCTCTTTAAAGTGAAGGTTGAGGCGGTCAACGTAGTTAATGTTAAAGGTAAGTCTAAGCGTTTTGGCCGTACGAATGGTCGCCGCAAAGACTGGAAAAAAGCTTATGTAAGCTTGGTATCCGGTCAAGAACTTGACCTTGCAGCTGCGCAATAAGGGGACTAAACATGGCATTGGTAAAAGTTAAGCCGACATCGCCCGGTCGCCGCGCAGTCGTTAAGGTTGTAAGTCCTGACTTGCATAAAGGTGCGCCGTACGCTCCTTTATTGGTTAAGAAATCAAAGACTGGTGGCCGTAATAACAATGGTCACATCACTACTCGTCATATCGGTGGTGGTCATAAGCAGCATTATCGCTTGGTTGATTTCCGTCGCAATAAAGATGGTATTGTCGCGAAAGTTGAGCGTTTAGAATACGATCCAAACCGCACTGCTAATATTGCTTTGTTGTGCTATACGGATGGTGAACGTGCTTACATTATTGCCCCTAAAGGCTTGAGTGCAGGCATGACGGTTGTATCTGGCTCAGATGCTCCGATCAAGGTTGGTAATACACTACCTATCCGCAATATTCCGGTGGGTTCGACAATTCACTGCATCGAAATGCAGCCTGGCAAGGGTGCGCAGATTGCGCGTTCGGCTGGTACTAGCGTTCAATTGTTGGCTCGTGATGGCATGTATGCTCAGTTACGTCTCCGCTCTGGCGAAATTCGTAAAGTACACGTTGATTGCCGCGCAACAATCGGTGAAGTGGGTAATGGCGAACACAGCCTCCGTTCATATGGTAAAGCAGGCGCGAAGCGCTGGTTGGGTATTCGTCCAACAGTGCGCGGTACTGCGATGAATCCGGTGGATCACCCGCACGGTGGTGGTGAAGGCCGTACTGGTGAAGGTCGTGTTCCAGTTAGTCCGTGGGGTCAGCCAGCTAAGGGCTATCGTACGCGTCGTAATAAGCGTACTAGCAATATGATCGTGCGCCGTCGTCCAGCGAATAAGAGGTAATGTAAATGGCACGTTCTCTTAAAAAGGGTCCATTTGTTGACCTGCACTTGTTGAAAAAAGTTGAGGCAGTTCGCGCGACTAACGACAAGCGCCCAGTTAAAACTTGGTCACGTCGTTCTACGGTATTGCCAGACTTTGTTGGTCTGACAATTGCTGTGCATAACGGTAAGCAGCACATTCCTGTTTACGTTAATGAAAACATGGTTGGCCACAAGTTGGGTGAGTTTGCACTGACCCGTACTTTTAAAGGTCACGCCGCGGACAAAAAATCCAAGCGATAAGGTGAAGACATGCAAGTATCTGCTGTACTAAGCAACACTCGCCTCTCCGCTCAAAAAGCGCGGCTTGTCGCTGACCTCGTCCGTGGCAAGTCCGTTGAGCAGGCGTTAAATATTCTGGCCTTCAGCCCTAAAAAGGGTGCAGTTTTAATTAAGAAGGTTTTGGAGTCGGCTATTGCCAATGCCGAGCACAATGAGGGTGCCGATATCGATACTCTTAAAGTGAAAACGATTTATGTGGATAAAGGGCCTTCTTTGAAGCGTTTTACTGCACGTGCTAAAGGCCGTGGCAATAAAATCGAGAAGCAAACTTGCCACATTACGCTGACTGTTGGCGATTAAGGAGCGACTCATGGGTCAGAAAATTCATCCGACGGGTTTTCGTTTACCTGTCACCAAAAATTGGTCCTCGCGTTGGTATGCTAATAGCAGCAACTTTGCAAAAATGCTTAACGAAGATATTGAAGTTCGTGCATTTTTGAAGAAAAAGTTGGTAGGTGCTGCTGTTAGTCGTATCGTGATTGAGCGTCCGGCAAAAAATGCAAAAGTTACAATCTACTCGGCACGTCCTGGTGTTGTAATTGGTAAGAAAGGCGAAGATATCGAGCAATTGAAACTCGCTTTGCAGAAAATCTTGAATGTTCCAGTGCATGTGAATATTGAAGAAGTTCGCAAACCAGAGATTGATGCTCAGATTATTGCTGATAGTATTACTGCTCAGCTTGAGAAACGCGTGATGTTCCGTCGTGCAATGAAGCGTGCAATGCAAAATGCAATGCGCCTTGGTGCGCAAGGTATTAAAATCATGTCTTCTGGTCGCTTGAATGGTATCGAAATTGCACGTACTGAATGGTATCGTGAAGGTCGTGTTCCATTGCATACATTGCGTGCAGATATTGATTATGCTACTTCTGAAGCTAAAACAACCTACGGTATTATTGGTGTTAAGGTAGGTTTGGGTCTACAAAGGTGATGTGAAGCCAGGTGATAAATTCGCCGCTGAGCCAGTAGAAACACAGAAGAAACCACGTAAGGGGCCTCGAAATGCTGCAGCCAACTAGACTCAAGTACCGTAAGGTTCAAAAAGGTCGCAATACTGGTATCGCCACTCGTGGTAATACTGTTGCGTTCGGTGAGTACGGTTTGAAGGCAACTAGCCGTGGCCGTTTAACTGCGCGTCAAATTGAATCTGCTCGTCGTGCGATTACACGTTACATTAAACGTGGTGGTCGTGTTTGGATTCGTGCATTCCCAGACAAGCCTATTTCTACTAAACCTGCTGAAGTTCGTATGGGTGGAGGGAAGGGTTCGCCGGATTACTACGTTGCTGAGATTCAGCCGGGTAAAGTATTGTACGAATTGAATGGTGTATCTGAAGAGGTTGCACGTGAGGCTTTCCGCCTGGCGTCTGCTAAATTGCCTTTCTCAGTTACCATGGTTACACGTCAAGTGGGGCAATGATGAAAGCATCTGAACTACAACAGAAATCCGTTGAAGAGCTTAAGGGCGAATTGACGGCACTGCTGAAAGCACAGTTTAGTCTTCGCATGCAGCATGCGACAGGCCAATTGGCTAACACTAGTGAGATCAAGCGTGTGCGTAAAGATGTTGCACGTGTTCTTACCGTTCTGAATCAGAAGGCGGCTTAATATGAGCGAAGCTAAACTCAAGCGTACGCTGACTGGTCGAGTGGTTAGCGCAAAGATGGACAAAACCGTAACTGTATTGGTGGAGCGTTTGGTTAAGCATCCACTGTACGGCAAGATGGTACGTCAGTCTAAAAAGTATCACGCACATGATGAATCAAATCAGTATGCAGATGGTGATTTGGTCATGATTGCTGAGTGCCGTCCACTGTCTAAGACTAAAAATTGGACAGTAACTGCATTGGTTGAAAAGGCTCGTGCTGCTTAATTTTAATTAATTTTGCGTAAAAGCTTGTGAGGGCATTCTGCTTTGTGTAGAATGCCCCTTTCATTGTGTAGCCTGCAGTTGTGGGTTGCACTGTTTTCCCTTCGGGATCCAAAACTAGCCGCTATTGGCTCGGTAATGCCGGGCACCTGGTTTGCCAGGCTGATTAAGCGGGTTAAGTTGGAGGTTTGTCTTAAATGATTCAAATGCAATCAAAACTAGATGTTGCCGATAACACTGGTGCGCGTTCTGTAATGTGCATTAAAGTGCTTGGTGGCTCTAAGCGTCGTTATGCGTCTGTCGGCGATATCATCAAGGTCAGCATTAAAGATGCTGCTCCTCGTGGTCGCGTCAAAAAAGGCGATGTATACAATGCGGTCGTTGTTCGTACTGCTAAGGGCGTTCGTCGTGCTGATGGTGCACTTATCAAGTTTGATGGTAATGCAGCCGTTCTTCTTAATGCAAAACTTGAGCCAATTGGCACTCGTATCTTTGGGCCTGTTACGCGTGAATTGCGTACAGAACGCTTTATGAAGATCGTGTCTCTTGCGCCAGAAGTTCTTTAAGGAGTATCCAGCATGAACAAGATTCGCAAAGGCGATGAAGTAATCGTTCTCACTGGCAAAGATAAGGGTAAGCGCGGTATCGTTCTTACTTCTATTCCAGCTGAAGGCCGTGTTGTGGTTGAAGGTGTTAATATCGTTAAAAAACACCAAAAACCAAATCCAATGCGCGGTGTTCAAGGTGGTATCGTTGAGCTGACTAAGTCGGTTGACGTATCTAATGTGGCTATTTTCAATACTGCGACTGGCAAGGCTGATCGTGTTGGCTTCAAGACTCTTGAAGACGGCAAGAAAGTGCGTGTGTTCAAGTCTAGTGGCGAAGTGGTTGGCGGCTAAGGGGAATCAAGATGGCTCGTTTTCAAGAGATTTATGAGAACCAGATTGTTCCCGAGTTGGTTAAGCAATTCGGCTACAAGTCTGTAATGCAAGTGCCACGCATTGAAAAAATCACCATCAACATGGGTGTTGGTGAGGCAGTTGCAGATAAAAAAGTAATGGATTTCGCTGTTGGCGATATGCAAAAGATTGCTGGTCAAAAGCCGGTTGTTACAAAATCTAAAAAATCAATTGCTGGTTTTAAGATTCGTGATGGCTATCCGGTTGGTTGCAAGGTGACTTTGCGTCGTGAACGTATGTTTGAATTCCTTGATCGCCTAGTTACTATCGCGTTACCGCGTGTGCGTGACTTCCGTGGTATTGGTGGCAAGTCCTTCGATGGTCGTGGCAACTTTAACATGGGTGTGAAAGAGCAAATCATCTTCCCGGAAATTGAGTACGATAAGATTGATGCGCTTCGTGGTATGAATATCACGATCACAACTACGGCTAAAACTGACGATGAAGCGCGTGCTCTGCTCGCTGCATTCAAATTCCCGTTTAAGACTTGAGGCGATCATGGCAAAACTTGCACTGATTAATCGTGAAGCAAAGCGCGTAGCTGTAGTTGCGAAGTTTGCAGCTAAACGTGCAGCGCTCTTGGTCGTTATTAACGATCAAAACGCGAGTGAGGAAGAACAATTCCAAGCCCGCTTGAAACTCCAGCAACTCCCACGTAATGCATCACCAGTTCGTTTGCACAAATCGTTGCACATTGACTGGCCGCTCACGTGGCGTGTTCCGCAAATTCGGTCTCGGTCGCAGCAAGCTGCGTGAACTCGCTTTCAAGGGCGAAGTACCGGGTCTGGTCAAAGCTAGCTGGTAATAGGAGAGAAAACACATGGCAATGCATGATCCTATCGCCGATATGTTGACTCGTATCCGCAATGCACAACGTGCTGACAAAGCTGCTGTAGCTATGCCGTCTTCAAAGTTGAAGGTTGCAATTGCTAAAGTATTAGTGGAAGAAGGTTATGTTGAATCGTTTACTGTAGCTGGTGATGTTAAGCCAGTCTTGACGATTGAATTGAAGTACTACGCAGGTCGCCCAGTTATTGAGCGTCTTGATCGTGTTTCAAAACCAGGTCTGCGTGATTACCGCGCGGTGCTGGCGACATTCCAAATGTAATGAATGGTCTTGGTGTGGCGATCGTGTCTACATCCAAGGGTGTGATGACCGACCGCAAAGCGCGTGCCAATGGTGTTGGTGGCGAGCTTTTGTGCATCGTTGCTTGATGAGGTATCACAATGTCCCGCGTAGCTAAAAATCCGGTAACCATTCCGGCTGGCGTTGAAGTAAATATCGCCGCAGGTGAAATCGTAGTTAAGGGTCCAAAAGGATCTTTGGCACAGCCTATTGTTACTGATGTAACTGTCAAAGTTGAAAACGGCTCTGTTGTTTTCGAAGCCAATGGAAATAGCAAATTTGCTCGTTCTATGTCTGGTACTTTGCGTGCGTTAGTTAACAACATGGTTAACGGTGTTTCTAAGGGCTTTGAGCGTAAATTAACACTTGTTGGTGTTGGTTATCGTGCTCAGGCTCAAGGTGAAGTATTGAACCTGTCACTAGGTTTCTCTCATCCAGTTGCTCATGCTATTCCTAAGGGAATTACTTGTGAGACTCCAACTCAGACTGAGATCCTTTTGAAGGGTGCCGATAAACAACTTGTTGGTCAGGTTGCTGCAGAGATTCGTGCCTACCGTTCACCAGAGCCATATAAAGGCAAGGGCGTTCGTTATGCTGATGAAGTTGTGGTTATCAAAGAAACCAAGAAGAAGTAATCGAGGCTGAATCATGGATAAGAATCAAAGTAGACTTCGCCGTGCACGTAAAACCCGTGCCAAGATTGCGGAGCTCAAGGTTGTGCGCTTGTCGGTCCATCGTACCAATAGCCATATGTACGCCCAAATTATTGATGCAACGGGCGGTAATGTTTTGGCTTCAGCTAATACCTTGGAAGCAGGGTTGCGTGCTGAAGTTAAAAATGGTGGCAGTGTTGCTGGTGCAACCGCTGTTGGTAAGTTGATTGCTGAACGTGCTAAGGCCGCTGGTATTGAATCAGTTGCTTTTGACCGTTCCGGTTTCCAGTACCATGGTCGCGTGAAAGCGTTGGCTGATGCTGCTCGTGAAGCTGGCCTGGCCTTCTAATTGAGTTTGGAGTTGAATAATGGCTAAGAACGAAAGAGAAGAAGTCAAGGACGGTCTACTCGAAAAAATGGTTAGCGTTAATCGCGTAACCAAAGTAGTGAAGGGTGGTCGTATCCTTGGTTTCGCAGCACTAACCGTTGTTGGTAATGGTGACGGTAGTGTTGGTATGGGTAAAGGCAAATCGAAAGAAGTGCCGGTAGCTGTACAGAAAGCAATGGAAGAAGCTCGCCGTAAAATGGTAAAAGTTAGTCTGCGTAATGGTACAGTGCAACACACTGTATTTGGTAAGCATGGAGCAACAACCGTGTTTATGCAGCCAGCCCCAGAAGGTACCGGTATTATTGCTGGTGGTCCTATGCGCGCTGTTTTTGAAGTAATGGGTATTCATAACATTACTGCAAAATGCCATGGCTCAACTAATCCATATAATATCGTTCGTGCGACGTTGGATGGATTGGCTAAATTACACACCCCTTCTGATATTGCTGCTAAACGTGGCAAAACAGTTGAAGAAATTCTTGGGGGTGCGCAATGAGCGACGTTAAAACAATTAAGGTGACTCTGGTTAAAAGCTTGATTGGTCGTCTTGAGGCTCATAAAGCTTGTGCTCGTGGTTTGGGTTTGCGTCGTATGAACAGTTCGTCTGTTGTAATCGATACGCCAGAAAATCGTGGCATGGTTAATAAAATCAGCTACTTGCTAAAGGTGGAGGGTTAATATGCAACTCAATAACCTAACTCCTGGTGCCGGCGCAAAGCATGCTGCTAAGCGTGTTGGTCGTGGTATCGGTTCTGGTTTGGGCAAGACTTGTGGTCGTGGTCATAAGGGACAGAAGTCCCGTACTGGCGGCTTCCATAAAGTTGGTTTTGAAGGCGGTCAAATGCCTTTGCAACGCCGTTTGCCGAAACGTGGTTTTGTATCTCTTGCTAAAGGCAAGAATGCTGAAATTACATTGTCTGAATTAAATGCTTTGCCAATCGGCGAAGTTGACTTATTAAGTCTAATTCAGGCTGGTTTGATTTCTCAGCATTCTTTGACTTGCAAAGTTGTACTCTCTGGTACCATTGAGCGCGCCGTAACTGTTAAAGGTTTGGGCGTAACCAAGGGTGCTAAGGCTGCAATCGAGGCTGCTGGCGGTTCTATTAGCGAGTAATGTTGTAAATCAACAGGATAGGGCAGAACGTGGCAAATCCCGCTTTGGCTGGCTCAGCAAGTAAATTTGCTGATCTTAAAAAACGGATCTGGTTCGTTGTAGGTGCGCTGATCGTATATCGTATTGGCGCACATATTCCAGTGCCGGGTATTAATCCGGTTGAGCTGGCGAACTTGTTCCAATCGTCACAAACTGGCTTGTTAAACATGTTTAACATGTTTTCAGGTGGAGCTTTATCGCGCTTTACTGTATTTGCGATTGGTATCATGCCTTATATCTCGGCATCGATCATTGTTCAGCTGGCCGGTGAAGTGTTGCCATCCCTAAAACAGTTGAAGAAAGAGGGTGAGTCGGGTAAGCGAAAGCTTACACAGTACACTCGTTATTTTACTGTTCTTTTGGCTTCGGCACAAAGTTTTGGTATTTCAATGATGTTGTTCCGACAACCTAATTTGGTTGTTATGGATCAAGGAATGTTTGTTGCTGTAACAATGATTTCTTTGGTTACTGGAACAATGTTTTTGATGTGGCTGGGTGAGCAAATTACTGAACGCGGATTAGGGAATGGTATTTCTATCCTAATTTGTGCAGGTATTGCCGCTGGCGTTCCTTCTGCAATTGCAAAAACTTTAACGTTATCAAGTCAAGGTTCGCTACCAATTTTGTTGGTATTGTTCTTGTTTGTTGGCGTTATTTTGCTAACCGCTGTGGTTGTTTTTGTTGAGCGTGGGCAGCGTAAGGTGCCGATTCAATATGCAAAAAGACAGGTTGGTAATCGGTTGATGCAGGCGCAAAGTTCGTTCTTGCCACTGAAAATTAATATGGCTGGTGTTATCCCACCAATTTTTGCCTCTTCAATTATTTTATTTCCGGCGACTGTTTTGTCTTGGACTGGGAATGGTGAAAAATTGACTTGGCTTAAGTCCTTGGGTGACATGTTGCATCCCGGCCAGCCGTTGTATGTTTTGTTTTATGCTGCTGCAATCATCTTCTTCTGTTTTTTCTATACGGCACTAGTATTTAGTCCAAGAGAAACTGCGGATAATTTAAAGAAGAGTGGTGCTATGGTGCCTGGGTATCGCCCGGGTGAGCATACTGCAAAATATGTTGAGAAGTTAATACTAAGATTGACATTGATCGGTGCTGTTTACATCACTATCATTTGCTTGATCCCTGAGTTTCTGATTCTGAAATGGAATGTTCCATTCTACTTTGGTGGCACTTCGTTGCTTATCTTGGTAGTTGTTACTATGGACTTTATGGCTCAGTTACAGTCTTATGTGCTGTCGCATCAGTATGAAGGTCTATTGAAGAAGGCGAACTTCAAGGGTTAATTAATTTGCATTTAATGTGCAAGTGTCATTTTAATGGTTGGATCTATTCTCAGTACAATTTGTATTGTACTGAGAATTTGTCCTAATTCAGACATGCGGCTCTTGTTTTGCTTCCCAGATTGTATTGGATGCTATATTATTCATTCCCTCTTGGGTGAGCGGTTGCGAATTTATTCACAACTACTGAAACAGGAATTGTATTGTATTTCAACTTACAAGTTGAAATTTTACTTTGATCGTAAAGGATAGACCATGAGAGTTCAGGCATCGGTCAAGAAAATCTGCCGTAACTGCAAAATTATTCGTCGCAACCGTGTTGTACGCGTAATTTGTACAGACCCGCGGCATAAGCAACGTCAAGGCTGATTGAGTCAATCGGCTATTGGTGTTAAGATCCACCACTTTTTAACCTGGGGTAAGAAGTATGGCCCGTATTGCTGGGGTTAATATTCCCAATCATCAGCATACTGTGATCGGCCTTCAGGCTATTTTTGGTATTGGTCAAACTCGCGCTAAAGCGATTTGTGTGCTATTACTGAAATTGAGCCAAGCAAGAAGGTAAAAGATCTCAGTGATGTTGAACTTGAAAAATTGCGTGACGAAGTAGGCAAGTTCACTATTGAAGGTGATCTACGTCGTGAAGTAACCATGAACATCAAGCGTCTTATGGATCTTGGTTGTTACCGTGGCTTACGTCATCGTAAAGGCTTACCTTGTCGCGGTCAGCGTACGAAAACCAATGCACGTACTCGTAAGGGTCCGCGCAAGGCTATCGCTGGCAAGAAGTAATTAAGGACATAAATTATGGCTAAAGCAAACACAGCTCGTGTACGTAAGAAAGTCAAGAAGAGCGTGTCTGAAGGTATCGTGCACGTTCACGCGTCTTTCAATAACACGATCATTACCATCACTGATCGCCAAGGCAATGCTTTATCTTGGGCTACCTCGGGCGGTGCTGGTTTCAAGGGCTCTCGTAAAAGTACACCTTTTGCTGCACAGGTTGCGGCAGAAGCTGCTGGTAAAGTTGCCCAAGAATATGGTGTTAAGAACCTCGAAGTTCGTATCAAGGGTCCGGGTCCAGGTCGTGAATCTGCAGTGCGTGCATTGAACGCTCTTGGTTTCAAGATCACCAGTATCTCGGATGTGACGCCTGTTCCGCACAACGGCTGCCGTCCGCCGAAGAAGCGTCGTATCTAATTCTGGAGTAAGAAATGGCTCGTTATATTGGACCTAAGTGCAAACTCGCACGCCGCGAAGGAACGGATCTGTTCTTGAAGAGCGCGCGTCGTTCGCTCGATAGCAAATGCAAGCTGGAACAAGCCCCAGGCCAGCATGGCGCGAAAAAAAAATACGCGTCAGTCGGACTACGGCGTTCACCTGCGTGAAAAGCAAAAGATCCGTCGTATTTACGGCGTTCTAGAACGTCAGTTCCGTGGTTATTTCCATGAAGCGGCTCGTCGTAAAGGTTCTACAGGTGAAAATCTGTTGAAACTTCTCGAAAGTCGTCTCGATAATGTTGTTTATCGCATGGGCTACGGTTCGACTCGTTCTGAATCTCGTCAACTAGTTTCCCATAAAGCAATCACTGTAAATGGCAAACCTGTAAACATTCCTTCTTTCCAAGTGAAAGCTGGCGATGTGGTTGCTGTGCGTGAGAAGTCTAAGAAGCAAGTACGTATTCAAGAGGCTCTCTCTCTTGCTGAAGGTATTGGTTTCCCAAATTGGGTACAGGTTGATTCTAAGAAAATGGAAGGTGTATTTAAAAATATGCCAGAGCGTTCCGATCTATCTAGCGATATTAATGAATCGTTAGTGGTGGAATTCTATTCCAAGTAATAACCTGACCCGCTAAGGCAAGGGATACTGACTTATGCAAATCAACGCAAACGACTTGCTCAAACCGCGCATTATTGACGTACAGACTGTTGCTACGGCACATGCTAAAGTCGTAATGGAGCCTTTTGAGCGTGGTTATGGCCATACGCTCGGTAATGCACTACGCCGAATTTTGCTTTCTTCTATGCCGGGCTTTGCTCCGACAGAAGTAAAGATTGAAGGTGTTGTGCATGAATACTCCGCGCTGGATGGTGTACAGGAAGATGTCGTTGACATCCTGTTGAACCTTAAAGGCGTTGTGCTCAAGCTGCATGGTCGGGACTCTGTTACTCTCACCCTTTCTAAAGAGGGTGAGGGTATCGTAACGGCGTCCGACATCCAGCTGCCGCATGATGTCGAAGTGATCAATCCAGAACATGTGATTGCTCATCTTTCTGCTGGTGGTAAGTTAAACATGGAAATTACAGTCGAAAAAGGTCGCGGTTATCAACCTGCTCCTGCTCGATTGAATAAAGAAGAGGGTCGTACCATTGGTACGGTTATGCTGGATGCTTCATTCAGTCCAATTCGCCGTGTTAGTTATCATGTAGAGAGTGCTCGTGTCGAACAGCGTACCGATCTTGACCGCTTGATATCGACATTGAAACTAATGGCGTGATTGAGCCGGATGAGGCAGTTCGCCAAGCCGCTCGGATGTTGATTGACCAGCTCGGCGTATTTGCTGACTTGGAAGGTACGCCAGAAGTTACAGTTGCAGAACCTACGATTACTATAGATCCTATCTTGTTACGTCCGGTAGATGATCTTGAATTGACAGTTCGTTCGGCAAATTGCCTCAAAGCGGAAAACATCTATTACATTGGCGATCTGATTCAGCGAACAGAAACTGAGTTGTTAAAAGCTCCGAATTTGGGTCGTAAATCGTTGAATGAGATCAAAGAAGTGCTAGCTTCGAAGGGCCTTAGCCTCGGCATGCGCCTAGAAAACTGGCCTCCGGCTGGCTTAGATAAGCCTTGAAGTCCGGCACTAGTAAAGGAACTGACAAATGCGTCACCGTCTTTCTAATCGTAAACTGAATCGCACGACAAGTCATCGTCTTGCTATGCTTCGCAACTTGGCTAACTCGTTGCTAAAGCATGAAGTTATTAAAACGACTCTACCAAAGGCAAAAGAATTACGCCGTGTTGCAGAGCCGTTGATTACTTTAGGTAAAAAACCATGTTTGGCTAATCGTCGCTTGGCTTTTGACCGTACTCGTGATCGTGAAGTTGTAGTTAAATTATTTGATATTCTAGGCCCACGTTACGCAACGCGTAACGGTGGCTACCTTCGTATCTTGAAGTGCGGCTTCCGTCAAGGTGACAATGCTCCTATGGCATATGTTGAACTTGTCGATCGCCCAGAAGAAGCTGAAGCTGTAGACGCTGCTGAATAAAATAGTTTTTAAAAAAAAAAGGCCAACTTTGTTGGCCTTTTTTTTATTTGATCGAATTTAATATTCAATGATTCTAGCAGCTGCTGTTTCTACTTGATACCATTTCCATTCTTTAGCGGTTCTAAGTGCTGTATTAACGATTATAGTGTGTGCTTCATCATTACTAATGTGCAAAATCTGAGCACATTTTTCGATATCTATATAGTTTAGTTCTCGATTCCAACTCCATTCAGTATGTCTTGCTATTGATGTTGAAACTAGCACTAAGAGAACCCTTGGATCATTTACATAGCTTTCATCTATCAAATGTAGCAATATCTTAGGTAAATGCCAGTGAGTGATTAGCTCTTGCTGTAATTCATTTACAGTGCAACCTAAAATTTCTTTTTGGATTGATTTGCTTCTAATTTCTGTATTGTTTTTTAATGAATCTCTAATTTTGATCATTAACTCAGGGGCGGCTAGCCATAATAAAATCTCTGCAGTTTCATGTAATAAAGCGGCAGTAATGATTTCTTTTGGGTCTATATCCCGCCTAGATTTACTCATGGTTTCTGCAAGCTGTGCAGCATAATATGCTCTGGCACAAGTTTTTAAACAGGTTTGTAATGTGTCAGTATTTTGGGATAATTCTTCTTCTAAAATCGGGCAGTCACGTATAATTTCAAAAAAACTCTTTAATCCCAATCATTAGAAGTACTTTTTCAATGTTCGTGATGTCTGTTACTTGCTGGTGACTCCGCCGATTCACTTGATACTTTAGCATTTTCAAACTTAATAATGGGTCGTGCCCGATTACATATGCTAGATCACGTAGATCAATGCAATCCATATTGCTACGTAATTTAGTAATTTGTTCTTTAGTGCTAGCAAGTATTGGGATTTCAACATGACTGATAATGTTGATCCAGCCAGCTAAATTTTTCGGATTATTCTGCATCATTACCTTGTTCATTTTAAAGGCAGTTTTATATGGCACGCTATGCTATTGGTGATATACAAGGGTGCTATTCTGAGTTCTGTTCCTTGCTCTCTCTTATCCAGTTTAATCCAAGTTCTGACAAAGTATATCTTGTTGGTGACCTGGTCAATCGCGGACCTCAGTCATTGGAAGTTTTGCGATTAGTTAAATCACTCTCGCCAACTATAGAGGTTGTTCTTGGCAATCATGACCTACATTTATTAGCTTGCTGGGCAGGGGGGTCAAAAGTAAAAGAGCTCGATACACTTGAAGCAATATTAAATGCACCCGATGTGGATGATTTGCTTCACTGGTTAAGAACACAGCCATTGATCATTGACTTGCCAGATTGTTTTATATGTCATGCTGGAATAAATCCCACCATTTCTATAGTTGACTCGTTGCGTATTGCTGATAATTGCAGCAAAAATTTATCATCGGATGGGTACCATAATTGGCTACAGATCATGTATGGGAATGCACCCACGACATGGGATGCTGCTTTTACAGCAGATTCTGAGTTCCGATTTGGAATTAACTCATTTACAAGAATGCGTATGCTGGATCGCTTAGCTTTAGAATTTAAATATAAAGGGGAAATTCTAGACGCCCCTAGTCAGTTAACGCCGTGGTATATGGTTCAGTCCGATATTTCAAAACGAATCGTGTTTGGACATTGGTCTACCCTTGGCTTAATGGTTAATCAACAATTTGCTTGCTTGGATACGGGTTGCATTTGGGGGGGGCAACTAACTGCGTTATGCTTAGATGATGGCCGTTTATATCAAGTGCCAGCTGAGCATGATTGCCAATCTCTTTTTGATTAAATTTTAATATTTGCGTTCTTTTATTGGGATTACCCAATAGTCGAAATCAAGTCTCGAACTCATATTTTCTATCTTCACCTGTGTTATGGCTGCTTCCTTATTTTCGCAGGGAAAAATGTTGTGCATATCGTTCGCTGAGTTGTTTTGTAGGTAGCAACATTAAAAAGTCCGCTGTATTAAATGTTGGGTCCCAAGCAGGCTCTCCACAAATCATTGCACCTGCTCTTAGATAGCCTTTTATAAGTGCCGGTACTTCTACATGATTGTAATGATGTTGTTGCGGTGTTGGCAGTGGCATTCTTGGAAATACACGCCACTCTATAGGGGCTAGTGATTTTTTGGCGATTTGTTGATACAAATTAATTGCAGTATGCCCATTGTCAATGAGGGATACACTGGCACACCCAATCATATATTGGTATTGATTTTCTGCCATGTATTTTGCTAGTCCAGCCCATAGCAATGTAATGGTGGCACCATTTCTATATTTTGGGTGGACGCAACTGCGGCCTAACTCCACGAGTTGTGGTCGGATATGTTGAAGTCGTGTTAAATCAAACTCGGTGTCTGAGTAGTAACTGCCTACTTTTCTTGCTTGGTGAGGGGGAGTATGCGGTAAGTGCCGACAACTTCACCGGTGTTTTCATCGTGGGCAATAAGGTGATCGCAATAATCATCAAATAGATCGCGATCGAGTCCACTTGAATTATTTGGCAGTTGTGCGCCCATTTCCTCAACGAATACTTTATAGCGCAGTACTTGAGCCGCTTTGATCGTATCTTGATTATTGGCGATGGAAACGGTTAATTTTCTATTTTTGTTTGTCATGACTAGAAAATCTATTTTCGAGGTGCATATTAACTCTCCTAGATGGAGAGTTTAAATTACTAGCCTCATATTACACCGCTGTGATAAATGGATGAATTTGTGATTACGATCTAGTCAGATTTTTTAAATAAATCAAATTCAAAGTCAGGAGGGGTGGATTCATCCGGAACCCGATACGTTTCAGTTGCCCATGCGCCTAAATCAACGAGCTTGCAGCGTTCAGAACAAAAAGGGCGAAAGGGATTATCAGTAGAATAAGGAGTGCTCAGCCCACAGGAAGGGCATTTAATTATTTTTTTCATAAATTACAATATGCCAGAGTAAACGATACATCACTATCAATGACTTTAGCTCTTTCACCGCTGGTACTTGGCACTACGAATCTAATATTAATCGCATAGCGATTGGCTGAAAGCTCAGGTATGGCTGGTAAGTCGTTATTTAAACTCACTTTGAGTAGCTGAACGGTTTTTCCGCCCGACATTTGCTGAAATGAACCTGATTTCGCAACAAAGTGGCTTGATTTGGCAGAGTCGCGCAGCAATTTTAGTACAATATCTAAGCCCTGCTTAATTGGCATTAATGGATTTAGCCAACGTGCTAAATCATTTTTCCTGCGTTCTGCTGCTTGGGTTCGCCAATAGTGATAAGAAGGTAAATCAAACTCACAAACGCCACCAGGAATAGAACTGCGCTGCTTAATTGCCATTAGCCATTCGTTTTCACGCAGATATTGCCCTAATTTACCGGTCATATTCAAAAGGCGAGCATGTGTAGATTCTATGTCCAATAATACTCGATCTAAAGCATCTTCAGAGATATGAGGATTATTGCGCAATGCGAGTAGTGTTTGGCGCTGCCGTTCTAATTCTTGCAGTAAATCAGACTTTAAATCCGCTCGACTAGCCACTTCCATAATTTCGAAAATACCAAGTAGAGCCATGTGATGATCAGTCGGTAGCTCACGCGAAGCGAACTCTTCGGTGCGGACATAGAGATCTTCGAGCCGAAGAAGGGTTCGTATTCTCTCATTGATCGGAAATTCGTAACTGATCACAATGCATAGGTCCGGTAAAGATTCGCAATTTTGCAGCATACACTACAATTTGAAAACCTATTGTTTGATTAATTTAAACTTTTGCAGCAAAAAATCATGTGTCTGCGACACTTTTGCGTCGATATCCTGAAGTGTCCCGTCATTGCGGAGAATTTCATCGGCATATTGGTTTCGCTGCGCTCGATTCATTTGAGTGGCAATGATTTGTCTGATTTCAATTTCAGATAAGTGACTTCTAGATTTAACGCGTTCAATCTGTAAACGTTCTTCACAATCGATTGCAATAGAATAGTCAATCAGGCGTAGAAATAATTGAGTTTCAAATAATAAAGGAACCGCCAGGATGCAATATGCTTGTTCGAGCGGCTCATTTTTAATTAACTCTGCGGCCATTTTATAAATGAGAGGATGGAGTATTTTTTCTAATGTTTGTTTGCCGCTCGGGTTGGAAAAAATATGTTGCCGCATCCAAGTCCGATTAAGTGCACCATCAGCTTGTATCGCGGATTCTCCAAATTTCGCCACAATAGCAGGCATCGCTGCTGAAGAGGCTTGCGTTAGCTGATGGGCAAGTTGGTCAGTATCAATGACGGTTATGCCTAAGCGTACAAATGCATGGCAGAAGCTACTTTTGCCACTGCCAATACCGCCTGTTATGCCAACAACGTGCACTTATGCCATTCCATACAACATGAGCGATAGATCTTTGCCCCAAATTAAAGCCAGTAAGCCGGCAACGCCGAGATAAGGTCCAAATGGCATGGGCTTATTCCATCCTCTGTTTTGACCTAAAACCATCACAATGCCGATCGCTGCTCCAGCAAACGAAGATAATAGAATAATCATTGGGATCATGCTCCAGCCAAACCAAGCTCCCAGCGCGGCAAGTAATTTAAAATCTCCGTAGCCCATACCCTCTTTGCCGGTGATTAACTTAAATGCCCAGTATACGAGCCAAAGAGACATATACCCTGCGATTGCGCCATATACCGCACTTTCTAGTGAGGTAAAGACATTAAAGCTATTGAAAATTAATCCAATCCAAATCAATGGCAATGTCAAACTATCGGGCAGTAGGTAAGTATCGGCATCAATCATGATTAATGTGATTAAAAACCATGCCAGAATTAGAGCGCCAATCAGCGGAGCGCTATAGCCAAAGTGCCAAGCCAGCCCGCCTGAAATCAAAGCAGTCATTAATTCTACGAGTGGGTAGCGTGCACTGATTTTGTTTTTGCAATGAGCACATTGCCCACGTAGCAGTAGCCAACTCAGAATTGGAATGTTCTCGAGTGCGGTTATTTGATGCCCACATTGAGGACAAGCTGAACGCGGAACGACTAAATTATATTTAGCTGCGGGTGTTGGTGTGGGTTCGTCGAGAAGTACAGCACATTCTTGTTTAAACTCTCTTTCCATCATCAGCGGTAGGCGATGAATGACGACATTTAAAAAACTACCGACTAATAAACCTAATACAGCAATAGCAAAAATAAACATAGAAATTTCAATTGAAGAATTCAAAATTAACCAACAGCCGC
Organism: Deefgea sp. CFH1-16; assembly: GCF_016881365.1. GTDB lineage: Bacteria > Pseudomonadota > Gammaproteobacteria > Burkholderiales > Chitinibacteraceae > Deefgea. The sequence continues at coordinate 1,147,256 of NZ_WLYT01000001.1, read as the reverse complement.
ACCCATTTTGAAAATAGGCAGATACATTGCCACCACTAGGCCACCGATCAAAGTACCGAGCACCACCATAATGATCGGCTCCATTAAGCTGGATAATGCTTCAACAGCATTGTCGACTTCTTCCTCGTAATAATCTGCGACTTTGCTGAGCATGGCATCGAGCGAGCCTGATTCTTCGCCAATCGAGGTCATTTGCATCACCATATTGGGAAACACATTCGCATTTTGCATTGCAACCGTCAAACTAGTGCCGGTGCTCACTTCAGACTGAATTTTTTTCGTTGCAATTTTGTAGATATAGTTGCCTGCTGCTCCGCCAACGGATTCAAGAGATTCAACCAGTGGTACCCCAGCGGCAAACATGGTGGCTAGGGTTCGAGTCCAGCGGGCAATGGTGGCATTTTTGACGATTTCGCCAAAAATTGGCAGCTTAAGAATCAATCGATCCATAAAAATTTGCATCGCTTCTGAACGGCGCCAAGCGTTCATAAATAGCCAGAAGCCACCAAAGATACCACCAAAGATGAGGAACCAGTACGAGACAAAAAAATCAGACATTGCCATTACCATCAATGTCGGGGCAGGTAAGTCGGCACCAAAACTTGAGAATAAGTCTTTAAATGCTGGAATAACAAAAATCATAATGACTGCGGTAATCACAAATGCTGCAACTATCACAGCGGTAGGATAAAACATCGCAGATTTGATTTTTTTCTTAACGCCAAGGATTTTCTCTTTGTAAGTCGCAAGTCGAGCGAGTAATGCATCCAAAATACCGGCCTGCTCACCGGCCTGCACTAAATTGCAATACAGCGCATCAAATTGCAGCGGATGCTTACGAAACGCTTGTGTGAGTGAAGAGCCCGTTTCGATATCCGTTTTGATATCAAGTAATAACTTGGTGACTGAAGGGTTTCCATGACCTTTGGCGACGATATCAAACGCGGTGAGTAGTGGTACGCCTGATTTGAGCATGGTCGCTAATTGCCGCGTAAACATAGCAATATCAAGCTCGGTGATTTTCCGACCCGCAGGAACACGAACTTTTTTAACCGAAGCAATATTAACGCCTTGGCGGCGTAAGGTGGTTTTTTTGACAACGGCTTCGCCGCTGGCACGCATTTCACCGCTAACTGCCTTGCCGGTGCGATCTTTGCCTTTCCAGTGATAATTAAATTCTTTGACCGCTATTGTTTTTTTTTGGACTGCCATGCGGGCCCCCTTGTTATTCGTTGGTAACGGCCATAATTTCTTCTAAAGAAGTGAGACCTTGTTTTACTTTTCTTAAGCCCGCTTCACGTAAAGAGAGAACCCCTTCACGGCGTGCTTGGTCGGCAATATCTATGGCATTGCCGTTGGTCATAATAATGCGATTGAGTTCGTCAGTAATGGGCATCACTTGATAAATGCCAACTCGGCCTTTGTAGCCGCTGTCTTTGCATATTTCACAGCCATTAGGGCCGTAACTATGCCATGTTCCATCAAGATCACTTTGATCAAAACCAGCATTTAGTAGCGCTTCGGTTGGAATATCAACGGGCTGCTTGCAGCTACATAGCCGACGCGCCAAACGTTGCGCGGTAATCAAGATCACCGAAGAGGCAATGTTAAAGGGTTGAATACCCATGTTTAACATCCGCGTTAACGTGGTTGGCGCATCATTGGTGTGCAGGGTAGAAAAAACCATATGCCCAGTTTGGGCGGCTTTAATCGCAATATCTGCCGTCTCTAAATCACGAATCTCACCGACCATGATGATGTCAGGATCTTGCCGCAAGAAGGCTTTCAGTGCGGCAGAAAATGTTAAACCGGCTTTATCATTCACGTTAACTTGGTTAATGCCAGGCAAGTTAATCTCGCAAGGATCTTCCGCGGTAGAAATATTGATATCCGGCTTGTTGAGTAAATTTAAACAGGTATACAGCGATACGGTTTTACCTGAGCCAGTTGGGCCGGTTACCAAGACCATGCCATAGGGGCGATGAATGGCCTCGAGAATGGTCGCTTTTTGATCCGGGTCGTAACCAAGAGCATCAATGCCTAGCGTCGCTGACGATGGATCTAAAATCCGCATAACGATTTTTTCGCCATGCATGGTGGGCAAAGTTGAAACCCGGAAATCAATGGCGCGGCTTTTGGATAAAACAAGTTTCATCCGACCATCTTGTGGGACGCGTTTTTCTGAAATATCGAGTTTGGAAATGACTTTGATACGAGAGGAAATTTTCTCTTTAATCGCCAGTGGCGGCGTCGCAACTTCACGCAAAACGCCATCGACACGATAACGAACGCGGAAAAATTTTTCGTAAGGTTCAAAGTGGATATCCGATGCGCCTTGGTTAATGGCATCCATCAAGATTTTTTGTAGGTACTTAACAACAGGCGCGTCATCGATTTCAAGATTGGCCGCGGTATCTTGAACTGGCGCATCGTCGCCGCCAGCCATTTCCAAATCGGCCTCATCAATCACCATATCTTTGAGGTTGGCACCACTGGCTTCTAGCAGTTTATTAAGTAAAACCGCGAGCTTGGGGTCTTCGACAATGATGGGTTCGACTTGGGCATTAGTTTGAAAACGTACGTTTTCCACTGCCGCCATATTGGTAATATCAGAGATACCAACAAATAATTTGGTGCCTCGCTTGTAGAGCGGAACAAGACGCTGCGCCTGCATGGCCTTGCTATCGAGTACGCCTTGTGGAATATAGCTAGGGTCAATCCGATCAAGATCGAGAAGAGGATAACCGAAGGTCTTTGATGAAAAATCGGCAATATCTCGCGCCGACATTTTTTTGCTTTGAATTAACTGCTCGATGAACGAGGTTTTATTTGTAGCTGCGGTTGTCTGCAGCATTTCGGCATCAGCTTCGATTAAACGGCCGTGCTGCACCAAAAGCCGTGCGAGCCCAGAAATAAGGGGGGCAGTCATAAGCGCTGAGTTTCTCCAAAGCCGTTAGTCATTTTGTAATTAGAGATTCGCTGGAAATCTTGTTTTTTCTTCAAATCACAACTCTAGTCTAGCAGATGTCTATAGATTGACGACGTGCTGATGTTCGCATTGCCTTGAATGGGGTGTCTAATCTCAAGTTTTGTTGTGTTTTAGTTGCGGATATTTCATTGCTGAGTCAGCAAAGAGTCGGTGTATATTCTTTACGCCGAAAGCTAAGTTGTCATCTCGCAAGAGGGTCGTCATCTTTAACTTGGGGTATATATGCTTAGCCTTGTTGAATAAAGACTTCCAAGACTATACGTGTACCAATATAGCCAAGAAATAATAAGACAAAGCCAGCCAAGGCCCAGTTGGCGGCGAAACGTCCACGCCAGCCATATAATACTCGGCCGACTAACAGCGCACCAAAAATGCCCCAAGACGTAAAAGCAAAAATAGTTTTATGTGAGAGTGTCAGCAATAAACCACTATTTTGTGCCGAAAAATAAACGCCCGTAATGAGGGCAGCGCTCAATAAAATAAATCCTAGCGTGACGCAGCTAAATAGTAATTGTTCCAGCGTTAGTAAGGGTGGCAAGGTGCGCACTAGTATTTTTTCTATTGTTGCCATGCAGATTGCGGTCGGAAAAACGCATTTAGAATGGCGATGGCTGCTGCGTTGACGATCAAACCTTGAGCCAGCATCGACAGTAAAAAATGGCTACGAGATAGTGTACTTTGTGCATAAGTAATCAAATGCCCAGCCGGGAGTAGCATCGATAGCAGTATAAAGCAGCTGATAAATGCAAATAACGGCGGTTCTAGGCCATCGAGTTGCCAATATTGCCGACCGACAATATAAATCAGCAGGCTCAGCCACGCGGTAAGCGATAAAGATTCGGCGGCGCCAAAATGCAATTGATGGCCGCTAATAAATGGCAGCAAGATCACTGTGCCGTGGATGCAAAGTCCCGTTAGCAACAAGATTGTTTCAGGAAAATGGCGTGCAGCCGCTTGCCCTGTCAGCCGGATTTGGCAAAAATGCCAGCCGAGGATCAGGTAAATAGTAAAGGTCAATAGGGTAAGCAGGGTGAGCACGTCAAATCAGGGTAAAATAGTTAATTGTTTAGTCTAACAGAGTCGGTGCCGAATCGGCATCAACCGCATTAAAGGTGTAACGCATGTTTGAGAATCTGTCCGGCCGCTTGGGTGGTGTAGTTAAAACGCTGCGCGGTAACGCCCGCTTGACTGAAGACAATATGAAGGATGCGCTGCGCGAAGTTCGCATGGCGCTGCTCGAAGCCGACGTGGCGCTGCCGGCGGTGAAGCAATTTATCGCTGACGTCAAAGTTCGTGCAGAAGGCCAAGAGGTTGTTGGTAGCTTAACGCCAGGGCAGTCCTTGATTAGTGTTGTTTACGAAGAACTGACCAAATTAATGGGTGCACAAAATGATGCGCTCAATTTGGCTGCAGTACCACCTGCCGTTATTTTGATGGCGGGTTTGCAAGGTGCCGGTAAAACAACGACATCGGGTAAGTTAGCCAAGTTACTGAAAGAAACACAAAAGAAGAAAGTCCTGTTGGTATCAACCGACGTCTATCGGCCCGCGGCGATTGAGCAGCTCAAAACGCTAGCTGGTCAATTAACGGTGGATTGGTTCCCATCTGATGTAAGTCAAAAGCCGGTAGATATCGCTTTGGCGGCGATTGATCATGCGAAACGTCATTTTTATGATGTATTAATCGTCGATACGGCGGGTCGTTTAGCGATTGACGAAGCGATGATGGCTGAAATCAAAGCCCTGCATGCTGCGGTGAATCCGGTTGAAACACTGTTTGTCGTTGATGCAATGCAAGGTCAAGATGCGGTGAATGTCGCCCAAGCCTTTAACCAAACTTTACCGTTAACCGGTATTGTTTTGACCAAGATGGACGGCGATTCGCGCGGTGGTGCCGCACTGTCAGTACGGCATGTGACCGGCAAGCCAATTAAATTCTTAGGTACCGGAGAGAAACTCACTGGGTTAGAGCCATTCCATCCTGATCGGATGGCCAGCCGCGTGCTCGGTATGGGCGATGTGCTCTCACTGATTGAAGATGTTAAAAATTCAGTCGATGAGGCCGAAGCACTCAAAATGATGAAAAAGGTCAAATCCGGTAAGGGATTTGATCTGGAAGACTTTAAAACCCAAATTCAGCAAATGAAAAAAATGGGTGGAATGTCGGCCTTGATGGATAAATTGCCAGGCAATATGGCGGCGATGGCCGATAGCCAAGTGAACGATAAATCAGTGGCACGAATTGAAGGGATTATTAATTCGATGACGCCGCTTGAGCGTCGTAAGCCTGAGCTATTAAAAGCCAGTCGTAAACGCCGAATTGCCGCCGGATCTGGCGTAACCGTACAGGAAGTGAATCGTTTGCTTAAGCAGTTCGAGCAAACACAAAAAATGATGAAGCAGTTCTCGGGCGGCGGCATGATGAAAATGATGCGTGGCTTAAAAGGCATGATGCCTGGCATGTAATTTATGGGTATCTAGTTGTAGCCCTTGCTTTATTCAGGCTTCAGTTTGATACCCATACGGTAGTTGTTTTAAAGTCGCAGTGCTACAGCAATTTACTATTGCCGTTTAGAACATAATCTCTGCTCGACCTTGCAGTAAACGCCGATTTCTGGCAGAATCGCCGCCTTTCTGCTAATTACCAATATTGGGTTTTATTATGGTCGTGATTCGTCTAGCTCGTGGTGGCGCAAAAGATCGCCCGTTCTACAACATCGTTGTGACTGATTCGCGCAACCGCCGCGATGGTCGTTTCATCGAGCGCGTAGGTTTCTACAATCCTCAAGCTCGCGGTGCTGAAGAAGCCGTTCGTTTGACTCAAGATCGTCTAACTTACTGGTTAGGTGTTGGCGCTCAGCCTTCAGATACTGTTGCTCGTTTGATCAAAAACGCAGCTAAGTAATCAGTGTCAAACAATCTTAAGGCCTCGCACTCTGCTACTGAGATACCCAATGATTTGGTATCGATGGGCTATGTGAACGGGGCTTTTGGCATTCAAGGCTGGATTAGCCTCGTCGCGGATACCGAACATGCTGATAGTTTGCTGGACTACAAAGTCTGGTGGCTAGGGCGAAACGGTGTTTTCCGTGCTTATAAAGTCGTTGATTCGCATGTGCAACCTAAGAAATTAGGCGCCAAGCTTGAAGGCGTAAATGACCGTGATGCGGCATTTGCACTCAAAGGCTGCGAAATTTCGATTCCGCGTAGCAGCATGCCTGCCGCCGGAGAAGGTGAATACTATTGGGCTGATTTAATTGGCTTGGCAGTATTCAATGAGCAAGGCGAGCGCTTGGGCGTCATTGAGAAGCTGTTTGAAACTGGCGCAAACGATGTCATCGTTGTAAAAGATGAAACAACAGAGCGCCTTGTGCCTTTTGTTGGACACGTTGTGCTGGATGTCAATCTTGAGACGCGTGTGATGCGCGTGGACTGGGGTTTGGATTATTAATCCTCATCCCATGGCACGGTGCTTAGGTTTGCATGCAATTTGATGTTGTTACTTTATTTCCGGAAATGTTTGATGCCATCAGTGCGCATGGGGTAACTCGGCGCGCGGTAGAATTAAATTTAATCGGATTAACAACATGGAATCCGCGTGACTACACGACGGATAATTACCATCGCGTTGATGATCGCCCCTTCGGCGGTGGTCCTGGCATGGTGATGTTTGCTGCACCTTTGGATGAAGCGTTGACTGCTGCAAAGCAACGTCAGCGTGAATTAGGTGTCGTGCCGCATACGGTTTATTTGTCACCGCAAGGTGCACCGCTAACGCATAAAAAAGCCGAGGCTTTGGCGCAAATGCCGGGTTTAGTTTTGTTATGTGGGCGTTATGAGGGCGTTGATGAGCGAGTGATTCAATCGCAAGTCGACGAAGAAATTTCGGTTGGTGATTATGTATTATCGGGTGGTGAATTGCCCGCGATGATCTTAATCGACGCCGTATCCCGCCTGATACCGGGGTATTAAATACCGCGGCCAGTGCGGTGGAAGATTCATTTGTGGATGGGTTGCTGGATTGTCCGCATTACACCCGTCCCGAAAATTATCGCGATATGATCGTTCCTGATGTCTTGATGTCAGGCAATCATGCCGCAATAAGGCGCTGGCGCCTAAAGCAATCTTTGGGGCGTACTTGGTTACGCCGCCCAGATTTGTTGCAAGGTCGTCAGTTAACTAAAGAGGAAGCTCGTCTTCTGGCTGAATTCAAAACTGAATATTCAGCAAGCTCAATGGATTAAACCATTGCGTGGAAGGTACGGTTTCACATACGGAGTAGTATCCAATGAATTTGTTACAACAACTTGAGCAAGAAGAAATTGCTCGTTTGAACAAAGTAATCCCTGATTTTGCACCTGGCGATACCGTTATCGTTAGCGTAAAAGTGAAAGAGGGTACTCGTGAACGTCTACAGGCTTACGAAGGCATTGTTATTGCTAAACGTAACCGTGGTCTGAACAGCGCCTTTATCGTGCGTAAGATTTCTTCTGGTATGGGCGTTGAACGTACATTCCAAACTTACTCTCCACTCGTAGCTTCAGTTGAAGTTAAGCGTCGTGGTGATGTTCGTCGCGCTAAATTGTATTACCTCCGTGATCGTTCAGGTAAATCTGCACGTATTAAGGAAAAATTGCCAGCACGTAAAGTGGTTGCTGCTAAGGCTTAATTGCTTTTTCACAACGACTCAAGTGCCAGCTACCCTGCGTAGCGCAGAAAAAACCCGCGAATGCGGGTTTTTTTTTCGTTTGAGGTTAATCCTCGGTTGCTAATGGTAATAGTGCTTGCTTGGCCGCTTGGATCACTGCTTGACTAAGCCGCTCTAGTTTGGGGGATTGCACTTGCCAGCAATGCCAATACAGCATGATATCGGTAGGCTGGCTTGGCGCCAGATCAATCAGATGACGCTGGCCCGTAGCTGGTTGGTATTGTATTTCGGGCACCATGCCGTAACCCAAACCCAATTCAATGGCTTGTAAAAATGCTTCGCTCGATGGGACATAATGGCAATTGAGATGAGTGCTAGGCAGACCGAGCGTTCGCAATAAGAAGTTACTTTGCAGCGCATCTTTACGATTAAAAACCATCAATGGCGCGCGGCGCGCAGCTTCGCGTTGCAAGCCTTGCGGAAAATAGCGGCTGGCAAAGTCAGGATGTGCCAGTAGGCGGTAGCGCATAATGCCGAGAGCTTGGGCGCGGCAGCCTCGTAATGCTTCCGATTCGCTAGAAATCCCCACTAAGGCATGTCCACTCTCTAGCTGGGTATAAGTATGGTCTTGGTCGTCCAAGCTAATATCGAGTAATAGTTGCTCATCTTGCAAAAACTGGCTCAAAGCGGGTAATAACCACGTGGCAAGGGTGTCGTGGTTGACCACCATCGGTACCGGTAAAAAATGCTGCTGTTCATGCTCAAGTTCGGCTAAAAACTCATGCTCTAAAAACTGGCTGCGCCGTAGATATTGCAGTAGGCGTTGTCCGGCGCGTGTTGCGCGGCAAGGGCGCGTGCGAATTAAGAGTGGTGTGCCAAGCTGGCTTTCTAGCGCGCTTACTCGCTGGGAAACAGCAGATGGTGTGAGGTGTAGCGATTTGGCAGCTTGTTCAAAGCTACCGCTATCGATCACTGCCAATAGCGCCTCGCCTTTATGGGTATCGAGCATTGCAGTCCATTTATTAAGAAATTTTAATGATTAATTAGAAATAATAAATCATATTTAATTAATTGTATTCTCGCATGACAATGGAAACCTCATTGAAGAGGTGTTCTATGGTGTTTGATCTGGTGGTATTTACGAAGGCCTTGGGTTTATGTGCCGCGCTGATTATGGCGATAGGTGCACAAAATGCTTATGTACTGAAAATGGGCGTTCAAAAGCAGCATTTATTGCTGACCTTGGCAGTGTGTATCACCCTGGATGGGTTACTCATTACTGCAGGCGTGCTGGGGATGGGGGTTTTGGTGCAATCATCGCCCATCTTGATGTCGATTGCCCGCTGGGGCGGCGCAGCTTTTTTGTTGTGTTATGGCTTGCGCAGTTGGGCGGCGATATTACGCCGCAATACTTTACAGGTGGAGGTCCAGCCCGAGGCGTGAGCGCTCTGCGTGCTTTATTGACGATTATGGCGATTTCTCTACTTAATCCACACGTGTATCTTGATACCGTTGTGCTATTGGGTTCAATTGGCGGTAGTTATCCGCTGCCAATGCAGCCGAGTTTTATTTTAGGTGCTGCGACTGCGTCGCTGTTGTGGTTTTCGGTATTGGGATTTGCGGCACAAGCATTGTCCAGATATTTGTCGCGCCCCATTGCTTGGCAGTGGATTGATGGTATTACCGGTGGGACGATGTTGTTTTTAGCTGGCAGCTTGGTAATGGCTTAATGTTATTTTGGTTTTGTTTGACGTTTAAATGACGCTTTATGATTGTTTTGTTGGCTATATTGAGTGATACGTAAGGATTTTACTCAATAGGTACCCATAGGATGCGTCATCCGTTTGGCTTTTTGCCTACTTACTTGCCGAGTTGTCTATTTGGGTTATTGTATTTTGTCGTGGCCAAATACAGTTTGCATCTGGCATTTGCCGCGACCAGTGTTTCACCTATTTGGCCACCAGCAGGTATTGCCATCGCAGGCATGATCCTCATTGGCTATCGCTCAATACCCTTCCTTATGGTGGCGGCTTTCTCCGCCAATCTCGCCAATCTGTGGGCGCAAAATTTACCGATCAATTCACAAAGTATTTTAGTCTGCGCCGCGATTGGGGTAGGCAACACGCTGGAAGCTTTAGTGGGGGCGATCCTGATAGAACGCTGGATTGGGCATGCTCAATTATTATCGCGCTTTCAAAATGTATTCCGCTTGGTTTTGATCGCATTACTGGCCGCACTTTGTAGTGCGCTGATTGGTTGCTTAAGTTTGATCTGGGGTGGCGTGCTACCTGCCGCAGCTTGGTTGAATGTGTTCAGTACATGGTGGATGGGCGATGTTTGTGGGATTTTAGTCATGACGCCCTTGATTTTATGTTGCTGGTCAGCAGCGATAGAGCGAAAACCATTCCCCAAATTCAGTATGATTATTGCGTTTTTTGCCATTTTGGCGCCGTTATTAGCCATTGTTTTTGCGCCTGTTTTTGCACAGAGCTCCCCTTTATTGCTGCTTTTATTATTGCCACCAATCGCTTGGGCAGCTTGGCATGATCAGGGGCGAGGCGTTACTAGCTGTGTATTTGTGGTGGTTTCTGTGGCCATTTGGGCCACTTTACAAGGGCGTGGGCCGTTTGCCGCACAGGATTTAAATAGTGCGCTGATTTCATTGGATAGCTTTGTCGCGGTTTGGTGTGTCATTGGTTTGGCCTTAGCGGCAGATTTGAATGAGCGCCAACAACTCGCACTGAGCCATCGCGTTGAAGCTAAAGATTTAATGCCTTGGTTGGTATTGTTGATTGGCATTGCTTTGACCATTACCGCTTGGGATCAGGCGCAAAAAAGTCGGCGCGAACAAAATCAATTGCAATTTAATCGTCAAGCGCAGGAATTGGCCGAGCGGATCAATGAAAGAATTAAAATCTATGAGCACATTTTGCTCAGTGTGAATGGCTTGTTTGCCATTAAAGATATTACTAGCCCCGAAGAGTGGCATCAGTATATCGAGCACCTATTTATACAACAGCGCCTACCGGGTGTGCTGGGCATCAGCTATGCCGCGTATCTGCGTGGCGCGGCGCAAAAATCGCAGTTTGAAACAACGCAGCAAAAAATCAGACCAAACTTCCAAGTTCACCCAGCGGGTGAGCGAGCCATTTATGCGGTCGATACTTATTTGGAGCCGAGAAACTGGCGAAACCAGTATGTGATTGGTTTTGATCTTTATTCTGAAAGTGTGCGTCGTCGTGCCATTGAATTGGCTCGTGATACCGGCCAGCCAACGCTCACTGGCAAAATAAAGTTGCCCCAAGAAACGCTGCAAGATCAACAAATCGGCAGCATCTTAATGGTGCCGGTATTTCAGCGAGCGATGCCGACTCGTACTGTGGCGCAGCGGCAAGCTGCTTTTCGTGGCGTGATTGCCAGTCCATTTTGGATGAAAGATTGGATCTTGGCCACCCTAGGACAAGGATTGCAACAGTTCAATATCCAGTTATTTGATGGCGTTACCACAAACCCTAAGGCGTTGATGTTCGCGAATCAGACGATACCGGCTCTGGGCGATTCAGATTTACGCCAGCAAGTATTTACATTGAATTTACCTAATCACCAATGGACATTACAGCTCGCGCCCAGTAAGGCGTTTGTTGCCGCTGTTGGCTATCAAAATGAAAGAAATATGTTGATGGGTGGTTTGCTGGTGAGTGTTTTATTGTTTGCATTATTGCGCACATTATTGCTGAGTAATCATAAAGCGATGCGTTTAGCAAAAACAATGGCCGCATCGTTGCGAGAATCTGAGGCCAAATTTAGTTCATTGGTCGATACCGCAGGTGAGGGCATTATTGTTACCGACGCCTCCGGGCGAATTTTGTCATTTAACGCCAGTGCCGAAAAATTATTTGCCTATGGTAAAGAAGAAATACTCGGTGAGGATTTATTAATACTGATTTCGCCAGCAGACCGAGCTATTTATCAAACTATTTTTTCTGCCAATGCCAAGGTAGGCAGTGAAATTGGGTTTGCACATCAAGCAGAATTATTGGCATTACATCGGCAAGGGGATGAATTTCCCATTGCGTGTTCGCTATCGGCTTGGGAATTTAATGGCGCAGTGTATTTTGGCGCCATTATTATGGATTTAACGGCACGAAAACAAATCGAAAATGAATTATCAGAAGCACTGAATGTCGCCGAATTAGCCAATCAAGCGAAAAGTGCATTTTTGGCCAATATGAGCCATGAAATTAGAACACCATTGAATGCTATTTTAGGCTTTTCATCGTTATTGGCCGATACCGAATTAAATCGTCAGCAACATGAATTTTTGGCTGCGATTCATTCCGGTGGTGATTTATTGCTGTGCCAAATTAATGATTTACTCGATTTTTCAAAAAATTGAAGCCGGCAAATTAGAAATTGAGCAGATCGACTTTGACGTTCGCTGCACTTTAGAAGACACATTTGATTTGGTTTCGGCCAAAGCCGCAGAAAAAAATCTAGCGATGGCGTGCTTGATTGATCCTTCTACGCCTTGGCGATTGCGCGGTGACCCGGCGCGCATTCGACAAATTATGCTTAATTTACTCAATAACGCGATTAAATTCACTGCGCAAGGTGAAGTCGTTGCCCGAGTTCATGCCGAGCCGGTCAATGAGCGGCAATATCGGCTCTATATTGCGATCTCAGATACTGGTGTGGGTATTGCGCCAGAAGTACAGCCTAAATTATTTCAGCCCTTTACTCAGGCCGATTCATCCACGACGCGACAATTCGGTGGTACCGGCTTGGGATTATCTATTTGTAAGCGCTTATGCGAGATTATGGGCGGTCAGATTGAGGTAAAGAGCCAGCTTGGTGCGGGTGCTATTTTCTCATTTAATCTGTTACTCGATGTGGCCGAACGGGATGGGGGCCAACCGAGCTTGGCCCCCATCATTCAGGGGCGACGGGTTTTGCTGTTGGAGCATGTTGCGATTAATCGCGAGTTGCTCAGTTTGCAATTGCAAAGTATGGGTTTAGTTGTTGAGGTGTTTGCCGATGAAGCAGCCGTACTCGCTCGGGTTGCCAATCAGTCCGATTTTATCGTCGCCATTTTGGATAACTTAGACTTGGGGCGCGCCATTCGACAATTGAATACCAGCCTACCGCTGGTACTATTAACTGCAGTAAGCCAGCAAGGGCAAGCGGCCTTGGCGAAAGAAATCGGGTTTGCCGCATTTTTAAGTAAACCGATTCGTACTGCGCAATTACATGCGTGTTTAAACGAAGTGCTCAATTTGCAGCAAAGGCCCGAGGATGAAAGAGCCTTGGTGACGATGCATCATATTGCTGAGATGCAGCATAAAACTTATGTTTTGCTGGCAGAGGACAATCAAATTAATCAAAAAATTGCGGTATTGATGTTAGAGAAAATCGGTTGTCGGGTTGACGTGGTCGCCGATGGTCGTGAGGCGCTCAATGCCGTCCAACAAAATAATTACGACTTACTGTTTATGGATTGCCAAATGCCAGAAATGGACGGTTTTGCTGCGACCGAGGCGATTCGCGCACTCGAAAACCAAAAGCGAAGTATTCCAATTGTCGCGCTGACCGCTAATGCGTTTGCTGAAGATGTCCGCCATTGCTACGCAGTGGGGATGAATGATTTTCTCTCGAAACCAGTCAAGTTCGAAGATTTGAAAAAAATAGTCGAAAAATGGGGCATGAAACCATCTCCAGGCTAAATAGGCTGGCAAGGGTTTCGTACGCTGCCAATCGCGATACGGCAGTCGCCATTGAAATGATTTTTTAAAATAGCAGTTATTCAACGTCAATCTTGCGCATCAACCAGCGCTTTAATTTTGCTGGCTTTTTCAAAATGATCAAGCTGATGCGTTTGAATCCACCACGTGGCAGCCTCCATCAATAAGGCGGGATGCGTGTTTTTATTGGCGAAAAAAGCATAAAAAGATAAGCCCACATTGTCGCCTTTTGCCGCGATTTTTTGCTCACAAACTTGGCGTATTTTTTGTTTAAGAATTGGGCTCATTGCGGCAACCATAAGGGATTATTTATGGGTATCGGCCTGTATTTAAATAAAAATATAAGCTACAGACCAATACATCAATAGTTTATTTCTGGCGCAATCATTTCTGCGTAATCATACAGCGCCGCTAAAATAGTCTCGCCGCGCTCGTCGGCGTCTTCAGAAAGGCGATCAATTTCTTCGCTATACGCTTCGAGCGTCCGCGCGCCTGCTGCGCCATCAAATAATTTGTCACTACGCCATTTGTCCCAGCGCTGCACTTCTTGTTCGTTTAAGCTGGTTGGGTAGTTTCGGGCGCGATAGCGGAAGAACAATTCTTCGAGCTGCCTGTCGTCAAAGTGCGCTGGTTCTAGCGCGAGTTTTTCTGGCGAGAGGGTGCGAATGCGGTTCAGAGTGCGGCGATCGGTCGGAGAAACAAAGCCGCCGTATAAATTGGCATCAACATCAATGGTTTCACCTTGGTTATTGCGCTTAAAAACATCGCGCCAAATCGTGTTTAAATCGGGGCTATTGGCCAACTTAGCGGCATGCGTTTGAATGGCGTCCAGATTAACGCCCCAAAGGGCCGCTTGCTCGGCGCTCAGCGTTTTTAAATTGCTGACCACAATGGGCGATTTATTGGCATGAATGGTCTTGATGGGCAGTCGTGTAACGCCCTCGGCTAAATCGGCTTGTTTGCTAAACATTCGCTCGCGCATCGTTGCCGCATCCAGCGTAAATAGCTCGCTAGGATCAAAGGCTAAATCCCAAACGATGATTTCATTTTTATTAGTGGGATGTGTCGCCAGCGGCCAAACGATAGCCAAATTGCCGCGATCAACGCCATACATGCCGGAGATATGAATAAAAGGTTTTGGATTAGCGAGATTGATTTCGTCAAAGACGCGATCTTTTTTGCGTAAAGCGAGGCAAAAATCAAACAGCCGAGGTTGTTTTTCGCGAATCAGCCGAGCTAAAGCAATCGTCGCTCTGACGTCTGATAAGGCGTCATGCGCCGTCTCATGCGCCAGATGGTTGGCTTGGCTTAGGTGCTCAAGCTTAAAGCTAACTTTTCCTTCGTCATTCACTGGCCATTCAATCCCGGCAGGGCGCAGTGCATAGCAGGCGCGAACTACATCAAGTAAATCCCAGCGCGAGCAATCGTTCTGCCATTCGCGGGCATAGGGATCCATTAAATTGCGCCAAAATAGATAACGCGTCACTTCATCATCAAATCGAATGGTGTTGTAACCCACGCCAATCGTTCCGGGCTGAGCCAACTCGCGTTCAATCAAATTGGCAAATTTATTTTCGGGGAGGCCTTTTTCTAAGCAAGTTTGCGGGGTAATGCCGGTGAGTAGGCAAGCAAAAGGATCGGGCAAAAAATCATTGGCGGGTTGGCAATAGATCATCAACGGCTCGCCGATTTCATTGAGCTCGCTATCGGTACGAATCCCGGCAAATTGGCTGGGTCGATCCAAGCGTGGCGTTGCGCCAAAGGTTTCGTAATCGTGCCAGAAAAAAGTGCTATCCATTGCGCTACCGTCAGTTGATTAAACCTTGTCATCATAACGGGATTACGCCATTTTGGGCGTGGCAAAATTAAAAGCGCACCGAGTAGCGCCAGCTTTTTAATACCCAACGCGCCAAAGCATCGTCATTCAGCGCCGCCAGTTCACTGCGATTTTGCTCGGGCATAAAGCGCTTAATTTCATCAAGACACCAATCGCGCTGCTCAGCACTCATCGCGCCTAAAAGATGCTTGCCGCTAGCATAATGGCGAATCGCAATTTCGGCATCCGAACAATCGCAGGGCGCACAGCTTTTTTTGGCGTGGCAAGTGAGATTTAAATGCGCAAAAGCATATTTCATGCTCTGAGTGTGCAAGCACTAGGTGAAAAACAACTCGATTTAAATCAATAGAATGAAAAAAAGTTTTTTAGATGATTTGAATTGGGCGATAAGCCCAGGTTGATTACTGGCTTAGAAGGGGGAGAGGTCTAGATTGCGGTAAATGTGAAGCGGAAATGAACAAGGCCCCAACTTGCGTTGAGGCCTTGATTTTTGTGGGGTGGCTGATGGGGCTCGAACCCACGACAACAGGAATCACAATCCTGGACTCTACCAACTGAGCTACAGCCACCACAAAACTTTAATAATCTGCGAATTCTCGGCATGCTTGGCGCACCCGACAGGAATCGAACCTGTAACCTACGACTTAGAAGGTCGTTGCTCTATCCGGTTGAGCTACGGGAGCTCCGTATTTACTACTAAGTGTTTCTGGTCGGGGCGGTGGGATTCGAACTCACGACCACCTGGTCCCAAACCAGGTGCGCTACCGGGCTGCGCTACGCCCCGAACAGAGGCCGAACTATACGTTGCCAAATTCTTCCCGTCAACACCTTGTGCGAACTTTTTTGTGAAAAAAGTGAAATAGTGAGAAAATGCGCCCCTTCACTAGAACAGCCGGAGTAAGCCCATGACTGCCCAGATCCTTGATGGCAAAGCCATTTCTCAAGAAATTGTTGCTGAAGTACGCACTAAAGTTGATGCGCGCGTCGCGAGCGGTAAACGTGCGCCAGCCTTGGCGGTGATTCTGGTTGGTAGCGATCCGGCATCACAAGTTTACGTTGGCAATAAAAAACGCCAGTGTGAAAACGCCGGAATTACCTCATTTGCCTATGATTTACCGGCCGATACTGCAGAGGCCGAGGTATTAAAGCTGGTTGCCGAGCTCAATACCCGTGACGATGTGGATGGGATTTTGGTGCAATTGCCGCTGCCTAAGCATATTGATGCCGATAAAGTGATTGAATTGATCGACCCGATTAAGGATGTTGACGGCTTTCACCCTTACAATATTGGCCGCTTAGTATTGAAAATGCCTTTGCTGCGTCCATGCACGCCACGCGGTGTGATGACTTTACTGGAAAAAACCGGCATTGATTTGGTGGGTAAAGATGCGGTCGTGGTTGGTGCGTCCAATATTGTCGGTCGTCCACAAGCATTGGAGTTGTTGCTAGCACGAGCAACAGTAACGATCTGCCATAGCAAAACCAAAGATTTGGCCGAAAAAGTCCGCGGTGCGGATGTGGTGGTGGCTGGCGTTGGGATTCCTAACTTTGTTAAAGGCGAATGGATTAAAGAAGGCGCCATCGTTATTGACGTGGGTATCAATCGTTTAGAAAACGGCAAATTGTGCGGCGACGTGGAATTTGACGCCGCCAAAGAGCGCGCTAGCTGGATTACCCCTGTACCAGGCGGCGTCGGTTTGATGACGGTGGCCACATTGATGCAAAATACGTATGACGCTTGCGTAAATCGTAACGGCTAATTCTAAAGGCGGGTTTAAACCCGCCATTTACCTCTAAAAGATTTTGAATAAGGTTCTGTAATGGCATATCAACTGGCTAAACCGCTGCTGTTTATGATGGATGCGGAACGCGCGCATCACGCGGCATTTAAAGGCTTGGGCTTGCTGCACAGCACGGGTTTTTTGCGCACGCTCACGCCAACAGTGCAAAATAATCCAGTCACGGTGATGGGGATTGAGTTCCCCAATCCGGTCGGTTTGGCTGCGGGTTTGGATAAAAATGGCGATTACATTGATACCTTGGCCGAGTTGGGCTTTGGCTTTTTAGAAATCGGCACGGTAACGCCGCGCCCACAAGCTGGTAATCCCAAGCCACGTTTATTTCGTTTGCCAGAAGCGCGGGCGATTATTAACCGCATGGGGTTTAATAATGGCGGCGTTGACCAACTAATCAAAAATGTTGAAGCCAGCCAGTATAAGGGCGTACTCGGCATCAATATTGGCAAGAACGCCGATACCCCGATAGAAAATGCTGTTGATGATTATCTTATCGGCTTGCGTAAGGTGTATAACCACGCCAGCTATGTGACGGTGAATATCTCTAGCCCGAATACCAAAAACCTGCGTCAATTGCAGCAAGCCAGTGAATTTGGCGCGCTATTGCAGGCATTAAAAACCGAGCAAGCGCGTTTGGCCGATCAATATGGTCGCTATGTGCCCATCGCGGTCAAAATTGCCCCGGATTTGGATGGCAATCAAATCCAAGAAATGGGCGAATTACTCATCGCCAATCAAATCGATGGCGTGATTGCCACCAATACCACTTTGTCGCGGACTGGCGTTGAACATCTGCGGCATGGCCAAGAAACCGGCGGCCTATCGGGCGAGCCGGTGCGGGCCAAATCAACCTCAGTGATTCGCGAATTGTCGCGCGTGCTCGATGGCGCTTTGCCAATTATTGGTGTTGGCGGCATTGTGTCTGGGGAAGATGCGGCGGAAAAAATCCGTGCAGGTGCCGCCGTGGTGCAGATTTATAGCGGATTGATTTATGCCGGACCGCAATTGATTGCCGATTGCGCCCAAGCCATTGCCCGCGGGCAAAGTCAGCGCTAATCGTGGTATTTCAACGATCTAGGTCATGAAATCATCAAGCAAGATACGTTAAGCTCAATCCCATTCGTGGCACACTCGGGGTTGAGCGCCAAACGCGTGTCGTTGAAGAGCAAACGTCAACGACGTTAGCAACCTCCCGCTCTATGACCCAGTAAAAATGCGGTGCGGGTCAGCCCATTTAGTTGAAAAAGGATCTCTGTTGAACGCTCAAGACGAACAAATCACCCAAGTTATTTTGACTTTTGCCCAGCCGGTGTTAGTCGGTTTACCCAATGGCTGCTCCAAAGCGCAGTTCGCCGGCGTCATGCGTACGGTGCTCACCGTGTGGAATGCCGTGGTAAAAGACGCGCAAGACGGCGGCAATCAGCATGAAACGGCGGTACTCAACACCATCGCCAGTGCGCCCAAAGCAGTGCAATTGATGGTCAAGCGGCTGATCAAACGCAAAAAAACCAAATTCGCCACCGACCAACGCCAAATCTGCCAACACTGGGTGCATGAGCAAGGCGGGGAAGTGTTGTTTGGCTGTGAAGAGAAACAAGCAACAATACCGACATTTAAGGCGAAATAATCATGCCGGTTTTGCTGCAATTTGAAACGCCTCGTTTAATCTTGCGGCAATTCACTGATGCCGATTGGCCAGCACTGCACGCGCATTATTCTGATCTGGAGTGTACTCAATTCACCTTTCGCCGTGCGCTCTCCGAGGGCGAAAGCTGGCGTGCGATGTCGAGTATGCTTGGACATTGGGTTTTACGCGGTTATGGCCCGTATGCGATTGAAGAAAAGGCCACCGGTTTGGTGTTGGGGACTGCGGGCTTATGGTATCCCAACGACTGGCCAGCCCCCGAAATCAAATGGGCCTTGAGCCGTGCGTATTGGGGGCAAGGTTTTGCCAGCGAAGCGGTGCGCGGTATTCAGGCGATGGCTTTAGAGTGCGTACCTGATCTGAATTTGATTAGTTTTATCCATAGCGATAATGCACCGTCGATACAATTGGCGCAGGCAGTAGGCGCGACATTAGAAAAAAAAGTCGAGTTTCGCGGTGGGCAATGGCAGATTTATCGGCATCCGAAACAGCGCCTAGGCGACGATTGATAAGACATGTACTTTTTGAAGTGATGCTTGATTGAGGTTTGGATATGTCAACAAAGCAAAAGTATTGGTTTCCAGCCAAACGCTATGGCTGGGGTTGGGGGATGCCGTCAAGTTGGCAGGGGTGGTGTGTTTTGCTTGCTTACCTGATGCTGCTGATTTTAGCCGTTATTCTCAAGCTGCCAGATCATCAACCATTGCTATTTTGGAGTGGGTTTGGATTACTCAGTTTGACTTTTTTGATCATCTGCTGGCGTAAAGGCGAACCGACGCAGTGGCGTTGGGGCGAGAAGTAAAGCCAGTAGGGCGGGGTTAGTTTTATCAACCCGCACTGATTGCAATGCTTTACACGCGAATTAAATTGGCGGGTTACGCAGGCTAAGCCGCCCTACTACTGTGTATCGAACTGTCTTGGTGTTGTGATCGATTATCATCATGGCGGTGTCGCTTGCGCTAGGGCTAATACATGCGGCGTAGCCGCTTACATGAGAATTAAAAGTAAAATGGATGTATCGAGCTGTAGCCGTTGGTAGTCAATGCTTATAAGCCAATACTTCAATGCAATCCCTCAAGGGCTGAGAACATCATGGATTTGAATCATTACCTCTTATTACTCGTCGGTGCGGTGTTGGTGAACAACGTGGTGCTGGTGCGGATTTTGGGGCTGTGCCCGTTTATGGGCGTATCAAAAAAACTCGAAGCCTCGATCGGTATGGGCTTGGCGACCGCATTCGTGTTGACCTTGGCGTCGGGTACGTCGTGGATGATCGACCAAGTGTTGATTGTTTGGCACTTGGAATATTTGCGCACGCTGGCGTTTATTGTGGTGATTGCGGCGATTGTGCAATTTACCGAGATGTTTATCCATAAAGCCAGCCCAGTGTTGTATCAGGCCTTGGGGATTTATTTGCCGCTGATTACCACCAATTGCGCGGTGCTCGGCGTGCCACTGATTAATTCGACCGCCAAGCATACTTTTTTGGAGTCCTTGGTGTTTGGCTTTGGCTCGGCGCTGGGCTTTTCTTTGATTTTGATTTTGTT
Organism: Deefgea sp. CFH1-16; assembly: GCF_016881365.1. Classification (GTDB taxonomy): domain Bacteria; phylum Pseudomonadota; class Gammaproteobacteria; order Burkholderiales; family Chitinibacteraceae; genus Deefgea. Next base: position 1,127,057 of record NZ_WLYT01000001.1, on the reverse strand, counting down.
CGCCGCGATGCGCGAACGACTCGAAGGCGCTGATATTCCGCAAGCCTTTAAAGGTACGCCAGCGGCGTTTATTACCGCCGGTTTGATGAGTTTGGCATTTATGGGTTTTGCCGGATTGGTTAAATAATTGTGAGTAGGGAGTAGGGAGTAGTAGACCCAGCCCACTCCCAACTCCTCACTCCCTTGTTTGTAAGGTATTTGAATGAGTTTTCTATTCGCACTGGCGTTGATGGCCGGATTGGCCGTGTTGCTTGGCGCCGTTTTGGGTTGGGCGGCGATTAAATTTAAGGTTGATGAAGATCCCTTGGTGGATAAAATCGACGCGGTATTGCCGCAAACTCAGTGTGGCCAGTGCGGCTATCCGGGTTGTAAACCATATGCGACGGCGATTGCCAATGATGAAGCGCCGATTAACCAATGCCCACCGGGTGGAACGGATGGCATTCATAAACTGGCGGAGTTGCTGGGTAAAGAATTTATTCCTTTTGACGATGGCGGCGGCGCGGCTGAAAAACCACGTGCGGTGGCGGTGATTCGGGAAGACGTCTGTATCGGCTGTACGCTGTGTATTCAAGCCTGCCCAGTCGACGCGATTGTTGGCGCCGCCAAGCAATTGCATACAGTGATTGAATCAGAATGCACTGGTTGCGAGCTGTGTATTGCGCCGTGCCCGGTCGATTGCATCGATATGGTCGTCGTTGGTGAAAACGTCAATACGTGGAAATGGCGTTATCCGGTGATTCAACTAAAGCAGGTGAAATAAATGAGTGCGACGTTGAGTTACGAGATTTTTCCATTTCATGGTGGCGTGCATCCGCCCGAGATGAAAGATTTATCCAATCGCTCGCCGATTGTGGCAATGCCGATTCCGGCACGGTTATCGATTCCTTTGCAGCAAAGCATTGGCAATATCGCGCAGCCCTTGGTGAGCGTGGGTGATCGCGTTCTCAAAGGACAAATGATTGCCGCAGCCAATGGCAATATTTCAGCTGCAGTGCACGCGCCAACGTCGGGGCAGGTGATTGCAATCGACCCGCAAGCGGTGGCGCATCCTTCGGGTTTAACGCAAAGCTGCCTGACATTGGCCAGCGATGGCCTTGATGAATGGATTGTGCGCGAAAAATTTGATTGGCGCGCCGCGATGCAAGGTGGTGACGCCAAGGCGATTCGCGAATATGTGCAAAACATGGGCGTGGTTGGGCAGGGCGGCGCGGTGTTTCCATCGCATCTGAAATTAATCAGCCGCGAGCCGCTCGATACCTTGATCATTAATGGCGCTGAATGTGAGCCGTATATCACGTGTGATGATCGATTGATGCGCGAGCGCGCTATTGAGATCGTTGCGGGGATTGCGATTGTTCGGCAATTACTCAATGCCAAACAAGTGCTCATCGGCATCGAAGACAATAAACCCGAGGCGATTGAAGCCTTGCGCGCAGCGCTAATCGGCTGCGGATTTAGCGCTCAAGTCGTGGTGGTACCCACACTTTACCCATCGGGTGGCGCAAAACAGCTGATTAAATTGCTGACCAATATCGAAGTGCCTAGCGGCGTTCGCTCCACCGATTTGGGCGTGCAATGCTTTAATGTGGCGACGATTTACAGTATTTACGCCGCGTTAGAGCACGCTGAACCGGTAATCTCACGGGTGGTGACGCTTACCGGCAATGTCGAAAAGCCGTGTAATGTTGAGGCTTTGATTGGTACACCGATTGACGATTTATTAAAATTTGCCGGACTAAAAGCGCCCAGTGACTGCATTTATGGCGGGCCGATGATGGGCTTTACCTTGCCATCAACGCAAGTGGGTTTGACTAAGGCCGGCAACTGCATTATTGCGATGGACGCGGCCCATTTCCCTGAAAAACCCCGTGAAATGCCGTGTATTCGTTGTGGTGAATGCGCGGTGGCTTGCCCGCAAGAATTGCAGCCGATGGATTTGTATTGGTTTGCGCGCAGTAAAAACTTTGGCAAGGCGCAAGAGCGCAATCTATTTGATTGCATCGAATGCGGCGCTTGTGCTTATGTGTGCCCGTCAAGTATTCAGTTGGTGGATTATTATCGCTTTGCCAAATCTGAAATCTGGGATGCTGAGCGCGCGAAGAAATCGGCCGATACCGCGCGCGAACGACATGAATTTAAGCAGTTCCGCGATGAGCGTGAAAAAGAAGAAAAAGCCGCGCGCTTAGCGGCGCGAGCTGCGGGTCAATCTGTTTCGGCCAGAGCCGAGCCAAAACCACTGGTGAGTGAAGTCGCCGCGCCTGAAGCCAGCGTGGCCCCTGCTGCTGATGGCGACGATAAAGCCGCGAAAATTCGCGCAGCAATGGCGCGTGCAGCGGCCGCCAAAGGTGAAACGCCTGCCAGCAGCGCGGCTGCGCCAGCAATCGACGCCGATAAAGCGGCGAAAATTAAAGCTGCGATGGCAGCAGCAGCGGCGAAAAAAGCCGCAGCAAATACCCCTGCAGTGCATAGCCCTGTAGATGGTTCTGGTGCTGGCTTGCAGCAAAATACAGCAGCCAAACCCGCGATGGATGAGGAAAAGGCTGCCAAGATTCGCGCGGCGATGGCTGCTGCGGCAGCCAAGAAAGCCGAAAAAGCCGCGAAGGACGCTGGTGAATCCGTTCCTTCGTCAGCAGTCATGCCAGCAGCGGTTGAGAAACCGGCGATAGATGAAGAAAAGGCCGCCAAGATTCGTGCGGCGATGGCCGCTGCGGCGGCCAAGAAAGCCGAAAAAGCGGCGAAGGACGCGGGTGAAGCCGTTCCTCCGCCAGTCGTCGCGCCAGCAGCGGTTGAGAAGCCAGCCATCGACGAAGAAAAAAGCCGCCAAGATTCGTGTGGCGATGGCTGCTGTGGCGGCTAAAAAAGCCGAGAAAGCAGCGAAGGACGCTGGTGAATCCGTTCCATCGCCAGTCGTCGCTCCAGCAGCGGTTGAGAAGCCAGCGATAGACGAAGAAAAAGCCGCCAAGATTCGCGCCGCGATGGCTGCAGCGGCGGCAAAAAAAGCGGCGAAACCAGCCGCAGAGGGAAAAGAATGATTCGTACATCACCGCATTTGATCAAACCAACACCGCTGCAAGTGGTGATGCTCAAAGTTGCCGTAGCTCTGCTGCCCGGTATCGCCGCCTATGCTTGGGTGTTTGGCGCTGGCATTTTGCTGCAAATCCTGCTGGCGACGGTCACGGCGATAGCCACTGAAGCAGCGTGCTTAAAATTACGCAATTATCCCATCAAGCCTTTTATCACCGATGGCTCGGCAATTGTCACTGCATGGTTGTTGGCGCTGTCTTTACCGCCACTGTCTAGCTGGTGGATGGTGGTGTTGGCCACCGTGATTGCGATTGGTTTGGCTAAGCATTTATACGGTGGCTTGGGGCAAAATCCATTTAATCCAGCGATGGTGGGTTTTGCGGTGATGATGGTGTCGTTTCCGGCACAAATGAGCCGCTGGAATGCACCGCTGTCTTTGCCAAGTGTGGATTTAACGACTTGGCAGCAGTTTGGGTATATCTTGAGCGGGCATCTGCCACAAGGGCTGTCATTTGATACCCTTGCATCAGCGACGCCACTGGATAGCGTTAAAACCGCTTTGCTGCAGCAGCACAGCATGAGCGATATTTTTAGTGGTGCAATTTTTCAGTCGGCCGATTGGTTGAGTTTTTTACCGAGTTCAGTGGCGTTAATCGCCGTGGGCTATTTGCTGGGCGGTTTGTATTTGCTGCAACAGCGGATTATTGCGTGGCCGTTGCCGGTGGCGTTTTTGACGGTGCTATTGGGCATGTCGGGATTGTTTCATCTGATTAATCCCGCGCAATACACCAGTCCCGCGTTTCACTTACTCAGTGGCGCAGCGGTGCTGGGCGCATTTTTTTATCGTTACCGATCCGGTGACCGCGCCAACAACGTTGCGGGGCCGCTTGATTTACGCCGCGTTAATAGGTTTACTCACTTGGCTGATTCGCACCTTTGGTGGCTATCCCGACGGGGTGGCGTTTGCGGTGTTGATTCTGAATATTGCCGCGCCGTTTATTGACCAATATACGCAGCCAGCGGTCTTCGGTCGCAAGACCGAAGCAAATAGTCGTCGCAAGACCGAACCACAGGGCAGTAGTAAATCCGCGGATAAAAAGGAAGCTAAAGCATGAAAACCATGGTGCAAAATGGCGTTCGCGGTGCTTTGACTTTATTGGTTTTTGCTCTGGTTTTTACCGCTTTAATGGCCGGAACCTATGCCTTAACGAAGGAAAGTGTTGCCAAAAATGAGCGTGACCCGCCCGTGCGGCGTTGATCGCGCAAGTGTTGCCAGCGGGTAGTTATGACAACGAATTGCTGCTGGACGCGTTGCCGCAAACTGCCGCAGCCCAACAGCAGCTAAATAATCCAGCCGGCGCGCAGATTTATCGGGCGATGAAAAATGGCCAAACCACGGCAGTGGTGGTGGAAACCATTGCGCCAGATGGCTATTCGGGCAAGATTAAATTATTGGTCGGTGTGAGCCGCGCTGGGCAGGTTTTGGGCGTTCGCGTGGGTGGCGCACAAAGAAACGCCGGGCTTGGGCGATTATATTGATGCCGCTAAGTCGAACTGGATTTTGGGTTTTGATGGTAAATCGCTGTCGTCACCAACGGCCGATTTATGGCGGGTTAAAAAAGATGGTGGCGCTTTTGATGCTGCTGCGGGCGCAACCATTAGCCCGCGTGCGGTGGTGAAAGCGGTGAAAAACACCTTGAATTACGTGGCGGCAGAACACGCTACTTTGTTTGGAGCCTAAGCATGGCCTTGTTAACACAAGACGAAAGCAAAACGATTATTCAAAACAGCATTTGGCAGCAAAATGCCGCCTTAGGGCAATTTTTGGGCCTGTGCCCAGTGCTGGTGATCTCAAGCAATATTGTGAATGGCGTGTCGCTGGGCTTAGCGACGAGCTTGGTGATGTTGATTTCAAGTGCGGCGATTGCCTGCATTCGCAGCTTGGTGCCCAATGAATTGCGGGCGCCGATTTTTATTTTAATCATCGCCGCCTTGGTGACGATGGTTGATTTATTGATGAATGCCTATGTGCATGATTTATACGTGGTGCTGGGGATTTTTATTCCTTTGATTACCACCAACTGCATCGTGTTAGCGCGAGCTGAAGCGTATGCGTCAAAAAACGGCGTGGCGCAATCGGCGCTTGACGGCGTGATGATGGGGCTAGGGCTCACGCTGGTGCTGGCGATTTTGGGCGCGATGCGCGAGTTAGTCGGCAAAGGCACACTGTTGTCGGGTATTGATCTGGTGTTTGGCGCCAGCGCCAAATCCTGGGTGATTCATGTGATTCCTGCTGAATACAATTATCAATTCTTGCTGGCCATCTTGCCGCCCGGGGCGTTTATTGGCTTGGGTTTTTTAATTTGCGGGTAAACAAGCGCTGGATCGTCGAGCGGAAGCCAAGGCCAAGTTGGCGGCTAAATTGGCATTGCAGAGTATTGCGGCATGAATAAGCAAACTCGCTATACCTTTTATGCGCGTTTGGCTGAGTTAGACCCCAATCCAACCACAGAACTGAATTACACCACGCCGTTTGAGTTGCTGACGGCGGTGTTGCTATCAGCGCAGGCGACCGATGTGGGCGTGAATAAAGCGACTAAGCTGTTATTTGCGGTGGCCAATACCCCCGAGGGGATTTTGGCGCTAGGGCTTGATGGGCTTAAGTCCTACATCAATACCATTGGACTCTTTCACAGCAAGGCCAAGCATTTATTACAAACCTGCCAAATGCTGATCGACTTACACGGCGGCGAAGTGCCGCGAGATCGGGAAAGCTTAGAGGCGCTGCCCGGCGTTGGGCGCAAAACGGCCAACGTGGTGATGAACACTGCGTTTGGTATTCCGACGATTGCGGTGGATACGCATATCTTCCGCATTGGCAATCGCACCGGTTTGGCCAAGGGCAAAGACGTGCGGGCGGTGGAAGATAAATTACTCAAGGTGACGCCGCCAGAATTTTTACTCAATGCGCATCACTGGTTGATTTTGCATGGTCGTTATATTTGCAAAGCGCGCAAACCAGAATGCTGGCGCTGTATTGAAAACGATATCTGCGATTACCGCAGTAAAATTATGACGCCACCGAAAGGCTTTTGATGGGTATATCGATGTGTGCACTGTAAAAAATAAACTGCATCGATATACCGTTAGTGCTTGGGGTGTTAGTTGGTTTGAGATCGTGCTGGGTTTATTCCAAAATCGTACTGAAAATGTAATGCTCGAGTACCAAGCGTTCTGCCGTAGCCAGCGGGATAAACTCCAATCCATATTGAATTGAGTTGTTCGGCGCTTCTGTTTTTTTGATTTTTAACGATGGCACGAATGCTCATCGTATGGTCAATCCCTGCCGCATGTAGTCGCAGCGCCATGCTGATTTCTTGATCCGTAGCTAACTGCAGATTGCTGCCTTCGAGCATGGCTCCGCTAGCTGATAAATTGGTGATTTTTGCGGGTGTGCTATGGATGCCATCGCCGCTAATGCTAGCAATCAAGTGAGTGTTCACCCGCAGGCTGTTTCTGAGCTGCCGAATTTGCAAGCTTTCGGGCCAGCTTAGGTGCAGGTAGGGGAACGGCGAAAAGCAGACTTTTTCAATCACCGCATCAAATGAAATCACATCCTTACCGGCAATGGTTTTGGCTTTAATCGATTGCCCCTCTCGATACGGTAAGACGGCCCCATGGGCATTGAGTGCGCTAATTAAAACACTCATTTTATCGACCCAGCCGATCAGTTTGACCGATTCACTATGATTGAGCGGATCAACGCTCAGCTGAATATGCAGAGCACTGCCGGGAGGCAATTTAAATTGCGCTAAATGGCGTTTGCTTGGTGCGGGTTTGGCGATGACTCGCTCGGCGGGCGGGGTATTGGTGCGAACTCTTGCTCCGCCCTCGGCACCGGCGACTCGAACGCCACGCCACGCTGGATTACGAAACATGCCCAGTTTATTGAGCGTTTCCAGCTGTTTTTCGGTGTGGATGATTTGCCCGGCGCTCAGCAGTAATTGATTCTCGGCATCAAAGATGGCGTAAGGTGTCGGTTCGCCAACAACGAGTTCTTGTGGGCGAAGGGGGACGAGGTCAGATTGGGGCATGCAGTTCACCAAAGATAAGCCATATATAAGATATTCTTGTAATCTAAGTTTGCCTTTACGCCAAGCATCCGGCTGGCGGCGTTGCATTGTAGCGACGTGATACCATCTTATTTCTGTTTAAACCGAGTTTTCCATGCTGCATTTGCTTAATTCTCCTCAGCGCGCTGCCGTGCAATATCTGTCCGGCCCTTGTTTGGTGCTGGCTGGCGCGGGTTCAGGCAAAACGCGAGTGATCACGCAAAAAATCGCTTACTTAATCGAAGAAGCGCAAATGGATGCGCGCAATATCGCCGCGATTACCTTTACCAATAAAGCCGCGCGAGAAATGCAGGAGCGGGTGGCGAGCTTATTGCCAGCGAGTCGTTTAAAAGGTTTAACCGTTTCGACGTTTCATAGTTTGGGCATGAGAATTTTGCGCGAAGAGGCGGCGCACTTAGGCTACAAACCGAAGTTTTCGATTTTGGATTCGGCCGATTCAGCCAAAATTATCGCCGATCAATTGATTACCACTGATAAATCATTGATTCGCGCTACAGTCAGTCAAATCTCCACATTAAAAAGTGATCGAATTTCTCCCACGCAAGCGTTAGCCATCGCCACCTCAGAGGGTGAAGTGCAGTTAGCCAAGTTGTATCGCGCCTATCAAGACACCTTATTTGCTTATCAAGCGATTGATTTTGACGATTTGATTCGTCTGCCGGTGGATTTGTTTGAGGCCCATCCCGAGGTCTTGCAAAAATGGCAGCATCGATTGCGCTATTTATTGATCGACGAATATCAAGACACCAATACCACGCAGTACCAACTGGTCAAACAGCTGACTGAGTTAACCGGGCAATTTACTGCGGTAGGGGATGACGATCAGAGTATTTATGCTTGGCGCGGGGCAAATGTTGAAAATCTGAATTTGCTGCGAATTGATTTTCCTAAGCTGCATGTGATTAAGCTGGAACAAAACTATCGCTCGGTGGCGCGGATTTTACGCTGCGCCAATGCGGTGATCTCAAACAATCCGAAATTATTCGAGAAACAATTATGGTCTGATCTTGGGGTCGGCGATTTGGTGCAAGTGGTCGAAACCAAGGGTGAAGACGATGAGGCCCGCTTAGTCGCCGAACGCTTGAAAATGCACATGGCGCTCAACGGCGCACGAGTTTTGCCGATTATGCGGTGCTATATCGCGGTAATTTTCAGTCGCGGATTATTGAAGCGCAAATGCGTGCTGAAAATATTCCATATGTGATGTCCGGCGGGCAAAGTTTTTTTGATAACGCTGAAATCAAAGACGTGCTGGCGTATTTGCATTTGATTGCCAACGATGATGATGAACCGGCATTTATCCGTGCGGTCACGACGCCCAAACGGGGTATTGGCAATGTCACGTTGGAAAAATTGGGCAGTTATGCCAAAGAGCGGCAAGTTTCTTTGTTTTCTGCCGTATTTGAAGAAGGTTTTGCGCATCAGATTCAACCCGCGCAGCGCGAAATGCTTTATACCTTCTGCCGATTTATTCAGCGGATGCAAGACAAAGTTAAATCAGAACCGGCCGATCAGCTCTTTCGTGAAATTGTGGGGGCGATTGATTTTGAAACTTGGTTGTATGAATCTGAAGAGCCCAAGCCCGCCGAAAGTAAATGGAAGAATATCCTGAGCTTGGGCGAGATGATTAAAAAGAAAGTCGATAGTGCCGGTAGTAATTTGGACGAAATCACGCAAAATTTTGATTTACGCATCATGCTCGAAGGGCGCTCCGAAGACGAAATCGATGCGGTGCGGCTTTCAACGCTACATGCCAGTAAAGGTTTGGAATACCCACATGTGTTTTTAATCGGCTGCGAAGAAGATATCTTGCCGCATCAAAATTCAATTGAATCGGGCATGGTCGAAGAAGAGCGTCGCTTAATGTATGTCGGCATTACCCGAGCACAGCGCAGTTTAACAATTACCTATTGCGGCAAACGCAAACGCGCCGGTGAATGGCAGATTACGCGACCAAGTCGGTTCTTAGATGAATTGCCAGCAGCGGATGTGATGTTTAGCGGGCGTTTAGCCGCCAAATACGAGCCATCACCCGATATTAAGAAAGAACATTCCAGTCTAGCGGCGAAAATGTTAGCGAATTTAGGGGCAAAAACGGCGAAATAAGCATTTGGCGCTATATATATCCGTAATCGAGGCTTGGCATCGTTCTGTTTTTTACGCGGCAGCAGAATTAATGTTGAAATTAGATCGTATGTAATTCAACAACTTAGCACCTTTGTGTGGTTTTCTTTGCAACTAGGTGTTGACGGACTTTAGGTGGGTGGGTATAGTTCGGCCTCTCTGCTGCTGACACAGCAAACGAAACAAGCGGTTTTCCAGCTGGTTTCGGTGTCTAAGCCACTGATCTTTAACAAAATACAGCCGATGAGTGTGAGTGCTTGGTTTGCCAGTCAAACAAGTGCTTACACTCAAGATTTAAAAGAAATCTTGGTTTTTAACCAAGTGTTTCTTTGAGTAATGAGTACTAAGCCAAGTATGTAAATTCAGCTAGATTAAACGAAAGAGTTTGATCCTGGCTCAGATTGAACGCTGGCGGCATGCTTTACACATGCAAGTCGAACGGTAACAGGGTGCTTGCACCGCTGACGAGTGGCGAACGGGTGAGTAATACATCGGAATGTACCCAGTAATGGGGGATAACGCTTCGAAAGGAGTGCTAATACCGCATACGCCCTGAGGGGGAAAGTGGGGGACCGCAAGGCCTCACGTTATTGGAGCAGCCGATGGCTGATTAGCTAGTTGGTAGGGTAAAGGCCTACCAAGGCAACGATCAGTAGCGGGTCTTAGAGGACGATCCGCCACACTGGAACTGAGACACGGTCCAGACTCCTACGGGAGGCAGCAGTGGGGAATCTTGGACAATGGGCGAAAGCCTGATCCAGCAATGCCGCGTGCGTGAAGAAGGCCTTCGGGTTGTAAAGCGCTTTTGTCGGGGAGGAAATCCTAGTGGTTAATAACTACTGGGGATGACAGTACCCGAAGAATAAGGACCGGCTAACTACGTGCCAGCAGCCGCGGTAATACGTAGGGTCCAAGCGTTAATCGGAATTACTGGGCGTAAAGCGTCCGCAGGTGGCTTGATAAGATAGACGTGAAATCCCTGGGCTCAACCTAGGAATTGCGTTTATGACTGTCTCGCTAGAGTATGGGAGAGGGGGGTGGAATTCCACGTGTAGCAGTGAAATGCGTAGAGATGTGGAGGAACACCGATGGCGAAGGCAACCCCCTGGCCTAATACTGACACTCATGGACGAAAGCGTGGGGAGCAAACAGGATTAGATACCCTGGTAGTCCACGCCCTAAACGATGTCTACTAGTTGTTGGGCTTTTCGGAGCTTAGTAACGCAGCTAACGCGTGAAGTAGACCGCCTGGGGAGTACGGTCGCAAGACTAAAACTCAAAGGAATTGACGGGGGCCCGCACAAGCGGTGGATGATGTGGATTAATTCGATGCAACGCGAAAAACCTTACCTGGTCTTGACATGTACGGAATCCTTTAGAGATAGAGGAGTGCCTTCGGGAACCGTAACACAGGTGCTGCATGGCTGTCGTCAGCTCGTGTCGTGAGATGTTGGGTTAAGTCCCGCAACGAGCGCAACCCTTGCCATTAGTTGCTAACATTCAGTTGAGCACTTTAATGGGACTGCCGGTGACAAACCGGAGGAAGGTGGGGATGACGTCAAGTCCTCATGGCCCTTATGACCAGGGCTTCACACGTCATACAATGGTCGGTACAGAGGGTCGCCAACCCGCGAGGGGGAGCTAATCTCACAAAACCGATCGTAGTCCGGATTGCACTCTGCAACTCGAGTGCATGAAGTCGGAATCGCTAGTAATCGCGGATCAGCATGTCGCGGTGAATACGTTCCCGGGCCTTGTACACACCGCCCGTCACACCATGGGAGTGGGTTTTACCAGAAGTAGCTAGGATAACCTTCGGGAGTCCGGTTACCACGGTAGGATTCATGACTGGGGTGAAGTCGTAACAAGGTAGCCGTAGGGGAACCTGCGGCTGGATCACCTCCTTTCAAGAGAAAGATTGGTAGATTAAGTACTCACACTCATCGGCTGTAGATTTGAAGAATGTCGGCTTGACGACATGAAGAAGTACTAAGCAATTAGATACTTTGACATTGAGTTGGTTTGACGACGATATGGGTCAGTAGCTCAGTTGGTTAGAGCACCGTGTTGATAACGCGGGGGTCATAGGTTCGATTCCTATCTGACCCACCAGTATCACGGGGGTTTAGCTCATCTGGTAGAGCACCTGCTTTGCAAGCAGGGGGTGAACGGTTCGAGTCCGTTAACCTCCACCATTGTCTGCTGTAGAAAATAGAATTCTATGTATTGCACGTTGTTGTGTGCAGTGTATTTTATTCTGGTTTCTAAAATTAGAATGATTATTCATTTAATGATTAATTAAATATCGCTCTTTAACAAAATAGAAGAAGTAATTAATTCCAATAAACATTGTAATGGAATTTGATTTGAGAATAACTGCTTGCAGTTGTTGTTGAGTTTAGTTTCAAAGTAAAAATATTGGGTTGATTGTATCTGTTCAGTTGTGCTGGTCTCATGCCAGTGGAACTGAACCGCAAGTGAAATGAGAACTCACTTGCAAGTCGCAAATACGATTTCATTAATCTGAGATACGTTTTACGTGTTTGAGGTTATAGGATCAAGCGAATAAGTGCATCTGGTGGATGCCTTGGCGATGATAGGCGACGAAGGACGTGATAGCCTGCGATAAGCGTGGGGGAGCTGGCAAAGTGCTTTGATCCCACGATTTCCGAATGGGGAAACCCGGCCCTTTTGGGTCATCCTAGACTGAATACATAGGTCTAGCGAAGCGAACCCGGTGAACTGAAACATCTAAGTAACCGGAGGAAAAGAAATCAACCGAGATTCCCAAAGTAGTGGCGAGCGAAATGGGAAGAGCCTGTACGTGATAGCAGTAGACTTAATAGAATGGAATGGAAAGTCCAACCATAGTGGGTGATAGTCCCGTATATGAAAAGTCAATTGTGGTACTAAGCGTACGAGAAGTAGGGCGGGACACGAGAAATCCTGTTTGAAGATGGGGGGACCATCCTCCAAGGCTAAATACTCATCATCGACCGATAGTGAACCAGTACCGTGAGGGAAAGGCGAAAAGAACCCCGGGAGGGGAGTGAAATAGAACCTGAAACCGGATGCATACAAACAGTGGGAGCCCTTGAAAAATGGGGTGACTGCGTACCTTTTGTATAATGGGTCAGCGACTTACGTTCAGTAGCGAGCTTAACCGAATAGGGGAGGCGTAGGGAAACCGAGTCCGAATAGGGCGCATAGTTGCTGGGCGTAGACCCGAAACCAAGTGATCTATCCATGGCCAGGATGAAGGTGCGGTAACACGCACTGGAGGTCCGAACCCACTAACGTTGCAAAGTTAGGGGATGAGCTGTGGATAGGGGTGAAAGGCTAAACAAACTTGGAAATAGCTGGTTCTCCTCGAAAACTATTTAGGTAGTGCCTCATGTATCACTGACGGGGGTAAAGCACTGTTATGGCTAGGGGTCATCGCGACTTACCAAACCATGGCAAACTCTGAATACCGTCAAGTGCGAGCATGGGAGACAGACCTGGGGTGCTAACGTCCTGGGTCAAGAGGGAAACAACCCAGACCGCCGTCTAAGGTCCCAAATGATCAATTAAGTGGAAAACGAGGTGGGAAGGCACAGACAGCCAGGATGTTGGCTTAGAAGCAGCCATCATTTAAAGAAAGCGTAATAGCTCACTGGTCGAGTCGTCCTGCGCGGAAGATGTAACGGGGCTCAAATTGATAACCGAAGACGCGGATATGACCATTTATGGCATATGGTAGAGGAGCGTTCTGTAAGCCTGTGAAGGTGTCTTGAGAAGGATGCTGGAGGTATCAGAAGTGCGAATGCTGACATGAGTAGCGATAAAGGGAGTGAAAAGCTCCCTCACCGAAAACCCAAGGTTTCCTGCGCAACGTTCATCGGCGCAGGGTGAGTCGGCCCCTAAGGCGAGGCAGAAATGCGTAGTCGATGGGAAACAGGTTAATATTCCTGTACTTGATATAAGTGCGATGTGGGGACGGAGAAGGTTAGGTTAGCCAACTGTTGGAATAGTTGGTTTAAGTGTGTAGGCGGGTGTCTTAGGCAAATCCGGGACGCTGTTAACGCTGAGGCATGATGACGATTCACTTAGGTGATGAAGTAACTGATACCCTGCTTCCAAGAAAAGCCACTAAGCTTCAGCTTATATTGAACCGTACCGCAAACCGACACAGGTGGGTAGGAAGAGTATTCTAAGGTGCTTGAGAGAACTCGGGAGAAGGAACTCGGCAAATTAACACCGTAACTTCGGGAGAAGGTGTGCCTTATAGGTGAAGAACCTTGCGTTTGGAGCTATATAAGGCCGCAGAGAAATGGGGGCTGCGACTGTTTATCAAAAAACACAGCACTCTGCCAACACGAAAGTGGATGTATAGGGTGTGACGCCTGCCCGGTGCTGGAAGGTTAATTGATGGGGTGCAAGCTCTTGATCGAAGCCCCAGTAAACGGCGGCCGTAACTATAACGGTCCTAAGGTAGCGAAATTCCTTGTCGGGTAAGTTCCGACCCGCACGAATGGCGTAACGATGGCCCTACTGTCTCCTCCCGAGACTCAGCGAAGTTGAAGTGTTTGTGAAGATGCAATCTCCCCGCTGCTAGACGGAAAGACCCCGTGAACCTTTACTGTAGCTTTGCATTGGACTTTGAAGTGGTTTGTGTAGGATAGGTGGGAGGCTTTGAAGCTGAGACGCTAGTTTCAGTGGAGCCGTCCTTGAAATACCACCCTGACCCCTTTGAGGTTCTAACCTTGGTCCGTTATCCGGATCGGGGACCGTGCATGGTAGGCAGTTTGACTGGGGCGGTCTCCTCCCAAATTGTAACGGAGGAGCTCGAAGGTCGCCTAGGTACGGTCGGACATCGTACTGATAGTGTAATGGCAAAAGGCGGCTTAACTGCGAGACCGACAAGTCGAGCAGGTGCGAAAGCAGGACATAGTGATCCGGTGGTTCTGTATGGAAGGGCCATCGCTCAACGGATAAAAGGTACTCCGGGGATAACAGGCTGATTCCGCCCAAGAGTTCACATCGACGGCGGAGTTTGGCACCTCGATGTCGGCTCATCACATCCTGGGGCTGTAGCCGGTCCCAAGGGTATGGCTGTTCGCCATTTAAAGTGGTACGTGAGCTGGGTTCAAAACGTCGTGAGACAGTTTGGTCCCTATCTGCAGTGGGCGTTGGAAATTTGAGAGGGGCTGCTCCTAGTACGAGAGGACCGGAGTGGACTGACCTCTGGTGTACCGGTTGTCACGCCAGTGGCATTGCCGGGTAGCTAAGTCGGGAAGAGATAAGCGCTGAAAGCATCTAAGCGCGAAACTTGCCTCAAGATGAGATTTCCCTAGGGTTTTAAATCCTCTAAAGAGTCGTTCGAGACCAGGACGTTGATAGGTTGGGTGTGGAAGCGCAGTAATGCGTTAAGCTAACCAATACTAATTGCTCGTGAGGCTTGATCCTATAACCTGAAGCGCGTAGTGCGACGAAGGATATAATCGACCCAAATACGTAGGAATGTACGTAAGTGCATGAATACGAAGACAAATACTGAAACAGTGTGGTTGGAAAGTGTAGTATAATTACTTCTTCTATTGATTTTACGAGTTAGCGTTGTAGGCGGTTGTGAGATGAGGAAATAAGATTCCAAGTCAAGAGCAGAAGCTGAATGCGATAACTCTCGTGTGACTCGAAAGAGTTGCACCAGACAGTTTAATGTCTGGCGACCATAGCGAGGTGGTCCCACTCCTTCCCATCCCGAACAGGACAGTGAAACACCTCAGCGCCGATGATAGTGCGGATTGCCCGTGTGAAAGTAGGTCATTGCCAGACTTCCCTATAGAGAAGCCCGATTCGAAAGAGTCGGGCTTTTTGCTGCGCGTTGTTTCTGGGTTTGTGGTGAATTGAAGATAAGATACCTATGCGTGGTATCGGTAATTGTCAAACTAGTTGTCGCCTCAATCGTTAAATCCTATGCCATCTTTTGCGCCATTTTTTCCCTTACAAGTAAGACCTCTGTATCGGATAGCTTTTCTGGATTCAAATGCACAATTTTCGTCCTTTCCCAGTTGCGCGTTTTGCTTGACCACCGCCGTGGATTCTTAGCTCGCGCCGCTTCATAAACGGCAATTCGTTGCGCCAACAACGCCTGATCTTCGCCAGCATGGCGCTCGGTCGGCGTGACGTATTTTATGCTGCTATGACGATGCTCTTCGTTGTACCAATGCACCACTTGCGTCGCCCATTGCCGTGCCGCCAGTAAATCTTCAAATGGCTTGGGCAACTGCATCGGGCGGTATTTCAGCGTTTTAAATAACGACTCGGAGTACGGGTTGTCATTGCTCACTGCCGGTCGACTAAATGATGCCGCAACCCATAAATTTTGCAGCGTCGCCAGCATCGTCGAACCCTTCATTGAACTGCCATTATCCGAGTGCAATATCACCTGGTCGCGCGCGATGCGTTCACGTCGGCAAATGTCTTGCATCATGTCGCTGGCGTTTTGACTGCTTTCTTCTGCGTATACCTGCCAGCCGATGATTTTTCGGCTGAATATATCGAGAAATATATACAGGTAAAAATACTTTCCCTGAATCGTGCTCGCCAAGTAAGTGATGTCCCAGCTATACAATTGATTCGGTGCGATGGCGCACAAGGCCTTCGGTTTACTGCGCACTTGCGCCGGACGCTCGGCGCGACGATGTTGGAGTTGATCCGCTGCGCGCAGCACCCGATAGAACGTTGATTCTGAAGCAATATAACGTTGCTGATCGGCTAATCGAGGGACTATCTGGCTCGGTGGTAAATGCGCAAATTCGGCGGAATTAGCCACCGCCAAAACAGTCGCTCGCTCGGCTAAAGTCAACTTGTGGACGGGCACTGTCTTCTGCAATGGACGCTGATCAATCATCACCGTATCACCGTCAGTCCAGCGCTGAATCGTGCGGATATTGAAGCCGAGAATAGCGCAAGCCAACGTCTGTCGAGCCCCTGCCAAAATGGCCTCTTGCAGCAAATCAAGGCAAAGCTGGCGCTCGGCCAGCGCCGTCATTCGTCCGCGCCCTCCAGGTAGGCATTGAACTTTTTTTGCAAAATCAGCAGCGCCGCAGCCTCCGCCAATGCCTTGTCTTTGCGGTTCAATTCACGCTGCAACTGTTGATTGGCTTTCTTCAGCTCACGCATCGACTGAACATCGACTTTACTGTTTTGAATGGCTGGCGGAGTACAAAATTCCGCTCGCCACTGACTTAAATGATGGGGAAACAAACCCTGCTGACGGCACCACGCATTGAGCTCAATTTCAGGTAAGCCATGACTCTGTTGCAGAGCCAAAAGGCGTTCCTCAATCGACCAATCTTCAGGTCGTTTCGCGCGCTCAATCGGCGTTGGAATTTGTGTTTTCTTAGCGGCAGCCATCCAGCCCTTCAGGGTAAATTTAGAAAGATTAAGTTCCTGAGCTACCGATTCAATCGTGCGACCTTGGCGTTGATAAACTTTGCTCAAAGCCTGCTGTTTAAAGTCGTCAGAATACGTGATTTTTTGCATGTTGAAGCCTCTGTTTTTTCAAGCCAATGAAAATTCAGAGGCGACAACTAGTCTGACATAGGGGGGTATTTGATCAAAATCCTTTCCAGTTAACAGTCGGATGGATATACCTATTAGTGCTGGAATTTGTTTATTGTCTTGTATGGTTTGTGCGACAATTCAGGGATTCTTTTTGTATTTGGTTGATTCATGACGAGCGCAAGCGTTGCACGAGGTCGGTTTATTTCGGTAGAGGGCATTGATGGTGCAGGGAAAAGCACGCATTTAGCGTGGCTAGCTGCGTGGTTGCTTAAGAAAGGCATCGCATTACAGCAATCAAGAGAGCCCGGTGGGACAAGTTTAGGGGAAAAGCTAAGAGCGCTGCTACTGAATGAGTCGATGTCTTTAGAAACCGAAGCTTTGTTGATGTTTGCCTCGCGGGCTCAGCATTTAACTGAGGTGATTGAACCGGCATTAGCGCGCGGTGAATGGGTTTTATGTGATCGTTTTACGGATGCGACATTTGCTTATCAATGTGGTGGGCGTGGCCTTGATCAGGGCAAGTTTGCGCAGCTGGAAGCGTGGGTGCAAGCACGTGAAACAGGATTAATCGAACCTGATTTGACGTTGATTTTTGATGTGCCTCTTGAAGTGAGTCAAGCGCGAATGGCCAATGGTCGAGTGTTAGATCGATTTGAGCGTGAGCAACACGATTTTCATGCGCGTGTTCGTGCTGCCTATCTTGAGCGAGCCCAGCAAAATCCTCAGCGGATTCGTGTCATTGATGCCAATCGACCATTAGAAGTAATTCAGGCCGAATTGGCGGAAATTTTTGCTGATTATGAATAAAACACCGACTTTATACCCATGGTTACAGACTGCATGGCAAGAGTTGCTACGCGAGCGTGATCGCTGGCCACATGCTTTATTGCTGACGGGTGAACCCGGTATTGGTAAGCGTGCTTTTGCAGTTTATCTCGCGCAATTTCTTCTTTGCGAAGACACACAAAAAATCAACGCAACCTTGCGGTGTTTGCGATGGCTGCCGTTGGTTTTTAGCTGGTAATCATCCGGACTATCGCGTGTTGCAGCCGGAGGACGCTGAAGAAGAGCGCCCAGATGAAACTGAAAGCAAAAAAGCCAAGAAAAAATCAGAAGTTATTCGAGTGGAAGATGTGCGGGCTTTGGCTGACTTCGTCAATCTCTCGGCACATCGACGCAGTGTGCGGGTGACATTAGTCGTGCCGGCCGACACGATGAATGTGGCTGCCGCCAATGCATTTTTAAAAACACTCGAAGAGCCACCTGCTGGCGCAATCTTTATTTTGGTAGCCGATCACTGGCGCCGCTTATTGCCAACGATACGTAGCCGTTGCCGTGTATTTCCTTTGGCGCTACCTGATTCATCGGTGGCGATGCAATGGTTGAATGCCCACGGCGTGGTGAATCCGGCATTGCACTTGGCGCATACCGGCGGTGCGCCATTGGCGGCAATGGATGATGCCGCAGCAGAATGGCTCGCCGTGCGGCAGAACTTTCTAACGCAGATTGCAGAACCGGCGACTTTAGATGTATTAAAACTCTGTACCGAGTTAGATAAAGCCAAACTAGATACCGATTTAGTGATTACATGGCTACAGAAGTGGATTTACGATCTGATTAGTTTGGGCTTGGCGGGGAAAATTCGTTATTATCCAGACTGGCAAGATGCATTAACGCGTCTTGCCCCACGAGCGCCACAGTTGATGCAATACGTGAATCAACTCACTGATGCGCAAAAATTATCTCGTCATCCGCTCAATCAGCGACTGGTTTTTGAAAACCTGCTGTTTGCCTATGTGGATGCCTTACGTGGGCCGTCTCGCCAAGGAAAAATATGAGCGAAGATCCAGTACGCGCAGCCGCCTCTCGTCCTGGCGTGCTGTCGTTAAATATTAAAGAAAAAGCTGCTTTATATGCGTCATATATGCCGTTTATTAAAGGCGGTGGGATCTTTATCCCCACCAATAAGCTGTACAACTTAGGCGATGAGGTTTTTATGTTGTTGGCGCTGTTGGATGATCCGGCGCGGATTGCCGTTTCGGGCAATGTGGTTTGGGTGACACCACCTGGCGCGCATAATAATCATCAGCAAGGAATTGGCGTTCAATTTTCCAGTAATGAAGCGGGCAATTTGGCGCGTGTAAAAATTGAAAATTTACTCGGCGGTTATCTGCAATCAGGGCGGACAACGCACACGATGTAACTGTTTCGGTTATGATTCAAGCCGTGCCTTCTGGTGCGGCTTTTTTATTGAATGAAGAAAAATGATGAAGTTTGTTGATTCGCACTGCCATATTAATTTTGCTGATCTAGCGGCCAATATGCCGCAATTATTAGCCAATATGCAAGATTACGATGTGAGCCATGCGCTCTGTGTCGCAGTTAATTTACCTGAGCTGCCATCGGTACTGGCACTGGCGCAGCAGCATGACAATATTTTTGCCTCAGTGGGCGTGCACCCTGATTACGAAGACACGCCCGAGCCAACGGTCGGGCAATTGGTCGAGCTGGCGCAATCGCCCAAAGTGGTCGCCATTGGCGAAACCGGCTTGGATTATTTCCGGCTAACGGGGGATTTAGAGTGGCAGCGTGAGCGGTTTCGCACGCATATTCGCGCGGCGCGTGAAACGGGCTTGCCGCTGATTATTCATACTCGTGCCTCGTCTGAGGACACTATTCGGATTTTGCGTGAAGAAAACGCGCAAGACGTTGGCGGTGTAATGCACTGCTTTACCGAAAGCTGGGAAGTGGCGCAACAAGCAATGGATTTAGGTTTTTATATTTCACTCTCCGGCATTGTGACGTTTAAAAAAGCCGAAGATTTAAAACAATTGGCACGGCTAATGCCGCTTGATCGCCTGCTGATCGAAACCGATTCGCCTTACCTTGCGCCAATGCCGCATCGCGGCAAACAAAATCAACCGGCTTGGGTGCGCCATGTTGCGGAACATATTGCTGAATTAAAAGGCATTCCACTAAGCGACGTGGCCGAGGCGACCACGCAAAATTTCTTTAAACTGTTTGCTCGTGCGCGCCAACCACAATGACCAGCCTTACCGTAGAAACCATTTTATTGGGCGTAGGCTCCAGTGGCGGCTCACCCGCTTTGGGTTGCCGCTGCCCAACGTGTGTATCTACCGACCCGAAAAACACCCGCAGCCGCGCCTCAGCGGTGATTCGTGCGGGTGGGCAAACTTTTTTGATCGACACCGGGCCAGACCTGCGCAGCCAAGCACTGCGCGAACAGATTTTGCACGTGGATGCGGTGCTGTATACCCATCCGCACGCTGATCATCTGAATGGTATCGACGATTTACGCGCTTTTTGCTGGTTACAAAAAGCCGCCTTGCCGGTGTATGGCAATCGTTTAATGCTCGGCCATATCCGAGAGCGCTTTCCGTATACGCTGTTTAAACCCAATGAATTTTGGGATAAACCGGTACTCACCATTCATGAAGTCGATACTGAGCCATTTCAAGTTGGCGCGGTGACGGTCCAGCCAATACCGCTGATTCACGGCAAATGGCCGATTTTAGGCTGGCGCATTGGCAATGTTGCTTACCTCACTGATGTTTCAGAAATTCCGCCTGAGAGTGAAGCATTGCTGCACAATTTAGACTTATTGTTTTTGGATTGTTTGCGTCATAAAGCGCATCCAACGCATTTATCGGTAGAACAAGCGTTGCAAATTGCCGCTCATATTGCCGCCAAACGCACGGTGTTGATTCATATGACGCATGAATTAGAGTATCACGCTTTAACTGCAACTTTACCCGCTGGTATTGAAGTAGGGTATGACGGTCAACGCATCACCATTTAAACCTTAGCGAGCAATACCCATGGATATCAATGTATTAGGCCAAGCCCTCAAACCTTGCAGCATGGCCCCTTTAACTGGATTTTTCCGTGATGGTTGTTGCCGAACTGATCAAAGTGACGTTGGCGAGCATATTGTTTGCGTGGTGATCAGTACCCCGTTTTTAAGGTTTTCCCAACTGCGCGGCAACGATTTATCCACGCCACGGCCAGAATACGGCTTTGCTGGGCTCAAGCCCGGTGATCAATGGTGTCTTTGCGCGACGCGCTGGCTCGAAGCACTCAAAGCCGGTGCGGCACCACAAATCGTCCTTGCCGCCACGCATGAAAATATTCTCGATTTAATCTCGCTGGAAACGCTGGTGGAGTATGGGATTGATCGGCCCGTGTTTTAAGGATTAGTGCTTAAACATAATTTGAATGCGGATATGGCGCTTTAAGACATAAAGGAGCAGGTCGATGACGCACCCAACGCGCAGTTGGCATCCAAAAAAGCTGCTGAATACCAAATGGACTGCAGTTGTGCCGCAGCAACGCGAGAAGCACTTTCTCGTCGTCAAAGTCGAACTCGATCCGCTGGACGCGCAAAAAGTCGTGCAGGTCACGCTAGAAGCTGTGTTGAGTAAACGGCATTTCACTTTGCATTGGAGCGTGCTGTCGGATGAAACGCAGTGGCGAGTCGGCTGGCTGTAACGCTGCGTTTAGGCTGAAAAAGCAAAATGAAATCGGCCTGATTGAGCGCGTAGGATGGGTGGAGCCCGGATTTTGGACGATACCCATCAAGCGCAATTTGATGGCTATCACTGCGTTCAATCCACCCTACGCCTTGTAGATATTTTCATGCCTTTCGGGATAATTAGGCTTTTAAGCCAGCCACTTCGGCCGCACTCAATTCCCGCCATTCGCCTTTTGCCAATTCACCCAGCAGCAAGCCACCGATCGCCACACGCATCAGGCGTAGTGTGTTGATTTGATTGGCTTCAAGTAGGCGGCGGATATGGCGGTTTTTGCCTTCGTCGAGTACGACTTCCAGCCATGCATTTTTTTCGCCGCTGCGTAACAAGGTCACGCGCTTGGCTTTGAGTGGCGTGCCGTCATCCATGATTACACCCGCTTGCATGGCGGCGATCAGCGCCGGCGTGGCAAGGCTATCGATTTGCACGTGGTAGATTTTGTCCAAATGGCTGGCCGGATCCGTGAGGCGCGCCGCCCATTGGGTATCGTTGGTGAACAGCAGCAAACCTTCGCTGGCTTTATCCAGTCGCCCAACCGGGCCGATGTGCGGCAGCGTCGCGCCAGTGAAGCAGCTAAACACCGTATCGCGGTTTTTCTCATCTTGCGCGCTGGTAATCAAGCCGCGCGGCTTATTAAGCATTAAATAGACTTTCTTTTCAGCGGCAACACTTTGGCCGTTAACGCTGAGTTGATCGCGCTCGAGATCGACGCGGCGATTGATCTCCACGCACACACTTGCCATTCACGCTCACCGCGCCTTGTAATACCAAGGCTTCGGCTTCGCTACGCGAACAAAAACCAAGCTTAGATAAAGCCCTTGCTAGACTGGCTACTTGGGTATTGCCTTGTGGCGCTTTATTTTTAAAGCCTGCAGATAAAATACGTCTTAGCTTTGGTTTTTGGTTTAGCGGGGGTCATGGCATCGATTCATAAAACAATCATCTATTTTAGCTTGAGTTCAGTTTGAAAGGGGTTTCGTATGCTGATAAGGATAGGCTGTCATTGCGGGCCAAATAGTCGCTGACAGGTGTTCGTCGTATACTGACTAAGGTCGGCGAAAATGGATGCAAATATGAAAGTATTGCTGGTTGAAGATGATCCTATGATCGGCGCAGCGATTCAAATGGCGTTGCAAGATGCTGCTTACGCCGTGGATTGGGCGCATGATGGCGAGGCTGCGATGGCGGCGTTAAATGTGCAAAGCTATGAAGTGATGTTGCTGGATGTTGGCTTGCCACGCTGTAATGGCTTGGAGGTACTACGCTGGGCGCGACAAAATAATCATGCCTTGCCGGTTTTGTTGGTGACGGCGCGAGATGCGGTGAATGATCGAATCGCTGGCCTTGATTTGGGCGCCGACGATTATGTGGTTAAGCCATTTGAAATGGGCGAATTGCTGGCGCGCATGCGGGCAGTGGTGCGCCGCAAAGCGGGTAATGCCAGCCCGATTTTAAATAATGGCGTGTTATTTTTGGACCCGAGCTTGCGTGAAGTGCAGTGCGCCGATAAAACCGTACGCTTATCGGCAAGGGAGTTTTCTTTATTGCAGGCATTATTGCTGCGCCCTGGGGCAATTTTGTCGCGTGAAGAATTAGAAGATCGAATTTATGGCTGGAATGAAGAAGTAGAAAGCAATGCGGTTGAATTTTTGATTCACAGTCTGCGGAAAAAACTCGGCGCTACGGCGATTAAAAATATTCGGGGAATGGGATGGATGGTTTCCAAAGCAAATTAACGTCGTCGCTGCGCTTTAGATTATCGCTGTGGCTATCGCTGGCGATTATTCTGGTGGCGGTCGCTGCGGGATCGTTGTCTTTTTTTACCGCATTTAAAGAAGCCAAAGTGCTGCAAGATGATCAATTGCGGCAAGTGGCGGCCTTGGTTGACGAGCATGGCTTGCCCGTTGAGCCGCCCGACTTAAGTCGAGAAGACAAAGAAGCCGACCCTGATCTGAAATTGATTATTCAAACTTTGGGCGACAGTGGCGCTGGCACTGGCGGCGAGAAGATCGCCTTGCCCGCCAATCTGCTGCATGACGGGATTCAAACCATTGTGCTCAATGGTGAGCGTTGGCGGGTATTTGTGCGTACTTTGCGCTCTGGCGAGCGTTTGGCGGTGGCGCAACAATCAGAAATCCGCGATCAAATCGCGACCGATAGTAGTTACCGAACGGTGTTGCCCTTGGTGGTGTTAATTCCGATATTGACCGCCTTGATTAGTATTATGGTCAGTAGCATGCTCAAACCGATTACGCGGCTTTCGCATGATGTCGATAGTCGCGCAGAGCAAGATTTGCGGCCATTGGCTGCGCACCAGATTCCAGATGAAATTCGTCCTTTTGTGGCATCCATCAATCGCTTATTAGAGCGCGTTGCGCAAAGCGATGGATTTACAGCGGCGCTTTGTCGCAGATGCGGCGCATGAACTTCGTTCACCGCTGACGGCGCTGTCATTGCAGGCCCAAAATGTGATGGCGACCGAATTATCGAGCGAAACGCAAGCTCGCTTGATTCCTTTGCAGCAAGGAATTGATCGCGCCAAAAATCTACTTGAGCAATTGCTGGCTTTTGCGCGTAGCCAAGCGTTGATGAAATCGGCAGTTACGCCGATTTTGTTATTACCGATTATTCGTGAACTCCTCGAAGAGATTGCCGCACAAGCAGAAGCAAAAAACATCGATCTGGGGGCCAAGGTAGATGAGGGTCTAAGCCTACTGGCGCATGATTTAGATATCCGTACTTTGCTGCGTAATTTATTGGATAACGCGGTGCGTTATACCCCGCAAGGTGGCGTGGTTGATCTAACTGCCTATCTGCACGCCGGTTTTTTATGTATTGAAATCGCGGACAGTGGGCCAGGGATTAGTGATGTGGAGAAAATACAGGTTTTTGAACCATTTCATCGTATTTTAGGGCAAGAGGCAGAAGGAACAGGCTTGGGCTTGGCGATTGTAAAAAACACGATTGAGCGTTTGCAGGGGCAAATTGAATTATTGGATGCGATGCAGGGTACTGGACTCATTGTAAAGGTGCGCATACCGCTCAGTTAAATACCGTTTACATTTGGTTACACCTCAGCTGGCTGGGCTAAGTATTCACTAAGTTTACAAATTTATAGTGCGAGCTAACACGAAGTTCGTGTTTCCTAACTCTGTTTTGACAAGGTGATGACCATGAAAAAAATTCTTGCTCTTGTAGTTGCTAGCGCTTTTGCATTGACTGCCGCATCTGGCTTTGCGGCTGAAGCTGTACCGGCTAAACACCACGCAACAAAACATCATTCACAAGCAAAAAAAGTAAAACCAGCCGCAGTTCAAGAACAAAAAGCTCAAGCTAAAAAAGCATCGCATGTAGCATCAGCGGCGCAAAAAGCCCAAGCTAAAAAAGCATCGCATGTAGCATCAGCAGCACAAAAAGCCCAAGCTAAAAAAGCATCACATGTCGCTTCAGCAGCACAAAAAGCTCAAGCTAAAAAAGCATCACACGTAGCATCTGCAGCGCAAAAAGCCCAAGCTAAAAAAGCTTCAGACTCAGCATCTAAAGCATCTGCAGCTAAAAAACACGCCATGTAATTTGAGCTGTTTGTCAGATTGAGTTTAAAAAGAGCGCGCATGCGCTCTTTTTTGCCGTAATTCGTGGTCTTTTTGGTGCTTTGCTGAATATTTGTCCCTGCAATGGGATCGGAGCGCTAAAATAAAATGCTGATTGGTTCTGGACGGGCTTAGCCCGCATTATGGAAAATTTCTTTTTAAGCCTCATCGCTTTGGCGTTGGTGCTGCTCAATGGTTTTTTTGTTGCCGCCGAATTTGGCTTGGTTAAATTGCGTGCTACTCGCGCTAAGGGTTTAGCCAAAATCTATGGCTGGCGCGGGCGAATTCTCGCCAAAGTGCATAGTCAACTGGACGCTTATTTATCGGCTTGCCAGCTCGGGATCACCTTAGCATCGCTCGGTTTAGGTTGGATTGGTGAACCGGCATTCTCTCGCTTACTTGAGCCCCTCTTTATGGTACTGGGCGTTGAATCGGCGGCCTTGATTCATAGCGTCTCCTTCTTTTTTGCCTTCACTTTAATTTCATTTTTACATATCGTCGTTGGCGAATTAGCGCCTAAATCATTGGCCATCCGCCGCCCTGAAGTCGTGGCGCTATGGACTTCGGTTCCCTTGTATTTCTTTTATTGGCTAATGTATCCAGCGATTTGGTTGCTCAATCACAGCGCCAATAGTTTGTTACGCCAATTGGGTTTGGATGGGCATTCTGGTCATGAAAGTCATTATTCAGCCGATGAGTTAAAAATGATTTGCGCGCGGTAACGGCGATGGCAATAGCCGCGAAGAATGGAATGTCGTTGAGCAGTCATTGGATTTTGGCCGACTGAAAGTCGCCGATTTGATGCGGCCGTTTCATGAGGCAGCGGTGCTGCATAGCAATGTCTCGCTGGCCGAAAATTTACAAGTCATCGCCACGCAACGCTTTAGCCGCTATCCCTTTGTGAATGAAGACGGTGAAGTGTTGGGGATTATTCATTTAAAAAATCTATTTTTGGCCGAGTTGCGCCACGCCGACGTATCCGATTTAAGCGATTACGTGCGCCCAGTGGAACAAGTCACGCCAGAAACGCCGGTGCTAGAATTGTTTCGCCGCTTTCGCGAAGGCGCGCCGCATTTTGCTATCGTCACCTACGCCGATGAAGCGCAGCCGATGGGCTTTGTCACGCTGGATAATTTGATGGCCGCGCTGGTCGGCGAAATCCGTGATGAATTTCGGCAATCGCGCAATGATTGGTTAGAGCAAGACGACGGCGCGCTGTTGGGCAAAGGCAGTTTATCGCTGTATTCGCTGGGCCGAATGCTGGGTAAAGACATCGATCACCCGGAAGCGGAAACTGTCGGTGGTTTGATTCAATGGAAACTTGGCAATCTACCGGTCGAAGGTGAACGCATCGAATTTGATGGCTTTACCATCGTCGTCAAAAAAATGAACGGCCCACGGATTGTGTTGGTGAAAGTGATGCCAGCGACCAAGTCTGAAGGCAGTGTGGGTGATGATTAATGGGTATTTGTCTGTAGCCTTTGTTGATCAATAGCTGCCGCTGAATACATTACACGGGCGGGTTAGCCGAAGGCGTAACCCGCCAAGATTATGGCATATCAAAATTTCATTTTAGCGTGGATCTCTACTGGCCTTATAGAGTTATTATTGATGTGTTTTTTCGTAATAGGCTTTAAACATTATTTTCATAAATTTTTACAGTTGATATTAATTTATCTGAATGCGTGTAGATATCATCGAGTGATTCAATAGAATAGCGGGTTTCATTTTTTTCAGAATCGAAAATACCAATATACTTTTGATTTCTATTGAAATGTAAGCGACAAAGTGGTTTTCTATTGTTGTCATCAAGTAAAACTCCGAAGTAACTTTGAGTATCACGTTGAATAATTCTTTTTGAATCAATGATCGTACGAAGGATCGATTTTACAATATGAAATCCTTCTAATTCTTCTTGAGTTGTAACAATCAAACTTTCTATTTTTTCTTCAATCGAATCTGTAGGGTTTTCTATCACAGGTAAATCAACGTAGCTTGGAGTCGCTACTCCACTCATCGCTGACTTTAGGCGATCATTAACTTGATCATTTAAAAATTGAGTCAATGCTTTTTTAGTCAACTCATTAAATTGTTCTTTAACTTTTTGAGTTAAAGGTCCTTCATATACTTGTGCAGCAAAAAATCTTACGAAATTCTCTCCAGGCTGAGTGAACTGAGTGGAAATTATTTTTTTTTTATTTGGCTTACATACTTAAGTTCACCTGCTGCACTAATGATGGACTCAACGTCAAATGTCGCCTTAGTTAATTTTTGCAGTTCAGGGGCAATAAATTCATCAATATTTAGCAAGTCTAATTCTAGAAATGGCTTCTCATCCATTTTTATTTGGAGAATCTAAGTCTGTATAAAACTTATAAACTTGTCCATTTGTTAGAATGGCAATTCTAGCATTTGTTACATGGAAATAACGAAATAGCTGCGCGGCATGATTTATATTTAGAGGCTCACCAATTTTTTTACATTCGACCAAAATCTGCACTTCGCCATTTTTGAAAATAGCGTAATCAATTTTTTCTCCTTTTTTTGTTCCTACATCACATACATACTCAGGAATTACTTCCGTTGGATCAAAGACATCATATCCAAGTACCGAATTAATGAACGGCATAACAAATGCATTTTTTGTTGCCTCTTCAGTTTGAATTGCCGCGCCTTGTTGGCGAATTTTTTCAGCAAGAGCACTTAACCGTCTAAGAAATTCCATAAAGCCCCACAGGTTATGTCGTGAAAATGAAAACAAGCAAACTCGAAGCTGACGATTGTATATAATTTAAGCCTGCATGACATTTGAATGGTGCACTCAAAGCGCCCCATAGCCGCCATATGTTGTATATAAAACCGCCAGATCATCGTCCGGCGGTTTTGTTGTTTACTTCGCGTGCTCTACCACCACGCACTGATACACCCCGCCAAAAATCGTCTTTTTCTTCCAAGTGAATTTGGCCGCATCAGTGGCGTAGTGCTGAATTTCATTTTCCCATAAGGCATTGGCAAACGGTTCGAGCAGGTGGTTGACGAGCTTGAGGATGTAGCGAATCGGTTGCCATTTTTTGGGATTGTGATAATCGACAAAAATGGCTTTGCCGCCAACCGGTAATTTAGCCAGCATATGATTGACGATTTCATATTTTTTGTCGTCGGGCACTTCGTGTAATAAGAAAAAACTGCAAATTAATTGATAGTCGCCACCGATGCCAGCAAAACCCGCCGCGTCGCTGCGAATGACTTTGGCCCAATCCATGTCTTTTAATTTTTTGCTGCCGTGTTCAATTTGGATAGGGGTGATATCGGTTAAATGAAATGCGCCTGCGGGGCCGACGCGTTGGGCGGCGCGGCGGACTAAATCACCATAAACATGGGCTAATTGCCAAACGCGCATGCCGGGTTGGATTTCATCCAGATAGCATTTCATCAGTCGCTGATCGTTTAAAAACAGCAAAATACGCACCACGATATTGCGATCTAGTGCTTTCACCCATTTCGGATCAACATAGGCCCAGTCATACACTTCGGTCATGTATTCAGGCACGCCGTCGTAATAGGGATCGGTAATCAGTTTCGGATGATTTTGGGTCATGGCGGCAATTCCTTAGGCGACGGATCTCTAGATCAACGCTATCTAGACTAAGTCAAAAGAGGTAGATGGAATTTGCTTTAAACCAAATTCATTATGAATAAGCGATAAGAAAAATTGGTTTTGCGGTTGGTAATACTGGCGTTTTATTTTTATTTATTCGCGGGTGGTTTGGATTGATTTATAGGGTATATTTAAATCTAAGCGTTGAATTTGTTGGGCTTTATTGAAATACTCTTATGGGATGTTTTGATTTGTGGCGCTGTTTTTTTCTTGTCAGGGTTTATGCTAGGTGTGAAAAATACCTATTACGCTAAAATGCTGCAGCTGAAATTGGCGAATTCCCGTAGATTGTCGCCCTAGTTGAATGTTGTTTGAGGCTTTGCATGATTTGTAAAAACGTTGAACCGAGCTTGTTGTGGCAGCACTTTGCCGTGTTGTGTGCTTATCCGCGACCATCGCATCATGAGGCGGCGTTGCGAGCGCAGATCCAAGCTTGGGCTAGTCAATTGGGCTTAAGTCATGAGCTCGATGCCGTTGGTAATTTACTGATTCGCAAGCCCGCAACGCCGGGGATGGAAAATCGTCTGGGCGTGGTGTTGCAAGGTCATTTGGATATGGTGGCGTTAAAAAACGAAGCCGTAGTGCATGATTTTTTGCAAGACCCGATTCAAACCTATATTGCCGATGGCTGGATGCATGCCAAGGGGACGACGCTTGGCGCAGATAATGGCATTGGTGTTGCTGCCGCATTGGCAGTGCTAGAAAGCCAAGATCTAGCCCATGGTCCACTTGAAGTGTTGCTGACCATCGATGAAGAGTCGGGCATGAGTGGCGCCAAAGGTTTGCAGCCCGATTGGTTACAAGGGCAGCTGCTGTTTAATTTAGATACCGAAGACTGGGGCGAGTTGTACGTTGGCTGTGCGGGTGGGATTGATATCAGTGTGGGGCAAACTTTACATCCCGAGCCAATGCCTGCGGGCTGGGTGGTGCGTGATTTAGCGTTAACCGGTTTGAAGGGCGGTCATTCTGGGGTTGATATTCATCTTGAGCGGGGTAATGCCATCAAGCTCATGTCCCGTCTATTGTTCCAAGCAATACCTTTATTTGATTTGCGCTTAGTGAGTTTGCGTGGTGGTTCATTACGTAATGCTTTACCGCGTGAAGCGTTTGCGCGGATTGCGATTCCGGCGTGTGATGCGGCGAATTTTGCGGCATTTGCCGCACAATGCTTGGCCGAATGGCAGCAAGAGTTACAAGGCGTTGAAACCGATATCGCCCTGCAACTGGCCGATGCGCAAGCAGAGCAGGTGCTCAGCACCGCCGATAGTGCCAAAGTGGTGAACTTATTAATGGGTTTACCGCACGGCATTCGCCGCTGGAGTACTGAAGTGGCGGGCGTAGTGGAAAGCTCGAATAATCTGGGGGTGCTGCAGTTTGATGGCCGGCGTTTTGATGCGGTGTTAATGGTGCGCTCTTTAACAGAAACCGGCGTAACCGAATTGGTACAAACCATTCGGGCGATTGCGCGCTTAGGTGGATTTGCGGTGGAAAGTAGCGGAGCCTATCCCGGTTGGGCACCTAATTTGCAATCGCGGGCGTTGACCGTGTTGCAAGAGACTTACCAAGCGATGTATGGCGCAGCGCCAAAAGTGAAAGTGATTCATGCCGGTTTAGAATGCGGCTTGATTGGTAAAGCGTATCCCGCATTAGATATGGTGTCATTTGGGCCGACGATTCGGGGCGCGCATTCTCCGGATGAACGTGTTGAGATTGCCTCGGTGACGCATTTTTGGGCTTTATTGACGGCCAGTTTGGCGGCGGTGCCCGTGGCAAATTAACGCCGATGTGGTGATTGAGACGCAAAACCCTGCAAATTGAGCAGGGTTTTTGTTTTTTCTATGGCATGGGTATTACTGTATGGGGAATCGAACCCACTTCATCGTATGCTCTCACCTATGAAAAAATGGCCTATTTTAAGCAGTTGGCAACGCAATTGGCCGTGGGCATTGGCGTATTTGGCGATCGCATCATTGCTCACGGCAGTCTTGGTTTACGCTTGGCAAGATTATCGCAATGAGCTGTTCGCCCGTGAGGCGACCATGGCGCAAGATTTGCTCTGGCAAGAGCAAGAAATACGTGGTCGCTTGCAAAGCAATCAAAATATCTTAGAAAACCTCGCGTATGGCTTGGCGTCTGACAGTATGCAGCAGTTGGATTTTCAACGCCGCGCTGAGGCGCTGATGAAGTCCAATCCAGAAATCGTCAATATAGAGTGGGTGAATGCCAAAGGTCAGCGTGGTGATGGCTTTCCCAATTTTGAACGCCGTCCCGAAAGTTTGGTGGCTTTGGATGATTCTTTACTCACCGAAGTGATTGATGGTGCGGCGACCTTGGGTTATCCAATGGTGAGTAATGTGATTTGGCGCAATTCACCACAAATGGTGCATGTGGTGCCATTTTTTCATCAAACCGAATATCAAGGTGCGGTGTTAGCCGTTTACGATTTATCGATTTTACTATTACAGCGCGTGCCGTGGTGGATGGTGCAGCGCTATCAGTTGCAGCTTATCGATAGTAATAACCAAGTGATTGCGCCCAATCGCTATCATTCGCGCTTAACAGGCAAAGATATTCGTGAAGTGCCATTTGGCGGCGCCAGCCAGCAGAGTTTACGTTTATTGGCCAAGTCGATCGATCCGATTACCAAGCAATCCAATTTTTGGTTGATTGGCTTAATTACTGCGCTGTTATTGTTGCTGTTGTGGTCGCTGAAAATGCTGCGCTTACGCATGCGTGAAAGGCAGTATGCCGAATATGCGCTGCGCGATGAAATCTTATTTCGCTCGGCGATGGAAAACTCGCTAGTGACCGGCTTACGTGCGATGGATACCGATGGCAAGCTCAGTTACGTGAATCGCGCGTTTGCCAATATGGTGGGTTGGTCTGAGGCGGAGTTAATTGGCGCCAAGCCACCGATGGTTTTTTTGGCCGCCAGAGTGTCTGGATGTGTGTGCCAATGCCTATCAAGCCATTTTGCGGGGTGAATGCCCAGCCAATGGCTTTGAATTACGCTTTATGCGCAATGATGGCGAGCGCTTTGATGTGCGCTTATATTCTTCGAAATTAATCGATAGTCATGGTGTGCATCGTGGCTGGATGGCGTCAATGTATGACGTGACGGAATTAAAACAAGAGCGTGAAGCGCTGGCGAGCTCGCGTCAGCAATTGCGAACGGTCTTGGCAGGGCTGGAAGTGGCCGTGTCGGTGACCGATATTGAAACCGGGGTATTGCTGTATCGCAATCGTTTGCATAGCAAGACTTTTGCGATTCCCAAAGATGCCGAAGCGTATTGTTTAACGCGTTGGCCAACGGATTCAGTAATCCCCGATGGGGTCTTTGAAAGCGTCGATATGCACACTGGGCGTACTTATCAAATTGAGCAACGTAAAGTCGATTGGGTGAATAATCGCAGTGCCATCTTGGAAATCTGTACTGACATTACCGCCAAGCAACAAGCACAAGAAGCGGCACGCACGCGCAATGATCAGTTGCAGCACACCGCACGACTGGTCAATATGGGCGAATTGGCGTCAAGTCTAGCGCATGAGCTCAATCAGCCATTAGCGGCGATTGCCAGCTATAGCGCCGCTTGTGAGACCATGCTGTACAAGAAAGACCCTCCGCTGGGTAAAGTACAAGAAACCTTGGTCAAAATGACGGCACAGGCTCGCCGTGCCGGGCAAATTATTCGGGGCATTCGGCAGTTTGTCGTGAAGCGCGCGCCGACGCGAGAATTGTGCATTTTGAATGATTTAGTCAGCGTACCGGTGCAATTACTTGGGCCCATGGTGCAAAAAATGAAGGCACGAATTGTGCTGGATATTCCGAGTGATTTACCCAGTTTTCAGGGCGACCCGGTGATGCTCGAGCAAGTGTTGCTTAATTTGATTAAAAATGGGCTTGAATCAATGAGCGAAACCCCGATTAGCGAGCGGCAGATTATCGTTAGCGCGAGTTTTAGCGCCGATACTTTAAAGGTGACGGTCGCAGATCGAGGGGGCGGCTTGGCCGATCCTGCTCAATTGTTTCAACCGTTCTATAGTACCAAGTCCGAAGGTATGGGCATGGGCTTGAATATTTGCCGCTCAGTGATTGAGCAACATCGCGGTCATTTGTGGGCCGAACCTAATCCTGGTGGTGGAACTCGAATGCGGTTTCGCCTGCCTTTTAATGTGAGTGAGGAAATATCATGAAGCCTGTTTTGACGAACAAAGCAGCAATTCGAACCGTTGCGGTGATTGATGATGATGAAGCGGTACGAGATTCATTGGCTTTATTGCTAGAAACACATGATTGCCCTGTGGTGACGTATGCCTCTGCTGAGGCTTTTTTAGACGAGGGTGATGCTAGCCGTTTTGCTTGCTTGATTGTTGATGTACGTATGGACGGAATGAGTGGACTTGAGCTCTTTGCCGAGCTGCGCGAAGGCAGCTATTTACCGCCTGTGATTTTTTTAACAGGGCATGGTGATGTGCCAATGGCAGTGAATGCACTCAAAGATGGTGCCAGTGACTTTATGGAAAAACCGTGCGATCAAGATTTACTACTCACTCGCGTACAAGCGTGTTTGAGTGAAGATCAGCAGCGTCGAGGTAATGCACAGCATCAACAAAAAGTAGTGGAATTGCTGGCCGATTTAACGCCACGCGAGCGCGAAGTGCTGCAAGAAATCTTATTGGGTAAGCTCAATAAACAGATTGCAGATCGCTTAGATATCAGCACCAAAACCGTCGAAGTGCATCGGGCGCGAATTTTTACCAAAATGCATGTCCATTCGGCGATGGAATTAGCCGCCATGCTTAAAGAAGTGCCAACGAGCGATTGGTTTGCTTAGATAAATAAAGAATTAAGTCAGTTTACAGTGCCGTTCATTGCTAAAGTGAACGGCATTTTTGCATTTAATCGTAAGGTGTTTACCCTAGGTTGAATACCTGTCCGGTGATTACCTGATTTGTATCAGTATGTAGTTACTATATTCTGACTACAACCGAAGGCAGGACTGCACTCGGCAAAATTAAAATCATCTGGAGATTACGATAATGCGTCTTACCAAGTTAGGTTTGCTGGTTGCAGGAATGGGCGTTGCGTTTTGCAGCACAGGCTGTTGAAGTCGAAGTCTTGCATTATTGGACTTCAGGCGGTGAAGCCAAGTCAGTGGCTGAATTAAAAAAAATGATGGAAGCCAAAGGTTACACCTGGAAAGATTTTGCCGTGGCCGGTGGTGGTGGTGAAAACGCCATGACTGCGCTCAAAACGCGTGTGGTTTCTGGTAACCCACCTGCGGCAGCACAAATTAAAGGTCCTTCGATTCAAGAGTGGGGTGCCGAAGGGGTGCTAGCTTCAATTGATGACGTGGCTAAAAAAGGTGGTTGGGATAAATTATTGCCACCGGTGGTCTCTAGCGTCGTGAAATACAAAGGCCAATACGTTGCCGCGCCAGTGAATGTGCATCGGGTGAATTGGTTATGGGTGAATCCAGAGTTATTGAAAAAAAGCCAATGCCAAAGTGCCAACCACTTGGGATGAGTTTTTTGTTACCGCAGCGGCATTACAAAAAATTGGCGTTCAGCCGGTGGCGTATGGTGGCCAACCTTGGCAAGACAGCACCGTATTTGAAACCGTTGCTTTAGGTGTGGGTGGTGCTGATTTTTATAAAAAAAGCGTTTGTACAACTTGATCAAGGCACTTTAAGCGGCCCAACGATGATTAAGGCTTTAGAAACGTATAAAAAAATCAAACCGCTTACCGACAAAAATAGCTCAGGCCGCGAATGGAATTTAGCCACCAGTATGGTGATTAATGGCAAGGCCGGTATGCAGTTTATGGGTGACTGGGCCAAAGGCGAGTTTATGGCGGCCGGTAAAGTGCCGGGCAAAGATTTTCTTTGTGTAGCCGCACCGGGTACTGCCAATGCTTACACCTTTAATATTGATAGTTTTGCGATGTTCAAATTGAAAAACAAAGAGGCAGAAAAAGGGCAGCAAGCATTAGCGGCAACGTTGATGAGCCCAGAGTTTCAAGAGCTATTTAATTTAAACAAAGGCTCAATTCCCGCGCGTTTGGGGGTGAATATGAGCAAGTTTGATATGTGTGGTCAAAAGTCGGCTGAAGACTTCAAGATGGCATCGACTAAAGGTACTTTGATTCCATCATGGGCGCATGGTATGGCGATGAAGTCTGCGACCCAAGGTGCCATGTTTGATGTGGTCACGCAGTTCTGGAATGACGACAAAATGAGTGCCAAAGACGCCGCGGCAAAAATCGCTAAAGCCGCCAAAACAATGTAATTCTCTATTGGGTATATGGATGAATATGAAGTAAGTAGTACTGGTCATTCATATACCCATCTCTTTATCTTTGCTTTTGCGGAGAATCCAAATATGACGATGCCTGTCCGTACGGCCCATTATGGGTTTGCGGAGCGCTGGCTGCCGCGCCTCGTTTTAGCCCCGTCGTTTGTACTCACCTTGGTTTTTTTATATGGCTTTATTGTCTGGAATGGCTATTTGTCCTTCACCACCTCGCGCATGCTGCCCAATTATGAATGGGCTGGTTTAGCGCAATACATCACCTTATTTGAAAATGAGCGTTGGTGGGTTGCAGTGCGTAATTTAGGAATTTTTGCGGTGCTGTTTATTGGCGGCGCAATGGGCATTGGTATCGTATTGGCGGTTTTATTGGATCAAAAAATCCGCTTTGAAGGCGCGATTCGTACGATTTATCTTTACCCTATGGCGCTGTCTTTCATTGTGACCGGTACCGCGTGGAAATGGATTTTGAATCCCGGCTTAGGGATAGAAAAATTGATGCATGACTGGGGCTTTACCCATTTCACGTTTGATTGGTTAGTTAATTCCGATATGTCGATTTATACCGTGGTGCTGGCGGGTTTATGGCAATCATCGGGGTTTGTGATGGCGCTGTTTTTAGCCGGTTTGCGTGGGGTCGATGATTCAATTATTAAAGCGGCGCAAATTGATGGCGCAAGCTTGCCGCGGATTTATTGGAAAATTGTGTTGCCGGCATTGCGGCCAGTGGTGTTTTCCACCTTGATGGTGCTCTCACACATTGCGATTAAAAGCTTTGATTTGATTATGGCGTTAACCGGTGGCGGCCCAGGGTATTCGTCAGACCTGCCGGCGACCTTTATGTATTCAATGGCGTTTACTCGAGGCCAAATGGGCGTCGGTGCAGCCAGCGCGATGATGATGCTGATGGCGGTAGCAGCCATTGTGGTGCCGTATTTGTATTCAGAGCTGAGGAAAGACGGTAATGCATAAAAAAATAAATCTAAGGCCAATACCTTCACCACAGAGGCACAGAGACGCAGAGGTACAAATATTGAATTCAATGCAACGTGATGTTGAATGCTTGTCTCTGCGCCTTTGTGCCTCTGTGGTGGGTTTTTTGTCCGACGAACCGACGATGCGATAAGGGGAACAGCATGACTCAAGATCGTTTTTGGCGGGGTTTGGTGTATGCCGCGCTGGTGTTTGCCGCGCTGTATTACTTGATTCCGCTGTATGTGATGCTGACGACGTCGGTGAAAGATATGGAAGAAATCCGCACGGGCAACTTATTGTCCTTCCCACAAAACATCGGTTTTGCCGCGTGGGGTAAGGCGTGGAGCTCGGCTTGCACAGGGGTTTCTTGTGATGGTTTGTCGGGCTATTTTTTGAACTCAGTCAAAATGGTCATTCCGGCGGTGTTGATTTCCACCTGCTTGGGCGCGATTAACGGCTATGTGTTGTCGAAGTGGCGCTTTGCTGGCTCAAATATCATTTTTGCGATGATTTTATTTGGGGTGTTTATGCCATTTCAGGTCTTGCTGCTACCCATGGCGCAAACCTTGGGTTGGCTGGGCATTGCCAGCACCACGACGGGCTTGGTCTTTGTGCATGTGGTGTGTGGCTTGGCCTCAACCACGCTGTTTTTTCGTAATTACTACGTGGGCATTCCCGATGAGCTGATTAAAGCCGCACGGCTGGATGGGGCTGGGTTTTGGCGTATTTTTTGGCGAATTATTGTGCCGATGTCGACGCCGATTATTATGGTGACGTTGATTTGGCAATTTACCAATATTTGGAATGATTTCTTATTTGGTGTGGTTTTCTCAGCGGGGGATAGTCAGCCGATTACCGTGGGTTTGAATAATATGGCCAATACTTCGACCAATGTGAAGGAATACAACGTCGATATGGCTGCGGCACTGATTGCGGCGTTACCAACGATTGCAGTGTATGTGTTTTGCGGCAAATATTTTGTGAAAGGTTTGTCGGCAGGTGCGGTCAAAGGTTAAGTCAAGTGATGACTTGGCTTATTCAATCAATTTGGAGAATGCAATGGGTGCTTTAGCCATTAAAAATGTCACCAAGACATTTGGTGATACGCAAATTTTAAAAGGCATCAATATTGATATTGAGTCCGGTGAGTTTTTGATTTTGGTTGGCCCATCCGGTTGTGGTAAATCGACATTAATGAATATCATTGCTGGCTTAGAAAGCCCCAGCAGCGGTGAGGTGTGTATTGCCGATCGAGTGGTGAATGATGTCGCACCAAAAGATCGCGATATCGCGATGGTGTTTCAAAGCTATGCGCTTTATCCAACAATGACTGTTCGACAAAACATTGCTTTTGGCTTAGAAACGCGCGGCATTGCGAAAGCTGAGCAAAATGAAATCATTGCTCGCGTGGCTAAAATGCTGCAAATGGATCATTTGCTCGAGCGTAAACCTGCCGCCCTGTCTGGCGGGCAACGGCAACGTGTGGCGATGGGGCGGGCATTGGCACGCAATCCCAAGCTATTTTTATTTGATGAGCCGCTATCAAATTTGGATGCTAAATTGCGCGTTGAAATGCGCGTTGAAATCAAACAACTGCACCAACGTCTGAAAACGACGATTGTGTACGTGACGCACGATCAGATTGAAGCGATGACTTTAGGCGACAAAATCGCAGTCATGAAAGACGGTGTGATTCAACAATTTGGCCGCCCACAAGATATCTATGAGAACCCCGCCAACCTTTTTGTGGCCAGTTTTATTGGTTCGCCATCGATGAATTTTATTCCATGCCACTTAATTGAGCATGACGGCGAGTTGGGCGTTTCTTTGCAAGGGATGGCGAGCCCTTATTTTATTAGCTTGGCGGAACGACCTAATTTGCGTGCGCGCTTGGGGGAGAAAATTTACCCTAGGGATTCGGCCAGAACAGCTGGATGTGGCAGAGGCGCAATCGAGTGCGTTGGAGTGCAAGGTGAAAATCACCGAGCCGACGGGGCCTGACACCATGGTGTACACCGAAATCAACGGGGTGGAAGTGATCGCGCGCGTGCATCCGAGATTGGTTCCACCCACAGGGCAAAGTATTAAGCTGGTGCTGGATATGAAAAAAGTGGTGTTATTTGATCCAGCGACTGAAGCTAGAATTTAAACTCAGCCCACCGCCAATAAAAAAAGCGCAGATAAAGATCTGCGTTTTTTTATTGGCTTAGATTTAAGCGACAGAAGTCATCTCGACTGGCCGAGTCTCAATGATGGCCGCGCGCTCGCCGACGCGCTGGTGATATTGCTGCAAAGCCGGATAGTGGGTGGCCCACTGCAGTTGGGGTAGGCGTAAATCAAGATATTCAAGCATACAAATGACGCCAATATCCGCAATGCTATAGGCATCTCCAGAGAACCAACGTTTTTCTTCGAGTTGGCCTTCTAATGCGGCTAAGCCACGAATGATTTTATCGTGCTGGCGGTTTATCGCGTCTTGGCTTTGCAAAGCGCTAGGGCGGCGCTGCTCCATCACGACGGCAACGGCAGCATCACAAATCCCATCGGCCAAAGCCGCGGTTCGTTTGGCGCTAATCATTGGGCGTTGATCGCTTGGAAATAACTTACACACCGGCGATAGGTAGTCTAAGTGCTCGGCGATAACACTGGAATCATAAATGACACGGCCATCATCGAGCGCCAAAACCGGCACTTTACCCA
Organism: Deefgea sp. CFH1-16; assembly: GCF_016881365.1. Classification (GTDB taxonomy): domain Bacteria; phylum Pseudomonadota; class Gammaproteobacteria; order Burkholderiales; family Chitinibacteraceae; genus Deefgea. The sequence continues at coordinate 1,088,440 of NZ_WLYT01000001.1, read as the reverse complement.
GTGGGTTATAGCTCTGAATCAGGGCATCATCTTCGCCAGGTTTGGCAATGATCAGCTCAAAATCAATCTTTTTTTTCCGCCAAGACAATGCGAATTTTCCGACCGAATGGGCTATGTAGTGCGGTAATCAGCTTCATTTTATGGGCTTCTCTTGAGACCGAAGTAAGATTCTAGGAGGCATTGGTAAGATAGGCTAGTGAATCTACACCGATACAACAAAAAATGCCTCGGTTTCCCGAGGCAGATCAAGCATAAAATCAAATATGCATTAAGCAATTCTGGCGTAGCCCGGTAGCGTCAGAAACTCAATAAATTCATCCGCAGTGGTGATTTGGTCAAAGAGCTTGGCCGCCTCAGTCAAGGTCGCGCTAAAACGGCCCTGCGCTTCGATTTTAGCCACTTCTTCAGGCAACCATTGATGAAACATCGCCACGGTGACTTTGCGACCATCAACTAGCACGCCTTTGTCTGAGCGTAGCCATTGCCAAATTTGCGAGCGACTAATTTCAGCTGTGGCCGCGTCTTCCATCAAGTTATGGATCGGCACGCAACCCATGCCCGCTAACCACGATGCCAGATATTGCACGCCGACTGAGATATTGCCGCGTAAACCGGCCTCAGTAATTGGGCTTTCGGGTTGGAAGTTGAGTAAATCGGCTGCCGAGCAGGCAATGTCATCACGCTGCTTGCTAATTTGATTGGGCTGATCACCCAAGACTGCATCCCAAGCGGCCATCGCCACAGGGACTAGGCCCGGATGCGCTACCCAGCCACCATCGTAGCCATCACCGGCATCGCGTTCTTTATCGGCACGGACTTGGGTCATGGCTTTTTCATTGGCTACCGGATCGGATTTAACCGGAATATACGCCGACATACCGCCCATCGCTGGCGCGCCACGCTGATGACAGGTTTTTAGTAACAGTAATGAGTACGCGCGCATAAATGGCACGGTCATGGTGATTTGGCTGCGATCGGCAAGGCAAAAGTCGCCATCCATTCGGAATTTTTTGATGCAGCTAAAAATGTAATCCCAACGCCCAGCATTTAGGCCGGATGAATGCTCACGGAGTTCATATAAAATTTCGTCCATTTCAAACGCGGCTAAAATCGTTTCGATTAAAACCGTGCCCTTGATACAAGCATGTGGCGCTTTGAGCTGATTTTCTGCCCACGTAAACACGTCATTCCATAAGCGTGCTTCAAGATGGGATTCCATTTTTGGCAAGTAGAAATAACAAGAGCTGCCTTGGCTGAGGCGATATTGCAGATTGTGAAATACCACCAAACCGAAATCAAATAGCGAACCGGACATGATTTCGCCATCAACCTCAAAGTGTTTTTCCATTAAATGCCAGCCACGTGGCCGAATGACGAGGGTGGCAATTGTATCGTTGAGTGCGTAAACCTTGCCCTCTGGGCTAGTAAAGCTGATCGTGCGGCGATAAGCATCACGCACATTGATTTGGCCTTCGATTTGATTGTTCCAAGTTGGGGTGTTGGAATCTTCGAAATCGGCCATAAATGATTTTGCCCCAGAATTAAGGGCATTGATCATCATTTTTCTTTCGACCGGGCCAGTAATTTCGACGCGTCGATCTAATAAATCGGCAGGTAAAGGATTGATTTGCCAATCACCGGCGCGGATGTGTGCCGTTTCGGCGAGAAAATCGGGTTTAATGCCGGCATCTAATTGCGCTTGGCGAGCTTGGCGAGCGGCCATTAATTCTCGGCGGCGGGGTTCAAATTGGCGGTGTAGTTGCGCCAAAAAATCAAGCGCAGCTGGAGTCAGTATGCTACTCACTTCTGGACTGGTTTGACCTTTAATTCGCATATTCATCGTGATGCTCCCTTGCAAGAGACTGTGACGGCACAATGTGCCGTCACAGGGTATTTGTCGCTATACCTTATTTAGCATGATCTATATGCTAATACCCGATTAATGAAATTGTTCTTCTTCGGTAGAACCTTGCAAGGCGGTGGTAGATGATTGGCCTTGCTGAATCACTTGAGTTACTTGATCAAAGTAACCGGTACCGACTTCCCGCTGGTGTTTAACTGCGGTAAAGCCGCGTGGTGCTGCAGCAAATTCGGCTTCTTGCAATTCAACAAAAGCGCTCATGCCTTCACGCGCATAGCCCCGTGTGCCAAATTAAACATGCCGTAGTTCAAGGCATGGAAGCCTGCCAAGGTGATAAATTGGAATTTATACCCCATGGCACCGAGTTCTTTTTGGAACTTGGCAATCGTTGCATCGTCGAGGTTTTTCTTCCAGTTAAATGATGGCGAGCAGTTATAAGCCAGCAATTTGCCAGGGAATTTGGCATGGATCGCATCGGCAAATTTACGCGCATATTCCAAATCGGGCTTACCGGTTTCGCACCAAACCAGATCAGCATAAGGGGCATAGGCTAGGCCACGAGAGATGGCTTGGTCTAGGCCAGGATACGTCTTGTAAAAGCCTTCCATCGTGCGCTCGCCAGTGCAGAATGGCTTGTCGTTATCATCCACATCGCTGGTGAGCAAATCAGCCGCTTCAGCGTCTGTACGTGCCACGATAATGGTCGGTACGCCCATCACGTCGGCAGCTAAACGCGCGGCAACCAGTTTTTCGATGGCTTCACGTGTTGGCACCAAGACTTTGCCGCCCATATGACCACATTTTTTTACTGAGGCCAGTTGGTCTTCAAAGTGAACCCCGGCAGCACCGGCTTCAATCATCGCTTTCATCAATTCAAACGCATTGAGTACACCACCAAAACCTGCTTCGGCATCAGCCACAATCGGAGCGTAAAAATCAATGCTGTCATCACCTTCTGAGTGATTGATTTGGTCGGCACGCGCTAAAGTATTGTTAATGCGGCGAACAACTTGCGGGACTGAATTAGCTGGATAGAGCGATTGATCTGGGTACATTTCACCGGCTTGATTGGCGTCTGCTGCCACTTGCCAGCCAGAAAGGTAAATGGCTTTAAGTCCCGCTTTAACTTGTTGCATCGCTTGATTGCCGGTCAATGCGCCCAAGGCATGAACGTAAGGTGTTTCGTGCATCAATTGCCACAGTTTTTTAGCGCCGTGACTTGCAAGGGTATATTCCTGTAATAAAGTCCCCCGCAAACGATCAACATCAGCTGCGGTATAAGGGCGTGTTATGCCCTTCCAACGCGGGTTAGTCTGCCAGTCATTTTCGATTGCTGCGATGCGTTTTGCTTGCGTGCTCATACTGATCTCCGTGTTGGTTAGGGCAATTTTGAGTGTGTTTTTTTTTTGAAACACCGTTTCATTCTCACTTCAGCTGCCGTCTAAAATCATTGGGTATATAAATACTCAGCGTGGTTTTAAAACGTTGGCTTGGGCGATCAAGCGCGGTAATTCAATTGTCTATCGTGTGCACTCGCTATTGCTTTCATTGAAGCAGGGTTTTTATTCAGTGCAATGTTTTTATTGCGCTGCACCATAGTGTAGTCGAATTATTCTTACTACATATTGGGGCTTGCCTGTAGAGGGTTTAGATTTTGTCGGTGTCCTCGCTCTTGAAAAGCAAGTGCCTACCCCCATTTCATATCGGAACGTAACAAATTTGGAGTACAGGCAATGAGTCAAGACAATATTCAAGACGTAAATCAAGAAGCCACTGAGCAAGAGGCCGCTGTGGCATCGACGGTAGAAACCGTTGTAGATGAAATGGAAAATGGGATTGAAGCGCAATTGAGCGCCGCTTTGGCTGATCTAGATAAAGCCCGCCAAGATATTTTGTATATTCGTGCCGAAGCCGAAAATGCGCGTCGTCGGGCATTAGAAGAAAATGAACGCACCCGCAAATTTGCCTTAGAAAAATTTGCACGTGAAGTGATTGCAGTCAAAGACGCGATTGATATGGCTTTGCTGGATGAATCGGGCAATTTTGAAGGCTTGAAAATGGGCGTTGATCTGACCGCAAAAAGCTTGACCAATGTGTTTGAAAAGTTTGATCTACTTGAAATTAACCCGATCGGCGAAAAATTAGATCCAAACAAGCATCAAGCGATTTCAATGGCCCCTAGCGACGAAGAAGCCAACACGGTGATTCAAGTAATGCAAAAAGGCTATGAATTATCTGGCCGCGTAATCCGCCCAGCCATGGTTGTGGTTGCGGCAGCAAAATAATTTATTAGCATAAATGAAGTCGGTGGGCTTGAAATGCAAACGGCAATCCCCACTTGATTATTAAGGTTAATTGAACAAGGTGCTCCGCTTTGCGTGAGCCGCAATTAGAAAGAAGGAAAATACGACATGGCTAAAATTATTGGTATCGACTTAGGTACAACAAACTCTTGTGTAGCTGTTTTGGAAAACGGTCAACCTAAAGTGATCGAAAATGCAGAAGGTGCGCGCACGACACCTTCGATTATTGCGTATCAAGAAGACGGCGAAATTTTGGTTGGCGCGCCAGCTAAACGCCAAGCGGTAACAAACCCAAAAAATACTTTGTACGCAGTGAAGCGTTTGATCGGCCGCAAGTTCGTCGATAAAGAAGTGAAAAAAGACATCGACTCGATGCCATTTACGATTGTCGCTGCCGACAATGGCGATGCTTGGGTTTCAGTTCGCGACAAAAAAAATGGCACCACCGCAAATTTCTGCTGAAATTTTGCGCAAAATGAAAAAAACCGCCGAAGACTACCTCGGTGAAGAAGTAACAGAAGCCGTTATTACCGTTCCTGCTTACTTTAACGATAGCCAACGTCAAGCGACTAAAGACGCAGGCCGTATCGCGGGTTTGGACGTAAAACGTATTATCAATGAGCCAACTGCTGCGGCAATGGCGTTTGGTATGGATAAAGTTGGTCAAGGCGATCGCAAAGTTGCGGTGTATGACTTGGGTGGTGGTACGTTTGATATTTCGATTATCGACATCGCTGATGTGGATGGCTCGACTGCATTCGAAGTATTGGCTACCAACGGCGATACATTCTTGGGCGGTGAAGACTTTGACCAACGTTTGATGGATTACATCATTGCTGAGTTCAAAAAAGAACAAGGCATTGACCTGAAAAACGACGTAATGGCATTGCAACGTCTGAAAGAAGCTGCAGAAAAAGCCAAGATTGAATTGTCTAGCGGCGCGCAAACTGAAATTAACTTGCCATACGTGACTATGGATGCAACGGGTCCAAAACACTTGGTAATGAAAATTACTCGCGCTAAATTCGAATCTTTGGTTGATGATTTGATCGCGCTCGCTCAATTGAGCCTTGCAAAATTGCATTGAAAGATGCTGGCTTGAAAGCTTCTGATATTGATGATGTGATTTTGGTCGGCGGTCAAACGCGTATGCCTAAAGTCATGGATGCGGTGAAGGAATTCTTCGGTAAAGATCCACGTCGTGACGTGAATCCAGACGAAGCGGTTGCAGTTGGTGCGGCATTGCAAGGTGCGGTATTGGGCGGCGATCGTAAAGATATCTTATTGCTCGACGTAACACCGTTGTCATTGGGTATCGAAACTTTGGGCGGCATTATGACTAAGCTGATCCAAAAAAATACGACGATTCCAACTAAAGCATCACAAACATTTTCAACTGCAGATGATAACCAAAGTGCAGTAACGATTCATGTGTTGCAAGGTGAGCGTGAAAAAGCGTCGGCGAATAAATCGCTTGGTCAGTTCAACTTGGGCGATATTCCACCAGCAGCACGCGGTGTGCCACAAATTGAAGTGACTTTTGACATCGATGCAAACGGTATCTTGCACGTTGGCGCGAAAGACAAAGCATCAGGTAAAGAAGCCAAAATTACGATTCAAGCTTCTTCTGGTTTGTCTGAGGCAGAAATCGAAGCGATGGTAAAAGACGCTGAGCTTAATGCTGAAGAAGACAAAAAATTGCATGAGTTGGTGACGGCACGTAACTCTGGTGAAGCAATGATTCATCAAGTTAAGAAAATGCTGGCCGATGCTGCAGATAAAGTCACTGAAGACGAGAAAGTAGCCATTGAAGCTGCGATTAAAGACTTGGAAGAAGTCGTTCGTGGCGATGACAAAGAAGTCATCGAAGCGAAAACTGAAGCTTTGATGCAAGCAAGTCATAAAGTGGCAGAGAAAATGTATGCTGAGCAAGGCGAAGCAGCCGGCGCTCAAGCTGCAGGTCCGCAAGCGGGTGCCAATGATAAAGATGACGGCAATGTAGTTGATGCTGAATTTACCGAAGTAAAAGACAAGTAATCAGCATATTCAATTAGGCACAGCGCTTGCACTGCAAGCGGCTGTGCTTTTTTGTCTCGGGGAAATGCATCATGGCAAAGAAAGATTTTTATGACGTTTTAGGCGTGAATCGCGACGCTTCAGATGAAGAAATAAAAAAAAGCATACCGTAAACTGGCGATGAAATACCATCCGGACCGTAATCCGGATAGCAAAGAAGCTGAAGATAAATTTAAAGAAGGCAAAGAAGCCTACGAAATACTATCTGATTCGCAAAAACGTGCTGCTTATGATCAATACGGTCATGCTGGAGTTGATCAGCAAGCCGGTATGGGGGGCGGCGGTGGTTTTGGCGGCGGCGGTTTTGGTGATTTTGCTGATATTTTTGGTGATATCTTTGGCGGTGGTGGTGGCGGCGGTCGTGGTGGACGCAGTAATGTTTATCGCGGTGCTGATTTACGCTACAACATGGAAATCACGCTGGAAGACGCGGCACGTGGCGTAGAAAAGCAGATTAAGATTCCATCACACGATGAGTGTGAAGTTTGTCATGGCTCGGGTGCGAAGCCTGGTACTGAAGCGACAACTTGCCATACCTGTGGTGGCCATGGTCAGGTTCGTGTTTCACAAGGCTTCTTTAGTGTTCAGCAAACTTGTCCAACCTGTCATGGCTCTGGTAAATATATTCCTGATCCATGTCGTAACTGTAAAGGTACAGGCCGGGTTCAAACGCACAAAACATTGGCAGTGAAAATTCCTGCTGGTGTGGATGAAGGCGATCGTATTCGTCTGAGCGGAGAAGGTGAGGCCGGTGTGAATGGTGGGCCTTCTGGTGATTTATACGTTGTGATCCATGTGAAAGAGCATGCCGTATTTAATCGCGAAGGGAATGATTTACACTGCGAAATGCCAATTAGTTTTAGCTGTGCGGCATTGGGTGGTGAAATTGAGATCCCAACCTTATCCGGCAAGGCACGCATTACGATTCCACCAGAAACGCAAACTGGTCAGGTATTCCGTTTGCGTAGCAAAGGGATTAAGGGCGTGCGTAGCGCCATGACTGGCGATTTAATGTGTCATGTTGTGGTTGAAACGCCAGTGAAATTAACTGCGCGCCAGAAAGAATTGCTAAAAGAGTTTGAAGAAATCAGCCAAGGTGATTCAGATAAGCACAATCCTCGTGCGAAATCATTTATGGATAAAGTGAAAGATTTCTTTGCGACTTAATTTGCTTGAGTTTGTATTAGCAATAAAAAAGAGCCGATTCGGCTCTTTTTTATTGCATAAAGCATTATCGGGAGAGTGCACCAGTGGGCGACATCATGGTAATTTCGCCAAAGCTAGAGCCATTGCGATTTTTATCACTGTAATCGATGGTAAAACCGCCTAAATCATATTTTTTCATCGTGGTTAAGGCGTTATAAATTGCCGAGCGTGTTGGGTTTTTTCCTGCGCGTTTAAATGGCTTCAACAATCAGCCGAGCAGAAATATAGCCCTCTAGCATGGCATAACTTGGATAATTGGCGATCGCCGACAATGATTCTTCTTTGCCTGAGCCTGTTCCCATTTCATTAAAAACGGCGGCTTGAAATTCTTGAATTAACTTGCTGCGCGTATTGTATGGATAAGGATAAACTTGGCTAATTCCTAAGCCGTGCGCTCCTTTTTTACCTATCGTTTTTGCGACTTCTTCAAACTGTACTGGCGAAAGTGAATATAGCTGTGATGTACCGCCTTTCTCTTTATATTGCTGTACAAATGAAGCGGCTGGTTTAGAGAGTGCCACAACAATAATTGCTTCTGGATTTATTTTAGCGAGCTCTTGTGCCGCTTTAGTGGTGTCGCCTGATTTGTTGTCATACCAAGCTTCTCCGACTAATTTAAGCTGATTTTTTGCAAGTGAAGCTTTTAATGCGGCTACACCGGCATCACCTAATTCACCTTTTTCGGCAACGACAGCAATTTTAGTGACACCTAAATTGCCTGCGAGCAATTTGATTAAACGATCGGTTTCTTGATTGTAACTACTGCGAGTATTAAAAATAAATAAATTGCTGGCGCTGCGAATAGATTCGGCACCACTATGAATACCTACTAAAGGAATCCCTGAATTATCTAATGTTTTAGTTTTAATAAGTTCAGAAATACCCGAGGTGCCAAAATAAGAAATTAATGCAACTGCATTTTCTTTTTCAATAAAATCTTGGGTGTTTTTTTTAAAGTTCGTTGTGCATCGTAGGCATCATCACGAACGAGGTGATTGATGAGTTCGCCATTGATACCGCCACGACCATTGATACTATTGAAATAGAGCGATGCACCCAGCGCGATAGCTTTGCCAGTTTCGGCTGCAATACCGGTGGTTGGAACCGATTGTCCAATGACAATTTCTGCATTTGCGAAGCTCGCAATGGATAAACTAGCACTAATTATGAGTTTTTTTAAACACGTTCGATTCCCCTCCAAGTGTCATTCTTTATCAAGCATCTTAAATTATTGTTTGCTGATGGTATAGTATTCAGCGAATACGACGTCGTAATGCGACGAAGTACCGCTATTTTGCGCATTTTAGAGCGAGTGACTGAGTTAAAATCACGCTAATGCTGCAGTGCACTGATATCGACGCAGTTTTAAAATCTATTTTTATTACCCTTGGGTTGCGCCATTAGCTAAGCGTCCCGTTGTTTTGGAGTGTGTTGTCATGCGGCGTGCAGTTTACGCAGGTAGTTTTGATCCTGTTACCAAGGGGCATTTGTGGATGATCGAGCATGGCGTCAAATTATTTGACGAAATGATTGTCGCCATCGGTGAAAATCCAGATAAACGTTACACTTTCAGCGTTGAAGATCGTGTCGCGATGCTGCGTGAAACCACCAATCAATGGCCTAATTTACGGGTTGAAACGTTTGAAAATCGTTTCTTGGTTGATTATGCTCGCGAGCAAGGCGCGCAATTTATTTTGCGCGGGATTCGTGAAGCGGCTGATTATGAATTCGAGCGAAAAATGCGTTATGTGAATGCCGATTTAGCGCCACATATTGATACGATATTTTTAATGCCGCCGCGTGAGATCGCCGAAATCAGCTCGACGATGGTGAAAGGGCTGGTTGGTCCAACTGGCTGGGAAAATGTCGTGAAGCAATATGTTCCTGATCCGGTTTTTTTACGTTTGCTATCTGGCCGTTAAACCTTGATTTTGTGGAAATAAATACCACTAAGCTCATCGACATCGGTCTGAGCTGGTAAACTACGCTTTTGCTTTTCAGTTGCTGCCATGTCTGATCTTTCCAGTTACAAAAATCGTCTCACAAAAAATATGCGCCATTGGGGTAAATGGGCGCGCCGTCAGGGGCTGACTTGCTATCGCATTTATGACCGTGACGTGCCTGAATTCCCTATGATTGTTGACGTGTATGGTGATCGTGTTCATTTACAAGAATACGATACCGGCTGGATGGAGACTGACGAAGCCTACTCAGAATGGGTGGATGAAGTTCATGCCGCGACTGCCGAGGTGTTTGGTATTCCACTTGAGCACGTGGCGCTAAAAATTCGCAAACGAATGAAAGGGCTGACTCAATACGAAAAAGCCGAAGGCGCGGGCGAATTTTTTGTGGTGCAAGAAAATGGCTTGAATTTTGAAGTCAATCTGGAAGCTTACCTTGATACTGGCCTGTTTTTAGACCATCGCAACACGCGTAAGCGGGTGATGATGGAGGCGAAGGGCAAACGATTCCTCAATTTATTTAGCTATACCGGCGCGTTTAGTGTGTATGCCGCAGCAGGTGGGGCGACGTCGACCTTAACGGTTGATTTGTCTAATACCTATTTGGATTGGGCTGGGCGCAACTTTGCGCTGAACGGTATGAATGAAGTCAATCATCAGCGGGTGCGTGCTGATGTGTTTGAGTTCTTGCGTGAAGCGACGTGTAGCCCACAAAAATATGATTTGATCGTAATGGATCCGCCGAGTTTTTCTAATTCAAAAAAAATGCTCGGTGTGCTCGATGTGCAACGTGACCATGCTTATTTAATTGAATCTTGTATGGCCATGCTGGCACCGGGTGGCGTATTGTATTTCTCGAATAATTTACGTAGCTTTGAATTAGATCCGATGTTTGTTGATCGTAGCGAAAATCTAACGGCATCATCGATTCCTGAAGATTTTCGTAATAAGCGCATTCATCAGTGCTTCCGATTCGTAAAGAAATAGCCGAAAACGCATCTAAAATTGCCCCGAGCTTGGATTGACTTTGGCCTACTGGGCTAAGGGATTCCAAGCTTTTTGGTTTTATGGCCCGCGCAATGCATTGCTGCGGGCATTGATTGATATTTAATTTATTTATTGAGCTGACGTATGACGCATCCGTTTTATCCAGCGCCGCTGGTGTTGCTTGATTTAGAAACAACGGGCGCCAACCCTTCGACGGATCGAATTACTGAAATCGGTTTAATTCAAGTGGATTTGTCGGGTATTTGCTCTTGGAGCTCATTGGTTAATCCGTGCCAAGCAATACCCCCATTTATTCAGCGACTGACCGGTATTGATGATGCGATGGTTGCGAATGCACCGGTGTTTGCAGATGTCGCTGATGAGGTGCTTGATCAGCTACAAAATCGAATTTTTGTCGCACACAATGCACGATTTGATTACACCTTTTTACGCAATGAATTTAAGCGTTGTGGGCGGGCATTTCGTGGTCAAGTGCTATGCACGGTGCAACTCTCGCGCAAACTTTACCCAGACGAATACAAGCACAGTTTAGATGCCTTAATTGCCCGCCATGGTTTGCAATATAGCGGCGAGCGGCATCGTGCTTTGACCGATGCACAGCTGATTTATCAATTTTTGCAAGCGGCGGTGCAGGATTTAGGAGCGGAGCGTGTCACCGCTGCGATTAATGAATTGATTCGGCCTCCGGCGCTACCGAGTCAAATCCCCGAATCGGTCATCGACGATCTACCCGATACTGCTGGCGTCTATGTTTTTTATGGTGAGCAAGACGAGGCCCTATGGGTGGGCAGCAGTATGAATCTCCGTCGTCGGATCTTGCAGCATTTTGGCAAAAAAAGCCAATGAAGGCCCAGCAGCCTATCTGGCGCGTGATCTGCGTCGAATTACTTGGTTTGAAACGGCCGGTGAGCTAGGCAATACCTTGCTTGAGCGACAACTGATTCAAACCTTGCGCCCAAGAATGAATTCATCCGTACGGCACAAAGTAGATCAAACGCAGTCGCTATGGCAGATTGAGTTGCCCAAAGCAGTACGTGGCGAAGCCATATTGCCGTTGCAACCTCAATTGATTGCTTTGACAGCATTAAGTCAAGCCAGCGGAGAATTGTTCGGCCCATTTCGCGGCGCCCGCGAAGCGCAAAATATCATGAATCGAATCATTAAAGCCCAAGGTCTATGCCGACAAGCTTTAGGATTGGAAGCAGCTAAAAAAGACGGTTCACCCCTGCCAGGCGCATTTGCAAGGCGATTGTCGTGGCGCTTGTATTGGGCGCGAGCCAATGGGACTGCACAATGGACGTTTACTGGCGGCCTTGGCCAAGCATCAATTAGCCGCATGGCCCTATGCTGGCGCAGTGGCCATTGCCGAAGGACCAGAGTGGTCGACGGTGTGGCATGTGCTGGATCATTGGTGTTATTTGGGATCAATTGATCATCCTGATCAATTGTCGGCATTGTTGGCGGCAGAACGACCTGCATTTGATGTCGATATGGCGAAGTTGATTCGTACTGAGCTTAAAAAAACCAAAAACCATTGTGCTCGATTGCGCGACTTTGGCGAGTTGATCGGTTAATAGCTGCGATACTCTAAATGCTGCCAGCAGCATTTGGCCGAATCGCCCGGTTGGCATAAAGCCTGTGAGGTACTGGGCTTGCTCGATAGGGTACGCGGCGCTATGAGCGCCGCACTGCCAATGGTGGCAGCCAAGCAAAGTATTAAAACCAGCACTGATTTCATGGTAATTCCTGTTTAAAACACTTTTTTAATCTTTCTTTTATAGAAAGAAATATCCATATGAGCAATGACCATTAATCGCTCAAGTGGCTGAGTTAACAGGCGTAACAGGGAAATGATTGAGCCCACACTGATAAAATTGTCATGGACTAGGGCTTGGTTCGGTTTAAATTAGCCACTGCGATTGGCAATTGCCAGCGGCTAATTTTGCATTTCGTATGATGAGATCAAACGACGGTTAATTCTTTTTTTTTGCCACGGCCAGCGGCCAGTGAGTTCAAGCTCCATGGTAAAGCTCAAAAAGGTGCGGATGATGACCACCAAGCCGAGTTTCAGTAGATTATCTACCGTGAGCTCAATGGCGATGGTGTAAATAATGTCGCTGATAATCAGAAACTCAAGGCTTAATAAAATCCCCCGACCGAGCTGTTCTCGAAGGGCATCATAAGCCGCATCCATGGCCTTACTACGGTAAACATCGCGCACAAAAAGGCATAAACCCAGCAAGGTTGACAGTAATAAAATCGCGATACCCAAGTATTCAACGCCAGTTGCGAGCGTGTGTAAAGTCAGCATCATGACCATCCTCTTTGGTATATTGAGCGCGTAAAAAAACCGCAGTTTTGAGCTGCGGTTTTTTGTTTAGCGCATTAAGCTAAAATCGCTTGAATCTCATCGCTTTCACTTAGCGTGAATTTTTTTATCGGTTGATAGCAATTGCTGACCATCAAAACGACTAATGTGATAAATCGTGCCAAATGAAAACGTTGGCGCTGCAGCACCTTGGCCGCCACACACCTCGGCGCCACGGCGCACATTGTCTGCCATCCAGCCGGTCAAACGCAGGTGATATGGATTGCGACGAACTTCTTCTACGTGGCAAGCGAGCGCCGCGATCAGATCGGCGGTGTCTTGTTGGCTGGTGGCGATTAAAGCATTTGGCGCTTCCATCTGACGCCAAAACTCACTTTGCACCACGGTGCAAGCGTGTTGAGCGGCTTTAAGTGCATCCATTAGCAAGTAATGCGTACCAATGTGCGCGGAGTGGTAATCGTTATTGTGCGGGAACACCACCACCTGCGGTTGGTATTGCTCAATCAATTGGCGAATGACGGCGACTTTTTCTGCCCAAGCACTTGGATTGTTATCGCGGGTTTTGCAGTTCACATCCATTAAGCCGCCTGGAATGGTTTCGAGCAAATCCCAGCCTAGGTAATCACACGCATTTTTAACTTCAACCCAACGCTCAGGTTGACGTTTCAGACTCGAGCCTTGAGAAACGGCCACATTCATCACGCGAAAGCCCGCTTCGCGCCCTAGACGGAGCGGCAGCGCGCCGATGATACATTCATCGTCAGGATGCGGCGCAAAAATCATCACAACCGGAGCATCGGCCGCCAAGGCCGATTTTGGGCTATGCCCCAAAGTATCTAAATTGGCGAATAAAGGGGCATCTGTTTTTTGCAATAAAGCATTGTGCGCTTCAACCAGCGCGAGGTAAGGATTACTCATTAGAAAACTCCGGGGCGGTGTGCCAAAGACAAAATCAATAGGTAGCAGTATAGGCTTTCACACTCTTGAGACCAAGAGTCAGACGCGATCTAGTGGCTGCTGAGTTGATATTTCACAGTTTTTGCAAGGAAAAGCTGGCTCGATCTCGTTGAGTCGCAGTGTGATTTTATCGCGCCGGCTAAACTGCGGCATAATAAGGTAAACCTTAAGAGGCACTTTATGATTCAGTACTTTCACAGTTCATTGATTGTGACCCTGATTGGCTTAATTGGCGCATGGTTGATTGCCGGTTGGGGGGGCTGTGGATCGCATTTAATTTGGCCTTATTAGAAACCAGTCTGAGTTTTGATAATGCGGTAGTGAATGCCTCGGTACTCAAGCATTGGGATGATAAATGGCGCAGACGCTTTTTGTTATGGGGCATGCTGATCGCCGTATTTGGAATGCGCGTGATCTTTCCCTTGCTGATTGTGGCGGTGATTGCCGGGATGCCGCCGTTACCGGGGCCAATGGCGCTGTGGCATTATTTTAGTTCGGGTTTATGGCCGATTAATGATGTGTTATCGCTGGCGATTGCGGCACCGCAGCGCTATGCCGAAATCTTAACCTCTGCACATATTGAGGTTTCTGCTTTTGGTGGTACTTTTTTATTGCTGGTCTTTTTGAATTTTTTTATTGATTCAGAAAAAGACATTCATTGGTTGCGTCCAATTGAACGGCCGCTGGCCAAACTGGGTAAATTAGATTTGGCCGCCTTGTTATTGTGCTTGCTATTACTACTGTTACTCGCTGGATCATTACCTGCTGCTGAGGCATATCAATTTTTAGTCGCCGGTATTTGGGGGATGATTGTTTTTATGCTGGTCGATGGTTTGGGGGAGCTCATTGGCGATGAGGGTGCAGCGGCAAAAACTGGGCTAGCCGGATTTATTTATCTGGAAGTGCTTGATGCTTCTTTCTCATTTGATGGCGTTTTAGGCGCATTTGCATTAACCACCAATATCTTTTTAATTGCGATTGGGCTGGGTATTGGCGCCATGTTTGTGCGTAGCTTTACTTTGCTATTGGTTGAAAAAGGCACGCTCAATGCGTTTAAATATTTAGAGCATGGCGCATTTTGGGCCATTGGTGCGCTGGCTGGGGTGATGCTATTGGCGGCACGGTTTCATATTCCAGAAGTGGTAACTGGCGGTGTTGCAGCCTGCTTGATTATTTTAGCAGCACTGCATTCATGGCTGATTCGGCCCGCTTTGCATTCGGAAATTGCCCCAGATTAAACCGTTGCGGATTTCATGACTTTGGCCATTAAGCGATACGTTGTGGTCCACGCTTCACGTGTTTCGTCATCAAAACTATCGCCCAAGCCAATTTTGAGCGTTCTTAATAAGGCATTGCCAACCAAAGTGTAATGCTCATTTTTGACGCCATAATCCACATGCCGCAAAGCGAGTTTTTTTAATACGGGCATCAATTTGGGTAAATCATTCAGGCTGCCAACAGCGAGTTTTAATGTACTCATCAGCATTTTTCCTTGCGCTTTCATATCGTGTTGAAACATTTTTTGTAGCGAAGGATCAATGGCAAACAGCTGCTGATAGAAAATCGCTGCGGCTTGTTCGGCAATTGGTTCTACTTTGGCGAAACTCTCTTGTACTAAATGAATCTGCTGTGCACTTAATGACATTGGGCTCTCCTAGGATGTTATTTACTCTAGGTGCTATGTTTTTATATTTTCAAGAAAGCTGATCGATGGCTATTGTCAGGGCAATAAAAAACCCCGCATTAGCGGGGTTGAATACAAAGTACTGCGTTAATTATTTTGGTGGATCATTTGGCTCGTCGCGGGTTTTCCACAACGAGTACAAAACTCCAGAAAGTAATAAACCAAAAGTAACCACTAAAGACACTAAGGTTGGAATCTTAAATGCCACCAATTGGATGTCGTTGAGGTAAACCAAACCCACTTTGATCCCGATAAAGACCAAAACCACGGCCAGTGCGTACTTTAAATAATGGAAACGATGCACCATTGCTGCCAAAGCAAAATACAAAGCGCGCAAACCCAAAATGGCAAAGATGTTCGAGGTATACACAATAAATGGATCTTGCGTGATCGCAAAAATCGCCGGGATACTATCGACTGCAAACACCAAATCAGCGGTTTCTACCAAGATCAAACACAAGAATAGCGGTGTTGCCCACCAGCCTTTGGCCAAGCCATGCTGCTCGCCGCGAACCCAAAACAAGTTGCCATGTGTCGTTGACGTGAAACGCATGTGTTTGCGCAGCCATTTATAAAAGCCATTGTCTTCTAGTTTGCCGTGTTCATCGTCGGCAAATAGCATTTTAATCCCGGTCACAATCAAGAAAGCACCAAAGATCATTAAGATCCATTGGTATTCCGACACCAAGACCGCACCAACGCTAATCATCATCCCGCGCATCACGATGGCGCCCAGAATCCCCCAGAACAACACGCGATGTTGGTAAATCCGTGGTACACCCAGACTCGTAAAGATCAATGCAATGACAAAAACATTGTCCATTGACAGAGATTTTTCAATCAAATAGCCGGTAATGTATTCCATGCCGGAAGTGGCACCTTTATACCACCAGAGCCAAGCACCAAATAATAAGCCCATGGCAATATACATTGCCGAAAGCTTTAAGCTTTCTTTAACGCTAATTTCATGGTCGTCTTTTTGTAACACCCCCAAATCGAATGCCAATAAAGAGATCACCACCACAAAAAACATCAGCCAAACCCACACGGGGTAGCCGACCCAAAGACTCATCAAAATATCCATCACTGCACCTGTCGTTATTAATCTGTGAATTCTAATGGGTATTTGATCCAAGCTCCCAAAATAAGTTGCATCAATTGCTGGGAACGCAAAAATAAACCCAATGGTTACAGACGCTAATAAGCGCTTTAACCGTCACGTTTGGGAAAGCCATCGCGAGTAGTTTGCTTCGAAGTCATAAAAAAAGCCGCAGCAGCGGCTTTAGGTGTTCGGTCAATTAAGGGCCGTGTTCGCGAGTGCAACCCGCCCTTAATGCTACTGTACTTTGTAGCGAGAAATCGCTTCATCGAGCTCATTACCGAGTCGTTTTAAACGGCCACCTTCAGAAGCAGTCTGCTCGGCTACGCTACTACTTTCCTCGCTCATCTGTGCAACACGCTCAACTTGCTGCGCCATCATGGCACTGGCGGTGCTTTGCTCGCGCATTGAACTCGAGATTTCACTCACTTGCGCTACAACGTCATCCGCGCTTTTGCGAATATTACTAATTGCCGTGCTGGCCTCATGCGCCATGCTGACGCCATTATCGACTTGGCGTACGGTTTGTTGCATGGTGTGCACCGTATGATTGGCCTCATTTTGAATTTCGGACACCATGGTGGTGATTTCTTGCGTTGAGCTGGAAGTACGCTCTGCCAGTTTACGCACTTCATCGGCTACCACTGCAAAACCACGGCCGAGCTCACCAGCACGTGCCGCTTCAATCGCCGCATTAAGCGCCAGCAAATTGGTTTGATCGGCAATGTCTTTGATGACATTCACCACCGAAGTAATGCTGTTGGTACGATCTTTCAGGTTTTCAATTTGCCCAGCTGATTGGCGCACTTGGTCGGCGATTTGGTTGATGCTGTTGATGGTATTGTCTATCACTTCTCCGCCGGTGCCCGCCAAACGACCGGCTTCTCGGGCTGTGGCATCGCATTGCTGCGCACGATCGGCCACGTGCGTCACACTCACAGTCACTTGCTCAACGCCTGCTGCCATGCTTGACGCAGATTCACTCACGCCGCGCGAGGCACTGGAAAGCTCAGAGCTGGAGTTTGATAGTCCATTGACGCAGTCGCCGACTTGATTACCAACGTGAGCCAGTTTTTGTAAACTCGCTTGCAAGGTATCGAGTAGGCCATTAAGTGCCACTAAAGACGTACCGATTTCATCTTTATTTTGCACTTCAATCCGTTTGGTAAAATCAAAACGCGTACTCAGGTCAACAATAAAGCTTTGCATTTTATTTAAAGGCCCGCTGATGCTGCGGGCAACAATTAAACTTAATACACCAAGTAAGACAATAGCGATTAGCCCTAAAGTCACGCCGATGCTGACCGCGCTGCTAATTGCATTGGTTACATCGGCACGCATTTTTTGTGAGAGTTCGGTATTGTAGTCCTCGGCTTTTTGCAATGCAGCAGAAACTTTTTTGGCTTGCGGCCTGGCGGTTTGATTGATTAGTCGCATCGCTTCGACCGTATTATTTTCGTACGAAAGTTTAAAAACCTGCTCGGAGGAGGGCAGCCAAGCATTGAATTCACTTTTGATGCTAGTTAAATTCGCTTTATCCGTATCGTCGTAAACCATCGGTTCATACTTTTTTATTTCAGAGTTCATTTCATTCACTATTGCTTTGAAACCTTTCTCAATTTCACTTTTCTTTTCCTTATCCACCTCCAGAATATGTAATAAATATTCACGACGTAAGGTCGTAAATTGATCGGTAATATGGGCTAATAGAATGATTGAAGGCAGGACATTTTCGGTGACATCAGCACTGGCAGAGTTGATTTTATTGAGTTGTTGATAATTCAAGCCAGTGATCAGTAGGAGTGCCAATACAGGAATGACGGTCAATAGGACCAATTTATGGATGATTTTCATTCTTAAGCCTCACCGAGAGAAGTGTATTTGTATAAGATAGTGCTTGGTCAATATCTAGCAAGTTATTATTAATGATTATGAAAGATGAATGAGCTCACAGGCGCTTTAATTCGAGAGAAGAAATACAGTGAATTTAATCGATAGCCATTGCCATTTAGATGCCAGTGAATTTGATCTTGATCGTGCCGCGATGCTGGCGCGCTCGTTTGCGGCAGGCGTGACGCGCTGGGTTGTGCCGGGGATTACTGCCGCCAGCATGGATAAAACCCGTGCGATGCGTCAGCAATATGGTGCAGAGATCGCTTTGGGCTTGCATCCAATTTACGAACCTGAGCATTCAGAGTTGAGTCTACAGCAGCTACGCGGCGCACTCGATTTAGGTGAGGCGATTGCGGTAGGTGAGATTGGTTTGGATTTTTATCTGCCGGATTTAAATCATGAGCGGCAAATTTATTTTTTTGAGGCGCAACTCAAAATCGCCCGCGATTTCGATTTACCAGTGATTGTGCATATTCGCCGTAGCCAAGATCAGGTGCTCAAATACTTACGCAAATGGCGGGTGAAGGGCGGCATCGCGCATGCGTTTAATGGCAGTGAGCAACAAGCCAATGCGTTTATTCAGCTCGGGTTTTGCTTGGGCTTTGGCGGCGCGCTGACGTATAGCGGCTCACAGCGTATTCGGCGTTTAGCCGCGACTTTACCGCTATCGTCGCTGGTGCTGGAAACCGATGCGCCGGATATGGTGCCAAGCTGGCTGGCAGGCACTCCACCGCAGCGCAACGAGCCCGCCGAGTTAGCAAAAATCGCCGTAGAGCTCGCCGCGCTGCGCGGGATGGACGTCGCCGACTTGGCAGAGGCCTGCACCCAAAATACACAGCGGGTATTGCTGCTTGGGGCTTGATCAATATAATCTGCATCCATATACCCATGTGCCATGGCGGTGATCAGGTTACGTGTTGATGGTTTTAAGTGCCTGCGGCACATTCTTTTACAGTCGCAGTCAGTGGCGGCACCCCAACTCTTTGTCCGCCAAAGAGTTGGGGGAAAAGAAAGGCGCTTTTGATCACGCCCAGCTCCGCTGTGCCCTCGATTGTCGTGAGCCAAACGATAAAACCGTTTGTCTCTGACGCACTCGGTGCGCTTAGACGGGATTTTAAGCCCCAGCTCGACGAGCGCGGCACAGCATCAACACCTAATCTGAACATGGCCGTTGGGTTGAGTCTGCCCGCTCTCCTTATGTCCAAATCTGCTGATGCCCGGCGCTGGCGAGGTGTTTGCTGAGCACTTGGCTGGGGTTGTAGCCAAAATGCTGGCGAAAACGCCGCGAAAAACTAGCAATCTCCTGATAACCCGTAACCCGAGCTACCTCGCCAACGCTGATGCCATGCATCAGCAGTTCTTTGGCCTGATTCATTTTCATCCGAAACACAATTTTATTCGGCGTTTCGCCCAAATGCTGCGTGCACAAACGATGCAAATGCGTGGTGGTGATGTGCAGTTGCTTGGCCAGCGCCGCGTTATCCCAAGCTTGATCGAGATTTTTTTTGCACATGCGTGAACATTTGCTGCAATTGCTCGAGCCAGCCCAGCGTACAGCGTAGTGGCAGCAGCGCGCGATCGAGCACCAAGCATAAAAAATCCAGCGATTGCACCGCCAAATTACCCGCGTCACCGGCATTAAAGCGCTGCGTTTCGCGGTGAAATTGGCGCATCGCATCAAATAACGCTTCGCCCTCGGCGCTGGCCAAAATCGCCGGTTGTTTGCCGTTGAGATCATCCCAGCGCGAATGCCGATACAGCAAAAACCACACGTGCTGCATCGGCGCGTCACTGATGCGACGATAGCCGCTGTGGACGCCTTGCGGCATTAGCGCCAATTGCCCAGCGCCAAAGCCACGCCTTACACCATCGGGTGTAAACACTTCACCGCGGCCGGTGAGGCAAAAAGCCAGCACATGCCACGGCGTATCCACGCGTTCGACTTCAAAAAAATCACGTCCTTCGCTGATGCCGCAAATCAAAATGCCCCGATCACGGAGTGGTGGATACGGCTCTTTGTGAAACACGTGCGTGCCGACCATGATCTGCGGCGAATCAGGGCCAATGTCGAGTCGTTCGCGGTAAATGAGGGCCATAAGATGCGATGTGAGTTTTTGACAAATCAAATGTCATATTTGCAACATTTTCACCAAACAAACAAGCCCGTAATCTATATGAAAACTTTCTGCGGCTTATCGCTAAAGTCTAGCAATCTCAATACCAACTTCATCGACCGAGGTAGGCACTTTGCGAACGGGTTATGACTGCGATGGCTGCAAGGGAGAGCAGGTTTAATCCCTAGCGCGGTCATTTCGCAGATTAAATAGTTTGTCTGAAACTCACCTGTCATTTATTCCGCAGCAAGGCCAGTCAATGGGCTTTCGTTTTGGATTGAGCGCGATTTTTGGCGGCAGGTGAAGTCATCATCGTTTGGCTTCGCCCGACGAGAACGTTGTCGGGTAAGGCTACGCTAACCCGACTTACAGGAGCAATCCATGCTGATTCAAGTTGAAAACCTAAGCCGCGTGTATCGCACGCCCGTTGCCCCCAAAATTGGGCCGAGCGTTTAAAGCATTTAGTTCGTGCCAACTATGAAGACAAAACTCTCGGTGAGCGAGGTGAATTTTAATATCGCCGCTGGCGAGTGCGTTGGTTTGGTGGGGCCCAATGGGGCGGGTAAATCCACGACGATCAAAATGTTAACTGGGATTTTAGAGCCCAGCTCAGGCAGGGTATTGGTTGCAGGATTAAATCCACAAAGGGATAGAGTTAAATACGTCAAGAAAATTGGCGTGGTATTTGGTCAGCGCAGTCAGCTGTGGTGGGATTTGCCAGTAAAAGATTCGTTTGAAATTTTGCAGGCTTTGTTTGATGTGCCGCAGGCGGCGTTTAATGCGCGACTGGATTTATTTCGCCGTGAGGCCAATTTGGATGAATTTTATCATCGCCCCGTGCGTACTTTGTCACTTGGGCAACGGATGTTGTGTGAAATCGCCGCCGCCTTTTTGCATAGCCCCGACGTGGTTTTTTTTTGATGAACCGACCATTGGGCTCGATTTAGAAATGAAATCCAGAATGCGCGGCTTGATTCGCAAATTGAATCAAGAATCGGGCACCACGGTGCTGATTACTTCGCATGATGTGGGTGACATTGAGCGGTTGACGCAGCGATTGCTGTTGATCGACAAAGGCACACTGCGCTTTGACGGCAGCTTGGCCGATTTTCGTTCGCACGCCGGTGATGGCCGCTGGTGGGCGGCGCGTTTGCAGCCTGAGTTGGTCGCCGCCGCTGAAATACAACTGCGTGCGCATCATTCGGCGCTGCCAGTACGCCAGCGCGGCGAATGGCTAGAAATCGCCCGCCACGATACCTTGCCATTTGCCGAGTTGATGCAATTACTCGCGCCGTATTCAGTGAGCGAATTGAAGCCCGTCGAGCAAGAATTTGAAGAATTGCTGCATGGATTTTATCTGGCCAATCAAGCGGAGGCGGTATGTTAGGTATTCCATTTAAAGCGTGTGCCGCGCTGGCATGGGGTAGTGCGCGCCTCGTGGCAACCGATCGTAAAGGTCGCTGGTTGGTGACCATTGGTTATTTGATTGCGATGTGGTTGTTGTATTACCTGTGGGCGGCGTTGTATGCCGAAAGTCCTACACGGGCGGGGATGACTTTTAATAGCGCGGTGCTGCATGTGTTGGTGGCGCAAACGCTGTTGGCTTTTTTGCCCGTCGGTACGGATTGGCGGCTGGCGCGGGAAATCCGCTCGGGCGAAGTGGCTACGCAATTGATTCAACCGATGTCATTGCCGCTGCGGCAGTTTGCTATTTCTTTGGGGCGCGCGCTGGCCAAAGCGACTTATATCTTGCCGGCGTTTGCGCTGTTCTTATGGTATTTCGATTTAAATCTGACGCCGAAAACGATTCCGTTGGCACTGGCGTCGATTGCCTTGTCGTTTGTATTGTTGTTTTGCATCGATTTTGTCGTTGCTTTGGCGGGATTTATTGCCACCGATTTATGGGGCATCACCGCCAGCAAAGACGCTTTGGTGATGTTTTTGGGCGGGGCACTGATGCCGATGGCGTTTTTCCCGGCTGAGTTTCGCGAAGTCTTGGCCTATCTGCCGTTTGGGCACTTTTTTTAAATACCCCAGTCGGCTACATCAATGGCGATATTGTGAGCGTGCAACCGCTATTGATCCAAGCGGCTTGGGCGCTGGGCTTTGTTTTTTGCTGCGGCATTGGCAGGGCGCGTGGTGCTGCGAAAACTGATTGTGTTTGGAGCGTAAATCATGACATTAAGTCCATTTTGGCGTGCTTATCGGCGCATGTTGGGTTCGGAAGCGCGAGCGCGATTGGAGCATCGGGCCGATTTTGCGCTGATGATTTTGGGGGTGGCGGCGACTTCGCTATCAACGGCAGCCACGCTGTATTTTATGCTCGGTGCTACCGGAACGATTGCCGGTTGGCATCGCGGTGAATTGATCTTTATGCAGGGTTTTATGTTCTGCATTTTTGCGCCGCAAAGTGGCTGTTATAACGGCATGTTTTGGCTGGAACATTGGCTCAAAACCGGGGCGTTTTTTGCGTTTTTATACTCGTCCTGCCAATCCACTCTTGCTGCTGCTGGCGTTAGAGCGCTTTCATCCGCAAGGCTTTGTGGTGCTGGCGATTGGTTTGGCGTATTGCCTATTTGGTCTGTGGGGCAGTCCTTTATTGCTCGAGCCGCTGTTTTACCTTGGATTTGTGTTGCTGCTGCCGCTATCGGCGCTGGTGCTGTGGGTGATTAATTTGGCGGCGATTTCGACGTGTTTTTGGATTGGAGAATCTGATCCGGTGTTTTCAATGACGGGAAAACTCACCGATATGTCGCGGTATCCGCTGGATTTATTTCCTAAATTGGCAACGATGATTTTTATGGCCTTGCCACTGGCCGGTACGGTGTGGTGGCCGTGCCAAGCGCTACTCCGCAGCGCAAGTTTGCCACTGACTGTGCTGGGCATGGCTGTTTTGGCGGTGATTTGTGTCGGCTTATTAAATGGCATGTGGCAACGGGGAATGCGTCGCTATGCCGGTGCGGGTGGCTAATTGATTGAATTGCAGACGAATGAAGTAAGAAGTGTGTGGTTTATATATATCGTGTTTTGTATTCAGATTGACTCTTACTACATGACCCTGGCCTAATTGCCGCCGTCAGTTTCATGTACCCGTAATTTGTAAGGATTCGATATGGCTTCAGTCTTGATCCGTTCTACCACCTTGGCCATTTTGATGGGCTTATCACTTTCTGTCGCCGCTTTTGATGCGAGTTCCAATCGCGCGGTGAATTTGAATGACAAAGGCCTAGTCTTAGATGGCTACGATCCAGTGTCTTATTTTAGCGGCCGACCAATGCAGGGACATAAAGACTATAGCGTGAGCTTTGAAGGCGGCACTTATTACTTTGCTAGCAAAGAAAATATGGCCAAATTCAAAGCCAATGCCAGTCAATTTGCGCCTAAATTTGGTGGATTTTGCGCGATGGGCGTCGCAAAAAGCAAAAAGCTCGATAGTGATCCAATGGCATGGCGGATTGTCGATGGCTATTTGTTTGTGCTGCAAAATAAAGAAGTACAAAAAGGCTGGTTAGTGGATGTATCGTCCAATTTAAAAGTCGCCACCGGAGAATGGGCGACGATTAAGAATATTGCGCCTAAAGGCCTATAACTAGGCAGCAAAAACCAAACGTTACCACGCCGAAGCGGGGCTCATTGTCTGGTATGCTCCAATGACGGATTGGCATTCATGTTTGGTTTTGTCGCGCGGATCGCACTGCACGGCAGCGTTTTGGTAGGAGCATTATTTTGATCTGGGATTATCGCTTAGCGGTGATGGATGATTTGGCGCAGATTGTCGCCATCTATAATTCCACCATTGCCTCGCGGCAAGTCACTGCTGATACCGAGCCGGTCACCGTGGCGAGTCGGCAAGCGTGGTTTGCTGCGCATCAAACAGCGGATCGCCCGCTGTGGGTGGTTGAGCAAGCGGGGCAGATTATCGCTTGGTTGTCGTTCTCTAGCTTTTATGGACGACCCGCTTACCAAGGCACGGCGGAGGTGAGTATTTATTTAGCCGCGTCGGCTCGAGGGCAAGGCTTAGGGCGGTTTCTATTGCAGACGGCGATTGCGCATTCGGCAGGTATTGGTCTACATACCTTGCTTGGATTTATCTTTGGGCACAATACCCCGAGTATCCGCTTATTTGAAACTCAGGGTTTTAAACTTTGGGGACATTTGCCAGAGGTCGCCGAGCTCGATGGTTTTGCGCGAGATTTGCTGATTTTAGGTTTAAAAATTAAACCTTAGTGGCTTGCTCTTGCGCGGCTTGCTGAGTGCGACGACGTAATTCAATCAGTGTTTGGATTGAGTGTGAGTCTGGCTCGATTTCTAATTGCGCCCAATAATGCCCGAGTAAATTAGCGCCAATTTGCTGGGCAATTCCCTTGGCACTGTGGGCGTGCCGTATTGCGTCGTGTTTGGCGTTTTGCTCGATCGCCATTTGGTATTCGCCTTCCAGTGCTTTGAGCCGCAATAAGCCTTTATTGCAGAGACTCCAAAACCGTACAGGAGAAAAACCAAGGCGCTGCATTGCGGTGTGTGCGTCGAGCAAAGACAAGTTATTGGGTTTGCATTGATCGTCAATGTATTGACGATTGAGTAATTGAATAATGTCGTCGATTTTAAATGGTTTTCTGAGATGACCACTAAAAGCAGCAAAGTCTGGTGCGAGTTGTAGCTCACTCAATGGGCTGGCCGAAACGAGATAAATCGGCTTGAGCCAGCCTTGCTCGCGTAAGCAGCGGGCGGCGGTCATGCCGTTCATTTCTGGCATCTGATAATCCATAATAATGTCGTCAATCTCTGGGTGCAGTGCCACTTGCTGTAATCCTTCTTTGCCGTTGGCCGCTTCTAGTGTTTGAGCGCCAAAGTCATGCAAGATTTCACAGATCATTTCACGGTTAACCGCTTGGTCTTCAACCACTAAGATGAGTCGCTTATTTAGCGATTCGGCGTCGAGTGTAAGCTTGACTGGGGGAGACTCAGGGGGAGGCGCTAACAACGCGGCGATAATTTGTGTTTTTACGCTAACGATAAACTCACTGCCTTGGCCTACGCGACTGGTAAAGCGAATATTGCCTTGCATTAAGTAGGCAAAATCGCGGCTGAGTGCTAAGCCAAGCCCGGTTCCGCCGGCAAGCTGTCCAGATTCACTTTGCTCAAAAAGGTAAAAAAATACGCGCTTGATCGGCCATCTTAATGCCGCAGCCAGTGTCTTTGACCGCGGCATTGAGTTGATAGTCTTGGGCTAATTGTTGCCCATAAAAATGAACGTTAATAGATCCTGAATCAGTAAATTTGAGGGCATTACCTATTAAATTAATTAAAATTTGGCGAAATTTACCCGCGTCGATATTCACATTACAGGGTAAATCATCGGCCAAACTGATGTTAAATTGAATTAATTTGGCTCTAGCCATCATTTCAAACATGGTTTCTAGCTCTTGTTTGAGCTGTTTTAAATTGAGCGATTCATTTAACAAGCTGAGTTTGTTTTGTTCCGATTTGGAAAAATCCAGCACATTATTTAATAGGCTCAATAAATGTGCGCCACTATTGGCGATGTAGCCGATTTCTTTTAAATCCTCTGCGGCGATATTTCTTTTTTGCGGGAAAGGCGGTCGGTATAGCCAAGAATCGACGTCAGTGGCGTGCGAATTTCATGGCTAATATGCGCTAAGAATTGGCTTTTGGCGGCATTGGCCACATCGGCTTGTTGGCGCGCTTCTTGTAAAGATTGCGCCGTTTCGGCCAGTTGTTTGCGGCTTTGCTCTGAGCGCCATAACGCATATAGCCCTAATGAGGCACTAATAATCAGTAGTAAAACTTGAATCACCGCCAATATGATGCGTAGCTCACTCCAATGCGCAATATTTTGCTGATATTTTTCCATTGCCAACGCGTCTTGCGTGCGTGCTTCTTGAATGAGGTCGTTCACCGCATCCTGTTGCGCTAGGGTTTGTGCCTGAAACTCTTTCCACGCGGCACGACTGATCGGCTGTTGCTCGAGTAGGTTGGCGGCGCGATCAATATAGGTTTTTAGCGGCTCGATGTAGCGATGTTGCATGGGGGCATTTTTAAAAAATGCCCGAGTCTTCAACCTCATGCTTGGTGATGCTATCAATACGGCTGAAATAAATATCAAAGCGCAACTTGACGTTATCTAGTTGCACTGCGTTGCCGTGTTCAACGGCTTCGCGTAAGCGCTGGTATTCATTATTAAGTTGAAAAAATTGCCAGAGTTGATTGTCTAAACCCAGTTGATTGGTGCGGCTGAGCTCTTGCTTTTGTTTTAATTCGAAGTGCACCATCAAACTAAAATTAGCCAGTAACACCAGACAAATTAAACTTAATATAAGACGAAATCGGGTCATTGATTACTCGGCAGCAATGCTGCGTAATTGCCAACTACAGCGTCGATAATATTCAGTTCGACGCAGATTTTCATGTTGATGAAATGGATAAATAACAAACAACGGCCCTTTATCACGAATTGTCATTAGCTGCCCATTACGCTTTCTGGCGATAATCACGTCGTATTGCAGTGCATCGCTCACGGGTATGCTGATGGTGTAGTCATTGAGTGATCGCAGTTTGATATCACCCGATTGAATGCCCACTAATTTTAAAACGTCTCTGAGTAAAGGGCCTTCAAAGGTTTGCTCAGTCGGGTACCAAGCGGTTCGCATGGTCATGATTTGCTGTGGCAGCTTAGCAATCATGTGTGCAGTGAGTTGTACTTCTGAGTTGGCTGATTTTCCGGTAACGGTCAAAATGATGTTTGAGTTGACAGTCTGAGCTAGCGCTAATGTACTGCAAAAGAAAAGGCCAAAAAACACGATCCATCGCATTGAGCATCTCGTTGATTTGATTTTCGCGAATTGTAACTTGAATATTCTGGAGATGTGGTTTTTGCCGTCAACAAAGCATCGCTTTACGATGACCGGCGAGGATTTGAGCGCTCAATAGCATCATGCCCAATAAAACAGAGCGCTTTATTGGGCATGAATGAGCGACATCCGTCGTTCGCTG
Source organism: Deefgea sp. CFH1-16 (assembly GCF_016881365.1). Lineage (GTDB taxonomy): Bacteria > Pseudomonadota > Gammaproteobacteria > Burkholderiales > Chitinibacteraceae > Deefgea. The sequence goes on along the minus strand of NZ_WLYT01000001.1, from coordinate 1,060,938 downwards.
CTTTACATCATTGAGAATGCAACCATACCAACAACGGCACCGGTGGTACCCAAGATGGTTTCCATCACCGACCAAGTTTTCAGTGTTTGCATTTCATTGGCACCCGTAAATTTACCGTATAGCCAGAAACCTGAGTCGTTCACATGGCTCAAGACAATAGAACCACCAGCAATACAGATCGACAAAGCGGCCAATTGGGCACCTGAATAAGCCACTTGAGACGCTTCAATCACTGGTAACACCAAACCAACAGTCGTTAAACAAGCAACAGTTGCCGAACCTTGAATCACTCGCACAGCTGCAGAGAGCACAAAGCAAGCAATCGCAATCGGTAAACCTGCGCTAATTAAGGCGTCACCCAAAGCAGGGCCCACACCAGAATCAACCAAGACTTGTTTAAATACACCACCGGCACCGGTCACCAGCAAAATGATACCAGCGGGTTGCAAGGCGGCACTGCACACTTCCATGACTTTTTCTTTGCTCATGCCACGGCGCAGCGCTAAGCCGTAGGTCGCCAGTAAACAAGCCAATAAAATGGCAGTGAACGGGTGACCAATCAATTGCAGCCATTGGTGCAAAGTACCGCTGGTATCAATAAAGCGCGCCACGATGGTTTTCAGACCAACCAACAATAGTGGGAACAAAATCAGTGCCAAACTAAAGCCAAACGATGGCATTTGGTTTTTGCCCAAGGTTGGCTCACTGACATCAGCGGGCAATGGCAAATGCACGTGCTTGCTAATAAAGTTACCAAAAACCGGACCGGCAAGCAGCATGCCTGGAATCGCAGCGGCCAAGCCGAGCAAAATCATCCAGCCAAAATCAGCTTTCATTTGCGAAGCCAATAGCATGGCAGTTGGGCCTGGCAATAAGAAGGCGGCAGAACCGGCAACACCAGCAAACAGTGGAATCGCCAAACGAACCACATTACCGCCGGTACGGCGAGCTACAGCAAACACCACGCCGATCAACAATACAATCGCCACATCAAAAAACAACGGCAAAGTACAAATCAAGCCGGCAATACCCAGTGCATAGTTGGCACGGCTATGGCCAAACTTGTCGAGTAATTTAACGGCGATTTGATCCAAAGCGCCGGTTTCATGCAAGATTTTGCCGAACATCGCGCCCAAAGCGACCACAATCGCTAAGAAGCCGAGCGTGCCGCCCATTCCTTTTTGCATGGTATCGGCGATTTTATCTACTGGCATGCCAGAGAAAATACCGGCGCCAATTGACACAATCATCAAGGCAACAAAGGCGTGCATCCGTGCTTTCATCACTAAGAACAGCAACAGCAGTACTGAACCGAGTGAGGTAAATATGAGTGTAAACGTATCCATGCTCGATTACTCCTGTGCCAAGATCGCTTGATGAGCCGCAGCAATCACGCTTTCGAGTGGCGGCGTGATATCAATGATGATCACATCGCTTTCGTCGGCAGTGGGGGCTTCTAGTGTGGCAAATTGTGACGCTAACATGCCGCTCTTTTGGAAATGACCTTGGCGCGCAATCAAACGTTGTTCGATCAATTCGTAATCACCTTTTAAAAAAGATGAAAGAGAGATTCGGATTACCTTGGCGCAAACGATCACGGTAAGACTTTTTGAGTGCCGAGCAAACAATCAACGACACTGGATTAGTGCGTTGCATTGCAAATGCCGCATCATTGACTGCACCCAACCAAGGCGCACGATCATCGTCGTTGAGTGGTTGGCCAGACGACATTTTTTCAATATTGGCGCGTGGGTGCAAAAAATCACCGTCTAAAAACGCGGCGTTAAGATCTTTTGCGAGTTGATTGGCGACAGCTGATTTACCACAGCCTGATACCCCCATCAAAACGTAAACTTTTGTACTTGTCATTTTTCGACTCCAATCGAAATATTTGAAGATGTTACTGGTAACATGTTTTCGGTAACATCTTGCCTTTATTTTTATCTTCGCTCAAGTGTTGACGTGGGTTTCAGGGCTGTTTTGACCTAGGGATTACACTTACGTAGTCGGGTGAATATTTACTACGCAATGTATATGTATCGGTGTTAGTAAGCTAAAGGCTTACAAGCAAATACATCAGGAGGGTATCTGGAGAAGGGCGCGGATTAAATGTGCTTTGAGATGCTGCCACCCAAAAAAAGATCAAAGCCTAGGTTCAAGGTACGCTCAGGATATTGCTGACCATTGATGCTGCCAATGAGTCGCTCGGCGGCATGTCGACCAATGGCTTCGCGGGGCGTAATAATGCTCGCGAGCTGGGGTTTGAGTGCCAAGCCAATATCTAAATGGTTAACGCCAGCAATACCAATGTCTTCTGGAATGCGGCGGCCGATACTTTGTAATTCCAATAATGCACCGGCGGCGATGTCATCATTGGTACAAAAAAACGCCATCTAGATCGGGCACTTCGAGTAAAGCTTGGCGAATTAAGCTGGCACCTAAAGTAAAGCTCGATGATTCACTGGTTTGGATGGTGTGTATTGGCAATTGTTGTGCGGCCATGGCTTGGCAGTAGCCATCATTGCGTTGCTGAGTGCGGGTGTCCATACGCGCGGCTAAATACACAATACGCCGGTAGCCGTGCGCCAGCATCGCTTCAATCATGGCTTTGGCGGCGGCAACGTGATCAAGCCCAACGGCCAAATCAATGGGTTGAGCCGGTAAATCCATGATCTCCACCACTGGAATCGCGGCGACTTCCAGCATTTTTCGGGTGCGGGTGGTGTGATTGGATTCCGATAAAATTAAACCATCAATATGAAATGACAGTAATTGCTCGATTTGTTGTTCTTCTCGCTCTGGCTCGTAACCATAATGGCCGTACAAAGTGTGGTAGCCGGCTGGGGTGCTGATTTGTTCAATACCATGGGCAACGGCAGAAAACACACTGATTGGACATTGAAGGTAAAAGCACACCAATCGCGCGGCTACGCGAGTTCGACAGCATCGCTGGAACGCGGCTCGGAATATAGCCTAGCGTTTGCATGGCTTGCGCGATTCGCGCAGCCGTCAGTGGGGCGACTTGCTCAGGGGAGCGCAAGTAGCGGCTAATGGTCATTTTGGAGGTGTTGACTAAATCGGCAACGTCTTGCAAGGAAGGGCGGCGTGGCTTGTCGTTCATGCTTGAGCACCGCACACACTGGGCAGATCGGATCTTGCTTGTATTTCATTTCGCGCCAGCGAGCGGTACGGGCGTCATACAGTTGCAAGCGGCCAATCAAGGTTTCACCCAGCCCCATTAAGACTTTAAGCGCTTCGGCGGCTTGTGCCGCTCCGATAATGCCAACAAGCGGGGCAAAGACGCCAAAAGTGGCGCAAGGGCCATCATTGGCTTCGCCTTCTTCGCCAAACAAACAGTGATAACACGGCGCGCCGTCGATTCGAGCATCAAATACCGTGAGCTGCCCATCAAAACGCACTGCGGCACCCGACACCAAGGGGGTTTTGCTGGCAACACAGGCGCGATTGATGGCGTGGCGGGTGGCAAAGTTATCGCAGCAATCCACGACAATATCCGCAGCGGCGACTAATTCCAGCAAGCGCTCGCTACTAGCGCGCTCGTTGAGCGCAATAATGCGAATTTGGCTATTGAGCGCTTCTAAGGTTTGTTTGGCCGAGAGGGCTTTATTTTGGCCGACACGATCTTCGGTATGGACGATTTGCCGTTGTAAATTGCTTAAATCGATGTGATCGTCGTCGACAATGGTGAGCGTGCCAATGCCGGCGCTGGCCAAATACAGCGTAACGGGCGAGCCTAAACCACCGGCGCCAATGACTAAGACGTGTGCTTGGCTGAGTGCGGTTTGTCCTTCAATACCAATTTCGTCGAGCAAAATATGGCGGCTATAGCGCAGTAGGGCATTGTCGTCGAGATCGATCTGGGCACTACGAGTCGGGCAAAAAGTCATGGCAACAGAGGATTGAGGAGTAAGCGCCGATTATAGCGCGTAGCGATCGCTTCGGGATTTTTGCGTATTAGTTTGTGCGGCGTGGCTTCAGCTGGTTGTCAGCATAGACAAATGGGAATGCGCGAGTATTTAAAGGTAACGCCGCAGCTCTTCCGGCGTATCGTCATGATCCCCGTGCTGGTGTTTTTCCCAGGCATGAATATAAATTTGTGGCGATTTTAAATTGTGTTCTGGCATGGCGAGATTATCGCGTTGTACGGTTTCGCTGTAATGCACAAATTCGCGTTTGATTTTTTGCCAAAAGTGCGTGTCGAGCTCAAATCCAGCATTTTGTAGTTGCTGCTCAATATCCAGCAAAGCATATTCGCACAGTGAGTAACTAATGGTGATTTTGTGTTCTGCGGGGTAGGCTTGCGCTTGAATGCCATTGAGGTGTGCTAAAAAGCGCGCCGCAGCGACGGTTTGATCGACTGCGCTGGGATTAAAAACAATGTCGTGTTGCGTGCGTTGCACTTCGAGTTGCTTAGGCATGATCTAGCCTCTTAATAAGAGATATCACCCAAATAGATTAAGCCTTTCTTGGGGTAATTGCACTGATTTTATGCGCAAAAAAAACACCTTCTGGATCAATCGCAGAAGGTGTTTTTTGTTCTGTTGTTTCTTTGTGGCTTAGCGGCCGGCTTGCGAGAGTACGACTTTCATGCCGGGAACTAAATTTTGCCGATTCCATTTTTTGAGATCCGCTAGCTCAACGTCAAATTTACGGGCAATTGAGCTATAAGTATCGCCGCGCTGAGCAACGTATTTGCTGGGCGATTTGCTCGCCAGCGAATTTTGCGGGCGTTGCACCAGCAAGGTATCGCCGATTGCAATATGGTTGGTTTTTTTGTCCATTGAGCGATTTTAATTGCGCCAGACTCAAGCCATAGCGGTTGGCAATATTAAATAAAGTATCGCCTTTGGCGACTTTATGTTCGGTGGTTTTGCTGTTTTTAGCTAACACCGGTTGCGCTTTGGGTTTGTCATTGGCACCGGTATCGATGGCATCTGACTCACGATTTTTATGTAGTGCAGCTAAGGTTTGTCGCTCAGAGATATCTAGCCCTGCAAGGCGAGGCACTAAAATCGTTTGGCCACGCGCAATGTTTTCTTTGCTGGCAATATCATTCATATCGCGTAATTCGGCGGCTGCAATGCCAAAGATGGTGGCTAAATCTTCAAAGCGTTCACCCGTTTTGGTGACATAAGGCTGCCAATTGAGCAGTGGCTCGGTGTATTGCGCTAAGTTGCGCTCAAAGATCGCTTTGTTGGCGATCGGCAAAACTAATTGTCGGTCTTCTTTGTGGGCAATCACCGGGCGGATAAACCCAGGATTGAGGCGCAGTAATTCATCCACGCTAATTTCGGCCAATTGCGCGGCAATGGATACATCCATGTGCTTGCCCGGTTGCAAAGTGGTGAAATAGGCTTGATTGGCCATCGGCTTAAGTTCAACGCCATAGGCGGCAGGGTCGGCAATAATATTGCGGATGGCGAGTAATTTCGGCACGTAGTTACGAGTTTCGTCGGGCATTCTTAAGTCGATATAGCTAGCGCTAAGGCCTGCGGCTTGATTGCGATCGACTGCGCGGCGAACGGCATTTTCACCCCAGTTATACGATGCGAGTGCCAGTTGCCAATCATCAAATAGGCCGTGAATTTCTTGTAAATAAGACAAAGCCGCGCCAGTTGCCGCGACCACATCACGACGGCCGTCATACCACCAAGTGCGCTCAAGACCATAACGCTTACCCGTGGCAGGAATAAATTGCCACATGCCAGCCGCTTGCGCCGAAGACAGCGCTTTAGGGTTGTAGGCCGATTCGATCATCGGTAAGAGCGCCATTTCCATCGGCATGCCGCGCTTTTCGACTTCTTCGACCACAAAGTATAAATACGGGGTACTGCGACTGATAATGCGATTGAGGTAATCAGGTCGGCTGGCGTAGTAGTTTTCCCATTTGCTGACTAAGGGGCTGTCAATATCAGGGATGGCAAAACCTTTACGAACACGGGCCCAAATATCCGCTTCTGCTGGCGTGATGACTTGATTGCTAAATAAGGCCTGCATCACACGTTGGGTATCGGCGCTAATGGGCACCGCAGGCTGGGTGAGTGCGTAATCAAAGCGAGTATTGGGATCGGCTGCAAGCAGCGGCGTGGCTAAAAAAGCGCTCAGGATGAGCGCAGGTAGTCGCAGCATATGCTGAGCCCCAAAGTAAATGAATCTGCCGATACTAATGGCGGCTTTCCTGCTGTGTCAACGAGTTAGCCCCTGAAAGTGGATTAACGGAAAGAATCTTTCCAGCTGCGTAGCGCGGTAAAGCAATCTAATGGCGTGGTTATCTTTGGTTGATGGGCTTTAACTTGTGCAAATAGCCCAGCATCTGTGCAGCGTAGATAAGGATTGGTCGCTAATTCAAGTGCAATCGTACTGGGTAAAGTGGCTTGTTGCTGGGAACGTTTTTCACTTTCGATAGCCTGACGCTCTAGCAAGGCACTGTTATCGGGTTGCACATGCAGCGCAAAGCGTAGATTGCTGAGCGTGTATTCGTGAGTACAGCAAACCTGCGTTTGCAAAGGGAGCTGGGCTAGTCGTTGTAAACTATTAAATAGTTGCACCGGTTGACCTTCAAACAGTCGACCACAGCCAGCAGCAAATAAAGTATCGCCACAAAACAAGAAACCAGCACCAAAATAGGCTAAATGATCCAAAGTATGCCCCGGCGTGGCGATAACTTGAAATGTCTCTCCCAATAAAGTTAAGGTATCGCCATCATGGCAAGGATGATTCACCCCAAGGATGCCTGCGGGGCCGTAAATGGGCAGCGTGCTGGCAGCGAATGCAGTTAAGCCGCCAGTATGATCGTGGTGATGGTGCGTAATGAGGATGCCGGCTAATTGTGCTTGATGGGCGGCCAGCCAATTTTGTAATGGGGCAGCAAGACCTGGATCAACGGCAATAACTTGGTGCTGATGTTCGATCAGCCAGATGTAGTTGTCATCCAGAATCGGTAGGCAGTGTAGTTTGAGCATTTTATTTACTTAAATCCTGTGGGCATCAAAAAATGAATGCTGAGTTTGATCATTTTGCTACTTGGCTAGCAACTCCGCTAGGGCGCTATGTGGCCATGAGCGAGTTGGCTTGGTTTGAGCGCTCGGTGGTGGATATTTTTGGCTACAAAGCGGTGCAGCTTGAATTGCCACAAATTGATTGTTTACGCAGCAATCGCATGCCTTGGCGTTTGCAAGCCGGTGAAGCAGCTGGCACGCAGTTGAAATGCTCGGTACAAGCGTTGCCATTTGATGAGCAAAGCTTGGATTTGATTGCTTTACCGCATGTGCTGGATTTTTGTCAGGACCCGCATGCGGTGCTGCGCGAATGTCAGCGCGCCTTGCGCCCTGAGGGACGTTTATTGATTACCGGCTTTAATCCATGGAGTTTATGGGGTTTACGCCGTTTAAAGCCCAATTCAGAAATCCCGTGGAAAGGCAATTTTGTGGCGTTACCCAAATTAAAAGATTGGTTAAGTGTGCTGGATTTTCAAACGCTGCAAGACGAGCATTTATGCTATCGGCCACCGGTACAACGCCCCGGCTGGTTAGAAAAAAGCCGTTTTCTCGATCAAGCGGGTGATCGCTTATGGCCCGCTGGTGGTGGCGTGTATTGTGTTGCCGCGGTAAAGCGGATTCGTGGCATGCATTTGATTGAACCGCAATGGCGCTCGGCTACCGCCACAGCAAAGCTCGGCAATGGCCATCGAAAAACTCCGCCAGCAAGCGCGTAAAGATCGTTGTAAATAGAGTAAAACCGGCTGCTGTCAAAGGTATATGCTTGTAGATTTTGAATTTAATGACCTATAAGCATATACCTATAGGTTGTGGATTTATTTATCACACTGTTTTGCCGCATCTTGCATTGATTTAATCAATTTATTGCCTTCATCGCGATTTTTAGTCGCTAAACGAATATCATGGCCGCTGCCCAGATTGCCGCCGCCAAAAGCGATTTTGACTTCATCATCATTGACATCAATAAATTGCACCACGGTAAGATTGATTAAACGTTCGGTTTTGCTGTCGCTGGGAATTTTCCACGGACAAAAAGTCGCGGCATACAGCGGAACTGCGGTTAAACTGAGCGGCAATATACAACTTAAAACCAGTGCAGAAACACGCATTGTGGCACTCCAAAAGTGAACAACATCATGGTAGAAATCTATACCGACGGCGCTTGTAAAGGCAATCCCGGTCCTGGCGGCTGGGGCGCTTTTTTGCGCTTTGGCGAGCATGAAAAAGAATTATTCGGTGGTGAAGCACACATACCACCAATAACCGCATGGAATTACTGGCGGTGATTAGCGCTTTAGCGGCGTTAACCCGTACCTGTGAAGTTACCATTCATACCGATTCACAATACGTTAAAAATGGTATTGAAACTTGGATTCATGGCTGGAAAAAAAACGGCTGGAAAACCGCCGCTAAACAAGCGGTTAAAAATGAAGACTTGTGGAAGCAGCTCGACGCGCAAGTGGCGCGGCATACTGTTGCCTGGCGTTGGGTGAAAGGCCATGCCGGTAATCCGGGCAATGAGCGCGCCGATCAATTGGCCAATCGCGGCGTTGAATCACTCACTTAACGCGCGCTTGGCGTAAAGCCAATCACATCCATCCCCAACACCCCCAGCGACATACTTTGATGCAGCGCCAGCACGTCGACCTGATCGCCAGCGGCGGCGCGCGCAATCAGTAGCGGTAAAAAATGTTCAATCGTGGGGTGGGCTTGCCGTGCATGCGGCAAGTTTTGTTGCCAATTAACCCAATCCAATAAAGGCTGGGTATTGAGCGCAGAGTAAGTCGCAGCAATGAATTGCGCCGCATACGGCTCAATTTTATACTCAGTTTGCCCGGTTCTCATCCGACTAAAAGCGTCGTTGAGATTGTGCGTAATGCTACCAGAGCCAATCAGCAACACCTCATCAGGTAAATATTTTGCCAGTGATTGGCCCAGTGCTAAATGCGCGGCGCTGTCCATTGATGCTGCCAATGAGATCGTCACCAAAGGAATATCGGCCTTGGGATACATCAGCATCAACGGCACCCAAGCGCCATGATCAATCGCCGGATGATCGCTAATGGCCATCGCGTGCCCATCGTTGGCCAGTTGTAAAGCCAGGCGTTCGGCCAATCCCGGATCCCCCTGCGGTCGATATTGCAATTGATACAGCTCGGGTGAAAACCCACTAAAATCATGCACTTCTTGCCATTGCTGAGCGCTACCGACGGTGAATTGCGCTTGAATATTGTGCGCTGAAATCAGCACGATGGCCTTAGGGCGAGGCAAGGTTTGGCCCAGTGAAAGTAAAAAATCGTGTGCTGGGCTGGGCTCAATGGCCAGCGATGGCGCACCGTGGCTAATAAAGAGAGAGCGGGGCATGGTCTTCCTGAATGTATTGATATTGGCCGTGTTGGCATTCGCGCTAGCGTGCGGTTGGCGCGTTTCCAATCATACGAGTTTGCCGCAGGCACCGCGGCGAAATGATTTGAACGAATTGGTGAGAAAAAACGAAGCCAAGTACTTGCGGTTCACTTAAGCGTTCAATATTGAAACGCCAACGCCAACGCCAACGCCAACGCCAACGCCAACGCCAACGCCAACGCCAACGCCAACGCCAACGCCAACGCCAACGCCAACGCCAACGCCAACGCCAACGCCAACGCCGAGGCTTAGCGAAAACATCCGGCAATTGCAGCTTAAATCAGCGTGTTGGCGATGGTTTGAGACCTAAATTGGCGTTCTCTGCGCCTCTGTGTTTCTGCGTTGTAAGGTTTTGATGTGAATAGCGTCAAAGCCCATTGCCTGCGGTTCACTTAAACGTTAAACAAAAATCCAATGCCGAGACGCAGAACAAAACATCAGCCAATCGCAGTTTAAATCAGCGTGTTGGTGATGGTTTGAGACCTGAATGGGTGTTCTCTGCGCCTCTGTGTCTCTGCGTTGTAAGGTTTTGATGTTGTCGGCATAAAGGCAGAGTGCGTGGTTTTTCACGCGGTGGACGGTTTTTTGCCCGTGATCAACATCAGTTACAATAGCGCCATTGTTTTGTTGGGAATCATCATGCGTCAAATTTTCCTCGATACCGAGACGACAGGTCTGCGGGTTGAAGACGGTAACCGAATTTTGGAAATCGGATCGCTGCGGTTGAAATGATTGATCGTAAATTATCCAAAGCCGATAGCCATTTTCATCGCTACATCAATCCGGGCCGCGACTCTGAAGAGGGTGCTTTGAATGTCCATGGTTTAACCACGCAATTTTTGTCGGACAAAGCCAAGTTCGGGCAAATCGTCGATGATTTTCTTGAATTTGTAACAGACGCCGAAATCATTATCCATAACGCGCCATTTGACGTTGGCTATTTGAATATGGAGCTTGGCAAGTTAGGCCGTGGCAAGCTAGAAGACTACGTCGCTAGCGTGACCGACACGCTGAAAATGGCCAAAGATCTGTGGCCGGGCAAACGCAATAGCCTGGATGCGCTGTGTGATCGTTATGACGTCGATCGTTCTGGCCGAACATTACACGGCGCGCTGATTGACTGCGAATTGCTCGCCGAAGTGTATATGGCGATGACGCGCGGCCAAGATAGTCTATTGATCGACTACGCGCCAACTGCAGAAGAAAACGCCAGTAATTTAGCGCGCCGCAGCAATAGCTTGCCGCTGATCGTGACGCAAGCCAGCAGTGAAGAACTCGCATTACATCAAAAGTATCTCGATGCGCTAGATAAAGCCGTCAAGGGCAGCTGCGTGTGGCGCGAACTTGAGCCGCTCGCCGCGTTGCCCAATACCGAGGGCAATCCACAATGAGCGTTTGCATGAATAGCACTGAACTCAAAACCGCCGCGCATGCGGCGTGGGAAGAGCACGACGAAGCGCTGGCCGAGCAGCATTTTTTGGCGGCGCTGGCCATTGATGAGCAAGACGCAGTGACGAACTACGATTTGGCGCTGCTGTATAAATATCAAAGCCGCTGGGCCGAGTCGCTGCGCTACAACCGCCGCGCAGCCGAGCTCAATCCCGAAGACGCCGCCGCGTGGTGGAATATGGGCATCGCGGCAACCGCGATTGCTGATTGGGAAACGGGCTGGCAAAGCATGGGAATTTTTTGGCATTACGCTGCCATTGGATGCGGTGGAGCATGCTGCGCCCGATTTAAAATTGGGCTTGATTCCGGTGCGAATTACGCAGGGCGATCAGGTTGAGGTGCTGTGGGCCAATCGTCTTGATCCAGCGCGCGCGCAGATTATCAGTGTCCCTTTGCCCGATTGCGGCGTGCGTTACCAAGATATCGTGCTGATTGACGGCGCACCGCGCGGCACGCATGAACTCAATGGCAATCCAGTGCCCGTATTTGATTGGTTAGAATTTTGGCAACGCGCAAATTACTCGACGTATGTGATCGAAGCCACTGTACCTATTGAGCTAGCGGCTAATACCCTTTGTGAGCTGGTTCTAGACAGCGATATGGCGCTGGACGATTGGTCGAAGCTTATGTCAATGCAGGGCCAAGCGGGTGGCGAAGAAACGCAGCACGCACACGATGCGGCGAGCGCAGCTACAGTCGCTTGGCTGCCTGAACGGCAATTTGGCGTGGCGGCGCTCAATGATCAAGCATTAGCTGACGTGCTCGACGCTTGGCAAACCGCGCACCCTGAAGTCGAGATCGCCGAAGTGTATAACGCGCTCGATGCACAAGAAGATGACGAGAACGAGACTACAGAATGACTGCCATTGCCTTAGTCCCTGCCGCGGGTAGCGGCAGCCGTATGGCGTCTGCGACGCCGAAACAATATTTAGATTTACTTGGTCAACCGTTGATCGCGCATACGCTGCGCGCCTTGCTCGGTGCTGCGGGCATCGCGCAAGTGGTGGTGGTGATTTCGCCCGAAGATGAATGGTGGGAAAGCTACGATTGGGCTGCTTTACTGGGCGAGTCGTTGGCCCGCTTGCTGGTGCTGCGCGTGGGAGGCGTTAGCCGCGCTGAATCAGTGATGAATGGTCTGACGGCACTTGCCGCTGCTCCCATTGAAAGTCCTCAAGCGGGTCAACACGCGCAGGGTTTTGCGATGTCTGATGATATTTGGGTGCTGGTGCATGACGCCGCCCGCCCTTGTATCACCAGCCAACAAGTGGATGCCATGATTATTCAGTTGGAGTATGACGCTGTAGGCGGTATTTTAGCTGTTCCAGTGGCCGATACCCTTAAGGTCGCCGTCAATTCTTCTACTGAGCCACGCATCGCTAACACCACGCCGCGCGCGGGACTTTGGCAAGCACAAACGCCGCAGATGTTCCGCCGTGGCCCATTGCTCGCCGCACTTCAAGACGCGCTACCCGAACACGTTGCAGAGATCACCGACGAAGCCAGCGCGCTCGAACGCCTCGGCTATTCACCCAAACTTATCATGGGCAGTCCATGGAATCTGAAAGTGACTTATCCGCAGGATTTGCAATTGGCGGGGTTGCTGTTACAGGCTAACCGTTGATCTTGTCGTTGTAATGTAAACCTTATTGTATGGCGCTTGTTGGCAAGCGTTTCGCTGGAGAATTCAACATGACTTTACCTTTTCGTATCGGCCAAGGCTGGGATGTTCATCGTATGGTGGCTGATCGTCCTTTAATTTTGGGCGGCGTACATATCCCGTATGAGAAAGGCCTGCTGGGGCATTCCGATGCCGATGCTTTGTTGCATGCGATTACCGATGCGATTTTGGGCGCGGCGGGTTTGGGTGATATTGGTCGGCATTTTCCAGATACGGCCACCGAATTTAAAGGCGTAGATAGCCGCGTTTTATTGCGCGAAGCGGTGCGGCGAGTGGCGCAAGCAGGTTGGCAAGTGGCGAATATTGATGCATCGATCTTAATTCAGCAGCCCAAAATGGCCCCGCATATTCCCGCAATGCGAGTGAATATTGCCGAAGATTTGCAAATTGATGTGGCGTTGGTCAACGTGAAAGCCAAGACCTATGAAAAGCTCGGCCCCGTGGGAGAGGGCGCAGCGGTTGAAGCGCAGGCGGTTGCCCTACTGTCGCCAAGGTGAGTTAGTGCTGGATTCTGCTGGTTTTTCAATTATATTGATTAGGCAAATTATTTATTTCTAGCCTGTCCATTTCGAGCTAGACTGGGTTTTTGCTGACACTGGGTGTTAGCCTCGATGGGTGATAATTTGCTTTATGCTTATCGTTTGAATAAATAAATCTAGGGGTATCAATTATGCGCACTAAATTACTTGCTTCTATCTTGCTCACTGCGGGTTTATTGGTCGGAACGGCGTCGATTGCCGCAACTGGGCAAGATGAATTACTCGTGGCGACTTCTGAACGTAAGATTGATGAGGCACGGGTGGTTTCTGTCGATTTGGCAACGCGCAGCGTTGTGCTCCAAATGCCAAACGGGCAAATGCTCGAGTTTACTAATATTAATCCCAAGGTCACGCGTTTGAATACCTTAAAGCCCAATGACACCGCCACGGTTACAGGGGCTGAAACAATGGCTTTTGTATTGCAAAAAGGCACTGCTGGCATTCGTAAAGTGATTGATACCAATACACAAGATTTATCTGTCGATGGCGCAGGCATGACATTAACGCATACCGTTTACAATGATATTGTGGGCGTGAATGTTGCCGCTGGTTCGCTGCGCGTCAAAGATTTTGCTGGCAAAATCATTACCGTACCGGTTGCAAACAAAGAATGGCTAACACAAGCTGCAACGGGTGATCAGTTGCTGGTGGTGACACGCGCCTCAATGATGGCATTTGCTAACTAAGCAGTAATTTAAAAGTTGTTTGCTATTGTTCTCTTTTAGCAAAGTCCCGTAAGGTTTTTCGTACTTTACGATCAAGCGAGTTCTCCATATTTAAATTCGCCGTTTGTTGCCGAGCCCACCTATTGGTGGGCTTCATTATTACGGCTTGTGAATACATCGCAGTGAATCAATAGGACTGAAGTTTTTGCGTATGAAGTTAGAGCGAATTTGTGAGTGCTCTGGATGATAGGCGTTATTTAGTTAATTGTCGTTGAGCGTCTTGCCGCGCTTTGCCAGCACGAATTCGATCCCAATATTGACTGCGCAAGGCAAAGTTTTCCGATGGTTCTAGCCATAAAATTTTATCGCTGTCTTTTAAATTACCACCACTTAAGGTGTTAGATAAACCTTGCCGCTGACTTAAAGTGTGACTCACTGTTTTTTCTAAAGTGTAATTAATCCAATTTTCGGCGAGCTTGCGATTTTTGCTGGTATTGCTGATTGCCCAACAATCTAGCCATGCCAGTACGCCCTCTTGCGGAATAATATAGCCTATGTCTGCTCCCGCTTGTTGCAATAATTTAACCTGTTGCTGGCCATAATTGGCATACATTAACGCGGCTTTATTGTTAATAAATGCTTGCGTGCCTTGCTCTGGGGTGGTGTAAAAAATAGGATTTTGTGGGCGTAATTGGAGTAATTTATCGACGGTTTGCTTCATCTCATTGGCTGAGAGTTTAAATGGATTGTTGGCATGCAATGTGAGTGCGGCTAGGCTGAAATTATGATTACTGCCATCGTAGAGAACGATTTTTCCACTGTATCGGGTTTGCCATAGGTCATTCATTGATACAGGTGGCGTTTTAAATTGCTTTTTATCATAAATGAGCCCCATTTCTGAATAAGTAAATGGAATGGCGTATAAATGACCATTGCGATTTAAACCTGATATTTGCTCAGTTTTACGAAAACGGGGTAATTGATTTTTGGAGTTAGGAATTTGATTTTGTTTAATCGGGGTGACGAGATTATGGTCAATATAGCGCTGTAATTCAGCAGTATTCACGGCAAAAACATCATAGTTATTGGCCTGCTTACGATTGATCTTTTCCCATAACTCATCATCACTTGAAACATAAGTCAGTTCAACTTTGCTATGGTATTTCTGCTCAAATGCAGCAATCCAGTCGGGATCTGCATAGCCATGCCAAGTCAAAATACGCAAAGTGTTTTCCGCGCTTGCCATTGAAGATAGCAATGCAAGCGTCAGAAAATCTAGTCGTATTTTACGAATAAATTTCATTTTTTTGGCGTATTAGGTAAGTTGATAAGCCCCAATAGTAGTGGGTTTTGTCATAAAAACAAATACTTGTCGCTATGGTGATGATTTATTTCACTGAGTTAAACAGGATAGTGATGTAGGCTGATTTGACCATCTTGGCTTAATAGATAGCCACCATGCCCTTTTTTCCAGTCTGGAATGACCCAGCGAATTCCGTGTTGATGCTGGTGTTGTGCTGGCCTATGGGTGTGTCCATGAATCAGCAGCCGTGCAGGACTATGCTGTAATTCGGTTTCAATCGCGGCAAGATTGACATCCATAATCATACGGGTTTTATTTTTATTGGATTGTTGTGATTTTAATCGTAAGTTAGCAATTTGTTTATCGCGGATTTTTTTTGGTAAATGCAGCCAAATCCATTGCACAATTGGATTATGTGTCAGCCGGCGATAGCGCTGGTAGGCGATATCATCAGTGCAATAACGATCACCGTGGCCCAATAAAATCGCTTGCCCCTGTAAATGTATCAAACTTGGGTCTGGTAACACGGTGAGTTGACCACTTGTTGCAAATCGGCGACCAACGAGTAAATCGCGATTACCGGCCATAAAAAAAACTTTGACGCCAGTTTGCGCAACGGCAGCAATTTCGGCCACTTGCTCAGCATAGAATGGCTCGTCGAGCTGATCATCACCCAACCAGTATTCAAATAAATCCCCCAAAATATATAAATATTCAGCTCTGCTCGCAACAATTTGGCGCATAAATTGCTGGTATGCATGTACCGTGGCTGTGTCGCTAGGGGATAAATGTAGGTCAGAGATAAAGTATGTGGCTTGAGTCATTCGAAAGGCTTTGCAGGTTGAGCATAAAAAAAAGCGCAGGCTTGCTGCGCTTAAAATTAAATCGATCGTGAGTCAAAGTAATTAGGCCAGCACTTCGGCACTCACAATGACCACATCTGTTTTTGGCACATCTTGGTGGAAACCATTGCTGCCAGTTTTCACTTTTTCGATTTTGTCGACGATGTCTTGCCCTTCAATCACAGTGCCAAATACGGCATAGCCCCAGCCTTGGGCTGTTTTATTACGATGATTTAAGAAATCATTGTCAGCAGCATTGATGAAAAACTGTGAAGAGGCTGAATGTGGTTCTGGCGTGCGCGCCATTGCGATGGTGTAAATATCATTTTTTAAACCATTGTCAGCTTCATTTTGAATGGTTGGGTGCTTGTCTTTTTTTTCTTTCATGCCTGGTTCAAAGCCACCACCTTGCACCATAAAGCCATCGATGACGCGATGGAAAATCGTACCATCGTAATGACCAGAAGTAGCGTATTGAATAAAGTTAGCCACCGTAATCGGCGCTTTTTCTTCGTTTAGTTCTAAAACAATGTCACCCATGCTGGTGGTGAGTTTTACTTTAGTCATCTGTTTTGTCCTTGAAAAAATATAAATTACTTGGTCGTGCTGCTTTTGCTAGCGCTGGCTTTTTCGGTTTTGGCGGCTAATTCTTTGGCGCTGATTAAGATGATCGGTTCGGCAGGGGTATCACCAGGCAGTAAACTCACTTTTGCCATTTGATCTGCCACTTCCATGCCACTCAATACTTTACCAAATACCGCGTAACCCCAGCCATCAAATGAAGGGTAGTTTAAAGCGTCATTGTTTTTTAGGTTGATATAAAACTGGCTTGTTGCCGAATGCGGCTGACCGGTTCTGGCCATCGCCAGCATACCGCGGTCATTTTTTAGCCCTTTTTCTGTCGTGATTTTGGCTTCGTTTTGAATTGATGCTTTAGTTGGTTTCTGTTCTTGTTTTACATCGTAACCGCCACCTTGCACGACAAATCCGGGCACTACGCGGTGAAAAACCGTACCGTCATAATGTTTGCTTTTGACATATTGCAAAAAATTAGCCACAGAGATTGGTGCTTGTTCTGGGTAGAGTTCAACGATGATTTTACCTTTGCTGGTGTTGAGCTCGACTTGCGGATTGGCGGCGATGGCGGTCAAGCTTGAAAGTGCTAAAGCGGCAGCGATAACGAAGCGTTTCATGAAAATTCCTGCAAATTGGAGGTAAAATATACAATCTCGTAATCATAACATGTGCACAGTGTAGAATTGCCAGCTTAAGGAGAACTGATGATGCTGAAATTACCTTCTTTGGACCAATTTATTACTGAGTTTGATACGGTGTTGCGTACTTTAGCAGCACCCGCGGTGAGTGCTCGGGCTCATCCTGATGCCAAAATTGATGATGTAGCAATGAGTAGCGCAGAAAAAGCGCACGCAGCAGGATTGATGCGGGTGAATCACTGCGGCGAAGTGTGCGCGCAAGCGTTGTATCAAGGGCAGGCTTTGACCGCCAGAGACCCCGCTGCGCGGCAAGCGTTACGCCAAGCAGCCGATGAAGAGGTCGAGCATTTGGCTTGGACTCAGCGGCGTTTGGCTGAGCTAGGTAGTCACCGCAGTGTGCTTAATCCGTTGTGGTATGCCGGCTCATTGGCGATGGGGGTTGCCGCGGGTGTGATTGGTGACAAATGGAATTTGGGCTTTTTGGCCGAAACGGAGCGGCAGGTTGGCGCACATTTGCAAAGTCATCTCAATGAATTGCCTGAGTCGGACGAAAAAAGCCGCGCCATTGTGGCGCAAATGTATTTGGATGAAATGAGCCATGCCGAGCTGGCCGATCAAATGGGGGCGGCTCCTTTGCCACAGCCTGTGCCACAAATAATGCAGTTAACTTCTAAATTAATGACGCAACTGAGTTATCGGTTTTAAGCGAGTTTAAAAATTAAATAGCATATTGTGCGCATTGCGGCGGCTGACATGAACCACTAGAACTTTGCGCCAGATCAGATTTGTCGTATTCAATACCAACGTCATGGCAATACTTCCGCTCTTTGTGGGTATGCGCGTTATAAAATAGCGCCATCTAAATAATAGAAATGCAGGCTTTGATATGAATGGGATGTTAGCTCCTTCTGCCATTGTTGATTATGTTGAACACAGTGCTTTAGAAAAATCAGCATTGCCTTGCTCAAGATTGGCGGTCATGGCCATTATCGGCGGGATGTTTATTTCCCTTGGTGGTCTGCTCGCGGTTTGTGTAGCAGGGGGCTCGCCTGAGTTGATGCAGAGCAATCCTGGCTTGGGTAAATTATTATTTGGCGCGGTTTTCCCTTTGGGCTTTATTGCGGTGGTGTTGACTGGGGTAGATCTTTTTACCAGTAATTGCGCGACGCAAATGGTGCCATTGCAACGTAATTTATTGGCTAAACGCGATGTGGCAAAAGTCTGGGGGCTCTCTTATTTGGGTAATTTTATTGGTGCTTTATTTACCGCATGGGCTTTTGCCTATATGACGGGGATTTTTAAGCCGGATGACTCTGCAACGCTATTTTTACTCTCTGTTGCCCATCACAAATTAGAAAACCCATTTGTCGTGACTTTTTTTAAAGGTATTTTGGCGAATATTTTGGTGTGTGTAGCCGCTTGGCAAGGTTATTCAGCAAAAGACACATTAGGGCGCATGATGGGTATTTGGTTGCCTGTCATGGCATTCGTTGCGTTGGGTATGGAACATAGTATTGCGAATATGTTCTTTATCCCTGCCGCAATGTTGCTTGGGTTGGATGCCAGCTGGAGTGATTTTTTTCCTGCATAATTTATTGCCTGCAACGCTGGGTAATATTGTGGGTGGGGCTTTATTTATTGGTTTACCTTATGCTTGGATTTTTCGCCGTCAAGAAGTCGCTGCGCATTAAAAATCATTAGACTCAACAAAATAAATATTTCATCGGCAATAAAAAAACGGCAAGAATTGCTTTCTTGCCGTTTTTTTTATTGAGCTAAGCCTACGAACTAATCGGCTTCATGCACGCTGAAATCGTGCGTAATAGCAACGACTTGGCCGAGCATAATCGATGCAGAGCAGTATTTTTCGGCCGATAATTTAATCGACCGTTCAACGGCCTCTGTTTTAAGCCCTTTGCCGGTCACAATAAAATGTAAATGAATCTTGGTGAATACCTTAGGGTCGGTTGGCGCGCGTTCAGCATCAACTTCAAGCACACAGTCTCTAACGTCCGCACGGCCTTTTTTAAGAATGTGGATGACATCATAGCTAGAGCAGCCTGCCATGCCCATCAGTAGCATTTCCATCGGGCGCGGACCGAGATTACGTCCTCCGCCCTCTGGAGGGCCATCCATTAGCACTGCATGGCCAGATTCGGACTGCGCCAAAAAACTCACTTCTTCGACCCATTTAATGCGTACTTTCATAATTCACTGGTCCTTGGATTAAGGCAAAACGATGGAATATCGGTCACTATTCTAACGGGGAAATGCAGGTGATGCGATGGCACTGCGGGTAAATTGAACGAGTAGATTGGCGCTATAACCATTGGTCGTAGCACGGAAAACTTGGTTGTCTTACACCTAAATTTCTGTGATAATCGGCGATGACATTGGGCTTTGCTCGATGTCGTCTCCTCCATCCTCCATTTATTTGGTAGGATTTCGCGCAATCTAGGCATGCCTTGATTGCGTTTTTTTTGTCTCGGATTGGAATCTGTTTGCAAATGCATTTGACAGAGTGGCATTTAACCCGCTACAATCCGCGACTTTCTCAAATTCAAAAACGTGGACTAGCAGTCATGAAAACCTTTTCTGCCAAGCCGCACGAGGTGAAGCGCGAGTGGTTCGTTGTGGACGCCACAGACTTAGTGCTGGGCCGTCTCGCTGCCGAGATCGCCAAACGCCTGCGTGGCAAACATAAAGCTGAATACACTCCGCACGTCGATACCGGCGACTACATCGTTGTGGTAAACGCAGACAAGATCCGCGTTACTGGCGATAAAGCAACGGCGAAGATTTATTACCGTCACACTGGTCACCCAGGCGGTATTTACGAGCGTACCTTCACTGAAATGCAAAACAAATTTCCTGGCCGTGCGTTGGAATTTGCTGTTAAAGGCATGTTACCAAAAGGCCCATTGGGCTACGCAATGATCAAGAAAATGAAAGTTTATGCCGGTGGCGAGCATCCGCACACTGCGCAAGAACCTAAAACTCTTGCTCTCTAAGCGATCGCAAAACTTACTTAAAGGAATTGCATCATGGTAGGTAAATACAATTATGGTACTGGCCGTCGCAAGAGCTCTGTAGCTCGTGTGTTCTTGGCAAAAGGTACTGGCCAAATCATCGTTAACGGTAAAGCATTGGATCAATACTTTGCTCGTGAAACAGGCCGTATGATCGTTCGTCAACCACTCGTGTTGACTAGCAATCTTGAAGCTTTCGACATCATGGTAAACGTGGTTGGCGGCGGCGAATCTGGCCAAGCTGGCGCGGTTCGTCACGGTATCACCCGTGCCTTGATTCAGTACGATGCAGCGTTGAAACCAACTCTGAAATCGGCTGGTCTGGTTACTCGTGACGCTCGTGAAGTTGAACGTAAGAAAGTCGGTCTACGCGGCGCACGTCGTCGTAAACAATTCTCTAAGCGTTAATTCGTTTACAGATTGTTTGGATCAAAGAGCCATCCTACGGGATGGCTTTTTTACGTCTGTCGACTTGGGGAGTCGTCGTTAGAGAATGGTTTTTCTTACTTATTCTTTCTTCCCTATTCCCCACTCCCTAGTATTTTGTTTTATTATCGCTGTGATAATTTGAACAGGGAAAAGAGCATGATCAAGGTTGGGATTGTTGGCGGTACTGGTTACACAGGGGTTGAATTGCTGCGTTTATTGTCGCGCCATCCTGATGTAGAACTCAAAGCGGTGACTTCGCGAAAAGAAGCCGGCATGAAAGTATCTGAGATGTTTCCTAGCCTACGTGGCCACGTTGAGATTGCTTTTTCCACTCCCGAAGACGCCAAACTGACCGAGTGCGACGTGGTTTTCTTTGCAACGCCGCATGGTGTCGCAATGGCACAAGCGCGTGAATTGCTCGAAGCGGGCGTTAAAGTCATCGATTTGGCCGCAGATTTCCGCCTCAAAGACCCTGCTGAATTTACGCAGTGGTACGCCATGGAGCACAGCTGTACCGATTTACTCGCCGAAGCGGTGTACGGTTTGCCGGAAGTGAATCGCGCAGCCATCCATCAAAGCACGCTTAATTGGTATGGCAGGTTGCTACCCAACCTCAGTTCAGCTCGGTTTATTGCCATTGATTGAAAATGGCCTGCAATTGATTGAAACCAGCGGCATTATCGCCGATTGCAAATCGGGTGTGTCTGGCGCTGGCCGTAAAGCCGAAGTGGGGACTTTATTTGCCGAAAGCAGTGATAATTTCAAAGCCTATGCCGTAAAAGGTCATCGCCATTCGCCTGAAATCATGCAAGGATTATCAGCAATCCACGGCGCGCCTGTGCAATTGACGTTTGTTCCGCATCTTACGCCGATGATTCGTGGTATTCATTCGACGATTTATGCGCGCTTAACTGAGGCTGGTAAAGCGGCCGATGTGCAAAAATTATTTGAAGAGCGATTTGCTGCTGAGCCGTTTGTTGATGTGATGCCTGCAGGATCTTGCCCAGAAACTCGCTCGGTACGCGGTAGCAATACGGCACGTATTGCCGTGCACCGCCCAGGTAATGGCGATTTACTCGTGATCTTGGTGGTGGAAGACAATCTAGTCAAAGGTGCTTCAGGCCAATCTGTGCAAGTCATGAACTTGATGTTTGGTTTACCTGAACAGCATGGTTTAGATGTTGTGCCATTGCTGCCTTAAGTGATGCCAATTAAACGTCTATATCGTTCGCAAAGGGCGCGCATGACAGCGACGCCCTTGTCATTACGCCCGCAGCTAAGCCTGAAAGCAAAATTCTTTCGTATTACTGTATTTATGGGGGTATTGCTTGCCGCGCTTTATACTGGAATGCAGTTGGGCGAATACCGCAAAGAGAAGCTACGGTCGAGCTCTTCGCTGTTGCAGCAAAATCAAATGCAAGGTCTGCAGCAGCGAATCGATTTTTTGCAGAAAGAACAGGCTTTATTATCGCAACAGCTGACTGTTGTGGGGGCGGAGCGAGATGCGCTCAAGCGTGAGCTGACTGCTTTGCAGCAAGACTTTGCAATCACTCGAGAAACTTTATCGTTTTTTGAATCTTTGTTGCAAAGCAATGATAGAAATCGCTCCGCCAGTTTTGTGGCCTGTGAATTGCAAACCAGCACCGTAGATCGATTGCGTTATCGTTTATTACTGGTGCAAGGAACGGATAAAACAACTGAATTGGCCGGGCGTTTATTCGTTAGTGTGCAATATCAGTTGGACGGTAAAAAACAGCAATTGACGGCAAATACTCAGGGCGCATCGATTGCCGTTGCGCATTATCATCGCGCAGAAGGTGAATTTGAATTGCCGGTTGGTGCGACGGGCCCATTTGTGATGGAAGCTCGCTTGGTTGAACCACAAGGCAGTAAAGTATTAGCCAGTTGCCAAAAAAAATTCTAAGGGGATAAGTGTGTTTAATAAGAAAAAAGGCAGCACCAAAATTGATAGCCTGATTGGGCAAGGCACGACGGTGACTGGGCATGTGAAATTTGCCGGCGGTTTGCGCTTAGACGGTGCCATTATTGGTGATGTCAGCATGACTGATGAAAAAAACGGCACGTTGGTGGTGAGTGACAAGGCTAAAATCGAAGGCAAAGTGGTGTGCTCGCATTTGATTTTGAATGGTGAAATTTGTGGGCCAATCGAAGTTAGCCACTATGTTGAGTTGCAAAGTAAATCCAGAATTCGCGGTGATTTAGCGTATAAAACGCTAGAAATGCATCCGGGCGCGATTGTCGATGGGCGATTAATTCATGTGCATAACGGCCAGCGTGAAGAGATGGCCATCGATGATCTGCCACGTGTAGCGGACAGCAAGGCAGAGTGATTGACCTTGCTGGGCCAGACGTGGATAATATACCCTATCAATTTAGTCAACTATTATGGGCGGAGCTGTTATGACCACTGAAACCGAGATGCCACTTCCTTTTGTCTTTACCGATAATGCGGCGAGTAAAGTCAATGAATTGATTTTGGAAGAAGGTAATCCAGATTTGAAATTGCGCGTCTTCGTGACGGGCGGTGGCTGCTCAGGCTTTCAATATGGCTTTTACTTTTGACGAAATCGTCAATGAAGACGACACGCCAATTACTAAAAATGGCGTGACCTTATTGGTAGATCCAATGAGCTATCAATATTTGGTTGGTGCGGAAATTGATTACGTTGAAAGCCTAGAAGGCTCGCAATTTACCATTAAAAAACCCGAATGCCCAGTCAACTTGTGGCTGTGGCTCTTCATTCTCGGTTTAATATTCACCGATAATGTCAGCAAAAAAGAGGCGTAAGCCTCTTTTTTTATGGCTGATCGCTTGTGATCTGGGCGCGAATATTGGGCGGTTATGGCTTTCTGGCTGCGCTCTTAATCAAACGCTTCCCGAAATGCGGCTAAAGCTGAATAATGACTTATCATGACTCGGAGTCAGCATATGTTTGAATCAGCAGAATTAGGGCATCAACTGGATAAGCAGTCTTACCAGCAATTTGAAGCTGAATTACGGCAAAATTTATTGTCAATTCAATATGATTTAAAGCAACGCGCTGATTTTCAGGTAGTTATATTGCTCGGTGGCGTACCGACCGCAGGTAAAAGTGAGGTGGCTAATCTGTTATTAAAGTGGTTAGATCCCCGCTTAATTGCCACGCATGCATTTGCCGAACCGAGTGATGAAGAGACTGCCCGACCACCATTTTGGCGTTATTGGCGTATTTTGCCCCCCAAAGGCAAGATGGCGATTCTTTTTGGTGGTTGGTATAGCGGTCCGATGTGGGATCAAATGCAAGATGCGGCTGAGCCCATTGCTTATGAGCGTGAGCTAGCTAAAATTTTGCGCTTAGAAAAAATGCTATCTGATGAGGGCGTGCTGGTTTTAAAATTTTGGCTGCATTTATCCAAAGATCAGCTGAAGAAACAAATCAAAAAACTCAGCGCCGATTCACGTACGGCATGGCGAGTTGAAGAATCAGATCGCTGGTTTTTAAAAAACTATGATCAAATGATTGATCGTTACCGTGATTTATTGCTGCGAACCAATTTAGCGGATGCGCCATGGCGAGTGATTGAAAGCTCAGACAATAATTTCCGCAATATCTCAGTCGGTCGACATATTGAAGAAGCCATTCGCCATCATCTGGAGCGGGGCTCTGTTCGGCAAAATCGCATTGATGCTGCTCCTTTGATGCCATCCATCGATGGCGTTCGCCTGCTTGATACGCTGCCTTTGGATTTTGTTCTCAGCAAAGAGGATTACAAAATTCAGCTCGAAGAATTGCAAGGCCGACTCAATGGCCTAGTTCGGCAGCCTCAATTTAAGCAGCTTTCCGTTGTTTGTGTGTTTGAAGGCATGGACGCTGCAGGCAAGGGCGGGGCAATTCGCCGGATTACTGCGGCACTCGATGCTCGGCAATATCGCACAATCCCGATTGCAGCGCCGACCGAAGAGGAGCGTGCTCAGCCGTATCTATGGCGTTTTTGGCGGCATTTGCCGCCACATGGGCAGCTCACGCTGTTTGATCGCTCTTGGTATGGCCGTGTCTTGGTGGAGCGCGTAGAAGGCTTTGCGAGTCATGCAGATTGGATGCGGGCCTATGGCGAAATTAATGATTTCGAAGCGCAAATTGCGGCAGCTAACGTGTTGGTGGTGAAGTTTTGGTTGGCGATTAGTAATGAAGAGCAATTAAACCGCTTTCATGAGCGTGAAGCGATTGAATATAAACGTTTCAAAATTACCGAAGAAGACTGGCGTAACCGCGAAAAATGGGATGACTACGTCACTGCCGCCAGTGATTTGATCGAGCGAACCAGTACCCCGAATTCGCCGTGGCTAAGGGTAGGGGCAAATAACAAATATTATGCGCGGGTTGCAGTGCTTCGCCATTTATGTGAGCGTATTGAAGCGGCGTTAAGTCAACAAGAACAACCGGCTTTAGACGTGCGCTAGAGGTATTTTTTCGCGTAAAGTGCGCGGATAAATTGATGTTATGCTGCGCCCTGATTGTCGCTAATTCACTGCCGTATTGCGCGGTGATGGCCATTGGGGCCGGTGAGGCGCGAGAGCGCTGTGGTCAAGGTTTGAGGGAATAAAATAAATAATGGCCGATTGGAGTATTTGGCAGGCGCTCGAAGAATGGCGAAATAAGCGGCATGAACTAGATCCAGTTTTTGCCCGGGCGGGTGTCGCGCCAGAGTTAGATAGTGTGGTCAATCGCATTGGATTGGATTTACGCCGTGAGCCGCCGACTCGTCCATTGCTAACGGGAAATAAACTGCGTGATGATGAAGAAATTGGCCGTTATCATGAGGCTTATTATCGTCATTATGATGAGCCGTTAGATAAAATTGATGGTTTATTGCGTCGCTCATGGGTGCCCGAGGCTGGGCCGATAGCGGATTTAATTCGTCAAGAGGTCACGCGTTTACGTGGATTATTAAAAGATCATCCCGGCACACATCCAGCATTTGATGATTTAGACAAATTATTGCAGCATTATCTGCATCTGGATCATCCTGAAATCCTGATTAGTCCAGAGGTATTGAATGAGCGACGCCGATTATTAATGGACGTGGCTGGATACCCCCTGCAAGTACAAAATGCGCTGAAAGATCCGTATAACGATAGTGTGCCACCCTTGTCGAGCAGCTCATTTCGAGATCAATTGCATGAAAAAATGGCGCAGTATTTAGCCGCCCATTGGCTGCATTCAAAAGTGATTACCCACTGGTATATTAGTCTGGCGCTGGACGGTGCTTTGGCCGCAAAAAAGCGCGATGCGACGGATGACACCCGGATTGCCTCGATGATGAAACGTCGCTGGCCTAGTTTGTCGGTGATGGTGCCAAAATTTGAGCAGGCCGATCAGATTTGGTATTTGCTGATGACTTTGATTGCCATTGCGAGTTTGTTTTTTGAGTTATGGTGGATTGCCGGCGGTTTGATTTTTTGGCTGTATTTATCGGTTGGCGGGCATCAGCGCGAGCGCAAAGAGATTGAAGCGCGGCGAAATCAACTCGCCGCACGAGCGAGTAGTATGAAGATGACGCGAGATCGCTTTGCACACAATCAAATCAGCCTCGAGCGGCTGTCGTTTCAATTGCGCCAGCTGGATGAGCAGGGCGAATATTTTGATGATACGGTGTTTGCCCTGCTGGGTTTACATCAGCACGAGGCCTAGTATCTATCGCTGTGCTTTATAAAATAAAGCATGCATGAGAATACCTATGTTTTTTGTATCTCACCATCAACAAACATCAGTAGTTCGCCGGGCTGCATTGCAGTCCATGTTTCATTGTCGGTGAGCGGCTGAGTGGCAATGACGGCAACTTGATCATTAGGCCGGGTTTCATTGGAAAAATCGACCGTTAAATCCATATCCGACAAATGCGCGACGGTAAATGGCGCTTGGCGCACGATATAGTGCAGCGCCGTTGAGCAGTGAGCCCATAAGGTTTCGCCATTTGAGAGTAAAAAATTGCAGCAGCCATGTTGCGCTAATTGCCCAGCAATGCGGCTTAATGCCTGATGGAGTTCGCTGCGGCTTGGCATGACGCTAAATTGTTGCGCGAGCTGATCAAGTAACCAACAAAAAGCCAGTTCACTGTCGGTATTGCCCACCGACTGAAAGCGAGATGGCTCAAGCGTGGCGAGCTCAGTGAGGTTGCCATTATGCGCAAAGATCCAGTATTTACCCCACAATTCACGCTGAAAAGGGTGGGTATTGGCGAGGTTAATCACACCTTGGGTGGCTTTGCGAATATGCGAAATGACATTTTTGCTTTTGATTGGATAGCTACGGACCAAATCAGCGACCGGACTACTGCTCGACGGTAGATAGTCTAAAAAAAGTCGGCAGCCTGCGTCTTCAAAAAAAGCGATTCCCCAACCATCGGCATGTTCGGCGGTGAGTCCACCACGGCGTCGAAATCCTTCAAAGGAAAACACAATGTCGGTTGGGGTGTTGCAATTCATTCCGAGTAACTGGCACATCGCTAAATACCTTTTAAATTGGGGTCTTGCTTGTTTGCGTGGTAATCAATAACAATAAAGCCCGCGATTGCGGGCTTTATTTTGGGCTAAATCGAGGGGTAATTAACCCGCCAAAGCGCGCCTGCGCCGATACTAAAGCCCACATCAACGTGCAAGATTTCACCGGTCATGCCTGAGCATAAGTCAGACAATAAGAAGGCAGTGACATTCCCTACTTCTTCTTTGGTCACATTGCGTTTAGACGGTGTAGCTTCTGCCGCGCCTTTAAGCAGTTTACCAAAGTCTGAAATCCCTGCTGCAGCTAAAGTTTTGATTGGGCCAGCAGAAACACCGTTGACACGGATTTCTTTGCTGGTGCCCAATGCCGCCGCCATATAGCGCACATTGGCTTCGAGGCTGGCTTTAGCCAATCCCATTACATTGTAATTTGGGATCGCACGTTCAGCCCCAAGATACGACATCGTAACGAGCGATGCTTTTTCATTGAGCATTGGACGCGCAGCTTTAGCCAGTGCAGCAAAGCTGTACGAGCTGATATCGTGAGCGATTTTAAAGTTTTCACGTGTCACGGCATCCAGATAGTCGCCTTTTAATGCATCGCGTGGCGCAAAGCCAATCGAGTGCACCAGACCATCAAACGTTGGCCAATATTCAGCCAATGCTGGAAATAGCGCTTCGATTTGCTCATCACTACCCACATCACAGGGCAGAACGATGGTTGAGTCAAAGTCAGCAGCTAAACGAACAACACGATCTTTTAGATCTTCACCCACGTAGGTGAAAGCCAGTTCAGCACCTTCACGGCGGCAAGCTTGGGCAATGCCGTAGGCGATAGAGCGATCTGAAAGTAGACCGCAAATTAAGATTTTTTTATTAGCGAGAAACCCCATGGGGTGACATCCTTGCTTGTGCGAATTTCGCGATTATATGATGAAATTGCTGTTTTGGCTTCAGTTGAGTGCATATGGCAGATTTAATTGCGTCAATAGCGGACCATTGGCGTCAATTAAATGCAATCCCAGCGCTAAACTGGCAATTTGTGCGACAACTAAGACTTCAGAGCCGCCTTGAGGACTTGGCGCTGCAAGCATGATCTTACCGCTGGCTTGGCCATCCGAATCTGAGCTATACACGTCCTGTCCAGCAAGCACATCGCGGCTATCAACATGCATGCGATAGGTTCGGCGTTTAGTTTTGCCTAAATATTGCATTCTGGCGACAATTTCTTGGCCCGGGTAGCAGCCCTTCTTAAAGTTAACGCCACCAATTAATTCCATATTGGCCATTTGTGGCACAAATTCTTCTTGGGTGGCTGCGGTGACCCATGGGCTACCGGCACGAATTTCGGTGAGTTGCCAAACGGGACTTCCCGCTGCTTGTGCGCCCTTGCTGATCAATCCGGTCCATAGCGTCGCCATTGCTTCGGGTGAAGCCATAATTTGAAAGCGATCACCCTCAAGTCCGATAATACTGGCATTGGCGTGATGTTGTACTGTCATTGCTGTCGGTACGCTGCCAAAGAACGCGGCAATTTGTGCGCTAGCTGCAGGACCGGCCACACCGATTTGTACCCAGTCGGTATTGGCATCGCTGGCCTTGGTTTTGCTACGCATAATAAACATGCTTAAGCGTTTTTGAATGCTGGCTTGTAGCTCGGCGGCGATTTGTAAGACATAGTCATCTTGCTGACGTGAAACTAAAAAGCTCGCGAGCATGCGACCTTTTGGTGTTGAGTAACTTGAGTACTGCGCGGAGTTAACATCTAGCGCTCGAACGTCACTTGAGAGTTGGCCTTGCAAAAACGCTTGGCTGTCTTCGCCACTAAAGCGAATTAAGCCGTATTGGCTGAGTGGACAGATGACCCAATTTTGTTCCAGTGCGGCTAATTCAGTCTCAGACTGTGTAAAGTGGGTAACGAGGTGCGCTTCGAATTGAGCGCCGGCTTGCTGTAAAAATGCGGTCCAGGTCATGTGTTCTTCCTTATTGAGGATGCGGCAGGTTGGCTAGGCCGCATATCCAATTGATATTGAGTGATTAGTTTTCAGGTTTAGGCGCATCGGTTTCGGCGATGGTGCTTCGTTCTTCATGATTGGGGCGTAGCGCGCCACGACTGTTTAATTTCTGGTGCGGCTAATTGGCCGGAAATACTGAGCTGATTATTGGCCATCATTGCGCCCGCGGCGAGTTGCGTGCCAATTGATCCGCTAATTTTTTGTTGTGAAATGCGTAATTCGCCATTGGCTCGAAATTTACCCGACTGGAGTATTAGGTTGTAGAGGGAGACACTCTTGTCGTTGATGGCAATACTCCCAGATAAACTACTAAAATTGGTTTGTCCGCCACGGCGTAATGTCGTTGGAGTTTGCGATTTGAGTGGCGTGATCAAATCAAAATTATGCAAAGTACCGTCTTGAATAATAAAGCGGCTTTGGATTTGTGGTTGTTTAAATAATTGTTGCTCTGTTGCGCCTTGATATTTAAAGCTAGCGTCGGCATTCATCCGACCAGTACTGCGTGTAATGGGACTATATAAACTCATAAATGGCTCGACAGAGATATTCTTGGCAAAAATGTGCCCGGTGAGTTGCCAGTCCGATTGCCAGTTAAGTTGTGCTGAACCGGTAACGAGGCCACCATAAAGATCTGCTCGAATATCTGAAATGGTCCAGCCATTAGCGTCGGCGGTGCCGATAAGTTTAAGAAATTCAAATTTAACTGGCTGCCCCACGGGTAGCTCCCAGTTGCTGGCGTTAAATTGTACTTTGAATTGCCCTGGCTCTGTGGGTTGGACTTGAATTTCTGCGCGGTCTTGATCGGTGCGAATAACCAGATCTTCGATATTGCCATTGGATCGAAAGCGTAATTCACCATCAATTGGGCCAACAGTACGGCGATCGAGCTTGATTGAGACTTTTTCTAGCGCCAGCCGATCGACTCGAAAGCCATTGTGATCGTCAGTTTTGATTCGATTTGGCAAATCAAGCGCGAAGGAACGAGATAAAACAGCGTTGCGAATTAGCACATTTCGCATCGATTTACCCCAATTTAAAAGATTGTAGCTAGTGACTGGAATAATAATCTCTGCAATTTGGGCCGTCTCAGGCCGTTCGATCACCACATCACGTAAAATAAATACCGGCGTAGGCTGATAACTAAATTCGATATGCGCAATCTGCGTCTTGCCGCCATTCATTTGCGAGAGCTTTGTTTCTAAACTGTTTTTGAAGGCGTCATAGGGCATAATCAACGGCAGGGAAGCGGCAAAGCCAAGAAATAGAGTGCTGCCGATGAGGATTTTTTTTGGGCTAGTCATCATTTTATCGATTATTTTATTAGGATGTTCTTGACTAAACGGTCGAGAGTGTCTATTATACGCCCCATACCAATTCCTCGATAGCTCAGTTGGTAGAGCAACGGACTGTTAATCCGTGTGTCCCTGGTTCGAGCCCAGGTCGAGGAGCCAAGAATTCTGTGGTTTTTTGCCTTTCGTAGCAATTCACCCGTAACGATCTTATCGATCAATTCCTCGATAGCTCAGTTGGTAGAGCAACGGACTGTTTAATCCGTGTGTCCCTGGTTCGAGCCCAGGTCGAGGAGCCAAATTAAAAGGGCTAGCTGAAAAGCTAGCCCTTTTTTTTATCAATTTAATTTCTTCTCATTTGTGCTTTTTCACGATTATGCTGTCTCTATTACCCCTCATATCAAGAAGGATGTAGAGATGTCTGCTGAAGAGCATGCCATTGACTTACCCCAGCCTGAAGTACCGGCTCATTCTGTTAGTTTTTTTTCGCGCTATCGTTTAATTCTTTTCGGCGTAAGTGGTTTTTTTTTGGTGCTGATTTTTTTTATGATCGGTATTGCTCTGGGTATGGCGAAAAAAAACTTCGAAAAAAATTTTTACCTCACTCAAATTGAAAAATTAAAAGATGCACTCTCGGGCTCTCTGGAAAAACGAACGGAATTAGAGCGCGACATGACCGAGCTAAAAGTTGAACTGCGCGCTAAAAAAGACCATATAGCCGAGTTAGAAGATAAACTTGCTGAGCAAGAGAACGCGACGCGCCGCCAAGAATTAAAAGCCAAAGATGAAGGTAGTGCGGCGGTTACAACTCAAGCCAATCTCGCTGAAAGCACCGCAGATCAGCAAAGTGAAAATTATTTACGCTTAAAAGCGGGGGATTGCTTGGTTGAAGGCAGTGCCGGGGCAACGGCAGCAAATTGGCGCGAGTGCCTAAAAAAAGGTAAAAAAGTCACCGCAGAGAAGCAATCAGCAGCGCATTAATTGAGCAGAACATTAAAAAAGCCCACGCTAGTTGCGTGGGCTTTTTCATGGCGAAGCAGAATATTAGAGCACTTTGGCAATCGCATCTGCGACATAGTCGATGTTTTTATTATTCAGCGCAGCCAAGCAGATCCGGCCCGTTGATACCGCATAGATACCATATTCAGTTTGGAGTTTTTCAACTTGAGCGACTGTCAAACCGGTGTACGAGAACATACCGCGTTGTTCAGTGACAAAACTGAAGTCTTGTGCAACACCGCGTGCCGCCAGTTTTTCAACTAAGCCTGAGCGCATGCTGCGAATACGTACGCGCATGCCGCCGAGTTCTTCTTCCCACATGCTACGCAATTCTGGGCTCGCTAATACCGCCGCAACCACTGCACCGCCGTGGATGGGTGGGTTTGAATAGTTGGTACGAATCACGCGTTTTACTTGCGAGAGTACACGGCCAGATTCTTCTTTACTTGAGGTAATGATCGACAGCGCGCCAACACGTTCACCGTATAAAGAGAAGCTTTTTGAGAAAGAACTCGAAATCAAAAATTGCAGACCTGAGGCAGCAAAAGCATTGACTGCGACTGAGTCTTCAGCAATACCTTCAGCAAAACCTTGGTAAGCCATATCAAGGAAAGGCACTAAGCCGCGTTCACGACACACTTCAACCACTTCAGTCCATTGTGCATCTGACAAATCAGCGCCAGTTGGGTTATGGCAGCAGGCATGTAAGATAATGACCGAGCCTGGTTGCAAGGTGAGTAGATTGGCTTTCATTGCCGCAAAGTCAACGCCACGTGTTGCTGCATCATAGTAAGGATAGTCAGCAACTTTAAAGCCAGCGGCTTCAAAAATAGCGCGGTGATTTTCCCAGCTTGGATTGCTGATATATACAGTGGCATTAGGATTGAGGCGATATAAGAAATCACCACCAATGCGCAGTGCACCGGTGCCGCCAAGTGCTTGTGCAGTCACAACACGACCTGCAGCAGTTAATTCGCTGTCGGTACCAAATAGCAAGTTTTGCACGCCGGCATTGTAGGCTGGATTGCCTTCAATGGCCTGATAGCCGCGTGGTGGTTGCGTTTCAAGGCGGGCTTTCTCTGCCGCTTTTACTGCAGCCAATAAAGGAATTTTGCCTTCGTCATTAAAATAAACGCCGACCCCAAGGTTGACTTTAAAGTCACGGGTATCGGCATTAAAAGATTCATTCAGACCCAAAATTGGATCGCGTGGCGCCATTTCAACGGCGGCAAAAATCGAGGACGACATGCAGTGCTCCATTCAAATAAAGAGAAAAGGCCAGTTCTGCCTTAAATTGCTATCAATTTAAAGGTGATTTTAGCATGACTCTGCAAGTGGGGCTGTCGACATCGGTGGAATAATCTCGATTTTCTTTCGAGATCAGTATTAATATGATATTTAGTATTTCGTCCGATTTAATATTGCAGAAAGAATAAAAAGAGGGGACTTGCTGGTATGAGCGCGCAGTTAAAAACGTCGAAACATATCCCATTTCATTTGCATCTTGGTTATTTCTTTGTCGGCTTAATGGTGTTATTTGCTGCGGTAACAACTTGGTTTTTTCAAAGCTCAACAGAAAAAATATTAATGCTCAATGCGCAAAATCGAGTGAACAATTTTGCGCGAGTGGCGACCGATCACTTGGATAATCTCTATCGTAATGCCGCCGTGACGGCAGAATTAATGGCCGATCAACGCATTGTCCATGCCACAACGCTCGAGCAAAGACTGGAAAGCATGCCGTATTTATTGACCGCATTGCGAACGCGACCGGCTTTGGCTGCGGTATATGTGGGCTATCAAAATGGCGATTTCTTTTTGTTACGTCCTTGGCGTAATGAGCCTTCGCTCATTCAACGATTTAATCCGCCTAAAAATACAGCGTGGGTGGTGCAAAGTATTGAAGTCACTGCTGATTATTCTGTTGGGCGTTATTTATTTTTTGATTCGCAATTTCATTTAATTGAAAATCGAATTAAGCCTGATTATCAATTTGATCCGCGAACGCGTTCTTGGTTTAAGGCCGCAGTATCGACTTCCGGTGTGCAAAGCAGTTTGCCTTATGTTTTTTATGCCACCGATAAAGCAGGGGTGACGATTTCTACTGCGGCAAACCAGCAAACCGCCGTTGTCGGGGTGGATGTTCGCTTAGAAACGATTGAAGAAGTCCTATCGTATTATCAGGAAACGCCGGGATCAAAATTTCTATTGATGACGGCAGAGCAAGGGGTGATGCTGACCCAAGATGGGCTACCTCAAATGAAACAAGCAGAGCAAGGGCAATTGCGGCTGCCATTGCTGACGGAATTGGATGGTCATTTGCTAAGCCAATTAAAAGAGGATCATTTTAAGCGTGCCCCTGGCCAAAGCACGACGATGACGGTGGATAATGAGAATTGGGAAGCCTCCAAGCAATCCATCGCGGTGCTTGGCGGTACACCATTGCAATTATGGTTAGCTTCGCCGCATTCCGAATTGCTGGGCCCAGCAATTGAAATTCGCAATCATGCTTTATTGATTTCTGCGCTACTTTTAGCCTTTGGCGTGAGTTTGGCTTTGTGGTTAGCGCGTATGGCGTCGCGACCATTAATTCAGCTCAACAGCGAAGCACAAAGAATTGCGCGCTTTGATTTTAGTGAGCCCATTCAGGTGGATGCGCGGATCACCGAGATTATTGCGCTAGCTAAATCGATGGATCAAATGAAGGGCACGATTGAAGACTTTTTACATCTATCTAATGCATTGGCTGCGGAAACGAATTTCCAGCGTTTACTGGTGTTGATGATTGTCAGTGAGATGCGTAAAGCCGCTTTAGCGCCTTGCGGTATTTTATATTTAGCGGAGCCCAAACAAGGCTCACTGGAAGTAGTACAAGCTCAATATAACGATCAAATTCGTGAAGCCTTTGGCGAATTGGCCACCCTTAAACTCGATGCCGATCAGGCACATCCGGTATTGCAATTATTGCAGCAACAAGCCAGCTCTATGCTTTTGACTCGCGAGCAGGTGCAACTGTATTTTAATTTTGTGATTACTGAGCCCGCAGCTTATCAATTGGTTTGCGTGCCGCTTAAAGATAAAACGGGGCAATTGCTTGGGGTGTTGGCGTTATTGCTGAACGCCGAGACCGCAATTAGTGCCAAACGCTTGTCGTTTGTGACTGCGCTGTCTGGCACCGCGGCAGTAGCGCTCAATACGCAGCGTTTAATCGAAGAGCAAAAAGTATTACTTGAAGCGTTTATTCAATTAATTGCTGGTGCGATTGATGCCAAAAGTCCGTATACCGGCGGTCATTGCCAGCGCGTTCCTGAGCTCACCAAAATGCTGGCTAATGCGGCATGTGAAACTCAAAATGGCCCATATGCAGATTTCAATTTAACTGAAACCGAGCGCGAAGCTTTGCATATTGCGTGTTGGCTGCACGATTGTGGCAAGGTAACGACACCAGAATACGTGGTTGATAAAGCGACTAAATTAGAAACGCTCTACGATAGGCTGCATGAAGTGCGGATGCGCTTTGAAGTTTTAAAGCGCGACGCGCAAATTCAGTCACTACAAGCACAAATTAACGGTGAAGATCCGCAACAATTAGCACCGCAATTGGCCCAAACGTTGGCACAGCTTGACGATGACTTTGCTTTTATCGCCCAGTGTAATCAGGGCGGTGAATTTATGGCCGAGGATAAAATCGCGCGATTAAATGCCATTGCCAAGCGCCAATGGCTGCGTACTTTGGACGATAGAATTGGTATTTCACATGAAGAAAATAGCCGTAAAGCGCGTGAGCCAGCCGCTGAGCTGCCGGTTGTTGAGTCGCTATTGGCCGATAAAGTTGAGCATCAATTTAGTCGCTCGCTGCGCGAGCAAATGCCAGAAATTAATCCTTGGGGCTTTCAGCTGAAAGTGCCTGAACTCTTATACAACCGAGGTGAAATTTATAATCTATCGGTAGCGCGTGGCACCTTAAGCGAAGAAGAGCGCTATAAAATCAACGAGCACATTGTGCAAACCATCATTATGTTAGAAAAACTGCCTTTTCCTCGGCATTTGCAGCAAGTGCCAGAAATTGCCGGTGGTCATCATGAAAAAATGGATGGTACGGGTTATCCACGCAAACTCACACAACACAACAAATGAGCCCATTGGCGCGAATGATGGCGATTGCCGATATTTTTGAAGCGCTCACGGCAGTGGATCGACCGTATAAAAAAGGTAAATTACTCTCGGAAGCGATCCGCATTATGCATAGCATGGTGGAAAATCAGCATATCGATCGTGAGCTATTTCAACTGTTTTTAACTTCGGGCGTGTATTTGAAATACGCCAAACAATTTATGCAAGCTGAGCAAATTGACATGGTGGCGATAGAAGTTTATTTGCCAACGCCAGCGAGTGCGGCGTTATAAACAAGAGGGTATTTGCTTGTAGCGCTTTTATAAAATGGCCTATATGCAAATATCCAACTTGCTGCTTAAACACTACGGCGAGAGAATTGCCGTGGTCTAAATCCCAGTAATCCCAGTGCGGCAAAATACACCGCGATGCCAACGACGACTAAGCCTGAGAGGCGCAGTAATCGAGAAGGCATATTGCCCTGCGCCCATTCTGGCATGATTTGCATTACGCCAAATAAAGCCAATGCCATTAAGCTCACCGCAATAATCAGCTTCAACAAAAAGCCCAACCAGCCCGTTTCAGGTTGATATAAATCTTGTTTTCTTAATTGGTAATACAGCAAGCCGGCGTTGGCGATGGCCGCCAAACTAATCGATAACGCGAGGCCGGCATGTTGCAAATAAGGCACTAAAATCAGGTTTAAGCCTTGGGTCACAATTAAAGAAAACACCGCAATCTTGACTGGGGTTTTAATATTTTTACGTGCGTAAAATGCCGGCGCTAAGGGCTTAATCAAAATCAAACCGGGAATGCCGACTGCATACGCCATTAACGCCAATTGCGTCATCTGCGCATCATGAGCAGTAAATTTACCGTATTGAAATAATGAAATCGTTAGCGGCTCGGCAATCACTGCCAAAGCGACTGCTGAGGGTAGCGCCAATAAGAGCGCCAATCGTAAACCCCAATCGAGAAGTTTGGAATATTCCACTGTATCGTTATTGGCCAAGGTTTTAGACAGCGACGGCAATAAAATCGTCCCGAGCGCCACGCCCAATAAGCCGGTAGGTAGCTCCATTAAGCGGTCAGCGTAGTAAATCCACGACATCGAACCCACTACGAGTAATGACGCCAAGCTTTGATTGATAATTTGTGAAATTTGGCTGACCGAAACGCCCAAAATCGCCGGTCCCATTTGCTTAATGACACGCCAAACGCCGGGGTCTTTAAAATCCAATCTCGGTCGAACCAACATGCCAATTTTTTTGAGGTAAGGCAGTTGATACGCCAGCTGAGCAACGCCGCCCACCAGCAAAGCCCAAGCGAGCGCCATAATCGGCGGATTAAAATAGGGGGCAAAAAACAACGCAAAAATAATAAATGAAATATTCAGTAGCGTGGGTGTAAAAGCCGGAACAGAGAAATGATTCCACGTATTGAGCACGGCGCCAGCGAGTGACGACAATGAAATCAGCAAAATATAAGGAAAGGTAATGCGCAATAAATCGGTGGTAACGGCAAATTGATTGGGATTATTAGTTAAACCATTGGCGGTAGTCCAAATAATCCATGGTGCAGCCAAAATTCCGATTAAGGTGATTACCGCTAAAATTAAAGTTAATAAACCGGCCACATGCGCGAGAAAGATTTTTGCCGCTTCATCGCCTTCGCGGGTTTTTTTATCGGCCAGTATTGGCACAAACGCTTGTGAAAATGCGCCTTCGGCGAAGATACGTCGCAGTAAATTCGGTAAGCGAAAGGCAACCACCCACGCATCCATCATGGCGCCTGCACCAAAAATAGTCGCCATAATCGCGTCACGGGCAAAGCCGAGAACTCGCGAAACCATCGTCATCGAGCTGACTGCGGCCAGTGCTTTGAGTAGATTCATTGTTATTTTTCCGTCCCTGATAGCGCGCATGATAACGCCTACTTGCACTTGCCGTGAAGAAGGCATAAAATTGCCCCCTTTCTAGGGTGTGTGTGCTGCCGAAAGTCCGTGTCTCCGGCGAAGCAGTAGACCCGTTTATACCTTTGGAGAATTACCATGGCAAATACCGCACAAGCACGCAAACGCGCTCGTCAAGCTGAAGCTGCACGTTTACACAACGGCGCGCAACGTTCAGAATTCCGTACTGCAGTTAAAAAAGTATTGAAAGCGATCGCGGCTGGCGACAAAGCGGCTGCTGCAGCTGTTTACCAAGAATCTGTTAGCACGATCGACAGCTTGGCTGACAAAAAGATCTACCATAAGAACAAAGCAGCTCGTCATAAGAGCCGTTTGTCTGCTGCGATCAAAGCAATGGCTGCTGCCTAAGCTTTGTAAGTAACAGGTTCTAAAGCAAAAAACCCGTGTAAACGGGTTTTTTTGTGCCTGCTATTTGCGCACCGCTGTGTTGGTGTGCCTTATATTCGCGCTGTTTTAGGAATGAAAGCGCGGCGATGACAGGCGAAAGCTTTGCATAATGCGCCAATATGCCGCTTCATCAAGAATAATCAGTTGTCCATCAGCGGCTTCATCCGCAGCGATATCAATGGCAATGCGCACAAACCGGCCGGTTTCTTGCCAGATGGCCGCGGCGATGCGCTCTACAAACCAATCGGCGCTTTCTCCGAGCTTGATTTCGGCTTCGTGTCCCACTTCGAGTAATAAAATCTCATGCCCTAGCGATTGCTTATTCGCCCATGATGATGTGTGCACCATGCGCGTTGAATTGCGCCAAGCGTATAGTCGGCTTCACGGCAGGTAACAGGGGAAACGCTGAGCTGTAAACGATAGGTCTTGGACATGATCACATCCTAAGCAAGCGAGTAAGCTGTTAGCTTACATGACATTCGGGTCCTTGTAGACTGATTTCTCGCGTCCTATTTCTGCCTCTCGTCGTTTAATTTCATGTGCTAGGCTAAAGCCTGCGTTGGATGAAGTGGAATTGACAATGATTGACAGTGAAGAATTAAATCCGCGGCCTCAAATCTTGATTGTTGATGATTCTCGCATCGTCCGTGCAACGGTGCGTAAGCATTTAAGCGCGCATTTTGATTTATTTGAAGCGGCAGATGGTGAAGCGGGCTGGAAGCTGCTATTGGCTGAGCCGAAGATTAATTTATTGATTTCAGATTTAACCATGCCTGAGCTCGATGGCTTGGGTTTGCTAGCGCGCGTACGTAGTTCAGGCGATGCACATTTGCATTATTTGCCAGTGATCATTATCTCGGGTGAAGAAGATGAAGCGACTAAATTGCGCTGTGTTGAATGTGGTGCCAATGACTTTATAAGCAAATCCACCGATCGCACTGAAATGCTGGCGCGAGTTCAGGCCAATCTTGAATTGGCCGCAGCGCGTCAAGAACTGGCCGCCGCGCGGGGGGCATGCAAGTGCATAGCGCGAATGATCAATTAACCGGTGTCGCGAGTTCTTATTTATTAAATCTACAACTGGAACAAGCATTAGCCTTTGCGCTGCGGCATCATAGCCAAGTGAGTGTCTTGCTATTAGAAGTGAATCATTTTCAATTGTTGACCGATAAATTGGGTGGGCGCGTTTGCGATCAAATGTTAGCCATGTTGGCTAAATTGCTGGAAAGCACTTTACGTAAAGAAGATACCTTGGCGCATTTAACTAGCGCACTGTTTGCGATTATTTCCCCGCCACGCCATTGACCGAAGCGAAAATTGTCGCGGAGCGTTTACGTCTTCGGGTAGCGAATGCGCGAATTAATTATCGTGAGCAGGTGTTACGAGTGACGGCAAGTATTGCGGTAGCGAACTCTTGGCATGATGATGAGCATTCTTGTGAGCGGATTTTACAAACCGCACAAGATCGCCTGTATGCGACGCCAATGGAAAATCACGTCTTTATGCCCGAATCAGTCGGGGAGGCTCACACGCCGCTGATCGCCGAGGCCTTGGTGATGTTGCACAAAGGCATGCTGACTGAATTGCGCCCACATCTGCGGGCTTTGCTCAAAAATTTACAGCCATTATTGGCCCAAGCCAATCAAGATTTGGCCTTGGGTTGGGATCTGTCGCAAATTGATGCCTCTGAAAATACCAATTCATAACTATGGGTATTGAATGCTGTGCTTTATACAAAAAAGGCTGGCGTTCAATACCTATGCAGCTGACCTTAGGCGCATTGCAGTGCTGCTGAAGCAATATACAAAGTATTGCCAGTCTGAGTCTTGGCCATATGTTTGGCGTTTGAGGCATGACTGGCCACTTCGTGGTGGCTTTGATAATCGCTAGCGACAATTTCTACCGCACCTAAAGACATCGAAACCAGTGGGTGACGCTGCAATTGATGTTGTCGGTTGTGCGCCAAATAGCTTTGCGCTTGCCAGTGTGCCGGTTTAAAAAATGGGGCCAATTGCCGCTGAAAATCACTGAGTATTTGCTCGCAGTGCGAGCGCCAATGTGGTGAACGCAATAACAAAATAAAATCATCACCACCGACGTGCCCAACAAAATCCAGTTGAGGATCGACGCTATTTTGTAACAGTTGGCCGCAAAACTGCAGTAGCTCATCACCTCGGGCGTAACCATAAATGTCGTTATAAGGTTTGAAGTGATCGAGGTCGACGTAGACCACGGTGAAGTTGCATTCAGTCTGTAAATATTGGCTGATGGCGTCTTGAATGGGCACATTGCCGGGTAAGCCAGTTAAAGGATTGGCATGGCGTGCCGCGCTAATTTGCAACTCAGTCATTGCGCGAATTAAATCCCTTCCAGTGCCCATGCCTAAATAACGTCCTTGCTCGGTAATGATAAAACCATCATTGAGATCGCCACGCTCACAGCAAGTCAGTAAACGCGCGAGCTCGGTTAGACTCGTTGCTTGCTCAACAATTAAAGGGTGGCAATCCATTTGAGTGCTACAACTGCGCGCGCCAAATAGTTCACGGCTATACGGTCGAGAAAACAACTCAAGTAAATCACTGCGTTTAATCAGCCCGATCGGACGCTCATTGTCGACCACCGGAATCGCGCTCAAATCGGCTTGCTGCGTCAAGCGCCGCCAAACGGTCTCGTTGCTATCGGTTTGGCTGGCGCTGGGTACGATTTGCAGTAATGCACCAGCGTGACTACTGCCTTGGCCGATTTGCAGTGGTGTTTCGGTTTGGCTTTTGGGGAAATCTAGCAAGGGCTTGGGTTTGGTTTCGGGATGTCCGATTAAAAACCCTTGGATTAAACGGATGCCTAAGCGTTGAATTACCGCCAGCTCAGTATGATTTTCAATACCTTCAGCAATCACGTTACAGCTGGTACTGAGTGCAATATGTTGGATTGAGCGAACAAATTGGCGTTTTTTCTCGATCGCGACTAATGCCTTGAATAAAGTATTTGTCAATTTTAACAAAGTCAGGTTTGAGTTCCGACCAGAGCCGTAAGCTAGAATAACCTTCGCCTAAATCATCCAGCGCAATTTGAAAACCCATCTCCCGATAGTGTTGCAATGTGTGAGTCATGAGGCCGTAATCGCAAGTGGCTTGCGTTTCGGTGAGCTCAATGACGACTCGGCTAGGGTCTAATCCTTTAGCGTGCATAAAATCGAACATTGCATCGGCGTGAAAGGTGGCGTGCATTAGGCTGAGTGGACAAACATTGAGAAATAACTTTCCGGGCAGCTGCTGCTCGATAAAAGCTTGAATAATAACTTGATGGCAAGCCCTATCTAATTGCGGAAGACATTGGCTTTGCTCTGCGGCTTGAAACAGTTGTTGTGGTCCATGCAAGGGATGGCCGCTTGGTCCACGAATCAATCCTTCAAAGCCATAGGCTGTGGCTTGATTGAGTGCGGCAATCGGCTGAAAGACTGCGCTAAGCTGTTGCTGCTGAATGATGTCGGCGAGTTCGGCGCAATAGCGCTCATTGCTGCTGTGGCGGATCATACAAACTCAATGGTTTGGTGTGAGGCGGTAAGGTAACAGCGAAAGATGAATGTTTTGTTACAAAGTACGCTATTGGCATATTTATTGCGGTTTTTTGAAACAGCACACCGTTTTGCGCAAGAAAAAGCCCAAGCATGAAGCGCTTGGGCTAAGCACAAATAGAAAATC
The DNA here is from genome assembly GCF_016881365.1 of Deefgea sp. CFH1-16. Lineage (GTDB taxonomy): Bacteria > Pseudomonadota > Gammaproteobacteria > Burkholderiales > Chitinibacteraceae > Deefgea. The sequence goes on along the minus strand of NZ_WLYT01000001.1, from coordinate 1,019,387 downwards.
TGATTTAACGCGTAAAGCGCTGGGTAATCGGCATACGCCAATCTTTACCAAATGAGCGTTGGGTAATGCGTGGACCGACTGGTGCTTGGCGACGTTTGTATTCGTTGATTTTGAGTAAACGCACCACCTTATTCACATCCGCTTCGGCATAGCCCTTCGCAATAATCTCGGTGATGCTCAGATTATCTTCAACATAGGCGGCCAAAATGGCATCGAGCACTTCATATTCAGGCAGGCTGTCTTGGTCTTTTTGATCTGGACGCAGTTCGGCTGAAGGTGGGCGAGTAATAATCCGCTCAGGAATCACCAAGCCTTGCGTGTTACGCCAGTTGGATAGGCGATAAACTAGCGTTTTGGCGATATCTTTTAAGACCGCAAAACCGCCGGCCATGTCGCCATATAAGGTGGCATAACCGGTGGTCATTTCTGATTTATTACCCGTGGTGAGTACCAGCTTGCCGCCCTTATTCGACATAGCCATCAACAGCATACCCCTAATACGGCTTTGCAAGTTCTCTTCGGTGGTGTCCATTTCACGGCCAGCAAACTCGTCTTTTAATCCGGCCATCATGCTTTCATACATCGGCCCAAATTTCGATTTCTGAATATTGGCAGCCGAGAATTTCAATCATTTCGCGGGAATCATTCACCGAAATATCAGCGGTATAGCGCGATGGCATCATGACCGCGTGGACTTTATCGGCCCCCAGTGCATCCACCGCAATGGCCAAAGTGAGTGCCGAATCAATCCCGCCTGAGAGACCGAGTAGCACGCCAGGGAAGCGGTTTTTGCCAATATAATCTTGTACGCCCAGCACCAAAGCGCCGTAAATACTGGCTTCGATCGACTCATCAGCAGCAATCGATGCGGTTTGAATATCACCAGCGATAAAATCGCAGTAGCCAATTTGGCTGTGATACGCCGGTAATTGCAGAGCCAATTCACCGGATTTATTTAGCGCAAAGGAGTGGCCGTCAAAAACCAGCTCGTCTTGGCCGCCAACCAAATTGCAATACACAATCGGTAAGTCGTTTTCTTCCACGCGTTGCTGGGCAATCTCGCGGCGCGTGCTTTGTTTGGCTTGGTGGTACGGCGAGGCATTCAGCACCAATAACACCTCGGCACCTTCGTCTTTAGCCGCGGCAGCGGGCTCGGTATCCCATAAGTCTTCGCAAATCGCGATGCCGACTTGCACGCCATTTTGCTCAAATACGAATGGCGTGCAGCCTGGCGTGAAATAACGCACTTCGTCAAAAACCGCGTTATTTGGCAAGAGTAATTTGTCGTAACGGCCAAGAAAATTGCCGTCGCGAATGGCGCATGCTGAGTTAAAAATTTCGTCGCCACTCCTTGATGGGTAGCCCAGCACCAAGGTAATGCCGTCAAGCTCATCAATGAAACGCGCAATTTTTTCGCGACATTGCTGTAAAAACGCTGGGCGCAGTAATAAATCTTCCGGTGGATAGCCAGTAAGGGCTAATTCCGGGGTGAGCAAAATATCAGCACCAGCAGCGGCAGCTTCGCGAGCCGCAGCAAAAATAAGCTCGGTGTTGCCATCAATATCACCAACAATAGGGTTGATTTGAGCAAGGGCGATTTTCATGAGCAGCATATTGGGCAAGGTAAAAACGCTATTTTAGCGGGATGCTGGTCAGTGTGGGCGCAAATTGCGATGGGATGCATCGCGTGTATTGATTTCTACCGAGATCAGCTATCGATGAGGCAGCTGCTCAATTGGTTTTGGGTGAAGGGTTTGTTTCGTTGTTTGTCAGTGAGTGCTTGCTATTTCATAAGCGAAACGCTAAAAAAACGAAAGAAGAGAATGAATTAGCCGATGCAGTGGGTGCATCAAGCCATTCATTTTCAATTTGCTTGAGTGAGTTGATGATGCCATTTGATGAAGTATTCCCAACGCATTTTAATACCTTATCGCGTAATCCATTCCCCCACGTGCTGATCGAACAAGCCTTGTTGCAATTGGGCGGCGGCGGTATCGAGGGTAGTAAATTTGCCAAGCAGACGCTAACGGCGGCGGGGTGGCGACACGCTAGCGTCGTGTCGTATGGCAAATATCCAGAAGAGGCCGCCACTGCCTTTAATAAAATCAGACTGGTGCTGGCGGACGATCCCAATGCCGAACAATTAATGCAGCGACTCGCAGTGGCTTAATTAGCGCGACGATAAGCCCGCAAAAAAACGTTCACTGCACTATTCACATGCAGCTCAATCTGGCTGGAACTGGGATTACTGACCGAGAGTTGCATTTGACGAATGATGCCGGCATCGCTGAGCGCTAATAATTGTTCAGCAGCCAATCTGGCATCATCGATCTGTAGTATTTCATCTTGATTTAATTGGGCCAAATACTCACTCAGCCGTTGCACGACCTGCGCCGGCCCTGATGACTCGATTAATTGTCCGAGTGCCGGGAACTGCATTACTTCTGCCAATACAATCCGAAACAATGCCGCTTGCTCTTCTTGTAATAAACTACTCAGCCATTGATGAGCAAAGCGGTTTAATACCGCTTCAATCGGTGCGTCCAGTAATTGGGTTAGCGCAGGCAAGTGTGTTTCGCCGCCGCACTCCCAGCAATCAAGGCGACAAATAGCGCTTCTTTGCTGTCGAAATAATTATAAATCGTACCTTTGGCAACACCGGCTGCTTTAGCGATTTTTTCTACGCTGCTGCTGGCAAAACCCAATTCAATAAAGATGCGTCGCGCGCCGTCGAGGATTTGCTGACGTTTGGCTGGATTCAGCGGGCTGGAACTTGGCATATCGATACCCAAAATAAATATTCATTGGTCATTGACCGAACCGTTCGGTCAGTTTAGCATTTCTTCGCTTGGCCTTAATCAATTTCACCTTCGCACTGCTTGTATTTGTCGTTGAAATGCACTTCTACTGACTTAGGGAACTGCCGCCTGTATGCGCCACTGTTTAAATTTGCTTTTGCTGAGTCTGCTCGGCACCGTTGGTGGTTGTGCCGTTACCTTGCCGCAGCCTGAGTCTGCGCAGCTGGCGCCCAAAGCGAGCGCTTGGCAGACGCCATTGCCGACCACCAGCCACCTCGCCGAGCAGCAAGTGTGGTGGCAATCTTGGCAAGATCCGGTACTCAACACCTTACTCAATGCTGCGCAACAAGCGAACCCCACTTTAGAATTTGCCGAAGCACGGATTCGTGAAGCACGCGCTAAGGCCTACGCCACTAAAGCCTATTTATGGCCCACCGTGGGCGCAACGGCCAGCGGCTCGCGCAGTCACAACACGATGATCGCTCCTGCGCAGCCCATCAATGCGGGCAGCGTTGGCCTCGATGCCAGTTGGGAGATCGATCTATGGGGGGGCGTGCGCACGGCAGAAAAAAAATCTGCTGGCCAATTTATCGGCCAAAACCATCGAATGGCAAGATGCACGAGCGACGGTGGCGGCCGAAGTCGCCAATGCCTATGTGGCATTACGCGCTTATCAAGCTTTGGCTGAGATTGTGGCGCTGGATTTAAAGTCGCGAAATCACAGTTTGCAATTAACGCAGGAAAAAGAACAAGTCGGCCTTGCTAGTCCAGTGGACGTGGCTTTGCTCGATGCCAGTAGCGCTGATGCCTTGGCGCAGTGGGTCGAAACGCAAGAAGGCATTGGCATGGCCAAGCAAGCCTTAGTGGCTTTAACGGGGTGGTCAGTCCAGCAAGTGAACGCTCAGCTTGAGCAAGGCGCTGCGCGCTTACCGCAGCCGGTGGGTTTTGCGATGAATGCTGTGCCAGCGAATGTGATTACGCAACGCTTCGATATTCGCGTGGCTGCTGAAAACGTCAATATGGCGGCGGCCGAAGTCGGAATTAGCAAAGTAGCGCAATTACCCTCGCTGAGTTTGTTTGGTGTGATTAGTTTGGGTCAACAAGAGGTCGGCAGTCTGTCGATCAATGGCAATGCTTGGTCGTTTGGCCTACATTAAAGCTGCCGATTTTTAACGCTGGACGCTTAAAGTCTGAAGAAGAAGCTGCGGTGGCGCGCTACGATCAGGCGCTGGCGGCTTATCAGCAAAAGGTGCGATTTGCGGTGCGTGAAGTTGAGCAGACCTTGCAGCAGCTCGATGGCAATCAACGCCGCATTGCCGCCATGCAGCGATCGGTGGCGGGGTATCAGCAGCAGCAAGATGCTAGCAACGCCATGTGGCAAGCCGGCAGTGCCAGCTTATTGGATTTGGAAGTCTCGCGGCGTTTTTTACTGGGCGCACAAGTCAAACAAATGGCTTTGCAGCGCGATCAATTGTCCTTATGGATTGCGCTCTACAAAGCGGTGGGCGGTCAATGGCCAGTCGATGGCATTCGCGAAGAAGCGATCATCAAGTAGGGTATTGCTTGCAAGTTTAATCTAGATAATGAGTATGAACTTATACTGGAGTAGGGTAATGAAGGATTTATTCAAGCGATTCCCAGTGCGGCGTAGCATGGTATTGAGTATCAGTGTGTTTGCGCTGCTTGCGGGTTTGAGTTTGACCGCAGCGATGGTGCGTGCCGATTCAGCCGACAAAAAAACCGTGGGTAGTAAACCGGTATTGACGGTGCGGATGATTCAGCCCAAATCGATTGAGTGGGCGCAAACGATTGCCGCCAATGGCAATATTTTGCCATGGCAAGAATCATCCATTGGCACTGAAATAGGCGGCTTACGCTTAACTCAGCTCAATGCAGCCATTGGTGATCGGGTCAAAAAAGGCCAAGTACTCGCTCGATACAATGATGCGACGATTCAGGCCGAAGTCGCCCAAGCTAAAGCGGCGCTGGCTGAAACCGAGGCCGCTTTAGGCGAAGCCCAGCAAAATGCCAATCGGGTGCGGCAACTGGGCAATACCGGTGCCATGTCAGAACAACAAAAAACTGAAGCTTTTACTAAAGAAATGATGGCCAAGGCGCGAGTGCAATCGGCTAAAGCGCAAGTGACCAGTGCGCAAGTTCGCGTGAGTCAAACGCGGATTGTGGCACCCGATGACGGGGTGATCTCGGCACGCAGCGCCAGCTTAGGGGCGGTGAGCCAGCCAGGACAAGAGTTGTTTCGTTTAGTACGGCAAGGCCGCTTGGAATGGCAGGCGGAGGTAACGGCAGCTGAAAGTAACCGTATTAAAGCCGGGCAAACGGTGTCTTTGCTGCTGCCTACAGGTAAAACGGTGCAAGGTACGGTACGAAATATTGCGCCCACGATTGATATGAAAACCCGCAATGTGCTGGTGTATGTCGATTTAAAAACAGCGGCAGATCCTTTGGCTGAAGCCAAACCGGGGATGTTTGCGAAAGGCCAGATTGCGATTGGCCAAACTCGGGCCTTGGCACTACCGGGCAGTGCGATCTTATTACGCGATGGTTTTGCCAATGTATTTGTGTTGCAAGCCGATCATAAAGTGAAGCAAGTGCGCGTGAAATTGGGCCGTCAGGCTGATGGCATGATGGAAGTAGAAGGTTTGGCTCCAAACACCTCAGTAGTGGCCAGTGGTGCCGGCTTTTTAGCTGATGGTGACGTGGTGCGAGTTGTTAAGTAAGCCAAGCAGGCGGTGTTAAGCGCCTTGATCAATTGGCCGAGTATCGCCAATTTATATTGCGTTTAGTCTATTAGGTATTGGCTTGTAGACTTTTATTTTAAAGCTTTTTGTTGATATACCCTGGGATGCATAATGAATTTTTCTGCTTGGTCGATTAAAAATCCAATTCCGGCCATTATGCTGTTTGTGCTGCTCTCTTTAGGGGGCTTGTGGTCGTTTAGCCAAATGAAGGTGCAAAACTTTCCGGACATCGAGTTGCCGATGGTGACGGTGACTGCGGTTTTGGAGGGCGCAGCGCCCGCACAGCTCGAAACCGAGGTGGCGCGAAAGCTGGAAAATTCAGTCTCGGCTTTGCAAGGCGTGAAACACGTTTACAGCAATATCAGCGATGGCGTGGTCGGCATGACCGTCGAGTTTGAGCTAGAAAAACCAATCAATGAAGCCGTTGATGATGTGCGGGATGCGGTTTCCAATGTGCGCAGTGATTTACCCGCGGATTTAAAAGATCCGATTATTGGCAAGGTTGAGTTTTCTGGCGTGCCATTTCTGGTCTGGGTATACCGTTGCCGATCCACAGCTGGATGAAGAACAGCTCTCTTGGTTGGTCGACAATAAAATTACCCGCGTGATTCGAGCGATTCCGGGTGTGGGCAAAGTTGCTCGCGTTGGCGGGGTTACGCGGCAAGTGCAAATTGAACTCGATCCGGCGCGCATGGCCGCGCTGGGGGTGAGCAGTAGCGATATTTCACGGCAATTGGCGCGAACGCAAAAAGACGCTTCCGGTGGGCGCGCTGATTTGGGCGGCTCAGAGCAAGCTTTACGCACCATTATTGCGGCCACGACGGCGGCCGAGTTGGCACAAACCGAGCTGACATTGCCGGATGGCCGCCGAATTCGCCTCGATCAAATCGCTAGCATTCACGACACCATTGCCGAGCGTCGCTCTATCGCCCAGCTCGATGGTCAGCCCGTGGTCGGCTTTGAAATCACCCCGTGCGCGCGGCGCCAGTGAGACCGAAGTGGCTGCTGCAGTTAAAAAAGCCCTCACTCACTGCAATTAGAGCATCCGGCGCTGGTGCTGAGTCCGGCTTATGATATGGCCGCGCCAGTGCAAGAAGAGTTTGATGGCTCGATGGGCTTGTTGTACGAAGGCGCTTTGCTGGCCGTGATTGTTGTATGGTTCTTTTTGCGTGATTGGCGCGCGACTTTAGTCTCGGCTGCGGCCTTGCCTTTATCGATCTTGCCGACTTTTATTGGTATGTATTTATTCGGTTTTACCCTCAATACCGTGACCTTATTATCGCTGGCCTTGGTGGTGGGGATTTTGGTCGATGATGCGATTGTCGAAATTGAAAACATCGTGCGCCATTTGCGAATGGGTAAATCACCGTATCAAGCAGCGATGGAAGCGGCCGATGAAATTGGCTTGGCGGTGGTTGCGACAACGTTTGCGTTGGTGGCGGTGTTTCTACCGACGGCGTTTATGAGCGGTATTCCGGGGAAGTTTTTTAAACCCTTTGGCTGGACCGCTGCGCTAGCGGTGATGGCGTTCCTTAGTGGTTGCGCGTTTACTCACGCCGATGATGGCGGCGTATTTGCTCAAACCGATGCCGCATGCCGAGCAAGAAGGGCGTTTGAAACTCGCTTATTTGCGCTGTGCCGCTTGGTGTTTACGGCATCGTAAAATCACGGCGATTTGTTCAATTGTGTTTTTTATTGCGTCTTTAGCCTTGGTGCCTTTGCTGCCTACGGGTTTTGTTCCGGCGGATAATCGCTCGCAAACCTTAGTCAAACTTGAATTACCGCCCGGTGCCACATTAAATGACACCTATTTGGCCGCCGATCAAGCGCGAAAAATATTAGCGACGTTGCCATTTATTACCCGAATTTATACTGCCGTGGGGGATGGTAAAGCAGGGGCAGACCCCTTTGCTGGCGGCAGTAGCGGCGTGAATAAAGCCAGCCTAACGTTGACTTTAGTCTCGCGCACTGAGCGCGCGAAAAAAACGGCGCTGGAGCAAGAATTGCGCGAGGCATTGCGAGTGATTCCCGGCGCGAGGGTCACGGTAGGGCTAGGGCAAAATGGTGAAAAGCTACAAATGATTATTAAGTCGGACGATCCCGAAGCTTTAGCCGTTGCTGCCAAAGCGGTGGAAAAAGACTTACGCACTTTAAACGGCATTGGTGCGGTTACGTCGAGCGCCAGTTTGGTTCGCCCTGAATTAATTATCCGTCCTGATATGAGTAAAGCCGCCGAGATGGGGGTCACCGCGTTGGCGATTGCCGACACCATTCGGGTGGCGACAGTGGGCGACTTTGATACGGCGCTGGCCAAACTTAATCTACCCGAACGACAAATACCGATTGTGGTGCGCTTACCGGATTCATTTCGTAGCGATCTTGAGCAAATCAAGCGTTTGCGTGTGCCGTCCATGCAGGGTGATGTGATGCTCGGGCAGGTGGCCACGGTGGAGATTGGTAGCGGACCCAGTGTGATTAGCCGTTACGATAGAGCGCGTAATGTGATTTTTGACGTTGAACTCAATGGCCGAACTTTAGGCGAAGCCAGTGCGGAAGCCGATCAGTTACCGAGCTTAAAAAACCTGCCAGCTGGGGTCACCCGAGCGGTGTTTGGTGATGCAGAAGAAATGAAAAAACTGTTTGCCAGCTTTGGTTTGGCGATGCTCACAGGGGTGTTGTGTATTTATATGGTGCTGGTGCTGTTGTTCCGTGATTTTATGCAGCCAGTGACGATTTTAGCGGCACTGCCCTTGTCGATTGGTGGTGCTTTTGTGGCCTTATTGCTGACCCATAGTTCGTTTTCAATGCCGACTTTAATTGGCTTGATTATGTTGATGGGGGTCGCGACTAAAAATTCGATTTTATTGGTTGAATACGCCATTGTTGCCCGTCGAGAAGGGATGGCGCGCTTTGATGCCTTGATGGATGCAGGGCGAAAACGCGCGCGGCCGATTGTGATGACCACGATTGCGATGGGCGCGGGGATGTTGCCGATTGCGATGGGTTGGGGCGTGGATTCGAGTTTTCGTGCCCCGATGGCGATTGCTGTCATTGGCGGCTTAATTACCTCGACCTTTTTGAGCTTATTGGTGATTCCGGTGGTGTTTACTTTTGTCGATGATTTTGTGCAATGGATGAGCAGCAAGCGTAAAAAAGTGCAGCATTAAACCTCGGCAATTCAAAAAAAACGGCGCATTGCGCCGTTTTTTTATATTGAAACTCAGGCAATATAGTTTGGACACTTTTAAGTTTTAGGTTCAGTACCAAGGCTGACGGTTGCCCCACTTGGAATGCCTTCTTGTTGCCAGCGATCAAATTCAGCCATGATGGTGTCGTGGGTTTTTTGGCTGATGTCCGGTAGGGTGCCACCTAAGATGGCTTTGGCCTGTGTAAATCCTAATTCAACCGCATCACGAATTTTTTGTAATTTGGCCGGATCATCGCCCATAGCAAATTTGGCAAAGCTTAAAATCCGCTCGGCGACTTTTTTAACACCAAACTCACCGTCTTCACTCAAATCTGCCTTGGCTTTATCAATCGTTGCTTGATCGACAGTCAGTGTTTGTTCGCCACGCGCCACTTTGGCCAAGCTTAGACCTTGCCCTTCAATGAGTGGCCGAATCAAACTCATTAATTCATCGACTTTACGATTTGATTCTTCGAGCATGGCCGATAGGTTTTCGGGGAGTGCGCGTGGCTTGCTATAGGTGAGTGATTCATTGCTACTTGCGGTGAGATTCACCGTTTCTTGTGAATTTTCTGGATTCGATTCATTGCGAGCGCTGTTGTTTTGCGGCTGCTGCGGGCGGTTAGCTAGCGGCGGTATGCTGCTCAGACTAGAGACGCTGATGGACATAATGAATCTCCTCAATAAAGACACAATCTGTGTTTTATATCGACAGCGGACGCAAAACGCGTAGTGAAATGTTTACTTTTGGGGGGTAGACGGTTAGTTTTCGTTTAATGCTCACCTCATAAATTGTTTTGTTCTTGTCATCTTTCTTTGAATGTATCTAGTATTTATTTTACAGCTATTGTTTTTTTGTGAAAGCATGGTGAAAATTAAAACACTGCTTTTCGAGTTTGTTTGTACATTACATTTTGAGGCCTACGCCATTGCAACTGAGGACGACCCTAGGTTGAAGCGATGGCGTGTTAGATTTTATTGCTAGGTAGATGATTGAAATGGCCTTAAACCAGTTAACACCCGATGATTTTGATTTTTTTTCGCGAGTTTTTGGATGCGTTGCCGCTGCAGTGCTTTGTTAAAAATGCGCATGGCCAAATTATTTTGAGCAATACCGCTTATCAAAATGCGCGCACTGAGGTAGTGGTACCTTTAGCGAGCGAGCTTGACGTGAATGAGAGCGCGCCATTGGTGTCGCCAACTCCGTTCGCGCAAGCGAATGAAATAATAGCCACGCATGAAGAATCACGCTGGAATAGCCAGTTGGGTCGCTATCAAACCAATTATGTTATTCAAAAAACTGTTACTGATGAGACGGGGCAGCCTTTATATATTGTCGGGCTCGATTTTAGATATTTCAGAGCAAAAGCAATTTCAGCTACAAATTGACACCGAATTAAAGCTATTGGAAATGCAGGCTGCTGATGTCCCTTTTATGCAGTTATTAACGCAATTTGTGCATAGTTTTGAGTCAAATTTTCCTAGTGTTTTATGTTCGATACTATTGCTTGATGCTGAAGGTGAGCATTTATTACATGCCATTGCTCCAAGTTTACCTGAGGCGTATTGCCAAGCGATTCATGGTGTGGCAATTGGTCCAAATGTTGGCTCTTGTGGCACCGCAGCCTATACCGGGCAAGACACTATTGTCGCCGATATTGCGAGTGATCCTTTGTGGCGTAATTTTGCTGAGCTGGCTATATCACATGATTTACGCTCGTGCTGGTCTATTCCTATTTTATCCACCAAAGGCCGTGTTCTCGGTACTTTTGCTAATTATCATCGCTATCCGTGCTCGCCTTCGAGTAAGGAATTACAAGCCATTAAACGTGGCGCTTATTTGGTGGGTTTAGTCATTGAACATGAGCTGACTGAACGTCAATTATCCAATGATAAAATGATTTTGCAAGAATCGGTTCAGCACACACAGACAATTCTCGACAATATGGCTGACGGGGTTATTACGATAGATATCACTGGGCGGATTGAAAGTTTTAATTCGGCGGCGAGTCATATTTTTGGTTATTCGCCTGAAGAAGTGTTGTTTAAAAATGTTTCGATGTTGATGCCCAAGCCCCATGCCGACCTGCATGATGGTTATTTATTGCGTCATCAATCTACAGGCACTTCCAGTATTGTCGGCGTGCCGCGTGAGGTAGAAGGTTTACGTAAAGATGGTAGTTCGTTTCCGATGCGTTTATCGGTATCTAAAATTTTGCGGGTCGGTCAGCCGATTTTTATTGGTTTAGTGAGCGACAACACTTTGGATCATCAGCGGCGAGAAGAAATCTATCGTTTGGCTTTTTTTGATGCCTTAACCGGTTTGCCGAATCGGCGTTTATTAATGGATCGAATCAAAAAAGCCATGCTGACTTCAGCCCGCAGTGGTTTACATGGCGCGGTGATGTTTCTCGATCTCGATCATTTTAAAAATTTGAATGACAATTATGGTCATCATATGGGCGATTTATTACTGCAACAGGTGTCGGCACGCTTGCAGTCGTGTGTTAGAGAAAATGACAGCGTGGCGCGTTTGGGCGGTGATGAGTTTGTGGTCTTGCTTGAAACTTTAAGCGAGCAAGCAGCACACGCATTCACGCAAGCGCAGACGGTGGCCAATAAAATTTTGGAATGCTTGCGCCTGCCGTATGATTTATCTGGGCATACGCATGTGAGCACACCCAGTATTGGTGTGGCTTTATTTTTAGCAGAGCAAATCTCAATTGATGATTTACTGAAACACGCTGATGTGGCGATGTACCAGGCCAAAGCCGCCGGTCGAAATACCGCCTTGTTTTATAATTCGGCGTTGCAAGGGGTGACGCAAGCCCATTAATTGCAACGAAATGATCATGACGCGCATCGATCGCGGCAGGTTGCCGCGCTGTTGTGGATTGATCGATGCGGTATTTTTACGCTTGGATGATAAATACCGTTGGCCGTTTATGGATTTGTGGCTCAGTTTTTTTCTTCCATTGACCGATTTCTAGCGTCAAAATTTCTTGGCTTGGCAAACTAATATCGCAGGCCACCGTTAACCGTGTATTGGCTTTGAGATTGTCGCGTAAGGCTTGAAACAGCGCGCCATTGCGATATGGGGTTTCAATAAATAATTCCGCCTGATTTTCTTTGCTTGAGCTCGCTTCAAGCTGCCGAATGGCTTGCACGCGTCCCGTTGCATCAGAAGGCAGGTAACCATTAAAGCGAAATTTCTGCCCATTAGCCCCAGAGGCCATTAAAGCCATCAATAACGACGATGGTCCCACTAGCGGCACAACTTGGATGCCACGTTGATGGGCTAGCTGTACCAGTCGAGCGCCGGGGTCAGCAACGCCTGGGCAACCTGCTTCGGACATTAAGCCAACATCAAAACCATCGAGTAGCGGTTGTAACAGCGCACTGACTTCATGATCTTTGGTGTGCTCAGAAAGCTCGGCCATTGTAAGGCTCCGTAACTCATGAGGTGTGCCGAACATTTTTAAATGTGCACGGGTTGTTTTGGCATTTTCAACGACAAAATGCGTCAGCCGTTTGGCGGTTTCAATTACGTCGAGCGGCAAAATATCGTTGATGGTATCGCCACCCATTGGCGCGGGGATTAAATACAAGATGCCCGTCATGGTCATTTATCCAAATAAGGAGTGAGTACATTATTAATGGGTATCTCTTGCTAATTCTTTATTTAAAAGAGCTAGCTAAATATACCCAGTGGTGTTTGGTTTTGATTACAAAATTGGATAGCTTTCGCGATTGAGCATGCTAACGAGCTCGATTAAAGGCAAACCAATAATCGCCGCTGGATCGGTGCTGTTAATCGCGGCAATCATCACAATTCCAAGACCTTCGGTTTTGGCGCTGCCGGCGCAGTTGTAAGGCTGCTCACGGCGTAAATAGGTTTCGATTTGTGCATCGCTGTAATCGCGCATAGTCACCTTGGTGATGTCGACATGGCTTTGCACTTGTTGCGTTGCCGTATTGTAAAGGCAGAGCGCAGTATGAAACGCAATGCTTTGTCCACGCATGGCAGCCAATTGCACAACGGCACGCTCATGATTACCGGGCTTGCCTAATTGCACACCGTTAAGTAGCGCCACTTGGTCTGAGCCAATAATGAGACTATTTGGATATTGATCGGCCAGTACCTTAGCTTTGGCAATGGCCAAACGCTCGCTGGTTTGGGCTGCAGTCTCACCGATCAGTGGCGATTCATCCAGATTGGGTGCTGCAGTGACAAACGGTAGACCCAAGCGTTCTAAAAGTTCTTTTCGATACAGCGATGTAGACGCCAGAACCAGTTGGCGTGACTCGCAGGAGGTAGAAGTGGTTCGCATATGAATTTCACCGTGCTTAAAAGCGCAAAATACTTTGACAGAGGATAGTCGGAGATTATATATCATGCGCGGTTTCCAGTTCTACGCGGCAACTCCATGACGGTGATTCATAGCGCGGAATTTGCGCAAGAAGGTCGAGAACTTAAAGGTTCTATCCCACTTTCGCAGCTCTCACGTTTGAGTGACCTGTTGGCAGATACATCAGGCGAAATCGCTTGGCATATCGAAAGTGGCGTAGATGATCGTACGCAACGCCCTTGGCTTTATTTAGAAGTAAAAGGTGATTTGCAACTGATTTGCCAGCGCTGCCTGTTAGGTATGCCTTGGTCAATTCATAACGAAACCGTGTTGACCCAGTTTGCTACTGAGGAAGAAATCGATGAAGCGGAAGCCATCGATGAGGACCTTGATGGCATTTTGATCGATCCGGAGCTGGATATTGAAGCACTGGTCGAAGACGAATTGTTACTCGCTTTACCAGTGGCGCCAGTACACGATGAGTGTGGTGGCGACGATGCACTGGCCAAATTGGCGAGTAAAAAACCGAATCCGTTTGCAGTCCTGGCTCAGTTGAAAACCAGGAAAGCGGAATAAACAACTGAGTTATTAGGAGTATTTCACATGGCAGTTCAGCAAAATAAAAAATCACCTTCGAAACGTGGCATGCACCGCGCTCATGACTTCTTGTCTGCACCAGCTTTGTCTGTAGATGCTGCAACTGGTGAAGTTCATCGCCCGCACCACATTTCTCCAAACGGCTTTTACAATGGCCGTCGTGTGATCAAAGCTAAGGGCGAATAATCGCCGCCTTGCTGTTTTAGCTAAGCGGGTTAATTTTTAGCCATGCTGGCTAGCTTTACGGCGCAAGTGAGTGTCTCTCTGAGAATAACTCCCTTGCGCCGTTCGTCATTTTAGGTGTTTGAATGGATATCACTGTCGCAGTAGATGCAATGGGCGGCGATCACGGCGCGCACATTACAGTGCCAGCCGCATTGCGCTTTTTGCGAGACAATCCCGATGTCAATATCGTTTTAGTCGGTTTAGCCGATGCGATTGCGGCTGAATTAGCGGCTCAGCATGCCACAACGAGTCCGCGTTTGCGAATTCATCCTGCCACCGAGGTGGTGACGATGGATGAGTCCCCGCAATCGGCAATGAAAAATAAAAAAGATTCATCGATGCGTGTCGCCATTAATTTGGTGAAGTCCGGTGAGGCCAATGCGTGTGTGTCAGCGGGTAATACCGGCGCATTGATGGCGACGGCACGGTTTGTATTAAAAACGATCCCAGGTATTGATCGCCCCGCGATTGCAAAGCTGATGCCCACAATGAAGGGACAAACGGCGATGCTCGATTTGGGCGCGAATGTGGATTCAACGCCTTTGCAGCTCACGCAATTTGCCATTATGGGTTCGGCGATGTTTTCGGCGCTCAAGCATGTTGATGCACCCACCGTGGGTTTGCTCAATATTGGTTCGGAAGACATCAAAGGCAATGAAGCGGTGAAAAGAAGCGGCTGAAATGCTGCGTAAAACCCGTTTGAATTTCCAAGGTAATATCGAAGGTGATGATATTTATCGCGGTACAGTGGATGTGGTGGCTTGTGATGGATTTACCGGTAATGTGGCATTAAAAACTTCAGAAGGTTTAGTCAAAATGATTACCACCTTCTTGAAGGAAGAATTTACTCGTAATATTCTGACACGTTGCGTGGCATTGCTGGCCTTGCCATTAATGAATCGATTTAAAAAGCGTTTAGACCCACGCCGTTTTAATGGCGCATCATTTTTGGGCTTACGTGGCATTGTGGTAAAAAGCCATGGCGGCGCGGATGAAATTGCGTTTTACTGGGCATTGTCTCAGGCCGTTGAGGAAGCACGCTCCGGTATGATTCAACGCATTACAGAGCAGGTGCAACAAGAGTTGGTGCATCTTAACGCTGCAGTAGAAGCGACCGAGTCCTGATCTAATTCAGAGGTGTTCATGTATTCTCGTATTGCAGGAACTGGCTCTTATTTGCCAGAAAAAATTCTTACTAATGCCGAGCTGGCGCAACGTGTCGACACCACTGATGAGTGGATTGTTTCACGCACCGGTATCCGTCAGCGCCATATCGCCGCAGAAGATCAACGTACTTCTGATTTAGCGTTGATTGCCGTTGAGCGTGCACTTGAAGCGGCGGGTGTGGATAAAAGCGAAGTCGATTTATTGATCGTCGCAACCACGACGCCAGACAGTATTTTTCCGTCAACGGCGTGTATTTTGCAAAATAAACTCGGAATGCATGGCTTTCCGGCTTTTGATATACAAGCCGTTTGTGCTGGGTTTATTTATGCCTTAAGTACCGCAGACCAATTTGTCAAAAGCGGTGCAGCCAAATGCGCGGTTGTGGTTGGCGCAGAAACTGTCACCAATCTGATTAATTGGGAAGACCGTGGTACCTGTATTTTGTTTGGCGATGGTGCCGGTGCTGTGGTGCTTAAAGCATCAGAAGAGCCGGGTATTTTAGCGACACAACTGCATGCAGATGGTCGTTATAGTGGTATTTTAAAAACCGATGCACGCCCAAAACAAGGCGAGTTAGTCGGTGATCCTTATGTGTATATGGAAGGCAATGCGGTGTTTAAATTCGCCGTAAAAGCCTTGGCTGAAGTTGCTGAAAGCACATTGGCAAAAGCCGGTTTGCAAAAAAAGTGATGTGGACTGGTTGGTGCCACATCAAGCCAATATTCGCATTATTGAATCAACAGCCAAGCACTTACATATGTCGATGGACAATGTGATTGTGACGGTGGATATGCACGGCAACACTTCGGCAGCATCGATTCCATTGGCGTTGGATGCGGGCGTTCGCAGCGGCAAGATTCAACGCGGCCAAACCCTGTTGATGGAAGGGATTGGTGGTGGCTTTGCTTGGGGCTCGGCGCTGGTTAAATATTGATTTTAATGGTTTGTAAACGGCGCTTTGAAGCGCCGTTTTACTGTTGGATGGTTTGAAAGGGGTAGTGATATGTCTTTAGCATTTGTGTTTCCAGGTCAAGGCTCGCAATCCATCGGTATGATGATGATGGTTGGGCTGATTTAGCCGTGGTTAAAGCCACATTTGACGAAGCATCAAGCGTGCTCGGTTTTGATTTATGGGCGATGGCCAATGAAGGCCCGCTCGAAGCGATCAATGCCACAGTGAACACGCAGCCTTTGATGTTGACCGCTGGTGTTGCCGTGTGGCGTGCATGGCAGTCGCAAGGTGGCGCTATGCCTGCGGTCATGGCTGGGCATAGCTTGGGTGAATATACCGCCTTGGTAGCTGCCGAAGCTTTGAGTTTTGGCGATGCTTTGCAATTGGTGCGCTTACGCGCAGAAGCAATGCAAGAAGCCGTTCCTGCTGGCACCGGCGCAATGGCTGCAGTGCTTGGCTTGAGCGATGAATTGATTATTGAAGCTTGTGCCGAAGCCGCGCAGGGCGACGTGGTGCAGGCGGTGAATTTTAATTCACCAGGCCAAGTGGTGATTGCTGGTAGCAAAGCAGCGGTAGAGCGTGCATGCGAAGGCTGTAAAGCCCGTGGCGCTAAACGTGCGATGCTGTTGTCGGTTTCGGTGCCATCGCATTGCGATTTGATGAAACCTGCCGCAGAAAAATTAGCCGCTAAATTGGCTGTGGTAGAAATTCATACACCTATCGTTCCTGTCTTGCACAATGCTGACGTTGCCGCGTATAACAATGCCGAGCAGATCCGTGAGGCTTTAGTTCGCCAGTTGTATCAGCCAGTACGTTGGGTTGAAACCATTCAAAAAATGGCTGCCGATGGCGTGACTGTTGTTGCTGAATGTGGCCCAGGTAAAGTGCTTGCTGGTTTAACCAAACGCATTTCAAGTGATCTGCAAGGCGTTGCTTTAGTCGACGTAGCCAGTATGGATCAATTAAAATCAGCGGTGTAATCTGCAGATTTATTACAGGTATATGCTGCAATACGTTTGTGGCTATATCTTAGCAATGTATACCTAGATTAGGGGTGAGGAATGAGTTTGCAAGGTAAAGTTGCGCTAGTGACTGGCGCTTCACGCGGGATCGGCCAAGCGATTGCTTTAGAGTTGGCAGCGCAAGGCGCAACCGTGATTGGTACGGCCACCAGCGATTCAGGCGCAACAGCGATTGCCGATTATCTACAAGCAGCAGGTGCCGCAGGTTCTGGTTTACGTTTGCAAGTGACCGAAGATGGTGCTTGTGAAGCCATCGTGGCACAAATTGAAAAAGAATTTGGCCCGATTGCGATTTTGGTCAATAACGCTGGGATTACCCGTGATAACTTATTGATGCGCATGAAGGATGAAGAATGGGATGCCATTATGGATACCAATCTGAAGCCAGTTTACAAATTATCTAAAGCCGTGATGCGCGGTATGATGAAAGCGCGTTGGGGACGGATTATCAATATTGCGTCGGTAGTAGGCGCGACTGGCAACGCCGGTCAAACCAATTATTCGGCAGCCAAAGCGGCGTTATTTGGTTTTACCAAATCGCTAGCTAAAGAGATCGGTAGTCGTGGTGTGACAGTGAATGCCGTCGCACCGGGCTTTATTGATACCGATATGACCCGTAATTTACCTGATGAGCAAAAAGCCCACCTCGTTGCTAATATTGCACTGGGACGTTTGGGTGATCCAAAAGACATCGCCGATGCCGTTGGATTTTTGGCTTCAGATAAAGCCGGTTATATTACGGGTAATACCATTCATGTGAATGGTGGCATGTTTATGAATTAATCGAGTAAAATAGCAGCGATACTGCATTTTGCTAGATTGACATATTTTTGTAGTCTTTATTAACGATGTGAATTGCAGGTATTTTTGCAATAAAACATCATCAAACTGTTTGCTTCACCATTTTTTTGGTAGAATGCGGACGTTTTTTTTCGAAATTTGCTTTTTAATAGGCTTGGGATAAATCCATGGAAAACATCGAACAGCGCGCGTGAAGAAGATTGTTGCTGAGCAACTGGGCGTGCCAGAAACTGACGTTAAGATTGATTCATCATTCGTAAACGACCTCGGCGCCGACTCTCTCGACACCGTTGAACTCGTTATGGCGCTTGAAGAAGAATTTGAGTGCGAAATCCCTGACGAAGATGCAGAAAAGATCACTACTGTTCAGCAAGCAGTTGACTACGTCAGCGCTCATTTGAGCAAGTAAGAAGGAACATCCAACCTCCGCTGCGGCACTACAGTGTCGTCGCGGGGGTTTTTTCATATTTAGCGCGATGAAGCAGTGTTTAAGATCGTGTTTTAAGGCTAGGCGCGGCATAGTTTTAAAACACGCTCTTGAATTGGTTTATGGCGCAACCGGCACAGTCCGGTTTTAAGCGGAGTCACCCCGTGTCTAAACGCAGAGTAGTTGTCACCGGCTTGGGCCAAGTTTCCCCAGTTGGCAATGATGTTGCCACTGGCTGGGCCAACCTGCTTGCTGGTCAATCCGGTATTGATTTAATCACCCGTTTTGACCCGAGCGATATGGGTTGCCATATCGCCGGCCAAGTAAAAGATTTTGATATTAGCCAGTACGTGAGCCCGAAAGATGCGCGCCGAATGGATGACTTCATTCATTACGGGATCGCTGCTGCAATGCAAGCGATTAACGACGCTGGCTTGGATGATGTGAGCGATCTGGATAAAACCCGCGTTGGGGTGAATATCGGTTCGGGTATTGGTGGCTTGCAGCTGATTGAGCAAACCAATGCAGCTTATCTCGAAGGCGGCACGCGTAAAATCGGCCCGTTCTTTATTCCTGGTTCATTGATCAATATGATCGCTGGCCACGTTTCCATTATGAAAAGCTATCAAGGCCCGAGTTATGGCATCGTATCAGCGTGTACCACTGGTGCCCATAGCATCGGTGATGCGGCGCGGATTATTCAGTACGGCGATGCGGATGTGATGGTTGCGGGCGGTGCTGAAGGCACAATTTGCAAAATGGCCATCGGTGGCTTTGGCGCAATGAAGGCCCTCTCAACGCGCAATGACGATCCAAAAACCGCGTCACGTCCTTGGGATAAAGGCCGTGATGGTTTCGTGATGGGTGAAGGCGCTGGGGTCTTGGTACTCGAAGAGTACGAGCACGCTAAAAAGCGTGGCGCAACCATTTATGCCGAACTGGTTGGTTTTGGCATGAGCTCGGACGCGCATCACATCACCGCACCAAGCGCTGAAGGCCCTGCACGTGGCGTTGCCAATGCATTGCGCGATGCCGGTGTGAATCCGGATCAAGTACAATACGTGAATGCGCACGGTACATCAACACCGCTGGGTGATGCCAATGAAACCAATGCTTTGAAGATTGCTTTTGGTGATCATGCGAAGAAATTAGTCGTTAACTCAACCAAATCAATGACTGGCCATTTATTGGGCGGCGCGGGTGGTGTTGAAGCGATTTATTCGATCTTGGCCTTGCACCATCAAGTGTCACCACCGACGATTAACTTGCATGAGCAAGATTTTGAATCCGGTTGCGACCTTGATTATTGCGCTAATACCGCGCGTGATATGAAGATTGAAGTGGCGATTTCCAATTCATTTGGCTTTGGCGGCACCAACGGTACGCTGGTGTTCAAAAAGATTTAAGCGACTAGCACAAAACAATAGCCACCTTCGGGTGGCTTTTTTTTACGCTGTCGCTACCGAACATCTGTTGGCAAAAAACACAGTACGAGCTAGCAATTTCTCTTTATGATGGTTTTTTTGGGGTGAAGAAATTCGATGCTACATACGCTGGCCATTGCCAATTATCGCTCGCTACGTGATTTGATCATGCCGCTGGCACAACTGAATGTGATTAGTGGTGCCAATGGCAGTGGCAAATCCAGTTTGTATCGCGCTTTGCGGTTAACTGCCGAAGCCGCCGAAGGGCGCTTGATTGCGCATTTAGCGCAAGAGGGGGGCTTTGCATCCACCTTATGGGCGGGGCCAGAAAAAATCAGCCCAGCGATGCGGCGCGGTGAGGTGCCGATTCAAGGGACGATTCGCCAAACAACGGTGGCGTTGAAGCTGGGTTTTGCCGGTGATGATTTTTCGTACGCCATAGATTTGGGCCTGCCAGTGCCGAGTTTGTCGTTGTTTTGCGCCGATCCAGAAATCAAGCGCGAACAGATTTGGGCGGGGCAACTACAGCGCGATGCGACACTACTACTGGATCGGCGTGGCGCCGTGGCGCGCACTCGTGATGGCCGTGCTTGGCAAGTGCTCAATCAGCATGTGCCAACGTACGATAGTGTTTTTATGCAGTGCGCAGATCCGATTAATGCGCCCGAAGTGTTGCAATTACGCGAAGCGATGCGCCGCTGGCGCTTTTATGATCATCTACGCACCGATGCTGGCGCTCCTGCGCGGCAGTCGCAAATCGGCACTTACACCCCGATTTTGGCCAACGATGGCGCTAATTTAGCTGCTGCTTTGCAAACCATTATTGAAATCGGAGAACCCGAAACGCTGGCTGCAGCGATTGATGATGCTTTCCCGGGGGCACGGATTCAAATTGAGGTGCAACAAGGACGATTTAGCGTTGTGATGTGGCAGCATGGTTTACTGCGGCCATTGTCTGCCAGTGAGTTTTCTGATGGCACGTTGCGTTATTTACTCTTGGTCGCGGCTTTATTGAGCCCACGCCCACCTGAGTTATTGGTGCTCAATGAGCCAGAAACGAGTTTACATCCGGATCTATTACCGGCTTTAGCCCGCTTAATTGCTGCGGCGGCAACGCGTAGTCAGGTGATTGTGGTGAGCCATGCCAGCCGCCTAGTCGCAGCACTGGAGCGTGAAGTCGATTGCAATTCGATTATTTTGCAAAAAGACTGTGGTGAAACATTGATTGCTGGGCAGCATCGCTTAGATAAGCCAGCTTGGTCGTGGCTGAGTCGATAGGTATTGCCAGCTATGCTTTATTAAATATGAGCTAGATGGCAATACTTGCGTTTCATGTTTTGTGCTTGAATTTAAAATATTAAAATTATTGGCCCAATGATTCGGCACGGCGTTGGCCGTTTCGCGGGCGGTGTTCAAACTTAACTTGGCATAGATTCGATGATGATTGCTTGTGAATTGCGACGTTGAACTGTGATGCAAACCGCTTGTGAACAATCGCACAAAGCCTGTTGCAGTCGGGAAGGGGCTTTTAAGATGGCGACACTACAGGTGCAAAAGCACTCTCCAGCTTAAATTGATCCAAGGAATTCATCATGAAACGACTTTTGCTAACGGTACTTTTTGCTATTTCAAGCACGGCTGCGATGGCCGGCAGCGTGGCCCACGAGATGCGTGAAGGTGCGCGTGAAGTTCGCCAAGCCAAAATTGAAGGTGCGCGTGAAGTGATGAGCGAACGCCGCGAAGCAGCGCGTGATTATTACAATGCCAGAACACCGCAAGAGCGCCGCCAAGCGATTCGTGAAGGTGCGCGTGAAGTTCGCCAAGCGACACGCAAAGCCGAACGCGAAGTGCGCCAAGAAAAGCGCGAAGCAAAAACGTGAAATTCGCCGTGCGTATTACAAGTAAACGATCAAATAAAATTTCGCCATTGGCATGATTGACGAATAAAAAAATCACCGCAGCTTAATCAGCGCGGTGATTTTTTTTATGGCAGAACGCTCGATGTATCGCTTGGAATGAGCTGCTTGAGTGAATAGCCTTGCGCCATAGCGCTGGCTTTGGCGAGCGCCAAGTCAGCCGGGCTCAAGGTCGGCGTACGCGATAAAATCCATAAATACTTGCGATTCGGATTACCTACAACCGCCCAGCGATAATCAGGATCAAGGCCAATCACCCAGTAATCACTCTTAAATGGCCAAAAAAAACTGACTTTTAATTGGGCATTACCGGTGTTGGCGATGACTTGGGCGTGGCCTTTGGCTTGGTCAAATTCGCCATTGGCGATGCGGCAGCGGTTAATCACTTGGATATCGCCATTGTCTTGCAGTGTGTAATTAGCCGTCACCTCACCGACGCATTGATTTTGAAAATACATCGGAAAACGGGCGATTTCATGCCAAGTGCCCAGATAACGCGCCACATCCAGCTGCGGCACACTGCGTACCGGCGTGGTTTCGGCGTAGGCGCTGCTGATCAAGCTGCATAAAATAATCAGTAAAAGTTTTGGCATCAGGGTTCTCGATGGTGTGAGTGGGCTGGGCTCTTGTTACAATAGCGCCATGTCAGAATTTAACTATTTTACCCATAGATTGCCACAAGCTCCGGATTTAGCCGGTTTGTTGGCGCATTCTCGTGCGCATTTTCCCGCGCTATTGCAATCATCGCAAACGCAAGGTTGGGATATTTTATTTGCCTTGCCGAGCGAAATCCGCTGCTATGGCGCTGATGAAGGCGCGGCTTTAGTGCGTGATTTAGCTGCGCTACCACAAGGCCCAACCATAGAGTCTGAGTTGCCATTTCATGGCGGCTGGTTTTTTTATGCTGGGTATGAGCTGCTAGAGATTTTTGAGCCTAGCGTAGCGAGCCGTACCCTAGGGCAGTATGCTGATTTTCCTTTGGGCGCTTTAATTCGTTGCCCGGCTGCGGTATTGCTGCACCGTGAAACGCAAGTGGCGACCTTGCTCGCTGAAACTGCCGCAGATTTAGCGCAACTGCAAGCTTTGCTTGCGCAAGCGCCGGTGTGGCAGCCGCAAGCGGTGGTGGTGGCAGCCATTTCGGAGGATGAACCACAGCAATTTATCGCCGGCGCTGAGCGCGCCAAGCAATATATTGTCGATGGCGATGTGTTTCAGGTGAATTTATCGCGCGGTTGGGATGTCACCTTGGCGCAAGGTCAGGCCACCGACGTTTATGCGGCATTACGCACCGCCAATCCTGCGCCATTTTCGGCGTATTTAGATTTGGGCGACGCCGGACAAATCATCAGCTCATCGCCTGAGCGCTTGGTGCAAGTCAAAGACGGCATTATACAAACGCGGCCGATTGCGGGGACCTTTGCCCGATCGACCGATCCAATCGAAGACGAAAAACTCAAACAACGATTATTAAATACCCCCAAAGAGCGCGCCGAGCACATTATGTTGGTCGATTTAGAGCGCAATGACTTGGGGCGGATCGCCGTACCGGGCACGGTGCACGTCGATGAATTAATGGCGGTGGCGACGTATTCTTTTGTGCATCACATTGAATCGAATATCCGCGCGGTATTGCGATCGGGCCTCAATAGCGCCGACGTGCTGCGCGCCTTGTTTCCGGGGGGCACCATTACCGGCTGCCCTAAAGTGCGCTGCATGCAAATTATTCGCGAGCTCGAAGATCGGCCTCGTTTAGCCTACACCGGCAGCTTGGGCTACATCAATCGCGACGGCAGTATGGACAGCAATATTTTAATTCGTACTTTTGTGCAACGCGCCGACCAGCTGTATTTCCGCGCTGGTGCCGGTATCGTGGCCGATTCTGATGCTGAGCGTGAATTGCAAGAAACGCGGCATAAAGCGCGTGGTTTATTGCGCGCTCTTGGTGTAGCGGGATGATGGCGTTGCTAGCAGGAAGATCACAATGCGGTTAGTCAATGGCGTTTTGGCGGACAACTTGAATTTGAGCGATAGGGCGATTCAGTTTGGTGACGGCGTATTTCGCACACTGAAAGTGCGTGCGGGGCAGTTGGAATTTTGGCCGCAGCAATACGCTAAATTAGTCCAAGACTGCGCACGCATCGGCATTACTGCGCCCAGCGAGGCAACGCTATTGGCCGATATCGCCCAACTTGCACCGTTTGATCACAGCTTAAAAATCATCATCACGCGCGGTGAATCAGCACGCGGTTATGCGCTGCCGGCTGATATTGAGCCCAATCGAATTGTGCAATTGGCGGCATTGCCTGCGTATGCTGAGCGCTTATATCTTGCGGGCGCCAAACTGGTGTTGTGTGCGACTCGGGCCAGCTGGCAACCGGCGTTGGCGGGAATAAAACATCTGAATCGCTTAGAAAACGTCTTGGCACGGCAAGAATGGTCCGATCCGGCGGTGTTTGATGGGGTGATGCTCGATCGGGATGGTTGGGTGGTGGAAGGCGTGATGAGCAATTTATTTGCTTTGATCGATGGCGTATGGTGCACGCCCATATTAAATGAATCCGGTGTCTCTGGGGTATATCGCTCCATCCTATTGAATGATATTGCTTGTGATGAAATACCCATAGTTGAATGCAAAATCAGCTTGGCTCAGCTGTATGCTGCTGATGCGGTATTTATGTGTAATAGTTTGGCCGCTTGCGTGCCAGTGCGGCAAATGGGTGAGCAATCGTGGCCGCTGCTTTCTGGCGAGATCGCTGCGCGGCTCGGCCAACGAGCTACGGCGTCATTACTATTTATTGGAAATCAATCGGCATGATGAAGTTTGTTTTGTTCAGCAGCGTGTTATGGCTCGCTAGCTTGGCGCCAGCTCAAGAATATTACCAAGGTGATCCAGATAAATTACGTGCGCTCGAGGCGCAGCGTTGCACCAAAATTACGCAAGAGCAGCGACTGATTCAGCGCCGTTTGGGTGGGCCTAATCAACCGTATGCGCGTGCAAAGAATGAAAGACAAACAACAAATCTTACAAGCGGACTTTACTAAATACTGCAGTAAAAAATCCTTGCCGTAAGTCGGCGTAGCGTTGTTGTTCAGCGGCGTTTTTTTGCTGAATGCCAAGCGCTGGTCTATAGCTGAAATAGACCTGCTTTTGGAGCATCGTAATGGATAGCAAACTGCAAGCCCAGTTGGCCCAATATCTTGGCGAAAATAACTTGCCACACCTATTGATCGAGCAACATCCACGCATTATGGAAAAAATCACGCTGCTGTGGGGGTAGCCCTGAGCTAGCGAATTTTTTAAATGAAATACTATTTGATAATCGTGGCGATCGAGAAGGCTTTACCCCCAATGTGGCGCATGAACTGTTTGTGATTCAAGGCATTCATGCGCAAGCGCTGGGGCTGGATAAGGAAACGGCGATTTGGGGTTATGACGCATCGTTCAGGAACGAAGGTAGTTTTCGCAAATAAGTCTTTACGCCGCACTGTGATTCACTCAATAGCGCCCAATAGGGCGCTATTTTTTAACTTTGCTGATGCGCTGGTAAGACAGTGACTGGCGTTCGTGTTATCAAGTGCGTATGAAATTCAACGGTAAACGAGAACGAGTATGTCTTTACTTTCTGTGTTGTTAGCGCAATCGATTGTGCAAAGAACCATGTCGATTTTGCCGCAAAACATCAATGTGATGGATGAGCAGGGCATTATTTTGGGCAGTGGCGACCCAAATCGTTTAGGTGAGCGACATGAAGGCGCAGTGTTAGCGATTAGTCAGGAGCGAACGGTTGAAATTGACGAGCTGGCGGTGAATCGACTGCAGGGCGTGCGCCCGGGGGTGAATCTGCCGCTGCATCACGATGGCAAAGTGATTGGTGCGATTGGCATTACTGGCCAGCCCGATGAGGTGCGTCAATTTGGTGAGTTGGTGCGAATGACTGCAGAAATGATGCTCGATCAGCGGCAATTACTGCAAACCATTGAGCGTGATAGTCGCATGAGTGAAGAGCTGGTATTACAGCTGATTGAGCGCACCAGCGCACCGGACGAGCCTTTGCAGCAATGGGCGGCGCGGCTGGATGTGGACTTACTTAAACCGCGAGTGGCGCTGGTGATACAAACCAGTGGCATGGCATTAAATGAAGAGTCGGGGCTAGAAGCATTACAACAATTGCAACGGCGTTTGAGTCAAGATCGGCGCGGGCAATTAACGGCGCGGCGTTCTTTAAATGAATTTGTCGTGCTCTACCCCGCACTGGATCGGCGCGGCCAGTGGGATGCCAGCGCTTTAAGTCTGGAATTAAACCGTTGGTTAGAAGATATCCAGCGCGATGGCGTGGCGCATATTCATGCCGCGCTTGGGCATTATTTTAGTCAGGACGGCAGCATTGCTTTGTCGTATCAAACTGCGCGAGCCACCTTATTGCAGCCGCAAGCCAAGCGCCCTTTACTGCAAGCGTTTGAACAGCGCCGCTTGCCGGTTTTATTGTCGCCTTTGGCCAGTGGCTGGCAAGCCGAATTATTTCGCCTGCCAGTGAGCCGCTTGGCTGAGCATGATAAAGATCGGTTGCTCTATCACACTTTGCTGCACTGGTTTGAGCACGATTTGCATTACGCGCAAACCGCCGCTGCTTTACATATTCATCGCAATACACTGGATTATCGCTTGCAAAAAATCGCTGAATTAACGCACTTGAATTTAGATAAATTAGAAGAGCGGATGCAGCTGTATATTGCCGTGCAATTGGATCAGTTACCGCATTAAATCGTTTTGCGCCTTGCTGACGCCATGGCCACGTGCTGTTGCGAAAGTAATAGTTGATGCAAATTGCGATGAAAAACCGCAGGGTTAATGCAGTTATTGTTAAAACGCCCAAAATTTAACCATAAATTGATTTTATATTGAGGCGTTTTCACAATGACTCCCGCTTTAAATCGGCAGAAAATGTAGTCCTTACTGAAGCGCTACATCCGGTTTAAAGGAGTCTTGTTATGGAATTAGTCAGCACACTGGGCGCGATTGTCGCCTTGGCCGTGGCCATTGGCCTGATCCTAAAGAAAGTTTCGCCGACTTACGGCATGGTCGCCGGGGCTTTAATTGGCGGTTTGGTTGGCGGTGCTGATTTGGTGTACACCGTCGAATTAATGATGGGCGGCGCTAAAAATATTATTCCTGCGGTATTGCGGATTTTGGCGGCCGGGGTGTTGGCTGGCGTGCTGATCGAATCGGGTGGCGCTGCGCGCATTGCCGACACCATCGTCGGTAAATTGGGCGAAGTGCGCGCCTTATTGGCGTTGGCAGTCGCGACCATGATTCTGACTTCGGTTGGAGTGTTTGTGGATGTGGCGGTGATTACCGTAGCACCGATTGCCTTGTTGATTGCAGAGCGGGCTAATATTTCGCGTTTTGCGGTGCTGCTGGCGATGATTGGTGGCGGTAAAGCGGGCAATGTGATGTCGCCCAATCCCAATACCATTGCGGCGGCCGATGCATTTCACCAATCGCTCACCTCGGTCATGATGGGTGGGGTGATTCCAGGCTTGGTGGGTTTATTAGTCGCCTATCTATTAGCGCGTCGTTTAAGCCATTTTGGCTCGGCGGTGCACGCCAGTGAAGTGCACGACAAAGATCACAACAAAGTGCTGCCGAGTTTTGGTGCCGCCATCGTGGCACCAAGCGTGGCCATTGGTTTGCTGGCCTTACGTCCTTTATTTGATATCAAAGTAGATCCATTGATTGCGCTACCAGTCGGCGGGATTGCCGGTACCTTGGCGATGGGCAAAATTCGCCAATTAAATCACTACAGCACTGCCGGTTTGCAAAGAATGTTGCCGGTGGCGGTGATGCTGCTCGGTACCGGGACTTTGGCCGGGATTGTCGCTAATTCGGAACTCAAAAATGTGTTGATTGATGGCATTGCCAACCTAGGATTACCGGCTTATGTGCTGGCGCCAGTGGCAGGTATTTTGATGTCGATGGCCACTGCATCGACCACGGCAGGTACGGCGGTGGCTTCGCAAGTCTTTGCTGCAACGCTGACCACTTTAGGCGTAGCGCCTTTGGGTTCTGCGGTGATGATTCACTCTGGGGCGACGGTCTTGGATAGCTTGCCACACGGTAGTTTCTTCCATTCAACGGCCGGTGCTGTGGGCATGCAAATGAAAGAGCGTCTGAAAATGATCCCGTATGAAGCTGCCATTGGTATGGGTATCACCATCACTGCGACATTAATTTATGGGGTATTTAATCTAGGTTAATGCTGAATAAGCCTTGCATGGTTATACCCGTTTATTTATTGAGATTAAGTTGACGTAACAGATACGGCGTCGGGTGCGGCGCGGTGGAGAAATTGAAATGCGTAAAATTGTCATTGCCCCAGATTCATTTAAAGAAACACTGAGCGCCCAAACGGTAGCGCACATTATTGCCCAAGCTTTTCGCTCGCAATTGCCCGATGTTGAGTTGGTAGAAATTCCGGTTGCCGACGGCGGCGAGGGGACGTTGGACGCGCTGATTGATTCATCTAACGGCAGCCGTCATCAATGCACGGTGCACGGTCCTTTGGGTGAGCCGGTGAATGCCACTTGGGGTTTGATGGGGGGATGGCATCACCGCCGTGATTGAAATGGCCGCCGCCAGTGGTTTGGCTTTGGTGCCTGCCGCGCAGCGAAATCCTTTAATTACTTCGAGCGAAGGTACCGGACAATTAATTCGTGCCGCGTTAGATGCCGGCGCTCGGCGCTTTATTTTGGCCATTGGTGGCTCGGCGACCAATGACGGCGGTGCCGGTATGATGCGCGCTTTGGGTGCCCAATTTTTAAATGAACAAGGCCAAGCCCTGCCTGCGGGCGGCGCAAGTTTGGCGCATTTGGCAACGATTGATTTAAGTTTGCTCGATCCGCGTTTGGCAGAATGTCAGTTTGAAGTCGCGTGCGATGTGGATAATCCATTAACCGGCGACAATGGCGCATCCAGTATTTTTGGCCCGCAAAAAGGCGCAACCCCTGAAATGGTGCAGACCTTGGACGCGGCATTGGCGCGGTTTGCTCAGGTGATTCGTCAGCAAATCGGCCGTGATGTCGAGATGACTGCCGGTGCGGGCGCTGCGGGTGGTATGGGCGCGGCGGCTTTGGCGTTTTTCAATAGCCAATTGCGGCGTGGGATTGATATTGTGCTCGACGCCGCTAAATTGGCTGATCAGTTGCAAGACGCTGATTTAGTGATTACTGGCGAAGGCCGTTTGGATGGGCAAACGATTTTTTGGTAAAACGCCAATTGGCGTGGCGCAACTGGCCAAGCAATTTAATCTACCGGTGATTGCTATTGGCGGTTGTCTGCGTGAAGACGTGGATATTGTGCATGAATACGGCATTGATGCGGTGTTTGATTGCGTGCATAAAGCCATGCCGCTAGAAGAAGCCCTTGCAGGCGCGAGTGATAATTTGTATCGCGTGGCGCGCAATGTGGCGGCGATTATCGCGATGCAACACCGATTGCTTTAATTCACTACGCCACGTGTTAGCGTGCGTTGCTTGCAAAAAAAATACCGCCAAATATGGCGGTATTTTTTTGCCTGAGGCGAGAGGTTGGCGCATTTAAATCGACTTTATTGTTGCGGCGCATCAATTAATATGCCCGATATTTTCTTTTGGTGTTATTTGTTAGAAATTTTGGCGTAATATGTTTGAGGGTAAAATCGCCGCTGCGATCAATGTGTGATGATGATTCAACTAGACGGAAAACCAGATGAAGACGATAGAAAACCCGACACCTATTTTGGCTGGCTATAAGGCGCTGGTGGTAGGGGTCGCTAACGAAGACTCGATTGCTTATGGTTGCGCGCAGGCTTTTCGCGCCGTTGGCGCTGATGTGGCGATTACTTATTTAAATGACAAAGCCAAACCGCATGTTGAGCCACTGGCGCAAGCCCTTGGCGCTTCAATTTTTGCACCATTGGATGTGTCTAAACCCGGTGAATTAGAAGCGTTGTTTGCGCGGATCGAAAAAGAATGGGGCAAGATCGATATCTTGGTGCATTCGATTGCGTCGGCCAAAAAAGAAGACATCCAAGGCGGTCTGCTCGATTGCTCGGCCGATGGCTTTGCATTGGCAATGGATATTTCGGTGCATTCTTTGATTCGCATGGCCAAATTGACTGCGCCTTTGATGACTGATGGCGGCACCATTTTTGCGATGACTTACCACGGCGCATGCAAAGTTGTGCCCAACTATAACGTGATGGGCCCAGTAAAAGCCGCGCTGGAGGCGTCGTGTCGTTATCTGGCGTATGAATTGGGCCCCAAGGGGATTCGAGTGCACTCGATCTCACCGGGGCCACTCAAAACCCGCGCGGCTTCTGGACTAAAAGACTTTGATTTACTGCTCAATGCGGCGGCAGAGCGCGCACCAGTGGGCGAGTTAGTTGACATTATGGATGTCGGTTATACCTGCGCTTATCTGGCAACACCCTATGCACGCCGCCTGACTGGCGAGACGATTTATGTCGATGGTGGCGTCAATATCATGGCTTGAGCAGGGACTCGCCCAGTTTAATGCATCGTGATCAGTCGAAAATTCAATCATTGTGGAGTAGTGAGATGTCGAAAGTGGCTAGTCAGAGTTCCCGTCGTCGTGCGGCCAGCAGCGTGACCCAGCCTGCGGCGCCCGCGCCGCAGTTGCCATGCGCGCAAAATCCTTGGTTTGAATATTGGCTGGATGCGATGCAGCGCACGGTGTTGTTTGCTGATTTACTGCGCCAGCGTAGTGAACAAAATGAAGCGCAAAAAAACAAGGCCGTGCCACATGTGCTGAGTTTTGACGCTGAATTAGTGTTGGATGCGCGCACTTTTGCCACGGCAGTGAATTATTTATTGGTCCGTGTTAAGCCCACTGCGGCGCAGGTCATCGACCCCAAAAAACGCCCTTTTGTGGTGGTCGATCCTCGGGCGGGCCATGGCCCGGGCATCGGTGGTTTTAAAGCTGATAGTGAAATTGGTGTGGCCATGGCGGCAGGGCATCCTTGTTATTTTGTTGGCTTTACGCCCGACCCGATGCCCGGCCAAACGATAGAAGACATCCTGCATGCTGAGGCAAAATTTCTTGAAAAAGTCATTGAGCTACATCCTGATGCCGAAGGAAAACCGTGCATTATTGGCAATTGCCAAGCGGGCTGGGCAGTGATGATGTTGGCGGCGACGCGACCTGAATTATGTGGCCCAGTGATTGTGCCTGGCGCGCCGTTGTCGTACTGGGCGGGCGTTGAGGGTGAAAATCCAATGCGCTATACCGGCGGCTTGAGCGGTGGTAGTTGGATCACCGCACTCACTAGCGATTTAGGTCATGGTATTTTTGATGGCGGAAATTTGGTTAAGAATTTTGAAAACCTCAATCCAGCCAATACCCTGTGGGGCAAAAATTACGAGATTTGGTCCGATATCGACCATGGCGGCGCACGTTTTCTGGCGTTTGAAAAATGGTGGGGCGCGCATGTCAATTTAAATAGCGAAGAAATTCAATGGATTGTTGATCAACTGTTTATCGGCAATCGGCTCTCAAGCGGGCAGATTGAGACGCAAGCGGGCGAGCGAATTGATTTACGCAATATTCGCTCGCCGATTATTTGTTTTTGCTCGAAAGGCGACAACATTACCCCGCCACAGCAGGCGCTGGGCTGGATTAGCGATATCTACGCCAGTGATGACGAGCTGCGGCTGTGTGGGCAAACCATTGTGTATGCGGTGCACGATCATGTGGGGCATTTAGGTATTTTTGTCTCAGGCAGCGTGGCGAAAAAAGAGCATCAAGAGTTTGCCAGCAATATTGATCTGATCGATGTCTTGCCGCCGGGATTGTACGAGGCGGTACTGACGCCCAAAACCGCCGAGGTGGTTAATCCAGAATGGGTTGAAGGCGACTGGATTGTACGTTTTGAGCCGCGCACTTTGGCCGATATTCGCCAGATTGTTCAGCCCAATCTGGATGACGCATTACGCTTTGCCACGGTGGCGCGAGTGTCCGAAATCAATTTAGAAGGGTATCGACGTTGGGTCCAACCTTGATTAGGCTGGCGGTTAATACCCCGTTGAATCAATATTTAAAATCATGTTTTGCGGCGCTGGCGCCGGCTTCAGTTTTTTCAAATCAAAATCCAATGATGTCGATGTTGCCGCAATGCGCGGAGTGGGTTCGCCAGCATCGTCAGCCGGTGGCTGCGGATAATCCATTTTTAAAATGGCAAAATCTGTTTTCAGAACAGATGATGAGCGCACTCAATTTATACCGAGATCAGCGTGATCGCGCGATGGAGCAGTTGTTTATCTCAATTTATGGCTCGCCGATATTGCAGCAGATGCTCGGAATCACCGAGGCGTCTTGTCCTGCGATCTCAGATATCTCGCCAGAGCGCCAAGCTTTTATTCAGCAGCGCATCGCTCACTTTAACGCCAATATGGCCGAAGGCGGTTTGCGTGAAGCGGTGATTCGCGCCTTGCTATATATCGGCATGGCGGGGGACGGCGTGGATGAGCGGGCATTTAATGCTTTGCGCTTAATTCGTTCGCAAAATGAGGCGCTGCCATTGAGTGAATTTAAGCAAAAGCTGCGTGAACAGTATTTTTCATTGCGCTTAGATCAAGATCGCGCTTTGGCGACGATGGTCGACATGTTGCCTGCGGATTTAGCCAAAAGGCAGGCCGCATTGGATGTGATTCGGCGCATTGTACAGGCCACTGGTGAGATGAGCGCGGCGGCAACGGCGCGCTTACATGAAATTGAAACGCTATTTGTGGCTCAGAGAACGCCGGTTCATTCACTGCAATAATTGATGGCTTCTCCGGCGATTTTGGCCTTGCTTTGGGCCAATATCCGCAGCAAGGCAGCGAGTAAACCCAATATCAATCGACCCTAGAGGCAACAATATGGCGCATGAAAAATATCAAAATCTGATCGCACGCAGTCAGGCGCTCAGCCCAGTGGCCACGGCGGTGGTTCATCCTTGCGATGAAAGCTCATTGCGCGGCGCGGTTGAAGCGGCTGAAGCAGGGATTTTGCTGCCGATTTTAGTTGGCCCAAGGGGCAAGATTGAGGCGGTTGCCGCTGAGTTTTTAAATTAGATATTTCTGGGTTTACGCTGGTTGACGCTGCGCATAGCCAAGCCGCCGCCGAAACGGCTGTTCAATTAGTGCATCAAGGTAAGGCCAGAATGCTGATGAAAGGCAGCTTGCATACCGATGAGCTAATGGCGGCGGTGGTGCGTACTGCAACGGGTTTGCGCACCGCAAGGCGAATTAGCCATGCATTTATTATGGATGTGCCGAGTTTAGATCGCGCCATCATCATTACCGATGCCGCGATTAATATTTTGCCTACGCTCAAAGACAAAGTGGACATCGTACAAAACGCCATCGATTTGGCGCATGCCTTGGGATTTGGTACCCCCAAAGTGGCGATTTTATCGGCAATGGAAACCGTTAACCCTGATATTCCTTCAACGGTTGAAGCTGCGGCGCTGTGCAAAATGGCCGACCGCCAGCAAATCACCGGCGGGATTTTAGATGGGCCATTGGCGCTCGACAATGCCATCAATCTACAGGCGGCACAAATCAAAAAGATCGACTCTCCGGTGGCCGGCATGGCCGATATTTTGGTGGCGCCAGATTTGGAATCGGGCAATATGCTGGCCAAAAGCTTGACCTTTATGGCAGGGGCTGACGCCGCTGGCATTGTACTTGGCGCGCGCGTGCCGATTATTTTGACTAGCCGAGCCGATTCTGTAATGACGCGCTTGGCCTCTTGCGCGGTGGCTGCCTTGGTGGCGGAATCGCAGCGGCTCAGCTTAAAGCAAGCGCTGGCCGAATCGCCACGCGTCAACGTAAAGCAAGCGGTGGCGGTATGAGCGAGGCCATTTTAGTTTTGAATGCGGGCTCTTCCAGCCTTAAATTCTCGCTATTTTTGCTTCAAGAAGATGCGCTCAATGCGGGCTTAACCGGCCAACTTGAGCGGCTGTATACCGCGCCGCGATTTAAAGTGAAAGATGCGCTAGGGGCGTTGATCGGTGAAAAACAATGGCTTGAAGGTGAGTCACTCGGCCATGAAGGCGCTCTGGCGTTTTTTGGCTGAATTTTTGCGTGAGCAATTGGGCACGCACCATTTAGTGGCGGTTGGGCATCGGGTGGTACATGGCGGAATGCGCTATACCGCGCCCGTGGCGCTCAATGCAGCGATTGTGCAAGATTTAAGTTGCCTCACGGCGCTGGCACCATTGCATCAGCCGCATAATCTCAAGCCGATCTCGATCTTACTCAAGCAGCGTGCTGATTTACTGCAGGTGGCTTGTTTTGATACGGCGTTTCATTGCACCCAAGCTGCTGTAGAACAAACCTTTGCGCTTCCGCAGCAGATCACTGAGTTGGGTGTGCGGCGCTATGGTTTTCATGGTTTGTCTTATGAATATATTACGACCGTGTTGCCACAATACGCTGCGCAGGCACGCCGAGTGGTGGTGCTGCATTTAGGCAATGGCGCCAGTATGTGTGCGATTCAAGATGGAAAAAGCGTGGCCAGTTCTATGGGTTTTACCGCCGTTGATGGCCTGCCGATGGGAACGCGCTGCGGTAATTTAGATCCCGGTGTGGTGCTGTATTTGATTGATGAATTAAAAATGGACGTGCGCGCAATCGAAAAACTGCTGTATCAACAATCGGGTTTATTGGGCGTTTCTGGCGTATCAAGTGATATGCGCACCTTGCTCGATTCGGATGAACCACAGGCCAAGTTTGCGGTGGATTTATTTGTGTATCGGATCGCCCGCGAGTTGGGCGCGCTGGCCGCAACCATGGGCGGCGTCGATGCCTTGGTTTTACCCGCTGGCATTGGCGAGCATGCGCCGCTGATTCGGCAGCGTGTTTGCCAAGCGGCGGCGTGGCTGGGGCTTGATTTGGATGAGGCCGCCAATCAAGCTGGCGCTGCATGCATTAGCCGCGCAGACAGCGCGGTGAGCGCATGGCTGATTCCAACGCATGAAGAATGGATGATTGCCCAACACACTCGGCAGATTTTACAGCGCACTCGCGCCAATGCCGCATCGGCGCTGATTCACTGAGTTTATTCCCATGATTGCGGCGCAATAGTTTGCTCAATTGTGGGTCAATGATTTGCCATTGATTCGCCAATTGCGCAATCACCCGATTTCTTTGCATTTTTTTAAAAGCTGCTTGGTATTTGCGAGGCGCTAATGGCTGGGCTTGCGGTTTGTTCGGCGAGCCAAAGCCGGTATTTGGTCTCATAAAATTGCTGCCGACCTTCGGCAATCCCCAGCAATAACAATCGATCTAAACGCGCCAAATCTTCCCAACCCAGTGCCGCAATACTGACTTGCTGTTGCCGCTGCAATTGTCGCTCTAACACTTCCGGTAGTGACTTCACCGGATCGAGCACCAATTCTTCAATCATGGCGCGCATTGCAGCGGGCGAGCGCTGTAGTTTTTCAAATGTCGGCATAATGCTGGCGCGATCAATTTGCCCCCAAGTAATCCCCGCATAGTTGTCGCTCATGGCGCTGGATTTGCCGATGTTTTGCGTTAGCTGCTTATACGGATTGAGTAAGTGATCCAGATAGCCAGCGCCCATCTCGGGGAGTGTGAGGCAGGCACTATGCTGGACCAGCAAGCTTGGATACGCGGCGTGGTGTCGTTGCTGGTAGGCGAAAATGATTTTGATGTACTGACCACGAGGTCATATTGCAAAAAATGGCGCTTGCCGCCAGCGCGCGGTGCCAGCAAGGTGATGCAGTCAGTCAGTCAGTCAGTCAGTCAGTTAGTCAGTCAGCCAGCTCGTTTCCCAAAGTTGAAATAGCATTGCAGCCAGCGATTGGCGCGGATAGTGCCATGGTGTTGAATTGGAAGTTTTTATGCGTAAGTGAAATTGTTGCCATTATTTTTTATGTAAGAAATTGAAAAATAAATTGCAGCTTGTAACTGACTAATATATTTACTAAACAGTAATCAGACTTGGCCGAATCAATCATTTTTGATGGCTGCTTGACGGGTTTAAGAATGGCTAACTATGGATGGGTAAAACTCAATGAGCCTCTTGCGTAAATATTCAATCAGTAGTAACGACTGATCATTGGTTTTTTGATCTGTGCTTCATTGACATTGAGCTTAGGATGCATGGCCATTTGGTTTGCCAGATCGATGCACGCTCAATCCGTAAATATGTACGATAACCAGCTTACGCCGATTATGGACCTAGCTAATGCCAATATGGCTGCGATTTACCATCATCGGGCCTTGTATGCCTACGCTGTGGAGCCTGATGAAAAAAAGATGGAAACAATCTTGGCTTCAATATCGAGCTATGAGGCCAATTATAAAAAGCTACTTGATAAATATCGTGCCACCTCGTTAACTCAAACAGAAATTGATTTACTAAAAAAAGTAGATACGCTTTGGCCCGAATATATTAAAACCACGGCACCGGCAATGGCTGCCGGCAAAGCAAATAATATCCAATTAGCATCAGAGCTTTTATCGAATCAAGTTATCGCAGCATTTCAGCCATTAGACGATGCATTGAGTGAATTAGTTATCCTTAATAAGAAATTAGCCGATGATGCACTGCGTGAAAGCAACGATGCTTATTGGACTTCTATTATTATTTGTATTTTGGTTTCACTGCTGGCAATAGCAATTAGCATGGTGATGGGATCAAAAATCTCTGCCAGTATTAATCAGCCATTAGACGATTTAAAAAATGAATTAGCGACTATTGGTACCGGAAATCTATCTGGGCAAATTGTAATTACCGGACAAGATGAACTCAGCATTATGCAGAAAACATTACAGCATATGCAAAAAGAGTTGTCTGGAACGATTACCTTAATTGCTCGAGAAAGTAATGAATTACTGAGCATGAGTAGTGCATTAGCAACTGCGGCTGAACAGGTTGCGCATAGTTCACAATTACAATCTGAATCTGCTGCATCTTCTGCCACCGGGGTTGAAGAGTTAAGCAGTAGCATTGATTGTGTTTTGCAAAATGCAACTATGGCTAATCAGCAAGCTGGCGAAGCTGGCGTATTGGCTAATTCTGGAGGGCATGAGGTGGCAGAATCGGCTGATTTAATGCGTGAAGTTTTGGTGGACGTTAATTTAAAATTATTGGATTTGGAAAAAAATTCAGTACAAATTGGCAATATTGCAGTCATCATTAAAGATGTCGCCGATCAAACCAATCTATTGGCATTAAATGCCGCGATCGAAGCGGCTCGTGCTGGTGAGCAAGGCCGTGGTTTTGCGGTGGTTGCCGACGAAGTACGTAAATTAGCTGAACGCACCACTCAATCAGCGATGGAAATTACTCGAATGATTACCGGTATCCATAATACAGCAAATAGTGGGGGTACAAATCAATCCGAGCGCGTGGCTCATGCATCTGAGCAAACACATAAGGTGATGGAGCAAATTAAAGATGGCTCGAATAAAGTACAAACCGCCGTCAATAGTATTTCAGCCGCGATT
This sequence comes from Deefgea sp. CFH1-16, assembly GCF_016881365.1. Lineage (GTDB taxonomy): Bacteria > Pseudomonadota > Gammaproteobacteria > Burkholderiales > Chitinibacteraceae > Deefgea. The sequence continues at coordinate 982,247 of NZ_WLYT01000001.1, read as the reverse complement.
GCACAGCAAAAAGCAGTGAGCCAAGATCTAGCCCACAATGTCGAGAAAATCGCACAAATGGCTGAAGAAAATAATGCAGCGGTGCAGGAAGTCGCAACCTCATCGAGCTCTTTAATGCTGTTGGCTAATAATTTAAAACAAGCAATTAGCCGTTTTAAACTCGCGAACGCTTAATCGATCAATTTTTTTGTATAAATGCAAAAAGCCCTGATTTTTAATCTGGGCTTTTTGATCTTGGGCTTGGAGGAGAGAGGGGGATTCGAACCCCCGATAGTATCGCTACTACGCCTGATTTCGAGTCAGGTACATTCAACCACTCTGCCACCTCTCCAACAAGAGGGCGCAGTTTACGCCGTGTGGCCCAATTTGCCAAGTTGGGCATTTTTTTTGCGCGAAGTTCGCGTTTAAAATGGCTTAATGTTGCACTGCAAATTTTGTAGCTTTTAATCGAGGTAAAAATCAGTGGCCGGCGAAAAACGCCAGCTGATTTTTGGCTTGGCTCGCTGTTTTTTGGCTGTCGATCGGTGGCGATTGAGGGCCAAAAGCGAAAAAAAGTGTCGTGATTTACTGATTGATGATGGTGAGGACTTTTTTTTTTTTACTGATCGCGTGTATTGGCGCTGCTTGGCGGTGTTTTTTCTTGGCGCTGGCTTGCAGGTACATTTCACAGATGTGCTTGAATAATTTGTTGTTTTTCAAATTTCTTGGCACAATGCGTTCAACTTAACGATCAACAGGCTAGGCATGAAGAGATTCTTAACTGCGCTCTCAGCGTGTTTACTTTTGGGCTGTGGCAACCTTTCGTCAACAGCACAACGTGTATTACCATGGGCGGAGTCAAAAGAATTGACCGTGCTGGTACAAAATGGTCCAACCACTTTATACGTGGATGCCGAAGGGCGTTATGCGGGGATTGAATACGATTTAGTCACCCGTTTTGCCGAGGCACATGGCTTAAAAGTTCGCTTTATTATGGCCGCGACGTATGGCGAAGTGGTGCAGCGTTTAAAGCGTAAAGAAGCGCATATGGCCGTCGGTGTGCACCGTGATATTGATGGTGAGGGCTTGGTGTTTGGCCCGGGTTATCAAACGGTGAAGCCGGTTCTGGTTTATCCCGCAGCGCGCAATGAAAGCAATGTTTTGCGTCAGATCGAACAAGGCCAAGGCACGCTCAGTACCTTGCCGCAATACACCGCTTCACTGCAGCAACATAAAGTTAAGTTTCCAAATTTGCTCTGGAATACCGTTGATCAAGTTGATAACGAAGATTTGATTGAATTGGTCGCGTCCGGCAAACTCGATTACGCCGTGGTGGATTCGCATGCGGCCGAAATTGCACAAAATTATTATCCCAATGTAGCGATCTCCAAGTCTTTTGGCGAAAGTGCACAGCAATTATCGTGGGCCATGATGGAAGGGGATAGTCAACTATCAACCATGGTGTCGACGTTTTTCCGTCAGGCGATGGCCGATGGCTCATTAGGCCGTTTGCAAGACCGTTATTATGGCCATATCAATCGAGTTGATCCGGTGGATGCGCTGACTTATCTCGGGCGCATCAAATCAACTTTACCGAAATTTAAAGCGACCTTTTTAAAAGCTGAAGCTGAAACCGGCATTGATTGGCGCTTATTGGCGGCTTTGGCTTACCAAGAATCGCATTGGGACAACGCCTCAATCTCGCCAACGGGTGTTCGCGGCATTATGATGCTGACCAACGACACGGCGTCTTTGCTCGGCGTCAATCGGCTAGATCCACAAGAGAGCATCTTAGGCGGCGCGCGTTATGTGCAACTGATGCGTAAAGGTATTCCTGAGCGTGTGCCAGAGCCAGATCGCACTTGGCAAGCCTTGGCCGCTTATAATATTGGCTTGGGCCATGTTGAAGATGCGCGCACTTTGGCACAACGTTTAGATAAAAATCCTGATAGCTGGACTGATCTAAAAGGCGTTTTACCTTTGTTGCGCAAAGCCGAACATTTTAGTACCTTAAAATACGGTTATGCGCGCGGCGGAGCACCGGTGATTTATGTTGAAAGACTGAAAACCTATTACGATATTTTGGTGCGTTTTGAGCAGCCGAGCAAAATCACTGCGCCAGAATTCTCGACTACGGTGATGGTCGACAATCCGGGCAATCTGACATTAGACATCAATAGCAAGCTCAGTCAGGCTAAACCACGCCAAGTTGCAGCCTTATAATTCAGCGTATATTTCCGCATTAATTTCAAAATAATTCAGTCCGCCGTATAGCTTTTGAAAGAGAGCTTTGGGGCTGTATTACTGCGCATTTCCGGTACAATAGTATTTTTGCTTTTCGCCGGATCTGCGCCCATGAAAGTTCGCACTCGTTTTGCCCCTTCTCCAACTGGCCTGTTACACATTGGCGGTGTTCGCACTGCGCTGTTTTCTTGGGCTTTTGCCAAAAAACACGGTGGCCAATTTGTTTTGCGGATTGAAGACACCGATCTAGAACGCTCAACGCCAGAATCGGTTGCCGCCATTATGGATGGCATGCATTGGGTGGGTTTGGACTACGACGAAGGCCCGTTTTACCAAATGCAAAGAATGGATCGCTACAAAACCGTGATCCAGCATTTACTCGATTCAGGTCATGCTTATTACTGTTATTGCAGTAAAGAAGAGCTCGACGCGCAACGTACAGAAGCCGAAAGCCGGGGTGAAAAACCCCGTTACAACCGCGCTTGGCGACCAGAGACTGGCAAGACCTTGCCAGCGATTCCGAGTGATATCACCCCCGTGGTGCGGTTTAAAACCCCAATAGGCGGCTCCGTGGTGTGGTACGACCAAGTGAAAGGTCGGATTGAAATCAGCCATGATGAACTGGATGATTTGATCTTGGCGCGCCCTGATGGCACGCCAACGTATAATTTTTGCGTAGTGGTTGACGATTGGGATATGCAAATTACCCACGTTATTCGCGGTGACGATCATGTAAACAACACTCCACGGCAAATTGTGATTTACCAAGCGCGCTTGACGCCACGGTGCCTTTGTTTGCTCATTTACCGATGATTCATAACGATCAGGGCGTTAAATTGTCTAAGCGCCGCGATGCGGTGTCGGTGGTTGATTACGATAAGCAAGGTATTTTGCCAGAAGCGCTGCTCAATTATTTGGCGCGCTTGGGTTGGGGTCATGGCGACGATGAGATTTTCTCGTTAGAGCAATTCGTTGAATGGTTCGATTTAAAAGACGTCAGCGGCAGCCCAAGCCGGATGGACCGCGATAAATTGCTGTGGACCAATGCGCAATACATCAAAGCGGCCGATCCAGCGCAACTCGCGGCGCGCGTTGCTGGCTTTTTGGCCGATAAAGGTGTGTCAACGGAAGGCGGCCCAGCGCTCGCTGAGGTGTGCGCTTTGCTGAAAGATCGTTGCCAAACCTTAGTTGAAATGGCCGATCAAGCTGAATATTTCTATCGTGCTTTAACGCCAACACAAGAAATCGCCGATAAGCACCTCACGCCAGATGATGAAGAACGCTTGAAGTTATTCGCCGAAGCCGCTGCTGCGCTTGAAACATGGGATGCGGCAAGTTTGGGCACGTTGATTAAAGAGTTTGTGAAGCAACAAGGCGTAAAAATGCCGCAAGTGGGCATGCCAATTCGCGCCAAAGTCTGCGGCATCACCAATACCCCATCGGTGGACGCAGTATTGGCCTTGATCGGTCGCGAAGAAGTATTGCGCCGCTTAGTGGCTTAAACCCGCAATGATTTGCTAACTGAGTGTCAAAAGGCCAAGCCCATCTTGGCCTTTTTTTTTGCTGATTGAACAATCGCCATGGGCCGATTGCCAAAGGATGTTTGGATGTCTATTGCTGTTTCGCATGCTCAATTACCGGAGCAAATCGGCCAATTGCTGATGGTCGGTTTTGATGGTTTTGTGGTGAATCCAGAGATTGAAAGTCTGATTCGCCAGCAGCGCATCGGTGGGGTGATTTTGTTTCGCCGCAATATCGATACGCCAGCGCAAGTTGCGGCGCTATGCCAGCAATTGCAAATGATTAATGCAGAGGTTAGCGATTTGCCGTTATTGATTGGGATTGATCAAGAAGGCGGTATGGTGATGCGCATCGAAGAAGGCGTGACCCCGATGCCTTCGGCGATGGCCTACGCTCGCGAAGCAACTAGCCCAGCCCAGCAAGCCAATGCGATAGAGGCCTGCCAAGCTTTGCATCAAATAGCCGCCGATGAATTACGGCAAATGGGCATCAATATTAATTTTGCCCCTTGCTTAGACATAAATAATAACCGCGCTAATCCGGTGATTGGCATTCGCTCTTTTGGTGAAGACGCCGCAACGGTCACGCAATATGGCCTAGCGGCGCTGCGCGGCATTCATGCCGCAGGCATTGCGGCAACCGCCAAGCATTTTCCCGGCCACGGCGACACCGCCACCGATTCACATTACGCCTTACCGCTAGTGGCGCATGATTTAGCGCGCTTAAATGCGGTAGAACTGCTGCCATTTAAGGCGGCGATTGCCGCAGGCGTGGATGCCGTGATGACGGCGCATGTGGTGTTTGCTGCCATCGAACCCGATACCAGTTTGCCGGCGACTTTATCGCGCAAAGTGCTCACAGGTTTGCTACGGCAACAATTGGGCTTTGGCGGATTGATTATTACCGACTGCCTTGAAATGGATGCGATTGCAGCGCGCCCACGGGTCCGCGATTGCCCCGGCGCTGCCGGTACCGTACAAGGTGCAGTACAAGCGATTGCGGCCGGGGCCGATATCGCTTTGGTTTCGCATACTTATTCACGGCAAGTGGCGGCCGTCGAGGCTTTACTTGAGGCCGTAGAATCTGGGTATATCAATGTAGAACATATACAGCAAAGCCTAGATCGAATTACCCTGCTTAAACAATCCAAGGCAATGACGCAATGGCGTAATCTAGTGCAGCCGCCAGCCCATTTGCAAGCGCCCGCCGCGATGGCCTTGGCGCAGCAAGTGCAAACGCAAGCGATTGAAATGCACGGTTTACCGCTGGACCAGCACGCTGCAACCTTACTGGTCACGGTTGAATTAATGCAACGCACCGAGATTGACGAAGTTGCTCTGGGCGCTTCGCGCAGCGCGCGCGGGACTTTATTGCCCTTGCTGCAAGCAGCGGGTGTTGCTGTCAGTGAAATGATTATTTCCCCGCAGGTGAACGATAGCGAATGGGCGCAAGTGATCGCCGCACAAGCAAGCGCACCGCAAGTGATTTTTCAAAGCTATAACGCCACTCGCTTTGCGCGGCAAAGTGAATTAATCCGCCAGATTGCGGCCGATAAATTACTGCTGATTGCCGGACGTAACCCGTATGACCTTGAACTCGCCCCACAAGCCAAAACCCGCATCGCCGCTTGCAGCAATCGCCCAGCCGTATTGGCGCTGATGGCGAAAAAATTATTGCGCGGCTAGCAATAAAAGTACGGGAGTCAAAGTAGGGGGGGGCAATGTAGGGGGGAATAAACGCAGTGCATTCCACCAGATCGCGGAGACGATTTTTTACGGCACGAAAAAAAACGCCCTGGCGGGCGTTTTGTTTTGATTACGGTTTATTGCACTTTAGACACTTGACCAAAACGTGGGTTTTTCTGATCAAAGTTGCTGGTTCTCACCCAAACGCTGCCAGTGACTGCTGGTTTTTTATTGGCATCGTAAACCAGCCATTGCTCACCATCGGTTGAATACTGAATTTGCACATTTGGAATTTCAGTATTGGCATTTAACACGCCATTAATGATTTTAGCGCCGACTTTGGGCAAACGATATTGAATTTGATGCGCATCGAGTTTTTCTAAACCACGCGCGCGCCAACGGCATTAACGAAATGATTGTAATCATTTTCTAATGCTTGTTTATTCACATGTTTGCTTTCGCTCGAATAAACCGTGTTGGCTTTAAAGTTCTCCCAGCTTGGTTTATTCCAAGCGCGTTCGGCAATGGCAAAGATGCGTGGATACATCATATATTCAGCTTGCGCATCGGTTCTTTGCGTTTCTGACCATAAATGACCCGAGATCCCTTTGATGCTTGGTGCGGTGGCCGGTGAAGTAATACTCATTGCCTTGCCATCGCGATCTACGCTGGTTTCAGCATTTTGCGCTAAATTGCCCGGTGCAAAAGAGAAAATCTTTTTCAATGGGTTAGCACGCGCTGCCCAGTAATAACCGCGCTCAGCAGGGTCGATTTCATTAGGCATATCGAGGTATAAATAATCTGGATTGGATAAAACAATATCAAATCCTTTTTGACTAAATTGAGAAACAACCTCAGTGCCGCCCCAGAATAAAGTATCCCAAACGTTAACGGTTGGTTTCACCGTCATTTCGCTGGCACTCTTTAAATGCGACAAACCATCTTGCCAGCTTTGGAATGAATTAATTTTGTGTGGCACGAGCTCTTTATTAATCTCTTTGCCAAACCACGTGGTTAATTCATCAAATGAGCCGACAGTGCCGTTTTTAACCAAAGCTTGGCACGCAGGTGATTTCTCATAAGGGAAGTTTTGTGCTTTTTTATCAATAATACCTTGGCCCGGTTTAGCCTCTGCTGCGCTGGCATAACCACCGCCAAGCATAATGTTTTTTCGCTTCATCACCACCGTAATGCCAAGTGCTTAATTGCAGACCGGCTTCGGTATACATGGCATTAACTTCAGCAATGACTTTTTTCGCAAAGTCTTTTGATGACGGCAGGCAGACATTCATAAAGCCTTTCTTGTCATAAAACTGAACGGTGGTTACTTGCGAAGTGTCGCTTGGATCTAATAAACGATATTGCTCGGCCGCTTTTTTATTGCCAGCTTTCATTAGATTATTGTAGCGCGCTTCCATTGAAACCACGGCGGCGCGTGAGTGGCCTGGCATGTCGATTTCTGGAATCACTTCAATATTGCGCGCTTTAGCGTATTTTAAGATTTCAATAAAATCAGCGCGAGTATAAAAAAACCATCGGATTTTTGTGGCTCAGTACCATGGCCCAATTGCGGCAATAATTGAGTTTGTTCATTGCTTGAATTCAAGCCGCGCTGTGCGCCAACGCTGGTCAATTCATCCAAGCCATTGATTTGTAAACGCCAGCCTTCATCATCACTTAAATGCAAATGCAGTTTGTTTAATTTTAATTGGCTCATTTGGTCAATTAAACTTAATACATGCTGTTTGGATTTAAAGTTACGGGCGGTATCGAGCATCATGCCACGGTATTCGTAGCGTGGCGCATCATTGACCACCATCTCAGAGAGATTATCTTTCGATTGAATATCAATCAGTGAGAGTAATGAATTAAAACCATTCATTGCGCCAGCAGCATCAAAACCATGAATCTGGGCGACGCCATCTTTAATGATTAAGGTGTAGCCGCCGTCTTTTTTCGCTGCAGCCAATTGGATTTGTTTTGGATCAATCGCAATATTCACCAGCAAAGCTTGGTCTTTATTTTTAGCGAGGAGTTTATATTTTTTGAGTGCTTGGGCAAAAACGTCTTTGCTCTCGGGCGCGACTTGATTTAAGAACAAACCATGTTGGATTGAAACGCTATTTGCTTTAGTGATTTTTTGTTCAATCGGCGCTGGAATAATTCGATCTTTAGCGGCAGCTTCATCGATTTTTGCGGTGTAAACGTCATAGCGTTTTAGGCTATCTAAAATCAGATTTTGATCTGAGCTAGCACGCTTGCCTTGGGCGGTGGTCAGCGGAGTTGCAAATTGGGTGACGTCTTCGGTATCGGTGTTTTTGATGGTTTTGGTTTGGCCATTGGCGCTCACCATCCAGCGTGGGAAGGTATCAAAATCACTAACGTGCCAATATTCACTGATTAAATTAATTTGGATGCTTTTGCCAGCAGCAATCCCTGCAAATTTATCGGTTGGCGTTAAACGGTTTAAATCACCGGTGATGTGTTCAATTTTAATTGATCGCCAACCACACTTAAAATTCTTCTTGGTGAAGGAATAATAATTGAGAAATCTTTGTCGTTTAATGTTTTGCCGGTATTGCTCAATGTAATGGTAGAGCGGTAGCAAGTGGCCCAATCAGCGCCAAGTTGCTGACAGGTATTTTCAGCTTCTGCACCTTTAATTTCTACATGCACTTGCAATTGTTTGGCTAAAGTTTCTGCGCTAGGGCTGGCAACGGACAAACCTGAAAATAAAGCGCCGACGAGTACTGAAATTATTTTTACTTGAGGTTGCATATCGATTCCATTTAAAACTAATTAATAAAATTCTGATGACGCAAGCAACAAACCAGGGACAACGAAAGTAATTAAAATATCGTAGTAAGCCTTGGCTTATTGAGTTGAATTCATTGAATTTTTATTATTTTTTTTGTGTGTGAATCTTCATTGTAATGTCGCTTTGGCAAAAATTAACAGCCATCGCTCGATGGTGATAATTGCCTAGTCAATTAATGGTTTTTACGATATGCGCGATGTAATGCGTGGGAATTGAGTGATTTGTAATTAAATGCGGATGATTAACTAGACAAACTTTGTTGTTCATCAATAAGGTTAACTTGTTCTTATTTATTTGATAGTCTGTCTCGTTATAAAACTGCAAATTGATATTTTTATATATTTTAAATAATGTGGCATCAATGAAGTTAATGCTGAAAATTATCTATATGGGATAATTGAAGTGAATTAATTCAATTAAATACGATAGTAGTAGGCTGGCATTACGCAGGGAATGATTCGTCGAACCGCCCGTGACACAGCGCGTTGTAGGTCTAATTGAGGGTTTTGCGGTTGGAGTGTATTTTTCTGGCCTCGCCGATCGGGTTGATGCGGCGAGGCGTGTGGTCGTTTTGGCGTTAGAGTTTAAATTGTTGCACCGCTTGGCTGAGCCGGCTTGAGAGGTTTTGCAAATCTTTGGCCGCATGGGCATTCGATTGCACGTCCAGCGCGCTGGCCTCGGCCATTTGCGCGATTTGCTCGACACTGCGGGCAATCTCGGTGGTAGCCACGCTTTGCTCGCGAATTGCGCTGCTAATATTGTCGACCACTTCGCGAACTTGCTCGGCACCTTGGCGAATCTCATCAATGGCCACGCCAGCTTCATTGGCAAAAGAAACGCCGGTATTGGCTTGCTCTACGCCACTTTCCATTTGCGTGATGGCTTGGCGAGTACCGCTTTGAATTTGGCCCACCATCTTGGCAATTTCGACGGTGGATTGACTGGTGCGCTCGGCCAATTTACGTACTTCATCGGCCACCACGGCAAAACCACGGCCTTGCTCGCCAGCGCGTGCCGCTTCAATGGCGGCATTGAGCGCCAATAAATTAGTCTGATCGGCAATGTCTTTAATGGTACTGACAATCGATGAGATTTCTTGCGATTGTCGGCCGAGTTCTTCGATTTTGCTCGATGAATCTTTGACCAAATTGGCGATTTTATGCACTTCACTGGTGGCGCTATGGATCACTTGTACGCCGCGTGTCGATTGTTGGCCCGCTTGGCGCGCCAGCTCGCTGGCTTCGTCGGTATTGGCGGTGACATGGTCGATGGAGACTGACATTTCTTCTACAGCCGCCGCCATTGACGCCGCTGATTCGCTTTGTTGTTGGGCGCGCAGCGCCACCTCGCTCGAGTTTTGTCCTAAATGCTTGGCGGCACTGTCGATCTGCGCGGCGCTGGCGTGCACTTCACCAATCACGCTGCGTAGCGCTTGCTGCATCTCGCGCATTGCGGCGATTAAGCTGGTTTGATCCCGAGGGTCGCAGTGAATTGCTTGTTGTAATTGCCCTTGTGCCACATTGCGCGCTAGATCCACCGCCACCTGTGGCTCGCCGCCGAGTAAGCGAAATAGATAAGCCCCCAGTGCCCATAAAACATAGCAAATCAGTGCCAAACTAATCAGGCTGATGGGCAATAAGATTTGGAGCACCGAGATGAAATGTTGGTTAATGTCATCTAAATAGATTCCAGTACCAATCACCCAACCCCAAGGCTGAAAGCCGGTGACGTAGGAAATTTTATCCACCGGTGTATCGCTACCGGCTTTGGGCCATTGGTATTCAACAAAGCCAGCGCCTTGGCTGCGAACCACATTGGCCATTTCAACAAAGAGTGCTTTGCCATTAGGGTCTTTGCTATTGCTGAGGTTTTTGCCATCGAGCTCGGGTTTGAGCGGATGCATCAGCATGGTGGGGGTGGTGTCGTTGATCCAGAAATATTCTTTGCCATCGTAACGAATCGCTTTCACGGCCAGCAATGCGGCCGCTTGTGCGCTGGCCTGATCCATTTTGCCTTGGCGACTGAGCGCCTCATAATGCGCCACAATCGATTGCGCTGACTCGGCAAGATTACGGACTTTGTCTTTACGATCATCCAGCATTTCGCCGCGTAATTGCAGCAGCATCATACAGACCAGCAAAATCAAAGTAATGACGGTGACTGCTGCGGCAAAGAGTAAGCGCGCGCGTAGTGAGAAAGGCGTACCTTGAGCCATGGTGTTATCCCCTGTAACTATATTATTGTTTTCTGATGTTTTGGCTATTGTGCGGATATGTGCTTGAGCTTGCAATTTCTTACGATCAACTGTTGCGCTATGCGGGAAAACACGAGGGTTACATGTAAATGATGTCGTCGGCATATTCTCGGCTATCCCGCGAGGATGCTACGAATGAAATTACCAGCTTGGATGTGACCCTATGCTAGGGTATAGCCTGCTATGCCAATATTTAATTAGCTTACTGATAAATACCCTAATTTTATGTCGAGTATTCATATTCGTATTGTGAGCACGCAGGCGCATTCCCTTCCCCTTGGAGGGGAGGGTTGGGGTGGGACGCCTTACGACGTGAATATTCGGCTAAATATCGCCCCCCGGCTAATTGAGCACGGCTTCAGCCTCGGCAGCAAAGGCGATGGCCAGACCGCCTGCGCCGATATTGACGCCAGCGGTGGTGCTCATTTCACACAGCAGCAATTGCACCTTGGCGTGCGCGCAGGCGCGTTGTAATTGTTGATACGCTGGCATATCGCTGATCACGCTAGGGTCGCCGCCATAACTCACACAAATGGTGTTGGCGACTAAGCCTTGCTCGATTTGCTTTTCGGCCATGGCAAAGAGTTTTTCAACGCCGGTTTGAAAACCATGAATGCGGCCGACAGGGCTGGTTTCGCCGCGATAGCCGCGGATCACCGGCTTGATGTCGAGCGCACTGCCAAAGGCGTAGGATAAAAATCCGACGCTTTTATCGCCTTTGCGGCGTGCTTGATGGCGCAGTTGGCCAAGATCGGCCGGCATTAAAAAGCTTTGTACGCTGCGACTAAGCCGCTCAATGTGTTGAGTGATGGTCGAGCGGCTGGCTTGTTCACTAATCAGTTGGGCGATTTCAGCGACGATCAGCCCTTGGCCGCAAAATAAATTGGCGCTATCAAAAACGCGAACGGCAAAAGGTTTGCTCAGATTGGCCGCTTCGCGAATCGGCCGGTATTCAGTCAGGATGCTGCGAGCGGCTTGGGTGCAGTGATTAAAAATTTGGCTGCGCGATTGCATCACCGTCAAACAGAACACCGAATCAAATTCTAAGATCAGTCGGCTTTTGAATAATTCACGGATTTGCTCGACCGAGAAGGGTTTGGATTCAAAGTCCGACGTACCTAGTTCGGCTTGGCGGCGATAAAAACTACGCGTGGCGACGGGATCGCGGTGGTCAATAAATTGACTATCACTGCCTTGAATGGTGATCGGCAAGATGACGATTTGATGCTGGTCTAAAAATTCGCGCGGTAAATCGCAGCAAGAGTCTGTGACTAAGCCTACTCGCATGGTGTTCTCCAAGAGGGGGTTTCACCGTCTAATGCGGTGTTGTGCTGGGTAAAACGTGCTGTGTGGGTGTGCTGAAGCTGACATATTAAAAAAATGCTAATGTAATTTATCATTCATTTTTAATCGGGATTAATAGGGAAAATACTGATTCAGCAATTAAATAGTCAGCCTTTAGTAATTTTTAAGGGCGAAATAGCGCCGACAAACATCGTTGGCGTGCAGGGGGCATGCGGAGAGAGTTGGTAGTGATTTAGTTTTTATTGATGGGTATTACGATGCAGCCTATGACTGTCAGTACATAGCGGACAATACCTAATGATCATGGGTTTTTTTATATTCAATCGCTTGCATGACTGAGCCATTGCCGACGGTAGCGTTCGGGCGAGAGGCCGGTGTGTTGGCGAAACATTGCAATAAACGCCGAAGGGTGGCTGTAGCCTAATTGCCACGCAATATCTTGAATCGCATGGTGTTCTTTGAGCGCGGCTTGCGCGCGTAACAGCCGTAGGCGATTACGCCATTGAATAAAGCTCAGTCCGAGCTCGCGCTGAAACTGTCGAGCCAGCGTGCGCTCGGTGCTATGCACATGTTGCGCCCATTGCGCCAGCGTAGTGGTGTCGCCTGGGTGGACGAACAAAGCATCGAGAATCGGGCGCAGTTGCCTGTGCGCGGTGTCGGGTAAATAGCTGGTGTGTTGATCGGCGCTGATCAGTCGTTCTAGCAGCAAAGTGGCTTGAGCTTGCTCGTTGGCAGGGCGGGTATCGCAGATTTGCCGAGCCGCATAGTCATCAAATAGCGCTCGAATCAACGGGGTTTGGCTGATTAAGCACGCGGTTTGCGGCAGTTGCTGCGCCCATTCATCGCCAAGATACGCTGAGGTATAACTGAGCGCTTGGCGGATATAAGCGGTATGCGGCATTTGGGCCGGTACCCAGACTAAATAATCCGCTGGGGCGATTAAATGCTGCTCGTGGGGTGGCAAACCGAGGGTGATTTCGATCAGCCCCAGATTAATGCGATTAATTTGTCCCCAAGGATGGCGATGCAATGCGTAGCCAGTGTGGGCCTCGACCGCTTCGTGGCGCAGCTGCAAGAGTTTGGGCGCGTCAAGCAACAGATCGCTAGAGTTGTACGGTGGCGAAGGCACTGGATCTGGCGGCATAAATGGTCCGAAATGCACGATACGTTTGTCGGGTTTGCATTATAGCTATTGAATCAGACAGGATTACACTGCGTCATCAATACCACGTGAGTGAATCAGCGCTGCTGTGGCGTATTGTGGTTTGCATGAGGTGAGGATGAACTGGCTTTTTCCATTGGTGGCCGTGGCGATTTGGGCGGGTAATACCGTGGTTTCTAAAGCGGCGGCAGGGGTGATTGATCCGGCGGCGATTTCGTTTTATCGCTGGCTGATCGCCGGGCTGATTTTAACGCCGGTCATGGCGCCTAAACTCTGGCGGCAACGGCAGGCGATTTGGCCCTATTGGCCCAAGTTTGCCGTATTGGCTTTACTGGGCATGGTGCTGTATCAATGCTTGGCGTATTTTGCGGCGCACACTACCACCGCGACCAATATGGGCGTGATTTGTGCATTGATCCCCTTATTGGGTTTGGTGCTCAACTGGGCGTTTTTTCGCTTTAGGCCCAATGGCAGGGCGATGCTAGGCGTGGGTTTGTCCTTGCTTGGCGTTTTATATATTTGCTCGGTCAAGGCCAGCCAAGTCGTTTATTGGCCGGAGGGATTAACCGTGGTGATGGCTTGATGTTGATCGGTGCGCTGGCGTATGCGCTGTATGGCATTTTGTTAAAGCGCTGGGCCTTGCCGTTTTCGCCGTGGTTGAATTTATATTTGCAGATTGGATTTGGCGTACTGTTTTTGATTCCCGTAGCGCTGAGTGCGCAGAGTTTGGCGATTGCGCCGGCGGCGATCAGCATGGTGTTATTTGCTGGGATCGCCTCGTCGATTGTGGCCGCTTATTGCTGGATGCAGGGCATTGCTCGCATGGGCAGCGAAAAAACGGCGATTTTTATGAATCTACTGCCCTTATTGACCGCCTTGATTGCGGTGCTGGTGTTGGGCGAAACCTTGCATGGTTATCATTATCTTGGGGCCGGATTGATTTTATTCGGCGTATTTTTAGTGCAATTTCGTCAGCCTACCGGGGTAAATTAATTACCCTTACTGACGGTACGCTGTGATTTTGCACCACGGAAAGGCGGTGGTTTTGTAGGAAAGTACTGCGAAGTTTTATGATTGCTCGTTATATAATGCTTTGCAGCGCATGGGCGCAGTAGTTGAGATTGAATACAAAGGAATGACGTGTTGCGAAAATTATTAGCGGCCATGGTTTCAATGGCATTGGCTATAGTGGTATGGGCTGAAGATGCCCCTTTGCCGTTTGATGATCCTGCTGCTGCAGTGCCGATTGTGCGTAAAGCTCCGGTAAAAAAAGAAGTTTCGACGCCAGCCAAGGTAAGCCAGCAAACAGCGAGCCCAACTCGCTATAGCAAAAATAAGCCATCCAGTCGCAATAAAGCGGTGAAAAAATCAACACGCTCATCGGCCAAATCAGCTCAAGTCAAATCGAGCAAAAAATCCGCGCTTAAAAGTAGTAAAAACCAGTCAGCGTAAAGCCACCCCATCTAAAGCTAAAAATACCAGCGCTAAAGCCAAACCAGCTCGCACTAAAACTACCAAGAAATAAACACCATTGATAAGTACTCGGCGTGAATACGCCGAGGCTGGCTAGACGCGATATTTGCTGGGCGCGACGTGGCTGACTGTTGCGCATCGAGATTGCTTGGGTGAATCGCAACGCCGTTAGATCATTGGCGCGTTACAGCTATTGGGCGCACTGATGCAGCAGTTGATCTAAGGCGGGGTGATTGATTTTTTTGGGCGCGTAGATCGCGTAGTAATCGGCATACTGTCCATCAAGATGACCTAGGCTTTGCAACTGCTCGCTAGGTATTGCCTCAGGCATAATAATAGGCGAAGGGTAGAGGCCAATACCTGCAATACCAAACGCTTGCATCAAAGCGCTATCGGCAAACTCTCCGACAATATCGGGCACGATTTGCTGTGCCGAAAACCAAATATCTAATTGAATTCTCAGCGTGCTATCGCGAGTCGGTAGCAGCATCGGCGCGCCATTGAGGCCGGCCGGAAAATCCTCACCATAAAGTACTGCTAATGCTGGGCTGGCTAAAATCATCACTGGGCATTGCGCCAGTCGTTGGCTTTCGAGGCGTAATGCGCCGTGCGCCGCAGGGCGATCTGCCAGCACGACATCGAGCTGGTGCAAAGCCAGCTTGGCCATCAGCTCATCGGGCGAGCCTTCGGTACAGCATAGCCGTGTGTGGTCATTGTGCGTCTTGGCCAAGAGCTGTTGGGCAACGGTTTTGGGCAGCGCATCGGCCACCCCAATATTAAAGCGCTGTCTGGGCGTGCTATCGCTGGCCAAGGTTTGTTGCAATTGTTCGCCAAGCATAAAAATCTGATCGGCAAACGGCAGCACGGTGCGTGCGGCCTCAGTCAATTCCAACTGCCGACCCACTTGGGTAAATAGCGACTTACCCATTTGCGCTTCAAGGCGTGCTAATTGGCTGCTAATGGTCTGCGGCGTCATCTCAAGTTTACGCGCAGCGGCACTAATACTGCCTTCTTGGCTCACCACCCAAAAATAATACAAATGCCGGTAATTGATTAAATCATGCATGAGCGAGTGTCGAAAAAAACTGATGATGCCGCAATGTAAGCCTGATGTTGGATTCTGTAAAGCCAGTTTAAAATTACGACATAATTAATTGCGATGAGAGCAAACCATGCTGACTGGATTGGGCCTAGTGACCGTTGTCTTGCTGGCGGCCTTGTTTTGGTATTACGTGATTTACAACCCCACAGCACAAACCGATTGGGAGCGCCTGCCGACATTGGCGCAATATCGGCAACGGCACCCGCAATGCGCTCGTGGCGAACAAACCCTGTGCTGTCATTGCGGCGCGGCCGAGCATTTGGATTTGGGCTTATTGCAATACACCGATTGGCGGCGGCAGATCATGTGCCGGCAATGTAAAAATCGCTTATGGCGGGAGTCGGACTAAGCGGCCTGATTGAATAAATCATTGATTCAGGTGGTCTTTGAGTCGTTATTTTCGACTTAGTTCGATTTATTTTACGGGTAATTGTATCGAGAAAAGTTGAAGGTTAATCAGTTATGCTCTGATTTTGTCGATAGAAAATATACGTTATGGTGAATGCACTACCTGATTCACCGCAGTGAGTGCACAGCATCATCGTGAAGTGATTCTCATGGCTGTCGCGTGATCTGGCGGTGCGATGGGGTAGATATTGAGTTTGGACTAACCAGCAGGAGATCGAGCAATGCGACCACTTATTTTGACTCACAAGCTTTCGATTGATGACACGATGCACAGTTATATTTTGCATCGTTTACGCCTCGCTCTTGATCGAACCTTAAGCCGGATTGGCGCAATTACTGTGCGCTTAAGCGATGAAAATGGTCCCAAAGGGGGCGACGATAAATCGGTACAAGTGAAACTCATCTTGCCCGGACATGAATCGGTGATTGTTCACGAGCGCGGTAGTGATTTACGCGCGGTGGTGGATAAAGCCATTCATCGTGCAGCACAAACCCTGCAGCGCTTAAACGCCAAACGACAAAAAATAACCCGCAGCGTGGCGAGCCGAAAATTACTCGCCACTGAAATGCAATATGCCGAAGAGGCCAACCATATGCTGGCTACACCATCCTAAGTGAATGTGCGAGTCGCGAGAGGTTTGACGACTTCTCGCGCGGCGAAATAGCTTGACTTGATTGGCCAGCTTGGCTGGCGATGATGATTAAATTCACCTGAGTGCAGGTGAGGTTTCACAATAAAGGAAGATGAATGAGTTTTAGTTTAATGTTGATGGCTGTCTTCATTGCCGCTGTAATGGCTTACTATTTTGGTCGTAGCGCCAAGCAGAAGGAACTAATTGCGATCAGGATTAGTCCAAGCGCCAAACAACACAGGAGATAATGGATGAAAAGAACGCTATTACTGATTGGCACCAATATTGCCATCATGGTGGTCTTAGGTATTTTTGTAAATATTTTTGGTTTAAATCGCTTTATGAGCGCCAACGGCTTGAATTTGCCGATGTTACTGATGTTCGCTGCGGTAATGGGGTTTGGTGGGGCGTTTATTTCGCTGGCCATGTCCAAAACCATGGCCAAATGGAGTACCGGCGCCCAAGTCATCGCTCAGCCGCGCAATGCCGACGAGCAATGGCTGTTTGATACCGTCGCCAAACTGGCGCAGCGCGCCCAGATCGCCATGCCTGAAGTGGCGATTTATGAAGGCGAACCGAATGCCTTTGCCACCGGCCCGAGTAAGAATAATTCGCTGGTTGCCGTGTCAACGGGCTTGCTCTACAGCATGACGCATCGTGAAATCGAAGCGGTATTGGCGCACGAAGTAGCGCACGTGAAAAACGGCGATATGGTGACGCTAACCTTGATCCAAGGCGTGGTGAATACCTTTGTCTTTTTCTTGGCGCGCGTGGTCGGCTATCTGGTTGATTCGTTCTTAAAGCGCGACAACGAAGAGTCATCTGGCCCGGGAATGGGTTATTACATTACTGTGGTGGTGTGCGATATCGTATTTGGTATTTTGGCCAGCGTGATCGTGATGTATTTCTCGCGCCAACGCGAGTTTCGTGCTGACGCGGGTGCAGCCCAATTATTGGGTGAATCAGCACCAATGGTCGATGCCTTGCGCCGCCTAGGTGGCATGGAGCCTAATGCCTTGCCAAGCAATATGGCGTCATCAGGGATTGCCGATAAAGCAGGATGGTCAGCGATGTTCAGCTCGCATCCGCCGATGGAAGATCGAATCGCCGCCTTGCAAGCCCTGCGCTAATGGGTATATGGATATAGACCATATACAATATGTGCTACAGAGCAATACATCAAAACGCCGACTTGAAGTCGGCGTTTTTTATGGTTTTTTATTCGCGCAATGTGGCTGATTTCTATCGTTGTTGCTAGGCTGGTGCTGCTTAGTTTGAGTGCGGCAGTTTTTCAAATTCGGCGTATTTTTGATGCTACTGGCAGATCATCTTCGCTAGTAGCGGGCAAATTAATTGATCGACTTGGTATTAAAATACGGTTTTCGGTTTGCCCGTCTTGCCCCCACCCGTAGAATTGCGGGTAATTCATTTTTTACGTCGCAGCATTGGTGCGGCGTTGGTTTTTTTCGGAGCTGCCTGTGTCTTTATTACCTTTATTAAATACTCGCTTTGCCGCGGCCTTGGTTGCGGTCGGTGCGCCTGATGCACAGCCCTTGGTGCAAGCCGCCAGCCGACCTGAGTTTGGCGATTATCAAATGAACGGGGTGATGGGCGCAGCCAAAGTGCTCAAGCTTAATCCACGTGAGTTAGCGCAAAAAATTATTGATGCAGTGGATTTGGCGGGCATCGCCAGCTCGCTTGAAATCGCCGGCCCAGGTTTTATTAATATCAAATTGGATAATGCGTTTTTGGCTGATCGCGTGGCGACGGCGCTGCAAGACGCGCATCTTGGCGTTGAGCAAAGCGCAGCGCAGCATGTGATGGTTGAATATTCATCGGTGAATTTGGCCAAAGAAATGCACGTCGGCCATTTGCGCTCGACGATTATTGGTGACGCTTTGGCGCGCGTGCAAGCCTACGTTGGCATGAATGTGACGCGACAAAATCACGTTGGCGACTGGGGTACGCAGTTTGGGATGTTGGTGGCGTTTTTGATCGAGCAGCAGCAAGAGGGCAATGCCGATATTGCGCTAAAAGATTTAGAGGGCTTTTATCGCCGCGCAAAAGCGCGTTTTGATGAAGATGAAACCTTTGCCAATACCGCGCGGGATTATGTGGTGAAGCTGCAAGGTGGTGATGCGGAAGTGCGGGCATTGTGGGCGCGCTTTGTTGAAGTGTCCTTATCGCATTGCAACGCCGTTTACCAAAAACTCAATGTGTTGCTTGATGATGGCGATGTGCGCGGTGAGAGTTTTTATAACGCTGATTTGCCGATTATCGTCGATGAATTGCGTCAGCAAGGTTTGCTGGTGGAGAGCGAAGGCGCGCAAGTGGTGTTTTTGGATGAATTCAAAAACAAAGACGGCGAGCCACAAGCCAGCATTATTCAAAAGAAAGACGGTGGGTTTTTGTATTCAACCACCGATTTGGGCGCGATCCGTTTCCGGGTTCGCGAGCTAAAAATCGATCGTTGCTTGTACGTGGTGGATGCGCGCCAAGCGTTGCATTTCCAGCAATTGTTTACCATCGCCAAAAAAGCGCATTTCGCGCCAGACTCGGTGTCGTTAGAGCATATTGCCTTTGGCACCATGATGGGCGAAGACGGCAAGCCGTTTAAAACCCGCTCGGGCGACGTGGTGAAATTAGTCGATTTACTCGACGAAGCACAGCAACGTGCGTTTGATCTGGTGTCGGAAAAAAAATCCTAATTTGGATGAAGCCACACGCCGTGAGATCGCCAATGCCGTCGGTATCGGTGCTTTGAAATACGCCGATTTGTCGAAAAGCCGCACCACCGATTACATCTTTAACTGGAACTCAATGCTCAGCTTTGAGGGCAATACCGCGCCGTATCTGCAATATGCCTATACCCGTGTGAAGAGTATTTTCCGCAAAGTGACTGATTACGACCAAAACGCGGCGATTGTGTTGACCGAGCCGGCTGAGCACGCCTTGGCGTTGGAATTAGCGCGCTTTAGCGATGTGGTGCATGCGGTGGCTAAAGACAGCCAGCCCGCATTTGTTGTGCGCATATTTGTATAGCGTGGCGACGATGTTCTCGCGCTTTTATGAAAACTGCCCAGTGAATCAAGATGGTGTGACCAATGCATCGCGTTTGAAAGTATGTGATTTAACCGCCAAGGTGTTGGCAACAGGTTTGAATTTACTTGGGATTAAAGTCTTGGAAACCATGTAATTGCAACACCATGTTAGTGGCACAAATTGCGACTTAAATTGCATTAAACTTACTATTGTTGCTGTAATTTGAGAAAATACCCTGAAGCGGCCTTAGGCCGCTTTTTTATTGTTAAACCTTGGCGTGGTGATCAGCATGAATTTAAAAGATGCCGTGGTATTACAACGCATTACCGCCTTAAGCTATCGCGGAGCAATTGGTGGGCAGTTTGCTGGCATGGTTGCCGCGACTGCTTTACTTGCTTTACATTTTGATGCGCATTCACGTGGTTTTTTGCTGCTGTGGTGGCTCTGTGTGTGTGGGTTTGCACTGTATCGCTTGTCGGTATTTCGACGTTATCGGCAGCATGCGGCGCAGCGTGCTGATGCGTACTGGCAAAAGATTCATTTGCAAGGCGTGACGATAACCAGCGTGTTGTGGGGGCGGTGGCACCTATCTAATGCTGTCTAGCCCGATTGTGCTATCGGTGTTAACGGCATTGATTTTTTCTGGTCTCACGGTCGGCTCGATGCCCGTCCTATCGCCCATGCTCAATGCCATGCGGATTTATGCGTTTTTTATGACGCTGCCGATTTGGCTGAATGCGATATTTGATCCAACGTCGATGAATATGACGTTGGGGATTATGTTTATCTTTTTGTTTATTACTTTGCTTAAAAGCGCGGCCAATTACCGCGATACCATTGTTGAAAGTTTAGAGCTGGAATTAGCGCAAACACGCTTGGCAGAAGATTTGGCTCAAGCACGTAATCAAGCCGAGCAAGCCAATCGCGCCAAGACTGAATTTATCGCCAATGTGAGCCATGAAATTCGCACACCCATGAATGGCATTGTTGGCATGGCGCATTTATTAGCGCAAACCCCGTTAACACCGATGCAACAAGAAAAAGTCGATGTCATTAATCAATCGGCCGATTTGTTATTGGCGCTGGTGAATGACGTATTGGATTTATCCAAAATTGAAGCTAATCGTTTAGATATTGTGGCGCAAACGGTGCATTTACCGCAGGTACTGGCGGAGGTTGAACAGATGTTTTGCCTGCGCGCCAAAAGCCAAGGTTTACGGTGGCGATTGGATTATCAAGGCGCGGCAGATTTAACGCTATTGGGCGATGCGCTGCGTTTGCGACAGGTTTTGGTCAATTTATTAGGTAATGCGCTGAAGTTTACTGAGCAAGGTGAAGTTACTTTGCAAGTGCATACCCACAGCGAGGCGAGCCATTGCCGGATTGAAATTGCCGTTAAGGATAGTGGCATTGGTATTGCTGCGGCGCAATTGCCGTATATTTTTGACGCCTTTGTTCAAGCCGATGGCTCGTCAACACGGGCTTATGGTGGTACGGGTTTGGGCTTAACCATTGCACGGCGTTTGGTGCGTGGCATGGGCGGTGAGCTGGAGGCCCGCGGCAATGCTGAAGGTGGCACAACGTTTCAGTTTGATTTGCTATGGCCTTATGCACCAAGCACTGAAGTTGTCATTGAGAAACCACAGCCACTCGAAGCCATTCGTCCACTGCAGGTGCTCTTGGCCGAAGATAATCCAACCAATCGTTTGGTGGCAACGCGCTTATTAGAAAAACAAGGCCATACCGTCATCAGCGCTGAAAACGGTCAATGGGTGCTGGAGATTTTGGCGCGCCAAGCGGTGGATGTGGTGTTGATGGATATGCAAATGCCCGAAATGGACGGTCTTGAAGCCACACGGCGCATCCGTCAGCAAGAATTAACGGTGCCTCAGCCACGGTTGCCAATTATTGCCTTAACAGCCAATGCGATGGCTGAAGATCGCCTGCGCTGTCTTGAGGCTGGGATGGATGATTTCTTGGCCAAACCACTCAAGCCTGAGTTGCTCGATCAGGCTTTGCGTGAGTGGGTGGTATCGCTGAAACCGGCGCTGATTTAGGATTAAAAATAAGCTTTAAGCTGCAGCGCAACAAAGCCTTCGACTTGAAACGTTTTCACCGTGGGGACAATAAATAAGTTCACCCCAAAATGGTAAGGCGTTTCCAGCGAGGCCAAAAAGCCGCCAGCAGGCACGATGGGATAGCCTTTTTCGGTATTGTGATAACCGGTTAATAAGCCAGCGGCAGCGCCGAGCGAGAGATTGCCTGCGTCGCTAAACTGCCACTGCAGTGGTGTCCAACCGAGCTGAGCGTAGACCGATGTTTGCCGAATTGAGTTGCGGTAAGCGCCGAGCATCCAATGCCAGCGCCCATTGCTGCGCTCAATCCCTAAGCCGGGATTGCGCTCATTTAGATTATCGTCAATCACCGCTTGCCGATTAAAATGGCGGGTGAGTACCGGCGTTACAATCCAAGTTTTCCACGCTTGCTCGGTATTCATCGCCTGCAAAAAATCGGGGGTATGCGCGCCAAAAGCGCCTGAGTTGAGTTGCTCATCCGCCGCTTGCGCCGAAGCGATGCCAGTCAGCGTCATGATGAGTAGGGTATTGCTAGCTGGCTGATTATTTTCATAAAGTAGAGAGATATACCCTAGTCGTGACCAAAAGCGCGTTCGCGAAGTTGTTTTAGTTCATCACGTAATTGCGCCGCTTTTTCAAATTCCAAATTCTGTGCGGCTTTGAGCATATCTTTTTCTAAGCGTTTGAGCTCTTTTGCCAATTGCTTTTGATCCATTTCGGCCACAATGCGGGTCTTTTTCTCTTCCAATCTGGCTGCGACCGCTTCTTCGGCGTTGTACACCCCCGTCGATAATGTCCTTAATGCGTTTGACTACGCCGCGTGGGGTGATGCCGTGTTCGACGTTGTAGGCAATTTGTTTTTCGCGGCGGCGCTGCGTTTCGCCGATGGCTTTTTCCATGGAATTGGTGATTCGATCACCGTATAAAATCGCTTTACCGTTTAGATTTCGCGCCGCGCGGCCGATGGTTTGAATCAGGCTGCGCTCGCTACGCAAAAAGCCTTCTTTATCGGCATCCAAAATCGCCACTAAAGAGACTTCGGGAATATCTAAACCTTCACGCAATAAGTTAATCCCGATCAGCACGTCAAACACGCCAAGGCGCAGATCCCGCAAGATTTCAACGCGCTCCACGGTATCAATATCTGAGTGTAAATAACGCACTTTAACGCCATGTTCGGATAAATATTCCGTGAGTTGCTCCGACATTTTTTTAGTCAGCGTGGTGACCAATACCCGCTCGCCAATGGCAGTGCGGATATTAATTTCAGACAATAAATCATCAACTTGCGTGCCCACTGGACGCACTTCAATCAGCGGATCGACTAGCCCGGTTGGTCGCACCAGTTGCTCGACCACTTGCCCTTGATGCTCAGCTTCATACGCCGCTGGCGCGTGGCTGAAACAAAAATCGTTTGCGGCATTAAGCGCTCAAATTCTTCAAATTTGAGCGGGCGATTATCCAGCGCGGACGGCATGCGAAAGCCGTAATCAACCAGGTTTTCTTTGCGGGAACGATCGCCCTTATACATCGCGCCAATTTGGCCGATCATCACATGGCTTTCGTCTAAGATCATTAAGCTGTTTTTTGGCAAATAGTCGAGCAAAGTCGGTGGCGCAGAGCCCGCCGGTTTGCCAGAAAAATGCCGTGAGTAATTCTCGATGCCTTTGCAAAAACCCATTTCACCGAGCATTTCTAAATCAAAACGCGTGCGTTGCTCGAGCCGTTGCGCTTCGACTAGTTTGTGTTCTTGGTAATAAAACGCTAAGCGATCACGTAGCTCTTCTTTAATGGTTTCAATCGCCAGCAGCACTTTTTCGCGCGGGGTAACGTAATGGCTTGACGGGAAAATCGTGTAACGCCCCATGCGTTGCTTGACGTGGCCAGTGAGCGGATCAAACAGGCTGATGCGTTCGATTTCATCGTCGAACATGGATACGCGCACCGCTAAATCGGCGCTCTCGGCAGGAAAGATATCAATCACATCGCCACGCACACGGAAATGCCCACGGGCAAATTCAATCTCATTACGGTCGTACTGCATGGTAGTGAGGCGTTTGATGATGTCGCGCTGGCCGATTTTTTCGCCCTCAGACAGATGCAAAATCATCGCGTGATAATCGGATGGATCGCCAATCCCGTAAATCGCTGATACGGTGGCGACGATAATACAATCGGGACGCTCGAGCATTGCCTTGGTGGCTGACAGCCGCATTTGTTCGATATGCTCGTTAATCGCGCTGTCTTTTTCGATAAATAAATCGCGGCTGGGCACATAAGCTTCGGGCTGATAGTAGTCGTAATACGAAACGAAATATTCGACGGCGTTTTCAGGGAAAAACTCGCGCATTTCGGAATACAACTGCGCGGCGAGGGTTTTATTGGGCGCCATAATAATCGCCGGCCGCCCAGTGCGCGCAATTACGTTCGCCATGGTAAAGGTTTTACCTGAGCCCGTTACGCCGAGTAAAGTTTGGTACTTGAGTCCATCGTCCAAGCCTTCGATGAGTTGTTCGATGGCTTTGGGTTGATCCCCTGCAGGCGGGAATGGCTGAAATAACTTATACGGCGAATTGGGGTATTCAACAAACATGGCGAACCTGATATCGAGCAAGACGTTACATTGTGGGCGGATGTGCTGCCGGACTCAAGCCTTGCGCACCGGAAGGTGATTATTGTTTCGCAATGCGCGTTGTTTTGGGCTTGATTGAGCGGCTTAAGGTTTCGCGAACGCCGGCTTTGATTGTCACCCCGTCGCGGTACAGGATGAGCGGATCGAACAGGTGACCAGTTGCGCGACATTATTGGGGCTGATTGTGTAGCGGCCGAGCGCTTTGGAAATCGGCCACGGCAATTCAGGGAAGACCACATAAGCCCGTTCTGAGTAGACCATTCGTTGGCGCGTCACTACGTCAAAGTTGAAAGCATATTCTTTACCCACTTGTGCCAGCGCGGTCAGGATGGTGGTGTGTTGCTGATCGATATCGGGAGGATTTTATTGATGGGTATTTGCTGGTGGCTATTATTTTTTAATGCCTGTGGCTATATACCCTTAGGGCCTGTTGACGTTTGGTTTGCGGATCGCGTTTGTGCTGATTTTGGCCTGAAACAAGGCGAAAGACGCGTGGCATAGTCATTCTATGCAAGCGTTTTTCAACGTAGTGTCAGGCCAAAAGCAGCCAAACCCTAAGGGCTGGGCGCTTTTCGCGGCATCTCTGTGTTATTTCATGCTCGAATAACGGGTTATTGGTCGCATAAAATGCCTTGATCTGCCGCGAAAATCGCGCCAGCGCGACCGAAAACCAAACGTCAACAGACCCTAGTAAATTTGCAATTTAGGTTTGATGCTGTGCCACGATGCTGGGGCTTAAAAAAAACGGTGGCTGATTGTGTTTTTTGCGTCGGTTTTTATTTTTACTGCTTAAGTACATGGTTGTGCCGTAGCCATTTAGCCATCGTTACATACCCAGTCCGCAAAGAATTTTTTTTGTTCAGTATCGATTCAGCTCACTACGCGCATTCTAGCTGGTATTAAAAGTGAATCGCGAAGTGAGGCTGGGCATGCAAAAATCAATGTTAGTTATGTTTCTCATGGCGCTGTTGAGTGGTGCGGCGCAGGCGGATCGAGATTGGGGTGATGATTCGCATAAACGTCATCAGCCCAAGTGGCAGCAACGAGATTCTGCCGTAATTCGCTCGGTACAGCCGCGCTATGAGTCAATCGGCCAACCTCGGCAAGAATGTCGCTCTGAATGGGTGATGGAAATCGTTGCTCAGCCCACAAGCCCGAATTATGGTGGTGCCATTATTGGCGGCGCAGCGGGTGGGCTATGGGTACGCAAGTCGGTAAAGGTCGTGGCCGCAATGTGGCGATTGTGGCGGGGACTTTGATTGGTGCGATGATCGGTGATTATGTGGCAGATCCGTATCGTGGCACCGTGCCAACCAATACCCTGAATCGCGCAGTACAGCGTTGCCATCCGGTGAACGATTATCGTCAGCAAGTGCGGGATTATCTGGTGCGTATGAATACCGTTCGCAAATGTACACTACGATGATGCTGCGTTATCTAGGAGACGTGGGATCGCGTTTGCCGGTGCGGGCGTTGGTTGAATTGGATGATTAGATGCGATTGGATTAGGGTTTGTGATTATCCCCACGCTGCATCGCTGCGCTTGCAGGTACAATTGCTGTTGAGTAAAAAGGAAAAAGCCATGAAAGCGCTATTCAAAGTCTTGTTGTGTACGACATGTTTATTGGTGGGCTCGGCCTATGCCGCAGTGAGCCGCGATGATGCGTCGGCCTTGGCACAAAAGAAAACCAACGGTGGCCGCGTGATGTCGGTGGAGAAATTCGTCGAAGGCGATAAAAACCTTTGGCGGGTAAAAGTATTGACTGGTACTGGCGAAGTGCGCGCGGTGTTTGTGGATGAAGCAACAGGTAAAGTTTACTAATGCCAAAGTTGACCAAGGATGTATTGATTGGTCATCCCTGAGTGATTTTATCGGCGATCCAGCAGAATTACTGGATTCTCGCCTGAGCGGGAATGACGATTCAGCAAGACATCAGTGCAGCCCTAGGCCATGCGCATACTCCTGATCGAAGATGAAACCGCGCTGCGCGAGTCACTGGCGGCTAGCTTAACGGTAGAAGGTTATCGCGTGGACACCGCGGCCGACGGCGAGGACGGACGGTTTCAAGCTTGCGAATATCCGTTTGAGTTGCTGATTGTCGATTTTGGCCTGCCCAAGTTGAACGGTATTCAATTGATTGAGCGCGTGCGCGCGCCACTGGGCATAGGATGCCGATTCTGATTTTGACCGCGCGCTACCCATTGGCAAGAAAAAGTCACCGGTCTAGAAGCGGGCGCCGATGATTATCTGACCAAGCCGTTCGAATATCCAGAACTGGCGGCGCGCGTGATGGCCTTGCTGCGCCGCGCACTGAATGCTTTGCCCAGCGGCCTTGGTTTTGGGGTGTTGCAAATTGATTTTGCGCGCCAACAAGTGCGCAATCCTACTGGGGTGATTGATTTGACGGCATTTGAATACCGCCTATTGGAACACCTGATTTACCAGCGTCCGAATGTGGTGAGTAAATTGGCGCTGGCCGATTATTTATATCCGCACGAAGCCGACCGCGATAGTAATGTGATCGAAGTATTGCTCAGCCGCCTGCGCCGCAAGCTCGATCAAGATAGCGTGGTGCCGAGCATCGAAACGGTGCGTGGACACGGTGATCGCTTTGCATTGGAAGTCATGTGATTCAGCTAAAAAATTTATCGATTCGAAACCGACTACATCTAGGCGCCAGCATTGTTTTGCTGGCGTTTTTCTGTGTGACCGGCTTGGCAGTGCAAGGCATTTACAGTCAACACCTGTGCGACAGTCATTTTGCGCGGTTGCAAAGCGCGGTGTATTTGCTGATCGCGATGACCGAGTTAAATCCGCAAGGCCAACTCGAATTACCCAAGCAATTGGCTGAGCAAGGCATTGGCCTTGCGGTTGTTGCCGATATTGTCGGTGCTTACGGTGGCAAAGTAGAAATTGCTCGCAGCCCTAGTGGCGGCGCGGCAGTGTTGCTTCAGTTCTAATGGGTATCTGTTGCTAGTCTTTTTTAAATAATGCTGGCAGCGGTATACTGCCAGTAACTTGATGCCATTGAGATTGCTGCGATGATGAAACTCGATCATGCCACCTTGGATGCGTTGCGCCGCTCTCATCCGGCGTGGCGTTTATTGGTGGCGAGTAATGCGCCGCTGATTGCCAGTTTTTTGCAGCGGGTGTTTGTGACTCCGAATGTGCGAGTGATTGCACAGGCGGATTTACTCGAAATGTTGGCTGACGAGTTGTATGCGCTGCGCGATCGTTTTGGCGCGGATATATACCCCAAATTACCGCAAGCCTACCTCAATGATTGGGCCGCTAACGATGCTGCTTGGCTGCGTAAATTTTATCCCACAGGCTCGGACGAGCCGCATTTTGATCTGACTCCTGCCACCGAAAAAGCCATTGCTTGGCTGGCCAGCCTGGGGGAACGTAGTTTTGTCGGTACTGAATCACGGCTGCTGACCCTGTTTGATTTGTTAAAACAAATTTGTACTGGGGCCCAGACCGATCCACAAACGCGCTTGGCCGAGCTCTATAAGCAGCGCGCTGCGCTCGATAGTGAAATTGTGCGGATTCAAGGTGGGCATATTCCATTGCTGGACGACACCGCCATTCGTGATCGTTTTCAACAGTTTTCTGGTTTGGCGCGTGAATTGCTAGCCGATTTTCGCGAAGTAGAACATAACTTTCGTGGCTTGGATCGTCGGGTGCGTGAGCGCATTGCGCTGTGGGATGGCAGCAAGGGCGCACTACTGGATGAAATCATGGGCGAGCGTGATTTGATTGCCGATTCAGATCAAGGCAAAAGTTTTCGGGCATTTTGGGATTTGATGATGTCGCAATCGCGACAAGACGAGCTGACTCAAATGCTCGATATCGTTTTGCAGCTCCCACCGGTGAGTGCACTCAAGCCCGATATTCGCACTCGACGTGTGCATTATGATTGGTTGGAAGCGGGAGAGCATACACAGCGCACCGTCGCGCTCTTGTCGCAGCAATTGCGGCGTTTTTTCTGGATGATCAAGCGTATTTGGAAAATCGCCGAATTATGGAAATTTTACAAGGGATCGAGCGCCATGCACTCGGTGTGCGTGACTGCGCGCCGGTCGGGGAATTTACCAGCGTGGCACAGTCGGCGGCGGCGATTGATTTGACGATGGAGCGAACGCTGTACACGCCAAAAATCAAAACAGTACTCAGTTCGGCCGAATTAGAGTTGGGCGATGCAGGGATGGACGATACATCGGTGCTATTTGGACAATTTGTGATCGACAAAGCGCGATTGACCCGCAATGTGCGGCATGCGCTGCAATCGGTTAGCCAGATTACACTGAGCAACTTACTCAGTAGCTACCCTTTAGAGCAGGGTTTGGCCGAATTGATCGGCTATTTGCAGCTGGCGGGGGAACAGCCTAAAACCATCGTCGATGATACGATCAATGACACGCTGATTTGGGCTACGCCCGATGGTCTCCACAAACAAGCTAAGTTGCCGCGCGTGATTTTTGTTCGCTAAGGCTAAAGCAAAAGCTTTGGCTTAAGGCCATCTGGTCTTGCCTTTTGGTTGTACTCATGTACGGCTTGGACGCCTTGCCATAAAAATTTGCACCAGTACTTAATTGGTATTTACTTGTAGCCATTATTTATAAATAGCTGCACTGATATACCCACCCACGAATTAGCCTCGGCAGATGAGAGAATTTATGTTAGAAACAGCAGCAGAAGCCGTTACCCAACCACGCGATAATGCCTTGTCGGTGGTGTTAATCGGGCTGTTAAAAGGCGTAGTATACCTAGAAAATGACGCGGTGCTGTGGGCGTCTTTGCTGGATTTACGCGCTAGCGTGCGAGATTACGTGGCCGTGCTGGGCTTGTCGCTGGTGCTAGATGAAGCCGAAGGCTACGCATTTTTGCGCGCACACGCAGGGAGCGAGGATGAGACTAGCCATGCTTTGCCGCGCTTGGTGGCCCGCCGACCTTTA
Organism: Deefgea sp. CFH1-16; assembly: GCF_016881365.1. GTDB lineage: Bacteria > Pseudomonadota > Gammaproteobacteria > Burkholderiales > Chitinibacteraceae > Deefgea. Next base: position 952,956 of record NZ_WLYT01000001.1, on the reverse strand, counting down.
TCGTTTCCGGTGAGTTTGCTGTTGGTATTGTTGCGTAAAAAAATGCTGGAATTTGATGCGCTAGGAGGTGATACGCGCTTGGTGTTATCGCGCGATGAGATCGTGGAATTAATTCGGGTGTTTTTGCCCGTAGGTAGTCACGACACGCGTTTGATTGACCAAGTGGAGTCGCATTTGAAACGCGTGATCGAGCTGGGATTTGTTCGGGTTTTAAAGGGCGACACGCCAATGTATGAAGTGCGGCGGATCTTAAAAGCGTTTATCGACGCGCAGTGGCTGACCGAGTTTGCCGAAAAGCTAGCCGCGTATCGCGAGCATGTACAGCTTGACGTCGGAGACAATACCGATGAGTGATTTGCATAATGACGGTTTTGATTTTACCGGCGACGATGCTTTGTCGGGCTTTCGTTTAAAACGCATCGAAGTCTATAACTGGGGCACGTTTACTGAGCAAGTCTGGAGTATGCAGCTTGATGGGCAAAATGCGCTGCTGACCGGGGATATTGGCTCGGGAAAATCGACCTTGGTTGATGCGGTGACCACCTTGCTGGTGCCTGCGCATCGAGTGGCGTACAACAAAGCCGCTGGCGCAGATGCTAAAGAGCGCTCTTTGCGCTCGTATGTACTGGGGCATTATAAATCTGAGCGCAGCGACTCGGGTGTCGCCAAGGCCGTGGCGCTGCGCGATGCCAATAGTTATTCGGTGATTTTGGGCGAATTTTACAATGCCGGGTACGATCAAACGGTGACTTTAGCGCAGGTTTTCTGGCTAAAAGACACACAAAGCCAGCCCGCTCGCTTTTTTGTGGTGGCGGAACAGTCGCTGAGTATTGCGCAAGATTTTGCCAATTTTGGCACCGATATGAGCCAGTTGCGTAAGCGTTTACGCCGCACGGGAGTCGAGCTATTTGATAGCTTTCCAGCGTATGGTGCGCATTTTAGGCGGCGCTTTGGCATTGAACATGAGCAAGCGCTGGAGTTATTTCATCAAACCGTATCATTGAAATCGGTTGGCAATCTCACCGATTTTATTCGCAGCCATATGCTAGAGCCTTTCGACGTCGCGCCACGGATTGCGGCCTTGATTACGCATTTTGACGATCTAAATCGGGCGCACGAGGCCGTATTGAAAACCAAGCGACAAGTGGCATTGCTCACGCCGATGATGATCGATTGTGATCGTTTTGCGGGGCTAAATATTGAAATTACCGATTTGCGCGCTTGCCGTGAAGCGCTGAAAGCTTTTTTTGCCATGAAAAAAAGCCGATTTGCTCACGCAGCGACTCGTGGTGCTAGCGCAGGATTTGGAACGGCAACAGCAACAAATTATCAAGTTACTCGATAAAAAAGAGTCGCAATTATTGCAACAGCGCGAACTGGGCGAGCAGATTGCGCAAAATGGCGGTGACCGGATTGCTCGTCTTGGCATTGAAATCACGCAGCAAGAACAGCTAAAAAACACACGGTTAAAATGCTTCGAGCGCTACAGTGAACTTTTGCAAAAACTAGCGCAGCCCGCGCCTGAAACGCTAGCGATGTTTGTCGCGCAGCAGCAAGTGCTGCTCACGGCACGCGCTCAGGTTGAGCAGCGCGAAGATGAAATCTTGCACGCTTTAGGCGAAAAAAATTATGCCTTTACAGCTTTACGGCGTGAACACACCGAGCTTTCGGCTGAAGTTAGCAGTCTGAAATCGCGGCGCAGTAATATTGATATGCAGCAAATTGAGCTACGTATGCGCTTGTGTGCTGCTTTAGATTTGGCTGAGAGCGATATACCCTTTGCGGGTGAATTGATTCAGGTGCGAGATAATGAGAAAGACTGGCAAGGCGCGATTGAGCGGGTGCTGCATGGTTTTGCACTATCGCTGATTGTGCCTGAGCAACATTATACCAAGGTCGTAGAGTGGGTTGAGCAGACGCACTTGCGCGGGCGCTTGGTGTATTTTCGTGCGCGGAGTAGCTCCAGCAGGGAGATGCCGTTATTGCATCCCGATTCGCTGGTGAAAAAATTGGCGCTCAAGCCTGATTCACCGCTGTATGACTGGCTGGAGCGTGAAGTGGCGCATCGGTTTGATTTGGCCTGCTGCGCCAGTCCCGAGCAATTTCGGCGTGAAAGCCGCGCCTTAAGCCGTGCTGGGCAAATTAAATCGGCAGGCGAACGGCATGAAAAAGATGATCGCAGTCGCATTGATGATCAAAGGCGTTATGTATTGGGCTGGAGTAATAGCGCCAAAATTGCCGCTTTAGCCATTGAGCTACGGCGCGTGGAGCAGCAATTGGCTGAGCAAGGCGCTCACATGGCGAGCTTGCAAACCGAGCAAAAAACGCTGCGTGAGCAGCTCGATACGCTCAGCAAATTGGTGGAGTACGATGATTTTTATGCTTTTGACTGGCGCGCGCCCGCCGCGCAGATTGCTACTTTGGCGACGGAGTTAGCCGAGCTAGAAGCGGCATCGGATGTATTGCGCTATTTGAATGAACGCTTAGTTATGCTCAATCAGGATATGAAAGAGACCGAGGCGGCGTTGTCTACCAAGCATCAATTATTCGGCGGGATTGAGGTCAAAATCAGCAATGCAAGCGCCGCATTGCAAAGCGTGAACCTGATTTTAGCTGCGGATGACTATCAAGGGTATACGATTCAGTTCGATAAGATACAAGAGCTACGTGACAATACCCCTGCTAGTTCTTTGACGGTGGAGTCCTCCGACGGGCGAGAATCTGAGCTGCGTTCGGTGTTGCAGACTTCGATTGATAGCAAAAGTGGTAATGCCAGTACGCTGGCAGGCAAAATTGTGCGCGCGATGAGCGAGTATAAATTAGCTTATCCACTCGACACGCAAGAGGTCGACGCGAGTGTGGCGGCCGCTACTGAATACGCTCAAATGTTGGCGCAACTCAATAGCGATGATTTGCCACGTTTTGAAGCGCGATTCAAACAGCTACTCAATGAAAACACCATTCGGGAAGTGGCCAATTTTCAATCGCGACTGGCGCAAGAACGCGAAACCATTAAAGAGCGCATTACGCTGATTAATCAGTCGCTGACGCAGATTAATTACAATCCTGGCCGTTATATTGTGCTGGAGGCGCAGCTCACTGGCGATGCAGAAGTACGCGAGTTTCAAACTCAACTGCGCGAATGCACTGAAGGCGCGTTAACGGGCTCGGAGGATGAGCAATATTCTGAACGCAAATTCATTCAGGTGAGTGCGATTATCCAACGTTTTCGCGGGCGGGATGGCTTAAGCGAGTTGGATAAGCGCTGGACTGCCAAAGTGAGCGATGTGCGGCAATGGTTTGGCTTTTCGGCCAGCGAGCGCTGGCGCGAAGATGATAGCGAGCATGAGCATTATTCTGATTCGGGTGGTAAATCGGGCGGGCAAAAAGAGAAACTCGCCTACACCATCTTGGCCGCGAGTTTGGCGTATCAATTTGGCTTGGAATGGGGCGCGGTGCGTTCGAAATCATTCCGTTTTGTGGTGATTGATGAAGCTTTTGGCCGAGGTTCGGATGATTCGGCGCGCTATGGATTACACCTATTTAAGCAGCTTAATTTGCAACTATTGATTGTGACACCATTGCAAAAAATTCATATCATCGAGCCCTTTGTCGCTTGCGTTGGCTTTGTGCACAACCACGAAGGCCGCGCTTCGCGCTTACGAAATTTAAGCATTACGCAGTATCAGCAAGAGAAGCAACAGCAATGAGTTGGACCAGTGAGAAAGAAATTAAAGCGCAATTGCAAAAGCGTTGGGACAAAGGTGAGCTATTGGCTAGCCTGCTGGACGATGCGCCATTGTTTCCGCTGCGAATTGCGCTAAAAGGCCCAAGCAGCAGTGAGCTGGCGAACCAGTTTGGCGCGGTGCAAGATTGGATTATTGCTTTGCAGCAGTCACGCCATTTTCGACTGGAAATGCGCGAGATTGCGCACCGAATCATTGGCAATAATGTATTGCCGCAGGCGGTTTGGCTGGATGATTTAGCGGCGGCCTTGGCTTTGATTGGCAAAACCCGCGAAGCGATACGTTATCAGGCTTTATTGGCGCAAGTGCCTGCGCATTTGTCTGTTGTACTGTTGCCGTGGTTGCAAAAACGCAGTTTGAAATTGCTGGATTTAGGGGCCGATTGGTCGCTATTGCTGGCGGTGGTGCAATGGCTGCAAGCGCATCCGCGCCCCGGTATTTATTTGCGGCAGATTGATTTGCCCGGTGTGCATAGCAAATTGATCGAAGCGCATCGCGGTGTGCTGCTTGAATTACTTGATCTAGCGCTGCCCAGTACAGATATTAATGACGCAGCTCGAGGTGTGAGTGGATTTTGCCAGCGTTATGGTTTTTTGGATAAGCCGCTGCGGGTGCGTTTTCGCTGGGCTGATTTGGGATTGGGTGGGACCGATGTGACGCTGACTCAGGCTGATTTTGCGCAATTGAATGCCGCTGTTGAGCGGGTGTTAATCACTGAAAATGAAATCAATTTTTTAAGTTTGCCGCTACCCGCACGTAGCATGGTCATATTCGGTGCGGGTTATGGTTTTGAAATGCTGGCAGGCGCCGATTGGCTGCACGACAAGCCAATACACTACTGGGGCGATATTGATACGCACGGTTTTGCGATTCTTGATCAATTGCGCGCGGTGTTTCCGCTGGCGAAATCACTGCTGATGGACCAAGCGACCTTGCTGGCGCATCAGGCGTTGTGGGGCGTTGAGTTGACGCCCGTGTTGCGCGAATTGCCGCGTTTGAATCCAGCAGAAACTGCTGTTTATCAGCGCCTTTGTGCTAGCCATCAAAGTGGTGCGCTGGTAAAACAGATTCGTTTGGAGCAGGAAAGAGTGGGTTTTGCTTGGGTGACCGACTATTTAACTCTGCTGGGTGAGTAATTGCGTATTGCGTGGCGTACTGGCTGGTCAGCGCTTGGTACGCGATGGTAGTCATTAAATCGGTCGCAGCAGTTGCACTAGACCCTTATTTGAATAATTCGCTATGCGTTCCGGTTCTTACAAAGTAAACGCTGCTGTCTAGTGTCTGATAAATCAACAGAAAATCGCCGCCAATATGCAATATGACATTCTCGATAGCTCGCCCAATCCACTTTGAGTGGGTGGTCGAGGGATGCGGCAGGTAGTGGCTCGTCATTGGCGATCAGTAGCAGCATGGCCTTTTTCAATTCGCCCATATTAATGCACTATCCACGCGGGTATGAATCATTTTAGTTGCAGATTTCATGGCCTATCCTTTTCAAGGAGTGGATTTTAAGCGCAATTATGGGTCTCATATGAGACCTATGTAGACCTGCTTTTTTCACGCCGGCAAAAAATACCCGCCATTGCTGGCGGGGTAAAAAACGCGCGTAAAATCTGTATGCACTTCAAGCGCAGGCTAAAGATAACCGACAGCAAAGTTGCACCCAGTAGCGCATTAGCCAAAGCGATTATTTATAGCCAACGGTGTTGGGTGGCGTTTGAACGCCACGCCCAAAGTGGCATCGGACTGATGGACAATAACCCAGTCCAAAACAGTATTCGGCCGATTGCGATTGGCAAAAAAACGGGTTATTTGCGGGGAGTGAACGGGCCGGACAAAGCGCCGCCGCGATCCAAACGCTGCTGGGCACAGCCAAACTCAACGAACTCGATCCAATGGCCTGGCTCACCGATACCCTAGGAAAGCTTCCTACTTGGCCAAACAGCCGCATCGACGAATTACTGCCGCTAAGAGCTAGTAGGAAAATAAGCGTCAAGGCGGTGGAGCGGCTGAGCGCTGATTGATGAGCGTTTAAAAATCGGGAAGTTAATGTGAGTGCTATCTTTGGCCGCGCAAAAAAATACCCCGCCACAAGGACGGGGTATGAAGACTCTCGTAAAACTGAGAACGCTGGCGATTAAATCGCGCTTTGGCGTAGTTGTTCCAAAATCGCTGGGTTTTCTAGGGTTGAAGTATCCGCTGTGATTTCTTGGCCTTTGGCGATGTCACGCAACAGACGACGCATGATTTTGCCTGAGCGGGTTTTCGGTAGATTGTCGCCGAAACGAATTTCGTCCGGTTGGGCGATCTTACCGATTTCATGCGCGACCCATTCACGTAGTTCTTTGGCGATGCGTTTGGCGTCGTCGCCTTCTGGGCGTTGACCTTTGAGCACCACATAAGCCACCACAGCTTCGCCTTTAATATCGTGTGGTTTACCCACTACGGCAGCTTCAGCAACCAATGGATTGGCGGCGAGAGCCGATTCAATTTCCATGGTGCCAAGGCGGTGACCAGAAACGTTCAGCACGTCGTCAATGCGGCCCATGATCCAGATGTAGCCGTTTTCGTCGTAATGCGCTGAGTCGCCAGCGAGATACAATTTACCGTTGTAGTCTTCTGGGAAATAGGTTTTGGCAAAGCGCTCAGAGTCGCCCCAGATATTACGCACCATCGATGGCCACGGCTTGCTAATGACCAAGAAGCCACCTTTGCCTGCCGTGACTGGCGCGCCAGATTCATCGACGATATCGGCCATAATGCCTGGAATTGGCAAGGTGCAAGAGCCCGGTTTGATCGCAACTGCGCCTGGCAACGGTGCAATCATATTGCAACCGGTTTCGGTTTGCCACCAAGTATCAACGATAGGGCAACGGCCACCGCCGATTACTTCGTAGTACCACATCCATGCATCTGGATTGATCGGCTCACCCACCGTGCCCAATAGGCGCAATGATGAAAGAGATCATATTGTTTTGGCAAATCGCCACCGAGTTTGATCAATGAACGAATCGCAGTCGGTGCGGTGTAGAACGTGGTGACTTCGTGTTTTTCAATCATTTGCCAGAAGCGTGATGCATCTGGATAGGTAGGCACGCCTTCAAACACCACTTGTGTTGCGCCAATGCCCAGTGGGCCGTAGGCGATATAGCTGTGACCCGTAATCCAGCCCACGTCGGCAGTGCACCAATAAACGTCGGTTTCTTTGTAATCGAATACCCATTTCATCGTCACTTGCGTGCCGAGCAGGTAACCCGCTGATGAGTGTTGTACGCCTTTTGGTTTACCCGTTGAACCTGAAGTGTAAAGAATAAATAGTGGGTGCTCAGATTCAACCCATTCTGGTTCGCACACGTCGGCTTGGTCTTGCACCAATTTGTGCCACCAAACATTACGCTCAGCATTCCAGTGTTCTGGTTTGTTGCTGGTGCGTTGGAAAACAATGACTTTTTCGACTGAATCGCAGCCACCTAAGCCCAAGGCTTCGTCGACCATTGATTTAAGTGGCGTTGGTTTGCCGCCACGGATTGATTCATTGGCCGTAATCACCAGTTTGGCTGCGGCATCTTGGATGCGATCACGCAAGGCGCCGGCGGAGAAGCCACCGAATACCACCGAGTGAATCGCGCCGATACGAGCGCAAGCTTGCATGGCAATCACAGCTTCAACGGTGTGTGGCATATAGATGACAACGCGGTCACCTTTGACCACACCAAGGCTTTTCAGGCCATTGGCAAATTGGCAAACGCGGTGATACAGCTCACGGTAAGTTACGCGAGTTACTGAGCCATCGTCGGCTTCAAAAATAATCGCGACTTTATTGGCTTTGCTTTCTAAATGGCGATCCAGACAGTTGTACGACACATTAATCAAGCCATCTTCAAACCATTTAAAAAACGGTGGATTGTCTTGATTCAAAATTTGAGTAAAGGGTTTTTTCCAGCTCAGTAGATTGCGGCCTAAATCAGCCCAAAAGCCTTCGTAGTCGGCTGTGGCTTTTTCACACAGCGCGTTGTAGCCTTCCATGCCTGAGACGGTCGCATTGGTGCGAAATTCATCAGAGGGTTGGAATAAACGGTTTTCTTTTAATACTGAATCGATACCACTCATGAGTGAACCCCTTAGGAAAGAAACTGAGTTGGAAATAATCTGAGATCAAATTTATGGGATTACAGTGCTGAAAGCTAATTGTCTTTTTTGATGCGGTAAATCAGTCAGGCTGATGTGCTGGGCAATGAGTTGAATTACTTGGTTTTTTCGCCCTTAATCCCGAGGACAGATTGAGACCAAGAGCGCGTAATGTGAGTCAATCGGTGTTGGCTTTGAGTTTTAAGAAAATCAGCGCGGCAATCACGGCATCGTTGAGCGGGTTGTGGCGAGGTAGCGTGGGAATATCTAACTCGGTGAGTATTGTCTCTAAGCTCAAATCCACATCAGGCCGATAAGCACTGACTTTTTTGTCGTAATACAAGCCCGATACTTCAATGCCTTGATTGGGTAGCGTAATGCCCAACCATGGCTTGAGCTGTCGATTAATCACCGCTAAATCAAACTCAAGGTAATACCCCACAATGGGCCGGCTGCCGATGAAATGCAGTAATTGGCTCAGCGCTTCGTGAAGTGTTAAACCTTGGGCGACGTCTTGCTGGCGTAGGCCATGAATCGGAATCGTTTTGGGATCAATCGCGCCGCTGGGCTTAACGAGCCACTGCTGGCTGCTGGATCTTAAAATGCAATTGCCGCGAATAATCACCGCAGCAATGGAGAGGATTTCGGCCTGCTTTGGATTGAGGCTGGTGGTTTCGCAATCAATACTGACCCATTCATTATGCGGTGGTTTGGCAAATAAAAACTCAAACTGTGGATCGCGTAAACGTCGCTTGGCCTGCCAGTATTTGAATGTTTGGATCATAGCGTATTCAATTTAAATTGATGGGCAATGGTCTGTTTAAAGCGCTTCACTACGGTGAGCGTATCTTTGAGTAAGTCGCGCTCGAGTGTTGTGAGCTGGGCCAGTTCAATGCCGTAGTCGAGTAATTTGCCTTGCTGTGCTTTGATTAAGCCATATTTCAATTGCAAACTTTGCAGGTAGGCCAGTGACTCTCGAATGTCGCTAGCTAACGTTGGCGAGAGGATTTCTTTTTGTTTGAGTATTTCAATTCTTCGGTAGGTATTACGCTCTGAGAGCTTCGCCTTCAAGGCTAAGCTGCGTATACCATGCACTAAAGTAAAGATGCCGCCCTTTTTTTAAATCGAGTAAGCCCCCCTTGCTACGCAATTGGGAGAAAAACCCAGCGGCGTATCAAACTGTTCGATTGGCAAAGCAAAGTGCGCCAGTAGGCTGTCATTTTTCAACCAGGCTTTGATAAAAGTAATCGCGCAATCGGGCAAACAGCGCTTTATTGCCATACACCGGATAGGCATCGAGCCAAATTGCCAGATGCAGCATGTTTTCACGATGCGTTTGTACCTGCCATTCATCGAGTAAAATTTTAAATTCACTTTCACTACGCCGCCAATACGGATTGTTGACCATGATTTGCCCAGGGCAGGGCGGGTAACCAAAGCGAATCAGCGCGTGATTAAATGCTGCGCAGATGGCGGCTAAATCGGGGTGGCTAAAGCCATCGGCAATAATCAAGGCATTGTCTTGATCGTTGGCCAAAATTTGTTCGCCGCGTCCTTCTGAGCCCAAGCACAGCAAACAGACATTGGCGCTGATCTCTGCTGGCGCGAGGAGTTGCCAAGTTTTGGCGAGTAATTTGCGGTGTAGCTCACGCATCGTATCGGCAATCAGCGTGACTTTAACGCCTTGACGCTGTTGCTGCCGTATCAATTGATCGACGTGCGACCACGCTTGTGCCAATTCATCAATCGACACCGCGCGCTCAATTTGACTTTGAATTAAGTGTGAATGTTGCGTGAGAAAAGCCAGCAAATCGACTTGCTCTAAAATCCCAAGTGCCCCATCTGCGCGGCGCACAATCACTCGGCTAATGGTGTGCTTAGTCATTAACAGCATGGCGGCATGGATCGGTTCGTCATCGGCCACGCTATGCAAACGATAATGGGCATAATTGGCGATCGCGGTGCTGCGTGCTGGCAATTCGCTGATCACGAAGTCGCGTAAATCTCGTTGAGTAAAGATGCCAATGTGTTCGGCATTTTTAATCAGCACCGCAGTGCAGTGCTCACTTTGCATGCGATGGGCGGCATCAAGGATGCTGGCATCGGCGCTCAGCCATTTCACTGGCTGAATATAGGCGGCCGTAACGGGGGCCAGTAGCAAAGCTTGTAATTCATTTTCTTCGGGGGCTTGATGCGCCAAGGACGTCATCCGTACGGCAATATCTTGATAAAAATAGGCGCCAAACTGTGGGTTGCTACGGATGAGCTCTAAAATTAATTCGCGTGGAATGCTAAAGACAATGCTGTCGTCAATCGCCACCCATTGCTGTTGGGCGGTTTCATTGAGCAGCGCTTTACTGTTAATGGTTTCTAGCTCGCTGTAGACGGTTAATACCTCGCTGTTTTCTTCTTCAGCAATCAGTCCTTTATTTAAAATCAGCAGTGCATGATGGGGGGCGCCAGCCGCAATAACGGTGTGGCCACTGGCAAAGTATTGAATATCGAGCGCATTTTCAAAGCGTTCGCGTTCACTGGGCTTTAGGCTGCGATAAGGGAGAGCAGAAAACTCAAATAGCGTCGACATAATGTACCTTGCATCAAAAACGCCCTACATCGCGAAGCGTGTAGGGCGTGTTGCGATGTATCTACTCTTAATGCTTATCAGTTGCGCCTTCTGCGCCAATACCTGTCATAGAGCGGATAAATTGTGGCATGAATTTAGCTTTTTCTTCTGCCGCTTGCTTGCTGGTATCGAGTACTGAAACCAACCAAATCACAATGAAGGCCAGCGTCATTGAGAAGATTGTTGGGTTTTTGTACGGGAACCATTCGCTGCCTTTTTCGTGACCGAGTACTTCAACCCAAACCGATGGGCCAAGGATAATCAGTGCCAGAGCGCTGATTAAGCCAACAAAACCACCCACCACTGCGCCACGGGTTGTCAGACCTTTCCAGAACATTGACAAGAACAGCACTGGGAAGTTAGCCGATGCCGCAATCGAGAACGCTAGACCGACCATGAACGCGATGTTTTGCTTTTCAAAGGCAATCCCCAAGAACATCGCCAATACGCCAAGGCCGATGGTGGTGATTTTTGAAACGCGAATCTCATCGGCTTCGTTGGCTTTGCCTTTTTTGATGACCGAGGCGTAAATATCATGCGAAACCGCTGATGCGCCCGACAAGGTCAAACCGGCAACGACAGCAAGAATGGTTGCAAATGCGACGGCCGAGATAAAGCCTAGGAAGTAATCACCACCGACTGCGTCAGACAAGTGAATCGCCGCCATATTCGAGCCGCCAATCAAGGCGCCAGAGACTTCTTTAAATTTCATCCCTGCTTCGCCCGACAACAGCACAATCGCACCAAAGCCAATGATGAAGGTCAAAATATAGAAGTAACCGATAAAGCCAGTCGCATAAAATACTGATTTACGGGCTTCTTTGGCGTTCGATACGGTAAAGAAACGCATCAAGATGTGTGGCAAACCTGCAGTACCAAACATCAAGGCCATACCCAGAGAAATCGCATCGATAGGATTCGATACCAAGCCACCGGGTGCCATGATATTGGCTTTAGCAGCAGCAACCGCCGCTTTTGAAGCCGCAGCAGCACTAGCAACCGCCGCAGAGGCGTTCGGTGCATTGCTAGCAACCGCCGCCGCCGCTGCTTCTGCCGCCACGTTGGCCTTGAGTGCCAAGGCTTCAGCGCCAGCATGTTTTACCGCAACAGCTTGTTGGAATAGCGTTTCAAAGCTAAAGCCAACGTGTTTCATTACCATAAAGGCCATAAATGATGCGCCTGACAGCAACAAGATGGCTTTAATGATTTGCACCCAAGTGGTGGCTAACATGCCGCCGAAGGTGACATACATAATCATCAAAATACCGACCAAGATGACGGCATAGGTGTAATCCAAGCCAAACAACACTTGAATCAATTTACCTGCGCCAACCATTTGCGCGATCAAATACAGCGCCACCACGACTAAAGTGCCGGTTGCCGCAAAAATACGCACTGGTGTTTGGGATAAGCGATACGAAGCCACGTCAGCAAAGGTGTATTTACCCAAGTTACGCAAGCGTTCGGCAATCAGGAAGGTGATCAAAGGCCAGCCGACCAAAAAGCCAATGGAATAAATCAAACCATCGTAACCAACACCGAACACCATCGCGGAAATACCGAGGAACGATGCGGCCGACATATAGTCACCCGCAATCGCCAAACCATTTTGAAAGCCGCTAATTCCACCGCCCGCAGCAGCGTAGAAGTCTTTGGCTGATTTGGTACGGCGTGCTGCCCAGTAGGTAATACCTAGAGTAAAGGCAACGAAAATCAAGAACATCACAATTGCAGGGAGATTGAGGTCGTGACGTTTTTCGACTGCGCCGTCAATACTGCCAGCAGCCCAAGCCGGTAGACTGCTAGCGAGCATCAAGCTAGCGAGAGACAGGCGTTGCAAAGTAGATTTGATCATTTTTTCGCGTCCTCAACGACTTCACGGGTCAATTGGTCGAATTCTGTATTGGCTCGACGTACATAAATACCGGTAATCACAAACGCCGATAAAATAATTAACACGCCAATTGGAATACCAATCGTGGTGACGCCACCAGAAAGTGACTGCCCTAGCGTAGCCGGTGAAAAAGCCACTACCAGAATAAAGCCGTAATAAATCGCCAGCATCACAAAAGAGAGTAGCCAAGAGAGGCTGGATTTTTTCCGCACCAATTCTTGAAATTTGGGGTTCTGCTGAATGCGTTCAATCGTATGATCTTGCATGCGTTGCCTCCTCGGATAAATCAATCGTCAAACCCAGATGGGTGTTGTGCCGCTAATTTATGTGAGAGTGGCTAACTTAAGCTAATTGCATTTTTTGATGCTCTAAATCAGTTCGACTTATGTTGCATTGCGTACACCTTACGAAGGTGTTTGTAATTACTGATTTTAAAGCTACATAACTCGTGTAATTAGTTCACAAAAAGGCAAGGAGTAGGTGATAATCGGCAGATGGAAATCTATCAACTTCGCACATTTGTTACCGTGGCGCAGCAGGGGCATCTCACGCAAGCCGCTGAATTGCTGCATTTATCCCAGCCGGCAGTGACGGCACAGATTAAGGCGTTGGAAGAAGAATTTGGCGTGGCGTTATTTGAGCGCTACCCCGGCGGCGTCCAACTGACTGAGGCGGGGAAATTAATCCTGCCCGATGCACAGCAGATCTTGGCGCAAGCCCGCAGCCTGCTCTATCGAGCTAAAGCGTTGCAAAATGAACCCAAAGGTAAAGTCAGAATTGGTACGATCGGTGTGCCAGGACGTTTAAAGCTCGGCCCATGGTTAGCGCAATTGCGAGAAAGTTATCCTTTATTGACCGTGCAGACCACGCATGGGATTTCGGTTGGGATCTTGAACGAAGTTCGCAAAAAAATGTTGGATGCTGGATTTTATTTAGGACGAAATCCGTACCAAAATGTTAACACTGTGCCATTGAGCGAAATTGGTTTTTGCGTGGCATTGCCGCCGACCATGGCGTATTTGCAAGATGCAGATTGGAAGACTTTGGGGTCGGCTTTGTGGTTGGGTCTATCGCAGTTCACTAGCTTGGCCGATATTTCGCAAGAGCTGTGGCGCAGCCAAAATATTGCCCCTAAATTAGTCGGTGAGTTTGATGAAGAGGCCACGCTGCTCGAATTGATTAAATCGGGTGTTGGCATTGCGATTTTGGCTGAGCGTACGGCGCATCGCTATGCGGCGGATGGCTCGATTGTGTTGTGGCGCAATGGTGAAGTGGCTACGCGCGCTTTATTGCAGTTTATTTATTCCAGCGATCGAGAAAAAGATCCCATGATTGATATGCTGATCAAAGCTTTGCGTACCACATGGCAGGAAGAATCGGCGTGTCTTATCCAGTAATGGGTATTAAGCTAGGGTCTAATTAGGCCTTAGCTTTGGGGTGTATACATTCTATTTTTAGCGCTAACAACCAGCGAGTTGTGAGTTGCTTGTTCCGCTGATCAAAAACAAAAACCCCGCTGAGGTAGCGGGGTTCTCGAGTATGGCGTCACTGCCCTGAATTACTTCAGTTTAGTTTCTTTGTAGATCACATGTTTACGAACAACAGGATCGAACTTCTTGATTTCCATTTTTTCTGGCATGGTACGTTTGTTCTTGGTCGTGGTGTAGAAATGACCAGTACCAGCAGAAGATTCTAGCTTGATTTTATCACGCATGATTTATAGTCCTTAGCTTACAGTTCGCCGCGCGCGCGCAGATCTGCCAAAACCACATCGATGCCGTTCTTATCGATGGTGCGCAGAGCTGCGGTCGAAACGCGCAAGCGGATAAAGCAGTTTTCGCTCTCAACCCAAAACCGGCGGGATTGCAGGTTCGGTAGGAAGCGGCGTTTAGTTCTGTTATTGGCGTGGGAAACGTTATTCCCTGTCATTGGGCCTTTGCCCGTGACTACACATACTCGTGCCATGATTCTGTCCTGACGTTCGGAACTGGAAAAGTCCACGTTTATATCACAAAGTGAAGATTCGATTCAAGTCCATTAATGAAAAAACTCCAGACTTTAGTCGCTGAAGTGACTGATTTACAACATAATGCATCGCGAAAATGCTCAGGCGACATTATTCACTGATTGGTGGCGCAAGTACAGTCCGGTTGCCATTTGTTTCCATAGAACTGACTAATCCGGCACTTTCCATTTGCTCAATCAAGCGAGCTGCGCGGTTGTAGCCAATACGCAGTTGCCGCTGTACCGATGAAATCGATGCACGGCGGCTTTTAAGTACAAAAGCCACCGCCTCATCATACAATGCGTCGCCTTCACCAGCATCTGCATTCCCGCTGCTGCCTGCGGCGGCTTCAGCATCAAAGCCACCGTTTAAAATGCCATCAATATAATTGGGTTCACCTAAAGATTTTAGGTAATCAACCACATGGTGGACTTCATCATCGGCGACAAATGCGCCGTGAATTCGGAGTGGATAGCCTGAACCGGGTGGTAAAAATAACATATCACCTTGGCCGAGCAAGGCTTCGGCCCCCATTTGATCCAAAATAGTTCGACTATCGATTTTACTTGAAACTTGAAACGCCAATCGAGTTGGAATATTGGCCTTGATTAAACCGGTAATCACGTCGACCGACGGGCGCTGGGTCGCCAAAATCAAATGTATCCCAGCAGCACGGGCTTTTTGCGCTAGGCGGGCGATGAGCTCTTCGATTTTCTTGCCTGCGACCATCATTAAATCGGCAAATTCATCAACCACGACGACGATAAACGGTAAATGTTCTAGCCGCTCAGGATCATCTGGTGTGAGACTAAACGGATTAGTGAGGTGCTTGCCGGCTTTTTCGGCGTCTTTGATCTTTTGATTGTAACCCGCTAGATTGCGCACGCCCATCGCACTGAGTAGGCGGTAACCGTTTTTCCATTTCAGCAACACACCAATTGAGCGCATTGGCAGCGAGCTTCATATCGGTCACCACTGGCGCCAGTAAATGCGGAATGCCTTCGTAGATGGATAACTCCAGCATTTTTGGGTCGATCATAATAAAGCGTACTTCGTCTGGCGTAGCTTTATAGACCAATGACAAAATCATCGCATTCACGCCGACCGATTTCCCTGAACCCGTCGTACCGGCAACCAACATATGCGGCGCTTTACCCAGATCGGTGACAATCGGTTTGCCGGTAATGTCTTTACCAAGCGCGATCGTTAATTTGCTACCCATGTCGTGATACGGCTCGCTGGATAAAATCTCAGAAAGACGAATCATTTGCCGTGTTGGATTAGGTAATTCCAAGCCCATATAGGTTTTGCCGGGAATGGTTTCCACCACACGAATCGATACCAAGCCCAGTGCCCGCGCCAAATCTTTCATTAAATTCACGATTTGTGAGCCTTTTACGCCAACAGCAGGCTCAATCTCATACCGGGTAATCACGGGGCCAGGGTAAGCGGCGACAATTTTCACCTCGACATTAAAATCGGCCAACTTGCGTTCAATTAGCCGCGAGGTAAATTCCAGCGTTTCTTTGCTAATGGTTTCTTGCGACTGCTGTGCAGGAGCAAGCAAGCCCAGTGCGGGGAGTGACTCATCGGTTTTGTTGCTGATATTGGCGCGTTTGATGGGGGCTGGCGGCAGATCATCTTCAGCAAATAACAAGGGCTGCGCGGCTTGCTTAGCCACTTCGACTTGTTGTTTTTCGAGTTCTTTCTTTTCTCGCACAATGCGCTTTTCAACTTGGCGCGCAACGGGGATATCCAGTTGTGCGGGCTCGATAATCAGCGGCTCTTTGCCCGCTTGTTTTTGTTTGGCGGCGACCACTTGTTCATTGCGAACTTTTTTGGTTTCGCGGCCGATACGCCGATCTTTTGCCGCTTGAATGGCATTGAGTACGTTGAAAAAACTGTTTTCAACCACAGTACCGATGTTTTCCATCACATTGAACCAAGACAGCCCAGTAAATAATGAAACACCAAAACCAAACAGGGTAATTAAAAATAAGGTGGCACCGCTAAAACCAAGGCTAAGCGACATCCAGCTGGCCACAGTTAAACCCAACATGCCGCCTGGCACATAAGGCAACGGGGCAGTTAGGGAATGCAGTCGTAAAGCTTCAAAAGCACTACTGGCGATCAGCATCAGGAAAAAACCGCTACACGCTAAAAAAACCACCGGACGTGATGATTCGGCGACACGATCAATGCGGCGATAGCCCCATAAAATGGCGGCCAAGCAAAACACCGTCCACCACCAAGCCGAAAAACCAAAGGTATACAGCAGCACATCCGATAACCAAGCACCAAAACTGCCACCACGATTATAAATTCGAGCTTCAGTGGCGCTATGCGACCAGCCTGGGTCGGCCTGATGGTAGCTAGAGAGCACGAGGACTAAGTAGGCGAGCAAAACGACTAAAATTAACCACCAAGATTCGCGCAGCAAATTGGCCATGCCTGGCGGTAAGGCAGCACGGGTCGAAACATTGGCGACGTTTTTCTTGCGAAATAAGGGCATATATATATCAAGGAACAAGAAGCTGAGGCGATTATAAGGGCAAGCTTGCGCTTTGAGTGCTGTAAATGAATCGCATGGTGTTGGCAATCATCACAATTGAAACATTTAAATTAAAAAACGTTTCTGCCAAGTTAGGTAATGTTGATAGCAGGTTTCACAAAAGATTTCTTTATTCTCAAAGTCAGCCGGATAAAGCGCCGGAAAAACATGGTAGTGAACGACTGGATTCGGGCTGGTAAAAATGGCGAATATTTTTTGTAATAAGCTTTCATTGGCCCGCCACTCAAAACTGATTTGTGCTTCATGATGTAAAAACACCGGCACAATCGGCGTGTTGGTGGCGAAGGCGACTGAAAACGCGCCAAACTGAAAACGCTCGGCCAATAGCCTGCCGTGACAACCGCCTTCAGGATAAATCGCGATATTATCACCGGCGTTGACAGCCTCAATCAGCTCAGCCAAAGCCGCTTGCCGTGAGGCTTTATCTTCTCGTCGTACAAATAAAGTGCCTGCCGCAGTGGCAATTTTGCCAACTAAAAACCAATCGCGAACTTCAATTTTGGCTAAGCTGCGCACCTTAAATAAGGAAGGAATGCCAACGTCTTCGAGTGCCGAAGGATGATTGGCGATCAAAATATACTGCTCAGGTAAGGGCGCGTGCTGGTGTATGCGCAGCTGCACGCCTAAGGCGCGAACAAAACAGCGACACCATGCTTGAAATAAACGCGGATAAATGGCGTGAATGAGGGCGTGTGGTAATGCGGCAAGCAGCAGCATCAGTAATGTAAATAGCAGTAAATCCAACACCGCAATGCTGCGTATCAGGACGCGAATCAGCCAAAGCATGGCATACCTTAAATCAATAACTGGATTTAACTATAGGTGATAGTAAGGTATGGTATGGTAAAAGGCGTGTTTTGATTGCTGAGGATGAGTTTGCTTGATTTATGGGTATATCTTGCTCGGTCTTTTCTACGAATAATTAGCGAGACATACCTATTGGATGTATCAATCAATGATGCAAGAAACCAGAGAGTTTATTCTCAAGTAAACGGGGATTTTCGCCATTGGCGATGGTGACCAGCCCTTCGGCAACCATTTCGCGGCGCCGTACTTCGAGCAAAATATAGTGCTTTAATTTATTGGCCACGGGTAAGAAAAACATATTGGCGGCGCCAACGCCATAAATGGTTGCCACAAAAGCCACGGCAATGCCGGCACCTAATTTGGACGGATCAGATAGATTTTCCATCACATGAATCAGGCCTAAAACGGCACCTAAAATGCCAAACGTCGGAGAATAACCGCCAGCAGCTTCCCAAATTTTAGCTGCGGCGCGAGCTTGATCTTCGTAGGCGTCAATATCGAGCTCCATTGCACGGCGTATGGTTTCCGGTTCGGCACCATCGACGACCATTTGTAAGCCACGACGCACAAAGGGATCTTTTTCGCTATTAAAAAAAGCTTCTAATGCCAGCAATCCACCACGACGAGCTTGTGTTGCCCAGTTCACTAAAGTCGCCAGTAGCTTTTTGAAATCCATTGCCGGCGGGAAAAAAATCCAGCGCAGCATTTTGATGCCAGCAATAAAGTGGCGCATTTGCGTTTGTAGCATGACCGCACCAATGGTGCCGCCCATCACAATTAAAAAGGCAGTAAATTGCAGCAATGAGCTGATATGGCCACCTTCTAGCCATTGACCGAGAACAATAGCAACAAGCCCTAAAATAACGCCAAATACGCTGATTTTATCCATTAGCCCAGCCAATCCTTTAATTTGCCGCGCAGGCGGGCAATTGCCTGGCTATGCAGCTGGCAAACGCGTGATTCTGAAACGCCGAGTACCGCGCCGATTTCTTTTAAATTGAGTTCTTCGTCGTAATACAGTGCCATCAACAGCTTTTCTCGCTCGGGTAGCAAGGCAATGCCGGCAATCAATTGATCGCGAAAATGGGCATCGGTGAGCACTTGTGCTGGGTTATTGTGCGTGTCCGCCGCATATTGATCGAGTTGATCATTATCGCCATCTTGTTCGAAATCTTCATAATGCAATAACTGATGGCCACGCGCATCGCCAAGCATGTCTTGGTATTCGGTGAGCGGCAGATTCATTTTTTGCGCAATTTCAGACTCTAGCGCAGCACGGCCTAAAACTTGCTCTAACTGCACTGTGGCGCGTTCAATTTCACGCATATTGCGCCGTGCTTGGCGTGGCAACCAATCGGCATTGCGCAATTCATCGAGCATGGCACCGCGAATGCGTTGACTGGCAAAGGTTTCAAATTGCACACCCGCATCAGGGTCAAAATTGCGCGCTGCTTCCATTAAGCCAATTAAAACCGACTTGAATTAAATCATCGACGTCCACGCTGGCCGGCAGCCGGCTCATCATGTGATAGGCGATTTTACGCACCAAAGGCGCGTGCTTTTCAACACGAAGATCTTCGCTGCTATTTTGGGTGCGACGATAAAGAGAGAGCGCGCGATGGGCTGACATGGCATTTAATTAAGTGGCGTCTTGCTTAGTGTAGCTCACTACGGTGTGTTTACGGTAAGCAGTGACGATTCTAGTTGCAATAAAATAGTGTTTAAAGCGCGATTAAAGCCAATTACAGCTTGCTCGGGGCTGGCATCAACAATGGCTTCAGTTTGTGTGAACGCAAAAATACGCGGTGTATTGTGCTCGATTTGGCTTAAAGCATAACGAATGCTCAGGGTAACTCGGGGCTGAGCAGGGTTGGTTACATCCACAAACAGCTGCTGTAATTCACCTTCTAAGCGCCAGCTTGGCAATAGGCTAGAGCCTACCGGCAAGATGGCGGTAAACAAACCGCTCGCTGCCAAGGCTTGTCGCGTCAAGTTGCTTATTTGCTGGGCTGGCGGCGCGAGAAAACCATTGTAGGGGTCGAGTACAAATCGCTGCGCGCTTTCGCGATAAATCAACGATGTGCTGCGGTAGGGCGAGAGCGCATGTAAATCTTCGACTTGCAAACTGCCTTTAAAGTGCGGCGTCGCCAAGCGGTCTGTGCTGGTTTGGCTGGTTGGCAAATTCGATAGTAAAAAATCCTTACGCGGCGGCGTGGTGCTGCTACAGCCGAATAACAAGGCACTGATACAGCAAAGAGTCAGGATAGTTTTCATGGTTTTGGCGGCGTATACACTGGCGGCGGGTTAGAGAATAGCAGCTGGCTGGGCTGTTGCTCGGCTTTGTTGAGTAATTGCTGCAGGCTCAAACTGGCGCTGCTAAGTTGTTCAATCAAGGCGTCTACATCGGCTTCGCGATTGCTGCTCAGACGATCGAGGCGTTGGCTTACCCGGTCAATCCGTTGTAGCGTGCTGGCGATTTGTGGGTCGGTAGCGATTTTCTTGGCGCTTTCGGCGGCAATGGCTAAATCGGCTGGGGCACTGAGCCAACCGGGCTGCGCCAAAATATGTTGTAAAGCTTGATTGCTTTGCCGTGCTTCAAGCAGTAAAGCTTGGGTTTCTTTGGCCATGCTGGCCATTGGCAATTGGGCAACATGATCTAAAACGGTATTCATTTTTTCGCTCATGCTCAATAAAGGCAGTGGTGCGAGTTTTTGCTCTGCGGTGAGCAGCAATTGATCGAGTCTGGCCATGGTTTGTTCGATATCGACGTGCTGCATTTTGGCGATTAAGTTTTGCGTGGCCGTGACGATTTGATTAACGGTACTGGGATTGGACGGGATATAAAGTTGTTCGGGCGTCCACGCGATGGGCAAGGGCTGGCCGGCGTTGGCCCCCATATAGTCGATTTCTAAATAACTGGTGCCAGTGACACCTTGCGGGGCGATTTTAACGCGTAAGCCCTTGGCAATTTCAGCATTGAGTGCCGCTTGCGTCGGGGCTGGCAGACCTTTTCCACTCATCATTTCGGTATTTAACCGCGACTCGATCAAGACGTATTGATAGCGCTGTGCGCTCGGTAGTGCTTGTTGGTAACGCGTATAAGTAAACGTAATCGCGCTGACTTCGCCAACGACCACGCCGCGATAGCGCACTTTGGAGCCTATATCTAAGCCTTGTACCGACTCATTAAAGTAGGTTTCGAGCATGAATTGCTGGCGAAACCATTTGCCACTGCCCAGTGCGATCATTAGTCCCGCTGCGAGGGTAATGGCAACGAGAATAAATAGGCCTAAGCGAAAATTAGATCTTTGTTCCATGGTTTAGCCTTGATGGGTTGGCTCGCTGGCGGCGCAATCGGGTGGCGCGATCACTTGGCCACGGTTAAAAAAGCGACTGACGCGTGCATCGCTCGATTGTGCCAGCGCTTGCGGTGTATCAATGGCGATAATGCCTTGTGTTGATTGATCTAACATAATGGCGCGATCGGCGATGGCATGAATGCTGGCCAATTCATGACTCACTAACACACAGGTAACGTGCTGGGTTTCGGCGATGCGGCGAATGAGCGCATCGAGTTCGGCCGAGGTGAGCGGATCTAAACCGGCAGAGGGCTCGTCTAAAAATAATATTTCCGGATCCAGTGCCATGGCTCGCGCAATCGCTGCGCGTTTTTGCATCCCGCCCGATAGTGCGGCGGGGGCATAGTCAGCAAAAGCTTCTAGCCCAACGAGGCGTAATTTAAGGCGAGCAATGATTTCAATCGCGTGCGCATCGAGTTGGCTAAAGCTTTGCAAAGGCAGCATTACATTGTCGAGTACGCTCATTGAGCCAAATAAAGCGCCGGCTTGAAACATTGCGCCAAAATGACGCAGTATTGCCTCGCGATCCGCGCCCGTAGTGCCCACCAGCTCATTACCTGCTATCCGTATACTGCCAGCTTGTGGCGAATACAGACCAATCAGGTGTTTGAGTAAGGTGGATTTACCACAACCTGAGCCGCCTAAAATCGCTACTACTTCACCGCGTTCAATGCTGAAGGTGACGTCTTTTAAAATGGTTTTGTTGCCATAACCGCAGCTTAAACCTTGCACTTCAATTAAGGCGCTCATTTTACCAGCCCATATGGTAAGCAACTACGGCAAATAAACCATCGGCGACGACCAATAACACCAAAATTTGCACCACCGCTTGGGTGGTTGCTGCGCCGACGGCACTCGCGCCATTCCCAGTAGAAAGGCCACGAAAACAACCGACAGCGGCGACAATAAAGCCAAAAATAGCCGCTTTACTCAGGCCCGACAGCAAATCGATTAAGTTCACTTGACCGGCAATTTGCGAATAATACGTAGCAAACGGAATTCCAAAGCCTTTCATCACTAAAGCACCGCCAAATAGACCGATGACTTCAGCAAATAAGGTCAGCAGTGGCGCCATCAATACGCCAGCTAATAAACGCGGCAAGACTAAAAAGCGAATGGGATCAAAACCAAAAGTGACCAGTGCATTGATTTCTTCGTTCACCTTCATCGTGCCTAGTTCGGCGGCAAAAGCGGCGCCCGTGCGGCCAGCCAGTAAAATGGCGGTAATTAAGGGCCCGAGTTCACGAACTAATGACAGGCCGAGCAAATTGGCGACATACAGTTCGGCGCCAAATTGCCGCATCGGAATCGCCGATTGAAACGCGAGGATGACGCCAAACAAGATGGAGATTAAGGCGATAATCGGTACCGCATTGGCGCCGACAAGCTCGCACTGCAAACCAAATTCGCGCCAACGAAAGCGTCTCAGCGAGTGCCGGCTATGCCATAGCGCAGCACAAATACCACCTAAAAAGCTGATCTGCTGATAAAAATCGACGCTGCTGCGCCGAACTTGTGATCCCAGCTGGGCGATGGGTGTAATAGATTGTTTGGGCGCAGGCTTTAAGAGTGGCAATTCTGGAGATAGGGCACTGAGTAAACGTTGCCCTTGCGCTGGTAAGCCTAAAATCTGCGCGCCGCGTTGCTGCAATTCAAATAATAACGCCGCTCCTGCCATCAATGATTTGTACGGCACTGGCATCAATCTCAATCGCTGCCCATTGTTGTTGCTGAATACGCTGCCATAGCGCTGCGGTGGTCGATAAGGTTAAATCACCGCAAAGTTCAAACTGAGTGGCTGTGGTGCTAGGGCGTAATTGGGCTTCAATAGGACGCATGATCGATTCGATTGGCCAGTAAACGCGATGACTCGATTAAACGATAAATAAAGCTCGCCATATTACCTTGTGCTTGGCGTGGTGGCGCCCAGCGTAATAAGGCGTCAGCCAGCTGGCGAATTGCCGCGCTGGCCTCGGCATCGGGAAAGGCTTCTAGCACCGGCCGACCAAGGCGTGTGGCGCGGTTAAGCCATTCATCTTCTGGGACATAGCCAATCAATTTGAGTTGAATTTCTTCCCCCAAATATTGCTGGGCCACCACGCGAACCCGGTCAAACAAAGTCATGGCTTCGCCTAAGCTGGCGACGCGATTGACCAGCACTCGAAAATCACGCCGTGCATATTCAGTCGCCAATTGCTTAATGGTGGCATAAGCATCGGTGAGGGATTCGGCTCGGTTCGATAGAATAATGACAACATCATCAGCGGCAAGCGATAGGCTAGGCACACCTTGCGCCACCGCAGGGCGTGTATCGAGTAAGAGGTAATCTAGCGATTCGGTCAGTTGCGCAAATTCACTCGCTAACCTGCGTTGCTCATTGTCATTGAGCTGGGCGAGTAAATGCGGCGGGGCGGCAATCGGTAAAATACCAAAGCCGTATTGGCTTTCGATTAAGGTATCGAGCAGGCGTGCTTCACGCCGTATCACCTGTTCCAGCGCAAAGCGAGGCGTTAAATGCAAGCGATGCGCAATATTGTTTAAACCGGTAAATTCATCCAATACCACGACTTGTCTTTGTCGATCGGCCAAGGCGGCGGCTAAATTAATCACCAAGCTGGTGGTACCGGCATCGCCACGGCCACCCGATAAACTAATGGTGCGGCAGCTGGGCGTGGCAACAAGTTGCCGTAAACCTGCGGCTTGGTCTGGCCAGCGTTTAGGCACGATGTGGTCCTACTGGGGAATAACTAAAAAGCAGATTCATCGTGGTGAAGTGGCAAGGCTAAAATCAGTCGGAATATCTTGGGTGCTCATAAAGAGTGGATATTCGTCTTTATGCAATTGAAATACGCTACTTTCTTGTGGGTTGCGAAAGGCACGATCCACCAGATAGGCCAAATTCGCCCGATGCAGATCTTCCGGAACACGCTGGCCATTGGTCACAAAGTGCAGCGGCAATTTATGCCGAATCGCTACATCAAGGCAACCCCCCAGCGCCATGGTTTCATCCAACTTGGTTAAAATGCAACCGACTAAATGGCTGTTTTTATAGCGTCGAGCCACATCATCGAGTGTGCTCGCTTGAGCATTGGCCGACAATAACAACACAGTGCCGACATTATCATGCCCAAACATCGCTAATTGTTCACCGATGCGCTGATCGCGCTGCCCCATGCCCACGGTATCGATCAGTACTAAATGTCGATCGGTGAGCTCGCCGAGCGTGAGTTGTAAATCGGTTTCATCTTTGACTTCATGCACCGGCACACCCAAAATTCGGCCATAAATTCGCAGTTGATCGTGAGCGCCAATTCGGTAGCTATCGGTGGTCAATAAGGCGACCGATTGTGGGCCGTAGGTGAGCGCACAACGCGCAGCCAGCTTGGCAACGGTGGTGGTTTTGCCAACGCCCGTTGGGCCAATTAAGGCGTACACGCCGCCGCGTTCAACGATATCGTCTTTGGCGCTAACGGTGGGTAAATTATGGGTGAGCGCGGCTTTGACCCACTTCATTCCGGTATCCAAACTCATCGCCGCAGGCATTTTATCAATGAGCTGACGTGACAGTGCGGCGCAAAATCCAGCGCCGAGTAGTTGGCGCAAAATTTCTAATTTTTCAGGGGCGTGTTTGGATAATTCACCCCACGCCATGCCCGCCATTTGGCTTTCTAACAAGCCGCGTAGCATCCGAATTTCACGCGCGCAATATCTTGCATTGCCGCTTGATCGGCAACGGGTGCCGCATTTTTAGCGGACGCATCGTCAAAACTAAAGGTTGGCAATGGTTTCTCCGCCACAGCTGGACGACGTGGTGGGATTGGACGGCGTTCGGCTTCGTGACTTAATTCCGGTTCGCGTGGTGCCGATGGCGCGGGTTTGTCTTGTACTCGCGGCTGTGGCGCGATTGTTTCGGGCCGATTGATGTAATCGGTAAATGCTACTTCATTGGGGGGTCATTGCGTATGGTGCTGGCTTTGGGCGCACGGTTACTGCGCAACACCGACGGAATTTCATAAGGTACATCGTCGAGCGTGGGCTCTTGCTCATCGTCAGGAATGGCGTATGAGCGCGCCAAGGCTTTGGAGATATGCGGTGTGACCGGGGTTTGTTGCGCGGAACTCATTAAGCGCGCGCCATTTTGCGCCGCGCGCGTTGCCGGTTTGGGCGCAGCTGGCGACGGTTTGAATACTGGTGAGTGCGGCGACGTCGGCGTCGGCCACCGCCATGATTTCGATCCCGCCACCCGCCACTTGCCGGTTGGACAGAATCAACGCATCTGGGCCAAGTTCATCGCGAACTTGGCGCAGCGCGTCACGGGTGGTAGCACCAAAGAATTTTTTAACCAGCATAAGAAACGATGATCACCGCGGTTGCGCTTTCAATTGCATCAACAAAGTCAGCCTCAAAAAATTAAACTCGCAACTAGAAGCAATAAGTAGTTTTTTTTTTTGCCTCTGGTGCGCGCCAGAAAAGGGGTCGAGCAATGATTATCACTGTTCCTGTGCTTCTGCACAATTGAATAGCGTACTGACGATAAGGGATTGTTGGCGTTTTGCCGAGACCTCACACTGTGCTCTTATGCTCCTAAGACGTTAATAATGCGTAAAGTTTTGCTGTCAGGAATCTCGGTATGCGCAATGACGCGTAATCCGGGAATTGAACGGCGTAAAAAAACGCGATAACATCGGTCTTAATTGCGCTGGGGTAATTAAAACGGGATTAATGCCTTGCATTTCCAGTTGCTCGGTCATGGCGGCGGCTTGTTGGAGCAAGCGCTCGGCAAGGCCGGGTTCTAAGCCGCCTTGCGATTTGCCACTGGCGGCCGAGAGTAAAATGCTTTCTAGTTGTGGTTCTAATGCGACAACTTGTAGTTCTTGCTCCCCAGCAAAGAGTTGATGAACAATCGAGCGCCCTAATGCGACCCGCACTGCCGAGGTTAATTCGTCGATATCCGTAGTTCGTAAAATTTGTTCGCTCAGCGTCTCGATAATGGTGCGTAAATCTCGAATATGCAGTCCGTCCTCAAGTAGTGCTTGCAATATTTTTTGCAGCGTACCAATGGGCACCACTTTAGGAACCAGCTCTTCAATCAACTTGGGCGATTCTTTGGCAAAGTGATCGACTAGCGCTTGGGTTTCTTCGCGGCCGAGTAATTCAGCGGCATTCGATTGCAAAATATTTGAGATATGCGTACCGATAACGGTCGACGCATCAACCACGGTGTAACCCATCGCTTGCGCTTGATCGCGTAAGCTGGCGTCAACCCAAGTTGCAGGCAGACCAAAAGTGGGATCGGTGGTGGCTGCGCCAGGCAAAGTGCCAGCGGCATTGCCCGGATTAATCGCCAACCATTGCCCGACAAATGCTTCACCAGCGCCAACGTCAACGCCTTTAAGTTGAATCCGGTATTGATTGGGGCGCAGTTCGAGATTGTCGCGAATATGCACTGCCGGCACTAAAAACCCCAATTCTTGGGCGATTTTTTTTCTAATCCCGCGAATGCGGCGCAATAGTTCACCATCTTGGTTGCGATCAACCAAAGGAATCAGCCGATAACCGACTTCCAGCCCCACCGGATCGACCGTTTGCACATCATTCCAGCTGACTTCTTGTAATGGCGCATCCACAGGTGGCGGCGGTGCTGCGCCCGCTGGTAGTGCCCCACCGGTGGCGGTGGCGGTCGCGGCTTTGAGGATATTTTGTTCGGCAAACCAAGCTAAACCAGCGGCGATTGCAGCCATCATTAAGAATGCAATGTGCGGCATCCCCGGAATAATACCGAGTAGGCCCAAAACGCCAGCGGTGACGTAGAGCACCTGCGGGCGAGCAAACAATTGGCCCAAAATTTGATCGGATAAATCTTGGTCAGTACCGACGCGAGAGACGACAATACCGGCGGCTACCGAAATAATCAGCGCCGGAACTTGGGCCACCAAACCGTCACCGATGGTGAGCAAGGTATAGGTTTTGGCCGCATCGGCAAACAACATATCATGTTGCAACATACCAACCAGCAAGCCACCAATCAGGTTAATCACCATCACTAAAATACCCGCGACAGCGTCTCCACGAACGAACTTACTGGCACCATCCATCGAACCGAAAAAATTGGCTTCGTCAGAAATTTGCGCGCGTCGAGTTCGGGCTTCTTCTTCACCAATCAAACCGGCATTCAAATCGGCATCAATTGCCATTTGTTTCCCGGGCATGGCATCTAGGGTAAAGCGGGCCGACACCTCGGCAATACGCCCAGCACCTTTGGTGATCACGACAAAGTTAATAATGGTCAGAATAATAAACGCCACAATCCCGACGGCGATATTGTCGCCAATCAGCACGTGACCAAAAGATTCAATGACTTTACCCGCAGCATCGCCGCCGGCGTGGCCTTCGGTAAGGACCAGCTTGGTCGACGCCACATTGAGCGACAAACGCAGTAGCGTGGTCATCAACAGTACGGTCGGAAAGCTAGAGAATTCCAGCGGTTTATGGGTATATAAGCTGACCATCAACACGATGATCGAAAGTGCAATATTGAAAGTAAAAAAGAAGTCGAGCACGGCCGGTGGTAAGGGCAAAATCATCATGCCCAATACCATCAAAACCATTGCTGGCATGGCCAGTGTGGTGAGTTTGCTACGCCACATCTAAGATACCTAGTGTAGTGTATGTATAAATAAACATTATTTTATATATTGCTTGCAGTTATATACCCTGTTTTTCTGACTCAGGGTCGAGTTCGGCAGGAACGGGTAAATCGGTATTGAGTGTTGGCGCTAAGCCGCCTTCTTTTTGATATTGATTGAGCTGGTAGATGTAGGCTAAAACTTCAGCAGCGGCAGTATACAACGCAGCGGGAATTTCTTCGCCCAATTGGGCATGGTGATACAGCGCGCGCGCAAAAGGTGGCGTGCGTACAACGGTGACTTTGTGTTCCTTGGCCAATTCAATAATGCGCTCGGCCAATAAAAAAGACCCTTTGGCCACCACTTTGGGGGCGCGCATTGCCTCATCGTATTGAATCGCGACCGCATAGTGCGTTGGATTGGTGACCACCACATTGGCTTTGGGGATTTCCGCCATCATGCGCTTACGAGCCGCTTCTCTTTGTAATTGGCGAATGCGCCCTTTGACATGCGGATCGCCTTCAGACTCTTTACTTTCTTGGCGAACGTCCTCTTTGGTCATTCTAAGGCCTTTGTAATAATCCCAAAGTTGGTACGGCACATCGATTAACACAATGATCGCCATCCCGCTGACCGTCATCAAGAGAGTGTATTTGAGCATTTGCCATAACATATAAAAGCCAACATCTGGAGGCATGGCAATCAGAGCAATAAACTGTTCTTTTTCATCCCATAAAATCCAGCCTGCAATGCCACCGATTAATCCCGATTTTAAAATCGTTTTGAGCGTTTCAATAATGGTGCGCACCGAGAAAATTCGGCCAATACCGGCGATTGGACTGAGTTTTTCAAAATTAGGCCCTAGTGCTTCAGTACTAAAGACCCAGCCACCAATGGCAATTGGCACCATAATCGCCACTAAGGCGCAGGCAGCAAAAATAGGTAGTAAGGCCACCAGTGCTATGCGCATCGCCGCCATTAAGGCTTCGGGCATTTGCTTGGCGCTGATTAAATCTGTGCGATCAAAGCTGAGGTTATCCACCATGATTTCGCGGATTGAATGAAATATATCCGGCGCGAGCGTAAATACCGCAACCAGCCCTGCCATCAGGGTGGCAAAGGTGGTGAGCTCGTGTGAACGCGGGACCTGTCCCTTTTTTCGCGCATCTTCAATGCGCTTGGGGGAGGCCGGTTCGGTTTTTTCTAGGTCTGAATCTTCTGCCATGGCGCAAGTTTACCTGCAGTTTTCAGTGGCTGGCATTGTCTTTGCTTATTACTAGGCAAAGTCTTCTTATTGGGTGTAATTATGGCAACAACTTCTGCGGTGCCAGTGCAAGTTCAAGCTCCTGTGAGCCGTGCAGTTGAGTCGCGTACTGCGCGTGAATCGAGTCAAGCAAGTGACTTTAAAGATGAATTTAAGCGTGAATTAGGCCGAGATCGGGCAGAAGCGCCTACGCCAACGCCGAATAATAAAGTCGCAGCAAAATCGGACAAAAAAGAAGAAACTCCAGCGAGCGAATCACCGCAAACACAAGCGGCAGTACTTGATCCTTGGTTAGCCATGCTACAAAACACCTTAGTTGTGCCTACTGGAACGAGCGTTGCGCTGACAGAGGAAGCGGCGCCACTGACTGATATTGCCACTGATCCTGACGCGGAAAATCCAGCAGTATTCAATCCATTGACTGCACTGATGGTAAAAAATCCAGCAAGCAGTAGCGAAAATACCGATAGCGCCAAACTGGGCACTGACAAGCAAGCCAATCAAACCGCATCATCAGCAATAGCGGCGATGTCGCAGTCTAAAGTGGATGTCGCTGAAACGGCAAACCTTGCCGTCGATACGGCAACATTAAACGCCACTGAAGTCATCGAAACCCCATTTGAGTTAATGCCCAATACCGACTTTAAAACGCAATTAACTGCCCTGAATGAGCAGCGAAGCCTTGCTGCGAACAATCCTGTGAGCACCGCTTTGCCGAATAAGGAAATCGCTGTGCCAGTGCATCACTTGGCTGAGCCGGTTGGGCAAATGCGCTGGGGTGATGCGTTGGCGCAACGAGTTGGGCTGATGTTAGGACGGCAAGAGCAACAAATTCAAATGCAATTGAACCCCGCGCATTTGGGGCCAATGGAAGTGCAGTTAAATGTGGCGCAAGATCAAGCAAGTGTGGTGTTTAGTTCGCAAAATGCGGCGGTTCGCGATGCGCTCGCTGCGGCGATGCCGCGCTTGACCGCTTTATTGGCTGAGCAAGGTTTTACTTTAAGTAATGTGCAAGTGGCTTCAGATACTTTGCAGCAGCAGCATCATCAACAGCAGCAAGCACAACAAAACCAATCGCAATGGGCTGGGATGAATCAAGGTCAGCAGCAAGCTCAGAATGGTCGAGAACTGGGATTAACTTACGGAATGACCGCGGGGATGGTCGATGAAAAATCACTGGAATCAGCGATGGTGCGATTACCCATCCAAAAAGGGGGCTTGAATTTATTTGTCTGATTTCATATGCTCTGCCGCAATAATGCTTGCTTAGCGCTTGTTTTATAGTATCTCTTTCGCTATATTGGCGAAGTTTTACGCCCTGGCTACGCTGGGGCATAGTTATTTCAAGTTAATCATGAAAGATAATCTATTCATGAGCTTTCATTTTAAGGATGCAATATGTCGGAAGCAAAAGCAGAAGCCGCTCCAAAATCAAAAAAAATATATCCTGCTTATTGTCGTTGCTGCTGTATTAGTTTTAATTTTAGTTCTCGGCGGCGCGCTAGCTTTTTTCTTATTGAAAAGCCCTGCTGAAGGAAACGCTGAAGAAGCCACTGCAGAAGCTGCAGCGCATGGTGAAGAAAAAAAGAAAAAGAAAAGAAAAAAGAAAAAAAAGCGGATGAGCACGCTAAGCCAGTATTTGCCAAATTACAAGATCAGCCATTTACAGTGAATTTAAGCGGGGAGGCTGAGTCGGTATTACAAGTTGAAATTATGGTTGAACTCGCTGAAGAAGCCGATAAAGAGCGAATTACCTCCGTGCAGCCTAAAATATTAGATGCGGTGAATCGTTTATATTGCGAGCCAAAACCTTAGAAGAAGTTAAAACATCGCAGGGACAAGAGGAATTAGCGAGACAAATTAGAGAAAAAATTAATGCAATTTTAGAAGTTGAAGCAAAAGACGAAGGTGTATTAAGCGTTAATTTTACTAAGTATTTTTATCAGTAGTTTGTTAAAAATTAGAACCGAGTTATAAAAAGAGATAATGGCTGACGATATTCTTTCTCAAGAAGAGGTCGATGCGCTTCTGCGCGGTGTGACTGGTGAAGAGGACGATGGTGCCGATGACGTCGATCAATCGGCTGTCCGCAATTATGATATTGGTCGACAAGAGCGCATTGTGCGTGGGCGGATGCCGACGCTGGAAATTATTAACGAAAGATTTGCACGAAACTTACGAATAGCTTTGTATAATTTTATGCGTCGCAACGCCGAAATTAGCGTTGGCCCCATTCGGGTGCAAAAATACAGTGAATTTATTCGCAACTTAGTCGTACCAACCAATTTGAATATGATTCAAATGAAGCCGTTACGTGGGACAGGCTTATTTATTTTTGATCCGAATTTTGTTTTTTTGGTGGTGGGATAATTTATTTGGCTCTGATGGTCGTTACCACGTTAGGGTTGAGGGGCGAGACTTTACGCCAACCGAGCAAAGGATTATTCAGCGCTTGCTTGAAGTGGTTTTTGAAGAGTATCAAAAAGCGTGGAAGCCGGTTTTTGAGTGCGAATTTAGTTATATGCGCTCAGAAATGAATACACAGTTTGCCAATATTGCGACACCCACTGAGGTCGTAGTGGCATATACCTTTAAAATTGAATTGGGTGCTGGCGGCGGTGATTTTCATATTTGCTTACCGTATTCAATGATCGAACCGATTCGAGATATGTTGTATAGCTCGATGCAAACGGATCGCATCGAATCGGATAATCGCTGGTCATCGTTGCTACGCAAACAATTACATCATGCGGATGTCAATCTGGTGGCAACCTTGGGTAACGCTAAAATTACTTTTGGGCGATATTTTGAATTTAAAGACGGGTGATGTGATTTCTTTGGATATTCCAGAAGCCATTATTGCATCCGTGGATAGCGTGCCAGTGCTTGAGTGTAAGTATGGTATTCTTAACGGTCAATATGCATTAAAAGTCGACAAAGTACTGGGCTCAGCTGAGGCTTTGAACGGCGTGCAAGACGAAGAGAATAGCGGAGAAGGTAATGGCTGAAGAAACCACGGGTGCAGCAGAAAATCCTGATGATATTATGGACGATTGGGCGGCGGCTCTCGCTGAACAAGAGGTCACCGACGCCGCCAGTGATACTGCCAGTACAGTACAAGCGGCGGATATTTTTCAGCGTTTTGATACTGCGGCTGCACCGAGCAATGCGCCGAATAATATTGATATGATTTTAGATATTCCGGTCAATTTGACGGTGGAATTAGGGCGCACTAAGATCGCAATTCGTAGTTTATTACAGCTGGCACAAGGCTCAGTGGTTGAGCTCGATGGGATGGCGGGTGAGCCGATGGATGTGTTGGTCAATGGTTGTTTGATTGCTCAGGGTGAGGTTGTGGTGGTGAATGATAAATTTGGTATTCGACTCACTGATATTATTACCCCTGCAGAGCGCATTCGTCGCTTGCATAAATAATCCAATCATATGAATCTAATTCGATTGCTTTGCGGCAGCCTTGTGGGGCTGCCGTTCTCCGTTATGGCTGCAACGGCAGCGCAAACTGCACCGGGACCAGGTGTTGGGCAGCTGATTCAAGTGATTTTGGCTTTGTTGCTGGTGCTGGCGTGTATTGTTGGCGGTGCTTGGCTGATGCGCCGTTATGCCTTAGTGCCGGGGGCTGGCAATACGCATTTGCGGGTTGTTTCCGGTGTGATGGTGGGCACCAAAGAGCGGGTGGTGATCGTTGAGGTGGATGGGACTTGGCTGGTTGTTGGCGTCACTCATCAGCAAGTCAATTTGCTGCATACCTTGGATAAGCCCGCGGATGTAGTGACAACACCAGCAACCCCTGCATTTGCACAATGGCTGCAAGCGGCAATGGCTAAACGGAATACCTCATCATGAAGAAAATCGTTCTACTCGCCGGGGTATTGCTTTGTCCGGTATTGCTGGCAGCTGAACCTGCCGGTATACCCTTTATGAGTTCCTCACAAACGGCGGCGGGAACGGCGTATTCTTTGCCGATTCAAACCTTGCTGTTTATGACTGCGCTGGGCTTTATTCCGGCGATGTTATTGATGATGACGTCGTTTACGCGAATTATCATTGTGCTGTCTTTGTTGCGACAAGCTTTGGGTACGATGCAAAGTCCGCCCAATCAAGTGATTGTCGGCTTGTCGCTGTTTTTGACGCTATTTATTATGGCACCGACTTTTGACAAAATTTACGCCACGGCTTATCAGCCTTTTTCGGAACAAAAAATCACCTTTAATCAAGCCTTAGAGCAAGGCGCTGTGCCGCTTAAAGATTTTATGCTCAAGCAAACACGGCAAAAGGATTTGGCGTTTTTTATTGAGGTGTCCGGCGCAAAAGCACCGAATGGACCAGAAGACGTGAGTTTGCGGGTGTTGGTGCCGGCCTTTGTGACTAGTGAGTTGAAAACTGCTTTTCAGATTGGCTTTTTGGTCATTATTCCATTTTTAATTATTGATTTAGTCATTGCCAGTATTTTGATGGCGATGGGGATGATGATGGTGTCGCCGGTGATTATTTCTTTGCCATTTAAAATTATGTTGTTTGTACTGGTTGATGGCTGGACGCTCTTGATGGGCTCCTTGGTGCAAAGTTTTTATATTCCGAGTTAATTCATGACACCAGAAACGGTAGTGACTTTATTACAAAGAGCGATGGAAGTCATGATTTTGCTCGGTGCGCCGGTGTTGCTCACTGCGCTTATTGCTGGTTTGATTGTGAGTATTTTTCAGGCGGCAACGCAGATTAATGAGGCGACGCTTTCTTTTATCCCTAAAATCCTCGCTTGTTTTTTGGTGCTGGTACTCGCTTTGCCGTGGATGATTGAAACAATAAGTGATTACACCATTCGCCTGTATCAAAGCATTCCTCAGTTGATTGGATGATTACAGTTACTCAAGTCCAAATTGAAATTTGGCTGGCCTTGTTCTGGTGGCCATTCTTGCGTATTTTAGGTCTGTTATTGGCAGATCCATTTTTTTCTAGTCGTTCGATTCCGATTAAAGTGCGTGTTAGCTTGGCATTGTTACTCACCGTGCTGGTCGCGCCCTTATTGCCGACGATGCCAAGTGTTGCCGTGGTCTCTCCTGAAGGGATATTGATTGCATTGCGTGAGCTATTGATTGGCTTATCAATGGGCTTTGTGATGCGGCTAATTTTTAGTGCGGTGGAGCTGGCAGGGCATTTGTCGGGTTTACAAATGGGCTTAGGCTTTGCCACGTTTTATTCACCGCAAAGCGCTAACAATAGCTTGGTGATTTCTCAGTTAATGAGTTTATTTATGTTACTGGCGTTTTTGTCCATTAGCGGTCATTTAATGGTGTTGCAGGTATTAATTGACAGCATGGTGCAGCTGCCTGTGGGGGGCATATCGCTTTCAGCGGGGGGCTTTAAACAAATTGCCAATTTAGGTGCGATTGTTTTTCGCACAGCGGTGTTGTTGTCATTGCCGGTGTTGGCGGCGTTATTGATTACCAATTTAGCGATTGGTGTAATGACGCGGGCTGCGCCACAGTTGAATGTGTTTGCGGTGGGTTTTCCACTGACTTTGGCGGTGGGTTTTGCGGCGATGTATTTTTCTTTACCAATGCTGGTGCCACACATTGATCAAGCTCTGGCAAGCTATACACGGTATATCGGGCAAATATTGACGGCGTTTAGCCAGAAGTAATCGCAGCGATTGATAAATGCAATTCCCGACTGGTTTGCTCGGGTATTGGCCTCAGGGTATAATCAACTTATCCAATTAATTCTTTTGAAGTGAGATTCCGATGAGCGTGGTCATTGCCGATGTGCAAAACACAGTGGATACCCGCAATATTGCGATTAATAAAGTAGGGATCAAGTCGATTCGCCATCCTGTGCAAGTCGCGGATCGCGCTGATGGGGTGCAACATACTGTTGCTACTTTTGATATGTATGTCTTTTTGCCGCAACACTTTAAAGGCACGCATATGTCGCGCTTTGTTGAGATTTTAAATAGTCACAACAAAGAAATCTCAGTCGAATCATTTGAAGCCATTTTGCGTCAAATGTGCGAACGTTTAGAAGCTGAAGCGGGTTATTTAGAAATGCGCTTCCCGTTTTTTATCAATAAAACAGCGCCGGTTTCAGGCGTAAAAAGCTTGCTTGACTATGATGTTTCGCTGATTGGTGAGCTAAAAGATGGCGTATTTACACAAACACTCAAAGTGCTGGTACCGGTGACGAGTCTTTGCCCTTGCTCGAAAAAAATCTCTGAGTATGGTGCCCATAATCAGCGTTCACATGTGACCATTAGTGCTACTTTGGGTCAGCATGTGTGGATTGAAGAGATCGTTGAGATGGTAGAGAAGCAAGCCTCTTGCGAGTTGTATGGTTTATTAAAACGCCCAGATGAAAAATACGTGACTGAACGTGCGTATGATAATCCGAAGTTTGTTGAAGACATGGTGCGCGATGTGGCCGCAAGTTTGAATAACGAACCGCGGATTGTTGCCTATGTGGTTGAATCAGAAAACTTTGAATCGATTCATAATCATTCGGCCTATGCCTTGATTGAGCACGATAAACGCGCTTAAATTGCATGCGTTAAAATATTAAAAGAGGCGCCATAGGCGCCTTTTTTTGAGGTTGCTGATGTACATCTTATTAATTGGGTATTTGTTTGTCATTGTGATGTTTGCCGCCGTGGTGGGGGCAAGCAATTGGGTGCTTGGGCTGTTTTTCTTTATCACATTAGCAGTGCTGCCAACATGGTTGATTTTTTGGCTGAAACGCAGTGTGCAAAAGAAAAAAGCCGAAACCAAACTTGATCAGCAAGATGTAGATACAAACAATCGTTGAGTAAGGTTTTTTTTCGTTATTGCTGCACGAATAAGTACGGTTTATGGTGGCGGTAATACACCCTATCTCATTGGTATGAATAGTTAGGTATTTGATTGCAAGCCATTTTAGATTTGGCTTGCAATCAAATACCCCTTACTTATTCCAGCCAAATCAAGCTGGCCATACGACCGGTGATTCCGTCGCGGCGATAGGAAAAATAATTGTCGCTATCGGTATAGGTACATTCGCCACCACCATAAATGGCCGTAATGCCGAGCGCATTGAGCCGTTGGCGTGCCAATAAATACATATCAGCCAGCCACTTGCCCTTACTGCTCGCAGTAAATGCCGCAACTGCTGCGGCATCATGTTGCATAAATGCAGCTCTGACTTCGTCGCCCACTTCAAAAGCGTTCGGCCCAATTGCGGGGCCCAACCACGCCATTAAAGTATTGCTGGGAACCGCCATGGCATGTACGGTGTTTTCAATCACCCCATCACAAAGGCCACGCCAACCGGCATGCGCCGCCGCAACCACCGTCCCGTGCTGATCACAAAGTAAAACCGGCAAACAATCGGCAGTCATTACGACACAGACTGCGCCTTTAGTGCGACTAATACTGGCATCGGCCTCGATGGGCGCATGAATTTCTGCGGCATCGACCACGATGGTGCTGTGGGTTTGCTTAAGCCAAGCCGCAGGATGGGGCAGTTGTTGCCGATTGGCCATGACGGCCTTAATGTCATCGCCAACATGGTCGCCCAGATTGAAGCTGGCATAAGGCGCCACACTCACACCGCCATGCCGAGTGGTTTGTTTGGCCTGCACATTGGCTGGAGAAGGCCAAATCGGATTTAATAAATGGGTATTATTCACGGACATAAATGAGTTCACAGTCATGATCGTCTTCGCCTTCATCATCGTCGTCGAAATCGTCTTGGCTTAATCCAACATCTGCGCGCAAGGTACCAATCAGCTGTTCCAAATCAAATGGAACTGCGGCTTTCCACGTCATGGTTTTACCACTCTCAGGATGGACTAAAGAGAGCTTTCTGGCATGCAATGCTTGGCGGTTAAGTTCGTCTAGTGCCATACGCACTTCGTTGCTGGTATCCATTTTAGGCGCTACGCCATACACGGGATCTGCGGCGAGTGGATGTTTAATATGCGCCATATGCACACGAATTTGATGGGTTCGACCGGTTTCTAAGCGGCATTCAATCAGGGTGTAAGCGTTAAAACGCTCTAAAATATGGTAATGCGTAATCGAAGGTTTACCACTGCGAACCACGGCCATTTTAACGCGGTCTTTCGGGTGACGACCAATCGGCGTATCCACCGTGCCATCGGCATGAATTAAACCGTTGGCAACGGCAATATAATGGCGTTTAACGCTGCGTTCTTGTAATTGATTGACCAAGTGCACTTGTGCTTGCAGTGTGCGTGCTACAACCATTAAACCGCTAGTTTCTTTGTCTAGGCGATGGACAATGCCGGCACGTGGGATTTGGCGTAATTCTGGGTAATGAAACAGCAGGGCATTTAATAAAGTGCCCGACCAATTGCCACTACCCGGATGAACGACTAAGCCAGCAGGTTTATTGATAATAATGATGGTGGCGTCTTCGTATAAAACATCGAGCTCGATGTCTTCGGCTTCAAACGCCACTTCGTTGGGGTCGGGCTGCACGTCGACTTTAAGCGTTTCTCCTCCCCAAAGTTTGGTTTTTGGTAGCGCGGTTGCGTCATCTACCCAAACCCGCCCGTCTTTAATCCACGTAGTCAAGCGGCTGCGGGAAAAATCAGGCAAAATCTTCGCTAAAGCAGCGTCCAAGCGTGTACCTGCCAAGTCGGCGGGCACAGACAAAACACGGATGTCTGCGAAGTCGTTATAATCGTCGAGTTCAATATCGGATTGCATCATGACTAAGATTCTACCGCGAATCCTGATTTCTGCCTTGTTAGTTAGCTTAATGGCAGGATGTTCTTCGCTAATAATGAAAAACCAGATGAAACTCAGGGCTGGAGTGCCGAGAAATTATTCTCAGCGGCTAAATCTGAGCAAGTGAGCCGCAGCTATGAAGCGTCAAATAAGCTGCTGGAAAAATTAGAAGCACGTTTCCCTTATGGGCGTTATGCACAGCAAGCGCAATTGGAAATGGGCTACAACTATTACAAAGATCAAGAGCCGGCTTTGGCTTTAGCTGCAATTGATCGCTTTATTAAACAAAATCCAAGTCACCCGAGTTTGGATTACGCTTTGTATCTGAAAGGCCTAGTGACTTTTAATGAGTCACAAGGTTTTATGTCGAATATATCGAAGCAAGATATGTCTGAGCGCGATCCAAAAGCTGCGAAAGAGTCATTTAATTCATTTCGTGATTTAGTGCAACGTTTTCCTGAGAGCAAATATGCGCGCGATGCCGAAATTCGGATGGGTTATTTAATTGGTGCAATGGCCAAATATGAATTGCATGTGGGCCGTTATTACTTTCAGCGCGGGGCTTATTTAGCTGCAGCCAATCGTGGCCGTGCATTGCTGGATAACTATGCCAATACCAAGCAAGTTGAAGATGCATTGGGTTTGATGATTCAGTCCTACGATAAATTGGGAATGAAAGAATTGAGCGCAGATACCCGCCGAGTTTTATTGCAAAACTATCCTAATTCGAAGGCCGCTGAGGTGAACTTTGAAACTGATCCGTATTGGTGGGCGCCGATTTAAAAATAAGTGCAGAATAATTCAAAGAGGGCTTGACGTACTTTAATTTGCCGTCTATTATTCTGCTCTCTCTGGGGGTATAGCTCAGTTGGTAGAGCGCTTGCATGGCATGCAAGAGGTCAGCGGTTCGATTCCGCTTACCTCCACCAGTTAGATTTAATTGATTGTTTGTGTATCAGTTAAATAAGATTTAAGTCCCTATAGTTTAGCGGTTAGAACACTGCCCTTTCACGGCGGCGGCCGGGGTTCGATTCCCCGTGGGGACGCCAGTATTAAGTTGTATGTTTATTTGTAAGTGCGGGGGTATAGCTCAGTTGGTAGAGCGCTTGCATGGCATGCAAGAGGTCAGCGGTTCGATTCCGCTTACCTCCACCAGTTTTAGTCAGATTGATTTTTTGATCAGTTTGAGATGTAGCTTTAATGTCCCTATAGTTTAGCGGTTAGAACACTGCCCTTTCACGGCGGCGGCCGGGGTTCGATTCCCCGTGGGGACGCCAATAGATAAAAAAGCACTCAATACGTTGAGTGCTTTTTTATTGCCTAAAATTTAATGTCGACGATTTTTATCGTATTCAATGCGCGCATGTGCAAGGCAATCATAGAAATCAATGCGTAAGTTCGCACAGAGCTCTAAATAATGCTGTAGTTGCGCAGTCACTTCATCACTCAGTTGTTCTGCTGGTTTTTGTTGCGAACCCGTAGAAATATGATACTTGAGCTGATTGCTGGCCATCTGAATTGCTCCTTGCAACACTGTGAATCAAGTATTGCAAGACGCGTGCCATGTTGCAATGCGGAAAATACGTATATTTGAATGGCGAAACTCATTTTTTTACGTGCTATGCGTTAAATGTCGGCAAAACTTGCCAGCCCATTGCGGCAATTGATGTATTTACTGGCTTTCTTGCGGCAAATATTTGTTTTTATTGAATATTACGCATTCCGCCATTCATCGTTTTAAATGCGAGTGTATAAAAAAAGCCACGAAAATCGTGGCTTTTTTGCGTCATAACAGCAATTTATTTTTTGCGCTGTGGCGGCAAATCGGTACAAACACCTTTTGCCACTTCGGCAGCCATACCAATCGATTCGCCCATGGTTGGGTGAGGGTGAATGGTTTTGCCGATATCTACTGCATCGGCGCCCATTTCGATGCCGAGACAGATTTCACCAATCATATCGCCAGCGTGCGGGCCAACAATGGCACCACCGAGGATTTGGCCGTTTTCTGCATCAAAAATCAATTTGGTAAAGCCTTCAGTACGACCGTTGGCAATCGCACGACCAGAGGCCGCCCATGGGAATACACCCTTGGTGATTTTGATGCCGTCTTTCTTGGCTTGATCTTCGGTCAGACCTACCCAGGCCACTTCAGGGTCGGTATAGGCAACACCAGGGATCACGCGGGCGTCGAAGTAGGCTTTGTGACCGGCGGCGTTCTCAGCGGCAACGTGCGCTTCGTGGACCGCTTTATGCGCCAACATGGGTTGACCGACTAAATCGCCAATCGCGAAAATATTGGCCACATTGGTACGCATTTGTTTATCAACGTTGATAAAACCACGCTCGTCGACCATCACACCGGCATTTTCTGCGCCAACTTTCTTGCCGTTCGGTGAGCGACCGGTTGAGTAGAGTACCAAGTCATAGCATTGTGCTTCGCTTGGGGCTTTTGGGCCTTCAAACGTCACCCAAACACCGTCGTCTTTTGGCACAATCGACGTGGTTTTTGAGCTGAG
Organism: Deefgea sp. CFH1-16; assembly: GCF_016881365.1. GTDB lineage: Bacteria > Pseudomonadota > Gammaproteobacteria > Burkholderiales > Chitinibacteraceae > Deefgea. The sequence goes on along the minus strand of NZ_WLYT01000001.1, from coordinate 912,672 downwards.
CATGATATTGTCAAAGCGATGCGCATTCCAGTCTTGCCATACTTTAACGAGGTCACGGTCTGCGCCTTGCATCAAACCGTCAGACAATTCAACCACGTCTAAACGCGCGCCTAGGGTTGAATACACGGTACCCATTTCCAAACCAATAATCCCGCCGCCGATAATTAGCATGCGTTTTGGTACTGATTTGAGCTCCAACGCGCCAGTTGAATCAACAATGCGTGGATCATTCGGGATAAATGGTAGTTTCACCGCTTGTGAGCCCGCTGCAATCACGGCTTGCTTAAATTTAACGACTTTTTTCTCGCCGCTTAAATCTTTACCGGTGCCGCTAGTGACTTGAACTTCCATGTGATTGGCGTCAAGGAAAGTACCAATACCGCGTACTTGTTCAACTTTACGCATTTTTGCCATGCCAGCGAGGCCGCCAGTGAGCTTGTTAATCACTTGCTCTTTGTAGCCGCGTAGTGCATCGATATCGACTTCGGGCGCGCCGAATTTTAATTCCGTTTTTTGGCCATGTGCGATACTTCATCGATGACCGCTGCATTGTGCAGCAAGGCTTTCGATGGAATGCAACCCACATTCAAGCACACACCACCGAGCGTTGCATAACGTTCAACGATGACAGTTTTCATGCCCAAATCAGCGGCACGGAATGCCGCTGAATAGCCGCCAGGGCCAGCGCCAACGACCAGCATATCGCATTCAATATCGACATTACCGGTGTATTGACCAGCAATCGGTGCCACAGCAGGCGTAGGAGCCGATACTGCTGGTGCCGAAGTTTGAGCAGGCGCAGTTGCTGCTGGCGCTGGTGCCGCTGCACTGGCAGCGACTTCCAAGATGGCGATCACGTCGCCCTCTGAAGCTTTGCTGCCTGCAGTCAAACGCATTTCTTTGATGACACCTGCGTGTGTCGACGGTACTTCCATCGTTGCTTTGTCGGTTTCGAGTGCGATCAAGCTGTCTTCTACGGCAACGGTATCGCCGACTTTAACAAACACTTCAATCACATCAACACCAGCATGGCCGCCAATATCGGGTACTTTTAATTCAATCGTATTGCTCATTTTAAAATCCTGTGAGTTCTGTAGGGTGGGTTAGCCATCGGCGTAACCCACCATATTGCGCGAGGGTTTGGTGGGTTACGGCAACAGACCGCCTAACCCACCCTACAGGCTGCTTACAGCACCAGTCGACGAACATCCGACAACAATTTACCCAAGAACACCGTGAAACGGCCGGCTTGCGCGCCGTCGATCACGCGGTGATCGAATGACAACGACAATGGGCACATCAGGCGTGGCGCAAATTCTTTACCATTCCAAATTGGCTTGATTTGCGATTTGCATACGCCCAAGATCGCCACTTCAGGTGCATTCACGATAGGCGTAAAGCTGGTGCCACCGATGCCGCCGAGACTAGAGATGGTGAATGTCGCGCCTTGCATATCGGTCGGTTTGAGCTTGCCATCACGCGCTAAAGCTGACAATTCACTCAATTCTTTAGTGATTTGTTTCAAGCCTTTTTGATCGACGTTTTTGATGACCGGTACGACCAAGCCATTTGGCGTATCAGCTGCAAAGCCGATGTTGTAATACTGCTTCAGAATTAAATTATCGCCATCGAGCGATGAATTCATTTCTGGGAAGGCTTTGAGTGCTTCAGCAGCGGCTTTGATAATGAAAGCCAGCGGCGAGAGTTTCAGGCCACTTTTTTCCATTTCTTTACCGATGGTTTTGCGGAAGTCTTCCAATTCAGTGATATCGCACTCATCGTTAAACGTAACGTGCGGGATCACGACCCAGTTGCGATGCAAGTTGGCGCCAGAAATCTTTTTGATTTTTGACAATGGCTTGCTTTCGATCGGGCCGAACTTGGCGAAGTCCACTTTTGGCCAAGGCAGCAATTCCAAACCAATGCCTGAGCCTGCAGCTGGTGCTGCTAGCGACGAAGCGACTGCACTGGTCATGACTGATTTAACGAAGCTTTGCACGTCTTCATGCAAAATACGGCCTTTCGGGCCTTTTGCCGGTGATTTTGCCTAAATCAACACCGAGTTCACGGGCGAATTTACGCACTGATGGTGAAGCATGCGCTTTACCAAAATTCACTTCATTTACAGCGGTGCTTGCAGTTGGTGCCGCAGTCACTAGGGCAGCAGGGGCTGCAGCAACGGGTGCTGGCGCTGCGAGCGGCGCTGCAACGGTAACAGTGGCTGCTGGTGCGTTCGCGCTTGCTGCAACTTCAAGCAATAAAATCACATCGCCTTCAGACGCTTTGCTGCCGACTTGGATTTTGATTTCTTTAACCACGCCGGCGTGCGTTGATGGCACTTCCATTGTGGCTTTATCTGTTTCAAGCGCGATTAGCGATTGCTCTTTTTCGATGACATCGCCAACTTTAACGAAAACTTCAATCACGTCAACGCCAGCATGGCCGCCGATATCGGGTACTTTTACTTCAACGACACCAGCGCTAGTCGCAGGTGCCGCCGCGGCTGGCGCAGCAGCAACGGCAGCAACCGGCGCAGCAGCGGCTGCAGGCGCAGGCGCCGCTTCGCTGACTTCGAGCAACAATACCACGTCGCCTTCAGAGGCTTTATCGCCGACTTTGATTTTCATTTCTTTAATAACACCCGCGTGCGTTGATGGCACTTCCATCGTCGCTTTATCGGTTTCAAGTGCGATTAAAGATTGTTCTTTTTCGATCGTGTCGCCAACTTTGACGAAGACTTCGATCACATCAACACCAGCATGCCCGCCGATGTCAGGAATTTTTACTTCAATTAAATTGCTCATCATCAAATCCTGTGTGGGTGAGAGTTAGGGGCAAGGTATAGGCCTCGCCCTCTGATCGTTCTTGGTTTTCTGGGTTATACCCATCAAGAACGACTCACTCGATTACACTGTCCAAGGGGCTGGTTTCGCTGGGTTGATGCCATATTTTTCCATGGCTTCAAGTACCTTCTCTTTACCGATCTTGCCTTCGTCAGCCAAAGCTTTAATTGCGGCAACCGCAACGTAGAAGCTGTCGACTTCAAAGAACTTACGCAATTGTTTGCGTGAGTCAGAACGGCCAAAACCATCGCAGCCAAGCACCACGTAACGACCTGGTACATATTCGCGAACTTGATCGGCAAAGGCGCGTTTGTAATCGGTTGCAGCGATGACAGGGCCTTGGCGGCCAGTCAAGCATTGGGTTACGTATGGCACGGCTTGTTCACCCATTGGGTTGAGCATATTGTGACGCTCAGCAGCCATACCATTGCGGCGCAATTCGTTAAAGCTTGGGCACGCCCAGATATCCGATTCGATACCGAAATCGGCTTTAAGTAATGCCGCAGCTTGGATTACTTCACGGAAAATCGTGCCTGAACCCATCAATTGCACTTTGAGCTTGGCGTCTTTCGGGCCTTCTTGGAACATATACATGCCCTTCAGAATGCCGGCCTCGCTACCTGCTGGCATGGCCGGCTGGGTGTAGTTTTCGTTCATTACTGAGAGGTAGTAATAGATGTTCTCTTGGTCTTGGTACATACGGCGCATACCGTCTTGTACAATCACGGCCAATTCATACGCAAACGTTGGATCGTACGATACGCAGCTTGGGATGAATTCAGCAAACAAGTGACCGTGGCCGTCTTGATGCTGCAAACCTTCACCATTCAATGTGGTGCGACCCGCAGTACCGCCAATCAAGAAGCCGCGTGCGCGCAAGTCGCCAGCTGCCCAAGCCAAGTCACCGATACGTTGGAAACCAAACATTGAGTAGTAGATGTAGAACGGAATCATGGTGACGCCGTGGTTGGCGTAAGAAGTTGATGCGGCGATCCAATCGCTCATCGCGCCAGCTTCGTTAATCCCTTCTTGCAAAATTTGACCCGTTTTTGACTCTTTGTAGAACATCAATTGGTCAGCATCTTGTGGCTCGTACAATTGGCCTACGTGTGACCAAATACCGAGTTGACGGAACAAACCTTCCATACCAAAGGTGCGTGATTCATCCGGAACGATAGGCACAACGCGATTACCGATTTTCTTGTCTTTGGCCAAGGCAGTCAAAATACGCACGAAAGCCATGGTGGTCGACATTTCACGATCACCAGAAGACTCAAGTAGACCTTTGAATAGATCTAAACCTGGCACTTCAAGTGGTTCGTCTACTGGCTTACGGCTAGGCAAGAAGCCGCCTAAAGCACTGCGACGCTCGTGCATGTATTTCAATTCTGGAGAATCGGCCGGTGGCATGTAGAACGTGCATGATGCCGCTTGTTCGTCAGTCAATGGAATATTGAAGCGATCACGCAGGTTCAATAAATCGTCATTGGCTAATTTTTTCGTGTTGTGCGCCACGTTTTGTGATTCGCCAGCGGTACCTAGACCAAAACCTTTTACGGTTTTAACGAGTAATAGGGTTGGTTGACCTTTGTGTTGTACCGCCGCTTTATAGCCTGCGTACACTTTGTACAGATCATTACCACCGCGGGTCAGGCGCCAGATGTCGTCATCGGACATGCTAGAAACCAGATCGAGCAACTCTGGGTAAGCACCAAAGAAATGCGCGCGAACATAAGCGCCATCTTTTTGATTTGTAGGTTTGATATTCGCCGTCAACGACTTCCATCATGCGTTTTTGCAACAAGCCTTTTTTGTCTTGTGCCAACAACGCATCCCAGCCTGTGCCCCAAACGACTTTAATCACATTCCAGCCAGAACCACGGAAGTCGCCTTCGAGTTCTTGATGATGATTTTGCATTACCGCGAACAGGACCGTCAAGACGTTGCAAGTTGCAGTTAATCACAAAAATCAGATTGTCGAGGTGTTCACGACCCGCGAGTGAGATCGCGCCGAGTGATTCTGGCTCATCCATTTCACCATCACCGCAGAAGCACCATACGTGACGATCACCTTTTTGCGTGAAGCCGCGATCATCGAGGTATTTCATAAAGCGAGCTTGGTAGATCGCCATCAATGGACCAAGACCCATTGATACGGTTGGGAATTGCCAGAAATCAGGCATCAACCATGGATGTGGGTAAGACGACAAACCGCCACCGTCGACTTCTTGACGGAATTTATTCAGTTGTTCTTCAGAAATACGGCCTTCAAGGAAAGCACGTGCGTAAACGCCAGGCGCTGAATGGCCTTGGACGTAAACTAAGTCACCGCCGTGGTTTTCGTCTGCGGCATGCCAGAAGTGATTCCAGCCCACATCATACAAAGTAGCAGCAGAGGCAAACGATGAAACGTGGCCACCTAAATCACCATCAAAACGATTGGCTTTAACCACCATTGCCGCCGCATTCCAGCGGGTGTACGACAAAATACGTTCTTCAAGATGCGCGTTGCCAGGATGTTTGGCTTGTAAATGCGCTGGAATGGTATTGATATAGGCGGTGGTCGCAGTGTACGGAATGTTGACACCGTCTTGACGGGCGTGATCGACCAATTGTTCCACTAAGAAATGAGCACGCTCAGCGCCCTCAGTTTCAATCACGCTTGCTAAAGCATCGCGCCATTCTTTAAGTTTCTTGTGGGTCATGGTCATTAAGTTGCTCTGCCATTTGTATCTACCTTGTGAGTGGTGTTGTGGTACACATCCGATGATCGGTTCGGATATTGTTTGTAAATGGGCGACGAGTAGTCGCCCTTTTGGGTTAGCGCGGGGTGTTCCGCTTGTAGTAATTGATTAAACCATTGGTTGATGCATCATGCGAATGTGTCAGACCTGGGGTAGTTAGATCGGCCTCGATCGCCTTGGCTAATTGCTTGCCGAGCTCAACGCCCCATTGATCGTAGGAATTGACATTCCATACGGTGCCTTGCACGAATACTTTATGTTCATACAGGGCAATCAACGCACCTAAGCGGCGCGGTGTTAAGCGTTGCATCAAAATGGTATTGGTCGGGCGATTGCCTTTGAAAATCTTGTGTGGCACGAGTTTTTCTTGGGCTTCACCAGTAATACCAGCCTTGTCAAGTTCGGCTCGAACTTCGGCTTCGTTTTTACCACGCATAAAGGCTTCGGTTTGGGCAAACACATTGGCCATCAAAATGGTGCTGTGTGGCTCTGGAATGTCCGGATGCTCAATGGTCGCAATAAAGTCGATAGGCAGTAGCTGGGTACCTTGATGCAGCATTTGATAATATGCGTGCTGGCCGTTAATACCCGCATCACCCCAAACCACAGGGCCGGTAGCGTAATCAACACGATTGCCATCAAGGTCAATCGATTTGCCGTTTGATTCCATATCCAATTGTTGCAAGTAGGCTGGAAAGCGCGACAAGCATTGGTTGTATGGCGAAATCAAATACGTAGTGGCATCAAAGAAGTTGGCATACCAAATGCCGAGCATCCCCATAATGACCGGTAGATTTTGCTCGAGTGGTTTGCCACGGAAGTGTTGATCCATGGTGTATGCGCCATGCAGCAAATCTTGGTAGTTATGTTTACCCAAGAAGATCGCAATCGGCAGGCCAATCGCTGACCACAGGCTGTAACGACCGCCAACCCAATCCCAGAATTTCAAACATATTGTTGATGTCGATACCAAACTCAGCCACGGCTTTGCTATTGGTCGAAACGGCAACAAAGTGCTTAGCGATGTGTTTTTCTTCGAGCGCGCTCGACAGGAACCATTTGCGGGCAGTGCGCGCATTGGTAATGGTTTCTTGGGTGGTAAAGGTTTTTGACGCAACAATAAATAACGTGGTTTCAGGATCAAGCTGCTTAAGCGTTGAGACGATTTGGTCGCCATCAACAGTCGACACAAAGTGCATCGTTAAACGAGCATGACCATATTCTTTGAGAGCTTGGCAGACCATTAGCGGACCTAAGTCTGAACCGCCAATGCCGATGTTCACAATATCGGTAATCGGTTTGCCGGTGTAGCCTTGCCATTCACCTGAGCGAACTTTGTCGGAAAACACGCCAATTTGCTCTTTCACGGCATTGACTTTGGGCATCACGTCTTCGCCGTCGACCATGATCGGCGTACGGTCTAAATTACGTAATGCGGTATGCAGTACCGCACGATTTCGGTGGTGTTGATTTTTTTCACCAGAAAACATTTTTTCAACGCGATCCACCAAGCCCGATTGACGTGCTAAGTCCATGAGCAGGCTCATGGTTTTTTCGGTAATTCTGTTTTTTGAGTAATCAAAAAATAGACCACCCGATTCAAGCGAAAACCTTTCAAATCGATGCGGATCATTATTAAACAAATCGCGCATATGCATCGGTGACACTTCTTTAAAGTGCTCAGCAAGTGCCAGCCAAGCAGGAGAAGAGGTTAGGTTAGACATCGGGATCGTTCCTTGTTGATCGCTTGCAGGTATTGTCGTGTGAGGGCGAATTTTTTTTAGTGCTCATGTCCACGAACTCGTTTTTCTTTCATATTGCGTTTCATTTTCTCGAGCTGATCGATCAGCTCAGGGCCACGTTTGAGTGCAACACCCACAGCCAATACGTCGATGATGACCAAATGCACGATGCGGGTAATCATTGGCGTGTAAAGGTCTGGATCTTCCATCGTGTCGGCAAACAGACAAATATTGCAGCGTTTGGCCATTGGTGATTTGGAATGGGTAATGCCGATCACATCGGCACCCGAATCACGCGCAATTTCGACCGAGCGCAGCATATCTAAAGTACGGCCCGAATTGGAGACCGCAATTACCGCATCACCGGGTTTGAGCATCGATGCGCTCATGCCATGCATATGGGGGTCGGTATACGCAACCGTTGGCACGCCAAGGCGGAAGAATTTATTTTGCGCATCAATCGCTACCGCGCCCGACTGGCCTTGACCCCAAACTTCAATTTTTGGGGTGTTAGATAAGATCTTGATGGCTTTTTCTAATACATCGGTATCGAGTTCATTGCGACAACGCAGTAGATGAGAAATATTATTGTCGAATAATTTTTTTGCCAAGTCATGCGCCGAGTCATCCGCAGAGACCATCGAATGCACATAAGGCACGCCAGAAACCAAACTGCGCGTGAGGCGTAGTTTGAAGTCTTGCAATCCTGAGCAATTGAGTGAACGGCAAAAGCGAATCACGGTAGGCTGAGAAACGGCGGCCAGATCGGCAATTTGGGCAATCGGCGCATTGGCGACTAAATTGGGTTGCGCCAGCACTAAATCAGCTACTTTGCGTTCGGATTTAGACAAAGTGTCGAGTACTGCTTTGATTCGTTCGAGCATTATTTAGCGCCCTCAATCAAACGCAATAACGCCAAGCAGGATGACTGCTTTGGCGTTGATAGAAAAAAGTTAAAGGAAAAGCGGTTCACTTAAGCAGTCCAATAAACCTGAGCAGGCTGCTCGCTTTGGTCGAGCACACGGCGAATTGGATATTGCTCGGTCAGTGACTTTTGTTCTTGCATGGCGTGTTGCAATAATTCTTTTTTGCCTTCACCGGTGATATGGACGTACAGATTGCGTGCTGTAGCAATCGTCGGCAAAGTGAGGGTGATACGCGAATGCGGAGCAACTGGCGGCGTGACTGCCGCAACCCAGTCTGTGGATGCACAGGCAGCTTCGAGCTCTGCGGCATTGGGGAATAAAGACGCAGTATGACCGTCATCACCCATACCTAAGATCAGTATATCAATAGGGGCTTTGATTTGTTTAAGCTGCGCTTCAATACCTGCTAGACCTGCATGTGGCGTTGCGGCATCGTTGACCATAGAAATAAACTGCGCTGCGGCTGCATTGTCTTGCAATAGATTTTCGCGGGTCAGGCGTTCATTGCTATCGGCGTGATCGATCGGCACCCAGCGTTCATCCACCAAGGTAATGATCACTTTTGACCAATCAATCGCACTGGTTCGCAGTGCTTTAAACATGCCAGCTGGCGTGCGGCCACCTGATACGGCCAGACTCGCTGAGCCCCGCTCAGTAATCGCCGCTTGGAGTTGTTGGGCAATGGATTGAGCGAGTTTGAGGTCGAGTTCGTCTTTACTTGTGAACTCATGCCATTGCAACGTCATGCGTGGATCTCCAGATTTATAATTGTGCAATGCAATACGGAGTTTCCCCAATTTTGACATATCCAGTCAAAAATTAGGGAAACTCTTTAAGGTTTGTTGCAGATCAAGATTCTTCGTGCCAGCACAAACCATCGCGAGATAACAGGGCAGAAGATGCTGCAGGGCCCCAAGTGCCGGCCGTATAGGTTTTCGGACCTTCTGAACTATTTTCCCAGCTCTCGATAATCGGCTCAACCCAGCGCCATGCGGCACGTTGTTCGTCACGACGTACAAACAGCGATAGATCGCCTTTGATGACATCCATCAACAAACGTTCATACGCTTCTGGACTGCGAGTGCTGAAGGTTTCTTTGAAATCCAAGTCCAAATACACTTCGCGCAAACGTTCACGACCAGGTTCTTTGGCCAGCAGGTAGAGACGCACTGATTCATCCGGTTGTAATTGAATCACCATGCGGTTCGCTTGCATGTTTTTGCCAAAAATCGACGTCGGTGCCGCGCGGAAATTAATCACGATTTCAGCTAGACGTTCTTGCAAACGTTTACCAGTACGCAAGAAGAACGGCACGCCAGCCCAGCGCCAAGTTTCGATCTCGGCTTTTAACGCCACAAAGGTTTCCGCTTTCGAACCCGCTGGAACGCCAGGCTCATCTTGATAGCCAGGAACCGCTTTGCCGCCAACTGCGCCGGCGCGATACTGACCGCGAACGACTTTGTTGTGCACGTTTTCAGGCGTCAGTGGTTTGAGTGCGCGCAATACTTTGAGTTTTTCGTCACGAACTGCGTCAGCATCAATGGATGCTGGCGGCTCCATCGCCACAATCGTGAGCAGTTGCAACAGATGGTTTTGCACCATATCGCGCAGTGCACCGGTTTTGTCATAAAAATCAGCGCGGGTTTCAACGCCGACTTGTTCAGTAACGGTGATTTGTACGTCGCGAATCCATTCCCGGCGCCATAGCGGCTCAAGCAAAGTGTTGGCAAAACGCAATGCAATCAAATTCAGCACCGGCTCTTTACCCAAGTAATGGTCAATGCGGTAAATTTGCTGTTCTTGGAAGTATTCGCCGACTTCGTCGTTGATTTTATTCGAAGATTCTAAATCGTGGCCGAGTGGCTTCTCGAGTACGACGCGTGAATTGCCTTGGTTAAGACCGACTGCAGCTAAATTTTTTGCAATTGGAGCAAAGAAATCTGGCGCAGTTGAGAGGTAGAATACACGGCTACGATTTGGATAAACATTCAGTGCTTCAGCTAAAATCTCGAAGTCGCTGAGGGTATGGGCATCGACTTTAAAGTATTCGATGCGTTCCGCGAACTGAGCCCAATCGGCTTCGTTATAGTGGCTACCCAAAAATTCTTTGGCTTTGCTTTGCGCTTTAGCGGTATAGCTCGCCGTGTCTGAGGGGCTGCGGCCTAAGCAGATAATCCGGCCATCTTTTGGAAGGTTGCCGTCTTGGTGTTGGTGGTAAAGTGCCGGCAGTAACTTGCGCAAGGCTAAGTCACCAGTGCCGCCAAAAAATACCATGTCGAAAGCGTCGATCGGGTTCATTGCAGCAAATCCTTCCTGATTATAAGGGGGGTTAATATGCACCTAAAATGATACAGGTTAACAAGTAAGCTTTGTAATCTTACTACATGCCTAAATGACGGTGCAAACGAATTTAGATTTTAAGTTTTTCCTTATAGGTATTTTTACCATTTTGTGCGTCAAGTCCATGGTACTAAACACCAATGTTGCGTTGCAACGGGAGTGGCTGACGTACTTTTTGGGTTGCTCTGGCGCGCTGATTGTAGTAAAACTACGCCAAATTTCATAAGCATTTTAGCTGAGTGCTGATCCCTCAGCCTATCAGGAGTTCCGTATGACATTGCATCCTCGTCTGGTCGAAGTAACACAACGTGTTATTGAACGCAGTAAAGCGTCTCGTGGTCGTTATTTAGCACGTATGGAGCTCGCTGCAAGTAAAGAGCCGGTTCGTAAAGGTTTAGCCTGTACCAATCAGGCGCATGCTTGGGCTGCAATGCCAGAGACCGACAAAATCATGTTGCGTGAAATGCGTCAGCCTAATCTGGCCATTGTGTCTTCATACAATGAAATGTTGTCAGCGCATCAGCCATTTGAAGCTTTTCCAGCGCTGATTAAGCGTGCTGCGCACGAAGTTGGCGCAACGGCGCAGTTTGCTGGCGGTGTGCCAGCAATGTGTGATGGCGTGACACAAGGTCAAGCAGGGATGGAATTGTCTTTGTTTAGTCGTGATGTGATCGCGATGTCAACGGCAGTGGCTTTGTCGCACAATATGTTTGATGCGACTTTATGTCTTGGTGTTTGCGACAAAATCGTTCCGGGCTTGTTGATCGGCGCATTGCAGTTTGGTCATCTGCCAACGATTTTTGTACCAGCGGGTCCGATGACCAGCGGTATTTCAAATAAAGAAAAAAACGTCACTCGCCAGCTTTTTGCTGAGGGCAAAGTAGGGCGCGATGCCTTGTTGGCATCAGAAGAAGGCTCTTACCACGGTGCGGGTACTTGTACTTTCTTTGGTACCGCCAACTCCAATCAAATGCTGATGGAAATCATGGGTCTGCATTTGCCAGGCGCAGCGTTTACCAATCCAGGTACGCCATTGCGTGATGCGTTGACTGTGGCAGCTGCCAAGCGCGCCGCGCAAATTACCTCACTGGGTAATGAATTTATTCCTGTCGGTAAAGTGGTTGATGAAAAAACCATCATCAACGGCATTATTGGTTTGCTGGCTACTGGTGGCTCGACCAACCATACGATTCACTTGATCGCCATTGCACGTGCCGCTGGCATCATTATCGATTGGTCTGACTTTAGTGATCTATCGAGCATCATTCCGTTGTTGGCTAAAGTCTATCCAAATGGCGCGGCCGATGTGAATCACTTCCACGCTGCTGGTGGCATGGGCTATGTGATCCGTGAATTGCTCGATGCTGGCTTATTACACAACGATGTGTGGACTGCCGCTGGCTTTGGTTTACGTCATTACGCTCAAGAGCCTTTCTTGGATAATGGTGTTGTAGTATGGCGTGATGCGCCAACACAAAGTGGCGATGCAGAAGTATTAAGTACTGTCGCCAAGCCATTCCAAGCCGATGGCGGCACTAAGTTGCTGCAAGGTAATTTAGGTCGTGCGGTGATTAAAACTTCGGCGGTTGCGCCTGAGTTCCGCGTAGTGAATGCGCCAGCCATTGTGTTTGACGATCAAGAAGACGTCATTGCTGCGTTCAAACGCGGTGAACTTGAGCGCGATTTTATTGCGGTAGTGCGCTTCCAAGGTCCACGTGCCAATGGGATGCCAGAGCTGCACAAGCTCACGCCACCACTCGGCGTGTTGCAAGATCGTGGGTTCAAAGTGGCGCTGGTGACTGATGGCCGTATGTCGGGCGCGTCGGGTAAAGTGCCAGCTGCAATTCACATTACGCCAGAAGTGGTGTCGGGTGGTGCCTTAGGTAAAGTGCGCACTGGCGATATGATTTTGCTTAATGCCGAAACCGGCGTGCTTGAAGCACAAGTCGATGCTGCTGAATGGGCCGCGCGTGAAGTGGTAACAGCGGATCTAAGTAAAAATGAACACGGCATGGGTCGCGAGTTATTTGCGACTTTCCGCCAAAATGCAACCGGAGCCGAAGAAGGCGCGGTTAGCATGGGTTTGGCGCATTAAGCGGTTCGTGTTGCCTGTACGGTAAAGGATCGTGCGCTTAGCGCATTGAGTATGTGTAGTTCTGGTTATATCTGACGGTATGTCGATCTAGGTCATGATTTGATTGGTTTGGATCGATATACTCTATGCTTTATTTGGGCTATGTTTTTTTTGATAGCTTATTTTTATAACGTAAAACGGAAGAGTTAAAAATGCAGATTCGTGACATCATGCGCTCGTGCTCGGTTATGCCGGTGCTCGTAATCGAAAACGTGGAACACGCAGTACCTTTGGCACAAGCCTTGGTTGACGGCGGCATCCGTGTCTTAGAAGTGACTTTGCGTACCGAAGCTGCATTGGCTGCGGTGAAAGCGATTAGTGACAACGTACCTGGTGCGATTGTTGGCGTGGGTACCGTGGTTCGCCCTGAGCAATTCCAAGCGGCAAAAGACGCCGGTGCCGTATTTGCGGTAACACCAGGTTTGACGCCTAAATTGGCCGCTGCGGCTCGTGCTTGCGGTATTCAACTCTTGCCGGGCGTAATGACGCCATCCGAAGCGATTGCTGCGCTTGAAGAAGGCTTTGATGCCATGAAGCTGTTCCCTGCTGAGCAAGCGGGTAGCTTGGGTATGCTCAAAGCCATGGGCGGCCCATTGCCACAAATCTTATTCTGCCCAACAGGCGGCGTGAGCTTGGAATCAGCGCCTAAATTATTGGCATTGCCAAATGTAGGCTGTGTGGGCGGCTCTTGGTTGGCCCCAAAAGACATGGTGGCTAAAGGCGATTGGGCTGGCATTACTGCGCTAGCACGTGAAGCGGCTGCTTTGCGTCCTGAGTAATGATTGTAGCTAGGCGTTTTGCCTAGCTGCTGATAAAGCGCACTTGGTTTATATTTTTGCGCTATTGCGATGCGCGCTGTGCGGGTATCGCAGTGAATCTGTTTTTTTTGCAAGGTCTTTGTCGTGGCGCAATGGCACTCCTATTCTGAATAGTGCATGCTTAGTCGTCCCGATTTATTTGATTTCTTTTCTGGAGATGATTCATGACTATTAAAGTTGGTATCAATGGTTTTGGCCGCATCGGCCGTATGGTGTTTCGCGCAGCTGTTTATGACTTTGCCAATGATATTGAAATCGTTGGTATCAACGATTTGCTTGAGCCAGACTACCTAGCTTATATGCTCAAGCACGACTCAGTGCATGGCAAATTCAAAGGTGATGTTGCGGTTGTTGATGGCCAATTGGTGGTGAATGGCAAAACAATTCGCCTGACCGCTGTAAAAGATCCTGCAGAATTGAAATGGGGCGAAATTGGCGCTGATGTTGTGGTTGAAGCGACTGGCCTATTCTTGACTAAAGAAACTTGCGAGAAGCATTTAGCCGCTGGTGCGAAAAAAGTCATCATGTCTGCGCCAAGTAAAGACGCTACACCGATGTTTGTTTACGGCGTGAACAACGCAACGTATGCCGGTGAAGCCATTATCTCTAATGCTTCATGCACCACCAATTGCTTGGCACCGATTGCTAAAGTCCTAAACGACAACTTCGGCATCAAACGTGGTCTGATGACTACAGTGCATGCAGCAACTGCAACGCAAAAAACCGTTGATGGTCCATCCAACAAAGATTGGCGCGGTGGCCGTGGTATTTTGGAAAACATCATTCCTTCATCAACTGGCGCAGCAAAAGCCGTTGGCGTGGTGATTCCTGAAATCAAAGGCAAATTAACCGGTATGGCATTCCGTGTGCCAACTTCGGATGTGTCGGTGGTTGACTTGACGGTTGAGTTGAACAAAGAAGCCTCATACGAAGAAATCTGCGCGGTAATGAAAGCGGCTTCTGAAGGCGCAATGAAGGGCGTGTTGGGTTACACCACGGATAAAGTCGTTTCGACTGACTTCCGTGGCGAAGCATGCACTTCGACGTTTGACGCGGATGCTGGTATTGCTTTGGATAAAACATTCGTTAAATTGGTAGCTTGGTATGACAACGAATGGGGCTATTCAAGCAAAGTATTGGAAATGGTTCGTGTAATGGCGGCTAAATAAGTCGTTATATATAAATAAGTGGTGGTTAAATATTGAATGGTAGGGCGTTAAACTTGAGAGCGAATACCACAGTGCTTTGATGTAAAGATGCCATGCAATCCAATTTTTGATTAAAACTTAGATTTTAAAAGCCAGTCGGAGATGCCGACTGGCTTTTTTTATGTGTATACGCCGTAGTTATCTGTAGCGATGGGCTTCAGTCCTATGGTGCGCTTTGATGGTCTCCGTTGTGTAGGAGTGGGTCAGGCAGGTGTTGGCGGATTGGTGTTTTGGGTTGTTGGGGTACGAATTTTTACTTGCAATTGAGTTTTTTCCACTGTTTGGCTGGTTTTTAACGCAGTTTTTTTTAATTGCTGTGTATTTGTTCTCTTTTGCATCGCAATTTGTCATCGTTGCGTGTTGGTGTTGTGTTGGTTTTGCCGCTGATTTGCTTGCTAAGTCAAGTACTTGCTGTTTTGGCTGCGGTGGTGTCGTAAACAAATCACACTTTAGGATTAAGTTGACGCAAATATTATGACAGCAATATTTTTAGTTGCTGTGTTGTGAAGTTTTACACTGTTCAAAGCTACCTTATTGCACAGATTACGATGGAAGGCGTCTGGATAATGCCGAGCATACCTTGCGTTTTGGGGTGGTTATTATCTGTTCAACAGGAGTTTAAAATATGTTCAAGCGTGTATTGATTGGTGCTTTGGTATCAACTGCCTTCGCAATGCCAGCAATGGCAGAAGTTTCTATTTCGGGTTCAGCTGAAATGGACTTCTTCTACCGTACTAACCAAACTACCGATGGTAAGGGCGCATTTGCTGAAGAAATCGCCATCATCGTAAATATCGATGGTAAAGACAAACTCGACAGCGGTGACGTATTGAAATGGCGTCTCGCACAAAAAGTAGCAACTCCAGGTCGCTATGACTCTTTCGGTCAACGTGAAGCTTGGATCGGCTACCAAGGTACTTGGGGTGAAGCGCGCTTCGGTAACCAATTCTCTAACCAATACTTGCAATTAGACTGGCCATATGGCGCGCAAGGCGTGGGCAATATGTGGGCTGACTTCGGCGCGCAAAACGTGCAATATGCCAATGCAATCAGCTACTTCTCACCAAGCTTTGGCGGTTTTGCATTCCAAGCTCAGTATGACTTAGGTTCAGGCACTACTGATGCTAACGCTTACGAAATCACTGCAAACTACGCCATCGGCGGCTTGCGTATGGACGCAGGTTTCTCTGAATCGAAAAATAGCAAAACTATGTCTTCTGCTGCAGATACTTTTGGTAAAGGTGATGGCGGTTGGGGTACTAGCGGTAATTTCGTTTCTGGCGTGGATAGCAATAAAGCTCGTGCATATAATGTGGGTGCAATCTACAAGTTTGAAAGCGGCTTTGATTTAGCTGCTGGCGCTAAACGCAATGAATGGTCTGGCAAAGTTGCAGATGTTCAAACGTCTACAGGTAAAACAACTGTTGACCAATACTTGGTTCGTGCCGGTTACACCACTGGCAAGCACAATATGAATTTGGGCTTCCAACACATTGCTGATAGTAAAGTTGACGGCGTAACTAAAGATGATGGTATCAACATTGTAAACGCTCAGTACAACTACAGCTTGTCGAAAAACTCGACTGCCTTTGTACAAGTTCGTCATCACATGTTTGATGATGCTAAGAAACATTCAGTTGCTGCGGCTCCTTGGCAAATTGATGGCGGCGCGATCGGTCAAGATAGCGTGACACGTATCTTAGTAGGTACTTGGACTGGTTTCTAATCAGCCAAATCACTGATTTATAAGTGTTTTAAACAAAAAAACGGCGCAGCAATGCGCCGTTTTTTGTTGTATCCGAGATACAGTTTGCCTTAGTGCATCGGCATGTTTTTGCTTTGCCTATCAACAGTGAGTATTCTCGAGTCTGTAAAGCAGTGGCAACAATTGTTCAGGTTGTAGCCTGCTGTTACGGTGGTTTTAACTTAACTCTCGTATCTTTTGGAGAATAATAAATGTTCAAGCGCGTTCTTATGGCTGTAGCTGTTGCTGCTGCCGTTTCTGCCCCAGCTTTTGCTGAAGTTTCTATCAACGGTTCTGCTGAAATGGACCTGTTCGTACGTACTAATCAAGCTGGTGCTCAAGGTACAACTTTGGCTGAAGAAATCGCCATCGTGGTTAACGTTGACGGCAAAGATAAATTAGACAATGGCGACACTTTGAAAATGGCGCCTAGCTCAAAAAGTGGCAACTGACTGGCGTTATGACGGTTGGGGCGGTCGTGAAGCTTGGATCGGTTACGCTGGCTCTTGGGGTGAATTGCGTTTCGGTACTCAATTTACCAACGCTTACTTGACTCTTGACTGGCCTTACGGCTCTAAAGCACAAGGTAACTTGAGCGCTGACTTCGGTGCTGTTAACGACAAATGGAAAGATGCAATCACTTACTTCTCTCCAGATTTCGGTGGCTTTAACTTCACTGCTCAGTACAAAATTGGTGCAGACACTGCCGGTACGGCAACTGCTGGCAGCACTTTGACTAACGGCTATGACATTGGTGTTAATGGCGCATTTGGTCCAGTAGCTGTAAATGCTGGCTGGCAACGTCAGAATGACGGCGTTTTTGGTCAATTCCCAGTAGGTGCTGGTGGTTCAGGCGATGTAACTAAATTCCGCGCTGTAGGTGCTGGTGCATCAAGCGACATGTACTTTGTTGGTGCTCGTGGTTCAATTGGCGATTTCTCTTTGAAAGCATTGTATAAAAACAATACTTGGAAAGACGTAGGTCAAAAATTAGAAGTAAATCAATACTTAGTTGGCGGTACTTACTCTGTTGGCAAAAATGCCTTCAGCTTGGGCTGGCAAGAAGTGTTGGATGGTAAGTTCAACGGCAAAGATATGGACAACAGTGTTAAACAAATTTCTGCTCAATGGGATTACAGCTTGAGCAAAAATACTGGTGCATTCTTGCAAGCTCGTTACCACATGTACGGCACCGACACTCAATTGTTTAAAGTTGACGGCTCTGCTGGCTACAAAACTGACGACACCTTGCGCGTTCTGGTTGGTACTTGGACCGGCTTCTAATCGATTGATTTAATCATCGATAGATAAAAAAGCAGCTTAGGCTGCCTTTTTTTATTAAATCAAATTAAATTGTTGTGCCGTATTAATGGTATGAGTTGCAAAAAATTGTAAGGGTGGATTTGCTCGTGAAAGCAATGCCAATAAAGGCCGCAATTAATCGTATTTTTTTTTGGTAACGCGGCAGCAATAAGTAGTTCAGCTGAATGTAGAAACTAAAATTTTAAATCAATACCGTGGTATAGAATAAAAATGAATGGGTTTAAACCTAGGGTTTTCTCGAAGTGGAAAGCGTGCAACACGAGAGGCTGATTTAGGGGTACTTTTATCGGTTTGTCATATATTGGTAACTTGAAGCTGCTAATATTTAGATATAAAAAATTAAACTCATCACTAAAAGTTTGATTGAAGAGTTAAAACAATTTTTTACTTTATTTTAATATCCCTTTTATAAGAGTTAAATCGATATGAGCAAAATTATTGCCCTTTCTATTGCTGCTGCATTGT
This sequence comes from Deefgea sp. CFH1-16, assembly GCF_016881365.1. Taxonomy (GTDB): domain Bacteria; phylum Pseudomonadota; class Gammaproteobacteria; order Burkholderiales; family Chitinibacteraceae; genus Deefgea. The sequence continues at coordinate 894,385 of NZ_WLYT01000001.1, read as the reverse complement.
TAGCACCATTAGCTTCTGCTGAAGTCACCATTAGCGGTAGTGTTCGTACTGCGATGGAATATCTTAGCCCGGATCAAGTGGGTGTGAAAGCCGGTTCTAAAAATGATGGCGACAATAAAACCCAATTAGCCGATCAAAGTTCACGTATCCGTGTTTCGGGTGTAGATAAATTAGATATCGGTGGTGATTTAGTTTGGGTTTTAGAAAGCCGTTTCCGTGTTGGCGATCCATACAATAAAGAAGCGGCTTCAGTATGGGGCTCGCGTGATACCTATATCGGTTATAAAGGTGATTATGGTTTTGCCCGTTTTGGTAAAATGGATAATGCCTACAAAAACCTATACAAAAACATTGCGCCAACAATTGAAGGCGAAATGAATGATACATCAGGTTATTTGGGTGATGGCCAATTATTGCGTCGTTTAGGTGCTCGCTCAGGCTCAGTGATTTATTACGAAACACCTAATTTTAGCGGTTTTAATGCCAATGCTTCGTATACCATTGGCGAAAAAACAGCAACTTACGATGCCTCAACCTATCAAATCGGTGGCTATTGGAAAAATGATATGTTTAACGTCGGTGCTGCATATTCAATGGGCAAAGACCAAACTTCTAGCTATACCTCTTCAAAAATTAGCCCAGTTGGCACTGCCAATGGTTCAAGCATTAGCGGCTTTATGGTGGGCGGTAATGTTAAATATATGGATTTCGGCCTAGGTTTAACTTGGGAACAAGTAGATCGTGATGATGGCAAGCAATCACGCACTCAAGATAGTTATGCCATTGCCGGTTCGTATAAATATGAGAAATTAAATTTCTTGCTATCGTATGTACAAGCTGGTGATGTAGAAACATTAAATGATTCTGGCGCTGATCAAGTTTCGGTTGCGGCTTCATATAATTTATCAAAACGCAGCAAAGTATATATGCAACATATACTAAAGTGAATAACGATAAAAACGCTAACTTCACCACTGAATCAGGCTATGTACTCAATAATGGCCAAAGCGCTGATTTGTTCTCAGTCGGCGTACGTACTGATTTTTAATTGAATTTAAAGTTTTACCGCTTGAACTTGCGCCGCTCAAACAGTGTTTGGGCGGTTTTTTTTTTAGTCTGAATAAAACTTCCGCATACAGAGTCGGCGGCAATTAGGCATGCGCGTGGTAAAATTGCAGCCATAAATTCATTTTGAGTTAGGGGCGGGCAATGTCAGGCAATTCTATTGGTTTATTGTTTACCGTAACGTCGTTTGGCGAAAGCCACGGCGCAGGGATTGGCTGCATTGTTGATGGCTGCCCACCAGGAATGGCGCTGTCTGAGGCGGATATTCAATTGGAGCTTGATCGTCGTAAGCCCGGCACCAGCCGTCACGTTACGCAGCGCAAAGAGCCTGATACGGTGGAGATTTTGTCGGGGGTGTATGAGGGCAAAACCACCGGTACGCCAATTGCCTTATTGATTCGCAACCAAGATCAGCGCAGCCAAGATTACGGCAAAATTGTTGAAACTTTCCGTCCGGGCCATGCTGATTACACCTATTGGCATAAATATGGCATTCGCGATCCACGTGGTGGTGGCCGCTCTTCAGCGCGCGAAACCGCGGTGCGAGTTGCTGCCGGCGCCATTGCCAAAAAATGGCTCAAAGCGCGCTACGGTGTTGAAATTCGTGGCTATATGAGTAAGCTCGGTGAAATTGATATCCCGTTTGTGAGCTGGGATCAGGTGGCTGAAAATGCATTTTTTTTGCGCCCAATAATGCCATTGTTCCGGAACTTGAAGACTATATGGATGCGATTCGCAAAGAGCGTGATTCGGTCGGCGCACAAATTTCGGTCGTCGCCGAAAACGTCCCCGTTGGTTGGGGTGAACCGGTTTATGATCGCCTGGATGCCGATATTGCTTTTGCGATGATGAATATCAATGCCGTTAAAGGTGTTGAGATTGGCGCGGGTTTTGCCAGTATCGCTCAGCGCGGTTCTGAGCATTGTGATGAGTTAACACCACAAGGTTTTGCTAGTAATCATGCTGGCGGTATCTTGGGGGGTATCTCTACAGGGCAAGCGATTACTGTGAACTTGGCGGTTAAACCCACCTCAAGTATTGCACAAGAGCGGCGCTCAATTGATAAAGACGGCAATCCAGTGATGATGGCCACCACTGGCCGACATGACCCTTGTGTGGGCATTCGTGCTACGCCAATTGCCGAGGCGATGCTGGCCTTGGTGCTGATTGACCATGCCTTACGCCACCGGGCGCAGTGTGGTGATGTGGTGGTGAATACACCACAAATTGCGGGGAGTATCAAAGCATGAAATTACGCGGATGGAGTGCTGTGGTTGGCCTGATGTTACTGGCCGGTTGTGCCAATACTTTTGTTTCACAAGTCTCTGTTCGCCATGATTTACCCGCATCCATGGCCGGTAAAGTATTTGCCATTGATCGCCCCAAAGCCGATGACCAAAGCTTGGCGCGCTATGACTTTGAAAACCTATTGGCGACTGAATTACGTCGCCAAGGCTTGGTGCAGCAAACCGATCCTAAGCTGGCCGATTGGTTGGTGCAGCTCGATTATCAAATTGACGACGGCAAAAATGCCTCTTACCAGCAGCCGATTTGGGGCACGATTGGTTATTCAGTGAGTTATCAGCGCATCAACACCGGCGGCGGTATTGCCTTTATTCCGCGTTACTACCCAGAAACGGGGATTATCGGCTCGCAAACCATCAATGAAACGCTGTTCACTCGCGAAGTGTTTGTTGATATTTTGGATCGTAAGGCCTTGGCTGCTGGCGATTTTGCCAAGTTGTATGAAGGACGAGCCAGAAATCGTAGCCTCAATGACGTGCTCGATCCGGCCGTGCCTTGGTTGATCCGCAGCTTATTTTTACCTTTTCCGGGCCCTTCGGGCGTGACGCGAGAAGTGCGGCAAGTTTTGCCTGAAACCAAATAAACTGTGCGGCCAGCGCATTAATCGTTGGCAGCAACAGATTAAGTAGTCAGGCAAAAGTTTCCGTGCAGCGTTGCTTCGCCTTGTCGTACGTGTGTACTGTCTGCGGCTTTGCGCTTTGCGCGAAAACTTTTGCTCAGTGACTTAGTTATTTTTGAATTGGATTTTCTTGTGACACCAGATCAATATTGTGAAGATAAAGCGGCGAAAAGCGGCTCGAGTTTTTATTACAGCTTTCGTTTTTTAAGCCCAGAAAAGCGCATTGCCATTACCGCTTTGTATGCATTTTGTCGTGAAGTGGACGACGTGGTCGACGAAATCAGTGACGAAGGCGTTGCGCGAACGACGTTGGCATGGTGGCGCAATGAAGTTGACCAAATGTATGCCGGCTCGCCGCAACATCCGGTAACTCAATCATTGTGGCCAGCGGTCCAAGCCTATGATTTACCGCGTGAATTGCTGCTTGAAATTATCGACGGCATGGAAATGGATTTAAATCAGGCGCGATATAACAGCTTTAAAGATTTGCATCTGTATTGCTATCGCGTTGCCAGCGTCGTTGGGCAATTGGCGGCGATGATTTTTGGTTTTACTGATCGTAAAACCTTAAAATACGCGCATGATTTAGGGATTGCTTTTCAGCTGACCAATATTATTCGCGACGTCGGTGAAGACGCCCGCCGCGGCCGGATTTATTTACCGGTGGATGAATTGCAGCGCTTTAATGTGCCCGCTGCTGACATTATGAATTACCGTGAAACGGCTGAATTTAAAGCTTTAATGAATTTCCAAATTGATCGTGCCGAACAATATTACGATCAAGCCATCGCTTTATTACCTGAGTGCGATAAAAAAAGTCAGCGTACTGGCTTGGTGATGGCGGCGATTTACCGCGCTACCTTGGCCGAAATTCGCGCCGATGGCGCGCAAAAAGTACTTAATCAACGCATTAAGCTGACCCCAATTCGCAAGCTCTGGCTGGCTTGGAAAACATGGTGGTTTGCTTGAGCGTAACTAGTGCAAAGCATCATCCTGGGGTGAAAACCGTTGCTATTATTGGCGGCGGTTATGCGGGTATGGCGGCGGCGGTGGAGTTAGCGGCGGCGGGCGTGTCGGTCACGGTGTTTGAGGCTGGCAAAGTGCTCGGTGGCCGGGCGCGTCGGGTGGCGCGCAGTCATCAGGTTGGGGCGAGCGCCGTGGATAATGGTCAGCATTTATTGATTGGTGGCTATAGCGAATTATTGCGTTTAATGGCGCAATGCGGCGTGGATTTATCTCGCGTCTTTTTGCGCTTGCCGATGCGTTTGCAAGTCGATCCCGGTTTTGTACTGGCCTGCCCACGGTTGCCAGCACCCTTGCATTTGGTTGTGGGTTTATTGTTGGCTAAAGGCTTATCGTGGGCTGAGCGTTGGGCCTTAATTCGCACCATTCAGATCACAAAATGGCGGGGCTGGCGTTTAGCGCAAGACATCAGCGTCGCTGAATGGTTAAGTCATGAGCGGCAACCGGCGAGTTTGGTCGCTAAATTTTGGTCGCCGTTGACCTTGGCGGCACTGAATACGCCGCTGGAGCTGGCCAGTGCCCAAGTGCTGCTTAATGTGTTGCGCGATAGTTTGGGTGGCGCCCGCGCTGCGTCTGATTTATTGTTGCCGCGTTGTGATTTTAGTCAGTTATTTCCTGAGCCTGCGGCGCAGTATATTGAGCAGCATGCTGGGTATTTAAAGCTAGGCCATAGAGTAAAAAGGCTGTTGGTAGATACCCAAGGTTTTTATTGGATGATGCTGAGCGATTTGACGCGGTGATTTGTGCCACGCCACCACATCAAGCGGCGAAAATTTTGCCTACGATCCCGGCGCTCAATGCTTTAAGCGCGCAGTTGGCCGTTTGGCAATATCAGCCGATTGTGACGGTGTATTTGCAATATGCCGCCGAGATTAAACTGGCTACGCCGATGCTCGGTTTGGCTGATGCGTATTCGCAATGGGTGTTTGATCGCGGTGTGAGTCACGCGCAGCATGGTTTGATTGCGGTGGTGATTTCTAGCGAAGGGCTGCATAGCGGCTTAAGTCATGATGAATTAGCCACGGCCGTGCAAGCTGAATTGCACCAACGCTTAGGCCTGCCCGATTTAGTGTTGCGCCAACAAGTCATTAGTGAAAAACGTGCGACGTTTGCCTGTACGCCTAGCTTGCTTCGGCCTGACAATAAGACTGATGTGGCGGGTTTATTTTTGGCGGGTGATTTCACCGCTGATTTAGCCGGACAAGGGCGCGGTGAATACCCCGCGACTCTCGAAGGCGCAGTGCGTAGTGGCGTTAAAGCGGCACAGCAATGCCTGCAGTATTTGCAACGCTAGAATGTCGCGCAGATAAAGCAAGCGTCAACCCCACGCTAACAATCCATGATGAATTTGCCGTGGTCGGCCTAGACCCACTTCGGCGGAATTGATTGCAACGATGAGCCGAGATCTCAGTGTATTTTTCGGTGCGCCGCTGGCGAATTAAGTAGCACTTTAAGTAATCACACTTCAAGCCGTTTGGCTGATGATTAGGAATAAAAAATGGCAGATTGGAAATCAGCAAGCATTGCAGCAGATGCATTTAAAGATCGAGTGATTCTCGTAACGGGTGCGGGTCAGGGCTTGGGCGCAATGGCCGCTATTGAGTTGGCCAAACTCGGCGCGACGATTATTTTATTGGGCCGTAACGAAAAAAAACTCAGCCGTACTTACGATGCCATCGAAGCGGCTGGCGGGCCGCAGCCTGCGGCCGTACCGCTGGATTTAGCCAAAATGGGTGAAGCTGAGCTCAATCAATTGGGCGTACTGATCCAAAAAGAATTTGGTCGTCTAGACGGCATTTTGCACTGCGCCAATGGTTTTAATCATTTGTCGCCACTGGCTAATCAAAAGCTGGATGAATGGGTGGATATGTTCCGCGTGAATGTGGCCGCGCCATTTGCGCTGACGCGGGCGTTGTTTCCGCTGTTGCAGCAATCGCCCGATGCCGCGGTATTGGTTTTGGGTGAAACCCATGCCTTTGAGCCCAATGCGTATTGGGGCGGTTTTAGCGTGAGTAAAGCCGGGCAAAAAAACTGGGTTGAGATTGCTGCATCCGAATGGGAAAACATCCCGAATGTACGGATTAATTTACTGGTGCCCGGCCCGATTCAATCGCCATTCCGTTTGGCAACGCATCCTGCCGAATCGTCGGAGAATCTACCTCTTGCCAGTGATTTATTCCCAGCGATTGCGTATTTATTAGGCGGCAATAGCACCGGTCAATCTGGGCAAGTGGTGTTTTTTCAAGCGCAAAAAAATTAACACTGGTGCTGAACTTTTGCCAATAGCGACACTCTGAACAAGGGTAGTGAGCAATGCGATAGATGGTGTTGGTTTAGGTTGAATAGATCTGCGCTAATGCGATGTGTATTGTGTTTTTCATCTCTCCCTGTATTGATTGGCCCCGCCGCGTGCGGGGCTTTTTTTTTGCCCGATGCCATATTGAAATTGACCACGTTGATTCAAGCGTCAGCAGCGCCTAGCTACGGTACAATCGATCATCCGATGTTTTGAGCTTTCCATGACTCTTGAAGAAGTTTTTGCCGATGACGGCCCGTTTGGTGCTGCTTTTCCCGGCTATAAATTGCGTCAACCCCAGCTAGAAATGGCGCAAGCGGTTGAACGCACGATTGAAGCGCGTGGGCAATTGATTGCCGAGGCAGGCACCGGCACCGGTAAAACCTTTGCCTATTTAGTGCCAGCACTGTTGTCAGGTGGCAAAGTGATTGTTTCAACCGGCACCAAAACCTTGCAAGATCAGTTGTTTAATCGCGACGTACCGAGCGTTCGCGATGTGCTCAAAGTACCGGCGATTATTGCGCTGCTGAAAGGGCGCTCCAATTATGTGTGTCATTACCATTTGGCGCGTGCCGAGCATGAAGGGCGCTTTATGCGCCGTGAAGACATCGCCGATTTACAAAAAGTAAAACGCTACGCCAATACCACCGGCTCTGGTGATAAAGCCGCTTGCCCTGGGGTAGCCGAAGACGCGCCGATTTGGGCGCAAGTGACTAGCACGCGCGATAATTGCTTAGGGCAAGACTGCCCCAATCACAAAGAATGCTTTGTGCTCAAAGCGCGTAAAGACGCCCAAGAAGCCGATATTGTGGTGGTGAACCATCATTTGTTTTTTGCTGATGTGTGGCTAAAAGACGAAGGCGCGGGTGAATTACTACCGGCATGTAATACGGTGATTTTTGACGAAGCACATCAGCTGCCTGAAGTCGCCAGTTTGTTTTTTGGCGATACGCTGACCAATGGGCAAATCATCGAACTGGCACGCGACGCGCGCGCCGAAGCTTTAGTGGTGGCCAAAGATTTTGTCATGCTGCCCAACGCCGCCGAAGCGCTGGAAAAATCAGTCAAAGATGTGCGCTTAATTTTTAAAGACACGGTGCGCTTACCGCAGCATGAGCTTAAAGAAAAATTCCCGAGCTTTTTTAGCCAGCTGGTTGAAATGACCGGGCATATTCAGCATTTAACTGAGTTACTCGCCAAGCAAGCCGAGCGCGGTGAAGGGCTAGAAAAATGCTATAAACGCGCAGCTGAAATGTTGGCCTTAGTCGAAAAATGGCAAAAATCAGATTCAGCCGAAACCGTGCATTGGCTTGACGTCACGCAGCATGGTTTTTTTGCTGCATATTACCCCGCTCAATATCGCTGATTTATTCCAAAAACAAGTCAATCTCAATCCACGCGCGTGGATTTTTGCCTCGGCAACGTTGGCGGTGAATCATCACTTTACCCATTTTCAGCATGAGCTGGGTTTATGGTCAGCCGAGACCGCCACCTGGGATAGCCCATTTGATTACAAGCAGCAGGCTGTGCTGTATGTGCCGCAAGACATGCCCCAGCCTAATACTGCCGAATATACCCGTGCGGTGGTTGAGAAAGCTTGGCCTTTATTGCAAACCACTCAGGGCCATGCTTTTTTGCTGTTTACCTCGTTGCGCGCCATGCGTGAAGCGCATGAAATCTTGCTTGAAAAACTCAAAGCGGCTGGCTTAGATTGGCCGGTGTTTTTGCAAGGCACTGGCTCGAGAACTGAATTACTCGATCAGTTTCGTAAAGAGCCGAACGCGATTTTGGTCGCCAGCCAAACCTTCTGGGAAGGCATTGACGTGCGTGGCGAGCAATTGTCTTTGGTGGTGATTGATAAATTACCGTTTTCGCCACCCGATGATCCGGTGCTTTCAGCCAGAATGGAGCAGCTGACCAAAGCCGGGCGCAGCCCGTTTATGGATTATCAGCTGCCCAATGCCACCATTACGCTCAAGCAAGGCGCAGGGCGCTTAATTCGTGATGAAAGCGACATCGGTATCTTAATGATTGCCGATTCGCGCCTCGTTGAAAAACAATACGGCAAAATGATTTGGAAAAGCCTGCCGCCGATGTATCGCTCGCGCGACTTGGCCAATGTGCAAAAGTTTTATGCCGTGCAACGAGAAAAAGCGCGCACTAACGACGTCGATGGTGATATGAGCACCGCCGAAAATCAACATAACTGACCCTAAGGTAAAACGCAGTGGCTGCACCAACACCCTATAAAAAGAAACCTAATCTCTACCACAAGAAAGCAGTAAATAAACCCGTATCGTTTTGGGGGCGCTTGTTTGGCTTACTGATTTTTGGCTTTTTTGCGGCATTGGTGGCCGGTGGCGCATGGTTTTATAGCTGGACCCAATCAGAGCAGCCCAATCCGCCGTCGCATTCGGTGTTAATTGAGCCCGGTGGCGTGAATGCAGTTGCCGCGCAATTGGTGCAGCAAGGGGCAATCGATTCTGCGCCATTATTTATTTTGCTGGCGCGCATTTCTGGGCAAGACGCCAGCATTAAAGCCGGCAGTTACGCTTTAAAATCACCGATGTCGCCTTGGCAATTACTTAAAAAATTAGCCAAAGGTGAGGTTGATTTACAAATGTTTAGCATGATCGAGGGCTGGAATTGGCGCGATCTACGCCGCGCGCTCAACGCTCATCCTAATTTAAAACACGATACAGCGGGCATGAGCGATAGCGAAATTTTGGCCGCGCTCGGTATTAGCGCCGCATCGCCCGAGGGCTTATTTTTCCCCGATAGTTATCGCATCGATAAAGGCAGCTCAGACCTCAAGCTATTGGCGCGCGCGCATCAATTAATGCAAACAAAACTCGATGCCGCATGGGCTAATCGTCACCCTGATTTGCCACTTAAATCGGCCTACGACGCGCTGATTTTGGCGTCCATCGTTGAAAAAGAAACCGGCAAAGCAACCGATCGACCGATGGTTTCGGGCGTATTTATTAATCGTTTACGTAAAGGCATGCGTTTACAGACCGATCCTACGGTGATTTATGGCGTTGGCGAAGCATTTAAAGGCGATATCACCAAAGCGCATTTGCGTACCGATACGGCTTACAACACCTATACTCGTGCCGGGTTGCCACCGACGCCGATTGCCATGGTGGGTGAAGCAGCACTGATTGCCGCGACGCAACCAAGCAGCACCAAGGCATTTTATTTTGTCGCCAAAGGCGACGGTTACTCGGCGTTTTCCGAGACCTTAGAACAACACAATGCGGCAGTGCGGCGTTACCTAAGCAACAAATAAGCCGGCGCTGTGTAAAATCGCAATTCAACTTTGCTGGGCCGACTAAGGGGTAACAATGAAACCGGTTTTAAAAGGCCATTTAATGGTGTTGTTTTGTGTTTTTGGTCTGGGGCGTGACCTTTGTTTCCACCAAAATCTTATTAGACTTTCGCAGCCCAGTTGAAATTGCCCTTGATCGTTTTGTCTTAGCCTACGCCTTATTGTTTTTAATGCATCCGGTGCTTAAAAAACCGCAATGGCGTGAAGAATTGTATTTCTGTGGCCTAGGTTTATTTGGTGTGACGCTGTATTTTTTAACTGAAAATATCGCGCTGCAATATACGCAAGCCTCCAGCGTGGGTTTACTCGTCTCATCTGCGCCATTACTCACCGCATTTTTTGCCCATTTCACCACCCATGACGAAAAACTCAGTCTGCGCTTAATTGTTGGCTCTTTGATTGCTTTAGCAGGCGTGGCTTTAGTGATGTTTAATGGCAGCGTGATTTTAAAACTCAATCCACTGGGCGATATTTTGGCTTTATCTGCGGGCGCAGCGTGGGCGATTTATTGCTTATTGCTCAAGCGGGCAGGGCAGCGTTATGGGTATTTATATTTAACGCGGCAAGTGTTTTTTTACGGCATCGTTACCTTGCTACCCGCCGCGTGGATCATGGGTTACCGTGTTGATTTGGCTTTGTGGCTCAATCCATTACAAGGCGGCAATATGCTGTTTTTAGGCATCATTGCCTCGGCGCTGTGCTTTGTGGCGTGGAATAAAGCGCTGGGTATCATCGGCGCGGTGAAAGCCAGTAATTATATTTATTTAATCCCGATGGTCACTATGCTCACGGCCATTATTATTTTGGGCGAGCGCATCACCGCCGTTGGTGCCGCAGGCGCAGTTTTAATTTTGCTAGGGGTATATTACGCTGAGCATGGATTTAAATTGCCTGCAGCTAAATACTAGCTAGAAAATAGCGCGGTTGAATTGCCTAATTCGACGCCTCGACGCCATTTTTTTGCCGCCAACACATCTATAGGTCGGTTTATATGCAATTGATTTTAATTAGTGGTGGGCAAAAAAGCGGTAAAAGCCGCTACGCAGAACAACGCGCTTTAGCCCTCACTGCGCGGCCAGCGTATTTGGCCACGTCGCGCGCGTGGGATGATGACTTTGCCCAGCGAATTGCACGGCATCAAGCGCAGCGCGATGCGCGCTGGGTCAATTTAGAGCAAGAGGTTGATCTGGCAGCGCATGGCTTTAGTGGCGAGGTCATAGTGCTTGATTGCATTACTTTGTGGCTCACCAATTTATTTACCGATTGCGCTTACGATGGCGATGCAACGCTGCTTGAGGCACAAACCCGCTGGGCTGAGTTTATTGCCAGTACGCCACAAATCGTGATTGCCGTCGGCAATGAAATCGGCTGGAGCTTACACGCCGAAACGCAGATGGGCCGCCATTTTGTGGATTTACACGGTAGCTTTATGCAGTGGGTGGCAGCGCAAGCCGTGGAAGTGGTGTTGATGGTGGCAGGGCTACCTTTGTCGGTGAAGGCGCCTTCATCCAAGGAATGAATTGTTCGTATCGCCAAATAGCGATTTAGCAAAGAAAACGCCGTTAACGTGAGTTGACGGCGTTTTTATTCTGACTTAGTGAAAGTATGGAAACTGCGCTGAGTTTACGGTATTAAATTTAAACTGCGCCAACAGGGCAATCGGTAAAGGTTTAGAGAAATAAAACCCCTGCAAATAATCAATGCCCAGTATCGCTAGATAATCCGCTTGATCTTTACTTTCTACGCCTTCGGCAACGACATTTAAATTGAGTTGTCGTGCCATATCGACCATATTCGCGACAATAATTTGATCTTTTTCTCGACTGACAATGTGATCAATAAAGCTTTTATCAATCTTTAAATAATGAAATGGAAAGCGGCTTAAAGAAGCTAGCGAGCTATGACCAATACCAAAGTCATCAATCGCCACCATAATGCCGGCCCGTCCCATTTCTTGAATGATTTTATTGGCCAAATCAGGGTCGCTGACTAATCCTTCTTCAGTCAATTCAATCACCAGTTGATAATCAAGATATTTTAATTTTGCATTGAATGCAAAAATGGCATTAAGCATAGACTGATCATTTAATTGCTGTGCGGTGATATTAATCCCAACCCGTGATTGTGCTGGGATAGGTTTTTTAGCTAAATCGTTTTCTACTTGCTCAATGATGCTCAGCATGATTGGCGTCAGTAGACCTTGTGCTTCGGCTTGTTGAATAAATAAAACTGGGTTTAATACGCCAAGCGTTGGATGTTGCCAGCGCGCGAGTATTTCTAAGCCACAAATAGTATTTTTCTGACCAATGACGGGTTGGTAATACGGTATAAATTGTTGCTGCTGGATCGATTCGATGACTTGCTGGCGAAAGTTATTTTTTTCTCCGAGTCGTTGCCAAATCCAGCGACTGCTCCAAGCCAGAAAAATCATGCCCAGTAAGATGGCCAGCGGTAAATTTGTTTCAATATATTTTCGTAACTGAAAGTGATTATGTTCCGCAGTGACTTGAACCGGCAGCTGATTCAGCGAAACTAAAGTGCTATCGTTTTTGGCCTCGGTGAGTGGCGTTAATACAAAATCATTGCCTTGATTCACGAGCTGTAAATTACCGACTTTGAGCGTAATGATTTTAACCCGTAATCCCATCACCAGTTGCAAAATATCTTTGTAATATTGTGAATCCAGTACGCCGATAAGTACGCGACCATTATCCAGTTTGCGATAAATAACTAAGGCTTCTCGATCTGAGATTAAACTTTTTTCATGCCAAGCAATTCCGCTGGCTCGCGTGGCGCCGTCACTAATCAGTGTTTGTATCGGTGAATCTATTTGGCCGAGCGCATGGACCGATGAGCAAAAAATACGCTGAGTTTGGCTATCTGCAATATAAATCGCGCGAAAGTAAGGCGTGGCTGCACTGATTTTTTGTAAATCTGCGTATAAATCTTGGCAAGGTATTGTTGGACTTAAAGCGATTTGATCCAGCACAGCATAGGCATTGTGTAAAGACTGCTCGATCATCGCTGAGCCACGTTCAGTGAGCAATTGAATCGATTGCCGCGATTGATAGCTCGCCACTTGCCAGACCAAGAGCGCAAGGAAAATAGAAAAAAACCTAGGTTGCATCCTGCAATTAATAGGATGCGAAACGCTTTAGAGCTCCCAAACATAGGCTTAACAAAAAATGAATTCATGGGACTTGTCTATTTGACCTATTCGGGATGTGATTACTTAGTCTCGATTATTTATTAGATATTTCTAATATAAAGGATTGATATAAGGTCGGTGGTTCAAGAAAAGTAATATTTTAATACCAAACGGACTAGAGCCAGTGCAAGATTGATCGCAAACTTACACTGACTCTGATGGTATTCAAATTATGCGTTTAGAATGGTGTGCAATGCTGCAATCAATGCTGCGCTTTCGGCCTCGCTGCCGATCGAAATCCGCAAAAATTGCGCAATGCGCGGCAGTTTGAAGTGGCGAACTAAAATCGCGCGCTCGCGCAGTGCTTGTGCCAGCTCAGCCGCATCTCTTTGTGGATGAGATGCAAAAACAAAATTGGCGTGTGATGGCAACACCTCAAATCCCAATTGGCTTAATTGCTGGGTGAGGGTATCTCGCGTAGTGTTAATTGCCGTGCAGGTTTGATTGAAATACGCCGTGTCTTCGATTGCAGCCACGGCACCCGCCAGCGCAATGCGATCGAGCGGATAGGAGTTAAAGCTATTTTTTAACCCGCTCCAACCCTGCAATTAAATCAGCATGGCCAACGGCAAAGCCAACGCGTAGGCCCGCTAGCGAGCGAGATTTCGACAACGTTTGCACCACCAGCAAATTATCAAACCGGTTTACCAGCGCAATCGCGCTGGTGCCGCCAAAGTCGATATACGCTTCATCGACCACCAGCACTTGATTGGGATGTGCTTTTAATAGCGCTTCGATTTGCGCTAGCGGCAGCAAAATACCCGTCGGCGCATTGGGATTAGGGAAAATAATCGCGCCACCGCCGGTGTAATCATTGGTGTCGATTTCAAACGCGTCGTTTAGCGGCACACTGCGATATTCAATGCCATACAAGCCGCAATACACCGGATAAAAAACTGTAGCTAATATCGGGAAATAATAGCGGTGCATCGTGCTTGAGCAGGGCTTGAAAGGTATGCGCCAGCACTTCATCCGAGCTATTACCCACAAAGACATTCGCGCGCGTAATGCCATCGGCGTGATGAAAATTTGCCACCGCGTCTTTAAGCACATCGCCATTGGGGTCAGGATATAGCCGTAATAAATCATTCACCGCAGCCTGCATCGCGTCGATGGCTTTGGGCGATGGGCCATATGGGTTTTCATTGGTATTGAGTTTGATCAGATTGGTGATTTTAGGCTGCTCGCCCGGCGTATACGGCGTAAGGGCGTGAACAACAGGGCTCCAAAAACGGCTCATGGCTTTGATCTTTTGACGTGGGCAAAAGCTGATTTTACCAAGATCACGTTGAATGGGAATGCCAGTTTCATGCGAGTGAAAAAAGTTTTTATTTTAAATTGCTTTCATCGCATTCAATCGGGTTGTATTTTGCGATGGCCGACGCGTTGATAAGGTGCTCAAAATCAGTCATTTTCATTGGTTGACCAAATAAATAGCCCTGATAAGTAAGGCAGCCCATGCTTTCTAATAGTGTTTTTTGCGCTTGGGTTTCTACCCCTTCGGCAATGACGGTTAAACAAAGATTTTTGCCTAATGCAATAATGGTCGATGCAATCGCGGCATCTTTGGGATTAGTTAATATATCTTGGATAAAAGACTGGTCAATTTTTAATTGTTCGAGTGGCAAGCGTTTTAAATATGAAAGAGAAGAAAAACCAGTGCCAAAGTCATCGATTGAAAAGGCCACTTTTTGTTTGCGGATGGTATTCATTTTTTTGATAACGCTTTCGGTGTTGTCAAATAATAAACTTTCTGTGATTTCAATTTTAAGTCGATTTGGATTAGTTTGATACGTCGCGAGTAATTGCTCAATTTCATGCTCAAAACTAGGTAGCCCAAATTGCTTGGCACTGACATTCACCGATAGAGTGAGGTGTGCGAATAAAGGATCGATTGCCCAACGTGACAGATGTTGACATGCTTGTTCCAGCACCCAAAACCCCATTGGTAGGATTAGTCCGGTTTCTTCGGCTAAAGGAATAAACTCAGCAGGAGCAATCAAGCCTTGCGTGGGGTGTTGCCAGCGAATTAAAATTTCGGCGCCAATGTAATGACCTAAATGATTCACCTGTGGTTGAAAATAAAGAATAAATTGTTCCCGAACTACGGCGTGGCGCAATTCAGTTTCTAGGGTAATTCGAGTTAAAACGGCTTTTTGCATTTCCGGGTCAAAAAAGCGGTAGGTGTTTTTTCCGCCACTCTTAGCTTGATACATTGCGGTATCGGCGCGTTTGAGTATTTCTTCTGCGCTTAAGGTACAACCTTGAAATAGCGAAATGCCAATGCTTGGACTGCAACGATGTTGAATCACCGATTTGATCTCGATTTCATTTGGCATTTGAATATTAAACTCATGAATGAACTGCTCTACAATTTGCTTGGCAATCCACTCTAAATCTTGTGCCGCATGCGATTCATCGGTATTCAGCTCATCCAAAATAAGCACAAATTCATCGCCACCCAAGCGGGCCACCGTATCGCCTTTTCTAACTATGTGAGTAAGTCGTTTAGCGACTTCTTTAAGTAGCCAATCTCCTGCATCATGCCCATGAATATCATTCAGTGATTTGAAATTATCTAAATCAATTAAGATGAGCGCAGCATGTTTGCCCGATCTGGCGCTGCCCAAAAGGGTTTGGCCTAGCCTATCGAGCATGAGACGGCGATTGGCGAGTCCAGTTAGCGGATCATAAAAAGCCAGTTTTTCAATTTCATGCTCTGCCGCACGTTTTTCGGTCACATCAATTGATACGCCAAGCAAATGAGTGGCATCGCCTTTTTTATTGGTGAGGGCGATTTTTCGCGTTAATAAAGTTTTAATTTCACCGTTGCGGGTGCGGATGTCTTCGGTGTTAATTTCCACGACGCAAGTTTTGGCTAAAATTTGACGATCACTTTGAATAAATCGTTCTGCTTGTTCTTGCGGAAATAAATAAAAATCATTTTTTCCAATGATATCTGCTTCTTGAATGCCAAAAAAAATCACAACCTGCAGGGTTGAGGAGGCTGAAGCTTAAATTGTCGGCATTTTTTTAAAGTAACTATCGCTGGAATATGTCGAATAATTGACGACATAATTTCTTGCGTTTGTTCTAATTGCTCGGTTACTTCATTTAATTCATGTTCGTTTTTTTCTAGCTTGAATATATATTCAATTTGATTGAGTAGCGCTGATCCAAAACGTTGCGCAATCATAATTTGGGCCGGCAGCCATGCTTGGGCACGCCCTGGCCAGACCTGTACCCATTCAGAAAAAGACGTTCTGGGGAGCAGTCTGTGCGAGCCATCGCTTGCATGAATGTAGGTTTTATTGGGCTTGCCAGCCCAGTGAATGTGACGAGGATGTTCAGACCGAAACCACAGCACATAGCTGCCATTGCGTAATGGAAAAGGGCCAGCCAAAACCCCGGAAACGAGATGCTGGTAGGCTTTAGCGGGTTCAAAGCGCAAGCTCAGATCATCACAGGCAAAGGCTTTGTCACCTTCTTGAGTATGCAGCCACTGAATTAATGCTTCGAGTTCAGCCGGTTCCGGTACCTTACCAAAGTGATGACGCTTGTCGTTTAAGGATAAAACCACGCCATCGGCAGTCATTAAATGTTGAATTTCTTCTAGAATCTTGTCGGGTATACCTTGTTGTGGCAGCCATAAAAATTGCGATAATTTACCAAATAAAAGAATGATTTGTTCATCAAGCGAAAATTGTTCTAATACTTGATCTGAATTTAAATGTTCAGAAACTAAATTTCCGATTAATTCGCACCTCAGCATGGCTTGGGTGCTTAATATTTTGGGTGTTTTATGGTGACAAGTAATCAGTCCCCATAAACGTTGATCTTGTAACAAAGAAATAGATAGAGAAGCCGCAACGCCCATGTTTTTTAAGTATTGCAGATGAATTGGTGATAACGATCGTAATTGAACGTAGCTTAAATCTGGCGTTTTATTGGCATCGGTGGATAAAATTGGGACTTGATCCGCATCGACATTCGCCACATAACGAATGGTATTTTTAGTATAGAGCTGTCTGGCTTGCGCTGGGATATCGCTCGCTGGAAAGCGAGAGCCCAGATATGAGTCTGAGGTATTGTGGCAGTTTTCTGCGATCACTTCGCCATCCCAATTGCTATCAAAGCGATAGATCATCGTATGGTCAAATCCGCTAATTTCTTGAATATACTGCGCTAATAAATTGAAGTAATCAGAATGATGGGTCGTTCTATTGATGGATAGTAGCTCATTAATTGTACTTTCAATTTTTAATTGATTGTCTTTTTCAATTATATTGGGTGTTAATTCGATATATAGACTGTCGTCATGAATCGATGTGCTGATATTGAATTTATATTTATTTCCGATGGATATATTTTGATGGTGTTCGGCTGTTTTTTTATCTTTAATCAAGCTCAATATTGGCTGTAGTGCCGATATGTGCTTAATGTTTTTACCCAGTAATTCATTAGGATCTAATCCGAAAAAATGCTCGGTGTTGCTACTCACGTGGATGAACTCATCGTTTAGATCTAAAACCAAAAAAATGCCATGATCTTGTATCGAACCAATTAAATGAATCGCCTCAGTTGCACATTGGCGCAAGGCTTGCTCAAATTCTGGTGTACTTAATGTTTTATTGGGCATAAAAATCAAGACCTTTATTAAATAAGCCAAAGGTCTGTGATGCTGCAGCGGTGATTTCTGTTGTGGCCACAATCGGATGGCTGGCTAAAAAATTTTGGTATTCAAGCCAGTATTTCGAGGTATTTAAACCATAGGCATTAAAAAAATGCCCAGCAAATTGCGGGCTGATACGCAGCGTTTTTTGTAAACAAGCGCTAATAACGCGGGCTCCTAAGGTTGAGCCCTCAAGCACATACGCCGCACCGAGCCATTGCTCGGGTGTGGTGATGATGCCCGACGTTTCATTGGCGAGAGTGGGGTGGCTCATCGTGGGCGGCGATTCAAGATCTTTTAAATCGGCTTGTAACCACGGCAGCTTATAGCGCGCTTGATAATCAAAATCGAGATTAAATTGGCTTTGTCTTTGCAAAAGTACGGTTTCAATGGCGGAGTAGATTTCATAGTAAGCTTTTAATAATTGAATATAGCGTGCCAAAGAATACCCAGACTGGGTAATCCCTTTGAGTAGGGGGTGTTGATGCAGGCGTGAGTGTTGTTTACGAGTTTTTAATTTTAGCTGTTCTAAGATCATCATCTCAACCCAGGTTTGCTTTCTGTTTGCTTATGTTAGTACTGTTTTTTGGTTTAAGCTCCGCGTAAATACAAAAAGAATGACATCAAGTCCTTCTTGCCTTGAATCAGCGCTGGGTATAGATATTCAGTCTATTTTTTGACAGTAAATTACGCCGCAATCAGCGCCAAAACCGCAGCAACTAGAGAAAACAATATCCATACTTGGTTGTTAAGGTGTCGCCTGGTGGGAGCATGGTATGTGTCGATGAAGTGATGGGACAAAAATGTAGTAGGGGGCAGGAATGGGGGCAGGTTTGGTACTGGCTGTCTTGGATGCGATAGACAACAAAAAACCCCGCAAAGCTAAGCTTGTCGGGGTTAATGTTTTTTGTGGTGCGCAACACGAGACTCGAACTCGCACGCCTGTAAGGGCACAGCGACCTCAACGCTGCGTGTCTACCAATTCCACCAATCGCGCACTACATACTGAACTGATTGCTCAATTCAGTGAGGTGGCGAATTCTAGCTAGACTTAGGGCGTTTGTAAACCCCTTTGCGCTAAATTTTTGCCGTGGGTTGAGTAAATATTTGAATTAACGCTAAAATTTTTTCTCTCAGGTTGACTGACTTTGCCGTGTAGCGATTTTATTTTGTTTGCTTTGAGATGGGGGGCTGTGCAGGTGGGCGGTTTGATTGCATTTTTGTCATGGGATGTACTTCAGACTTGATGCTAATTAAAAGGGGCGTCACACTGCTGAGATACACTCTTTTGTAAATCGAAAGCTAGGAGCATTAAATGAGCAATAAAAGTCGTTATAAAGTCGGTGCCCGTGCCAGTAATCGTTTACCTGAGGCATTAAAGTCGAATGAAGGAATTCGTCAGGCGCTAAAGGCGGTGGAAGGTCATTTCCCCATGGATTTGTATGTGGATGATTTGGAGTTAGAATTATTGCAAAAGTCATCACGTACATTAAGCCGTTTTTTAGTGCCGGGCAGCAAGATTGATATTGCGATTCAATTTGCTCAATTGTGCGAAATTTCAAGCGACTTGTTTAAAGAAGTAAAAGAAATTCGCAAAAAAATTAAGAGCATTATTAGCGATAATGAAGATGAGCTAGAAAGCAATCACGTTGGTGCTTTGCAATATGTGGGTGAGTTTCGCTCTGAAATGGGCCCAGCGTTAGCCAATTCGATTGTATTGCGCCGGTTTGCTAATTTTGTTGATGCGGTCTTGTTGGCGCAGATTCAATATTCGGCCGAAAACGTTGAAATTGAATTGTTCATTTCTGAATAAATTAAATTGGCTGTTTGAATGCCTATGCCCCATCGATTGATGGGGCTTTTTTATGCGCGATGCTGCGGCTGTGTCGTTTTGTATAGATACATTGGATTATGTTTGGCAGATTGTTACTTGACCATGAGGCTAACAAGACGCGCGGTGCCATCAGCCTGAATGCGTGAAGCAAAGCGTGCAATAGGGCGGTGGCGGTTAATAAAGCGGCAAGTGGGGCGCGTATTAGGAACACTTAACTCAGTTAAGTTCATGGGTATGTTGCTGTGAATCATGTAATAAAAAGCCTGTATTGATATACGTATGTATTTTTTAACTGATATCGGCGAGCTATTCGTCGCCTTTGAACAAGAGTTTGATGGCCAGCTGTCAAGTTCACAGCAAGAAAACGACGGGGAATGATTGAATTTCGACGCAAAAAAAGCCCCGCGCCATGCGGGGCCTAAGCAGAATGCGACTGGTTTAGTTGACTACAACCGTGGCGCTCTTGCGATTGCTGCTGCTAAAGGTAGCCAGCTTCACGCCCGTAAAGCCAGCGGCTTGGCTGAGCGCCGCGTAATCGAGCGCGCCGGTGTAGGGCGCTGATTGTGCGGTGGGTTCACTGCCATCAACGGTGTAGCGGATGGTTAAACCCGGTGCTGAAACATTGGCGAGCAATTGGCCGTTTTCCACTTTCGCGCCCGGCAATGGGATGCGGTAGCCGTAGCCGCCTAAAAATCCATCTAAGCGCGCTAGTTCACGTTGGCCAAGCCGATTGGCAAATTCATTCCAATCCGCATCCATTTTGGCTTGGCGCTGGTCTGCATCGGCGATCAAAGTCCATTTTGGATCACGCGCCCAAGCGCGCTCGGCTAAAGCCATCATGCGTGGCATGGCGAGGTATTCCAAACGGGCGGCATCACGGATGTTTTCAGCCCACAGCTGGCCTTGAATCCCGATGATATTGTTCACCCCAGTTGGCGTTAACCGTACTTTGCTGGCGATTTTTTCTTGATCGAGCGGGTGGCCCATTAAATCGACCGTGGCGGTGGTGAAAATATCCAAGGGGCAAAATTCAAATGCGCCACGGGTTTCGATAAAGCCCCCCCAGTAGTAGCCAGGCTCGGCAGGGTCTTTGCAATAGGCCAAGTCAAAGTACAAATTGGTCACATTGGATAACACGGTTTTATAACCGGCATTGGCCAATTGATAGGCAAAGTCTTCTTGGCCCCAGCCCCAAACGTTGTTCCATACGTAAGGGCGGAAGTTGGCATTCACAAACTCTGGATTTGGCCCATGGGTGTGCTCGCCATTGACTTCTTTTTTGACTAAGGCGATTTCTTCCCAGCCACCAAACACCAAACCGTATTTTTTTAATAAATCACGGTAACGGGCGAGGAAGTAATTTTGCAGTTGAACGATTTGCGTCATGCCTTGCGTTTGCATAAAGGCTTGGCAAACCGGTGATTTTTCCCAGGCGCCGTGCGGCACTTCATCGCCACCGGTGTGCATCGTGGTTAGCGGCGCGCCAGCTTCAAGGTACATCGCTTGTAAATCATGCAGTACTGTTTCGATAAAGTTGTAGCAAGACTCTTGGGCGATGCAGATCACATTGTCGTGCCACAATTGCACTGATTCATAGTCGGATGCATCGTCAAAGTCGCACAGCAAATATTGTTTGGCGGCGTCGGTTTGACCTTGTGCCATCAAGCGGTGGTAGCGCAAGTTCATCGCTTTAATTGCCGCACGGGCATGGCCGGGTACGTCGATTTCTGGCACGACTTCGATGTGGCGCGCGGTGGCAAATTGCAAGATTTCGATAAAGTCGGCGCGGCTATAAAAACCACTACCGGCTGGATTGCTCACATCACCACCAGAGCCAAAGCACGGTACTAAATGATCGGTTTCCGTTTGGGTAAAGCCACGTTGGCTGCCGATTTCGGTGAGTTCTGGCAGGCTAGGGATTTCTAGGCGCCAGCCTTCATCGTCAGTGATATGGAAATGAAATTGATTCAGTTTATACAGTGCCATGCAGTCCAGTAGTCGCAAGACACTGTCTTTGCTGCTGAAATTACGGCCAACGTCTAAATGCATGCCGCGATACGCAAAGCGCGGTGCGTCAATAATTCGGCAGCAAGGTACATTAAGTACTGCTTGCGGATTGAGAAAGGCAGCTACCGGCAAGAGTTGGCGCAGACTTTGCAAGGCATTAAACACACCGTGCGCGCTCGCGCCGGTAATGATGATTTCGTTGGCGTTAATCTGTAACGAATAGGCTTCGTTGGGCGCCAATGAGTCACTGACTGTGACCGCGCCGATTTGCAACACAATCGCTTGGCTGCCTGTTGGGCGAATAGCGGCTTGCTGTAAATACACGCGGCTCACATCATGAATCGCCGCGCGCAAAAAGCGCGCTTCGGTGGCTAATTGGCGCTGTGAACAATCAAGGTGTCTTTATTAATACTAAATTTCACCATTGAGCCATTCGCTCGACAATGGGCTGGGGGTGATTTTACCGACTTGCTCGATGGGTAGTTGATGCAAATCTTTATTGTGTTCAAACGTCAGTGCAGGGGTGCTCAGTGGCACTAAATCATCGGCTTTGCGATGGCGTTGCTGCTCGGTCACAAACGGTACAATCTCAGGATCGCCAATGGTTTCGTGGTAAGCGTTCTCTTGACCATCGTTGTAAACAATATAAAAAAACCAGTGGCGCATCGGTTTCGGCAATCACCCAATACAGGCCTTCATAGGCAAAGGTGCGCGATTCGCCCGGGGCAACCGCAGCAAAACCCGCCTTCGGCGCTAGACGCCAAAAGTCGCCGTTAATATGCGTGACTTCAACGTCACCGCTGACGGTTTCGGGTTTGATTTTGCGGCAAGTATTAAAATACAAAGCCCAGCCTGATGTCGGCAAAGTTTGATCAGAGAGAGATTGACGAGGCGAAGCTCGGCAAGAAAATTATCGCCGTTATGGGCATTGGTATGATTGGCCCATATCAATTTGAGGTGTGCGCCAGCTGGATTGCTCATTATTTTAACTCTCCCTTTGCTTGGTTGAAGTGGGTCTTTTGCCCATCCGACAGTGTAAAAGCGCTGCCAGCACAATGCGAGCATTGCCGGTGCGCTGTCGTTCAGATGATGCGACAACGCACCAATAGTGCAGTTATACCGCGACTAGGGCTGATTTTATCTGCTATTAGCTCAATAAAGTATATGATTGGCTCAAACGAGAGGTGACGATGCTCATTAGAGAATGGATTGGCAATTCGCAAGGCCATGCATGGCGCTTAAACCATCATGTGGCCGAGCATATTCCGTTTAATTATCACTTTCACCCAGAATATGAGCTGACATTGACGCTAGGTGCCGGCGGGCAACGCCATATTGGGCATGATATAGAAAGTATCACTGAATGTGATTTGGCCTTGGTCGCGCCCAATCAACCGCATAGTTGGCAAGCGCCGGCACGCAGCGATGGTGCCGCGCTGGAATTACAAGTGGTGCTGTTTCGGCTTGATTGGCTGGTGGCATTGACTGAGCACGGCATGCCAGAATTACGCCATCTGTGCCAATGGCTGGCGCAGATTCGGCAAGGGGTGGTGTTTAGTCCGGCATTTACCCAGTTGCTGGCACCGCGTTTGGCGCGCCTACATGAATTAACGGGCGTCAAGCGCTTGATTGCGGTGCTGGATATTTTGTCTGAATTAGAAAAAGATACCGCCGCGCGCTTTATTGATTGCGAAGTCGCCCAATTGGAGCCTGATCGCCGCTTAATTAAAGCCATGACGCATTTACAAAGCCATTATCTGCAATCGGTCACTTTGGGTGAATTGGCCGAAGTCGCCGCATGCAGTGTGACGACGCTCAAGCGCTTATTCTTGCAACAAATGAAATCCAGTTTTAGCCAAGAGCTAATGCGTTTGCGCATCGCCCCATGCCAGCCATTTATTGCTGACCACTGATCGCGGTATTGATTGGGTGGCCAATCAAAGTGGTTATCCGTGTTTAAGTCATTTTTATCAGCAGTTTAGTGCTCGGTTGGGGCTGAGTCCGCGTGCTTTTCGTCGTCAGGCCAAAATTAAAAACCAGCCAATTGGCTAAGCAGAGGCTGCAATTGCCGCCGCTGATCGTCTGTTCTCGCCTTGGCAAAATTCCAAAGAAACTCGGTAGCCTGATTGATCATGCATGGGTGACGTCAGCTCGATTGCGCGTTGGTTAATGCAATCTGGGCGTATAGGCGTGGAATTCCTTGCTTTCTTTCTCCTAAAGAGGGTGATTTTTCGGTATAATTACGTACTTTTTGCCACATTTCTGGGTTAATTTCAAACATGGCCAATGTGCTCCAACTACGCGGCGGTACCGCGCTTTCACCGTTCCGGATTGAAAAATTATCATCGGCACTTGCTGCGCAAGGCGTTGCGGTTAATTTGTACGCCGAATTCTGGCACTTCATTGAGCAAACTCAGGATTTGAGTGAGGCCGATACCGCAATCTTGGCGCGAATTTTGAGCTATGGAGAGCCTGCTCAAGTCGATTTGGCGCAAGGTACGCCAATTTTGGTCTTGCCACGTTTGGGCACGATTTCACCTTGGTCTTCTAAAGCGACGGATATTGCCTTGCATTGCGCTTTGGCCGGTAAGGTGGCAAGAATTGAGCGGGGTATCGCGGTTTATGCCAGCAAAGCCGATGGTTCTGCTTTGTCGAGCGCAGAAAAAAATATCCTGCTGCCGTTGATTCACGACCGAATGACTGAACAAGTGTTTGATGGCTTGGCGGCGGGCCATGAATTATTCCGTCACTTTGAGCCAAAACCACTCGAAACGGTTGATGTATTAAACGGCGGTAAAGCGGCACTAGAAAAAGCCAATGGCGAGTATGGTTTGGCTTTGTCTGACGACGAAATTGATTACTTGGTGGAAAAACTTCACCAAGTTAGGCCGTAATCCAAGCGATGTGGAATTAACCATGTTTGCGCAAGCGAACTCGGAACATTGCCGACATAAAATCTTTAACGCGAATTTCATTATCGATGGCCAAGCGCAAGACTACAGCTTGTTTGGCATGATTCGCGAAACGCATAAAGCCGCGCCGGAAGGCACTGTGGTGGCGTATTCGGATAATTCATCGGTGATTGAAGGCGCGTTAACTGAACGTTTCTTCCCAGCGGCCATGTCAGAAAATGGCAGCGCTGAATATGCTTTCACGCAGGAAGAAACGCATATTTTGATGAAAGTGGAAACCCACAATCATCCAACCGCGATCTCGCCATTCCCAGGCGCAGCCACTGGTTCGGGCGGTGAAATTCGGGATGAGGGCGCAACCGGTCGTGGCTCAAAACCGAAAGCCGGTCTGTGTGGCTTTACTGTTTCAAATTTGTTGTTACCCGGCCATGTTCAGCCGTGGGAAACGCCGTACGGCAAACCTGATCGCATCGCCAGCGCGCTCGATATTATGATCGAAGGCCCAATTGGTGCGGCAGCGTTTAATAATGAATTTGGTCGCCCAAATCTAGCCGGTTATTTCCGTACCTTTGAACTTGATTTCAACGGCGAGCGCCGTGGTTATCACAAGCCGATTATGATTGCCGGTGGTTTGGGCAATATCAGCGCCTTGCACGTGAAGAAAAATGATTTACCTGATGGCTCATTGCTGATTCAACTCGGCGGCCCGGGCATGCTAATCGGTATGGGCGGCAGCGCTGCTTCGTCGATGGAAACCGGCTCAAACGC
This sequence comes from Deefgea sp. CFH1-16, assembly GCF_016881365.1. GTDB lineage: Bacteria > Pseudomonadota > Gammaproteobacteria > Burkholderiales > Chitinibacteraceae > Deefgea. The sequence continues at coordinate 869,345 of NZ_WLYT01000001.1, read as the reverse complement.
GGCTGATTTGGACTTTGATTCGGTGCAGCGCGGTAATCCAGAAATGGAACGCCGTTGCCAAGAAGTGATTGATCGCTGCTGGCAAATGGGTGGTAAAAATCCAATTCAATCGATTCACGACGTTGGTGCGGGCGGGATTTCGAATGCCTTCCCAGAATTGGTGAACGATGCGGGTATGGGCGCGGTCTTCAATTTACGTAAAGTAAATATCGAAGAGCGTGGCATGGCGCCGAAAGAAATTTGGAGCAATGAGTCGCAAGAACGTTACGTACTCGGCATTCATCCGGATGATTTGCTGACCTTTGAAGCGATTTGCGAGCGTGAGCGTTGCCCGTTTGCGGTGATTGGTCGCACCACCGATGAGCGTCAGCTGACAGTTGAAGATCCGTATTTCGACAATAAACCCGTCGATATGCCGATGGATGTGTTGCTTGGCAAACCACCAAAAATGACGCGGGATGTCACGCGGGTTGCGCCAGAATTGCAAACTTTTGATTCAGCGGCGCTGGATTTAAAAGAATCGCTCTACCGCGTTTTGGCTTTGCCATCCGTGGCCGACAAATCGTTCTTGATTAATATCGGTGACCGTACTGTGGGTGGTTACACCGCGCGCGATCAAATGGTTGGCCCGTGGCAAGTGCCGGTGGCGGACGTTGCAGTCACTACTATGGGGTATAACACGCTACGCGGCGAAGCCATGGCGATGGGTGAACGTACCCCCCTTGCTTTGATTTCTGGCCCAGCATCTGGCCGCATGGCGGTCGGTGAAGCGTTAACCAATATTGCCGCTGCGCCAATTGCTAAATTGTCCGACGTTAAATTGTCAGCTAACTGGATGGCGCCTGCCGGTCATCCGGGGGAAGACGCCAATTTATACGATACCGTCGCTGCCGTTGGTTTGGAATTGTGCCGTCAACTCGGCGTGTCGATTCCAGTTGGTAAAGACTCGTTGTCGATGAAAACAGTATGGAATGATGGCGAAGCAAAAGCCGTCACTGCGCCGCTGTCATTGGTGATTTCGGGTTTTGCACCCGTGACCGACGTGAGCAAAACGTTGACGCCGGTACTCAAAGACGTTGAGTCTGATTTATTGCTGATTGATTTGGGTACTGGCAAGTGCCGTTTAGGTGGCTCGGCCTTGGCTCAGGTGTATCGCCAAGTAGGTAATTTTGCCCCTGATGTGGTGAGTGTGGATCACCTGAAATCGTTCTTTGCAACGGTTCAGCAATTGAACGCCGATGGTAAGTTGCTGGCTTATCACGATCGTTCTGACGGTGGCTTGATCTCTGCTGTGTCAGAAATGATGTTTGCTAGCCATTGTGGCGTGACACTGGAAATCGACGAACTCTGTATCGAGCGTCGTTTGCGTCAGCGTCAACAAGATGAAATTTCATCCGATGACATCGAGCGCGCCGAAAACGGCCGGGTGATGGGCGTGTTGTTTAACGAAGAACTTGGCGCAGTGATGCAAGTGCGTCGCTCCGATACCGCAGCGGTGATTGCGGCGTTTATGAATGCCGGTTTGGCAGGTGAGTTGCACGTGATTGGTTCGACCAACCATGACGACAAGCTTAAAATCAAAAAACGCAATCGTTTGTTGTTGGATGAAACACGCGTCAATTTGCAACGCGCTTGGAGCCACACTAGCTGGCAAATCCAACGTCTGCGCGACAATCCAGCATGCGCCGACGCTGAATACGCGCGCATTGGTGATAAAGCCGACAAAGGCTTGTTTGCTAAATTGAGTTTCAATCCGGCGGAAGACGTTGCAGCCCCGTATATCGCCGCTCCATATATTAACGGCGGCGCAAAACCCCGCGTTGCGGTATTGCGTGAGCAAGGCGTGAATGGTCATGTTGAAATGGGCGCGGCGTTTACCCGTGCGGGTTTCGCAGCGGTTGACGTGCACATGAGCGACGTGATTGCCGGCCGTGTACAACTGGCTGACTTTAATGGTCTTGCTGCTTGCGGTGGTTTCTCGTACGGCGACGTATTGGGTGCCGGTGAAGGTTGGGCGAAATCGATTCTGTTTAACGGCGCAGCGCGTGAACAATTCGAAGCGTTCTTTAATCGCGCTGATACCTTCGGTTTGGGCGTGTGTAACGGTTGCCAAATGATGGCCAATTTGTCGGGCATTATTCCAGGCGCTGAGCACTGGCCGAAATTTACCCGCAATCAAAGTGAGCAATTTGAAGCGCGCTTGGTGATGGCCGAGGTGATGAAATCACCATCGCTGTTCTTTGCCGGTATGGAAGGCAGTCAAATGCCAGTGGTGGTGAGTCACGGCGAAGGGTTTGCTAATTTCAGCCAGCAAGGTGATAAAGCCAAGGCATTGGTGGCGATGCGTTACGTGGATAGCCACGGCAAGGCAACGCAAACTTACCCGATGAATCCAAATGGCTCGCCCGACGGCATTGCCGGTGTAACCACGCCAGATGGCCGCTTTAGCATTATGATGCCGCATCCAGAACGCGTATTCCGCACGGTGCAAAACTCGTGGCATCCGGAAGACTGGTCAGAAGACGGCGCATGGTTGCGGATGTTCCGCAACGCGCGCGTTTTCCTCGGTTAATCCGCTCGGTAATTACTACGATGACAAGCAGCCTACGGGCTGCTTGTTTTTTTTATTTGAAATCAAGGACAAACAGTATGAAACGTTATTTCATTTTATCTTTGCTGGTGCTGCTGATGGCGTGTAGCAAAAAATCACCGTCGAGAATTACAACAAAGTCACAACCGGCATGAGCCGTGCTGAAGTGGTGGCTATTTTAGGCGAGCCGACTCAGAGTGAATCGGGTGGTTTCTTGGGTATTCAAGGTGAAACTGCCAGCTGGCAAGACGGACAAGTGCAAATCACCGCGCAATTTGTAAATCAAAAACTACTGACACATTCCATGGTGAAGCAATAAGCCAGTAATCGCTTTATTATTACAAATAACAATGGTTATTTTTACTAATAAATAAAGAAAATAATGGCTTGAGTGTTAGATTTGCTTTGTTATACTCAAAAAGAACCGTATTTAGCGGTTTAAATAGGAGATTTCAATGCGTCATCTGATTCAAGCCACATTGCTGGCCACTGCCGTTTTGGGTTCAACCATGGCTTACGCCGATTGTGATGATGGTCCCCGCGTGATGCCAAAAGTCGAAGTGACAAAAACGGACTATCTCAAAAAAATGGAAGCCTTTTTTGATTTTGTTGATTGATACCGATAAAAATGGCGTGATGACCCCTGCTGAGCGCACTGCTGCCAAGCAAAAAATGAAAGCTGAGTGCCGGGCTAAAAAATCCAACGCATCAGTTTGGTAATATGGGTGGGTAGTTTGAGGTGTTTTTTTATTTAAATTTTGAAATGAAAAACAGTCAATTCCAATTAAAAATAGGCCAGATAAATGGCCTATTTTTTTATCTAAAAAAGCTAAATCATCTATTTTTAATCATGAATCAGCACAGCATAAATAAATTAATACGGTTGGTTCACCACAATATAAGTCACATTACTGCCTTGATATTGCGGTTGATACCAAGTTGATCCGCATTGCATATATGCCGTATTCCCGCGTATGACTTGAACGCAATTAGTCGGTATTTGGTTGGCATTCACAATACTACCAATGACCGCTGAGGTTACTGCGACAGCGGCAGTGACGGCCACTGCGGTCGCAACCGGATGATAGTCATTGTCATAATAAGCGCCATGGCGATAGCCGCCGTTATGATCGACATTCACATTAACGTTATTGTTGCTGACATTGGTGTTTTTAATATTGTTATTTCGATGATCGTTTTTATTGTTATTGCTGTGATTGTTAGTCGCTTTATTATTTTTTTGCTCGCGGCAGGTCGAGCGCCTTTTTGGTGATCGCCTTTAGCTTGTGCTTGAATTGGCATACCGAGGCTGATTAAAGCCACGGCGCTCAGTATCAGGATGCTGGCTTTTGTTGCGAATTTAAACATCATGTGCCCCTTATTCTGCCGCTTTTTTAAATGGAATCGCAATATCACCTGCTTTAGCTTTAAAGGTAAATTCGCGCTTATTGAGCTTAGGCTTCAGATTCCAAATATAAGTTTCGGAGAGTGCCAGGCGATTGGGCTTGCTGCTATCGGTAATCAGCACTTTGCAAGGTAGCGATGGCTTGCTGCGGCTAGTCCATAATTGCCACACGGACTCAGCCTGAGCAAACACGAAATGATCACATAATTGACCATTAATTTTGCTGACACCAACGTATTCAGCCAAGGTGAGTTGATTGAGTACGGCTTGGTCTTTGCCAATATCAAATAACGATTTAAGTGGAATATTCAGCGCATAGACGTTTTTGACTTGATTGAGCATATCGCTGGTATTACTGGCAACATCAACCGTGGTGTAGTAATGCAAGGTGGGGGAGTATTGTGTTAATTGCTGGCCGTTATAAAAATATTCGCGATTTAAATTGTCGCTCTTTATTTTTACATACAGTTTATTGTGGCCATCAATGAGCATCGTGCTCTTGCCCATGGTTTGAATCATTTGGCCTGATGGCGACAGAATATCTTGTGTGATGACGGCTTTAACTTCGGCCTTGGGTAAGCTGCGTAGGTGATTGCCAATTTCAACCGCTTTAGCTACCACCAATGGATTAACTGCTGCTTCGAGTGGCTGGTTATCACTAGCCCATAGTGAAACGCTCAATGGCAGTAGTGCCAAGCCGAGCCAAGCTGTTTTTTTAATTGCATAAGCTTACTCCAAAATAATGAGTAATTAAGAATGCTTTAATGATAGCTTATCAATACGAAGTGGCTGTTATATTGTTTGAGTTAGATTGCTGCTATTAGTCCATGTAATGACTGAATTAATTGGCTACTGATTTGGCTTGGTAGCGAATTCGGCTTAAGGCTAAGCGCAGTTCAAGCTCAAGTGGGTTGAGCTGTTTTTGTGAAATGCGCTGCAATTTTCTTTCGGCTTTAGATTGCAGTTGCTGTAGCTGTTTGGCGTGGCCCACTTTGAGATGGCTTAAGGCGCTTTGGTAATCACCTTGTTCGATGCACAGCGTTTCAAGTAATTCATGTGCTTGTTGGCTCATATTAAAGCCACGAATTTGTTCGCCCAATTCAAGGCAAAACTCAAGTGATTGCCGTGCGGCAGCGTGTTGATTTTGGTGTAAATAAATGCGCCCTAAAATTAAGGCCACTAAAGATCGGCACCATAAACCACCATAGTTTTGCGCTAATGTTTTTGCCGTTTGCAATTGATCAAATGCCGCGCTGAGCTGGTGGTGATCAAATAACACTAAGCCGGTATAAATATGAAATTCAGCCTGGGCTTCGATGCGCGGATTTCTTGCCAGATGCTCGCTTAATTGTGCCAATAGCCGCTCGACTTCAGTGTAATACTTGAGCTGGTAGCAATTGGCGATTAAAGCCAGTAGGCAGTCAGTAAATAGCGTGGCATCGTCGATGTTGGCGGCTAAATCAAAGGCGCGTTGTTGGTACTCAAGCGCGAGCCCTACCTGACCAAACACTAAACAGACTTGGGCAATTCCCGAGTAGCTGCGCACAAAAGCGGGATGATCTTCCGCGTCGATGGCTGTTTGCAGGGCTTGCAACCAAATATCCAGCGCCCGCATGTATTCGCCCAAATGCAATTGGCATTGTGCTTGCCAATGTAAAGTTTGGGCGAGTAAAGACCAGTCATTGAGTTGGCGGGCAAGTATGCCGGCCTCGCGAAAGTCTTTGCTGGCGGCGCTGGGCTGCTCGCCGATATCGATTAAATATTCTCCACGACACAGTAGCGCTTGAGCCAGTAGCGACAATTGATGCGTTTTTTTGGCGTGTCGAATGGTGTGGTCAATCTCGGCGGTATCGTGATCGCGGTGGAGGGTATGGCGTAGTAGTGCCAAGTCGGTGGTTGCGGTTTCACAGATCATCGATATAACTCCACACGGTTACGGCCTAGGTGTTTGGCTTGATACAGCGCTTGATCGGCATGTTTGATCAAGGTTTGGGCATCGGGCTCGTCGTGATATTCGGCAGCCCCAATGCTGGCGCTGACGCGTAAATCGATATGACTGTCTTGCCAAGAATGCGTTTCAACTCTTTGCCGAATTCGCTCGGCAATCTCTGAGGCGGTGTTGCCGGCGGCGCCAGGCAGTAAGAGCACAAATTCCTCTCCGCCGTAACGGACGATTAGATCGCCACTACGGCAAGATTGCAGCAAAATCTGCGCGGTATTTTGAATCACGATATCGCCAATCGGATGGCCGAAGCGATCGTTAATGTGTTTGAAATGATCTAAATCGACCATCAACACCGAGAATGGACGCTGCTCTTCGATACAGCGCTGATACATTCTGGGCATTTCTTGTTCGAGATGGCGGCGATTACTCAGGCCAGTTAATGGGTCTTGCAAAGTGGCGCTGCGCAGTGAGCTGAGTAATTCAGAATCGGCGGAGCTTTTTTGCCGCAAGATGATGTTTTCTTGCCGCGTTTGTAAAAACAGCAATTGAATATCGAGCTCTTTCATTCTGCGCTCGAGTGCCGAGGTGATTTTATCTTTAGCAATTTGTTGTGCGTCTTGCAGTGCCAAATGTTGGTATTGGCGGCGGTATTCCCACGCCATTTTAAAGTCGGCTATTTCTTCACCCAACTGCGCTAACAAGTGATAAGCCTTGAGCCGCAAGGGATTAGATTCAAACGATTGAATCAGATTAAGGGCCATCAGTAGATATTGCTTGGCCGATTGCGGCTCTTGGGTTGCCATATAGACGCGGCCTAAGGCCAGCAAATTATTGGCTTGGCACCAGCGATAATTGAGCTTTTGATTTAAATCCCACGCGGTATGGAGCCAGGTTTTTGCTTGGGTATATTCCGCTAGCTCAAGATGAGCTTCACCTCGATAGCTATACCATTCAGCCAGCCACGCTTTATGCTGGCTAGATAAAAAAACCGCCTCGCCTTGCGTGGATAAAGACAGCGCAATTTCGTATTCGCCTAACAGATTTAAATCGGCTGCGACGTGTAAATAACTATTGGCAAGCAATTCATATTGCTGGCTATGCGGTGCAAATTCTAAGGCCATTTCATGCCAGTGCAAGGCATCGCCATATTGTTGATAGGCGCAGTAGATATTGCCGATACCAATACAGGCGTGGACATATAAATCGTAGGCGTGTAATGGCAACGCTTTTTTTAAGCAGCTCATCCACAATTTAAGTGCGGCAAGGTATTGATTACTCGACAGCAATAATTGTGCGCGGGCATGCTCATATTCGGCATGCTGACGGGGTGATTTTTGGCTTTTTATCAGCGTCTCAGCCCGATCTAAGGCCGCATGGCCTGCTACGCGATCGTCTAATGCCCAGTAGCATTGAGCTAAAAGTAATTGGGCATTGATTTCTGTTTGCGGGGCGTTTTGGGCCTGAGCAATGACCGGCAGTAAAATGGCTACACTTTGAGTGCAATCGGCAATAAAACAGGCGCGAGCAGCGGCGATGCTTTGCTCAAGATGGGGCTGAGCGTCGAGAATCATTTGCATACGTTATCAATCAATAAAGTCGGTGATCGTCGCGGGCCAACAAGGGCATCAAGCTGCTGGGTTTTATCAACGACCCAGTGAAACGATTTAACGATCAGAAGCTTTAAATTATAAACGCTTGCTGTCAGCGAATCAGATATTTATAGTGCAGATTGAATTTTAAAAATCAATTGAAGGTATCGAAATGAAATTCACCCTACGCCAGTTAGAGGTGTTTGTGGCCGTAGGTCGTGGCGAAAGCGTGTCGCGGGCCGCAGAATGCGTGGGTTTATCGCAATCGGCGACCAGCACCGCGCTATCTGAATTAGAGCGGGTGTATGATCGGCGCTTATTTGATCGGATTGGCAAACGCTTGCAGCTTAATGAATTGGGCGCAGCTTTATTACCACAAGCCATCCAGTTACTCGATCATGCGGCAGAAATTGACGCCTTATTGGCAGGACGTTCGGGGTTTGGCCCGATGCGTGTCGGTGCAACGCTGACCATTGGTAATTATCTGGCCACCTTACTCATTGGTGATTTTATGCGGCAGCATCCGGGCTGCCGTGTTTCATTGGGTGTGCACAATACCGCACATATTGTGCGGCAAGTGGCGCATTATGAGCTGGACTTAGGTTTGATTGAAGGCGATTGTCAGCATGCCGATTTGGATGTTATTCCCTGGATTGCCGATGAATTAGCGGTATTTGCTGCGCCAGAACATCCCTTGGCGCATAAATTGCAGCAAGGCGGTGAGATTGATTTTGCTGATTTGCTGGCGGCGTCTTGGATTGTTCGGGAGTCAGGTTCTGGCACCCGGCAAACCTTTGATTACGCCATGCGGCATGTCCAGTCCAAGCTCGATATTCGCTTAGAGCTGGAGCATACCGAGGCGATTAAACGCGCGGTGGAGTCGGGTTTGGGAATTGGTTGTATTTCACGGCTGGCGCTGAAAGAAGCATTTCGCCGTGGCAGCTTGGTAGAGCTGCCAGTAGTGGGTTTGGATTTAGCGCGGCAGTTTCATTTTGTGCTCCATAAGCAAAAATATCGCACGGCAGGGATTACGGCTTTTTTAGAGCTTTGCCGCAGCGTGACCGCAGGCGCTCGCCGCAGCGCGATGAGATTGTTTTGCCGTATATTCGCTAAACAGCGGATTGTTCGTTCGTTGGTGATGCGTAGACTTGATGTATATACCGTGCCGTAGCCACTTCAAACCTATAAACGTAATTGGAACAAAGCCCAATCTTTGGCAATGTTCAGGTTTGGTGTTGATGCTGTGCCGCGCTCGTCGAGCTGGGGCTTAAAATCCCGTCTAAGCGCACCGAGTGCGGAGAGAGACAAACGGTTTTATCGTTTGGCTCACGATCGATCGAGGGCACAGCGGAGCTGGGCGCGCTCGGGTCGCCTTTCTTTTCCCCCATTTTCTTTGGCGAGTCAAAGAAAATGGGGTCCCCGTCGCGGACTGCGACTGTAAATAGCCGTGCCGCAGGCACTTAAAAAACTATCAAAACGTAATCGGAACAACCCTAGTCTTTTAGGGTATATAGCAGTAAGTTTTATTTAATATAGGTTGTAATAATATACCCATGGAGGTCTATGTCTGATGCTGTATCGTGTAGTAGTTGTAAAGCCTGTTGTTGCCAATTAGAAGTGATGCTGATTGCGGGTGATGATGATGTGCCCGCCGAGTTCATTGAAGTGGACGCATGGGGTGGCGAGATTATGCATCGCTTGGCCGATGGTTGGTGCGCGGCGCTGAATCGCAGCAATATGTTGTGTACGATTTATGCGCAGCGCCCTTGGATTTGTCGTGAATATGAAGCGGGTGACAGCGACTGTATCGAGCAAAGACAGCGCATTCCTTTGTTGTCGATTCAACGCATTATTTAACCGGTTGCAGCTACCGGTTCAACACCGACCATCGTTTGATTACGAATACGCAACGATGGCCGCGTCGACTTAATATTGTTGCAATGCTTTGGCGAGGCGATGTTTGGCAATGGTGGTGCGCGGCACTTTGCTATCAAACCAAACTCGCACATCGTCATCTAAACCAATGCCGTGCATATAGTTATACAGCGCTTTATTGAGCGCTCGACCGAGTGCATCGTGATCAACCCCAGTAGGATCAATAAAGCCAATATCATTGGTGGCAAAACTGATTTCGGGGAGCTTTTCCAGCGTGACGCCAAATTCTTCTGGATTTTTGCCAACCGGGGAGTGTACCGTGCAAGCAAAACGATGGAAAAAGCCCGATTGAATACAGCCATTATCAAATAGTTGCCGCACGTATTCGAGCGCATCCACGGTGTCTTGCACCGTTTGCGTTGGGAAGCCATACATCAAATACGCATGCACCAGCACGCCGGCCTCGGTAAAACTTTGCGTCACTTTGGCCACTTGCTCGACCGACACGCCTTTTTTCATCAAGGTCAGTAAACGATCCGATGCAACTTCAAGCCCGCCAGAAATCGCAATACAGCCACTTTCGGCGAGCAATCGGCATAGATCCGGGCTAAAGGTTTTTTCAAAGCGAATATTGCCCCACCAAGAAATCGAGATATTGCGGCGAATCAGTTCTTCGGCCAACGCTTTAAGCGCCTTCGGTGGCGCAGCTTCATCGACAAAGTGAAAACCGGTTTGTCCGGTTTCGGCGATGATGGCTTCAATGCGATCGACCAATACTTCGGCGGTGGTGGTTTCATAGCGCGAAATATAATCGAGGGTAATATCGCAAAAACTGCATTTTTTCCAATAGCAGCCGTGCGCCACGGTGAGTTTATTCCAGCGGCCATCTGACCACAGCCGGTGCATTGGGTTGAGCATGTCGAGTAGCGATAGGTAGCGATCCAGCGGCAAGCCATCCCACGTTGGCGTACCGACTTCGCCAAACGGCACTTCAGGCTCGACAAAGTTGATGTATTTCACCGCGCCATCAACGCGGGTAAAGGTGCGCACCAAACGCTGTTGCGAGCGTTTGCCTTTTAAGTGCTCCAGCAGCGCCAGCAACGGGCGCTCGCCGGCGTCGAGCATGACGAAATCAAAGTAATCAAAAACGCGTGGCTCTTTCAGTTCGCGCAATTCGGTATTGGCAAAACCGCCACCGAGTGCGATGACCATATCAGGGTATTGCCGTCGAATCGTTTGAGCGATTCGGAAAGCGGCATATACCGCGCCTGGGAAGGGCACAGACAGCAAGACGATATTGGGCTGGTGCTGCAGGGCGGATTGCAGTGTCAGTTCCGCCAAATAATCATCAACCAGCGTGGTGGGCGCAGCCAATGCGCGTGCCAGAGGATCAAACGTGGCTTGCGACATCGCTAATGACTCGGCGTAGCGAACAAATTCAAAGCGCGAATCCACCGCTTCGCGGATTACATCGGCAATATCGTTTAAATACAAGGTACCTAAATGCCGCGCGCGATCTTGCATACCCAGCGCACCAAAGGCCCACGCCAGCGGGTCGCCCCCCTCATCGTCGACGTAGGCGTCGAGCTGGGCAAAACGCGCACCTTCAGGCAAAAAATTACGGCTGCAAATGCGGTGGCCGATGGTGGAGTCGCGGCCCTGCAAAAACGCCATGGTCGGGGTAATGGTGCTGAGGTAGCGATCAAACGTCGCGTCAAATAGCGCTACCTGCGGCGTGCGTTTTTTGGGCGGAATTTTGTCGATCTTCTGGCGAATGTCGAGCAAACCGTCTTTAGAAAACAGCTTGAGCATCAAGGCCAGTGCCAGATCGCTTTGCTGCGCTTGAACACCTTGCGAGCGCAAAAAGCCCGTTAAATACGCCGTGGATGGATAGGGCGTATTCAATTGCGTCATCGGTGGGATGATAGATAAAACGCGGGCGGTATCGATCTTGCTCATATCAGGCCTAGAGTGGGTATCTGCTGCTAAATAAGGTATATCAAAATCTAGCTGCAAATACCCAAGGGCATCGGCAACTAAATCCATCACAAAACAAAAAACCCCAGTCGCCAGCGCGGTCTAGGGTTTGTGAGCGTTTACTTTCTTGCTGCGCTAGCGCGGTTTAATCGTTCGACATTTGGCCAGCCCAGCTCAAGCCCGAATTCTACCTTGTTATCTGTCGAGTGTATTGATTTTGGTCGGATTTTCTGTTTCGCAGCGCAGGGGCGTCAAGCGATATTGCCTATTTAATAAGTGCATCGAGCATATCGTCAGCCTTGCTTGGAGAACGCCAATTTTAAGTCAGCGTATCTTAAACTTCGGTGGTTTGGGATCAGGTTTTGTTGTTTAAAGGATGATGATCTGCTGTGACTTGAAGACCATTTTCAGTTTTGGTCTTTGACCTTGGCGCTAATTTTGCACAGTAGTTTGCTTTGTTTTCCAAACTTTACTTTCCCCGTGCTTATTCACTGCGAGGCAGCTATAAATCATTACAGGTAGATTTATTTCTAACTTAGAAATTAATGATTAAGGTTGGTGGTTGAAATGTCGTTTTTGCTGTCATGGTCAATGAGTATTAAAAAGATTTTTTGTATCTTAGCGATTGCCATTGTGGTGCTATTGGGCATGATCATATTGACCAATCATCTCTCCAATGTTGCCAATTCAGAGATTATTAAGGCACAAAAATCTCGTTACGAGTCGTATTTACTGGCCGACGAATTACGTCAAAGCTCTGATGATTTAACCCGCTTGGCGAGAACTTATGTGCTCACTGGCGATGCACGCTATGAAGCGCAATACATGGCCATTTTAGATATTCGCAATGGTGTACGCTTTCGACCTGAAGCGTATCAGCGTATCTACTGGGACTTTGTTGCCAACGGTAATCAACCGCCACGTCCTGATAGTCAGGTAAAAATCGCTTTAACCGAGCTGATGCGTGAAACGGGTTTTACTGAAGCTGAAATGAAAAAACTGGTGGAGGCCGCGAATAATTCCGATGAATTAGTCAAGACGGAAGTGATTGCAATGAATGCAGTCAAAGGTCTCTTTCGTGATGCAACTGGACAATTCACGATTAAAGGTGCGCCAAATATGAAAATGGCCGCTGAAATTATGCACGATAAAAAATACCACCAAAATAAAATCATGATTATGAAACCGGTCGATGAGTTTTTTTATCTTGTTAGACAACCGAACACAAACAGCGATTGATCAAGCAGAGCAACGAGCATCCCAGATTAGCTACTTCATGTTTGCGCTATTGGCAGCAGGACTTATTTTCATTGTTGGCTTATTAATTCTGGCGTATCGAATCATTTTTCGCTGTCTGGGCTGTGAGCCACAGCGCGCTTCTCATATTATCCAAACCCTTGCTCGGGGCGACCTTACTGTTCAGATTGATTTAGAAAAAAATGACAATGTGAGCTTGCTTTACCATACCAAAATGATGGTAGCGCGTTTAGCGGATGTGATTGCAAATGTGAGCCAAGCCGCTTCGTTACTGATGTCGGCATCGACCGAAATTTTGGCTGCATCACAGTCTTTGAGTCAAAGTGCATCAGAGCAGGCGGTGAGTGTCGAGCAAACCAGTGCCGTTGTCGAAGAAATTTCGTCTTCCATTGCCTTGGCTTCTGAAAATGCGCTTGCAACTGATGAAATTGCGAGTCAATCATCAGTCAGTGCAATTTGAAGGGGGTGAGGTCTTTAAGCAAACCGTTGACGCGATGCGACAAATTGAGAAAAAAATCAGCGTTATTGATGAGATCGCATATCGCACTGATTTATTGGCGCTCAATGCCGCAATTGAGGCTGCTCGAGCAGGCATTCATGGTCATAGTTTTGCTGTGGTGGCGGCTGAAGTGCGCAAACTGGCTGGCAATAGTAAATTGGCAGCCCAAGAGATATCTCAAGTCGCACGCGATAGTGTGTTACTTGCTGAGCGAGCTGGTGACTTACTTGAGCAGATGGTGCCCTCTATTTGTAGAACTGCGAGTTTGGTGCAAGAAATTAGTGCGGTTTCTCGTGAACAAACTTGCGGATTGGACCAAATCAACTCAGCAATTAGTCAATTAGTACAAGCAACTCAAATCAATGCCAATGCGTCAGAGCAGTTGTCTGCCACTTCGGAAGAAATGAATGAGCAAGCGTCACAGCTGCAAGAAATGATTCAATTTTTTCGAATCAGCAGATGATAAATCGCCTATCGGATTATCTTGATGTCTTGGTTCAACATAGGCCAGAAGCATCTGCTGACTTGATAAGATATAGGCATCATACAGAGGCCAAAATCAATGACGTATATGAATCAGCGACCAAAAGCGATGTAATTAGGTCTAACTGACAGAAAAAAAAAGGATTTAGCTTTTCAGCTAAACCCTTTATCGCTGGTTCGGAGCGTTTCGTGCATCGACCCTCGCCAGCTATCGATGCGATCTCAACGCTACCGGTTTATTTGCTCTGTCTGACAAGGCTTTCTACATCTAGCGTTGCGGCGCTGGTTCTTTCTGCTAGTTTTCTGACTTCATCGGCCACCACGGCAAAGCCGCGGCCAGCCTCGCCAGCGCGAGCGGCTTCGATGGCCGCGTTCAGTGCCAGCAAATTGGTTTGATCGGCAATCGATTTAATGGTGCCGACGATGGTGGCGATTTCGGCAAGGCTTTTTTCTAGGCTCTGCCTTTGCACGCTTTCGCCACTCAGCGCTTCGGATTGCTTTTCGGCATCAATAGCGGCCAAAGCCCCCACTACGCGCAGTGGGGCGCCATTGCTGTCACGGCGGGTTTTGCCTCTGGCGCGAAACCAGTGATATTCGTTGTTTTTACACTTCAGGCGGTATTCGATGTTGTAGGGGGTGTTGCCGGTTTTGTCGTTTAAATGCGCGGCAAACGCATCCAGTACGCCTTGTTTTTCATCTGGGTGTAAGCGGCTGGCCCAACTTTCCAGCACATCCGGAAACTCGTTAACCGAATGAAAACCCAATAAAGCCCTAAATTGTTCCGACCACCAGAACGCATTTTGCGGGTTAACAGGGTTATCCACATCAACTTCCATATCCCATAAGCCTTCAGATAGCATTGCACTGCTTAGCTCGAATCGGGTCAATGTTTTACTCAGCTCAGCCTCGTTTTTTTTTTGCGCAGGGAAATCCCCTCCAATGAGCCGGCCACTCTGAGCGGTACGCCTTCGCTATTACGCTGTGTCGCGCCTCTGGCCCGGAACCAGCGATATTGCTTATCTTTGCATTGCAGCCGGTATTCAATGTCGTAGGGGGTGCGCCCGCTTTTGTCATTTAAGTGATAGCAAAGGCCATGAGTGTGGTGTCCTTATCTTCTGGGTGCAAAAGGTTGGCCCAGCTGCCCAGTACATTCGGAAAATCTCGCTCATCGGTAAACCCGAGTAAACGCCTGAAGGTCGGTGACCACCAAAATACATTGGCAGGATTAAGCGGATCGCCCGCTACTACGCTCATATCCCACAGACCTTCGCTGGATGCCTGATTCACCAGATCAAAACGTTTTTCTAAAGCACTGTACTGCGTTTTTTCCTTGGCTAATTCTTCCTGCAATGCGCTTACTTCATCATGTAAAGCGCGTTTTTCATGCAGGGCAGCAGAAAGCGCTTCGCTGTTTTTATGCCAGATGCGATGTAATTTATCGCCAATGGCACGCCATTTCTCGTCGCCATCCATCGTCCAGCGTGGCATATCGCCACGTAAAGCCGCTTCGGCCGCGCTGTCTAGTTGGCTAATTAACCGATTTTGCTTAAAAAACATAGTGCACCTCAATCAATATCCCGACCCAGACGGGATTTGTATCAATCTAGTGCATTGCGGCGGTAGCTCTAAGAAAAAAACAAATATTTTTACATTATTAGTAATTAATTGTTTGCTGTATTGTATTTATTAATCGAAATAAAAGCAGTTTTTGTAAGTTTATCCGTGAGTCAATAGACGGTGACATTGTGCTGCTGGTTTCTAAGCCAATGTCCCAAGAATGTCCCATGAGGGGGGGGACTAACTACTTAGGCAAAAAAAGGGTCTAGCTTTTTAGCTAAACCCTTGATTTTATTAGTGGTGCTCGGAGCGGGACTTGAACCCGCACACCTTTCGGCGAGGGATTTTAAGTCCGTCATTTTAGCTTTTCTTGGACTTGCTTGGAATCATTTTAGTGTATATAAAACAATGACTTATGTTGTTTTGTGGCTATGGTGTTCCATGTGCTTCTAGAGTAAAATGTTCCCCAGAGTGTTCCCCAAATTAGATAGGGTGGGTGGGTATATGGCAGCCAAATTACTAAGTGGCGAAGACGATACAAAATGCTAAACCTGGCATGACTTATAAAGGCAAAATCAAGCCAGTTGATAAAGACTTTTTACTGTCTGATGGTGAGTGTCTTTTCTTACGGGTTCGCCCATCTGGCACTAAAGACTGGATCTTTATTTACACGGCCAGTGACGGTTCTCGCGCCAAGATGGTTTTGGGTAGCCTGACTGACCATAGCGAAAAAACTGCTCGAGATTGGGCATCAGAGCAAAGAGCATTAATTGATGTTGGGGTTGACCCTCGAACAGCACGCGCTCAGAAAAAACAAGCGGAGGAAGAGCTGAAAAGTTACTCTTTGGGCTTGCTATTGAAAGCCTATGTGACCACGCTAGCCAAGCGTGGGAAAGTATCATTCCGTGAGGTTGAAAATGCGCTCAACTGCCACATTCCCGAAAAACTTCGATCAAAAAACGCCGCCGCTATCACACGTGATGATTTGATTCCGATTATTCGTAAATTACTCGAGGATGGTAAAGGTCGTACAGCGGCTAAAGTACGCAGTTATTTACGAAGCGCGTTTGAAATGGCATTAACCGCCCCTGACGACCCCAATGCCCCATCAGCCATGCTTGGTTTCAAGCTGACGCATAATCCCGTAGACCGCATTAAGGCCCTATCTGAGCATAATAAAGCAGGCGAGCGCAGCTTAAGTCGTTCCGAGTTGATTGAACTTCAAAAGCACATTCTCAACATCAAAAATGTAGATGTTCGTGATGTTTTACGCTTGGCCATATTGTTAGGTGGCCAACGGTTTACGCAGTTGGCTACAGCAGGGCTGGAAAAAGATACTGAGGGTAATCCAGTTATTGTTATTCGTGACAGCAAGGGTCGCCGTCAGCAGGCTCGACGCCACGTTTTGCCTCTTCAGGGAGAGGCCTTGGAAATCGTTAATTCACGAAATGGTCAGTTATTTTGTTTGGATGCAATTTCTGCTACGGACTTTGTAAAGACTGTTTCTAGTCGAATTTCTCAAATTAACAAAGCGATGTTAGCCGAGGGGTCATCTACTGAGCCATTTCGTGGTGGGGATATACGGCGTACTGTTGAAACACATTTGGCCGCTCGCGGTGTTTCACGCGATTTGCGGGCACAACTACAGTCGCATGGCTTGGGTGGTATTCAAGCACGGCATTATGATAAGTACGATTATTTAGAGGAAAAACGCACTGTGTTGTCTAACTGGGAGGCCTATTTGACAGAGTTATATGTTGGTAACGTCATCGAATTAAACCTAAAAGTTGCTTAAATGTGACAAATAATATCTTGGTATTGTGTGGAATGTGATGGAGGAGGTGGCTCAGTTACAATTAAAAAAAACTTTGGACACCTCTGATTATGACGACTAAAGCATTTTATCCATTTGACGATACTGGTGTTCTCCTTGGAGATACATTTTTTGCTGCGTTATCACCCGTTGATTGGGATAAATATCAGAATTCTTCAATGATTGCCGCTGCTGAAGCGGCATTTTTATTGGTAGGCTTGCCACCACCGGACCACTTAAAATTAAATATCAATTCACAGTATGGATTGTCAGATTTAAGTGGATTAGAGGCGCAAGGCGGCTGGCGTAAACATAACGCAACGACTGCTGCGGCCAAGTTAGCCTATCAATTTATGCAAGCAATTCAGCGGCAACTAGATGATGGTCAGCCCGTACCTAAGATTGGAGCTTTGTCTGATTGGATTACTTGGGCCGATGCTTTTCAGTTGCCGATTTACACGCTTGTACGAGAGTTGGCAAATACGAGTGCTAAATCTCAAGCGGAGACTAAACACCAGTTTGATGCTGGTTCGGTTTCAGCAACAATCGTTGATAAAAGCGAGCTAGCAGAACCACCTTGTTTTAATCGGTGCAAAAATGCCAATGTGCGAATCGTCATCGCGGCGGCTTGGGTAATTGAAACTTATGGCCGCACAGCAAGCATATTTGAGATATTGAATTTGTTAAACGAATGGCATGAACATACATACCTGCACCCACAATGGGTTGAGCGTGAAATGGGACGACTACTGAGTGTTGATATCGCTAATCGTTGCTTTTATTGGGATGCTGATAAAAATAAAGGTAAGGCAAAGACCCAAACTACCTTGAACAATATTCAAGATGCGCTTGATAGATGGCGAAAAAATAGAAAAGAAGAATTAGTTGATGCCGTTTAAAACCCGCATAAAAAACCGCGTTAGCCGAATTAGCCGAACTGGGAAGTTCGGCTTTTTTTTGGGCATAAAATTTGTCTTGTCACTTCCGTCACTGCACGAGGTGAGCTTACCTGTTCTTTAACAATCTAATAAAGGATTCAGCATGAAGCACCAAAATTTGGATGAATATATTCATTTGTTGCGCCGTCCTCTGGTCGAGAACATCACAGGCTTGGGCCGTTCTGCCATTTATGCGCTTGTGGCCCAAGGTGATTTTCCTGCTCCTGTGCGCTTAACTGCCAAGTCGGTTGCTTGGCGCTCTGATGAGGTACAAGCATGGGTTAATTCTCGCCCATCAACCAAATCGTAATCGGCATTAACTCAAATCGAAACATTACTTTTATCAGCGCATCTGTCCTCAACATTCACGTTTATTTGTGAATGTTGAGGCTTTTTTATAATTGAAAGCATGGAGTAATTATGAGCCGATATCGCCAAGTAAAGACCAGTATTTGGTCTGATACGAAATTTCGCTCGCTGTCTGCAATGCAGCCAAGTGGGCAAGCATTGTGGTTGTATTTACTAACTGGGCCGCACACTAAAATCATTCCTGGTCTATTTCGTTTAGGTCGGGCGGCTCTCGCCGAAGAACTGAATTGGGATTTGGCAGACCTTGACCGTGTTTTGGCTGAGTTAATTGAGCAAGGCATGGTGAAGGTTGATTTTGATGTGCGACTTGTTTGGCTACCAAATGCAATTAAACATAATGCACCTGCCAATCCGAATGTAATTATAGGTTGGACTAGTGATATTGGCGAGCTGCCAGAGTGTGCTTTGAAGACCGAGGCTCTACAGCACTTTGAGCAATTTATTCAGACTTTAGGGGGGAGTGCGAGCGCCCAAAAAACTTTCTTGACTGCATTTTACCGTGCAGTAAATCCATTGAGCACAAAACTAAATACAAACGGTTCGAGGAACGGTTCGAGGAACGGTTCGGGGAACGGTTTAGGTAACGGTTTAGGTAACGGTTCGAGTAACGGTTTCGATAACGGTTTGCCTAATCAGGAGCAAGAACAGCAACAAGAAACATATCAAGAGCATGACTCTGCAGCACCAACTGAACGCAAGCGTTCATCGCAGCAGAAAGTGAACTTCGATATGGGTACTGGAAAATTTTCTGACATTAGTGACGCTCAATTGGAGACGTGGACAAAAGCACACCCAACTGTAGACATTGAAAAAGAAATGGCAAAAGCCGCTGCATGGCTAATTGCTAATCCAAGCAAGAAAAAATCGAACTACGCCAGTTTTTTGACTAACTGGTTTAGTCGGGTTTTAGAGTTAACGCCTGCTAAATCCAAGGTCAAGACGGGTAATCACGATAACTTTTCATCTCAAAACTATGGCCAAGGAGGCTTATTATAATGACCACTGTAAACTGTATTGATGACTACGAAGAGGACGATTTGATTGGGTGTGGGCAGGAAGAAACGCAATCAAACGATATGGTGGAGTGTGAACCAGCGCCCAAGGAGGATATGATTGAGTGCGCTCAACATGGCTGGCAGTCACTCTGGAATCGGAGGTGTACAGTGTGTGAAGGCGAACGCTTTAAGCTGGAGCGGGAATTGAAAGAGCACAATGAGTACATCAAGCGCTGGAACATACGCAAAAACCAGGCTGATATTCCTCCTCGTTTCGAAGAGTGCGAGCTTTCAACATATCAAGCGACTTTGCCAAAACAAATTGCGACCCTCAACTTTGCAAAAGAATTTGTTGCGGGCTTTGACACTATTTATAAGGGGCGCTGCTTTATTTTCTCAGGCCAAATGGGTACAGGAAAAACCCATCTCGCAATAGCGATTGCCAATGCCTTGATGCGTAAAGAAAGCTGTTACGCTAAGTATACGATGGTTGCTACCATGATTCGCCGCGTACGGGCCACATGGCGCTCTGATAGCGAAGTGAGCGAAAGTGAGGTGCTGAACCGTTACGCACAACCAAAGTTACTTATATTGGATGAAGTAGGTATTCAGTCAGGCTCTGACAATGAATTAAGTATGTTGTTTGAGATCCTTAATTTTCGCTATACGCACAATAAATCGACGATTTTTATTACCAACCTTAGCCGTGACAAGTACATCAGTTATCTAGGCGCTCGTGTCATTGACCGCTTGCGTGAAGACGGGGGAGAAGAAATTGTTTTCGACTGGGAGAGTTATCGTCCAATACTCGGTCGCCAAGCTAAAGAAGCAGCAAATCATGAGCAAGATTTATCTAATGAAGTTGGTAGCCAAACTGTCGTGGATAACTAGTCAATCAAAGAGGCAATTTAGCTGAGTTATAGCGATTGTCTTCTGTCTTAAAAGAGCTTAAATCGGGGTTAATGCAATCGCTAGCGGTTCACTAACCCCGTTTCCGCGAACGAACTATTAATTGAACAACAATTGAACGGGGAGTTGAACATGGCACGCGTTTGGACTGATGAACAACGACAACGGCAGCGTGAATTGATACAACGCACACAACCTTGGCGCAAGTCGACAGGCCCTATCACGCCAGAGGGCAAGACTATAGCTAGCCAGAATGCGACGGTGCATGGGTTTTGTAGTGAACGAGTGCGGGGGCGTTTGCGGGAGGTCATGCGGACGATGAAACAAATAAAGCGTGAAATCAAATTGTACGGTCTTGAGCTTTAAGAGTATTGCTGAGCGTTGTGGGTGCTGCGCCGAATGTTGCAACTCGAACTTATAGGCTTAACTTGTGGGCTTTAGTGGCAGCACCCGACCCATAGCAGACTGCAAAAAGTCTACATCACAGGACAATTCAAGTAACCCGACAATGCTTGCTGCCATGCAAGTTTGCTGTCGAAATCTGCAACAAGTCCTTGATTATCTTGCTCCCCCGCTTGAAATGCCTTCATTCCGTGTTGAACCATATAACGAGGATAGTATTGAGGAATTCCTATTGAGTTAATTTCTTTGCAAATTCCAGCTCGATTGGAATCATTACTAAGCGTGGTATTTATTTGCTTCTTAAATAACTCTTGCCCTTCTTTGTCCATGGAATCAAACGAAAGCATAGTCAATACCTTTGCAGCTTGGCGGGCACTTTTGTCTGCGACGCGCAGCCCATCAAAATAGGCATATACACCGGCCAATGCAAAAATAAAAACACCTCTTTCATATTCCGTTTTTTTCACGCAAATAGGGAGGGCTGAGTATAAGTCGGCGGGTGTCAATTTGCTGTTTAGCTTGTTTTTAGTTTCGCATCCAATGGTAGATGTAGATTCTAAATTTCCAGATGTCGTGTAATTAGTGCTCGCAGCATTTGCAAGTGAAGATGCTAATAAAAAAGCTAAACATGGAGCAATAAATTTATAGTTAGTTTTCAATTTGATTTCCCTTAAATGGCGTGCGGCCGCTTTTGCTAGGCAATGTCATTTCCATTTGAAAAGCGTTTTATAAATTCAACACCCGCGTCGGTAACCCAATAAGTAAAAGTCATTGGAAAGCTTTTAGAGAAGCCATTGTCTCCATTGATATCTAAGCTCATACCTTGCACATGCTTGTCTTCAAAAAAGCCGTCTTTAACGGCATTTGCTACCAATAAATCACCAGCAGCGCCAAGTACAAAAACACGTTCGTTCGATTTTGCTAAGACCTCAAAAAGCCTTCTTTCAAACTCACCATATCTATTATTTAAAATTCCCAGATTATGTTTATACATTTTTACTGCCAATCTATCCATTTCCTTCTTTTGATCAAAACGTGTATGGCAGTTTGGGCATAGAGCTATTAAATTTTCAAACGAATGATCATGAGATTCTGCCCACGGAACGATATGTGCGATTTCTGTTGTGGTTGCGCGACATGTAGGAATTGCACATCGATGCCCAGCCTCTACAAGAACAGCACGACGTATTTCTGCTGGAATTGAATCTCTACTCATTTTATTTCCTTCTGATTTGCTAACGTTTGGTTAAGGGGCGGGCTTTAGCCCGTCCCAGCGAGCACAGCGAGCGATTTGAACAAGTTGTTAGAGGTTTTTAGTGGCGACAGAGTAGAGGCCAGCCATGCTCTAAGCGCCAAACTCTTTCAAAATCAGTGCCATGTTCTACATAGCGACTTCAACTTCTACAATCAAAAGCCTCAAGCGTTACTAACGTATCAACCGAGCTACTGGCGTCAGCTATCAGAAGGGCAGCCGACGCTCATTCGAGTATGAACAAGCGCAGCTTTACTTCCGCTATTGGCCCAGACTGTGTAAAAACGCAGAGGCAGGCAATGCCCATTTTACCCGTGCTATCGTTTTTTTTAGTTTCACTGCCAATTCGTTCGCAAACTTAGCCGCAATTAGTAGCAAATAAAAGCCTTTTAGGCTCTCATTGCAGCCATCAGATTCTCAATTCCTACAATCTTCATCACCCGCTTCATGTTGTACGCCAGAATATGCAAACTCATCTCTGTTCGGACATGCTCCAGGCCTTTGGTGAGGAAATGTGTCGCGCCCATCCATTCCTTTAAAGTGCCAAACGGATGCTCGACTGTTGATTTCCTGATTCGCATGGCATCAGGCATTTGGTCTAACCGAGTTTGCATCTCTTCCAAGATGTCTTCATGCTCCCAGCGGGTGACGCGCCGATTATTGCTCGGTGTGCACTGTGCTTTTAAATGACAACCTTGGCAGTGTGAGCTCCAATATTTATGGAGCTTCAATCCCTTTTCAACGGTGGTAAATCGCCAAATGAGTCGTTGATTTGCAGGGCACTGATATTCATTGGTCTGCGCGTCATAAATGAAATCGGATTTATCAAATCGGCCTTCTGCATTCGCGCCGGAGGTCTTGCATTTAGGAACGATGGCGCTAATCTGGGCTTCATCGCAAGCCTGAATTTCTTCGCTTTTAAAATAACCACGGTCTGCAATCGCGGTGAGCGTCTCAACCGCCATTGCCGTTTTGGCTTGTTGCGCCATCTTGCTCAGTTGCGAACGGTCTGAGCCCTCGTTGTTCACATCATGTGCAACAATCAAATGGTTTTTGGTATCCACCGCCGTTTGTACGTTGTAACCAACGATGCCATTGCCTCGTGATTTCATGGCGCGAGCATCTGGGTCGGTCAGTGATATTTGCTTATCGGGTGCTTGGTTCAACGCCACTTCAATCGTTTTCAATTCCGCCATCTTTGCTTTTAAAGCCGCGATTTTATTCTGCAAGCGTTCGGCGTTCACCGCTGCAGTGGCGGGCTCTTGGCGGTCAGCAGAATCAAGCGCAGTCAAATAACGCTGAATGCTGCATTCAATTTCTTCCCTACGGCGCTGTAGTTTAGCGCTGGTGAAATTGCGGTCTCGATTGTTGACCGCTTTGAATTTACTCCCATCGACCGCGACGATGGCTTCGGTGAATAAACCGAGTTGCTGGCAGAGTAATACGAACTGTCGACAGACTTTGATGATGGCCTTGCCATTGTCTTTGCGGAAGTTGGCGATGGTTTTGAAATCTGGGGTTAATTTGCCACTCAGCCACATCAATTCGACGTTACGCTGGGCTTCGCGCTCTAAGCGACGACTCGATTGAATGCGATTTAAATAGCCGTAAATATAAATCTTGAGCATCACACTAGGGTGATATGCAGGCCGTCCCGTAATGGCTGGCGCGACACCGTCGAAACCGAGCTGAGCCAAATTGAGTTCATCGACAAAAACATCAACCACGCGCACTGGATTAGCTTCGGAAATGTAGTCATCAAGGCATTCTGGGAGTAAGGTAGTCTGCGTTCGGCTCTCGCCTTCGATAAAGCGTTTCAAAACAAACACCTCGTCCCTTGGTCATGCAAAATCATACTACAAGGCGCGTTTTTTACACAGTCTGGGCCGACTGCGGCCTGTGACTCATATCATGCTTGAAACAAGCCCATAAACGCAAATACAGGCAGCTTTCGACCCATTGCCGACATTCAGTCATGAGTACGATTTAACGGTGACGATGTAGTTGAAGCCGCTTCACGCAAACGTATCGTGGTATAAAAAAAATGCAATTAGTATGCCGTTCCACAATATTGGGTCGAGCCAACTGCCATGCGTCCATGAAATCCACGCAATGCCAGGGGTTGCGCCAAAAATAATGGCCGAATAATAGTTTGCGCAGCCAAAATGTTTAAGACCTGCATAGATTGGCATTCCATAAAGAAAAATAAATGGCAATGCAAGGATGTAGCCATAGAGAGCAATTGCCATAGTCCCTCCAATGACCTGATTGATTGTATCAACGTAGCCAGTATATCCTGCAAGAGTAAGAAAAAAAAGCTCCTAGCAAAGAGCCATATAGATTGGCTGCTAGACCAGCCAGTACTGGGTGAAGAGTTTCATTACTCATATAAATCCAATCAACAGAATTTACTTAAGTGGCTGCTCTTGGACGACTGCGGCCTGTCACGCAGTCTAAACGAGTCATTTTCACCTAGCATTAAAACTCTGGGTTTTATGACAGAATTGGTCAGTCTGAGAGGGCGATTGATGGGTTATTTCTGCGCTAAAACACCGCTATTTCAGCACTTCTTTAATTAATAGCCGCGTGTAAACAATGATGGATTTTAGGTGGGTGTATTGCGGGTGGCGCTGTTTGCGTTTGCAGTAGCCTTGCCACAGTAGTGACGGCCAATCTGCTGTCATGGGTCGCCAACTGTTCAGCGCTTGCGACAAATACGGCGCTCTGTCGGCCTTTTGGGGTGAACGAATTGCGTAGTAATGTAGCTCGGCCAATGCCAATTGCGTGTCGTAACTGCAGCGTTGCCAAATGCGCAGCCACTTTTCCAAACGACTTTTTTCCTCGTTAGTCATCTTCAATTCCCCAGTTTCGGTTTTAAAAATAGGGCGGTATTTGGCGACTCGCAACGCTATTCATTGATGCCCGTGCTAATCGGCAGATAGGCGCAACTAGGGCTATTGCATAAAAACGCGCTTATATTTTCCGTTGTAGGCTGAATGTGAATTAGGCAACTGGCCGCTTGAGTATGAGTTGCAATTGCTTGGCTTTTCTTGGTTTAAATCCCCTGTTAGTGACCCAATCCATTACCATGTCACCTTTGCGTCAGCATCATGCTGACCACCGATATTTACGCTCGGCGCATTGCGCTGTGCGGCTTGTTATACATTTTGCAAAGTGACCCATGTCTGAAAAATTAACGCTAGAAAACCTTGAATCTTGGCTGTGGGAATCGGCCAATATTCTGCGCGGTTCGATTGATTCGTCTGATTTCAAAAACTACATTTTTGGCCTCTTGTTTCTGAAACGCTTTAACGACGTATTTGAAGAACGCGTTCGCGCCTTGGTCGCGGCAGAAGGCGTATCAGGCAGCGAAGCTGAAGACGAAGTACAAGAAAAGCACGGCACGTTTCCGATTGATGCCCGCTGGTCGTCGCTGATTATTCGCACCGAAAATCTCGGCGAGGCACTGGATAAAGCCTTCGCCGCCATCGAGGCATACAACCCTGAATTGCAATACGTGCTGACCGCCACCCAATACGGCGACAAGCAAAAATTGTCTGACCATGTATTGCAGCGCCTTTTTTGCGCCACTTTAACCAATACAAACTCGGCAATGACGACCTGTATAAAGCCGATATGCTCGGCGATGCCTATGAATACCTGATTAAGCAATTCGCCGACGACGCGGGTAAAAAAGGCGGCGAGTTCTATACGCCCAAGGGCGTGGTGCAATTGCTGGTGAACATTCTCGACCCGCAGGCGGGGCAGCATGTGTATGACCCGACTTGTGGCAGTGGCGGGATGTTGGTCGAAAGCGCGCACCACGTTGCCGCGCAGCCCAATGGCTTGGTGATGGGCAAGCCCAATGTGCTGCTGTTCGGTCAAGAGAAAAACCTCGGTACGTGGGCCATTGCCAAGCTTAATCTTTACCTGCACAACATGAGCGTTGACGGCATTGCCAAAGGCGATACGCTGGTTGACCCCAAGCACTTGAACGGCACTTACCTGCGCACCTTTGACCGCGTCATTGCCAATCCGCCATTTTCGGCTAAAGCATGGTGGGCACCGCTGGAGCTGGCCGCCGAAGCGGAAAGCGAAAATGGGCAAAAAGCGAAGTCGCCCAATTACAAACAGGTCAGCGACCTGTATGGCCGCTTTGTGTACGGCGTACCACCGCGTGGTTATGCCGATTTGGCCTTTGTGCAGCACATGCTGGCTAGCCTGAAAGACAATGGCCGTATGTGCGTCGTGCTGCCGCATGGCGTGCTGTTCCGTAGTGGTGAAGAAGGCAAAATCCGCGACGGGCTGTTGTTTGGCTCCGACGCAGCCAGTGGAAACCAACAGGGCGATTTGATAGAAGCCATCATCGGTCTGCCGTCGGCTCTGTTCTACAACACCGGCATTCCCGCTTGCGTGCTGGTGCTGAACAAAGCCAAACCCGCCGCACTAAAAGATAAAGTCATCATCATTGACGCCAGCGCTGATTATGCCGAGGGCAAAGCGCAAAACAGCCTGCGCGACCAAGACATTGCGCGCATTAGCGCCACGCACCAAGCCGCGTTTACCTCGCAAATCGAAGTCGACCATTACTGCCGCGTCGTACCGCTGACCGAAATTCGTGGCAACGACGGCAACCTGAACATCGCCCGTTATGTCGACAACGGCGAAGTCGAAGATGTGGTTGATGTACCCGCCACGCTGGCGCAGCTCGCCGCCTTGAGCGATGAAGAAGCCGCCATCGACGCGCGCCTAAACGGCTATCTGGCCGAGTTGGGTTTGCTGGATGAGGTGAAGTAATGGGGTATCAGTCTATAGATGCTTTTCATTATGAGCTACAAGGTGATACCCATGATGAGGTGTTGCGATGAGTGTGCTTAGTCTACAAGAGGATGTTCCACACGAGTGGACTTCTGGTGAGTTGCTTGATTTTCTAGTTTTGCAACGGGGTGTGGATTTACCCTTGCAAAATAGAACTAATGGAATTTATCCAATTTTTGGTTCTAATGGTGTTTTGGGGTGGCACGATACCTTCGTTGCATCAGGTCCCGGTGTTATTACTGGCCGTTCTGGCACAATTGGTAAGCTCTTTTATACCGAAGAGAAGTATTGGCCACTGAATACGTCGCTTTACGTTAAAGATTTCAAAGGAAATAATCCTAAGTTTGTGTATTTCAAACTAAGCCAAATTGGCCTTGAAAAATTTGCCACAGGCACAGGCGTACCGACATTAAATCGTAATGTTGCTCATAAAGAGCAAACAGCATTTCCTCCGCTCCCCGAGCAAGAAAAAATCGCGGCTATTTTGAGCGCGGTGGACGACAAGCTGGATGTGATTGCGCGGCAGATTGACGCGACTAATACGCTCAAGCGCGGCCTGATGCAAACCCTGTTCAGCCAAGGCGTCGGCACCCAAGACGCCACCAGCCAATGGCACCCCCATACCGAATTTCAGCAAACCGAGCTGGGCGAAATTCCTCTGGGGTGGAACGCTGAAAAACTCGGGGCGCTGGCCAGCAAAGTTGGCAGTGGCGTAACGCCTAAAGGTGGAAGTGATGCCTATTTGGATGAAGGTATCCCACTTATTCGTAGCCAAAACGTGCTAGTCGGAGCGCTTTATCTTGATGACGTTGCGTTCATCAGCCAAGAGCAGCATGACAAAATGCGCAATTCGGCATTGCAGGCAAATGATGTTTTGCTGAACATTACAGGAGCTTCAATTGGCCGTTGCGCAAAATTGCCTGCTGATTTTGTCGAGGGTAACGTCAATCAGCACGTTTGTATTATCCGTACAGAACCCAAGCTGGACCCGACTTATCTTTGCCACTACCTCAATTCTGAGGCTGGCCAGAATCAAGTAAATCGTTTTCAAGCGGGTGGTAATCGCGAAGGCTTGAATTATCAGCAAATTCGTAGCTTTGACGTTCCGTTGCCCGTACTACCCGAGCAACAAAAAATAGCCTCGATTTTGGATGGAGTGGACGCGAAGCTTGATGTGTTAGCGCAAAAACAAACCCACTACCAAACCCTAAAACGCGGCTTGATGCAAAAGCTGTTGACGGGCGAGTGGCGGGTCAAAGTCGCTTGAGCATTTATTGGCTTGTAGCCATTGTTAATATTAGTTTTGGCGGATATACATCGTAATGGTTGTTGATTCGGTGATGGTGCATCGTTTTATCGACGCGTATATGGCTTTTTTGGGGTCGTTGGTCAGCGAGGAAGAACGAGCTAGCCAGCGCACCACGCAATGGCTGGTGCTGGCGCGCTCTCGTTACGCGGCAGACCGTGAAGCGCTAACCCGCTACCGCGCCGCCAATGCTCAGCGCAGAAAAATGCGGCGGCTGGTGCTTGACGATGAAATGCTGGACGCGATTGCTGACATGCAGATTGGCCGTTTTGTGTACCTGAAAGACACGCGCAGCTATTCGGTTTGCCTACCGATTGAGGGCGAAGCTGCCTACGGTGTACTGGGCCTGACCGAGCGCCTGCGCGACTTAACCCAAGGCCAAACCGCCGTCATTATCGAAATGGGGCTGATGAAGCTAAATGGCCGCTGGGTCAGCGATGGCCTGCTGGCAGGGTTGACGCTGCTAGGGCCGAACTACAAGCGCGACTTCACCGCCAGCTATACCGAGCTGCGCGAACAAGGGGCGTTTAGTTTGGGCTGAGTGGCTTTTTTTAATTCAGGAGTAGAGCATGCCGATTATTAGCCGGTTTTTAGGCATCATTATTGTGATGTATTGGAACGACCACGCGCCGCCGCATTTTCATGCGCGCTATGGTGAGTATGAAATCACCGTCGAGATTCATAGTGGGCTGATTAGTGGCACGTTCCCGAAGCGGGCGTTGCGCGCTTTTTGTGCTGGAATGGTATGAGTTGCACAAGGATGAGTTGCTGGAAGACTGGGCGCTGTGCGCGCAAAGCCAAACCCCGAAACCGATTGCCCCTTTGGAGTAATTTCAATGCTGCATATTAAACAAGCACGTTATCTGCGCGATTACACGCTGGCGGTGGAGTTTGATGATGGCCGTCGCGGTGAAGCCGATTTGTCTGCCGCTTTAAATCAAGGTCTATTTCAAGCGCTGCGCGACACGGCACTATTTGCGCAAGTGAGCGTTGAGCCTGAACTCAATACCATTGTCTGGCCAAATGGTCTCGATTTAGCGCCTGAGTATGTCTATTTTGCCGCGTTTAAAAATGACCCCGATTTGCAGTCGCAATTTAAGCGTTGGGGTTATTTGAATTGAATAGGAGTGCCATCTTGTAGCTTTTAAAGCTACATTCGTAGCTAAAAAAGCAACGATATGGTGCGGTTAATGGTTGGCGGTCGTGGTGTGTCGGGTCGCAAGGAGACAAGGATATGACGGTGAAAAATGAATTGGCGGCACGGCTGATTGAGTTGGATGCGAGCAAAGCCAAACTCGACGCGTTGCGCCCCTTGCCGCCTGCTGCGGTGCGCAATTTGCACGATGAGCTGGTGCTGCGCTGGACGTATAACTCGAACGCGATTGAAGGCAATACGCTGACGCTAATGGAAACCAAGGTGGTGCTGGAAGGCATTACCGTGGGCGGTAAATTGCTGCGCGAGCATTTTGAGGCCATCAATCATCGCGATGCGATTTTGTATGTGGAAGAGATTGCCCGCCGCGAAGAGGCATTTAGCGAGTGGCAAATCCGCAATTTGCATCGGCTGATTTTGAAGCAAATCGACGACGACAATGCAGGCAGCTACCGCAAGCTGAATGTGACGATTGCAGGTGCCAGACATATCCCGCCCGATATGTTGCAAGTGCCAGAGCAAATGGCGGCTTTGCTGCGATGGTATGAACAAAGTCAGTACGATACCGAGGCGCACGCGCTGCATCCTATTGAGCGCGCCGCCAAGCTGCATTTAGATTTCGTCAAAATCCATCCATTTATCGACGGCAATGGCCGCACTGCGCGCTTGCTGCTGAACCTAGAGCTGATTAAATCAGGCTTCCCAGCCATTGTATTGCCTGTCGAGCGCCGCTTGGCCTATTACGAAGCCCTTGATACCGCCTGCGTCGATGGCGACCTAGCGCCGTTTGTGGCACTGGTGGCGGAATGCGTCAAAGAAGGCTTTAAGCCGTATTGGTTTATGTTGGGTATGCCTCAGTAGCCGTTTAATTTTAATCTGTACAAGGCAATACCTACTGTTTCCTGCAGCTTGATACGTTTGGCTATTTTGCAGGAAACCACTTTGTAAAACACGTAATTGGTACAAAAGTTTTCAAGCAAGGCGCAGAGCCGAAGACATTACAGGTAGTACGGCAAGGCGAAGCAACGATGCGTGAAGATTTTTGTCTTGCTACTTAGAAATGCGCTTACTGAGAATATTGAATGAGCCAAGCTGAAAAAATCGGCGTAGAAAACCCTGCCATCGCCAGTTTGGTGAAGCTGGGTTACAAGCATCTATCGGGCAAGACCATCAAGCCTGAGCCGCGCCATTTGGCCCCCATCATGCTGGATGTGTTGCAAACGCGTTTGCTGGTGCTGAACCCATGGCTAGCCGATACGGCGGGCGGTGTTGCGGCGGCGGTGGTTGAGCTTAAAAAGCGGGTGAATGATGAGTTGATACCCGCGAACCGTGCATTTTGGGAGCAGGTTGTTCACCGTCGCGATATTCAGGTTAAAGACGCGCAGGGCTTTATGAAAAGCGTGCGTTTTTTTGATACGACCGATGCCACGAATAATGATTTTCATGTGGTTGACCAGTTTGTCGGTGCCAATGCCGACGGTGATGCGTTTCGCCCTGACTTGCTGCTGTTTGTGAATGGCCTGCCATTGGCGATGATTGAGTGCAAAGCATCGCACCACAGGATGGAAGAGGCGCTCGGGCAGCTCGACGGGTATCAGCGCAGCTTTGCGCCGCAGTTCGTATTTAATCAAGTGCTGGTGGGCCTCAACCGCCGTGAAGGCCGTTATGCCGCCATCGCCACCAAGCCCGATTACTACGCCCGTTATCGCTTGCAAGAGGCGGAGCGCCAGCAGGTGATTGCGGTGCTGGGTGATGAGCCAAGCGAGCAAGATGAATTGCTATGGGCGCTATTTGAGCCGAGCCGATTTTTAGAGCTGATTACGCATTTGGTGTTGTTTGAAGTGCGCGACGGCAAGGTGATGAAGAAACTGCCGCGCTATCAGCAATGGCGGGCGATTCGTAAAACAGTGGCCCGTCTGACTGCGGTTAAACCTGTTGCTGGCGTGGTTTGGCATACGCAGGGTAGCGGCAAGTCGCTGACGATGGCGCTGCTGGCACGGTATTTAAGAAGTGATTCCTTGGGCTTGAATAACCCGACCGTATTGGTGCTCACCGACCGCAAAGACCTCGACCAACAGATTTTTGAGACGTTCTGCGCCATTGGCATCAAGACGATGAAAGCAGGTTCGGTCGACGGCCTGATTAAAATTTTGTCGAATGACTACGGTAGCGTGCTGACTAGCACGGTGCATAAATTCCAAGAGCAAGACGACCAAGCTGAGAGTGATGGGCCTGATACGCCTGAAGTTGCTGATGAAGCCGATGACGGCGATACTTTAAAACCGAACGAGCAAGCCGCGCGGCATGTGCGGATTCGGGTCGACAATGATTTTTATATCGTTGAGCAAACCAACGCCCATTTTGGCAAAGTTGATGCTGACGGCGTGTTGCTCAAGGCGAAATGGGTCGAGGTAGCGCGGGAGAAAATCAACTTCCGTGTGCTGAGTAATAAAGCTAATTTTTATGTACTGGTCGATGAGGCTCACCGTAGCCAATACGACTTTTTGGCCGCTTTTATGCGCGCCAGCGTGCCTAATGCCAAGTTTGTGGCGTTTACAGGTACGCCGCTACTGCAAGACGACAAGCACACGCTGGGTGAGTTTGGCGGTGGTGAATATATTGACGAATACCGTCTACATGAAGCAGTAGCCGACGGCGCGACGCTGCCGATTAAGTATTTGGATGCGTGGATTGAGTTAGTTGCCAGTATCGGGCTGGATGAAGCATTTAAAGCGATGTTTGCCGAAGAGTCAGAAGCCAAGAAAGCAGCCCTCAAAAAAGAGCTTTTAAGGCAGTGGCGCGCAGCGGCTGGCCGACTGGAAAAAGTCGCCGAACATTTGACCGAGCATTTTTTAGCCAATGTGCAGGCCAAAGGACTCAAGGCCATGCTGGTTTGCGATGGCCGCGATATGGCTGTTGCGTACAAAGATTTGCTCGACGCCAAAATGATGGAACGGGCTAAGGCAGGTTTGCCGACATTTGAAAGCCGCGTCGTGATTTCGCTAGCAGGAATTACCTCAAAACGTACTGGGCATACCGAAGCCGAAGAGGCTGAAAAACGCGGGGTCGATGTCGCCGAGATTGCCTCAATTGAAGAACGTATTAAAGCTGAAATCAAAGCCAAGACAACGCCTGTCGCTATCTTGCCTGATGAAATTAGCACCTTTGTGAGTAAGCTATTCCCGCTGCCCTTTGGTGATGAAAGCAAAGGCCGCGACGGCCAAATTCACGCCAATAATATCGGACTGATTATTGTGTCGGATATGTTGCTGACGGGCTGGGACGCGCCGATTGTGGGTACGATGTATCTGGACAAGCCATTGAAGGAACATACGCTGCTGCAAGCCATTGCGCGGGTGAATCGAACCTTGGCGGGCAAGAATGCGGGTTATATCGTCGATTACCATGGCGTAGTCGAACACCTCGACCATGCGCTAAAAATCTACGGTGGTGAAGTAAAACCATCGCAAGTGTGGGAAGGCGTAGAAAGTGAAATCCCGAAAGCGCAGGCGACGCTAGAGCGGATTTTAAAGCTGCTGCCGCGCAAGCACGACCCTGTGACGCAGCGCGAAGATTATAAAGACGACGCCGAGCAGTATCTTGACCCCGATACCCGCCTTGATAGCGTCGAAGAATTTATCGCGCTGGTGAAGCAATTTAACCGCTCACTCGACATTATTTTGCCCGATGTACGTGGTATTCCATTTAAACCGTATTTCACGTTGTTTGGCGAAATTCGCCTGATGTTGCGCGATAAGTTACCAAGCAATGCATATCAGGAGCGGATTACCAAACTGGAATCGGCACTACTTCAGCAATTACTGGATGAATACATCGCCTCCAGCCCAGCCAAAAGCCTGCTAGGGCATGAGGTGTCGATACTGGATGCCAGTGATATGGCACGCCTCAAGCGCGGTGCAAACGCAGGCAGCCAAGCCCTGACGATGAAAAATCAGCTCAAGCATACGATTGTGACGGGCCGAGATAAAGACCCGGCATTTTTTGACAAGCTGGCTGAAGAGTTGGCAAAACTACTACTCGAAGAAAAAGCGGGGCGTATTACGCAGGTGCAGTTTTTAGAGCAGCTAGAGCTATTTGGGCAGCAAATCCGCGATAAAGATAAATCTGGTTTTGCAAATGCAGCGCAGACGGCGGCGTATCACTATTTGGCCAAAGAGTTGACTGGTGATGTGGCTAAAGTCATTACGACCAAGGTGTTTGAGCATGTGGAGTTGAGCAATACCTTGGCCGCGCACAACTGGAAGCAGATGCGTGATGTTCACCCTGAAGTACGCGACTTATTACGCCGATTATTAATGCCGCTGGCAGGCTGGGAGCGCACCGTGGCGCGTGAACATGCCAATCAATTGTTTGATATTTTGCTGAAAAACTAAAATGCCGCAGTTTCAATACGGTCAAACACTCATCGAATGGCGCTTTGAGCTGGCCCCCGACCTCAAGCGCCATTACATCACCGTTGAGCGCGGCGAGCTGGTGCTGTTGCGTGGGCCTGATGCCTCACTTGAAGAACAAACACAGTTGATACGACAGCGAGCGCGCTGGATTTGCGAGAAGCGCCAACAAGTCAATCAACTGGTCGCTGAAGAAATCATTGTTACGGGTAGCCGACTGCGTTATGCAGGCCGTAGCTATTACGTTGAAGTGCAACATCAGCCTGATGCAAAAGGGGTGGCGCTGCGTTTTACTGCTTCCCGATTTGTGATTTCAAACCCCACAGGTACAAGTATTAAGTCAGCGCAGTTAGCGCCATTTCTGACCCGTTTTTATATGGAGCGTGCTCACAGCAAGTTATTGCCACGCTTGCGCTATTGGGAAAAAAAAAACGGGCTTGGTATCGCACGGCGGGCGCATTAAACACTTTCAGGGCCGCTGGGCAAGTTGTGACACCAACAACATCATCGAGTTTCACCCACGCATTATGGAGTTTTCTGCGGCGGTGCAGGACTACATCATCGTGCATGAGCTATGCCATACGGTCGAGAAAAGCCACTCAAAAGCGTTTTGGGCGCTGGTGGCTGAGCACATGCCAAATTGGTCGGGCTATCATCAAGAGTTTGGAGCGGGCGAATGGTGGGGAGTTCTAATGCTCTATTGAAGTGAGTTTGGGGCTGTGTTGCGAGGAGTGGGGGGCTAGATTGCAGAAATTTTTTTTGAGTAGAATTTTAGGCAAAAAAATAGGGGAGCGATTATATCGTTCCCCACATCGTTCCCCAAATTCTAATCTTGCTTTATACCTTGGGTGTGTATATATGGCTGAAAGCCTTGTATTTAGTGGTGCTCGGAGCGGGACTTGAACCCGCACACCCTTCGGCGAGGGATTTTAAGTCCCTTGTGTCTACCAATTTCACCATCCGAGCGCTGTGCATTACTGCTTCAGCATTTTTTAAAGTCCGATATCTCGTACTTTAGTGTTGGAGGCGGAGGCCGGAATCGAACCGGCGTAAACGGCTTTGCAGGCCGCGGCATAACCATTTTGCTACCCCGCCAGGGGTGATGCTGATTAATGAATAACTACTTCATTAATATTAAAATCTGGAGCGGGATAAGAGACTCGAAACTCTCGACCTATACCTTGGCAAGGTATCGCTCTACCAACTGAGCTAATCCCGCATCGATACTGCTGATGCTGTGTACTACGCCATTTTTTGGAGCGGGATAAGAGACTCGAACTCTCGACCTATACCTTGGCAAGGTATCGCTCTACCAACTGAGCTAATCCCGCATCGATACTGCTGATGCTGTACTACGCCATTTTTTTGGAGCGGGATAAGAGACTCGAACTCTCGACCTATACCTTGGCAAGGTATCGCTCTACCAACTGAGCTAATCCCGCAGCCTAAACTGCTGTTACTGTACTACGCCATTTTTTTTCTTTTTTTTTTGGAGCGGGATAAGAGACTCGAACTCTCGACCTATACCTTGGCAAGGTATCGCTCTACCAACTGAGCTAATCCCGCATCCGTGTCTGCAGATCGATGTGATTTGCAGAGGAGGCGAATTATGGACAAGGGCGACGAGGCTGTCAAGAGGAACTGCAATATTTTTCTACTCAATTGCAAAATAATCGTGCTTGCCCCTGCATTTCTGGCAAAAAAGCGGGGGGCAAGCATGGTAAGATTCGCGTATTGATGACGGTGTATTGATTGCATCGCCTTTATTTTTGTAGCTTGCTTAAGGATAGTCCCATGCCACGCGTTGTGACGCTTGCTCATTATTATACCCAGCCTGAAATCCAGCAAATGGCGGATAAGGTTGGCGATAGTTTGGAATTGTCGTTGTTTGCTCGCGATGCCGACGCCGATATTATCGTGTTTGCCGGTGTGCGTTTTATGGCGGAAACCGCCAAAATTTTGAACCCAAATGCCAAAGTGATTTTGCCCGATGCCGGTTCAACCTGTTCTTTGGTGACGCAAACCGATGTGAGCGCGCTAAAAGCTTGGCGCGAATCGTATCCTGATCATGTGCATGTGTCGTATATCAATAGCTCGGCTGAGCACAAAGCGTTGTCGGACTGGATTGTCACCAGCCGCAATGTGGACGACATCATTGCGCATTTATATGCCGAAGGTAAAAAAAGTCATTTTCTCGCCAGATCGGAATATGGGCGCGTATTTGAACTTCCAGCATGGCTACGATATGCCGTTATGGTCGGCGGTGTGTGAAGTGCATGATAAGTTTAACCAAGCGGCGCTCGATGAAGCCTTTGCTGCGTGCACCACCGCCAAATACTTAATTGCCCATCCTGAAAGCCCATTGCCGGTGCTGCAGCAAGCCGATTACGTCGGCTCGACCTCAGGCATGTTGAACTGGATCAAGTCGTTCGACAAAGAGCCCGATGCGGTGATCTTCGTCGCGACCGAAGATGGCATTTTGTACAATATGCGCTTAGCGCGTCCCGACTTGAATATCGAGCAAGCGCCGATTTACGCCGGTTGCCAGTGTAATTCTTGCCCGTACATGAAAATGAACACGATTGAAGCGGTGAAACGTGCTCAAGCGGGGCAGGGCACCGAGATTGATTATCTCTCTGCCAGCGATATGGCAGCAGCGCGCTTACCAATTGAGCGGATGTTGGAGTTTTCGCAACGTTATTACGCCTAATAGGGTATTGGCCGCTAGGTCATTTAAGCTAAAGGCTAGTGGTCAATACCTATTGGTAAAGCTTTGAGATTGAATGAAGCAATACAGCGCCAGCTTGGGCTTGAAACGCCAAGGCTCAAGTCAGCGCTTGATCATGCCAAAGGCCAGTCGAAGTCAAATCCAGCTTGAGCGAAACGCTTCGACGCTGTTGACGCAGGTTTAAGCTGATGCGCTGGCGTCGATTTTAGCTTGCGGCACGGCAGAGTTACTTGCGGCCGCCACCTTGATTGGGCCAGTGGGCAAAGCGCCAGTCTTGGTAAGACTTGGCGTCTTTAAAGCTGGCATTTTCTTGGATAAATTGATCGTTTTTCAGTGGTTTTTGCAATGATGGACTTTGCACGCCCATAAAGCCGCCGCCGGGGCCGCCAATCATTAGCCAATCGCCGCCCGTAATGGGGTCTTTATACGCTTTACGCAAATAGCGCCGAGGGAAGGGGACTCGCGGGTCTTGCACTAAATCTTGCAGCGTTTTGGGGTATTGCAGGCCAGCGGCGCTGTTTTGCTCGCTGTACTGCTTGATGGCAAGGCGAATTTCATTGCCAACGCGCATCAGTTCTTCTTCTTTACTGCGCTGAATGCGGTTTTGCCACGCCTCGCCGACTTGCGCCAGGTAAATCCCCATAATCAAGACCAACATCAAGGCCCAGACATAGGCAAATCCTTGCTGTGCACGATGCTGCTGGCGGCACGTCGTCACGCGCTTACCAAGTGTTGTACTGGGTGCCATCTTTGGCTGTGCCTTGAGCACCACTTTTTAAATCGTAGACGCCGGTGCCCGTTTCGGGCGGCACAATAATCCATGAATCACGGCGACTCGTGATCGGGTCGAGCGGTGCTTCGCGCAAATATTTACGGCTGACTAATTCGTCCAGATTATTCGGGTAGCGGCCAGTATCGGCATAAAACTTATCAATCCCATCACGCACCGCGACCAGATTGTGCTTGAGGACGGTTTCTTGCGCGCGGTCAGTTTGCTGAAAATAGCGCGGTACCACCAGCGTCAATAGGCTAGCCATAATCGCTAACACCACCAAAAGTTCAATCAGCGTAAAGCCTCGGCTTTGCTTACCACTCACGATATGGCACTCCATTTAAACCCGTTTGCGTTGAAATCGAGTAGATATCATACACGTCGCGCCCCTCAGCTGGCGCTTCGGGTGGACTGGCATAGCTGCGTAGTCCCCAAGTTTGGGCATTGCTTTTACTGGGGCAGTCGCAAAATGGGTCACGCGGTAAGCGACGTAAAAAATAGATTTTTTTCCCCGCTGGGTCTTTTAAATCTTTCGCGCCTTCCACCAAGGTGTCTAGCGTTGGCGGAAAGCCCGATTCATCGAGTGATTTATTCACGCGCCCGGCATCGACCGCCGCTTTGTATTGATCGATGCCATTACGAATTTGCCAGAGCGCTCGGCGTAAATCGTCTTCACGATTGCGCGTTGCTGCCACTTGCGACAATGGCAAAGCCACTGTCGCTAAGACGGCCAGAATGGTTAACGTCACCATCAATTCAATCAGCGTAAATCCAGCAGCAAACCGCATCTTATCGACGACCCATGCCGCCACCCCGTGGGATAGGCGTTGCCGCCGGCGTGGCTTCAGTTGGCGTGGTCGGCGCGGGTTGTTGCTGCGGTTGCGGCTGTGCTTGTGGTTCTGGCGCTGGTGCCGGAGGAATATACGGCGCTGGCGAGCCACCTTGGCTATTGATTAACACCGTCGATGAATTACGCAGGCGCAATGGGTCGGTGCTGATACTGCCTTCGGTACCGCTTTCAAAATTGGTGATATACGACGATGGAATTGGCAAAGATCGCACGACTCGTGGCGTAATCAACAAAATGATTTCGGTTTTGCTTTTTTCGGTTTTATTGGTACCAAAAATTCGATCCAGCACCGGTAAAGCACTCAGGAACGGTAAGCCAGAGCCTGTTTCAGCTTCTTGGCGCGACAACAGCCCCGCTAAGACTTGGGTTTCACCATCACGCGCACTCATATTGGTTTCGGCGCGGCGAGTACCGATTTGGTAAACCAACAAGCCTGATTTGGTCGGTATGGTTTTAACAATATTGGACACTTCCAGCGTGACTTTCACGCTGATTTCATTATCAATGGTGAGTACCGGCTCAACATTGAGCGTTAAACCCACGTCTTGGTAATTGACGTTTTCGGTGCTGGTGCCATTGGACACTGTGGTGGTGACCACGGGAACGCGATCGCCAATGAGGATTTTGGCTTTATCGCGGTTTTTAACCCGAATTTTCGGGTTGGCCAAAATATTGGTTTTGCCCTTGCTTTGCAAGAAATTGGCCGTCACTGTTGGCGAGCCCAGATTAACCAGTACATCGCCTTTATTCAGATTACCAATTTGATCCAGCGTGACCGAGCCGGCAATTTTGCTGTTGTTGGTGGTGGTCGACGTCGTGATATTGCCGACGGTATTGGTCGTAACAGTAGGTACGGCGCCGATTGCATTGCCATACACCGTGGCACTGATCGAGTTCGGGTATTGAATACCCAAATCGAGCACGTCGCTATTGCTGACTTCAAGCACTTCGACATCCATTAAGACTTCCGATTGTGGAAGATCTTGCGCCGCGATCAAGCGCTCGGCCACCGCAATGGCTTCGGGGGTATCGCGCATCACCAACATCGATAAACGCTCGTCGATATACACGTCGCGGGTTTTGATCATTTGCTTGATCATGGACAGCACTTGCTTGGGGTCGGCATTGGATAAATAGAAGGTGCGCATCACCATGTCTTTGTAATCGCGATCTTTATCTGGCCGTTTGGGATAAATCAGAATGGTGTTGTCATTGAGGATTTTTTTATCCAGCTGATTGGTCGCCAAAATCAGATTAATCACGTCTTCCACGGTGGTATCGCGGGCGTAAATCGTGGTTTTTTAAATTGGGGGCGACGTCTTTATCAAAGATAAAATTAACCTTACCAATGCGCGAAATAATATCAAACACGCTCATCATGCTTTGATCGCGAAACTGCAGCGAAATCGGGCTTTTCAGTGCTTGCGCTAAAGCCGGGCGCAAATTGACTTCACGTGCTTTACGGCTTTCTACTTCGTTGCGTAGTACTTGCGCTTGCACATTACGTGGGTTTTCCGCCAAGATTTGCAGCACTAAATTCAGCGATTCATCCGGGCGGCTGTCTTTGATTTCTTGTGCGTATTTGAGCATTGAGTTATGGCGAATGCCGATCTCAATCAAACGAATCCCTTCACGCGCGCGATCGTTATTGCTCTCCCAGCTTAAAATTTGCTGGTAACGACTCATCGCCAATGCGGTATCACCGCGTGAACGCGCTTGATCGCCTTCTACTTGTAAGCGCGCCAAATACTGCTGCAAATTGCTTTGATAGGCCATTTTTAGCTTTAAATCAGCAGGGCTACTGGCCATTTGGGCCTGCAATACTTTGAGTGCGGCCTCTGGGTTGCCTTCGTCTTGGATCAGGTTTTCCGCTTTATAGCGCGCCATATCGGCGGCGCAGCCCGCTAAAAAGGCCACCGAAATGATTGAGGACATCAGTGCTCGTTTCACAGTGCGCCTCCCATTGACAGGGTTTGTTGCTGATTGAGCGGTAAAAAAGTAAACGTCAGCATAGTGGGACTCATTTTATCGAGGCGGTAATTGCCAAGTAGGCTTTCGCCCGGTTGTATTCGGCCTAAAGTATCGCATTGGCTACAGAGCACGATGGATTGCCCTTGCGCTTCAACGACAATGTATAAGCTGTTTTTTTCTAGCCATGTCGCGGTCACTACAAACGGCAATGGCGGAGCCACTGGGGTTGGTGTCGGGGTCGGCGCAGGGGGCTTAGTCGGCGGCGGTGGTGGTGGCACCCACGATTGCTTAGGGAATAAATCGGCAATGCTGGCGCCGGATGCTGTGGCACTGGCTTGGCTGGCGGTCGTATTTGGCATTGAGGCGCCGCGTATTTCTGCCGCGAGCGCGCGCCGCGCTGCAGGTTTTGCCGTGCTATCTAATTCAGGCTCGGTGCGGTCTTGCCAAAAGGTATACGCCGTGATGGCTAAGGTGGCACCGAGCAGGTATTGCATTGGACGAGAGAGCATTAATGGGCCTCCGTCAAATACGACAGCTGAATTTGCAGCGCGACTTGGTCGTCGGAAATTTGCTGGCGTTGCAGGTTGACGGTTTCAATCCGCACGCCGGGGATGGTTTGTAGTTCCAGCATAAAGCGGCGAATTTGCATATAGCGCGCATTGGCTGGAAATTGCAGGCTGTAGCGCTGCAATTTACCATCGGCTTCGACTTGATTTTTGTAATCGACTTGCGTGATCACGATTTGATTTTTGGCCGCCAGCTCATTGAGGGCGCGTAAAAAAAAGGTAAAGGTATCGCTGCGATTGAGCTTGGGCAGCGCATCGCTAACGCTGCTGGCAACAGCGGGAACGCGTAATTGTTGAAAGCGCTGCGCGAGCGCATTTTCTCTATCGATTAAATCGCGTTGGTACGGCTTTAATTCTTGGGTATAGAGCAGCAAGGCAAAGCCCAATAAGGCTAAGCCGGCAATACCCAATATGCCCGAGTAACGAGGGATGAGGCGTAAATACCAAAATAATTGTGCTTTAGTCATCAATGCACTCCCGATGCCGCACTGGCTGAATGCACACTCGGACGACTAGCCGTGTTGGCCGCGCTGGCATTGTTGGTGGGTACAGCGGGATCGGCCAGCCATAACACTTCAATCGCCGCGACGGCGGGTCGCTGTGGGTCGCCAATTTTTAAGCTATTGCGAGCGAGGGTTACATGCTTGGTTTCTGGCGCCGCTTCAAAGCGATCGACCAACAGTAAGACGTCATTAAGTGATTTGGCTTCTAAATCCATTTTGATATCGCGCTCAACTGTGGCGATTTCCAGCCGGCTAAAAGCGATTTCTTTTTCCCAAACGCGCTCTAATAAATCAAATGCCGGGGCATGGCTGAGTAATTGATCCCGACGGATTTTTTCCACCTTGGCCGAAACCGGCGAAGCATTAAGTTCGGCTTTGATTTTGCTATCGCGTTGCTTGATTCGTAGTGCGATGCTGTCTTCTTGCAATTCGAGTTGATTTTTTTGTTCTTTGGCGACGTCAATTTGCGTCATCACCCACAACACAGCAATCACACCCAGTACGCACAGCAATAGACCCAGCCAAGGTGTACGGGTCGGTTGTAAGTTAAAATCCAGTTGCAGTTTTTTCATTGACTGGCATCCCCGGCAATAAACAGCGGCTGCACGGCGCCGAGCCATTCAAAGTCAAAATCCGCCGATTTAACACTGCGCAGCGTGAATTCGGATGAGGTGAGATAAATATGCTCGGGTAAAAACTGCCCGCTTAACACCGCCGCTTCGCGCACCAAGGCGGCGAGCGATAAGGTTTGATTTTCTGGGCTGTCATGATCGAGCTGTATCGGCAAAGTGATAATCCCTTGCCAAGCATGCTCACGATAAAAACCGATTAAGGCATGTCCGGTTTCTAAGATGACCAAGGCATGTTCTGCGGCTTTTAATTGCCGCTGATGCTGATTGACTGCCGTCGTAAATAAAGGCTCGATTTTGCCGAGTTTCATTTTGCTGGCGCGGCACAGTTCCAGCAGCGTTTGGTACAGCCCCTCATCAAAAGCGGCGGCAATGCGTGGCTCGCCATATCCGCCTGGCGCAATGCGAATCCGCCACGATTCACTACTCACGCCATAATGTTGGGCCAGTAATAATCGGGCATAGCTTTCCCAATCGCGTTCGTAATTTAAACCGTCTTGCCACGGTAAACACACATAGCGCACCCAAGGCGAGCCTAAAATCAGGTCGACTTGATCGTATCCCAATTGGCCACGCGGTACTTGATTGAGTAGCTCTTGAAAGCGATTGACCAGTAGATCCGATGCCGGATCAACACTGGCACGCTGCCGCGTAAGCACGGTACCGCTCCAATGCCGACTGGCCATTCGAATGCGCTGTTTGCTAAACCATGCACAATGCTTAATCAACAAAGGTGACACGGTTGATTTCCTGTAAGGTGGTTTCGCCGCGGGCAACGGCGTTAAGGGCAATTTGGCGCATCGAAATAAAACCTTTGCTGAGGGCAATTTTTTTGAGTTCGACCGCTGGCGCGTGTTTGGCAATCGCTTGTTTGAGTTCATCATCCAGTCGCAATACTTCGGCAATGGCTTTGCGGCCTAAATAACCGGTGTTGCGGCAAGCGGGGCAGCCGCGACCTTTGCGAAAAGTCCAAGTGCTGACTTGTTGGCGGGTTAAACCCGATGCGGCGAGTAACGCCAAATCCGGCTGATCATCACCCACACAGTGCGAGCAGACTTTGCGAATTAAACGCTGCGCGACCACACCAATCAGCGCGTCGACAAAGCTATTGGGTTCAACGCCCATATGAATAAAACGATCAATCACCGAGAACGCATTGTTGGCATGCACCGAGGTCAGTACCAAATGGCCGGTGAGTGCCGCTTGGACGGCGATATTGGCGGTTTCGCCATCACGAATCTCGCCGACTAAAATCTTGTCGGGGTCATGGCGCAAGATCGAGCGCAAGCCACGGGCAAAAGTCAGCCCTTTTTTGTCGTTCACTGGAATCTGCAACACGCCGGGCAGTTGATACTCAACCGGATCTTCAATGGTGATGATTTTTTCTTCACCATTATTAATTTCAGAGAGCGTGGCATACAGCGTGGTCGATTTACCCGATCCGGTTGGCCCAGTCACCAGTAGCAAGCCATAAGGTTCATGCGATAGCGAGCGAATGGCGGCCATGGTTTGCGCTTCATGGCCGAGGGTTTCAAGACGCAATGCCTTGAATGTATCGCCGCCGCCTTGTTTATCCAAAATCCGCAACACGGCATCTTCGCCATGAATCGATGGCATGATCGACACGCGAAAATCGACATCGCGATGATTCACTT
The DNA here is from genome assembly GCF_016881365.1 of Deefgea sp. CFH1-16. Taxonomy (GTDB): domain Bacteria; phylum Pseudomonadota; class Gammaproteobacteria; order Burkholderiales; family Chitinibacteraceae; genus Deefgea. The sequence goes on along the minus strand of NZ_WLYT01000001.1, from coordinate 826,127 downwards.
TGGCTTTAAAGCGTCCGTCTTGGGGTACGCGATGTTCAGAAATATCTAATTCGGCCAAGACTTTAATCCGCGACACGACTTGTTCGGCCATTTCAACGCCACTCACCCCGCCGGCATGCAGCAAAACACCGTCAATGCGGTATTTAATCGTCATGCCTTGTGGCGTGGTTTCCATATGGATATCGGACGCTTTGGCTTTGAGGGCGTCATAGAGTGTGGAGTTAACCAGTTTGACGACGGGTTTATCATCTTGTGACAGCGTCGTTAAATTGATCTCGGTAATGCCTTCTTTGCTGCTTTCTTGGTTTTCACCGACCGCCATTTGATCCATCGCGCGGTGCGATGTTTCATATTCAGTAAAGTACTGCTGCAAATCATCAAATAGCGCAAACGCCACGCGAAAAGCGACGCTGATTTTTTGCTGTGCCCAGTTGCGAACGACTGGGCTAAATGGGTCTGATAAAATGAGCACGTAGCCATGCTGCGGTATTTCCGCCAACAGACACTGGTGAGCGACGGCATCGCCAAAGGCGAGCAAATCATAGCGTGGCTTGAGTGCTTTAAGTTCTAATGAGGTAATGGCCGGCAGGCCAAGGTAGCCGCTGACTGCAAGTAGATACGCCTCATTATTTAGTCCGAGCGATTGTTGTAGTAGCACCGGCAAGGGCTGATTGCCGCTGGTGGCTCGCAAATGCTGAATTAAATCGAGCGTAATCATTGCATATTCCCAGCCAACTCAAAAATCGGCATATAAAGCAAAAAGACGATGCCACCAATCAATACTCCAATCAGTAACATCAAAATGGGCTCGAACAAACGCGTAAACATTTCAATCGCCCGATCGAGTTCTTCATCACAAAATTGCGCGGCACGCTCGATCATCGTGGCCAGCTCACCACTTTGTTCGCCAACGCGTAATAGACGTTCAGATACCGGTGTGGTGAGTTGGTATTTGGGTAGGGTATTGGAAAGTTGCTGGCCTGATTTGATGTCGATAATGGCTTGCGACAGCGCAAAGCGCATACTGTTTGGCAGTAATTGTGCCGCCAATTCTAGTGCCGCGACCAAATTTAAACCGCCAGAAAGCAACAGCCCCACGGTGCGATAAAAGCGAGTTAACGCAAATAAACGCCGATATTCTTCCAGTCGCGGTAGCTTCCAAAATAAGGTCAGTAAAATCGTTTGAATGGCCTGCGTGCGAAACGCCATCACAATGGCGATTAAGCTCGTGATGATGAGTAAAAACATCGCTTGGCCGTGCTGATGCACCAAGTCGCCCCACCACAGCATCATTTGCGCGGCGAAAGGCAGGTTTTTCATTGAGGCGTAAATTTGGCTAAATTTGGGAATCACATAAAACAGCAAAAACAGCATAATGCTGCCGCCAATGCCAATCACCACCATCGGGTAGACCAAGGAAGCGACGACCTTTTTCTTGACGGCGCTTAAGCGGGTTTCGTAATGATGATAGCGTTTTAAGGCATCGGCTAAATGGCCGGTTTTTTCTGCCGAACCCACGCTGGCAATATACAGCGGCGGGAATAAATTCGGCATTTGCGCCAGCACTTTAGATAAAGGTAGACCTTGGTATAGACCTTCAATCATGGTGGTCAGTACGCTGCGATTTTGATCGTGGCTGCTTTTTTCTTTCAGCGTTTCCATCGCTTCAACCAGCGTCAAACCCGCTTCGAGCAGTGCAATCAGCTCTTGGGTAAAGAGTGAAACTTGAAATTCACTCTTGCCCAAAGACAGGCTGAAGGTGCGTTCAGCCTTACAACTCACCAATTGCAAATTTTGCTCTAACAGCCGTGCGCGCAGGTCGTCCACGTTGGCGGCATCCAGCGTCATCTCGCGCAGTTGGCCTGCGCTGAGGGCTTTAACTTGATAACGCATGGTTTACCAGTAGCTGATATCGGCGTCTTCGCCGCTACCGCCCGGTTTGCCATCTAAGCCATAACTCATTAATTCGTAGTCATGACCATTTTCACCCGGAATGGTGTAAATGTAAGGTTTGTCCCAAGGATCGTTCGGGACATCCTTCATCAGGTAAGGGCCGCTCCATTTGCTTTCGTCAGCCGGTTTTTTGGTTAAGCTATTGAGGCCCAATTCAGTGCTCGGGTAGCGGCCGGTGTCGAGGCGATATTGATCCAATGCCCCGGCGATGGATTTCATTTGACTGGCCGCCGTTTTGGTTTTGGCTTTGCCGACTTCACCAAACAGTTTGGGGCCAACATAACCAGCAAGTAACGCAAATAATAAGAAGAACTACGAGTAATTCTAGTAGTGTGAAACCATTTTTTTTATGTAAGAAATATTGCGTTTTCATCTTCAATCTCGGTCTAAGTTTTATCGTGCGAGATGCGCTGGATTGATTCCCTATAGAGCCACATGCTAAAGCTTAAAGGCCTCTGGAGCAAGGATTTTTTGGGGGGGTGTGCGAGCGGTGAAGGCTTGTATTTACTTGGTTTGCAGGGTTTTTTGTATCATTTCACTAAACGTTTAAAATTTGTTTGTTTGGTGTAATTATTGCGGATTTAGCGATAAAAAAACCCCACTTAAAAAGTGGGGTTCAATCTTTACAACCATATTTTATTTGTTGATATGCGTCATCGCTTCCACTAGTTCGCCAGTGGCAGTGTCGCCATCAGCTTCCCAGCTAAAGATACCGCCTAGACCCATTTTTTTCGCATAGTCAGCTTTAAGTTTGATATCACGAGGTGTGTCGTAAGACCAGAATGTCGAGCCATCAAAGCGATAGGTTTGTTGTGTTACTGGGTGAATGTACTCAGTACCTGGTGCGTTTTTCAGTACTTTGTAGTCTTCAATACCGGCTTCATACGTGCCTTTGGCTGCACCGGTCGCAGTTTGATACAGACCATTGTTCACGTTTTTCACGCCAGTCCAACCACGACCGTAGAATGGCACGCCAATGTGCAGTTTCGCCGCTGGTGTACCACGGGCAATCAGATCTTTTACTGCTGCGTCAGTGTAGTACTTGCTGACTTTGCCAGTTTTAGGATCAATCGTGCGTGGGCTGGCAGGATCTTGGTACAGGTTCGATTGGAAGTCGGTTGGACCTTGTGCATCCCAGCCGCCGTTAAAGTCGTACGACATGATGTTGATCCAGTCGAGGTATTTGCTGTATTCGGCTGGTTCTGTCGCGGCGATTTTCTCATCGCCGGCACCAATGGCAACGGTTAACAAGTATTTCTTGCCAGTGGTTTTGCTTAACTCATCCAATTGTTTGCGGAATTCTTGCATCAACAAGGTGTTGTTTTGCTTGTCGGCTGGAGAAACTGTGTTCGTGCCGATACCTTGTACCGCTGGGTATTCCCAGTCGATATCAATCCCGTCAAATACATCGGCAGCGGCGTAAACAGTTTTGCCTGTGGTTGGATCAACGTAAGAGCCGCCCGCATTTGAGCCTGAATCGAATGGAATATTACCTTTGATCCACACGTCGATACACGAGCTCACTAAAGCTTGGCGTAGTTCTGGTGTTGCCGCAGCTGCAGAGAACCATTTCGACCAAGTCCAGCCACCCAATGAAATCAAGGTTTTCAGGTTCGGGTTTTTTGCTTTAAGTTTTTTCAGCTGATTTAAATTGCCTTTGAGTGGGCCGGCTTTGCCTTGGCGAGGATCATCCCATTTATCCCAACCGTATTTATCGGCAACACCATCCACTGATTCACCAGCACCAAAGCCTTTTTGGTAAACCGCCCATGCATCGCCACCGTCTTGGCCACCGGCTTCGAGTTTATTGATGGTGGCATCGCAAACGTATTTGCCGCCACGGTTGTAGACGTTACCAAATGAGTAGTTCAAGAACGTCAACTTGGCCGCTTGACCGCTGTCTTGCATGTTTTTCAGGTAGAACTGACGGCCGTAAATTGACCATTCAGCAAAATAGGTACCGACTTGTTTCGCGCCAGTTGGTGGAACAGGCGTTGCAGAAGTCGTTGGTGTCGCAGTTGGCGTTGCAGTTGGTGTTGCAGTTGGTGTTGCGGTTGGTGTTGCAGTTGGTGTTGCGGTTGGTGTTGCAGTTGGCGTTGCAGTTGGTGTTGCAGTTGGTGTTGCAGTTGGTGTCGCAGTTGGTGTTGCAGTTGGTGTTGCAGTTGGTGTTGCAGTTGGTGTTGCAGTTGGTGTTGCAGTTGGTGTTGCTGTGGTCGTGCCACATGCGCCCATGTCTTGCCAAACATCATTGGTGCCTGGCGCGTTGCCTTGTGTCCACCATTTTGCTTTGTAGCTACGGTTGTTGTAGCTCACTAAGTTGCCACCAGTGTAAACGGCGCTTGAATTCCATTGAGCGCTAGTGCAAGCGCCTGGTGCAGTGCTTGGCGCGGTTGTTGGGGCTGTGCTTGGTGCTGTTGTTGGGGCAGTACCTGTTGCTTCCCAAGGACCCCATTGTTCTGCACCAGGTACATTGCCCTGAGTCCACCATTTTGCTTTGTAATCTTTACCTGCATAAGTGACGACGGCGCCACCTGGGTAGGCGGTTGCGCTATTCCATGCATCAGCAGCAAAAGCGCTGATTGAGACAAAGGCAATGGCTGCCGGGATTGCGGCTAAACGGAAGTTCATTTGATATTTCCTCTCATCCATCATTTGTTTAGTAAGAATTTCAATTACACCGTGAGGTGCATGGTCTTCAAAACAGGGTTTGACCCGAGTGCACTGCGAGTAGCCCCTGTTTGTTCTTGGTTTTTTGGCTCGTACACTCGGCTCATTGCTGACGCTGGATTTTGTTTTGTTTAATACCAGTCGTCGCACGTAATCTTTGCTGCGAATTGCATTTGCTTTCGCGGCTGTTACGTTTCGTAGCGCTAATTTCTCAAACTACATTTGTCTTGTCAACTCGATGAATTAATTTAAAAACAGTTTAAATTCATAGTCTTAAATGTTGAGTAAGAAAAACAAAGGCGTTTGAAATAATTACCAGTACATATCATGAAATGCTAATTATTGCGCTGCAACTTGGTGCGCGAGGCGCGTGGCTAATGCCATTGAAATATAAGGAGAAATACCAGTTTGACTTTTCGTGCACTGTTTTTGCGCTTGTTTTAGAGGGTAAACCGCGAGCGAAAAAAAAAAAAGACGATCAGGTGATCGTCTTTTTTAAAATCTGTATACAAAAGCTGACATATAGCTCAGCTGTTGCTTATTTTTATGCTGCTAAACGTGCGGCAACGACATTCCAGTCAACCAGTTTCCAGAAACCTTCGAGGTAGTTAGGACGGCTGTTACGGTAATCGATGTAGTAAGCGTGTTCCCAAACGTCACAGGTCAACAGTGCTGTTTCGCCAGTAGTGAGTGGGGTGCCTGCTGCGCCAGTATTCAAGATGTCGAGTGAACCGTCGGCTTTTTTAACTAACCAAGTCCAGCCTGAACCAAAGTTGCCGGCTGCTGATGCATTGAAGGCTTTTTTGAATTCATCCAATGAGCCCCATTTAGCGGCAATGGCATCTGCCAATGCGCCAGCAGGTGCGCGATCTTCGCCAGTTGGGTTAGGTGCAAAGCCAAACCAAAAGAAAGTGTGGTTCCAAGTTTGTGCGGCGTTATTATATAAGCCACCTGCAGGTGCAGTTTTTACAATCTCTTCAAGCGACTTGTTTTCGTTGTCGGTGCCTTTGATGAGGTTGTTCAGGTTGGTAATATAAGTTTGGTGATGTTTGCCATAGTGATAAGACAAAGTTTCAGCTGACATAAATGGCGCTAAAGCATCTTGTGCGTAAGGCAGTGTAGGAAGTTGATGTTCCATTTGTTTCTCCGGTTGAGGGTGGTATTGACGATATGGCACTGTGGCGTGCTTTTTCAAGAGCTGTCTATATTGTTTCTGCTCGCAAGGGCTCTATGTTATCTTTGAAACATAAAGTATGTACGGCTATGAGCTGATTTTTTTAGCTTGGGCGCAATTTAGGATTAAGTTTATGAGTATTTTGTCTTTGATTTTAGCTTTGCTATTAGAGCAACTGCGGCCGATTAGCAGCCGTAATCCACTGTATTTGGGTTTTATTCGCACCGCCAATGGCATGGGGCGTAATCTCAATGCGGGTGAATATCGCAATGGGGTATATGCCTGGCTACTGGCTGTGGTGCCGCTGGTGGCGATTACTGCGGGTGGGTATTGGGTTTTGCTGCGGTATAACGTGTTTCTAGCGATTGCTTGGAATGTGTTGATTTTATATTTTACGATGGGCTTTCGCCAGTTTAGCCATGCTTTCACCAAAATCTCAAAAGCATTGCAGGCCGATGATTTAAATACGGCGCGCAGCATGCTGGGGGATTGGACGGGACAATCGACTTCAGAGCTCAATGAAGATGAAGTGGCGCGTTTGACGATTGAGCAAGGGGTGATTGATTCTTATCGCTATGTGTTTGGCACTATTTTTTGGTTTGTCGCTTTGGCGTGGATTGCCGGTCCTGCTGGTGCTGTGGCTTATCGTGCGGCGTGTTTATTGCAGCAAAAATGGGGCGGGCATGGTGATGTGTTTGGGCCGCTTTGCCGATGGCGTGATGGATATTTTGGATTTTATTCCGATTCGTTTGGCGGCGATTTCATTTGCCGTGGTGGGTAATTTTGAAGATGCAGTTTATTGCTGGCGCTCACAGGCGCAGCAATGGATGGATCAAGATTACGGGATTTTGTTGGCGTCCGCCGCTGGCGCTTTGGGGGTTCGCTTGGGCGAAGCGTTGCATCAAGATCATACGGTGAAATATCGCCCTGAATTAGGGGTTGGCGAGTCGGCTAATCCTGATTATTTAAGCAGCGCGGTGGCGCTGGTGTGGCGCGCGGCGATTTTGTGGTTGGCGGTGATTTTGTTATTTAGTATTTCTCAATGGGTGGGCTAAGCAATGGCTGAGATTCAACTGGGTGCCACGGCATGGCGAGTGAATAATATTTATTGTGTGGCGCGCAATTTTGTTGCCCATGCCAAAGAAATGGGTTCGGCGATCACTGAAGAGCCGATGGTGTTTATTAAACCCAATTCAGCGGTGGTGCAGCCCGGGGCCGCGTTGGTGTTGCCGTCATGGTCCAATGAGGTGCATCACGAATTAGAGTTGGTGGTGTTAATTGGCCAAGGCGGCGCGCAGATTGCGAAGGCCGATGCGCTCACGCATATTGCGGGCTACGGTTTGGGCTTAGATTTGACCGCGCGCGATGTGCAGGCGCTGGCGAAAAAAAATGGCCAGCCTTGGACTTTGGCCAAAGGCTTTGATGGTGCTGCGGTATTGACTGATTTTGTCGCTGCGGACGGGATTGATCCGACGCAGCAGCAATTTACGCTGACGATTGACGGTGAGCTGCGCCAGGCCGCCGATACGCGCTTAATGGCATTTGACGTTGCCACCTTGATTGCGTGGATTTCCAGTAAGTTTACTTTGCAGCCCGGCGATTTGATTTATACCGGCACCCCAGAAGGGGTTGGGCCGATTCGTTCGGGGCAAACGCTCAATCTGGCGTGGCCCAATCAGCTTGAGCAGTCTTTTGTCGTGGCGTAATTGCAGTCATCACGCCGCCAACAATGAAAAACCCGCAATAGCGGGTTTTTTTATGGGTATATCAATCTCAGCATTTTGACGTATTGCTTAGATGACAATACCCTCGATTAGCGACAGTGGCTTGGTCGGTGCAGTGAACAAACCAAGTGTGAATAGATCTAGTCGGCGCTGGCAAGGCTGGCTAAGTCCCAGCGTGGTTTGACAGCAAAAGAGCCGGCAACTTGTCGCTCGCTGAGTCGCTGTGCGCCAGCATAAGCAATCATTGCGCCATTGTCGGTGCACAATTCAAGTGGCGGATAAAACACCGTAAAGCCGCGTTTTTTGGCCGCATCATCGAATGCAGCACGCAATTGTCGATTGGCACCCACGCCGCCAGCGATGACTAAACGCTTCATGCCGGTTTGTTTGAGTGCTTTGAGTGACTTTTTAACCAGCACTTCAACAATCGCTTCTTGGAATGCCGCGCAAATATCTGCCCGAGTTTTACGTCGTCCAGCGGCGATTGTTGGGTGACTAAATTAAGTACTGCGGTTTTTAAGCCGGAAAAACTCATATCTAAGTTTGGCGTATGCAGCATGGGTCGTGGCAAAGTAAAGCGCGTTGCGTCGCCAGTATCGGCAAGTTTGGACAGCGCCGGGCCACCGGGATAACCTAGACCAATTAGTTTTGCCGATTTATCAAACGCTTCACCCGCTGCATCATCAACGGTTTCGCCGAGTAATTCATAGCGCCCAACACCGTGGACTGCCATCAATTGCGTGTGGCCACCGGATACTAATAAAGCAATAAATGGAAATTCAGGCGCAGGGTCGGCCAAGCAAGGCGATAATAAGTGTCCTTCTAAGTGATGGACTGCAATCGTTGGCTTGCCCAGCGCAAACGCCAGCGCATTGGCCACCGATGCGCCAACCAGTAAAGCGCCGGCAAGACCGGGCCCTGCGGTGTAGGCAATGGCATCAATGTCATCGAGCTGCTTGCCCGCTTGTGCCAAACAGCTTTCAGTTAAAGGTAGTACGCGGCGAATATGGTCGCGTGACGCCAATTCAGGCACCACGCCGCCATACTCGCTATGCATGGCGATTTGGGTATGCAGTTGGTGGGCCAACAGGCCTGCTTCGGTGTCGTACAGCGCAACGCCAGTTTCGTCGCAAGAAGATTCAATGCCTAATACCAGCATGGCGCACTCATTATTAGATGATCAATCTGCTTATATTAACGGGCAAAGATGCAACACGAAAGGGGCTGATCTCTATTCCTTTTGACAATTCAGAATTTATACCGGATAATCGCACCCTTTCCCGATCTTTGGTCTTTAACGAGGCTAGAGTTTAAAAGTTTACTAGGATTCGACTAATGCCTTCCGTACGCGTTAAAGAAAACGAACCGTTCGAAGTAGCGATGCGCCGCTTCAAGCGTTCTGTTGAAAAGACTGGCCTCCTCACCGAACTTCGTGCACGCGAATTCTACGAGAAGCCAACTGCTGAACGTAAACGCAAGCTTGCTGCCGCTGTAAAGCGTCAACACAAGCGTCTGCGTAGCCAACAATTGCCAGCAAAACTCTACTAAGAGTTAAGCTAGCTGTTGTTTGTACTTAAGGTCGCCTAGGCGACCTTTTGTTTTTTTCTGCACTTAGCGTTGTCATTACTAAGCGGTGTGAATTGATTTTGACGATTTCGGTCCAAATTGAAGCTAAGGAATCGCAAAGCGTGTTGGTCGCGCGGCGTGAAGACGTACAACGTTTTGTTATGACTGCATCAAATTAAGGACGTGTGATGACTTTAAAAGCCCGAATTACTGCTGATATGAAAACAGCAATGAAAGAAAAGCAAGCTGATCGTCTTGGTGCTATTCGTTTATTGCTTGCTGCGATCAAGCAGCGTGAAGTGGATGAACGGATTGAGCTGGATGATGCCGCGATTACCGCCATCATCGACAAAATGCTCAAGCAGCGTAAAGACAGTATCACGCAATTTGAAGCCGCCGCCGCACGTCAAAGATTTGGCAGATAAAGAAAAATTTGAAGTGGCGATCTTGATTGAATATATGCCGCAACAACTCAGCGCTGAAGAAATTGGCGCTATTGTCGACGCCGCGATTGCAACGCATGGGGCAACAGCTGCTGCGATGGGTAAAATCATGGCCGAAATCAAGCCCCAACTCGCCGGCCGTGCCGATATGGCTGAAGTGAGTAAACTCGTTAAAGCGCGGATGGCTTAATTTATGCAGTTACGGCGTGCAGATGAAGGTGATCTTGCCGCCATTTTGCGGCTATTGCGCGAGCTAAATCCTGACGATCCAGCCTTAAGTATTGAAGTGGCGGTTGCGAATTGGCGAGTGATGTTGGCTCAGTCGGGTTTGGCGGTGTATGTCGTTGAGCTTAATGGAGACTTGGTGGCAACCTGTACTTTACTCGTTGTGCCAAACTTAACGCGCAATGCACGTCCTTATGCGTTAATTGAAAATGTAGTCACCTTGTCGGCTCATCGTGGGCAAGGCTATGCACGTGCGGTGCTGCAGTTTGCACTGGCGCAAGCATGGCAGGCAAATTGTTATAAAGTCATGTTGTCGACCAGTGCGCGTAGCGAAGGTGTGCTGGAGTTTTATCGACGCTGTGGCTTTGTTGATGGCGTTAAAACTGGTTTTGTTGCGGTCCCGAGCTAAGGTATATGGCGCGAATTCCCGATGATTTTATTCAGGATTTATTGAACCGCGTTGATATTGTTGACGTGGTCGAGCGCTATGTGCCGCTAAAAAAGGCCGGCCAAAATTACATGGCCTGCTGCCCGTTTCACAAAGAAAAATCACCTTCTTTTACGGTTAGCCAAACCAAGCAGTTTTATCACTGCTTTGGTTGTGGGGTGCATGGATCGGCGTTAACTTTCATCATGGAGTTGCAGGCTTTAAGTTTTCCTGAGGCCGTTAGGCAATTGGCAGAGTCGGTCGGCATGCAAGTGCCGGTTGAAGATCGGCCACAATCGGCAGAACAAAAAAAAGTCCCCGGCATTTACGATGTACTGAAAGTTGCGTTTGATTTTTATCGGGCGCAACTCAAAACTGCACCAGCGGCGATTGAGTATTTCAAACGACGTGGTGTTGAGGGTAAAACAGCGGCTAAGTTTGGCTTAGGGTATGCACCTGGCGGCGATGATTGGCAGCCGCTTAAGGCGGTATACCCCGATTATGACTGGAATGTCACTTTAGCTGAGGCAGGCTTAGTGATTGATAAAGAAGAATCAAAGCGTCGCTACGATCGTTTTCGTGAGCGCGTAATGTTTCCAATTATGAATCAACGTAGTCAGATCATCGGTTTTGGTGGTCGGGTGATGGGGCAGGGTGAGCCTAAGTATTTGAACTCACCTGAAACGCCAGTATTTAGTAAGGGCCGAGAGTTGTATGGTTTGCCACAGGCGCGTACCGCAATTCGCGATCACAACCGAGCCTTGGTTGCCGAAGGCTATATGGATGTGGTGATGCTGCATCAGCATGGTATTGAGTACGCTGTTGCATCGCTAGGTACGGCATGTACGCCTGAGCATATTCGTAAATTGCTTAAATTGGCCGATGAAGTGGTGTTTGGCTTTGATGGTGATAAAGCCGGTATCAAGGCTGCATGGCGAGCGCTAGAAAATAGCCTGCCCGAAGTGAAAGACGGCAAAGAGCTAAAATTTTTGTTTTTGCCAGCCGAGCATGATCCGGATTCTTACGTACAGGAATTTGGTCGTGCCGCATTTGAGTCGTTGATTGATGAGGCGGCATTGCCTTTGTCGCAGTACTTATTAAAAGAATTGTCGGCACAGGTTGACCTAACGATGGAAGAAGGTCGGGCGCGTTTAGTACATATTGCACGTCCGCATCTTGATCAATTGATACAAGCCCCCATATTAAAGTTAATGCTCAGTAAACGGTTGGCAGAAATGTGCCAATTATCCACTGCCGAGTTTGCGTCGTTGACTGTTGCTCCGTCGGTGGATGTGCCGGTTTTTCCGGAGATGTCCGCAGACACCGCGTTTGATTCTGCGCCAGTTTATGATGCGTGGCAGGGTCAAGGCCAAGTAAAGCGGTCTTGGCAGCCACGTTCTAATGGCGGTTTTAAGCGCGGAGCAAGAGGTAAATCTTGGCGAGCAGAAGAAGATCGGCCACGCTTAAAGCCCGCCGCTCAGCACGATCCGTTGTTGCGTGTTTTGCAGTTGGTTTTATTTCGTCCGTCGATTTTACAAGGGCAGGATGAATGTGAATTGGCTTGGCCTAATGAGGGATTCAGTGGTTTGGTGCGTTGTGTATTGATGCGCGCTCGATTAGATGTCGAACTTCTAGGTGCTGAATTGGTCGAACGTTGTCAGGATCTACCGGGGTTTGCACGATTAGCTCCGATATTGAATGAATCACATCATTTATTTGATAAGTTTGACCAAGACGAATTGCTCATTGAAATTTCTAACTCATTGATGGCTGCTACGCAAAATTTTTCGCTAGGGTCTACACTAAGTCGGAAAGAAGAGCTTGATGCGCTCTCGGCCAGTCGCGGTTTGACTGATGAAGAATCGCAAGAATATTTGACGCTTTTGTTGCGTCGCTAGCTAAGTGAAGGGGTCAAATGGGCCCTTCACTTCCGATGTCGGGGACAAAACCCTTCGATGTCTGGTATAATTCTCGGTTTTGCTAGACACCCAAGCAGAGTCATGGCAGCAGATCAAAAACTAAATAAAGATAATCTTGAATTAAACGGCGGCAAACAGGCCGAGGAAAAACTCGACCCTGAAGAACGCAAAGCCAAATTTAAGACGCTAATCGTCCTCGGTAAAGAACGTGGTTACCTCACGTACGCCGAGATTAACGATCACCTCCCAGAAGACATGTTGGATGCCGAGCAAATCGAAGGCATTATCAGTATGATCTCCAATATGGGGATCCAAGTCTACGACGAAGCTCCTGATGCTGAAGATCTGTTGATGTCCGACGCGCCTGCCGCGGTGGCTGATGAAGATGCAGCGGAAGAAGCTGAAGCTGCTCTGTCTTCCGTCGATGCTGACTTTGGCCGTACAACGGATCCTGTCCGCATGTATATGCGCGAAATGGGAACCGTTGAGCTCTTGACGCGTGAAGGCGAAATTGAAATCGCCAAGCGTATCGAAGACGGCTTAAAGCACATGATCACGGCCATTTCAGCATGTCCAACGACGATTGCTCAAATTATTGATTTGGTCGAACGTGGTTTGAATGATGAAATTCGTATTGATGATGTCATCGACGGCTTTATCGATCCAAACGCGGTTGAAGAAGAAGAGACTGCGTTAGATTTGCCTGATCCTGATGCCGTGCTCGAAGAGAGTGATGGTGATGATGAGGAGGAAGAAGCGGAAGATGATGGTGGCGCCGCAGCTGCTAGTGCCAACCTAGAGCTACTTAAAACTCAAGCGCGCGAACATTTTGAAGTGATTAACGACCTTTACGGTCGGATGCTTGAGGCATTGATTGATCACGGCACAGCATCACCAACCTATATCTTGCTACAGCAATCGATTGCGATTGAGTTCCAGAAAATTCGTTTTTCTGCTCGTCAAGTTGAATCGCTATGCGATGTATTGCGCGGAATGGTCGATGATATTCGCACGCATGAACGCCAAATCATGGATTTATGCACGCGCCGTGTCGGTATGCCGCGTGATTATTTCATCAAAAACTTCCCTGGACGTGAAACTGATTTGACGTGGGTTTCGGAAGAAATCGCGGCAGAAAAAAGTTACTCCGGCATCATGTTCCGTTATAAACACGCGATCATGGAGCAACAGCAAAAACTCAACGAACTGCAAGAGTCAGCGCGTTTGAGTATTCGTGAGTTGAAAGAAATTAGCCGCCATATGTCGACGGGTGAAGCTAAGGCCAAACGCGCTAAGCGTGAAATGATCGAAGCCAACTTGCGTTTGGTGATTTCTATCGCCAAAAAAATACACCAACCGTGGTTTGCAATTCCTTGATTTGATTCAGGAAGGCAATATCGGCTTGATGAAAGCAGTAGATAAATTCGAATATCGCCGTGGTTATAAGTTCTCAACATATGCCACATGGTGGATTCGTCAGGCGATTACTCGCTCGATTGCTGACCAAGCACGTACGATTCGTATTCCGGTACATATGATCGAAACGATCAATAAGATGAACCGTATTCAGCGCCAGATTTTGCAAGAAACAGGTAACGAAGCAACGCCTGAAGAATTGGCTGAACGCATGGAAATGCCGGAAGACAAAATTCGCAAAATCCTTAAAATCGCCAAAGAGCCGATTTCAATGGAAACGCCGATTGGTGATGATGATGATTCACACCTCGGTGATTTTATTGAAGACGCTAATAATATGGCGCCTGCTGATGCTGCTGTTTATGCCGGTTTGCGTGAAGCGACCAAAGAAGTGCTTGATACCTTAACGCCACGTGAAGCCAAAGTGTTACGCATGCGTTTTGGTATTGATATGAGTACTGATCATACGCTCGAAGAAGTTGGTAAACAGTTTGATGTAACGCGTGAGCGGATTCGTCAAATTGAAGCCAAGGCTCTACGTAAGCTGCGTCATCCAACTCGTTCAGAAAGATTAAAGAGTTTTATTGAAAATAACGCCAGCGAACAGTAGAATAGCAATCCTTTCGGGCCTTTAGCTCAGTTGGTTAGAGCAGAGGACTCATAATCCTTTGGTCCACGGTTCAAGTCCGTGAAGGCCCACCAAAAATCAAGGACTTAGCTTCGGCTAAGTCCTTTTTTCTTGCCTACTGTCAACCAAGTGTCAACCGCGCCAGAGGGTTCAGGTTGCGAACTTCCTGCAAATGTTCCGGTGACAGGTGGGCGTAGCGCATTGTCATCTTCAAATCGCTGTGTCCTAGCACTCTTTGCAGCGTCAAAATATTTCCCCCATTCATCATGAAGTGGCTCGCGAAGGTGTGCCGCAGTACGTGCGTGAGTTGCCCAGCCGGAAGAGCAAGCCCAGATCGGTCTACGGCTTCTCGAAACGCGGAATAACAGTTCACAAATAGCCGTGCTCGCCCATCCTTGGCGAGCTGCTGAAGTTCAGTCTCTAGTTCAGCTGAAATCGGGATAGTGCGGTTTTTACCACTCTTTGTTACTGCGTATTCAATTGCACCTTGCCGAAGCTGTGTAGGCTTGAGCCCTTCTGCTTCGCTCCAGCGTGCACCGGTTGCGAGGCAAATTTGACTGACTAGTAAAGTGTCGGGGTTGCTACTTTCGGATAGAGCAGCAAAAAGCAGCTTTATCTGGTCATTAGCCAAAAAAGTTAATTCTTTCTCAACAATTTTAAAGCTGCGAATTTCGGATAATGGGTTTTCACTGTTCCAGTGGTTCAATCGCTTCAACTCATTGAACATGGCGCGTAAGTAGGCATGCTCACGATTGATGGCATTGGCTGAAATACCTGCTTCAAGTCGCTTGGACCGGTAGCGCGCGAAATCATCGGCTGAAAATTTATCTGCGACAGGATTGCCCAATTGCGTTAATGAGCAGCTGCAAGCGAGAGTGGGTATTCTTGCCCGCTCGAAGTTGCTGGCCGTGGTTGATCCACCAAATTTCAAGCAGCTCGGAAAGTTTACGTGTATCTCGTTTTTGGGGCTGCCAATCTGGTTCTTGCTGAACCTGACCTTTTACCCACGTTTCCCATGCAAGAGCCTCAGCTTTTGTGGAAAATGTCTTGCGGTAACGTTTGAAGCCTCTTCCCCCCGGTTGGATATCTACAATCCATCCGCCACTTGCATATTTCTTTATGGACATTTCAAAACCTTGGCAGGGAATTTAGTTTGCTGCCTTCTTCTACTTCGTTTGTTATGGCAATTACATCTTCTGATTCCCAGTTTGATTCAGCATCATTTAAAAAAGCAGAAATTTCCTGAGCACTCATTTTTTTCGCTGTACTGATAGAAGATGAATATTTCCTTGCCAGTTGAGAATTCACTTCAATTTTGTCCGGATCAATCCCGCTTACGTTGCACTCTTCATGCAATGAAATCTGCAACTTCAAAAATTGAGCGGTCCACGGTTTTTTTGCTTTGGTGTTCGTCGGTATTCATCGGCAGGGGGCCGTATCTGTCCAATTTCCGCATATGCAATACCGGTTGTAAGCCAAAGTGAAAATTGTGGCCAACGTTTGGCTGCAGCTTCAATCATGTCGCAAGTCGGCCTTTGGCGCTCACTTACTACTTTTCGCCATCGCTGGGCGGAAACTCCCGTTTCACTTTCAAGCTTTGACCAGAATCCGTGCGCTTGTGCTTCTGCTTTCAACACAACAATTAGTCGCTCTTCAATATTAGTTGTTGACAAATCGTCCTCCTTTGTATGAATATCGTCTTATTGAGACGATATTTAGGGTCTACTGAGAACATTATGAACCAGATTGTACAAGATGCAAGTGTCCCTCTATTGCCACCACCCGCCACAACTCCGGTTGTTACACGGCAACGTTTTGCTGAGTTAGTGGGTGTAACTCTTGATGTTGTTAATAAGTGGTGTGATCGAGGTTATCTTCCGACCGTTCCACTGGGGCGCTGGTCTTTGATTAATTTAGCTTTGGTGAATGAGCGCTGCTTAGATAAGGAGTTCAAGACACTGGACACAAATATTGTGAGCCTTCGTGCTCATCGCACTGATGACGCAGCCCGGAGCGCGTGAGCGCGAGGACTGCGGCAGCAGATGCAATGAGCGGTATTAGTAGTTTTATTTCATTACCTTTATTTCACGTTTATTACCCATTTTTTCAAAAGGATTTCAGTCATGAGTGCCCCACAAGAAACCAAAGTGATTGTAAATAAAGCCCTTTTATGTGGACGAGTAAATGCAGTGCGTAAGTCTGATGACACTGTTTATACCGAGGTTATTCTTCCTTCTGCTGATGAATACAGTCAACCAGCAACGATTGAAATTCGTAGCAAAAAACGTCTTGGACAAATCGGCGAAACGGTTCAAATCAATGTGAGTTGCGGCGGCTACCGTGGCAAGCCATTCAATTATCAAGACAAGGATACCGGCGAACGTTTTACCCGCCGTCCGGTGGTCAATTCTTATATGGCTATCGAGGACTAGAAATGGCCTCCTCTTCTGATTTCTTCCACCCTGAAAAAGTTCAGCAGCGGCAAGCTGCGAGTAAAGCTGCTTTTTGTTGATGGCGTGCTGAAAAAAGATTCACTCATCACTGCATCCATATTTACGGAATCAATGGCAAGAACTTCACGATACCGTCAATGAGCCAGCAGCAAATCTTTGGCTTCGCCAATATCGTGATTCGCTAAGTACTATTCCGTTCTCACCGGATTTGGCGGCAGATGATGCCGATTTAAAAGCATTGGCAAAAAAACGGGCAAATGAGATGAAAGAGGTCTATGGACGCAATCGTTTGGGTTTTGCTGGTGGGGAAATCAGCGCTAGTTCAGCGCAAGGGGAGATGAAGTTTTTGGCTGGAGTCATGGATATTAATAATTTATCCATTCGCTTAAATCCAGTTGGTCAGAATTCTGAAGAAGTGGCTGCTGAAAAAACAATTAAATATGCATTACAGAAATATCTAGCTCCCGTTGATAGTGAAGAGCAGGAAGGGGCGATCTTACGTTTAATGGATTCTGCGTGGTGGACAAGAAAATTACGTGTTCATCAAAAGCAAGCGCTTGAGCATGAGCGAATCAAAGCAGGTTTAGTAAATAAATCATTGTCAGCTTATGTTTCGGATTCCGAGTTGCTGCGCTTTAGATCTCAACGTTTAAGAAACAAAGAAATGTTGGCGACTACGATTGCTGTTAATGATTTAGGGCAAGAGTTTACGCTTGCTGACTTAGTTGCTCGTTCTGTATCGAATCCGCAACTCAGGATTGCGGAGTTGATGACGCGTGTTGCTGGCATTGAAGAAATTGCTCAAGGGGCAGGGCACTGTGGTTTGTTTATTACACTTACTTGCCCTTCTAAATTTCACGCACAAAAACTAGTTAATTCTGGCAAGTGCCAATTAGCAATGATAAATATTTGGAATTAGCTTCAAGTCCAAAGCAGGCCCAGGAATATTTGTGTGAAACGTGGGGATTGCTTCGAACAGCGTTATCAAATCGCGGAATAGAGATTTATGGTGTTCGTGTTGCTGAGCCACATCATGATGGCTGCCCGCATTGGCATTTACTTATTTTTGTCGAACGAAAACATCGCGGAGTGTTTGTGCGTTTATGCCGAAGGTATTTTCGCGCAATGGACAAAGATGAACCGATGGCATGGAAACACAGATTTAATGTTAAAGATATCGATTGGAGTCGCGGCAGTGCTGCTGGCTATCTTATTAAATATATTTGTAAAAACATCGACGGCCAAGGAATGGTTGATGTGCAGGGGTTTGCTGAGGCTGATTTTGATTCTGACTTAAATATTGTTAGTGCGGCCGAGCGCGTTAATGCGTGGTCATCTTGTTGGGCGATTCGTCAGTTTCAATTTGTCGGAACTCCTCCAGTTGGCGTATGGCGTGAGTTACGTCGAATTGACGGCGAAATTAGTGAAGAATTTACTGCAGCAGCAGATGCAGCTGATCACGGCGATTGGGCTGAATTCACAAGGATCATGAAGGTTGATCGTAAAGTTTTATTAAAAAAAGATAATGGATTAAATAAATATCGCGAGCCTGTAGAAAAAGTGAAGGGACTTATTGATGTTGCTACAGGAGATTCAATTATCACGCGCGAGCGCGAATGGGAATTGGTTTTTGGGGGTGTTTCTGATTTTGAACTTCCTCGGACTAGTGTCAATAACTGTACTCTCAATCAATCCATTGAATTTAATAAAAAAAATATACCTTCATTTATTGATTTAAATAATAAATTGGCAGTTGCCAATTGCGCAGAATTCGATCATATGAATTTGAAGCCAAGAAGTTGCGGCAATCAAATGATCAGGGCGATGAGTCAGCAAATGGAGCGTGTCACATGAACGCTGGCACGGTTGCAAATGTGCTGGTGTGCGTTCCCACTACAGCTACACCCACTCAAATTCAGCAGCAAATTTGTCCAAAAATTGGCAGCCAGTTTTATCAGCCACGTCAAACACAGGCGTATTTATTGGATACATCACAACAAAATAACTTTGAAGCTGCCTTTGCTCAATTCGATTATGGATATGCATCGGCTATTTGGGCTATGTCATTTTCAACAGTCATAGGCTTATATTTTGTTAGTCATGGAATTGGCTTAGTTATTGGCATGATTCGTCGTGGCTAATCGTAGTAAAGCGCGCTGAGCGTTTTCTCAGTATTTTAAATAAAGGATGAAAAATGAAATTACTTAAAAAAGCAGGATTGTTAGTAATTGCCGCTGTTTTGGCTCCAGTAACATTTGCTGCTGGAACAGGCCCAGATTTAACCGCTTTAACAAGCGCTGTTGACTTTGGTACTGTAATTACCGCTCTATTGGCAATCGCCGGAATGCTGGCTGGCGTTTATATCACAATCAAAGGTGCAAAAATTGTGATTGGTATGATTAAAGGCGGTTAATATCTGTTGATATTTAAAATTGGTGCGGCGAAAGTCGCATCAATTTTTTGGAGTGCTTGAAATGACAATAAATCAGTTATGGTATTTATTTATTTTTGCATGGGGCATTGTTTGTGCATGGGCTGCAATATCTGGATTTAAAAATGATGTTTAAATTGCAGAAATTAATAATTGTATTTTTTGTTTTATTGTTTTCAAAAAACATTCTAGCTGGCATGGCGCTTCCAGTTAGTCCAATGCAGAGGGTTTTCTCGGCGGGTGTACAAATCAAGGCAGTAAAACGGGGGTTCGCAGTTAATGATCCGAGGTTCGGGGCTACTCTTAATTCTATGTCTCTGGGGGCAGCCAGCGTTGCTGGAACAACTGCTGCAGCTGTCGTGGCAGGAGCTATTACAGCCCCAGCTTGGGCTACGGTTGCGATTGCTGCTGGTGTTGGTGCTGTGGTTACTGTTGGAGTTACGCTGGCGATTAATGGAGTTGTAGACTGGCTATTCTCACCTGATCAAAAAGATGCTACCCCAATTACCCAAAAGAAAAAAATACAACCGAGCGGTTCACCTTCAACAACTGGTGGATTAATTGCTGGCGGAGCCTATTGGAAAACAAACAATTACATGGCTTCAGATGCCATGTCCACAATTCAATCTGCTTTTGCTGACACATATAACTCAACATATGCAAATTTTACTACTTATAGTTTTTATCTAGATGGATGTGCAGCCGATTCTTCTACCACCTTCAACTGTATTGTGAAACGTGTTTCAAAAGCAGATGGTACTGCCACGAACTATTCAAATTTCCGTGCCTCATATTTTGCAAGTGGCGCGCCTCGTAATTGTCCTCAAGGGCAAGTATCAAATGCTACTTCTTGTGTTGCACCGCAGACTGTTCCTGATAATGCACCAGATAATTTAAAGCTATCTGCACAACAGGCAATTAATAATTTATCACCAGTTGAATTAGCAAAACCACTATCACCTGAAATTGTGGCTCCGCTTGCTGATAAGCTGTGGCGAGATGCTGCTGCTCAGCCGGGTTATGCCGGTTTGCCATACTTGGCTAATGACCCAATAACAGCGCAGGAGCTTGACGTGTGGCGGCAGCAAAACCCACAAAATTGGCCGACAGTACAGGATTTTGTCGCACCTCAGCCAGCAACAAACCAACCGTGGACTTTGCCAATTGCTCCAACGTCAACTACGCAAGACCCAAGCCAAAATCCATCACCGAATACGAATCCGGCGGCCAATAATCCCTTGCAAAACCTTGGCCCTGATCCAAATATTGGCACCCCTAATTTGGAAGCGACTCCGACAGCTCAGCAGATTTTGCAACCTCTATTTAATTTATTCCCAGATTTTCGATCTTTTGTCATGCCTTCTCATCAATCCGTATGCCCAAAGCCGTCGTTTAATGCATTTGGTTCAACATATATTCTGGAGTCGCATTGCAACATTGCAGAGGAGCAGCGCTCATTTTGTTTTCCGTGATGGGAGCTGTTTGGTTGTTGGCTGCGGCAATAATTATTTTGAGGGCTTGACGCATGTATGGGATTTTACTATCGGCTCTAAATACAATACTTGGATTTGTTATTAGATCAATTATTGTTAAGTTTGTTTTGTTTTTCGGATTGTTTTTTGTCGTTACTGAATTTATACAAGTTTTGATCGGCTCAGGTTTGTTGCCGCATGCAAATTCAATTTCGTCTTCTCTTGGTGCTATTCCTGCATCTGTTTGGTATTTTTTAGATTTGTTCAATGTGTCTGCTGGAGTGCCATTAATTCTTTCTGCCTATGTTACCCGATTTATTATTCGCAGAATTCCGGTGATTGGCTAATGGCAATTAACGTTTATGCTGGATTGCAAGGGTCAGGGAAATCATTTGAAGTTGTTTCGTCGGTCATCCTTGAGGCGATTTCCAATGGTCGTCGTGTGGTTACGAATGTCGCGGGGATAAATGAAGATAAAATCCATGAGTATCTAATAAATAATAAAAATATAGAGTCAGATAAACTCGGTCACATTATTCATGTAACAAATGAAAGAGTATCACAGGCTTGTTTTTTTCCTGATGAAGAAAAACCTGATTTGGAATCTGTTGTCGAAGGTGGTGATTTAGTTGCCATTGATGAGGCTTGGCGTTTCTGGGGAACGGACAATGGTAAGTTAAGTCATGAGCATATGCAGTATTTTAGAATGCATCGTCATTATGTTCATGAAAAGACAGCGGTTGCATGCGATGTTGTTTTGATGACCCAAGATGTAACTGGGTTACACCGTAGTGTTAAAAATGTAATTGAATTCACATTTCGGATGCAGAAGCATAAAAGCCTTGGCTTCTCAAAAAGGTATCGTGTCGATATCCATGAAGGGTGGAAATTAAATAGCAAAACGCGTATTGATACCCGCCAAAAAAGTTATGATCCGAAAATATTTCCATTGTACCAATCCTATACAGGTGGTCAGGGTCAAGAAACGGTAATTGATAAACGCCAGAATATCTTTGCAAATAAAACGTTATGGGTTTATGCCATATTTCTAATTATTTTGATGCTTATTTCTGGCGTTGCAACGTGGCGTTTTTTTCATCCTCCTTCTACGTCTAAACCTAGTTCACTTAAGGATTCCATTGCGGTATCCACGTCTGCAGTTCCTTCTGTTATTCCGCCCAAGGAAAAGCAGCTTTTTTCTGAAAATTGGCGTGTCGTAGGATCATTTGAAACTGATGGTGAACGCTGGTCTGTTGTTGTCGATAATTCAGGTCGATTGCGGGTGGAGTCGCCGAGCATATTTCATGCTAGCGATATTGCCATGATCGGTGAAATTGATGGTGAGCGAGTTACACGATTTTCCGGATCGCCTTTAAAAGCAATCATTCAGACTGAGGCGGTAAAATGAAAAGAGTATTTTTTATCATAATCCTGTTTTTGTCGACGACAGTAAATTCAGCCCAGTTAAAGCCTGTTAAATTCGATTTTCAACAGGTCAGTGTCGCTCAGGTAGTGGGGCTTGTATATTTGCAAGCATTACATCAGCCGTATGTTATTTCGCCAGATGTGCTGCGTGATGAACGTGTTGTTTCATTTCGGTTTGAATCAGAGAAAGGAGATCTTCGCCAATTTTGGCGAGCTTTTCTTGAGTCATTGGGCATTGCCGTAGAAACATGTAATGGCATTGATTTTGTATCATTAAAAAAGCAAGAAATTGCAGCTGAAAATTATGATGTATTTGTTTATCAGCCGAAATATCGCTCATTACCATATTTAGTTGATTTGCTTAGTGCGGTTTTTCGTAATGGTGCATTTTCTGTGCAGCGATCCGTGAAGACGCTGCCAGGGGAGCAGACTCCATCCAATCCACCTCCTGCATCTGCAGCTGGGCTTATACAGAATCAACAGTCAGATACGCTTCTTTTTCAAGGGACTGCTGATGAAATTGCAAAATTAAAGCGACTATTAGCATCGGTTGATGTTTCAACTGGCGAGGTAATGGTTAGTGGCGCAATTTATGAAGTTTCAACGACTAAGACTGAAGGATCAGCATTCTCACTTGCTTTGAATTTGCTCGGCGGAAAATTTTCGATAAAACTTGGCGTAAAAGCCCTAGAAAACACAATTCAGTTTAGTAATTCAAGTGTTGATGCTGTCCTTTCTGCTCTTTCTACGGATACCCGTTTTAAAATCGTAACCTCCCCGCGTCTGCGTGTGCGTTCAGGAGCATCGTCACGATTGATGGTGGGTAGTGAGGTGCCGATTGTTGGCGCGGTCAGTTATCCCAATGGAAGCGCTGCGCCGGTGCAGTCCGTTGAATACAGATCGGCAGGTGTTATTTTTGATATAAGTCCAGCGGTTAGGCAGAGCGTGATTGATGTTGATTTAGCGCAGCAGTTATCTAATTTTGTGAAAACAGAAAATGGCGTCAATGACAGCCCTACCTTGATTAAGCGTGAAATTCGGACATCTGTCAGCATGGCTGATGGTGAGGTAATTTTGTTGGGAGGTCTTTCGGAAGAGAAAGAAACGATAGGCCAGACGGGGCTTTCATTTTTACCACGCTGGCCATTTTCCAAGACTGGAGACAAAGGTAGAACGGAGTTTTTATTAGTTTTGCAATTGCAACGCATTTGAAATTTATTAGAACAATGGTCTATTTTTGCAAGAAGGAATTTTATTTTTCTCCATCCTTTCTTTTATTTTGGACTCTATCTTTTCAATTTGCTTTTCTTCCCTTTCTTGGCGGTCGATATCGAGTTTTCTTAAATGTCCGATTGCAACAGTTGATGTGATAATAGTAGTTGCTGCAGCCCAAGTGTATGGCTTAGTAAATAATTCTCGCAATAGATTGTATTCACTCCATATAAATTGGGTGCCTAGACCAAAAATAGGCAAGGTTTCATTGAAAAATACTGCTAGTGCACCAATTAGTAGTAGTGTGGTTGCTATTCGACCTAGAAAATGAGCCATGATCATCGTTATCTCAACGATTGTTTCAGTGAATTTTATTGAGTCCATTGAAAGTCCCATCGCGACCGTTAATATTTTTTCTGTCGCCTCTTTTAGCCAGCTTGGGAAAAAAACTAGATAACCAATTATAAACATTGGCACTACAAGTGCTACTATTTCAAAGGTTGACATTTTTATTTTTTCCTTTTTGTTGTATGTTTTTAATTCGTATATGTACGTATATCGTTCTGAATCGTATTGTTTATATTAAAATAACTCATACATTAAAAATGGCATTAAACTTTGAATGCCATTCCTTTGCTCTGGCCTCTGTCATCGGAAAGGTTAGGCGTGGATTGTTTTCATCTGCGACCTCAATAACAAAACAAAACCCTTGTTGGTGTTCTGTTTTCTCAAAAGTTGGCGCTTGCATAGTTGTTCCGGGAAGCCTGTTCCCCAATCCTGAAAATTGCATTTTATTGACATTTGTCCATTCGTAATTCCATGAAAGAAGATATGAAAAGTCCCGCAATAAATATTCTTCTGTGCTTGTATTGCAAATAGCGATTTTTCTATTGTTCTTGTCAAAAACAAGAAATGCAGGGCTTGGGTAGCCCAGCATATTTTGAGGATTCAGGTTTAATCCCTCTTGTTTATTTATTTTTTCAATAAGTGTTCGTGCCTTACTTGCTAATGTTTGAAGAAATCTTATTGAGAAAAAACAAATAGCCGTGGCCGCAATAAAGAAGGCAAACGTTGATCCTCTTCTAGCGTCTGATACAAGTATCAGTAAGGCCAAAGAACCGATCGATGCAATTGCTGAAAAAAGCCCAACAGGAACGGCTAAATTTCCGAGAGCTGTTACTCCTGCTGTACGAGCTAATCCTGACATTTTTATTTCCTGAAATTGATTAATAAAATTGCATGCAATAAAACTTATTTTTTAACTGTGCAACTTAAGGAAACAACATTGTGGTCACGAATTGCTGCGCGTAATTGACCATGTTTTGTATCAAGCTGATAATCACCAGCAAGTGGTTGAAGCTTTGCCGCTTTACCTACTTCATCAAGTTTTGCGCCCGGTATATTTGAGATGTAAATCTCAACATCATCATTGCTAATGTTTATTTGAGTTACTTGCAGTCCGAATACGTTTATAGGTGTGCTGAGCGTGTACACCTCGTCTTTGGCCTTTGTGCCTAGTGTTGCAAGCGCCTTTTGTACTGTCTTGTATTTTCCCTTGGGCAACTCGCAAGAAAGCGCCTTTTCAACGGTTGTTGCGGCCGCAAGCTTGGCATCAGCAGCGTAAGCACTTATGCCCGCACATAAGAATGCGGTAACAAGGGCTAGTTTCATAATTGCATTCATAACTTGCTTTCCTTACGTGACTTGTTGGGGGGTAACGTAGGGTATTGCTTTATTTCTTTTGTTACAAGTTATGCGGAATTTTTTAGAAAGAAAGTCAACACGTCAAGGAAGGGAAAATGTTCTCCGCTTACATTAAGCACATGGGGTCGTGTGCGGCTGATTTCATTGGAATACCATGATTTTGTTCCTTGATTTTGATGGCGTACTTCATCCCGATTCTGTATTTTTAGACACTAGTCGGTGTCCTGTATTGAAGGGGAGCGGCGCGCTTTTCATGTGGGCAGACCTGCTTAGTCAGTCACTTCAAAAGTACCCTGATGTACGAATTGTTTTGAGTACAAGCTGGGGGCGCTGGCTTGAATATATTCCTGTGCGGGGATGTCTTCCGCCTTTGCTACGTGAACGAGTTATAGGTTCAACATGGCATCATGTCCGTTGCGTGTCCAATTACAACCGAGGCTTGCCATATTCTTACTGGAGCACTGCAAGTCGGTATCAGCAAATTAAGCGGTGGGTCGATTTTTATCGGATTCAGAACTGGCTAGCTATTGACGACCATGGTGAGCATTGGGGCGAAGCAGACCTAGATAAACTGATTCAAACGTCAAGTGACACAGGCTTATCCGCGCAGCATGTTCTGCTTCAGTTGCAAGACCGCCTGAAACGCAATGAAATCTGAGTGTTTATGCGTGACTATAGTCCATACACGGTGATTGCTAATGTGTCGATATAGCCAAATTCTGGCATAGGAGCTGGTCAAAAGATGGTGAACGGTCTTTTGTTCACTATTTTTTGAGTAGCCGACAAGCGAAGCGCGGCAGTTTATGCGTGTTGATGTGATATTGGTATTAAAAAAACATAATAAAATCAAAGAGTCTGAGCGTTTATGCGTAGATCTTAGCCCGTCATGAATACTGATCTTCCTCATTGATTTTCTGTATCCTTCTTGTTTTTTGGTAGCACCAAGTGCTACTATAAAGTATGTCAAATTTATCAGAATCCTGTGCGCGTGCCTTTAAAACGGCATGGTTTGCCAAGGCCGCAAAAAAAGCTCATATATCCGACACCGAGCTGTGTGATGCCATCCGGCAGGTGCTGCAAGGTCAAGCTGATGATCTGGGCGGTGGCGTTTATAAGAAGCGTCTGAACAGCAATATGCATCGTTCGATTATTTTGGCTAAGGCGGGTCGATATTGGGTATACGAATACTTGTTCGCCAAGAAAGACCGCGCCAATATTGAAGCCGATGAACTGGCTAGTTTTCGCTTGCTTGCCAAGGCTTATGAAGGGATGACGAACAGCCAGCTTGTACAATTATTGCAAGACAAAGACTTGATGGAGATATGCCATGACAAAACCTAAATTCAAAAGCGAAGCTTTCGCGGTTATCCATGGATCGGCCAGTGCTTTGCTTAAAGTCGGTGCGATTGATAAAGCAACCATGCGTACTTTTAATGACTCCTGTTTTGCTGTACCGCTTGAGCTGGAGCCTGCCAAAATTAAAGAGTTGCGCGAACTCAACCATGTCAGCCAGCCTGTGTTTGCCCGCTACCTGAACACCAGTGAATCGACAGTGCAAAAATGGGAGTCAGGCGCAAAGCGCCCTAGTGGCATGGCTTTGAAACTACTGGAAGTGATTCAGAAACATGGATTGCAAAAATACTTGCATGATGTTCAACTGAAGTCAGGGTTTTGCAAGTAATTATAGGTGTGAAACTTTGTTTTTCCTTGCACTGTCTCGAAAGTTTATGTTGTACTAGCGCGGGTATCTTTATTTCGCTAACTACAGAGCAACTAGATGGCATTTCTTGACACATTGAATGATTCGCTTACAAAAGAACGTGGGGGACGACATGGGGGAAAGGGCCACGAGTTTCAGCGTTATTGGGCATTGTGCCATCTATTGAAGGTAGACCTTGAAAAAGATAACTACCTTTTTTTGTTAGAGTTTATTGAAGATGTTGCAGTATTAAATGATGAAGTTTATCCAACCGAAATTGATTTGTTTCAGTTAAAGAAAAAAGAAGGGGCTGGTGGAAAATGGACAAAAACGACATTATCTAAACCACCCAAAGTCGGTAAATCGATTCTTACTAAGCTTCATGAGTCTCAAAGTATTGTAAAAAACGAAACGAAAATTATTGCTTTTGTTAGTAATGCTCCAGTTGATTTGAAGTTAATTACTACTGATGACTCTACAACCCGCAGTGAATTTTTGGGGTCAGATATTGATCCAGTTTTGTCTAATTCGTTGCGTCAGTCTATTGCTAAAGAATTGGGAGTTATTGAATCTGATATTGATTTTAGCTCTTTTAAATTTGTTCGCAGCCCACTAGCAATTGATGATTTAGAAAATCATGCGATTGGTCGAGTTTCATCTTATCTTGCTGAAAAATTCCCTGATCACGTAGTTAGGGCGGATGTATTTTGTAAAGCACTTTATAGTGAGATTAAGATTAAAGCGACATCTACAGAAGATGCAGGAACATTTGAGGACTTAGGGCGGATCAGGGGCATTTCTAAATCTCAATTTACAAGTATGCTCTCTATAACATTGTCTCGTCGACCTGACTCTGAAATTATTAGTTTTTGTTTAGCTAATCTTGCCCAAGAAAATGTCCCTTATAATCGGCGTGAAGCAATAAAACGTGCTGCTCGACAATTTTTGGTGGAAAAAGCTGGGATAGCTTCTGATGTACTTGCATCGCTTAAGCAATTAGTTTCTTTGACACTTCAATCAGTGCCTGATCATTTGGTGACATCTTGGGACGTTGCTAATTGGGTTGTGGATCAGGTCATGAGCTCTTCCAAGAAATTATCGTTTGGAATGCTAGAAAAAGATTATCTACTTGCTGCGGTTCTTTATTGGATGGAACAATGAATAACCATACTTCTAACACCCTTCGGCTTGTACGAAATTTAAGGAAAGGCAAACATGACACGTTTGCGATTCAAAAAACTTTGGCTCGTTTCAGACATTGCGAGAGCGGCGCGCAAGATTGTATTCAACCAGCAGAGGACTCTACTGGTGGGAAGAAATCACACGGGAAAATCGACTATCGTCAAGCATCTCTTCCGAACATTGGGGTGTGAGGTTAAGGGAAAGACTGATAGATGGGATAAGCTTGCAGTATCTGTTGTAGAGTTTGAGCTTGACGGAAAATCATATACTGCCTATAGACGCGCAAATGTCTATGCGCTTCGAGATGATTCAACTCAGCGAATTAGTGTGACTACGAGTTACCCGAGAGTGGTCCCAGATAATTGCAGCTTTATTTGATTTTCGATTAATGCTGCCAACACACCAAGAAACATTGTCACAAGCTACGCCACCTTATTTATTTCTTCCATTTTATATGGATCAAGATGGGAGTTGGCTACAGCAATGGAATTCATTTGATAAGTTGTCACAATTTTCTAATTGGAAGAAACCCGTTGCGGCATATGTAACTGGTCAGCGTCCTAATGGGTATTATGTCGCTAAATTTAAAGAATCTATAGCAAAAGCT
Source organism: Deefgea sp. CFH1-16 (assembly GCF_016881365.1). Lineage (GTDB taxonomy): Bacteria > Pseudomonadota > Gammaproteobacteria > Burkholderiales > Chitinibacteraceae > Deefgea. The sequence goes on along the minus strand of NZ_WLYT01000001.1, from coordinate 797,800 downwards.
GCAGTAAATAATTTGAATCAAGAAATGAGCGTTGTTCAAGTCGCTCTGTCTCGAGTAAAAAAAAGCATTGCCAAGACCTGCGGTAGCCTTAGATATTACGGGGTTTAAAAATGAAATTGCCGAGCTGTTGAGAGATTCTACGCATTTAAGGAACGAGCAAGATTCACTTAGAGTTAAGGCCTTTGAATATGCAACTCAAAAAGAGTTGCTGACTAGCCAGATAGTAATGGCACGTAATGCGCTGCGTGATTTAGAGGGTGATTTAAAATATTTAACAGAATTTAAAACTGATCCATTATTAACATGTCCGACCTGCGGTACGACTCATGAAAGTGGCTTTCATGTTCGTCTTGAGTTAATAGATGATGCTGTAACACTTAGGAATGTGTTAGCGGAACTTGTTGCGGATCAACATAAATGCGAAGAGCACCTTGCAAATGTACAGGTAAAGATTAACCGTATAAAACGTAAAACGTTGGAAATTGAAAGAATTCTACAGACTAAGAAAGGGCTTTTACGTCTAAAAGATGTCATTGATAGTCATAGCTCTGACGTAATACGAGGTGCTTTTGCAAAGGATTTGGATGCACTTAAACGGCAGCTAACTCAGCAGGAGGATGCTGTTGCTTCATTGAAAGATAAAGTTTCACAGTTTGATTCGCCTGAACGTACAAAAACCATCAACGACTTTTATTCTGAAAGAATTGAGCTATTTGCTAGTGAATTAGAGGTTCAGGATTTACGTGAAGATGTAAAAAAACGCCCAGATGCTAGTGTTTCGGCTAGTGGAAGCGCTTTGCCCCGGTCATTACTTGCGTATCAATTTGCTATTTTACATACAGCTTATGAGAAGGGTGATTCTAAGTTGTTTCCTGTTGTCGTTGATTCACCAAATCAACAGGGGCAGGATGCTGGACATCTTACGCAGATGCTAAATTTCATTGTTAAGCGTACACCAGAAGAGCAACAACTTATTTTGGCGGTTGAGGATCATCCCAATGATTTTTCTTTTGATGGCGAAATCATTTTGCTAGAAAAACCTTTTAACTTATTAGAGTCTGATCAATATGAAGTTGCTTGTGCTGAGTTAGGGGCTTTTCTAGTTGGGATTGAAGCCAGTATTGATGCAATGTTAGTTCGCAAAGTTGATGTATCTTCTGAGCCTAGCAATGAATAGTGAATAAAGTGTCAACCAATCGTCAACGATACAGGCGGACAGTGGCGATTAATGGCGTTTTGAAGGGCGAATTTATGATTTAAATCAGGCTATTGGCGTATGTTGGGGCTTAATGGCGGGCGGACTACATGGACTCATAATCCTTTGGTCCACGGTTCAAGTCCGTGAAGGCCCACCAATAAAATCAAGGACTTAGCAGCAATGCTAGGTCCTTTTTTTATCTAAAAATACCCAAGTAACCACCAAGTAACCCCGTTTAAGTAGTTGCTTATCAAATTTAGATGCTGGTCTTATAAGCATTACAAATTAATGTTTTCCGAAATCAGGATTGTCTTTATTTATTGCAGCAACTATTTTTTACTGGTCTAAGCTAAAAAATATTTTTCTTAAATTTAGCTATTCAGATGAGCGCTCCTTTATCTTCTTCTGTGCATTTGACTTGTTTTGTTCCTGCAGTCAATCCACCAACGCAGTTGTCTGAATCTAAGATTTTCTTTGATTTTAATGATGGTGCGCGTATTCAGTTGCCCGATGGCGACTGGCGAGTAAGGTTATCTGATCTGCAAACCCATAACATTTTGTTTGAAACACAAATTCGCGCAGGCATGGTTATGAGTAGTAAGAAGTACTTTGTTCCGTTTCATATAGAGGTGTGGGACAAAGATCAGAAAATCTTGGATCATCGATTGAGTTTGCAAGACCAGCCTGTTTTGATTCAGTTTCCGGTGGGTACTTTAGGGGATGTGTTGGCTTGGTTTCCTTATGCGGCACGTTTTGCTGCCGAGCATCGGTGTCACCTTACATGTTCAATGGCTGCAAATTTAATTCCTCTTTTTGCTAAAGCAAATCCAACGATTCGTTTTTTTACTCCAGAAGAAATTAATACGTTTGAATTTTATGCGACTTATTACTTGGGTTTATTTTTTTGGTGATGAGGAACATCATTATCAACCTGGGGATTTTCGTTTGGTTTTGGTTTACATCGTACCGCTGGGCATTTGTTGGGAGTTGATCCTAGCGAAGAGCCTGCAAAAATTACATCGTTGGATGGTCCTCGGCGAGTTGTTGAGCCTTATGTTTGTATTGCGGTGCAAAGTTCTACGCAATGCAAATATTGGAATCACCCGACGGGGTGGATTGAGGTTGTGAAGCACCTTAAGGGGCAAGGGTTGCGTGTTTTATGTATTGACCAAAAATCATGCCATGGCAGTGGTTTAACTTGGACTACATTACCTCATGGTGCAGAAGATTTTACTGGGGATTTGCCGTTGCTGGAGCGGGCGGAGTTAATTCGCAATGCTGAGTTTTTTGTTGGATTGTCAAGTGGACTTGCTTGGTTAGCGTGGTCGGTAGGAACGCCTGTCGCTTTGATTAGCGGCTTTACTCATCCAATCAATGAATTTTATACCCCTTATCGTATTTTCAATCATCACACTTGCAATAGTTGTTGGAATGATCCGCGGCATAGTTTTGATCATGCGGATTTTTTTTGGTGTCCTCGGCATAAAGATACGCCTAGGCAATTTGAATGCACGCGGTTAATTACACCGTTGCAAGTGATCGATACATTAAATCGTGTTCCACGGCGAGCTCTAATCGTCTAAGTGAAAGAGGTAATCAATGAAATTTCGCTCTCAAAATTTGCGGTATGGCTTTCGTTGTTTTTCCAAATCGATTTTTCTTTCTCGTTTATTGTTTGTGCTTTTGATTCCTTCATCGTTGGTGCAGGCATATACCACACCAGTGACGAGTACTATTTCTGGTGAGACCGTCGACTCTGGCACTCAGTTTGTGATTGATGGTGGCGTGGTGGGTAATGGATTGGTAACGACGCCAGCGACACAAGAGGTGTTGTCTGGTGGGATAGTGAGGTCATCACATATCGATGGCAAACAAATTGTTTATTCTGGCGGCCTGTTACAAGCAAATGATGTGGTGGGAAGTCAGTATGTGAATTCAGGAGGGCGGGCAGATCAAAGTAACATTACCGGCCGACAGTATATTTCTGCGGGAGGGGTGGTGAACTCCGCTTTAATTAACACGGGTTATCAATATAACGCTGGATTAGCCAACAATACAAATATTGTTGGGGGTGGTGTTCAGTTGGTGCAGAGTGGCGGACAAGCAGTACAGACGGTGGTAAGTAATGGGTATCAAGGAGTGCTATCAGGTGGTTTGGCGACAACAACGACGGTGATTTCTGGCAGCCAGATTATTTCAGCCGGAGGTGTGGCAACCAATACCACCGTTTTATCTGGAAGTAATCAAAATATCTATAGTGGAGGTCTGGCATCCGGGGCGCAGGTGGTTTCGGGAACTCAAAGCATTTTTGCTGGCGGTTCGGCGACGAATACCTTGATTGAGCAAAATGGCGCGCAGAATGTGCAAGGCTCGGTGAGTAATACGGTCATTTCAGGTGGCTCTCAAGATATTCTTGCTGGCGTGGCTAGTTTTACGACTTTAAATGCAGGGGCAGATCAGCTGGTTGCTGGGGGTTCTGCTGTATCCAGTACGTTAAATAGTAATAGCAATCAAAGTATTTTGTCTGGTGGTGTTGCACGGCAAACGATCCTAAATGATAGTAATCAGGATGTTGGCGCAGGTGGGCAAGCATTTGATACTACGGTTGGCAGTGGTAGTGATCAAACGATTGAAGGTATTGCTACGCGCAATATGATTGCGCAAGGTGGTCGGCAGTTTGTTAGTGCGGGTGGTATTGCAAACGATTCTTTGCTGAATGGCGGTTCCCAGCAGGTTTTGTCGGGCGGGCTGGCTTCAGCAACCACCGTGGCTGCAGGCAATCAAAGAATAGAATTGGGTGGTGTTGCTAGTTCGACTATTTTGGGCGCAGCCGATCAAGTCGTGCTCGGGCGTGCTAATAACACGGTGATTGATGGTGGGCGTCAGTTTATTGAGGCTGGCGGCATTGCCAGTGGCAATACCTTCAATGCAGGCACGCAGCAGATCGCATCGGGAGGGCGAGTGATTGATACACAGCTAGTCTCCGCAAGCCAATTTGTTTTGTCTGGCGGGGCTGCTGAGAATACAAGTATCAATTCGGGCGGACGGCAGACTGTATCGCTAGGCGGTATCGCTACAGGAGTCCATTTGAATGGCGGACGTATACTGAATAATGGCACAGTGAATGAACTGAATATTTCGGGTAGCGGAGGGCAAGCTTGGTTGGCTGCGGGAACTTTGGCAGGCACAACAATAGTGTCAGGCACAAATAATCAATTGATTTTACAGGGTGGTAAGGTCGACGGGACGCTAACTATTGCCGGTCGAGATAATCAGATTGATTTACTTCAAACTGATCTTTCCGGTATTAACAACTTGCGCGATAGCACTGGATTAAATCAATTATCACTTTTAAATGGTGCGGTTATTTCTGTCGCAACGACAGCCGATGGTCGTTCGCGACCGAATGTACTTGATTTACAAAATTGGGGGGCAATTAACATTCATTCATCGCGGTGCGACCTTGGCGATGGCAGGTAATTTGGCTTTAGCAAGTAATGCAACGTTAACTAATTCAGGCACTTTGAATGTGCCAGTGAATGCGAAACTGACTGCCGGACTGAATAATGCTGGGACGATTTCTTTAGGGGGCGGAGGGCAATTTTCTACTTTAAATGTCTTAGGCCCATTTCAAAGTACCAATGGCCTTTTAATTGATCATGTTTCAGCAAATCTTGAAAAGTCATCGATGTTGCAAATTGACGGTAACTTATCTGGAACAACACGTGTTCAATTTAATAATGATGGATCTTCAGGCCGATTAGGGGAACAAATTCGTTTTGCTCAATCATCTCTTAATACTGTGACACGGGGCGATACTTTTATTGCTGCCAACCCAGTTGGGGCGCGCAATATATATGATGTCCGTTTGAAGGGGAGTCCATATGTATGGGAAATTGTACAAAAAAATGAAAATGGACAGACGAACTGGTTTTTGCAGACTCCATTTGCCCCCCCTGTGGTACCTGATGCTAATGCCGGTAAGCCATCGCAGCCAGTGCAGCCTCCGCTGACTCCTCCTGTCCCAATTATTGTACCTGTATCTCCAGAAGTATCTCCCACGTTAAAACCTGTTCGCTTACTGCCAGAAATACCTGTATATGGCATTTTGCCTGCGGTATCCGAAATCATTTTGCGTAGTAATTTAAGCACTCTAGAGCAACGATTAGATGCCGTCCCAAATGTAGCTAATGATCTTTGGATAAAAATCGATGCCACTCATTTAAAGCAAAGTGAAGATTATGGCTTTTCGTTTGATGGTTGGGGGAGTTCTGTAACAATAGGTATTGATCGAGATGGTCAGCTCGATGATAGTAAGTCGTGGCGGGGAGGGGCTTTTTTAGCTTGGAGTCACAATCAACTCAACACATCCGGAGAGGGGGCGCTTATTCAATCACGTGCTAGTGCTGATCTGGATGTTAATAGTTTTCAGACTGGCTTATATGGTCAATTGGAAAAGGATGGTTGGTATGGGCGTGCTATTGCTTTGTTAGGGTATGAGCGTGCAAAGGTTAAAACAGAAGATGCCTATAGCAATACCTTGACTGCGCCTATTTGGGCAATGAGTCTTGGTGTCGGGAAGGTGTTTGAAGTGTTTGATAATTGGACGCTCGCACCACAGCTAAATATTGGATACGCAAATTTTAATTGGGATTTACAGGATGAAAGTATTAAAGGGCGCTTTGAACAAACTTCACATTGGTATGGTGGAGCAAGTATTCGAGTTGAGCGGAGAATAAATACAGAAGAAAATATTTGGCTTCGCTCTGGTGTTACACATCAATTTGGGCGTGATAGTGCACTCAATTTAACCGCTCCCAATCTGTATTTGCCTGCGGCAGGGCCAAGTACGACGTGGCAAATGCAATTAGGGTATAGCAAGCAGACTAACTGGGGGAGTTACTATGGTTTACTAGGCGGCAGTTGGGCTCGAGGTCAGCAGCTAGGCAAGGCTGAATTGGGATTGCAATGGAAGTGGTAGTACGGTGTGCACGCTGATGGGATTTAGGCCGTTATATTTATGATTGATATTTATGTTTTAAGTGGCAAGAGTCTAAGTGATAGTAGCTTAGGCTCTTGCCGTTGTAATACGATTTAAGCTCACAAGCCATTGATTAATAAATACTGAAAACACACACAAATTTAATGGGTTCAGTATTACCAAGCCTTGACTTGAATATTTATCTTATCTGCAACTTATTTAAGCATTTTTGTCTAGCCATTCAGCTGACAGTTTAATCTCTTCATTGAGGTTGACGCCAACGCCGCGGTTAAGAATATCCTGAGCGATTTTTTTTGCTTCGTCTAATGAGTGCATCTCATAGGTACCACATTGGTAAAGATTAAGCTCAGGAATTTCAGATTGCTGAGCTACCTTAAGTACATCTTCCATGGCAGCTTGCCAGGCATTGACCACTCGCAGTTCATTTGGAGTGCCAATTAAACTCATATAAAACCCTGTGCGGCAGCCCATTGGGGAAATATCAATAATTTCTACACCATCCCCATTGAGGTGGTTACGCATAAACCCTGCAAATAAATGTTCAAGAGTGTGGATCCCTCGTTCAGATAATATCTCTTTATTCGGTACGCAAAAACGAAGATCAAAAACGGTAATTGCATCGCCGTGAGGAGTTGTCATTTTTTTTGCAATACGGACTGCAGGCGCTTTCATGATTGTATGGTCAACAGTAAAGCTATCTAGCAAGGGCATGGTGACTCCGATGTTTTGTGGGTTAGACGATTATCAAATGAGATTGTACTTAGCAATAAGGTCTATGTGGATATCCTTAGCCTTTTATTTCTTTGGTCCTCCCGAGTAGCAATTGAAGTCCGTCGTTTGTTGTGCTGCAGCGTTGATTTCGTCGTATAGCGGCGAAAATGTTAGCGAATTTAGGGGCAAAAACGGCGAAATAAGCATTTGGCGCTATATATATCCGTAATCGAGGCTTGGCATCGTTCTGTTTTTTACGCGGCAGCAGAATTAATGTTGAAATTAGATCGTATGTAATTCAACAACTTAGCACCTTTGTGTGGTTTTCTTTGCAACTAGGTGTTGACGGACTTTAGGTGGGTGGGTATAGTTCGGCCTCTCTGCTGCTGACACAGCAAACGAAACAAGCGGTTTTCCAGCTGGTTTCGGTGTCTAAGCCACTGATCTTTAACAAAATACAGCCGATGAGTGTGAGTGCTTGGTTTGCCAGTCAAACAAGTGCTTACACTCAAGATTTAAAAGAAATCTTGGTTTTTAACCAAGTGTTTCTTTGAGTAATGAGTACTAAGCCAAGTATGTAAATTCAGCTAGATTAAACGAAAGAGTTTGATCCTGGCTCAGATTGAACGCTGGCGGCATGCTTTACACATGCAAGTCGAACGGTAACAGGGTGCTTGCACCGCTGACGAGTGGCGAACGGGTGAGTAATACATCGGAATGTACCCAGTAATGGGGGATAACGCTTCGAAAGGAGTGCTAATACCGCATACGCCCTGAGGGGGAAAGTGGGGGACCGCAAGGCCTCACGTTATTGGAGCAGCCGATGGCTGATTAGCTAGTTGGTAGGGTAAAGGCCTACCAAGGCAACGATCAGTAGCGGGTCTTAGAGGACGATCCGCCACACTGGAACTGAGACACGGTCCAGACTCCTACGGGAGGCAGCAGTGGGGAATCTTGGACAATGGGCGAAAGCCTGATCCAGCAATGCCGCGTGCGTGAAGAAGGCCTTCGGGTTGTAAAGCGCTTTTGTCGGGGAGGAAATCCTAGTGGTTAATAACTACTGGGGATGACAGTACCCGAAGAATAAGGACCGGCTAACTACGTGCCAGCAGCCGCGGTAATACGTAGGGTCCAAGCGTTAATCGGAATTACTGGGCGTAAAGCGTCCGCAGGTGGCTTGATAAGATAGACGTGAAATCCCTGGGCTCAACCTAGGAATTGCGTTTATGACTGTCTCGCTAGAGTATGGGAGAGGGGGGGGAATTCCACGTGTAGCAGTGAAATGCGTAGAGATGTGGAGGAACACCGATGGCGAAGGCAACCCCCTGGCCTAATACTGACACTCATGGACGAAAGCGTGGGGAGCAAACAGGATTAGATACCCTGGTAGTCCACGCCCTAAACGATGTCTACTAGTTGTTGGGCTTTTCGGAGCTTAGTAACGCAGCTAACGCGTGAAGTAGACCGCCTGGGGAGTACGGTCGCAAGACTAAAACTCAAAGGAATTGACGGGGGCCCGCACAAGCGGTGGATGATGTGGATTAATTCGATGCAACGCGAAAAACCTTACCTGGTCTTGACATGTACGGAATCCTTTAGAGATAGAGGAGTGCCTTCGGGAACCGTAACACAGGTGCTGCATGGCTGTCGTCAGCTCGTGTCGTGAGATGTTGGGTTAAGTCCCGCAACGAGCGCAACCCTTGCCATTAGTTGCTAACATTCAGTTGAGCACTTTAATGGGACTGCCGGTGACAAACCGGAGGAAGGTGGGGATGACGTCAAGTCCTCATGGCCCTTATGACCAGGGCTTCACACGTCATACAATGGTCGGTACAGAGGGTCGCCAACCCGCGAGGGGGAGCTAATCTCACAAAACCGATCGTAGTCCGGATTGCACTCTGCAACTCGAGTGCATGAAGTCGGAATCGCTAGTAATCGCGGATCAGCATGTCGCGGTGAATACGTTCCCGGGCCTTGTACACACCGCCCGTCACACCATGGGAGTGGGTTTTACCAGAAGTAGCTAGGATAACCTTCGGGAGTCCGGTTACCACGGTAGGATTCATGACTGGGGTGAAGTCGTAACAAGGTAGCCGTAGGGGAACCTGCGGCTGGATCACCTCCTTTCAAGAGAAAGATTGGTAGATTAAGTACTCACACTCATCGGCTGTAGATTTGAAGAATGTCGGCTTGACGACATGAAGAAGTACTAAGCAATTAGATACTTTGACATTGAGTTGGTTTGACGACGATATGGGTCAGTAGCTCAGTTGGTTAGAGCACCGTGTTGATAACGCGGGGGTCATAGGTTCGATTCCTATCTGACCCACCAGTATCACGGGGGTTTAGCTCATCTGGTAGAGCACCTGCTTTGCAAGCAGGGGGTGAACGGTTCGAGTCCGTTAACCTCCACCATTGTCTGCTGTAGAAAATAGAATTCTATGTATTGCACGTTGTTGTGTGCAGTGTATTTTATTCTGGTTTCTAAAATTAGAATGATTATTCATTTAATGATTAATTAAATATCGCTCTTTAACAAAATAGAAGAAGTAATTAATTCCAATAAACATTGTAATGGAATTTGATTTGAGAATAACTGCTTGCAGTTGTTGTTGAGTTTAGTTTCAAAGTAAAAATATTGGGTTGATTGTATCTGTTCAGTTGTGCTGGTCTCATGCCAGTGGAACTGAACCGCAAGTGAAATGAGAACTCACTTGCAAGTCGCAAATACGATTTCATTAATCTGAGATACGTTTTACGTGTTTGAGGTTATAGGATCAAGCGAATAAGTGCATCTGGTGGATGCCTTGGCGATGATAGGCGACGAAGGACGTGATAGCCTGCGATAAGCGTGGGGGAGCTGGCAAAGTGCTTTGATCCCACGATTTCCGAATGGGGAAACCCGGCCCTTTTGGGTCATCCTAGACTGAATACATAGGTCTAGCGAAGCGAACCCGGTGAACTGAAACATCTAAGTAACCGGAGGAAAAGAAATCAACCGAGATTCCCAAAGTAGTGGCGAGCGAAATGGGAAGAGCCTGTACGTGATAGCAGTAGACTTAATAGAATGGAATGGAAAGTCCAACCATAGTGGGTGATAGTCCCGTATATGAAAAGTCAATTGTGGTACTAAGCGTACGAGAAGTAGGGCGGGACACGAGAAATCCTGTTTGAAGATGGGGGGACCATCCTCCAAGGCTAAATACTCATCATCGACCGATAGTGAACCAGTACCGTGAGGGAAAGGCGAAAAGAACCCCGGGAGGGGAGTGAAATAGAACCTGAAACCGGATGCATACAAACAGTGGGAGCCCTTGAAAAATGGGGTGACTGCGTACCTTTTGTATAATGGGTCAGCGACTTACGTTCAGTAGCGAGCTTAACCGAATAGGGGAGGCGTAGGGAAACCGAGTCCGAATAGGGCGCATAGTTGCTGGGCGTAGACCCGAAACCAAGTGATCTATCCATGGCCAGGATGAAGGTGCGGTAACACGCACTGGAGGTCCGAACCCACTAACGTTGCAAAGTTAGGGGATGAGCTGTGGATAGGGGTGAAAGGCTAAACAAACTTGGAAATAGCTGGTTCTCCTCGAAAACTATTTAGGTAGTGCCTCATGTATCACTGACGGGGGTAAAGCACTGTTATGGCTAGGGGGTCATCGCGACTTACCAAACCATGGCAAACTCTGAATACCGTCAAGTGCGAGCATGGGAGACAGACCTGGGGTGCTAACGTCCTGGGTCAAGAGGGAAACAACCCAGACCGCCGTCTAAGGTCCCAAATGATCAATTAAGTGGAAAACGAGGTGGGAAGGCACAGACAGCCAGGATGTTGGCTTAGAAGCAGCCATCATTTAAAGAAAGCGTAATAGCTCACTGGTCGAGTCGTCCTGCGCGGAAGATGTAACGGGGCTCAAATTGATAACCGAAGACGCGGATATGACCATTTATGGCATATGGTAGAGGAGCGTTCTGTAAGCCTGTGAAGGTGTCTTGAGAAGGATGCTGGAGGTATCAGAAGTGCGAATGCTGACATGAGTAGCGATAAAGGGAGTGAAAAGCTCCCTCACCGAAAACCCAAGGTTTCCTGCGCAACGTTCATCGGCGCAGGGTGAGTCGGCCCCTAAGGCGAGGCAGAAATGCGTAGTCGATGGGAAACAGGTTAATATTCCTGTACTTGATATAAGTGCGATGTGGGGACGGAGAAGGTTAGGTTAGCCAACTGTTGGAATAGTTGGTTTAAGTGTGTAGGCGGGTGTCTTAGGCAAATCCGGGACGCTGTTAACGCTGAGGCATGATGACGATTCACTTAGGTGATGAAGTAACTGATACCCTGCTTCCAAGAAAAGCCACTAAGCTTCAGCTTATATTGAACCGTACCGCAAACCGACACAGGTGGGTAGGAAGAGTATTCTAAGGTGCTTGAGAGAACTCGGGAGAAGGAACTCGGCAAATTAACACCGTAACTTCGGGAGAAGGTGTGCCTTATAGGTGAAGAACCTTGCGTTTGGAGCTATATAAGGCCGCAGAGAAATGGGGGCTGCGACTGTTTATCAAAAACACAGCACTCTGCCAACACGAAAGTGGATGTATAGGGTGTGACGCCTGCCCGGTGCTGGAAGGTTAATTGATGGGGTGCAAGCTCTTGATCGAAGCCCCAGTAAACGGCGGCCGTAACTATAACGGTCCTAAGGTAGCGAAATTCCTTGTCGGGTAAGTTCCGACCCGCACGAATGGCGTAACGATGGCCCTACTGTCTCCTCCCGAGACTCAGCGAAGTTGAAGTGTTTGTGAAGATGCAATCTCCCCGCTGCTAGACGGAAAGACCCCGTGAACCTTTACTGTAGCTTTGCATTGGACTTTGAAGTGGTTTGTGTAGGATAGGTGGGAGGCTTTGAAGCTGAGACGCTAGTTTCAGTGGAGCCGTCCTTGAAATACCACCCTGACCCCTTTGAGGTTCTAACCTTGGTCCGTTATCCGGATCGGGGACCGTGCATGGTAGGCAGTTTGACTGGGGCGGTCTCCTCCCAAATTGTAACGGAGGAGCTCGAAGGTCGCCTAGGTACGGTCGGACATCGTACTGATAGTGTAATGGCAAAAGGCGGCTTAACTGCGAGACCGACAAGTCGAGCAGGTGCGAAAGCAGGACATAGTGATCCGGTGGTTCTGTATGGAAGGGCCATCGCTCAACGGATAAAAGGTACTCCGGGGATAACAGGCTGATTCCGCCCAAGAGTTCACATCGACGGCGGAGTTTGGCACCTCGATGTCGGCTCATCACATCCTGGGGCTGTAGCCGGTCCCAAGGGTATGGCTGTTCGCCATTTAAAGTGGTACGTGAGCTGGGTTCAAAACGTCGTGAGACAGTTTGGTCCCTATCTGCAGTGGGCGTTGGAAATTTGAGAGGGGCTGCTCCTAGTACGAGAGGACCGGAGTGGACTGACCTCTGGTGTACCGGTTGTCACGCCAGTGGCATTGCCGGGTAGCTAAGTCGGGAAGAGATAAGCGCTGAAAGCATCTAAGCGCGAAACTTGCCTCAAGATGAGATTTCCCTAGGGTTTTAAATCCTCTAAAGAGTCGTTCGAGACCAGGACGTTGATAGGTTGGGTGTGGAAGCGCAGTAATGCGTTAAGCTAACCAATACTAATTGCTCGTGAGGCTTGATCCTATAACCTGAAGCGCGTATGCGACGATGGATATAATCGACCCAAATACGTAGGAATGTACGTAAGTGCATGAATACGAAGACAAATACTGAAACAGTGTGGTTGGAAAGTGTAGTATAATTACTTCTTCTATTGATTTTACGAGTTAGCGTTGTAGGCGGTTGTGAGATGAGGAAATAAGATTCCAAGTCAAGAGCAGAAGCTGAATGCGATAACTCTCGTGTGACTCGAAAGAGTTGCACCAGACAGTTTAATGTCTGGCGACCATAGCGAGGTGGTCCCACTCCTTCCCATCCCGAACAGGACAGTGAAACACCTCAGCGCCGATGATAGTGCGGATTGCCCGTGTGAAAGTAGGTCATTGCCAGACTTCCCTATAGAGAAGCCCGATTCGAAAGAGTCGGGCTTTTTGCTGTGCGTTAAATTAATAATGTATGCGTCTGGCGTGACAACCTATTCTTCAGTGTTGATTTGGATTAGCCGCGCAACGGCAGTAATTCATCAATCCGACTATTCGGCCGGATCGCGTTTTCGATTGGATTATTGTCGATCGGCAAGTCGTACGGTAATCCCCCACCAAACCAGCTCATTTTCCCCCTATGTCAGACTAGTTGTCGCCTCTGAATTTTCATTGGCTTGAAAAAACAGAGGCTTCAACATGCAAAAAATCACGTATTCTGACGACTTTAAACAGCAGGCTTTGAGCAAAGTTTATCAACGCCAAGGTCGCACGATTGAATCGGTAGCTCAGGAACTTAATCTTTCTAAATTTACCCTGAAGGGCTGGATGGCTGCCGCTAAGAAAACACAAATTCCAACGCCGATTGAGCGCGCGAAACGACCTGAAGATTGGTCGATTGAGGAACGCCTTTTGGCTCTGCAACAGAGTCATGGCTTACCTGAAATTGAGCTCAATGCGTGGTGCCGTCAGCAGGGTTTGTTTCCCCATCATTTAAGTCAGTGGCGAGCGGAATTTTGTACTCCGCCAGCCATTCAAAACAGTAAAGTCGATGTTCAGTCGATGCGTGAGCTGAAGAAAGCCAATCAACAGTTGCAGCGTGAATTGAACCGCAAAGACAAGGCATTGGCGGAGGCTGCGGCGCTGCTGATTTTGCAAAAAAAGTTCAATGCCTACCTGGAGGGCGCGGACGAATGACGGCGCTGGCCGAGCGCCAGCTTTGCCTTGATTTGCTGCAAGAGGCCATTTTGGCAGGGGCTCGACAGACGTTGGCTTGCGCTATTCTCGGCTTCAATATCCGCACGATTCAGCGCTGGACTGACGGTGATACGGTGATGATTGATCAGCGTCCATTGCAGAAGACAGTGCCCGTCCACAAGTTGACTTTAGCCGAGCGAGCGACTGTTTTGGCGGTGGCTAATTCCGCCGAATTTGCGCATTTACCACCGAGCCAGATAGTCCCTCGATTAGCCGATCAGCAACGTTATATTGCTTCAGAATCAACGTTCTATCGGGTGCTGCGCGCAGCGGATCAACTCCAACATCGTCGCGCCGAGCGTCCGGCGCAAGTGCGCAGTAAACCGAAGGCCTTGTGCGCCATCGCACCGAATCAATTGTATAGCTGGGACATCACTTACTTGGCGAGCACGATTCAGGGAAAGTATTTTTACCTGTATATATTTCTCGATATATTCAGCCGAAAAATCATCGGCTGGCAGGTATACGCAGAAGAAAGCAGTCAAAACGCCAGCGACATGATGCAAGACATTTGCCGACGTGAACGCATCGCGCGCGACCAGGTGATATTGCACTCGGATAATGGCAGTTCAATGAAGGGTTCGACGATGCTGGCGACGCTGCAAAATTTATGGGTTGCGGCATCATTTAGTCGACCGGCAGTGAGCAATGACAACCCGTACTCCGAGTCGTTATTTAAAACGCTGAAATACCGCCCGATGCAGTTGCCCAAGCCATTTGAAGATTTACTGGCGGCACGGCAATGGGCGACGCAAGTGGTGCATTGGTACAACGAAGAGCATCGTCATAGCAGCATAAAATACGTCACACCGACCGAGCGCCATGCTGGCGAAGATCAGGCGTTGTTGGCGCAACGAATTGCCGTTTATGAAGCGGCGCGAGCTAAGAATCCACGGCGGTGGTCAAGCAAAACGCGCAACTGGGAAAGGACGAAAATTGTGCATTTGAATCCAGAAAAGCTATCCGATACAGAGGTCTTACTTGTAAGGGAAAAAATGGCGCAAAAGATGGCATAGGATTTAACGATTGAGGCGACAACTAGTTTGACAATTACCGTTTTTAAGTAGAATTTTCTCGCAGTCTTTGAGGAGCTTCTACATGAAAGCAGCACGTTATTCTGACAGCCAGATTATGGCGATTTTAAAGCAGGCCGAAGCCGGCTCCACTGTTCCTGATCTATGCCGTGAACACGGCATGAGCTCGGCTTCCTTTTATAAAAATGCGCGCTAAGTTTGGCGGCATGGACGTCTCGATGATGACGCGCATGAAAGAGCTGGAAGATGAAAACAAGCGCCTTAAAAAGATGTATATCGAAGCTCAAATGCAGGCGGACATCATCAAGGAAGCCATGTCAAAAAAGTGGTGAAGCCATCTCAGCGGCGTGAGATGGCGCGCTGGGCCGTTGCAACCAAAGCCGTTTCGATTCGTGCAGCTTGCGCTAGCTTTGCGATCAGCACGACTTGTTATCGCTATGTGGCAAAACTAGACGCAGAAAATGAAAAAATTGCAGATTCGTTACTGCAACTCACCGAAGTTCATCGCAACTGGGGCTTTGGTCTGTGCTTTTTGCATCTACGAAACGTCAAGAAAAAGCTTTGGAATCACAAACGGGTCTACCGGATTTATTGCGATTTAGAATTAAATCTGCGAATTAAGCCTAATAAACGCTTAATTCGTGTAACGCCAGCGCCATTAGCAGTGCCTGAGAAAATCAATGAAACGTGGTCGATGGATTTTATGCACGACCAATTGGCCGATGGCCACAGCATTCGCCTGTTTAATGTGATTGATGATTTTAATCGGGAAGGTTTAGCAATTGATGTTGATTTCTCTTTGCCGGCCGAGCGTGTGGTGCGTAGTTTGAATCAAATTATTGAATGGCGAGGCAAGCCAAAACGGATTCGCTCAGATAATGGGCCTGAATATATTAGTCAATTGTTAAAAAACTGGGCGGAACAACATTCGATTGAGTTGGCGTATATTCAGCCGGGCAATCCCCAGCAAAATGCTTATATCGAGCGCTATAATCGGACCGTGCGGCATGAATGGCTGGCTTGCGATGACTTTGAAAGTCTTGCTGAAGTGCAAGAGGTTGCCACACAATGGCTTTGGAGTTACAACAACGAACGCCCGCACATGGGTTTGGGTGGCATCACCCCGAAACAAAAACTGGCATTACATGCCTGACCTCTACTTTTAAGTGAGCTTAAAAATGGGGGATTACCAATAATTTCAAATCAAAAACATATTACTCACCTTAGATATGTACTCTTTTGTATCCTTCATAATATATTCTGTTTTTTTCAATTCATGAAACATTACGTCGTAATAAATCTGCTTGCAACCTGCATAGAAAAAGTGAGAAAAATTATTAACGACACAATTTTATCAATTAAAGGCACGTTCACGGAGTATGAGCGATATAGTTCGAAGTTTGACAATAGCTGACGACAAAACTGATTTGAAAATTTGTGTTTTTTTTACTGTTATTAAGTTTACATTGATGTAATACTATGTTGGTAATTAGAAAGAAAAACGGAGTGCATATTGCTAAGTTTTGTACAACACATAAATTTTGACTAGACTAAACTCATGATGCTCAAATTTTTGGGGTGGATCAATGTCAGTAAATTCAATGTTAAATATGGCTAAAAATCCAATAGCTAATAATAAAATTGGTTTTGTTAGCATTTTTTTATTAGGTATTAATGGAATTATAGGTTCAGGCATTTTTTTTACTACCAAATCAAGTGTATGCAAAAATCGGTGCTGCTAGCATTGCTATTGTATTAGTTGCATCGTTACTAGTCCTTGTTATCGCGTTATGTTATGCCGAATTAGCCAGTAAATTTACTGAAAATGGTGCAGCATGGATTTATAGCTATAGAGCATTTGGTCGATTTGTTGGATTTGAAGTCGGATTTTATGCTTGGATTTTGGGTATTATAATACTATCTTCTGAAATAGCTGGTTTTTTAACCGCATTAGCAGGCTTTTTTCCGGAACTTAAAGATAGTTCCTTGTATGATTTATCTGCAATGTTAATTTGTATTTTTCTTGTAATTGTAAATTATTTCGGTATTAGTCTTGCTAAGTTTTTGAATAATTTATCCTCGATTTCTAAATTAATTGTTATATTTTTATTTGTTGCAGTTGGTATATTTTATTTTGATCTTAGTAAATTTCAGCCGTTTGTATTACCCGAAGTTGTATCTAATGATTCTTTTTACTCTTCAGTTGGTGCTGCACTTGGTGTTATTTTTTATGCATTTACGGGGTTCTCTTTTTTACCTATTGCTGCGGCACGTATGGATAATCCACAGAAAAATATTCCTTTGGCTTTAATCTCCGTTATTATGACATGCAGCGTTATTTATTTTCTGTTGGTTGTAGTTTCAATTAGTATTTTAGGATCTAATCTGGCAGTATCATCTTTGCCTGTTGCAGATGCATTTTCAAAAATGGTAGGGAGTTGGGGGTATAACTTAATTGTGATTGGCATGCTGATTTCTATAGGTGGTGTTATTTTAGCTTTTTCATTTAGTGTTCCATTAATTGCATCATCACTAGCATTACAACATCAGTTACTACCTGAGTTTATTGGTGAGAAAAATAAGTATAATCGACCTGTTAATGCACTAATGATCACTTTTGCTTTATGCTCAGTTCTGCTTTTGAGTGGTGATTATTTATTCCTAATTTCTTTGGCTGTTTTTGCTTCTTTTGTTCAGTATATACCAACAGCATTGGCTGTACTTAAATTAAGAAATGATAAAAATTTACCTGTTGGGTTTGTTATTCCTGGAGGGAGGACTGTGCCGATTTTAGCTATTTTGTCATCGCTATATCTATTGTCTAACTTTAATATGAAAATTTTTATATTTGGATGTGCTGGCTTAGTTGTTGGCGCTGTAGTTTATTTTTTTCAAAAAATAAGAATAGATAACTAGTGATTTCGATATTTTTATTCTGTTGAATAAGTTTTATATTTTTGAGTGTTATAAGGTTGATTAAATGATTAAATCGATAATGCAATTACCTTTTTGGACTGTTGCTACACCGTTTATAGGGTGTTTATTACTGCTTGGACAATCGATTGTTTTTGGTGAATGGTATTTAATTTTATTATCAACCGGATTATTTTTTGGTGTTTTGGCTGCCGTTCATCATGCTGAGGTCGTTGCACATCGTGTCGGTGAACCGTTTGGAACTTTAGTACTGGCTGCTGCAATTACAGCAATTGAAGTTGCACTGATTGTGACGCTAATGCTCACAGGTGGAGAAGCAGCATCTTCATTAGCGCGCGATACCATTTTTGCAACAGTAATGATTATCCTAAATGGTATTGTTGGATTATGTTTATTGGTTGGAGGTAATCGCTTTGGGGAGCAGCGATTTGGAATGTTGGGTGTTAATGCTTCATTATCTACTTTAGCAGCCATTGTAGTATTAACTTTAATCTTACCTAACTATACAACTACTGTGGCTGGGCCAATTTATAGTTCAAACCAATTAGCATTCGTGGCATTAGTTTCTTTAGTTTTATATGGGACTTTTCTTTTTGTGCAAACTGTTCGTCATCGCGATTATTTTTTACCTCAACAAGGCGTGAGTGATGAAGATATTCATGCAATACCACCAACAACTAAAGTTGCGATCTTGAGCGCTGTTTTATTAGTCATAGGCTTAATCGCGGTTGTTTTATTAGCAAAATCAATTTCTCCAGTGATTGAGGCTGGTGTTGCTAGTATTGGTGCTCCAGCAGCACTAGTAGGTGTTATTATCGCAGCCATTGTGTTGATGCCTGAAGGCTTGGCAGCATTGCGTGCAGCAAAATGTAATAGATTACAAACTAGTCTAAATTTAGCATTGGGTTCTGCATTGGCTAGTATTGGCTTATCGATACCCGCAGTTGCAATTGTATCTATTCTGAATGGTTGGCCTTTAATGCTTGGTATTGATGCTAAATCAACAGTATTGTTGGTGCTGACATTGATTGTTTCAACTTTGTCATTAGGCAATGGTAGGACCACCGTTTTGCAAGGGCTTGTTCATTTAATGATTTTCTCTGTTTATCTTTTTATGACAATTTTCCCATGAAGTAAAAGATTGATAATAGTTTTGTTATTAAAAATAAATTTTTTAATAAAAAGCGCGCTTAACATTTATGATAAGCGTGCATTTTATATTTAATGCATAAATTAGATTGGTTGAAAATTAAACACCTAGTTCTTCCACCCAATTTAGAGCTTGCACATGTGATCGGTTAAGCATTTCTGGAGTTATTTGTAATTGCTCACATAGTCTTGGTACTTCGGCCATCTCAGGATCTTCACAGGCTTCAGCTAGCTCAAGAAATGGACCGTAGATTCCGGTGTGTTCCATTAATGCATCGGTGACAGTTTCAGGCAAAATTAAAGTTTCTAAAATTTTATCCATTGGCATATCTAGTAATACATCAAGTAAAGAAAACATCCCAACAATAAATAAATTATCTTTATCCTGCCCATCGAGTAGATGTGAGCCTAATAATTCGACTAATCGACCACGTGTAACTGCCGTTTTCAATAAAGCAGGTGGCGTACCAGTGTCCGCTCCAGCTGTTACGAGTAATAGCGTAAGCCAGCGATATAGTTTTTGGTATCCTAATATAGTTACAGCATGGCGAAATGATTGAATTTCACAAGATAGTCCAAAACCAGCTGAATTGATGTAACGAAGAAGTTTGAATGAAAGAGCTACATCTCTTTTAAGTGCATTTTCGATATCTCTAATTTCAGCATTGTTACGTAACATATTTAAAAGTTGTAAAATATTTGCGTAACCTGGGTTAATTACTTTGGCTGATAAAGTTTCTGGATGTGCAAAATAATAACCTTGAAAACAATCCATCCCTATGTCAAAGCACTTCGTGAATTCTTCTTTGGTTTCAACTTTTTCAGCAACTTGAAGCAATGGAAAACGGCGTAATTCCTTCGATAAAATAGGAACTTGCTCCATTCCTAACTGCTGGATATCTAATTTAATGTAATTAGAAAATTCAATCATCGATGCTGTTTGAGGAGTCAGAACAAAGTCATCTAGTGCAATGCCAAAACCTTGTGCACGCAGATCACGCAAACGATTTAATAAATCTTCAGTGGGCTGTGTGGTTTCAACAATTTCTAAAATTACGCGCTGAGGTTGTAATAGCTCTAAAAAATTACTTTCAAGCATTGATTCTGCGACGTTAATAAATGCTAGTTTATTGCCAACTAGCCAATCTGTGCCCATATTGGATATTGTATTTACCAATACGTTTGTGCCTGCATGCATATCACTTGAAAATTCAGCGGAAACTGCCTCTTGATTTAAGCGAAATAATAATTCATAGCCAATAATTTGTTGCTGACGATTCAGTATGGGTTGACGTCCAATAAATGCATGTTCTTGCGTCATATTCTGGTAACAGGCTAAATGCCATGCTCCTAGTTCGTTGGAATAGTTTTATGTCAATTTTTATTAAATTAAACAAATTGCTCGATAAAACGAGAGGTTTTTATTGCTGAATTTTCTGCTGTATCAGATGCCAATAGATCTTCCATATCAAGGACTAAGACGATTGAGCCATCTCCTGATAAGGTTGCTCCTGCGACTCCTTTCGGACGAATGTTTTGTAATGGTTTGATGACTACATCATCTCTTCCAATAAAGCTGTCTACAGCTAAAATAAATGAATGCTCCGCAGATTGCATTAATACGCCAAATTGAGGTAATTGAACTTCTTCCCAGCCAATTAAATTGGCTAGTGAGCGTACTGATAAAATTTCGTCACGAACGACGATTGTTGCTCTTCCTGATACTTCTTGTACATGTTCTTGACGAATAGTAATGATCTCTCTAACCATTGCTAGTGGAACGGCAAAAGGCTGATCGCACACTTTGACAACGAGTACAGGTAAGATCGCAAGCGTCAGTGGCAGAGAAATAGTGAAGCGAGATCCCTCACCCACTGCAGATTGAATATCTACACGCCCATTTAGCTTTTGAATGTTCGTTTTTACGACATCCATTCCAACGCCGCGACCTGATACGCTTGAAATTTGATCTTTAGTCGAAAAACCGGGAAGAAAAAATAAGCTGTAAGCTTTGTTTGTCATCTAGGCTATTTGCCGTTTCGATATCAATTAAACCTTTTTCAATGGCTTTTCGACGTATTACATCTGGGCGCATACCTCGCCCATCATCAATAATTTCAATTCGAATGTGATCGCCAACTTGAGTTGCGGTTAGTTCAACAACTGCTTTGGCGGGCTTGCCGCTAGCAATGCGCTCTTCAGTCGTTTCAACGCCATGATCAACTGCATTGCGTACTAAATGTACTAATGGATCATTAAGATCTTCGAGCATCGTTTTGTCGAGCTCAGTTTCTTCACCTGATATCACGAGCTCTACATCTTTCCCCATTTGGCGAGCTAAATCACGAGCCAGGCGTGGGTATTTTTGGAATAAACGACCTATTGGCTGCATCCGTGTTTTCATTACGGCATTTTGTAAATCACCAACGAGTAAGTCGAGCTGACCAATAGCTTCATCAAGCGCTTTGAGCGTAATGCTATCCATTTTTCCAGACATAATGTCTGCACGCAAAGTGGTGAGCCTGTTTTTTGTCAGGCCAATTTCACCGGATAAATTTAAAACTTGGTCCAAGCGAACTGTGTCGATTCGGATGGTTGTTTCTTGAGTCGCAAGTTGTTGTGTATTGCCTTGAGGTCGTGCGTTGGTTGCCGCAGCAGCAGGTTTTAAGCTTTGCATCGGCTCTAGTATTGCCGTGGTTGGAGCCAAGATTTCTCTATGCTCAACGCTGATTACTTCAACATCTCTTGATAATGGCTCGGTAGTCACTTGAGTTGTTACCTCTTTGTCATCAAGTAAGACATCGTACAAGTTTTTCCAGTCATGATCGGACTTGTTGTCCGTGGGGACGACAGCTGTATGTGTGCTTGCTGGGGGTTCTAATGCAGGAGATGTATTACTACTTTTTCCTTCTAGCACATCGTCTAAAGCTTTGAGTAGTGCAGGGTCCGCTGGTGCAGGTTGACGGCCTTGGGACATCTCACCAAACATTTCACGGACGACACCCGTTGCCGCTAAAATTTCGTCCATAATTTCTGGGTTTAGCGTGAGCTCGGCATTACGAAGTTTATCAAAAAGATTTTCTGTTCTGTGGCAAAGACTCACCATGGAGTCGACATTTAAAAAGCCAGCGCCACCTTTAATTGTATGGAAACCGCGAAAAATATCATTGAGTAACGCTTTATCATCAGGGCGTTTTTCTAGCTCAACTAACTTATTATCGACTTCAGATAAAAGCTCTGAAGACTCAGTTAAGAAGTCCTGTAATAGGTCTTCCATTCCGCCGAAAACACTCATGATATACCCCTTATGCGCGGTAATAAGACTTAGAAACCGAGACTTTCCAAGAGGTCATCAACCTGTTCTTGGTTAGTAACAATATCGGTTCTTCCTTCTGTTGTGATAACAGGGCCATTTAATAGGCTATTTTCGTCTACTTTATTCGTTCCTTGCGGATTAAACATCAGCAGAAAATCAAGCAAATGGCTTTCCATATCTTTTGCCATCGTTAAAACACGTTTGATTACTTGTCCAGTTAAATCTTGGAAGTCTTGTGCCATCATGATTTCAAGCATCTGTGTACTAACTTCGTCTGATTGTTTTGCTGTATTTGATAAGTGTGTTCTAGTGTTTTCAACTAATGATTTAAATTCATCAATACTAAGTTCTTTATTGAAAAATCGATCCCATTGTTGAGACAATTTTTTCGAGCTTTCGGTGATGTTATCTTGTAGTGGCTTGGCAATATCTAGCGCATTGAGAGTACGTTCTGCTGCTTGTTCTGTCATTGTCGCAACATAGGATAGTCGATCTCGCGCATCAGGGATCGATGCAGCAGCAGATTCTAACGACTTATCTAAACCAAGCTCACGCAATGTGTCATGTAGTTTGCGTGTAATTTGACCAATGTGTGAAAACATTGATTTGGCAGGCTCCGCCATCAATGATTGTGTGTCTTCTTGGTTATTGGTTGAGTCTACCGAGGCGACTGGTGAGGAAACTTCTACTTGGCTTGATTCCAAAATGCTATCAAAAAGCGCCTCAAGGTCTGGGGAGTCCCCATTATTTAGTGCATTATCGCTCACAGTGCCTCCTACTGATTGTTATCATGTCTTGTGAAAAATTATTTTGCCATGTTGACAAAAATTTTCTTCAGCTTTTCATCCAGTGTGGCTGCTGTAAAAGGTTTCACAACATAACCGCTTGCTCCGGCAGTGGCTGCTTCGATAATATATTTTCTTTTTTGGCTTCAGCAGTCACCATCAATACTGGTAGATGTTTAAGTTGAGCATCGGCTCGAATCGCTCTTAATAATTCAATACCGGTCATATTGGGCATATTCCAATCTGTCACTACAAATTCAAATTGACCATTTTTTAATTTATGTAGTGCTACTTGCCCATCTTCTGCTTCATCCACATTGGTAAATCCAAGCTCCTTTAGAAGATTTCGGACGATGCGACGCATGGTAGAAAAATCATCTACCACGAGAAAACGCATGTTCTGATCTGCCATAACTTAACTCCAGCTGCGTTATCGCAATTGATATACGCATATAATTATTTTATTACGAAGACGTTGATTTAGCCTTGGCTACTCAACATCGGGGAAAGAGTATCGGCTAAAATGAGTGCATCAAATTTAGCAACATAAGCATCGACACCAACACTTGCACCCATTGCACGATTTGCATTAGATGAGAGAGAAGAGTGCATTACCACTGGAATACCTTTAAAAATCGATGGTCAGATTTTATATATTTAGTAAGGACATAACCATCCATTTCAGGCATTTCAGCATCTACTAATATTAATTTTAGTTTGTCTCGCAAATTTTCGCTATCATGAACTGCTCTATTAGCTAAATTCTGTAGTTTATCCCACGCTTCTTTACCATTATTGGCTTGATGATACTTAATTCCTATTTTGTCGAGAACACCAATAATTTCTTTGCGTGCAACCATTGAGTCATCAACAAAAAACATAAATGTATCTGGATTTATTTGTGTTGGTGGCAGCTCTGGAATTAAAGGCTCGCCAATTACGGTTGCTAAAATTTGTTCAACATCGAGAATGGAAACCAATTTACCATCAGGCAATTCAGTAATTGCGGTGATCAAAGCTTGATTTCCAGCTAGCATTGTTTCAGGGGCGCGTACCTTATCCCAGTCAACTCGAATAATTCGATCAACATCATGAACTAAAAATGCTTGAGTATGTTTTGAAAACTCAGTCACAATCATCGTACTTGATGTATCACCAACTGGTTCCTCATGCGTTGCAATAAATCGAGCTAATGAAATGACTGGGATAATGTTCCCGCGCAAAGAAAGAACACCTTCAACACCATGCGGCATATTTGGCGTTTTAGTTATTTTGGGCGTTTGCGAAACTTCACGTACCTTAAATACGTTAATTCCAAAAATTTCTCGTGTACCTAAGGAAAAAAGCAAAATTTCCATTTTGTTAGATCCCGCAAGCTTTGTGTGCGAGCATCGACGGTATCAAGTAAGTTAGTTTGTTGTGGTTTGCTCATAAGTCACCTCAGCCTGGTGTTTTTGCGATTATTCGCGGCGCAAAAAATTTGTGATACTTTCTGATAGTTTATGGGGCTCAAATTTCGCTACATAACCATCAACCCCAACAGATTGTCCTAGCTTTTGATTAGAAAGACCTGATAGCGAGGAGTGCATCAAAACAGGGATACCTGCAAAACGAGGATCACTTTTAATTTGCTTGGTGAGCATGTAGCCGTCCATTTCTGGCATTTCAACGTCGGTTAATACCAAGTGCAACAAATCTTTAACCATTTTTCCTTGCACTTCAGCAGACTTGGCTAGCTTAAGTAAATCCTCCCATGCACGTTTACCATTTATTGCGTGCATATGATGTACATTCATTGCATCTAAAGTTTGTTCGATTTGGCTACGGGCAACTAAGGAGTCATCAGCAAAAAATACGGTTTTATGACTGATGCTTGAGTCACAAATGACTGCTGCAGTGTCAATGATGTTGCTTTTTTGGGTTGTCTCAGCCAACACTTTTTCAACATCGAGCATCATTACCAGCTTTCCGCTCTCTAATTCTGTTACCGCTGTGACTAGTCCCCCCATCTGCATGGTGAGCATATCAGGGGGAACTCGCATGACTGACCAATCTAAGCGTAAGATTGTATCGACAGCTTCCACTAAAAAGCCTTGTGTATGTCCATTGTATTCTGAGACAACCATAATCTCAGGTTTGCTTTCTGTCGCTATGCCGGCGTATTTTGCTAAATCAATAACAGGAACCAATACTCCTCGTAAGCTAACCATGCCTTCTACTGATGATGGCATATCAGGTGCCTGAGTGATTTCTGGCGTTCTCATTACTTCTCTAACTTTAAAGACATTAATGCCAAAAGTTTCTCTTCTGCCTGATCTTTGATCCAGGCCCAAAGTAAAGAGTAATATTTCTAATTTATTGGTCCCTGCCAATTTCGTACGGGCGTCGATATTTTTTAGAAGGTCTGACACGACTTTACTCCCAGAGGCTACGGGTGATTGAATATAGCATTATCGGCCTAGAGCTCTAAATATAAAGCCTTAAAACCAATTTATTTTAAAAAGTCTTATTTTTCAAGCTGCTTACAGAATTTGTTTTTTTGTTGGCTAATTAGTAATCTAAAATCTTTATAATGCATAACTATGCTGACGACAAGAGTGTTGCCTAATGAGTTTAAACCAAGAAGCCATTGATCCTAAGAATTTAGAGCAGGCTTTTGCTTTATTTACTGCTGCATCAGAGCAATTATCAATCGCCTATGCTGAATTACAAGATCAGGTTACTACTCTTACTGAGCAGCTAGAAGTGGCCAATGGTAATCTACGGCGTGAATTTGAAGAGAAGTCAGCATTGTCGCGACGCTTAAGTTTGCTACTAGATCGATTGCCCGCTGGGGTTTTAGAATTAGATCAAGACGGTGATGTATTGACGCAAAATGCTGCGGCAAAAAAATTATTAGGACGTAGTGATTACCGGTTTAATTGGCTTGATGTAATGGCCGAACAAATGCAAGCGACAGATGAGCCTGGCGTTTTGGAGTATCAAAATGGGGCCAATGCACATCACCTTCTTTTGGAAGAGGTTGATGTGCCAGAAGAAGGGATTCGTTTGGTTTTATTGCATGACGTGACCACTGCTACAGAAATGCGCCGTGCATTAAGTCGGCATCAGCGTTTAGTTGAAATGGGAGAGAGATGGCTGCTGGCTTGGCGCATCAATTACGCACACCATTGGCAACCTCGCTTCTATATAGTGGCCATTTAGTTCGGGAAGAACTAAGCAGTGACGATCGCATTCGATTTGCACAAAAATCATTAGAGCGCCTCCGGCATTTAGAGGTCTTGATTCAAAATATGTTGCGGTTTGTACGTGGGCAGCAGCAATTTACAGAGCGCTTAGAAGTCGGTGGCATATTGCTTGACGCAATCCAGCATGTGCAACCTCAATTTGATGCTAAAAATGTGGCTCTGATTTTGATTCGGCCGAATATTCCGGTATGGGCAAAAGTGAATGCCAGAGAGTTTTCTGGTGCGATTGCAAATTTGCTTGAAAATGCACTTCAGGCATCAGTATCGGGGCAGGAGGTGCTCTGTAGTTTAACTGTGGGTGTGTCTACATTAGAAATTGAAATTAAAGATTTCGGTTGTGGTATGTCTGAAGCGACTTGCGTTCGACTGTTTGAGCCTTTTTTTACCACACGTAAAGATGGTACTGGTCTAGGTCTAGCAATTGTGAGAAATTTAGTGTCTTCTTATGGTGGCGGGGTTAGTGTTGAATCTAAGTTAGATTTTGGTAGTTCTTTTAAGATTCGCTTGCCACTAACGACAGCTACAACTAAGGTGTGAAAGTGGTTGAGGATTTAGTTTGGCACTTATATCGGCCTGATAAATTTTCGGGTTTACTGTGAATATATTTACTACAAGTTATAAGGTTAATTACGTATGACACCTACCGTGCAAATTGAGGGTAACGTTGGCCGCGTTATTTTATCGGGGCAGTTTGATTTCAGCGCGCATCGAGAGTTTCGGCAGGTTTGCGAGTCTTTGATTGCAAATGCAGAAATAAAAGAGGTGCTGGTTGATTTTCAAAATGTCAATTATTTAGATAGTTCTGCGCTTGGCATGCTTTTACTTTTAAAAGAGAAAATTTCGGCTGCCAGCAAAAGTTTAGCACTGGTTAATTGCCGTGATACGGTAAGCAGGTACTTGAAATTGCATGCTTTGGTAAAATTTTCACCATTAGGTAATTTGCATGAAAATCTTGGTTGTAGATGATACTGAAGCAATATTACTGCTCATTTCACGGTTTGTAGAAGCCTTGGGTCATAAGGCAATATTGGCTAGAAATGGGTTAGATGCGATTGAGCAGTGTCGTTTAGAACAGCCAGATTTGGTTTTAATGGATGTCATGATGCCGATCATGACTGGCCCTGAAGCTGCGATTATTATTAAAGCTGAATCGGGAGAACGCTGGGTTCCTATTGTTTTTGTCACTGGGATTGGTGAGGAAAATGCACTTGCTGATGCAATTGAGCGAGGTGCGGACGACTATATCAATAAGCCAGTCAATTTTCGAGTATTAGAAGCAAAACTAAAAGCTTTTGGGCGTACTTTAGAGCTAAATAGAAAAGTCAGAGAGCAGTCCGAACGGCTTGCTGACTACTATGAGAACGCTGAAGAAGAAAAACGAGTTGTTCGGCATTTGATGGAGCAGTTAGTCAATTCGGAACGACTGTCAGATCCCCAGTTGCAGTATTTGCTATCGCCTGCAGAGAGTTTATCGGGTGACTTGATTGCTTCTGCTCGTACGCCAGGGCAAGCATTGCATGTCATGCTTGCCGATGGGATTGGGCATGGCTTAACTGCTGCATTGAATGTACTACCACTCACGCAACCATTTTATAGCATGACTGAAAAAGGTTATGCGATCAGCGATATTTTATTAGAAATGAACGATAAAGTTCGGCAGGTTTTACCTGTTGGACGTTTTGTTTGCGTTACTTTGATCTCTATTGATGAAACCACCGGATGTATTGAGATCTGGAATGGCGGCATGCCTATGGTTTATCTGGTCAATGAACAAGGTGATGTAGTTTCTGAGTGTCGATCAAAGAACTTACCGTTAGGTATTATTCCGTCACATTCTATGGATTTTTCTCCAGAAAGATTTTATTCGAATGGCACTGGATATGTAGTGGCGTGTTCGGATGGTTTGATTGAGGCTAGAAATCAACAAGGCGAAGAGTTTGGTATTGAGCGTTTGCTACAGCTATTGAAAGAAAAATCGAATTTAAAACCGATTGAATACTTTCAAGAAATCTTCCTAAATTTTTTACAGCAAGAAAAGCATCATGATGATGTTTCTTTAGTTTTAGCGAGTTTTGGAGCCAATCCAAATCGTGATTTAAAAATTAATCATCATTCGTCTGAAGATATTAGCCAGTTATTAACTGCTGATTTTGCAACAGGAAATCAAAGTACTTGGCGATACAATTTGGTATTAACTGCTGAAGAGTTGCGCTATGTAAATACGATTCCTTTTATGATGACGTTTGTTAAAGAAATAAAGTCCTTGGCTAGTTCGCAATCAGATGTTTTTTTTTAATATTGACCGAACTGTTTGTTAATGCCGTTGATCATGGCCTACTTGGTATGGATTCTCGAATGAAAATGAATCCCGATGGCATGGAAAATTATTTAACAGAGCGGGTGCGCCGTTTAGCCGCGCTCGAAGAAGGACGAATAGAAATTGATTTGATGGGCGTATTGCTCAGAGGGCATGAAATTTTACGCATCCGTGTTAAGGACAGTGGCGAAGGATTTGACTGGTCGCGTTCTTTACGTGGCGGTGATACCGTTGATGCTATTCCGGAGTTTACATTTGGTCGTGGAATTTCACTGGTTAAAGCACTGGCATTACGAGTTAATTATGTTGGTATTGGAAATGAAGTCGAGGTTTATTACGCTCCTCAAGAAATTTGACTGCGTTTAATTACGAGTTAATTTCAAAATTCTGTCTTTTGTATTTTGTTGTGTCTATAAATAATCAGATCGGTCTTGGGTTTTTTTCTTGATTCATTTGAGTTATGGATACGCATGTCACATCGTCAATTGTTTTGGCTCCTTCTTTTTGCCTGCGGATTTCCGATCAGCCTGCTTTATTTAGAGCTAGATGTTCAGTGGTTTGCGCTGCTGATGGCCGTCATTTTTCCTGCAAGTTTGTACACGTTATCTCTATTTTAAGTCCAAAGTTTGGTTTGAGCGCAAACTCTGATCAGCGTATTAATGCGCCTAAATTTGCTGATCAGCAGCAAATTCACTTGGCAAGTCAGGAACAACTGATTTTGGCTGAAGAAGAAATACAGCAGGTCATTGCAATCTATAGCGATGCAATACCTAACTTATTGGCTGGCTTTACTTCAATGGTTGAAAAGTCTCGATTGCAGCGTGATATGGTTGCGAGGCTGCTGCAGGCTGAGGCCGATCATAGCGGACTTGATTTTCAGAAATTCGTCTTAGAAACCTCCGAAATTCTCTCGCGATTTGTTGATAGTGTGGTGCATAACTCGAG
The DNA here is from genome assembly GCF_016881365.1 of Deefgea sp. CFH1-16. GTDB lineage: Bacteria > Pseudomonadota > Gammaproteobacteria > Burkholderiales > Chitinibacteraceae > Deefgea. Next base: position 768,279 of record NZ_WLYT01000001.1, on the reverse strand, counting down.
TGCAGCAATGAGTTTGGTCGACCAGATGGAGCAAATCGGTGCACAAGTCACCAGTGTATTATCAGTTCTTGGTGAGATCGAAGGTATCGCAAAACAAACCAATTTACTGGCCCTGAATGCCGCGATAGAGGCAGCTCGAGCGGGAGAGTCTGGCCGAGGATTTGCGGTTGTTGCTGATGAAGTACGAACCCTTTCGATGCGAACGAATCAATTTAGCTCGCAAATTAGAGACAATATACAAAACATTCATGCATCTGTTTCTGGGGCCGAAAATGCAATATTCAAGCTGGCCTCTCAAGATATGAATTTTTCATTAGAGTCCAAACTTCAAGTCGAGCATACCTTAGTCGAAATTCAAAATTTGAACCAAACCGTTGAAGATACAGTTCAACGCCTTGGACTTGTCGCACAACAAGTTGAGCAGCAAATTGACCAAGCGGTTTGTTCTCTACAATTTCAAGATTTAACACATCAGTTGCTACTTCATGTGCAAAGCCGTGTTCATGAAGTACAGGATATTCTGCAAAAACTTTCTGCAATCGACAGCGATTTGTCTATATTAAATTCAGGATTCGATGGTGGAGCTGAAATGATGTCGGCTATTTACACTCAGGCTATGCAAACTGAGCGCTGCGCTGCAACGTAACCCTGTCGCCCAACAAAATATGAATAGTGGTTCAGTGGATTTATTTTAATCGCTCTGCATTCTTTAAAAGTTAAGGGAAAACAAGATGGCTAAAAAAGTTTTGACTGTGGATGATTCAACGTCGATACGGCAAATGGTCGCCTTTACTTTAAAAAGTGCCGGCTATGAAGTGGTTGAAGCTGCCGATGGGAATGCTGGGGTAGCTCAAGCTAAAAATCAGCAGGTTGATCTGATTTTGACTGATCAGAATATGCCAGGTATGGATGGTTTAACTTTAATCCGTACTGTCCGTGCATTACCTCAGTATAAAACGACCCCCATTTTGATGTTAACCACTGAATCAAGCGACACCATGAAGCAAAGTGGGCGTGCAGTAGGTGCGACAGGCTGGTTAGTAAAACCGTTTGATCCACAAAAATTACTTGAAGTGGTCCGTAAAGTCATTGGCTAATTCACCAGTATTCAGGAGTAAGCAATGACCATAGATATGAGCCAGTTTATTGCGGTTTTTTTTGATGAGGCTGCCGAGCATTTGGCCAGCCTTGAAGCATTACTGCTAAAGCTTGACGTAGAAAATCCGGACCCTGAAGCCTTAAATGCCATTTTTTTCGTGCTGCGCACTCCATTAAAGGTGGCGCTGCTACATTTGGATTTAATGACTTAACCGAAGTCACTCATATCCTTGAAAATCTGCTAGACCGGATTCGTAAACAAGAAACGCAACTACGTCCTGAAATGGTGGATGCATTTTTGCGTGCTGGTGACGTATTGCAAGATATGCTTGCCGCCCATCGAGGGCAGGGCGACGCCGATGAAATAGCCATTCAGCAAATTACGCATGAATTAGCCAGTTTTTCCAATGAAGACAAGCCGTCGCTTGCTTTAGAAGGCATGTTTATTGAAATCGCCGCTGGTGAAATTTTTGATATCAACAATTTAATTACTGGCCTAGCTCGGTATGGCGAAGTCTCTAATGTTGAACATGGCGATAATGAGCGCCCCTGGCGCTTGAAGGTGGCAACAGAACAATCCGCTGAAAATATACTGGACTCCATTGCGTTTTTAATTTCACCGGAGCGTATTTGTATACACAACGGACAAAATCAAATTGATAAAGAAATTGTAAAAGTTACTGATGTAAAAAATAGCCAAGATGGTGCCTACGGTTTTTTTGAAGATGCTGTCGCAAGTGAGCCTGCCGCAAATGAAGGCTATGGATTCTTTACTTCAGAAACAACGCCAGAACCCACTGTACTCTTAGAAGACGGAGAAGGGTTTGGCTTTTTCACTGCCGTTGCCGCCATTGTGCCTGAGCCCCCTGCAATAGAAGCCCCCGCGATTACTGAGCCAGCAAATCGCCGCAATAGTGATCGAACTGTAATTGATAAAGGGGCTGAAAAATCAACAGTCAGTGATAAATCAGATTCCTCAATACGCGTGAGTGTTGAAAAAGTAGATCAACTTTTAAATTTGGTCGGCGAATTGGTGATAACTCAATCCATGCTGGCACAAAATGCATTATTACTTGATCCCGTGGTGCATGAAAAATTACTTTCCGGCGTTGCTCAACTCGAACGCAATACTCGGGAATTACAAGAATCCGTCATGTCCATTCGGATGATGCCAATTTCATTTGTATTTAATCGTTATCCACGTTTAGTTCGAGATTTAGCCAGTAAGCTCAATAAACAAGTTGAGCTACGTATGATTGGCGAAAATACGGAATTAGATAAAGGTTTTATTGAGAAACTATCTGACCCAATGACGCATTTAGTTCGAAATAGTTTAGATCACGGTTTAGAAACCCCAGAAGTTCGCTTGGCGAAAGGAAAACCTGCGCAAGGTAATTTGACGCTGAAAGCATTTCATCAGGGCGGCAATATTGTTATCGAAGTCAGTGATGATGGCGCAGGCCTGAATCGAGAACGAATTTTATCTAAAGCCAGAGAGCGTGGATTTAATGTTAATGACAATATGCCTGATTCTGAAGTATGGATGCTCATTTTTGAAGCTGGATTTTCTACCGCCGAACAAGTCACTGATGTTTCTGGGCGTGGCGTGGGTATGGATGTGGTACGAAAAAATATTCAATCTATGGGCGGGCGAATTGAAATTCAATCGATGACGGGAATTGGCTCAACAATGAGTGTACGTTTGCCATTAACGTTAGCAATTTTGGATGGCATGTCGATATCTGTTTCGTCTGAGCTGTATATTATTCCGCTGACTTTTATTGTTGAGTCTTTGCAACCAAGAATGGTTGATATCAAAAGTATGGCTGGTCGTGGAAGTGTCATTAATGTTCGTGGTGAGTATTTACCGCTAATTGCTTTATATGAAGTATTTAATCTGCCAACGGAAGTCAAGTCGTTCGAAGATGGCATTGCGATTATTTTAGAGGCGGAAGGGCAAAAAATAGCTCTATTTGTTGATGATTTATTAGGTCAGCATCAGGTCGTGGTTAAAAATTTAGAAACAAATTATCGCCGGGTTGCCGGTGTGGCTGGTGCAACCATTATGGGTGATGGACATGTTGCATTTATTTTAGATATCGCTGTTTTAGTACAAATGGCCCAACAAATAACAACGCCATATTTAACGCAGATGGCTGCATAGGAGCAAATGATGTCAGAAAATGAGGTCAACCGCGAGCTATTAGTTTTTGCCTTAGGCAAAGAAGAATATGGTATTGATATATTAAAGGTCCAGGAAATTCGGGGCTACGATGCGGTAACTAGTATTGCAAACTCGCCAGTGTTTATTAAGGGCGTTATTAATCTTCGTGGGAATATTGTTCCGATTGTAGATTTAAGAATTAAGTTTGGACTTGGCAATGTCGTTTATGATCAATTCACCGTCGTTATTATTATTAATGTTTCACAAAGAACCATGGGTATTGTGGTTGATGGTGTTTCTGACGTTATGACATTAGCCAGTGATCAATTACGTAGCGCTCCTGAGTTTGGTTCGGCATTAGATACGGCTTATATATTAGGTTTAGGTACTGTAGAAAATAGAATGATTATTCTGGTTGATATTGAAAAAACTCATGACGAGTGCTGACATGGCGCTTGTTGAAGCTATTGCAGCATAAGGAGATTCCAATGAACAATATGACTTTACGTAAATGCCTGGTGTTGGGGTTATCTGTCATTGTTTTAGTTTTTATTGCTCTGGCATGCATTACCTATGGTGCAAGCAGCAAAACAATTTCCCAAACTAATGTACTAAAAAATCAGTACCTGCCTCATCTGATTGGTAGTCAGGATTTGATGAATGAGGTGAATGGCGTTACTAGGGCGTTGCGTAATATGCAAATTATTGGCAATGCAACACCGGAAGATAAAGCAAAAGCAGACGCCGAATGGGAAAGGGTCTTAAAATCGAAAGTCGTTATCGATAAAATTTTTGCAGAGGCGGAAGAAAATGCAAAAATAAATGAAGATAAAGGTGCCACCAAATATTTAGATAATGTCAAAGAAAATCGCGCTAATTTTCATGCCGCTCAGCTTAAGTTTAAAGCGTTATTTGACTCTGGTGATGTCGCAGGTTCAAGAATTTATGTCATGGGTGAACTACGAGATTCTTATAATGCATATCGTGATGAGGTATTAGAATTTATAAAAATTCAACAGAAAAATGTGTTGGATGATGCTGCTACCCTTAATTCAAGCTCTGAATCAATAAAATTATTAGTCTTGATTTCAGCAATAATTGGTGTCGTTTTAGTGATCGGTGTTGGCTGTTTATTATTACGAAAAATCAAAACCCAACTTGGTGGGGATTTAGAAGCTGCTCAACAGGTGGTGGATAGGATCGCACAGGGTGATTTAAGCGCCGAAATTTTAGTCGCTAATCATGATACCTCGAGCTTGATGGCGAAATTGCAACAATTGCAATTAAAACTACGTGCAGCAGAAATTGCATCAGTTGAAAATGCACGTATTAAAACGGCATTGGATTCGGTATCTACTAGCGTGATGATTGCTAATGCCGATCGTAATATTATTTATTGCAATCGGGCAGTTGAGCGCTTGTTGCAAAATGCAGAGGCTGATATTAAAAAAGATTTGCCTCAATTTAATGCCCGCCAAATTATTGGTACCAATATCGATGGCTTTCATAAAAACCCAGCGCATCAGCGCGGTATGTTAGATCGCTTAAGCAATGAGCATCGAACCAGTATTGTTGTTGGTGGCCGTACTTTTGCTTTGATTGTAAATCCGGTGGTGAATGAGAAAAGTGGTCGTGAAGGTTATGTGGTTGAATGGTTGGATCGTACTGAAGCACTTGCTGCAGAATTGCGTGAACAACAACTGTCCAATGAAAGTGCACGTATCTTAGGTGCGCTGGAAGGTACATCGGCCAATGTGATGCTCGCGGATGTGAATCGAGTGATTGTTTATATGAATAAATCAGTGATTTCGATGTTGTCTGGTGTGCAAAATGATTTACGTAAAGTATTGCCATCATTTGATGTTTCTAAATTAATTGGCACCAATATTGATACCTTCCATAAAAATCCAAGTCATCAATCGAGTTTGTTGGCTAATTTAACCAGTACCTATGTTTCACAAATTACCGTGGCAGGCAAAACATTTAAATTAGTCGCAAGTCCAGTGTTTGCTAAAGACGGCGTGACACGATTAGGCTCGGTTGTTGAATGGATTGATCGTACGCAAGAAGTTGCTGTTGAGCTTGAGGTGGGTAGCTTGGTTGACGCAGCGGTGAATGGTGATTTCACACGGCGTGTTGATCCTACTGGTAAAGAAGGCTTTATGCTGAAATTGGCCGAAGGGATGAATCAGCTCGTTGAATCCAATGAGGCGGGTTTAAGCGATGTAGCGCGCGTCTTGGGGGCTTTAGCCCAGGGCGATCTAACGCAAAAAATTACCGCCGAATATCGCGGCTTATTGGGGCAGTTGAAAGAAGACTGCAATACCACCAGTGAGCGTTTGGCTGAAATTGTCGCCAATATCAAAGAAGCGGCATCCACCATCAATGTGGCGTCGCAAGAAATCGCCGCAGGGAATAGCAATTTGTCGAGCCGGACTGAACAACAGGCTGCAAGTCTGGAAGAAACGGCTTCGAGCATGGAAGAGCTTACCAGCACAGTGAAACAGAATGCTGAAAATGCCCGTCAAGCGAATCAATTAGCCATCGGTGCTTCTGATATTGCGGTGAAAGGGGGCGATGTGGTTGGCCAAGTGGTGTCAACCATGGCAGACATTAATGATTCGGCGAAAAAGATTGTCGACATTATTTCGGTGATTGATGGCATTGCGTTCCAAACCAATATTTTGGCACTGAATGCCGCAGTTGAGGCCGCGCGAGCTGGCGAGCAAGGGCGTGGTTTTGCGGTGGTTGCCTCCGAAGTGCGTAATCTGGCGCAGCGCTCGGCTGGTGCTGCCAAAGAAATTAAAACTTTGATTGGCGACTCGGTACTCAAGGTAGAAGCGGGTTCTAAATTGGTGGATCAAGCTGGGCATACGATGCAAGATGTGGTCGGTGCGGTGCGCCGTGTGACGGATATTATGAGTGAAATCTCGGCAGCTTCTAGCGAGCAAAGTGCAGGTATTGAGCAGGTCAACCAAGCAATTACGCATATGGATGAAAATACCCAGCAAAATGCCGCCTTAGTTGAAGAGGCCGCCGCTGCGGCAGAAAGTCTTGAAGAGCAGGCAAGTAACTTAACGCAAACCGTGGCTATTTTTAAGTTAGGGGCAGAGCAAGCGTCTCATCGTCCAGCTGTCGTTCGATCACCTAAAGTCGTTCATTCTGCGCCATCGGCATCCGTTGCGAAACCAACTAGTAAGGCGCCACCACGCTCTGCACCACCTCAGTTAGGAGGGGATGATGCAAATTGGGAAGAGTTTTAATTAAATAAAAAAAGACAGTGCAAGCCAAAGAGAGATACTTCTTTGGCTTGACATCGATTTCAGTCGTTAACCGTCGAGCTCTGGTGGTCTCTTTTTAGTTTGCTCGGTAAATTGCCGCAACGGTTCAGAATGGCTCTTGCGGCTTTCTATTCTTCATTTTGCCTAGAATTTTGTGATGGTATTTGCTTCTAGGCATTGATTATCAATGGCTTTGATCATATACGTAGGTTTAATTATGGTTTCAAATTCGCCGCTAAGTGATCCCCATGAATTTAGTTATTCCACTGCAGATTTCAACAAGGTTGTGCAGTTGATTTATCAGCGTGCTGGTATTCGCCTCAATGATAGTAAGCAGCAGATGGTGTATAGCCGTCTGGCTCGGCGCTTACGCGCGTTGAATATGACTTCATTTTCTCAGTATCTAGCTCAATTAGAAAAAGATGCAGATTCAGAAGAATGGCAGCAATTTACTAATTCGCTGACGACGAATTTAACTTCGTTTTTTCGAGAGTCTTATCATTTTGATATGCTGGCGCAGCAAATGAAAAAAAGCGCAGCCAAGCCATTTCGCATATGGTGTTCTGCAGCCTCTACTGGAGAAGAGCCTTATTCTTTGGCGATGACAGCGATTGAGGCCTATCAAAGCAACCACCCCAACGTTGAAATTGTCGCTTCGGATTTAGATACGCAAGTTTTAGCCACAGGGGCAACTGGGATTTATACCTTAGATAAATTAGAAAAATTATCCATGGAGCGAAAAAGAGCCTTTTTTTTAAAAGGAAAAGGCAGTGATTCTGGCAAGGTACGCGCCAAAAAAATATTACGTGAATTACTCGAATTTCAACAAATTAATTTATTAAATGATACCTGGCCTTTGCAGGGGCATTTTGATGCTATTTTTTGTCGAAATGTGATGATTTATTTTGATCGGCCAACCCAAAAAGTCATTTTAGAAAAAATGGGACATTTGTTAAAAACCAGAAGGTCATCTTTATGTCGGCCATTCGGAAAATTTACAATTTTTATCTGATTATTATGCTTCTTGTGGAAAAACAACGTATCGCTTAACAGAGCATGCGATTTCACAATGGGGACACCGCTAATGTCAAATCACCTTTATGAAGAGGTTTTGGCACCCACTCTATATTTTGATAAAAATTTTGATATTGAAGCGGCAAAGATATTACCCGGTGAATATTATGTTACTGGCCGTGATATGTTGCTGGTGACGGTGCTGGGGTCTTGTGTTGCCGCTTGTATTCGTGATCCCGTAACTGGGATTGGCGGCATGAATCATTTTATGCTGCCTGAGTCTGCAGAATCGATGGCGACGGTGAATGGCTTATCCACTCGTTATGGCACATATGCCATGGAGATTTTAATTAATCAATTGCTCAAGCAAGGAGCAAAAAAAACGCGGTTAGAGGCCAAGGTATTTGGCGGTGGTAATGTGTTACGTGGCTTCACTGTCTCTAATGTGGGGCTAAAAAATTCTGAGTTTGTAAAAAGTTTTTTATCTTTAGAGCGAATTCCAATTGTTGCTGAGGATTTGTTGGATATATATCCACGCAAAGTTTATTTTTTTGCGCAAACAGGCCGGCGTTTTAATTCGGAAATTAAAAGAAGTTCATAACAATACGATTGTAGAGCGAGAAAAAAGCTATGGCGCTCGTTTGACACATATTGATGATGGTGGCGATATTGAGTTGTTTACTTAAGCCTTAAATCATTATTTTTCTTGCATCATTGTCTCTCATCCAAGTACCTTTATGCGCTTTCTTATTATTTGAGTGCATAGCATAAAACTTGGACGAGTACTGAACTCAATGCGCTAGGGAGGCCTGAATGGGGCAAAAAATCAAAGTAATTGTCGTTGATGATTCTGCATTGATGCGAAGTCTACTGAAAGAAGTGATTGATACTGCACCAGATATGGAATGTGTTGCAGCAGCTCCTGATCCACTGATTGCCCGAGAAAAAATTAGGGAACTCAATCCAGATGTCATTACACTGGACGTAGAAATGCCGAAAATGGATGGTTTAGATTTTTTGGCTCGTTTAATGCGCTTAAAACCAACGCCGGTACTGATGATCTCCTCATTGACTGAAAAGGGTTCAGAAGTGGCATTACGGGCGCTTGAATTAGGTGCTGTTGATATTATCGCCAAGCCAAAATTAAATATTGCGCAAGGCATTCAAGATTATGCAGAAGAAATTAGAGAGAAAATTCGCATGGCGGCAAAGGCGAAAGTAAGTGCATTATCTCAGCCGCATATGGCGGTGAATTACACTGCAGATGCGGTCTTGTCTAAAACGGTAAGACCGCTGATGAAGTCAGAAAAATTAATTATTGTTGGCGCCTCAACTGGCGGCACTGAAGCATTAAAAGAGTTTTTAGTGCCAATGCCACCGGATGCGCCGGGGATCTTGATTGCACAGCATATGCCTGAGATGTTTACCAAGTCTTTTGCCAATCGTTTAGACACGCTGTGCCGAATTACGGTAAAAGAAGCGGAGCACGGAGAGCGTGTTTTGCCGGGCATGCCTATATTGCGCCAGGGCACTCGCATCTTTTGCTTGGCATATCCGGCGCAAATTATGTCTGTGAGCTGTCTCAAGCGCCGCCGGTGAATCGGCATCGACCTTCGGTGGACGTATTATTTAGATCGGCCGCGAATGTTGCTGGGCGGAATTCAATCGGTGTTATTTTGACCGGAATGGGCAAAGATGGTGCGGTTGGTATGTTAGAAATGCGGGAAGCTGGCGCACATAACTTTGCGCAAGACGAAGCCAGTTGCGTGGTCTTTGGCATGCCCAAAGAAGCCATTGCCGTGGGTGGTGTGAATGAAATTGTCAGTTTGAAAGATATGGCGCAAAAAGTATTGTCATGGTTGGCGAGCAATGGTGGCAGAGCGCTTAGGATTTAAAAAGGAAGGACATGGCTTTACCGGTATTAATTGTAGAAGATGATGATGCCCTGCGAGAGGCATTGCTTGATACGCTTGAATTGGGAGGATATCCAGCATTGGCTGCCGAAAATGGTTTGGCGGCTTTAGAGTTATTAAAAATACATCGGGTCGGTATGGTCATTTCCGACGTGCAAATGCAGCCGATGGATGGCGATACCCTTCTGAAAGAAATCAAAGCGCAATATCCTTGGTTGCCGGTGATGTTGATGACGGCTTACGGCGTCATTGATCGCGCGGTCTCTGCGCTGCATGCCGGCGCTTGCCATTACTTACCCAAGCCCTTTGAACCGGATTTATTGTTGGCGCAAGTGGAAAAATATCGCCTGCCTGATATGGAAGGGGACGATGTGTTGGCCGATGCGCCTGCGATGCGCCAGTTAATGGCTATTGCACGACGAGCGGCGATGGCCGATGCCTCGATTATGTTGACTGGGGAATCGGGTGTCGGTAAAGAGGTCATGGCGCGGTATATTCATCGCCACAGCCCTCGGGCGAATAAACCATTTGTGGCGATTAATTGCGCCGCGATTCCAGAGCAATTACTTGAATCAACCTTATTTGGTCATGAAAAGGGTGCTTTTACTGGAGCAGCAAGTCATCACATTGGTAAGTTCGAGCAGGCGCAAGGCGGTACTTTATTACTCGATGAAGTGACAGAGATGCCGTTGGCATTGCAGGCCAAATTACTGCGGGTGTTGCAAGAGCGAGAGTTGGAGCGCGTCGGTGGCGTGAAATCGATTAGCTTGAATATTCGTATCTTGGCCACTAGCAATCGTGATTTAAGCCTTGAGGTCAAAGCTGGGCGTTTTCGCGAAGATTTATTCTATCGTTTGAATGTATTTCCTTTGCGTATTCCAGCGCTACGCGAGCGCTTGGAAGACTTAATCCCTTTGGCACGATCTATGCTTTCTACGTATTCAGTTGCCTACCAGCGCCGCTTACCTAATTTGACGCCAGCTGCAGAGCAAGCGCTGAAAGCGCATCGCTGGTTAGGGAATATTCGTGAGTTAGATAATGTGATTCAGCGGGCTTTAATTTTAGCGCCAGGGGATGAAATTGCCGTCGAGCATTTGTATTTGCCATCGGATGCGGCAAATACTGCCGCTAGTTTGAGCGATTGCCAGACAGCCGAAATCAATACCTCCTCTGGCAATATTAAAGACATGGAAAAAAATCTAATTCTTGAAGCATTGAAGTCAACGCAAGGGGTGAGGAAAGCCGCTGCAGAGAAATTGGGGATGAGCGAGCGAACTTTGCGCTATAAATTGGCACAATACCGTGAACAAGACGGAAATTTACCGATTTGATGCGACAAGGCGCAGTATTTGCTTGCCGCCATCGCCATGCGCCCCTACAATTTTGCCAAGAAGGATAGGTAGTTATGAGCGTGCAAGGAATAGATCAGGTTCTCGGCGAATTAAGGTCGATGTCTGCTTTAGCATCTGGTCAGCCAGTAGCGAAAGTAGCTGAAGCAGGGGCGCCTGATTTTGCCGAGTTACTAAAACAATCCATCGACCAAGTGAACCAAGTCTCGCAAGGCGCACAAGCTCAACAAGCAGCTTTTCAGTCGGGCGATTCGGACGCGAATTTACAAGATGTGATGGTTTCATTGCAAAAAGCCAGTTTGAGTTTTCAAACCATGGTGCAAGTGCGCAATAAGTTAGTGACTGCCTATCAAGAAGTGATGAATATGCAGGTATAAACCTGACACCTTGAAAATCGGTAAGGTATGGCAGAAGCGGGCGTCGCGACAGATAACACCATAGTTAGGGCAGGAAATTTCGGTGGGCTGCGTCAGCGCTTCAGCGAGATGCCTGCTGGGCGTAAAATGTTGGCCATGGTGATGGTGGCCATTATTGTTGCGGCAGTTGTGGGGTCGTTGCTTTGGTCACGCGAACCGGCTTATCGCATCTTATTTACCAATTTGCCGGATAAAGACGGCGGTGCTGTCGTCCAGTCTTTGCAGCAGCTCAATATCCCTTATAAGCTAGACGCTGGAATGATTTCAGTTCCCGCAGAAAGAATCTACGATGTACGGCTCAAACTCGCTGCGCAGGGTTTACCTAAAGCGGCCAATACCGGTTTTGAGTTAATCGACAATCAGAAATTTGGTGTTTCTCAGTTTACCGAGCAAGTCAATTATCAACGTGCGATCGAAGGTGAGTTAGTTCGCTCGATTGAGAGTATTTCTTCAGTAGAAAAAGCCCGTGTACATTTGGCAACGCCAAAGCAAACCGTATTTTTGCGCGACCAACAAAAGCCATCGGCATCGATTGTGCTGACCTTGCATCCTGGCCGCGTGCTCGATGGCGGGCAAGTCGCTGGCATTATCCATTTAGTGTCATCGAGTATTCCCGGTATGCCGGTGACCAATGTGACGGTGGTCGATCAAGATGGCAATTTATTATCGCGTTCAGCAGACCTGAATAAGGGCACCTTAGATCAGCGCCAGCTGCAGTATGTCAATACCGTTGAAAGAGGTTTTGTTGAGCGACTGGAAACGATTTTGGCGCCGATTGTCGGTAAAGGGAATGTTCGTGCCGAGGTAACGGCGCAGCTCGACTTCTCTGAAATCGAACAAACCTCAGAAACGTATCGCCCGAACTCGCCGCCCAATGCCGCCGCAATTCGTAGCTTGCAATCTTTGGAGCAAGCCGGTAAATCGAGCGAAGAGATGGCGATGGGCGTGCCGGGGGCATTATCTAATCAGCCGCCAGGCGCTGCACTCGCACCGATTACGGCGCCGGTTGCCTCGGGAGCGAGCGCGATATTGCCAGCAACGCAAAGTAATTCGCGCAAAGAGGCGACCACTAATTTTGAAGTGGATAAAACCATCCAACATGTGAAGCAGTCGGTTGGCTCGATTAAGCGCCTTTCTGCCGCTGTGGTACTCAATTACAAGGCTGGCAAAGATAAAGATGGCAAGTTGTCGTATGTGCCATTCTCGCCGCAAGAAATGCTACAGATTAACAACTTGGTGCGTGAAGCGATTGGGTATAACAAAGAGCGTGGCGACTCGGTGAATGTGGTGAATGCCGCTTTTGCAGAGTCAATTCCTTTGGAAGAAAAACCATTGCAAGATCGCGCTTTAAATTATGTGCAAAACAATGGCCCCGACGTCTTAAAAGCGGTTGTGATTTTAGTGGCGGTCATTTATTTACTCTTCTTTATCGTTCGACCGCTGATGAAAGACATCACGCGTTCTCGTGAAGAAGCCCGCACCACCGAGCTTGATTTGGGGGATATGCCTGCGGGTGAGCATTTCTCGCCAGATTCGAAAGGGCAGGCGAGTGAGAGCGATGACGAACAGCAGAAAATGTCTGCCTTTGCTGACTTACTGCAACAAGCCAAAGAGTTGGCCAAAAATGATCCACGCATGGTCGCTACGATTTTGCGTGAATGGATGATGGTTAATGCGGAGAAATCCGACCCCAATAAAATGTCTTAGGAGTGCATCTAGATGGCAGCCAATATGAATGAAGACGGCGTCAATCGTGGTGCCTTATTACTGATGTCTTTGGGTGAGGATTGTGCAGTTGAAATTTTTAAGTTTTTAGGGCCTAAAGAAGTCCAAAAACTTGGCTTTGCCATGGCCAATATGAACGCGGTAAAGCGTGAAGATATGGACAAAGTGTTGGGGGATTTCATTGCCTCAACGCAAAACCGCGCTAATTTGGGCGCTGCCGATGAATATATTCGTTCAGTATTAACCAAGGCGCTCGGCACCGACAAAGCGGCCAATTTGCTCGACCGTATCTTGCAAGGCAATGACAATAACGGGATTGAATCGTTAAAATGGATGGATGCGGTTGCGGTTGCTGAGTTGATTAAAAATGAACACCCACAGATTATTGCCACCATTATGGTGCACCTAGAGCCAGATCAGTCCTCTGAAATCATGGGGCATTTTGTTGAGCGTTTACGCAATGATGTTTTACTGCGGATTGCCACGCTTGAGGGTGTACAACCGGCCGCATTAAAAGAGCTGAATGATGTTTTAACGCAGCTGTTGTCTGGCTCGGACAAGTTGAAAAAAAGCGCCATGGGCGGCGTGCAAATGGCGGCCCGATATGCTCAACTTTATGGGTAGCGCAGTCGAAACCTCGGCGGTTGCCAATATTCGCGAATACGACCCTGAACTGGCGCAAAAAATCCAAGATAAAATGTTTACCTTCGATAACGTGTTGGATATTGATGACCGTGGTATCCAGCTCTTGATGCGTGAAATTCAGTCTGATTCTTTGGTGGTCGCGCTCAAAGGCACCAGCCAAGCATTACGCGAAAAAATATTTAAAAATATGTCGCAACGTGCGGCAGAAATGTTGCGTGAAGATCTGGAAGCAAAAGGGCCGGTTAAGCTCTCTGAGGTTGAAGGCGAGCAAAAAGAAATTCTTAAAATCGTACGTCGTCTGGCCGATGAAGGACAAATTGTATTGGGCGGCGGCGGTGGCGAGGGCTTAGTTGAATAAGGAACACCATGTCAGGACCCCATCGTCGCGTGATTCCACGCGAAGAGCTATCTGAGTTTCAGCGCTGGCAATTTAATTCACTGCTTGATACGCCAAAGGCCGTTCCCCCCCTTCTTGCTGTTGCAACTCCCGAGGTGATAGAGCCGATACCGGAACCGCTGCCTCCGCCAGAAGTAGCGCCGGAGCCTGTCCTGCCTATTGAGCCGAGCTTGCCGCTACCGACCGCCGAAGAAATTGAAGCCATTCAGCAGCAGGCCCAGCATGAAGGATTTCAAGCGGGCTTAGAGGCCGGTCGTTTGGCGGCCGAGGCTGAAACGCAGCAATTACTGACTCTATTAGGGCATATCACCGAAACCTTGGCGCAGGGCGAAGCGCAATTGGCCGAATCGGTTCTTGATTTGGCTTTGCTTGCGGCAAGACAAATGATTTGTGACGAATTACAAAATCACCCCAAGCAACTATTGGCACCGATTCGTGAAGCTTTGGCGATGATGCCTACGGCGACCCATCCATCGCGCTTATTTTTGTCGCCCCAAGACTTTGAACTACTGCACTCATCGCTACAAATCGAATTGCCTGACGACGTTTGGCGTTTGGTCGCAGATCCTAGTTTATTGAGTGGCAGCTGCAAAATTGAAACGCCGGCCACCCAGTTGTCTTTTTCTTTGGCATCACGCTGGGAAAATATTTTGAGGGTATTAAGACGTAGCGATAGAGCTGATTTAGCTTGGGGGCAATACCCCGTAGAGGAAACACAGGCTGCACCTGCAGCCCTGCATTTAGAAACGCCAGCGCCAGTAAGCACTGATCTTGAATCCATAGCGATCATCGATGCATCGCCATCGCCATCGCCATCGCCGTTGGCACCCGCAGCCGACGCTGAGCGCGCTTAGTTTATGAGTGCGCCAATTCAATTCATTCAAAGCTATCTCAATGATTGTGGTTCGGCCATTACTGCGATTCGGCCATGGCAGCCGCGCGGGCGTTTAACGCGCGTTTCGGGCATGGTGCTAGAAGCGGTCGGCTTACGGCTACCCATTGGCGCGTCGTGCCAAGTGATGACGCCCAATGGCCATTCAGTGGAGGCGGTGGTGGTGGGCTTTCAAGAAAGCCGGCTGTTTTTAATGCCGATTGCTGAAGTGTATGGTGTTGAGCCGGGTGCGGCAGTGATTCCACTGGAGGATTTTTCTGCGTGGGAGCCCGAATTTGGCAAGCCCAGAGCGGCGCAGCGGCGTGTTGAAGATCATGGCCGGCAAGTGCCTGTGGGGTGGGGATTACTCAATCGAATTTTAGATGGTTTGGGGCGGCCACTCGATGGCAAGGGCCCGCTGCAGTTTGATAGCTATCAGCCCTTATTTGCCCGCCCGTATAACCCTATGGATAGAGAGCCGGTCAAGCAAGTGATGGATGTTGGCGTACGCGCCATCAATGCCATGCTGACGGTTGGGCGTGGGCAACGCTTGGGTTTATTTGCCGGTTCTGGGGTGGGTAAATCGGTGCTGCTCGGCATGATGGCGCGTTACACCAAGGCCGATGTGGTGGTGGTGGGGGCTTAATTGGCGAGCGGGGCCGAGAAGTTAAAGATTTTATTGAAAACATTTTGGGCGACGAAGGTCGTGCGCGTAGTGTGGTGGTCGCCGCGCCTGCCGATACGCCGCCGCTGCTGCGTTTGTATGGCGCCGCCTACGCGACCAGCATTGCCGAGTATTTTCGCGATCAAGGGCAAAATGTGCTGTTGATTATGGATTCTTTAACGCGCTATGCGATGGCGCAGCGGGAAATCGCCTTGGCTATTGGCGAGCCACCCGCCACCAAAGGTTATCCACCTTCGGTATTTGCACGCTTACCGCAATTGGTTGAGCGGGCTGGTAATGGTCGGGAGGGCGGTGGCTCAATTACGGCTTTTTATACGGTCTTGTCAGAAGGCGATGATCAGCAAGATCCCATCGCTGACAATGCCCGCGCGATTTTAGATGGTCACTTTGTTTTATCCCGGCAATTGGCGGAGTCTGGTCACTACCCGGCCATTGATATCGAAGCCTCTATTTCACGGGTAATGCACGATATTATTAGCCAGCCTGAATTTGACTTAGTACGTAAATTTAAGCACTTGTATGCGCGCTATCAGCGTAGCCGCGATTTAATCAGTGTTGGTGCGTATGTGCCGGGGTCCGATCCGGTGCTCGATGAAGCGATACGCCGGCATCCCGGTTTTGAAGCTTTTTTGCAACAAGGGATTCATGAACAAGAAAGCTACGAAGGCGCTAGAGTGAAGTTGGCGCAATTGTTTGGGATGTAATTGAGTGGCTCAATTTCGTTTTGCATTTTTATTGCAACTGGCAATCGATCAGCGTGAAGACGCGGCACGCTTAATGCAAGCGCGCACAAGCGGCGTGGTTATTGGCGCGCAGTAAGCTCGAACAAGTGGATGGCTTTCGAAATGAATACCGCGCTCGCTTGGCCAATAGCGCGCAAACTGGCATGTCGATTGGGCAGTGGCGAGATTATCAATTATTTTTGGCCAAACTCGATGGCGCTGCCGATCAGCAAATCTTTGAAGTAGAGCGGTTAGCGCTGGAATATGAACGGCATAAAAATGACTGGCAAAGCTGCGAGCGCAAAGTAAAAGCATTCGAAGCCTTACGCGATCGGCACAATCAAGCTGAACTGCGCAAAGAAGGGCAGCAAGAGCAAAAACTGCTCGATGAATTTAATAGCCGTTTAGGGCGATATTAGCCGCGCGGCATTAACAGAAATAACAAAGCCCCATATTGGGGCTTTTGTCATTGCTGGTGTCCCCGACAGGAATCGAACCTGTATCTAGCGCTTAGGAGGCACTGGTACTATCCGTTGTACTACGAGGACTACGGCGGCGATTGTACCGCAAGGGCGGTGCTTCTGCCAGCAGTGATCGGAGCGCTTGATATTGGGGTTGAGCCGGTCAAGCCAATGGCAATCGAACCTCGTCGATATGGCGCGTAGATTGTGATGCTGTTGCCACGGCTGTGGCTAAATAATTGACTACCTTGCTGCAAAATGACATTAATCAACGCTATGGGGAGATTGTTGCCCTAGGCTATACGTCAATAGTGCCAGCGCATTCGTTCAGGAGAAATTCATGTCACGCAGTACAAAAATTGTCGCAACCTTAGGCCCATCGTCCAATGATGTCACGATCTTGGAAAAACTAATCGTGGCTGGAGTGAATATGGTCCGATTGAATTTCTCGCATGGCACCGCACAAGATCATTTAGATCGTGCCGCCTTAGTGCGTGAAATCGCCAAAAAACTCAATCGCCCGATTGCCATTATGGTGGATTTGCAAGGGCCTAAAATTCGTGTCGGTAAGTTTGAAAAAAATAAAATTGAATTAAAAAATGGCGCCAAATTTATCCTTGATGCTGAATGCGCGCTGGGCAATCAAAACACCGTTGGCTTAGATTATAAAGAGCTGCCAAATGATGTGGAAAGCGGGGTGGTATTGCTGCTTGATGACGGTAAAGTCAAACTGCAAGTGGATCATGTGGAAGGCGCAAAAGTATTCACCACCGTGTTAGTTGGCGGCACGCTCTCAAATAATAAAGGCATTAATCGCCAAGGTGGTGGCTTAACCGCTCCGGCTTTAACCGCCAAAGACATGGAAGACATCAAAGTTGCGGCCAAGTTACACGCCGATTATGTCGCGGTTTCTTTCCCTAAAAGTGGCGCTGATATGTATATGGCGCGCACATTGCTCCGAGCTGCGGGCAGTAAGGCATTGCTGATTGCTAAAATTGAACGCACTGAAGCCATTGGTAATTTAGAAGACATTTTGACTGCGTCGGACGGCATTATGGTGGCGCGTGGTGATTTGGCGGTTGAAGTGGGGGATGCGGCAGTACCTGCACTACAAAAACGCATGATTAAAGCCGCCCGCGCGATGAATAAGCTCACCATTACGGCAACGCAAATGATGGAGTCGATGATTTCTAGCCCAGTACCAACGCGCGCCGAAGTGTCTGACGTGGCCAATGCGGTATTAGATGGCACCGATGCGGTGATGTTGTCGGCCGAAACGGCGTCGGGTAGTTATCCGGTAGAAACCGTTGAGTCGATGGCGCGAGTGTGTGTTGAGGCCGAAAAATCGCAAGATTATAAAGTCAGCAATGCGGCTATTTTAGATGGCGAATATTCTCGAGTTGACCAAACTATTTCCATGGCGGCTTTGTTTGCGTCCAATCATTTGAATGTCAAAGTCATTGCCGCTTTGACGCAATCGGGCTCGTCAGCATTGTGGATGTCACGCGTGATTAGTGGTGTGCCAATTTATGCTTTAACGCCAGAAGCTGAAACCTACAATCGCTTGTCATTATTCCGTGACGTAGAGCCAGTGATGCTGTCGCACGATAATACTGATCGTGAATCTTTATTGGTGCGCGCAGAGGTAGAAATGCTACGCCGAGGTATCGTGCAAGTCGGCGATTTGATTGCATTTACTTTTGGCGATGTGGTCGGTATGGGCGGTGGAACCAACTGCCTAAAAATCGTTAAAGCCGGTGAAATTAAGCATCGCTAACTGCTGTAGTTGCTCTGCGTGATGGATCGAGGCGCACCGAGGTGCGCCTCTTTTTCATACTTTATTGTCTTGAAACACGAATCACGCCTGGGACATCCTTTAGGCGCACAAAGACTTTTTGCAGTTGCTCGTTATCGCGGATTTCAATCGTAAACCGCATTTGAGAGCGAGCATCTTTGTTTTGCGTTTGCACCGCAGTCACATTGATTTTGTCTCTGACCATCACGTCAGATAAATCGCGCAACATACTCGCTCGCTCCAGCGTTTCCACCAAAATATCCACGGAAAACACACATGCCCCGCTGATTGCCCCCAATCGGCTTTAATCAGTCGCTCTGGCGCTTCAGTCGCTAGCCGTTTGAGTGCACTGCAATCGGTACGATGAATCGAAATCCCACGCCCCTTGGTCACAAAGCCCATCACATGATCGGGCGGAACCGGTTTGCAGCAGCGCGCCAGCATCGTCATTAATTTATCGATGCCTTCGATTAAAATACCTTCGCCACTTTGATTAGCGCGGGCGGTTTTAACCATCAGCTCTGGTGTTTGGTCGGCGACTTCTTGCGGTGTCAGCGATTCGGCAAAGGCCATCGCTAATGCGCGACAAGAGCATTCGCCTTGGCCTAGCGCGGCAAACACATCCTCGATTTGCTTATAGCCGAGTTTTTGGGCGATCAGCTCTTGGCTAATATTACTTGCCCCAGCGCGAGACGCTTCTTTATCAAATAAAGTATGTCCAGCTTCGATGGCAATATCCAGATGCTGCTGCCGTATCCAGTGCCGAATTTTTTGGCTGGCACGATGGCTTTTAACATAACCTTGATGCAACCAATCTAAGCTTGGCCCACCTTCTTTGGCGGCTAGAATCTCAACGCGTTGGCCATTTTCCAGTGGCGTGCCCAGCGGCACAATCGCGCCATTGACTTTGGCACCACGGCAGCGATGGCCTAAATCGGTATGCAAATGATATGCAAAGTCGACCGCCGTACTGCCTTTAGGCAGTGAAATAACGCGACCCGCTGGGGTTAGGACATAAATTGTATCGTCGAATAATTCTGCCTTGAACGCATCCGAAAAATCACTTTCATTGGCTAAATCTTCGCGCCAATCGAGCAATTGGCGTAGCCAAGCAATTTTTTCTTCATAGCGTGAATCGCCTTTGCCGCCTTCTTTGTAACGCCAGTGCGCGGCAACGCCAAATTCCGCGTGTTCGTGCATATCGAAGGTGCGAATTTGCACCTCAACCGCTTTATCTGCAGGGCCTATTACCGCGGTATGTAAAGAGCGATAAAAATTGCCTTTGGGCTGGGCGATATAGTCGTCAAACTCACCGGGAATCGGCTGCCATAGATTATGCACAATGCCGAGTACCGTATAACAATCTTTAACATCATCCACCAGTACGCGAACGGCGCGAATATCATACAGCTCAGAAAAATCGAGCTTTTTCTTTTGCATCTTTTTCCAGATGCTGTAGATGTGTTTTGGCCGCCCCATCAAGTCAACATGCGTTACGCCAGCGAGCGCTAATTCGCTTCGCAGTTTACTGATTACATCGCCAATAAAATGCTCACGATCCACCCGGCGCTCATCGAGTAATTTGGCGATTTTTTTATAGGTATCAGTATGCAAATAGCGGAAACCTAAATCTTCGAGCTCCCATTTAATTTGCCAAACGCCTAAGCGATTGGCCAAAGGTGCGAATAAATCTAAGGTTTCGCGGGCAATAATTCGGCGCTGTTCTTCGTTTTTACATTGGCCAAGCTATGCATGGTTTGCGTGCGCCAAGCGAGCTTAATCAGCACTGCGCGAATATCTTCCACCATCGCCAGCAGCATTTTGCGCTGCGCTTCAACTTGCTGCGCGTAGTCCGCGGCCTTACCGTGTTGTGGCTGCGCCAATTGGCGTAATTGCCTGACCTTGATAATCCCTTCCACTAAGGCGGTGACGATGCTGCCAAAGCGCTTATTAATTTGTTCGGTGGCATTGCTGAGTTTATCGGGCGCACAAAATAGCAACGCGGCGATCACTGCATTGGCATCCATGCGTAAATCGGCCACGATGGACGCGCTGGCCACGGCATGAATAAACAAAGACGTTTGCGTGTCTGGATTGACTGAGTCTTGATACAGCTCCGCCGCCCAGTCTAATGCTTCACGTAAACGGATAATATCCTGCGGTGGATAGCGCTCAGAAAGCGCAATTAACCAGCGATCAGGATCGGCAGCTTCGGCAATCGATTGGGCTAGAGGACGAGTAACGGCAACCATAATTTTCTACAACGTAAACGAATCATTGAATTTTGCGGCAATAATACAGTCTGTCATAGCTAAATCATTGGAAAAATAACCGAATGCCTCGAAAATACCTCCGCCGCTGGCTGCCTGACCACGCGGCGATGCTAGACAATCGTTTTTTACGGCGTTTTGCCCCTTGGTTTGAGCATCCCAATTTATTTCATCTGAATCGAAAATCCGTCGCTGGGGGCTTAGCCGTCGGCATGATTGGTGGCCTGATTCCGGGGCCATTGCAGGTGATTACTTCGGCGATTTTATGTTTGATTTTTCGGGTTAATTTACCGGTTGCCATTTTGGGGACTTTCTATACCAATCCACTGACTATTGCGCCGATTTATTGGCTGGCGTATCAAATTGGCGCTTGGGTGAGCAATACCCAAGGGCGGGCGGTGCTGGCACCGATGCCAGAGTGGGGCGAGCTCTCGTTGAATAGCTGGTTGCTGGCGATGTGGCATTGGGTGGGCGCCCTGGGGATGCCACTCTTGATTGGCTTGCCTATATTGGCATTTGGTTTGGCGATTGTGATGTATTTTGCCGTGCAGTTATTATGGCGATTATGGGTGTATTGGATGCTGTACCAGAAAAGAAAAAGGCGCTAGGGTTTGGCGGCTTTTGGTCTGATGCTGCGTTACAAAGCGCTGACGTAGAATGACTACGCTGCGCGCTTCGTGCCTTGCTTCAGGCCAAAATCCGCACAAACGCGGTTGGCAAACCAAACGTCAACAGACCCTAGTTCCCCAAGTTAAATCAGGCAGTATTGCGAGTGCTAAGCTGCGCCCCAGCTTGGTTGAGGGCGTGCAGCACTTGGGCCGCTCGCTGCAATAAAACCACATCGCGCCCCCATGGGCGGCGATTTTTGGGTAGATGGCGTAAAAACGCCAATTGCCGCGCACTATGCAAAACCAGCTCGCGTACTTCTGGATCATCGCGCATGAGTTGCTGTAATAAGCGTTGAGCGAGGGTGGTGTTATCGGCTTGCAGATAGTAGGCGCTAGATTGCAGATAAAGTAGCCAGTCTCGACTTTGTGCATAGGCCAGTGGCAGGCTTTTGGCTGGGTCGTCTTCAAAGTCAATAAATTGAATCTGACCATTTTGCCACATGATATTACGGGTAAACGCTTGGCTGAGATTTTGGTGACATTGATGGACTTGCAATATCGCCTGTAGCCCTGCTAACCAAATCTCTAATTGCTCAGGACCAGAGGTGCGCAGCAATTCTTCGAGTGACTGCTCGCCAGCGACGCTCATGGCAAACCAATCTTGTTCAATATGGCGCACTTGCGGCACAGGCACGCCAGCGCGATGCAGTGCTGCTAGGCGTTCAATTTCGATACGTTGACTAGCGGCACCACCGGGCGCATGGACGGCACAGAGTAAGGGCAGGCGCAGTATTTTGGCCAAGCCATTTGAGTAAGCGATAACCGAGCGCCGAACGTGCAGGCTCTTGACGTTTGATAATCAACCGCTCACCGGCAAATTCAACCAAGACAATCCGGTCTGCGGTGGGTAAGTTGGCGGTGGTCAGCTGAGCGATTGGCAATGCTACTGGCATAATCAATTTCAATACAAGTCAGTTTTATGAAAATAATTAACATTATGTATTGAAAATAAAAAGATTCAAGTCAGTTTTTTTTGTTGTTTCTCGTCTATATCCTTGCCGTCTCTGTTTTGGTTCGTAATCAGTACTTGCTACTGGCAGCGGCAGTTAATTCGTCTTGCAAGCGTTGCAAAAAGTTTAAACGCTCTTGTGAGATCGTTCCTTCGGCAATCGCGGCATGAATGGCACAGCCGGGCTCTTGGCGGTGGCGACAATTGTGAAAGCGGCACTGTCCAAGGTGGCGCGCCATGTCGGGCATTAAGCGCGGTAAGTCTTCCACTCCAATATGTGCCAAACCAAAAGATTGCAAACCGGGTGAGTCGATTAGTTCAGAGGTGGCATTGAGTTTATACAGCTGGGCATGTGTGGGTGGTGTGCTTACCCGAATCGAGCGCAGTAGAGATTTCTTTTACGCGGGCATTGGCTTCTGGAATCAAGGCATTGGTAATGGTAGATTTTCCCATCCCAGACTGACCCACCAAGACCGAGACTTGCCCTTCTAGCCAGGGCGTGAGTGGGCTTAAATCTTGTTTGGCGGAAATCTCAACCACGGGGTAGCCTAAGCCCGTGTAATACGCCAAACGCGCTCTGGCGGCATCGGCCACTGGTAAATCGCACTTATTCAGGCAAATTACTGGACGTATACCTTCGGCTTCTGCGGCGATGAGGGCGCGGCTAATGAGTTCATCGGAAAAGCTCGGTTCAGTCGCCACCACAATCACAATCTGCGTCACATTGGCGGCAATCATTTTGCTGCGCCAAGCATCGGAGCGATAGAGCAGGGTTTTACGCTGCAATGCTTTATTGATCACGGCTTGCTCAAGATTGAGCACGTCGATATCAACTTGATCGCCACAGGCATAATCGGTTTTTTTGCCTCGAGTTGAGGCGGAAAGACGGCGGCCATCGGCAAGTTCTACGATGTAAACCTTGCCGTAGCTAGTCACAATGCGGGCTGTTTCGGTCATGAGGCCTTTGGAAGTGCATCTACGCACGCGGCGCAGATAAAGTCATTACGAGTTAAACCGTTGGCTGAATGGGTATTCCATGTCAGTTTACAGCGGCTAAAACTCAGCTGGATATCGGGGTGATGGTTATGCTGGTGGGCAATAAACGCCACCGCATTGGTAAACGCCATCGTTTCATAAAAACTGCGAAAGCGAAACGTTTTTTCTAGGCTGTCATTCACGACAAACCAATCGTCTAGCTCGGTACATAGCATTTCAACGGCCAGCGCATCAAGTTTGGGCGCAGCTTGAACACAAGATTCGGTATTTAACGACATCGCAGAGCTCCAGTGTGGGTTTTCTCTGTTGTAGTCCAAGCTATTGAATAAGCCCAAACCTAATTACACTGCCAGTCGTTGCAAGGCAGCAATGCGTAAACTGGCTGGCGGATGGCTGTCATAAAACAAGCTATGCCAAGGATCTGGTGTCAGTGTTGCGGCATTGTCGCGATACAATTTAACCAAGGCATTGACTAAATCTGCGCTGGAACTTTGGCTGGCCGCAAAGGCATCCGCTTCATATTCATGCCGGCGCGACATCATCGAGCTCAGCGGTGAAAACAAAAAAGTAAATACCGGCAGCACCATAAAAAACAGCAATAAAGCCGCCGCAGTGGATGGCGTAGTCACGCCCAAACCTTGATAAAACCACAACTGGGTTTTGAGCTGACCCAACAGCCATAAAAAGCCCAGCATCAGCGCAAAAGTCCAGACAATGCGTTTTACAATATGGCGATGCTTAAAGTGGCCTAATTCATGCGCCAACACCGCTTCGATTTCTGACGGCGATAAATGCTTCAGTAGCGTATCAAAAAACACAATGCGTTTGGATTTACCCAAGCCGGTGAAGTAGGCGTTGCCATGCGATGAGCGCTTGCTGCCATCCATTACAAATAAGCCATTCGATTGAAAGCCGCAGCGAGTCAGTAGGGCAGTGATCCGCGCTTTCACTTCGCCGTCTTCCATCGGAATGAATTTATTAAATAGCGGCGCGATAAAGGTTGGAAACACCCACATCAGCGTCAGCGAAAATCCCAGCCAGGTTATCCAAACCCACAGCCACCAATATTCGCCCATCGCGCCCATTAGCCACAATACCGCCGCAATTAATGGCAGGCCAATCACGGCTCCGATCAGCGTGGTTTTGGCCAGGTCGGTGATAAACAGCTTGGCGCTCATTTGGTTAAAACCAAAGCGTGACTCAATGACAAAGGTCGAGACCAAAGAAAACGGCAACGACAAGATGCTACTGACCACCGCTAAACTAGCAATCAGCGCAATGCCGTGGCCGAGGCTATCGGGAGTAAACCACTGTGCGGTGAGATTGGATAACCACGCAATACCGCCGCCCAAAGTAAACGCTGCCAAGATCATGGCATCAAAAATAGTGGTGAGCATGCCAAACCGAGTTTTAGCGATGGTATACGCCGCCGCTCTTTGATGTGAGGCGAGGGTAATTTGCTCGGCGAATTCAGTAGGCACCACCTTGCTATGGCGTTTTACATGGTTGACATGACGCAGTGCTAACCAAAGCTGTAATAAAACACTCGCCATCAGGGCAAACAAGAAAAGTAGTGAAAATTGTGTAGCGCTAAAAAGGTCAGTCATGAAGTAAAATGATGTTTTTTCTCGGGAATTGCTCAGTATGCCACAAGACCAGAACCGACTCATCTGGGTCGACATGGAAATGACGGGTTTGGAGCCTGAAACCGACCGTGTCATCGAAATTGCCGTGGTCATTACCGACAATGATTTAAATATCGTCGCCGAAGGCCCTGTTTTTGTGATTCACCAAGACGACGCCTTGCTCGACTCAATGGATGAATGGTGTGTTAAAACTCACGGTAACTCGGGATTGACCGCCAAAGTAAAAGCATCAACCACCACCGAAGCGCAGGCTGAGGCGCAATTGATTGAATTTATCTCGCAATACGTGCCCAAAGGCGTATCGCCATTGTGTGGTAACTCAGTGCATCAAGATCGGCGCTTTTTGGTGAAGTACCTGCCGCAATTAGAAAGCTGGTTCCATTACCGTAATTTGGATGTTTCTACCCTGAAAGAGCTCTGCAAACGTTGGCAACCGCAAATTGCCAAAGGCTTTAAAAAAGCGCGCGCACATACCGCTTTGGCCGATATTGTCGAATCGATTGATGAGTTGAAATATTACCGCGAGCACTTTATTCAAGCGCCAGCGGTTGAAGAAGTGTCTTAATCTGCTGGGCAAAACATCGCCCAGATCCAGCGTCAATCGACGCTGGCATTCACCACGGGGCCATTGGCCTATTTTTGATGACTCGATTGGACCCGCAGCATGTTTAGTTCTGAAATTGAAGCCTTGGCAACCGAACTCGGGCAATTACTCTTGGCGCGCGGTGAAACGGTAGCAACGGCCGAATCGTGCACCGGTGGTTTGATTGCGGGCGCGATTACTGAAATCGCCGGGTCGAGTGCCTGGTTTGAGCGCGGCTATATTACCTATGCCAATCAAGCCAAAATCAGCCTGCTCGATGTGCCGCCAGCGTTTATTGATGGGCTCGGTGCGGTGAGTGAGCCGGTGGTGGCCGCGATGGCGCAAGGCGCTGCCGATGGCGCGGCGGCGCGTTGGGCGGTGGCGGTTTCTGGGGTGGCTGGGCCAACCGGTGGCAGTGTTGACAAGCCCGTTGGTACCGTTTGGTTTGCCTTTGCAACGCCAGAAGGAATTCATACCGAAAAGCACGTATTTGCTGGTAACCGTTCAGCAGTAAGGATGGCAACGGTATACCATGCTTTATTGCGTTTAGTTGCCTTAGTAAAACAAGCCACATAAAGCGAGCGCAGCATTAGTTTTAGCAGGAGAGCTGACAATGACGACCATTGTTGTAGTAAAAAAAGACGGGCATTGCGCCATTGCCGCTGATAGCCAGTCGACTTTTGGCGACACGCGTTTAGCCGCGATGGACGATGCGCGCTGGAATAAGATTTTTCAATATGACGATAATTATTTCGCCATTTGCGGTAGCGCCGCACACGATTTGGTTTTGCAATCGGCATTAAAAAAAATCAAAAAGCTTGATTTTTCTAATCGCGCCGCCATTTTTGAATCATTCCGCAAATTACATCGCAAATTAAAAGACGATTTTTTTCTGAAAACCGACGAAGAAGACGACGACGCGTATGAGTCGAGCCAGATGACGGTATTGATTGTGAATCGATACGGTATTTTTGGCGTGTATAGCTTGCGCGAAGTGTATGAATTTGAGCGTTTTTGGGCCAGCGGCAGTGGCCGAGATTATGCCATTGGCGCAATGCACGCGGTGTATTCGCAACTGAGCGCCAGTGAAATCGCCAAAGTGGGCGTTGAAACCGGTTGTATGTTTGACGTGGCCTCGAGCTTGCCAATGACGCTGTACTCGGTCGAAATGAAGGCGTAACAGCCAGATATACAACCGTGGCCAGGCAGAAATACGCTCTAGTGCACAGACGATGTGCAGACGTTGTTGTGAGGCGTTGCTACTGTCGTTACGGCGCATTCGCATGAAATGGTGGGGGCTTTGGCTCCCACTGGTTTTTTCAAGCCTGTTGCTTGGCAATCGCGTTGATCGCCTGTGGTGTTGATTGTTGGCCTTTACCTTATGAATGAATAAAGAGAATCGAATGAAAGATATTTTAGAGCGTTTCCTGTTTGATAAAGCCCCAGTACGCGGCGAATTAGTGCAACTTGATGCCACGTACAAAGAAGTGCTCGCGCGGCATCAATACCCGCTGGTGCTGCAACGCATTATTGGTGAATTGATGGCGGCCAGCGCCTTGCTATCGGCGATGCTCAAATTTGACGGCACTTTGATTATGCAAATGCATGGTACTGGTGCCGTGCAATTGATCGTGATTGAATTCACATCCGATCGCACCATGCGCGCCACGGCACGCTGGGATGCTGACAAAATCCAAACCTTTGGCCCCGGCACGTCACTGGCTGAATTACTCGGACGCGGTCGCTTTATGATTACGCTCGATCCAACTGTGGGCGAAGCGTATCAAGGCGTGGTTGGCATGGAGCGTGGCCAATCCGTAGCGCAAATTATCGAGCACTATATGAGCGCGTCTGAGCAGCTAGAAACGCGTTTGTGTGGTTGCGTGCAGCGATGCCAAAAGCGACAACAAAATGGCCGCAGGCATGATGCTGCAAAAAATGCCAGCTGAAGCCGACGAAACCCAATCGTATGAACATTTGGTGACGCTGGCAGAAACCGTTAAGCCAGAAGAGCTGCTGGAACTACCGGCACGTGAAGTGCTGTATCGTTTATTTCACGAAGACAGCGTTCGCGTATTTGAACCCACCACGCCCCGTTTTGCTTGCTCTTGCTCGCGTCACCGCGTTGCCGGCATGATTAAATTGATGGAACGCGATGAAGTCGATGAAGTCTTAGCCGAGCGCGGTAATGTGCATATCGTCTGTGATTTCTGCGGTAAAGAATACGAGTTTGACGCCGTGGATATCGGTGCGCTCTATGCCGATAGCCCAGCCACCGGCTCCGTGCAATAAGGGTATTGCTCGCTGGCCTTGGTTGGCTAAGTGCTTGAAGTAAATACTGCTGTATAAAATGAAGCCCAAGCGATGCTGCTGCATCACTTGGGCTTTTTGTTGGGGTGAGAGTAGGGGTTTTAAATCACGCTCACCTTAGCTGCACCCGCTTGCAAGGAGCCAATCGCTGCCGCTTGGGCAAAGCCTTGTGCTTGAAATAAAGCCATGACTTCGTCGGCGGCGTCGGCCGAGCAGGCCACTAATAAGCCACCGGAGGTTTGTGCATCGGCCATGATGCGCTGCTGCCAATCGGCAACGCTGGCAGCAAATTCAACATCGGGGCCAAAACTGGCTAAATTGCGCTCAATTGCCCCGGGGCCAATGCCTTGTTGGGCAAAACCAACGGCGGCCGATAGCAGTGGTAAATCATCGGCACAAATTTGTGCGGTCAGTTGAGCGCCACGGCAAACTTCTAATACATGGCCGAGTAGGCCAAAGCCGGTGACGTCGGTGAGCGCGTGCACGCCGGCGAGTTTGGCTAAATCACTGCCGACTTTATTCAGTTGAGTCGTGGTATCAATCAGCTGTTGATAGCCCGCAGCATCGAGCAGCCCTTTCTTCATGGCGGTACCCAAAATACCGATGCCCAAGGGCTTGCCTAAAATCAGCACGTCGTCAGCTTGGGCGTCGCTGTTTTTTTCAGTTGTTTGGGGTGCACTAAGCCCATGGCGACCAAACCATAAATCGGCTCCGGTGCATCAATTGAGTGTCCGCCAGCAATCGGGATGCCGGCAGTAGCGCAAACGGCAGCGCCGCCGGCCAAGATTTGTTGGATATCTTCAATCGGCAACACATTAACCGGCATGCCGACAATCGCTAAAGCCATAATCGGTGTGCCGCCCATGGCATAAATATCCGAGATGGCATTAGTGGCGGCGATGCGGCCAAAATCAAAAGCATCATCCACAATCGGCATAAAAAAAATCCGTGGTCGCCACCAAAGCTTGTTCGTCATTGAGCCAATACACTGCGGCATCATCGGCGGTTTCGGTGCCGACCAACAGTTTGGGAAACATCGCCGCAGTGGGGAGTTTTGACAGCATTTCAGATAATACCGCCGGCGCAATTTTGCAGCCGCAACCACCACCGTGCGATAAAGTTGTTAATTTTGTGCTCATTACCACCCCTAAGTCAGAAACCAATGGCCCAAGATAGCAGCCCTGTCGCGCTTTGGCGAGAGGGCATCGGGATGAATTTAGCCACGGCTGCCGTGTAGGTGGGATAATCCACCGATTGAGTGGATAAGGTGAAAAAACGTGAAAAAAATGTTATCGACCTTGGCCGATCTAAACCATTTTGACGAAGTGATCGACGTTCGCACGCCGCTAGAGTTTGCCGTGGACCATATTCCCGGTGCGATCAATGCGCCTGTGCTGAGTAATGAAGAGCGGGTGATTGTCGGCACGCTGTATAAGCAAGACCCGTTTGCGGCGACCAAACTCGGCGCAGGACTGGTTGCCAGCAATATTGGTCTACACCTTGCCACTACGTTTAAAGACAAACCCAGAAACTGGAAACCGTTGATTTATTGCTGGCGCGGCGGCAAACGCTCCGGCTCAATGGCTACGTGGCTGAATTTAATCGGCTGGAAAGCCGGCCAATTGCAAGGCGGATATAAAGCCTATCGCAC
The DNA here is from genome assembly GCF_016881365.1 of Deefgea sp. CFH1-16. GTDB lineage: Bacteria > Pseudomonadota > Gammaproteobacteria > Burkholderiales > Chitinibacteraceae > Deefgea. The sequence continues at coordinate 738,670 of NZ_WLYT01000001.1, read as the reverse complement.
GGATGTGTTGGCTCAAACTGGCTGCGCTGCCAGCCGCATCGCGCTTTATTGTTTTGGCCGGACACACACCGGTTGCGGCAAAACGCGGCTTTTAACAGCCTTAGCCCAAGCGGGCGCGCAGACGCTGGATTTAGAAGGGCTGGCGCAGCATCGTGGCTCCGTGCTGGGCGCGAACCCAAGTAGTTCGCAGCCATCACAAAAATTGTTTGATAGCCTATTAACGCGCCAGCTGGCACAGTTTGATCCGAATCGCCCAGTGTTTGTCGAAGCGGAAAGCAAACGCATCGGCTTAATTCACTTGCCAGCCAGCTTGATGTTGGCAATTCGCGCCGCCGATTGCATTCAAATTGAAGCGAGCTTTGCCGATCGAATTCGATTTTTGTGCGACGACTACAGCCATTTGTTTAACGACCCCGCCAATTTTAAAAGTAAACTCGCCCGATTGGTCGAAATGCACGGCAAGGCCGTTTTGGCGCATTGGCATGAATTGATTGATGAAGGCCAAAAAGCTGAGTTGTTTAGCGAGCTGATTCATAAACACTACGATCCAGCCTATAAGCGCAGCAGCCAAAATAACTACCTAAGAATGGATCAAGCTCGAACATTAACCATTGACCCATCAGGCGATTTAAGCCACAGCGCCAAACAATTGCTGCACGAGCTTGGCGAGTGACATTGAGCGTATTTGCGCTGATGCAAGTGCTGTTCCAACCCGCTGGCGCGGTTGGGCGGAGATTTAAGCCTTAGAAAAAAGCTGCAATCCCAGCCTGAACATCGCTTCATTCAATGAAATGCCACACTGTCGCGTGGCTTTTTTATGGGTTACTTGTTATTACAGTGACATTTGCCGCTATGATTGATTTTTTATTGAATTTGGCGCGAGCGATGCGAGTTTTATTGGCTTTAGGTTTGGCATTTTTGAATGCTGCTGCGCTCGCTGCGACGCCTGCTAAGACCACTGCGCCAGCTTATCAATTGGGGCTGAGCAGCTGGGTCTGGTGGTGAATAAAAACGATCCGCTGTCTCTGGAGATCGCCACCTATTACGCTACTCAGCATCATTTAGCACCAGAGCAAATTCTCGAAATCAGCCTGCCGACAGATCGGGTGTGGATTACGGAGGGCGAACTAGAGCAAGTCAAAGCGCAAATCGACGGCTATTTTTCGCCCAAAATTCAAGCTCTGGCGCTGGCGTGGAGCAAGCCGTATCGCGTGAACTGCATCGGCATTACCTATGGGATTACGCTCGGTTATGTTGAAGGCATCTGCAGTAATCTGGACAAAGCAACGCCAGCATCGCTCTATTTTAATCATCCCAGCACGCAACCTTTTACTGATTTGGGCATCCGCCCCAGTATGATGTTGGCGGCAAACGATGTGTCGAGTGCTAAAAAATTGATTGAGCGTGGTGTGAAAGCTTGGGGTAATCAACCCAAAGCGACGGCGTATTTTTTAACCACAACAGATCAAGCCCGCAGTTCGCGCGCGCGGCCTTGTTTCCACCGAGTCAAATCATTAAAAAACCTGCCATTAAAATCGAAAATATCAAGGCCAATACGCTGAAAGATAAAAGCGATATTTTGATTTACCAAACGGGTTTGGCGAATGTGGCTGATCTAGCAACGCTGCGCTTTGTTCCCGGCGCGCTGGCCGATCATTTAACATCTTACGGCGGCATGCTGACCGATAGCGGGCAAATGAGTAGTATGAAATGGCTAGAAAGCGGCGCAACAGCCAGCTACGGCACGGTGAGCGAGCCGTATAGCTACCCACAAAAATTCCCGCATCCGCAAGTTTTGTTGGGACATTATTTATTCGGTGCCACGGCAGTCGAAGCCTACTGGAAAAGCGTTGCATGGCCCGCGCAAGGGGTGTTTATTGGCGATCCACTGGCCGCGCCGTATCGGAGTTTGAGTCCGTTTAAGTAATGGGTTCTGTGCTGATTTTATGTGGTATTTCCCGCTAAGCCTTGGCAGTAAATAGCCAGAGGCTGATACCTAAGTTTTTTAGGCAGTATTCAGATTTGGTGTTGATGCTGTGCCGCGCTCGTCGAGCTGGGGCTTAAAATCCCGTTTAAGCGCGCCGAGTGAGGAGGGAGACAAACAGTTTTATCGTTTGGCTCACGACAATCGAGGGCACAGCGGAGCTGGGCGCGCTCGGGGCGCTTTTCTTTGCTTACTTTCTTTGGCGACGCAAAGAAAGTAAGTCCCGTCGCGGATTGCGACTGTAAAGCAAGGTGCCGCAGCACTTAAAAAACGATCAACACGTAATCTGAACATCGCCGTTTTTTAGCGCACAAGCTCGTAGGAGTTTGCGCGCCATCAGCGATGGATTGTTCGCGCATCGAAGCTCCATCAATCCATCTCAGGCCCGTTGTAACACGACTAACTGAGCGGCTTGATCGCCATAATCGCCAAAAATGTTGCAGGGCCATTGTCGGTGGACGATGGCGCTTTGTAGCAGCCCAATGCGCCGAGAAAATGCACCGCCATCGCAGTCAGCTCCCACGCGCCATCGCTTCATCGCCAATTTCAAACACATGATCCAAACCAAACAGCGCAATGCCCGTTAGGTCTTCGAGCTCTTTGAGTTTGGCGGCGCGCTCACGCAGTGCCGGCAAGACGGTTTCATTACTCCACGCCCATTTCCATGAATTGCCTTGGGCGGAATAACTGCCAATGTTAATCACGTCGGCTTCGGCCTCAAGTTGATCAGCCGCGTCAAAAAACTGCAGTTTTCCTGTCGCTTGATCAAACCACCAGCGCCCAGCGCCATTACCTAAGCCATAGCTTTCACTCAATGCCACCTGCTTTTGCTCGAGCTCGGCAAAGGTGCTGTCCATAAAGGCGTAAAACTCATCATCGGTCATGCTCACTACGATTTTCCTTATTCAGTTTGAATGCGCATTTTACTGTGCTTTCAAGCCAAGGTCGCGTTCATGCTGCGTTGTTCTCATTTGCGGCTCGCTAGCGGATTAAATCCAGTGACGAGGGCTGTGCCGAGCAAAATGATTAGCGCACCAATTAGCGTGTTGCTACCGATGTGTTCACCCAAAAACAGCGTGCCCCACAAGATGCCAAAGACTGGAATTAAAAAGGTGACCGTTAGCGTTGATGCTGCGCCAATTTCGCGTACGAGGCGAAAATACAGTAAGTACGCTGCACCGGTACACAAAATTGCCAGCCCAGCGATGGCCAACCAAACTACAGGCGTGGGCGTGCTGATGGGCTGGCTAGTTGCAAACAATGGCAACAAAAATAAACTTGCGCCCCACATACTGCCGTGGGCCACTTGAAACGAAGGAATGTGGCTGGCTTTGAGTTTGGTATACGCGCTGGCGATGCCGTAGCACAAGGTCGCAGATAAACACGTTGCAATGCCCAGCGCGGCCCCCGTTTGGCTGACAACCCGATCAAATCCCACCAATACGGCCACGCCCAAAATACCAATCAACAGCCCTAAGCACACTTTGAAGGTCGGCATTTTTCGGATGATCAACGCCATGATCACCGCCCCCCAGATTGGCGCAGTGGCATTGAGGATCGACATCATCGAGGCGTTGAGCGTGCGGGCGGCAAAGCCGTAGGCTAAAAACGGCAAGGCGGTATTAAAAACGCCCAAAATTAGATATTCGCGCCAGTGTTGCCACGCAAACCCTTGCTTGAGTGCTTGCGCTACCAAGGCTAAAAACACCGCGGCCAAGCCAATGCGCGCACTAATGGTCCAAATTGGACCGAGGCTGGGCACGGCTAAACGCAAAAACAAAAAGGACGCGCCCCAAATCGCGGCGAGTAAAGTCAAACGGCAGGCGTTGGCAAAATTCATTTTCAGCTCGAATAAAGTCGAGATGCCATTGTGCATCGCCGCCCTGATGCTTGGCTAGAGAAAGAAATTATCGGTGATGTTTTTGATTTCGCGGCGCTAATTGGCCTTACGCTACTTGCCTTGTGTGTTGAGGTGGGGATTGTTTTTTAGTTTAAATAGGGCGGCATTGATGTCAATTTCACTCTCTGAAAAACAATACGCGGTATTTTGATGGGTTTGGATATGGAGATATTTTTTCTGTGTGAGTTTGCTGTTTTTTCGCGATAGATATTGGCTAATTAAACCAGCAAATAGCACCGTGGCTTATTTTGCAGCTTATGCGGCTGCCTCTGCGTAATCGGCGTAATTCGCTGCGCTCATTAGCTCCCTACGGGATTGCGGTTTACGAGTTAAAATCGACGCGGCGTAGCCGCATAAAAAAACAAAAACCGCCAGATTCAATCCGGCGGTTTTATTTAAAAAATCTCTCAGTAAACGTTGGGCTTCGCAAGCTCAGCGCCAACCTACAAGACTACGCATTAATTCGTTCTTATATGAACGGGCGCTTATCAATATGAGGGTGGTAATTTTGCTGATCAGCTCCCCAATCAAAATATATTCCGCTATTGGGTTCCAATAATTGAGTCGCATGAGCTTCGCTAATTGAAAGATTAATCGTTGAAAGTTGATGAGAGTTTTGTGCTCCGACTAATTTGGCATAAACAATTATTTTGTAATTTCCTGCTAGAAAAGAAAAATTACTTCCATCAATAGGTAGCATAAAGTGATGGTCAAAAGTAACGCCATCTTGTGGAATGAACAAACCACTACCTCTTTTTAAATTTCCTTTTTCACCATAAACCCAAATAGTGAAATTTTGCTTTGATTCATTTCGTTGGAGCGACAAATAAAGGCTTTCAAGAACGTGGCCTTTTTTCGCTGTGCTGTAGAGCAAAGTACGTAGATATACTTTGTTTTCCGAGCTATCAAATTTTATTCCATCGGGTCCAAAGAATACAGTCGTTGGCTGTGTCATCATTAGGCTCCCTTTTCGAAAAAAAGTTAGCCAAGCCGTGACGGCAGATATAACTAATGCTAAGCAAGAAATTATAAAACTAAGCCATGAAGTCATGCAGTACCTGTATTGAAAGTAAAAATAAGTAATTTGAAATTTAGACTTAGTCTACTGATGGCTTTACTTAACAAAACTTACCCCAACGCCTTCGTCACAATCTCATACGTATCACTCGACAATCCTTGCGTCCCGCGAATCCGTTCTAGCTCTTGCTGCATTAACTCGCGGCGGCCGGCGTCGACTTTGGTCCAGCGATTAAAGCAGCTGGCAAGGCGGGCGGCGATTTGTGGGTTGATGGCGTCCAATTGGATAATGTGGTCGGCAGCAAAGGCATAGCCATAGCCATCGGCAGCGTGAAAGTGCGGCGGGTTGCCTAGACAAAAGGCGGTAATGAGTGAGCGTACTTTGTTTGGGTTTTTGATTGAAAACGCTGGATGCTCAGTGAGCTGCTGCACGCGGCTTAGCGCGCCGGGGCGGCGGCTGGTGGCTTGTAGCGTAAACCATTTGTCCATCACCAGCGCATCGGTGCTCCAGTGCGCGGCAAAGTCAGCCAGTTGGGCGTCACCGCCGTCGCGATTGACTAGCGCTTTGAGTGCCGCAAGGCGATCGGTCATATTGTCGGCGCGTTGGTATTGGCGGGCGAGTAAAGACGCGATCATCGGCTCATCGAGTTCAGCCAGATAATCCAAGCAGATATTTTTTAAGCTGCGGCGCGCGACTTGTTCGCCTTCGTAAACGTAAGGTGTGGCGTCGTTCAGCCGTTGGTAGACGGCGAGCAGTTCTTGGCGTAATTCGCGGGCGATTTGTTGTTTGATACTGCGGCAAACATCGTATAACCGTACCGGGTCGACATCGGACAATTGCTCAAACAAATAGTTTTCGCGCGGCAATTCCAGCATTAAGGCCACTAGCGCAGGGTCGAGTTTGTCGCTGGTGAGTAGCTTTTGGTAGGCGGCAATAAAGGCCGCTGGTGCTGCGACTTTTTCGCCTTGGCCGGCGGCAGCGTATTGCGCTTTGAGTAGTTGTACGGCAAAGGTGTTGGCCGCTTCCCAGCGCGCAAAGGCGTCGCTGTCATTGGCCATTAAAAACACCAAATCGTCATCGCTATACGCAAAATTTAAATGCACTGGCGCTGAGAAATCGCGCAATAACGACGGTACCGGCAGGCACGGCACGTTGATAAAGGTAAAGCTTTGCAGCGCTTCGCGGATTTCTAACACGCGGTGTGGTGCTACCGGGTACGGCTTCGCCTTGCAATTGCAGCGGCAGATCTTGGCCACGGCGATCAATCAAGCCAACGGTTAAAGGCAAATGAAACGGCAGTTTGTGTTCTTGCCCGGGCGTGGCTGGGCAATGCTGCGCTACGGTGAGCGTATAGGTCTGTGCGGCGGCGTCGTAATCGGCGTTCACCGACAAGATCGGCGTACCGGCTTGGCTATACCAGCGCTCGAATTGATCAAGATTCACGCCATTGGCGTCGCTCATTGCCCGGCGGAAATCGTCGCAAGTAACGGCTTGGCCATCATGGCGTTTAAAATACAAATCCATACCACGGCGAAATCCGGCAGTACCAAGCAAGGTGGCGTACATGCGTACCACTTCGCTGCCTTTTTCGTAAATCGTCCACGTATAAAAATTATTGATTTCTAGGTATTCATCGGGGCGAATGGGGTGCGCTTGCGGGCCAGCGTCCTCAGCAAATTGCGTTTCGCGCAGTGCGCGCACATTGGAAATACGCTGCACGGCGCGGCTACCGATATCGCTAGAGAATTCTTGATCGCGATACACGGTGAGGCCTTCTTTAAGGCTGAGCTGAAACCAGTCGCGGCAGGTCACGCGATTGCCGGTCCAGTTGTGGAAATATTCATGCGCCACGACTGAATCAATACCGTCAAAATCAACGTCGGTGGCCGTATCAGGCTTGGCCAAAACAAATTTGGTATTAAAGATATTCAAGCCCTTGTTTTCCATCGCGCCCATATTAAAGTCGCTGACGGCGACAATCATATAGGTATCGAGATCGTATTCCAGCCCAAAGCGTTCTTCATCCCACGCCATGGCTTTTTGCGCGGCGGCCAGCGCATGATGGCATTTATCTAAATTGCCCGGTTCTACATAAATCTCGATTTGAATCGTGCGCTGACTTGGCGTGGTATGGCTGCCCGATAGCGACACCAATTTGCCGGCGACCAAGGCAAATAAATACGCCGGCTTTTTTAAATGGATCGACCCATTTCACCCAATGGCGATTTTTGTCCAAAGCACCGCTGCCCACACGATTACCGTTTGATAGCAACACCGGAAACTTGGTTTTATCGGCAATGATGGTGGTGGTGAATTTCGCCATTACGTCAGGGCGATCTAAGTAATAAGTGATTTTGCGAAAGCCTTCGGCCTCGCATTGGGTAAAGAAATTACCGTTGGATTGATATAAACCCATCAGGCTGGTGTTGTCGCTAGGTAGCAAACGCGTCACGATTTCTAAAATGCCATCATCCGGCATCTGGGGAATGCTGAGGCTGCAATCATCGAGCTGATAATCGCTCGCAGTGAGCGGAACGCCATCGAGTTTGATGCTCTCTAGCGTCAGTGCTTCACCATCCAAAACCAGCGGCGTATCGGCGCTCACACCCTGATTGCGTTTAATAATCAGGCGAGATGTTACTTTGGCATGGGTATCGCTCAGCTCAAAAGTTAAATCAACGCGGTCAATTAAATAGCTCGGGGGGGTATAGTCGAGACGACGAATCGCTTGGCGGCTGCTCATAGTGGGCGGCTCTTTTTGGGAATGGCAGAAAGTCGCAAGCTTAAACCGAGATCGATTCACAAACAATCGGCAATAGTGCGGTTGTGCGAGTTCGCCGCATTGGGCGTCGGTAGCAAAAGCGATGTCAGGTAAAGCTGACAAGTTGCTGATCTTAGGTATATTCCGAAAAAGTTCGATCTTAGACAAAAACAGTCATTCAGCTTATAAGTGCCGACTGGTATTATGACCCACATATTTTGCCGTCATTACGGAATCACACCACGATGTATATTTACGACGAATACGACCAGCAGATTGTGGACCAGCGCGTAGCGCAGTATCGCGATCAAACGCAACGCTTCTTAGCCGGTGAGTTAACCGAAGAGCAATTTCGCCCATTGCGCTTGCAAAACGGCCTTTATATTCAAAGACATGCGCCGATGTTGCGAGTGGCCATTCCTTATGGTCATGTGACCAGCCGCCAAGTTCGCAAGCTGGCTGAAATCGCCCGTAAATATGACAAAGATTATGCGCATTTCACCACGCGCCAAAACATCCAATACAACTGGCCGGCGCTGGAAAACGTGCCGGACATCTTGGCTGAACTGGCTACAGTGCAAATGCACGCGATTCAAACTTCGGGCAACTGTATCCGAAATACCACGACCGATCAGTTTGCCGGTGTGGCGCATGATGAGATTGTTGACCCACGCCCTTGGTGTGAAATCATCCGTCAATGGTCGACGTTTCACCCTGAATTTGCCCATTTACCGCGTAAATTTAAAATCGCCGTCAATGGTTCAGTCGAAGATCGCGCCGCCGTGTTGGTGCACGATGTGGGCATCAATGTGGTGAAAAATGCCGCAGGCGAAGTCGGATTTGAATTATGTCGGTGGTGGTTTAGGCCGTACGCCGATTGTCGGTAGCTTGATCAAGCCTTGGCTTGAGCCAGAACATTTGCTGTCGTATTTGGATGCCGTGTTGCGCGTGTATAACCGCTACGGTCGCCGCGATAATAAATACAAAGCGCGGATTAAGATTTTGGTGAAAGCGATGACACCAGAAGCATTTGGCGCCAAAGTTGATCAAGAATGGGCGTTTACCAAAAACGGCCCAATGACGTTGACCCAAGAAGAGATCCAGCGCAACCATAAATTCTTCACTGCGCCTGCGTATGAAACCTTCACGGGCGACGACGCGGCATTTACGCAGCAAAAACTCGACAGCAAAGGCTTTAGCCGTTGGGTTGAGCGCAATGTGTTTGCCCATAAACAAGCTGGCTACGCCGCCGTGACCTTGAGTTTGAAACCCAATGGCGTGGCGCCAGGGGATGCGACGTCCGCGCAGCTCGATGCCGTTGCTGACTTAGCGGATCAATATAGCTTTGGTGAATTGCGGGTGTCGCATCAGCAAAACTTGATCTTGGCCGATGTGAAGCAATCTGATTTGTTTGCCTTGTGGGAAGCGGCCAAAGCGATTGGTTTTGCCACGCCAAATATTGGCTTATTAACCGATGTGATTTGCTGCCCGGGTGGCGATTTCTGTTCATTGGCGAACGCCAAGTCGATCCCGATTGCGCTAGCGATTCAAGATCGTTTTGATAACCTCGATTACCTGCACGATTTGGGCGAAATCGACATGAATATGTCGGGCTGTATGAACGCTTGTGGTCACCACCATATCGGCAATATCGGCATTTTGGGCGTCGATAAAAACGGTTCGGAATGGTACCAAGTTTCGCTTGGTGGCCGTCAAGGCAAGGATGCCAGCTTGGCCAAGGTGCTTGGCCCATCGTTTGCGCAAGATGAAATGCCAGATGTGATCGAAAAAATCATCAATGTGTTTGTCGCCAACCGCAATGGCGAAGAGTCGTTTATCGACTTGTTTGATCGCATTGGCGCTGAGCCATTTAAAGCCAAAGTGTATGAAGGCAAACCCAATCGTCGGGAGAAAGCAGATGCTTGATCAAAATCCTCAAGTCATTATTGACCGTGCAGTGGTTGCAAATCGTTGGGTTCGCGTTGTTGCCAATGAAGAGGGCGTGGTATCTGTCCCTAGCGAAGGCGCGGTGCTGCTTCCATATCAATACTGGCTATCTAAGCAAGAAGAACTCACCTTGCGTGCTGCTGCTGGTCATGCGGTGGCGGTGTGTTTTGCACCCGATGACGAGCCAGAAAGCCTGCCCGTTGATGCCAATCATTTTGTGATGATTGCGTGTGATTTCCCGGCGTTTACCGATGGCCGTGGTTTTTCGATTGGCCGTTTGCTGCGCGAGCGGCATGGCTTTACCGGAGAATTGCGCGCGGTGGGTGATGTGTTTAAAGACACCATCAATTATTTGTCGCGCTGTGGCTTTACCGCGTTTGACGTGCGTAGCGACAAAGACATTGTTGATGCCGCGAAGGGTTTGGATGACTTTACTGAGTTTTATCAATCCAGCGTGGAGCAACCCTTACCGCTATTTCGCCGCCGAGCTGTCGCCGCTTAAATTGGCGTAAATCAAAACGGATATAAGGAATATAAAAATACCCCAAGGCAAAACCTTGGGGTATTTTGTTTTAGGGTAGATAAAAAATAGCCTAGCTGTATATACATAGATTGTTTATTTCATAAAACCGTCATCAAACTGGCGTGATGTTGTCATATTTGGACTTTAAAGTAGCGCTTTTTTTACCATTAAGGCGATTGCAGCGAATGTCTAAGTCTAATAATTTTAATGATGAAAACTCTAATACCTCAGAGAACCCAACATTTGATTCGGTGCTTGAACAGCGATTAATCAATCGCCGTCGTTTTTTGGGCATGAGCTTGTCGGGCGCAGCGGCTTTAGGCGGGATGGGCCTAGGTTTGGTTGGCTGTTCTTCTGGTGAGATTTTGCCGCCGCCAGTATCGCCTAGCACAACCCCAAGCGGCAGCCCTGTGCCGAGCCCAACGCCAACGGCCACACCGCCAGTGGCAGTCAATCCGATTATGGCCAGCTTGGGCTTTACTGCCGTTGGCAAAAGCTTATTAGATAAAGTGGTGATTCCAGCGGGGTATAGCTACCAAGTGATTTATGCCTTGGGCGATCCGCTAACGGCCAACACCCCGGCGTATAAAAATGATGGTAGCGATAGCGATTACGACAATCGTGCCGGTGATCATCACGATGGGATGGAGTATTTTGGTTTAGATGCCGCCGGCAAACCGTCAAGCGCTGGCGTTGAGCGCGGCCTGTTGGCAATGAATCACGAAGCGACCACCGATGAAAACAGGTCGTCGTTCTTTTTACATGGCGGCACCGGCGCTTTGCCACGCCCAGCGGCTGAAGTCGATAAAGAAGTAGCGATTCACGGCTTGTCAGTGGTTGAAGTGAAAGCGAGCAATAACAAATGGGCCACTGTGCCAAGCTCGGCATTTAATCGCCGAGTGACGCCGCTCACTGAAGTTGAAATGAGCGGCCCAGCGCGCGGCAACGCCTTGCTTAAAACCAAATATTCGACGACTGGGACTAAAACCCGCGGCACCATTAATAATTGCGGTACTGGCAAAACCCCGTGGGGAACGTATTTGTCGGGCGAAGAAAATTGGGCGGGTTATTTCTTCCGGGTCGCAGCCGATGATACCAATCGCAATAATGATAAGAGCGTAACGTCATTAAAACGTTATAGCCGTAAAGCGGGTGATCCATCACGTCACGGCTGGGAAACTGCCGGGGCGGGTGATCAATATGCGCGTTGGAATATCAGTAAAATCGGCGGTTCCGCCGATGGTTCAGACGACTATCGCAATGAGATGAATGCTCAAGGCTACATCATTGAGATGGACGCGTACGACAAAACCAAACCACTAAAAAAACGCAGCGCTTTAGGTCGCTTTGCCCATGAAAGCGCAGCGTTTGGTTTGCCAGTTGTCGGTAAGCCGCTCACGGTGTATCTGGGCGATGATTCGCGTAATGAATACATGTATAAGTTTGTCTCCAAAGCGCTGTGGGTGGCCGCGGATGCCAATCCAGCAGACCGGATGGCGACCGGCGATAAATACCTGAATGAGGGCACTTTGTATGTGGCCAAATTTAATGCCGATGGTTCGGGCCAATGGATTGAGCTATCGATGAGTAATGCAGCGATCGCCGGCTTTGCGACGTACGCATTTGCTGATTTGGCCGATATTTGTGTCAATACCCGTTTGGCGGGTGATGCCGTGGGCGCCACCAAAATGGATCGACCTGAGTGGGGCGGTGTTAACCCGGTGACGGGCGAGTACTACCAAACGCTGACCAATAATAGCAATCGCCGTATCGATCCAGCATCAAGCACGCAATTGACCCCTGATAGCGCCAATCCACGTTATTACGAAGATAACGATGGTAATAAAGGCAAGGGCAATCCAAATGGCCACATTCTGCGCATGAAAGAAGGTGCAGCTGTTGGCTCTTTTGTTTGGGATGTGTACTTATTTGGCGCAGAAGCCGATGCCGATAAAGCGATGGTGAATTTATCGAACCTAACCGATGATCAAGACTTTTCATCGCCGGATGGTTTGGCATTTAGCCAAAACACCGGTATTTGCTGGATTCAAACCGATGATGGCGCCTACACCGACGTGAGTAATTGCATGATGTTGGCGGCGATTGCTGGCAAGGTGGGCGATGGCGCAGCGAAAACGTTGAGTTATACCAAGGCCGATACCAGCGTGATGAATGTGGTCACGCAAGTCGGCGCCAAACCGGCGGCAGATAAACTCAAGCGCTTCTTGGTTGGTCCTAAAGATAGCGAAATCACTGGTCTATGCGAAACCCCCGATGGCAAGGCGATTTTTATTAATATCCAACACCCGGGTGAAGGCACCAAGATGGCCGATGTGGCTGACCCAACGAAATACACCAGTCAATGGCCAAGCAATGCCGGTTACGGCGCGGGTAAACGTCCTCGCTCGGCAACGATTGTGATTACCAAAGACGATGGTGGTCGCATCGGTTCGTAAAATGGCCGAATTGATCAATTGATCATGAGTTTTTGAACTCGCTAAAAACAATACCCCAAGGCGATCTTGGGGTATTGTCTTTTGTGGCTTTATGGTACTAATTAAGCGGTCTATACCCTGTGTATATAACCGTATTTAGAGCGTAGCTTGCGGCGCGACGAGTAAGCTTTTACTCATTGCCAGCACGCGAACAGCAAAGCCCAGCTCTTGATACAGAGCGATGGCTTGCTGATTAAATTCAAATACATTCAGACGAATTTCAGCGCAGTGCTGCGCTGTTGCCCACTGCTCAACGTGATGCATTAATTGCGTGCCAATACCGCGCCCACGATAGACTTCGCTGACACAGACTGTCGCGATACGACAAAACGATTGCGGCTGCAGCATGCTGGATGTCTCTTGCCCGATTTGTGCGCTGATAAAACCAATAATGCTCGATTCATGCGCGAGTTCGGCCACAAAGCAAGCGCCTTCGGCAATTGCGGCATGCCAATGCGCGGCATCGCGATCAAGCTCATTCACGGCGGCAAAGAGTTGTGGGAAGCGCTCATGGTGCAGCTGATTCACCACATTGCTAAGTTGGCAGATGCACATTAAGTCGGCTGGCGTTGCACGGCGATAAAGTAGCTGAGGCATGGTCGAGGCAGGGGAAGCAAAAGTAATATCTTACGTGAATATTTCTTTTTTGTTTGGGTGTTGATGCATTGTGGTTAAATCAACGCGGTTTAATGTCAAACTGCGTTGATTTTGCTGATTTTTTTGCGCTTATGGGCGTTGAAGGATATTAAAAGCGTTCAATAATTTGTTTTAAAACATCTTCTTGGTAGGGATGTAATTCGCTGGCGTCTTCCATTTCGGCTAATAAAACGGGGTTGTTAAATTTTGTTCGCGCTTCTTCGTAATAGGGGATTTGTACTCGGCGATAAAAATCAACATATTCATCAAAATCCAGCACATGGCAGTAATTGCGATAGCGGCCGCGCGCTTTGATTTTGCCTAGGCTAATAAACGACAATAAATAGGTGCTGCCTTTGGTGCCTAGGAATTCAGTCAGCGGGGTGGATGACGGATAATTGGGCGGCTCGCAAACAAATTTATGAATGATTTTAAAATCAAAGTCTCGCTGATCTGCATCATGACGCCAGATGACATAGCCGGCATCAGCGTGGGGAATGATTTTTCCACAGCAGTCACAAATCCATTCTTGTAGTGGCTTGAGCATGGTGTGCCCCAGTGTTGTTCTGCTACAAGCTTAGTTAAATTTAACAGGAAGGCTAGCTGATGGAGTGCTTTCTTTGAACGAAAGACGACAAAAAAACCCACTTCATTTCTGAAGTGGGTTCTGTGTTTGGTGCCCGGGGCCGGACTCGAACCGGCACACCTTTCGGCGGGGGATTTTGAGTCCCCTGCGTCTACCAATTCCGCCACCCGGGCAGGTGTCTGATAACGAGCCGACATAATAGCCAAGTATTTTAAGTTTGGCAAGTGTTTTAGTGAGTTTTTATTCTTGTTCGGCTTTTTTTAGTGCTAAAGCGCGTTCATAGAGCGCATTTCTTGGCGCGCCAGTAATGGCTTGTGCCAGGGCAACGGCTTGTTTTACCGGTAATTCGGCAACCAATGGCACCAAAACTTGGTCATGTGCTGCCGCTTCGTCTTTTTCGGCTGGCGGCGCTGCATTCACCACCACAACCGATTCGCCTTTTTGCTGATTGGGATCGTTTTTGATCCACTCGGCGAGTTCGGCGAGTGGCCCGCGACGAATTGTTTCAAACGTTTTGGTTAATTCACGACATAATACAGCCTCGCGCTCAGCACCGAAGATGCTGCTCATATCGGCGACACATTCGGCGATGCGATGCGGGGCTTCATAAAATACGGTGATATACGGTGAATCTTTCAGCCGTGTTAATTCATCACAGCGTTGTTTGGTTTTGGGTGGTAAAAAGCCATAAAACAAACTGTGCGCACAGCTAAAACCACTGGCCGATAGGGCGGTGGTTAAGGCCGATGCACCAGGAATAGGGATGACTTTAAAGCCTGCTGCATGCACACTGGCGGCCAATACCGCGCCAGGGTCAGATACCGCTGGCGTACCTGCATCAGAAACTTGCGCTACGATTTCACCGGCAGCCAAGCGCGCAATGAGTTTTTCGGCCATGGCCCGCTCATTGTGTTCACGCACCGAAATCATCGGCGTAGTAATGCCATATTGTTTCAGTAGTTGACCCGTGACTCGGGTATCTTCGGCTGCAATCACATCGGCAGCGTTTAAAACCGCGATGGCCCGGGCTGTCATATCACCCCAGTTTCCGATTGGGGTGGCAACCACATATAATGAAGACTTACTGACATGGATATCAGGGTTATGCACGCCAAATTTCTCCTTGCCCATTTAAAGGCGGCTGTGTCGTGGTTTCGCGATACTGCGATCTTAGGGCTCATACTATACGGGGCGCTGGCCTTTACGACCACTACCATCCACGCACAAGCAACGGATTTGACGGTGGAGCCGGTGCAGTCATCAGGCTTTATTGCGCTGATTTTGCCTAGCAAAGCCAAAGCATTTAAGTCGGTCAGCGATACAATTCGTGCGGGCGTGCTGGCTGCTGAGCGGGTGCATGGCGGCGCAGAAAATTCCTTTGGTGCGTGCTTATCCAACGGATGAGAAAGAAGAAAACGTCATTTTGGCTTATTTACAGGCCCAACAAGATGGTGCGCAAGCGGTGATTGGTCCTTTAACCAAATCGGCAATTAATTATTTGTCTGATAGCACTTTGCTGACCATTCCGGTCTTGGCGCTCAATAGCTTTGATGAAACGACTTTGCAGCAGCCCAATTTATATAGCTTTAGCTTGTCGGTTGAGACTGAAGCGGCGCAAGTGGCGCTGTTGATTCAAAAAAATCAATTAATGCGGCCGGTGGTATTGCAAGTGGGGGACGCCTTAAGTCAAAGAATGGCGCAAGGCTTTAGCCAAGAATGGAAAAAAGTCACTGGCAATGAGGTGCAGGTGATTACCGTGGTGGATGCGCGTCATGATGCGGCGCTGCTGCGTGAGCAAATTTCGCAGCTGGGTGCGGATGTGATTTTTTTTGGCGATGGATGGCAAGTCGGCGCGATATATTCGCCCCTATCTGGGCAACGATATGGCGATCTATGCCACCAGCCAAGTGGATTCGGGTCGCCTAGGACGTACTGCGCTGGTAGACTTGATTGGAATACGTTATGTCGATATGCCCTGGTTGGGTATGCCGCAGCGCGAAGGCTATGATCTATATAACCGCACTCGCTCCAATGCGTATGATTTAGAACGTTTATTTGCTTTTGGCGTTGATGCTTGGCGTATTGCCAGTGTTTTAGCCAAAGATACGCAGCCCACATTCAATATCGATGGGGTGACAGGCCAGCTCACGATGATGGCCCCGATCGCGTGGTGGTGCGCGACATGATGTTGCGTACGATGACGCTAGAAAAACAATGAATTCTCTCGGGCAAGCGGCTGAACAAGCCGCGCTTGAGTATTTACAGCAGCAGGGTTTACGGCTGATTGCACGCAATTGGTCGTGTAAACTCGGAGAGATTGATTTAATTATGCAAGACGGGCGAACTTTGGTGTTTATTGAGGTTCGTTCGCGACGTAATTCCCGTTTTGGCGGTGCGGCTGGCAGTATTAATTCAGCCAAGCAAGGCAAATTACTGCGAGCGGCACAATGCTATTTACAGTCGATGGCATCTTTGCCAGTCTGTCGTTTTGACGCCATTTGCATTGATAACGAACACTTGCAATGGCTAAAAGATTGTATCCAAGCGGATTAGCCCCATATTGTCCCCAACCACGTGATAACACGTGAGCCCTTGAGTGGCACGTTTAAAAAAGGAAACCTCATGGATTTGATCCAGCGTGTGCAGCAACACTTTGTAGAAAGTATCGAAGCCAAACAATTATCAATGGGCGCTTTGTCGCCAGCGATTGCGATTGCTGCCGAGAAAATCGTGCAATCATTGATTGCCGACGGCAAAATTTTGGCTTGTGGCAATGGCGGATCCGCTGCGGACGCTCAGCATTTTGCTGCCGAAATGGTCGGCCGTTTTGAGCGTGAGCGTCCTGGTTTGCCGGCGATTGCTTTGACGACCGATTCATCGGCGCTGACGGCCATTGCCAATGACTATGATTTTGATTTGGTTTTTTCTAAGCAAGTGCATGCGCTTGGCCGCGCTGGTGATATTTTGCTGGCGATTTCGACTTCGGGTAATTCAGCCAATGTGATCTCGGCGATTCATGCCGCGCATGATCGCAATATGGTGGTTTTGGCCTTTACCGGCCGCGATGGTGGGCAGATTGCTGATTTATTGACTGGTGATGATGTGCATTTATGTGTGCCTCACCCACGCACTGCGCGGATTCAAGAAGTCCATATCACGGCGATTCACGCTTTATGTGATGCCGTTGACTTTATGCTCTTAGGGGGCGATTAATGAAAAGGCGCATCACGGCCGCGATTTTGGTTGCTAGTTTAGGTTTGTCAGCATGTGTGCCTTTGGTCGTTGTTGGTGGGATTGCAGTTGGCGCTTGGATTGGTTCAGACCCGCGTAAAACGGTGATGATTAAAGACGATGCCGATTTATCAGCCAATATCAGTGCCAAAATCATTGATCGCTGGAAAGAGCTCGCGCATGTGAATGTCGACACCTTTAATGGTGCGGTATTGCTCGTTGGGGAGTTGCCAAGTGCCGCGGCGCAGCAAGAAGCCACGACGATCGCTAAAAGCTTTCCTAAAACGCGTAAAGTCTATAACGAAACCGTGGTTGCGCCACCATCGAGTGCGATGGATCGCTTAAATGATAGCCAGCTCACCGCTAGGGTAAAAAGTGCTGTGATGTTGCAAGTGCCTGATGGTGCGAGCGTACATGTGCAAATTGTCACAGAACGCAAAGTGGTTTATTTACTGGGCTTGGCATCACCGCAAATTGCCAACCAAATCGCCAATATTGCCGCTTCGGTTTCAGGGGTGGCGCAGGTGGTGAAATTAATCGAGCCTAGCTTAGGCACAACGCCATAAATTGATGGATGGTTTTTGCTTAAATCAACAGCGCTCAAATGAGCGCTGTTTTTGTTTGAATTATTTAAATAAAGCCGCTTGTTGCTTAAGTAAATCTTGCAGCACCCCTTGCATAATGAGCTTTTGCGCAGGCGCGGTAGGGTGTAATTGATCGGCTTGAAATAGCGCATTATTGTTAATTATCGGCGCTAATAAAAAAGGCGTGAAACTCAGCTGAAACTCTTTAGCGAGTTTTTGATAACTCGCCGCAAACGCGCTGGTGTATTGTGGACCAAAATTCGGTGGAATTTGCATGCCCACCAAATGCACCGCAGTGCCCTTGCTTTGTGCGCTGCGAATGATTTTTGCTAGATTATTTTGCATGGTTTGCGTGGGTAGACCGCGTAAACCATCGTTCGCGCCAAGCGCCAAAATCAGTAATTGCGCAGGGTATTGATTTTGGATCGCAGCAAAGCGCGTTAGCCCACCAGCCGTGGTTTCTCCTGATACACTGGCGTTGATAATCTGCACGCTTTTACCGCGCCGCTGTAATTCGGTTTGCAGCAACCGTGGCCAAGCTTGTTCGGCTTTTAGACCATATCCGGCAGACAGACTATCACCAAAGACCAAAATAGTTGGCGTCTTGGCGGCATAAACCCCTGAGCTGGCGATGAGCAAGGCAGCAACTAGCCAGCAGTATGGCTTGGCCTTGCAAGATTTGGCACTGCGCTTTGTGAGCATGGCGCAGGCTTTACTGATTAACCATTTCAAACGGATTACTAGATTCATGACGATTCCTTTGCCTGTTGATACATCGGCGATCTTGCAAGTACAGCAATTGACTAAAACCGTTGCCAGTGGCAAATCGAAGCTGACTATTCTGCACGATTTAAGCTTGAGTGTCGCTCATGGCGCTAGTTTAGCCATTGTCGGTAGTTCAGGCTCTGGCAAATCGACTTTATTGGGCTTGCTGGCGGGTTTAGATGTGGCCAGTTCAGGGGAAATCTACTTGGCAGGCAATGCTTTAAGTGGCTTGAGTGAAGATGGTCGGGCCTTATTACGCGCTAAAACAGCGGGGTTTGTGTTTCAGTCTTTTCAGCTCTTGCCGGATTTAACCGCTTTAGAAAATGTCATGTTGCCGCTCGAGCTCAGTGATCGGGCGGATGCGCGTTTGCTTGCCGAGCAATGGCTGACTAAAGTCGGTTTAAGCGAGCGCATGCAGCATACGCCACGGCAACTCTCAGGTGGCGAGCAGCAGCGTGTGGCGCTGGCGCTGGCGCGGGCTTTTGCCCCAGGGCCCGCGATTTTATTTGCCGATGAGCCCACCGGCAGTTTGGATTCGGCCACGGGGCTGGTGATTGCCGATTTATTGTTTACGCTCAATCGCGAAGCGGGCACCACGCTGGTGCTGGTGACGCATGATGAAACATTGGCCGCGCGCTGCCAATCTCAGCTGCGTCTAGCCGCTGGCCGAGTGGTCACAGCCGAAGGTTTAGCAGCATGAAGTGGTCGATGAATTGGATTTTATTTCGCCGCAGTTTAGCCGCCGGCGAGTTTCGTACTTTGCTATTGGCGCTCACCATCGCCATCGCCGCTTTAAGCAGTGTGGGATCAATCACTGAGCGGGTGCAGCATTTATTGCTGGGGCAAGCGAACGAGACTTTGGGTGCTGATTTGGTGTTGCGCTCAGATCATGAGATTGCCGCGCCACTGAGTAATGCCGCGCAAGTTCAGGGTTTGCGTGTGGCTAAGACCGCTACCTTTCCTTCTATGGTCGGCGTTCATCAGCAGGACGGCGCGCCGCTTGTCAGCGGTGACCAACATGCAGTCGCCTCGTCAATTTCAGCTGAAACAGAACCGGCAGCGCTGATTTTGGCCTCGGTGAAGGCTGTCAGTGACTTATATCCTTTACGTGGCGATTTGCGTTTACAAGATGGCACGCGTACTACTGCGCCGCAGCTTGGGCAGGCGCTGATTGATCAACGTCTACAATCCATGCTGGGTATTGAAGTCGGCGCCATATTGGATGTGGGTTTGCTGCAGTTACGGGTGGTCGGTATCTTGGGGCAAGAGCCGGATGCGGCATTTGATTTCTCGAGTTTACAACCGCGCTTGATGATGAATGACGCCGATTTAGCGGCCAGTGGTTTATTGGGTTTTGGTAGTCGGGTGAAATACCGCTTAATGCTGGCTGGTGATGCTTTGGCGCTGGCTGAGTGGCGTTTGCAAGCCGCACCTCAATTAGAGCGCGGGCAAAAGCTAGAAAGCGTCAGCGATGCCCGGCCCGAGCTGAAAGACGCCTTAGATCGAGCCAGTCGATTTTTAAAATTAGCCGCCTTATTGGCGGCTTGTTTGGCGGCGGTGGCGATGATTTTGGCGGCGCGCCGCTTTGCACTACGCCATTACGATATGGTGGCGTTGCTGCGCACCTTTGGCGCAACGCGTCGCCAAGTGCAGCAGATTTTATTGGCGCAATTGGCTTTAGTCGCAGCGATGGCCGCGCTGCTGGGTGGCGTATTGGGCTGGTTGGCGCAAACGGCTTTAGTGGCTGCATTAAAGTCGAGTTTACCCGCGCCTTTGCCCGCAGGCAGTAGTTTGCCGTGGCTATTGGCGAGTGTGTTGGGCGTGGTGTTATTGCTCGGTTGCGCAGGGCCAATGTTAATGGCGCTGGCGCAAACGCCGCCGCTACGCGTATTGCGCCGCGAGATTGAGCCCAGTACCCGTGTTGGTCTGCAATGGCTGGTGACGGCTGGATTGATGCTTGGCTTACTGTATTGGATTGCCAATGACATTCAGCTGGCGCTCATGGTCGGGGTAGGCGTGGTCGTGGCGCTGGCTTTGGCGGGGGGGTTAGGGCTGTTATTGCTACGTGGCTTACAGCGGATATTGCCAGGCGCAACGGTGAAAATTGCTTTGCGCCAATTGCAGCGCCAACGTGTGTTGGTTGCCGCCCAGTTGGGGGCTTTATCGTTGGGCTTGATGGGTATTGCGCTATTAACCGTAGTGCAAAGTGATTTATTAAGCGCTTGGCAGCGGCAAATTCCAGCCAATGCGCCAAACCATTTTGCAATCAATATTCAGCCTGAACAAGCCAGCGCCGTGGCCCAGCAATTTACCGAGCAAGGTTTAGCTGCGCCGACTTTATTGCCGATGATCCGTGGGCGTTGGCTGGCGCTCAATCAATCAGCAAGCGGTCGAGCCTGAGCGTTATAGCGAAGCGCGCGCGCAGCGTTTGGCCGAGCGTGAATTTAATCTAAGCGTGGCGCCAAGCTCGGTGCGCGAACACAGGGCAAAATTGTGGCCGGTCAGCCGTTACAAGCCAATATTCCGGCGTGGTCAGTTGAGGAAGGTTTAGCAAAAACCTTAGGTATTGCCGTCGGCGATATGCTCACCTTTGATGTCGGTGGTATACCCATTAGTGCGCCTGTGGCTAATTTACGTCAGGTGGCTTGGGAATCATTCCAAGTGAATTTTTTTTGTCATGGGCAGTGCCAGCTTACTGCAAGCGCAGACCGGCAGTTGGATTAGCAGTTTTTATTTACCGCCCAATCAAACGCAATGGATCGCTAGCTGGGTGCGCGCCATGCCCAATATCACCGTCATTGATGTGGGGCAGGTGCTTAATGAAGTGCAAAGAGTCATTACCTTAGCCAGTTCAGTGCTGCGTTTGGTGCTAATTTTATGCGTGCTGGCGGGCTTAACCGTGTTGATCGCCGCCTTAGATACCACAGAGAGCGAACGACGGCGCGAAGCGGCGATTATGCGTGCTTTAGGGGCAACGTCAAAGCGGCTCGCCGCCGTGTGGTGGGTGGAAAGTCTATTGCTCGGCGCCGTGGCCGGCTTGATTGCGGGCGTATGCGCCAGTGTGCTGGGTTGGAGTTTGGCCACGCAACTACTGAATATCCCGATGGCGCTTAATCTGTTATTGCCGTTATATACCTTACTACTGGGCATGCTTTTGGCAGCATTAACCGTGTGGCGACGCTTGCGTATTTTTGCGCAAACCACACCGATGATGTTACTTAAAGATTAAACCGCTGCATTGTTTGCGCCAAAGCAAAACCGTGCAAGTTTGAGTGGTGCATGCTGTGATGAAATAGGGTATTGAAATGAGGTGGGGCAATGCTGATTTTGGATCAAGGGCCCGTGGTTCGGCTGTGCCAAACTTATCTGGGTGGCACACCGCATCAGGTTGAAAAAGTCACCGGCTTTTATGCCGATGTGTATATGGTCACCGTAGGGTCAGTACGGTCCGTATTGAAGTATTACCGTCTGCCGGGGCAAGCGCAGCTAGAAGCCGCAGGCTTGGATTTTTTGCGGCAGTATAGCCATGGGATCAAGATCCCAGAGGTGATTGCGCTGCATACCCCTGGTGATATCGGTGAAGCACTGATTATGACCTATGTTTCTGGGATTCCAGCCAGTCATGCGCTTGAATCGCCGGTGATGATTGATCGCTTTGCTGATGAATGCACCGATTTATTACTCAGCTGGCATTCAGTCACTCGGCCGACAGGTTTTAGTGGACTGGATGGCTGTCAGTACGCTGATTTTGCCAGCAGCTATCAAGCCTTTTTGCAGCAGCGGATTCAGTGGTTGAAAAGCAATTGGGCGGCGCAGCGTTTGGGCGTGCATTTGCGCGAAAGGCTGATTGCGCTGGCGGAGCAATTTGATGCCTTACCGCCGGCCGTGATCGGTTTACCCACGTTGATTCACGATGATTGTCATGCGGCTAATTTTTTAGTGGATCCGGAAACCCAGCGTTTATGCGGCGTAATCGATCCGTGTCATGCGCGCTTTGCGCATAAAGAATTGGATTTATTTCACTTGTCGGATGTGCGGCCGGATTTTAAATTATTGCCAACCTATCTCGCCAAATCACCACAAGATGCGGGCTTACGCACCCGACTGGCGTATTTTAGTTTATTTGACGACATCAAACATGCCGCAGCAACGCATTGGGATGATGAAGAATGGCTATGGCGCAAAGTGGATAAACTCGACGTTTTGATGACCCAAATTCCGCATTTAGTTTGAGCGAGTGGATTGCAATAAAAAAGGCCGGTTCACGATGAACCGGCCTTTTTTTATGCTTATTTCAAATCGAAAAATCGTTTTAAATTACCCAGAAAACAAACGTCAACAGTCCTGAATAATCGATTGTAATTATTGCGATTTATTCGTCATCATCTTCATTTAAACGCACCAATAAAACCGGAATCGTGGTGCGGTGTAATAAGCTTTCGGCCATGCTGCCAAAGATTAAATTCATAAATCCCGAGTAGCCATGCGTGCCCATCACAATCAGATCGGCATGCACCAGCGCCGCCGCTTTAAGTAGCGCATCAGCGGCATTGCCGCCGCGTTGCTCAATCAGGCGATTGCTACACGCAACGCCTTGGCTTTGCGCTTGCTGACTGAGGCGATCGAGCATGGCTTGAATTTCGCCTTCAACGCGCTCGCGTTGCTCGTCATAGCTCGGCAGATCAAGGCCGGGCATCACGCTGCTGGCGATGGTGGCGCGCGAAATATCGCTCACATGCAGCAAAATTAGTTCGCTTTTTGCCAGTTGGGCCAAGGCTAAAGCATGTTCAAATGCGGCGGCAGCGGTGTCGCTATTGTCAATGGGAACCACAATTTTTTGATACATATCGCGCTCCAAAAAATGCTCAGTGGGCCAGCAAAAAGGGCTAGCATTGTCGTTTTGAGTTGCCAGAAAACAGATGCAGCAAATCAACTGCGTTAGTACTTACTAGATGCGATTCATTGTACAGAGAATGCCGACCATCAGCGATAAAACCACGGCGTGAACTTATGGATAAGGTGCGTTTAAGACCGCCAAAAATTCATCGCCATATTTGTCGAGTTTGCGATCACCAACGCCAGAAATACGCGATAGCTCGTAATGATCGCGTGGATGCAGTCGAATCATTTCTTTGAGCGTAGCGTCACCAAACACCACATAGGCTGGCACGTCTTGATCGTCGGCGAGTTGTTTTCTGAGTCGGCGCAATGCTTGCCAGAGCGCCAATTCTTGCGGATTGGCAAAGTCGCTGTCTTTGTCGGTGTAATTAAATTTCTCGGTGCGCGCACGTAAATACAGCGCGGTTTCGCCTTTTAAATACGGTCGGGCTAGATCAGTCAGCTGCAAACCGCCGTGACCTTCGGGCGCCAGTTGTAATGCGCCGCGCACGATCAGTTGGCGAAACACGGCGCGCCAGCTCGATTCGTCAACGTCTTTGCCAATGCCAAAGGTGCTGAGTTTATCGTGCAAAAATTCTTTGACCTTGGGCGTGGTTTTTCCGCGTAACACGTCGACCAAATGGGCAACGCCAAAGCGATTGCCAGTGCGATACACGCAAGACAAGGCTTTTTGCGCCGCGGCGCTCATTTCGACTAATTTAGGTGGATTTAAACAATTATCGCAATTACCGCACGGGGTAATGGTTTCGCCAAAATAGGCCAGCAAGGTTTGCCGCCGGCAGTCAGTGGATTCAACGAGGCCAAGCATAGCGTCGAGTTTGCGGCGCTCGATGTGTTTTTGCTCATCGCTGCTACCGCCTTGCTCGATCATTTGCGCTAGCAAAATGACGTCGTTTAAGCCATACGCCAGCCAAGTATTGGCGGGCAAACCATCGCGGCCAGCGCGGCCAGTTTCTTGGTAGTAGTTTTCTATGCTTTTGGGCATATCCAAATGCGCGACAAAGCGCACATCAGGCTTATTAATTCCCATGCCAAAGGCGATGGTGGCCACCATCACCACACCTTCTTCGCGCAGAAATGTTTGTTGATTTTTGGCGCGTACACTGGCGTCGAGCCCAGCGTGATACGGCAGCGCGCGGATTTCTTTTTCTCGAAGCCAAGCGGCAGTGTCTTCGACTTTTTTGCGCGATAGACAATACACAATGCCAGAATCTCGCTCGTGTTCCCGACGCAAAAAAGTCAGCAATTGATCGCGGGCGGTTTTTTTCTCGACAATGGCATAGCGCAAATTGGGGCGATCAAAGCTGGAAATATATTGCGCCGCACCTTCAAGGCGTAGGCGCATGACCATCTCGGTTCGCGTGGCATGATCGGCCGTGGCGGTGAGTGCAATGCGTGGCACTTGCGGAAAATCATCAGCCAACACCGATAAGGCCAGATATTCGGGGCGGAAATCATGGCCCCACTGCGAAACGCAATGCGCCTCATCAATCGCAAATAGGGCGATATGCGCTTGGCGCAGCAAGGATTGAAAGCGAATCGTCGTGAGTCGCTCCGGCGCAACATACAGCAGCTTGAGTTCCCCTGCGACAAAAGCGCGCTCAACTTCACGTGCCGCATTGGCATCCAGTGTTGAATTTAAAAAAGCCGCCGCCACGCCCAATTCTTTGAGCGCATCGACTTGGTCTTGCATCAGCGCAATCAGCGGCGAGACCACCACCGCGCAACCGTCTCGTACTAAGGCGGGGATTTGATAGCACAGCGATTTACCGCCCCCCGTGGGCATGAGGACGAGCGCATCACCCCCGGCGCAAATATGGTCGACGACTTCACCCTGTTGGCCACGAAAAGCGTGATAACCAAAGGTGTGTTCAAGAATGTGCAGCGGAGTATTAGGCATATGGGCGTGAATTGTACTCTTTTCTCTCGTAATAGATGGTTTTTACCCCCTGAGTGCTGGGCTGCTTTGGCTGAGTTGCGTAAGATTTACATTATTAGGAAATGCTTATAAAGCAAATCGCTTATAAAAAGTCCAAAAGACTTCGAGGAGGTAATATGCCGCAACGACTAGTCCGTCTTTTACGCCGCATTATGGTGGCTTTAATGTTGCTGAGCGTGGTGTTGCTCATGTGGCAACATTGGGGGATGACGCGCGTTATTCGCTTTGATGCCGAGAACGATGCGGGGATTTTTTTTCCGATTGATGACCGTCCGCTAGGCGGTAAAACGGTGTCCAGCGTGACACGGCAGGGCGACGCAATGCTGCTCTCTTGTGCGCTTGATGCTCAAGCCTATGCTTGGCCGTTTTGTGAGGCCAGCGTGCGGATTGCGATTGCGCCAGATGGCATAGATTTATCTGGGCTGGATGAAATGCATCTTGATTTAGGGCTGAGCTCGCCCAAAGGCCGAAAAATCAGGATTTATTTACGTAATTACGAACCTGAATTTTCTACTTTAAGCGAGCCATTGTCGCTCAAGGTGAATGAGGTTGAAGTCGATGTGCCGGAAAATGGGCAATTAACCATTCCATTGCGCTATTTCCGCGTGGCGTCATGGTGGTTGGTGGATCAAAAGATCCCTTTTGTGCATAGCGATATGAAATTAAACAATGTTTCGCATCTGGAGATTATTACCCCCAATGCCGTGGTGACTGGGGAGTATAAAATTGCGATTAAGGCGATTGAGTTTCGCGGTAAATGGCTTAATTTAACCCAGCTATTGGCCGGTATTGTGATCGTTTGGCTGGTGTTTGGCATGGCATGGTTGTTTTTGGAGTTGGTGATTTATCGTCAGCAAATTCATGCCAAACGTTTGCAAATGACTGAATTAAAAAACATTAATCGTGCATTAGCAATCCAAGCTGAAACCTTGAGTTATCAAGTTCGTTTTGATTCGCTGACAGGCGCACTCAATCGCGAAGGCTTGCGCGATTTTCTATTGCAGCAATGGCAGGGCGACAGCCCAAATGAAGCGGGAATGAGCTTGTTATTTGCTGATTTAGATTTCTTTAAACGCATCAATGATGATTTTGGCCATGCGATGGGTGACGCCGTATTGCAGCAATTTACGCAAGTGC
Source organism: Deefgea sp. CFH1-16 (assembly GCF_016881365.1). Taxonomy (GTDB): domain Bacteria; phylum Pseudomonadota; class Gammaproteobacteria; order Burkholderiales; family Chitinibacteraceae; genus Deefgea. The sequence goes on along the minus strand of NZ_WLYT01000001.1, from coordinate 712,265 downwards.
TGCGTCAAGAAATTCGGCAAAGCGACGCATTGGTGCGCTGGGGTGGCGAAGAATTTTTAATCGTTTGCCCACGTACACCACTCGATGCGGCTGCGCGGTTGGCGGATAAATTAAGGCAGAGTATTGCGCAAGTGGCGTGGCCCAATGGTATTCAACTGACGTGCTCTTGCGGTGTCGCAACGCGCAATGAGGGCGAAGCATTTAGCGCTTTGATTGAGCGTGCGGATGCGGCTTTATATCGAGCAAAAGCAGCAGGGCGCAATCGTGTTGAAGTGGGGTGAGATAGCTTGATTGATGGGATATATCGACCTAGAAAAATTGCTTGGGTCGATATACCCAATTTGATTGGCTATTGATGGTTTTAAGTGCCTGCAGCACAGCTGTTTACAGTCGCAGTCCGCGACGGGGACTCTCTTTCTTTGACTCGCCAAAGAAAGAGAGGGAAAGAAAGTCGCTTTTGATCACGCCCAGCTCCGCTGTATCCTCGATTGTCGTGAGCCAAACGATAAAACAGTTTGTCTCCCTCCGCACTCGGTGCGCTTGGACGGGTTTTAAGCCCCTGCTCAACGAACGCGGCACAGCATCAACACCAAATCTGTACATTGCCTTTGATTTAATGGGTGGGTATATCTGCCTAGGCTTTATAAATAATTACCTAGATTGATATACCCATATTGATTACAAGCCTGCTTCAACTAACATTTCCCGCGTGAGCAAGAAGACAAAGCCGTCACCGGATTCGGTGCTTAGCCATACAAATGGTAGCGTTGGGAATTGCGCTTCGAGCTCGTCCCGGTTATGGCCGATTTCAACGACTAATACACCGCGTGGGTTTAAGTGCTTGGTCGCTTGAGCTAAGATTTCGCGAGTGATATCGAGGCCATCTTCACCGCTACCTAAGGCCATTTCTGGCTCGTGCAGATATTCTGGTGGCAATTCGGCTACGCTATGCGCGTCGACATACGGTGGATTGGAGATAATCAAGTCGTAGCGTTCATCTGGGATCGCTTCGAATAAATTTGAGTCGAGCAAATCAACCCGATCACCCAAGCCGTATTCAAGGACGTTGATTTCCGCGACATCGAGCGCATCAGGCGAGAGATCAATCGCATCAATGGCCGCGTCAGGGAAGGCGTGCGCCATTAAGATCGCCAAGCAAGCCGAGCCGGTGCACAAATCAAGCGCGCGGTGAACTAATTCTGGGTGCTCGACATAGGGCTCTAAGCCATCGTTAAATAAAATCTCGGCGATAAATGAACGCGGCACAATCACGCGTTCATCAACATAAAATTTAAACTCGCCCAAATACGCTTCTTTGGTTAAATATGCTGCGGGCTTACGCGTAACCACACGTTCTTGAATCACATCGAGCACTTGGGCGATTTCTTCTGGCAATAAATGCGCGTCAAACACCGGCTCGAGACGGTCAACCGGTAATTTGAGCGTGGCTAAAATCAAATAAGCTGCTTCGTCCCACGCTTCAGTGGTGCCGTGACCATAAAATAACTCAGCGGTATTAAAACGGCTGACGGCAAAGCGGTGCAGATCACGCACGGTGCGTAAATGTTCACGGGCGATATCGTACATACGTTGGGCTCCAAAGTGGGGTAGTGACAGTGTGCTAGGGTCTGTTGGCATTTGGTTTTTCGCCGCGTCTAGCTCGCAGGGTTGGGGGCGGATTTTATAATAAAGTTGCCTGATGCTGCGTTACTGCGCGCCTTGCCTCAGGCCAAAATCCGCATAAACGCGGCTGGCAAACCAAGCGACAACAGACCCTAGTTTACTGTGATTGGCTTAGCTTGCCGTCATTTCAACAGAATAATTTGATCTAGCCCGTATTCGCGCAATGATTACGCGTGCTCGATTGGTGCGCCTTGGCTGGCCGACGATGAATGGAAATCAGCGTTAAATGCTTGGTTTTATGCTGGATTTTATTGCTGATCGGCGTCATTGGCTGCAGACGAAGGTAGGCATATGGGCTCGCTTGGTGTAAAGTGCTGCCTTTTAGTTTTGTCGCGTGTATTGGAGTGTAATGAGTATCACATTTGCATCATTAGGCTTGGCGCCTGAAGTATTGAAGGCGGTCGTTGCACAAGGCTATGAAACTCCCACTGCGATTCAAGCTGAAGCGATCCCGGTTATTTTGGCCGGTAAAGACGTGTTAGGTGCCGCGCAAACTGGTACCGGTAAAACTGCCGCGTTTACTTTGCCAATTTTGACCCGAATTATCCGTCACGCCAATCACAGTGCTTCTCCGGCACGGCACCCGATCCGCGCTTTGATTCTCACGCCAACGCGTGAATTGGCCGATCAGGTGTATGCCAATGTGGCCACTTACAGCAAGGGCACGGGTTTGCGTAGCCATGTGGTGTATGGCGGTGTGGATGTGAAGGCGCAACAACCGGCGCTGCGTGAAGGGATCGAAGTCTTGGTCGCCACGCCCGGTCGTTTGCTCGATCATATCCAGCAAAAATCAATTAATTTATCGCAAGTTGAAATTTTGGTCCTAGACGAAGCCGATCGCATGCTCGATATGGGTTTCATTTTGGATATTCAAAATATTTTCAATTTGTGTACCAATCGCAAGCAAACGCTGTTGTTCTCAGCGACTTTTGCGCCAGAAATTATCAAGCTGTCTAAGCAATTTATGCATGAGCCAGTGAAAATTGAAATTTCACGTCAAAACTCAGCCAATGAATCGGTCAAACAAGAATTGCATCCGGTAGAAACTGCCCGCAAACGTGCTTTGTTGGCGCATTTGATTCGTGTGCATCAAATGACGCAAGTGATTGTGTTTTGCCGTACCAAAATCGGTGCCGATCAAGTGGCGCGTGATTTGAAACGCGCTGGCTTTAATTGCGAAGCGATTCATGGTGACCGCGATCAACGCGCCCGCACTGAAGCGCTAACTAAGTTCAAAGCCGGTGAAACGCAAGTACTGGTGGCGACGGATGTGGCCGCGCGCGGTTTGGATATTTCTGATTTACCGTATGTGGTGAATTACGAATTGCCGACCAACGCAGAAGATTACGTACATCGTATTGGTCGTACCGGTCGTGCTGGTGCTACCGGTGTAGCGATTTCACTGGTTGCGCCCGAAGAAGGCAAGGCTTACGAAGGCATCAAAAAGCTACTCAATCGCGAAATGCCGTTGATTCCAGTGCATGGCTTTTCGCCAGGTACGATTCAAGTGATCGATGAGCGTCCAGCGCGCGCTGAGCGCCGTCATCATGTTGATCCAACGACCGATAAGGGCGTAAAAGAATATCAACGCATGCCATCGCGCGCGCAGCGTGATGCCAGCGAAGTACCCGCTTTCCCGAGTAATTTGCCTAAATTACCCAAGCGTGCACCACAAGTTGCAGCGTTGTTCTTGCCGAAAAAACACGGTTAATTGCCGATTAAATGCGAAAGGGCCGAAAGGCCCTTTTTTTTTGCTCGCCATCGGCGGATTGAGCGCTGGCTTACCAGATATAACCCAGCCCCATTCCGGCATAAAACTCACCGCGATGTTGCACAATCGGGCTATTTTGGATGTTTTTATCGTACAGCTCGTAATTGACTGCGGCCATGCCAATCCAGCTTTTATTAAATCGGTAGCTACTAATGATGGCCAGCATCGGAGAGACGGTACTGCCGGTATCCCAGCTTGGGCGGCTATTACTCGCTTCTTGCGCTGAAACCCCACCAAAATAATAATTGGCCATCTTGCTACTGCGCACCATGACGCCCATACCGGGCATGATGAGTAGGTTGTCACGAACAATTGGGAAATCCGTCCAAAATAGCGCTTCTTGCCCACGACTATTGCCAGTGATATCGCTCGATACGCGCATACTTAATAGCGCAAACGGCAGGGCGTAATTGAGCCCAACACCCGCTTCAAGCTGGCCTTTACGTTTGAGCATGCCAGCCAATGCTGCATTATCCTCTGGGTCTAGATTGCCAAAACGAACCCGGCCGTAAGCGTACAGCCCGAGCTTATTTTCTTTATAAAAATAATAGCGGGCTCGATCACCCAGATACATGAGGTGTTCACCAAAATAAATCAGCCCTGGTATAGCATACCCTGCTGCATCTTGTGCTGCTTGATAACGTGCTTGTCCACCGAATACGACTCCGCCGACAATCAGTCCACTGGGTATCGGGCTATGCGGTTTGTCGCTGGCTAAAAAATCCAAAGAACCTAAATCAATTTCAGCTTGTGCAGGTATTGCGCTTAAAGCCATTGCTGATAATGCTAAGCGGGCAATACATCGGTTTAATGTAGCACAGGGCATAAGATACTCAGAGCGATAGTGAGTCGGTTTAAGCGGCAATGAGGCGAATAGCTAAAGGCTGACCACTGTCGGCGATAAGCAATAAACGATCGATGTTAGGGTGTTTACCGGGAAAGCTTTGCGCATCGGCGGTGTGCTCGGCATATAGGCGTAAGCCTTTTTGCGCGGCGATATCACTAATAGCGCCAAATTCTTGGTACAAGGCATGATACAGCCGCACGCTACCGGCTTGGCCGGGGCGATTGTCAATGCGGGCGATCACGGTTTCACCATCGAGTAACTCAATGGCTGATAAATGATCAATGGTGGTGGGCATCAGTGCTAATTGTTCAGCAAAAGTCATTTTTTTTATCCTAGTCGTCAACCGAATTGAAGATTGCGACGTTATATCACACAGAACATGCTGCATAGTGCAGTTTGCTGGTTTGGAGAAATAAAATGCATACCTCAATGAAAGCTTTGTTATTAGCTGCGACTGTTTTCACCACTTCGATGGCTTTTGCTGCTACGCCAACTTGCCCACAAATGCCAAAAGGCGACATCACGAAGGCTGAGCATCAAAAAATGTCGGATGCCCGCTTTGAGCAAATGGATGCCAATAAAGATGGTACCGTGACCGTGGCTGAACGCCGTGCCGCACGTGAAGCTATGCGCGCCAATTGCTCAAGCAAAAAAGGCCATCGCGGTATGGGGCATGGCTCAATGCCTGCCCACGCGTCGATGCCAGCGCACGCTTCGATGCCAATGCATCATCAATAAGCCAGCCAGTTGATGGCATAAAAAAACGCCAAGCTGACTTGGCGTTTTTTTTATGCGGTAAAGAAATAGCGCGTTAAATCTGGGCGTCAGGGCCCCAGATTTGGCTGAGCGACATGGCACCAGCAATGATGCGGCTATCAAGTACTTTCAAAATTCTAAATTCAGCCAGTTGACCATTACGGCGATTGGCTTGTGGATAGAGCCGATCATCACGATCAAACAGCGCCAGAATTTGCGGTGCGGCGGCACCAATCGCTTGTTCAAGCACCACGCCAGATTCGCCATTATTGAGTAACACCACCGAGCCCGGTGGATAGCTACCGATCGTTTGGCTAAATAAATTCACCAATTTTTGGTCCAGACTACCGCCAGCACTATTGAGCGAGGTTTGTAAGGCCACGTCGGCCGATTGACTGGTGCGATAGGTGCTGTTCGAAAGTAAGGCGCAATAGCGATCGGCAAGACCAATTAAACGTGCAGCGAATAACACGGTATCACCTGCGAGTTGCTGCGGATAGCCGGAGCCATCGGGCGCTTCATGATGCTGTAAGACGCAATCGAGCCACATCGAGTCGGCTACGCCTAAGTTGCGTAGCGTTTCGCGACCTTGTGCTGGGTGGAGTTTGATTTTTGGCCGAGCTGTTCGGGGGTGAGGGCGCTACTTTGCTGGGATAATTCATTTTGCAGCTCATACATGCCGATGTTCATCGTTAATGCTGCGGCAATAAAATGCCAGCGCTCAGTCTCGCTATGCCCCAAGTTTTTAAGCGCTAAATTGACAACAATGGCGACATTGATCGGATGGCGCACGGTATAAGGACCATTCAGATCAAGCTGTATCATCGCTAACGCCACATTGCTATTTTGTTCGCAAGCGGCCAATAGATGCGTGATCACTGCGTTGATTTGCGCAATAAAACTCGCTTGATTGGGCGTTTGCGCTAAACATGGCGCAAGCAGCTGACGTGCAGCCAAGATATGCTGCGCGCTAGAAAGTAAGTCAGTGGTCATACACCATCATCAATTAGGACAATGGTGTTAGTTTAGCTGATTATATTCTTGCATGACAGCCTAGGATTTGTTGACGCTTAGTTTACCAACTACGTTTGTGTGGATTTTGGCCGAAGGCAAGGTACAAAGCGCACCAGCGTGGCGGAAAACCTACATCAACAGAGCCTAGATTTGATGAAAGTGTTGCTGATTTACTCTGCTTCGTCGATCCATGTCATTTGAATCGCCTCAAGAATCTTTTCGCCACAATGTTGCGGGTCATCGTTAAAGCCATCTAGTGCCAGTACCCAGTCGCGTAAATCAGTGAAACGAATGGTGCTTGGATCGGTATCAGGGAATTTTTCGCTCAATTGAATTGCGATTTCGCGGCTATCGGTCCATTTCATAATTTGCTCCTTGGGTATAGTCGGCTAGGCTTTTATTTTAGATGGCTAGATGGTGATACCCTAGCCGATTAGTGATGCTCACGCGCATGGTTGATGGTGTATTTAGGTAATTCAACCACCAATTCAGTGTCGGCCACTTCGGCTTGGCACGACAGGCGTGAGCAAGATTCTAAGCCCCAAGCTTTATCCAGTTGGTCTTCTTCGAGCTCATCGGCTTCGTTCAGGCTATTAAAACCTTCACGAATTAATACGTGGCACGTGGTGCAGGCACAGGATTTTTCGCAAGCGTGTTCGATTTCAATATCGTTCGCCAGTAGTGCATCACAAATCGTGGTGCCGGGCTCGACTTCGAGTACCGCCCCTTCCGGGCAAAGCGTCGGGTGGGGTAAAACAACGATTTGAGTCATGGTCAATCCTTCATTAAAACAGCGCAATCCTTGCGGCTGGTTTTGGCAATAGCAAAAACGATTATTGAGCGCAGCGCGCTGTGTCGTTAAATATCAGTAATTTTGTGGCCGCTTAAGCCGCGTTTGACTGCTGCATTCATGCGGCGGCTGGCAAACTCATCGCTGGCGGCATTCAGTTGCTCGGTGCCGGCAATTAAGGCGTTGGCATCGTCGCCAGCAATTAGCGCTTGTAAGTGGGCTAGGGCTGCATCAATCGGCGCACGCTCACTTGAATTGAGTAAATGACCATCAGTTTCAAGTGCAATCAATACCGCAGCGACAATGCTGCTGGCTTCAACACGCGCTTCGGCGAGCTTTCTGGCTTGCAAATCTACATTGGCATGCGTCATTGATTCGGTGAGCATGCGGCTAATTTCATTGTCGGTCAGACCATACGACGGTTTGACTGCGATACTCGCTTCAATACCGCTCGATTGCTCACGCGCAGACACCGACAGCAAACCATCGGCGTCCACTTGGAAAGTCACGCGGATGCGCGCCGCACCGGCAACCATCGCTGGAATGCCGCGCAGCTCAAACCGCGCCAAGCTACGGCAATCGCTCACCAATTCGCGCTCGCCTTGCAATACATGAATCGCCATCGCAGTTTGGCCGTCTTTAAACGTGGTGAATTCTTGTGCGCGGGCGGTTGGAATGGTGCTATTGCGCGGAATGATTTTTTCAACCAAACCACCCATGGTTTCTAGCCCAAAGACAGTGGAATCACATCCAGCAGCAACCAATCGTCGTCCCCTTTATTGCCCGCTAAGACATCGGCTTGAATCGCCGCGCCAATGGCAACGACTTTATCTGGGTCCAGATTGGTCAGTGGCTCTTGGCCAAATAAATCACGCACCGCTTTGCGTACATGCGGCATCCGCGTTGCGCCACCGACTAACACCACGCCTTTTACGCTGGCAAAATCGAGCTTGGCGTCGCGCAGGGCTTTTTTCACCGGCAACAGCGTTTTGCTGATTTGGTGGGCGGTCATTTTATGAAAGAGTTCAGCGCTGAGCGTTAAATCCACCACCTGCCCATCGGATAAAACGGCGGTAATTTGAGTGCTGGTGGTGTGATCAGTCAGCGCTTCTTTGGCTTCACGCGCGCGCGTCAGCAGTAGGCGGGTATCGTGTGGATTGGGGCCGTGAATGCCGGCTTGCTCTAAAATCCAGCAATAAATTCGGTGGTCAAAATCGTCGCCACCGAGTTGCGAATCGCCCGAAGTGGCGCGCACTTCAAACACGCCGCGCGTGAGTTCGAGCACCGACACGTCAAATGTGCCGCCACCCAAATCGTAAATCACATACGTGCCTTCAGACGCATTGTCCAAACCATAGGCAATTGCCGCGGCGGTTGGTTCATTTAAGAGCCGCAAAACATTGATGCCAGCAAGGGTCGCGGCGTCTTTAGTCGCTTGGCGCTGCGCGTCATCAAAATACGCTGGAACAGTAATTACTGCGCCGACGAGTTCGCCGCCGAGGCTCTCAGTCGCGCGCGCTTTGAGGTTTTTGAGGATTTCACTCGACACTTCCACCGGGCTTTTAATCCCTGCACGAGTGACGATTTTCAGCATGCCCGGTTCGTCAACAAAACGATACGGCGTGGCTAAATCGGCGATGTCATTGATGCCACGGCCCATAAAGCGTTTCACCGACAGCAGCGTATTGCTGGGGTCGACATTTTGCTGCGCTTGCGCCGCATGGCCAACCAGCGTTTGCCCAGATTGGCTGTAATGCACTACCGATGGCAGTAGCGTGCGACCATCGTGGTCGGGCAGGCAGACCGCGCTGCCGCTTTTAACTGTTGCGACTAATGAATTGGTCGTACCCAAGTCGATGCCCACCGCAAGACGGTGTTGATGCGGCGCGGCTGAAAGGCCGGGTTCGGAGATTTGTAAGAGCGCCATGGGCGAAAATCCTGTTCGTACTTTGATCTAGGCTTGTGTGATGAAGCTGCCTTGAGGCAAGTCGGTTAATTCCATGGTGATGCAATAGTTCTGAAATCCCAGTGCTTGCCAGAATTTCTGGCCACTCAGATTATTTACTAAAACATCAATTCGTAGTTTTTTCTGCTGCTCATTTTGCAGCCAGTGTATGGCTTGCCGGCCAAATCCTTGTCGCCGATATTCGGCTTTTATAAACAGTTGGCGTATATATACATGTTCTTGATCTAGCCGATACAATAAGTAGCCACTAATTATATCGTCGCTATATAACATCATGGCTTTGTATTCATTGTTCAGCCATGTATGCATTCGCGCACTTAGTTGCGCTAAATCCATTGGATTGCGATGGCCTTCATCGAGAATTAATTGCGCATTCATTGACGCAATAATTGCTGCGTCCTCAGTTGTGGCAATGCGGATGCTCAAGCTCATTTCAATACATTATCGCTTCAATCGCATCGCCAATTTCTTGGTCGAGCTTTTCCATAAAGCGTAATTTTCTCACGCTCAGCGCAGCGTGGATATAGTCTTTTTGCCCATCGATTTGCATGGCCAATTTGTCTTCAAGGGCTTGCATTTCGGCGCGCATCTCGCTGGCTAGGTTTTCCAGTGCGCTTAAATTTTGGCTGGCTTTAGCCTCCGCAATGCTTTCTCGCCATTCCATTTGCGCCATCAAAAAATCCATCGGCATCGCAGTATTGGTTTCTTCTTGCGTATCGATGTCGGCCAATTTGAGTAAATAGCGCGCTCGAGCCAGGCCTGATTTCAAGGTCTGATAGGCTTCGTTGATGTGCGTGGTCGCTTGCAAACTTTGGCGGTGTTCTGTATCGCTAGCCGTTGCAAAACGATCCGGATGAAACTGAGCTACGGCTTCGCGATAACGGGTATCGAGCAGTTTGGCGTCGACTGCAAAGGCAACGGGCAGATCAAACAGGGCGAAATGGGATTGATTGAAGTTGATCATGGGGATGGGGTGAGTGGGGAATAGGGAATAGCAAAAACATACTTTTTTGCTGACACATTGATATTAAAAAGGACGGGAGAGAGTTCTAAGTCGACAGTACAAATACTGATCATTCCCCATTCTCCAGTCCCCATTCACTGTACTTCGCTTACACACCAAAGCTTTCGCCACAGCCGCATTCGTTTTTAACGTTGGGATTATTAAATTTAAACCCTTCGTTCAGTCCTTCCTTGGTGTAATCCAATTCGGTACCGTCTAGATAAGCGAGTGATTTGGCGTCGGTGTAAATCTTGGCGCCATGGCTTTCAAAGACCAAATCCGTATCGCTTTCAGCGTCAACAAATTCAAGCTTGTAGGCCATGCCTGAACAGCCCGAGGTTTTGACTGCCAGACGAATCCCAAGGCCTTTACCGCGTTTTTTAATAAAGTTTGCGACGTGATTTGCAGCCGCTTCGCTCAATGTCAGTGCCATGATTTGCTCCATATTGGGAGTTGGGCGTGGTGATTAGGCGTTGCTACTGCCCTAATCTAATTCCCGACTCACAGATGTTTTTGCTTGTAGTCTTCTACTGCGGCCTTGATTGCGTCTTCAGCCAAGATCGAGCAATGGATTTTAACTGGAGGCAAAGCCAATTCTTCAGCGATTTGGGTATTTTTGATCGCCAAGGCTTGGTCTAGCGTTTTGCCTTTAACCCATTCAGTCACCAATGACGATGATGCAATGGCTGAGCCACAGCCGTAGGTTTTGAATTTTGCGTCTTCAATCAGGCCATCGGCACCGACTTTGATCTGCAACTTCATCACATCGCCACACGCTGGCGCGCCGACCATGCCGGTACCCACGGTGTCGTCGCCTTTTTCAAAAGCACCCACATTGCGTGGATTTTCGTAATGATCGAGTACTTGTTCGCTGTATGCCATTTTACGTGCCTCTTTGCTAAATCAAAAATTCCCCAGCTGCGTTACTTAGGCTTGCCGTACTCAATGTACTGTCTGCGCCTGAAGTGCCTTGCTGGAAAATTTTTGAATATTTAAATTATTTCCAGAATCAAACCACCTTTTTCGGGTGGATCGGTTGTTATGTCTGCTCAATTTATCCGTGCAAATTGGCGTGGATCGTAGTGCCAGACAAGGCGCGATGTCGCGCCGTTTACTTCTGTAAACAAGCGGCAGCGCAACGCAGTATGGCGCTACGAGCCGCAGTCAATTTTTAGTGGGCGGCCCATTCGATGGTAGAAATATCGATGCCTTCTTTATACATATCCCACAATGGCGACAACGCACGCAGCTTGTCGATCTTGCCTTTGATCAATTCAATTGCAAAGTCGATTTCAGCTTCAGTCGTAAAGCGGCCAATGGTGAAACGAATCGAGCTGTGCGCCAATTCGTCCGAGCGGCCCAAGGCGCGCAATACGTACGATGGCTCAAGCGACGCAGAAGTACAGGCCGAGCCTGATGAAACTGCCAAGTCTTTGAGCGCCATAATCAGCGATTCGCCTTCAACATAATTGAAACTCACGTTCAAATTGTGCGGAACGCGTTGTTCCATGTCGCCATTCAAATGCGTTTCTTCGATTTCTTTGAGGCCATTCCACAAACGATCACGCAGTGCGCCGATGCGTTTATTTTCTTCAAGCATGTCTTCACGGGCGATTTTGAACGCTTCGCCCATGCCGACGATTTGATGCGTTGCCAATGTGCCTGAACGGAAACCGCGCTCATGACCGCCACCGTGCATTTGTGCTTCGAGACGAATGCGGGGTTTACGGCGAACGTAGAGTGCACCCATGCCTTTCGGGCCGTAGGTTTTGTGCGCCGAAAAACTCATCAAATCGACTTTCAGTGTCGACAAATCAAGCGCGATTTTGCCCGTAGCTTGTGCGCTATCAACATGGAATACGATGCCGCGTTCGCGGCAGATTTCGCCAATGGTGGCGATGTCTTGAATCACACCGATTTCGTTATTGACTGACATTACCGAAATCAAAATGGTATCTGGGCGGATCGCAGCTTTGAGCGCGTCTAAATCGAGTAGACCATTGTCTTGTACGTCGAGATAAGTCGCTTCAAAACCTTCGCGCTCAAGTTCACGCACGGTGTCTAGCGTGGCTTTGTGTTCGGTTTTTTACTGTGATGATGTGTTGACCCTTGGCTTTATAAAAGTGCGCCGCGCCTTTAAGTGCCAAGTTAATCGATTCTGTCGCACCGGAGGTCCAAACGATTTCTTTGGGATCGCAATTGACCAAAGCCGCTACTTGTTCCCGCGCTTCTTCGACGGCGGCTTCAGCTTCCCAGCCAAAGGGATGCGAGCGACTTGCTGGGTTGCCAAACATTTCGGTCAGATAAGGAATCATCTTGGCCGCAACGCGTGGATCAACTGGCGTTGTCGCCGAGTAATCAAGATAGATCGGATGTGACAGATTCATAGGTCTTGCTCCAATTTCAAAATCGATGGGGTTGGCCCCGTGTAGTCATTTGCCGCTCAGTGGCTAGCGGTATTGCTGGCGCGCTTGTCTTGTAAAACACCGGTTTTATCACTGCAGCGCTTTAATTTGTTGTTTTGTTTCTCGATTAAATCACCCAAGGTCACCCCAGATAAATAATCAAAAATGGTGCTGCTTTAAATCGCTCCACAAATCGTGGGTCATACAGCGGCCTTCGTCGCGACAGTTCTCTTTGCCACCGCATTGTGTGGCATCGATCGGCTCGTCAACGGCTTGAATGATCTCGGCGACATTGATTTTGGCGGCGCTGGACGAGCAAGGCAATAACCGCCACCCGGACCACGCACGCTCTCAACCAATTTCGCGGCGACGTAATTTACCGAATAATTGTTCTAAATAAGACAGTGAGATATGTTGCCGTTCGCTAATTCCAGCGAGCGTAACAGGACCACCGGCTTGGCGTAGTGCCAGATCAAGCATCGCGGTAACGGCGAAGCGGCCTTTGGTGGTCAAGCGCATGAGGTTTCTCTGCTGATTTATCTTGTTTTGATGGTATCAAATCCCGACTATTTTAGTCAAGTAAAAGTCCGACTAAAATAGTCGGGATTAAACTTGATTGTCGAGCACATTTTGTTGCCGGTTAGCAGGTCTTTGATTTCACTTAAAAAATACGCTTTAGCCGACTTTTTGTCGCTCAATCGAGCCACGTAATCTGTATTTAATCGACAATTTGATTCAGATGCTTGGGATCAAATTGATCCACGCTGGCTCTTTCTTGGCTGCAGTCTACGCCGAGTTGTTCTAAGCGCTGTAACACCATTTCTAGGCGTTGATCGGTGGTGACTGAATGATCCAGTAGCGCGCATGAATCGCTTTCACCATCGGATCATTCATATCACTGCCCACGCCATAAGCCGAAAAGCCCAATTGCTCAGCTTTTTCGGCGCGTTGTTGATCGAGCGATTTGTCGACCATGCGCGCTAAATTGGCCACCATCGTCGCACCTGCTGGCACGTCTTTAATCACCACGGCATTGGGGCCGATTTTGGCATCGTCGCCGATGTCAATGGGGCCAATGATTTTGGCGCCAGCGCCAATCACCACGCCTTTACCAAGCGTTGGGTGGCGTTTACCGGGTTTGGAGGCCAAACCTAAGCCGCCCAAAGTAATGCCTTGGTAGAGCGAGCAATCATCGCCAATGATGGCGTGCTCGCCAATCACCGTGCCCATGCCGTGATCGATAAAGACCCGACGACCAATGGTTGCGCCCGGATGGATCTCGATACCCGTCAAAAAGCGTGAAGTGTGCGACACGATACGCCCAAGCAGTTTCCAATCGCGACGCCATAAGCTATTGGCGATTAAATGCAAAGTGAGCGCATGAAATCCCGGGTAACACGTAATGACTTCGAGTGTTGAACGGGCAGCAGGATCGCGGTCAAAAACCACGCGGATATTTTCACGCAAACGCTCAAGCATGGGATGGATTTCAATGGGAGCTGAAAAGCTGACTATTTTACTCGGTTTTATACCCTACAGCGAGTGCTCTACAGCCCTTATTGCCAATCGCTGTCGATTGCTGCTTTGTGGAGTAGGGCACGGCAGGACGCGGGATTGAGTTTTTAATGCGGCTCGGCTTGAGCTTGATTAGCTAAGATTGAGCGACATTGAATGAAGTCGCTGAGTGACTTGTGATTTTGGATTGGATGAATCCGTAATCTGTGTATTTTCGATGGTATATGCCGCTAGCTGTTATTTAATGGTAGCTACCAGCATATACACTTTACATTTTTGCTTCGGTGCTGATTCGGTGTGGATGGTTTAATGTGCGAGTGGCACCGCATCAACACCAAATCGGCACGCGATCATCTTATTCAATTTTGCCAAAATAACCGCCCCAAGCTTGCAGCACGATGTATTGCTTGACGATGGCGCCGCCCATTAAGCCGTGGCCATCCATGGTGGCGATGTTTTGCCATTGTTTGGGTAGTTTGATGCGGTGTTCGTTAGCGCTGAGGTTAAACGCGATTAACATTTTTTCGCCATTGCTGCTGCGCTCAAATAGCAAAATCGGCTCAGGTGCCGGCAAAAAAGTGATGTCGCCGAGTACTAATAATCGATTTTTCCGTCGCCAAGCGAAAAACCGCCGCGTGAAATTTAAAATTGAATCGCGCGGTTTATCCTGCACATCAACACTGAGCGCTTGTTGCTCAGGCGAGATTGGCAACCACGGCGTAGTGCCGCTAAAGCCAGCAAAGGGTGCGTCAATATGCCAAGGCATTGGGGTGCGGCAGCCATCGCGACCTTTAAACTCGGGCCAAAATGTTTTGCCGTATGGGTCTTGCAATAATTCAAATGGAATGGGTCGGCCTCGGGCAGACCCAGCTCGTCGCCTTGATATAAGCAGACCGATCCGCGCAAGCTGCCTTGCAAGGCAATCATCAGTTTAGAAAAGGGCGCGCCGGCGCGCCCTTTGCCCCAGCGCGTCGCCACGCGGGGTACATCGTGATTGCCCAGCGACCAACACGTCCAGCCGGGGTTGGCCAGTGCGGCAAATTGGCTTTCCATGATTTCTACGCGCTGGCGAATATGCGCGGCGCTAAAGGTTTCGGTGAGTAAATCAAAGCTATACGCTTGATGGAATTTGTCACCGCCCTCGGTGTATTCAGCTATGCGTTTCGGTGAATCATCGTCACCAATTTCACCAATGCTGGTGGCGCGATAGCGATTGAGTCGCTTGCGGATTTTTTTTAAAAAGGCCAGATTTTCCGGCTGCGATTTATCGTACAAATGTTGCTGCATGCCATAAGGATTGCTCGCCGCCACACTGGTGGTGTCGGCGACCAGTGCTGGCGGGTTGTTGCGCAGCAATGCATCATGAAAATGAAAAATACATGCATCAAAACGAAAACCATCTACGCCGCGTAGCAACCAAAATTCCAGCTCGGCAAGCAGCGCTTTTTGCACCGCTTTGCAGTGAAAATTGAGATCTGGCTGGCTGCTTAAAAAATTGTGTAAATAATATTGGCAGCGACGGCTATCCCATTGCCAAGCGCTGCCACCAAACACCGATAACCAATTGTTCGGCGGCGTGCCGTCCGGTTGTGGATCAGCCCAAACATACCAATCGGCTTTGGCATTGTTTCGTGAACTGCGGCTCTCAATAAACCAAGCGTGTTGATCTGAGGTATGCGATAGCACTTGGTCGATGATGATTTTGAGCTTGGCTTTGTGCGCGGCTTGAATCAGCGCATCAAAATCGGCCAAGTCGCCAAACAGCGGATCAACCGCACAATAATCGCTGACATCGTAGCCAAAATCGGCCATCGGTGATTTAAAAAATGGTGAAATCCACAAGGCATCGACATTGAGCGATTGTAAATACGGTAAGCGCTGCAAAATGCCACGTAAATCACCAACGCCATCATTATTGCTATCCATAAAGCTACGTGGATAGATTTGATAAATCACCGCACCGCGCCACCAATCAGATTTTTTCATCGCAGGTATTCCTTACGGGGGCCAATGTGTCGGCAATATAGGACTATGGTTCTTTTCGTCTTGCGTAAGTTATTAGCAAACACATAAGATCGATAAGCGCTGCTAACTCAGCAGTTAGTCTTAGGTTTGACTATAAACAATCATTGCGCAAGCTACCGCCGATCGAGGTTTCGATGATTTCAGTTGATTTAGCCCGCGTTGCTACCGTTTGTTCTGGTCAGGATGCGGACCCATTTTCTTTCTTGGGTATGCATATCGTTGACAACACGGTGCAAGTGCGAGCTTGGCTACCTACGGCGAAACATTGCAGTTTAATCGAAAGTAAAACCGGTAAAAAGCTAGCGGATTTAGAGTGTATTGATGAGCGCGGTTTTTTTGCTGTGGTGGTGCCACGGCGGGTGCATGGCTTTGCGTATCATTTGCGCGTGCAATGGCAAGAAAAGACGCTTGATATTGACGATCCATATCGCTTTGCGCCGATTTTAGGCGAAATGGATTTATGGTTATTGGCCGAAGGCAATCAATTGCGTCCTTACGAGCGCTTGGGAACGCATTGCTGTATGCAAGACGGTGTTGCTGGGGTGAGTTTTGCCGTTTGGGCCCCTAATGCGCGGCGGGTGGCGGTGGTTGGCGATTTTAATTGCTGGGATGGTCGGCGTCATGCCATGCGCTTACGTAAAGAATGCGGCGTATGGGAGATTTTCTTGCCGCAGGTGGAGGTTGGTCAAGCCTACAAATATCAAATTACCGATCAGCAAGGGCAGGTGGAGTGTAAGGCTGATCCGTATGCGTTTTCGGCGGAATTACGCCCAGCTACAGCGTCGCGAGTAGCGCAATTACCGGCATGGATTGAAGGCACGGCAAAGCCGCAAAGCGGCCAATGCCCTTCATGCCCCGATCTCGATTTATGAAGTGCATTTGGGCTCTTGGCGGCGCAGCCCAGAAGACAACAATCGCTGGCTCACTTATCGCGAACTGGCTACCGAATTACTCGCCTATGTGCTCGATATGGGCTTTACCCATATTGAACTATTGCCGATTAGCGAGCATCCATTTGATGGTTCATGGGGGTATCAGCCGCTAGGTCTTTATGCGCCAACCTCCCGATATGGTACCCCGGATGATTTTCGCTTTATGGTGGCCACATTCCAAGCCGCAGGCATTGGGGTGATTTTAGATTGGGTGCCGGGGCATTTTCCAGCCGATGCACATGGTTTGGCGCAATTTGATGGCACGCCGTTGTACGAGCATAGCGATCCACGTGAGGGCTTTCATCCGGATTGGAATACGCTGATTTACAACTTTGGTCGCAATGAAGTACGTAATTTTTTGATCGGTAATGCACTGTATTGGCTGGAACGCTACGGCATTGATGGGCTGCGGGTGGATGCGGTGGCCTCGATGCTGTACCGCGATTATTCGCGTAAAGACGGTGAATGGATTCCCAACCAATTTGGTGGCCGAGAAAACCTTGAAGCGATTGATTTTTTACGCCGGATGAATGAAGTCGTTGGCGTGGAGCGACCGTCTGCCGTGACTTTGGCCGAGGAGTCAACGTCATTTCCTGCGGTATCGCGCCCGCCAGCGATGGGCGGTTTGGGCTTTCATTACAAATGGAATATGGGTTGGATGAACGACACGCTGTCGTACATGCAAGAAGACCCGATTAACCGTCAATATCATCATCACAAAATGACGTTCGGTTTGGTGTACGCCTTTACCGAGAACTTTGTGTTGCCTTTGTCGCACGATGAAGTGGTGCATGGCAAAGGATCGCTGTTGAGCAAAATGCCAGGGGATGATTGGCAAAAATTTGCCAACCTGCGCGCGTATTACGCCTTTATGTGGGGCCATCCGGGCAAAAAATTACTGTTTATGGGTTGCGAGCTGGCGCAAGTGGCTGAGTGGCAACACGAAACCAGTTTGGATTGGCATTTGCTCGACGCCGAACACGGCCATCATCGCGGCGTGCAGCAATTAGTGAAGGATTTAAACCGCACTTATCGCAGCCAAGCTGCTTTGTATCAGCTCGATTTTGAACCGCGTGGCTTTGAGTGGATTGCGCATGATGAGGGCGAGCAGTCGATTTTTAGCTTTATTCGCCACGGCGACGTGGCCGATGAATTTGTGCTGGTGGTGAGTAATTTCACGCCAGTGCCAAGGCATGGTTATCGGCTAGGGGTACCCAAAGCGGGTTTTTACCAAGAAATACTCAATAGCGATTCCTATTTTTATGGTGGTAGTAATCTGGGGAATGTGCTGCTACTGAGTGAGGGTATTTCAGCACATGGCAGGATAAATTCCATTTGCATGACAATACCCCATTAGCAACGCTGTATTTACGTTGGAGTGAAACCGCATGCTAAGCAAAGGAACGCCTTATCCTTTGGGGGCTACATTTGACGGTGATGGCGTCAATTTTGCGCTATTCAGTGAAAACGCCAGCGCTGTGAGCTTGTGTTTATATGATGAAACGGGACAAATTCAAACCGCCAGCTTGTCCGTTGAGCATTGCAGTCATGGTATTTGGCACGGCTATTTACCCGATGCCCAGCCTGGCTTGGTGTATGGCTATCGCGTGAGCGGCCCTTATCGTCCCGCCGAAGGTCAGCGGTTTAATCCGCATAAAGTGGTGCTTGATCCCTATGCCAAAGACATCGTCGGGCAATGGGTTGATAGTCCATTGTACTTTGGGTATCAGCCTGCTCATCCAGAATTGGCCAGTGTTGATGACAATACCGCCGTGGCTTTGAAGGGGCGGGTGATTCATGAGCCCTATGATTGGGGCGATGATGAGGCGCCCCATACCGATTGGGCAAAAACAGTGATTTACGAAGCGCATGTGCGCGGTTTGACGCAATTGCACCCAGAGATCCCGGCCGAAATTCGCGGCTCATACGCGGCGATTGGCCATCCGGTGATGCTGGCGCATTTTAAACAGCTCGGTATTAGCGCGATTGAATTGTTGCCGGTGCATTGGCATTTGGATGAGCCGCGCTTGAAGCAGCTCGAGCTACAGAATTATTGGGGTTATAACAGCATTAATTTTTTTAGCCCTGAAGCCAGTTATTGGTCGCACCGCGCTGGCACTACGCCGTTGTCGGAATTTCGCGATATGGTCAAAGCCTTGCATTCAGCAGGCATCGAAGTGATTTTAGACGTGGTGTTTAATCATACCGCCGAGCAAGATCATATGGGGCCCACGCTGTCTTTTCGCGGCATTGATAACGCCAATTACTACGTGCTCAACCATAGCAACGCCGCACATTACGAAAACTGGAGTGGTTGTGGCAATGTGCTCAATGTCTCGCATCCACGGGTGTTGCAATTGGTGATGGATAGCTTGCGCTACTGGGTGAATGAATGCCATGTCGATGGTTTTCGCTTTGATTTAGCGCCGATTATGGGGCGATTAGACGGACACTTTACCGCCAATGCGCCATTTTTTGTCGCCATCGCGCAAGACCCGCAACTATCCACAGTGAAAATGATTGCCGAACCTTGGGATATTGGCGCTGGCGGTTATCAAGTCGGGCATTTTCCACAGACTTGGTCCGAATGGAATGATCAGTATCGTGATGCCATGCGGAAATTTTGGCTGCATGATGGCGTGAACCGCGCCTTGTTTGCGCGGCGTTTTGCGGCCTCAAGCGATGTCTTTCATAAACAGCGCCGTGGCCCTAAATCCTCACTTAATTTTGTTACCGCACACGATGGCTTTAATTTGCGCGATTTAGTCTCGTACAACCACAAACACAATTTGGCCAATAAAGAACATAACCGCGATGGCCATAGCCACAATTACAGTTGGAATTGCGGTTTGGAAGGTCCTAGCGAAGATCCGGGGATTTTGTTGCTTCGGATGCGGGCGACCAAGGCGATTTTAGCCACTTTATTACTCAGCCAAGGCACACCGATGCTGCTCGCTGGGGACGAAATCGGCCACACTCAGCAGGGCAATAATAATGCCTACTGTCAAAATAATGCGATTTCTTGGCTCAATTGGTCGCAAGCCGATCACAAACTGACTGATTATGTCGCCGAACTGATTAAAATTCGCCGAGAATGTGCGGTGTTGCAAAACACCCGTTGGTGGACGGGTCAGCCCGACGAAGATGAGATTCAAGATGTGGTGTGGCTCAATCCATCGGGCCAGCCGTTGCAAGCGCACGATTGGGAAGACGCCGCAGGGCGCGCGTTGATGGTGTGTTTAGCCAAAAATCTATTGGTGCTGATGAATGCGTCAGCGCATCAGATTCATTTTCATTTGCCGGCCGGTATTTGGGCCATGCGCTTAGCCAGTACGGGCGACCCACAGTCAGACTTTAGTGGCAAAGACTGCCGCGTTGCGGCGCGCAGCGTCACGATTTTACAAAGAGATTTAAGCCGTAATCAAGGCGATTAAAGAGGATCGAATGAGTGTTTTAACCGTAGCAAGCCAGCCTTATGCTGGTCAACGTCCTGGTACTTCAGGTTTACGCAAAAAAGTAACGGTATTTCAGCAAGCGCATTACTTAGAAAACTTCGTACAAGCGATCTTTGATGTGGTGCCCGAATTAAATGGCGCCACGCTGGTGCTGGGCGGCGATGGTCGTTTTTATAATCGCGTCGCGGTGCAGACCATTTTAAAAATGGCCGCCGCCAATGGCGTTGCCAAGGTGTTGGTGGGGCAAGCAGGTTTGCTCTCAACGCCAGCAGTGAGCTGCATTATTCGCAAATATGCTGCAGTGGGCGGCATCGTTTTATCGGCTTCGCACAATCCGGGCGGACCGGATGGCGATTTCGGTATCAAATATAACGTCAGTAATGGCGGGCCAGCACCCGAAAAAATCACCGAAGCGATTTATACCCGCACGACAACCATTAACCAATACCAGACGTATACCGCACCAGACCTTGATATTGATGCTGTTGGTGAATATACCCTTGGCCATATGCAGGTGGTAGTGCTCGACTCGGTTGCCGATTACGCCGAATTGATGGCCGATTTATTTGATTTTGCCGCGATTCGCGCTTGGTTTGCTGCTGGGCATCAGATGCGATTTGACGCGATGTCCGCCGCGTCTGGCCCGTACGCCAAACGCATTCTTGAGGATTTACTCGGCGCGCCGCAAGGCACTGTGGTCAATGGCATTCCGCTTCCCGATTTTGGCGGTTTACATCCTGACCCCAATCCAGTGTATGCCGATGATTTGGTGGCGCATTTATTTGGCGAGCGTGGCAGCAGCGTGCCTGATTTTGGCGCGGCCAGTGATGGCGACGCTGACCGCAATATGATTTTAGGTCGGCATTTTATTGTCACCCCGTCCGATAGTTTGGCGGTGATGGCGGCCAATGCTGAGAAAATTAAAGGCTATACGCAGGGTATTGCCGGCGTGGCACGCTCAATGCCCACGTCGTGCGCGGTGGATGCCGTGGCCAAAAAGCGCGGTATCGCTTGCTTTGAAACACCAACCGGTTGGAAGTTTTTTGGCAATTTGCTGGATGCTGGCCAAGTGACGTTGTGCGGCGAAGAAAGCTATGGCACGGGCTCGGACCATGTGCGCGAAAAAGACGGCGTGTGGGCGGTGCTGTTTTGGCTCAATTTACTTGCCGTGACGGGGCAGTCGGTTGAAGCCATTGTGCAGCAGCATTGGCAAGAATATGGCCGGCATTTTTATTCGCGGCATGATTACGAAGCGCTCGATACGCTAGCAGCGAACGACTTGATGGCGCATTTACGCCGTCAGTTGCCGACTTTGGCGGGGCAAACCCGCGGTGAATTTACCGTGCAACTGGCCGATGATTTTGCTTATGACGACCCGATTGATGGTTCACGCAGCGAGCAGCAAGGCATACGTGTGGTGATGACGGATGGCAGCCGTGTGGTATTTCGCTTGTCGGGTACCGGCACGGATGGCGCAACGCTGCGTGTTTATCTCGAAAAATTCGTCGCCGATGCCGCTGGGCATACTGTGCCAACGCAAACCGCTTTGGCGGGATTAATTGCCATTGCCGAGCAATTGGCCCAAATCAAACCGCGTACAGGTCGCGAGGCGGCCACCGTTGTGACGTAATCGGATTCGTTTTACGGACTGAAGTTTCAAGTACCAGTATGCAGGTACTTGAAACCGCGCAGCGCCTCAATCACACGGAGCAAGACCCATGGAAATGCAATTGATAGATAAAGCCACTTTAGCGCGTCAATTACCTAGCCGTGCGGTGGCGCTGGTGTTGGCGGGCGGGCGCGGTTCTCGGCTCAAGCAATTGACCGATCATCGCGCTAAGCCCGGGGTTTATTTTGGCGGTAAGTTTCGCATTATTGATTTTGCTTTATCCAATTGCATTAATTCGGGCGTGCGCCGAATTGGCGTGATTACGCAATATAAATCGCATTCTTTAATGCGGCATTTGCAGCGCGGCTGGTCTTTTTTACGCAATGAAATGAATGAATTTGTTGATGTGCTGCCCGCGCAGCAGCGCGTTGACGAAGAGCATTGGTATCGTGGAACGGCCGATGCGATTTATCAAAACTTAGATATTTTGCGCACTTATCGTTCGGAATACGTGGTGATTTTGGCGGGTGATCACATTTATAAAATGGATTACTCACGCATGCTGGTCGACCATGTGTTGCTGGGCGCCGAAGTCACAGTCGCTTGCATCGAAGTGCCGCGCGCCGAGGCAAGTGCGTTTGGCGTGATGGCGGTTGATGAGTCGCGAAAAATCATCGATTTCATCGAAAAACCCGAATCGCCACCCGCCATGCCGGGTAATGACAATGTCTCTTTGGCCTCAATGGGCGTGTATATCTTTAATACCCGTTATTTAGAGCGCTTACTTGAAGAAGATATTGTTCTGGCTGGTTCTAGCCATGATTTTGGCAAAGATTTAATTCCCAAAAGTGTTTTAGAAGGCAAGGCTTTTGCACATCCGTTTAGTTTATCGTGCGTGATGACTGAGTCTAGCGGTGAGCCGTACTGGCGCGACGTCGGTACCGTGGATGCGTATTGGGCGGCCAATTTAGATTTGGCCTCAGTCACGCCAGAACTCGATGTGTATGACACCGATTGGCCAATCTGGACGCTGCAAGAGCAATTACCGCCCGCCAAATTTGTGCAAGATCGCAATGGTAGCCACGGCATGACGCTCAATTCTTTGGTTTCGGGCGGTTGTATTGTTTCGGGCTCGTTGGTGATTAATTCGGTCTTGTTTTCGCAAGTGCGAATTCATTCATTTTGCACCATTGATTCAACGGTGATTTTGCCGCAAGTGGTGATCGGTCGCGGTTCGCGCATTCGGCGCTGCATTATTGACCGTGCATGCGAAATTCCCGAAAACACCATTATTGGTGAAAACGCCGAAGACGATGCGCGCCGCTTTCATCGCACCGAAACCGGCGTTGTTTTTGGTGACGCGGGATATGCTGGCCAAATTGTAGGGAATGGGGAATGGGGAGTAGGGAGTGGGGAGTGGGGAGTGGGGAGTGGGGAGTGGGGTGTTTTTCCAGATCCCAGATCTCAGATTCCAGTCCTTCAAGCGCCAACGATTAACTTTCGACAAGGTTTTAAATAATGCGAGTGCTTCATGTTTGTGCCGAAATGTTTCCATTACTCAAAACCGGTGGTTTGGCGGATGTTTCGGGCGCGCTGCCTTTGGCTTTAGCGCCGTTGGCTTGCGATGTTCGCGTTTTATTGCCGGGTTTCCCTTCAATATTGGCCGGATTAACGGCAGTGAGTGATGTCGCCACGTTGCAGACGTTTGCTGGCAAGATCGGTTTGAAATTTGGCCGCACGCCAGATGATATTGGCGTGTATGTCATCGATGCGCCGCATTTATACGCGCGCGGTGGTAATCCATATCAAGATGGCAACCATCATCCATATGCCGACAATCATCTGCGGTTTGCGCTATTGGGTTGGGTGGCGACGCGTATTGCTGAAGGCATCGATACCTATTGGCGACCGGCCATTGTGCACGCGCATGACTGGCACGCCGGTTTAGTGCCCGCATATTTGGCCGCAGCTGGGCGTCCGGCTACGAGCGTATTTACGATTCACAATTTAGCCTATCAGGGGATTTTTCCGGCTCATCAATTTGCGCAGCTTGAATTACCCGCGCATTTTTTTGCATTAAATGGGCTGGAATTTCATGGACAAATTTCGTTTATGAAAGCGGGAATTTATTACGCCGACCGAATTACGACGGTATCGCCAACGTATGCCCAAGAAATTAGCACGCCAGAGCAAGGCTGTGGCTTAGATGGCTTATTGCGTGCGCGGCAAGACGTATTGTCGGGCATTTTAAATGGCGTTGATGAGGCCGTGTGGCACCCAGAGAGCGACGCCTTGATTGCCGCGAACTATAGCGTGGATAAATTAACCGGCAAAGCCAAGTGTAAAGCGGCATTACAAGCGGTGATGGGTTTAGAGCACGCCACAGAAAAACCGTTATTTGCCGTCGTTAGCCGTTTAACCGAGCAAAAAGGTTTGCATTTGGTGTTGGCCGCGCTCAATGAAATCACCGATCGCGGCGGGCAGTTTGTGTTACTGGGTAGTGGCGACGCTGCAATGGAAGCGGCTTTTGTCGCTGCTGCCGCCGACAACCCCCAGCAAGTGGCGGTCAAAATCGGCTATGACGAAGCGTTTTCGCATCAAATCATGGCCGGTAGTGATGTGATGATGGTGCCTAGTCGCTTTGAGCCTTGTGGTTTAACGCAGCTCTACGGCTTGAAATATGGCGCGCTACCCTTGGTGCGCCGCGTGGGTGGCTTGGCCGACACGGTGATGGATTGTTCTTTAGAAAACCTAGAAGACGGTATTGCCACCGGCGCGGTATTTAATGGCTTCTCCAAAGAAGAACTCACCCAGGGTATTCGCCGAATTTTTGCTTTGTGGGCCAGACCGAAAGACTGGAAAGCAGTGCGGCAAGAAGCAATGCGTACTGACTTTGGCTGGCATAGCGCAGCCTTACAATACCACAACTTATATCGCAGCTTAGGCGCTTAATGTTTCGTTCAAAACCGATGGCGCGCGGCTTTGCCATTGCATTTGTTTGGGAGTGTTACTGATGAATTTGCCTTTCCAGTACGACTCGGCGGAGTTGCATGATGCCGAACTAATGAAAAAAGCCATTGCCAATAAATTAATGTATTCCATCGGCAAAGATCCGCGTGCCGCGCAGCCCAAAGACTGGATGGAGGCGACCTTTTTAGCGGTGCGCGATCAAATGGTCGAGCGCTGGATGGAAACCACCCGCGCGCAATATTCGCAAGACTTAAAGCGGGTGTATTACCTATCGATGGAGTTTTTGATTGGCCGCGCCTTATCCAATGCCTTATTGGCGCTGGATATGGAAGACGTGGTGCGCACTGCGCTCGATGAAAATGGGCGTTGATTATGATGAATTAGTGGGTCTAGAGCCCGATGCCGCTTTGGGCAATGGTGGTTTAGGGCGTTTGGCGGCGTGTTTTTTAGATTCGATGGCGACCTTGGGTATTCCGGGTATGGGCTACGGCATTCGCTATCAATTTGGCATGTTTAAGCAGCGCATTATTGAAGGCCGCCAAGTTGAAGTGCCTGATACTTGGTTGGGATCGGTCAATATTGTTGATTTCCCGCGCGATGAAGTCTGTTACCGCGTGCGTTTTGGTGGGCGACTCGAGCAAGAGGGCGAGAGTGTGCGCTGGCTCGATAGTCAGCACGATGTTTTGGCGGTGGCGCACGATATTATTATTCCGGGGTTTGCCACTAAATCGACCAATACCTTGCGGCTGTGGACGGCGCGCTCTACGCGTGAAATTAATTTATCTAAGTTTAATCAGGGCGATTATTTTTCAGCGGTAGAGGAAAAAAATCTCTCTGAAAACGTATCGCGAGTTTTATATCCCGATGATTCCACTTTAGTCGGTAAAGAATTGCGTTTACGCCAAGAGTATTTTTTTGTTGCCGCGAGTTTGCAAGATATTATTCATCGCTATTTAAGCACCCATGAAAATTTGGATCATTTAGCCGATAAGGTCGCGATTCATTTAAATGATACTCATCCGGTGTTGGCGATTCCGGAATTAATGCGCTTATTGATTGATGATTATCATTATGAATGGCGTGAAGCGTGGGCCATTACCGGTAAAGTATTTAGCTATACCAATCATACTTTGATGTCTGAGGCCTTAGAGACGTGGGAAGTGAATATGCTGGGGCGATTATTACCTCGGCATTTAAAAAATAATTTTTGATTTGAATGAGGCTTTTTTAAAAGAAGTCGCTTTAATGATCCCGAATGATTTTGACTTTTTACGTCGCGTCTCTTTAATTGACGAGCAGGGCGAGAGAAAAGTCAGGATGGCGTATTTGGCGGTGATTGCTAGCCATCAAGTTAATGGTGTTTCGGCACTGCACTCGGCTCTGATGGTGGAATCAATTTTTGCTGATTTTGCGCGTTTGTATCCAGATCGATTTACCAATGTGACCAATGGTGTGACGCCACGCCGTTGGCTAGCTTTGGCCAATCCTGATTTATCCCACTTAATCGATAAAACCATAGGCCAAACTTGGCGCAGCAATTTAAATGAACTGGTTGAACTCAAAGCCCACGCCGATTATCCACTATTTGTGGCTGAATTTCGCGCCGCTAAATTAGCCAATAAAAAACGTTTAGCCATGTATGTGGCGCGTACTTTAGGCGGCGTGATTAATCCAAACGCTTTATTTGATGTGCAGGTTAAACGAATCCATGAATACAAACGGCAATTACTCAATGTATTGCATGTGATTACGCGATATAACCAAATTTTGGCTGAACCCGATAAAAAATGGCAGCCGCGCGTAGTGATTTTTGCTGGTAAAGCTGCGTCGGCCTACCATATGGCCAAATTGATCATTCAACTCATTAATGATATTGGCATCAAAATTAATAATGATGAGCGAATTGCTGATCGATTAAAGGTAGTGTTTTTACCCAATTACAGCGTGAGTTTGGCCGAAATGATTATTCCGGCTGCCGATTTATCCGAGCAAATCTCCACTGCCGGCACTGAAGCTTCGGGCACTGGCAATATGAAATTTGCCCTTAATGGCGCATTAACCATTGGCACATTGGATGGCGCTAATGTGGAAATGCAAGACGCGATAGGTGGCGATAATATGTTTATTTTTGGCAATACCAGCGAAGAAGTCAGTGCATTACGCCGCGATGGCTACAATCCGCGCAGCATTTATGAAAACAATAAAGCGCTACGCGATACGCTCAATATGTTGGCGTCGGGATTTTTTAGCCCGAGTGAGCCAGAGCGCTATCGGGTGATTTTTGATACCTTGGTTAATTGGGGCGATCATTACCAATTATTGGCCGATTTTGAAGCCTATGTCGCCATGCAGGCCAAAGTGGATGCGCTATTTGCTAAGCCCGATCTTTGGGCGAGAAAAGCCATTTTAAATGTGGCGGCAATGGGGCATTTTTCATCGGATCGAACGATTCAAGAATACGCTGATCGTATTTGGCATACGCGGGCGGTCAAGCTTTAAGCACTCATAAACTGTTTTATGGCAAGCTAAGGTAATGCTGTCAGCCAACTTTTGTTTGATCACTTACAAAACGCGTTAAACTGGGCGGCCGCAAGGTCGCCTTTTTTTTTATGGATCCATATCATGTCAGTAGATCGCCATTTAATCGAAGAAACGCTCTCTAGCCAGCCTTTATTTAAAGGCAAATTGCTCAATGCTTTTTGCGATACCGTGCGTTTTTGCCCGATGGCAGCACCGCAACGCGCGAATATATTAAGCACCCGGGCGCGGTGATGGTGATTCCACAGCTGGCCGATGGCCGATTATTGCTTGAGCGGCAATTTCGTTATCCTTTAGATCGGGTGTTTATCGAGTTTCCTGCCGGCAAACTCGATGCTGGCGAAGATCCTTTGGCTTGCGCGCAGCGCGAATTATTAGAAGAAACAGGTTATAGCGCCGCGTCTTGGGAATATCTGGGGGTGATTCACCCGATTATTTCGTATACCGACGAAGAAATTAAATTGTATTTGGCACGAGACTTAACTGCCGGTGAACGACAACTGGATGATGGTGAGTTTTTAGAAAGCATCACCATGAGTATGTCTGAGCTGATTGCTGGCGTACTCGATGGCCGCATTACCGATGCCAAAACCATTGTTGGCGTATTTTGGGCGCAGCAAAAAGGTTTGGTATAAGGGTATTTGTCTGTAACCTTTTATTGATAAGATCTAGATAGATATACCTATTAATAAACGGTATTATTTGGATTCAGTGTTGCTGATTTTAAGTGCCTGCGGCACGGCTGTTTTACAGTCGCAGTCAGTGGCGAGGACCCTCTTTTATTTGTCTCGCCAAAGAAAACGAAGTTTCTGCGTAGCTAAAAGAGGGGAAAAGAAAGGTGACCCGAGCGCGCATCGGTCCCCGATGCCCTCGATTGTCGTGAGCCAAACGATAAAGCTGTTTGTCTCACTCCGCACTCGGTGCGCTTGAACGGGATATTAAGCCCCAGACCGACGAGCGCGGCACGGCTGTCACATCAGTTTGCAGCAGCGTCAATGCGATTACCAATGCCAATAAATACGCTGAGTCTAGGTTGATCGAATCATTCGCTTGATGAACAAAAACGCCGTTCATTCAATGAACGGCGTTTTTTATTGGTTTTACTGCGTTGGCGAAAATTTATTTGCTGTTGTCGATGACGATTTGGCCGTTAAATTTCACTTGGCCACGGAAGAAGTAATCAACGCAGGCTTGGTAATCACCCGGATTGGCCAGGCTAAATGGCGTTTGATATGTCGCCAATTGGCAAGACCATGCTACGCCACCTGGATTATTTGGGTTGTAACCCCAGCCTTTATCCAAATAGGTTTTGGTCGCAGCGGCCGAGCCATCGGTAAAGCCTTTGGAATTACCACACGTGAGCTGCTCACCGGTAATGTCGATGCCAAGTTCTTTGGTGAACTCTTTATACGCCGCAATCCGATTGAGCGATTGCGAGACTTCGCTGCCTTTACCGCATTCAATGCCACCGTTAATGATGTAGGTGGTGGCACCAAAGCCCGGTTTCATATTGTTGGCCGCGTCCACTTGATTGGGCACCCAAGTGCCATCAATCACCCAAGTCATCGGTGGTTTTGGCGATTGTGGATACACCGCAAACCAAATCGCAGAGGCAAAATTGAGCGAAGTATCGGCAACCAGTTCGGGTTTATCGAGTAAGACATTCACATCGCCATACAGTGATTTACTGAATGGGCCGTAGTTGTAATTCCAAGAAAGTTGCTTAGAGCCACGACCAAAATAGCTCAGGTTCTGGCCTTGGGCATTTTTGCTGCACGGGTAGAAAATCGAGAAAATCGAGCTACCGGCACCGTTAAAGCAGTCTTGATAACCGCCTGTGCCGTTGCCTTCGACCATGCCTTGCTCACGCAAGAACCATAAACCTTGGCGGAAAGTCGGGATCGCTACGTTTTGCTCGAGTGTGGCTAACACCGCATTATTTTGCTCGGGATAACCACGCGCAACAGCAGGCGTGAGTGATGGCCAATTGGCGCCTGTTTCTTGTGCAAAGTGGGCAAACGAGGTGGCCAGCAGTTTTTTACAGATCAAATCGGAATCGCGGCCATCGGTATACGTTGCGCAATAGGCTGGGAATTTGGCCACCCCTTTGAGCAAGCTGTCGTAGGTGTATTTCACATTACGAACAGGGAAGAAATAATCAAATTTCGCCAAGCTCAAGACCCGTTCAACGCGTTTAACGTTGTCTGGATTGCTCGCTGCGCCGGGGCTAACGGCATTCACAATGCTATCGGGGCGAACTTGAAGCGCCGCGCGAATTCGATCAATGGTTTGGCTGTCCGCTCCGGCTTGAGCGTACAAAGCACGTTCAGCCGCGCTAAATTGCGCTGCGCTTGGATAGCCAGCGGGTGCGGCAACATAGCTAATTTGCGGCTTGTAGGCGGCCACTGGGCTGCTGGTCGGCGTTGCCGTTGGTACTGAACTTGGTGTTGCCGTTGGTGTTGCAGTTGGTGTTGCAGTTGGCGTTGCAGTTGGCGTTGCAGTTGGTGTTGCGGTTGGTGTTGCGGTTGGTGTTGCGGTTGGTGTTGCGGTTGGTGTTGCGGTTGGTGTTGCAGTTGGTGTTGCGGTTGGTGTTGCAGTAGGCGTTGCCGTTGGTTTTACCGTTGGTGTCGGCGTCGCGCCGTTGCAGCTGCCTAAGTTTTTCCACGGACCCCATTGATCGCTGGTCGATGGGATCGTGCCTTGTACCCACCATTTGGCTTCAAAAGAGATGTTGTTATACACCACGCGTTGGCCACCTTGATAGGCGGTGGCGCTATTCCACGTTGTGCTGCAATTGCTTGGGGTCGTGGGGGCTGTGGTCGGTGTCGCCGTGGGCGCAATGCTTGGCGTTGGCGTTGGCGTTGGTATTTGTGTCGGTGTCGCAGTCGCAGTGGGTAAGGCGCTTGGGCTAGGGCTCGGTTTTGCCGTTGGCGCGGTGCTGCTATTTGCCGCTACTTTCCAGAGCGTGGCCGTGGTGTCAGGCGTCCAGCCGGCGCCAACGTAAGCCGTGTGAGTAACGAGGGCGCTGTAATTGAGCCCTTTGTAACTGACGATTGTTCCTGCATTGTAAGTACTGCCTTCGCTCCATGCCGGAGTGGCGTGGGCATAAGCACTGATCATCATGGCGGGGATTGCCGCCAACATCCAACGATTCATTTCTGACATACCGTCTCCATCCTTTTATGGCACTTCGATCCGTGACGCCGCCGAGTGCTGTTTTTAAATTACAAGAACCATAGAAGAGCCGCATTCGTTGAATGGCAAGGTGGTGATGACAGAAAACGATTGCCGTTCTACTCGATTTTTGTAAGCAAAAACATATTAATATTCTGGGGATGAAAAAGACTAGTGAATTGATAAAAGTGTCAGTAATGTATTGATTTAATTCATAGTATTTCTATTGTTGAAAGTTTTTGCGTGCTTATAAAAAAGTATAATTAAAGGTAGATAGAGGTAATTAGCAAGCCAGCGCCTAAGGCTTGGGATGAAGCCAATCATTGCCAAAGTTCACCAAGACCACGCCAATAATAATCAAGGCTGCGCCGAGTAAGCGCGGCCAGCTCAAATCTTTCATCGGCATAGCAAACCAGCCAAATCGATCAAACAGCATTGAGGCAATAATTTGCCCAGTGATAATGAGCGACAACATCGTCGCTGCGCCGAGTTTAGGCGCGATCAAGGTGGTGCCAAAAACAAACACCGCGCCAAGTAGACCTCCCAACAGCATCCACGGCTCGGCTTTCGGGAGCTGCGCTAATGCACTGATTTTTTGCCCAGTTGCTAGACTGATGCAGAGTAGGGCCAGCGTACCCACCGAGAACGACACCAAGGCCGCCAGTAAAGTACTGTGGCCGATGACGGACTTGAGTTGGTTATTAATGGCCGCCTGCAAGGGAATAATGAGGCCAATGGTGAGGGCGAATAAGCTATAAAGATAAGTCATGACAACTCCAAAAAAGACTTGCGACAGCGAGCTGCGGCCATAGTAAAGAATTAAATTGATTGCCTCTAGCCTGAAACTGATTTAATTTGCGCGCCATGCGCCAAATCGTTGAGCCAAAGTGGGTTTGCATCGTGGTCTGCTTGTCATCGATGTACTCGCTATTACGGTAAGGATTGGTCAGCCAACTTGGGGGAGTCGCGATATTTGGCGCTCAAACTGAATCGATTTTAAATACGCAGCGCATTATTTTTTGCGTTGTCGTGGTATGCAAAGGCCAATAAAAATGCAACATATTAATCCGAATGATCTTTACCTATGGCTGCAAGACCCAAGCCGTGCAGCGCCTGCTTTATTAGATGTGCGCGAGCCTTGGGAAGTGGCTTTATGCCAAATTAATGGCAGTCAAAATGTGCCGATGAGTCACATCCCCAGTGAGCAAACGCGCTTAGATCCTGATGCCACTTACGTGGTGATTTGCCATCACGGCGTGCGTAGCTATCAAGTGGCGGGATTTTTGGAACGGCAAGGTTTTGAAAATATGATTAATTTAGACGGCGGGATTGCAGCGTGGGCCAATGATGTTGAGCCGAATATGGCGCGCTATTAAGCACAGGGAAGATCGAACCGTTTCTTGCCGAAAAATGTAAGGCTGATGGCATCAAGATGGCGTAGACCTGAACCGCAGTAGAACAAACCGCAGTAGAGGCAATGATGGATTTAACGCGAATTGGCGTTTTTTTTGAATTACTCGAGCGAGAGCTGGCTGGGCAGCCCGATTTGCATGCCGATTTAATGGCGGTGGTGCAATTTGAGCCGCAAATATTGCTGCCTTGGCTGGCCGTGATTGATATGGCTGAGCATAAATTGGGTGATTTAAATACCGTGGTGAAGTGGATTACCTGCCCACATGTGGCGCTCAATGGCGTGTCGCCCGCATCTCTGGTGGGGACCGCCGATGGTGTTGAGCGCGTTAGCCAATTACTCGCGCAATATGCGCCATTACCGCCATGGCGCACGCCGCCGGATGCCGCGCAATCCTAGGTCAAAGACTCTAGGTCAAAGACTGTATTTTTCGTTTAAAAAAATGCCGCTCATTTCATAGCGGCATTTTTTGTGCAGTCGTTTAATGGCTATAGCCTTCCGGTTCAGGTTTGGCTTTGTGAAAGGTAATGGTCTGCACTGGAATAATCGACGGTGGTGGCGATTTTAAAAATGTGCGGTTTCATTTTGCCCATCACATGCATTTCGCACGGCTTGCAATCAAATTTGAGCGTATAGCTTTCTTTGTCGTTCGACAGCGTCATTGGCTCGGCCTTGATTTGGCCTTTGACACCAATCACGCCTTTGGCTTGTTTCGGGCAGAGTTCAAACGAAAAACCGCAGGCAATGCTTGGTAATCATTAACGGCACTTCACCGGCTTCTTCGTGCGCCTCGTAGGCGGCAGCGATGAGTTTTACGCCGTGCTGTTGATAAAATTCACGGGCTTTTTTGTTATACACATTACCCAAAAACGACAGCGTTTCGTCGGGGTAAATCGCTGGCGGCTCAAGCGGCACTTTGCGTTCTTGCTTAGGCCATGCCGCAACGCGGGCAAGTTCGAGTTGCTCAACGGCTTCGCGGCGCAGCGCATTAATTGCCGATGCGGCCACATGCCAAGGCTGGCTCAAGTTCAGTGATACGTCTTCGGCGTAAAACATCGTATTGCCGAGTTTACCCAAACCACCAATCAAACCACTCCACGCTTTGTCGGCATTCTGTGAAACTTCGAGCGCCATCGGCGCGTCAACAGTCACCGTACAGCCGTCGGCATCGGTCATGGTGAGCGCAAGACCCGTCGCAGTTTCAGACAAATTGAGCCACACACCGATTTTACGTTCAGCGGATTTTTTGTTGAGTATCTGCTCCCAAGCATGATCCCGATTGCGGTTCATGCCAATACCTGCTTTGAGGCCAACAAGCTCACTCATCGCCTCATTGGGGAATACGCGAAATAGGCCAGCCGCTTTATCAATGGCTTCTACGGTATTGGCTTGCACGCCGACCACTTCACGTTTTTTCATGTAATTCAGACCATCGCCGTTAGCCAGTGGCTCGGTGGGGTCGATGATTTGCATTTCAAAGAATTTGTCGGTGACGCGAGTGATCGTTCCCACAGGTAGGGCCAACGTATTTGGGCGAATCAAACGCGCCGATATCGGTTTTACGCTCAGTGGCAAAATAATCGGTATGGCCGCGGTGGAAGGTTTTATCGACGTTGGGGGTAAAGAAAATCTCGCTGCGGCCACTTGATGCCGGGGCTAAATCAGGACGTTGCTCCAAAATAGCATCAAGGTGCTGACGGTAATGCGCGGTGATGTTTTTAACGTATTGCGCGTCTTTATAGCGACCCTCGATTTTGAACGAGCGCACACCAGCGTCGACCAGCAACGCGAGATTATCGGTTTGGTCGTTGTCTTTCATCGACAGCAAATGCTTATCAAACGCCACCACTTGGCCTTTGTGATCGGTCAAGGTGTACGGTAGGCGACAAGCTTGCGAGCAATCGCCGCGATTGGCGCTGCGATTGGTCGCTGCATGGCTGATATTGCATTGCCCAGAAAACGCCACGCACAAAGCGCCGTGGATAAAGTATTCAATCGTCGCGGTGTCACCAATGGCCGCGCTGATTTCGCGAATTTGCTTTACGCCCAATTCTCGCGCCAACACGATTTGCGAAAAACCAGCATCCGATAAAAATTTAGCTTTTTCAGGACTACGAATATCGCATTGCGTACTGGCGTGCAGCTGGATCGGCGGAATATCGAGTTTGAGTACGCCCATGTCTTGCACAATCAGCGCATCGACACCGGCTTCATACAGCTGAATAATTTGCTGGCGTGCCGGTTCGAGTTCGTTGTCGTGCAAAATGGTATTGAGCGTGACAAATACGCGTGAATGATAGCGATGCGCAACAGACACCAAGGCACTGATGTCTTCAATGGGATTGCTGGCATTGTGCCGCGCGCCAAAACTTGGGCCGCCGATATACACCGCATCTGCGCCGTGCAAGATCGCTTCTCGCGCGATTTCGGCGGTTTTGGCTGGGGCAAGTAATTCAAGTTGGTGCGGCAAAAGCATAATGCAATCCAGAGCAAGTCAGGCGAAGGGGCAGAAGTATAACGTATTCAAAGGCTTAGCGGTATGATTGGCTGGGATGATTTTGTGCGGGTTGGGGTGTGGATTGACGAGTGTTGTTGGGCTTACTCAATTCATTGTTTATTTTGGTTTTGTTTGTAAGTGTTGCTGCTATATAAGGTAAAGTCCGTATATTGTATGCGGCCTCGCTGGGTTTTGGGTTTTGATATGGCAATGAATAAGAAGTGGCTTGGAGTGTGGTGCTAGGGGTATTCATCAGTTTGCCAACGCATGCGGTTGACCCACGGCAGTATGGTTTGGTGGCGGATGATACCAGTCGCACCTCGATGCGTTTTCGTCAGCTACATATTGAATCGCCACGTGGACCGCGTGAGATTGAGGTCGTCAAGAAACGCAGCGTGAGCTTGCGGCAAGCGCAATATTTTGATCTTGCGGGGCAATTGGCGTATGTGGCGGTGCAATTGCCGTATGTGACTGTGGATCAATCGTTTGCAAATAGTCGCCGCCCGCAGGCTGAGGCCGATGGTATTGGTGATGTAATGTTGGGCTTTGGTGTGGGTGTCTATCGCCGGCCGGCTTTAGATCGCGAGGCGATCAAACACTATGATCGCAACGGCTTAAGTAGCGCCTGTGGGGTACAGGTCAATATTCCAACGGCCGCGTATGAAAAAAACCAATCAGCCAATATCACCGCCAATCGCTGGATGCTGTTTCCTGAGTGCCAATTGGCTTGGACGATGAAATCAATGGGTTTTTGAGGGTGTGGCGGGACTATCTTGGTTTGCCGACAATCCGGACTATAAAATCGGTCGATTTGAACAAAAAAATATATATCACTTTAAAACCATGGCGAGTTTCAGCCCGATTCCTGAGATGTGGCTGGCGGCGACTTTAGAATATCAAACCGGTGGCATGGTGACGCGTGGCGGTAGAGCTACTAATGATCAAATCAATAATTGGCTCGCTGGCGGCGCGATTAATTTTCGTTTGTCGAGGGGTAATAGTGTGCGGCTAGTGGGCGAATGGCCGGTGAGCACTGCGCAAGGCACAAGCAAAGAACGAGAAATCTCGCTGGTGCTGTCGCACGCCTGGTAAATCGGATTTAAATCAGATTTAAAGTGGACTGGCAGGAAATAAAAAACGCAGCGACCAATATTTTTGCGCTGCGTTTTTTTGATGCGGTTCAAAATAGCTGTTGATGGTTTTAAGTGCCTGCGGCACGGTGATTTACAGTCGCAGTCAGTGGCGGCCACCCTCTTTCTTTGACTCGCCAAAGAAAAGAGGGGAAAGAAAGGCGATTTTGATCTCGCCCAGCTCCGCTGTGCCCTCGATCATCGTGAGCCAAACGATATAGCTGTTTGTCTCTCTCCTCACTCGGTGCGCTTAGACGGGGTATTAAGCCCCAGCTCGACGAGCGCGACACAGCATCAACAACAAATCTGAATATTGCCCTTATTTTATGGGTATCTCACGCTAGCCAGCGGCTAGTATTATTGCTTGTGATATACCTCGGCACCGGTTTTCACGAATTCGATGGATTTGGTTTCCATGCCTTTCTTGAGCGCTTCGATTTCGCTGA
Organism: Deefgea sp. CFH1-16; assembly: GCF_016881365.1. Lineage (GTDB taxonomy): Bacteria > Pseudomonadota > Gammaproteobacteria > Burkholderiales > Chitinibacteraceae > Deefgea. Next base: position 676,328 of record NZ_WLYT01000001.1, on the reverse strand, counting down.
TGCCTTGTTTGGCGGCGAATTCGCGTACGTCTTGGGTGATTTTCATCGAGCAGAAATGCGGGCCACACATTGAGCAGAAATGCGCGACTTTGGCGCTGTCTTTGGGCAGCGTTTCATCATGAAACTCACGCGCGCGGTCTGGATCAAGGCCCAAATTGAACTGATCTTCCCAGCGGAATTCGAAACGTGCTTTAGAGAGTGCATTGTCACGAATCTGCGCGCCCGGATGACCCTTGGCCAAATCAGCGGCGTGCGCGGCGAGTTTGTACGTGATGATGCCTTCTTTCACGTCGGCTTTGTTTGGCAAGCCTAAATGCTCTTTAGGCGTTACGTAGCACAGCATCGCGCAGCCGTACCAACCGATTTGCGCAGCGCCAATCGCTGACGTAATGTGGTCGTAACCCGGTGCAATATCGGTGGTCAATGGGCCAAGGGTGTAGAACGGCGCTTCATGGCACCAGTCCAACTCTTTATCCATGTTTTCTTTGATCAATTGCATTGGCACGTGGCCTGGGCCTTCGATCATCACTTGCACGTCGTGTTTCCACGCGATTTGCGTGAGTTCACCCAATGTTTTGAGTTCGCCCAATTGCGCTTCATCATTGGCATCCCAGATTGAACCCGGACGCAAGCCATCGCCCAAACTGAAGGCAACGTCGTATTCCTTCATGATTTGGCAAATGTCTTCAAAGTGCGTGTACAAGAAGTTTTCTTGGTGATGCGCCAAGCACCATTTGGCCATAATCGAGCCGCCGCGTGACACAATACCGGTCATACGATTGGCCGTCATCGGTACGTATTGCAGCAATACGCCTGCATGAATCGTGAAGTAATCCACGCCTTGCTCTGCTTGCTCAATCAAGGTATCGCGGAACAATTCCCAAGTCAGGTCTTCAGCCTTGCCGTTGACTTTTTCTAGTGCTTGGTAGATAGGCACCGTGCCGATTGGTACTGGCGAATTACGCAAAATCCATTCGCGGGTTTCATGAATATTTTTGCCAGTCGACAAATCCATAATCGTGTCGGCACCCCAGCGGATACCCCAAGTCATTTTGTCGACTTCTTCGGTGATCGAAGACGTTACTGCAGAATTGCCGATATTGCCGTTGATTTTCACCAAGAAGTTGCGGCCAATAATCATTGGCTCCGATTCTGGGTGGTTAATATTGTTCGGGATAATGGCGCGGCCACAGGCGATTTCGCTGCGCACAAATTCTGGGGTAATCACATCCGGCATATTCGCGCCGTAGTTTTCGCCTTTGTGTTGACGATTCATCATCGCCAACATTTTGTCGCCGGTTGGGCTGTCGGTTTTGAGGCTTTCTAGGTAAGCCGCACGGTTCATGTTTTCACGAATCGCGACGTATTCCATTTCTGGGGTGATGATGCCTTGGCGGGCGTAATGCATTTGCGATACGTTTTTGCCAGCTTGCGCTTTACGCGGTTGGCGTTTGAGCTCGAAACGCAGTACATCAAGGCTTTGATCCGCTTCGCGCATGCGGCCAAATTCGCTAGTCAGGCCCGCAAGCACTTCGGTGTCGTTGCGCTCGGCAATCCACGCCGCACGAATTGGCTCTAAGCCTTTGCGCACGTCGATTTTAGCCGCTGGATCAGTGTAAGGACCTGAGCAGTCGTACACAAAAATCGGTGGGTTTTTTTCCACCGCGCCGCTGATGCTCATTTGCAATGGGGTATCAGCTTGGCTGATTTCGCGCATTGGCACTTGAATGTCAGCGCGTGAGCCTGGTACATAGATTTTGCGTGAATTAGGCAGCGGCTTGATGGCGGCTTCGTCAACGACGGCCGAATCGGCGGAAAATTCTGCTTTTGCGTTCATGGTGTTCTCCTGTGCACTGATTCAAACTCTAGTGAGTGATTCAGTCGCGCTCGTTGGCGCGTGATTTAAAAAGACGGCATAGGAGTGAGGGCGCAAAAAGTCAGCGACTCGCTTTCCTACGCCGGTATTAACCGGGTCAGGTTCCAAGGGTATATCTCATCCGATTTGCTGACGTTGTTTCTTGTGAGATTGGCCAAAAATGGCATTTTCAGAAGAAAAGTCGCTTAAATCGGAACCCCTAGCGATTCATGAATGTGAAATTAAAAGAGTTGTGGGATAATTGCAAGACAAATTGAATAATCTAATCGCCGTAGTCGGCTTGTCTTGAGGTGAAGCAAACATGGATTGGGAAAACGCACGTTATCTTTTAGTTGAGCAGCAAATTCGCCCGTGGAATGTGTTGAATCCTGTGATTCTTGCTCGGGTGCTCAATACACGCCGTGAAGATTTTGTTCCTGCGGATAAAAAAGAACTGGCTTTTGTGGATGTGGAATTGCCATTGGCACATGGCCAGCTGATGCTTGCTCCTAAGGTTGAAGCGCGTTTCTTGCAAGAAATTGACTTAAAACCCACCGACAAATTGCTGATCGTCGGCTCCGGCGCAGCTTACTTGGTGGCCTTGGCTGCCGGTTTGTGTGCGCAAGTGGTGGCAGTGGATGCGGATGTTGAATATGTGGCATTTATCAATGCCCAGCTGAAAGCCGCTGGCATTAAAAATGCGCGCGCTGAAGTTGGCGATGCTTTGGCTGCCAATAGCCAAGCCCCGTTTGACGCGATTATCGCCACTGCATCGTTCGCCCAAGCGCCTGATGCCTTGTTGGCGCAATTGGCGCAAAACGGCAGCTTGATTGCGGTGATTGGTGAAGAGCCCATGATGTACGCCACGCGCTTTCAGAAAGCAGGTGCCCAGCTTGAGCAAAAGCAGGTCTTTGATTACAACTTGCCAAGAATGCGGGTGACGATGCCTGCGTTTGAATTTTGATCGTTTGTATGGTTTAAATCAAAAAGCCAGCGCAAATGCTGGCTTTTTTCTTACAAAAAAACAAAACTGAACGTCATCGATTATAATGGTCGGCATTTTTCGATGTTTTGAATTTTTAATCTTTTTACAGAATACACGCCAATGACTGCAGTCAACGCCAGCGAGACATCTCATCACAAGCCAGATGCAGAGGAAGAAATTTCTTTATTGGATCTGGTGCTAGTCCTAACCAAACATAAAAAACTGATTATTGGTCTTCCGATTCTGGTGGCCGTGATCGCAGCCGTGGTGGCGTTCAGTTTGCCCAATCAGTACACGGCAACACTTAAAATTGCACCGTCGAAAAATGCGGCAGTGTACAACTGGGTATTGGGCAACGATCAAGTGCAAGAAGCCATCGCCAAAGAAATGAAACTGGCGGAGCACTTTGAAACAAAAGGCCGCCAAGCCACGCGCAAAGAAATGGGCAAGGCGGTTAAAGTGACGTTAAATGCCAAAGATGGCTTTTTAGATATTAATGTCACCGACGAAAACCCGGAATTTGCGGCTTTGTTAGCCAATAAAATGGGTTCAGCGTTGCAAAGTAATTTATATGCAATGCGATTATTGGATAGCTCTAAGCAGCGTTATGATTTAGAAACTCGCCGTGAAATGGCGCAAAAAAATAAAAACAAATACGATGCCGAAATTAAACAAGCCGATTTGGCCGCAATGATTAATCAATTGTCCGCTGCAGATCGTTATGGCATTACCAGCTTAGCGGCGATTCAGGCTGAATCAACGTTGCAAGGTGGCGTCAGCGATATGATGCAAAACGAATTGGTGCGAATGCAAGATCAGCTCTCGAGTTTGCAGCGATTGGTCGTTGATAGTATGAAAAAACAAAGCAATGCCAACAATACCGGCTTATGGATTGCCGCAGTCGGTGCTTTGCAGCAGCAAGCGTATTGGGATGCTTTAATTGAACGCTTAGATCGCCGCATTGATTTAATTAAAAAACAAGAGCGCGATGAATTAAAAATGACTGCTGCCGAAGTGCCTGATGAAAAATCCGGTCCGAAGCGTGTATTAATCATTTTATTGGCAACATTTGCCGCGTTATTTTTTTAAGTATTTTATGGGCATTTATTGCTGAAGCCATCACCAAATCAAGAGAAAATAGCCAGTCATTAGCGCTGTTAAGCAAAATTGCTGCGGCTTGGAGGGCAAAGTAATGCATCGTTGATGCAGGTAAATGCTAATTATTTTGCTGAAATTGCACGGTTAAAATTAATAAATTACATGTTTTATATAGAGCCATAGTGGCTATATAAATTGCACGAAAGGTAGAGATTGAATGACTATTTTAGTAACTGGCGCAGCTGGTTTTATCGGTGGTAATTTTGTTTTAGATTGGTTAGCTGGCTGTGACGAGATGGTGATTAACGTCGATAAGCTAACGTATGCCGGTAACCTCGATACCCTTAAAGGGCTAGAGGGCGATACCCGTCATTTATTTGTTCGTGCAGATATCGGTGATCGGGACATTATTGGCAAATTGCTCGCCGAATACCAACCCCGTGCAGTGATTAACTTTGCCGCCGAATCGCATGTGGATCGCTCAATTACTGGGCCAGGCGAATTTATACAAACCAATGTGGTTGGCACCTTTAATTTATTAGAAAGCGTGCGCGGTTATTGGACTGATTTGGCTGCGGAGCAAAAAGCGGCGTTTCGCTTTTTGCATGTGTCGACTGACGAAGTCTACGGCACGCTGGCAGCGGATGATCCTGCGTTTAGCGAAACTAAAGCGTTTGAACCCAATAGCCCGTATTCAGCATCAAAAGCGGCATCGGATCATTTGGTGCGTGCTTGGCACCATACTTATGGTTTGCCGGTATTAACCACTAATTGCTCAAATAATTACGGCCCATATCATTTTCCAGAAAAACTGATTCCGCTGGTAATTCTGAATGCACTGGCAGGTAAGCCGTTGCCAATTTATGGCGATGGCCAGCAAATTCGTGATTGGTTGTATGTGAAAGATCACTGCTCAGCAATTCGCCGCGTGCTTGAAGCTGGCAAAGTGGGCGAGACGTATAACGTTGGTGGCTGGAATGAAAAAGCCAATCTCGATGTGGTGCATACGATTTGTGACTTGCTGGATGAGCTGGCTCCTCGTAAGGCGGGGAATGGGGAAGAGGGAGTGGGGAATGGTGCAGTTAATCCCCAGTCCCTAATACCGAATCCCGTCACTTACCGCAGCCAAATCACTTATGTAACCGATCGCCCTGGGCATGATAGGCGCTACGCCATTGATGCGCGAAAACTCGAGCGTGAACTCGGCTGGAAACCGGCAGAGACTTTCGAATCGGGCATTCGTAAAACCGTAGAGTGGTATTTGGCCAATCAAGACTGGGTGAGCAATGTAACCAGCGGTGCTTATCGTGAGTGGGTGGAAAAGCAGTATGCGGTGAGTGGGGAGTAGGGAGTAGGGAATGGAAAAGACCCACAAGCAGCTGGAGGTATGGATACAGGCCATGCTGCTGGTAAAAATGATTTATCAAATTACCGCAACTTATCCGCGTGAAGAACTCTTTAGTTTAACCAACCAAATGAGACGCGCAGTGGTGTCGATTCCATCCAATATTGCCGAAGGTGTTGCTAGAGGATCTACCAAGGAATATGTGCATTTTTTGAATATTGCGCGTGGGTCTTTAGCAGAGTTAGATACCCAATTGGAAATTTCAAAAATGCTAGAGTATTTACCAGCAGACCATCCAGTTTTTAATCAAATTAGCACGACAGCGCGTTTGCTGACGGGCTTACATAAAAAAATGGCGTCATTAATATGACAAATCCCCAATCCCCACTCCCAACTCCCCGCATTCTACTCACGGGTAAAAACGGCCAAGTGGGTTTTGAGCTGCAGCGTAGCCTGGCCGTACTGGGTGAGGTGGTTGCGGTGGATCGCGATGATTGTGATTTATCCAATCCTGATGCCATCCGTGACTTAGTGCAACGCATTCGCCCCGATATTATCGTGAACCCGGCCGCGCATACTGCGGTAGATAAGGCCGAATCTGAAGTTGAGCTGGCAACATTACTCAATACCACCGCGCCGCAGGTTTTTGCCGACGAAGCCGCCAAGCTCGGTGCTTTGCTAGTGCATTATTCGACCGACTATGTGTTTGACGGCCGCAAAGACGGTGCGTATTTGGAAGACGACGTAACAAATCCGCAATCGGTCTACGGCAAAACCAAACTGGCCGGCGAGGACGCGATTCGTGCCAGCGGTTGTCAGCATTTGATTTTCCGTACTAGCTGGGTATTTGGCGCGCATGGCGCTAATTTTTTAAAAAAACCATGCTGCGCTTAATGCAGCAGCGCGATGCGCTGAGCGTGGTGGCCGATCAAATCGGCGCGCCAACCTCAGCAAGTTTAATCGCGGATGTGACCGCACATGCGATACGGCAGGTGATGGATAGTGGGGAGTGGGGAGTAGGGAGTAGGGATTTGGGAGTAGCAGGCAGTGCCGCGCACTTACTTCAGAGCACCGCTATCTCGATGGTCGATCAAAGTAGACTGGTAGGTGGCGAAGATGTGGTTGAGAACTTACTCCCCACTCCCCACTCCCAACTCCCTAGCATCAATGGCACCTATCATCTGGTCGCCTCAGGCGAAACCTCGTGGCATGGGTATGCGTCGCTAATCAACAAAATTGCTAACGAGCAGGGCTATACCCTAAAAATTACTAGCGAAGCGATTAAAGCGATTCCCGCAAGTGACTACCCAGTTCCCGCACCACGTCCAGCTAATTCGCGCTTGAATACGCAAAAGTTGCAAAGCACTTTTGGGTTAGAGCTACCCGATTGGCAAGTCGGTGTGCAGCAAGTGATGACGCAATTGATGGATGTAAAGTGAAGGAGATTGCAATGACTATTTCTTATGAACAAGACATTGTTGCGTGGGCTAGCGAGCAAGCGAGGTTGATTCGTGCAGGGCGCTTTGAACTGCTGGATTTAGCGCATATTGCCGAGGAGATTGAAGACGTGGGTAAAAGCGAACAACGTGAATTGGCGAACCGAATGGCATTACTACTAGCGCACTTGCTCAAATGGCAATATCAGCCAGACAGACAAGGAAGCAGCTGGAAAAATACGATCCGTGAACAGCGCAAGGCGTTGAGCCGACGCCTAGAAAATACCCCCAGCCTAAAAGCGAGTTTGAATGATCGCGGTTGGTGGGACGATGCATGGCTAGATGCACGTGAAGCTGCCGATAAAGAAACTCAACTTGGATTTGATATTTTTCCAGAGGCTTGCCCATGGACGAGTGATGAAGTGTTGGGGGATTGGCTACCCGGGTGATAGTGCAACTTTGAATTAATGGCAATGTGGGCATGTAAAGAATTCCATAAAGTCGCACCACGAGTGTGAAGGATAAATCATGATACATATTGAATCCGCAAAATATTTGGATGGCTATTGTATTCAATTGAAATTCAATACCGATGAAATCGGTCTTGTTGATTTAACTGAGTTGATTAATCGCTACCCAATTGCCCAGCAACTGAAAGATAAAGCACTATTTTCGCAATTTTATCTTGATGAATGGCCCACGTTAGCGTGGCCCTGCGGATTTGATGTGAGCCCAGAAACACTGTATGAAATGGCGACGGGTAAAACCGTTTCGTGGCTTAAACAAGCATAATCCATGACAAAAAATGGCAAAAATGACTAATCCCCAATCTCTAATCGCAAATCCTAGCCGTAAAGGTATTATTTTAGCCGGTGGTTCGGGTACTCGACTTTACCCCGCTACGATCGCCGTATCGAAGCAATTGCTACCGATTTACGATAAACCGATGATTTATTACCCGCTGAGCACGCTATTGCTCGCAGGTATTCGCGATATTTTGATTATCTCTACCCCACAAGACACTCCACGCTTTGAGCAATTGCTCGGCGACGGTAGCCAATGGGGTATCAAACTGCAATACGCGGTACAGCCAAGTCCAGATGGTCTGGCGCAAGCCTTTATTATTGGCGAAGAATTTATCGGCCAAGATAATGTGGCTCTGGTGCTGGGCGATAATATTTTTTATGGTCATGAATTTGCTGATTTATTAAAAACCGCTGCGGATAAAGAAAATGGCGCTAGCGTTTTTGCTTATCACGTGAATGATCCAGAGCGCTATGGTGTGGTTGATTTTGATGCAACTGGTAAAGCTCTTTCTATCGAAGAAAAACCACTGAAACCGAAATCTAATTATGCAGTCACTGGTTTATATTTTTATGACAATAGCGTAATTAATGTTGCTAAAAATATTAAACCTTCGTCACGTGGCGAACTAGAAATTACCGATGTGAATGCAGTCTATCTACAGCAAAATCAATTAGATGTAAAAATTATGCATCGTGGTTATGCTTGGCTGGATACGGGTACGCATGAGTCAATGCTCGATGCTAGCCAGTTCATCCAAACGATTGAAACTCGGCAGGGCTTGAAGGTTTGCTGCCCAGAAGAAATTGCCTATCGCAAAGGTTGGATTGATGCCGCTCAAGTAGAAAAACTCGCCCAACCGCTAAAGAAAAACGCCTACGGCCAATACCTGCTGAGCATGATTAAATAATCATTTATTAAAAGTGGGGTGCATTAAGCGCAGCGAACTGCACCTCCGACTTATAAATAAAAGGAACTGAGAATTTGGCGTTGGGTTGCTGGTGATTTTTAATCCCTATTCCCCACACCGTACTCCCTGAACTATGAATATTATTGATACCCAAATCCCCGACGTTAAAATCATTGAGCCACAAGTATTTGGTGATGAACGTGGGTTTTTTTATGAGAGCTTTAATCAAGCCAAATTTGAAACTGCGATTGGGCGTAAAGTTAACTTTGTTCAGGACAATCATTCCAAGTCGGTGAAAGGCGTTTTGCGCGGTCTGCATTATCAGATTCAGCATCCGCAAGGCAAATTAGTTCGCTGTACACAAGGTGAAGTATTTGATGTGGCGGTCGATCTGCGTAAAACGTCACCGACCTTTGGTCAATGGGTTGGTGTAACACTTTCGGAAGAAAATAAACGTCAACTCTGGATCCCTGAAGGCTTTGCCCATGGATTTATGGTGGTGAGTGAAACTGCTGAGTTTTTATATAAAACGACTGATTATTGGTTTCCAGAGTTTGAACGTAGCTTGCTGTGGAATGATCAAGAGTTAAATATTCAATGGCCTTTAGATATTGAACCTCAGCTGTCCAAAAAAGATCAAGCGGGTATTGCCTTTGATCAGCAGGCTTTATTAAAAGATTTTATTAATGAATGACGATGTTGAAATTTTTATTGGCACACAGTCAAATGTAGTGTTTTCTGAGTTGGTTTGGGATGTTTTCTTTAAATCTAGAGAACGTGGAATTTCATTAAAAAAACACTTTCCTTTTCTTTTGAGTGGCTCAGATAATATTTATTTTATTCTATGTAAAAAAGCTGGCCGTGTCATTGGTGGCTTAGTTCTGAAGCGATGTGTGCATGCTGAAATTGGGGCTTATGGGATTATTGGACTTGTTTGTGTGGAAAGCGAATTTAGAGGCTGTGGTATAGCAAAATTATTATTAGATCGTTCAATTAAATTTTCGAAAGATATTGGTCTTTCAGCTTGCACTTTATGGACACGATTCCCTGCTGTATATATTAGGCAAGGTTTTGAAATGGTAGGAAAAGCATTTTCAGGTTCAATAGATTTTTTTTGATGAAGAATTAATTTTTAATCAGAAATTTGAACAGTTTGATTTAGCTGTTATTCCTTCATTTGCAATTTCAGGCTGTAAAGTAGTTGTTGATGTTTCTTCATTTAGTTATGTAGATAATGGTTCTATTAGAACACTTGTCGATTGGTCAGGTGATCCCGATGTGGTATTTTCTGCCATTAGAAATTTGATGCCGCGTAGAATTAAATTTTTATTATCTAGCGATGATTGTTTAATAAAAAAAAATTGATAAAGAGTATGGGGTTGTCACTCTTGATGAAGAAGCAAATCAGATGTGGTTAGTTTTCGATTCTAATTTTAATGTGAATACCATACATGAAAAAATTTGGATTGGTTTGTTAGATAGAATTTAGGAAAAAAATGCTTCCACTAATTAAAGTAGGTTTGCCAGAAAGTAATAAACTAATGCCAATGCTAGAGCAGGTGCTTTATAGCGGTATGTTGGCAGAAGGTGAGCCAGTTTATGAATTTGAACGTCAATTTTCGCAGCATTTTGGGCTTGATCGTGCAATTGCAATGTCGAGTGGTACTGCTGCATTACATGCTGCCCTGGTTTTGGCCGGTGTCACTGCGGATGATGAGGTTATTACTACGAGCATGACCGCAGAACCTACGAATGTAGTTATTTTACAGGTTGGAGCAACTCCAGTATTTGCTGATGTTGACATTAATTCTGGTAATTTGGATCCGGCGGATATTGAGCGGAAAATAACAAATAAAACCCGTGCAATTGTAGTGGTTCATTACGCTGGAATTCCTGTTCGCTTAGCAGAAATTGCAGAGATTGCTCAACGCCATAGGATACCTTTGATTGAAGATTGCGCTCACGCACTTGGCGCTCAATACAATGATAAAGGCATTGGTTGTATTGGAGATTTCGCAATCTTCTCGTTCCAAGCCATTAAGCACATGACGACGGTAGATGGTGGTGTGCTCACTTTTAAGGATGAGTCTTTATTGCGGGCAGCCAAGAAGTTTAGATGGTTTGGGCTCGAGAAAGGTATTCCGCGCACCGAAATCGATATTACAAGCGTGGGTTATAAATACAATATGCATAATGTAGCGGCCACCATTGGTTTGGCGCAGCTTGAAGGATTGATAATGTTATTAGTCGGCATCAAGCTAACGGTCATTATTTTGACGAGCATATTTCTAATATTTCTGGACTGTACATTCCTCAATTTGATGCTGCAGCGAAGCCTAGCTATTGGCTCTATACGGTATTGTCTGATGATTCTGCCGATGTTGAAAAGCGACTTTCAGAGATTGGAGTGGCCGCTAACAAATTACATCGCCCCAATCACTATCACAGTATATTCAAACCATATGCAGCAGTACTTCCACAGCTTGAAAAATACTACCAGCGCATGATACATATCCCGTGCGGTTGGTGGGTAACCGATGAAGATCGAGAAAGAATAGTTAATGCTTTAAAGCGGGGTTAAGTGTGAAGCCTGTTTCATTATTTAGTGTATTTAATTCGCCAGAAATGGAAAGCATTGCCATTGAGGTATTGCGGAGTGGCCGTATTGCTGGAGGCGAGTATGTGCCTAAGTTTGAGTCTGGCTTGGCACGCTTGCTTGATGTGGAGCATGTTGTAACGACTGTCGATATGACCAGTGCGATTCATTTGGCTTTGTATCTTTCGGGTGTAAGAGCTGGTGATGAAGTCATTACCTCTCCATTTGCATGTCTTGCGACAAATTCGCCAATTGCTGCTATGGGGGCAACCGCTGTTTGGTCCGATGTATCTCCACAAAGTGTATGTATTGACGCAAAGTCATTGCTTTCATTAATTACAGCTAAAACTAAAGCCGTTATTTTATATCATGTTGCAGGTTACCCTGGACCAGTAGCTGAAATTGCGAGGATTTGCCGCGAGCATGGTATTGCATTAATTGAAGATTGTGATAATGCACTTTTAGCGAAGTATGAAGGCAAAAATGTTGGCGCATGGGGTGATTTTGCTGTTTATTCTTTTTATCCCAATCGGCAAATTAATACTACTGAGGGTGGTGCATTAGTTTGTCGAACGCCCGAAAGCGCTGCAGATGCTCGTCGGTTACGCCGCTTGGGTATTAATTTAAATAAGTTCAGGCGCGCTGATGGTGAAATCAATCCGGCTGAAGATATTGTGGAAGCCGGCTGGGCTTATACAATGAATAATTTCTGCGCCGCTCTAGGATTTGTCCAATTATCTGATGTTGAAATACGAGTTGCTAAGGCGCGTCGCCATGCTGCGTATTTAGATGAACGTTTTATGACGCATGCCAGTATAAAATTAATCAAGCCACTTGATCAAAGTGTACCAGCCTATTGGGTTTATCTTATTAGCACACCAAAACGTGATGAAGTATTGGCAACGCTAAAAAAGCAAGGTATTTCAGCTTCGATTCTACATAATTTGAATAGCACATATAGTTGTTTTAATGAACATATATCGAGCAGAAACTTACCAAATTCAATTAAATTGCAAGCGAGTATTATGGCGTTGCCTTGTGGTTGGTGGCTTGATAATACAGATGTAAAATATATTGCGGATATAGTCTTGGCTGCTGCGTAAATTTAATTGGAATAAAAATGCAGTCAGTATTCAGAAGGAAAGGGTTAGTTGACTTAGTAATGCTATTTTTTAGCAAAGCAGGTGGCGTGCTCGTGGGGGTTGTTTTTCTGCCCTTGTATAGCAAGTTATTAGGTGTAGATCAGTTTAGTGTATTGGTTGTTATTTTGTCGATTCAAGCATTACTATTAATGCTAGATTTCGGAATGGCAACTATTGTTGGGCGTGAGTTAGCTATGGAATCTGAGCCCATAGAAAAAATAAATACCTATTTTAGCTCTATAGCTTTCTTGACGCTAATTTATATGGTTGTTACATTTTTATTTATAAGCGCACATGGATTTTTCGATTATTTAAATGAAATAACTATAGGAAATTTTTTGCTTGCTATTACGTTGTTTTTTACGAGTGTTTTACAAAATACCATCACAACGGCACTCATTTCGATACAGAAATATAAATTAGCAAGTGCCATTCAAGCTGTCGCTGTTTTAATTAAAGCAATTTGTACATTGTTGGTGTTGAAATATGTTACGTCATCAGTTAATGGGTTTTTAATCGTGCATTGTAGTTTGGGTATTCTGCATGTTTTAATATTACATCGTGTTTTTATTGGAATAAACACGTTTAAAGACTGTCGAAATAGGGGGCGGATTACTCTCGCTGGGCTAAAAAAGGTGGCCATGTCTGGCCGACCACTCTTTTTGTTTGGTGTTGCTGGTGCTTTAGCATTGCAGGCGGATAAATTAATAATTTCACACTATATGTCTGCCGCAGAGGTATCAGCTTATTTTTTTGCAATGACATTTTGTATGACGCCACTGGCAATCTTAGGTGGGCCTATTGCACAATATTTTCAACCCAAAATAGTTTCGGCGGTGACACAAATAAAAAATGAAGAAATACTTCATTTAGTTAAATATTTTGTATTTGCTATGATTGGAGTTATTTTATCTATTTCTATATTTTTGCTATTTTTTCGTGATGACATATTAAATATGTGGCTTAGTTCTTTTCCTTTTGTTCCTTTGGTGTCCAAGTATGTAGCAATTTTAATGCCTGGGCTAGCCATTGGTGCGCTAGGATTTATTCCATTTGTATTTTTAACCTCGATTCAAGATTTTAATTTTCAAGCTAGAATTTCTGTCTTACTTACAATGATTTTGATTTTCTGTATTTTCATAGGCTCATGGCTTAATAGATTAGATTTTATTTGCGTGAGTTATGCGATATACCATTCTTGTTCGACTATTTTATCTTGGGGGCGCTCTGTAATGCTTCGTCAAGTTAGACGGTACACCGTCTATGCCGCATCACTAGCAATTGGCCCAGTATTATTGTTTCTTATTATTTGTTTATTTTTATTGAAATAGCTTATTCGGAGTTGTAAATGTTTGATGATAAAGTCTTGATGATCACTGGTGGTACGGGTTCATTCGGGAATACTGTATTGAATCGATTTTTAAACACAAATGTGCGTGAGATCATCGTATTTAGTCGGGATGAAAAAAAACAAGAAGATATGAGGATTGCAATTAGTAATCCAAAAGTAAAATTTCATATCGGGGATACGCGGGACTATACCAGTGTCAGACAGTCTATGCGGGGCGTGGATTATGTATTTCATGCTGCGGCATTAAAGCAGGTTCCATCATGTGAGTTTTACCCAATGGAGGCTGTGAGAACAAATGTAATTGGTACAGAAAATGTACTAAATGCAGCTATCGACGCGGGTGTAAAACGCGTTATTTTATTAAGTACAGATAAGGCCGTATATCCAATTAATGCCATGGGTATTTCTAAAGCAATGGCAGAAAAAGTATTGGTCGCCAAATCGCGTACCGTACCTGCTGGCGGCACGGTAATGTGTGCAACACGCTATGGAAATGTAATGGCATCTCGCGGTTCCGTAATTCCCCTATTTATTGAAAAAATAAAAGCAGGGTTGCCATTAACGGTTACAGATCCCAATATGACTCGTTTTTTAATGTCTCTTGAAGATTCGGTAGATCTGGTGTTGCATGCATTTGAACATGGTGAGCAAGGTGATATTTTTGTCCAAAAAGCACCAGCAAGCACTATCGGTGATTTAACTGTTGCCATTAAAGAATTATTAAACAGTGATGCAGTCGTTAATATTATCGGTACTCGGCACGGAGAGAAATTGTATGAATCTTTAGTCTCTCGTGAGGAAATGGTCAAAGCGAAAGATATGGGGCGTTATTACCGTATCCCTGCCGATAATCGAGATTTGAATTATGATAAATTTATTTTAGAGGGGCAACCTGAAGCCAATAATGTTGATGATTATACTTCTCATAATACAAATATGCTAAATGTTGTTGAGATTAAAAATCTGTTATTGACATTAGATTATGTAAAAAAAGTATTGAATTAAAAGTGAAAAAATCATGCTGCTAAGTGTAATCATACCAACTCATAATCGAGCACGTTATGCAATCCCAACGATTAAATCGGTACTCTCCATTTCAGATGAAATTCAAGTTGTTGTTTCAGATACTAGCCTAGTTTGATGATATTTCGCCTTTTTTCTCTGTCGGTTATTCTTCAGATCAATTGAAAATAGTACGTCCACCTAATTCAATTAGCGTTGTTGATAATTTTAATATTGCATTAAATGCCGCAGATGGTGATTATTTAGTATTTATTGGTGATGATGATTTTGTCAGTGATGAGATATTATGTTTTTAGCAAAATGGGCTAGCAATAACTCTTTCGATTGTTTGAAGTTCAATTTTCCTGCTTTTTATTATTGGCCTGATTTTCACCATAAGACGCGAGGTGATTCTTACGCTGGGACTCTTCACATCACTCCATTTTCAGGTGTTGTAGAGCGACATCCTACACGTAAGGCATTGTCTTATGCTTTGTGTAATTTCGGAGGTGGTGTTTTTGAAATGCCTAGAGCTTATTCGGGAATGATTTCATCCAAACTGATTGATAAAATTATTAAAAAATATGGTTTTTTATTTGGTGGTGTAAGTCCTGATATTTTTAGTTCTGCACTAATTTCAATAGAGTCAAAAGATTGCTATTTAGTAGATTATCCTGTGATAATACCAGGCGCTTCAGGTGCAAGTACAACTGGTCAGAGTGCAAATGGCGGTCATCGTGGTGATCTTCGTAATAATCCACATATCTCTCCATTTAAGGATCTTGTTTGGGATACAAGAGTTCCTGATTTTTACTCAGTACCTACTGTTTGGTCATTTTCTTTGTTGAAGGCGGTAGAAATACTTAATGAAAACGACCCTAGTCTCAATTTAAAGCCAGATTTTAGTCGACTTTTTTTAAAATGCATGATTTATCATCCTAATGAAATTTCTAGGTTAGTGATCCCAGTGAAGGAAGTAATTCGTACCGAGGGTAAGTTTAAATTTTTCTTCAGTTTTTTCTGTGCTATCTTTTTTGAGTTTGCATGGGGGGTTAAACGTATACTTAATCGCTTGATTGCTCGGCGTGTTAAAAAAAATGTAATTGTTCTAAATGGTTTAATTAGTACAGAAGCTGCTGCTGAGCAATTACGAAATTTGGTGAGAGCTCAAAAAAATAAGCTTAAAATATGATCGTATATATAATCCCTTATTTGTATCTGTTGGCTTTATTTGGGGTTGCATGCTGGATAAAGTATGACAGTGTGGCTGAATCATACCTGCCATTTTTTTTTTTAGTATTGGTATGATCCCTGCATTTTTTATAATTGTGTTGCGAGGGAACGTTGGTACCGATACTGCAGTATACCTGCAAATGGTTCTTGATATCCTATCGGGGATGGAGGTTGATACCGAGTATGGATTTGTTTTAGTTGTGAAGTTTTTTGATTTTCTTGGATTTAACTCTCACTTTATTGTTAATTTTATTTCTGGGTTTGTAGTTATTTATTCTGTATTTATTTTTTCAAGTAGTCGTGAGAAATTTTGTGTTTTTGTTATGTTGATATTTCCATATTTTTTATATGACATGTCAATGAATGGGATTAGGTATGGTGTTTCTTTTTTGCTAGCATTTCATGCCGCTATTGCATATAAAAATAAAGATATAGTATTTACATGTTTTTTGATTGTATTGAGCATTGCAATGCAAATGTCAGGGATTTTAGTTTTTGTATTGCTGCTGTTACCTTCATTCAGGAAACGTGATGTATTCATAATTACTATTTTTATTTCTATAAGTGTTACTTTTTTTTATTGATAGACTGTTATATAAATTTTTAGTTTATCAAGATCTTGAGTCTCCTAGTGGTCTGTCAGGTTTGGTTCCTATTGTTATTTTTATGTCAACAGCCCTCGCTGTTTATTTTCTTAAGCTAGGGCTTTCAAAGAAATATTTAATTTTCCTTGCTTTCCTTGAATTGTGTGCCTTTTTTTTGGGTCGATACACATACGCTGGCCTGCGTTTGCAATTACTTGTTCTTTTTGTGTTTTTTTTGTTCTATTTCTGAGTTGAATTTTAGTTCAAATTATTCGAAATTTAGGTATTCTATATTATGTTTTTTTATAATTGGTACTTTAGCATTTTCTGGAAAAGTTAAAAATTTTGTTGATGGTGAAGGCGTTGGTCCTTCACCTTTCTTACCTTATAATTTTAATTGGGATGTGACATGAATTCAAATGTGAGCGTTGTTATTCCGTACTATAATGCTGCTCAAACTTTGTTGCGTGCTTTGGAGTCAATATCAAAGCAAACTCGCCAAGCTCTTGAGATTATTATTGTAAATGACGGATCAAATTTTGATGAATTAAAAATTATTGTTGATGAATGGGGCGGTGTTGCCAAAGTTGTTGATTTGAATGGAAACTATGGTGCAGCGTATGCGAGAAATGTTGGAGTATCAGAGTCAGTAGGCAAATTTGTAGCTTTTCTTGATTCGGATGATATTTGGCACCCAGATAAATTGGAACTTCAAGAAGAGCTAATGATACGCACGAATGCTTTTTTCTCATGTCATGGTTATGTTTTTGATCTAAAGAAGAATAAATTTAATTCTTGCAGTAAGGGAATAAAAAAATATCTCTTTGTATAGTTTTTTATTTCGTAATCCTGTTTTTACACCAACAGTTATGGTTAAGAAGTCAGGTCTTATACCCTTTGATGTCAGATTAACTCGCTCAGAAGACCTTAAATGCTGGGTATCAAATTTAAGTCATGGTAATTTTTTGTATATGAAAGTAGATCTAGCTGGCGGGTATAAAAAAGCAGTTGGTGAATCTGGTCTTTCTGCCTCATTTATTAAAATGCATCGTGAATATAAAGCAGCATGGGATCTTTTATATTCAGATGGTTTTGTAACTTTCAGTTTATGTATATTGGCTAAATCAATAGAAAATATTAAGTATCCTTTACGCAGATTGTTGCGATGATTTTTTTGGAGAAAACATGAAAGTAGCTGTGTTGTTAGCCGCGTATAATGGAGTTGTCCATGTTAGTCAGCAACTGGATAGTATATTGAAATCTTCGGTTGTAGGTGTTTCTATCTTTTTAAGTGTGGATGCTTCGAATGATGGAACTGAAGAATTAATTAATAGTTTGTCTATAACTTATCCAAGAATCTTTTTATTGCAATATGGAGAGCGCTACGGTAGTGCAGGTGCAAATTTTTTTAGATTATTGAGAGATGTATCATTTGATGAGTTTGATTATGTCGCATTTGCCGATCAAGATGATATTTGGGCTGAAGACAAGCTAATTCGTGCAATTAGTACTCTTGATAAAGAGAACACCAATATTTATTCAAGTAATGTGACCGCATTCTGGGACGATGGTCGAGAAATATTGATTGATAAGGCTCAGGCTCAAAAAAAATGGGATCATTATTTTGAGGCTGCAGGTCCAGGTTGTACATATGTGATGACGGCCGTTGTTGCCAATCAATTGAAAGCATTACTTAACGATAATAGCGAGAAGATGAAAGGAATTGCGCTGCATGATTGGTTTATTTATGCTTGGGCTCGGCATAATGACTTGAATTGGTATATTGATCCTAAACCAAGTATGCGCTATCGGCAGCATGCAAATAATGTTGTTGGTGTGAATAATGGATTTTTAGCGGCAAAATCTAGGTTTAATAAATTAGCGGGTGGCTGGTATTTAGAGCAAATTATGTTAATTGCAAATGCAATTAATGCGAATGATGTACTTCCTATTCAATGGATTAAAAATCCTTCGCTATTAAATAAGCTTAAATTATTGTTTTCAATTTCTAGCTGTCGCCGACGAGTCCGTGATCGCTTGGGCTTTATCGCTTTTATTTTAATGTTGCGTAAACATGATCAATAGAATTCTAATAACGGGTGCCAATGGATTTGTTGGGAGTGCTGTTAGTTTTTATTTAAAACAACAAAATGTTGAATATCGGACAGTTGCTCGTAGTAGCAATAATGGTGATGTTGTTATTGGCAATATTGATACACACACGCAATGGACGGATGCCTTGATAGGCATTGAAGTAATTGTGCATGCCGCCGCACGAGTTCATGTGATGAATGATGCTACGCTTGATCCGCTTGCCGAGTTTCGCCAAGTGAATGTTGAGGGCACTTTAAATTTAGCACGGCAAGCTGTTGCTGCAGGTGTTCGTCGATTTATTTTTATTAGTTCCATTAAAGTGAATGGCGAGTCAACAGAATTAGGATTGCCATTTTTTGCTGATGATCTCGCCGCGCCACTTGATCCCTATGGGGTTTCTAAATGTGAGGCCGAGCAGGGCTTGCTTCAGCTGGCAAAAGAAACGGGTTTAGAGGTGGTTATTATTCGCCCGCCATTAGTTTATGGCCCCGGGGTAAAAGCTAATTTTGCGGCAATGATGAAATGGTTGAATAAAGGTATTCCATTACCATTGGGTGCAATTCATAATCAGCGCAGTTTGGTGGCATTAGACAATTTAGTTGATTTGATTGTGACTTGCATTGATCATCCTGCTGCAGCAAACCAGATTTTTTTAGCTGGTGATGGTGAGGATTTATCAACGACCGAACTTTTGCAAAAAATGGCTAAAGCGTTGGGTGTTTCCTCGCGCTTGATTCCTATTCCAATGTGGTGCTTACAGTTTGGAGCTAGATTATTAGGTAAGCAAGCGATGGCGCAGCGTTTATGTGGCTCATTACAAGTTGATATTTCAAAAGCCAAAAATGTATTGGGCTGGACACCACCATTCACTGTGGATGAAGCTTTACAAAAAACTGCGGATGAATTTTTGAAGCGTAATGCTTAATTTTTTAAACGAACTGCTTTTAGGTATTTTATGTTGAAGCGCTGTTTTGATTTTTTACTGGCTTTAATAGTTAGCTTGTTTTTTATTTTACCTATTATTGTTGTCGCCATATTGGTTCGGCTGACTTCGAAAGGGCCTGCTTTATATTGGTCTGATCGGGTAGGGATGAATAATCGCATTTTTAAAATGCCTAAATTTCGCTCTATGCGGGTTGACACGCCTGCAGTTGCGACGCATTTGTTGGCAGATCCCAAGGCCTGCTTAACGCCGATTGGTGGTTTTTTGCGTAAATCGAGTTTGGATGAATTACCTCAGTTGTGGAGTATTTTAGTTGGTGATATGAGCTTAGTTGGGCCACGACCCGCGCTATTTAATCAAGATGATTTAATTGCACTACGCACTGAAAAAGGTGTGGATCGTATTCGGCCGGGCTTAACAGGTTGGGCGCAAATTAATGGTCGTGATGAATTACCAATCCCGGTTAAAGTAGGTTTTGATGTTGAGTACTTGCAGCGACGGTCATTTTTATTTGATTTAAAAATTATGCTACTTACTTTCTTAAAAGTAATTCGTCGAGATGGGATAACGCATTGATTTTAATTTCAAGATTTATGTGCCGTTCAATAAGCTTGTCTTGCTCTAATGCTCGGGTTAATTATGTTAAATAAAGCAATTGCACTACCTAGAACAACTAAAAGCCTATTGATTTTAGCGCTTGATTTTATTTTATTGCCTTTGGCGCTCTGGGTGGCAATTGCGCTGCGTTTAGATGATTGGTCTTACCCTACTCAATTTGCATGGTGGGTGTTTTTCTTGCCTTCTATGATTGCCGCACCGATTTTTATACGCTTTGGTTTGTATCGGGCGGTGATTCGTTATATTGAAGATAGGGCGGTGTTAACCATTGCCACTGCGGTGAGTTTGGCGCTGATGGGTTTTGTAGCTGCGATTCAGTTGTTGCAAATTACCGGTATTCCACGTGGTTCTTTAGTGATTTTTTGGCTATTGGCCATGGCGATTATTATTATTAGTCGTTTTGCTGCGCGTAGCCTGTTGCGTAAATTGGCTCCGCTATCTAAAGAGCGAAAAAACGGTACTGATTTATGGTGCCGGTAGCGCGGGGCGGCAGTTGGCGGTTGCTTTGCGCACGGGGCAAGAGTATGAGCCGATTGGTTTTGTTGACGATTCACCCGCTCAACAAGGCTTGCAAATTGGTGGGCTTAAAGTCTTTAGCAACGATCAAATGTACGCCCAAATTACAATGGGCCGGGTTGGTCAAGTGTTATTGGCGATGCCGTCTGCGCCGCGCTCGCGGCAGATTGAGATCGTTAATCAGCTTGAGCCTTTAGCAGTCGAAGTGCGAATATTGCCCGGAATGGCCGATTTGGTTAGTGGCGAAGTGCGCTTGGCTGATGCACGTGAAGTGGGCGTTGACGAGCTACTGGGGCGTGAACCCGTACCGCCCAATTATGAGTTACTTGCCCGTAATATCAGTGGTAAATCCGTTATGGTCACTGGCGCAGGTGGCTCAATCGGCTCAGAGTTATGTCGACAAATTATTAAAAATCAACCGACGCATTTGGTCTTGTACGAGCTTTCCGAATTCGCGCTTTACACGATTGAACAAGAGTTAAGCCAAATTATTCGTGAACAAGACTTACCGATTGAGCTGCACCCCGTGTTGGGTTCGGTACAAAATGGCTTACGCCTTGCGGCGATTATGGCGCGCTATGGGGTGCAAACGGTGTATCACGCTGCCGCGTATAAACACGTGCCCTTGGTTGAATTTAATATTACCGAGGGATTTTAAATAATGCCTTCGGTACTCGCGCTGCCGCGGCAGCGGCGATTGATGCTGGCGTTGAATCCTTTGTCCTCATTTCAACTGATAAAGCGGTTCGTCCTACCAATGTTATGGGGGCGAGTAAGCGAATGGCTGAGTTGGCCTTACAAGCTTATGCGCTTGATCCTTCGGTTAAAAACGCGATTTAGTATGGTGCGTTTTGGTAATGTACTGGGTTCAAGTGGCTCGGTGGTACCGTTATTTCGTAAGCAAATCTTGGCAGGTGGGCCAGTGAAGGTCACCCATCCTGAGATTAATCGTTTTTTTATGACGATTCCCGAGGCATCGCAATTGGTGATTCAGGCTGGGGCCATGGGTGGTAGTGGTGAAGTGTTTGTGCTGGATATGGGGCAGCCCGTTCGCATTGTGGATTTGGCGCGGCGGATGATTCACCTCACTGGCTTCAAAGTCAAAGACGATGCTAACCCTGCGGGCGATATTGCGATTGAGTTTTCTGGCTTACGCCCTGGTGAAAAGCTGTATGAAGAACTGCTGATTGGTGACAATGTTAGCGGCACCGAGCACGCCCGTATTATGAAAGCCAACGAGCAATGCTTAAAGCTCGATGAATTAGAGCAAGTTATTGCCGATCTGAGTATTGCTTGTGTGGGTAATGACTCAGCGCAAATCATCGGAATATTACAGCGCTGCGTTTCGGGTTTTAAACCAGACCAAGCAGTGCGCGACCATTTGTTTGAACGTTAACAGACGAACCTTATTTCTATCCCAGATTTATATCTTGAGTTGTTAAGTTCGCATTGGCTAATCTAAGTAAATTAAATCGCTTTAAGTTTAATGGCGCAGAAAATTGAATTTTCTGCGCCATTTTTTATGTTGCTGCTTATTTTTAGCCTAAACAAGTAGGCTAGTTTGCACTCCAAACTTAGATATTGTGCTAGCTGGGCTGTTTTGCTTTTTGTGGCTGGGATGTGAAAGGTTGAGGTGACTGCATCTAGGATACTGAGCATCATTACTCAAATATTCAGCTTGTGTTGAATATGACGACAGTGTTTTTGTTTTTGATGACGCCAACAGAAAGGATTTGTTACTATGAACTGAAAGTGAATGATTGTTTTCGTGTTTCTGGTACGTACTCTACTTTAAATGATAGGGGAATGATTACTGCCTTAGCCTGCTTTGGCTAGTTTCAAATTTTAATAATTTTTACAAAGCGCAGCCTGATTTTGATTATCGATTAAAGGATATCGTCGCATGCGTTTGGGTGAATATTTAGTTCAGCAGAAACTAATTTCTAAACCAGATTTAGAAAAAGCACTAGAACAAGCGCAGCTTATTCATGGGCGACTAGGAAGTCGATTGGTTCGGCTGGGTGTCGTTTCCGAAGATAAGTTAATTCCCGCTTTGTCGCAATTTTTAGATATCCCTACATGGCATGAAGAAATACCCAGGGCTGGATTTGAGCAGTGCCTTGAGGCCTTAAATTTATCTTTGGCTTGGTGCCAGAGTAATTTATTGATCCCTTTTTATCATAACGATGTTTTATGTTATGTCGCACGATTTCCTAATGAACCTATTTTTAAAGATTATTTTTCTGCGATAGATGAGTTTTCAGGAAATTTTTTCTTAGCGCGCACTGCTGATTTAATCCGATTTTTCGATGGGATTAATAACTCAAAATTTATTTCAAATGATAATGCGGCTCATCTTAAAGAATTGGCCGAAGAAGCGCCGATTGTTGAGTTAGTGAATAATATTTTTGCTCAAGCAGTCGAATCATCCGCTTCGGATATCCATCTTGAGCCACGATCCAATTCATTTCAGATACGATTTAGAATTGATGGCGTTATGCGAACGCTATTTGAATATTCGGTTACCAATTTAGATGCGGTAACTTCACGCATTAAACTAATATCAGAATTAGATATTGCCGAAAGGCGCTTACCGCAAGATGGGCGTATTGGTCTGCGCGTTGGCGGTAAAGATTTAGATGTTAGGGTGTCTACGATTCCTGGTGTGTATGGCGAATCGATTGTGATGCGCTTATTAGAAAAAAAGGAATTGGTAGCAAATTTGGCCGATACCGGTATGTTGCTTGATCATGAAATTGAATTTTTAAAAAATGATTAATGAGCCGCATGGCATTGTATTGGTAACGGGCCCGACTGGCTCAGGTAAAAGCACCACACTTTATAATTCAATTCGTTTAGTGGATGACCGAAGTCGAAAAATCATCACCGTTGAAGATCCGGTTGAATACAAAATTGATGGTATTACGCAAATTCAAGTGAAAGACGAAATCGGCATGTCTTTTGCTGCAGGATTGCGCGCCATTTTGCGCCATGATCCAGATGTCATTATGGTGGGGGAAATTCGCGATCAAGAAACAGCCAAAATAGCGATTCAATCGGCCTTAACTGGGCATATGGTTTTCTCTACATTGCATACCAATGATGCCGCCAGTGCTGCAACCCGGCTGATAGACATGGGTATTGAGCCTTTTTTAATTGCCTCAGCACTCACTGGCGTACTGGCCCAGCGTTTACTGAGAAAATTATGCAGTTGTGCTCAGCCGATTGAAATTCCGGCTATTTATGCTACTGCGTATTCTGAAATACTACTCAAAAACCCCAGATTAACTGCCAATAGTTATCGTTTTCGTGAGGCGGTGGGCTGCGATTTATGCAGCCAAACTGGCTATTCAGGGCGTATGGGTTTGTTTGAATTAATGAAGGTTGACGAGCAAATAAGGCAGGCCATCGTAATCAAAAAACCGGCAACCGAAATTGCCGCAATGGCATTTTTGGCTGGCAGCGCTCGCACATTATTTGAAGATGGTTTAATTAAAGCAGGAATGGGGCTGACCTCAATCGAAGAGGTTTGTCGGGTCGCGGTTAATGCTGTTGCAGAGCCTATGCAATGAGTATTTTTATCTATACCGCCATCGATACTTTAGGCTCAACCAGAAAAGGTGAGCTTAATGCAATCGATAAAAATACTGCAATTGCGACTTTATTACAGCAAGGTTTATCAATTACTTCATTGCAAGAGCAAGGAAATAAAAAAGAAGGCCTGAATAAAAAAATTGGCGTAGCAGAACGGATACAATTTTTAAGTAGTTGGGTAGGGATGCTCAATGCCGGTATTCCAATGGGCGAGGCTTTATATACCTTGGCCGATACTTGGGATGGCACTGCCTTAGGCCAAATTTTGCAGCAAAAAATTCTCCCCGGATTAAGATCCGGTGAAACAGTTTCTAAAATGCTAGCGCTGCCCGAGCTGAATTTTCCAATTTATATTCGCCACTTGGCCAAGGCTGGAGAAGAATCTGGAGTATTAGGTAGCGCATTGCAATCGGGGATCGATCAATGGCAAAAAGAAATTAGAGCCAGAAAAGACGCGATCACGGCTTTGATTTATCCAATAATTTTAGTTGTTACCGGTATTTTGGCAATTGTAACTATTTTTTTATTTGTCGTGCCACGGTTTGCTACTATTTTAAAAAATGGCCATGTTGATTTACCGATTATTTCAAAATTAGTCATTGGTTCGGGTATTTATTTTCGTAGTCATTTAATTGAGATTGGTGTTGGACTGGTTTTTTTGGCTATTGCCGGGGTCTTTGTATATCGAAAAATAGCCAGTCAATATGATTGGGTGAGTTTTTTTTGGAATTTTCCATTGATTTCTACATGGTTAGTTGAGCGTCAATCAAGCCAATGGAGTGGCATGCTTGGCATGTTATTGCTCAATCGCGTTAATATTATTTCAGCAATTGATTTAACCATCGAGGCTTGTGAGGTGGCGGTTGTCGGTAATCGTTTGCGTTTAGTGGCAAAAGATCTACGGGCTGGTGTTCGCTTTTCTGAAACTATTAAAATGCATCATTTATTAGATCGAATTGATCTGAATATGCTCACAGTAGGCGAAAAAACGGGTCGTGTTGCTGAAATGTTGATTCAAATTTCAACGGCTCATGACACAAAGGCGGCTGATGCACAAAAAAGATTTATCTCATTACTCGAGCCGATGGCTATTTTAATCATCGGTGGCGTAGTTGGTTTTATGATGGTGGCGATTATGTTGGCCATTACCAGTATCAGTAACATTAAAATATGAGAGTCAAACAATGCAAATAGTTAATGTTTCTTCAAATCAAAAAGGCTTTACGCTAATTGAAATGCTAGTCGTGATGGTGATTATTGGCTTATTGGTCGGTTTGGTTGGGCCAAAAATATTTTCACGCGTTGATTCATCCAAAATACAAACGGCACAAGCGCAAATTAAGATGTTAAAAGGCGCTTTAGATACCGTTAAATTAGATATTGGCCGATTTCCTACCTCAGAGGAAGGGCTGGGCATATTAATTACCCCACCCACCGAAGGTAAATATGCCAAGCGCTGGAAAGGCCCATACCTCGAAGAAGCAATGCCCGATGATCCTTGGGGTAATCCTTATCAATATGCATTTCCTGGCGCACCCGGTAAACCATTTGCGCTGTATTCTTTTGGCGCAGATGGGGTGCAAGGCGGTACTGAAAATGATGCCGATATTGGTTATTTACCGTTAGGTGAAAGTTAATTGCGATTAAGCACTTTGGTGCGCAGCTCGAGCACGGTGCCGCAGAGCAAGCTAAGTGACAATACAAAAAAATGCTTAATTAATGGCTTAATCAATGGTTTTACTTTGATTGAGGTATTAGTCGTGATGGTTATTTTGTCATTGTTAACGGCAATGGTCGTGCCAAATCTAAGCAAAATGGTGGGCTCTTTAGAAAAAGACGCCCAACTTGATCGTATTCGTTTGATCCTGAGTTATATCCCTGATTTGGCTAAATCAAAAAACAATGACTTGGTTTTAAATCCTGATTTTGAATTAAGCGCGGTTCAAACTGGGGAAATATATTCTCTGCCTGATTTACCTGAAAATTATCATTTATCGCTGGAGCAAAATATTAGCTATTTAGCCAATGGGTTTTGTAGTGGTGGGGTGGTGGTTCATTCAAAGTAATGATGAAACCTACCGATGGGAGTTGCGTTCGCCCCATTGTTATCCGGCTCGTTTAGATTTATGAAATATAAACAAGGTAGTATTTTGCTCGAGGCAATTATTTCTTTAGTGATTCTCTCTTTTATGGGCGTGGCGATGGTGGAATGGTTAAGCCAAATCGTTCGTTCACAAGGCAGAATGGCACAAGAACTAGCGTATCAAAATATGCTGGAGCGCAGTCTAGTTTATATGGAAAACATCAATCCAATGCAACAACAGCAGGGGAGTGAAGACTTTGGTGATTATCATTTAAATTGGCGCGCTATGCCAATAGGGCAAGCGGTGCAAGCTTTAAAAAGCGATAGCACTGTGGGTGAATTTAGTGTGCAGCGCTTTACTGGTGAATTAGAAATGAAACGTGCGGATCAGGATGTGGTGTATACCGCAGAAATTATTTTATTGGGTTATCGCCGAACGCAAGTTAAAGACAAATTAGGTCTGCCCGGTGTTTAAACGACAGTTTGCATTTACATTGCTAGAAATGCTGGTGGCGCTAGTTTTAGTCTTGCTAGTGGTTACTTTATCATTTCAATTTTTTGCCAATGTGCTAAATATTTTTAATCGACAAATTGAACAAGAAACACTAACCAGCCAATATCGGGTTCAGGCCTGGATCGCTCGCACCTTATCTGGCATGGTTTGGCTTGACGATGAATGGGGGCATGGTGGGCAAGGTGATTCGCGTCAAATACAAGGTTTAACTTTATCATCGATTAATGAGATCGATGGTGTGCCGGTGCCTTTTGTATTGCAAATTAAAAATAATAATATCGGTGGACAATTGAACTATCAAGTTGGTGAAACTGCACCGATCGTATTATTTGAATGGACTGCAGGGAAAGCCGAGTGGCTATATTTGAATGATAAAAATGAAGATATTTCAGTATGGAAAAGATCTGATTTTAATTTTGATGCCAAGGTTCAACCTAAATATGTCGTTTTTCGCTTGAGTGAATCTGAATTTCCAATTAAATGGTTTTTTTCTATGAATAATAACCCATGGCAAAGAAAATTTAATACTCAATTTACGGCTAGTCCATAATGATAAAGCGTGATGTATTTGGCTTTGTTTTGCCCTTGGTGTTGTCGATATTGGCGATTTTATCGGTATTGATTAATTATTTAGCTGAACGCTATGATTTAAAGCTAGATCAAGCGGCATATTCACAGCATGCTGTTGCGACTGAGTTAAAATTATTTAATGCAAAAAATGAAATGATTTACCGCCTGTTAACATCACCAAAGTCCCGTGATGGTATTGGGATACAAGGCGATAAAGTATTGCTGGATGATTCGATTTATCAAAATAAAAGTGGTGTTTTAGTTCAACTACAAGATCTTCGCGGTTTAATTAATTTAAATAAAATTGACCATGATGTATTCAGTCGCTTATTAAAAATACACGGCATTGAAAATAGTTCACTGCAAGATCAGTTGTATGACGTATTAGAAGATTATAAAGATGCCGACCATTTTAAACGCGTCAATGGCGCAGAAAAAGCGGACTATCAGCAACTAGGCCTGCGTGGACCACGAAATTCACCGTTACTCACGCCGCAAGAGCTTTTTGAATTAATTAGTTGGCGTGATCAGGCCAATTTATTACGCCGCTCGCAGTTTGAGGGCGATGTTTCGGTGCTCAGTAGCAATGGGTTTAATCCCAATACAGCATCTAGTCACGCATTACAGGTAATGTTAGGAATTAACGACTCAACTGCAAATAAATTGTTGGAAATAAGAAAGTCTGGTATTGTTTTTTCCGCAGATACCTTCTTAATTTTATTGGGGCGCGAGCCGATGTCGATGGGGTATGGCATTACGCATTTCCCCGGTGATGACGTGCGTTTGACTTTAAGTAGCCCAGAAAATAATTGGCAACAGCGTATTGTGTTGTCTCTTACGCCCACTGCTGATAGCAAACCATGGAATGAGTTATATCGTTATCGAATACAGCATCAGCCATTAACCAGTACTGCATCATCTTCAGCTTTTATACCCTTGCCGGAACAAAAATATGAAGGACCACTTCAAGCCAACGTTACACCTGTGCAGTTCTAGTGGGATTAAAACGCAGCCCGGTTTGCCGTTTTTGCAATATTGGATTATCGAGCGTAGCTTATTGCAATTTCGCTTTATCGATTTACAACGAATTCCGCGTAGTCAATGGGCGGCTACGCTGTCATTTCAATTGCCACAAATGGCGCAATTTCAACAAACCCAATTTATGTTGCACTGGAATAGCCAAGGTGCAGAAATCTGGTTTTGTGATGCCATTTATCTCGAAAAAATAAGCCAAGCAGCGGGAGCGGGTATTCAATGGACACGCGCTCGGCCTGAAGCTTGTTGTTATCCACGCCAAGAAAACGGTATTTATTCAGCTACTGCAGCAGGAATGCATGAAATACAAGTATGGCAAAACGGTGATTTAATTCAGTCGCGTTGGTTAAAACACAGCGAATTTACTGCAGAAAATTGGCGTAATGAATTACCTCAGCCATTACAGCATGAACCGGTTCATGCTATTGAATTAATTGCCGCACCAAAGCCGCAGTGGGCGATTGTTTTAGGCTCTGAATTAGGTAATCAAAAACTTTATTATGAATCAACGATTTATTGTTTTATTGTGGGGCTGATTTTTACCTTTGCTTGGTATTTATTGGCGCAGCAACTCGATTTACAGCAGGCCATTACTAAAAATCAACCCAAATTACAGGCTTTAAAGCAGCAAGTGGCGATGATTAATCAAGCCAAAGCATCCGCCATTCAATCGGCGTTAAAAATCGAAGATTTAGCCACTTTGCAACCCAATTCAAATCCATTGCAATTAATGCAAGTGGTGCAAAAAGTAATGGGTGATCAAGTCAAGCTGCAAGAATTTGATTGGCGCCCTGATTATCTCAATATCACGATGACTTGGCCCAATAGTCCACCCTCTGATTTAGAGATTGTGCGGCGACTTTCAGAAGGAGGGCAGTTTTCTGAAGTTCAGGTTGATTTGGCCGCCAATAACAGCAGAAAACTCAGTATGAAAATGACACCGCCTAAAGAGGATACAAAATGAAAGTTTTGTCTTTATGGCTCAGTGTTTTACGCAAAAATCTGCGGGCGCGTTTGGCCTTGGCGGCGATTTTATCGATTTTGGCGATTTATCAATTACTCACTTGGCAAGAACGGGTGGTTCAGCTGCAAGCGGCTTATCTTAAGCAACAGCAACAAATTAAAAACTATCAGCAATTGGCCACCGAAGTGCATTGGTTGCAACGCGCTCAGCGCTTAGCGCACACCGTGAATCAGCTAGAGCAGATGGTTTGGCGCAATAAAAATCAAGCCATGCAACGGGCAGCTTTAAGTGACCGACTCAATAATATGCTTAAGACTGCGCAGCCCAGCAATCCCAATAGTGGGGTGATCCAAGATGTTGGTTTGGCGATTTTGGGTGGCATGAGTGTGCAATTGCCCGCTGGCTATAAAAGTATGCGCGCTAATTTGGCATTTGATTATGAGCATGCAGCGCTCAGCGCTATTTTGGCCGATATGGACAGCTCTCCAGTGCTGCACTTTGAATCTTTCAAAATTATCCCAGGTAAAAAATCCGCACAAGGCCAATCCCCCAAAGGCCAATCTGCCGCCCGAGTCGAGGCAGTGGTGAGTGCTTATTATCGCGAAAGCGACGCCAGCGAGGAAAAACATGAATAAATTCCTCAGCAAGATGACCAATCGGCATTGGTGCAGCTTACTCATCCTGTTTTTTGTGCTGATTGGCTTGGTGATTGGCTTGAATACTTGGCTGCCAGCGCAGCCTAAAAAAATCGTTAAAGCTAAAGCGCGCACCGAGCTGATTAATATGGCAGCGCTGGAATCGATTGTCGCTCCGGTTGATCAGCAAGCCAGCTATTTAGCGCTGTATGAATTGGGCTTTTGGGATGGATTACTTGGGCAAAAAAGCATGAAGTACAGAGCTGGCGCATTATGGGCGGCTTTATGCGTGCCAAGCAAAGCTATGTCGTGGTCAAAGTGGCTGATTTGCCAGCTCAAGAGCTAAAGCAAGGCGATGAATTGCCAGATGGCAGCCAGATTGTGCGAATTAGAGATAGTGAAATCTGCATTCGACTGGCGGCAAAGACCATAGCGCCTTTTGCACGGGAGGCGACCAAAGCCGCGTCCAGTCCGATCACAGTGGCGCAGGGGCGTCCGGCATCGGCGGTGGCGGTCGTTACCAGCGTTATTCGGCCGAACAAAATGGGCGCGTCGCTGCCTGTTGTGGCGCAGTGGAATGTGCTGGCCGAGATTAAGGTGGGGCTCAAACCTTATTTTGTGGTGATGCCGGCGACATTGGATTTACCGCCGCCAGCGGCTAACTCAGCCAACTCGGCGAATGCGGTTAAAACAGTAACGCCGCCGGGCGACATTATCGTCAATGGCGAAAAGGTGTCTTTTCGCGGAGGCGTGGTGGCGAAAGCAGAAAAATCAAAATCTAGTGTGGTTCAGCCCGGTGATCGGCTGGCCACCCAAGATTATTTGTTACAACCGAGTAAAGGCGTGATTTGCTTGCCATTATCGGGGCCTGCTTTAGAAACTCGTTAGGGTCTGTTGACGTTTGGTTTGCGGATCGCGTTTGTGCTGATTTTGGCCTGAAACAAGGCGAAAGACGCGTGGCATAGTCATTCTATGCAAGCGTTTTTCAACGCAGAGTCAGGCCAAAAGCAGCCAAACCCTAAGGGCTGGGCGCTTTTCGCGGCATCTCTGCGTTATTTCATGCTCGAATAACGGGTTATTGGTCGCATAAAATGCCTTGATCTGCCGCGAAAATCGCTCCAGCGCGACCGAAAACCAAACGTCAACAGACCCTAGCTGAGAAGGGCCAATTGGGACTGCGACTGATCTGTTGATCATCGATCACACATAGGATAAGCAATGTATTATCGATTTCGCATTATTTCGTTGAGCATCATTTCGCTGTTTGCGGTGTCCAGCTATTCGGGCAGTGCCGAGCCGATTTGGCCTGCAGGCTTACGTCCGGCCATTGCCTCTGGTGTAGCTAGTAGTTCGGCCAGCGCAGTGTCGGCGCAGTCGGCAGCATCAGCGTCAGCCAAGCCATTTTCCGGTGAATCAGCACCGCGTGCGGCGCAAATTAGCCGCGATAATCCCAAGCCACCATTACCCACTCGCAATAGCACAGTCAAACCCGATGCCGCGCCCAGCAGCTTGGATCAAACCAAAGCTGAATTGAGTCTGAATTTTGATCAAGTGCCATTACCCACTTTTATTCAGGTGCTGTATGGATCGGTGCTGCGTAAGCCGATTGTGATTGATGCCAATTTACAAAAACGCACTGACCTAGTTTCGGTGCGTACTGGCGCGCCGCAGACCGCTGCGCAAATCGACAAAATTGCCCGTAGCTTACTCAAAAGCTATGGGATTGCGATTTTTGAATCGGGCGGCTTTTATCGCGCGGTGGCCGATGATGAAAAGCAAGGCTATGTGGCCGAGATTAGCCGTAGTAGTAGCAATCCAGAAACCCCACCATCGCTACGCCCAGTTTGGCATTTTGTTGAGCTTGAATCGGTTAAAACCAGTGATGTTGCCAGTACTTTAAAACAAGTTTTTAATAATCGAATCGAAATTCGGGAAGACAGCGCGAAAAACGCCTTATTGATTTCGACGCAATCGGGTGAAATGGGCGCGGTATTAGAAACATTACAAATTCTCGACCAGCCTTTAATGCGCGGCCGCAAGAGCATTCGGATTAATCCGAGCTATTGGTCGGTGGATGAGCTAGTCAAGCGGCTGTCAGATATTTTAACCGCTGAGGGCTTTGCTATTTCCAATAGCCCAAGTGGTGGCGCGCCGATTGTGATGCTGCCGATTGGGCCGATTAATAGCATTGTGGTGTTTGCCACCAGCGACAAAGTTTTACAGCATGTCGCTGATTGGTCGATCAAACTTGACCAGCCTACGGCCAATGCGGGCGGCGGGTATTTTTCTTATCCGGTGCGGCATACCGATGCTGAGTTATTGGCCAAAACATTACAAGAACTCATGAACGGCGCACCAGTGGCAGCCACCAGTGGCGGTGCCGCACCTCGCGCTAGCCGCGTGGTGGTCAATAAACCGACCAATACGCTGATTATTCAAGGCAGCGCCGAAGAATTCACCCGCTGGATGGGCTTACTCAAAGAGCTCGATCGCCCCAGCAAAATGGTGTTGATTGAGGCCACCATTGCAGAGGTCACACTGGGCGACAATCTGAATCTGGGGATTGAATGGGCGTTTGATAATAATAATGTGGTTGGCGGCACGCTCGGTGGCCTAGGCATCGGTTCGGCCGGCTTACTGCTCAAATACATTAAGCCCGGCCAAGTGAAAGCAGTGATTAATGCTTTGGCCAATAATAACCGCGCTCAGATTATTTCTAGCCCGCGGCTGATGGCGCGCAACGGTGAAAGCGCCAGCATTAATGTCGGTAAAGAAGTGCCGATTATCACTAGCCAGCAAAGCGACAGTAATACCGGTGTGGCGACTGGCGGGGTGCTGCAAACCATTCAATATCGGCAAACCGGGGTGCAGCTCAAAGTTCGGCCGGTGATTCATGCTGGCGGGCGCATTGATATGGAAGTGATGCAAGAAGTCAGCTCGCCGCAGCAAACGACCACCGGCGTAAGCACGACGCCGACGTTTGCCACCCGCCGCTTAGATACGCGCTTAACTGCGCGGGATGGCCGCACTATTGTGTTGGGTGGCTTAATGGACCAAGCCAATGAAGAGGGCGATGCCGGTATTCCGTATTTAAAAGACATTCCGGTCATCGGCCAAGCATTTCGTACCAATACCAGCCGCTCGACGCGCTCGGAGCTGATTTTATTATTAACGCCCTACATTATTGAAAGCGATGAAGATGCCGAGCAAATCACCAGTGCTTTGCGAGAAAACATTGGCGCAAGCTTAAAAGTGCCGCGCACCGGCTTAGAAACATTAGCTGGCATCAAGGCAACGCCAGTGGCCTTATCACCACTGATCATGCAGCCGAGTAGCGTCAATATGCTGGAAACCAGCGTAGCGGTGATGCCATTAATGCCTAATGAGACGAGTATTACCTCGCAACCTATGTCTACATTGACGCCGGATGCATTACCCCAAGCACAAATAATTACCGACCCCGAGTTACTTGAGGCCATAGCGCAATCGAAACAGCCGCGTTAACCACAAATCCACGGCCGGTCGGCATGGATCAGTGATTTGCGGTAGCGAGTCGTTTTAAGCAGCGATTGATTTTAACGAATCAATCGCTTTTTTTATGTCTGTTGATGCGATGGGTGATGCGATGGGTGATGCGATGGGTGATGCGATGGGTGATGCGGTAGGTGATGCGATGGGTAGAGGTGGAGCGGTGTAGGTCCGATTAGCGCAGCGTAATCGGACGCATGAGGGCGGCAGTGTGGGTGAGTGTTGGTCATGACGTAGGTGATTGGCGATGTTGGGTGAATTTTTGGTCATGACGCCGCTGCGGTGGGTGATGCTGTTGCGCTAGTGATTCGCGGCTAAAGCCTCCGATTACGCTGCGCTAATCGGAGCTACGGCGCTACGGCGCTAATGGGCATCGCACCCGCGTGCGCCAAGGCGCACCCTACGAAAGCAATGCTTAGGGGGCGCATTTGCGCACACTCATTGCACACCATTCTTGGCGTGTTGCTGATTGACCAGTCAGTAATTTAAGCGCTGAATCTTGTTGTAAATGTGCAAGTGCAGCATTTTTTAATTCGGCATGAATTAATTTAATCAATCAGAAAAAATGCTGATTTTAGTCGTTTAAAGTTGTAAGAAATGCTGTTAAATCAGCCGCTTGTGGTTTTTTTTGATGACTTTTAAAGCGAAAATATCCATGCGTCATAATTTGTGTGGGTGTGCCTTGTTTTTTGCTTTTGTTAGTTTTAATTATTTTTTTTAAAATAGCTTGAAGAAAGCTTGTGAAATTATTTGATATTTTTTTAGAAAGTATTAAGGTGGATATGTGGTTTGGATTGTAAATATTTAGGTTGGTAGCTTTCTTGTAAATTACCTTGTATTTGCTTGTTTTGAATTAATCCGAGCTTAGCCATGTTGGCGAGCTTGTTGTCGTTGAAGCGAAGTAAACACTTTTTATTTTCTATAGGGATGTCAAAAATGAAACGTAATCTAATGCTTGCTGCTGCTTTCGCCACCGCTTTTGTCGCTGTTGCTGCGAATGCGGGTACTACCACTCCCGCAACAACCAAATATGCTGCTGAATTTTATTCAGGGACTGCTACTGATACTTTGTTGCCTGCTGCGGCTTCAAGTTTCGCATTTTCTACTGCTATTGTTTTGCCTGTCGGTACCTTGGTGAATGTTACGCTGAGCGAAGGAGAGTGGGTAACCCCAGCTCTTTCAACAATGACGGCAACGGGTAGTTCAACCACGCAGGCTATTTTTGTCAAACAATGGTGTGCTAATTAGTAATCCTAAAACTTTACAGTTTAAAGTTGATACGCTATCTACTGGTGCTACTTTAACTTCGGCTACCTTGGTTTTAGCTGGCGGTAAAATTAAAGGCCTTAAAGCTGGCTCGGCACCAACAGTCACTATTCAAGTGACCAATGCGGCTGGCACTGCTGTTCTTGACTCAGCAGCCGCTGCGACACTACTTACAGTTGCGGATACTGTGACAGCGACAGTTACTGCCGCAACTCAAACCGCTAAAATTGACGTGACTAGTGCGGGTACAGCTGGGACTGTATTAACAACCGGTGGCACTGCAACAGCACCACTACTGTATCTTGGCCAACTTGCAATTGCGAATGCCGCCAATTTGTCACCGGTGGATGCTATTGCTGCTTTAGTGACGAATTATGGTGCTTTGACAGTTTCAATTAAAGGCGCTTCGCTGAGCTCGGCCAGTGAGGTGTTTACTGCAACGTCAAATACTTGCGGTACTGCTGGAACTGCATTGGTACAAGATGCCACAGATAAAACCTTGTGGAGTGTGGCCTTGGTTGCCGCTGGTACATCACCATTTGTATCGCCATTCTTATGCGCCAAGTTTAATAAATCACCATTAGTGACGATCGCTGCATCAACTCCAACAGTAACCAGCACGATTGCAGCTGGTACTACTGTTGCTAATGATGGTAAGAGTTTGGTTGCAGTAACGAAAACGATTGATTTGTATAAATTGTCAGAAAATGGTGCATCGGTGACGACTGGCTCTTACTATGTGCCAGCGGGTGTTTCAGATCCGTTTTACACTCTGACTCGAGTTCAAAATACGGGTGCAACTGAGTCAGTTATCCAAGTTAGCTATCGTAGCCCAGATGGTGTAGCTACAGCGGCGGCTGCATTGAAGGGTGGTGTTAAGTTGAAATCGGGTGCTCATGCGCAATACACGCCTGCTGAAATTGCTGCTGCCGTTGGTTCGGCCAATGTGAAGCCAGGCTATGGGGAGTTGACTTTCACTGCAGGTACCTCATCACTGCAAGTGCAGCCACTGCTATTTAATAGCTCGACTAATCAAATCGTGAATATGGCCCCAACAGAAAAATCAACTGCGAACTAATTGTTGAGTTGTTGAGTTGTGGTGATTAGTAAAGCGACCTTCGGGTCGCTTTTTGTTGGTGGCTACTGTAGGTCCGCTGAGCTTAATCGTTGTGCCCATTCCTGCGATTTCGTTTTGCTCTATCGGAGCTACAGTGCTATGTGTCTGGCTTTGAACCCGACCAAGTGGTGCGCGATCATTGGCATGAATTTACATCGTCGTTGGTCATGCTCAGCGGCGTCTTGTAGGGTCGGCTTTAGCCGACTTGTTCGTCGCCTGAAGGCGACCCTAAGTGGGTGATGTATTCGCTTGCGGCATTTGATTCAATTTGTTTGGGTATATTAGTCTAAGCCTTTTTTCATAATGCTTGGCTTGATATACCCTTTCATTTACACCAGCACCACATCAAATTGCTCTTGCGTATACGCCGTTTCTACCTGCAGATAAATCGGTTTTTTGATGAAGTCGGCCAGTTGCGCGAGGTTCGCTGATTCTTCGTCCAGAAACATATCGACCACCGATTGTGCGGCGAGGATGCGGTATTCTTTGGCGTTAAATTGCCGGGCTTCGCGCAAAATCTCGCGCAAAATTTCATAGCAAATGGTTTGTGCGGTTTTGATTTCGCCGCGCCCTTGGCAGGTAGGGCAGGGCTCACACAGCACATGGGCGAGGGATTCGCGGGTGCGTTTGCGGGTGATTTCCACTAAACCCAGGCTAGTGAAATTAGAGACGGTGATTTTGGTGCGATCTTTTTCGAGCGCTTTATTCAGTTCGCTCAGCACGGCGGTTTTGTGTTCTTCATTATCCATGTCGATAAAATCAACGATGATAATGCCGCCTAAATTGCGTAGCCGCAGTTGGCGAGCGATGACTTGCGTGGCTTCGAGATTGGTTTTGAAAATGGTATCGTCAAATGAGCGGGTGCCGACAAAGCCGCCAGTGTTCACGTCTACCGTGGTCATCGCTTCGGTTTGATCGATGATCAGGTAGCCGCCAAATTTGAGATTGACGCGGCGGCTCATGGCGCGCTCGATTTCGGCTTCGACGCCGTGCAGCTCAAACAAGGGGCGATCGCCCGAATACAGTTGAATGCGCGGTAACACGTCGGACACAAACCGGCCGGCAAATTCAGTCATTTTGGCGAAGTTTTCCCGGCTATCGACCCAAACGCTGTCGGTTTCGGTGGTGACCATATCGCGCAGGGCGCGCAATTGCAGCGATAAATCTTGAAATAATAGCGAGCGAGCCGGTAGGGTGATCGAATTTTTTTTGATGTCGGCCCAAATCAAGCTGAGGTATTCAATATCGGCGCGTAGCTCGTCGTCGGAAGCATGATCGGCGCTGGTGCGAATAATGTAGCCGCGATGATTGTCGGGCAATAGGCTTTCCATCCGTACGCGCAAAGCGATCACGTTCTTGATCGTTGCCGATGCGCTGTGAAATGCCAATGTGCGTATCTTGCGGTAAAAAACACTAAAAACCGGCCAGCAATGCTAATTTGCGTCGAGAGCCGTGCGCCTTTGCTGCCGATCGGGTCTTTGACCACTTGCACCATAATGGCTTGGCCTTCATGAATCAGCCGTTCGATACGCTGCACTTCGCTGGGGTTTTGTCTTTGCTCGATGACGTCGGCAATGTGCAAAAACGCGGCGCGCTCAAGGCCGATTTCAATAAAAGCGCTTTGCATGCCGGGCAGCACTCGCTTGACCATGCCGAGATAAATATTACCGACCAAGCCGCGATGCGCGGCGCGTTCGATATGAATGTCGTGAACTACACCTTCATCAATGCTAGCGACGCGGGTTTCTTGCGGGGTGATATTGACGAGGATTTGTTCTTTCATAGTGGTCTCAAAGACTGGCTCAGTGGATGCGTAGCGATGTGCTGCCAGATACTTAATAAATGCTGTGTTCCCGTTAGAAACTGTTGAATCAATTGGGCACTCAGTTGCGGATCATCAGGATATTCATGGGCTAGCGTGTTGCGAGTTTCACGCAGTGTTTTCCATTCGTTAACGCTAGGAATGACGGTCAGACGCTCTAGCCGTTGTAGTTTTTTCGGCGAATGGCGTATTGGGCGGAAAAGCTTCTCCAGCTAAATCACAGATTGCTGGGAGCAGCAACATGCCTAATGTGTCTTGCAGTTTACCAAAGCGATACGCCAGTTGATCTAGTATTTGGCGTTGTTGTGTTGTCAGATTTCCCCAGTCGGGGTGATCAAATTGTTCCAGTTGCAGCAGCGCATTTTGCATGGTGCTGGCATGCAGTTGGCAGCTTTGAAAGATGCTGCGCAGTTTAATTGGGTTCATAAGATCACTCCTTCTCGCTTGGCAACCGCAACGATGGCGGGGGCTTGTGTGAGTTGTGGGCTACTGAGTACCACGTCGATTTTTTCATCTTCAAGGCAAGGCTGGCTGTGCAGTTGCACCAAAAATGCTAATTTGGCTTGGATTAATTGCGCCGCGTTTAAATCGGCTTCAATGAGCAAATCGTAATCACCGCCTTTGGCGGCATCGTTGACTCTGCTGCCAAATAGCCAGACTGTGGCACTAGGGCCAAAGTGTTGTTGAGCGGCTTTTTGGATGGCGCTGTGTTGCTTAGCGGTGATTCGCATTGTTCGTCCTACTTAAACTGAGCGCCATACTGCACAGCTCATGCCAAACTTCACCTTCGCCAATGCCTTTAATCAAACTGTCGATGCGTGCGGCCTGTTGTAGTGCATGGGTCAGTTGGCGGCGGTTAACGCGGGCGGCGGCGGCTTCGATGAGTTTTTGTTTATTGCCCCACAGGCGTAAGTCTTTGATCAGTTGCGCAGTGGGGATATTGCGCGCGCGGCCTTGGGCAAAACGATAGAGATTACGCGTTTCTTCAGTCAGCGCCCACAGTACCAGTACCGCTGATTCGCCCTCGGCTTTAAGCCCGCTGAGCATATGCACCATGCGCTCGGCGTCGCCCATCAGTAGCGCTTCGCCCAATTGAAACACATCGTAGCGCGCCACATTGGCCACCGCCGCCGTCAGATCGTCCAGTGTTAACAGGCCAGCAGGGTGCAGGAGTGCGAGTTTTTGGATTTCTTGCAATGCCGCCAGCAAATTGCCTTCAACGCGATCAACCAACCACGCCATCGCTTCGGGGCTGAGGCTTTGTGCTTGGGCGGCGAGCCGTTTGCTAATCCATTGCGGTAAGGCACTACGCTCGATGAGCTTGGCTTCGATGACTTCACCGGCTTTAGCCAGCGCCGACATCCATTTACTATTGAGCGCGGTTTTGTCGAGCCGAGGTAGGGTAATAATCGTGAGTGTATCGCTGGGTAGCTTACTGGCAAAGGCTTCTAGCGCTTTACCCCCTTCGGTGCCGGGTTTGCCATTGGGAATGCGTAATTCCAAAATTCGCAGTTCAGCAAATAAAGACAGCGATTGCCCGGCAGAAATGAGCTGCTCCCATTGAAACTGGGCCGCGTTTTCCACGGTGAGGACTTCGCGCTCGCTATAGCCTTGCTGCCGTGCGATGTCTCTGAGCGTTTGCACCGCTTCTAGGCTCAATAGCGCTTCGTCGCCATGAATAATATACAGCGGGGCGAGCTTGCGTTTGGCTGTGGCAGCTAAATCTTCGCTACGCATTATGGTTGTGTAGGCGCAATCGCTGATGCTGCCGATGTTGTTGCTGAGGCCGCCGATACCGCTGCTGCTTTATTGACGCCTTTGGCTGCGGCATTGATGCGGCGAATGATTTGCTGCGAAGAATCACGCTGCATTTCGGTAATCAACTTACCTTCTTCGCTTTCATTGGCGAGAATATTGTCTTCATCCCACTGCAAGGTGCGGCTCAGCGAGATGCTACCGTCTTCGATCAATGGTTGTTTGTCGAGCGTGGCGGTAAAGCGAACGCGGTAATACACGCGGTATTGCACCACTTGGCCCTTGCTATTAACACTTAAAATTTGCTTATCGCTGCTTTCGTTGATGATATTGACTGCCACTTGTGCGTCGCTGGTCACCAATTTAACGTTGTCTTGCACGATGATGGCTTTGCGTAACTCTTGCGCAGCGCTGCCGCCACCGCTGACTTGGATGGTTTTAAAGTTCAGTTGCGAAGCCGGCCCTTGTCCGCGTAAATGAAAGCCGCAGGCCATTAGGCTAAGGCAGAGCCCAACAAGGACGAGGGTTTTCAAACGTAAGGGCATGCTGTACTCCAAAATAGTGGCGGGCTCAATGCTCGCGGTTTAAGGCGCGCTAGGGTATTGAGTCGGTGAATTGACTGGTGCATTCAAGTTTTGAGGCTTGTTTACGCATCGGTTCAGTCGATTCGATCGCCTAGTGTATCGATTCTATCTGATCGGCATGATGCCAAGGTGGTGGCCTTGGCATCATGCGGTTTGTGCTGCTGCTGTTGCAGCGTTTGACCTTGCCGTACTCGATGCACAGCAAGGTTAACGCTTTGCGATTGCAATGCGAGTGCGCAGAGTTAAACCACAATACTGACCAATTTATTCGGCACCACAATCACTTTCTTGGGCGTGCCCGTTAAGTGTTTTTGCACCGCTTCATCGGCCAATGCGGCGGCTTCGATTGCGTCTTTGCTGGCGTCTTTGGCGACAAAAATCTCGCCGCGAACTTTGCCGTTCACTTGCACCATCATTTTGATTTCGTCTTGCGTTAGCGCGTCCAGAGCGGGCTCTGGCCATGCTGCGTGGGCGATTTCACCGGCAAAGTTAAGCTCTAACCACAAAGTGTGTGCAATATGCGGCGCAGCAGGGTAGATTGCGCGCAGCAAAATACCAAAGCATTCGCGCATGACGGCTGCATTACTCTCGGTATATGCATCGAGTGCATTGAGCATTTTCATCACGCCGGACACGATGGTGTTGTATTGCAGGCGTTCGTAGTCGTTATTGATTTGCTTGAGCGTGTTGTGGATTTCAAAACGCAAGGTTTTGTCCGCTTTGCTCAGCGCACTGCTATCAAGGGTATTGCTTGCTGATTTAATGGCATCAGCATGCTTAACGCTATACCCCCATAGACGACGCAGGTAGCGATACGCGCCTTCTACGCCGCTGTCTGACCATGCTGCACTTTGCTCTGGTGGGCCAGCAAACATCGTAAATAGCCGCGCGGTATCGGCGCCGAATTTTTCGATAATGTCTTTGGGCTCAACCACGTTGTTTTTCGATTTCGACATTTTCTCGATGCCGCCCATGACGACTGGCAGGCCGTCTTCGACGCAAATTGCTGAAATCGGGCGACCTTTTTCGTCGTGTTGTACTTCTACTTCCGCCGGGTAGAACCAGCGTTTTTTGCCCGAAGCTTCTTCGCGGTAATAGCAATCGCGCAGCAACATGCCTTGGGTAAATAGGTTTTTGAAGGGCTCGTCAAAATTAATCAAACCTTCATCGCGCATTGCCTTGGTCCAAAAACGGGCGTACAGCAAATGCAATACCGCGTGCTCAATGCCGCCGATGTATTGATCCATGCCGCCAGCCGCATCTGAACCGGCGCCCATCCAGTATTGAGTGCCGTCGCCAACCATGGCATCGGTATTTTTTGGGTCGCAATACCGCATGAAATACCAGCTCGAATCGACGAAAGTATCCATAGTGTCGGTTTCGCGCTGCGCGGCTGTACCGCACTTCGGGCAGTCGACATTTAAAAAGTCGGCGCGCTGTTTTAGTGGATTGCCTGAGCCATCTGGAATGCAGTCAGTTGGTAGCACAACAGGCAGTTGCTCGTACGGTACCGGCACATCACCGCAGCATGGGCAGTGGATGATTGGGATTGGGGTGCCCCAATAACGTTGGCGGCTAATCCCCCAGTCACGTAAACGCCAGGTGGTTTTTTTTCTCGCCCGCCTCGATAGCAGCCAAGTCAGCGGCAACCGCATCCACGGCGGCTTTAAAGCTCAAACCATTCGTATTTGCCAGAATTGATCGTTACGCCACGCGTTTTGTCGCCGTAGGATTCAGCCCAAGCATCAAGACTGAAGGTTTCGCCTTCAATCGCAATGACTTGTTTGATCGGTAGGTCGTATTTTTTGGCAAAGCCAAAATCGCGTTCGTCGTGCGCGGGCACGGCCATCACTGCGCCATCACCGTAACCCATCAACACGTAATTGCCGATCCATACTTCAACTGCTTCGCCTGTGAGCGGATGCGTTACAAACAGGCCCGTGGCTTTACCAAGTTTTTCTTGGCTGGCGATTTCAGCTTCGGAAACGCCACCTTGTTTGCATTCTTCAATAAACGCCAGCAATTCAGGTTTCAGTTCAGCAGCGCGGGTAGCGATGGGGTGTTCTGCGGCTACGGCGCAGAAGGTCACGCCCATAATAGTGTCTGCGCGGGTGGTGAACACGAACAATTTGCCGTCTTGGACTAAATCGCCGTTGGCATCTTTAATGTCGTGATTAAACGCAAAGCGCACGCCTTCGGATTTACCAATCCAGTTGCGCTGCATCGCGCGCACCATATCGGGCCAGCCAGTGAGCTGATCGATGTCGCCCAGCAATTCTTCGGCGTATTGCGTGATGCCAAAGTAGTAGCCTGGAATTTCGCGTTTTTCGACCAAAGCGCCAGAGCGCCAGCCACGGCCATCAACCACTTGTTCGTTCGCCAATACGGTTTGATCAATTGGATCCCAGTTCACGACTTGGGTTTTTTTGTAGGCAACGCCTTTTTCCAGCATTTTTAAGAAGAACCATTGGTTCCACTTATAGTATTCAGGATCGCAAGTGGCGATTTCACGCGACCAGTCAAATGACAAACCCAGTGGTTTCATTTGCGACTTCATGTCGGCGATATTGGCATAAGTCCATTCAGCGGGCGATTTGTTGTAGGCAATCGCGGCATTTTCTGCGGGCAGACCAAACGCATCCCAGCCCATTGGCATCAAAACATTAAAGCCTTTCATCCGTAGGTGGCGCGCCAGCATGTCGTTGATGGTGTAGTTACGCACGTGGCCCATAT
Organism: Deefgea sp. CFH1-16; assembly: GCF_016881365.1. Taxonomy (GTDB): domain Bacteria; phylum Pseudomonadota; class Gammaproteobacteria; order Burkholderiales; family Chitinibacteraceae; genus Deefgea. Next base: position 633,616 of record NZ_WLYT01000001.1, on the reverse strand, counting down.
GCAACTTGCCCGATGGGTAAGGCAGCATTGAGCAGGCGTAATACTTAGGACGGCTGGCGTCTTCAGTGACTTCAAACGCGCGTGCATCTTCCCAGTGCTGTTGGGCGGCGGCTTCGACTTCAATCGGTGAATACTGTTCTTGCATGAATGGACCTGCGGATGGCTGACAACAATCCGGCGATTATACCCGAGTGCGTGTTTTAAAACTGCTGCGTTGGGGTTGAACTCTGACGATTTCGGAGACGAGGGGCGGTAAATTGGCTTGCCTTGCGCCAAATAATGACAAATATTGAATGCTATTTTGTTGTTCCAAGAAAGAAATTGCCAGCTCAGTGATCAGGGCATATGGGTGAATGGATCAAACGTCAATCATAGCGGGAGTGCAGACATGCAAAAAAAAACGAGGCTTTACCTTGGTCGAAATGGCCATTGTGTTAGTGATTATTGGTCTGATTTTGGGCGCGGCCTTTAAAGGTAAAGACTTGATTGATAGTGCCAAGGTGAAAAATATGGCGGCGCAAGTGGGTAAAATGCAAACCGCGTTTAAATGCTTATTTTGATAAATACGGCGCGTATCCGGGCGATGGTTGCCCAGGTACTGGCACTGCGCCTGCGCTGGGTAATGGCGTGAGTAACTGTGTAGCCGGTACTCGCAATGGTTTACTTAATGATGCGACCGAAGCGAGTGACGCACTGATTTTGTTACAAAACACCAATATGCTGACTGCGGCCGATTTAAATAGCATTTTTGGTGTGCCGTGGCAAATCTCTGTTGCTGGCGCGGCTAGCGGCAATTATGCAGCCAATACCAACTATATGCAGCCGGGTACGGGCGCGGTGGATTTGCGCTTTGTGTGTGCGCTTGATCGATTGCTGGATGATGGTATTCCCAGCTCGGGCGTGATGCGCAGCTCGGCTACGGCAGGGGCGGTCACGGCGACTGGCACCAGCTACGATGCGACATCGGACTGTTGGCAAGGCGCGACACAGGTCACGATGGGCGTACGGATTTTGCCTTAATACCTGCCGTATGCGATGGCTGAGCGTGTCACCACCGATTTGTAGGTATGGCGCAGTGCCTTATCGCTTTGAGAGGGCGATTCTGTCTGCTGCTTCAATCGATTTTTGGTGCTTCGTTTGTCTGCGAGGCGCATGACTTGGATTGTCGGCTAAAGCCGACCCAGCAAAGTAGTTGGCTTTCTGAACGAAAAACATCGGCAGATCAGCGTCGGAGAGTGAGCTGTAGCGTGGGCACGAGTGGCGGGTCTTAAAGCAAGAGCGTTAATGACTAAGCCGATTCGTTTTTGAGCGCTTCGCGCAATAGGGCAATGGTGACTGGGCGTTGCTTAGATAAAGACAGGGCGTTAATGCTGTCGATTTGTCGGTATAAATTAGGTAAGTCGCGCTCGGCATGGCGCATTAAATAATCAACCAGCTCTTCACTCAGCTCAAAAACCCAGACTGCGCGCGTGGCGTTGTAGTGCGGCAGCTTTGTCGGTGTCTGATAGCGTTTTAAGTTGATAAATCAAACCCCAGCCCAAACGGGTGGTTAAGTCGTCGCGCAGCGGCAGCAACATTGGCGGCAAATGGCCGCTGACTAAAATTCGGCCATTGCCTTCACGCAGCGTATTGTAATGATCAAATAAAACGATTTGCTGTTCGGCGTCGAGGTTTTCTACATTATCGACAATCAATGCTGCATCGCTTGGCAAGGTTTGCGGCAACATGTCGCGTTTAGCATTCACTAAATACACTGTGTGTGCGTCAATAAGTCGCTCTTTGGCCGCAGCGAGTAGATAGCTTTTACCTGCGCCGTGCTCACCCCAAATATAAATTGCGCGAACCGTACGATCGCCGCTGGCCCATTGGCTGAGTTGAAACAGCAGTTCGGCATTTTCTCCGCGCACAAAATCATCAAAACTTTTGGGTTGTGGCAGGTGCAGATCAAGGACGAGCTGATTCATTCAGGGCGACCTTGTGGGTTTGGGAGGCAATTTATGCGTTGAAAACGCATTCTTCCTGTGAATGGGGGCAGGCGAAGTGTCAATTTTGATATAAAATGCGTGGTTTAGCTGATGTGCTCTCTATTCTAACGCACACGACGGGTGTTTTGACAGTCAATGAGTTAACTCATTACCAAGCTACCCGCGCTCAGCCCAGATCACTCCAGTACGAGGCCTTAATCCATGTCCAAACAAAGTCTGAGTTACCGCGATGCCGGTGTTGATATCGACGCTGGTGACCAGCTCGTTGAAAACATCAAACCGTTTGCTAAACGTACGATGCGCCCAGAAGTGCTTGGCGGCATCGGCGGTTTTGGCGCGCTGGTTGAAATCAGCAAAAAATTCCAAGAGCCAGTGTTGGTGTCTGGCACCGATGGTGTGGGCACTAAACTCAAACTCGCATTCGAACTGAATCGTCACGATACCGTGGGGATTGATTTGGTGGGTATGAGCGTGAATGATATTTTGGTTCAAGGTGCTGAGCCGCTGTTTTTCCTTGATTATTTTGCTTGCGGCAAGTTGGACGTTGCTAGCGCAACTGAAGTGATTAAAGGCATTGCCGCCGGTTGCGAGCAAGCCGGTTGCGCTTTAACGGGTGGCGAAACCGCTGAAATGCCAGGCATGTATCCGGTTGGCGAATACGACTTGGCGGGTTTTGCCGTTGGCGTCGTTGAAAAAAGCAAAATCATCGACGGCACGACGATTGCCGCTGGCGACGTGGTGTTGGGCTTGGCCTCTAATGGCGCGCACTCCAATGGTTACTCGCTGATCCGCAAAATTTTGCATCTAGCAGATGCTGATTACGCGGCAGAATTTGATGGTGGCAAGAGCTTGGGTGACGTGGTGATGGCACCAACGCGCATCTATGTGAAACCGCTATTGAAACTAATGGCCGAGATGACCGTCAAAGGCATGGCGCACATCACCGGTGGCGGCATTACTGAAAACGTGCCTCGTGTATTGCCAGCCAATGTGGTTGCACAAATCGATGCCGCTAGCTGGACGATGCCAAAATTATTCCAATGGTTGCAAAAAGAAGGCAATGTTGCGCCACAAGAAATGTACAAAACCTTTAACTGCGGCGTGGGCATGGTGGTGATTATGTCGGCGCAAGACGCAGCTGCGGCCACGGCATTGCTTGAAGCTGAAGGTGAAACGGTTTACCAATTGGGTACTGTGCGTGCGCGTGTTGGTGAAGAGCATCAAACACAAGTGGCGTAAGTTACCGCGCAGCTGATCGCGAATGGGTAGGCAAACATCAATATGGATTGCCTGCCTTTTTTGCGAGGTGCTAGGCGAGACCAAGGTCGGTCTCGCTTTTTTATTTTTAAGTCCATAGCACTACGTTTAGTGGGTATACGAATGTAGTCTTTTCTATGTCTAGTTTGCATTCATATACGTCACTCATTAGTTAGAATTTATGCCAAAAAATATTGTTATTTTAATTTCGGGCCGTGGCAGCAATATGCAGTCGATTGTGAACGCACAGATTGCTGGCGCGCAGATTGCTGCAGTGATTTCCAATCGGCCAGATGCTGCTGGATTGGCATGGGCGGCTGAGCGTGGCATTACCACGGCCGTGCTTGACCACAAAACCTTTGCGGGGCGCGACGCGTTTGATGCGGCGTTGCAAAACTTGATTGATGGTTTTGCGCCTGATTTGGTGGTGTTGGCTGGATTTATGCGGATCTTAACTGCTGATTTTGTAAATCATTACGTCAATCGTTTAATTAATGTGCATCCTTCATTATTGCCAGCGTTTATTGGCGTCAATACCCATCAACGGGCGATTGATGAAGGCGTGAAATTAGCCGGTTGCACCGTGCATTTTGTAAACGGCCGAGCTCGATAGCGGGCCGATTATTGCGCAAGCCGCCGTGCCGGTATTGCTGGACGATAGTGCCGATAGTTTGGCGCAGCGGATTTTGCAGCAAGAGCATCAGCTGTGTATCCCAAAGTGGTGCAATGGTTTGTCTCTGGTCAGCTTGAAGTGCAAGGTTCGCGGGTACGCGTCAGCGCGCCCAATGATGCGGCGGCGTTTTTACAAGCGCCGGGTGGCTAAGGAATGAAAATTTGGCGCTATCTGTTGGGGTTGGCTCTGCTGGCTTCGGTGTTGCTGCATTTGGGCGTGCTACTGGCTGGGCCGATTTATGATTGGTGGACGCAGCCTGAGTTTGAGCAAACTGCGCTGAGAAAAACTGAGCGTAAATTGGCCGAACAAAGCTTGGACGAGAGCGAAAAACCGGCTGAGTTGGCTAATGTGAAAGCAGTGGATCAGCAGCAAGTGTTTTTAGCGCCAGCGACAGAACCTAGCATTAAACCGACTGCAACCAAAGTCGCCAGCACGCAGCCAAAACCGCGACTCAAGTCGGCATCCAAACCGGCTGCGCTTGTGGCCTCTCAAGTTTTGCTTGCCTCAGCCGTGGCCAGCGAAAAAATGCCGGTCAGTGTCGATGGCAGTGACAGTTTAGGTGTCACTGTTGCCAGTGCGGTTGCCGATACTCCAGTGGCCAGTGCCAGTCAGCCAGCCATCGCAGCGACTGCGGGGGCAGAGCCCGCGAGTAAGGTAGCCAATAAAGCCTCGCGGGTGATGGCAGAGCTCAATCGTGAAGCCAATAAACGCTTTCCAAAAGTGGTGGATATTGGCTATTACTGGACGGTGTTTGATGCGCGAATGCAGTGGAAGATCGAGAAAGATCAGTATGTTTTGCGCTTACAAGCCAATCCAGTTGGGAAAAAAATTGAGTATTTGAGTGAAGGCAAAATCAGCGCCAAACAGGGCGTAACACCAATGCGCTTTGCCGATTTGAGTTTGGGTCCAAGCGTGCCTAAAAATTCGGTTGATTTTGATTGGGCCACGCAGACGGCCGTTGTGGGCCCGCCGAATGCGCTAAAAACCGAGCCTTTAGAGGCGGGCGATCAAGATTTATTATCCGCCGCCTTGCATTGGCACTGATGGGCAGTCGACAAGCGAGTTATGGCATGTCCTTGTTTAGTGGTAAAAAACGCTACCCTGATGTGGTTTTTGAGCTTAAAGGCGAGGCTACTTTGACTTTGGGAACAACTAAAGTGGATGCGGTCTTGATGCGCGCACAGTGGAGTGATCGCCAGGTTGATTTTTGGTTGGCACCGGAATGGAATAATCTGCCGGTGAAAATGTCGGTCAATTTAGGTAAAGATGGTAGTTTTGAAATTTTGGCCAAGGAAGTGACGTTGGATGGGCGTAAAGTGCTAGAGTGGATTAGCCCGCAAAATCAGCAGCAGCGCCGACCTTAATGTCGATGATCAGTAATGAATGAGCGCTCATTTGAGTGTGAAACGTATTTAATAAAGAGAGTAAATCATGACCCCTATTCAGCTTTCCGCTACTTTGGATGTGCTTAACGCCGCGCTGGGTTTTAATGCGCCTGCTGATGCAGTGGTTTCACGCCATTTTCGTGAAAATAAAAATTTAGGCCCTAAAGATCGTGCGGTAGTCGCTGAAACGGTATTTGGTGTATTGCGCCATTTGCCACAGCTCGATTGGTTAGCCGGTGGTGACGCGGGTAGCAAATTACCGAGTACCCGTGATTTATTGTTGGCGTTTTTTACCCGGATTAAGCATTTAAATCTGCGTGAGTTGCCTGCGGTATTTGGTGATAATGATAAAGAACGTGCCGCTGGTATGAAGGGTATGTCGCTGCGTGATGCACCACTTCACGTGCGTGCAGCATTACCCCAGTGGGCGATTGACGCGCTGTTGGCATCAGGCAAAACCGAAGACGAAATCTTGGCCTTGGGTCAGTCGATGTTGCAAGCCGCTCCGCTTGATTTGCGGGTGAATGGCATTAAAGCCAAGCGCGATGCAGTGGCGGCAGAATTAAAAGCCGCTGGCGATATTAATACCACGCCAACACCCTATTCACCGTGGGGCTTACGCGTTGAAGGCAAGCCAGCGATTAATAAATACAAAGCGTTTATGGAAGGCCGCGTTGAAGTGCAAGACGAAGGTAGTCAGTTGTTAGGCTTACTTTGTGGTGCCAAACGCGGTCAAATGGTCGCGGATTTTTGTGCTGGTGCGGGTGGCAAAACATTATTGCTGGGCGCGATGATGCAAAATACCGGCCGCTTGTATGCATTTGATGTGTCAGAAAAACGACTGTCAAATCTGAAACCACGCTTGTCACGTTCGGGTTTATCTAATGTGCACCCACAATTGATTTCGAGTGAATCGGATCAAAAAATTAAGCGTTTGGCTGGCAAAATGGACGTGGTTTTGGTGGATGCACCGTGTTCAGGTATGGGTACTTTGCGCCGTAATCCTGATCTAAAAGCACGGCAAACCGCTGAGGGCGTGTTGGAGTTAAATGCCAAACAAAGTAGCATTTTGAAATCAGCGGCGCGCATGGTCAAACAAGGCGGTCGTCTGGTTTATGCTACATGCAGCTTTTTGCCGAGTGAAAATGAAAGCGATTGTGGCTGAGTTTTTAGCCAATCATGCCGATTTTAAATTGCTCGATGCACGTGAAATCTTGAAAAAAGAGCGTGTTGAAATTGAATTGGCGAATGAATATTTGCAATTGACTCCACAGCAGCATCAGACCGATGCCTTTTTTGCTGCGGTCATGACGCGAGTTGTCCCTACTGCGGTTGCAGCGGTTGAATCTGAGGAAGCCGCTGAATAAAGCGTTGCGTGACCCAATAAAAAAGACCCGTGAAGGGTCTTTTTTATTGTCTGAACTTTTATTATCTGAGCAGTAACTTATTTTACGACGCGTAATTGCGGTTTGCCAGTTGGCCGTGGTGGCGGGTCTTTAGGCTCTTCAGATGATTCTGGTGCACTTTCTGGTTCGCCGTCGGCATCAGCAAAATCACCTTCATATTCAAAGCCCATTCCTTCGCCATTTTCACGCGAGAAAATAGAAATCACTGCGCCGACAGGAATTGCGATGTCGCGAGAGAGACGCCATTAAATCGAGCTGAGAATTGAATAAAGTCATTCGCCAGCTCTAAATTGCGGCAAGCGCTATAGCTAATGTTGAGCACGATTTCGCCGTTTTTAACGTATTCCATCGGCACTTGCATTTTGCCGCGAACAGCCACCACCAAATAAGGCGTGAAGCCTTGATCAGTGCACCATTCATGAATCGCACGTAATAAATAAGGTTTGGTTGAAATGGTTTGCATAAGATTCTCCGTGAGCAGTGTGAGGTGGGGCTTATGCCTCACACCTCTTCACAGCATTACTTGCGCATTGCTTTTTCGTTAGCCGTTAGTGAGTCAATAAATGCTTCGCGGCTAAATAGGCGCTCTGCATATTTCATGACCGGTGCTAAACCTTTGGTCACTTCAATGCCGTAGTGTTCAAAACGCCACAGCAAAGGTGCAATCGCGACGTCGAGCATCGAGAACTCTTCACCTAAAATGAATTTTTGCTTGGTAAAGAGTGGCGCGATTTGCGTTAAATTGTCACGAATTGTGGCACGAGCTAGTTCGAGTGCTTTTTTCGTTGAGCTGCTGTCTTCGAGTGTTTTAACGTGGATAAATAACTCACGCTCCAAATTAAATAGCATCAAGCGAGCGCGAGCACGCATCACTGGATCAGCTGGCATTAATTGTGGGTGTGGGAAACGCTCATCAATATATTCATTGATAATGTTTGATTCATACAATTGCAATTCACGTTCAACTAAGACCGGAACTTCATTGTAGGGGTTCATGATGGCTAAATCTTCGGGCTTGCTGTGGATATCGACATCGAGAATCTCGAAATCCATTCCTTTTTCAAATAGTACAATGCGGCAGCGGTGACTAAATGGGCATGAGGTGCCAGAATATAATTTCATCATGAGGATGCCTATCAACTTTTAAGAATGAATGGGATTTTACTATTTTTGCAGCGCAATATCTAGGTGTAGTGTCATAAGTGCTTGTTATTAAATAAATAAATGGCAATAAAAAAGGGCGGTTAGTCCGCCCTTTAAATCGATTTAACTGCTTAGTGAATGTCTTTCCAGTACTCTTTTTTCAGTAAGTAAGTCAGAGGCACTAAGATAAACAGCAAGAACAGCACGACAGCGTAGCCGATTTGTTCGCGTTTAACTTGAGCAGGTTCTGACATATACGTCATGAAATTCACCAAATCACCAACGCGTTGGTCAAATTCTTTGTTGTCGTAGCCGCCGCTTTCAGTGCCTCGGGTTAAGAGGCCTGGCTGGGCAAGCTTCAGCGTATGCACTTCGTGCCCGCCTTCTTTTTTGACTTCTAGAATTTGTTGACCTTGCAATTGCCAAAGTACGTTTGGCATGCCGACTTTATCAAATACCGTGTTATTCCAGCCAGTAGGGCGGGTGTCGTCACGATAAAAGCCACGTAAATAGGTATAAAGCCAATCAGAACCACGTGAACGCGCAATCAAAGACAGGTCTGGCGGTGTAGCACCGAACCAAGCTTTGCCTTCTTTGGCGTCCATCGCCACTTTCATTGGGTTACCAATTTTGTCGGTGGTGAACATCAGATTTTTTTCGATCTGCTCTTTGCTTAGGCCGATATCTTCAAGGCGGTTGTAGCGCATTGCTACCGCGCCATGACAGCTTAAGCAGTAGTTCACAAACGTTTGTGCACCACGTTGTAGGCTTTCGGCGTTACGTAAGTCAATCGGCGCTTTGTCCAGTGCAACTCCACCACCAGCGGCTTGGCTGTTGATTGAGACTGCCGCAAGCAAGGCAAACAGTAAATGATTAATAATTTTTTTCATGCTCCCCGCCTTATCTCATTGTTACGCGGTCAGGAACCGGTTTCGTTTTATCGATCTTGGTATACCAAGGCATCGCGATAAAGAATAAGAAATAAATGACTGATAACACTTGCGACAAAATAGTGCCAATTGTCGTTGGTGCTTGTGTCCCTAAGTAGCCCAAACCTAAGAAGGAAATGACAAACAGGGTCAGTGCAAATTTATAAATCGGTCCGCGATAGCGAATTGATTTCACCGGTGAGCGATCGAGCCAAGGTAAAGCAGCAATAATCATCGTTGCTGCACCCATCGCCAATACGCCCCAGACTTGCGAACCAAAGAACGAGGGTACCGCACGCAAAATCGCGTAGAACGGGGTGAAATACCAAACAGGGGCAATATGCGCCGGTGTTTTTAAGGCGTCCGCTGGGTCAAAGTTGGGCGCTTCTAAGAAATAACCGTTCATCTCTGGAGCAAAGAACAAGATGGCAGTAAACACCACTAAGAACACCGATACACCAAAAATGTCTTTCACCGTGTAATACGGGTGAAACGGAATGCCATCGAGTGGAATGCCGGTTTTTGGATCTTTGTTCTTTTTGATCTCGACACCGTCAGGATTGTTCGAGCCGACTTCGTGCAATGCCACCAAGTGAGCAACCACAAGCGCCAATAACACTAAAGGTACGGCGATTACGTGTAAGGCAAAAAAGCGATTCAATGTTGCATCAGAAACGACAAAGTCACCCCGAATCAACTCAGATAAATCTGGGCCAATTACTGGGATTGAAGCAAACAAGTTCACAATAACTTGTGCACCCCAGAATGACATTTGACCCCAAGGCAATAGATAGCCTAAGAATGCTTCAGCCATCAGGCACAAGAAAATCATCATGCCAAAAATCCAGATTAATTCACGTGGTTTTTGGTATGAGCCATAAATCAGGCCACGGAACATATGCAGATAGACCACGACGAAAAACATCGATGCGCCCGTTGAGTGCATATAGCGAATCACCCAACCACCGGCCACATCACGCATGATGTATTCGACAGAGGCAAACGCCACTGAAATATTGGTGCCAGGAATTAAATTGCCATCCGGTTTGTAGTTCATCGTCAAGAAAATGCCGGTCACAATTTGAATGACCAAGACCATCATGGCGAGCGAGCCAAAGAAATACCAAAAGTTAAAGTTTTTTGGTGCGTAATATTCGGAAATATGTGCTTTCCAAGTTGAAGTGAGCGGAAAACGCTCATCAACCCAGCCGAGTACTTTTTCGGGCACTTGATCTAGTTTGCTCATGTCTTCTCCCTTTATTTATCTTCACCAACCAACAAGCGCGTGTCGGATAGGTATTTGTGTGCGGGGATAATCAAGTTGGTTGGCGCAGGAACTCCTAAGAATACGCGGCCAGCCAAGTCAAATTTGGAACCATGACAAGGGCAATAAAATCCACCAAGCCACTCTGGACCCAAATCAGCAGGCGCTAAATCAGGGCGGAAAGTGGGTGAGCAGCCCAAATGCGTACAGACGCCGACCGCAACCCAGATTTCTGGCTTGATCGAGCGTGTTGCATTGTGGCAATACAGTGGTTGGTGATCGACGATGGACGTCGGATCAGCCAATTTGGGATCATTTTTGGGTAAGAGTGCCAGCATTTCTGGGGTGCGTTTTACCACCCAAACTGGTTTGCCACGCCATTCAATCGTGATCTTTTGTCCCGGCTCTAATTTACTAATGTCGACTTCGACCGATGCTCCTGCTGCTTTGGCCCGTTCTGATGGGAAAAAGCTGGCAATAAACGGTACTGCGACCCCTGCGACTGCTGCGCCACCTGCAGCACTGGTCGCAATCAGCAAAAATCGTCTTTTACTATTATCTACTTGTTGGTCACTCATAACCCAATCCCTGATTGACTGAACGCAATATCTTTTAAAGTAGCAAATTCTACCTGAAAGAAGCTTGGAACTTAAAGCAGCTTCACTCGTCTGACGCTGCATTTTTACAAAAAGTCAGCGTTTTGTAGCGATTTTGGCATAAAGCGCTAATTCTTCAGCTAGTTTGTCGGCTAAAGCTTGGGTTATTTCTTGTACTGATTCTTGCTTGCTGCCAGGATTGCTGATTTGAAAAACGCGTACATTGATGCGCCAACCTTGTTCAGTTTGAGTCAGAATGTATTGCATTCTGGCTTCAGTAGGGATGCTGGTATTGCTCATCGGCATCATCATTTCGACTCTTTGATTGCCTCTGCTGCGGATTTTCATCCCCTTGTCGCTGCGGTATTTAATGATATCTTCGAGGATGGCTTTGCTGCTGCGAGATGGAATAATGATGCTAGGGCTAGGCTGGTTTTTGCTTACAGATGAGGCATTGTTGGTATTTGAGCTTGCTTGTTCTGGGGGCGAAATTGTGGTGCAAGCACTGATAATGCTCGCAACCAGTAAGATACTTAGCGTCTGAATTGAGCGCCAAGTTTGCAAGTTGTAAGCGAGTTTCATACTGGGTTATCCAAATCAAGATGGGTGTGTTGTAGTCCAAAGTGCTGTGCTAAGTGTTGTCCTAGCGCCGCGATGCCATAACGTTCTGTTGCGTGATGGCCTGCCGCAATAAAACTGACGCCGCTTTCTTTGGCAAGGTGAGTTACAAACTCAGAGGCTTCTCCGGTGATGAAGCAATCTACATCCAAGTTGGCGACATCGTGGAAATAACCTTGTGCGCCACCGGTGCACCACGCAACTTGACGCACGATTTGATCGGCAGGACCAATGCTGAGTGGTTGACGATTTAAGGTAACGGCAATGTGTCGCGTAAAAGTATCAAAAGACATCGGTACGGGTAATTCGCCGAGCCAAACTAAATTTTGATCACCGCAGCGCCCTGTGGGTATAAGACCCAGCTGTTTGGCTAACTGAGCGTTATTGCCGAGTTCAGGATGAGCGTCGAGCGGTAAATGGTAGCCGAATAAGTTGAGGTCGGCGCCAAGTAAGGCGGCAATGCGCTGTTTTTTAGTGCGTACAATGGGTAAGGCTTCGCTTTTCCAAAAAAATCCATGATGCACCAGCAGCGCATCGGCATTGAGTGCGATGGCCGCATCAATGAGCGCTTGCGATGCGGTTACGCCAGTGACGATATGCTGAATTTGATTGCGGCCTTCGACTTGCAGTCCATTGGGTGCATAATCCTTAAATTGCGCAACAGACAATAGTTGGGCAAGGTAAGCTTCTAATTCTTGACGTTGTATAGGCATAAAAGATCTACGAGATATGAAAAAAACTTTGGTTGATTTTCGCACAAACGACCACGATCGGTTTAGCCATCTGGTTTTTGTTTTCGGTATTAAGCCCACCGCCAGCGCCACCAGCGGTGGTAACGGTGAAAGAGGTGCCTGCTCAGGCACCCGTTTCGAGTGAGCTTTCTTATCGTGGGGCCGCTAAGCGAGCTAAAGCGGCGGTGGTTAATATTTACACCTCCAAGGAAGTCAAATCAGGGCGACGTGCCTTATTTAATGATCCTGTACTGAAGCGATTTTTTGGTGAGCGAGACGGTGAAGACGGCACTAAAGCATCGAGTTTGGGTTCTGGCGTTTTAGTCTCGCCACAAGGGTATATTGTGACCAATAACCATGTGGTTGAGTCGGCCGCAGAAATCGAGGTGGCATTGGCTGATGGTCGCACTGCGAGTGCTAAATTAATTGGCAGTGATCCTGAGACTGATTTGGCGGTGATTAAAATCGATTTGGACCAATTGTCTGCCATTGATTTTGCCAATGTCGATCAAGCCGAAATTGGCGATGTGGTGCTGGCCATTGGTAATCCATTTGGAGTTGGTCAAACGGTGACGATGGGGATTATTTCTGCTTTAGGCCGAAGTGAATTGGGCATTAACACCTTTGAAAACTTCATTCAAACCGATGCCGCAATTAATCCCGGTAATTCAGGTGGGGCTTTGGTGGATGTGCATGGCAATTTACTGGGGATTAACACCGCCATTTTCTCTAAAACTGGTGGCTCATTAGGGATTGGCTTTGCGATTCCTGCCAATATTGTGAAGCAGGTGATGGATGCCATTATTAAAGATGGTAGTGTTACTCGTGGTTGGTTGGGGATTGAGGTGCAAGATGTGACGCCTGATTTGGCCGCGTCGCTTAAACTTGATTCGAGCAAAGGGGCTTTAATTGCGGGGGTGGTTCGCAATGGCCCCGCAGCAGTGGCAGGGATTCGTCCAGGGGATGTTTTGCTTAATATTGATGGTAAAGAAGTGACCAATTCAGCACAAATGTTGAATTTAATCGCCGCATTGCCGCCAGAGCAAGCAACGCCGATTACCGTTATACGCCAGGGCGAGCCCTTAACTTTAAATGCCGAAATTGGCATGCGGCCTAAATTTAGTCGCCGTTAATTGGCATTGCATCATAAAAAAGCACTGCTTAAATTTGCGGTGCTTTTTGTATTGGCTGATGTCGTTTTGAGTAACACAGGCTAGAGGGGGGGGAGTGCTGTCACTCAGGCTTGCGGTTTGTTGTTTTTATCCTTGCAACAGCAGCATCTCGGCGGCAGCCAAATTGTCTTGTTCCCCAAGCAGTACCAGTACATCGCCATTATTGAGCTGGAAATTTGCATCCGGTTGAATCGGTGGCATGTTGCGGCGGCGAATACTGCGAATTTCAACTTGGAATTGTTCGAGTTTGAGCTCGGCAATGGTGTAGCCAATGGCGTGCGCATTTTGTGTAAGTTGCAAGGTGTGCAGCCGTGGATAGCTACGATCTCCTTCGTCGGCGTCTTCATTGAGCCCGCGATAAAAGCCACGAATCAATTGATAGCGTGCTTCACGAACTTCACGAATTCGGCGAATTACTTTATTGAGCGGCACCCCCAACAGCATCATGGTGTGCGACGCCAGCATCAAACTGCCTTCCATGATTTCGGCAACGACTTCAGCTGCGCCAGCGTTTTTAAGTAAATCAATATCGCTATCATCTTGCGTGCGCACAATGACGGGGATTTCTGGGCGAATTTGATGCGCTAATTCAAGGATTTTCATCGCTGAATGCGTATCGGCATAGGTGACGATGATGGCGCGTGCACGCATCAGACCGGCGGCGAGTAGTACTTCGCGTTTGGCGGCGTCACCAAAAACCACCGATTCACCCGCAGCAGCGGCTTCACGAACCTTTTCTGGGTCTAAATCAAGGGCGAAAAAGTGGATGTCTTCTTGCGTCAAAATACGCGCTAAAGATTGGCCGCTACGGCCAAAGCCACACAAAATAACATGACCATTGGCAGCCATACTACGCACGGCAATATTGTGCAAATTGGCGGCGAGATTCATCCATTCAGAACTGGCTAGGCGCAGTACTAGTTTGTCTGAATGCTGGATTAAAAATGGGGTAATGAGCATCGACAAAATAACGCCAGCGGTGGTCGCTTGTAGTACATTGCTAGGCACTAGGCCGCCTTGGGCGGTGAGGGCCAGTAAAACAAAAGCAAACTCCCCCACCCTGACCGAGTGCAAATCCAGTACGTAATGAGGTGCCTGCGGTATTGCCAAATAGTCGTGCTAAACCGGCAATAATGGCGACTTTGATGGGGCCTAGCATTAATAAACTGGCGAGGACGATGCCCCATTCTGAAATCAAGATGCTGAAGTTTAAATTCATCCCTACGGTGACGAAAAATAGGCCGAGTAATAAATCGCGGAAAGGGCGAATATCGTCTTCCACTTGATAGCGATACTCGGTTTCAGCAATCAACATGCCGGCTAAAAAAGCCCCTAAAGCCAGTGACAGCCCCGCTTGCTCTGTTAGCCATGCCGTACCGAGGGTGACCAATAAAATATTGATCATAAATAGCTCGCTGGCATGTTGTTTGGCGACCAAATTAAACCAAGGGCGCATTATTTTTTGCCCTAGCGAGAGCAAGACCGCTAAGACAAAAACAATTTTAATCGCGGCTAAAAATAAGGAAAACAGCAGCTGATCAACTTGGAAATTGATCCATGGAATGGTGATGCTGCCATCGGGCAAACTTAAGGCAGGGATGATAATGAGGAAAGGAACAACGGCCAAATCTTGGAATAATAAAATCCCAATTGCATTTTGCCCGTGTGGCGCATTGAGCTCGCTGCGATCACTGAGTAATTTCGAAACCATCGCGGTGGAAGACATGGCCGCGGCACCGCCAAGTACTAAACCGGCTTTCCAATCTAGTCCAGCAAAGAGCACTGCTGCCGCAGTGCAGACCAAGACGGCAGTGACTTGCGCTGCGCCTAAGCCAAATACAATCCGGCGCATGGCATTGAGTTTGGCAAGGTTAAATTCCAGCCCGAGGGTAAACATCAAAAAAAACAATGCCGTATTCTGCTAAATGGCTGGCCTCATCGCTCGATTGAATAAACCCCAGCGCATACGGACCAATTAGCATCCCCACCAATAAATAACCCAGCATGGCCGGTAACTTGAGTTTGCGGCAGAGCACAACCGTAATAACGGCCGCAGCAAGCAGAACTAGAAAGGATTGTAAATTAATCGGCATAGGGTTCATTAGAGTTGGATGCTATTTGATTATAACTGAGCTGGCCCTGTTACTGACGTACTGATTATTCACAGCCTACTGTTATCTAATGATGAGGTCTTTTATACTGCGGCATTGTTTATGCGCTAGGTGTGTTGCTCTGTGATGAATGCCATAGAATCAAAAGATGCTTGGTCGGCCTGTGATGTGGCGCGGCGAGTGATGCAAATTGAAGCCGCTGCAATTTTGGCCGTGTCGACGCGTTTGGACGCCCAGTTTGATCAGGCTTGCCAGCTCGCGCTGAATTGTCGGGGCGAAATTGTGGTGATGGGGATGGGAAAGTCGGGTCATGTTGCGCGTAAAATAGCTGCGACTATGGCCAGTACCGGCAGCCCAGCTTTTTTTGTTCATCCCGGTGAAGCAGCGCACGGCGATTTGGGGATGATTACCTCGGCGGATGTGGTTTTGGCTTTGTCCAATTCGGGTGAGAGTGACGAATTGGTTGCATTGCTGCCTAGTTTGAAGCGCTTAGGTATCCCGCTCATTGCGATGACCGGCAATGTGAACTCGACTTTAAGCCAAGAGTCGAGCGTGCATTTGGATGTGGCCGTCAGCGAAGAGGCTTGCCCATTGAATTTGGCGCCAACTGCCAGTACCACGGTGGCTTTAGCACTTGGTGATGCATTGGCCGTGGCTTTACTTGAGGCGCGTGGCTTTAAGGCTGAAGATTTTGCTTTATCGCATCCCGGTGGCACTTTAGGACGACGCTTATTAGTCCATGTGCGTGACTTAATGCACCAAGGCGAGCGTCTGCCGGTGGTAGGGCAAGATTTACCGCTGCGCGATGCGTTGCTGGAAATTAGCCGTAAGGGCTTGGGGATGACGGCAGTGGTTGATGCGGCGGGATTATTAGTTGGCGTGTATACCGATGGTGATTTGCGGCGCACTTTAGATTTGGATATTGATATTCGTACCACACCGGTGAGTGCCGTGATGACGGCAAATCCTGCTACTATTGAGGCTTCGCGCCTGGCCGCAGAGGCGGTTCAGTTGATGGAATCACGACGAATTAATGGTTTATTGGTGCAAGATCAAGGCCGATTAGTCGGGGCATTAAATATGCATGACTTGCTACGAGCCCGAGTTGTTTAGCTGGGTATGGCGCTGTGTGTTATTAATTATCTGGTCTAGCACTCAATACCTGTAAGTTTTTAACTAAAAAATTTTAATAGAAGGGAAGCTGAATGCTTGAGCAAGCAAAAAAAGTTCGCGTGATGATTTTTGACGTTGACGGGGTCATGACGGATGGGCGTTTGTATTACACCGATGCTGGCGAAGAGTTAAAGGCATTCCATTCATTGGATGGGCATGGCTTAAAAATGTTGCAGCAAAGTGGCGTTCAGCTGGCCATTATCACTGGGCGCACTTCAACCTTGCTCACACATCGCACCAAAAATTTGGGTATTGATTTGGTCTATCAAGGTGCACATGATAAGTTGGCCACTTTTGAGCAGCTACTGTTAGATACCGGCGTTACGGCGCAAGAATGTGGCTATATGGGCGACGATGTGATTGATTTACCCATTATGCGCCGCGTGCCATTTGCGGTTGCGGTACCAAATTCGCCGACGATTGTTCGCCAGCACGCGCATTACATCACCGGTAGCCAAGGTGGTTCGGGCGCGGTACGTGAAGTGTGTGATTTAATTATGCAATCGCAAAACACCTATGATGCTGCGATGGCGCCATATTTGCGCTAGGGGATTGGTTTGCGTAGTTTAACAACCTGGGTTTTACCCTTGCTTTTATTGCTCTTGGTCGGTAGTTTAATCTGGGCTTTAAGTCGCGTTGCAACGAATTTAACGGTTCCGCAGCGCTTGGATTTAAATGCGCCCGATTTAATTGCGGATGAGGGCGTATTGCGGCGTTATGACGAAGCCGGTGTAAAGCGTTCACAGTTGCTCGCAAGTCGAGTCACGCATGTGCCGCTGCAAGACACCATGCTGTATGAAAAACCGGTGTTGACCCAAACAGAGGCGAGTAAACCGACGGTGGTGGTCATTGGTACGCGGGCAAAATCGATCCATAAGGGCTCAGAAACTTGGTTTTATGAAGCAACTCAATTGCGCCGAGCCCCGTATGAAGGCAGTGCTGAATTGATCATCAATGGCCGTGATATATGGATTGATGGTCAAGCTGAGCTTGCCAAATCAGATCAGTTTGTCACCGCCGATATGGGCAAAAATCATGCCGAAGCGGTGGGTTTTATCGCCAATAATAAATTGCAAACTTTAGAACTTAAATCACAAGTAAAGATGACCTATGTCCCGACTCCTCGTCCTGCCGCTGTTCGCCCTGCTCATTAATTCACACGCATTGGCAGAAACGGCTGATCGTGAAAAAACCAATGAATATCACCGCAGACAATTGCGTTGCGGATCAAAAAAAATTCACAAACAGTCTGTACTGGTAATGTGATTGCCACGCAAGGCACGATGAATATGCGTGCCGATAAAGTGACTATGAGCGAAGACGCTTTTGGTAAGCAGTTCGCCAAAGGCGAAGGTCGTCCGGTGCGCTTTAAGCAAAAACTCGATAGCGGCGAAATGCTCGACGCTGAGTCACTGCGTTTTGATTACGACGGTGCGAAAGGCGAAATGATATTAATCGATAAAGCTTGGGTTAAAAAAGGCCAAGATATCGTTATGGGTGACACCATTAACTACAATCTCAATACTGAGTTTTATCAGGCACAAAGTAAGCCGGGTAATCGAGTGAACATTACTATCAACCCGAAAAAGAAAGACGCCGCCAAATGAGTGTGTTGAAAGCGCAGCATTTACAAAAATCCTATAAGAAACGCACCGTAGTGCGTGACGTTTCTTTAGAAGTCGCCAGTGGTGAAGTGGTCGGTTTATTGGGCCCCAATGGCGCTGGTAAAACCACCAGTTTTTATATGATTGTTGGTTTAGTGAAAATGGATGCTGGACGCATTGAGCTCGATGGCGTGGATGTCAGTCAGCAGCCCATTCATAAGCGTGCTCGGCTCGGTTTAGGCTATTTGCCACAAGAAGCGTCGATTTTTCGCAAAATGACCGTCGCTGAGAATATTAAAGCGGTGCTTGAACTGCATTACAGCAGTAAAGAAGAAATTGAATCGCGCTTAGACGAGCTGCTGCATGATTTACATATCGCGCATTTGCGTGAAAGTGGCGCAATGAGTCTTTCTGGTGGTGAGCGCCGCCGCGTTGAAATCGCCCGCGCACTCGCGTCTAATCCACAATTTGTTTTGCTGGACGAGCCATTTGCGGGGGTTGATCCGATTGCGGTCATTGATATTCAGCGCATTATCGGGTTCTTAAAAGGGCGCGGCATTGGGGTATTGATTACTGACCATAATGTTCGCGAAACCTTAGGGATTTGCGATCGTGCCTATATTATTTCGGAGGGTGCCGTGATGGCTGCTGGTAAGCCCGATGAAATTGTTAATAATGAAGATGTTCGCCAAGTTTATCTGGGCGAGCACTTTAAAATGTAGTGTTTTTGCCAACTAGGTTATTCCCTTCATGAAGCAAACCTTGCAGTTGCGGATGTCGCAACAGCTCAATTTGACACCGCAGCTTCAGCAATCGATTAAGCTCTTGCAGTTGTCTACGCTTGATTTCCAACAAGAAATAGAGCAATTTTTAGCCGAAAATCCAATGCTTGAACGCGAAGATGGCGTGCAAGATGCGGGTGAAGAAGCTGAAAAACCGGAGGCCAGTGAGATCGTTGAGGATGGCGATAGCTTGCGCTGGGATGAGGTGCGCAGCAACGCCTCGTTTGATGAAGGGGATGAAAATGACCCCGCTTTGCGGGTGGCGAAGCTGTATTCGTTGCGTGATTATTTGTTAGCGCAAACTGGCTGCTTACCCTTGTCTGCTCGTGATAATGCATTGATTTCATTACTGATTGATGCGCTAGATGATGACGGGATGTTGAGTCAGAGCTTGGAAGAAATTTACGCGCAGCTACCAGAGAGCTTGGTGTTAGAGCTTGAGTTGGAGCCAGAAGAATTACAAATTGCGCTACAACATTTACAGCAACTAGAACCTCTCGGGGTCGGCGCACGTGATTTGCCCGAGTCGTTAACATTGCAATTGCGAGTCTTGCCAGAAAGCACCATTCGAAATATTGCCATTCGATTGGTGAATGAAGGTCTCGATTTATTGGCGCAACGGGATTACACTAGACTTAAACGTCAACTGCAGTGCGATGAAGTGGCACTCAAAGAAGCGCAAATATTAATTCGGCGTTTAACGCCAAGACCGGGTGCCAATTGGTCAGCAGAGACGACACGCTACGTGCTCCCTGATGTGATTGTGACCAAGGTGCGTGGGCAATGGCAGGTACGCTTAAATAGTGCGGCCCAGCCCAAGCTAAGAGTCAATGAATTGTATGCAAAGTTACTACAAGGCGACTCAGCGGCAGCACTCAGTGGTAAGCTACAGGAAGCACGTTGGCTGATTAAAAGTGTTGAGCAACGAGGCAGTACGATTTTACGGGTCGCAGAAGCTATCGTAATGCGACAAAAAGCATTTTTTGAGTATGGTGAAGTGGCAATGCGGCCTTTAGTGCTGCGCGATATTGCCGATGAGCTTGAATTGCATGAATCGACGATTTCTCGGGTAACAACGCAAAAATACATGCTGACTCCGCGCGGTGTTTTTGAATACAAATATTTTTTTGGCAGTCATGTTGAAAGTGAAAGCGGTGGTGAAAACTCAGCAACATCGATTAAGGCTTTGATCAAACAACTGGTACAGCAAGAAAATCAGCACAAGCCATTATCCGATAGTGCTATAACTGAAGAACTCGCACGGCAAGGTGTTGTGGTTGCGCGGCGCACCGTTGCTAAGTACAGGGAGGCATTAATGATTCCTCCCGTTAATCTGCGCAAGTGCTTATAAAAGCACTGCCTTATAAAAGCATGAAGAACCGAAGGAGTAGTATATGAACCTCAACATTAGTGGTCATCATCTGGAAGTTACACCAGCGATTCGTGAATACGTTTCAGGTAAAATTGAACGCACGACCCGTCATTTTGATAATGTGATTGATGTTTTAGTCATTTTGTCAGTGGATAAGCTGGAACATAAGGCCGAGGCGACAATCAATGTCGTTGGTAAAGATCTGCATGTTGAGTCTATCGATAGCGATATGTATGCAGCCATCGATAGCATGGTCGATAAACTAGATCGCCAGATTATTAAATACAAAGAAAAATTATCTGGTCATCGTAATGATGCCCTGAAGCATCAAGTGGTAATCGAAGAATAATCCGTTGCACAAGCAACACAACGGGAACGCCGCGAGTCGTTCCCGTTTTTGTTTATCGGAGTGCAAGTTACAATAGCAGCTCCTTTAAGGACATAAGTTTGAACATGAGCCTAATTAGCAAAATACTTCCAGTCGCCAATGTTTTTTTAGATTTGGATGTGGGTAGCAAAAAACGCGTTTTTGAACATGTGGGTATTCTGTTCGAAAACAGCCATGGGATTGCGCGTAGCGTAATTTTTGACAGCCTATTTGCCCGTGAAAAGCTCGGCTCAACGGGTTTGGGTCAAGGCGTCGCCATTCCGCATGGTCGGATTAAAGGCTTAAAAGAAGCGGTAGGGGCCTTTGTGCGCTTGAGTGCGCCCATTCAGTTTGATGCGCCGGATAGCAAACCAGTGTCATTGATTTTTGTGCTCTTAGTGCCAGCCAATGCCACTGATTTACATTTGCAAATTTTGTCAGAATTAGCGCAGCTGTTTTCGGATAAGCAATTGCGTGAAGAATTAATGACCTTGCCCGACCCCGAAGCGGTGTGGCAGCGGATTTCGACATGGGAGCCCTATGCTCCCGATTTCTCCTGATCGATTTGAGCCCTCAGCCTAGATCTGAGGGTTTATTTTTTGCCCGATGCCAATTTCGTTTTTGACCCATACTGGCATAAAATCACTGCTTTTTAAGCCATAGCGAGGCCGCATGCCGCAGATCACCGCTCGACAATTATTTATTGATAACGCCGAAAAACTGCGTCTGACTTGGGTTGCTGGGCAGTCGGGGGCAAATAATTTATTGTCCAATGATGCGTCAGAGCAAAAGCCATCGCTATCCTTGGTTGGGCATTTGAACTTTGTGCATCCCAATCGCATTCAAGTGCTAGGGATTGCGGAAGTCGCGTATCTCATGGTTTATCGACCGAAGTGCAGCATTCCAGTCTCAATCAGCTATTTGCCAATGATATGTCGGCGATGATTGTCGCCAATGGACAAGCGGTGCCCGATTCTTTGCGAGAAGCGGCTGAGCGTCATCATGTTCCTTTACTGACTAGTCCGGAGCAATCTCCTTATTTAATGGAGGTATTGCGCTACTATTTAAGTAAAGCGCTGGCTGTATCAACACACCTGCATGGGGTATTTTTGGATGTGTTGGAAGTCGGTGTTTTGCTGACTGGTGAGTCGTCGATGGGTAAATCCGAGCTGGCACTGGAGCTGATTTCCCGTGGCCACGGCTTGGTGGCCGATGATGTGGTTGAGGTATATCGCACCAACCCAGAAACCTTAGAAGGGCGCTGTCCACCGATGTTGCGCGACTTTTTAGAGGTGCGCGGGATTGGGGTGCTCAATATTAGAACCATTTTTGGTGAAACGGCGGTTAGGCCGAAAAAAAACGCTGAAATTGATTGTGCATTTGGCCAAGGCCGGGGGCGAGAATGTTGCCCCGGTTGATCGCTTGCAAATGCAGGCGGCAACGCAGGCGATTTTGGATGTGCCAGTCAGAAAATTAGTGATTCCAGTTGCGGCCGGTCGTAATTTGGCGGTACTGGTCGAGTCGGCGGTGCGCAATTATATTTTACAATTACGCGGAATTGATTCAACGCGTGAGTTTATTGAGCGCCACCAGAAATTTATGGAGATGGGGGAGTAATGGAGCATAGCCAACATCAACAATTGGTCTTGTTATCGGGCTTATCGGGCGCAGGAAAAAGCGTCGCTTTAAAAGCATTGGAAGATTTGGGCTTTTATTGTTTAGATAATTTACCCGCACCGCTTTTGCCGCAGGCAGTGTCGATGCTCGATTTGGATGGCTACCCCAAAATTGCCATCGGGATTGACGCCCGTAGCGCGCATAATTTAGCCACTTTTCCCGATCATTTAGCCGCTTTGATGGATTTGGGGTTAGATGTTCGGATGCTGTTTTTAGAAGCCAATAACGAAGTTTTGGTGAAGCGTTATTCTGAAAGTCGTCGTAGCCATCCCTTGTCGTTGGGGGAATTAACGGTGAGCGAATCGGTGGTGGTTGAACGCGAAATGCTGGAAAACATCCGTGAAATGTCGCATGTCATCGATACTTCCGGTTTATCGGCAGCGCAATTACGCACGTGGGTGCGGGAATTTATCGCAACCGATCAAGCCAAATTAATGCTGATTTTTGAGTCGTTTGGCTTTAAGCATGGCTTGCCGCTGGATGCCGATTTTGTTTTTGATGCGCGTTGTTTGCCTAATCCATTTTATGACCCGGCGCTACGCCCTTTAACGGGAATGGATCAGCCGGTGGCTGATTTCTTAATGCGGCAAGCCAGTGTCGGCAATTATTTGACGCATATTTTGGGCTTTTTAGAGCGCTGGCTGCCTGAATTTGAGCGCGATCAGCGCAGTTATGTCACGGTGGCCATTGGCTGCACGGTGGGTGGCCAGCATCGTTCGGTGTATTTGGCTGAAGAGCTACGCCGACATTTTTCACGCAATCGTCAGGTCTTGGTTCGGCATCGTGAACAACATCAGCGCAGCTAAATCATGGCGAGATTGGCTGAGCTTATTGCGCTCAGGCGATTATGTGGTGATCGGTTTTTTTGTTGTGCTGTGGGGCGTGATCACTCCCTTATGTTGGTCACAAGCCGGGGCAACTCGCGTTAAGATTTTTCAAGATGGCCAACTGTACGCCGAATTAGATTTAGCCGCAGCGCGCACCTTGGCTATTGATGGCCCGCTCGGAAAAACCACCATCGAGGTGGCCGCAGGACGGGCGCGGATCGCCAGCGACCCAAGCCCGCGTCAGTATTGTGTGCGTGCTGGATGGCTGACTCAAGCGGGGCAAAGTGCCATTTGCTTGCCCAATCGCACCAGTATTGAACTCGTCGGTCAGCGTCCTGCCAGTTATGACAGTCTCAGCTACTAAAATCACTTTAAATGTCAGCAGCACCGACGAGCAAATTGCTCGCTTTGCTGCGTGCGCCATTGTGTTGGCGGTGATTGAATCGGGGATTCCATCGCCCATTCCGGGCTTTAAACCGGGGCTGGCCAATATTGTCACCTTAATCGCTTTACAGCGTTTGGGCTGGTCGGCAGCGGCGTGGGTGTCGATGTTGCGTATCTTAGGGGCGAGTCTGGTGTTAGGCGGGGTATTTTCCCCAGGTTTTGCTTTAAGCTTGGCGGGCGGCTTTGCCAGTGTGTTGGCCTTGGCGCTGGTACAATATTTGCCGCAACGTTATTTTGGCTTGGTGACTTGGTCACTGTGTTCGGCTTTGGCGCATTTAGTTGGGCAGCTGCTGATCGCTCGTTTATGGTTAATTCCGCATAACGGCATTTTTGTTTTAATTCCTTTACTGTTAGCAATGGCCATTATTTTTGGCGTAGTGAATGGCTTGATTGCCACTCATTTATTGCGAACTCACCCTGCCGTGGATACGACACAATGAAGACAATTACGCTGGCTTTTACTGGCGCATCCGGTTTGCCTTATGGATTACGCACGCTAGAGTGCTTGCTGTCGGCCGGTTGTAAAGTGCGTTTGGTGTATACCCAAGTGGCGCAAATTGTTGCCAAACAAGAGCTTGATTTAACTTGGCCTAGCCGCGCTGCGGATTTGGCCGAGTTACTGCGCGCGCAGTATGGCGTGACTGCACAGCAGTTACAGGTTTATGGTCAACAAGAGTGGTTTGCACCGATGGCTTCGGGCAGTAACCCTGGGGACGGTATGGTGGTGGTGCCGTGTACCATGGGCGCCTTGTCGGCGATTGCCAATGGTGCGTCAGACAATCTACTTGAGCGTGCGGCTGATGTGATGATTAAAGAGCGTAAAACGCTGATTATTGTGCCGCGCGAAACGCCATTTTCTGCGATTCATCTTGAGCATATGCTGAAATTATCGCGCCTTGGCGTGGTGATTTTGCCGCCCAATCCGGGCTTTTATCACCATCCAAAAACCATTGAAGATTTAGTCGATTTTGTCGTGGCACGGATTTTAGATCAGCTGGCTGTACCGCATCAACTCATGCAGCGCTGGGGCGAGTCCTGAGGTTAATGTCGCGATAAGACACTGTTCAGATTACGTGTGTTGATGCCGTGCCGCGCTCGTCGGTCTGGGGCTTAAAACCCCGTCGCATCGCACCTAATCTGAATAATGCTGCTATAGCACGGTATTGACCTCTAGCCCAAGGCAATAAAGCGCTAGCTTGGTATACCGTTATGCAGCGCCCGAATACTGATGCGTCTAAAAAATGCATACAGCGCAATCGCCGCAAACGTCAGCGCAATGACCAGCGCCAGCCAATAGCCTGCCGGGCCGTGAGGGCTAAATGGGCCGACACCAAACGTTAGCGCGTAACCGAGCGGAATACCAATCACCCAAAATGCAGTTAAGTGGATAATCAGCGGCATACGCGTTGATTTATAACCGCGCAATACACCCGCAACCACAATCTGAGTGGCATCTGAAAATTGGAAAAATCCCGACAACAATAGCAATTTGGCCGCGAGCAAAATCACCGCTGGATCGCTGGTATACCAAGCCGCAATTGTGCCGCGAAAGAGAATAATCATGCAACCAGAAATAATCGCCAAGATAAAGCCCAGGTAAATCCCAGTCTCACCAATAAAGCGCGCCAGCTTAAAATCACCTGCGCCAACGGCTTGCCCAACGCGAACGGTGAGCGCGGTGCTAATGGCCAATGGAATCATAAAAGTCAGCGAAGAAAAATTCAGCGCAATTTGATGCGATGCCACGGTGGTGGTGCCTAACTTAGCCAGCATCAGGGCAATCAAACTAAACGCACTCGATTCAACAAAAAACATAATGCCGATCGGAATGGCCAACTTAGCCAATTGTTTTTGCGTCTGTAGACGTAGACCTTCGATATGACGAAACGGGTGCGTATCTCGATAAATCGGCGAGATGCGAATCCAGATAATCCACATGATGGCGCTAAACCACATGCACATCGCTGTTGCCCAAGCGCAGCCAACGGCGCCCAGCTCCGGAAACCCCCAATGCCCATAAATTAACACGTAGTTGGCGGGGATATTGAGCAGCAGCGCAATAATAGAAATCACCATCATCGGCTTGGTTTGATTTAAGCACGAGCTATAGCCATACAATACCCGCGCAATCGCTACCGCCGGAAACCCCCATGAAATCACCGCTAAAAAGCGACTGCCTTTTTCGGCCACATCGGGCGCTAAACCAATATGTGAAAAAATCGGCAGCAAACTATGCGCGATGAGCATCATGATTAGGGCGATAAACAGCCCTTGATATAAGGCTTGTTGCGTTAACGACGGGATTTCATGCCACGCTTTGGCGCCGACTTTTTGCGACGCCATTGGGCTAATGGCAATCAATAAGCCAAACATGGTGACTATCATCACGCTCCAAATCGACGTACCGACTGAAACTGCGGCCAAGTCTCCAGCCGATAAGTGGCCAGCCATCACGGCATCGACAAAGCCGGTGCCAGTTTGAGCGAGTTGGCCGATCATAATCGGCCATGCGAGAATCCAGGTGGCTTTAACGTCTTGCAAACGGGGCATTGCTATCCTTTGGGAATGGGGCGTGCAGGCTCATAAATGGCCAATAAATCAGGAAAGCGGCGTTGAAACAATAAGGCTTCAGTGCAAAGCAAATCCAAAATCAATAAACTACCATCGGGTAAATTATGCGTTGGTAGGTGTAAGCTTTGAGCCGCGGCAAACGCCCGAATTAAGGAATGCGGGCCGGTATAGGGCGCGGCGCGAAGCTGTAAGCAGTGGTGCTCGCGATACCTGTCAAGGTTAAGGCGGCGGTTTTTGCGTAATCCCGTTGGTGCTGGGGGGCTTATCGTGGTTGCTTCTAAACAATCATACATGGGCAAGCTCCTAAGAAACTCGCCGGTGATTCTGTTTTTTGGTTGAATCACCGACGCTTTAGCGGCATTTCGAACGCGCCCCGCAATTTGTCGATTAATTGGCGCAAAAAACAAAAAACCCACGTGCAGTGGGTTTTGCACGCTTTAGCGAGTATTTATAAAGCGCCCGCAAGCTGGGTTTCAAATCGGCGCTAAGGTCATTTTGCACTTGGCATGTTGTTTCGGTCAAGTACGGGTAAAGCCTTATTTAGGGCGCTTTGCTATCAATCAACAAAGTGATTGGGCCGTCATTGATTAAAGCCACCTGCATATCAGCACCAAATCGCCCCGTCGCCACGGGCTTGGCCAGTTTGAGGCTGAGCTGGTGAATGAATTCATCAAATAATGGCTGACTGATTGGCCCGGGTGCGGCCTCGCCCCAGCTGGGTCGATTGCCTTTTTTTGACATTGCCAAACAGCGTAAATTGGCTGACCGCCAAAACGTCCGCCCCCACATCGAGGATGGATAAATTCATCACGCCGTTTTCATCATTAAATAGCCGTAAATTGGCGATTTTATTCACCAGCCATTGGATATCTGCCGCCGCATCTTCATGACCAACGCCAACCAACAGCAATAAACCGGCATTGATTTGGCCGATGGTTTCGTGGCCAACATCGACTTGAGCTTGTTTGACTCTTTGAATTAAAACGCGCACCGGAGTCCTCTTTGATCGCAAAAAGCCTAATTTTAACGCCGATTGGCTGGGCATGCTGCAGCGTGAAGGTACGTTTGGAAACATTTAAATTGGGTAAAAGCGCGCTTAATTGGCTTTGCTGGCTAGTCAGGCATACGGAATTTCACTAATATCTAAGACTCGAATTAATTAATTGTTGTCGCTAAAGGATGTAATCATGAAACGGGTGGGTCTAGTCGGTTGGCGCGGTATGGTGGGTTCGGTTCTGATGCAACGCATGCAAGAAGAAAAAGATTTCGATGTGATCGATCCGGTTTTCTTTACAACGTCGCAAGCAGGCCAAGCTGCCCCTAATTTTGGTAAAGACGCTGGCACCTTGCAAGACGCCAAACGATATTGCCCAATTGGCCGCAATGGACGTGATTATTTCTTGCCAAGGCGGCGACTACACCACCGAAGTTTTCCCAAAACTGCGTGCTAGCGGCTGGGAAGGCTACTGGATTGACGCCGCTTCTACCTTGCGGATGGAAGACAATGCCGTCATCGTGCTCGATCCGGTGAATGACGATGTGATCCAAGGCGCTTTGGCCCGTGGCGTAAAAAACTACATCGGCGGCAACTGTACCAACTCGATCATGTTGATGGGTATGGGCGGTTTATTTAAAGCCGGTTTGGTCGACTGGGTATCGTCAATGACGTATCAAGCGGCATCCGGCGGCGGCGCGAACCACATGCGCGAATTGCTTAAAGGCATGGGCGTGGTATACAACGCCGTAGCCGATGAGTTGGCAACGCCAGCTTCAGCGATTTTAGACATCGACAAAAAAGTCGCACACACCATTTCAAACGACGTACCGACTGAATTTTTTGGTGCGCCACTCGCTGGTGGTCTGATCCCGTGGATCGACAAGCAACTCGACAACGGCCAATCCAAAGAAGAATGGAAAGGCCAAGCCGAAGTGAACAAAATCCTCGGCTCTGACACCACAATTCCAGTCGATGGTTTGTGTGTACGGATTGGTGCGATGCGTTGCCATAGCTTGGCATTGACCATCAAACTGAAAAAAGATCTGCCACTGGCTGAAATCGAATCCATCATCAAGTCGGGTAACGATTGGGTGAAATGGGTGCCGAACGATCGCGAAGTGACCGTAAAAGAGCTGATCCCAGCGCAAATCACCGGCAAGCTCGATATTGGTGTTGGCCGTGTGCGTAAACTGAATATGGGCCCAGAATACATCAGCGCATTTGTGATTGGTGACCAATTACTTTGGGGCGCTGCTGAGCCACTGCGCCGCATGTTGCGGATTTTGCTGGCGAAATAAGGTTTAGTTTTTCAAGATAACGGCGCGCAGAGCGCCGTTTTTTTATGAGCTGTCGGCCGAGTGTGTGTCGGTTTATTGATGTGCAGTTGCGAGGCGTACTGTGATGACGACTTGTTGCTGACTTTGCCGACCCAATGAATGAGTATTGAGCGATGAATATATTGAGTTTAATTGGCATGTCCGCAGCGCTATGCACCACGATCGCTTTTGTGCCGCAAGTCTGGCAGGTTTGGCGTAGCCGTTCGGCGAAAGACATTTCCTTAGGCATGTATTTGATTTTTGTTACTGGGGTGAGTTTATGGCTGGTGTATGGCTTTATGCTCGGTGATTGGCCGTTGATTTTGGCCAATTCAGTGACTTTGGCACTGGCGGGGGCGGTGTTGGTGATGAAGATTTATTTTGATTTACGTAATAATAAAAAACCTAAATGATGGGTATTTCAATGTGGCTCATATTCAATATGAGCCACATTAAAATACTACATGCCCGTATAGAGCGGTCCACCGCCACCTTCGGGTGGCACCCAGTGGATGTTTTGCTGTGGGTCTTTGATGTCGCAGGTTTTACAATGCAAGCAATTTTGCGCATTGATTTGCAAGGCCGGAGCGTCGTGGTGCTGAATAATTTCATACACGCCAGCAGGGCAGTAATGGCTTTCTGGTGAGCCATACTGGGCCAGATTGACGGTAATCGGGATTAAGGTATCGCGTAATTGTAAATGGCTGGGTTGATCGTGATCGTGCGAGACATTGGCCAGCATTAAAGAATCGAGCTTATTGAACGTCAGTACGCCATCGGGTTTGGGGTAATGAATCGCTGCAACGCTGTTAAGGCGTTTGAGCGTGGCATTATCGGGCGTGCTATGGCGTAATGTCCAAGGGGTATTGATCCCTAACTTAGATAGCCAAAGCTCTGCACCGGCATACATCGTGCCCGCCAAAGTACCGAGTTTAGAGATCGCCGGCTTGATATTGCGCACTTGTTGTAGTTCTTGCCAAATACTTGATTGTGCAAAGGCGCTATTAAAAGCAAGCAGTTCATCGCGCTGCCGATCGCTGGCAATGGCCTCTACGATAGCGGGTGCGGCTAACATGCCTGACAGCATCGCATTATGCGTGCCTTTAATGCGTGGGAAATTGAGTAATCCCGCTGAGCAGCCAAGCAAAATCCCGCCAGGGAAGGTCATTTTAGGTAAGGATTGCAGCCCACCTTCGGCAATCGCACGCGCGCCGTAAGCAATGCGTTTGGCGCCAGCAAAAGTGCCACGAATTTTTGGATGGGTTTTAAAGCGTTGTAACTCTTCGAACGGTGATAGCGTTGGGTTTTGGTAATTCAAGTGCACTACATAACCAATCGCTACCAGATGATCAGGCAAATGATAAATAAACGCGCCACCGCTGGTGCTGTTGTCGAGTGGCCAACCTTGGGCGTGTTGCACTAAGCCGAGGTGATGCTGTTCGGGTTTAACTTGCCATACTTCTTTGACGCCAAGACCAAAATGCTGCGGATCGGCGTCTTGACGTAAAGCAAATTTGTTTTCTAAATCGCCAGCGAGTGAGCCGCGCGCGCCTTCGCAAAACAGCGTGTATTTGGCGTGAATCGCCATGCCTAGCGCGTAATCGGCTTTATGTTGGCCTAATTTATTGATGCCCATATCGCCAACGGCCACGCCCATGACGGCGCCTGCGTCGTCGTACAATACTTCGGCAGCGGCAAAGCCGGGATAAATTTCAACGCCAAGGTTTTCAGCTTCGCTGGCAAGCCAAGCACAGACTTCGCCCAGCTTAACGATAAAACAGCCATCATTGTGTAATTGAGGTGGCAGTAAGATTTGTGGAATCTTAATGCCGGTATCTTCATCGAGTAAAAAGAATTCGTCTTGGCTGACTGCGGTCGCCAATTGCGGCGCGCGTTGTTGCCAATCGGGAATCAGCTGATTGAGCGCAATCGGATCAATCACCGCGCCAGACAAGATATGCGCGCCCACTTGCGCACCTTTTTCTAAAATACAGACTGAAATTTCGGGGTTGAGCTGCTTTATCGCAATGGCCGAGCTTAAACCCGCTGGGCCTGCACCAATAATCAGCACGTCGTATTCCATGACATCGCGTTCTTGCATCTCAATCTCGCTTCTATATCTGTAAAATCGAATATGTTTATAATAATAATGTGTTTTACATATAGTTTACCGCCGAATACAATCTTCTGCAAAATGGCATTTGTTCTATAATCGCGCGCGTTGATGGTGGTCAATTCGCAGCAAGCAGGAAGCACCATGAAAATTTTAGTCAGCATTAAACGGGTCGTTGATTATCAAATCCGGCCACGGCCAACGCAAGACGGTTTGGATGTTGAGCTCAGCAACGTAAAAATGAGCATCAATCCTTTTGACGAAAATGCCGTCGAAGGCGCGGTTCGTTTGAAAGAAGCCGGCGTGGCCAGCGAAGTGGTGGTGGTGGCGGTTGGCACGGCTGCCAATCAAGATGTGTTACGTCACGCTTTGGCAATGGGCGCGGATCGGGCCATTTTGATCGAGACCCCGAGTGTGGTGCAGCCTTTAACCGCCGCTAAATACTTACAAGCCATCGTGCAGCGTGAAACGCCAGATTTGGTGCTCACCGGTAAACAAGCGATTGATGATGACGCGGCTGAAACGGCGCAAATGCTGGCCGGCTTATTAAATTGGTCGCAAGCGACGTTTGCTTCAAATATCCAGCTCGCTGATGGCCGCGCTACCGTGGTGCGTGAGATCGATGGCGGTCAGGAAACCTTGTCCTTGCAATTGCCTGCGGTGATTTCTGTTGATCTTCGTCTGAATGAACCTCGTTTTATCAAATTACCTGCATTGATGATGGCGAAGAAAAAACCGATTGAAACTTTGCCTGCTGCTGATTTTGCCGTCAGCGCTCCAGCGTTAACGGTATTGCAAATTGCTGAACCGCCAGCACGTAAGCCGGGGAAAATTTTAAATAACGTGACAGAGTTGGTCGCTGCATTGCGAGCAGAGAAGGTGTTGCCATGAGCGTTTTAGTGATTGCTGAATTAGACAGCCACGGAATTAAAAAGCCGCTACGCGTTCTGCGATTAGCGCCGCCAATCAATTGGGCGAAGAGGTCCATTTATTGGTGACGGGCAATGATGTAGCAGGTATTGCTAGCGAGGCCACAAAGATTCAGGGCTTGAGCAAGGTACTGCATGCAGATGGGCCGGCGTATGCCCATGGTTTGGCAGAAAACCTCACTCCTTTATTGGTGCAACTCGCTGCCAATTATTCTGCATTGATCGCTGCGGCGACGAGTTTTGGCAAAAATGTATTGCCACGCGCTGCGGCATTGCTCGATGTGGCGATGGTGTCTGAAGTGATTCAAATTATCAATGCCACGACCTTTGTGCGACCAATGTACGCTGGCAATATCAATGCCACCGTTGTTGCCCCAGCCGGTTTACGGATTTTGACGATTCGTCCAACGGTGTTTGAAGCCGTTGCCGCGACCGGTGGTGCTGCGGCACTGGAAACGTTGACAGCAACGGCCGAGACAGGACAAACCACATGGGTAAGCCGCGATTTTGGTTGAGCTTGATCGCCCAGAGCTGGCAACTGCACGTGTGGTAATTAGCGGTGGTCGTTCACTCGGTAGTGCCGAAGGCTTTAAATCCACGCTTACGCCATTGGCTGATGTCCTTGGCGCAGCCATCGGTGCCACTCGCGCAGCGGTGGATGCTGGCATGGCACCCAATGATAGCCAAGTTGGTCAAACCGGTACCGTGGTAGCACCTGAGCTGTATATGGCTTTTGGCGTTTCGGGTGCTGCACAGCACGTGGGCGGGATTAAGGACAGTAAGGTGATTGTGGCGGTGAATATCGACGCGGATGCACCGATTTTCCAAGTGGCTGATTATGGTTTGGTCGCAGATTTATTTACCGTGATTCCTGAGTTAGAAGCGGCGTTAAAAGCTTAATAATTTGAATCACAAAAACGCAGAGGCGCAAAGATAAATAGAACTATAAAGCGGTCCAATTTTTGGACATCGATGCTTTTTTCTCTGTCTGTGTGCCTGTGTGGTGATTGTTTTTGAAGGAAGTTAAATGTCTAAGTTTGCCCATGAAACAGTGCTCAGTGTTCGTCACTGGAATGATACTTTATTTAGCTTTACCACGACGCGTGATGAATCGCTGCGTTTTGAAAATGGCCAGTTTGTCATGATTGGTTTGGAAGTGGATGGCAAGCCATTAATGCGTGCTTATTCAATTGCCAGTGCCAATTACGAGGAAGAGCTCGAATTTTTTAGCATTAAAGTGCAAAACGGTCCGCTGACTTCGCGTCTGCAGCATTTAAAAGAAGGCGATAAATTATTAGTGAGCCGTAAACCCACCGGCACTTTGGTATTGTCTGATTTAAAACCGGGCAAGCATTTGTATTACCTCAGTACCGGTACCGGTTTAGCGCCTTTCATGAGCTTGATTAAAGATCCTGAAGCGTATGAAAAATTCGATAAAATTATTTTGATTCATGGCGTTCGCACGGTAAGCGAATTAGCGTATGCGGATTATATTGAACATGAATTGCCAAATAATGAGTTTTTTGGTGAAGAAGTGCGCAATAAATTAATTTATTACCCAACTGTGACGCGTGAGCCATTTCGTAATCAAGGCCGTCTGACTGATTTAATTACTTCGGGTAAATTGTTTGAAGATATCGGTTTGCCGCCACTGAATCCAGAAACCGATCGCGCCATGCTGTGCGGTAGCCCTGCAATGCTAGAAGACACTTGTAATCTACTCGACTCATTGGGCTTTAAAGTGTCTAAACGAATTGGTGAACCGGGTGATTATGTGATTGAACGTGCATTCGTTGAAAAATAATCTGTAGATTGGTGGGCTTTTTTTAATTGCAAGCTTTGCATAAGTCTTCTCTCTGGCTAGACTATATTGTACATACAGTCATCAACGTTTTTGGAGTAGGTCTATGCAAGTGAATGTACGCTTTGATAATAACCGCGCCATCTTAGCTTTGAATGGCAATTTTACGTTTGAATTTCATCGTGAGTTTAAACACGCAACGACCTCGGCTTTACAGCATCCGGGCCTCTCTGATATCGAGATCGATTTTTCGGCAGTGGATTATATGGATTCAGCCGCCTTAGGGATGTTGTTGCTACTCAATGAGCGTGCAGCAGGCAAGAAAATTACGTTGGTCAATTGTAAAGGCACAGTGAAGTCAGTGCTCGATATTGCGAACTTTGGTAAAATTTTCGAAATTCGTTAAGCCATTCAATACCGCCATGATGCAAAAAAGCCCGAGGAGAAAAATCCACGGGCTTTTTTATTGCACATCATTTGAGTGCCTACTAACTAACGCACACCATTGGCTTGATCTGCCCTTAGGCTGCGCAGGGTTTCAAATTAGGCGCTATGCTCATCGATTCCCAGCTCTTGGATTTTTCTAGTGAGGGTATTTCGCCCCCAGCCAAGTAATTCTGAGGCTTCTATGCGTTTACCCCCGTTTGAGCTAAGGCTTGCTCAATCACGGTGCGCTCAAAGTCCTGCATCATACTGTCTAAAATTCGGCTGTCACCGCGTTGCAAGCGGTGTTGCACTTCTGCAGCTAAGGACGACTGCCAGTCGCCAACGAGCTGATTAGTCACTTGCGGTACGGCACGCAATTCTGGCGGTAAATCATTGCTTTCAACGCATTGCCCAGGTGCCATCACGCTAATCCAATGGCAGATGTTTTCGAGCTGGCGCACATTACCCGGAAAATGATATTGAGTCAGCTGCTGCATTGCGGCGTCGCTCAGGCGTTTGATTTCCACTCCGAGGTTTTGTGCCGACTGCGAGAGAAAATGCTTCGCCAATAGCGGAATGTCTTGCTTACGTTCGCGCAGTGCCGGTAAGCGCAAACGAATCACATTGAGTCGATGATAAAGGTCCTCGCGAAATAATTTTTCTTTGACCCGATCTTCCAGATCTTGATGCGTTGCGGCAATGACCCGAACATTGGCCTTAATCGGTTGATGACCACCAACGCGGTAGAAAAAACCGTCCGAGAGCACCCGTAATAAACGAGTTTGTAAATCAAATGGCATGTCACCAATTTCATCAAGAAATAGCGTGCCGCCTTCGGCTTGTTCAAAGCGGCCAATGCGTTTGGCGTCGGCCCCAGTAAAGGCACCACGCTCGTGACCGAATAATTCGGACTCTAATAAATCTTTAGGGATGGCCGCGCTATTGATGGCGACAAATGTTTTGCTGGCGCGCGGGCTATGCCGATGTAGTGCACGGGCAACAAGTTCTTTACCACTGCCAGATTCACCGGTAATCATCACCGTTGCGGCCGAGTGCGAGAGGCGGCCAATGGCGCGAAACACGTCTTGCATGGCTGGCGCTTGGCCAAGCATTTCAGGGACTGCAGAGCCCGTTTCGTGGTTTGGGCTGAGCGTTTCACTCTCTTGCATGGCGCGACGAATCAGCGCAATCGCAGGGTCGACATCAAATGGTTTAGCTAAATATTCAAATGCTCCGCCTTGAAACGCCGAAACGGCACTATCCAAATCGGAATGTGCGGTCATGATAATCACCGGAATATCGGGCCATTCGCGTGTCATCATCTCTAAAAAACTGAGTCCCGATTCGCCGGGCATACGGATATCACACACCACTGCTTGTGGGCGCTCGGTTTGTAATCGAATCAGCGCCTCGGTAGCAGAAGCAAAGGTGGTATGGGTAATTTGCTCGCGACTGAGTGCTTTTTCAAACACCCAGCGAATCGATTTGTCGTCGTCAATCACCCAAACTGGTTTCATGATGTGCTTCCTGTGTCTTGCCATGCGTTAAGGGGTAAGAAAAGGCTAAATGTGGTGTGTCCTGCTCGGCTTTCAAATTCAATTACGCCGTGATGCTGAGCAATATAGGTATGCGCTAAATGTAAGCCGATACCGGTGCCGCCGGGGCGGCCAGAAACCAGCGGATAAAATAGCGTTTCTTTCAAATGCTCAGGGATGCCCGGGCCGTTATCACTAATGTCGATGCGTAAGGCCAAAGGGTAGCGTTGGCGATTGAGTGTGACTTGACGGGCAATGCGGGTGCGTAAGATCACTTCGCCAATATTGGACATGGCTTGGATGGCATTGCGCACAATATTGAGCACGGATTGAATTAATTGCTCTTTATCGGCAATTAAAGTTGGAATACTGGTGTCGTAATCGCGTTTTACCGCCAAGCCATTGGGCGTTTCTGCCAAAACAAGGCTACGTACACGCTCTAACACCTCATGGATATTGAGCTCTTTGAGTTGCGGTAAACGATGCGGCGTGAGTAGGCGATCAAGTAAGCTTTGCAGGCGAGAGACTTCATCAACAATCACGTCGGTATATTCTTTGAGCTGCGGGTCGGGTAATTCATGCGCCAATAGCTGGGCTGCACCACGAATGCCACCGAGTGGATTTTTAATTTCATGCGCTAAATTACGAATTAATTCGCGATTGGCTTGTTGCTGCGCTTGTAGACGCTCTTCATTAATAATGCGGCGTTGTTGATCAATGCGCCGTATTTCTAGCAATACTGCCGCCGCGGTTGATTCAATGGGTGTGACATCGAGCGTGACATACATTTCGCCCTCAATACCAAACACCACTAATTCATGCTCAGTGATTGAGATGCGTTTTTCTAATGCCGTTTGTGCGGCAAAAACTAAAGGTGAATTCTCACCAAAACAATGGATTAACGATTGTTGTTCGTGTGGCTTTACATTAAATAAACTATTCGCTGCCGGATTAGCGTAGCGAATATAACCGTCCTGATCGACCGCTAAGACGGCCGCATCGAGATAATCGAGGCCAGCAAAAGTAGGGTGGCTCATATGCGGCTCCATCGGATAGCAGCTGATTTAAAAAAGACGAATTGTCGCGCAGAGATGGATGAACTAAAGCAAAATTTAGGCCAGCTTTTTAGCATGTTCAGCGGCGAAAACGATTCATCTTTGCACAATATTGGTGCTGCTACGCCTTTTATGGCGCATTAGCGCACTCGGGTTAGCTCGGCTTGCAGTGCGGAGACGTTCTTTTTCGTGCATCACAATGGCTTCGCGTAGGCGGCCAATGCGTTCTAGATAAAGTTTAGGATTGGTTTGCTCTGCTGCGGAGCGATTAGCGTCGGCATCTTGCAAATTCTTTTTAGCTTTGCTCAAGAGCTCGCGCTCACTGCTGAGCTCTTCTTCTAAAATTAATTTACGATTACTATCGCGACTTTTTTGGGTTGCCGCATCCACTTTAGGGAAATTCACCGGAGAAGGAATCGCGACTCGAGGCGATTTAATGCTCTCGTTATTACGCCGAACTGGGTTGGCTACCGGTTGCGATTCACTCATGATGCGTACCGCACCTTTAATGGGTGAATTAGTAAATGTCACATTGCCATTACTATCTACATATTTGTAGATATCGGCATGTGCCATATTGCAGAGAAATAGAAGGCCAATCAGTCGTTTTGAGTGCATATCAGAAAGGTATCACAGCCTGCGCTTTGTGCCTAATCAGCGGGCAGTGAAATGTAATACAAATGAATTTAATTGTTGGTTTTATCCGAATGTCCTAAGGTTTTATCGGGCGCAATCAGATCTCTAATCCTTTGCTTTAAAATTTTAGCTTCTGGAAAACCGTTTTCAATTTTTCTATCCCAGACTAAAACCTCATCACAATGGATTAAAAATACGCCACCCGTGCCCGGTTGTAATGCCACTTCGCCTAATTCAAAAGCAAAAGTTGAGAGTAACTCTTGGGCTAGCCATGCACTGCGCAGTAACCAACTGCATTGAGTGCAATAGTGTATGGTGATTCGCGGTTTTTTGAGTGAGCTCATGATGATCAGATGAAGGTGAAGTTGCTATTTTGCCTACAATTAAGCAATCCGCAAATATAATTTTAGGCCACACTGCTAGCCGTTATTGTAGATGTATCCGCTTGTATGCAATTGCGACCCTTGGCTTTAGCCAAATACATCGTATTGTCGGCGCGCGAGAGTAAGTCATCTAACGATTGATCATGCGCAACTAGGCTGGACAAACCGATACTCACTGTCGTGGTGAGTTGTGGATTGTCTGTCTGAGAAAATGCGTTGCTGGCAATGGCGTACCTTATTTTTTCGGCAACAATTTTAGCTTGCTCAAGCGTGGTTTCAGGTAGTAAAACCACAAACTCTTCGCCACCCCAGCGAGCGACTAAATCGGTGGCACGGGTATTGAGCATACATAATTGTGCGATTTGTTTTAATATCTGATCACCAAATAAATGCCCATATTGATCATTAATTTTCTTAAAGTGATCCACGTCGATCATCATTAAGCTTAGATTTTTTTGATAGCGCAAGGCGTTTAAAAAACTCGCGTGAGCTTTGGATTGCCACTCCCTACGATTACTCAGTTGGGTGAGTTCGTCCGTCGTGGCAAGAATGCTTAATTCATGATTGAGTTGCGCGAGTGTTTCAGTTCGTGACTTCACCTCTTGCTCTAAATAAGCTTGGTTATACATAATTTGTGTTTGCGTTTGTGCTAAATATTGTAAAGCTAATGTAATAGAAAACACAAAGATTTGGATTTGTAATAATGAAACAACAATATTTGTGTGTTTACAAATCCATAGCCTTTTGCGGTTAAACCGATGCACATTAATGTAATGAGTAGCAGTGAGACATTGGTTGCAGCTATTTTAAAGCGCACTGCAATATACAGCATGAGTGGTAGTAATAAAATCAAGGTCCTATCTAGAATAAAATAATTGATGATGATTGGGATAGGGATGATGCTGAGGAAGTAAATTGATTTTGTTAACTCTTTAATTAGACTGCCTGATTTAAGATAAGGGTAAAGTGGGACAAATAAAATAAGCCCAGAGCAATCCGCCAACATTAATATCATGCCTCTAATTAATATGGAGTCTAAACTGCTTGAAATCAAACCCGAATAAAATTGCAATACAATAAATAATGGCATTGTTATTGCAACGGGAATAAAGCAGACACGCAGCCAGATCTTAGGTAATACCGTGGGTTGTCGCCACATGGTGTTACCGTATTGGCTGGCTAGGGCTTGATAGGCGCGTGCTGCTAAATAGGATTGCAATGTGTCAATCCCAGCAAAAATACCGCCGCTGATTAAAATGCTGGCCACTTGATGTTGCCAGTGGCCATGAAATAAATACGGGGTATTGATGGCAAAGCTGCCAACGTAAACGATGACAAGGCCAGTGCGGCCTAATTGCAAAACGGTAAATAAGCCAATCCCTGCGGCCAGCCAAATTAAGCCCATATTGCCAGGATTAATTGTCCCGAGTTGAATGGATAACACGCCAGCAAGTAAGTAGCTGACTAAAAATAGGGTAGCGGTGATGAATTTTGTATGAGCGCTCATTTTTATACATAAGGTATGTTTTTCATAAGTATAGAGACGAGTTTGAGTCAGCGTGTATTAAAGTTGTGGGTATAGTAAGTCATATATTGTTGTTTTGATGATGTGTGTGGCAAAGCATCGGCAATAAAAAATGCCGCTCACTTGCGCTTAAGTGAACGGCACGATGCCACTGAGGTCCGGTTTTTTCTTAGCCGTATTAAATTGAGGAAGCGATTGGTGCGAGTTAATTTCGGCTTGGGCTAATTCTAAAAATTCGCCCCATTGGTTGGCTACTTTGCGGGCCAAACCAGCGATTAAAGATCGCCAGAGCGTCACCTGAGGTCTCCATATCGACGAGCGCATTATTCACTGCAATTTGTAGCGTTTTTTCGTCTTTGGGCATAGCGACACCAAAGGTTTTCGTATCCAACGCAAAATCACTCACCTCAAATTGACTACGCTGTGCTGCAGGAATTTGCGCCAATGTGGCGGTCATCACTGGCCCGTCACCCAACATTCCGTCGACAACCCCCGCCAATACCGCCTTTAACATTTCTGGTTTATCTTCAAATTCAGCGAGTTTAGTATCGGGGAAAGACTTGCGCATTAATTTGACCGAGCTGGATGCCGAAGTCAGCGCAATTTGGCTGCCTGCTAAATCTCTTTCAGATTTAAAGCGCCCTTTTTTGGCCAGAATGCGCGTATCAGTTACAAAATAACCGGTACTAAAAGCGACTTCTTTCTCGCGCTCCGCGCTCCGCGCTAAATCAGCGATGACAATATCCGCTTTACCTTCCTTAACCCAAGGAATGCGATCGTCTGACTCTAAGGTTTTAAACACAGGTTTCACCTTCAAGCGCTTGGCAATGCCCAAGGCAAAGTCAATGTCATACCCTTTGAGGGCGCGGGTTTTAACATCGAGTTGTGAGAATGGCGGCGAAGAGTCTTTTACGCCAATGACAATTTGGCCACTTTTTTGAATAGCTTCTAGTGATGCCGCTTGAGCCAATTGAAAGACAAGAACGGCTGCCAAAGCCGTGCCAATTTTGAACATAGTAATCCCTTGGTTTAAATAAATAATGCGTGGTTCTATTACAACTGCGATATCGAATTTAATTTTTGCAGTCACAGATCAAGCTGATTTTTAACATCAACATTGCTCTGCAGATCACTTCAATACGTCCACTCGCGGCGGCCTGATAAGGCGATATACCTGCGATTAAAATATCAGTGAATAGCGTAAGCGTTAGTAGTACAGCTGATGGTGGCAGTGGCGCGAGATCTTATTTGGATAGGAGCGCAAAGCCTTTACCACGACACACTGGCAAAACGCGCTGTATGCGCATCTAGAAAATCTGCTGCTGCACGCTGATCAGCAAACGTTTGCGGCACGAATACATGCGCTTCGTGCAATAGCCGAGCAAATCTGCGTCGTCGGTCAACGCCATTTTCTTACCCAACAAAACCATCCATTCACCCGCAATATTTAATATTTGCGCATGTCGTTTTGGCTCTTGGCTGAGGATTGGCGCCAGCGTATACAGATTAATGCCATTAAATTTCATTGCCATAATTTAGGGCTTTAATTTATAAACGAGCGGATCTACATCAGGTCGCCCAGCATCTTGCCTTGCTACTGCTTACTTGGCGAATTTAATTCAGGAATCTGACTATTTTTCTTCATCAAACCAACACAATCATGCAGAGGCTGTTGCTTAACAAGGCATAGGAATTGGCCGAGGTATTGCTCGCTAAGCTTTACAAAAAAAGAGCTCAAGCAAAATACATCAATACCTTATACGTAACGTAAGCCATTAATTTAGATTAAAAATTTAAATCAACTCACCCTGTTCTATTGATGAGTGATTAGTAAGATTTTATAGAAAGCAATGGAAATAATACACACAATTATGTAAAAAAAATGTAATATTTGAGTCATTATTTGGCGCGATAAAACAACCCAATTTTATATTTTTTTACGTCTAATAGAGTAAGGACACCATGCTTAAACATCTTCTCGCCGCAACACTCGCAGCTACTTTTGCCCTGCACGCCAATGCCGAAAGCTACACACTGGAGTTGGGTCAAGCTCACATCAACCGTGATCTGCCATCGGCTTCTGGTCTGAATTATCGCAATGGTTTTTTCTATGCGGTGGGTGATGATGCTCAATGGCTGTTTGAAACTCGATAAGAATTTCTATATCACTGATAAACAGTTGATTAAGGAGTATCCAATCGACCCAGCTACGGGCCGGATCAATAAAAAAAAGTAAAACCTGACTTTGAAGCCTTAGCGCAATTTCGCCAAGGTAAACAAACTTGGAGCTTAACGCTAGGCTCGGGCAGTAAATCAAATCGCGAAGTGGGCTTTTTGCTCTCTAGCGATCGCATTAGCAAACATGAGCGTAGCCTGACTAGCTTATACACGCAGCTGAAAACGGCAGCGGGTATTGCTGAACTCAATATTGAAGGCGTGGCTCTAGGCAACGGCAAAGCGTACATCTTCAACCGTGGCAATGGTGGCGGCAATCTGATTTTTGCTGTGAAGCAGCATGAGTTGATTGAATATATGTTCAATAAACTAGAAACCTTCAGCAAAGTAGACACTTTCAAAGTAACTTTGCCAGTCGTGGCGAACTTTGAAGCGGGCCTATCTGGCGGCGATTTCTGGGCGAAAAATAACAGGTTTGGTTTACACCGCCTCAGTGGAAGCCACTGGCGACTCTTACAACGATGGCCAAATTTTGGGTAGCTTCATTGGTGTCATTCCATTGGAAAAACTGAAAGACGGTGTGGTACTTAATTTGACGCCAACGTCAGTACCTTTGCTTGACCAAGGCGGTCGCGTTGTGATTACCAAAGCGGAATCTTTGGCGATTATTAGTAGCGAAGAAGACGAAATCAAAGGCGCAATCGCCAGTGATAACGATGATGGTACCAGTGAGTTTTTCTATTTCGAGCTAGAAAAGAATGATTAATTGAGGCTAATCCTCAATCGCGACAAAAACCGAATGCCGTTCACTTAAGCCAAGTGAGCGGCATTTTTTATCCGGTCTTGCGCGCAAAAAAAGCTTTCTTTGTGGCTAGTGCGGCAGCGATAGCCGCCGGTGGCGCGGTTGAACCCTTTTGCCTTGATCGTTAGCCATAAAAAAACCCGCATCAGCGAGGCTGAGTGCGGGTTTTTGCGTCAATTTTTGGGGCGGAGCTATCCGCCCTAAAAATTACAATGAGTAATACATATCAAATTCAACTGGATGCACGTTCATGCGTGAACGGTTTACATCGTTCATTTTGAGCTCGATGTATGAATCAATCCATTCGTTAGTGAATACGCCACCACGAGTCAAGAATTCACGGTCTGCATCAAGTGCTTCCAAAGCTTGATCCAAAGATGAGCAAAACTGTAGGGATCAATTTGTCTTCTTCTGGTGGCAAATCGTACAAGTTTTTGTCCGCTGGATCGCCTGGGTGAATCTTGTTTTGGATACCATCCAAGCCAGCCATCATCAAAGCGGCAAAGCATAGGTACGGATTAGCCAATGGATCTGGGAAGCGCGCTTCGATACGACGGCCTTTTTCAGACGCAACGTGCGGAATACGGATCGATGCAGAACGGTTTTTAGCCGAGTAAGCCAATTTAACCGGTGCTTCGTAATGCGGTACCAAACGTTTGTACGAGTTCGTGCCTGGGTTGGTGATCGCGTTCAATGCTTTGGCGTGCTTGATGATACCGCCGATGTAGAACAGAGCAGTTTCAGACAAGCCTGCGTATTCATTACCCGCAAACAAGTTTTTGCCGTCTTTCCAGATTGACTGGTGAACGTGCATGCCTGAACCGTTGTCGCCAACGATTGGTTTTGGCATAAACGTGGCTGTTTTGCCGTATTGGTTGGCAACGTTGTGCACCACGTATTTCAGGATTTGAGTCCAGTCAGCGCGCTGGGTCAAAGTAGAGAATTTAGTACCGATCTCATTTTGACCTGCGTTTGAAACTTCGTGGTGGAACACTTCAACTGGCACGCCCATTTCTTCCAAGATCAACACCATAGAGGCGCGGATGTCTTGATGGCTGTCAACTGGAGGTACTGGGAAGTAGCCGCCTTTAACGCGTGGACGGTGACCGAGGTTGCCGCCTTGTACTTCGTCAGCAGTGGCCCAAGCGCCTTCGTCTGAACCGATTTTTACGAACGAGCCTGACATATCCGTGTTCCAACGGATGCTGTCAAAAATAAAGAATTCTGGCTCTGGACCAAAGTAAGCGGTGTCGCCGATACCTGTGGTTTTCAAATAAGCTTCAGCGCGGCGTGCTAATGAACGTGGATCACGATCGTAACCTTTGCCAGTTGCTGGCTCGATCACATCGCAAGTCATGATCAGCGTTGGCTCATCAAAGAATGGATCGATATTGGCTGTTGCAGGATCTGGCAACAACAGCATGTCGGAAGCTTGAATGCCTTTCCAGCCGGCGATCGATGAACCATCGAAAGCGTGACCCGCTTCGAACCATTCTTCATCAACGACGTGAGAAGGAACAGTTACGTGGTGCTCTTTACCAATAGTGTCGGTGAAGCGCAAGTCAACGAAACGAATGTCGTTTTCTTTAATAAGCTTGAGAACGTCGGCTACCGCCATGTTGTCGCTCCTGTAGGACGAGTATGAACAAAAATTAAAAGTGGGATAAAACGGCATTAAATGCTGTTGCAGTGATTACAAGCACAAAGTGTGCCAAGCAAAATCTTACATGCAAGCTATTGTGCCACATCTTTTTGCTGTCGCGGACTTACTTTTGCGTATTTTTTTAGTGCGCGCACTGGTTTGTTGCACTGATTTGGTGCGTCAATAAATGTAGCTGTAACGTAAGACATGCCGCTAAAATAGACCACTCGATGAATGTACAAAATAAGGGGATTTTGATGAGCCAAAATAATGAAATTTTGCAAAATGCGCGTTCTCGTGCCATGAGCCAAGGGTTACCTTACGCTGGCATCGTCACCCCTAGCGAAGCGTGGACTTTATTGCAAAGTCTACCCAGTGTGCAGTTGGTTGATGTGCGTACACATGCCGAATGGCAGTTTGTTGGCGTGGTGCCTGGCGCCGAGATGATCGAATGGAAAACCTATCCGACGATGGCCAATAATCCGCATTTTCTAGTGCAACTCAAAGCCGCTGTTGATCCTGAAGCGGTGGTACTGTTTTTATGCCGCTCGGGCGCGCGCTCGCATGACGCTGCGGTTCTGGCCGCCGAGCATGGTTACACTGCGGCAATGAATATTTTAGAAGGCTTTGAGGGTGACAAAGACGCGCACAGTCATCGTGGCAGTAAAAATGGTTGGCAGGCGGGCAGGTTTGCCTTGGACACAGGGGTGATTTTGCGCAGTGGCGGCGCTTGATTTTGTAATCTTGCGACAGTGAGGCGCATGCAAAGTCTTCACCAATCGAATTATTGCCCATGCGCTTAAATCGCAGACCGTACAGTACCAACAAGGTAAAGCCACGATGCCAGCTGATTTTTTCTTAACACTTATACCTCACTTTTTAATGGGTTCTGCACGATGATTCACCCGACGTATGTTGTGATTGGTAATCCGATTGCGCACTCCAAATCACCACAGATCCATGCTGCATTTGCCGCTCAGTTCGCGGATCATCCCGCCATAGCCGGTTTTGTCTACCAGCAATTACTTGCGCCCTTAGATGGTTTTGCGGCAACGGTGAAGGCCTTTGCCGATGTGGGTGGCCGTGGGGCGAATGTGACTGTGCCGTTCAAAGAAGAAGCTTTTCGTTGGGTCGGTGAGCAACTGACTGAGCGTGCTGCTGCTGCTGCGGTGCGGTGAATACCTTGGTGCGACAGGCTAACGGCACTTGGCAAGGAGACAATACCGATGGCGCCGGTTTAGTCGCCGATCTTTTGCGGCACATTGATTTGCGTGATCAACGAATCTTATTGCTCGGCGCCGGTGGCGCGGCACGCGGCGCATTGTTGCCGTTATTACAGCAACAACCCAAATCACTATCGGTTGCTAATCGAACGCAAAGCAAAGCGCAGCAGTTATTAGATGAAGTGGCTGCGCCTTGGCTGCATGCTCAGGGTGTATC
Source organism: Deefgea sp. CFH1-16 (assembly GCF_016881365.1). GTDB lineage: Bacteria > Pseudomonadota > Gammaproteobacteria > Burkholderiales > Chitinibacteraceae > Deefgea. The sequence goes on along the minus strand of NZ_WLYT01000001.1, from coordinate 588,754 downwards.
ACTGCCGGTGCTGGCGCTGGGCTTTCATGATTTGCTCGATGATGTGGCCATCGCCAATCGCTCGCAATTTGACGTTGTGATCAATGCCACGTCCGCCAGCTTAAGTGGTGAGCGCTTACCGATTGGCGATGCGATATTTGCGCCTAATGCCTTGGCTTACGACATGATGTATAGCAAGAACGAAACGCCGTTTTTGGCGCAAGCGCGTGAAGCGGGGGTGCAGCAGCGTGTCGACGGCTTGGGGATGCTCGTTGGGCAAGCGGCAGAGGCGTTTGAGTTGTGGACGGGTTTACGGCCTGATGTTGCGCCGGTATTGCAATGGATGCGCGAACAAATTTAATTAAGTATATGAATGTAGCTATTTTTTAATAAGGCCTACATTTATATACCCATAGGTAAAGAATGAAAAAAACGGGGATTCTCGGCTGGATTGGCCGCAGTTTGGCGGCGTTGCTGATTTTGGTTTTATTGTGGAATGTTTGGATGTTTTTGCATATTTTGGCTTGGCGCTGGATTAATCCGAGCGATAGCGCATTTATGCAAACGCAGTTGGAGCGGCTACAGGCCGAAAACCCAGCGGCGCAGCTTGAGTTTGAATGGGTCGATTACGCGCAAATTTCACCGCATTTAAAACGCGCCGTAGTGGCAGCAGAAGACGCTAAATTTTTGGATCACGAAGGCTTTGATTGGGAAGGCTTGCAAACGGCGTGGGAAAAAAATATCAAAAAAGGTCGTATTGTCGCCGGTGGTTCGACCATTACGCAGCAATTGGCAAAGAATTTATTTCTATCGGGTAGTCGCAATCCACTGCGTAAAGTGGAAGAAGCGGTACTCACGGTGATGATTGAAGCTTTGCTGGATAAGCAGCGAATTTTTGAGATTTATTTAAATGTGATCGAGTGGGGCGATGGTGTTTTTGGCGTGCAAGCGGCTGCGCAGCATTATTATCGAATCGACGCCAAAAAATTAACCGCCGCGCAAGCAGCGAAACTCGCCTCGATGGTGACCAACCCGCGCTATTTTGATCAAAATCGTAAAGATCGACGTTTACTGCGTAAAGCGGCGATTATCCAACGGCGCATGCCATACGCCGAAATCCCATAAATGCCACGTTTGAGCCACAGACCGCGTCGATTGCACACGTCGAGTTTGCTAGAGCACCGCTAGAACATGCAATATGTAGTTTGCGGACTGATTCCTTGCTAACGCGGCGGATTGGCTTTGCCGTAATGGTTGACTTAATATTTCAATTAATGTCAGTAATGAGTGCAGAAAGCACGCCGCAGATCTCACTGGCAGCGTTCATTAAACTGTTACCGCGAACGCTTTTCGTAAAGATTGTTCGCAGCACTTCCTTATTCTTGTTGTTAACGTATTGGCTTGAATAGCAATAATTTAATAGTTTGCGCAAATATACCCCTGAGATGAGTGCTATTTTAGTGCAAGTAAAATCTGTAAATCATACCTCCAACGTTGTCGTATATCCTCGTCCGGTTCTGTGTCGCCTCGTTCTGTGGCACAGCTTGAACTGGCGTTGGATGACACTTGGGCTGCCGGATATTTCATTGCGCATGCTCACAACGCCTTGCCGTTTAGCTGCGGCCGATTGCTGCGGTGACGATATAGCTAGGAGCGGCCAATGCGCAGCTTAGCCACGGCGCTGGAGATGTCGGGCCTGACTGATGTGGGGCGTTTACGTTCACACAATGAAGATACGATTCGCATCGATGCCGAATTGGGTTTTTTAGTTTTGGCCGATGGCATGGGTGGTTACAACGCCGGAGAAGTGGCCAGTAGCATTGCCGTTGAGGTGATGCATGAAGTGATGCAGGCGCAATTGGCCATGATCGCGCTACACAATAAAAATTCGCAAAACCTATCGGCAATTGCCGCTGAAATGCTCACCATCGCGATCGATCGTTCAAACGCGATGATTTTTCAAACCGGTGAAAAACATCCGCAATGCGCTGGCATGGGAACGACCTTGGTCAGTGGCTTATTTTTTGATAATCGGGTGGCGATTGCGCATGTCGGTGACTCGCGGGCTTATCGCTTTCGGCAGCAGCAGTTGCAGCAGTTGTCACACGATCATTCCTTGTTGCAAGAGCAGATCGATGCCGGCTTAATCAGCGCTGAGGATGCGCGCCATGCGCCGCATAAAAATCTAGTCACGCGTGCGGTTGGGGTTGGTCCTGAGGTGCAGGCTGAGATTCATGATTTTGCCGTTGAAATCGATGATCTGTATTTATTTTGCTCTGATGGCTTGAGCGATATGCTGACCGATGACGTGATCGCTTTGCAAATGGCCGCGCCCGAGTGCAATTTAAATTTAATCGCCAGTACCTTGGTTGAATTAGCCAATGCCCATGGTGGTAAAGATAATATTTCAGTGATTTTGGTAAAAAATTAATCGGGATTTTTCCGCACCAACAGGGTTATTAAAAAAAGTAGGTGATTGGTTAAGTTAGTCGTTTTTTAAAAGCACACCTTCATTTAGAATTTTGAAGGTTTTATGCGTGACGCTCAGTTTTATGGCAAGGCGAGGTCACGATGCAAGAAGATAATTGTTTAACGACTTAGTTTGACAGCAGCATACTGCACTGGGTTTACTGCATTGGAAGTCTGGATTTATGGCTAAATTAGTATTAAGTTTGAAAGATAAACCCGTCAAAGAAATCAATTTAAGCGCCCAGCGTACTTTAATTGGGCGTCGATCAAATAATGCAATTCATATTGATCATTTAGCCGTTTCAGGTGTGCATGCGGTACTCGAATGCATTGGGGATCATTACTTTATTGAAGATCAGCAAAGCACCAATGGCACATCGGTGAATGGTAAAAAAATTAAACGCCATGCTTTACATCATGGCGATGAAATTAAAATTGCCAAATATCGTTTGAAATTCATCAGTGATCGCCAACTATCACTGCAGCAATCGGCGTTGATCGAACAAACGCAGTCGGCACCCAAGCAGGCGGTGATTCGCGTACTCACCGGTGCGAATGCTGGGCGTGAATTATTGCTCAATAAAGAGCGTAATACTTTGGGTAAAGTAGGGCAGCAAGTGGCGGTCATTTCTCGCCGAGAGCAGGGTTTTTTTATTACCCATAGCGAAGGACAACAACGCCCCCGTGTGAATGGGCGGCCACTTGAGGCGGCAGAGCTGCGATTAAACGAAGAAGATTTAATTGAGATTTTAGGTATTCGAATGGCGTTTTTCTTTCGGTAAATTATGACTTCATTGCGTGTATTAGGGTGTAGTGGTGGTATTGGTGGCGCCCACCACACCACCGCTTTTTTATTGAATCAAACTATTTTGCTGGATGCCGGCACCGGCGTGGCTGAGTTAAGTAGTGCAGAATTATTGCAAATTGAACACGTTTTTCTCACGCATGCGCATTTAGATCATATTGCCTATTTACCTTTATTGCTCGACGCCACGTTGGGGGCACGGACGCGTCCAGTGATTGTGCATGCTTGTGCCGCGACGATTCAAACGCTGAAAACGCATATTTTTTAATTGGCTAATTTGGCCCGACTTTAGTGTGATTCCATCGGCTGAGCAGCCCTTGCTGCAATATGTGCCGATTGAAGTGGGGCAAACGCATTGCATTGATGATTTGGCCATCACGGCATTGCCCGCCGAGCACACGGTTGCGGCATTGGCGTTTCAAGTGAGCAATTTAACGGCATCGCTGGTGTTGAGTGGCGATACCATTGGTGGAGCCGCATTTTGGCAGGCGGTGAATCAGATTAGCGACTTAAAGGTGCTAATTATTGAAACTGCATTTGCCGAATCCAATGCCAAACTGGCCCAATTAGCCAAACACCTTTGCCCGAGCACTTTAGCCCGCGAGTTAAAATCAGCGCCCGCCGGCGTTGAGGTGTTAATTACCCATTTAAAACCCAGCGAAGATGAGCAAACCATGGCGCAGATCTTGGCATTGTTGCCCACAACTGCGGTACGGCGCTTAATTCAGGGGGAAATTATTCAGTTTTAGCGCCGTTGGCAGGGGAAGCTAATCCATTGTCCCAGAAGCCACAAAATGGACGCGCTCAAAATCAGCGCCGCGACTTAAAATACTGACTAAGCGAATTCGTGTTTTGCGGTAGCCATCCCATAATTCGAGCAATCGACCTTGGCGAAACCAGCCGGTAGGCAGTAGCAAGGAGTTGGGTACCTTTAAGGCCACAAGCGCCGGCACCAATAGCACCGACATATAATCAGTTTGCCCAAAGCGCGCCGCATCTTGGGCGCGAATGGATGCTGCTTGTGGTACACCGGGTAGCAATTGCACGCCGATGGTGAGCTGTTGGTCTTGTTCAGAAAGCCAACGAATCTGCCCCATCAAATACTGCTGCTGGTCTTGAATAATCAATAATTGCTGTAAAGCAATGCGTTCTTCGCCAATCGGCGCTGCTAAGCGTAAACCAGTGGCGGTTTCATCAATCACCTGCCAAGGCAGGGTACGAATTACCGGTGCCGATTGCGCAGACGCGCTCGTTTGACCGAATAAACGAATTTGCATTAATTCTTCGCTGCTGATTTGCGCCTCAGCTTGCGGTGGTGGCGTAAAGCGACCTACCGCCATCCATTGGTGTAAATTGCTCAGCCCAAAACCGATTTGAGCGGTTTTTTGGCTTGCCCGACGTGCTAAACAACGCTCAACAGGGTGCTCGCACCATTGCCGATATAAATCGGTGAGCAGCGCTTCTGCCGCTTGCAGGCTTAATGTGGTACCTAAACCGATTTTTTCTGGCATTTCGCCACGGCGGAGTAATTTAATGCGTTTGCTGAGCGCTTGAGCCAATTGCAAGGTGCTGATGGCCATTTCGCTGTCTTTGCTTGGCCGATCACGGCGCTCTGGCGCAGCAGGTAATTCAAAATCAATGGTGAAAGCTGGGCGATTCGGTAGCGTTTCGGCAATATGCTCTAAGGCGCAACGGCTAGAAAATACTTCTAAACACGCTGAAATCCACATTAGATTGCGCAAATTGTATTGAAACGGATTCGCTGCCGACAGTAATAAACTATGGATAAACACATTTTCTGGCGTGGTGACGCCGCCAATTGTAATTAAACTATCTTTGGCTTTTTGCTGCGCGACCCCCAAGCGCTGTGCTTGGGTGTAATGACTAAATTGCTGCGCCCATTGTGCTTGTGGAATGACACGGTGCACCAAAATATAACAAATATTGACTTGTAAGCTGTAATACAAAGTACGTTCAGCCAATAAGGTCATATATTCAGCAACATCACTCTGGCCAGCGATGGCCGCTTGCCAAATCGATGCATAGCTTTGTTCTAAGTCTTGCCATAGCGTAAGCGCTGCTTGCCAAGATTGATGTTCGATCTCGGTCAGTGGCAGTGCTTTTTGGGTGTAACGATTTAAAAAACCGTCTTGTAATACATGGATGGTTTCGCGAAATTGCTCAATAATTTTTAGGCGATCTAAAGCCGCCAGTTGGCTGTGATTGAGCGCGGTGATGGCTGAGCGGACTTCTGCATGCGCCACTGGCACATTAATTAAAGGCAGTAATTTCAGCCAATCTCTGGCGCTTCTGGCGTCTTGAAATGGTGGCGTGGCGATTGCTGCATCTATGGCAGTGGGGCGTGGGATATTCATACAACGATGTGCATTAATTGTTGTTTTAATTGTGCCAGTTGATCAGTGCTGACCATCGGTTCGGCTTGGCGCTGTGCGGTGGCCCAGATGGGCGCAGGGAAGTGCGGGTCATTTTCCCAGCGCGGAATAATATGCCAGTGCACGTGTGGCACCATATTACCTAAGCTGGCTAAATTAATTTTATGCGGATTTAAGCATTGCCGAACGATGCGTTCGACTTCCCAAACGAGGTTCATTAGCTGATTTCGCTCAGACGGCGTTAAATCGGTCATTTCAACCCGATGCGCGTTTAAAATCACGCGGCATAGTCCCGGATAGCCGGCCTCATCGGCCAAAATAATGCGTGCAAAATCATTTTGCCACATTAACTCGCCACCCTCGGTGGTACACAGTAGACAGTTGGCCTGCATGAGCAATCCTCTACGCAATCGAACTGATCGTTGCAAAAAATAGAAGTTAAAAAAGAGGGCGCCGAAATATCGCGCCCTCTTGCTATTGATGGGTTACCTAGTTTGTAACGCAGTATTGGGCCAAACGTCAACAGACCCTAGAGTAACACGCGCTCAATACCACCTTGGCTGGCTTGTTTGACATAGTCAGGCATCCAGTTCGGGCCAAGCACGTTTTTAGCGATTTCAATGACAATGTAATCAGCCGTGGTATCTGCATCATTATCATATCGGCTTAAACCTTGCAGGCATGACGGACATGAAGTCAGAATCTTCACTTTGGCTTTCGTGTCATTGGCATCGCTACGCAGTTTAGCCGCGCCTTTTTCCATCTCTTCTTGCTTACGGAAACGCACTTGCGTCGAGATGTCAGGACGGGCTACGGCAAACGTGCCGGACTCACCACAGCAACGATCATTCAGATCAACACGTTGCCCCATCAATTCATTAGCGACATCGATGCCTTTATAGGTTTTCATCGGGGTATGGCATGGCTCGTGATACATATACTGGGTACCACTCACACCCTCAAGTTTGACGCCTTTTTCAAGCAAATACTCATGAATATCGAGTAGGCGGCAACCGGGGAAAATATCTTCAAAGCGATATTTTTGCAGCTGATCCATACACGTACCACACGACACCACGACAGTTTTAATGTCGAGATAATTCAAGGTGGTAGCCAGCCGATGAAATAACACGCGGTTATCCATCGTAATTTTGTCACCCTTGTCTTGTTGACCGCTCGAGGTTTGTGGGTACCCACAGCAGAGGTAGCCCGGTGGCAACACCGTGGTTGCGCCCACATGCCACAGCATGGCTTGTGTGGCTAAACCCACTTGGCTAAATAAGCGCTCTGAGCCGCAACCTGGGAAGTAAAACACCGCTTCAGTGTCTTCATTCAGGCGTTTTGGATCGCGAATCACCGGCACCACATTGCTGTCTTCAACATCGAGTAAAGCGCGGGCGGTTTTTTTCGGTAAGCCGCCGGGCATCGGTTTATTCACAAAGTGAATGACCTGTGCTTTGAGCGATGCCGTGCCTAGCGTCGCTGGTGGTGCTTTGGTGACGTTTTTAATTAAGCCAAAGCGTTTGGCCAGCGTGTGCGCCAAGCGTTGGCCTTTATAGCCCCAGCCGATCATGACAGTACGCATCAATTTGATGGTGGCTGGGTCTTTCATCGTCAAGAACGCCATGCCCAGCGCAGAGCCGGGATTGAATTTCTTTTTGCCCTCTTTACGTAAGAAATTACGCATGGCAATGGTCACGTCACCAAAGTCGATTTTAACTGGACATGGATTCACACAGCGATGGCAAACCGTACAATGGTCAGCCACGTCACCGAGTTCTTCAAAATGCTTAAGCGAAATCCCGCGCCGCGTTTGTTCTTCGTACAAGAAGGCTTCGGTGAGCAACCCCGTGGCTAAGATTTTATTGCGCGGGCTATAGAGTAAATTCGCCCGTGGTACATGCGTTGAGCAGACCGGTTTACATTTACCGCAGCGCAAACAGTCTTTGACCATATTGCTGATATTGCCGATGTCTGACTGCTCTAAAATCAGCGATTCAGTGCCCAGCAGGCTAAACGATGGCGTATACGCATCGCGCAAATCCGCGCCGGGCATGAGCTTGCCTTTGTTAAAGTGCCCGTTTGGATCGATACGTTGTTTGTAGGCTTCAAACGGCGCCAGCTCTTCGCGCGTTAAGAATTCATACTTGGTAATGCCGATGCCGTGCTCGCCAGAAATCACCCCGTTGAGCTCACGCGCTACGCGCATAATGCGGGCAACGGCATGGTGTGCGCGTTGCAGCATTTCGTAATCGTCAGAATTCACTGGGATATTGGTATGCACATTGCCGTCACCGGCGTGCATATGCAGCGCTATCCAGGTGCGGCTTTTGAGTACTTTTTGCTGAATTGCGTGAATCGCATCCAAAATTAATTTGTCGGTGCGCCCGCCAAACAGCGTTTCTAAATCAGTGAGTAATTCACGTTTGTATGAAATTCGCAGCACTGAGTCGCGCAGGGCATGAAATACACTTTGCGGTAATTCATCCGGATCGAGGATTTTTTCTAGCGGCATCATTGGGAATGCGGTTTGATACAGTTCAAACGCATCATCCAAATTGCGACCGACCCATTGCCAGTGAATGCGCGAACGTTCAATAAAGGCCAGCGCCGATTCACGGCGATCGCCAATCAGCACATCGTGACTGACCGGCGCATCGCTGGTATCAAACGGCAGGCGTCCTTGCTGGAAAAACGCCGTTAGTTTGTCGAGTAACTCGAGCTTGTTATGAATCGACAATTCAATATTAATACGCTCAATCGCATCAGAATAGTCGCCCAAACGCGGTAGTGGAATCACCACGTCTTCATTAATTTTAAAGGCGTTGGTGTGCTTGGCAATGGCGGCCGTGCGAGCGCGATCGAGCCAGAATTTTTTGCGTTGTTCAGGTAATACCGCCACAAATCCTTCGCCGCCACGCGCGTTGGCGAGTTGCACCACATGGCTGGTGGCTTCGCCGAGTGCGCGTTCATCGTCCGATACAATATCGGCGATCAACACCATTTTGGGGCGACCTTTACTCTTGGCCTTGGTGGCATAACCCACGGCGCGCACATAGCGCCAATCTAAATGCTCTAAACCCGCCAGCTGCACCGTTGGATGGGCATCCAGATAATTTTTAATCTCAACAATCGACGGTACTGCGCGGCTGACTTCACCAAAAAACTCTAAACACACGGTGCGGATATGATTCGGCATGCGGTGTAAAACAAAGCGCGCACTGGTAATTAAGCCATCACAGCCTTCTTTTTGAATGCCCGGCAAGCCTGCTAAGAATTTATCGGTAACGTCTTTACCCAGGCCTTCTTTTCTAAATTTGGCCCCTGGAATCACCAAGGTTTCTTCGCCGATTTTGGTTTTGCCATCGGGTTTAAATTTTGCTGATGCAAAACGTTGCTTGCGGCGCATCGTGGATTTTGCCCAGATTGTGATCCATCCATCCGCTCGATGAACAACCAATTGCCATCGGGGTCGACCATTTTCCAGCTCACCAGATTGTCGAGCGCTGTGCCCCACAACACGGCTTTTTTACCGCCAGCATTCATCGCCACATTGCCGCCAATACAAGAAGCATCGGCCGAAGTTGGATCGACTGCAAACACTAAACCGGCTTCTTCCGCCGCTTCCATCACGCGGCGGGTCACAACGCCTGCGCCGCAATGAATGGTGGTGACGTCGTGATTCACACCAGCAATGCGCATGGTCTCTACGCCTTGATGGCGATCGAGTTTTTCAGTGTTAATCACCGCCGAGAGCGGCGTGAGCGGCACTGCGCCGCCGGTATAGCCGGTGCCGCCGCCACGAGGAATCACGGTTAACCCGAGCTCAATACAGGCCGCAACCAAGGGGGCCATTTCGGCTTCGGTATCTGGGCACAGCACCACAAATGGATATTCAACGCGCCAATCGGTGGCGTCCGTCACATGGCTCACGCGCGCTAAACCATCAAATTGGATATTATCGCGGCGGGTGTGGGCGGCCATTTTTTTAAGCGTTTTTTTGCGCAAAATGGCAACGTCACGAAATTCGCGTTCAAACGCATCCACCGCTTGCCGTGTGCGAGCGAGTAAAATATTTACTCGCTCATTACTTTGGCGGCGTTTTTCAATTTCGTGCAAACGGTGGTGCATTGCTTCAACTAAGAGTTGTAAGCGTTTATTGTTTTCCAGTAAATCGTCTTGGACGTAAGGATTGCGTTTCACGACCCAAATATCACCCAATACTTCAAACAGCATCCGTGCCGATCGGCCGGTTTTACGCTCTTGCCGTAATTCATCCAGTACCCGCCATGCATCTTCACCCATCAGGCGAATGACAATTTCACGATCGGAAAAAGAAGTGTAGTTGTAGGGAATTTCGCGCAAACGTTCAGGCGAGGTCACGTGGCTCACGGCGGTGGGATCCATCATGAAGGGCGTCTCCAGCAGGCAATTACGGCTAAAGAGTGAATTTTTAACGGAAAAAATGCTCGATGAAAGTCGCAAATTTAATGTGGGTATCGTAAAAAACATAATTGACTGACGTTAAGCTGGTTTTATTTTGATTTTTACGCAGTGTTTCTTGTTTTTTGCTGACTCTTTGCCATTAGTCAATCGTCGTAATCGACAGTATTACGCAGAATCTATGTTTAATCGCTGTGGCGGTACTTGGGTTGGGGTTGACGTTGAGTACGGCTCAACAGACCCTAGGCAAACGGCAACTCCATCGTCTCGAGTTCGGCTTGATGAATTTCGTTGCGTAATTGCAGCCGTAAATGCTGGTGTTGGTCTTGATGACGCTGGGCGGATTCGGGATCGTGTTTGACGGTGTAACTTTGCGCTAGGGCAGCATGAATGCTGGCTTGCTGATGACGAATCCCTAAATGGCTGGCGGTATACAGCGCCGAATGCAGTGTTTCAATGGCTAAATCAACGTCGCCTTTGGCGGTTTGACATCGACCTAACACCAGCATGGTATTGGCTTCGCTCCATTGATGGTGATGCAGACGATTGATTTTGAGTGCCACCATCAAACTAATGGTGGCGCGATCCAGATCACCACGTAAGAATTGAATCAAGCCAATATTCATATAAATCTCACCCTCATTGCGATAGCTTTGATCGGCTTTGACTAAGGGCAGGGCACTTTTTAAGTTGCGATAGGCTTCGTCGAGCTGCGCGCAGCCGATTAAATCTGCCGCAATATTAATTAAAATACTGGCATGTAAATGATGGTCTTCATGGCTGGCGAGCTCTTGCGCTTTGCGGTGATGGGTGAGCGCTGTTTGATAGTGTTCATGGGCATAATACAGTTGCCCTAAACCAATATGTGCTTGAACGCGAGACTCCAGCGCGATGGCCTCGTCGGGTAGGGTGAGGCAGCGATTCCAGCTATCACGAGCTAGATGATAGGCACCAAGGGTATATTGCACACGAGCATATATAGATTAAGGCGTGCACCCTCATACGTAGCAATATTTTCTAGATTGGCGAGTGTATTTAATTCAGCTAAATCGCGTAATGATTCAAGGTAGCGACCAAAATTAAAATGCGCTTGCGCGCATAAAAATAGCGCTTGCGCAAACAGGCGGATTGCTTTGAGTTGCTGAGCCAGAGGCTTGGCGCTCAAGGCCAGCTGCAAGGCCTCGGCGCTTTGGGTATGGACTAATTTTTGCGCACGATTGAGGCTACGTTCAAGTTCAACAAGGGTCATTATTGATATCGCATTAGGCGGAATCAGCAGCATACCATTGTTATATTTAAAATTTACAAGCCTATCAGCTTGTTGTCAGTAAAATGGCACGACAATCCTCGGTATTTAAGTCAGCTTTCTCGCCAAGTAGTAAGCGATTGTGGCGTATCAGTTGTGCTGCCACGCGATCGGCGGCTTCAGCGGCATCGATTTGATAGTCGCTCAATCGTGTCGGCAAACCCATGGCAATAAAAAATTGCTCAGTCGCGGCAATGGCTTGCTGCGCGACGCTGATATCGTCACCGTGAAGCTGCCAAACGCGGCGGCCCATTTGCGTTAATTTGGCTTGTTTGGCGGCAAAACGATAACGCCACAGGGCGGGCAAAATAATTGCCAAGGTGCGCGCATGATCAAGGCCATACAACATCGTTAACTCATGGCCCATGGCATGCGTGGCCCAATCTTGGGCTTGGCCCAGTCCGACTAAGCCAAACAAGGCTTGGTTGGCAGCCCACATCATATTGGCGCGTGCCGCATAATCATTGGGATCATGTAAAGTAATCGGGCCGACTTCGATTAGTGTTTGCAAAATGCCTTCGGCCAAACGATCTTGAACTCGCGCATCGCATGGATAAGTCAGGTATTGCTCGGTGGTGTGCACAAAGGCATCGACAATGCCATTACCAATTTGTTGAGCAGGCAAAGACAGCGTGCTGCTTGGATCAAGAATGGCAAAGTTGGGGAACACTAAAGGGTTTTTAAACGAGAGTTTTGTCATTGGTTTCACGGCGTGAAATCACTGCGGCAAAATTACTTTCTGATCCGGTGGCGGGTAGCGTTAACACTACGCCAATCGGTAATGCGCTCAGTAGTGGCGTGCGATTGCCAACGATCAGCCAGCAATCGCCAGTATGTGGGATGGCTGCGGCAATAAATTTAGCGCCATCGATGACCGAGCCACCGCCGACGGCCAAGATATAGTCGAGTTGCTGCTCACGGCCAAAACGCACGGCTTGCATTAAGGTTTCGTATTCAGGATTGGCTTCAATGCCAGAAAAAGCTTGCCAGTGATGACTTTTAAGCGCGCTGCAAACTTGGTCATACACGCCGTTGCGATGAATGCTGCCGCCGCCGTAGAGCAATAAAACACGCGCTTGCGGGGGAATTAATGTGCTGATTTTGGCGATACTGCCGTGACCAAATTCGATACGACAGGGATTATGAAAGCTAAAGTTTTGCATTGTTCGCCACCAAAAAGTCAGTCAATAGACCCAGTATATCGCGGTGTGGTGGCGCAATGCCTTACTGTGTTTGATTTGTTTATGCTGGCACAACGATTGACGAGGTCGTTGGATGACTTTGCAGTAATTGTTGCTCAAGTTGCGCTAGCCGCGCAAACAACTGTGGGTCGAGCAATCGGTGGAAATTTTCTTGATAAAGCCGATGATGATATTCCGCTTCGGGAGCTTGGCCCATTTCACGAAATAGACCGGCTAAAAATTGATGAATTAAAAAAATCTTATGCCCACAACCCATGCGCTTGGACATATCGAGTGCACTCATAAAGCTGGCCACAGCCGCCGACAATTGCCCTTGCGCTTGCTGGGTGCGACCATGGACGATGTGCCAGCTAATTTCACCCCAAGCCCAAAAATGTACAATGTGGCGGCCTTCTTGAATATAGGCATTGGCCTCTAGGTATTCGCCTCGGGCTAAGGCCAGCAGTGACTTATAAGAAAATACCTCGCCAAGATATTCTAAATGCTGGATGGTACGAGTAATGGCTTCGGCTTTATTGAGCGCGACTTGCGCCGCAGCAAAATCCTCTAGCGCGTATAAATCAGCCACTAGATTAATACACAGCCGAGCTTGCAATTCATGATTGGTCTGCGCATTGATCCGTGATTCGGCTTGACGATGGTGGCGCAGCGCATCGGCAAAGCGGCTACAGGCGAAATAGATTTGCCCTAAACCAATATGCGCATTAATCCGTGTTTCATTGGCAAATTGGACATTGCCCAAATCAAGACAATCAGACCAATAATCAATCGCTGTGCTGTATTCACCGAGGGTGTAGTGCGCGACGCCCAAGTGATGCAATAGATCGCCGCGCTCGGCTTCTAAATCATTGGCTTCGGCGATAACTAAAGCGGGCAGTAGGGCATGACAGCCTTCATGGATTTGGCCAAAAGCAAACAACATGCTCATCTGTTGATGTGAGGCGGCAATTTGCAGACGCGGGGAGCAGCCCGTTTTAGCCTGCTGAGCCGCTTCTGTAGCCAGTGCCAATGAAGTGTTAGGCTCGCTATACGTGAGCTGCTTGCTGCGCTCAAGTAAGGCTAAAACTTGACTTTCCGATGAGTTCATTTTGCTGCACCTGCACAATGCGGACTTAAAGCTTACGCGCTGTACGATGAGCTATCAATATATTTAGAAAAAACGATGACTATGTGTCACTTTCAAGTAAGCGTAATTGCCCGCGACAGAGTTGATGTAGTTGATTGAGTGTGGTTTCTCGCAAATGGCGAGGGAGCGTTAAGCTCAGAATGACTTCGGTGTTGGTAAAATCGCTGCGGCCAATGTCAATGCTGTGTTGTTGCAAGTAGTGGCGAACTTTATTTTCTTCGGCAAACGGCAGCGCCACTTGCAATACATCCATTGGCACGGTTTCGATATATTCAGCGGCCAATAAAGGGCGCGCAATCGCATCGGTGTAGGCCCGAGTTAAGCCACCGGCCCCGAGCTTAATGCCGCCAAAGTAACGAATCACCACCGCCAAAACACCATCTAAATGCTTATGTTGCAAAACTTGCATCATCGGCCGCGCGGCAGTACCCGATGGTTCACCATCGTCCGACATTCCCGATTCACCACCAGCGAGTAAGGCCCAGCAAACATGCCGTGCTTCGGGGTGTTGTTGTTTAAAGTCGGCGACTAAGGCTAAAGCTTGGGCGCGATTACTTACCGGAATGACATAACCGATAAAACGACTTTTTTTAATAATGATTTCTGCGTCAACCGCATTGGCTAGTGTGGTGCTCATGTCAGCATTTTACCCGCCATGCTGGATAAGTCGATCTGTAAAAGTGGGCTTGCCGCCGTGGGCTTTGCCCGCATGCCGCGTGAACGTCGCAGCTTTTTGTTTGATCTAGCCCCAATGACGTGGCTATTTAATCGATTGATTGGGGGGCAACGCAAAAAAGCGTATTAATCGAGCTGCACTGCGCAGCCCCATGGTGTAGCCTTATTGTTTTTTTAATGGTGTGGAGTTGCGCTGTGATTAAAAGCATTATTTCTGATATGGATGGCGTAATTTATCGCGGCAAGCAAATGATTCCGGGGGCAGATACCTTTGTACAGAAATTGCTTTCGGCCAATGTACCGTTTTTGTTTTTGACCAACAATGCGTCACAAACGCCGCTCGATTTGAAACTTAAAGTGGAAAGTTTAGGCATTCATGGCCTAACTGAAGACAATTTTATTACCAGCGCAATGGCCACTGCGATGTTTTTACGCAGCCAAAAAGAGGGCGCCAAAGTGTATGTGATTGGCGGTGGCGGCTTGATTAATGAGTTGTATAACGTTGGGTTTTCGATGTCCGAATCCAATCCCGATTATGTGGTGGTGGCCAAATCGACCACGTTTAGTTTTGAGCAACTGAAAAAAGCCGTGCACTTTATCGACCATGGCGCCAAATTTATCGGCACCAATCCCGATATGATAGACCCGGTTGAGGGCGGTTACGAGCCAGCAGCCGGCACGATTTTGGCAGCGATTTCGGCAGCCACCGGCAAAAAAACCGTATATCGTCGGCAAGCCGAATGCATTAATGATGATGATCGCCAGTCGAAAATTGGGCGTTCATCCCGAAGAATGCTTGATGGTCGGCGACCGGATGGACACCGATATTGTTGGCGGCCTTGAAGCTGGTATGAAAACCGCGCTGGTGCTGTCGGGCGTGACTAAGCTCGACATGCTCAATGAATTCCCATATCGCCCTGATTATGTATTTAACGACGTGGGTGAAATTGAATTTGCTCAGCTGTAACCCTAAAGTCCGTATTTTGAAGCGCTGTGTTGATGTAAATCAGCACGGCTTTTTTGTGTTGTTTTTCAATTTCAATTTGATCTTTTGCATCTGACGTTTTTAAACCTCATTGATTTTAAATAGCTGTACCTTATCTTTCTAGAATATTAGTATTTACTAATTAACGATTGCTTGTTGTTCCGATATAAATGAAATTACCAAGAAAATTTTCCATGTTTTTCATTTTAGATTGTTGATTATAAATCGTTTTTTGTCGGATGTACGAGGTTTACGCTGATTAAATGAGAGGAAGGTATATGTCTAAAAAATATTTAATGCTAGTGGCACTCACTTTGTTAGTTGCTTGCTCTAGTGGTGATGGGGAGGGCGATCATTTGATTTCGCCTGAACTTGGCGGTGGAGATAATTCAGAATTATCTGCGGTCGTACTTCAAGATCCTGTCATTTCTGATAGCACAATTACTTTGCGCTGGAATGCTGTGGCAAAAGCGAATTCGTATAAAGTATTAAGGAGAATGAATTTAGCAGGGCAAGAGTCACGAGAGTTGGAATGGGGTGAAATTGCAAATATCTCAACAACAGAGTTTGTTGATAGCCAGTTAGATGCGAATCAAAGTTATAACTATAAAGTTCAAGCTTGCAATACCAAATGCAATCAAGGTACAGAGTTGAATGTTAGCACTTTGCCACCGCTTAAATCCCCCCCTGAAATGTTAATACAATTGGGCGTGCAAAGCAAGTATTTTCAGATCGAATTGAATTGGCTTGGGATGATGTTGAAAAGGCAAGCTATTATCGCCTCTGGCGGGATGAAAACTGGGCTATTGCAGGTGGCGCAGATATTATAAGCACAGGTTTTGTTGATAAAAACTTGCAAGCAGGAACAACTTATCGTTATCAATTGCAAGCATGTAATTTAGCAGGGTGCTCTGCAAAAAGTGCTGCGTTTGAAGTAAGCACTACAGCAGTGGCCACTACACCAACACCCGTCGTTACACCCACACCAGTTGTTTCGGCGACACCTGTTGTTACACCAAAGCCAACACCAAGTGCTCCTACTGGTTTAAATGCTTCAAATATTAAAGAAAATCAAATTGATTTAGCTTGGTCACTTGTAAATGGTGCTGATCGTTATGTATTAATGCGCGACAGTGCTTTATTGAGTGATTTTGCGGCAAATAGCTATGTAGATCATGGGCTTATTGCAGATACGGCGTATCGTTACGCCGTGAAGGCGTGTAGTGGAAATATTTGTTCAGCATTGAGTACTGAGTTAAATATAAAAACTTTACCTAAGAGCTTGATTGTACCTCCTGCACCTAATGCTTTGGTTGATGGTCGTAAAGTGATTACCTTAAGCTGGCCTGCGGTAGATGGTGCAACATTTTATAAATTGAGTCGTAATGATGCGCCCATTGGCGGCAATATTACTGACTTGAATTATACCGATACTGGATTAACAGCGAGTCAAACCTATCGTTATTCCTTGCAAGCGTGTAATGCGAACTCTTGTTCGGCAGAGGGGCCGACACAAGAAGTGACTACTCGTGCTGGTGAACAACTCTTTTTTGAGGTTTCAGGTTTCGATGATTCGACAAATTCTTCAGTACCACTTCATGTATATACGGAACAAAATGGTTCGACGATGTATTTAGATCAATACGCAAGTTTTTCTCGTAATGGCAAAATCCTCAATGGTCGAGAGATTTATGGCCGGGGGCTATATATCGCGTAGATGTAAGGGGGGCGTCAGGAACTGGGCAAACTTGCACTTCGAATGCTTCTGGAAAGTACTTTAATAATGGCGGCAAAGCGGCTGTAGTACAAATTACATGTACAACTGCAGCAAATATTACTTTTGATTCTCCGAATGCCGAGGTTTATTTAACCACGCCAGCAGCTAAGTTATTAAATTTTAAGGTCACACGAATTAGTGATCAGCAAGAGCTGCAGACAAATGCTGTGCGTTATCACAGCGAGAATCCACTGATTGCCAGAGTTGATGCAGAAACGGGGGTAGTTACGGCAATTAGTGTGGGTTCAACGCGAATTGTGGCTAAATTACCAGCAAGTTATAACGGTGCTGAAGCGGCTTATCAGCTTTCTGTGAAAACACCTCAAAATTTACGAATAAATCGCCTTGAAATAGGTAGTAGCCTTTTACATGTACCAAATAGTGTTTTTCAAACATTAGTACCAGGGCGTCCTGCTTTAGTGCGTGCTTATATTTCATCGACTCAAAATGCAACAAGCACAGCTCAAGTGACTTTACATGTGCAAGGGGGCGGAAAGGCATTAATCAAACCGATGACCTGCCCGAATACTCTGCCTTGGAATCTGGACGGGGCACAGATTAAACCAAGCTATAAATTAGCAGATACTTGTTATGCTTGGATCGATGGGCCAGATGTTAAAGCCATTATGGGTAATGATTTACAAGTGAAAGTTCAGGTTGATGGTGATCTTTCAGCGCAAGTTGCGCCAAAGGTGCATCAAAATGGCTTAATGCGTGTCGTTGTTGTGCCATTTCGTCGTGATGGTGTAGTGCCTAAAGTACCAACTAAAGCGCAAATTGAAGAAGAAATTATGACTAAAATGCCGTTTGTTCAGGCTGAGGTCACTATTCGCGAGCCATTTGATGTCGATTCTTCGGTGGTTGGTACTTCTGCGGCATTGAAAATTGCAGATAGTTTAAGAAAACAAGAAAACCCTAGTAGTCATTACTATGGTGTTATTTCCCCGCCATATGGTGGTGGTGTGATTGGGATGGGGTATGTGGGTTATCCTGCAGCAGCAGGTCGTGAGGGCGACCCAAATGCATTTCATTTTACTTTTTCTCATGAAGTGGGACATAACTTGAATCTAAACCATGCTTCATGCGGAACTAGTGGTGGTCTGGATTCATTTTGGAAGCAATTTCCGGAGGCATGGCCAGGCGCAAGTAACGGCGTGCGCAGTGAAGCCCCTATTTTTGATCTTCGTTCTGGTGAGTTGATTGCTAACAATGTATGGACTGCTGACTTGATGGGGTATTGTTCATCGGGTATTTGGTTTTCTGAATATACGTATTCCAAGATGTCTGATTATATTTCAAGAAGTAGCCTGTTTACGTTGCCAAAGACTTTAAGTGCAAACCAAAAATTGGCAATTAAACAAAAAAACTTCTCAGAGCAATCGGTTGATGATTTCAGGTACTTTATTTGCGAATGGAGTCGCTAGTCTTGATCCAGTTCGCTTACTTGGGGCGGGAGAGTTAAACTCAGATTTAGGTAAACCAAGTAAAGATCAGTATGAAATATATATTTATACTGCTGACGGTAAAGTGAGAGTAGAGCGTATTGTTCCAATGGAAGTTAGCCATACTGATGAACGACATTTTTCTGTGTTAACTGCCGCTGTGGTCGATATTGTGCGAATAGAAGTGGTAAAAAATGCCGTGCCATTGAAAATGCAAGCAAAAATGATGGCTCGTTCTCAACTGCGAGTATCAAATTGGACGAGTCCAAATCCTGCATTAATTCAAATTACTGGCCATTCAGTGCAATTGACTTGGGATTCCGCTCGCTATACATGGGCTGATGCAACATATCTCGCGGCAGATGGGCAGCGTAGGGTCTTAGGCTTATCTTTGCAAGGCGGGCGTAAATCATTACAGTTACCTGCTAATGTCGTCGGCGGACAACTTGAGGTGTCGTTAAGTGATGGTCTTAACAGTACTTTATATGTGAAACAGATGTAAGCCTTATATCGCAGGTTAAATCAAGAACACCGCAGCATGTTTGTCGCCGCTGCGGTGTTCTTTTTTTTTAAACTTCGTTAAGTACATTTTTGTGCTGGCGCGACGACTGCATATTGCCGGGTTTTAAGCGGCGTAGCGCTTGACCATCGGCATTAAAGACATGAAACGCATGACTTGGCGCGCTAATGCTGATTGGCGTACCGAGTTTGACTTCGCGTTCGCCATCGCCGCGAACCACGATATCGACGCCATTGGCCAGCGTGAGATACAGATAATTGGCTTCACCTAAATGTTCCACTAAATTAACGACCCCAACTAGGGGTATGCCGCTGTGAGCCTCTTCAATTAAATGCTCTGCGCGTATACCTACTGTGACCGCATCGCCCACTTGTGCGCTGTCATTGGCTACTAGTGCGGTAATATCGATGCCACCCGCCAAAGTAATCGATAAACCTTCGGGCAAAATGGCTTGCACCACGCCTTGGAGTAAAATTCATCTTGGGCGAACCAATAAATCCGGCGACAAATAAATTGGCGGGTTGCTGGTAGAGTTCAAGCGGCGTGCCGGCTTGCTGAATATGGCCGCCTTCCATAACGACAATTTTGTCACCGAGTGTCATCGCTTCGATTTGATCGTGCGTCACATAAATCATTGTGGCGTTTAAATCGCGGTGCAATTTAGCGATTTCCAGTCGCGTTTGTACCCGTAATGCGGCGTCCAAGTTCGATAGTGGCTCGTCAAACAAAAATAATTTCGGCTCACGCACAATTGCCCGACCAATTGCCACACGCTGGCGCTGGCCGCCGGAGAGTTCGCGCGGTAGGCGCTCAAGCAAATGATCAATTTTTAAAATTTTGGCGGCATTTTTAATCCGCACGTCGATTTGCGCTTTGTTTTCACCGGCGATTTTGAGGCCAAACGCCATGTTT
The DNA here is from genome assembly GCF_016881365.1 of Deefgea sp. CFH1-16. GTDB lineage: Bacteria > Pseudomonadota > Gammaproteobacteria > Burkholderiales > Chitinibacteraceae > Deefgea. Next base: position 568,720 of record NZ_WLYT01000001.1, on the reverse strand, counting down.
TTGTACACGCTCATATGTGGATACAGCGCGTAGCTTTGGAACACCATCGCGATGCCGCGCTCGGCCGGAGTCAGATCATTGACCACGGTGTCACCAATGGCAAGTTCTCCGCCGGTAATGGATTCCAAACCGCAAATCATCCGCAGCAGCGTCGATTTACCGCAGCCCGACGGGCCGACCAGCACCACGAACTCGCCGTGCTGTACATCTAGATGGATACCATCCAATACTTTGGCTTTGCCGTCGTAGGATTTAGAAAGATTATTTAGTGTTACGTTGGCCATAAGGCACCTCTTGAAAACAATAATTTAAGTCGCGTGATCGTGTTAAAAACATCCACCACAGAGGCACAGAGACACAGAGGAAATAACTGGCTCGCTGCCGTGTTCTGGGCTAGCAAATTGCTTGGTTTGTTTATCGTTCTCGATGATGCAAGTTCGAGTTACTCCTTTCCATGTTGTCCACAGGGCACTTTAGAAGCCGCATTAGCGTTTTTCTCTGTGTCTCCGTGCCTCTGTGGTGAAGGGGTTTTTACCCACCTATTTCACCGCTCAGCGTTAAGAACTTCAAAAATCGCCATGCGTTTTTCTCTGTGTCTCTGCGCCTCTGTGGTGCAAGATTTTTTACCCAATTTATTTCACCGCCCCCGAAGTCAGGCCACGAATCAGTTGGCGTGAGAAGATGCTGTATAAAATCAGCACCGGAATCACTGCCAGGCTGAGTGCGGCCAAGACGGAGTTCCAGTCGGTGACGTATTGACCAATAAATTGCTGCACACCAAGCGTGACGGTTTGCGTTTCTTCGCTGGGCGCTAAAATCAGCGGGAACCATAAATCGTTCCACACCGGAATCATCGTAAACACCGCGACCGTGGCCACGGCAGGGCGAATGAGCGGCAAAATCACTTGGAAGAAAATCTTAAATTCACCAACACCATCACAGCGCGCGGCTTCTTTGAGCTCTTTTGGGATTTGCGCGATAAACTCGCTCAAAATCATCACCGCCAGCGGCAAGCCTTGCGCGGTGTAGACCAGCACCAAGGCGGTTAGGGTGTTGATCAGGATTGAGCTGCACGATGAGCTCCAAAATCGACACTGTGCCCAAGCGAATTGGCACCATAATCCCGATCATCATATAAATCGCCAGCATACGATTGCCACGGAATTTGTATTCCGACAGCGCCCAAGCCGCCATTGCGCCAAATAGCAAAATCAACGCCAGTGAGGCCAGCGTGACGGTCAGGCTATTGCCGAAATACAGCATGAAATGCGATTTCGCGATGACCTTTTCAAAGCCGCCTAAAAAGAACGTTTCAGCGGTGGGAAAAGCCAGCGGATTATCAAAAATCGCCGCTTTGGTTTTAAAGGCGTTAATTAAAATTAATACAATCGGAAACAAAGCCAGCAGCGTGTAGCCACCGAGCATGCAATGCACGCCAAAGGCGGAGAGTGGTTTGTATATCTTTCGTGTCATAAAAATTCCTAATGACGAGATTAAAATGAGATTGCAACAAATAACGACCACAGAGACGCAGAGGCACGGAGAAAAATCAAAATCTAAACAGCGCCTTTATAGAGATAGGGCTGGGGCTGGTTTTCCTCTGCGTCTCTGTGCCTCTGTGGTTCATGTTTCACATCACAACTCGTAACGCGTCAGCTTGCGCTGCACGAAGTAAAAGTAAGCGCCGACGCCACAGAGGATGACCAGGAACATCAGCGTTGCCACTGCCGCGCCCATGGTTGGGCTGCCGATTTGGCTTTGGTAGCCAAAGAAGGTGCGGTAAAACAAAGTCCCTAAAATATCGGTACTGTAGTTCGGCCCAGCAATCGCGCCTTTCACCGAGTAAATCAAATCAAAGGCATTAAAGTTGCCGACATAAGTCAGAATCGTTACTAGTCCTAGCGTGGGTAAAATCAGTGGCAGTTTGATTTCCCAGAAAATACGCCAAGCAGACGCGCCTTCGACGTAGGCCGCTTCGACAATGTCTTCAGGTACGGCCAGTAGCGCGGCGTAAATCAGCATCATTGGGATGCCAACGAATTGCCAAACTGAAATTAAAGCGAGGGTAATCAGCGCTGAGCCTTCTTCACCGAGCCATGGCTTAAAATACTCCCCCAGTCCGACGGCATTGAGCATTGATTCTGAAACGCCCCACAGTGGCGACAAAATCAGCTGCCAAATAAACCCAATAATCACCACTGAGAGCAGCGTGGGGAGGAAAATAAAAGTGCGGTATTGCCGCGTGAACTTGAGCCCTTTGAGTGATAACAGCGTGGCTAAGATCAAGCCAATTGGGTTTTGAATCAGTAAATGAATCAAAAAAAACTTAAAGTTATTGCCCATTGCATTCCAAAACGCGCTTGACCAAGCGGGGTCGGTGAGAATAGTTAGGTAATTACTCAATCCCGAAAAATGGCTGGCACCAGTGTCGTTGGTGGCGTAAAAGCCAAGACGCAAAGTGTCGAGTAAAGGTAAGGCGCTAAAGACCGAATAAATCAGTACCGCAGGCGCAAGAAATAAGACGATATGCCAGCGTTTCATTGCCAACTCCAAAAATCAAAAAAGATGGGTCAATCACAGTGGATGTATATGGTGGGTTGTCGCTTACGCTCCGTAACCCACCCTACGAGCCGAATCAATCAGTACCGCAGGCGCAAGAAATAAAACGATATGCCAGCGCTGCATCGCAACTCCAATAAATCAAAAAAGACGGGTCAAGCACAGGGGATGTATTGGATGGGTTGTCGCCCCGCTCAATAACCCCGCCTACGAAAAAAAAGCCGGCGGCAAGCCGCCAGCTAAACTCACGCTGGGGTGAGAGGCGGATCAATTATTTTTGCTGCGGGGCGTACCATTTTGCAAAACCAGTTTGGATTTGCGCTGCGGCGTCTTTCGGTGCCATTTTGCCGTTGAGCACTTGCGAGCTGACATTCCACAATTCATTTTCCATCGCCGGTGTGCCACGGTTCATGATTTGCGCGTTGAGACGAATGGTGGATTTGCAGCTTTTGCGCCAATCGAGCATTTGTTTGGCCACTGGGTCTTGTACTGCAATCAGGTGATTCGAAAGCGAGAAAAAGCCGGTGACTTTATTGGTGTAGAGGTCGGCAAATTCTTGTGAACCAAGCCAAGTCAAAAATTTATACGCATCGGCTTTGTTTTTGGCTTTTGGGTTTACGCCCATACCAATATCGGTGTGATCCGAGATATAGCATTGGTCACCCGCTTTGGCGACTGGCGGTGGGAAGGCGCCAAAATCCAAGCCTTCTTTATTAAAGTAAGCGATGTCCCAGCTACCGGCTGGGTACACACCGGCTTTGCCCATGGCAAACAAGTTTTGGCTATCAGCATAGGTTTGCGCTGAAGCGCCTTTACCCATCAACGGGCCCATTTTGCTCAGTTGTTCCCAAGCGGCAACAAATTGTGGGTCGGTAAATTTGGCTTTACCGGCGATTAAGGCTTTGCGGCCTTCTTCGCCTTTCCAGCTATTGGCACCAACATTGGTCAAGACAGTTTGGTTTGATTCCCACTGATCGGCGGTGCCTAAAGCGATTGGCGTTTTGCCGGCGGCTTTGATTTTTTCCATGGCGGCAAAGAACTCAGCTTGCGTTTTGGGTACTGGCAAGTTCAGATCTTTAAAGATTTTTTTATTGTAAAAATACCCATGAATGACCGAGGCCATTGGCATACAGTACGTCGCTTTGCCATCATCGGTTTGCCATGCCACTTTGGCAGAGGCGGGGAAGTTTTCCATGCCGGCTTTGCCGTCGAGTTTTTCGAGCTGACCTTTTTTAAATAAATCCAGTGATTTATCAAATGGACGGCAAGTGATTAAATCGCCAGCAGTACCACCGGTAAGGCGGGCGGTTAAGCTTGAATCGTATTCAGTGGGAGCCGTTGGCGTAAATTTAACTTGAATGCCTGGGTTCTTTTTTTTGAAACGCTGGAATTAACACTTCTTCCCATAGGGCTTTATCATCGACTCGCCATGATTCGATATTCACGGTTCCCGCTTGAGCTGTTCCTGCTGCCAATAAAGTCGCTAGTACAAGATGACGTGTGTTCAGAGTGCGCATGCGATTAAATCCTCGTGTGATGTATGCCGTGATCTATTTGTCTCGGTGGCGCTAAATTAGCATCGAGTAATTTGTGACACTAGCGGCGGGGATTTTTCGCAAAATTATGCTGATGTTGTTGAATTTGTTGAGTTACATGACATTGGTCTGCATTTTGTACGTTACAAAAAATCACAGGAAAATTGCCAAAAAACGGCAAAATGCTGACAAAGCCTGCTTTATCCTATGTAATCCCCTTGTTTACGCTGATTGCATATCGGCATAAAAAGAAATGTTTTATTACGCTTTTCCTTGGAAGCTTACGATATAGTCGACTTAATTCATGGAGAATTGCGACAGGTGTTTGAATCAATAGTGAAAATCATAAAATACCCTGCAATCAGTTTAGTTTTGTTGCTGCTCAGTTGCACACTACATGCGGCTGAGCCGCTGGATGTCTTGCATTGGTGGACTTCGCCCAATGAGCGGCGGGCAGCGGATTTTTTGCGGCAAAAAATGGCGGAAGACAATATTGAATGGCGAGACTCGGCGATTCCGGGTGGCGCCGGCGTTGGCGCGATGAAGGTGCTCAAAAGCCGCGTGTTATCGGGCAAGCCGCCAGCGGTGTCGCAGTTGATTGGTCCGGCCATCAATGAATGGGCTGAGCTGGGGCTGATTTTAGAATTAGACAGCGCGGCGGTACGCTGGCAAAGCCAGCTATTTCCCACCGTGTGGAATCTGGTCGAGCATCGGCAACATACGGTGGCGGTGCCTTTGGGGATTCATCGCATTAATACCTTGCTGTATAACAAAAAAAATATTTGATCGCTTGGGATTAAAACCGCCGCGTGATTTTAACGATTTTCGCCGGATTGCTTTAATATTGCAGGCCGCTGGGATTACCCCTTTGGCGCAAAGCAGTGAAGCTTGGCAAGTGGCCACTTTATTTGAAACGCTGGTGCTGGCCGAGGGCGACGTAGCGTTTTATCGTGATTTATTTGTGCATAAAAATCCACAAGCCTATTTAGACCCGCGCTTTGCGCAAGCATTAAACCGTTTACGCGAATGGAAAACCTATACGCATAAAACCACGGGTGATTTGCCGTGGACTGAAGTGGCCAAGCAATTTGCTAGCGGGCAAGCGGCGATGTTGGTGATGGGCGACTGGATGAAGGGCGAGCTGGTGGCGCAAGGCTTGGTCTTGGACGTTGATTTTGCCTGTAGCGTCGTGCCTAAGACCGAGGACGTGCATCTCTACAGCATTGATACCTTGGTGATGTTTGCTGGGGATTATGCCAAGCAAGTCAATCAGGAGCGCTTTGCACAATTGATGGTGTCACCGGCGGTGCAAATCGGTTACAACCGGATTAAAGGTTCGATTCCAGTGCGACGGGATATCGACATTGGCAGTTTGGATCGTTGTAGTAAGGCCTCATGGCGCGCTTTTTCACGCGGCCGCGCGTTTCAGGCACCAAGCCTAGTGCACCGAATGGCCGCCGATGAAACCTTTAAAGACGTAGTGGTGGCGCAGATTCAAACTTTTTATTTAGATGACAAAATTTCAGTCGCTGAAACGCAGCAGCGTTTAGCGGCGATGGTGAAAGCGCTTAATCGCAAAGATGAGTAATCGACGCTGCGGATACCGCGGCGCGAAGGATCGCTCGATGGAAAAGGACAGGGAATGAGCCGTAAGATTTTGATTGTGGATGATGACTTAAAAACCCGCACATTGCTCAAAGCGTATTTGGAGCGCAATCAATATGATGTGCGTTTGGCCCCCGATGGCGAAACATTTTTGAGCGAATTTGAGCGTTATAAAGACGAGCTCAGTTTGGTGATTTTAGATGTGATGCTACCGGATACCGATGGCTTTGCGTTATGCCAAACGGTGCGAAAAAATAGCAATGTGCCCATTATTATGCTGACCGCCAGTTCGGACGAAACCGATCGGATTGTCGGCCTTGAATTGGGCGCCGATGATTATATTGCCAAGCCGTATAACCCCCGTGAATTACTGGCGCGCATCAAAGCGATTCATCGCCGTACCGGTATTGAGACGGGTACAGGGACTGGGCGCTACTATCGTTTTGTCGGTTTTACGCTCGATACGGTTGAGCGTAATTTAATGTCGCCCGATGGGGATGTCGTGAAGCTCACCGGTTTAGATTTTCAGTTGTTAAAAATGTTTTTAGAGCACCCGGGGCAGATTTTGGATCGCAGCCAATTGGCCGAAGAAACGCGTGGCCGTGATGCTGGGCCGCTGGATCGCTCGCTCGATGTGCAAGTGAGCCGCTTACGGCAACGCTTAGAAGACGATGGTAAGCACCCCAATTTGATTAAAACCGTGCGCGGTGCGGGTTATGTGCTCTCAGCCGAGGTGACCATTAGTCATGTTTAAAGGGCAGTGGCAATGGCTGCGAGAATTGGCGCGGCGTGCGCGTTTAATGAGCATGCCACGTTGGCTAGAGCATATTTTGCCATCGCGATTATTGCCGCGGTTATTGTGGGTGATGGCGGTTGGGGTGTTGGCGTCGCAATTAATTGGCAATGCAATTTGGGCCAATTATTTGCAAAATAAATCCGAGCAAGAGGTCAGTGCGGCGGCCGATCATATTGCGCTTGGCGCGGTGAGTGCGGTGCATTTTTTTCAAAGTTTACCGCCCAATTATCGGCCGTTGGTGATTCAGCAATTGCGCGAAATGGGCGGTACGCGGTTTTTTGTAACGGTTAATGATAGCCCGATCCCTGTGCAGGGTATTGCCGCACAGCCATTATCTAATCAAGTTTTGCAGGTTATACGTCAAATATTTGAACAAAAACTACCGCAATTGACTGATTTGCGTTTGGCGTTTGCTTGGCCCAATCAATTGGCAGTGTCTAGCGATGGGATGACTGTTTCGCAATTGCCCGATCACTGGATTAAAAACACCTTGTTGATGGCGCCGCGCCCAGCGCCGGTGTTGGTGATTCAAACTGAAATTGAGCCCGGGCATTGGCTGTATTTGGCCACCTTAATGCCAGATCCTTATTTTTTGGATAATAGCGATCCGATGCCGCCTGAGCGCTGGCTATTGCAATTGATTACCTTATTTACGGTATTGCTGTTGACTTGGGTGGTGGTGCGCTGGATTACGCGGCCATTAGCCGCGCTATCGGAAGCGGCCGAAGCGTTTGGTAAGGGCGAGTCGCCGCCGCTACCAGCCGAAGGTAGCGAAGAGTTTATTCGCACAGCGAACGCGTTTGGCGCGATGCGCGAGCGGATTCAACGCTATTTAGAAGACCGTGAAAAACTCTTTGCCGCGATTTCGCATGATTTACGCACCCCCATCACTCGGCTGAAATTACGCACCGAAATGCTCGACGATGAAGCGGTCAGGTTGGAGTTTCATGAAGACCTCGACGAGCTCGATATGATGGTCAAAGGCGCTTTGCAAAGCGTGAAAGACAGCGATATTCATGAAAACCGCACCCGAATTCGTCTTGATGCGCTGCTTGGGCGGATGGTTAGAGACTCGCGCATGGCTGGGCATGAAATTGCCTATAGCCGCTGCGGTTTATGGGTGATGGTTAAGCCTTTGGCATTAAAGCGCGCCTTAAGTAATTTGATCGACAACGCGCTGTTTTACGGTGAACGGGTTGAGATCTCGGTGCTTGAAGGCGTGGGCAAGGTGGTTATCGTCGTGCGTGATCATGGGCCGGGCGTTCCCGATGAGGCACTGGCGACGTTGTTTGATCCTTATGTTCGGCTAGAGCATGGCCGGCAGCACAATCATCAAGGGCATGGTCTGGGCCTAGGGATTGCACGCAATATTATTCAGGCCCACGGTGGTGTTTTAGAGCTAAGTAATCATGCACAAGGCGGTTTGCAAGCGATGATTATTTTACCTAAGGATTGAAAACTGGGTGAAATCCCATGGGCGCATGGCGTTGAGAGTTCCAGTACAATCCAAATTTTCGAATCTTTTATAAGGCAATACGGTGCTTGAATTTTCTCATCCGATGGATATATCGGCTTTGCGTGCCACGTTTGCTGAGCAAGGATTGGTTATTTTACGCGGCTTTGCACCGCCGGCTGAAGTCGCTTTGATTCGAGATGCGGCAATGCAGGCGCTGGCAGCGCGTCAAGAACCGCTGGAACTGGAAGCGAGCTTGGCGTATCCGGGCGCACCAACGTCGATTGATGCGCAAGGCGGCCAGACAATTCGCCGTTTACGCGGCATGGTGGCGCGCTCGCCTATTTTTATGCAATGGGCGACGCATCCACGCTTGTTGGCGTTATTGCGGCCTTTGCTCGGCGAGCGTATTACCTTAACGCAGGTGCACCACAATAGCTTGATGACCAAGCAACCGAGCTTTAGTAGCGATACGTTATGGCATCGTGATTTACGCTATTGGCGTTTTAGTCGGCCGCAATTGGTGTCTTGCTGGTTGGCCTTAGGCGATGAAAATCCAGAAAACGGCGGCTTGGGATTTATTCCCGCATCACATAATTTGACCTTGCCTGAAACTGCTTTTGATTCGCGAGAATTTTTGCTTGCTGATCATCCAGTTGCTGCGCCGTGGATTGCCAAAGCACAGTTTCCGCGCCTGAGCGCAGGCGATGTGGTGTTATTTGATGCGCGCACTTTTCATGCCGCGAGCCGCAATAGCACCGAAAAAACCAAGTATTCTTTAGTGATGAGCTACCATGCCAGTGATAATTTACCACTCAAAAATAGTCGATCTGCGACTGAGCCCGGTGTAGATTGCTAGGGTTTGTTGACGTTGGGTTGACTTAGACCCTCATTGTTTTTTAAGGAGATTCAGATGCCGGTTAGTCCAGAGCAGTTCTCGTCCCTGATTCAGTTAGTGACTCAATTGCAGCCCATGCCGGCGTATCAAGCGGCCAAAGAGCTGGAAATGCTCAAACCGGAAATGACCGATGAGCAGCGTCATGCCTATGAGCAAGCATTGGGTGAAGCTCAGCGCCAGCGCAAAGAAATTGAAAAAGCCAATGCCGCAGCCACTGAAGACGCGTTTGATCAAGACGAAGATTAAATCGAACTGCTGCTAACACTTGAAACCTGCTTAGTTATTGGCGTGCGTGATGCAAAAGTAAGCCAATAATCGGGTTTGGAAGTCAGGTTTGTGAGTGGTACTAGATAAAGGTATATGCAGCTAGGCTTTTTTAAAATAGAGTCTCTAGCGATATACCTTTGCTTTTTTAGTTTTGGCTGGTTCTGGAAAAACATTGATATCGCGGCCGCGATCATTCGGTGTTTGGTGAACTGAAAAAGGGTAGAGTTGCAGCACTTTTTTCACGTATTGCTGTGTTTCTGGATAAGGCGGAATCCCACGGTAGTGATCTACTTTTCCTTCCCCGGCATTGTAACTGGCGGCCACTAAGGCGATATTGCCTTGGTAGCGATCAAGTAGCCAGCGCAAATAGCGCACCCCACCTTTTACATTTTGGCTGGTATTAAAGACATCTTTGACATTAAACCGCGCTGCGGTTTCGGGAATGAGCTGCATCACGCCCATCGCTGATTTGGGGGAAACCGCGCTGCTATTGAGGCCCGATTCAACTTTGGCGATGCTCAGTGCAAATGATGGATCAACGCCGTGCCAAGTGGCGACTTTGCTAATAATATTGGCAACCACTTGCTGATTGGCATTCATTTTACGGCTAATGACGATAGGTTTGCTTATTTCGGGTTCGACATCGGACTCAACACAGCGCGGTAAACGATGGCCCGTAATGCGAATGGTTTCTAGCATTTTTTGTGCTTCTTGGTGGCCTTGTTCAGCGGCGATGGATAATAAACTCGCTGCAGCCACGCGGTCTTCTGGCACGCCAAAGCCAAAAGCATACAGCATGGCTAAACGATATTGGGCTTCGGTAATGCCTAATCGCGCCGCATAGCAATACGTGACTGCCGCTGCCCATGGATTATGCATTTCTTGTTGTGTGGCTTTTTCCAGTCGTGATTGCCATTGCGCTTCATTTTTATCGCCAGAAACCGCCGACAATGCCAAGGTTATGCTGAATATTGTTGTCAGCATGGCGGTTTTCCTAATGGTTGGCGATAGGGAATCAGCATAGTCTTAATCCGATTGCGGGAGTTATTGCGTCTGATTAAAGGCTTTGAGCGAAAAGGATATTTGAATGACAGTTCACGTGCGACTGATGACGAGCCACAATGGCACTCAAATTGGTATTTTAGCGTTATCAGCGCCAGAGCGGATTAATGCGCAAAATTTAAGCATGGTGCGGCAAATATGCGCAGCGCTAAACGATTGGCGTGATCAAGCGCAGATTGTTGCCGTGGTGATGATTGGTGCCGGTGAGCGTGGGTTTTGTGCTGGTGGTGATTTAAAAGCCTTACATGCCGCGATGACTCAGCCGGGTGAGTTGGCGCAAGGCGATGCTTTTTTTGCTGAAGAATACTTACTCTGTCAAATGATTCGTGACTATGCCAAGCCTGTGATGGCGTGGGGGCATGGCATTGTAATGGGCGGCGGTTGGGGTTTATTTGCTGCCGCTAGCCATAAAATTGTGACTGAACGCAGTAAATTGGCGATGCCAGAAACGGCGATTGGTTTGTTTCCGGATGTGGCGGCGAGTCGCTGGCTGAACGAGTTGGCAGGGTTCGGTCCTTTTTTAGCGCTGTCTGGCGTGGCGATCAATGCCAGCGATGCACTGTATTGCGGTGCCGCCCAGTGGGCCTTGCCCGAATCAAGTCGGCATCAAGTGTTAATGGATTTAAGCGCCTTAGCTTGGCAGGGGCAGCCAGAATTAGATCACGTTGTATTGAGCGATTATTTAACGCAAGCGGCGCAGCAAGCCGAGCTCACGTTGCCTGATGGACATTTACCAGCACATCCAGATTTGCTGCGCGCTTGTGTGCAACGGTAGTTTGAGCGATGCTTTACACCACATGAGTTACTTTTCGACTTTGGATGATGCTTGGCTCGCTGCCGCGGCACTGCGAGTGCAGCGCGCGTCACCCACGTCGTTGTGGCTTGCATGGACTTTACAACAACGCTGTGCAGCATTGTCGTTTAAACAGACGGTGCAATTAGAAACCGAGGTCAGTGCGGCTTGTTTACGCTATGGTGATTTTGCCGCCGGCATTTATGCCACATTATTTGATCGCAACCATTCCCCCGTTTGGCAACAAAGTCAGGCCAATCAATTGGAAGTCACTAATTTGGCTCAAGCATTTCCGATGTTATGTAATTGATTATTTGTATAATCGATGTGAAAGTTTGAAACTTTTTGTCTTTGCCGCCCTCTTAGCAGGTGATACAGTATCGACACCGATCAATCAGGAGATTCAAAATGCAATCTTTTAATACCAATACCACGACGTATGGCAATAGCACCTTGTCGGCAGAACGCAATCAAGTGCTGCGTAATACCTACTTTTTATTAGCTTTGACGATGTTGCCAACCGCAGCAGGCGCCTTGCTCGGTATGTCTATGCAGTTTCGTATGAGCGGCTTTTTAGGTTTTGGCTTATTTATGTTAGTGAGCTTCGGGGCGTTTTATGCCATCGAAAAAACCAAAGAAAGCAGTGCTGGCGTGTTTATTTTGTTGGGCTGGACTGGCTTTATGGGCTTGTGGCTCAGCCAAATTTTGCAAATGGCAATGAAATTTAGCAATGGTCCAGAAATGATTGGCATGGCTGCAATTGGCACCGGCGCGATTTTCTTTACCTTGGCGACCATCGCAACGGTGACTAAAAAAGACTTTTCCTTTATGGGTAAATTCTTATTTATCGGCATGGTGATTGTTTTGTTGGCAGCAGTCGCCAATATTTTCTTTGCGATTCCTGCTTTGTCATTGACGATTTCTGCTGCCGTAATCATGATTTTTTCGGCGTATATTTTGTACGATGTGAGCCGTATCGTGAATGGTGGTGAAACCAATTACATCAGCGCCACATTGAGCTTGTACCTGAATGTGTACAATATTTTTGTTAATTTGCTCAGTATCATTATGGCGTTCACTGGCAATAGCCGAGACTAAGTCATTTTAGATGTGTTGAAAAACGCCACTGTCAAAGTGGCGTTTTTTTATGTTGAAACCCAAGCCTTGGTGTTATCGAATGTCGTAGATTGTGGTCGAATGGGCAGGGGTGGCGGAAAACCAAACGTCAACAGACCCCAGGGTTTTATAAGCCACGGCGTTCGATCAGTGCTTGCGCCAAGGTACCGGGGTCAACATGTTCCAGCTCGCCACCCACAGGGAGCCCGCGGGCAATCCGACTGACTTTTAGGCCGCGCGCCCGCAGCATTTCAGCGACATAATGCGCGGTGGCTTCGCCTTCGGTGGTGAAGTTGGTCGCCAAAATCACTTCAGTCACTTGGCCATCACTGGCGCGCTCGAGTAATTGTTTGAGTGCAATGTCGTGTGGGCCTATGCCATCGAGTGGGCTTAAACGACCCATTAAGACAAAATACAAACCTTCATAACTGCGTGTTTGCTCAATCGACATTAAGTCGGTTGGCATTTCTATCACGCATAATTGCGCATGATTGCGTTGTTCATCCAAGCAAATGTCGCAGGTATCGGCCTCGGTAAAGGTATTGCAATGGCGACAATGCTTGAGGGTGCCCAAAGCATTTTCGAGGGCATGGGCCAAGTCCGACGCGCCGACTTGATCGCGCTGTACTAAATGAAACGCCATTCGTGCCGCCGATTTGGGGCCAACGCCGGGTAACACGCGCAATGCATCAATCAGATTTTGTAATGAGGCAGGGATAGGCATAGGTATTGCTCTGGTGGCGTTTGTGGTTGGTGCCTAAATAGCAATACCACGGGTGTTGTTATGGCGTGGATAACTGTTTGTTGGTATTAGTAAGGCGCTATCTCGTAGAGATAACGCCTTGGGCGCTGCATCGTATCACGAGTAAAGCATCGCCATTGCTCACGACTTGCGCGCGACGCTATGGCGATGTGAGCCCATTAAAATGGCATTTTAAAGCCAGGCGGCAATTGCATGCCGGCGGTGAAACCGCCCATTTTGGCTTGGCTGGTGGCTTCTACTTTACGCAGCGCATCATTAAATGCGGCAGCGATCAAATCTTCGAGCATGTCTTTGTCATCCGACAATAGGCTGTCGTCAATGGCAACGCGGCGAACAACATTACTGCAGGTCATGGTGATTTTAACCATGCCAGCGCCCGATTGACCTTCAACTTCTACGTTGGCCAATTCGTCTTGGGCTTTTTTCATATTCTCTTGCATTTGCTGCGCTTGTTTCATCAAGCCAGCCATTCCGCCTTTACCACCAAACATAAGATTTCCTTTTTAATCATGAAGAGAAAAGCTGCCAGCGAAAAGATGGGGCTTAAAGCGTTTGCTTGCGATCCATCTTTGTTTCGCTGGCTGATTTTTTTTAAATGGGTTTGATTGAGTCCAATGCAATACTTGCGCCAAATTCTTTCACCATGGTTTGCACGAAAGGATCGTTATTAATTGCCGCAACGGCTTGATCTTGGCGCTCTTGCTTTTCACGGTAATGAATATCGGCTGGCGTTTCAGTTTGAACTTCGCCAATTTGTACATTGAGTGCGATATCGCGACCAAAATGCTCGCTCAGTGCGCTGCGTAATTTTTCTTGATAATCACGCGTTGCCACACTGCGATGCACTTCTTCAACTTTAATATTGAACTGTATGTCGCTGTAGCTTAGTAGCTCCGAATGCTGCGCGAGCATACCTGCCTGACCCAATTTGAGGTGCACCACCAACGCACGCCAATCACCATTAAACTGAGCTGGCTTGACAGGCGCACTGGCGCGAGCGGGCGTCGACATGGCCGCAGGCGTGGCATCTTGCTGCCAAGGTGGAGATTCATTGCGAGCTGGGGCGCTGGCAGGATTGCTCGGCGCTAGATTGTTTGCGACCGTATTACTTGGTGCTTGATTTGTTGAGGCCTGATTCGTTGGCGCTGGCACACTCGGTACAGCGGGAGGGTGACTGGTGGCTGGCAACGCCGTATGGCCTGCGCTACTTGGCGCAAACGCCAGCATCCGCAAAATTGTCATCGTAAAGCCGGCGTATTCATCCGGTGCCAGCGGTAAATCACGTCGCCCATGCAGCGCAATTTGGTAATACAGCTGGATGTCTTCGGGAGAAATGACTTGCGCCGTGGCGACAATTTGCTCGCGCAGCGGTAAATCATCTGCCAGCGCATTGGGCACGGCTTGCACCAGCGCAATCTGTTGTAATAAAGCGGCTAATTCATGCAAAGCCGCCTCGTACGAGAGGCCCCGCTCGGCAATGGCATCGGCGGTTTTGAGTAAGGCACTGCCGTCTTTGGCTACCAGTGCCGTGAGTAAATCAAATAAATAGCTTTGATCAACCGCGCCGAGCATGGCGCGCACGTCGGCTTCTTCAACTTTACCCGCGCCGTAGGCGATGGCTTGGTCAAGCAAAGACAAACCATCCCGCATCGAGCCGCTGGCGGCGTGACCGATGAGATTGAGTGCGAGGGGCTCAAATTCGATCTGTTCGGCTTGTAATACCTGATGCAAATGGCCAGTGACTTGTTGTGGCGTCATTTGCCGTAATGAAAACTGCAAGCAACGGCTCAGTACCGTAATCGGTACTTTTTGCGGATCGGTGGTGGCCAGGATAAATTTGACGTGACTGGGCGGCTCTTCCAGTGTTTTCAGCATGGCATTGAATGCCGACTTGGAGAGCATGTGCACTTCGTCGATAATGTAAACTTTGAAACGGCCAGCGGTCGGTGCATACTGCGCGTTGTCCAAGACTTCGCGAATATTATCGATACCGGTATTGGACGCCGCGTCGATTTCAAGTAGATCGACAAAACGCCCCGCATCAATTTGCGTACACGCTGAGCAAACGCCGCAAGGCTCAGACGTAATGCCGGTTTCGCAATTGAGCGCTTTGGCCATAATCCGGGCGATCGTGGTTTTACCCACACCACGGGTGCCGGTGAGCAAATAGGCATGATGCAAGCGCTCAGAGGCAAACGCATTTGCCAGCGCTTTAATCACGTGTTCTTGCCCGACCAATTGGGCAAAAGTTTTTGGTCGCCACTTACGGGCTAGTACTTGATAGCTCATAGCGACATTCTAACAGATGCGATAGATGAAATGACGATGAATCCGCCTGAAGCATTACCAGAAAACCACGATCCTAAGCCTGAAGCGCCGATTGAACCGCCACTTGAGGCGTGTTGCAGTAGTGGCTGCTACCCCTGTATTTTTGATGTGTATACCGAAGAGCTGCAGCAATATCGGTTGGATTTAGCCGCGTGGCAAGCGCGGCAAAGCGGCGCTATTGCAGCGCCTGAGTCGATTTAAATATCCCCAACTGAACTTCGTTTTGACATCAGCCCGCATAGCTTGGGCACCAAGCGTTGTTTTTTTTATGAGTTGACAGGAATTTCATGTTGAAAAAATGGATCACTTTGCTGGCCTTGGCCATGAACAGTAGCTGGGCGGCGCAAACGCAGACATTACCGCTTGGCGTGAGCAATGCTTTAAACGCGGCCAAAATTCCAACTGATGCGATTTCGATTGCGATGCTGCCGCTCGATGGCGCCGGGCAAGCGCAATTTTATCGGGCGGATGTGCCATCCAATCCAGCCTCAACGATGAAATTAATCACTACCTATGCTGGCTTAGAGTTATTAGGGCCAGCATGGCAATGGCGTACTGAGTTGCGTGCCAATGCTTTGCCGAATAAACAGGGCGTCTTAGAAGGCCCTGTGTATTTAAAAGGTTCGGGAGACCCAAAGCTGACGCTCGAGCGAATGTGGTTATTGGTGCGCGATTTAAAAGCAGCAGGGGTGGATGAAATTCGCGGTGATGTTGTGCTCGATCGCAGTGCTTTTGTGATTGATGAAAAAGAGCCGGCGTTTGACGATGATGGTGAGGCCAGTGATCGGCCGTTTATGGTTAAACCCGATGCTTTACTGACTAACTTTAAGTCTATTCGCTTACGCATTCGTAGTGATGGCGAACGTGTTAGGGTGTCGGCAGAGCCCGATTGGCCAGAAGTGCGCCTGAGTAATCAATTGGCGATTGCTGCGGGCGGCAGTTGTGATGCGTGGCAAAAACGCGTGCAATTTCGAACTGGGCAAGCCACGCCACAATTAATGCTGCAATTGGTGGGTGAAGTACCCGCTGGGTGTATTGGCGACAAATATATGTCGGTATTTGATGCGCCGACCTATACCTATCAGTTGTTTCGTAATTTATGGTTAGAAGCCGGAGGCAAAATCAGCGGCAAAATGCAGTTGGGTGTTACGCCCAGCTCAAGCGTCTTGCTGGCGAGTAGCCAATCTGATTCGCTCACCAATACCATTCGCGATATTAATAAATACAGTAACAATATGATGGCGCGGCAATTGTATTTAACGCTGGGTGCCGTGCAAGGCTTGCCGCAAGACGGCGCGCATAGCGCGGTGCGCGCCAATGCGGTCATTGCTCGTTGGTTGCAAAGTAAGGGGTTCAATTACCAAGAATTGGTGCTGGAAAATGGCGCTGGTTTATCACGTAAAGAGCAAATCAGCGCCAGACATTTGGCAGAACTACTGAAAGACGCATGGCAGTCGCCATTGGCGGCTGAATTTATCGCCTCATTACCGATTGTTGGTCTTGATGGCACGATGAAAAAAACGCCTAAAAGACGAGTCTAGCGCTGGGCAAGGGCATATTAAAACCGGCACCCTCAAAGACGTGCGTGCGGTAGCAGGCTATATCCGCGATGCACAAGGCAAAACGTGGGCGGTGGCGGCGATGATTAATCACAACAACGCACCCGCAGGCATGGCCGCACTCGATGAATTACTGCAATCAGTACGTAAAACCTCCGCGCTAAATTAAACCTCAGCCGGCGTGCGCCGGCGGTGTTTGGCTCGATGCCACCGTTAGTCAGGCATTTTGCGGTCAGCGAGGGCATTTTCGAGGCTTGAAACTGGGTTTTAAGCCGTAATTGCGGCAAAAATACAGGTATTTTTGCAGTCCAGCGCCCAATTGATAAAGAGCTTGGGAAGGAAGTATTAAATGCTGGTAAAATGCCGCGTTTTCCCGCACACCATTGGACAATTCGATATGGATAAGATTCTCATTCTTGATTTCGGCTCACAAGTTACGCAGCTGATTGCCCGTCGTGTGCGCGAAGCGCATGTGTATTGCGAACTGCATTCTTTTGATGTTTCGATCGACTTTATTAAAGAATTTAATCCAAAGGGCATTATTTTGTCTGGCGGTCCTAACTCGGTTTACGAGTCAGATTACCAAGCTGACCCAGCATTGTTTGAGCTTGGCATTCCGGTGATGGGCATTTGCTACGGCATGCAATGGATGGCGCAAAGCTTGGGCGGTAAAGTTGAAGCCGGCACGGTACGCGAATTTGGCTTTGCTGAAATCGAAGTTAACCCAGCTAACCCATTATTTAAAGATTTGTCAGACCGCGTTCACGGCGAAGGTGAGTTGGCGAAGACTTGCCTTGAAGTTTGGATGAGCCACGGCGACAAAGTGACTGCCATGCCAGCGGGTTTTGAAGTGATCGCCAGCAACGCGTCTTGCCCAATCGCGGCAATGGCCGATACCACGCGTAATTTCTACGCGGTGCAATATCACCCAGAAGTCACCCATACGCTCAAAGGCCGCGAAATGATTAATCATTTCGTATTGGATATTTGCGCGTCTGAACCAAGCTGGACCATGCCGAACTACATCGACCAAGCGGTTGCCAAAATTCGCGAACAAGTCGGCACTGACGAAGTGATTTTGGGCTTGTCGGGCGGCGTGGATTCATCGGTTGCCGCGGCATTGATTCACCGCGCGATTGGCGATCAACTGACTTGCGTGTTTGTAGATAACGGCTTGTTGCGCTTGAACGAAGGCAAACAAGTGATGGAAACTTTTGCTGAGCACCTCGGTGTTCGCGTAATCCACGTTGATGCCACTGCACAGTTTATGGGCCATCTCGCTGGTGTTTCTGATCCAGAAGCCAAGCGTAAAATCATCGGTCGTGAATTCGTTGAAGTATTCCAAGCCGAATCAGCCAAATTGCCAAGCGCTAAATGGTTGGCCCAAGGCACAATTTATCCCGATGTGATCGAATCGGCTGGTGCCAAAACCGGTAAAGCGCACGCAATTAAGAGCCACCACAATGTGGGCGGTTTGCCAGAAACCATGAAACTCTCTTTGCTTGAGCCATTGCGTGAATTATTTAAAGACGAAGTGCGTGAACTCGGTGTTGCCTTGGGTCTTGCACCAGAATTGGTTTACCGTCATCCATTCCCAGGTCCAGGCCTTGGCGTGCGTATCTTGGGTGAAGTAAAGCAAGAATATTGCGAACTACTCAAACGTGCCGACGCGATCTTTATCGAAGAATTGCGCGCCGCCCAAGACGAGAAAAGCGGTAAAAAACTGGTACCAACTGACCAGCCAAGCGTTTGTGGTGTTCTTGCCAGTGAAATCAGTCGGCGTCATGGGCGATGGCCGCACCTACGATTACGTAGTTGCACTTCGTGCCGTTGTGACCAGCGACTTTATGACCGCCAAATGGGCTGAATTGCCATACGATTTGCTCGGTAAAGTGTCTAACCGCATCATCAACGAAGTCCGTGGCATCAACCGCGTGGTTTACGATGTATCCGGCAAACCACCAGCGACGATTGAGTGGGAATGATCCCGCGTCTGGCAATGTCCGGCACTAAGTAGCAGCAAACATCCCTCAAGCCCGCATTCCTGCGGGCTTTTTCACGTCTTGGCTTGGCATTGACTGGCAAGTTTTAGCACCACCAATCATTGGTTTTTCATGGTTTAGCTAAGTATTGACGGAATTTATTACTGAGTGATCGGCATATGCTTTTTGGATATTTTTCAGAAGAATGTAGAAATATAGATTTGGCTAGCGCGATAATTAATTTGTTATTTGATATTAATCCTTCTACTGTTGGGCTTGAAAGTGGTTGAAACGAGGTGGAATCAGATATCAATAGCTGAATATTACGTATAGATGCTGTCGCACTTTTTTCAAAAATCCATGAACTACCTTTGAATTGGTAATTAATTTCTCCACGAATGTCTGGTGGATTGAATTTACCAGTGGATTTCACTAAAAATTTTCTATGTACAACCAGATCTAGTGATTCGTTTGCATATTCAGCTGGATCTAAATTACTTCTCGCAGACAGTTTATCAATTAAATTCTCCCAAAGCTGCCATGCATCTTGGTGAGAGCCGCCAGCTTTTTTCTTTATGTTTTTCTTTAGGGTAAGTGTATGTGTGCTATGGCTGTAAGTTAATGTATATAAACCAGTAGGAACATCAGCAATAGGTTGAGTTCCAAAGTAGCAACTCTTTATGCGCTGACTTGCACTTGAGTCAAGATTGGTCAGACTTACACCAGTTAAGCGAATAAGGTAATGAATTGCATAGTAGGCGGCATAATAATGCTCAACTATTTGCCATGAAGCATTTTCTTGCTGTCCCTGAGTTGCACGATCATAAGTTACTCTGGAAGCAAGTAAAAATTGGTTGGCTTCACCAGCTAGAAGCTGATATAGCAAGTCTAGATCCAATATCTGTAATTCAATTACAATCTCATTTGTAGTAACAACCACGCTGTTTGTTACAAATTCTAATAAATTAATTTTTTCTATTAGCCTGTCGTATGAGCTTCGACGAGCAGATAATACTCCTTCTATTAGTATTGGAGTAAGAAGACGGGTGAGTTTGTTCAGTTCCATTAAATAGTCACATTTCTACGCAGTAATTTTCTATCAAGAAATTCAACAGATTTTAAGTATGTCTTTGAATTTGATATTTCAGAAAATGAACCCGGTAAGGTTCTGCGTAAATATTTTTTATGTTCGCTAATTTTATCTAGATCATCTGGATTATTGTCAGATATTATAGAAATAATCGCGCGCGAGTGCGATACGAGTATTTTGAAAAAGGTTGCCTTTGTAATCGAGCTTTCAAAATTAAAGTTATTCTCAGTAGCAATATCATTGGCTGCAAAAAAAGAAGGCATTTATTATTCTATAAAGCCTGTCAGTGCTTGAAATGTTAAATTCTTTCAGGATTGGTTTCATCGAGTCGTAAAAGGTGACTTTTGATATCTTTCCTCGCTGTTTATCGACACGGCTAAGTTTATTCAATAAATAACTATCGACTTCAACTTCAAAGCTAGTAAAAAGTTCATCGAGTAATCTCTCATCATCTGATTCTCTTTCGGCTAGTCGCTTAATGTCTAGTAGTAATTCTTTGGGGACTGGGCGCTGAAGTGTGTTTATATCAATAAATAATCGCGCCTCTTGTACTGGTGTAAGTTCATTGTAGATTATTACAGGGACGCGATATTTAACCCCTTCATTCAATAGTTTTCTAAATCCATAAGCCCTATGCTGACCATCTAATATTAAAAATGCACCTTGTATTACTTCAAAAGTAATAGTTTTATTCTTTGAGTTATAAGTTAGCATGGAATTCACTTGAGCTGACAGGATAATTCCTGACGGAATAGTGCCACCATTACGAATGTACTCAGCAATTGAGTTTGCACGACCTTCATCTAAGGTTCGTTGAAATCCTTCAATTGGATCGTTAGCTCGAGGGTTTGTTGAACATGAATTTGCAATAATATCAATATCTAAAGTTCCAGAGTAAAACTTATGACTTCCTTGAGTAATAAGCGTTACTGAAATATTTTCTGTTGTCATTTTCTATCCCTATTAAAAATAATTATTTCTTTGTGTTTTTAAAACTGAAAAATTTGGCGATACAGCAAGGAGTTATTTTAATTAATTTGAGCAAGCTTCTCGATGATAAACTTTGCCATAAGGTAAGGTGCAGTTTACACCGTTAATCAGCAAAAGCCTGTGTCACAACATCAACAACCCGTTCACCAAGCACTGGTTTTTTCAGCGAGTATTGGATAGCGCTTGCAAAGCTGATTAGACAGCGCGTTCCCATTCTGCCGAATGCTGCGAATAATCCCGTCGAGTTCATTATCAGGCGCTTCTAAAAATTGTTTGATGGCGCTGCGGGCTTGGTCGTTGGCTTTTAAGAAACGGGCTTCTTTGCGCATTTCTTGTGTCAGCGTAGTGTCGATGATTTTGGCGAGATATTCGGCGTGTGCCGTGAGGTCAGGGTAGCGCCATGCGGGCAGTGCATCGTTGTAAGCGCTGAAATAAAGATTGTATTCAACGCCATCTTCGGCGATGGCTTGCTCGCCAAATGCATATTGATCGGCATATTTACGCATCAAGCGGCGCGAAAAACGCTCAAGCACTTTGTCGTACGCGGCGCGTGCCTGAGTGCTATCGGCGATGGTCGCCGAAACAGGCAGGATAATTGGCGCGGGAACAAGCCCATCGCGGCGCAAAATATCATTGATTAAAAAACGCGAAATTCGGCCATTGCCATCCGCCATCGGGTGAATATAGACAAAGCCGAAAGAGGCGACCGCGGCGCGCACGATGGACGATGTGCCTTGGCTGCGTTCGAGAAAATGCGCAAGCCCAGAAAGTAGCGCGTTTGTTTGTTCCCAATGTGGGGCGATGTAATCAACAACGGCTTGGTAGTGAGCTGAATGCCCAACATAAACAGGGGAGCGGCGTAGCCCGTAACGTAGTGCCATATCGCCCAATATGCCGCGTTGTAATAGGCTCAAGGTATCAGCAGTAAATGGATTGTCGTGCTGTCCGCATTCGTTTTCCATGACTGCGGCAAAGCGGCGAATGCGGTCTTCTTTATCCTGCTCACGCTCAATTAAAAAACTGGCGCGGCTCTCTTTGACTGTTAGCCAAACTGTACTGCGTAAAATCAGATCAACGCCGAAATCTGATTCCAGCTCGGCCAGTTTGGCTGGCAAGTCGTAGGTTTCAGTCGCCTGTATGGTTGCAGTTCGACGAACAATAGGGCAGTAATCACGATTGCCCGGCAGATTGTCACGAACTCGCCAGCGTGGGCAATTGATTGGTGTGCCGACTAGATACAGGCCGGGGTCAAGTGCATCAATGTAGTTGCCTCGCGTTTGATTTGGTGCATTTAGCGGGTCATCCAATAACCATTCATACAAGAAACAGGCGCGGCGGGCATAACTTCCCGTTGGTTCTCGCGCAATCCATTGTTCCAGCTCTTGCTTGGCCAAAACTTGAGAAAAAAGCCGAGCTAGAAATTCCAGATGGATGCCTTCATATTTGAAAGCAAACGCCAGTTGCTCACTAAAACTGTCAAGAGGGCGGTAGATTTCTGGGTAAACTTCGAAACGTATGTCACCGCCACTTGACGTGGAGCGGTTACGTCCAATTTCACTCTGTACGGCCAGCGGGTGTACTGCATGCACGTTGTAGGTCAGCGATAGCCATTGATACCCGATCTCAGCCATAAAATCGATTACTCCGCCATAAAAACAGTTATAAACTTAAGTTTTTTAATAAAAACGATTATAGCAGACGGGTTTGGGGTTGGTAGGCTAAGTTGGCTGGCTTGCGCTGAGGTGTGCTAGAGGGGCAGAAACGCGATGAACTGATCATAGTATTTTTCATGGTTTCGTATTTTCTGCTTTATATATTTTACTTATAAATCATGGGTTTATACTGCTTATTAATGATTGAGTGGAATGATCGCTGATGCTCCACGGGCCGCAATGGCATTGTGGCATTTTTTAGTGTCGTAGGCGCCATCGCCGACGATATTCAGCGCCATGTTTCTTGGTTTTCCATTCGCCTTCACCGAGCATTTTGATGCCCGTGCTCTCGACCAATAAATGCAACCCACCTTGGCTTTGACGGGCAGAAATTGTGACTTTCAGTGTTTTTTGTCGACGAGAAATCGTACTCGAATCAGAGACGATCCAATCTAAGTTGGCGAGTCGAAGCAGGCTTTCCACCATGCCTGTGGTTTGGCGCAATGCGAGGCAGAATTGAATTGCAGCGTCACTGAAAGTGGGGTTTCATCCGCGCTTGCCTGTGGGCTCAGCAGCCCATTTCAGTGTTGGATCGACAAATCATCAATGCGCCGCGAGATTTCAAAGCGGCGTGATAGCTTGGCCAGTTGGTGGTTTTGTATTTGTTGGGTGCAGGTTTGCTCATGTCGCTATTCTACCTGCAGCACTACGCCGCTGATTTGTGCAACAAAGCCGGTGAACGCTGCAAACTGGCATGAATCTTGGCCGACAAACCCTCGATACCAAGGCGCATATCGACCGGTTCGACAACCAATTGCAGCGAAGCCAATGGCGGTATCATGCCAAAGCGCGCAATAAAGCTGCGACCCAAGCCAGATCGGTCGCAGCTGGCAAAGTTAGCGTTACGCCGGAGGGGCAGTTCAACTGCAACTGCGCCGCAATGGGGGCTGGCCATTGTGCGGGCACGAAGCTTGAAGCAGATGGTTTCGGGCCGGTCGGCGATTCGGCGATGGTGACTGAAGGTAGGGCGGCAGACTCGAGGCGGCTACGGCGCTGCAAACTGGCAAAAGTAGTGTGTTTAAGCTGGAGCACTCGGATAAACTCGGCTTGAGTTAAACCGCTAGCCTACAATGTTGCACCCATTGCAAAGCATCAATCCACCGTCTCATGCGGCACACCCAAAAATCAAAAGCGCAGCATGCCTGAATTAAAACGACAATTGAGGTGGAACGGCCAGCCCTTACATTCGCTGCGCATAAAACAGCCGTCAATCGCCATTGCGCAGTGCAATATCGCTTGTTGATTGGTAAAGGATTTTTTTTCGACTAAAGTTATATTTAACGATATAAGTCAGATTTATGGAAGGTTTTGTTGGTTTTGTAACTTAAGCATTAGGAGCACATCGCCATCATGCCTCAAGTCAATCATCATTTTAATAACCCAGTGTTTGAGCATAGCGATAAACTCAATCAAAAATTAGTGCAGCTGCATGATCAAATTTTAGTGCGCATTCCCAATATTGATCGAATTGCCTGTGCAATTTATGAAGAAAAAGAAGACTTACTAAAAACATTTATCAATAGTACTCGTAATGGGGAAGCCATTAATAATTATCAATGTAAATTATCGACCAGCCATGAATTAAATTTGTTGGCTAAAAATTCAGAGTACCGAGTGTTAAGTGAAATATCCCAAACGATTGGTGTCGGTACTGCGCATTCTGATTGGCTATTAAAGCAAGGTTATCGTTCATCATTTACCGTACCAATGTATGACGAAGGGGGGTTTTTAGGGTTTATCTTTTTTGATTCATTACAGCCATCGGCGTTTACGACAGCAGTACAGCGCGATTTAATCTTGTATTGTAATTTGATTAATATGTTGATTTCAAATGAGCTGGCTATTGTGCGTATTACACTGGCATCGGCCAATATGGCGCGTGATTTTGCTAATTTACGTGATTTTGAAACGGGTGCTCATTTAGAAAGAATGGCACGTTTCTCGCGAATGATTGCCAAAAAAATTGCCGAAAAACATCAATTAAGCGATGAAACCATCGAGCATATTTTTTTATTTGCACCACTGCACGATATTGGCAAAATTGGCATTCCTGACCACGTTTTACTCAAGCCTGGAAAATTGACTAGCGAAGAAAAGCGCATTATGCAAACTCATGTACAAAAAGGCGTTGCCGTGGTGCAAAAAATTATTGGTGATTTTGGGCTGCAGAAATTATCGGATTCACAAATTTTATTAAACATTGTGCGATGCCATCATGAATTTTTAGATGGCAGTGGCTATCCCCAGCAATTAACTGAAAGTGATATTCCAATTGAAGCGCGAATTGTCACGGTCGCAGATATTTTTGATGCCTTAATTAGCCCGCGCCCTTATAAAGCGGCATGGTCAATGGAAAAAGCGTGTGCTGAATTAAAGCGGATGGTGCAAGTGGGGCAACTCGATGCCGATTGCGTTGCGGCCTTAGTTGAATTAAGCCACGAGTTCAGCGAGATTGCGCTCAATTTTCAAGATGATGTGTTGGTCGAAGCGACGCCAACAATACCGCAATATTCAACGTTATGATTTTATGCTGAGCCAGCCGGTTGCAGGCGTTGCAACAGGCTGGCGCGGGTACTTAAACTGCGAGCGCTACGTTTTGTTTTTCGATCAATTGCTGGATGCCCAGTTCAGCTAAATCAAGTAATGCATTCATTTCTGCACGACTAAACGCCTCACCTTCGGCAGTGCCTTGGATTTCGATAAACTGACCTGCCGCCGTCATCACCACATTCATATCTGTTTCACAGCCCGAATCTTCGATGTAATCCAAATCCAGCACCGGCGTTGTGCCAACAATACCCACTGAAATGGCCGCTACCGACTCACGGATCGGGCTTGAGGCTAGTTTACCCTCGGCAATTAAGCCATTGATCGCATCAGTCAACGCAACAAATGCACCGGTAATACTTGCCGTGCGCGTGCCGCCATCGGCTTGGATTACATCGCAATCAATCGTAATTTGGCGCTCACCCAAAGCTTTTAAATCCACCACCGCGCGCAATGAGCGACCGATCAGGCGCTGGATTTCTTGGGTGCGACCGCTTTGTTTTGCCACTTGCGGCTTCACGGCGCATCCGGCTACCGGTAGAACGTGGCAACATGCCGTATTCTGCCGTCACCCAGCCTTCGCCTTTGCCTTTTAAAAACGGCGGTACTTTTTCTTCAACGCTAGCGGTACACAGTACTTTGGTCGCGCCAAACTCAATCAACACACTGCCTTCGGCGTGGCAGGTGTAATTGCGAGTTAAAGTGACGGTGCGAAGCTCGTTCGGTTGGCGTTGTGAAGGGCGCATGGGAATTTCCTAATGACAGATTAAATTGCGCACCAGTATACCGCAGCGCGTTGCCTCGGCGCAGACGCATCGCGGGCATTTTGGCGCAGTATGACAGCCAACTGGATTCAGCTATCATGACTTACGATCAATACATGGAGATAGCAACAATGAAAAACGTTATCGGTGGATTTAGTCTTGGCACTCTCATCGCCGTCGCGCTGTCATGGAGCGCCAATCACTCCATTTTATGGGCGATTATTCACGGCTTTTT
The DNA here is from genome assembly GCF_016881365.1 of Deefgea sp. CFH1-16. Taxonomy (GTDB): domain Bacteria; phylum Pseudomonadota; class Gammaproteobacteria; order Burkholderiales; family Chitinibacteraceae; genus Deefgea. Next base: position 542,666 of record NZ_WLYT01000001.1, on the reverse strand, counting down.
GAGCTGGTTTTATGTGATTTATTATTTCTTGTTCCGCTGAGCAGGAAGCTTTTGTGGTGTATCAAAAGCTGAGCGAATTGGTGTATTGGATTGTGATGCGGTGCAATTTTTTACAGGCATTGACGCTCTAATGTGACTTACTATTTGTATTTTTTCGCAGTTTCTTATCTGTGGTGTGTAATGCTTTGCACTGTTAAAATGTAATATAATTAAATATTGTGTAAAGTAATCCGTGAAAAATCAAACTTAATTGTTTGTTTTGCTTGCTACAAATTTACATCTTAATAAATAATGGCATTTTTATTTATTGAGCCGTCATCTTGAAATCACTTCTGATACTTTTTACGCTCCTTCTGGCTACAGCTTGCACCACGGTGCCACCGCAATCGAATCTGCAAATGGAGGCGATGGTTGAGCAGCAATTGAAGCAAATTCCAGCGGGTGTTGAAGGTAAGAAAGAAGCCTTTTTATTGGTGATCGCTGGGTTTGACCAACCTGCAGTGTGTTTAGCAATGAAATGAAATTGGCGGCTAAGCAGTTGGGCAAGGTTTTTAATGCGCAATCGCGGACTTTGCTGCTGAGTAATTCGACACAAGATGCCGAGTTAATATCACAAGTAACACCATTTCGATTACAGAAAGCGATTGATAAGTTCTCACAAAAAATGAATGGCGAGGAAGATTTATTGGTGGTCTACATCGTATCGCACGGTAGTAAAGATGGCGTGGCCTTAAAGCAGAGTGGCGTGCCATTGGTTTAGCTTTCTCCTTATCAGATGCAACTGGCCTTACTTGAAGCGCCGACACCGTGGAAAGCGGTATTTATTTCTGCCTGCTATTCAGGTGTCTTTATGGACACCTTAAAAACCAGTAAATCGATGGTGATGACAGCGGCAGATGCCACGCATCCTTCATTTGGCTGTAATTTTGGTCAGAAATATACCTATTTTGGTAATGAATTACTCAATGATCGCAATTTTGCTGCTCCAGTGGATTGGTATTCGATTTTTTCAAGATACGGTTAAAAATGTGAAAGACAGAGAGCAAGGCCGAGGCTTTGAGCATTCGAATCCACAGTTTTGGATGGGACCGGACTTTGCGGCGTATTTGGCGAGCTTTAACGCTGAATCAATCACGTCGTCACAGTAAACCCATAAATAGCGTGAACTACGTTGTTTGCTGATATCCCGAGCTGAAAATTGATGGCCATCGCTTGGCTGAGCTCACTTTAGATTTTTGCTGGATATGAAAAAGCCACCAAAATTTTTTGGGCTTTTTTTATGCTTCAAATTCAGCATATTCTTTGTTAAACCGCAGAGTTGACTGTCGCGTACGTGTCGGCCAAATCAATCGATGCTTAGAGCGCCACCAAATGTTTGCGCTTGAGAGTGGTGTTTTATGACAAATAAAAGTAAATAGTTGTGTTAAATTTGGTGAAAAGTATGAATGTGTAAAAGTACACATTTGATAGAATTCGGCTCGTTGACTGGCGTATTTAGCCTTTGATGTTGAGTTTAACTTGGCAGCTAGAGAGGCTTAAAGTCCATACCCTCTAAGAAAAGATTTGTTTTTTATGGTGGTTTTGGCTGCTTTATACGCCTTATTGGTGTTTTAACATCCCATGCTTGGGTGGCACCTCCAGTAAGTCATACCACTTTTTTTAAAATATAAAGCTGAAACTGATGAAAAACTTATCTCGTTCTAAATGGCAAGCTGTCACTGCCAGTATGGCCCTCGTTGCGCTACTGTCTGCTTGTGGTGGCGGTGGAGGGGGCGACCTGGTGATTAACCCTACGCCAACCCCTGTGCCACCATTAAAAGCTTGGACTGGTCCAAGCCAATTTATGCTTACTCAGCCCGAAACCGGCACTAGCACGACCAAGCTATTGGTTGCGAGTGTAGATGGTGCCGTTGACCTTGATGGCACTCGGCGTAATTTCCAAGCCGCAGCAATGCCAGATGGCCAATTAGCCTTTAGTGCCGGTCAACCGTGGCAGGAAGACGCGAGCAAAATCTCGCGCTCGATGCAGGGAATCAACGGTAAAAAATTATTCACGGTGGATTATCCAGACGATAAATCGGTGAGTCTGATCGGTGGCGGCTTGGCTAATCAGGCGACGGCGGTTCGCGATTTTATTGCGCTATGCACGCCGGGTAAGCGATATTTTCTGGTGAATGCGGATGCACAGCGGGTGTTTGCAGACAGCTTGGCACAGTTTAAAAATCAAACTTTGCAAGCTAAGAATTTTACTGCAAGTCAGTGTTCAGCAGCATTAAGTGTTATGCAATTTGATGCCTCTGGCAATGTGACTTTGAATACCACTCAAAGCGGCAGCCAGCCAGAAGCGATTAGCGCTAGCCAAATGCTATTGCTGGCAAATGGTGGCCATGTGTTAACGGCTGATGGTATCGGCAAACGCAGCTTCATGTTTTATTCGCTGACTGATACTGCTGGTACTCGTATGTTGATTCAGGAATTTGTGGTTTATCCAAATCAACAACAGAATTACATCCGTATCTGGTATTGATTAAACCTCGCAGAAAATGGATGGGTATCGCTTCGCTCCACTCATCCTACGATTTTGCGCGATAAAAAAAAACCACCAAATATTTGGTGGTTTTTTATATGCTGCAATTTCACGATGCTTGAACGCAGCCTATTCCAGTTATGAATCAAAGCTGACACGAAGGTGAGCCGTAGACAGTGCTGTAGCACGGCAAGGTGCTGCCGACAAAGTCAGGTTTGAATTCAGAACTGGAATTATTCTTCGTCAAATACCGCCGTGGTATACACCTCTTGCACATCGTCTAGGCTTTCTAGGGCGTCGATCAGTTTTTGCATTTTGATCGCATCATCGCCTTCAAGCTCAGTCTCGGCTTGCGGTTTCATGGTGGATTCGCCCATTTCGGCTTTAAAACCGGCCGCTTCGAGCGTTTCTTTGATGGTGACAAAATCGTAAGGTGGGGTGATCACTTCGATTGAGCCGTCGTCATTGGTCGTTACATCATCAGCACCGGCTTCGAGCGCGCGGCTTCCATTAACGCATCTTCATCCGTACCCGGCGCGAAAATCAAATAGCCGCAATGCTTAAATTGGAACGACACGCAGCCGTCCGAACCCATATTGCCGCCGTATTTGGCAAAAGCATGACGAACGTCAGCCACGGTGCGCACTTTATTGTCAGTCAGACAATCCACCATCACTGCTGCGCCATTGAGACCGTAACCTTCGTAGCGTGTCTCTAAATAATCCACACCGTCAAGCGAGCCTGAGCCGCGTTTAACCGCATTTTCGATATTGTCTTTTGGCATCGATTGCGCTTTGGCTTTATCAATCGCCAAACGCAAACGAGGATTCATCAGTACATCGCCACCGCCCATTTTGGCGGCAACGGTGATTTCTTTGATCAATTTGGTGAAAACTTGGCCGCGCTTGGCGTCTTGACGGCCCTTGCGGTGTTGAATATTTGCCCACTTGCTATGACCTGCCATGCTGCACCTGTATTTTTCATTGAGTCGATAGGACGATATTCTAGCACGGTCGTCGATAGCAAAAAATATCCGCAGACGGTCATTGCTCGCCATTTGATTGGGCGCAGAGTTTATGACGCGGTATTGCCTTGAATAAAGTGGCATTGTCACCTTTATGCGACGCTGAGCGCGGTGATGCTGCATTAGATATTGTCAGCCGTTGTCGGCATTTCGTCGCTCAAAGTGCGTATTTGCCTTTGAATTAACACACTAGGGTTTTTATTTACATATCAGCGTTTTATTATTTATTTATTTCTTGTTTAGTCAGCTTGATGTTTCTTGTTTATGCGTCTAGCATCTTTCAAAATTACATTTAAAAGTGAATATGATGCGATTTAATCAGGGGCAAAAATGGGCATTGCGTTGTTCGGCAATGGGTTTCACGGCGTTATTGAGTGCTTGCGGTGGTGGCGGTGATGGCCCAGGGATTTTTGATGGCCCACAACCCGATTTGGGGAATAAGCCAGTCGTCACACCTGCACCCAGCACGGCGGTGGTGGCGCAAAAATGTTCAGTGAATAATCCTTATCGCTTTGACGACACGCCATTGAGTACTAGCGGTACTTTGAATGATGAAAAAGCCTGGCTCAAAGACAATATGAGTAAAACTTACCTTTGGTATAAAGACATGCCAGTGGTGAATGCTGCGGCACCGGCATTTAGTAATGAATCCCAAGTGTATGGCGCTTTGTCGGCATATTTTGAGGCGCTAAAAACGCCGACGCTGACCGCTTCGGGCGCTAGAACCGATAAATTTAGTTTCATGGAAATCACCCGCGAATGGAATGGTTTATTCGAGTCAGGCAAGGTACTGGACTACGGTATTCAGTGGCACTACACCGGCGACGCGCCACCGCTGGCAATACGGGTGGCTTATGTTGAACCGAATTCACCGGCAGCACTGGCTGGTATTGTGCGCGGTGATGTATTGAAATCGGTGGATGGTGTAGTGGGCGACGGTAGCGTTGCCGGTTTTCGGCCTTACTCTATCCACGCAATAGTGTGACGCATCAATTTATTTTTGAACGGGCTGGTAGCGTGCAACCCGTTAGCATGGCCGCAGCCGACATCACCATTTCTCCGGTGCCGATGAATAAAGTCATCGATGTGGCCGGTAAAAAAAACTGGGTATTTATTATTTAATTCGCATATCTCAACCGCTGAGCAGCCTTTAATTAAGGCGGTGCAAGGATTTAAAGATAATAATGTCAGCGAATTAATTTTGGATTTACGCTATAACGGCGGCGGGTATTTATATATTGCCAGTGAATTGGCCTATATGATTGCAGGGGAAAGAGCAACACAAAATAAAGTATTTGAGCGTTTGCAATACAATGATAAACGTCCTGTCGACACCGCCAATGGTGTAATGCCGTTTTTCAATGCAACGGATAAAAATCAATTTTTACCGACTTTAAATCTTAAACGGGTTTATATTTTGGCGTCTGGTAATACTTGTTCAGCGAGTGAATCAATTATTAATAGCTTGCGCGGTATTGATATTGATGTACAAATTATTGGCAATACCACGTGTGGTAAACCTTATGGCTTTATGGGTAAATCCAATTGCGGTATTTCTTATTTCCCGATGGAATTTAAAGGCGTAAATGATAAAGGCATGGGTGATTTTGCTGATGGTTTTGCGCCACAGTGCAGCGCTAATGATGATTTTACTAAGCCATTGGGCGATAGCAGCGAAGGTCTACTTGCCGCCGCGATTTATCGTCAAGCCAATCCGAATTTATGTAAACCCGCTACAGCGATGGCTTATTCCGGTACGGCTCGAATCGGGCAGGGCGCTTCGCAAGGCTTGGTGATCAAACCTGAAATGCAAAATAATAAGTATTGGACTGTTCGTTAAGTTAGCCAACGTGAAAAAACGCCAAGACTGTGATGTCTTGGCGTTTTTTTATGCGCGCTTCCTGCCTTGCCTCAGGCCAAAATCCGTGTAAACGCGGCAGGCAAACCATACGTCAACAGACCCGAGGGGGATTTAAACGCTGACGTCGCTTGTTTTTTGTCGCTTGCCCACTAGCATGGAGTATGTATTTCCATCGGTGAAAGCCAAATGAAATTTAATAGTGGGTTTGTGCTTTGCGGGCTGATTTTCTTGCTCACTGCTTGTGGCGGCGGTGGCGGTGGCGGTGGCGGTGGTGGTTCAACATCGACTACACCGAGCCCAACGCCCACTCCGGGTACGGCAATTGCGCAAAAATGCTCCCCTAATAATCCCTATCGGTTTGACGATACCGCTTTTAGTACCACCGGCACTTTGAATGACGAAAAAGCATGGTTGAAAGCCAATATGCAGGAAAAATATTTATGGTATCTAGAAATACCGAATGTGAATCCGGCGTTGGCGCAATTTAGCCAAGAAGCCAATCCTTATGCATCGCTGGATAATTATTTCGAGGCGCTTAAATCGCCCAATTTAACTGCGTCGGGTGCAAAAAAAGATCAATTTAGTTTCACGGCGTTAACGCGTGATTGGCTAGGTTTTTTAGAAAGCGGTGCCGTTTTAAATTATGGTATCGAATGGCATTACAGTCGCACTAGCGCGCCATGGCAAATGACAGTGGCGTATGTGTCACCCGGCTCGCAAGCGGCGTTAGTTGGGGTGTTACGGGGGGACCAATTAAAAACCATTGATGGTCTGCCTGCTGATGGTACGGCCAGCAATCAAGCGGCGGTGAATGCTGCGCTATATCCCAAAGCCGCGAGCTCACATAATATGGTGTTTCAGCGCGGCGCGAGTGTATTGAGTTTTAATGTTGTAGCCGATAGCACTAAAACCATGCCGGTATTGACGGCACAGATTATCAATACCGCCAGTGGGCCAGTGGGGTATTTGGTGTTTAATTCGCATATCAGCAGCGCCGAAAAACCATTAATTGATGCGATTAATTTATTTAAAAACAATAATGTTCAATCATTAATTTTAGATTTACGCTATAACAGTGGCGGTTATTTATATATTGCCAGTGAATTGGCGTATATGATTGCCGGGCCGAATCAAATTCAAAATCGGGTGTTTGATCGTTTGCAATTTAGTGATCAACGCCCCGCGCAAACGGCGTCAAATGTCATCCCATTTTATGCCACGGCACAATCCACACAATCGGGAATGGCGGGGCAGTTATTGCCCAATTTGAATTTAAAACAGGTTTTTATTTTAGCCACAGAAAATACCTGTTCAGCCAGTGAAGCAATCATTAATGGTTTGCGCGGGATTGATGTTGATGTGCAAATCATTGGTAAAACCACCTGTGGCAAACCGTACGGCTTTATTGGTCAATCCAATTGCGGGATTTCTTATTTTCCGATTGAATTTATTGGCAGTAATGCCAAAGGGTTTAGTGATTTTACCGAAGGGTTTGCGCCGCAATGCATCGCCAATGATGATTTTAGCCGGCCTTTGGGCGATATCAACGAAGGCATGCTGGCAGCGGCTTTATATCGGCGCAGCAACCCCAATTCGTGTAAGCCGCCGATTGCGCTTAATCGCTCTGTGGCGACGGGGGCAGCGCTCGGTGCCGCTGGTGCTGCGACTACTGATCCAACTGCGTATATTGCCAAACCAGAAATGTATAAAAATCAATACTTGGCATGGCCGAAATAGGCGCTGCGCTTAGTCCAATGGCGCGTTTATACCTCAGTCGGAAAATAGCGTGGGGCATCACCCGCTTGCCAGCGCGGATATTTTTGCATACCAGCGTCAAAAAAATCGTCCTGCAATACGCGCGCGAGCCATTGCTGTAGCAGTGGATTGGCATGCTGTAAAAACCAATCTGGAGCAACTGCTGCAAATTGCCGAATAAACGGCGCAATGGCGGCATCGCTAAGGCGAAACTCCGCGTCGATCAAATAGGTATGTGCTGCTAGCCTATTGCAGATATTAGCTTCAAGCCAATACATGGCATTGTCTTGATGCTGCTGGTGGCTCAATGCCAGATGCCGCTCGGGGTATTTGTAGGCGTCGAGCAAGGGCTTAAATTCGATGTCGTGCTGCAAGATTAAAGCCATTTGCTGCACAGCCAAATCGCTGGGATGCCAAGCATCTTGGCCCAGCGCCCACAGCATAATCTCTAAGCTCTCCGTGATCACTTGGCCATCCGGTAGACATAGCACCGGCACCGTGCCTTTGGGCGACACCGCCCACAGTTCAGTTGGTTTCTCTCGCAATACCACTTCACGGATTTCAACGCGAAGTTGCGTATGCCAAATGGCCCAACGGGCGCGCATCGCGTAGGGGCAGCGGCGAAATGAATACAAAATGGGGGTGTGCGACATGCTTAAATCCAGTGCGTAAGTTGCGCCAATAGCCCACAAGTGAGCCAACTGATTGCCAACAACGCCAATGGTTTGGCGCTGCGGTGAATGCCGTAGGCCAACAGTAGTAGCAGCAATAACACAGTAATGCCGCCCCAAATCGGCGGCAATGCGCCGATGATGGCGCTACTGGTGGTGCCAATGAGCAACCACGGTAGCGCACTGCAATAGTATTGCTGCGCGCGGCTGGGTTGGCTCGCGGGAGCGAGTTCGGGTAGGTTGACCAGTAACGGCGCTAAAAATTGTTGTGGCGCTTGAATCAGCCCTTTGACTAAAGCGCTCGATACCACCGGCGTGACGCCCGCTGTGAGTAGCAGTCCTTGCAAACCTAAGCTGTCTTCCGCGCCGAGTGCTTCGCTGCTTGGCGCTGCTGCTGGGCTGCGAAAAATGCGAATTATTTGCCAAAATGCGCCGCCGATGGCCAAGCACCATGCGGCCAATTGCTGGCTGGCAGGCAGGCGATTAAAGCCGATGAGCAGCGCCAATGCCCCGCCGATGATCAAGATGGCGTCATTGGTTTTGTGTTGTAGCAAGCGCCAAAAAGTATCGCTAGCAGTTTGATAGAGCGCCAAGCCGGTTAGACCTAATCTTTGCAGTATGGCTTGGCAGGCGTTAATACCAAATATCTGCAGGGCAATACCAAGGATTTTTTCTTTTTTACTTGCCGTGCCGTGCGGGTAATTTTGCGCGATTTCTAGCCAATACCATTGCCGCGCCGAACCCGATTCTAAATCTGAAATCCGCCGCATTAAGCCGCCTTGCTCTGCTGTGGTCAGCGCGGTGTTCATAGTGCAATCGGCCAAGCGTAATCGAGTACTAAGGCGGCAAAAATCAGTGCACCGATGCGATTATTAGCCAAAAAAGCCGCAAAGCAGGCGTCGCGCTGCCGGCCACGAATCCGCCGATACTGATCAATCACGGCCAGCATCACCAAGGCCAAACCGGCAAAATAAATCAGCCCACGGCCAGTGGCATAACCAATGCCCAACATGCACAGCACAAATGCGCCAAAGCACAGCATCACCGCTGCCACGTCAAAGCGGCCAAAGGTAATAGCTGAGGTTTTGATGCCGATTTTTAGATCGTCGGGCTTATCGACCATGGCGTATTCGGTATCGTAAGCCACGGTCCAGAGTAGATTGGCTGCGACCAGCGCCCAAGCAATCAAGGGCACGCTGCCGGTTTGGGCGGCAAACGCCATTGGAATACCAAAACTAAACGCAATGCCTAAATACGCTTGTGGGATGGCTAAAAAGCGCTTGGTAAAAGGGTAAGATCCCGCCAAAAATACCGCAGGAATAGTGAGTAATAACGCCAGCTGGTTCAGCGGCAACGCCACCAATAAAGCCAGCAACGCCAAGGCAGCGGCAAAATACAGCGCGGCTTTGGGCTTAATCTCGCCAGTGGCTAAAGGCCGATTTTGGGTGCGCGCAACATGGCCATCAAAATCACGATCGGCCCAATCATTCATCACACAGCCACTGGAGCGCATCAGCCAAGTGCCAAGGCAAAAAATCAATAACAAAGACCAATCCGGCCGACCTTGCGCGGCAATCCATAAGCCCCAGAGCGTGGGCCAGAGCAGTAATAAAGTGCCGATGGGTTTGTCCATACGGGCTAAACGAATATACGCCGACCAGCGCTGCGGTTTGAAAAGGGGCGTTGGCATTAAATGGGTTCGCAAGGTGAAGGCAAAAGAAAATCACTTAAAAAAACTTCGGTGACCAACAGCTGCGCCGCGCCAGAATAAAACACTGAGCGCCGCGCCCATAAAGTCGCGGCTTGCCCGCCGACGGCGGCTTGGGCTTTTTGCCATAAAGGATGGCGCGGGCTGAGCTTACACCAGGCCAATGTCGAGCGACGAATGCACGGATCGGCAAACAGCAGCGCGCCTAAAGGGCGGCTGCCGGAGCGTTCAAACAAATGAAAGCCGGCTTGTAAGTGCTGTCGACAGGTAATGCTATGGGCAAATACCAAGGGGCGCTCTTGGCTACACAGTAAAACTTCGCGTGTTGCGACGTGGCTGGCGCTTGGCAGCTGCAAAATTTGCGTTTCATCTGGGTGTGGGCGGCGAAAGCCTTGTTGTAAAACGCGCACGGTTAATTGCGGAAAATGCGCGATTAAACGTTGGGTTAATGAGCCGCGTTCGCTCAACCAAGGTCGCAACGACCACGGCGCCAAGGCCAAGGGCGTATGCCAAAAAGCGGTATGCAGCATAGGGCACAGAAGGGGTTCATCAAAACCGAGCCATTATGCCATAAAAGCCTCGTTAGCCTGTCGGGCCAGCATTGCGCCGCTGGATTTGTTCACGAGCAAGCATTTCGGGCGAATATGGGCGTCTGCCGTGTGATTGAGACAAATCGCCGGTTGATTGGGACATTTAATCCATGTAAGGAAGTCCGTATGCTCTGAGCTGAGTTTGCTGTATCGCTATCGTAATGCCCCTTATTAACCCCTTCGAGCTGCATCATGATGAGATTATCGGTGTTATTTTTGAGTGCGCTGGCTTTCACTGCGCCAAGTTTTGCCGCAGAAAAATTAGTGTCGTATTTACCGACTTGGCGTGATGCCAAAGTAGTGAGCCAAGCAGGCCAGCAACTGCCGGTGCTCGATTATGGCATTTTGTCATTTATCGAAGTGGACGCCGATGGCAAAGCGTTTCTTTCGCCAGCGGCTAAAGCTGGGGCTGATTTGTGGCGTGCTGAGTTTGTTAAAGCCAAAAAGGTCAATCCCAAATTTAACTGTATGTGGGCCATTGGTGGCTGGACCGGATCGCGCAATATCGCCAAAACTGCGCAAACCGAAGCGGGGCGCGAAAAACTGGTGCAATCGGCGATTGGCATTATGCGCGATTACCAATGCAGCGGTTTGGATTTGGATTGGGAGCATCCGGTGACGGGGGGCGACTATGCCAAAGACGCATCACCCGCAGATGCGCAAAACTGGGTGAGTTTAATTCGTGATTTGCGCCAAGGCTTAGACGCGGCGGGTAAAAAAGATAAAAAAACCTATGTGTTAAGCGTTGCCACCCCGGGCAATAATGGCGGTTGGGTGATGCAAGGGTATGACTTAAAAGCGGCGTTGCCGATGCTCGATTGGGTGTTTTTAATGGCCTATGATCGCGCAGGCGGCTGGAGTAAAACCGCCACCTTGCAAGCGAGCTTGCATGCGGTGCCGGGCGACCCAGATGGTGGGGTTTTCTCCAGCAGCAAAGCCATTGAATATTATTTGGCGCAAGGCGCTAAGCCGTCGCAATTGGTGCTCGGCGTGCCGTTTTATGCCCGTGGTTTAGGCAATGTTGCCGCAGGGCCAAATGGTGATGGTTTGGCACAAAGTATGTCGGGCCCGGGTTTGAACGATCAGGCGGAAGTTGGCGTGATGACGTGGGGTCAATTGCAGGCGGCGCAGTTGCCAAGTCAAGGCTGGCAAGTGCATCGCAATGCTGAGTCAGGGCAGACGCCGTATCTTTACCATGCCGCTAAAAAAGAGCTGATCACCTTTGACGACCCGACTTCTTTGGCTGAGAAGGTCAAATTCGTTAAAGACAAAAAACTCGGTGGGGTGATGATTTGGGAAATCACGCAAGACGATGCGGATTTTACTTTACTTAAAAGCTTGCGCCGAAGTTTAAACGCCAAACCATTTAGCTGATCGTTATTGGCTTGGATTTGGCCCGCGCCCCATTGCTGTGAATGGGGCGTTTTTATATCTAAACGCGATTGGCGAGGTGCACGCTGGCGCGTAATCGGCGGTTTTAGCGCTTGGGCTTGGCTGATGGCGGTTGTCAGTAATATTGAACTGTCATAATATGTTGCAATGCAAAATTTAAATCCAGCTTTCAAAGTCGGTGTGCTCGATACCCTACCTTTACAAATGGGCGTGGCCCCGTTTGCGCTCATTTTTGGTACTTTGGCGGGGCCCGCAGGTTTATCGCCATGGGCAACCATGGCGATGTCGGTATTGGTCTACGCCGGATCCAGCCAGTTTTTGGCGCTCAGCTTACTGGCTGTCGGCGCAGCGCTGCCGGTGATTATTTTTACCACGCTGATTATTAATTTGCGCCATGCCTTGTATAGCGCCACCTTGCAGCTGCCGTTTGCCCATCTGCCATTTTGGCGGCGCGCGCTGCTGGCGTTTTTTTTAACCGACGAAACTTTTGCCGTGGTGCAAAGCGCGGCCAGCCGCAAAATGCTGCCACTTGATTCGGTGATGCTGGGCTCGGGTTTGGTCAATTTCAGCACGTGGGTTGTATTTACCGGCATCGGTATTGTGCTGGGCAACAACATTCCGCAGTTGCAGCATTGGGGACTTGAATTTGCAATGGTGGCGACTTTTATCGGCATTGTGGTGCCGTTGCTGGTGTCGCGCGCACAAGTGCTATGTGCGGTGGTGGCTGGGACGACGGCGCTATTGGCGCATGGCTTGCCGTATAAATTAGGCCTATTGTTGGCGGTGTTGCTTGGGGTATGGGCGGCAATGCTATTTAAGGAAAAGGCTTGATGGATATACTGACTACAATCGGCTTGCTGCTTGGCATGGCCTTGGTGACTTATGGTTTGCGGGTGTGTTTTTTTTCTCCCCGGCGTGGGCGAGCGCTTTCCGCCGGTGTTACGCCAAGCGGCAAGCTATGTGCCAGTGGCGGTATTAACGGCGATTATTACCCCAGAAATTTTTATGTCCCAAGGACATTGGCAAGCATTGAGCCCACAATTGGGCGGATGTATTGCGACCGGCTTGATCGTGTGGCGTAGCAAAAAACTCATGCTGGGGATTGTGCTGGGCATGGCGGTGTATTACGCCTTGCGCTTACTTTAGCGTTACCGCCGATGGTGTTAAGTCCTAGTTTGAGGCGCGCAGCAGCAATAATACAAAAGCTGCAGCTTTAAACTCAAAGCAATTATAAATCAGCCGGCACTTGCGGCATGAATGCGCCGCTGGTCAAAATACCCCACGCCATCCAGCCGGCGATCAGTACATAAATGAGGCGCGGCAACCAGGCGGCCATTTGCGTGGCGCTGTGCGCTAGATCGGCGCTTTGTTGATTGGCAACGCGTTGCAGCATTTCCGGCAATGTACCGCTGGCTTCGCCCGTTTGCACCATCGCCACTAAGTGCGGATCGGCCAACCATGGCACGGCGCTGAAAGCGGCGGTGAGTGTTTGGCCGCGCTTTAATTGCCGTAATAATGGCTGAGTTTGCTGTTGCAAATACGCGCAGTTCAGCGTCGATTGGGCAATGGGTATGGCAGTAAACATCGACACGCCAGCGTGCAGCAGCAGCGCCAAACTGGCGATAAAATCATGTTGCTTGCTGCGTAAATACCAAGCGCCCAATAGCGGCGTTTGCAGCAGGGCTTTTACCAGTGTTGCTGAGGTATTGCGCTCAAACGATTGCAGTACCAATCTTCCAAGCCGATACATCAAGTAAATTAAGAGCAGCGGCGTAATAATCCCCAGAGCATAGCTCGATAAACTGAGCGATCCCATTATCAATGCGGGTAGTGGATTAATCAGTAGCGCCAGTAATAGGGTGAGGGCGGGCATGGCTAATTTGGCGCGAACTTGCTTGGTTAAGCGGGCAATCAGCGCCGATTGCTCGGCTAGGCGGTGATACAGCAGGGCAGGGCTGCCGGCATGGCAAGATGCTGCGATGAGTGCTGCGTCCAGTGGATTAAATAGTCCCGCCTGCACGCCCGCTTGGGCAATGCTTTTGCCGCGCGCCAAGGCTTTACGCATCGCGGCTAACTGCGGCTGATAGCGCGGCGCTAGATTCAGGCTGGCAAAAGCCTGCGCTGTCGGCAAGCCGGCGCGCTCAAGCACGGCCAATTGATTGAATAAATCGGCACGAATCGGATGCGGTAGTGGCGAAAATGAGCTCATAAGCTGCAGTATTGCTGATTGAGCTTAAAAAGGCGACTGTGATGGCTGTCAGGTGGTTGACAATCAGACCGGCTTCAGTTGCAATAGCAGTTCTTGAACGACAAGAGAGGCGCCTTGCCCAGGTCGTACTACCGCAGAGATCAAGCTCTGTGTGCGCTAGGCGCAGTTGGCTTCCCCCAATTGAACCATGCAGCACCATCGGTGGTATTAGGGGGAGCAAGGCCGAAGCGATGGGGGACTTGAATCTCCGATTGCTGGTTACAGAGGCTGAATCCTCTGAACTGTCAGTAATCATCGATTACTGGAGTGCTCTTGGTGATGATTTCATTGTCAGCTGGCGTGTTGCCAGCGCATCATTGCCGCACTTTTCCTCTCTCCAAGCGTCTTTTATTGGAGATCACCATGACTGTTACCCAGACCCCACTTTGGACCGCACTGATTACGCCGATGCAAGCCGATGGCTGCGTGGATTTTGCGGCGTTAACGCGTTTATTGTACGAGCAAGCTACTGCCGGCAATGGCATTACTTTGCTGGGCTCAACCGGCGAAGGCGCGAATTTAAGTTTGGCCGAGCGCCAAGCGATTATCGAGCATGCCTGTCGTTTGCAACTGAATGTGCCGCTGATGGTGGGCGTGGGTGGTTTGGATTTGGCCAGCCAATTAGATTGGTTGGCCTTTTGCGAAACGCAGCCGGTGTCGGCGTATTTATTGGTCACGCCGATTTATGCCAAACCCGGCGCGCAAGGTCAGCAGCGTTGGTTTAAGCCTTACTCGATGCGGTGAGCAAACCGTGTATGTTATATAACATTCCATCGCGCTCGGGCGTGGCTTTGGCCGAAGCGGCGATTGCCGCTTTAATTGGGCATCCGAATTTCTGGGCGGTGAAAGAGTCTGGCGGCAATCCACTGCGCTTTGCGGAACTTAAATCAGCGTTTCCGCAAATTGCCTGGTACTCGGGTGACGACGTGTGGTTTGCCGAGCATGCCTTATTGGGTGCGGCCGGTTTAGTCTCGGTGGCGAGTAATGTTTGGCCGCAGCAAGTGGCCGATATTGTGGCTAAAGGCTTGGCCGGCGAGGCCATTGGTGCGGTATTGCGCGAGACGGCGGAGAGCTTATTTGTCGCACCAAGCCCGATTCCGACCAAAGCTTTAATGCATTATCAGCAGCGCATTGCCAGTAATGTATTGCGCTTACCGTTATGCGCCGAAGATTTAGCTTCGCTGGCGCCGTTATTGGCGGCTGATTTGCAATGGGCGGCGGCTTAAGCGCAAACGAGTCATCGATTGGAATAAAAAAACCGCCATCAAAAAGGGCGGTTTTTTTGTGCTTGCTGCTTAACTTAGACCGCAGCTTCATCCAATTCGGGCAGAGCCACTTGGTTGTCGGTACTAAATTGATAGTCTTTAAACACGTGCTCAGCAGTGAGCAATTGATAACGACCATCGGCAAGGCGATTGGTGGTGTCTTTGAGGCGGTAAGTGTAGTGGCCGCAAGTCCAACAATCAAAATTACGCATGTGCGTGCACAAGCAAGTTTTTTCGTAAACGTGAATTTCAGAAATCTTTTTCGCGTTCGGATTTTCTTCGATCACTTTGTTATACGCCTGAATGTAAGAGCAGTTGCCGCTGGCATCGAGCAAATACCCATACGCTTCACAATTGGGGCGAATACCAGAGCCAATGGCGGGGTGTGTTTTTCAACATCCGCATTGGGTAGCCGGTGGGTGAAATCTGATTCACTTCGATCAGGTCTTCATCGGCTTTAAAGTATTCTTGCTTCACATCGTCTGGCAAGCCACATTCTTTGGTCACGGTAAAGCGCGTTGCGACTTGTACGCCACCTGCGCCCATTTCTAAGAATTTGACGGCATCAGAACCAGTGAAAATACCACCGGCTGGAATCACCGGCATATTCTCGTAGCCTTCTTTTTGCACCCAAGCGAGCACGTCGGCCACGATGTCTTCCAGCTTAAAATCAGCCCAATCCATGCCAAAGCCCAAATGGCCGCCAGCTAATGGGCCTTCAACGACGACAAAATCGGGTAAACGGCCCGTACGGGCCGATTTTTTGATAAACAATTGCAGGGCACGCACTGAGGAAACAATAATCCCGAGCTTGGCAGTATGAAAGCGCGGATGGTTTTCAATCAGCGCAAAAGAGCCTAAATGCAAACCGGCGGCTAAGGTGATGCCGTCGATGCCGGCATCAAGCGCAGCATTCATCCGCACGCGCAAGGTTTCTTTTGGGCCGTTCATCGTCAACTTTTTCCATACAGTTGATGAAGATCATGCCATTGCCTTGCTTACGCGCCATGGTGGCTTCAACGTGTAAACGGGTGGCGTTGGCCAGCTGTTCTAAATCGAATTGCACCACGGCTTTGTCGCTATTGGCGACATTGAACTTGTATTGCTTGAGTTTGTCTTTGACGTATTTTGTGTTGTAGCGACGATCGGTGACCGTATTAATCATCGCATCGGAGATATGCCCGATACCGCCAAGACGGCAAGCTTCTAGTGCTAAGTCGGCTGTGGAAATGTCTACCCCCATGCCACCGATCATAATCGGCACATACTCTTCTTTACCAAATTTCAGACGAAAATCATCAACACGCTTCATTAGATCGTTCCATTCTTAAGCTGGTTTTAAGGCCAGCTCAATGATGAGTAAAATTTTTCAATGGCGAATGATAACGTGTAAAAGGGGTTTTTGGCTTGTGTCAATGATGACAATACGCAAGATTTTGCCAAAGGCATCATTGTGTAACTCTTTTTTCTTGCAAAATTTAATTGTATTTGTCGTGGTTGTTTCCATTTTAGTCAGAAATATAGAGGCTGGATGTAAAGAGAATTTCAAATCTAAATCATTTAGAATGCTCACTTCGATACAAAAGGACCTGCTATGTCGCAGTTGCACTGGTTTTCACAACTAGCAGACGAACTCGCCGAGCGAAAATCAGCGCATCTCTATCGATCGCGCCGGGTGCTGGCTTCGCCACAAGGCGCACACGTCACTGTGGCAGATCGAGTGTTGTGTAATTTTTGCAGTAATGATTATCTAGGCTTGGCTAACCACCCGCAATTGATTGCTGCAGCCCAAGCAGGCGCGGCGCGTTGGGGCGTCGGCAGTGGTGCTTCGCATTTGGTGGCCGGGCATTTTGCGGTGGAGCAGCAGCTGGAAGAGCGCTTGGCGGCGTGGGCGAATAAACCGGCGGCGATCACCTTGTCGACTGGTTATATGGCCAATTTGGCGGTGATTACCGGATTGATGTCGCGTGGCGATGCGATTTTTGCCGATAAGCTCAATCACGCTTCGCTCAATGATGCGATGGTGTTGTCGCGTGCCGACGTAAAACGTTTTGCGCATGGCGATCTGCCAGCCTTGGCGCGGCAACTGGCCGCATCCAAAGCTGCACGCAAAATGATTGTGGTCGACGCGGTATTTAGTATGGATGGCGATATTGCGCCGCTGGCCGAAATGCTGAAATTGGCCGAGCAATACGACGCGCTACTTTATGTCGATGACGCGCATGGCTTTGGGGTATTAGGCAATGGGCGTGGCACTTTGGCTGAGCTGGGTTTATCGTCGCCACGGATTATTTATATGGCGACGTTGGGTAAGGCTGCGGGCGTTGCCGGGGCGTATATTGCTGCAGAGCAGGTGGTGATTGATTATCTGGTCAATACTGCCAAGCCGTATATCTATACCACGGCTGCGCCGCCACTAATTGCTGCGGCGATGCATGCCAGCTTGGATTTGATTGAGCACGATGTGGCACGGCGTGAGTGCTTGCAGCAGCATATTGCGTATTTCCGCCAACGTTTGGCGAGTGCTTGCACTTTATTGCCATCAAAAACGGCGATTCAGCCGATTATTTTGCCCAGCAGTGAAATTGCGGTGCAAGTGTCTGCGGCTTTATTTGCCGCTGGATTTTGGGTGGCGGCAATTCGCCCACCGACGGTGGCCACGCCGCGTTTGCGGGTGGTGCTCAGTGCCGCGCATACGCAGGATGAAGTGGCGGCATTGTGTGAGCAGTTGTTGCTGATTTTGTCGGCATTGCCTGCGGCCGATTTAACGCCAGCGGCGGGTTCAAGCGCTGCAGGCGTAATCGATTAAGGATTAAGGCGTTTTTATGCTCAAACTCAAACTCAATCTCATCGGCCCTGGCCGCTTGGGGCAATCGATGGCCCGCTTGGCGCAATTATCGGGGCAATATCAGATTGCTGGCGTATTGGCGCGAACGCCAGCGGCGCACAAGGCGCTGGATTTTATCGGCGCAGGGCAGGTGGTAGCTACGCTATCGGCTTTGCCCGCCGCTGATTTATGGTTGCTTGCCGTGCCCGATTCAGCCATTGCTGCGGTGGCGAGCGAGCTGGCTCAGGCAGGCGTAGTTGCTGCAGGGAATGTGGTATTTCATGCTAGCGGCGCCTTAGATGCGCAACAGCTGGCGCCACTCCGCGCGCAAGGCGCTCAGCTAGCGAGTGTGCATCCGGCGTTTTCTTTTGCCGATCCCGCGCGAGCCGTGGCGACTTTTGCTGGCACGCTGTGCGCGATTGAAGGCGACGCTGTGGCGTGTGCGCGTTTGCAAGCGTGGGTCAGTGCTGTGGGCGGCGTGCCATTTGCACTGCAAGCTGGCGGTAAAACGGCGTATCACGCCGCGCTAACGATGGCTGCCAATTATTTGGTGACTTTGGCTGAAGTATCGCTGCAAACGGCCAATCAAGCGGGTATCGCGCCGGAGATGGCGCAGCGCTTGGTGTTGGGCTTTGATGCAGCAAACTTTAAATAATATCGTCGCCATTGGGCCTGCTGCGGCATTGACGGGGCCGATTGTGCGTGGAGATAGTGCCACCGTCGCCCAGCACTTGGCGGTTTTGCCCAGCCAGCATCGCGTGCTGTATCAAGTTTTAGGGCAACACACGCAATGCTTAGCTGGCGAGCGTTTAAACCCGCAGCAGCAGCAAGCGCTGGCGCAATATTTACATAAGCAATGAGGTGTTGGGTGGGTATATGATTGCAGGCTATAAAATTAAAACACTGCATATAGATACCAAACGATATAAGTGCTGTTCGGATGACATGTTGATGGTTTTAAGTGCCTGCGGTACGGTGATTTACAGTCGCAGTCAGTGGCGAACCCTCTTTCTTTCCCCCCTCTTTCTTTGACTCGTCAAAGAAAGAGGGGGAAAGAAAGGCGATTTTGATCTCGCCCAGCTCCGCTGTGCCCTTGATCGATCGTGAGCCAAACGATAAAGCTGTTTGTCTCTGACTCACTCGGTGCGCTTGGACGGGTTTTAAGCCCCGTACCAACGAGTGCGGCATAGCATCAACACTAGATCTGAGCACGTTGAAATAATGGGGATATGTCAGCCCTAAATCGATTGACTGGGAATAAATGAATGTGGATTGAAACGCGGGGCCAAGGGCCTGATGTGGTTTTGTTGCATGGTTGGGCAATGAATAGCACGGTATGGAATTCGATTGCGGATGCTTTGGCGCAAGAGTATTGCGTGCATTTAGTCGATTTACCCGGCCATGGTGCGTCGCCTGCCGAAGGGCCATTAAGTTTGTCAGCGATGGTGGCGGCGGTGGATGCGGCGTTTCCTTGGCCGGTGCAAGTGATCGGCTGGTCTTTGGGCGGCGCGGTGGCGGCCGCTTGGGCGATTAGTCAGCCGCAAAAAGTGAAGTCTTTGAGCCTCATTGCATCCAGTCCGTGTTTTTATGCAGCAAGCCGATTGGGCCAGCGCGATGCCAGCCACGGTATATTGGCGCAATTTGCCGAGCAATTGCAGCAAGATTGGCAAGGTACACTGAAACGCTTTATTAGTTTGCAAGCAATGGGCGACGCTAGCGCGCGCGCGGTGACCAAGGAATTATTGGCTGATTTATTCAAGCACGGTGAGCCGAGTTTAACTGCGCTGAGTGAGGGCTTGGCGATATTGCGCGATACCGATTTACGCGCGCAAATGCGCCAAATTGATTGCCCTGTGCTGCTGCAATACGGTGATCGCGATACCTTAACGCCAGTGGCGGTGGCGCATTGGCTGGCCAGTCAATTGAGTGATGTGACGTTAGACATTCATCAAGGTGCCGCACACGCGCCGTTTTTATCGCATCGCGACGCATTTTTGGCGACGCAGCTGGCGTTTCTGGCTAAAAATTAATCGTAGCCGCTCGGGTAAGGAGTGTGTTGCGAGATCGATTTTTAAAGCTTGAACTGGGTAACGAGCTGATCTAATTGGGTGGCGCTGCGTTTCAGGTCGAGTGATAAATCTGCATTGGCATCGGCACTCAGGCTATTGTCTTCGGCCAAACGGGCAATCTTTTCGACACTTTGTGCGATGGCGTGGCTGGCTAGTTTTTGTTCGGCCATGGCCGTGTTGATTTCAGCAATGGCATTCAGTTCTTCGCGGCTGCTGCTATTGATATTGCTGAGCGCCTTGCTGGCATCGCTCACGCGTTCGCTACCGCGCGCCATTTCTTCGCGAGCGATGACCATGCCTTTGACCGCTTCATCGGTGTCTTGACGAATGGTGGTAACAAGTTTGGTGATTTCGGTGGTTGATGCGCTAGTGCGCTCGGCTAATTTGCGAACTTCATCGGCTACCACGGCAAACCCTCGGCCTTGCTCTCCGGCACGGGCGGCTTCAATGGCGGCATTGAGCGCCAATAAATTGGTTTGATCGGCGATTTCTTTAATGACTTGCACGATGCTGCCAATTTCAGTGGAGTGCACTTGCATATTGTCGACTTTGCCGCCTAAATCTTGCAGGTTATCGGAGAGCTCACTGATTTCGTGCAACACCGATTGCATCAGCGTTTGCCCTTGCTGTACATCTTTTTGCGCCGCTTGCGCTTGCTGCTCTGATGAGGCGGCATGTTCTGAAACGGTGGCGATGCTCACGCTCATTTGTTCCATGGCCGCGGCCATTTCACTGGATGCACTGGCTTGGTGGTGCGAGGCTTGCACCACTTGGTCTGAGTTTTGATTGAGTCGATCTGCTGAGTTTGAAACGGCATTGGCGTTTTGACGAATTTGGCCGATTAAATGCCGTAAGCTGAGCGCCATAATATTAAAGCTTTCGCCGACATCAGCGAGTTCATCTTTGATATTGAGATGAATCGTGCGGCTTAAGTCACCATTGGCGAGTAATTGTGCTTCTAAACGTAATTGATTGACCGAGCCATGGATTGAGAAATATGCCCCCACCAATAAATAGGCACCTAAACCCAGCATGATAAGCGCAAGGCTAAGAATAAAATTGCGCGTGACCCAGAATTCGATTTTCTCTCATTGTTAACGCAGTTTCTATTTCGGCAATCACTTGAACAGAGAATTGATTGAGTGCGTCGATAGTGCTACTGAGTTGTGCAAAATGGGCGGCGGGATCGACATTAATCGTGGTGCTCGCAAACTGGCTTTGAAGGTATTGGGCATTTTGATTGAGTTGTTCTCCCGATTTTTTTCCGACTGCTTTTAGTTGTTCAACCGAGGTGCGATCTAGTTTGCTATTGATGTGCTCTGCAGCCTGTTGTGCTAAAAGCGCGAGCGTACTTATTTGAATCGCCTCTTCGGGCGTAGCGGTTTTTTCGGTGGCCAGTCGAGTGCCGATACCACGTGCTTTAGCTAAGGTTTCTGCGGCAGGTATTAAGTCAGCAAAGTAAATATCTTGCAGATAGTAGCTGTCACTTTCTGGGTCTAACGATAGTCCCGAGTGATGTGCGACATCGCCTAATAAGGAGAGGCTTTGTGCAATCACAAGACTGTGTTGCTGGAAGTTATTCTTTGATTGCTGCCATTGTGTGATTAAAGGGGTGATTGCGGTTTCTAGTTTTTGCCATTTTTCAACAACGTTGGTGAGCGGCGCAGCGTCGACTTGTGTTTTAACTTGATCAATCGCGGTTTTAAGCTTTTGTTCTGACTCGGTAATTGCCGGTGCAAAGTCGGTTTTTTCTTTGCAAAAAAGCGGTAGTTAGCCCGCGATGGCGCTGCAATTGATTGACGACATCGCGCATTGCATTGGCGTACTGTAAACCAACGCGTTCGTTTTCAATTGTGCTGAGTTCGTTATTAAAATTCACCACAATTCGATTCAGCATAAATAATGTTGGAATCGCCAAAATGCAGGCAATCAGCATGAATTTTTGCGCAAAGCGTAATTTTGAAACCAAGGCAATCGCCGGTGAAAATAGCATGTGCATGACTGAAATCTCGATACAATCGACAGTCCACTATAAGTAGTAATCTTCAAGAAGGATAGGTGAAATTGTTTTGTCGAATTTAGCTAAAGCTAGGTTTGGAATGAATTAATTACGAAGATTTTGAGTGGTGAGCCAAATAAAAAGCCCCGCCCTTCCATTTGGAAAAACGAGGCTTGTTTGCCAGCGAATTGAGCGTGGTGTTTATTTTTGTGTAGCGAGGATTTTTTCGATTTCGTCTTTTGGAATTGCACCCGAAACGATTTGGCCATCCGCAAAAATCAACGCTGGCGTGCCGTTGATGCCGAGTGATTCGCCGAGTTTAACACTGCGTGCGATTGGGTTGTCGCAGGTGGTTTTGCCGCCGGTAGGCAGATTGCCGTTGTGCATGAATTCGCTCCATGCTTTTTGTGGGTTTTTCACTACACTACACCAGATGAGCTCTGATTTACGCGCTGCATCTGGGTGCAAGCCAGCCAGTGGCATCAAGAAAGTGTAAATCGTGATGTTTTCGATGCCTGCCAAACTTTGCGTTTCAAGGCGTTTGCAAAATGGGCAATCTGGATCAGAGAACACCACTAATTTACGGCTACCGTTGCCGCGCACTTCTTTGATGGCGTCAGCCAGTGGCAATTTGGCGAAGTCCACTTTATTGAGTTCGGCCATACGCGCTTCGGTCAGGCTTTTTTTAGTCGCTACATTGACCATATCGCCAACGACGACAAATTCACCTTTGGCATCGGAATACACAATATGGCGCTTGTTTAAAACGACTTCATACAAGCCTTTGATCGGCGTTTCACGTACAGAATCAACCGGCTGGCCAATTTTTTTAGCCAAATTGGCTTTCAAGTCTTTCGGAGGCGCGTCCGCTTGTGCACTGCATGCAGTGAGCGCGATCATGCCGGCGGCAATGAGGGTGCGGGTCAGGTGTTTCATGTGTTTTCCTTCAATCTGGTAAGTGTGCTAGCAACAGCAGCAGCGATCAGCGGTTTTATGAATCCATTGCGTGGCGAATTAATTGCCGTTTTAGCCATGGTAAAGCATTGGTAAAGCCCAGCCCAAAATTGCGTAAACGCATTAAAACGGGATGGTGATTATTAAAGAGCTGCTGCAATCCATCACAAACGGATTGCATTAATCGTACCGGCTCGCGGCGGGCGCGCTCATAGCGCCTTAGGACTAAATAATCGCCGATTCGTTCCGGATGCGTTTTTGTTAATAAGTCAGCCAGTTCGGCAACGTCACCAAAACCTAAATTAACGCCTTGCCCAGCTAAAGGGTGCACCGTATGTGCCGCATCGCCAACCAAAGCTAAACGCGGTTTGACGCAGTGCTCAATCTGATTGAGTTTTAGCTCAAACGCAGCGGGTGGGGTAATTAAAGTGAGTTCGCCCAGTGAAGCATTGCCGGCTTGAACGACTTTGGCTGTCAGTTGGCTGGGGCTTAAATTGAGTAACTCATCTTTCAGCTCGGCATCGCACGACCAAACCATCGACATTTTTTGCTCGGCGAGCGGCAGCCACGCCAAAATTCCGTCGGTTTTAAACCATTGTTGGGCACAGCCGTAGTGCGGTTTTTCAATGGCGAAATTGGCGACAACGCCAAATTGTGCATAGGGTTTGGTGCTGGCTTGAATCCCCGCTTGCCCGCGAACCCAAGACTGCGCCCCATCGGCGCCAACGACTAAACGTGCGCGTAATTGGCGTTGATCGGCCAAGGTGAGCGTAGCAGCATCCAGATCGACCGATAGCGCTTGCGCGCTGGCGGGAGTGATGATGTCAACATGGCTGCAGTCAGCCAGTGCCAACCAAAGCGCGCGCTGTAATTCACGGTTTTCAACGATAAAGGCCAGCTCGTCAACGCCGCTTTCTAGGGCGTTAAATTCCAACAGGGCATCCACGGCGTCACCGCGGATTTTCATCGAGCAAATCGGCGATAAACGTTCTGGGCGAATGCGTTGCCAAGCACCAATCTGCGTTAAGAGCTGACGACTAGCGCGGCTAATGGCATAGACTCTTTGGTCCCACGTGGAGAGATCAAAATCTAGGCAAGGCGCACGGCCTTCGAGCAAGATGACCGAGAGCGAGGTTTTTTTGAGGGCCAGCGCCAAAGCGGCACCGACTAAACCACCACCCACGATAATGATATCGGCATCGAAATTTTTCATGCGCATGAGTTTAACATTGTGAATGATTCGTGCAAGGTGATTTCTTGGGCTAGTCAGCACTCGATTGCCTAAGCTAGATGGATGTTAAGTCGCTATTTATTATTTATTTTTGCTTGGGTGCTTGGCGTGATTACGCTGCAATGGCAAGCGACTTTGCCTGCGGTTACTTGGCCGCTGGCGATGTCTTGCTTAGCGCTGGGGCTATGGTTTTGTCTGAGGCGCTTTAATCAAAGCCGCGCTCTGCAATGGCTGGTGCTGATAGTTGTGGCGTTCAGTTTGGGTTTTGCTTGGGCCACATGGCGGGCGAAAATTCGGATGGCGCAGCGTATTCCAGTCGATTTAGTCGGTCAAACGCTGTGGATGTCGGGTTTTATTGCCGATTTACCGCAAGAATCGCGCTATGGGCCGCGCTTTATTTTTACGCCGGATGCCGATCCCAAGCGAGCGTGGGCAGTTGATCGCATTCAAGTGAACGCCAAAGGCGGGCCTTTTGGCGCTGGCGAGCGGTGGCGCTTGCAGCTCAAACTCAAGCCAATTCATGGCGTGGTGAATTCAGCAGGCTTTGATTTAGAAGCGTGGTTTTTACAGCAAAATATTGCTGCGATTGCCAGCATGAAGTCGGCCGAGCGTTTGCCGGGTTTTTCGGCGCAAGCGGCAGTGCTGCGAATTCGCGCCGCGCTACGCCAACGCATTGAGCACGCTTTACAGGATGCACCGTATCAAGGGGTGATTATTGCGCTCACCATTGGCGATCAAGCTGGGATTCCCAAGCCACAGTGGCAACGATTTGCCCTGACGGGCATTACGCATTTAATCAGTATTTCGGGTTTACACATTACGATGTTGGCGGCGATGGGCATGGCATTAGTGCTGTTTGGCTGGCGGCGTAGTGCGTATTTAACGCAAAGGCTGGCCGCGCAGCGTGCGGCCTTAATCGCCGGCGTATTGATCGCGTTGATGTATAGCGTGTTGGCGGGGATGAGTGTGCCAACGCAGCGCACGGTGTTAATGCTTTTGGTCGGCGCCTGTTGCTTGTGGCGAGCTAGGCCGATGGCAATCAGCGCCATTTGGGCTAGCGCTTTGGCGGTGGTGGTGCTGTTTGATCCTTTTGCCGTGCTCTCGGTTGGTTTTTGGCTGTCGTTTTTGGCGGTTGCGTATTTGATTTGGATGGGCGCCAATCGCATTGGCCGCGAACCGGCGTGGCGTTTGTGGCTAAGTACGCAGTGGGCGGCAACGTTGGCGTCGTTACCGATTTTGGTGCTGGTATTTGGGCAGGTGCCGCTGCTGTCGCCACTAGCCAATGCTTTGGCGATTCCTTTGGTGAGTGTCTTGATTACGCCTTTGGCTTTATTGGGTTTGCTCGACCCAACGGGAACGCTGTTGCGCTGGGCTGAGGGTTTGTTTGCCAATCTTAGATCGCGGATTGCAATGGATTTTGACTTGGCCGTGGCCGGCGCCGGCGCTAGAAATCAGCTCTCCTCCCATGGGTATATTGCCAGTGGCGATGCTGGGTGTGGCTTTGCTGCTATTACCCAGAGGTATTCCTGCACGCTGGCTAGGGTGGCTGATGCTACTGCCCTTGTTTTTTATGCCGCTGCCTAAGTTGGAGGTTGGGCAGTTTAAATTACAGGTGCTCGACGTCGATCAAGGCTTGAGTGTATTGGTGCAAACGCGGCAACACGCTTTACTGTTTGATACCGGACGTGAGGCCAATGCCGAACGCGTGATTTTGCCGGTGTTGCGTCAGGCTGGCGTCACTCGGCTGGATACTTTATTGCTCTCGCATAATGACAACGATCATATTGGCGGCGCGCCGATTTTGCTGGGGCAGGGAGATCGTTTGGCTTTTCCTATGGGTTTGATTTTGCATAGTTTGCCAGAAGATTTGCCGATTTTAAGTAGTAAAGTGGCCAAGCAGCGTTGCCAAACTGGGCAGCGTTGGCGCTGGGATGGCGTTGATTTTGAGGTGTTATGGCTGCACCCCAATTATGCCGCTAACAATGACAATGCCCGCGGTTGTGTGCTGCGAATTCATAATCGCTGGCATAGCGCCTTAATTCCGGCGGATATTAGCCGTCTTGAAGAAGGGGAGCTGCTCGCGGCAGGTTTAGCCAGCACCGAGATCGTGATTGCGCCACATCACGGCAGTAAAAGCGCCTCATCGGATGCATTTATTCAGGCTCTGCAACCGCAATACGCGGTATTTTCAGCGGGGTTTATGAATCAATTTCGCCATCCCCATCCCGATGTACTGCAGCGCTATGCCGCAGCTGGGGCGAGGCTATTGCGAACGGATCAGTCTGGATCATTACAATTTACTGTCGGCGAGCTGATTAAGTTCCAAGAGCAGCGCGCCATTGCCCCGCGATATTGGTACACTGCGACTTATTCTGATCCAAAAACGGCTGTTGGAATTTCGCCATGACCATGTTGCTTTCTGCTTTATACCGCTACCCTCTTAAATCATGCCGTGCTCAAGCACTGAGCCAGAGCCAGCTCGAGGTGCGCGGCTTGCCACAAGATCGAGAATGGATGATTGCCAATTCGGCTGGCGTGCAAATCACCGCGCGCACTGAGCCACGTATTTTATTGATTGGTACTGAGGTCACGCCCGATGGTCTGTGGTTAAAAGCGCCGGGCATGGCCGATTTATTTGTCGCGCTAGCACAGTTTAATGAATTGCATCAGGCGGATGTTTGGGAAACCGAGTTTTTAGCACGGCGCGGAGCACTCGATGCTGATGCATGGTTGTCAGCGTATTTAAATCAAACCGTACATCTGATGTGGCTGGGATTAGAGCCACACCGGCGCTTAAAAAATCATTCGGATGTGGCGATTAGCTTTGTCGACACCTATCCCTTATTAATCATTGGTGAAGGCTCTTTACAAGCGCTGAATGCACGCATTGGTCGTGAGTTGGCGATGCTGCGTTTTCGGCCGAATTTGGTCATTGCCAATAGCGCGCCATTTGCTGAGGATACTTGGCAGCGGATTCGTATTGGCGAGGTGGAGATTGAATTAGCCGAAGCGTGTGAACGTTGTTTGATGACGACCCTCGACCCTGATACCGCTGAGCGCACCAAAGATTCAGAACCGCTGCGTAGTTTGGCTAAGTTTAGAAAAATAGGCGCTGCAGTGGTGTTTGGCCAAAATGCGCGGGTGGTGCAAGGCGGCGCATTACAACTGGGTTTGCCCGTTGAAGTACTGAGTTACAAGAGTTAAGTGATTAAGTCAGCGTTTTCTTGCATCGTAGTCGCGCTTTGCCCTACTCGATATTCTGACTATGGCTTTCATACCTTGCCATGAAACCTTGTTATAAAACATTTGCACGAGCACTGAAGTGATTGCGTTTGCAGACCAAATAGTTAAGGAGTGCACGATGATTCGACGCCGATCTTTGCATGTTTTCGCTACAGGTTGCGATTGTTTCTGTACTGTCATTTTATTTTGGGGTGCATTTTACCCAGTTTTTTCAGGGTGAATCGGCAGGTATTGGTGGTTTGTGGGCGGCGATTTCATCGATAGTGGTGTTGCAGGCGACGCAAAAAGCCACGATTGAATCGGCGTGGATGCGCACTTTAGGCACCTTGATTGGGGCCAGCATGAGTGCGCTGTACTTTCAGTTTTTCCCTTTTAGTTGGTTAGGCATGGGGGCGACAATTTTTGCGACGGTTTTATTGTGTGAAATGCTCAATATTCCAGACAATGCCCGTTTAGCATCGATTACCGTGTGTATCACCATGGTCATGGCCAGTTTGAATCCGACGATTAATCCTTATTTAAATTCTATATTGCGCTTTAGCGAGTCGATGATTGGCATTGCTTTGTCGATGGCGGCGATTATTTTGTGGCCAACAGATGCTGATGCAAAAGGCGAAAAATAAGCGCTCGTGCTAAGCGTTCAATCGATGCTGGCTGTGCTCAGTCCAGCGAGCGTTTTTCAATTTAAAAAACACCACAAAGTACCTCGTTAGAGTTAGATGAACGCAATGATTTACACCGATTGCGGGTATTGCTTACGAGGTACTTTGTGGGTGTTGGTTCTGATATAAGTCAATTTATTACGGCGGTATTCGGAGTAGTCTAGACGTATTGTTACTACTGTGAAACGAGGTATTGATCATGACAACGACTGCTTTTTTTTATCCCGAGTGTGAATTTAATGGGTGCTGGTTGCTTACGCGATGCGGCAAAAACAATTAAAAGTTATGGCTTTAAAAAAGCGCTGATTGTGACTGATTTACCCTTGGTTAAAATTGGGGTGGTGAAAACTGTCACTGATTTATTGGCACAAGAAGACGTTGCCAGTGTGGTATTTGATGGTGTTCACCCTAATCCAACCACCGCCAATGTGGCGACTGGCTTGGCCATGCTGCAAGCCAATGGCTGTGACTGCGTGATTTCAGTCGGTGGCGGCTCTCCGCATGATTGCGCTAAAGGTATTGCACTGGTTGCGGTCAATGGCGGTGATATTAAAGATTACGAAGGGCTAGATCGCTCGGCTAAACCACAATTGCCTCTCATTGCGATTAACACCACGGCCGGTACCGCCAGTGAAATGACGCGGTTTTGCATTATCACCGACGAAGCGCGACATGTAAAAATGGCCATTGTGGATAAGCACACTACGCCGATTTTGTCGGTGAATGATCCTGAATTGATGTTGCTTAAACCCGCCGGTTTAACCGCCGCCACGGGGATGGATGCCTTAACGCACGCAGTAGAAGCGTATGTATCGACCGCTGCAACGCCGATTACCGATGCGTGTGCGCTCAAAGCCGTTGAGATCGTTAGCCAATCATTACGCCAAGCGGTGCGTCACGGTGATGATATTGCGGCGCGTGAACAAATGGCGTATGCCCAATTTTTAGCCGGGATGGCATTTAATAATGCCTCGCTGGGTTATGTGCACGCCATGGCGCATCAATTGGGTGGTTTTTACGATTTACCGCATGGTGTTTGCAATGCAATCTTATTGCCACATGTGCAAGCGTATAACAAGCAAGTGTGTGCTAAACGTTTGGGCGATATTGCACGGGCCATGGGCGAGAAGGTGGATGGCTTAAGTGACGACGCTGCCGCCGATGTTTGCCTTGCCGCGATCCGTCAATTGTCGGTTGATGTGGGTATTCCAACTGGCGTCGCGCAATTGGGGGCCAAGCTCGAAGACATTCCAACCTTGGCAACTAATGCATTAAAAGACGCGTGTGGTTTGACCAATCCAAAACAACCAACGTTTGAAGAAGTTTGCGAAATCTATCGCGCGGCGATGTAACGCCAAGGGTGCAGTAAACAACGCCACATCGCTGTGGCGTTTTTTTTTTGCGCTGAAAATTTAAACTTTTAAAGTTTCGGTGATTTTTGTGCGCAAAGTAACACGCCATCTAAGCTCCAGCGCCGCGTTGGAATAGCAACTAAGACCAGCAGCATTAAGCCCCATTCCAAATGGTCTTGCAGTGCTGAGGGGATCGTTTTGAGTACATGAAAATACGCCACCACCGCCATGCCATTGACTAGAAATAAGCCCAGGGCCGAGCAGCGAGTGAATAAACCGAAGAGTAAAGCGATGGGTAAAATTAGCTCAGCTGCGGTACCGAATAAGGCGGCAATAATGGGGGGCAGCAGTGGCACATGATATTCATCGGTAAATAAAAATAGCGTGGTATTCCAGTCTTGAATTTTTGTTAAACCAGAAAGAAAGAAAACTTTACACAGATAGAGTCGCAGTAAAAAATCGGCAACTGGGGCTAAGGCGTCGAGTATTTTGGCTTGAATCAGCGCGGGGATACATTTTTGCAGCATTTTGCTTCACCTTGGTCAATGGATTGTACTGTAGTCGCTGACTGGGTGAGTTTCTTACTGGGCTGAGTCAATTTATGCCGCCTTATTTTTGATACGCATGTGTTTATGGGTGTGTTGTCACGTACATAGCAAAATTATTTAGAATGGCTTGCCATCCCTGACGTTGTTGTTCCACTGTGTGTTCAGTTTCCGCATCGAAAGTGACACGAATAGATACACCGTTGGCGCGGCTTTCAAATACGACTTCAGCAGTACGGTCGCCCAAAGAATATGCAATCAATTCGTTCGGCACAATTTGGGTATAGGTCCCTGTAAAATCAAAGCCAAAGCTGGCATCTTTCGCCTGCATGCGCGATAAAAATGTCCCGCCCACACGTAAGTCAACCGTTGCCTGCGTGGTGTGCCAATCATCAGAAGCGGCATTCCACTGCATGATGTCGTTGGGTGTGGTGTAGGCGCTCCAGATTTTGTCAATTGGCGCATTGATGATGGTTTCAACCGTAATTTTCATTAGCTAACTCCTGATGGTCGTTGGCAACTACAGCTGTCTGATGTTCACGTGTGAGGGGTAGCAGTCAAAATAGTTTAGATTGCCAATTTGAATAGCGCATTAATTGTGGTTTGCTGGTGCTGTAACGGGGCAGGGGAATTGAAAGTCTTTTTGCGGGAAGGGGTGCTGAGGATCGACATGACAATAAAAAAGCCACCGCGAACGGTGGCTTTTGGCAGCTTAAACGAGCAATTAAGCAGCGCGTTTTTTGAATTCGTTAGTGCGAGTGTCGATCTCGATTTTGTCGCCGATTTCGATAAAGGCAGCCACTGGCAATTCAAAGTCAGTGCCTTTGAGTTTAGCTGGCTTCATGACTTTACCTGAGGTATCGCCACGAACTGCTGGCTCAGTGTATTCCACTTCACGCACAACCACGGTTGGCAATTCAACAGAGATCGCTTTGCCTTCGTAGAAAGTCACTTGGCATTGGTCTTCCATGCCGTCAACGATCAAGCCACGAGTGTCGCCAAGATTGTCAGCTTCAACGTCGTGCGAGTTAAATTCTGCATCCATAAATACAAACATTGGATCAGCAAAATAAGAGTAAGTGCAGTCGAGTTTTTCTAAAGTGACCACGTCGAGTTTGTCATCAGCGCGGTAAACCACTTCAGAGCCTTGGCTTGATAACAAGCCTTTGGCTTTAACTTTTACAACCGATGAGTTACGGCCTGATTTGCTGTATTCAGTTTTTTGCACAACCCAAGGTTGACCATCAACTAAAATCACATTACCAGCGCGAACTTCTTGAGCAGTTTTGATTGCCATTTTTTACATACCTAAAAGCAGATTAAATAGAACGGGTTTTAAGAGTGCGGCGATTTTGTCGGTGTGAACCAGAGCATCCGTTGATGCTTGGCTTTGCTACGGCCAAAAAACATCAATCGAGCCACGTACTTTTAAAACACGCTCGACACAATCGACTATTTTAACTTGGATTGGGTGAACTTGACCAGATTAGTCGCAAGATCTCCGTGTTCCGCTAGTCGAAAAGCCCAGTTTTTGGCGTGTTCTTGCAAGATTGCCCATTGCTGGCGATAGGCCAACCAACTGGCGGCAACCTCACCCCCTTGATTCCAGCACTGATAAAACGCGGTTAAAGCTGCGGCACTCTGAGTTGGTAAGTCGGCGGTATACAGCGCCAAAAACGCCGCGAGTTTGTCTAAATGGGTATTTTCACTTTGCGGGTAAATTTGCCACACCATGGGTATGCCAGCCCATTGGGCGCGAACAAAACTATCTTCGCCTCGCACAAAGTTTAAATCACAGCTCCATAAAAGTTGGTCGTAATCGTCTTGGCTGAGCATCGGTAATATGGCTAGATGACACGCGCCGTATTGATATACGTGCCCGATGTATAGCGCTGGCTGATTCAGTAGCTGTGCAATCTGTGGCAATACCTTGCCGGTAGGAATAAACAAATGGACGGGGGTAGGGCTGTCTTTGAGTGCGCTCAGCCAGTCGATTACGGCGGGGTTTTCGTAGGCAAATACAGAAATAAACACGGTGTCAGCAGTTTCGGCGGGCAATTGCGGTGCCAATTGGCGGCGCAATTGCTGGCTGTCACTGGCCTGCCAGTGTGCTCGGCGCTTGAGCATGCTGCGCTCAGCGATGAGCCCGCCGGTGCGCTGGCTAAAGCCGGGAAAGAAAAAATATTTATTTAAACCCATTTGTGGCGATGGCAAGCCATGGCAACCGGCCACCCAATCTTCGGCGCTGAGGTATTCTAAATTCAGCCAAATGGGCTTGCTTGGCCATTGCTGCATTTGCGCGAGGTACTCGCTAGGTAAATCGCAACCAAAGGCTTCGATGACCACATCGCTAGCGGCGGTGTTTGTCCATTGGCTAGGCCAGTGCCTGATGGTGACGCTGTCGAGCTGTTGCTCGGCTAAATCAGGCTGAATTTCTGGGCGAATTTGGGCAAAGCTGGCTAGATCGTCCACCCATAAAGTGACTGCCAACTGATGCTCAGTGGCCAATTGCCGTGCTAGACGCCAACACACGCCAATATCACCAAAATTGTCGACCACGCGACAAAAAATGGTCCAAGTTTGCATGGGCTTTCCTTGTTATCGATTGGTTTTGGCGCAGAGCATTGCTTGCGTAGCGCTTAAAACAAACAAGGCCTCGTAGGAGGCCTTGTGTTTAAATTGCCGCCGGGATTTATTCGGCCTCTGCGCTGGCTGGTGTTGCCCATGGTAGCGGCACTTTAATACCGTTTAGAATAAAACTACCTTTATTCAGTGAGGCCGTCGCAGCCAGTAATTTGCCATCAACGCGAATTAGGTTTTGTTCGGCCAGTTTATTGATTTGCCCTTCGACAAATTGCCCAGCTAGAAAATCCAAATCGGCCATATTTACTTGGCTATCGGCGCCGCCAAATACATTGCGTGCTTGCCATAGCGCCAAGGTTTCGACGACTTTTCGTGGCACAGAAAAATCGGCTTTAGCGTCGATTTTATTGACTAAATCGACTGGGTTTTCTAAATCTGCTGCGACAAAGCCATTTAAGCCCACTTCACCCGTAAAGCGCAGCGCGCCTTCGGGGAGTTTGACTTCGAATTTTTTAATCGCCAATTGCGGATTGTTTTGCAATAAAGGCAGGCCTTGGGTTTTCGCCAGATTAGTCAACGCGGCCGTCAGTTGGTCACGATCGAGGTTTTGTTTTTGTAATAAGGTGAGCTCGTCACCAATTTTAGCCAAGGTTTTGCCGTGCAAATGATTCGCTTCGGCGATCAACACCGCTGGGCCGTAGGGCTGCTGATCCAGCGTCAAGGTATTGAGATCGATCTTGGCGCTGGCATTGATAAATTCGCCGGCTTCTTTGATGTCGCCCGCGTAAGCCAATTGCTCCAGCTTGAGTTTAAACGGCGTGCCTTCGGTGAGATTGAGATCGAGCTGGCCGATTTTGGCGGTGGTGCTGCCAATCATTAAGCCGCTGGTGCCGCGCACTTGCGTGATGTTAAAGCTAAAGTCTTTGAGGGCAAATTGGCCTTTGTTTTTGGCTTCGCCTTTTAGGCCCGGCGCATTGGCAATCAGCGTTACGCGGTTAAAGTCACCACCGTAGTCGAGGCTGGCGGTGAGGCCTTCCCAGTGCGCTTTAATGCCGGACAGGGCTTCTTCGTATTCAAACGCGGGGATGGATAAATTCACAATCCCATCGTCGTTAAAACTAATGCGATTTTCGATTTTAATTGGCTGTTGTTCGCCAAAGAATTTGCTTAAAAATTTCTGGGTATCGGGCGCAAACACAAATTGTGTGCTCACTGCGGCCTTATACGGTATGAAATTAAATTGGCTAAGCAAGGGGAGCGGGCCATGCTTGATGTGATTGGTGTACGTCACTGCAAAGGTTTGCAGAGGTTCGCCTTCTTTTTCCAGCATGAAGCGATACAGTTCAGGGCGCACTTGCAAGGTGGTGGGTTTCAGTCGAGCTAAACCAACCGCGCTGATAGCTGTGCGATTTCACAATGAAATACGGCAAGTTAGCCAGCCAAGCATGTTGCTTTTGCATGGTCTGTTCTACGGCTTGGCCAGCGTAATAGCTGCCCCCGACGTAGGCGATGGCAAGCGCGGCGAAGGTGAGGCTACTGGCCAAAACAACTTTACGTTTCACTGTGAGTTCCTTAAATACGGTAAAAAGAGCCGGGCAGCGCGCTGCCCGAACTCTAGACTTAGATACGACGAGCAAGTTCCTCAGCCGTACCCAGGTAGGTGGCAGGCGTTAATACTTTGAGGCGATCTTTGGCGTCTTGCGGAATCGCTAAGCCATCAATAAACACCGCCAGTGCTTCTTTGGTAATGCCGGTTTTGCCACGCGTTAACTCTTTGAGTTGTTCGTATGGGTTAGGCACACCATAGCGGCGCATCACGGTTTGGATTGGCTCGGCCAAGACTTCCCAATTGTTGTTTAAATCAAAAACCATTGCATCGCGATTGGCCATTAATTTATTCAAGCCTTTGAGTGCCGCAACGTAGCCCAGCAAAGTGTAACCCAAACCTACGCCCATATTACGCAATACGGTCGAATCAGTCAGGTCACGCTGCCAGCGTGATACCGGTAATTTTTGGCTTAAATGGAACAACACCGCGTTGGCCATACCGAGGTTACCTTCGGAATTTTCAAAGTCGATTGGATTGACTTTGTGCGGCATGGTCGAAGAGCCAACTTCGTTTTTATTAACGCGTTGCTTAAAGAAGCCCAGCGAAATATAGCCCCAGATGTCGCGGTTCATATCGACCAAAATGGTGTTGGCACGGGCGAAATCGTCGTACAACTCGCTCATATAGTCGTGTGGCTCGATTTGGATGGTGTAGGGATTAAAACTAATGCCTAGGCTTTCGACAAAGCGGCGGCAAAAGCCTTCCCAATCAAAGCCAGGGTAAGCCGATAAATGCGCGTTGTAATTACCTACTGCGCCGTTGATTTTACCAAGTAATTCAACTTCGCTAATGCGCGACAATTGGCGCTCTAGACGAAACGCCACGTTGGCCATTTCTTTACCCATGGTCGTCGGCGTTGCCGGTTGGCCGTGGGTACGGCTCATCATTGGCGCATCAGCGAGCTCGTGAGCTAATTCTTTAAGCTTGGTGATGATTTCCGACAATTTAGGCAACATCACGCTTTCACGTGCGCCTTTGAGCATCAAGGCGTGTGATAGATTGTTGATGTCTTCAGAGGTGCAGGCAAAGTGAATAAATTCACTGGCTGCTGAAACTTCGGCGTTGCCCGATAGGCGCTCTTTTAACCAGTATTCAACCGCTTTTACGTCGTGGTTGGTGGTGCGCTCGATGGTTTTAACTTCGAGTGCGTGTTCGGTATTGAATTGACTGACGACTGCGTCGAGTTCAGCAATGGTGGCAGCAGAAAAAGGCTTGATATCTTCAAGCGCAGCATCGCTGGCAAGGGCTTTAAGCCAAGCCACTTCAACCGTTACGCGGTTTTTGATCAATGCGTATTCGCTAAAATGAGCCCGTAAATCGGTCAGTTGTTTTTCGTAGCGGCCATCAAGTGGTGAAAGTGCGGTGAGTGCTGAAAGTTCCATTATGCCAACCCGTCCGTAGGTCTTGGTCTATCAAAGCGCCGATTCTAACACAGTGCCTTCATCCACTCACAGCAGTGCTTGCGTGTGCGTGACAGCGCGCATTATGTGGATGGTTTGCACAGCAAAAAATCGATTCGTGACAGTGCTGGCAAATCAGATGAATAATACCGTTGCCTTACAATTCTGGCGTGTTTGTCGCCGTTTTTAGTTTTAATTGTAAGTGTCGATCAAGTGACGAGCTGGCCGTTCGAGCTGGCCGTGATAAAACTTATGGAGAGAGTGCATGTCCAGTTATACCCATTTAACCCCCGAATGGCAGCTATGGATTATTGAAAACCTAGAGCGCGGTTGTCAGGCACAAACTTTGGTGCAGACGATGATTGCCAAAGGCTTTGATGCCATGTTTGCCAATGCCATGGTGTTTCATTTTTCATCGAGCCTGGCAAAAGAATCGCAAAGTGCCGCGCCACTAAAAGATGCACAATAATTTGTAGATTGTCTTTGGGTATAGCCTGCAAACCAAATTCGATTAAATCGTACCGGGCTATACCTATCCCATCGCAATCGGTCGCAATGCACCGGGTTGTTTCTGGTTTTTAAATTGTCGCCCATTCAATTGAATTAAATCGTCACAGATCGGCGAGCAAAGATAAATGCAATGGCATATTGCTAATGAGAATGCTTCTTGATAACATACGAGAATGATTCTCGATAACAAATACTCTTTATGTTTGGTGGTATTGGCCCATGCCGGTTTGCTGCATGGGGTGATGGGTACGCCAAGTGCTAGCCGTTTACCCGAGCCGATGCTGCTGCAAGCGATGCCGCTCAGTCAGGGCGAGCCTGCGCCAAAACTTAGCCAAGCCGCAGCGCCCGTAGCCAAGCCTAAAGTAAAGCCAGTCACGGCGGCCAAGACGCCTGTGAAAACGGCAGCAAATCCCGTCATCGTCAAAGCCAAACCCAGTCGCATCGCACCAACGCCAGAGCGCACGGCAACGATGACGGTGGCCGCAGCCGAAAAAACTACGCCAGCTATTGAAAGCCAAACGACTGAGGCCGTGCCGCAAAGTCGTCCTGCTGCGCAATCGAGCGCCGGGGCGCGTGGGCAAAGTGCGGAAGTGGTCGATAGCGTGACTGAGCCGAGCTTTCATGCCAATTATTTAAACAATCCCAAACCACCGTATCCACCACAGTCTTTGGCCTTGGGTGAAAAAGGCGTGGTGATGCTTCGGGTTGAGGTGAGTGCCGCAGGCAGTGCCGAAGCGGTGAGTTTGCAGCAAAGCAGTGGTTATCCGCGCCTAGATCGCGTGGCGCAGATTACGGTAACGCAATGGCGTTTTGTTCCTGCTAAGCGCGGCCAAGATGCGGTGGCGGGCACGGTGATTGTGCCGGTGCATTTTTCTATTAAAAAGTCTTGAGGTTGATGATGGATTTGTCTTTGGTTTTGCATTCGGGTGATCCGATTTTGCAGTCCGTATTTGGTTTATTGGTGTTGATGTCGATTGTGAGTTGGGTGGTGATTGTGGCGCGCTCACGTTTGCTGTGGGTGATGAAGCGCCATCAGCAGCGTTTTATGAGTCAATTTTGGGAGGCCAGCGATTGGCAAGTTGCGCTTAATTTGGCGGCAAAAAATCAGTCGCCCGCTGCCAAATTGGCTACGACCGGTGCGGCTGGTTTGCAGCATTACCGTGCACACGAAGGCCGTGGTTTGGCCAAAGCGGTGTCACTCGATGATTATTTAGTGCGGCAATTGCGAACCGGTTTAAGTCAAGAAACCGCCAAGATGGAGCGCGGCCTAACTTGGCTGGCAACCACTGGCTCGGTG
This sequence comes from Deefgea sp. CFH1-16, assembly GCF_016881365.1. GTDB lineage: Bacteria > Pseudomonadota > Gammaproteobacteria > Burkholderiales > Chitinibacteraceae > Deefgea. Next base: position 505,344 of record NZ_WLYT01000001.1, on the reverse strand, counting down.
GCGCCTTTTATTGGTTTGTTTGGCACCGTGTGGGGCATTTATAACGCCTTGGTCGGGATTGCTGCCAGCGGCAATGCTTCACTCGCCACGGTGGCCGGGCCCATTGGTGAAGCGTTGGTGGCGACAGCCGCCGGTTTGGCGGTGGCGATTCCGGCAGTGGTGGCGTACAACGCGTTTATTCGCGCCAATCGCCGTTTTGGCCAAGAGCTCGATGGTTTTACCCATGATTTGCACGCGCAATTATTAAGCGAAGCACCCTGATGCTTGGCTGGCGGTTGAAAATCAAGTGCTGGCTTGGGTTCGCGCTGGTAATGAATAAAGAGTAAAGGAGTTTGAACATGGGGTTTGGTAGTTTTGGGCAGCAAGATGCCGCACCAATGGCAGAAATCAATACCACGCCGTTGGTGGATGTGATGCTGGTGCTATTGGTGGTGTTTATTGTGACGGCGCCGGTGATGACGCATGCCGTCAAAGTGGAATTGCCAAAGGCGACGGCCAGTGTGCAGCAGGTGGTCAAAACGCCGCTGCGTTTAACGCTCAAAGCCGATGGTAGTTTGCTCGATGAGCAAACCGTACTGAATGCCGCGCAGTTGGACGCTAAATTGGCCGCCGTTTTTAAAGCCGATCCGCAAACTGAAGTGCATTTATATGCGGATAAAACCGTGCAGTACGAACGCATCGCGCAAACCATGGCCGCCGCGCAGCGCGCCGGTTTAAGCAAAATTGGCTTAATGACCAATGGGCAAGGAGGCTGATTTGTCCTGTTAACTAAATTTGCCTAAGCAAGATTTCGCTGGCCTCTCGCGCCCCAGTCTACTGTCTTGTGGGCGCTAGAGGGTTAATGATTGTTTGGGCACTTACCCTCGTTTTGGCGGTTAACCCCGCCTTTTTTTTGTTCAAAAATTGATTAATAGAGAAACTCATGCGAGATAAATCAGGTATTCGGCACTTTGCCAAATTCCCCGCAGCAGCAGCGTTGTTCAGCGCCGTTGCCGGCGGCGTTCATGCCAATGAGGCGGTATTAGCGCCGGTTGAAGTGAGTGCTGAAGCCAATCAAAATGGCACTTCTAATACGTATAACGCGCCAACCGTGAGTGTGGGCCGTATGCAGCAAGATACCCTTGATGTGCCGCAATCGGTGACCACCATTACCCAAGAATTAATGCACGATCAAGACGCCAACACGGTCAAAGAAGCGCTGCGAAATGCCGTTGGCGTGACTTTTAACGCCGCTGAAGGCGGCGCCAGTGGCGATGGGATTCGTATCCGTGGTTTTGGCGCTTCCAATGATTTGTATCTCGATAGTTTCCGCGATGCGGCGCAATACAATCGTGACACCTTTTTTATTGATTCAGTCGAAGTATTACGCGGCCCAGCATCGATGTTATTTGGCCGTGGTTCAACCGGCGGCGTAGTGAATCAAGTGAGTAAAAAAGCCTTTAAAGGCGATCTAAACCAAGTGACCACCACCTTGGGAACCGATGCGTATTACCGCGCCGAAGGTGACTTTAATAAAGCCATTAACGACAACACCGCGATTCGCTTGAATGTCATGGGGCAAAAAGCCGATAGTTTCCGCGATGGCGCGGAGATGAATCGTTGGGGCGTCGCGCCGACGGTGACTTTTGGTATTGGCGAGCCGACTCAGCTTAGCGTGATGTATTTGCATTACGAAGAAAATAACGTGCCCGATTATGGCGTGCCGTATTACCGTAAAGCGGCGTCGATTCATGGCACCGACCAACCGATTGGCAACGTCGATCAATTTTATGGCTTACGCGACTTTGATTCAGAAGACACCGTGGCCGATATGCTGAGTTTGAATTTTCAGCATCAAATTACCCCTAATTTATTGCTAAAAAACGGCACGCGTTTGGGTAAATATCAACTTGATTTACGCGCGAGCGCGCCGGGCTTGCAATTTGCCAGCCCTTCTGACGCTTTAAGCGACAGCACCAAGGTCACCCGTGGCCGCAAATTGCGGATGCGCGATCAAGAAATTATCTCCAATCAAACCGATGTGTTGTGGGATGTCGAAACCGGCACCATCCGCCACAGTATTTTGGCGGGGATGGAATTAACGCGCGAAAAACTCACCAGCACGGGTCGTATGCAGCTAGACCTAACCGGCACGGCTAAACCCAATGACGCTGGTTTAAGACCTTGCATTATGCCGTCGACCACCGTGGGCAATCCAAACTTAGGCGGCGCGCCCAATTGCAGCGCACCGGTCAATACCGTTGCCGCGCATTCAACCGCCGATACGGTAGCGTTTTACTTGCAAGACATGATTGATTTAAACCCGCATTGGAAAGTCTTACTTGGCGCGCGTTACGATCATTTCAAAGCTGAAACCACCAATGAATCCTTCACCAAATTGGATGCTGCGCCCAATACTGGCCGTACTGATAATGTATGGAGCTGGCGCACTGGCTTGATTTATCAGCCGACTGCGGTGCAATCGTATTATGTGTCGTACGGCACGTCGTTTAATCCATCGGCTGAAGCGTATTCCACCGATCCAAAGAGCGCGCTGACTGATCCAGAAAAAAAAACGCCAACTACGAAATCGGTGCCAAGTTTAATTTGTATGACGGCCGTTTGGCCTTGCGTACGGCGATTTTCCGTACCGAGAAAACCAATGAGCGCCAAACCGATATGGAGCCCGGTGTGGTGAAACCGTATTTGCTGTCAGGTCGTCGTTATACCGACGGGATTGAGCTCGAAGCCGCTGGGCAGTTGAGTGCCGATTGGCAAATCTTTGCCGGTGTGGCGTTGATGGATCCGGTAATTGCCGAGATTACCAATCCGCAACGTAAATACCAAGAAGGCAATCTGCCGGACAATGCGCCGCGCTATACCGCCAATTTGTGGACCACGTATCAAATCGACGGCAATTGGAAAGTCGGTGGCGGATTTAACGCCATGGGCAAGCGCTACACCAATTTGGACAATATCGTGAACCTGCCAGGCTATGTGCGCTGGGATGCGATGGCCGAATGGAGTCACCGTGATGTCAGCGTGCAGCTCAATGTATACAACTTATTTGATACCGACCATTACGAAGGTTTGTATCAAGGCTTCACTTTACCGGGCACTCAGCGTTCTGCCCGTTTGAGCGCCAGCTATAAGTTTAATTAAGTCGTCACACCACGGCAGCAAAGTCCACATCAGTCCAAATCATGGATGCAGGGCTTTGCTGTTGCTGGTTTTTGTTATTGTTTTTGGTTTGTTCGGATAACGTGTTGATGGTGTGCCTGCGGCACTGAGGTTTGCAGTCGCAGTCCGCGACGGGGACACACTTTCTTTGCTTCGCCAAAGAAAGTAAGCAAAGAAAGGCGACCCGAGCGCGCATCGGTCCCCGATGCCCTCGATTGTCGTGAGCCAAACGATAAAACGGTTTGTCTCCCTTCCTCACTCGGTGCGCTTGGACGGGGTTTAAAGCCCCAGACCAACGAGCGTGGCACAGCATTAACACTCAATTCGAATGTTTTTATTTTTGGGTATAGCCATGAAGTCATTAATTATTATGACTTAGCTGGATATACCTTTGATGAATATTGCAAAGTTCGGCGAATTTTGTTGCGCTTCGCTTTATGTTTGAATTTGGAGTTTGTATGTTGTTACACATCCCCGCAGTACTTGATTTGGCGACCGTTAAAGCCTGCCGCGAGCGCTTGGATCAAGCCGATTGGTTGGATGGGCGAATTACCGCAGGCAGTCAGTCGGCCAAAGTCAAAAACAATCAGCAATTGGCCAACGATGAAGCCAATGCCGTGGCCGTGCGGGCGGTGATTTTGGCGGCGCTGGCTAAAAATGATTTGTTTTTTTCTGCCGCTTTACCTAAGCGCATTTTTCCACCGTTATTTAATCGCTATGGCGAAGGTATGGGCTTTGGCATGCACGTTGATAACGCCATGCGCCGTATTACCGACACTGGCGAATGGGTGCGCTCGGATTTATCAGCGACCTTGTTTTTTTCTGATCCGGATGAATACGATGGCGGTGAGTTGGTGATTGAAGACACTTACGGCGTGCACGAGGTCAAACTCGCTGCCGGCGATATGGTGCTGTATCCATCGAGTAGTTTGCACCGCGTTGAGCCGATTACCCGAGGCCATCGCGTGGCGTCGTTTATGTGGCTGCAAAGTATGATTAAAGACGGGACTGAACGCGGCTTATTATTTGATTTGGATCGTAATATTCGGCAGTTACGCCAAGATATGGGCGACACGGAAACGGCGATTTCAATGACCGGGATTTACCATAATTTGCTACGAAAATGGGGTGACATTTAAAAATACCACGCTAAACGGTCGCACTTGCATTGAATTTTTTTCGCTTTGTCCGCATCTAAACTCATTATTTATAATTTGGATTGATTCATGGAAGTGTTCATGCTGCTGGGGCTGATTTTGCTAAATGGCCTATTTGCAATGTCGGAGTTGGCCTTGGTTAGCTCACGCAAAGCGCGGCTTAGCAAAATGGCAGAAGCAGGAAATAAAGGCGCTGCAGCGGCTTTAAAGCTGGCCGATGAACCAACTAAATTCATGTCTACGGTGCAAATTGGCATTACCTCGATTGGGGTTTTAAGCGGTATTGTTGGTGAATCGGTGCTGGCCGAACCATTTGCCCTGTGGCTGATCCAATCGGGCATGCGCCCGGAACTCAGTACCACGATTGCCACGGTGCTGGTGGTGATGTCGGTGACGTATTTTTCTATTGTGTTTGGTGAATTGGTTCCCAAACGTCTTGGGCAAATCAGTCCAGAAAAAATTGCCTGCTTAATCGCTCGGCCGATTCAGTTTTTAGCTTTGATCTCACGCCCCTTTGTGCACTTACTTACTGGCTCCACTAAAGGTGTGCTTAGCTTATTGGGGGCTGATCAAAATACCCAACAAAGTGTGACGCAAGATGAAATCGATGCCGTGCTACACGAAGGCTCGGCCGCCGGTTTAATTGAAGAGCACGAGCACACCATGATGAAAAATGTGCTGCGTTTAGACGATAGAAAAGTGGCGTCTTTGATGGTGCCGCGCTCAGAGATGGTGGTGCTCGATTTAGATGATTCGGTCGCACAAAACATGGCGATTGTGTCTGAAGCGCGTTATTCACGCTTTCCAGTATGCCAAGATGGGCTAGATAATTTGCTCGGCATTTTAAGCGCGAAAGACATTTTGCAAAAAATGCTCAAAGGCGAGTCGATTGATTTATCCAGTAATTTACAGCCTTGCGTGTTTGTTCCCGAAACGCTGAGCGGCCTAGAGCTACTCGACCAAATGCGAACCTCCGGCGTGGAAATGGTCTTTTTGATCGATGAATACGGCGAAGTGCAAGGCTTGGTCACATTGCAAGACGTACTTGAAGTATTGACCGGCGAATTTACCACTGAGGACAGTAGTGATGCTTGGGCGGTGCAGCGGGTGGATGGCTCGTGGTTGCTCGATGGTTTGATTCCGATTCCAGAGCTCAAAGATCGTTTGGCCTTGCCCACAGTGCCTGATGAAGAAAAGGGCAGTTACCATACCTTAAGTGGCTTGGTGATGCTGCTGTTGGGGCAAATGCCAAGAACGGGTGATATTGCGCAATGGGAAAACTGGCAGTTTGAAGTGGTCGATATGGATGGTCGCCGCATCGATAAAATCCTCGCTACCGAAAAACCAGCAACGCCGATTGACGAGATAAGTAAAAACACTGATGGCTAGGGTATTTCTGTTTTTGGTTTGTAAATCAAGATCTGCGTAGATATACCTACTGCTTGTGGCGCTGGTTTTGAAAGTCAGTATTTGATTGAAGCTAGATTGTTTTTTTATCCACCATCAATGCCGCTGCGCAACGTGCGTAGCGGCTTTTTTGTGGCTGGGATCAGGGCGATTCATGGTTTTGTCTTGCCGTTGGCTAAGCCAAACCGCGATGTTTTTCGGCCAGTGGCCCCCTCACTTGGTATCATGCACGACATATTCTTTGATTAAGGCCTGCTATGCCCTTTAGCGCTTTGGGTTTATCGCCCGCTCTGACCCTTGCTGCCAGCAAGAAAAAATTCCTTCAGCCTACGCCAATTCAAGCCGCTGCAATTCCGGCGATTTTACGTGGTGAGGACGTGCTGGCGCAGGCGGCGACTGGATCGGGTAAAACCGCGGCTTTTGCTTTGCCTTTATTGCAATTGGTGCAAGGCGCTGGGCGTAAGGTGTTGATTTTGGTGCCAACGCGTGAGTTGGCGATGCAGGTGGGGCAAGAAATCAAATCGCTGGTACAAATGCTGGCGACGCCAATTAAAGTCGTTGCTGTGTTTGGTGGCGTATCGATCAATCCACAAATGATGCAATTGCGCGGCCGAGCTGACGTTTTGGTGGCCACACCGGGGCGCTTACTCGATTTGATCGGGCAAAATGCGATTAAGCCCGAAGCCTTTACCACGCTAGTGCTCGATGAAGCCGATCGCTTGCTGGATATGGGCTTTAACGAAGAAATCAATCGCATTTTGGCCTTGCTACCCAGCCCAAGACAAAATTTATTATTCTCGGCAACGTTTCCAAGCAATGTCAATGCGCTGGCCGATGCCATTTTGCAGCAGCCCACACGCATTGTCATTGAAAACAACGACGAAAATCGCCCTGATATTTTGCAGCGTGCGATTGTGGTGGATGAAGCGCGGCGCGCTGATTTATTGGTGCAGTTTTTTTTGGATAGTGGCGATGCGCGGGCTTTGGTGTTTGTGGCGTCGAAAAATATCGCCGAACAATTGGCGCGCTATTTAGCCAGTGCTGGAATTAAAGCCGCGCCGTTTCATGGTGAATTTAGCCAAGGTCGGCGTAGCCAAGTCTTGGCCGAATTTAAATCCAGTAATTTACAAGTCGTTGTCGCAACCGATTTAGCGGGGCGCGGGATTGATATTGACGACTTGCCTTGCGTGATTAATTTTGACTTACCGCGCTCGCCCGCCGATTACACCCATCGCATTGGCCGCACTGCCCGTGCCGGTGGCAGTGGGGTGGCGATTAGCTTGGTGACGCCGCACAGTGAAGCGCATTTTAGGTTGCTGGAAAAACGCCTTGAAATGCGAATTGTACGCGAGCATATCGATGGTTTTATCGCGCAAAGAGCAAGCCGTTGCCGGTTCGGGGGAGGGCGGGATTAAAGGCGCTCGAATGAGTAAAAAAGATAAATTACGCGCCTCAGCTGCCAGAGCGCAGCAAGAAGGGCATGAGCCAAACTCAAACTGACAGCAAGGCGATAGGTTTTTTCAGGTAAAGAATAAACTACCGATAGTCCAATTAAATCGCGCCGTTGAGCGCTATTTAGACTGATTCAATCTGGTGAGGGCTATAGCTATAGCTGGATGAATTGATAAAGGAGTAGGACGATGAGAACCCTCTTAATGCTGGCCCTGGCGTTTACTTTTTCGATGAGCGCCGTACATGCTAGTAATATGAATCACATGGGAGTTTCGGGTGCTGAACAAGCCGATCTAGCAAGCAAGTATGCTGGTTCACTGGGAAAATAATGGCGCTACGGCGCATTTAAATGTATCGCGTCTTAAATTAACAACAGGGCACCTTCGGGTGCTCTTTTTTTATTGTTGCTGCTTGCGGTAAGGCGTCAGCTTACGGCATAAGGCTGCGCGGCTAAGAGGTCGATTTCATATAGAACAAATTATTGTATGTCATATAAATTTGATTTGGCCGTGATAAAACTTCAATACATCTAGACGACGATGCTGACTTTTCTAAGGAGAAGTCATGAGTTTCGATCGTCGTCAGTTTTTAAAATATGCCAGCGCCAGCGGCGCATTGGCCGCTTTGCCTTTGAGCGTGCAACGCGCTTTAGCCGCTGGGACCAGTAGCGGTAGCTTGTCTTCGGTGGCACATGTGGTGATTTTGAGTCAGGAAAACCGCTCTTTTGATCATTATTTAGGCACGCTGAACGGCGTGCGCGGCTTTAATGATCCACATCCATTACGCCAACCCGATGGCAGTAGCGTTTTTGCGCAAAAAAATGCCAATAATCAGCCGATTTGGCCGTTTCGCCTCAATAGCAAAACCAGCAATGGCCAGTGCATGGTCGATGTCACGCATGATTGGGTTTCTGGCCGTAATGCATTTAATGGCGGGCAAATGAATCAGTGGATTGCCAATAAAGGCAATTATGCGATGGGTTATTACCAGCGCGAAGACATTCCCTTTCATCACGCTTTATCCGATGTCTTTACCACGTGCGATCATTTTTTTTGCTCGAGCAATACCAGTACCAATCCCAATCGCTTATTTCTAATGAGTGGTAGTAACGGTCAAGGGCTCTGGTCGGCTGGCGCGGTAATGGACAATAGCGAGGTCATTCCATTTACGTGGACTACTTATGCCGAGCGGTTGCAAGCTGCCGGTGTCAGCTGGAAAATGTATCAAGAGCAAGATAATTATGATGACAATGCCTTAGCGTGGTTTACCAAGTTTAAAACGGCGCTTCCCAATTCCGCGCTGTATCTAAACGGGATGGTTAAGCGTAGCCGTGATGCATTTGCCAAAGACGTCGCTAACAATGCTTTGCCAGCGGTAAGCTGGATTATTGCCCCGGCGGCATTGTCTGAGCACCCAGCCCATGCACCAAATGCCGGTGCCAATTACGCCAAGATTTTTTTAGATGCGTTGGCGAGCAATCCTGCCGTGTGGGAAAAAACTGTTTTTATTTATACCTATGATGAAAACGGCGGGATTTTTGATCACGTTGTGCCGCCCACAGCGCCGATTGGTACAGCTAATGAGTGGAAAAACGGTTTTCCGCTGGGCTTAGGTCACCGTATGCCAACGTGGCTGATTTCACCGTGGAGTATTGGCGGTTATGTCTATAGCCAAACGTGTGATTTAACCTCGACGATACGCTTTTTAGAAAAATTCACCGGCGTGCAAGAACCGAATATCAGTGCGTGGCGGCGTAGTGTCTGTGCTGATTTAATGGATGGTTTTGACTTTACGGCCAGCCCTTATGGCTATCCAACGGGTGTACCCGATACCGCCATTTTGGCCAGTGATGCCGCTTTTGCCTGTAGCAGTTTGCCGGCTGCTCAACCGAATGGAGAAACAGGGGCGCCGATCTGTTCGGCTGGTGGCTCGCGGCCATTACGACCGGTGGCGGTGCAGGTGAATGTCGATGCCGTGGTGGACACGGCGAGTAAAAAAATTACGCTGAAAATGAGTAATAGCGGGGCGCAAGCGGCGGCTTTTGATATTCATGGTTATCAAAGTTTGGTGTTTAATCCAATTTTTGTCACTGTGCCAGCCAACGGCGCGCAAAACCAAGTCATCGATGGTGCCGCCGCCAGTGCCGGGCAGTTTGATTTAGCGATTCATGGGCCAAATAGTTTTTATCGGCGCTTTGCCGGGAGTTTATTGCCCAATGCTTGGCAAAATGGCGCTTATCCGCAAATCAGTATGATGCCTAATTTAAGTGGGGGTTTTATCACGCTGCAGGTGCAAAATCGCGCCCCAGCGGTGTTAACGCTGTATGTCGATGACTATCTAACTGGGCAGCGTAGCCAGCAAGTGATTGCCGCGAATGCCAGCGCTAGCTGGACGATTGCAACGCTGAATAATTGGTATGACGTGATGATTTTGCTCGCCAATGACAGTAGCGGCCGGTTTATTTATGAGTACTGCGGTCATATCGAAGGCGGGATTAGCCAAACGTATCCGGGCCGTTTGCCGATTGCAGGCATCACCACGCCAACGCCAAGTCCGGCACCCACGCCCACGCCACCGGTGCAAGCGCCGTTTACCGCCGCCTTACTGAGCCAAGTGAGTCATTATTATCAATTTGAAAACACCCTCAATGATGAGATCGGTAGTGCGGCGTTAACGCCTGTTGGGCCAGTGGGGTATAGCGCTGGCGCTAAGTATTTATCAGCCTTGCAGCTTGATGCCACTAAGGGTAGTGCTGCATTTATGCCTTTTGACCCGAGCGCCGCTGATTTTACGCTCGGGTTTTGGGTCAAAATGCCAAGCAATATGGGCAGCAATATGTGCAGTGTGGTGGCCAATAAAGACTGGGCATCGGGCAAAAATGCCGGTATTTCAATTGGCCATTCGGGCGATGGCCGCTTTAAATTTAATATCGGCGATGGCACCAATCGCGCTGATACGTATTTAGGCATGGTCACTGGCGCTTGGGTGTATGTGGCGATTGTGCTGGAGCCAGCGCAAAAACGCATGCGCTGTTATGCCAGCAATGCCGCCGGTTTGATTGGTGAAAGTGTGCTGTCGTACGCCAATGTGACGGGCAAAATCGTCCCCAGTTATCAACGTTGGGCGCTCAATGAAGATGCCCGTGGTGATTACTACAAACGCTACCCGAAAGAAAAATTTGTCTTGGCTTTTGACGATGTTGCCGTGTGGAATCGCGCCTTACCAGCTAGCGAAATTCGTGCCATTGCCGCGGCTAATCAACCATTGCAAACGCTGCGTAGCGTGACGATGAGCGGCAAAACACTTAGCTGCGCTAGCCCTTGGCAAAGCCAAGTGAGTTATCCCGCAGGCAGTGTCGTCACTGATCAAGGTCGTCAATATAAAGCAAAATGGCTTAGCCAAGGCGAGCGGCCAAGCCGTAATACCGGTAGCGCTATGCCGTGGCAAGATTTGGGCGCCTGCCAGTAATTGCTTCAGTCTTGCTCTAGTCATCGCTTGAAATTGCTCGACTGAGCATCAGGGTTGGATAAAGAAAAAGGGCCGCGGTTGCGGCCCTTTTTGCGATGATTGCGCTGTGTAGCCAGTGCATATCGCCAACGATGCATCGCTTTTTAGACCTTGCTTGAGCGCTAAACGCGTATCAGCAGCGATCACGCCGACAGTAGCCGATTTTAGGAATGCGTCATCGCTTTGGCATTCACCCAGGTATCAAATTGCTCGCCGGTTAATAAACCTAAATCCAGCGCCGCTTGTTTTAAAGTGCAGTTTTGTTTCAGGGCGTATTTGGCGATTTCTGCCGATTGATCGTAGCCCAAATGCGGGCTGAGCGCGGTGACCAGCATTAAGGATTGTTCAAGCAGTGCGGCAATGTGCTCGCGCTCTGCAGCGATGCCGACAATGCAATGCGTCGTTAGGCTAGCCATGCCGTCGCGCAATAGGCGCAAGCTTTGCAAAAAATTATGAGCAATTAAGGGTTTAAAGACATTGAGTTCAAAATTGCCCGACGCCGCCCCGATGCTGATGGCGACATCGTTGCCCAATACTTGGCAACACAGCATCGTCATCGCTTCGCATTGGGTTGGATTGACTTTGCCGGGCATGATTGAGCTGCCCGGTTCGTTTTCAGGTAATTGCAATTCGCCCAAGCCACAGCGCGGGCCCGATGCTAACCAGCGAATATCATTGGCGATTTTAATTAAGGCCGTGGCCAAGGTTTTCATCGCGCCATGCGCGCTAACCATCGCATCATGCCCAGCTAAAGCGGCAAATTTATTACTCGCGCATTCAAAAGGTAGACCCGTTTGCAAGGCTAATTCAGCTGCAACGCGAGCGCCAAACTGTGGATGCGTATTGAGCCCCGTACCGACGGCCGTACCGCCAACGGCCAATTGGCATAAGGACGGTAAACTGAGTTTGAGCATGCGTTCGGCGTGCTCCAGCTGGCTATACCAGCCGGATATTTCTTGCCCGAGCGTGATCGGGGTGGCGTCTTGTAAGTGCGTGCGACCGATTTTGACAATGTCGGCAAACTCAGCCGCTTTGCTGTGCAGGCTGTCAATTAAGCGGTTCAAACAGGGCAGTAATTCATTTTGAATCCCTTGCGCTGCGGCAACGTGCATCGCGGTAGGGAAAATATCATTACTGGATTGCCCAAGATTCACGTCGTCATTGGGGTGCAATAATCGCGTTGTGCCACGCGATCCACCGAGTAATTCAGAGGCTCGATTGGCGAGCACTTCATTCATATTCATATTGCTTTGCGTGCCTGAACCCGTTTGCCAGACTAAGAGTGGAAACGCTGCTGCGTGTTGCCCGGCGAGCACTTCATCGGCGGCGGCAATAATTGCGTTGGCCTTATTGGCATCGAGCAAACCCAGCGCTTGATTGCTCGCGGCGCAAGCGCGTTTTACCCGCGCCAAAGCCTGTATTAATTCAGTCGGCATGGTCTCAGTCGAAATATGAAAATGCATTAAAGAGCGCTGCGTTTGCGCGCCCCATAATGCCGATGCTGGCACTGCTATGGCGCCAAAAGAATCCGTTTCGATGCGGTCGTTACTCATGATTTTGCCCTGTAGCGAATTGATCATGTGGTATAGCGCAAGCGAGCCAGCGTTGCCGTCTGAACGCCCAAGCTGGCACCACTTCAGCATGCAAATAGCTCAAATAAGTAGGCTATTTTTTACGTGGCTTGTAATTTTATGAAAAGCTGTTTTCTCACTTGTTTGGTGCTTATCGTGATGTTTTTTATGGTTATTTTTGTGGGCTGAAACGCGGTGGTTAACACAATGGCTTACTAATTGGGCTGACTTTTACTTGGCATTATGTCACTACGGTTCGGCTGTTAAAAATTGATGTCAGTCAATTTTTCGCCCTTGGGCTTGCCTTACTATCGCTAGCATTCGGAAACGATACCGTTGGGTATGCTTTAAGCAAAGGAAAATAATGTCCACAAATCAGGATCATGCCAGCGCAACGCCGCTAGCGGATGAGTCAGGCCCTAGTCGAAGCGGAATAAAAATTGCCGTGACCAGTGGGATTGTCGCTGCCATTGTTATTTTTATTGCGCAATTTATTATTGGCAAACAAGAAATCGATGTTGGCATTGCTAAATTGCCGATCTTGCCAATGTTGTTTGCGGTGATGATTGGGATGGGTTTGTCAGTCAATTGGACTAAGCAAAAAGTAAAAGCTTGGGGCCAAATCTTTACTGAAAAAGAAGAAAACTTCTGCTCCAAAATGGTCGGCATTTGTCTATTGGTACTCGGTACCCAATACGCCGGCATGATTATTCCTAATCTAGACATTATCGTTACCGCCGGTATTCCTTTGGTGATGCAAGAGTTAGGCAATTTATTGCCAATTTTTATCGCGATTCCATTGGCGGTGAAATTTGGTTTTGGCCGTAAAGCCATCGGCGCTTGCTCGTCAATTAGTCGCGAGCCATCTATCGCCGTGATTCAAGGTCGATTTGGTACCGGCAGCCCAGAGTACGTTGGCGTGTTGGGATTTATCTATGTGGCTCTGTTGTTGGTACCTTGTGGTTCAGTATTTTGGGCAGTTTAGGCCCATTGACCGGCTTAAATCCATTGGCCTTGGCCGCGGGTGCTGGCGTAGGTAGTGGCTCAATGCTCAGTGCTGCATCTGGCGCTTTGATTCATGGTTTAGACCCACTTGTGGCGCAAAAAGTACTCAGTATTGCCGCCGCATCAAATTTATTGTCATCGGTATTAGGCGCTTTGTCTTTGACTTACCTTGGTGTACCGCTGGCTGAATTTATGTATAAATTTTGTAATAAAAAGGAGGGCTAAATTCAATGAAAGCCATCTTAATCGATATGAAACTGGTGTTCATGGCCATTATCTTAGCCATGTTTACCCAGTTCCTGACGACAGGAACGCCGATTGTTGACATGCTGCATAGCTTTTTAGCCATGTCGATCGTGGTATTTTTATCCCTGGTTGCCAAACAATGGATTCCATCGTCGTTACCGACTTTTGCCTACGCGACTTTGATCGGGATTGCCATTTGTTTGCCCGATACGCTAGTGCGTGCTTATTTTTTAGAGTCGATTGGTAAAGTGTCTTTTCTGTCTTGCTGTGTCCCTTTGCTGACTTTTGCTGGTTTGTCAGTTGGTGGCCAGATGGAAGAATTGAAAAAAATGTCGTGGAAAGTCATCGTGATTTTCTTGATTGTTTCTACTAGCTGCTTCTTTGGCGCATCTTTGGTGGCGCAAATCGGCTTCCAAATGAAAGGAATCATCTAAATGAGCACGTTAAATGCCTTTCAATTGAACGCCAAATTGCGTGAGTTGCACGACTTTAGTCTTCAAACGCGTCGTCATTTGCATCAAATCCCAGAGTTATCTGGACAAGAGTTTAAAACCACGCAGTACTGCCAAGACTTGATGCGTGAAGTGGGTTACCAAATCACCACGTTTGCTGGCTTTACTGGCTTTGTTGCTGATTTAGATGTCAATCCTGATGCGCGCCGCGTGGCTTTCCGTGCCGATATGGATGCCTTGGCGATGGATGACCTGACCAATGATGCGTATAGCTCAACACATGCTGGCTGCGCGCGCACAATTGTGGTCATGATACGCATATGACCATTGCGCTGACTGCCGCGCGTTATCTGGCTTTGCACCGTGAAGAATTAAAGCACAATGTGCGCTTTGTATTCCAAATGGCCGAAGAAGATATGCGCGTGCCGGGCGCGGATAAAATGGTTGAATTGGGCTGCATGGACGGCGTTGACGAAGTGTATGCCCTGCATAACGATGCCTCACGCGAATGCGGTACGGTGCTGATTAATGCTGGCGTAATGTCGTCATATGGTTCGGCTTGGACTTTGGATGTGCAAGGGATTTCGGCGCATGGCTCAACGCCAGAAAAAGGTCTGGATGCGATTCGTGAAACCGCCAGAATCGTTATGGATTTTGACTATATCGTCGCCAAAAAAACCAGCCCATTTAGCCCCGCCGTTTTTGGCTGCGGTATGTTTCATGGCGGCACGATTCCCAATGCCGTTGCCGACCATGCCCAAGCGCGCGGCACGATTCGCGCCATGGATGCCAATACCGATCAAATCTTAAAAAATAGTTTTGATGGGATTGTTCAAGAAAGCACCTTGCGCGGTTTTGTTACCAGCATGGATTACTGCGGTTACCCAGCGGTGATTAATCATCCAGATGCATATCAACGCGTAGTCAGCGCAGCCAAGGAAATTATTCCTGCTGAGCTGCTGCAAGCCGATTGCAAACCCATGACTGGCAGCGAAGACTTTAGCCTGATGGTGAACGCCGCTCGCGAGCAACGTGGTGCGATGTTCTTTTTAGGCAGCGGCAATCGCAGCAAAGGCATCAATAACTATTTGCACGCAAACCCGTATTTTGTCGACGACGACTTTATGCTGGTTGGCGCACAAATCTTTATTCACCTAGCAACGCATTAAGTATTGAGCCCTAGACCAACCACAAAAAGCCCTGCAGCTTAATACCTGTAGGGCTTTTTGTTGGCTTGGGTTTTATCGACATCTGTACAGTTTAAAAATGGCGATGGGTGACTTGAGTTTTGCCTCTTTAGGCAGACGCGGCTAGGCACGCTTACAACAGAATCAAAAATAAAACACCTGTTTATATTGTTGCAATACAAGGCGAGGAGGATGGCGTTCTTTCTGGGAGAAAACCGTGGATCGCCGTCAATTTATTCGTCTTGCTGGCTTTATGACTGCCAGCGCTGCTAGCCCAATTTTACTCACTGCTTGTGGTGGCACTGACTCTGCTTTAGGGCCAACAGAGAGTCCAAGCCCAAGTTCGAGTCCTAATCCTGTGCAGTATCAGTTTCCACAAGGCATTGCGGCTGGCGATCCACGCAGCGATAGCATCGTCTTATGGACTCGCGTTTTACCGCGCAATGTTGATCCGATTGCCAGCCAAGGTGCGGCAATGAATAGCACGATTCAGTTATTGGTGACTGAGGGTGATCCAGCGGGCTTGACCGGTAGCGAGGGGGTGTTAACGGGTAAAGTGGTTGCTAATGTGACGCTCGCGGCGCTCTCAGAGTGGGATCATAGCGTACGCCACAAATTAACTGGCTTAGCGGGCAATACCTACTATGGGTATCAGTTTATTGTGAATGGTTCGCGCTCAATGGTGGGGCGCTTTAAAACTGCAGCGGCAGCCAATGCTGATTTAGCGCAATTGCAGTTTGCGTTTTTGTCTTGTCAGGATTGGAGCATTCATCACTGGGGCGGCTTTAGCCAATTGTTGACTGAGGATCTCGATTTTATCGTCCATCTTGGCGATTATATTTACGAAACCATTGGTGAAGACTTTCAAACCGGTCAGGTTGAAGCTCGGCATGGCGCTTTAAAACTGCCCGATGGCGCGTTTAAAGTGGGCAATAGCGGTGCGCGCTATGCGCTGACTTTGGCCGATTACCGCGCGCTGTATAAACAATACCGTAGCGACCCACGCTTGCAGCAAGTGCATGCGCGCTTTGCGATGATTGCCATCTGGGATGATCATGAGTTTTCTGATGATTGCTGGGGCGACGCAACCACGTACGACAATGGGACTTACGATCCGCAGCGCGGCGGTGATAACAAGCACGAAACAACGCGTCGCCGTTCGGCCAATCAAGCATGGTATGAATTTATGCCGGCAGACATCGTGTTTGACGCCAAGGCCAGTAGTTTTCATACCGTGCGACTGTATCGCGATTTTCAATTTGGCCAGTTGATGCATTTGGTGATGACCGACGAGCGACTTTACCGCGCTGACCATATCTTGCCCGAGGCGGCAGTGGGCAGCAGTATTGGCAGTCGGTATTTAGTGCCTAGCCAGCAATTAAGCGCGGTAGAAGCGCAAAAAATGGCCATCGGTAAAGCACAGGGCGACGAGTTGGCGCTGGTGTCGATTTTGGGTAAAACCCAACGTGATTGGTGGAAAAGCACGCTTAAAAATTCCAAAGCACAGTGGAAAGTCTGGGGCAATGAAGTGTCTTTGCTCAAAATGCGCTTAGATGCCCGCAATTTGCCCGGCGTGCCAAGTGCTTTGCAGCAAGACTTGGTTCTTAACGCCGATCAGTGGGACGGATTTAATGCCGAGCGCAGCGATTTGCTGCAATTTATTCGCCAAAATCAAATCAAAAATGTGGTGGCGATTACTGGTGATATTCATAGTTTTTACGCCGGTGTGGCTCACGCCGACTACAGCGCTACGCCGCCCAATACGCCAGCATTGATCGACTTGGTGACGGCGGGAATGAGTAGCGATTCGTTCTACCATTATTTTGCCAGTGCGGTACGTGATCCAGCTTTGGCGAGTGCGCAGGCTTTGGTGTTTAGTAGCGAAGCGGGGGCCGAGCAGATTGCGATTCAAATGCTCAGCGTTGGCATCGCGCAGCAAGCTGGGGTGAGCGATTTAAGTAATAGCAGCCAAGTGAGCGCCGCCGTAACGGGGGCAATTAACGCTAAAATCGTGCCAGCACAAGCCTTTGTCGCCACTGCAGGCCTAAGCCGCAGCGAGGTGAATACTTTTAATGATTTACTCGGTGGCCAACTCGGGCAAACCATTGCTGCGCTGATTGCCAATTTGGCGGCGACTAAAAAATCCATCGCCGCGCAAACACTCGCCGGTTTTATTGCACAAAATATCGCGCAAAAAGTCGGCGGCGGCATCACGGCGGCGCAGATTCCTGCCAGCCAAGTCACGCCGTTTCTAAATCCCTTTGCCAGCCCAGCAACGGGTGCTGCGCCGGTGAATAATCCATGGATTCGTTATGCCGATACCGATGCACAAGGCTACGCGGTGGTGAAATTAACCCCGTCGCAATTGCAATGCACCTTCCGCAAAATCAACCCCTTGCAAAACGGCCAAGTGCCTAGCCAGATCATTATGAAAGACACGCAATTGTCGATTCAATCGGGGGTGCTGGAGGTGAAAGTGAATTAATTGCAGGGCGCTGCTTGTTCGGTGGATTGCGTTGCGGCATGAGGATCAATCGATGGTTATGCCGCACTGACAAAAACTTTTTTGAGGCAGAGACGCAGAGGCGCGGAGAAAAAACAAATCAGAACTGAGCAAGCACGATGATTTAACCTGTGTTTTGCTGATGTTTTTGCTCTGGTTTCCTCTGCGTCTCTGCGCCTCTGCGTTGGATTTTAGTTGCTTAACGCTGAAGTGAATCTGCCTTTATTTACACCATTGTTTTTCGCACGGAATGCCGTCGTTATTGCCGTCCATTTTGACATTGGGGCAATGCTTGATGAAGTACGTTGCCTCCGCGCAAGAGCTCATTTGTGAACAGTGTTGTCGGCCGTCACAGCGGTAATTGCTAACGATGGCGGGCGGATTGCTGGTGGTGGTTTTGCTTGGCGCAGCTTGGTTCGAGGCCGGTGGGTTCCCGTTAGCAGGGGCGGCTGGGCGGCTGGTTTTGCCACTGGCGCGCCATTGCCATGGTGCTTCAGCCGCAGGGTCGATCCACAAACCATATTTTGCCGCTTTAGCTTGCTGCTCAGCGGCGCGGTATTTTTCATCGCTACCGTATTGGGTATAAAACCAAGCCATGCCGCGTTTGATTTGTTCCAGATTGACATCCATCCCGCCAACAAACACTTTGCCGACGCTGCGCCCATATTGGTCTTGGGTATCGACCTGCACGGTGACGTCTTTTCGATAAATTAAATCAGATAAAGATTGTTTGGATTTTTCGCCAAAAGCTTGGTCTCGTTCCGGCGCATCGATTTGCCATAGGCGGATTTTGACGGGCTTTCTGTCAGTAGTGAGTAGCGTGGCGGTGTCGCCATCGTTAATGCCAATAATATGGCCGCTCAGGGTTTCGGCGTGTACCGAGGTCATGAACAATAAAATTAGGAAAAAACGCAGCATATGCAGACCTTGGGCATGAGCAATTGGGGAGATGAAAGCACTGATGGCAGAGTAGATAACGTTTTTTACCGCGTTATTGCGTGCTGCTGGGTATTATTTTGCGCGGATTGTACAGATAACTGTAAGTTTATGGCCAAAATACTTTCATCGGTTTGATTTATGTCGCGGGGTGAAAGCGATGCTTAAAAATAATGCCAATCTGCCTTTCATCGACTACGCTTTCTTTGTTGCGATGCAGCAGCGTTTGGACTGGGTAATGCACAGCTAGGTCGGAGTGTATAAACAAGCGGCAAGTAATGTCACGCTTTTGCCGGAGTCTGAAGCCATGACATCGTTAATAAAACACTGTGTTGATTATTAAATTGAGGAGCGATTGATGGCTGTGGCAGAAAAAAAAGCATCTCAAAAACCGCGCATTGCCTTGGTGCTACAAGGTGGAGGGGCCTTAGGGGCTTATCATATTGGTGCGTATCAAGCTTTGCATGAAGCCGGCTTAGAGCCGGATTTTTTTGCGGGTATATCCATTGGGGCTATTAATGCTTGCATCTTAGCGGGCAATACCCCTGAGAATCGTTTAAGCCAGCTGGATGCATTATGGTCGGATATTTCGCGCAAAATATGAGCGGTGAATATCTACAGGGCGATTGGCGGCGAATGTATAACAAATTGAGTTTTATGGAAGCGGTCACCATGGGCCAGCCCAATTTTTGGCAACCACGCTTTCCTAGCCCTTTATTACTCAATGATATGCCGCCTGAAACAGCGAGTTTTTGTGATACCTCGCCAATGCGAGCCACTTTGCAGCGTTTGGCCAATTTTGATTTGATCAACCACCAAGGCGCACAATTGGTGTTGGGCGCCACCAAGGTCACGACGGGCGAGTTGGTTTTTTTTGATAATCATCGGCAAACCATAGGCCCAGAGCATGTTTTGGCCAGTGGTTCATTGCCTCCGGGGTTTCCGGCCACCGAGGTGGATGGTGAGCTGTACTGGGATGGCGGCTGTGTGTCCAATACGCCATTGGATGCGATTTTTCACAGTGAGCTCGACGGCAACACCTTGGTATTTATGATTGATTTATGGGATGCGCACGGCCCTGCGCCGCGCAATATGGACAGTGTGGCATGGCGACAAAAACAGATTCAATACGCTAGCCGTACTCAGCAGCATATTGATTCTTTGGCCAAGCGACATAATCATCGCCGTGCGATGCATCATGTTGCACAAGGTGCTAGCGTCGATATTAGCGCGGTGAGCGATGATTTGAACCTGAGCGCGCATAATGGCAATGCGCATTTTGATATTGTCCACTTGGTATATCACCCTAGCGGTGAGCAGATTGCCGATTCAGATGCGGAATTCTCTCGGCCATCGATTTTAGAGCGACGCAATGCCGGTTATGCCGATATGAAACATGCTTTGGCTAAATCACCATGGACGCAACATGTGAAGCCAGCGCATTTTGGCACTGCCGTGCATACGATACGGGGTGAAGAGATGCAGACCTTGTGTCCAGTTTGAGCGGGCAGGCAAGATAAAAAAAACGGCGCTGCAAATCAGCGCCGTTTTTTTTACCAACAAGCGGCTGCGCCGCCACTACCGCTGGCGGTTTTTACCACCTTGTGAATCAATACTCAGCGCGCCGCATTGCCGATCTTGGCTCAATTGTGTGCCAAGCGGTGTGGCGGTGACGGTGTAGCTGCGCGCGCTGGCAATATCCGTTGTAAATTGATAGCGCGTTGCCATGCCGCTCTCCGTTTGGCAAGCCAAGGTCGGCGACGCGCCGGTGTAATTCATATGCGTGGTGTAATAGCGCTCCATCAATTGCGCTTGCTCAGAAAGACACGCTTTGGCCGCCGCACGATGGCTACGCACCACGTATTGCGTGTAAGAGGGGTAGGCGATGGCGGCCAAAATACCAATAATGGCGACGACAATCATCATTTCAATCAGCGTAAAGCCATGTGCAGTGCGCTGGGGCGATTGGATTTTCAACTTAAACTCCTAAAATTTCACGCCAAGAGGTGCGAACGATGCGGCCTAATTTGCCTTGGGTTTTAATGTGTGAAGTACCGGCGTTTTCCAAGCTGGAAATCATACCGTCGCCAACAAAAAATCGGCGCATTGGGGCTGCTGTCAAAGCCAACACCGCTGGCGTAAGCACCGTCAATTTGGTCTTTTTCATCGACTTTGCCATCGCCATTGAGATCAAAAAAGCCCTGATCTAAACTCGCGCCGCTAAATGGATCAATGGCCATGGTGTAGCCGCGACCTTCGGGTAAACAAGGATCGCTGCCGTCTGGGATCCGAGTTGTGCCAATTAAGCTATTGCCGCGAATTTGATTCGGTAGCAGCATTCGTTCGCCCTCGATGGCCACGCCCGAGCCTTTAAAATCAATCACCCAGCCCGATTTGCCTTGCATATCATTCGGGCTTGGTGTGGACATCACGCGAATCGAACCATTGGTGGTCGAACCGTCTTTGAGGATTCTTCGCACCATTAAGCTACTACGCTCCACCGCTTGATTGCTGTCGATAATCCCGTACCAGCTTTGCACGTCTTTATTGCTTAAGTCGTTACTATTTAAAAACCGACCCGTGCCAAAAAACACCCAGCGAACTTTGGTTTTCGGGTTCACGACGGCAATCGGCGCGGCAGTAATCGCTTGGGCGCCTGAGCTGCTGGTGGCGCTAAACAGCTTGATGGCAGTGGGGTTGTTTTTTAAATTACTAAACTTCCATAAATTGCCACGTTGATCGCCCGCGTAGGCGGTGTCATGAATCCCGTCGTTATTGGTGTCCCACACGTCGGCGGCAGACAGGCCGTTATTGCTCGCAACGCCGGTGTCGACAAAGGTGGCATCACCGCTGTCGATATCAATCATCATCAATTGGGCTTTGTCGCCAGCACTGTTAATGCCGTTGCCCATGATGGCACTCCATTTGCCTTTGGCCAATTGCGCAATCACCGGTTTACCGATCACTTGACCAATGTTTGGTGCACGTTGCGGATTGTTTTCCCACAGTGGCAACATATTGTGGGGATCGGTCACGTCCAGCGCAAAGGTGGCGCGGCCGCCTCGACCTAGGCTGGCGACTAAGATGGTTTTCCAGCGACTATTGATATAAATATCAGCCACGGTGATTTCACCGTCGACAAAGTACTGGTGGCTATAGTCGGGTGAGGCCGTGTTGGCCAGCTGCTGATTGAGTACCGCATTGGGAATAAAGGCAAACACTTCAACGCCGGTTTTGGCATTAAACCCATGCAGCATGCCGTCGTTACCGCCGACATACACCATCGGCGTGCGATTGACTTTGTCTTTGGCAAATTGCGCGTAGCCGACTTCTTTGGCATACAGCCGAGGGTTAGGGCTGCCAACATACACTGGCGCAGAATTGACAATGTCACCCAGTGCACTGCTACGTGCTCGAAAAGCGCCACTCGGTACTTCTTTGCTACGATCCCCGCGCAAGTAGTTAACGATATCCGTTGTGAATACATTGGGATCTAAACCGCTGGCACCGGGCTTAAATTCCGTTTTGCCTGAGGCCGCTTGTGGGGTTTGATTAAAATAAATTTTACGATCCACCGGTTGAGGTAGTGCGGCAAACGGCGCTCCATAACGGCGTGCTTTCTGGTTTTTGCGTGGTTTGATTGATGGCGTAGGCGCTTAAATCACCACTCCAGCTAGAGCTAGAAAATGTAGTTTGAAACACGGCTACGCCGGGCTCAATTTTATTACTCGACGAAGTGAGCGCAGCGGCTGAACTGGTTCGCTCGGCACTAATACTGGCAAACGCTTTGGTGAGACCCGAGACCATATTTTGTGCGTCACTGGCGACAAAGAAATTATCTGGGCGCTTGTCGCCTGTCGATAAGATGTCTTTGGTGGTGTACCACAGCGCATCGGCAATGCTGGTGGTTTTACTGTCGTAGGGTTTAAAGTCGTTCGGAACTTTAAAACCACCATATTTACTCGCCAACCAATATTGATTGCTGCTACGGTTGGCAAGCACGCCGCCCTCACGCACATCAACCCAATACGTTGATAACGTTTGCATGCCTTTAATGCGTTTGAGTAGCTCGCTACTGCTGTTATTACCTTCAGGACGCAGATCAACGGTGTGGGCGTCATAGGCTAAACCGGAGATATACGCTGAGTTGTCGCGGCCAGTAAATTGCGTATCGTTGATGCTGATCCCTTCTAATTGCGCGATTTTTTGCGTTGCGGTGACGACATTAATGGTTTTGTCATCACTGACTTCGCTTGGCATGCTTGGCTCACCGCGACTTTGGGTACTGCCTGGTAAGTTTTTGTCTCGGTGCGAATTGACGTCGCCAATCCCTAAAATCACATTTTTTTGGCACCAGTATTTAATCGGATCATCCCAGCGGGTAATCACCGGAAAGCCATCAGCTTGCTCATACTTTTGCGTGCTATCGCCGGACAAAGTGGAATAACTCGCTACATTGCCCAAGTTTTTAAAATAACGAATCGCGGCGTAATACAACTCGCTCACTGGGTCGTAACTTTTGTGTTGGCGATTGGTCATTTGGCCAAACTTATTCAGATAGTTAATCACGCCACTATCTTGAATGCCCGCATTGGTATCGGCCGCATCAGCAGAATCTGGATTGCGGTATAAAATCCCTGTGCTAGGGTCCCATTCGCGTGAACTATTGGCGATTAAACGGTTGCTGCTGGGATCGAGTTTATATTCACCGACAAATTTATTTTTGGCGCGCATCACACCACCATCTCGTAGCGCGCTACTGTCATTGAGATAGCCAAAAATACTGTATTGCAAATTACTTGAATATTGTTGAATCAAGCCCTCAGGCTTCCAATTACTGCCATATTGCGTGCAGTTTTTTTTCGGGGAAGGCCGAGTCGCAGACTTTCACGCGCACCGAGGCTTCAAATACCTGATCTTTTTTGGCATTGCTGATTGAATCAGGATAAGGCCGCACGGTACCTGGGTTGTTGACATTACCAGTGCCGGTGAAATACATCTTATTGCCCAAGCCAGCGACGCGGATGGTGAGATTACCCCAGCTAAACGGCGTAGTGCCGGCGACGTTGCTGGTGCGATCACCATAACTGCCTCCACGATCATGCCGGGCTTTTTCTAGCCACGTCTCGCCTGCCGTGTCACGAACGCGATAACCGCCAGTCAGTGCCGAACGAAATGGATCGATGGTTTGTGTGACCGCCCAATTCATAAAATTACCACTCCAATTGCCTGAGCAACTGCGTGTGGTGGTTTTGCTGACGGGCTTGAAATGGCGATCGGCTTCATTGCTGGCATTCACGTAGTCGTAGCATTTATTGGCGTCAAAATAGCCGGTGTATTCATTGGCCGCTGAATAAGCACCGACATTGGCCTGACTAAGAATGGTCGGAAACTCAACCGAAGGCACTAAGGCCAAACTGCCGGGTACAAAACCACCGACATACAAGGGGGCAGGGGCAATCTCAATTGCCGCCCAAGCGGGCGGCGTTAGCGTCGCAACCGCGATCACGACCAAGTAGGTGATCGATTTGATCTGACATTTAAACATGGTGCTACCTATCGACTTTGACGGTGGTTTGTAGGCGAACTGCGGCACGGCCTGTGGCCGCGTCGGGCGCATGGCTGCGCGCGGTAATGCGGTAAGTGCGCGAAACAATCCCGCCACTACCGCCGTATTGATTGGCTAAGGCGCTGCCAGAAATCCCTGATTCATCATCGCTATTGGTTTCAGACATCAACTGAATAAAATACTGAGGTTTGCCTTCAAGTAGCGCGGTGTTGACCAAATAAGCCGCGTCAATATCGGTCCAGCCGCTTGGGGCATCATCGGGCGGAGAAATCGGGCATAGCGTGGGCGCAAGGCAACTTTGTCCATTGAGCGCGGTGATATCGGGGTTACTTTCAATCTTGGCTTCGGCAGCGCGCAGTGCCGATTCGGTGGCTTGTAAGGCCATGGATTGATCATAATTATTGCCGCTGATTTTTTCCTGCAGTAGCACATTACGAATGCCTGATACGCCGAGCAAGGTCGCAATCAATAGCAAAACCAGCGCCATGATTAAAATAATGCCCGCTTGTGCAGGGCGGTAAGACGCTGCGCGCATCATAATGTTCGATTCCTCAGCGAGATAACTTGGGTGATTTCGCGCGTTAAACGGCCATTGGGCGTGGTCGCTGCGGTGGCAATGTTTTTTTCCGCACTTTGCAGGCTGAGCGTTAAGGTGACGGCATTGACTTGATCCCACTGGGTATTGCTGAGGCTGCTGGCGTCCACCCAGCTGGTGCTGATAGGAATGCGATAGCTGATTTGCATATCGACCACGCCAGCGGCCATCTCGATGCGTGTGCCATCAATGCCAACGCGATACAGCGAGCGGCCACCGTCTTGGCTGCGGCCATTATTGCCAATATACCAAGTGGAAGCCGCCAATTTAGCCACGGTTGAATTGGGCGCAAATTCATATTTACTGGTCGGGCCACTGCCGCAGTCAGTCGGAAAGGCCAAGTCATTACTGCAATTGCCTGGAGAAGTGCCGCTGCCTTTGTTATGCACTAGATTGCCGGTGCCATTGATATTTGAAACTTGAAAAATGGTGGCATGATCGCTATCGCAGACCATTAAAATATCCCCAGCGGCAATGTCGAAATTACTGCCAGAGAGCTTGATATTGGCCGAGCCGCCGTTATGGCTTTCGATGCTGTAGGCCGAATCGCTCATGCCTTGTAATTGAATCGCGTGTGTGCCGGTAATACGCTGACCAACACCGCTGCCAAAAGCGGCGGCACTGGTTGCCGTACTCCCAGAAAATCCACGAATCGCCGCCCAATTTGACCACCATTGTGAAGTTGGATTGTTTAAAACATTGGCTACTTGCTGGGTATTGCCGCAGGCAATCACGCCGGTGCCACGAATAGCTCGCTCTAGAAAACTCAGCGCACTGCGGCCACTTTCGTTGACTTGCGACAAGCCCTCAGAGCTGCGATAGCTTTGCTTACTCGACAGAACTACCCCAGACACAGCGGCAATCATCAATAAGGCAATCGCCACGGCAATCATCAATTCAACAATCGAAAATCCGCGCTGAGATAAAAATCCCGCTCGAGCGGGTAGGGATGGATGGCTCATAGAAACACCTCGGTGACGATGGTTTGTTCACGCTCGCCTTGCGCCGCGCGCGAATCATCCCAGCGTATGGTCACCGTACATAGTGCTGCTCTGCAGTTGACCGCACCGCTAGCGCCTTCACCCAACTGATTGCTAATGCTGGTGCGCCAACGATTCAGTACCCCGCTGGCAAAGCTGCTGCCAGAGCTGACGGCGCTATCGATCGCCAGATTAAACTGCCCGTTAATGGCGTTTTCGCGATCTGCGCGCATGGCGCTGAGCACTGAATTGGTTTGAATCACCGCCATATTGCGCTCGGTCGAACTTTGGTTGTGCTTGAGCGTGGCCAATTGTAACGCCGCCAAAAACCCAATAAACCGACTGATAGCACCACAATCCCTATCAGCACTTCAATTAAGCTAAAGCCAGCTTGTGGTCGGGGCGAAGACAATGAGTTTACGGGCATACTTTGCTCCCTTTTGTGCTAACTAAAACGACTCCCGGCGCCAATGGCGAGCGTCATTAAATTGTCGCTAGGACGGCCCCAGCTGCACGACCAAATCGACATATTGGCAGCGGCTAAATTGTTATTGTTGTAAGCCAAGCCATCGGCCCCTAAGCGCAGTTGGTTGGCGGTTAAATCGCTAATGACTTTGATTTCGCTGGCGCTGGTGATGACACCACGGCGGATTAGGCCTTCGTTAGAAATAACACCCCAATGCAACCAATTGCCGGCGGTGCTCGAGCACGCACTGGCGCTGGCCGAATCAAGCTTACAAAAAGTGACGCTGCGATTGAGTTTGATCGCTTCGGAGCGTGCCAAATTAATCGCCGCAATCAATTCATTGTTTTGTGTGGTCATGCGATTGGCGACCATCATTTGGCTAAAATTGGGGGCAGCAATGGCAGTTAAAATGGCCAAAATACTGAGCGTGACCATGAGCTCGATTAAGGTAAAGCCCAGTTGAAATGGTGTTTTAACGCAATGGCAGAGTGGATTGAAATGGGGTTGGTGCGGCATGGTGGCTTTAAATTAGATTAACAGTATATTAGTTAATGCTGATGGTATTGGGTTACAGCTTAAATGACTAGTAATTTATTTGGCATGTCGTCATTTTAGGGGAAATGCCTAATGCAATTTGCCGCTTTCTGTGGTTTGCATGCATCAGTTCTTAGTCGTAGCATATTGATCTGTAAGGATTTAGTCGGGTGAGGTCGCGGCAAGAATAGTTTGCCGAGTAAGCTGCGTAAATAAGGCGTTAAATCTTACTTTATTCTTTCTTTTGTTGTATTTTTTGTTGGCGATGGCCATTATTCGAGCGGGGCCGGTTTAACGGGCATTAAGGCGAGTGCTGAAATACCATCTATATGGGTATTTACCTGCAGGTAATTGTTAACCTTGCCTACAAGTAAATACCCATCAATACCGATGAAGAAGTGAAGATTTGCGTGTTGCTGCAATCCCAGCAAAGGGGAAGGCGCTCGCGTCTTTTGAATGAATCACAATACGCCTGAATTTGTCAGCATTACACCACTCGGCATGGATTTGCTGCTTGTACTGACGCGGCGATATTGGATTTTTATGGATTTTTGCGGTTTATTTGATTTTAAAAACATCACACAAATAATTGAGAAAATTCACGTCCTCGCACATGCCTTTGCCCGGCGTATCGCTGACTTTGGCCACGGGTTGCCCGTTGCAATACACCAGTTTCATGACGATTTGTAAGGGTTCTAGTCCGCAGTCATTGGATAAATCGGTGCCAATCCCAAAGCCGACACGTGAGCGCGGCGCAAAGTGTTGGTAGAGCGCAATGGCTTTATCAATATTGAGCCCGTCACTAAACACCAATTGCTTGCTGCTCGGGTCGATTTTCATGGTGTGATAATGCGCGATGATTTTTTCGCCCCAAATAAATGGGTCGCCCGAATCATGGCGCACGCCGTCAAACAGTTTGCAAAAAATACAAATCAAAGTCACGTAAAAACGCCTCGGTGCCGACAACGTCAGTCAGCGCAATGCCCAAATCGCCGCGATATTCTCGCACCCAATGCTCTAACGCATTTTTTTGAAAATCGCGCAGTCGTGAACCAAAGCTTTGAAACGCTTGCAGATATTCATGCGCCATGGTGCCAATCGGCGTAAGGCCAAAGCGTTTGGCGAGTAATACATTGCTGGTGCCGCGCATTGCGCTGCTTTGGCTGGCGAGTGCTTGCACCACTTCAGCATGCCATTGCCGCGAAAAGCGCCGTCGAGTGCCAAAATCAAAAAACACAAAAGGATTGGCCAGCGGCGCTTGCTGGGCAAATTGCTGCAAAGTATTGATTTTGGCCGCTAGATGGGCACGGCCAATTGCGAGCGCAGGCGCGAGCTCAAACTGGCGGAAATACACTTCATTCACAATCGATAGCACGTAGATTTCAAACAACATGCAATGCAGCATCGGCCTTTTCACGGTGATGCACAATTGGCCCGGCTGTTGCGTTGATTTCGCTGACGCGAATAAAGCGCCGTTGCAACTGAAATAAACGCAAAAAATCGACAAAATCCGATTTGATAAAGCGCAGCCCCGCCAAATAAGCCAGCTCGTCCTCGCTAAAGCGCAGTGTGCACAAATGATCAAGCTGGGCGTTGATTTCGGCTTGGCAAGCCGCGAGCGGCAGCGCGGTACGATTGCGGCATTTAAACGCGTATTCCGACTGCGTTTGCGGCTGGCTATGCAAAATTTCTTGCATCATGGTGAATTTATATAAATCGGTGTCGAGTAAAGACTCAATCACAGGCACAAAAGTTGTCATGCAAAGATCGCTTCTAAGTTGGATCAATGATCGAGCGCCAGCGTTAAATGGCTGGCGGTTTGCATGCCACGGGCGCGCATCTCGGTGATAAAAGCTTGCCCTTGTTCGGCAAAACCGGCCACAGGGCTGGTGCAATCGGTGAGTAATAATAATTTATGAATCTGCGCTTCGCCCAAGGCGTTGGCTAAATCGCGCACCGTGCTGGCCACGCAATGCGATAGCGCTTGGCCGGCAATCAAAATCAAATCAGCTTTGGCGAGCTCAGTTAACCACGCGGTATCGGCTGGATTGGCGTCATTCACATCGGGCACTTCGGCTTGCAGCGCCGAATAATGCTCGCTGCGCGGATTGCTGCCTTTATGAATAAAGTGTAGCGGTTTGAGCGTTTGCCGTTGCCATGTGTAAAGCGCAGCGAGTAAATCACTTTGCACCGCTTGCCCCCAACTGCCAATCAGGCAATGCTCGGGCCAAATCATCAGTTGATAGCGTTGATTGCAACTGAGCGCTTGCACATACGCCAAACTATGCGCTTGCTGCGCCGGATCGCGCGCCCGCCACACACCGCTTTCTACCTCGTTTTGGCTGATCACCGTGAACGGCGCGGGGAGTTGGCCTGCGGCATCACACCACCAACTCGGGTGGGCAATGTCCACCGGTAAATGCGAATCGAGCGTGACATGAATTTGGCTGAGCGCGGTGCCTTGCTGGGCTAAAAGTGCGCCAATGCGCTGCAAATCAGCGCTGGCGCCAGCAACGGGCAGCGCCGCGCCGGCTTGATCGCAAAAGTCATTTTGCGGGTCGATGATGATCAGTTGCACATTGCGCTCAGGCATCGGCGTTCCTTCATTGATTGCGCCCAGTGACGGGCAACGCGGGGATTGGCAGCATACTCTGAACTGCACTTGAGCGCAGTAAACTAGGCACACTGCGCGATCTGGATCAAGGTTGGGGCGGAATGGGGAATGGGGAATGGGGAGTAGGGAGTAGGGAGTAGGGAGTAGGGAGTAGGGAGTAGGGAGTAGGGAGTAGGGAGTAGGGAGTAGGGAGTAGGGAGTAGGGATTCGTACGGCTTTGGCTTGGCTTACTGACGGCGACGGATTGATTCGGTTATATTGGGGCGTTTTGTGCTGATTTGGGCGCTGGCACATTGAGTTATTCACTTTGGGATTGGTATGCGTTTTATTCACACCTCTGATTGGCATTTAGGCCAAACCTTGCATCATTTTGAGCGTCGATTTGAGCATCAATGTTTTTTGGATTGGTTGCTGGCGACCTTGGTGACCGAGCAAGCGCAAACCTTGCTGATTTCGGGTGATATTTTTGATAACGCCAACCCTTCGGCTGCAGCGCAAAAGCAGTTTTATCAATTTTTGCAGCAAGCCAAGGCGCGCGTTCCGGCGCTCAATATTGTGATTATCGCCGGTAATCATGATTCACCGGGGCGGCTTGAAATGCCTGCGCCGTTTTTAGCGGGGATGGATGCCAGCGTAATCGGCTTTGTACCGCGCGATGCGGCAGGGCAAATCGACGTCAGCCGCTTAGTGATTCCACTGCAAGACACGCAAGGCGTGGCGGCGTGGTGTTTAGCGATTCCATTTTTACGCCCCGGGATGTGCCACGCGTTGCCGATTTAGCCGAAGGCGTTGACCCGTATACCGCCGGCATTACTGCGCTGTATCAACAGACTTTGGCGTATGCGCTGAGCCTGCGCCAAGCGGGCCAGCCGATTATTGCGCTCGGGCATTGCCATATGGTGGGCGGTGAGGTTTCGCAAGATTCAGAGCGGCCGATTGTGATTGGTGGCAGCGAAGCGCTATCGGCCAAAATGTTTGACGCCAATATTGCCTACGCCGCTTTGGGGCATTTGCATTTGGCGCAAATGGTGGGGCAACAAGCGCATATTCGCTATTGCGGCAGCCCAATTCCGCTGTCGTTTGCCGAAGTGGCGTATCCGCATCAAGTACTGCGCTTTGATACCGCAGGCGAAACGGTGGTGGATGTGACGCCTTTATGGGTGCCGCGCGCGGTGGATTTATTGCGCATCCCTAAAAAAGCCGCGCCAATGGCCGAGGTGTTGGCGGCTTTAGCGGCGCTTAATTTACCGGCTGATTTGCCCCCTGAGCAGTATCCGTTTTTTAGAGGTGCGAATTGCGCTGGAGCAGCCCGAGCCCGGTTTGCGCGCGCAAATTGAAGCGGCCATTGAAGGCAAACCGGTGCGCTTGGCCAAAATTGAAACTCGCTTTGCCGCCCAAAATAGCGCTGAACTTGAAGATGAAACCTTGCCTGAGTTAGCGCAATTGCAGCCCGATGCCATTTTTAATCGCCTCTATCGCAGCAAATACGCGGCGGATGCGCCGCCCGAGTTGATGGCGGCGTTGGCCGAATTAATGCTCAATGCAGGGGCGGATGAAAAATGAAAATTTTAGCGATACGCGGTAAAAACCTCGCCTCTTTAGCCGGTGAATTTGACGTTGATTTTGAGCAAGAGCCACTTAAATCCGCCGGTTTATTTGCCATTAGCGGCCCAACGGGCGCCGGTAAAAGCACTTTGCTCGACGCGCTGTGCATGGCGCTGTATGAGAGCACGCCGCGCTTACTTAAAGCCGGTAGCGGCAAAACCTTGCCTGACGGCACGGATTTAATCACCCATCAAGACGCCGCCAATTTGCTGCGCCGTGGCTGTGCTGATGGCTATGCCGAAGTGGATTTTGTCGGCAACGATGGTGCGAGCTATCGCGCGCGCTGGAGCGTGCGCCGGGCGCGCGGCAGTGTTAAAGGCAGCTTGCAAGCCAGTACGATGTCGCTGCTGCAATTGCCGCACATGCAGCCCATTGGCGGCAAAAAAAATGAAGTCAAAGCCGAGATCATCCAGCGCATTGGTTTGAATTTTGAGCAATTTACCCGCGCGGTATTGCTGGCACAAAATGAGTTTTCCAGCTTTTTAAAAGCCGATGATAACGAGCGCGGCGAGCTATTAGAAACGCTCACCGGCAGCACCATTTATAGCCAGCTCTCGCAAGGCGCTTTTGTTCGCGCCAAAGCTGAATTACAAGCGCTGCAGCGGATTAACGATAGACTCGCCGATCAAAAACCACTCAGTGCAGAGGCGCGTAGCGAGCTGGATGTGGCGGCCACTACTGCCGCGCAAGCTTTAAGCACCCTCGATACCACGGCGCAGTCATTGAATAACGCACTGCGCTGGTACACCGAGGCCGACAAACTCGTCCTTGGTGTGAATGCCGCGCAAGTTGCCGTGGCTGAACAACAGACTGCCCATGCGGCGGCGGCTTTACGCCGCGAAACGCTGCAGCAGCTCGATCTGGTGCAAGCCGCCCGCCCTTTATTGCTTGACGTGGATCGCCTTGTCACGAGTTTGGCGCAAACCAGCGCGGCCATCACCGTGGGGCAGCAGCAATTGAGCGCGGCCAATCAGGCCAGTGACACAGCCAATGCCGCATTGAGCCAAGCGCAAAGCCAGCAACTGGCGGCCGAACAAGCGCAAAGCGCTGCGGCGCCACAACTGGATGCCGCCAAAAAGCTCGACACCAGCATCGACATTCGCCAATCCGCACAAGCGGCATTGCACAGTACGGTGGCGCAAGCCAATCACGCCGCGCAGCAAGCATGGGCGCAGCATGAGCAGCAACAAAAAGAGCTTGAGCATGGGTATATACAGCTAGCCAACGCTGAAAAATGGCTGCATGCACATACCCAGTATCAAGATTTGGCGCAGAATTGGGCCGCGTATGCAGTGCAGCTGCAACAAGCGGCCGCGGCGCGCACCGCCGCCCAAGGCGCAGCCAGCCAATGCGCCCAATTGACGCAAGCGCATACTACGCAAACAGCGCAGCTTAGCGCCGCTAATGAACAATTAGCAACAGCGCAAATTGCAGTGCAGCAGGCCGAGCAACTGCGGCAAGCGGCCATAGCCCAGCAGGCGCAAATTGACATTGGCAGCTTGCCAGCGCAAAAACTGCAATGGACGCAGCGGCGGGATGATTTAGCCAGCGCCCAGCAACTGGTGCAGCGCATCAGCGAATACACGGCGCAGCTGGATAAATTGCTGCATCAGCAAGCCATGCAGCAAGCGGCGCAGGCTCAAACTGAGCAAAGTTTGGCAGTGCTGACGCAGCAGCAACCGCTGATTGCCGCCACCTTGGCGCAAGCTGAGCGCTCGCTCAAATTGGCCGAAGCGGCGTGTAACAGCAACGTTGAGTCGCTACGCGATGCGCTGCAAGAGGATGCGCCTTGCCCAGTCTGCGGTGCGCTCGATCATCCTTACGTCAGTGCAAATCCGCAGTTGCAAGCGATGTTGGCCAGCTTGCAAGCCGAAGTCGCCACGCAGCGGCAGCAGCAACAACAGCAATTAAGCTTACACAGCCAATTGAGCGCCGAGCTTGCCAACATTCAGCGCGCTTTGGCCGAGATTCACCCCGAAATCACCCGCATCACCGCAGAGCGCGATGCCTTAAATTCGCAATGGCAAAACCATGCTTTACTGGCCGAAATCAGCACAATGAGTCCGGCTGAGCAGCCCGCATGGTTTGCCGAGCAACACACCGCATTACAAACACAAGCCAGCGCCATGGCCGCGCAAGAAGCCGCATGGCAACACGCGCAGCAGGCCAAAGACAGCGCACAAGCGGCATTCGAGCAAGCCAACCAAGCGCAGCTAAGTCAGAAAGACGCGGTGCAACAATGCCAAAGCGTATTGCAGCAGATCGCCACGCAACGCGCTGCCGCGCAACTTGCCGAGCAAGAGCACGCCGCGCGCTGCGCCGCCAGCTTGGCGCAATTGGCACCGGCTTTACAGTTTGACGCCGCTTGGCAAACGCGCTGGCAGGCCGATCCGGCGGCGGAGCAAGCGCATTGGCAACAGCAAGCTCAGCTTTGGTTGGCGCAGCACAGCGCACACGCGAGCGGCCTGCAAAGCACCGCCTTACTGGCGCAAACGGTGGCTGGATTACTCGCCGCCGCGCAACAAACCAGCGCCGAGCAGCAGCGCTTGCAAGCGCAAATGAATGCCGAGCAAGCCGCGCTAAGCGCATTGCAGACTGAGCGACAGGCGCTGTTTGCCGGACACAGCGTTGCAAGTATTGAGGCGCAATTGGCGCAAGCCTTGGCCAGCGCCAAAGCGCTGCAAAACCAAGCCTTGCTCGCCGCACAATCGGCCGCGCGCAGCAAGTGGTTCGCGAGCAAGCGGCGTTGGCCCAAGCCCAAGCGCAGCTGAGCCAATGGCAACAGCAAGCGCACAACGCGCAGCAGCAACTTGATCAATGGTTGGCCGAGCAGGGCATTGAACTGGCGGTGTTACGACAACATTTGGCATTAGATGCCGCAGGGTTAGCCAGTGAGCGCGCCGCGCTATTGGCGCTGGATACGGCGCTATTGCACGCGCAAACGGTATTGCAAGAGCGCCGACTGCAACAGCAACAACACCAAGCGCAACAGCCCGAGCTCGTCAACACTGAGGACGGCGCCGCGCTGGCGCAATTGCAAGCACAGGTTGCAGACATCAGCAGCGAGCAAGCCGCCGCGCAGGCGAAAGTTGCCACCTTACAATTACAACTCGCCCAAGACGATGCCCGCCGCAGCGCCGCCGCCGATCTGCTGCTAGAAATCGCCGCGCAAGAAACCATCCAGCGCCGCTGGGCGCAACTCGGTGATTTAATTGGCTCAAGCGACGGTAAAAAAATTTCGCAATTACGCCCAGCAATACACGCTGGATGTGCTGCTTGGCTATAGCAACCGCCATTTGCAGCAACTCTCCCGCCGCTACCGCTTGCAACGGATTAACGAAACGCTGGCGCTGATGGTGATCGACCAAGACATGGGCGACGAAGCGCGCTCGGTACATTCGCTTTCGGGCGGTGAGTCATTTTTGGTGTCGCTAGCGCTGGCGCTGGGATTGGCGTCACTCTCATCGCAGCGGGTGCGCGTTGAATCGCTATTTATCGACGAAGGCTTTGGCAGCCTAGACGCCGACACCCTCAGTATCGCCATGGATGCGCTAGACGGCCTGCAAGCGCTAGGCCGAAAAGTCGGCGTCATCTCGCACGTACAAGAAATGACCGAACGCATCGCCAGCAAAATCAGCGTACAAAAAACCGCCGGCGGTCGAAGCGTCATTAGCGTGATGGAAGGACGGTGATACTGGGAGTATGGGTAGCAGGGCTTTGTTAATAAAGCCCTGCAATCAAATACCAAAACGTAAATCCAAAGCGTAGGGCGGGTTAGCCTTCAGGCGTAACCCGCCAATCTATCGCCGAGGTCATCAACTTCGATCAGTATCGTAGGTTGGGCTAAGCTTGCGCAGCCCAACGTTTACCGAGTGCCAATCTGTAATCGCGATTCATTTCATTACGAGATTGCTTTGAAGCGATGTCGGCATCATGAAAATGTTTTATCGAAGTACAAGCGTCGATGGCGCATGATCTTTTTCGTTATTTAAGCCAAGCTTTAGCATGATTTATTGGTGCTGCAGGTTGATGTTTTCGATTGAAATTATGGCCTAGGTACGCGGTAAACGTTGGGCTGCGCAGGCTTAGCCCAACCTACAGTACTGTCAAATTGATGTCGGGGTACGAGTCGTAGTAGTTGGGAAAGCACAATGTTATGATGAGGGACGGCTTGATTACCCTATAAATATCAATGTGTTGTGTTGACTCTATTGTATATTTTTAAGGTGTAATCAGGCCATTTTGATTGGATTTAACTGGGACAGCAGTGGGTCAGAGTCGATTGATTCCACGGAAAACTAGAAATCAATCGACTCTGACCCCATTGATGCTGCTATTCAATGCATAAAACAACATTGCCTGAAAAAATTCGTGAATATCGAGATGAAATTATCGAGTTGATTACTGAGGGTTTTTCAGTTGAAGATGCATTTAATCAGGTTCTTGATAGTTAGTTTTTTCTTTTAATTGGTATTTTTAATAAATTTATGTGAGTGGTCACGAATAACAGATTAGACTTGTAGGAGCTGGCGTGCCATAAAATACAATGCGTTGCTGACTGAATAAGTTCTATGAATAGTCAAAAGTGTTTCTCTTGAATTTTTAGCTACATTCTAAGATCTATTTTATTAAAAATTAGGAATTTAAATAAATGCCTAGACCATACGAGTTTAAGTCTGAATCAGAATTGATTGATATGTTAGGCCAAGAAAAAACACGACTGGCAGCTCAGCAGCATTTTTTGCAATGGAGAGCGGTACTATAAATGACGTTGTTACTACGGGCGTAACAGGCAATACATTTAGAGCTTTTCGAAATCTTAATGTCAAGCCATCAATAACATTTAGAAATTGGGCAGCGGATTATCTTCAAAAAAGTGTTGCTAATTTAAGTAATTACAGTACTGAATTGGCATATTCAGATTATGTTCATAACGCAACTTTATCGTTGTGCGATGAATGGAAAAACATAACCAATTCAGAAATGGGTTATGGAAGAGGTGCAAAACTTTTTCAACCTGGTGTTGAAAAAATTTGTTTGTTTGGAATCACTATCGCCGGGGCAGAAACAAACTCTTATTTCGTTGCAGCACGTACCACTAGATAGCTACACAATTATTGGATTGCGAAGTATTTCACCAGAATTTTCAATTCCAAAAAATGCAACGATGAAATTTGTTGAGAGTTTAGAGCAATACATCAAATTTCAGAAAAAAATCGCTACGATTACAAGCAAAGCGGGCGTTCCAGCAATTTACTACGATATTCTTGCTTGGGATATGGGGCATTAACTGGCTGTTTTTTATCTTGTGTGGCTAATCAGCCGCAGTGAGTCGTATGTGTGGCGGATGTATTTTTCGGGTATCGCTGCGGTGATGATATCTTTGGCAACCGCGTGCGCAAATCCGGTGGATTTGCACACCCTACAATACCGCGGTACTAAGTAGGGCGTAATCGCCGAAGGCATTACGCCGCATTCCGCAATCAATCACGCATCGCACTCCACCACGCTGAATCTCTAAGTCAATTGGCGTATTGCCGCTTCGCGTCGAATACACCCTACCTAGGTATTTAATTGCCGCTCTTTATTTTCCAAACCTTGCTATTCATACCCCGTATTAACCTCCGCTTGTTATCCCCTCACTGGATGAATCGCTCTTGGCGATGTTGCGTTGATCGTGTTGTTTAGCCATCAGTCCGCGCTGCGCTGCGTTGGACTTGGGTATCATGATTGGTAGCGACTTGGCTCGATTTTGATTTGCTGCGTTGTTGGGTGATTTGGAGACGATGATGGAAAAATTTGCTGAGATTCAAGCCCGCGCGATGGCGCGTAAAGGTGGGGCGCAGGCTTTGCAGGCTTTATTGCCCAAGGTGGCGAGCGAGGCGCAGTTTTTGGCGTTGCCCGATGATCGGGTGTTGGCGATGATGTGCCGCACGATTAATCAAGCGGGTTTTAATTGGACGGTGATCAATAACAAATGGCCGCAGTTTGAGGCGGCTTTTTTGGGTTTTGATGTCGATCGGTTGGCGATGCTGTCTGCCGAGCAGTGGGAGGCGTATTGCAATGATGCTCGTGTGGTGCGGCATTGGCCGCGGATTAAAGCGCTAATGGATAATGTCAGCTTTGTGCGGGCGTATAGCCATGAGTACGGTAGTTTTGCGCGGTTTTTAAATACTTTTCCTGCGTCGAGGCAGATCGATTTGATGGCGGTGTTAAAAAAAACGCGGTAGCCGCTTGGGTGGTAATACCGGGCAATGGTTTTTGCGCTATGTCGGCAAAGATGGCTTTGTATTAAGCCAAGATGTGGTGTTGGCGCTGCAGCAAGCCGGTTTGGATATTCCCGCTCAACCGAGCGCCAAACGCGATTTAGAACGCATTCAGCAGGCGTTTAATACTTGGGCGAATGAAACCGGTTTGAGTTACACCCATCTGGGCAAGATTGCGGCTTATTCGGTGGGTAATAATTACGCCCCAGAACAGATTGATCACAGCGTGAGTAAATTTAATGCGATGATGGATTAAGTGGCAGGCGGCGACTACAGGCTAGCCGCTGGCTGTTGAGTGGTTTGTTTGAAGGACTAAAACGAATGAAAAAATATCAACGATTGGGCGCATGCCTATTATTGGCGAGCTTGGGGGCTTGCTCTTTTGGGCAACAAGATCGTTGTCTCGATCAAGCTGGTGCTGCGGCGGGCAATCAATGCACATCTGCTGATGCGCCCGTTGTGAGTCGCGCTGCCATCAGTGCATCGTCGACGAATGTCGCGCCAGCGCGGTCGGTGCTAAAGGTTGTGGGTGCGGATCGAGATGCCAACGGCTGTATTGCTTCGGCAGGGTATCAGTGGTCGGCGATGCTGGGTGAATGTATTCGCCTGTTTGAGCGCGGTATTCGCTTTGAGCGTTATGACGCCAAGGCGAGCGAGCCGCAGTCTATTTTTGTGGTGTTGTCTGCTGATCGGCAGCAAGCCGAAATCTTTTTTGCCACTAGCGATAAACCGGCCATCTTGAGCGCTCAAAAGGTGCTTGAGGGCGATGTCACGCCGACCTTGTATCAAAACAAGACTGAAGGGCTGAGTATTTTGCGGGCCAAAGATCAGTTTTATATTCGTTACCAAGGCCAGCTCATTTATACCGCCAATAGCCTAAGCCCAGCTCGCTAGCGCCTATTGCTTGGTGCGAGTGGGTTTTGTTACGTTGGCGAGTATTGCTGCGTTTTGTCAGCAGTTCGGCTTATTTCTTACCCAAAATCAACTCCTTATTGACTACTTGTTAGCGATTGGCTTTCTGCTTGCAAAAAATAGTAAATTGTTGTGGTTTATTTCAAATTAATGACGTTTTTACCGCTAGACTGTCGACCCCCTTCGAATTTAAGGCGGCTGATGCTGCGCTTGAGGGGGGTCACTTTGAGAGAGGAATAAAATGAATCATTTGCTGCGCTATATAAAGCATGGAAGTTTAGTGGGCCAGATTATGCTGGGTCTGGCGGCAGGTATTTTGTTGACCTTGATTGCGCCCGACGCGGCAAAATCGGTGGGTTTGCTGGGTAATTTATTTATCAGTGCGCTAAAAGCGGTGGCACCGATTTTGGTGTTTGTTTTGGTTGCCGCATCAATTGCCAATCATAAAAAAGGCCAACCAACGCATATTCGGCCGATTTTAGTGCTGTATTTATTGGGTACGTTTTCGGCGGCTTTGGTTGCGGTGATGATGAGTTTTGCTTTTCCGACTGCACTGACTTTGGTGGCGAAAACCGGCGAATTAGCACCGCCCGGCGGCATTGGTGAAGTCATCAAAAGTTTGATGTTTAATGTGGTGGACAATCCAATTAATGCCTTATTAAAAGCTAATTTTATCGGCATTTTGGCGTGGGCCATTGCACTGGGGATTGCGCTTAGACATGCTTCTGAAAGCACTAAATTGGTAGTGCACGATTTAAGCTATGGCATCACGTTTATTGTGCGTTTGATTATTCGTTTTGCGCCCTTGGGTATTTTTGGCTTGGTTGCCGCGACTTTGGCCGAAAGTGGCTTGAGCACATTGTGGAGCTATGCCCAGTTGTTGGCGGTATTGCTGGGCAGTATGTTGTTGGTGATGTTGGTACTCAATCCTTTGATTGTGTTTTGGAAAATCCGTAAAAATCCATTCCCTTTGGTATTTACTTGCTTACGCGAAAGCGGGATTACGGCGTTTTTTACCCGCAGTTCAGCCGCGAATATTCCAGTAAATATGGCCTTGTGTGAAAAGCTAGGCCTGCATGAAGACACATACTCGGTGTCGATTCCATTGGGCGCAACCATCAATATGGCCGGTGCGGCAATTACGATTACGGTGCTGACTTTGGCGGCGGTGAATACGCTGGGTATTGTGGTTGATCTGCCAACGGCTTTGCTATTGAGCGTAGTGGCCGCGATTTGTGCATGTGGCGCTTCGGGTGTGGCTGGTGGTTCGCTGTTATTGATTCCATTGGCGTGTAGCTTGTTTGGGATTTCGAATGATGTGGCAATGCAAGTGGTCGCCGTCGGCTTTATTATTGGCGTGTTGCAAGATTCGGCAGAAACCGCGTTGAATTCGTCGACGGATGTCTTATTTACTGCTGCGGCGTGCCAGGCAGAAGAAAATAAAAAATAAACTGATTTGCTGATTTGCTGCCGCCGTATTGCGGCGGATGATTTAAGGGTATGTTGATACAGTGCTTTATCCATAAGCGCTGTGTTGATATACCCTTTTTTATTTTGGCAATGTTCAGATTTGATGTAGATGATTTTAAGTGCCTTCGGCACATTTTGTACAGTCGCAGTCCGCGACGGGGACCCCAACTCTTTGTCCGTCAAAGAGTTGGGGGAAAAGAAAGGCGATTTTGATCTCGCTCAGCTCCGCTGTGCCCTCGATGGTCGTGAGCCAAACGATAAAACCGTTTGTCTCCCTCCGCACTCGGTGCCTTGGACGGGTTTTAAGTCCCAGCTCAACGAGCGCGGCACAGCATCAATACCAAATCTGAATACTGTCTTTTGCTTTGGATTAAGTTCGATTGCCTATCAAAATCATGTTGGCTGGCCAAGCTGCAAATGCGCTAGCACCCATGCAGCATCGTCTAGCGGTAAATCATGCCCTGCGCTGGGGTGGCTATACAGCGGGATTTGCCAGCGCTGTGCCAGTGTTTGGCTGCATTGTGCACTCACCAGCTGATCGCATTGGCTGGCTAGCAATTGCAGCGGAACAGCGGGGCATTCAAGGTTGCTGCGGTAGCGCAGAGCAGCGAATAATTGCCGCAAAATATTACTGCGGCGAATTGGATATTGCTGCTGATACGCGATCCACTGCGGCAATAGCTGGGCTTGATATCGATTGCTGGTGAGTTGCAAAATGATTTGTTCTTGTTGCGCGGCAGTGCTGAACAGTAGGCGCAGTAGTTGCAGATAATTGCGTGGCCTTAGGCGTTGGTAAAACGGATTAAAAGGGCGCAAGCTGGTATTGATCAGCGTAGCGCTAGCCAATTCATTGGGTGCTTGCTGCGCCCAAGCAATGGCCACCATCGCGCCAAGCGAGAGCGCTATGACATGGTAGGGCGCTTGATGTCCTTGCTCGATCAGCGTTTGCCTGAGGTATTGCACCATGTGTTCGATGCGGTTTGGGCTGGTTTCGGAATTGAGCTGACCATTGCCCGGCCAGTCGAGCACGATGATGCGATCTTGCGGGTATTGCTGCTGCAATTGCTGTGCAAAATCGCCCCAATGCCGCGTTTCACGCATCAAGCCACGGAGTAACACCCAGTTTTTCATGGCCTATCCTGCCGATACCATTGCTCGATGGCGGCGTGTTGGCAATCCATGCGCTGGATCGATTGCGGTAGCCAGCTGCGGTAATCGTGCGTGGCGCGAATGAGAAATTCAAGTAGCGGTAAATGGCGGCGCAATACCCGTCGCTGGCGATGTGCGACCAAGGGGTTAAAAAAGCCCGCAATAGAAAACAACTGCCGTGGGTTTTTTTTAATCCACAGCCAAGAACCAAGCTCAAGGGTGAGGGGTAAAAAAATATGCGCGTGAGGGGGTACGCTGGCGCTTTGTAACGCTGGGGCTGGGGTGAGGGTGTGTAATAAATAATCCCACACGTCGCCATGCGTACAATACTGCCGCGCTTGCGGTTCAATCACATAGGGGTGGTGCGGATAGCACTGGATTAAAAGCTGTTGTAAGGCGTAGATTTCGGCCAATTGTGGCATGGGTTGGCGCGTAGCGGCGTAGGGAAACCAGATTCGATCCCGTAGTCCAAAGCCTGAATGGCAATCTAAGGCAATGCTCAGCGGGCTACTGAGTAATTGGTTTTGTACTACCGCGCAAAGCGCTTGGTTTTCGCCTTCCATTGCCGCGCCCTCTAGCCCGCGAAACCAAGGCAAATGGCGGCTGATGCGTTGGCCTCCGACTAAAAACGCTGCGGGGCCAGCGGCATTTATCGGGGCATTCCGCATTAAGTCAACGCCATTGCCGTTGGCGCGGCGGCCCAGCGCCATGCCGATGGGATTGATGATGGGCATAAACACGATGCGTAGCGATTCAAGCTGATATTGCAGGCTGCGATCCCATTTGAGCCTTTGCAATAGGCTCTGTAAAAAGCCAATTAAAATCTGGCTGCCAATGCGCTCTAAGCCATGAACCCCGCCAAAAAAACCAATCACCGGCGCTGCCGAATCTTGTGAGCCCAGTTGCAAACTATATAGTGGGAATGAATGCTGCTGATACGTCACGCTGCCGTGTTGTTGAGTGCGTAGCTGGGCGCCGGCGCTGGCAATGATTTTTTCGAGTGCGGCAAGTTCAGCAAGGTACAAAGTGAAGTCTCAGTGGGCAAGAGAATAAACTGAGTGTAGTGCTTGATTCAAAAAATACACGGTATATCAAGCCAGCATAGATGCAATATGGGCTGGATAAAGATACTTGTCATTTAAATTTCATATTTCGGCCGAAGGCTAGGGTCTGTTGACGTTGGGTTTGCCGCCGCGCTGGTGGGCTTTGCGCGGCGAATCAAGGCGTAGTCAGCGATGCATGGCGCAACAAATAGGCCATTTAAGGCTTGAGTGGCCATTGCAAAATCGTGGCTTTCAGCGTTTTGGCATCCGTCATCCCGCCCATCATTTTGCTGCCGATGAGTAAGCTCGGCGTGGCAAATACCCGCAATTGCTGACCGAGCTGGACGCTGGCTTT
Source organism: Deefgea sp. CFH1-16 (assembly GCF_016881365.1). GTDB lineage: Bacteria > Pseudomonadota > Gammaproteobacteria > Burkholderiales > Chitinibacteraceae > Deefgea. Next base: position 463,204 of record NZ_WLYT01000001.1, on the reverse strand, counting down.
GAGCGCTGCGGGCTCGGCCAAATTCAGTAAATGCTGAGTTGGGTGCGCTGCGCGATGTCGTTGATGGCTTGTTGCGTGATGGGAATAGGTGATTGCATTAAGGCTTGATGGACTTGCCAATACTGCTGGCGCGCCGATTGCCAAACCTGCAGCGCGTAGTTGGCGGCGCTGGCGCTGCTATCAGCCATCATGGTTTGCCATTTTAAAACAAAGCGTGCGTTGGGCCATGCTTGGGCTACTTGTTGCAGCAGGGCATCCATTTTGCGGCAGTAGGGGCAATTAAAATCAGTAAAAACCAAAACAGTACGTGGTGCAGTGGCCGCACCGATCACCGGATCGGCGGCGCTAAAGTAAATCGCAGGATCTTGCTCGATGGCCATTTGGCGTACTTGCGCCAAAAAAATGACGCGGCGACGATTGGCCTCAGCCTGCATGTTTTGTAGGGATGATTGCGCCCATACCGTGCTCGGTAATGTGCTGAGTAAAGCTAAAAAAGTGCGGCGCTGCATAAAACCTTTGGGTGATCCAAGATCGATCGATAACAAAACTGAGTGCACTTGATTTTAACGCGTTGAATACGCCAACAGTACGGTTTATTAGATCAATTTGCATCGTGCATAGGCCGGCCAAAGCATTCCGCCTAGTGTCTTCTCGCGCTCGCCATCGCGCGAGCATAGTAAGAAATCCAATCCCCACCAATCCGAGCAACAAAGAGGTAGTTTGCATTATTTACGATGCCATTTTGACGTCTGATGTTTAATATTTGTTTTGTTGGTGTAAGTTTTTTTTGGTTTGTTTGTTGTTTTGTTCTTACTTTGTTCTTCTATTTGTACTGATTTGGCTGTTTTACAAGCTGCGTAGCGATCACCATTGGTCTAGCTAAATTACATCGTGCGCTTGAAATGAAAGGAAATGCTAGCTACTGATGAGTCTGGGCATTATTCGCTAGCTGACGAAAATCGAATCGAAAAAGGGGAGAAAAATGGCAAAAGCGGGACTATTGCAACGATGGGAGCCTGAAAATCCGGTTTTTTGGCAATCAGAAGGCCAGTCGATTGCGAAGCGTAATCTTTGGATTTCTATTCCATGTCTGACCTTGGGTTTTATTATCTCGGTGTTATGGAGCATGGTCACACTCGATCTGCCCAACGCGGGATTTACCTTTACCAAAGAACAACTGTTTTTATTGACCGCTTTGCCGCAATTATCCGGTGCCACACTGCGTATTTTTTATTCATTTATGCCGTCCTTAGTCGGAGGGCGCAAATGGACCACGATTTCAACGGGCTTGCTGCTGGTTCCAGCCTTATGGCTTGGTTTTGCCGTTCAAGATCCAACTACTTCTTATCCGGTCATGCTCACCATTGCCTTGCTATGTGGTTTAGGTAGCGGCAACTTCGCCAGCTCGATGGCCAATATTGCGTATTTCTTTCCTACAGCACAAAAAGGCTCAGCCAATGGCTTGAATGCTGGCTTTGGTAATCTGGGCGTGTCACTGGCGCAATTATTGATTCCTTTGGCGGTGACTTTGCCTTTAATGGGCGTTTTTGGCGGCGAAGCGCAAACTTATTTAAAAGACGGTGTGACGCATCAACTGTGGCTACAAAATGCCGGGTTTATGTGGGTGCCTTTGATTGCGATTGCGACGATTGCCGCATGGTTTGGTATGAATGATATTGCTGATGCACGGGCTTCATTTGCTGAGCAGGCGGTGATTTTTAAACGGCAACATAATTGGATTATGTGCGTTTTATATTTAGGTACCTTTGGTAGTTTTATTGGTTTTGCAGGCGCTTTTGCATTGCTGACCAAAACAATGTTTCCTGAGATTAGCGTTAAAACCTATGCCTTTTTAGGCCCTTTAATTGGCGCTTTGATTCGTCCGGTTGGCGGCGCGATTTCCGATAAATTAGGTGGCGCTAAGGTCACTGCTGCGGTGTTTTTCGGCATGGTCATTGCTGTGTTAGGTGTGCTGTATTTCTTGCCATCACATGATGCAACTGGGCAATTAGTCGGTGGCAGTTGGACTGGATTTTTTTGCCATGTTTTTGTGTTTGTTTACGTTAACCGGCGTCGGTAATGGTTCAACTTACAAAATGATTCCAACTATTTTTGCCACGGTATGCCGTCGTGATGCGCAAGGCAAAGGCGATGCGGCCATTGAGCAATCTAGATTGGACGGCTTAAAAGAATCTGCGGCGGCAGCTGGTTTTATTAGTGCGATTGGCGCTTATGGTGGCTTTTTTATTCCGCAAAGCTTTGGGCTTTCGATGAAAAACACCGGAGGCCCCGAAGTCGCACTATATTGTTTTATCGTGTTTTATGTGCTGTGTTTATGCATAACTTGGTTTTTCTATGCACGGAAAAATGCGCCATTACCTTGCTAATTTTCCCTATTGATCAAGCGGCAAACCGTTCAAGCTTGCCGAGAATTAAGGTGCTCAGCTCAAGCAAAAGCATCTCTCACACACTGACTGCTTCTAGTTGGAGGGTCCATGAGTAATTTTTTAGATCGTTTAAAATTCTTAAGCCGTACTCGAGAAACTTTTGCTGATGGCTATGGCGCAGTTGTTGCTGAAGATCGTCAATGGGAGGACGCCTATCGTGCCCGTTGGCAGCAAGACAAGGTTGTGCGCTCTACCCATGGCGTTAATTGCACGGGTTCCTGTAGCTGGCGAGTTTATGTTAAAAATGGCTTGATTACTTGGGAGCTGCAGCAAACTGATTACCCACGCACTCGGCCAGATTTACCCAATCATGAGCCGCGCGGTTGCCCACGTGGTGCTTCATATTCTTGGTATGTGTATTCTGCCCAGCGTCTTAAATATCCGATGATTCGCGGTCGATTAGTCAAAATGTGGCGCGAGGCGCGCAAAACCATGTCGCCAATCGCGGCTTGGGAATACATTAGCCAAAACCCTGAGCGGGCTAAAGCGTATAAATCAATCCGCGGTTTAGGTGGTTTTGTTCGTGCAACTTGGGATGAAGCCACTGAAATCATCGCTGCATCGCAAACCTATACCATCAAAGAATTTGGTCCTGACCGAGTGGTTGGTTTTTCGCCGATTCCCGCCATGTCGATGGTGTCGTACGCCGCAGGTAGTCGCTATTTGAGTTTAATTGGCGGTGTTTGCCTATCTTTTTACGATTGGTATTGTGATTTGCCGCCTGCTAGTCCGCAGGTTTGGGGTGAACAAACTGATGTGCCAGAGTCGGCCGATTGGTATAACTCAACTTACTTGATGGTATGGGGTTCTAACGTGCCAATGACGCGTACGCCCGACGCGCATTTTTATACCGAGGTTCGCTATAAAGGGACTAAAACGGTTGCGGTTTCGAGTGATTTCGGTGAAATGGCCAAATTTGGCGATATTTGGTTAGCGCCGAAACAAGGCACAGATGCTGCCCTAGCGATGGCGATGGGGCATGTGATTTTGAATGAATTTCACAAAACAGGTAAAAGCGCTTACTTTAAATCCTACGGTAAGCAATATACCGATTTCCCAATGCTAGTGATGCTTAAAGATCATGGTCAAGGGATTAGTTGGTGATCATTACCTACGGGCGTCGCACTTATCTGAGCATGAAAGTACCAATAATCCAGATTGGAAAACGCTACTGATTGATGAAAAAACCGGTGAGATTGTCATTCCAAATGGCTCAATTGGTTTGCGTTGGGGCGAGACTGGCGATCAAATTGGCAAATGGAATCTCGAATTAAAAGCCACATCGGGTTTAGAGATTGACCCATTGCTGTCGCTGAAAGACAAAGCCGATGAAGTCGTTAGCGTTGGATTCCCATATTTTGGCAGCGAGCATGGTGAAGTTTTGCAAAGGAATGTGCCGGTTAAACGGGTCACCTTAAAAGACGGTAGCAGCGTTTTGGTGGCAACGGTGTATGACTTAATGCTGGCCAATTACGGGGTGGATAATGGCCATGGCGGTGAAAATGTCGCTATCTCTTACAATATGGATATTCCATATACGCCAAAATGGCAGGAAAAACATACCGGTGTTAAGGCCATTGATGTAGAGATTGTTGCGCGTGAATTTGCCGATAATGCCGACAAAACCCAAGGTAAGAGTATGGTGATTGTCGGTGCTGCGCTCAATCACTGGTATCACATGGATATGACTTATCGCGGCATTATCAATTTATTGATGATGTGTGGTTGTATCGGTCAAAGCGGTGGTGGCTGGGCGCATTATGTTGGGCAAGAAAAACTACGCCCACAACAAGGCTGGGCACCACTGGCCTTTGCCGGGGATTGGTCTCGTCCGCCTCGGCAAATGAATGGCACGAGTTTCTTTTATGCGCATACCAGCCAATGGCGGCATGAAAAACTGGCGGTAGATGAAATTGTTAGCCCTACAACGACCAAATCTGAGTTCGATGGCATGTCGTTGATTGACTTTAATGCCAAGTCTGAACGTATGGGTTGGCTGCCTTCTGCACCGCAATTAGAAACCAATCCTTTTGCAGTCACTCGCGCCGCCCAAGAGGCCGGCCAAGACCCAGTGGCTTATGCGGTTGAAAATATGAAATCTGGCGCATTAAAAATGTCGTGCGATGACCCAGATAACCCACGTAATTTCCCTCGCAATATGATGGTTTGGCGCTCAAATATTTTGGGCTCGTCCGGTAAGGGGCATGAATATTTTCTCAAGTACTTACTTGGCACACAAAACGCTTTATTTGATGATGAAGCGACAGGAATTAAACCATCGGAAGTCAAAATTCGTCCGGCTGTGGAAGGAAAACTCGATTTATTGACGGTGCTTGATTTTAGAATGAGCACGACGTGTTTGTACGCCGATATCGTGCTGCCAACGGCAACATGGTATGAAAAAGACGATATGAATACCTCAGACATGCATCCGTTTATTCATCCACTTTCAGAGGCTGTGCAGCCGCTTTGGCAAGCAAAAAAGCGATTGGGAAATTTACAAATTACTCGCCAAACGCTTTACCGAAATGGCCGGGCCTGAGCTAGGGATACAAAAAGATTTGGTGCTGACGCCGCTGATGCACGATACACCGAGTGAGTTGGGTCAGGCATTTGCGCCTAAGGATTGGAAGCATGGGGAATGCGATTTAATTCCTGGCAAAACTGCGCCACAAATGACGGTGGTTGAGCGCGATTACTCACGAATTTATGAAAAATTCACCACGATTGGCCCCTTATTGAGCAAATTAGGTAATGGCGGTAAGGGTATTGCTTGGCAAACCGGAAAAGAAGTTGAGCAACTTTTGCAGCTCAACGGCAAAGCTGAAAATGGTCAGCCCAAATTAGAAACCGCCATTGATGCTGCTGAGATGATATTGAGCCTAGCGCCAGAAACCAATGGCCATGTTGCGGTAAAAGCGTGGGCTGCTTTAGGCAAAATTACTGGGCGAGATCACACGCATTTGGCTTTGCCACGTGAGCACGATGCGATTCGTTTCCGTGATATTCAGGCGCAGCCGCGAAAAATCATTTCAAGTCCAACATGGTCAGGCATTGAATCTGAAGAAGTGAGTTACAACGCAGGTTATACCAATGTGCATGAGTTAATTCCATGGCGCACGCTGACGGGCCGTCAGCAGTTCTATCAAGATCATCGTTGGATGATTGATTTTGGTGAAGGGTTTGCGGTGTATAAGCCGGCCATTGATTTAAAAACAACCGCAGGTATTTTGGGTAAAAAACCCAATGGTGAAACTGAAATTACGCTTAATTTCATTACGCCACACCAAAAAAATGGGGCATTCATTCATCGTATTCCGATAATTTGCGGATGCTTACTTTAAGTCGTGGCGGCCCGCACATTTGGTTGTCTGAAGGCGATGCCAAGCGCGCAGGGATTGTCGATAATGATTGGCTGGAAGTCTTTAACGTCAATGGCACATTAACCGCAAGAGCGGTGGTTAGCCAACGTGTGCCGGATGGAATGACGATGATGTATCACGCACAAGAAAAAATCATCAATGTGCCTGGCTCCGAAATGTCGGGTAAGCGTGGCGGTATTCATAATTCTGTGACGCGTGTGGTGATGAAACCAACGCATATGATTGGTGGTTATGCACAATTGGCGTATGGCTTTAATTACTACGGCACAGTGGGGAGTAATCGCGATGAATTTGTGATTATTCGTAAAATGAAAAATGTTGATTGGTTAGAACAGCCACTCAATAAAGTTGAGGCGTGAGGAGATCGTTATGAAAATTCGTGCTCAAGTAGCGATGGTCCTTAACCTTGATAAATGTATTGGTTGCCATACCTGTTCGATCACCTGTAAGAACGTGTGGACTAGCCGAGATGGTGTCGAGTATGCCTGGTTTAACAATGTAGAAACCAAGCCTGGGATTGGTTACCCCAAAGAATGGGAAAACCAAAGTAAATGGAAAGGAGGCTGGCAGCGCAATGCTAAAGGTCAACTTGAACCTCGGCAGGGTGGGAAATTACGGATTTTAGCCAATATTTTTGCCAATCCGAACTTGCCCGAAATTGATGATTATTACGAGCCATTTACTTACGATTATGAACATTTGCAAAATGCGCCAGAGATGCAAACACCACCAACGGCTCGTCCGATTTCGGTGTTAACTGGCAAAAAAAATGGACAAAATCGAATGGGGGCCGAATTGGGAAGATGATCTGGGAGGCGAGTTTGCCAAACGCAGTAAAGATCAATTGTTTAAAGATATCGAAAAAGAAATGTATTCGACATTTGAAAACACTTTCATTATGTATTTACCGCGTTTGTGTGAGCATTGCTTAAACCCAGCTTGTGTCGCTTCATGCCCATCGGGCTCTATTTATAAACGCGAAGACGATGGCATTGTTCTGGTTGACCAAGATAAATGTCGTGGTTGGCGGATGTGTATTTCGGGCTGCCCTTATAAGAAAATTTATTACAACTGGGATTCAGGGAAAGCGGAGAAATGTACGTTTTGTTATCCCCGCATTGAAAGCGGTCAGCCAACAGTCTGCTCTGAATCATGCGTTGGCCGGATTCGATATTTAGGTGTTTTGCTCTATGACGCCGATCAAATCGAAGCGGCAGCGAGCGTGGCCAATGAACAAGATTTGTATGAAGCACAGCTTAAAATCTTCCTCGATCCAAATTTACCTTCGGTGATTGAAGAGGCTCGCAAGCAAGGTATTTCTGATTCGTGGCTCGATGCAGCCAAACGATCGCCAGTGTATAAAATGGCAGTTGAGTGGAAGGTGGCATTTCCATTACACCCTGAATATCGCACTTTGCCGATGGTATGGTATATCCCGCCTTTATCACCAATTCAAGCTGCTGCCGAACGTGGCGTTTTGGGGCGCAATGGGATTTTGCCCGATGTGAAAGAATTGCGAATTCCGGTGAAATATTTGGCCAATTTACTCACTGCGGGTGACGAAAAACCAGTGCTATCTGCGCTGGACAAAATGCTCGCGATGCGCGCTTATATGCGTAGCAAAACGGTAGATAAAGTCGACAATTTGGATGTGCTGAAACAAGTTGGACTATCGCAAGCGCAAGTCGATGACATGTACCAAATCATGGCGATTGCCAATTATGAAGATCGCTTTGTGATTCCATCGAGCCATAAAGAAGTGGTTGAAGATAGTTTTAATGAAAAAGGCAGTTGCGGCTTTACTTTTGGTAATGGCTGCTCGACGGGCGTTTCTTCTGGGACTTTGTTTGGCAAGAAAAAAGAAGGGTCGATTATTTTTGTCGAGATGCCTAAATCACGCAAAAAATCAACTCAAGAAGAATAGGGGGTATCTATGCGGAGCTTTCAAATACTATCGGCTTTACTGCAATACCCCGAAAAGGCCTTGTTAGAGGCTTTGCCAGAGATTCATGCAGAGCTAGAGCATTGTTCGACTGAAGTTCGCACTTCGATTGCGCCGCTTTTGGCTTATTTGGCGCAGCATGATTTGATTGAGCTGCAAGAAAATTATGTTGCCACGTTTGATCGTAATCGAACCTGTAGTTTGCATTTATTTGAGCATGTGTACGGAGAAAGTCGAGAGCGGGGCCCAGCAATGGTGAGCTTGATGCAGGAATACACCAATCACAATTTTTTGGTGGTTGCCGATGAATTGCCGGATTTTTTGCCCATGTTTCTCGAGTTTTTGGGGCAAACCGATGAAGCGACTGCCGCTGAATTTTTGGGTGAATCCATTCATGTGATCGCACGGATTGGTGACAAGCTTGATGAAGGAGAGAGTCCTTATCATGGCGTATTTACCGCTTTACGCAGTTTAACGGATGTTGAACCTTTGCCATTGGCAGAGCCGCCCGTACGGGACATGGATGAAGTCATGGAGCAGTTTGGTAGTGGGGTAGATGGCATTGAGCCACTGCTTAGCCCGAGTTTGAGTCATCAGGCAACAACGCAAACGATACAGTTTTATCCACGTACGGCTGCCCCGGTTGGCGCCTCGCAAGGAGTTTGACGATGGACTACCTTCAATATTTTATTTTTGGTATTTATCCTTATATCGCGCTGACTATTTTCCTTTTGGGCTCTTTAGTCCGTTTTGAGCGCGAGCAATACACTTGGCGATCCGAATCAACGCAAATGATTCATCGTGGGCAATTGCGCTTAGGTTCAAACTTGTTCCATATCGGGATTATTGGCGTATTTTTTGGGCATTTAGGCGGCCTACTCACTCCGATGGCAGTGTGGCAAGCCTTGGGGGTGACCCACGAAGCAAAACAAATCTTAGCGATGACGGCAGGGGGGATTTTAGGTGGCTTAGGCATTATTGGCTTGCTGATTTTACTCTATCGCCGCTTTAGTAATGAGCGTTTGGCAGCAATGACGCCAATGCGAGATAAAGTGGTATTGCTGTGGTTGTTAGTCACCTTAGGTTTAGGTTTGCTGACAATTCCATTGTCGATGGCGCACTTAAACGGCGACATGATGGTGATGTTTATGGAGTGGGCACAGCGGATTGTGACCTTTCGTGGTGATGCCGCGCCATTTGTTATTGGTTCTCCTTTAGTGTTTCAGCTGCATATTTTCTTTGGAATGACGTTTTTTATTATTTTCCCATTTACTCGTATGGTGCATGTCTGGAGTGGTTTTGCCAGTGTGACTTATTTGGGACGAGCTTGGCAGTTGGTCCGGCCGCGCGCTTAATTTAACTCATTACATGATAACGGCGAACTGAGTTCGCCGTTTTTATTGGCGAATAAAAAAGGAAAAAGCGATGGGAATCTCGGTGAATGGGATGGATATTAGTGACGATGTGATTCAATTAGAGCGGCAAATGCAACCGGATAAAACACTTGATGAGGTCGTCAAAGAAGTTATTTTACGGACGGTTTTGCTGCAAGAGGCGCAAAAATTAGACGTTGCAGGTCAAGATGATGATGAAATCATTGGTAACCTATTAGATCGAGAAATTAAAGTGCCGCAGGCCGATGCTGAAAGTTGCTTGCAATGGTATGAGCAGCATCCGTCAACCTTTGTGCAAGGGGAGTTGGTGACGGCCAGTCATATTTTATTTCAAGTGAGCGAGACGGTCCCTTTGGAATTATTGCGGGCGAAGGCCGAGTCTATTTTGGCGGATATATTGCAAAATCCAGCCTTGTTTGAGCAATGTGCTCGGCAGTATTCAAATTGCCCTTCTGGGCAAGTGGGCGGCAGTTTAGGGCAGTTTTCGCGCGGTGAAATGGTGCCTGAATTTGATAAAGTGGTGTTTGCGCTGCAAGCGGGGGAAATCTCACCGCGCTTATTAGAAACGCGATTTGGTTTACATATCTTACGTTGTGAGCACAAGCTGCTCGGTAAAAGACTAGACTTTGCGATGGTGCAAAATAAAATAGCGCAGTATTTACACGAAGCGGCCACTCGGCAGGGAATGAATCACTATTTGCAGCAAAAAGTGAGAGCGGCAAAGATAGAAGGGTTTGATCTTGTCGGCGCCGAATCGGTGCTCATGCAATAAAGGTTTACCTGATTAGGTCTGTGCTTCAGAAAAGCGGCCTAGCAGCAGGCTTGCCCACGAAGGTTTTTTATTTAGCTCGCATTCGCGGGCGAGCTCGCTCCGAAAATACGCGATTTTTATGGGTTTCTGTAGTAAGCACATCATCAGCTAGGTTTAAAAAAAACATGCCATATTGGCTGGCATGTTGAATTTCTCGGTCATTTTCGGGGTATCGAATTTTGCGAAAAATATCAGGCTAAATAATGATTGGTATTACGATACAAGGCGCTTAAATTATGGCTGCTAAGTCAATACGCGGTAGGAGTATTGTCAAGCGCTGGTGTTATTCCCTTGGGCTTTCTGTTTAAAAGGTTTTACACTTTGTCCCTTTTGAGATTAGGGGCTTTTGATGTCACGTACCATCTATTTGCTACGGCATGGACAAACGAAATTTAATCTCGAACGTCGCATGCAAGGGCATTGTGATTCCGCCCTCACTGAGCTTGGTGTGGCGCAAGCGCGAGCCATGGGCGCGACTTTACGGGCAGAATTGGGCTCGCTGGACAATTGGCAAGTGTTCGCCAGCCCTCTGGGCAGAACAATGCAGACCGCCGAACTGGTTTGCGCCGAGCTAGGCTTAGCCAGTCGCTGTATCCAGCCAGAGCCGCGCTTGATTGAAAGTCGGTTTTGGAGATTGGGAGCAGCAGCAAGTTCAAACTCTGCATACGCAATATCCTCACTTAGCAATGCTACCGGATTGGCATTTTCAAGCGCCGGGTTGTGAAGCCTACGCCGATGTGGTGCAGCGACTTGAAAGCTGGCTTGCCGATGACACCTTGCCAGATCAGCTTATTGTGGTGGCGCATGGCTTATTAGGGCGCATTTTACGCGGGATTTATGCCCAATTATCGCCCGCTGCGCTGTGGGAGCAAGATATGCCGCAAGATGCGTTTTTTCGCTTACAAAATGGCTGTCTGACCCGCATTGAGTGCCAGCCCTTGCCTATCGTTTCCGTGTAACTTGTTTAGTGCCGCTATAGATTAAACCCAAGCGACGTGGTTTCGCTTGGGTTGTTGCTGGTGATTGATTGCCGCGCTAAGTGCCTTGGTTGCTCATGCTACTGACAAAATCGGCTTCAGATTGCGCTTGCAGTCGGCCACTTTTACACGCTGTTTGAAATAGCGTGTAATCCTGTTCGCTTTGGTCGGCATAGTTACGCGCATAACGCATCATGGTCATGGCAAATTCATCATCCTCACCCAAATAGCCCGCAATTTCGCCCGCAAAACCACCGCTGCGCGCATGCGCACGCGCCAGCACCCAGCCACACAACTCACCATACAGCGTCATCATTGATGGGGTATAGCTATCGATGGCTGGCGAGATTTTCATATCGCGCAATTGGCGGAAGTAAAAATGATGATTGCCGGCACTAGACCAGCCCAAAAAGATATCACTAAACGCCTGCATTAATCGCTTGCCAACCACCACGCGCTGCCCTTCATTGCTATACGGTGATACCCCGCTAGGTACATATGGCGCGAGTACCGAAGGGCGAGCTTCTTTGATTTGTAAAAATAAAGGTTTATCTTGCTCATCGGTCAGTAGTAGCGCCAAGCAACGCGTGCCGACACTGCCTACGCCGACGACTTTGCAAGCCAGATCTTGCATCGTAAACCGTGATAATAATTGGCGGTGGCTGATGCTGATGGTGTTTTGGTATTCACTAAATAATTGCTGCGCCAATGCTTGGCGATTGCCTAATAAAATTTCGCGCTCATGTTCACCAAAGATGCTGTTCTCACCAAAAATATGAAATAAAGCCGGTAATTCATCGTTAATTTGCCAGCGGCCATCGACCTTGCTGCTGATTTTGGGTAGCAAACGTTCGTGGGTACGCTTTTGAGCGCGTTTCATTTCTTTACTCAGCTGCTTGCGTGCGTCTTTGTCGGTAATATTGGCCAGTAGTCGCTCATAACTAATTTGGTCATACCAAATTTGCATCGCGCCTTGCTCGGCATACTGCGCGATCCAATGCTGATAACTACGCACCAATCGATAGACCGTTTCATCGGCCGCCGCTGCAGAAAACCCTGAGCTACGTGAAGCCAAAACAAAGCTGGCTGCCAAGCGTTTTATATCCCATTCCCAAGGCCCCGGGTGGGTTTCATCAAAATCATTCAGATCAAATAACAGCGTGCGCTCGGGTGAGGCAAAGCCACCAAAGTTAGCTAAATGGGCATCGCCGCAAATTTGCTGAATGATGCCGCTGTGTGGCGTGGCCGCTAAATCATGCGCTTGCAGCATGGCTGAGCCACGAAAAAAGGTAAATGGCGACACCAGCATTCGGCCATAACGCAGAGGAATTAAGCGTTCAATTCTGCCTTGACTGCTGGCAATGAGTAGCTCGAGCGGATCGCGTTGAATATTGCCTAAAGTGGCATGCGCGGCAATTGACGCTGTTTGACGTCGTGCTTGTCCTTTGCTGAGTTGCTGTTGCAGAGCATTGAGCATAATGACAACTCCCAAATGAATTGCCGCTTAGTTTATCAGCTTCACGGCAGGGATTCTGTAGGCTTGTCGTGTTCTAGCGGCTAGTCATCGCTGATGCAAGCGATCATTGAGGGTGGTGAGATTACCACCTAAGTTGGTGTCCGAAATCATTAAGCCACACTAATCCCAAGCGGTAGCGAACAAAGAAAAGAGTTGTGCCAAAGGCTCCTCGCCTAAGCGCTGTCGAGCTTGAGTGAGCGCACTGTTGGCAATATTGGGATTAAGTGCATTGGGCAAAATAAATCTAGATGGACGACGACCTCAGGAATGGATTGGCAGCGAAACAGGGCGAGCGCAATGATTAGCCAAATGACTTGTTCGGCAGGCATTTTGCGGCGTCGAATGCTGGCGGTGCCAGTGGCGTCAAGGACCTGCACAATCCATTGCGGTTCAATGGCAGAGGAGAGAATGGCAAAGTCGTAATCTTGTGGGGAGCGAACGCGTTGACGGGGCATAAAAAGCTGAGATGGTACGTGTAATTACAAAGAAACAGAGAGATAAAAAATGTAGTTCACTTAGCTTAAATGAACTGCATTACTGCATTACTGCGTTACTGCGTTACTGGGCATTTAATTTCATATTCGTCATTTAGCTTAATGCAAGCTTTTTTTAGATTTCTTCTGAAGAAATTATGACCGTTCAGCTTACAAAGTTTGAGTAAAGTTTGATTCTTGGTGCTTCTATATCAATCATTGCAGCAAGCGCAAAATCAATCAAAGTCTCGAGTGGTTTTCAATGCGTGCCGGTAGCGTTGCTATTCACATTGGTTTTTGGAGATAAATATGAGCACTGTGTTTCTTAATTTTAAAAAAATCCGGTATATCTTTATTTGTGCAAGCATGGGAATGGTTGCTAGTCACGCGCATGCGAATTTAATCAATGGAGGTTCGTTTAATGATTTAGCAGGCTGCAATCCGTGCGGGAGCTCGGCAACGGGGGTCGAAGTGGGTAGCCGTGTCGGAACTCCGGGCTATGGCAATTGGGCAGTTAGTTTGCCTGCAGCAGGCAATCCTGAAGGATTTACTTGGTCTTTTGTGACTAATGCCGCAGCCTCAAATAATAAAACAATGTCTGCATGGTCATATGGCGGTCTTAACTCAACAATTACTTCCAGCCCAGATGGTGGTAATTTTTATATTGCAAATCCAATATGGGGCTCGTCAGTGCTTAGCCAATCATTTTCAGGTTTAACTGTGGGCGCGGGCTATGATTTAAGTTTCTACCAAGCGGGTGCGCAGCAACAAGGATGGGCTTCGGCTACGACGCATAGCTGGGATGTGACGTTTGGCAACCAAACACAAAGCTCGACGACGCTGAACACTACACCGGGAGTTTTTTCTGGGTGGAGTGCCGTAAATATGCATTTCACTGCGACAGCGGCAAATCAAACCCTATCATTTTTAGTTGCTGGGGGACCAGTAGGGCAACCGCCATATTCATTATTGGATGGCGTTACGCTGGTTCCCACTGCACCGGTACCTGAGCCTGCTACAGTGCTGCTGATGATGGCCGGCGTTGGCGGGCTACTGGCGCGACGCAAACTACGTACTCAGCACTAGCAATATGATTATTTAAAAATGTCATTGTTGTTTGATTTGATAAAAGAGCCTTTTTTCAGGCTCTTTTTTATGCTAGGTATTTAAAGGCAATAAGAATTAACGTTATGTGTTCCGTTTGTTTTCATGCAAGTACCTGAGTTTTATTATTTGGGTGTCTGGCCAGAAATACGTCGGTAATACATTTTTTTGATGCAACAGGCTTGGTGCGTGAAAAGAATGACTTTCTCTTGGCAAAACATAGCGTTAGAGTTATTACGTCTAAGTGTCTGGTTTTTATTGTTACTGATTTTGCTTGGGGCAGCTGAAAAATTTTTTTTTGCTGTTAAAAACAAGGGGGTACGCACTAATTATTGGCAGGATATGCTTTATTTTTTTGGGAATGGGCTGATGTTTAAGTTAGCCATTATTCCTTTAATGAGTGTTACTGCTTTAGCGTTATCTTTTTTAGTTCCCAGTAGTTTACAAAACTGGGCTTTAAACTTGCCAATGAGCTTGCGTGCACTTTTAGGTTTACTCGTGGGTGATATAGCTTATTACTTTGTCCATAGGGCAATGCATCAAGTACCCTGGTTATGGGGGTTTCATGCGGTACACCACAGTGCCGAAAAGCTTGATTGGCTTGTAAGTGCCCGTGCGCATCCTTTTGAAATTGTATTTACACGTTGGATTAGCTTTATAGTGCTTTACATTGTTGGATTGGCACGCCCCCAGACAAGTGGAATGGCTGATTTTCCAACCTTATTAATTTTAATGGCTGGTGTATTATGGGGGTTTTTTTGTACATGCGAATGTACGATGGCGCTTTGGTCCACTGGAGTGGCTGCTGGCAACCCCCGCATTTCATCACTGGCATCATGCTAATGAGACAAAGGGGCAGCGAGATCATAACTATGCAGCCATGTTTCCATTGATCGATCTGGCTTTCTCTACCCTGCATTTGCCCAAAAATCTACCACAGCAATATGGAATTGATGAACCGATGGAGGTTGATTTGACTGGGCAGTTGATCCATCCGTTCAAGCATAATCAAAGAAAGCAGGTGTTGCAGGTGACTCGTTCCTCCGACTGAGGCATGATGGAATTAACGGACACCTTCAATCCTGTAAAATTGGAGTTTGGAGGTGGTTCCTGAGCAAGCTCCCAAGAGCACGCTATACACCCGAGTTTCGCGCCGAAGCGGTTAAATAATCGATCTGTATTCCGACCTATTAAAGTCGTGAAATTATTTTTCAAAAAAAAATCATGTAAATTACCAATATGGAAGATTTAATTCCATAGTCGTGACGAAGGCACTTTTATTTTTAAGGCTAATTAATTTTCGAATTTCCCACAATACTTGATCTTTGTTACATGCTGTATCCAGTGTCTGCTTTGCTTGAATTTTCAGTCTTTTAACCAATAGCAGGGTAGTTCGGCTGTTAGGTCAAAGCCACCGCCCTGTTTCGTCTGAACGGTTACAGTCAGGTACAACGCCGACAGACCGGCCTCTACAAAAACTAGCGGCGTTTACTTGTCGCAAAAAAACTCACGCCGACGATTAACCCTTCACAGCCAGTAGCTGATCGGTGTCAAGACCCGTCAGTTTTTTAAGACTGTGCAGCAAATACCACAGACTAGCTATCAGGACGATCATGCTGGGAACCATGATTACTGGGTAGCTAAGTGCGGTCATTTTTCCCAATTCGGCGGCAAATTCGCTGGTGCCCGGAAGGCTAACGACGATCCAACGGGCCAACAGATAATTTAGAACACCCGATAAAAAGAACGAGCTTGCTACCAAGTAGCTGGTGATGGTCAGGCGTTTATCCAGCTCAGCTTGCTGTTGCTCAGTGCTGAGTGCTTGCTCAATGGCTGCGAGGCTAAGAATTTGATCGTTATACAGCAGCTTGTGCAATAGCGGGTAGGACGTAAACTGGCTAATCAGTAGCGCTAAGCCAATGAGGGTGGGGATGGCCGCCTCTTTGATGGCTAGGTACTTGGGATCAAGCTCTAGTAAACTAATGCCACCGGTTAGTAGCACGCTGACCACACCTAGAATCGAAATAAAGTTTACTTTGCCGCTTTGTTTTAAGTCGTACAGGCCGTAAGCCAAGGGAAACGCCAGCGCGGCCACCACTGCCCAAGTCGGCCCTAGCCATTGGTCGGTGCTTAATTTGGTGAGAATCAGCGTTGGAATCAGAATGTTCAGCAGCAGATTGCCAAACAGGCTGGGTTGTTTTTGTGCGCTCATGATGTTCAGTAAGTAAAAAAGAAGCCCATGCTAACAAAAAAATGCCCAAAGGCGATAAATCTACTAAAGTAGTCGCGGCTTAAACGGCGATTTGCAATACCGACATCCTGTGCGTTGCACCGACCCCACTAAATACAAAGAACATCAAGGACTTCAGCAATGACTGCCCCATCAAATGCTTTCGCGCAGCCTAGCATTTTAGATTTAGCCACCTTTGCAAAGGCTGCAGATTATTCCTTGATGGATCGCCTTACACCAGATCCAGATGGCACATCAGATGGGAATGATCACCAAGCACGGCAAGTGTTTTCTGGTCATTATGTTCGGGTGAAACCCACCGCGATGGCCCATGCCGAATATATTAGTCATAGCCAAGCCTTGTTTGCTCAATTAGGCATCGCCGATGCGCTTGTTCATGACAATGGCTTTAGGCAATTATTTTCTGGTGATTTAAGTCAGGCTCCTGCGCCGATGGTGCGATATGGCTGGGCAACCGGTTATGCATTGTCGATATATGGCACAGAATATACCCAGCAATGTCCTTTTTCGCACCGGCAATGGCTATGGTGATGGCCGTGCCATGTCGATTTTTGAAGGCGTTTTCAGCGATCAACGCTATGAAATGCAATTAAAAGGCGGCGGGGCAACCGCCTACTCTCGCGGAGGAGACGGTCGGGCCGTCTTGCGATCGAGCGTGCGAGAATTTTTAGCGCAAGAATTTATGCACGCTTTAGGCGTGCCAAGCGCTCGTTCACTGACTTTATATGTATCCAAGTCAGAAACTGCGGCGCGACCTTGGTATTCCCCAAACTCCTATTCAGCGGATCCCGACATCATGGTGAACAATCCGGTTGCCATATCCACTCGCGTCGCTTCATCATTTTTGCGCGTTGGCCAGATTGAGCTGTTTGCCCGTCGAGCACGTGTTAACGCGCATGACAATGCGCTCACAGAGCTAAAAGACATCGTGGCCCATTTAATTGAGCGTGAGTACCAAGGTGAAATAGATCCAAACCTCGCGTTTCACCAACAGATTATTGAGTTGGCCAAATCGTTTAGAACGCGTTTAAGCCAACTTGTCGCTCATTGGTTACGCGTGGGCTTCTGCCAAGGTAATTTCAATAGTGACAACTGCCACGCAGGTGGCTTAACCCTTGATTATGGGCCGTTTGGTTTTTGTGAAGCTTTTGATCCCGACTTTCAGCCGTGGACTGGTGGTGGCCAGCATTTTGCCTTTTTTAACCAAGCTGCCGCCGCTGAGGCAAATTTCCATATGTTTTGGCTGGCATTACGGACTTTGCTTGCGCAAGATCAGCAGGCAATAGCCCAATTAGATGAGATTCGCAGTGGCTTTAAAGTTGAGATGCAGCAGCAATGTCAGAGCATGTGGGCCGCAAAATTAGGACTGAGCGAGTTTCCTCAGCAATTGTTTAGCCAATTGATGCCGTTAATGACGCAAACAAAGCTTGATTACACTATCTTTTTCCCGCGAACTATCGCATATACCTAGCGATATCGGAAGCTTGAAAAAGAGCTTTTATCAATCCACTTCCGCTGTGCTTGATCAGCAATGGCAACATTGGCTAGACCAATGGCTCGATCTGTTAGCCAATGAAAAACAAGATTTAAATACGATTAAAATCAATATGCAACTCACCAATCCCAAATACACCTGGCGCGAATGGCTGGTTGCACCCGCTTATGAACAAGCGAGGCAAGGCGACTATTCATTAATTGAAGCGCTGAAACAGGTGTTTAATGACCCATATAGTGAACAAGAACCGGCCGATTGAAGAAAAATATTACCGACTCAAACCCGATTATTTTTTCAACGCAGGTGGCATTTCGCACTACAGCTGTTCGTCTTGAATAACTAAATGACGGTTAGGCAATGATGCCGAAAAGCCGCTTCGGCCGCTCCGCACACGCCAATGCGTGAAAGATGAAAGAACGCAAACGAACACGTTGCGGCTCTTTCATCTTTCAAATTCATGCCAACGCAGTCCCCCAATCGCTCTTTTAGCGCTTTGCAATTGGCTTTGTTTTTCTTTACAAAGTTTTTTGACAAGACTGAGTATTCAACAGTCTGAAATTTTAGAGCGCCAAAGAGAAATTGAATCTGCTGCCTCATCGTTTTTTTGTCAAATTAGCTAAAGTCGCTGTTTTAAGGTACGTCTAATTTCACCGCAGAAAAAAAACCCAAACTGACCACTTAAGGTGAGTCTGGGTTAAAATTTTTGCCTGTAAAGTGAACTAATAATTGCGTAGCTTATCTCCCCTTACTTAGCTAGCCCCCCTGCGCCTCGAGTTTTCCAGAGTGAGAACAATATCCCCGCTGCCAGTAGTCCAAAAGTGACAGCCAGAGATAAGGCCGGTGGTACTTTGCCATCAAATACAAAATCACCCAAAAAGATTTTAGAGCCAATAAACACGAGAACCAAAGCGAGCGCGTACTTTAAGTAATGGAAGCGATGAATCACAGCGGCCAATGCAAAATAAAGTGCTCGCAACCCTAAAATGGCAAATATATTAGAGGTGTAGACAATAAATGGATCAGTGGTTATTGCAAAAATTGCTGGCACACTATCTACAGCAAAAACTAGATCAACAATCTCGATCATAACTAGCGCTAGAAACAACGGGGTAGCCCACAATACAGTTTTTTCGCTTCCCGCCGCCGCTGGTACTCGAACAAAAAATTGCTGTCCGTGCAGCTGATCCGTCACGCGCATATGACGTCGTAAAAAACCGAGTAATGGATTTTTGCTCATATCAGTAGCTTGTTCGCTGGCAAACAACATTTTTAAGCCCGTAAAAATCAAGAACACGGCGAAAATGTAAAGTGTCCAGTAATATTCTGCGACTAGTGTTGCCCCTACTCCGATCATGATCGCACGTAAAACGATAACCCCCAGAATCCCCCAGAACAAAACTCGGTGTTGATAAATACGAGGTATGGCAAAGTACGTAAAGATTAGAGAGATCACAAATACATTATCTAGCGATAGACTCTTTTCGATCAGAAAGCCGGTAAAATATTCCATACCAGAAACCGAACCCAAGTACCACCAGACCCAGCCGCCAAACAGCAGGCCAGCTGTAATATAGAAAGCGGACAGCTTTAGGCTTTCACGTACGCCAATTTCGTGATCCTGCTTGTGCAGCACGCCCAAATCAAAGATTAATAGCGTCAACACAATTGCGATAAAAGACAGCCATAACCAAACTGGCTGTCCTAGCCATACCCCCATGAACAATTCCATTTACTGCACTCCTTAATAATTTACAGGGCGACTACCTTGTCAACTTCGCACTGCGCTACGTCGAGCACTGGCATTCTTAACGATGGGTTGTACTGAAAACCAATCAAATTGCCAGCAAGCCATGGCACGAGCAATTAGAACGGCTTCACCATCGGCAAACCAACCATCGGCGTCCACGATACCGAGCATGGCACGCAGTACGGTCATTTGTAGTCGTGGCTCGTCAATTTCAGCGAGTAATTGATCTATCAAAACCTCATCGAGCTCCAATTGGTTCAGACCATTGGCATGGTGAATCAGATCATCGCAAAGCCCTTGCATCACCTCATGAAGCGTGTGTTCGCTAATCCCCAATTGAGTGAGCACTTTACTGTCACGTATGGCTTGAAATTCAGATTGATCAATACCGCCATCAGAGACGAGCGAAAGGGCAAGTAAACGGCATACAGCTTCATGACTGTTGACAGAATAGCGGCGCATTTTAGATCTCCAGTTGCGTCAAAAAGAACAGTATTTCAGGGTGGTACCGGTTTAGCTCAATTGAGCCGTTGGGGCGAAATTTCGATTTTGGCGAAGTTTGCGGCTGACCGTACGACTGGCGCGATCCGCTGCTCGATTCACCGCAAAAATCAAGTCCTTGGCAGTATCTTCAATCAGCACATCTGGCAGTTGATCCATACTCACGATGAGTTGGCAGTGTTGATCCACGCCACCGCGCGGCCCGTTAATGTCGCTTAGGCGTACACTGACTTTGCGGATATGGCTACTCAAGCGTCCAAGACCAAATTCGATTTGCCGAGCAATGTGCTGCTGTTGATTCGTTGTCAGGTCAATGTTTTTGCTTTTGATCTCGATTTTCATTTTTACGCTCCAGTGAGTTAGCTTCACTGATCAATGTAAGTGCTGGTGCTGGAATATAAAAATCAGATATTCTTGATTCTGTATTCATTTTTTTGGAACAAAATCCTCGATGCAGGCGCTAAATTACAAACACTTATATTATTTCTGGATGATTTGCAAAACGGGCGGAGTTATTCGCGCCAGTGAACGCTTGTTTTTAACGCCACAAGCGATTAGTGGTCAGCTCAAAGCACTCGAAGAACAAATCGGTAGCCCGCTATTTCGCCGCGAGGGGCGTCAACTCACCCTGACTGATATGGGGCGTCTGGTACAAAGTTATGCCGATGAAATGTTTAGTCTTGGCGAAGAGTTACAGGAAGCAATTGAGCTTGGCCCACAAGGTGTGGCCCAAGAATTTCGGGTTGGGATTGGTGACATGGTACCCAAAACCGTGGCGTTTGAGCTACTGCAACCCGCGTTGCAGATGGACTTTCACTTACGCTTGATTTGTCGGGAAGGACGGCTGCTCAACCTACTCGCTGATCTGGCAACACATAAGTTGGATTTAGTGCTGGCGGATCGGCCCTTACCTGCAGAAGCCAATATTCGCGGAT
Source organism: Deefgea sp. CFH1-16 (assembly GCF_016881365.1). Classification (GTDB taxonomy): domain Bacteria; phylum Pseudomonadota; class Gammaproteobacteria; order Burkholderiales; family Chitinibacteraceae; genus Deefgea. The sequence goes on along the minus strand of NZ_WLYT01000001.1, from coordinate 442,228 downwards.
TTAATCATTTATTGGGTGAAAGTACGCTGAGTGTACTCGGCACGGCAACGCTTTGTGCCCAATGGACTGGAGACTTTCCAACCGCACTGCATGGTGCGCCATTTTTGCTGCCTGGTATTGATGCCGTGATCCGTCCGCGACTTGAGGCATGGATGGAGCGTGTTCATATACGCCCCAAGATAGTGGCTGAATTTGATGATGGCGCTCTACTTAAAGCATTTGGTAAAGCCAGCGCTGGTTTTTTTGTTGTGCCAACTGTACTCGCCCATAGTATTTGCCAAGAATATCAAGTAGCAGTTCGCGGCGTAATTGGCGAGCTCAAAGAGCAGTTTTATGCCATTTCGGTGCAGCGTAAATTGCGTCACCCTGCGGTGATTGCGGTAACAGAAAGAGCCCGCCACGAATTATTTGCTAACTCAAATAAGTAAACCAGAACAAAACCAAGCAAAATTTACTCGGTTTGTATTAACACTTTGGCTAATTGGCTCAATTGATTGAACCAGCATCGACGATGGCAACATTGACAGTTAGGAAGTCTTAGTTTTCTTTAAGGCGCTAAATGGGCTGCCCCAAATTTGATGTGTGCAGGATAATATGGGCACTAAAGTTTGGAATAGAATCGACCTGAAAATGATTATTAATGTCTGCCTAAGCCTGGGTATCATTACCAAAGCTTAAAATATCAAAGGCCGCACATCAGGTAGCGGCCTTTGATATTATCAAGCCTGTGTATCGATACTTTGACTCAGACTCGACGTATTTCAGTTGTTTCTAAATTTTCTGTGATGCTTGATGAGCGAATGTTAAGTGCAACTCATCTGAGCAGACTTTATTTCTTCGGGTCAACCTTAATTAGGTATGTACGTTGAATTTATAAGACCTGTATTTAGCGAGTTTTTCGACGAACTTTATTTTCCCTAATCAAAATGTCGGAGAGTAATAAAGTTTTACTCTGAACTCCCACGCAGGCCGTACTTTTCGGTGCAGTTTTGCAAGGGAAAAACGTAAAGTATCATACTATACCGCAGAAATAATCACGGCAAATCGACTGCATTCCTTGGCTTTGCTGTGTTATTGATGCACAGTATGCAACTTTATTACTTGGTATTATTCTTTAATGCTCTCCTCACAAAAGTGTGTGGTAACAATATATTGTGACACATTGATTTGCTATAAATCAATGTGTTACATGTATAATTTTTAAATTAATATTGAAATATATTTTGACACAAATGTAGAGTATACAAAAAAATCTCAAAAAATGAGATAATATAATTTGACACAATTTATCTCGGCGCAGCTCAATGATTCATCGCCTCACATTCTTTCCAAATTCATTCCCAGACGAATCCCTTCTGTCACGCATTTCTCGTTACCATTTGCTTGCAGGTAACAAAACCATCCGCAGCACCTATGAGGATCTCTTTGGTAAAAGTCCTTTTCCACTGGAGCAAATTGTACCAACAAACATTGAAGTGCTTGCTGGACGGATTCTCGGATCGCAAAGAGAGACGCTAAAAGCTCTATTACTTGAAAATACGCTGTTGCCGCTTTTTTTGCCATATCTCGGCCCAGTAAAGTCCGAGCAAAGTGAAGAGGGATCATCTGAAGTTGTAAGCCATATTCCACGGAGGGTTGTTGGAATGCATGGCGAGGCTCGCCTCTGCTTAGAATGTGTTGAGGATGATAAAAATGAGTTTGGAGTTCCATATTTGCATCGATCACACCAAATACCGGGAGTTTCGGCGTGCTGGAAGCATCGAAAAACACTGCTAAGTAGTTGTCCAGTTTGCACATGTCCTTTTTTGTTTTCAAGAAAATTGCTGAGTATCCCGTGGCAATCATGCCGATGTAATTGGAAACCAGATGTTGAAAATAAAAACTCATGTTCAAGATGTGCATGAACGCGCGTATGAATATGCTTTATTTTCCAATAAGCTTTTAAATAAGAATCTTCCCCCTTTGTCGCCCGAATGCTTGCTTTCGATATATAAAACTCAGGCAATCCAGTTAGGTTTTAAAAGAGGTACAAGTGTCGCTATCGAGAGTTTGCAAGAGGCCGTAATTGAATATTTTGGGGCGTCATTTATAAAAGCCATTGATAACGCGTTTAGTATTGAGCGACATAAAAATTGGCTTCGATTAACTTCCTATCACTCTTCTTTAGATATGCCAATTACGCGACACATCTTACTAGGTATTTTTTTATTTAAAGATATAGATTCGTTTTTTCTTAGGGTTGAATCGAGTTGCAAAAGTGATGAAAGTAGTTCGAATCTTGGAGGAGCAACGATAAAATATCGTGCCGTTGAAGAAAATGCACTAGCTGAGCTTTCTTCAAAAGAACTTCATCGTGCAAAAATACTTAAATTGAAACAGAAATACCCATTATCTTCTCTTCAAATTTTTTGGAAGCAAGCATTCAAATCTATGTCTTGGCTTTACGACAATGATCATTCTTGGTTGCAAAAGAACATTCTTCAAGCCAGTACTGAGCCAGTACATAAAACGAATGACCAATTAGATAATAAAGATCTGCTGTTAGCAAATAAGATTGAATCCTATGCAAAGGGATACTTTGATAGAGACTCTGGAAAACCAGTAAGATTAACTATCGGTCGTTTATTTGATGAAATAAAAAACAAGGTATCAAGAAATGACAGGAAAAAATTTCCTTTAACTTCTGCCAAAATTGAGTTGCATACCGAGTCTTTGTGGCACTTTCGTGCCAGGCGTATTCTTTGGACGATTAAAGAGTTAAAGAAAAGTGGTGAGCTTATATCAACTTCAAACATCGCACTTGTTTCGGGCGTCAGTTTTCATTGGGTTAATAATATTATCGATCTTGCTGGTTGGAACTGTGAAGCTTTATCACATACTGTGATTGATCCGAGAGTATTGCTTCTCAAATCAGGAATGCCGCCTAATTGGCTAGGCCCTGAAGTTCCAGATATTCAAAAGAGTGGGGGTCGACGTCATACTAGTCAGGCTCAAATTGAGCCAAAGTCATATTTAGATCTGATTCTCATGAGGGAAATTTAGCTTTCGATAATATTTCATTTAGCTGATTACTAACAATTGTGTTTTTTTTTGTGAACATTAGGGTCTGTTGACGTTTGGTTTGCGAATCGCGTTTGTGCTGATTTTGGCCTGAAACAAGGCACAAGACGTGCAGCATAGTCATTCTATGCCAGCGTTTTGTAACGCAGGGTCAGGCCAAAAGCAGCCAAACCCGAAGGGCTGGGCGGTTTTCGCGGCGACTCTACGTTGTTCCGCGCTTGAATAGAATGACTATGCTTCGCACGAAACGCCTTGATTCGCCGCGAAACCCGCTCCAGCGCGATCGTAAACCAAACGTCAACAGAGCCTAGCAGAAGCTCCTATAAACGCCAGATCTTAGCATTGCTATCAATAAAGTCGGCAGATACCATGCTTACGCATACTAGTTGTAATATTTTTCACGTGACGGTTGATTTCGTCGTATAGCTTCGTCTACACTCGGCGTATCCGTTGCTTATAGAGCTATCGTGCAATTTTTCCGTATTTTTCTTTTGATATTTATTTCATTCGCTCTGTCACTTAGTGTGGCTGTGGCGAAGGAATTTCCGTCGGCGGAAGATAATCACTCGAACTATCACAATGAAATGGTTGTGAGTTCAGACCATCACGGTAGTGTCAATGATTCGAAGGTGAAAGACCACCACTCGACTGATAGTAAAAAAAGTCAAGGTAGCCATTGCAATACATGTACTTCGGCGGTACCACTGCTCGCTTATATAACTATGGTTGCACCGCTGCATTCAGTGCAAAACGCCGCTAAATTATCCGTTTTATCTAGCGTTAATACACCCCCTCCGTTACGTCCGCCTTTCCTTCGCGCCTAATTCTGGCGCGACACTCACTCTCTTTGCTGTAAAAATTTGCGATTAGGCAAGCCTTTGGGCTGGCCGTAGATTCTGTGATGCACTTGCGTGCGTCTTAATCTTGTCCGCTATTTTTTGCAGTCAATCCGAGTTGCGCTGGAACGTCTTGACACGTTTTCCACTCAACAAGGATCAATCATGTCTGCTGTTAAGACATTGCAAGCTTGCGCGTTGGCTAGCCTATTTTTGCTACCCGACTTGCAAGCAGCAACATTGCGCGAAGCACTCGATCAAGCTTGGTCAGTGCAAGCTCCAGCGCAAAATGCGCAAAACGAGCGCTATAGCGCCGAATTACAAGCCAGCCAAGCTTGGACGCCCGAGCCACCCAGCATCGGCCTATCGCATACTACCGATCAACTCAACGCCAATGCTGGACGCCGTGAATGGGAAGTGGAGTTGTCCACGCCTGTTTGGCTATATGGGCAACGTGAGCGTGTGACCAATGTCGCACAATCTGAGCATGCGGCCTTCATTGGCGAGTCAACGCTCGCACAGCTGAATTTGGCTGGCGCTCTCCGCGAGGCATGGTGGGACGCGCGCTTTGCGGAGCTCGATTTCACGCAAGCCAATCGTAAACTGGCCGCTGAACAGCAATTAGCAGCCGATGTTAGCCAGCGTGTTAAGGCGGGTGATTTAGCGCCAACGGATGATAGCCAAAGCAAGATTGCTGTCTTGCTGGCTAAAAAAGAAGTGAGTGCTGCCAAGCTGCTGTTCGAGCGTAATCGGCAGGCTTATTTGTTGCTCAGCCGTGGTGTGGCTTTACCTGATTTAGCTGAGGTTTTGCAAGCCAATCCCAAGCCACACCCCTTACTTGCCAGCCTAGGTTTGAATGCACAGAGCGCGCAAGCCAGGCTGAGCCAGTCGGCGGGCGACACGCGTAACGCACCAGAAATCGGCCTGACTTACACTTCCGAAAAAGATGCGAGCGACGAGGCTTATCGTGGCCGCATCAAGCTGGGCATCAAAATCCCGTTTGGCTCCGAATCCCGGAATCGTCCTCGTATCGCCACAGCCAATGCCGCATTGATTGCGGCGCAAACTGCGCTTGAGCTGGAACAAGCGCGGATCGCTAATGCTATTTCGAGTGCTCAAATGGAATTAGCGCAAAGCCGTGAAGCACAAGTACTGGCTGTGGAACAGTTCAAAATTGCCAGTGAGCGTGCCGAATGGATTGCAAAAGGCTTTCGCCTCGGCCAATTCGATTTGATGGCGCAACTCAGAAGCCTACAAGAAAAATTCGATGCCGAATCTGAGTCCGCTCGCTCCCGCCTTGCGGTGGATCGTGCTATTTCCCGACTGAATCAAGCCGTTGGAGTTCTACCATAATGCCTAAAAAATTATTTCTATCGATTATTTTGAGTGTGTTGTTCTCTAGTGCGACTTCCGTCGCCTTAGCGCATGGTGATGAAGATCACGGTGGCGGCAAGCCTGTTGTAGTTAGCACTGCTGGATTACCGAGTGCTGAAACGCGCTCAGAAGAGTTTGAATTATTGGCTCAGCTCAAGGGTAAAACCTTGCAAGTGTATTTGGATCGCTATAGCGACAATGCACCGATTGAGAATGCCAAGATCGAAGTGGATAGTGGTGCATTCAAAACGCAGCTCAAAGCGATTACTCCGGGTAAGTATGAGGCTGAAGCCGCTGCAATATCAGGCATCGGCGAGCATGCCCTTGTCTTTACGATTGTTGCTGGTGCGCAATCAGACTTACTGGAGGCCACACTCAAAGTTGGCGACGCGCCCGTTGCCAAGGCTGAGCATGCCGCAGCCTCGGGAACAATGTGGCGCTGGGTGGGAGGTGGTGTTGCCGGAATAATGGCAATCGCAGCGCTGTTGTTGTCGCGCCAACGCCGTTCAAGCCGCAAACCCTCTGGAGCGAAAGCATGATTAAAAATAAAATCAATCTCATCGCCCTTGCGGTATTCGCAATGAGCGTTAACTCACTCTGGGCACATGGCGATGAAGATCATGGTGCCGCGCCAGTGGCGGCGACGGTAAATAGTGATAAACCACAGCGCCTACCTGATGGCCGCGTCTTGCTACCGAAGGAAGCACAGCATCGTCTGAATGTGCGGACGGTACTGGCCAGTGATGGCATGGCAACACGTTCGGTTGAACTTAACGGTCATGTGGTGATGGATCCTAATCGGGGCGGTCGAGTGCAAGCCAGTAGTGGCGGTCGAATCAGCGCACCCGACGGCGGCTTACCCCTGCTGGGTAGCAAAGTGAGTAAGGGGCAAGTCTTAGCTTGGGTTAAGCCCGCAGCTAGCGCGTACGAGATCGCACAACGGCAAGCTGATTTGGCAGAAACTCGCAGCAAATTGCAATTGGCGGAACAAACGCTGGCTCGTTTGAAAGAGTTAAGCCAGAGCGTGCCACGTAAAGAAATCCAAGCCGCAGAAGCGGAGTTGAATGGTTTACGTGGACGTGCAGCGGCGCTGTCTAGCGTCAGCACTGGCGAGGCTTTGCATGCACCCGTCTCTGGTGTTTTGGCCGCGAGCAATGCCATTAATGGTCAAGTGATTGAATCGAGCACCGTGTTGTTTGAAATCGTCGAGCCGAAAAGCATGCTGATTGAAGCTTTGGCCTACGATCCAGCCTTGGTCGGCAATATCGCTAGCGCTTCACTGCAAGGTATCTCACTGCGTTTATCTCGGCGGCGCGAGTAGCTTGCGTGATGGTGCATTGCCGCTGTTATTTGCTCCGCTTGAGGCCACTCCGCTTGCTTTGGGGCAGAACGTCAAATTAGTCGTTCAGACCCGTGAGCAACTCAAGGGCGTACAGCTTCCCGCCAGCAGCATCGTTAAAAACTCGGCCAATGAATCCATCGTTTGGCTGCACGACAGCGCACAAGTGTTCCGCGCCGTACCGGTCACACCGATTCCAGTCGATGGCAAAACGGTGTTGGTTACGCAGCTCAAAGCAGGCAGCCGCGTCGTGACGCAAGGTGCCACTTTGATTAATCAAATCCGCTAAGGGGAATCTCATGTTTAGCTGGATCGTTAATCAAAGCTTAAAAAACCGACTATTTATCGTCGCTATTGCCGCCATTTTATTGATTTATGGTGGTTTAACGGCCAGCAAGATGCCGGTCGATGTATTTCCTGACTTGAACAAACCCACCGTCACCATCATGACCGAAGCCGGTGGGATGGCACCAGAGGAAGTGGAGCAACTCGTCAGCTTCCCACTCGAAACGGCGCTCAACGGCATGCCGGGTGTAACGCGAGTTCGCTCGGTTTCTGGGGTTGGTTTATCGATTGTGTACGCCGAGTTCGAATGGGGCTCGGATATTTACCGTAATCGGCAATTGATTGCAGAGCGTCTGGCGGAGGTGAAAGAGCAACTCCCTGAAGGCGTAAAGCCTGCAATGGGGCCTATTTCATCCGTCATGGGCGAGATCATGCTGATTGCATTCCCTGCTGACCCCGATAAAGCCAGTCCGATGGAGGTACGTGAATATGTCGATTTTGTACTGCGGCCACGGCTATTGTCGATTCCCGGTGTCGCGCAAGTGATTCCTATTGGTGGCGAAGTGCGACAATTCCGAGTTGAGCCAAATACCGCAATGATGGCGCAACTAGGAGTTGGGTATGAAGACATAGAGCTTGCACTAAAAGGATTTTCAAGCAATACCAGTGGTGGGTATTTGGAACAGAATGCGCGCGAATATTTGATTCGCAATATGGGGCGCACAACCAAGCTGGAGGACATGCAAAATCTGGCGGTTAAAGTCATTAATGGCCAGCCGATTCTGCTTAAACAAGTCGCCGAGGTGAAATTTGCAGCAGCGTTTAAACGGGGCGACGCCGGTTTCGCCGGTAAGCCTGCCGTGATTGTTAGCGTACAAAAGCAGCCAAATGCGGATTCGATTCGCCTGAGTGGTGAAATCGAAGACGCACTCGCGAGCCTGAGCAAATCTTTACCACCCGGCATCAGCAAACCAGAAATCTCGTTCCGCCAAGCCGATTTTATCGAAGCCTCGATTCACAACGTACAAGAAGCCTTGCGCGATGGTGCGATTATGGTCGCGATCATTCTGTTTTTGTTCTTGATGAATGGCCGCACGACACTGATTTCATTGACCGCAATTCCCTTGTCGTTGGCGATTACTTTCCTTGTCTTCAAACTCATGGGCTTGTCGATTAACGTCATGACGCTCGGCGGTTTGGCGATTGCTATTGGTGAGCTAGTCGACGATGCACTGGTCGATGTCGAAAACGTATTGCGGCGATTGAAGGAACACAAACCCAAAGGTACGACGCACATTATCAAAGTGATTGCGGCCGCGTGTAATGAAGTCCGCTCCGGGGTTGTCGTAGCTACGATGGTGGTGGTGCTGGCCTTCGTGCCTTTGTTTGCTTTGCCAGGGATTGAAGGCCGCTTGTTTGCACCACTCGGGGTTGCCTACATCACGTCGATTTTAGCCAGTTTATTGGTGGCGCTGACGGTTACACCGGTGATGTGCTACTTCCTGCTACCCAAAATGAAGCAGATTGAGCACGGCGATTCAAAGTTGGTGCTCTTCCTTAAACGCTGGGATAAACGGGTACTGGTGGCTTCGTTTGCTCATGCCAAACTAGCGCTTGGCTTGGCCGTTTTGCTACTTGTGGCCGCGTTGGCAACGGTGCCGTACTTTCCAAAAGCGTTTTTTACCGGCGTTTAACGAAGGTACGTTGACCATCAGCTTGCTGCTTAATCCGGGTACCTCGCTGACAGAAGCTAATCGGGTGGGTAGTTTAGCCGAGACGCTGATTGCTGAAGTGCCTGAAGTGAAAAGCGTCGGGCGGCGTACTGGGCGTGCAGAATTGGATGAACATGCCGAAGGTGTGCATTCAAGCGAAATTGATGTTGATTTGAAGAAGTCCGAGCGTTCCCGCGAAGACATCATGGCTGATATTCGCAGCAAGCTTGCGCCATTACCTGCCACGACAACCGTGGGGCAGCCAATTTCACATCGACTCGATCATTTGCTGTCCGGCGTTCGCGCACAGATTGCGCTGAAGATTTACGGCGATGATCTCGATGCCTTGCGCGGTGAAGCGGCAGGTTTAAAAGAGAAGTTAGCCAAGATTCCAGGCCTCACTGATCTGCAAATCGAAAAGCAGGTATTGATCCCACAAATCAAAGTGCGGATTGATTACGACCGTGGCCGCGCAGCTCGGCGTGTCACCAGGTACTTTGCTGAAAACGTTGGAAACCCTCACCGAGGGCGATACCGTCGCACAAATTGTAGATAACAATAAGCGCTTCAATTTGGTGATTCGCCTGCCCGATGCTGCGCGTGACCCGCAAGGCTTGGGCAATATCTTGATCGATACACCGCATGGCAAAGTGCCACTATCGCAAGTCGCCAGCGTTGAAGAAAGCGATGGGCCGAATCAAATTGGCCGTGAGAACAGCCGGCGGCGCATTGTGATTTCTGCCAACTCAGATGGCTCGGACATGGCGGAAATCATCAAAAATATCCGCCAAGTGCTGGCGGAGAATAAGTTGCCCGATGGTTACTTCGTGAGTTTGGAGGGGCAGTTCCAAGCACAAGAAGCGGCCAGCCAGTTGATTGCGGGACTATCGATTGTGTCACTGTCGCTGATTTTTATGGTGCTTTACAGCCGCTATAAATCGGCGGTTTTGGCTGCGATGATTATGGGAATATCCCAATGGCACTGATTGGTAGCGTGATTGCGATGTGGCTGGCCGGCATCTCGCTGTCGGTCGCCTCTTTGGTTGGCTTTATTACGCTGACTGGGATTGCCACGCGTAATGGCATTCTAAAAGTCAGCCACTACATCAATTTGTGCAAATTCGAAGGTGAGCATTTTAGCCAAGCGATGATTATTCGTGGCTCGCTAGAACGCCTCACGCCGGTACTGATGACCGCGCTGACGGCCGCCTTGGCCTTGCTGCCACTGTTGTTTGCTGCCGATGCACCGGGTAAAGAAATCTTGCATCCAGTTGCCGTGGTGATCTTTGGCGGGCTGATTAGCTCGACCATTCTCGATACATTACTGACCCCGTTGATGTTCTGGCTGTTCGGTCAAAAACCATTACAACGCTTGCTGGATGAAAACAACCAGACCGCGTTTTAACCCTCGCCTTCGGGCATTTTAATAAAGGAAATATCATGAAAAAGATTTTAATCGCACTAGGCTTCGCCTTAGTTTCCAACTTGGCTTTTGCTGATGGCGAAATGAAAGCAGCGCACGGTGGCGTGATGGCTGAAGCAACGACGGGAACGCGTGCCGAACTCAGCACACAAGGCAATATGTTGATGGTGTATCTCACCAGTCATCACGGCGAAGTGATTGCTACTAAGGGCGCTATTGCAGAATTAACTTTGCTCAATGGCACTGAGAAACAAGCAGTGAAGCTCGCCCCATCGGGCGACAATTCATTTATGGCGCAAGGCCAATACAAAGCCGTTGCAGGAACGAAAGCGGTGTTAAAAGTGACCTTGCAGGACAAAGCCGCTGAGCAATTTCGTTTTGCTTTGAAATAAAACATCAATGGGTATTGCCATCTAGGCATTAATAATAGATTGCTACATGGTAATACCCATATTTGTTGAGGTGTGTGCTGCATTTTAGTCAGTCAATTTTAAAGCGATGCTTCACTGTATGTGAAGTAATCACATGTTGATGATTGAGCAAAATTCTAGGAGCGCGTAATGAATAGACGACAATTTTTAACCGCCTCAGCGGGTATGGGGGCGATGAGCTGGCTGAGTACGAGCTGGGCTGCGATGGATCATAGTCAGCACGGCGGTGGCGCGATGCCACAGGTGATGAAGACCGTCGCCAATATGCCGCTACTGCCCGAATCAGCCTTAATCTCAGCGCGTGCACATGCGCCGCTAGCCATCTTGAGCAATACCGCCACAGCGCCACAGCGCTTTGAAGCGACATTAACTGCCGCAACGTACGAGGTCGAACTGGTTGCTGGTAAAAAAACACCAATGTGGCTGTATAACGGCCAAGTGCCGGGTCCATTGATTGAAGCGTTTGAAGGCGATGAAGTCGAAATTCGTTTTATCAATCAGCTTGCGCAAGCTTCAACGGTTCATTGGCATGGTCTGCCCGTGCCGCCCGAGCAAGATGGCAATCCGCACGATGCCGTGCCTGCTGGTGGTGAACGCGTCTACCGCTTCAAACTGCCAAAAGACAGCGCCGGAACGTACTGGTATCACCCGCACCCGCATGGCGACACGCCGGAACAAGTGTATCGCGGCCTTGCGGGACTATTTATTGTTCGCAGCAAGAGCGATCCGCTCGCGGCATTTGCTGAGCAGCATTTAGTCATCTCCGATTTGAAACTCGACGCGAACGCGCAGATCCCCGATAACACGGCGAATGACTGGATGAATGGCCGTGAAGGTCAGTTTGTGCTGGTGAATGGTCAGCGCGAACCGGTGGTGACGATTGCGGGTCGGCAACGCCTGCGAATTTGGAATGCCTGCAGTGCACGTTATTTGCGTCTGGCGATCCCGGGGCAAAAACTCACGCTGGTGGCGACCGATGGCGGCTTACTTGAAAAACCAGTATTGAAGGATGAAATCCTATTAGTGCCAGGGCAAAGGATTGAAGTGATTGTCGGCGACGGTAAAACAGCCAGCACTCAACTCAAAGCTTTGGCTTACGATAGAGAAAAAATGGGTAAAGTCGCCCCAGAAGTCGATCGTATTGTGGCGCAGCTCAATTTCACCAGCGGTGCAACGCCCACGATTCCGGCTCAATTGCGAAAAATTGCAGACTTCGGTCGCGCAACCGCGCTCAAAAAAGTCGAGTTCAGCGAAACGATGAGCATGGACAATGGCGTGCATAGTATGGCTTTTTTGGTCAACGGCAAAAGCTTTGACATGAATCGGGTCGATTTGACCAGCAAAGTGGGCGAAGTCGAAGTGTGGGAGATTTTTAATAACTCGCACATGGATCACCCTTTTCATATTCACGGTACGCAATTTATTGTTCTGGATTCAAAGCTAGATGGTAAGCGCCGCAACGCGCCATATCGCGCACTGCACGACACCATCAACCTTCGCCCCTATGAAACGGTACGCATCAAAACCGTGCAGCACGATAAAGGCTTGCGTATGTTCCATTGCCATATTTTGGAACATGAAGGCCAAGGCATGATGGCGCAGTTGCTTGTAAAGTAGCTATTTAGTTTGGGTTGAGGTCAATGAACAAAGGCTGCCATATATCAGATAGGACTATGGAAGTTGACCTTAACGCAATTGCAAATGGCAATAAACAAACTGCTGTTCGGCATCGAATGGCGTCTGGTGAGTTTCGCTACCGCTTTCAAGCAACTGAAAATCATCACCAAACTGCTGTTGTAGTGAGTTAATGTCATAGCGGACAATGTCTAAGCCGCTGCATTTTTCAGGCCCTTGCGGGCCAAAAGTTGAAATAATTAAGTGCCCATTGGGCTTTAGCGCTTGGCGTAGCCGACTGACATAAGCAGAACGCTGCGTTTCTGTGGTTAAAAAAATGAAACACCGCTCGATCATGCCAAATGTCATATTGCTGCGCTGGTAGTTGAATTTTGGTGATGTCACCAAGCAGCCAATTAATGCAAGTAGCTTGCTCAGTTAGTCTGTGCTTTGTTCGTTCAATCGCTGCTTGCGATATATCCAGTACACTTAGCCGCGTATACCCCTGCGCCAGTAAATCATCGACCAAAGTTGCTTCGCCACCACCCACATCAATAATAGCTGCCTTAAACCCTATGTTCGCAGACTGAATTAGGCGTAATGAAGTTTCTAAGTGAGGGCGATACCAGCTAACGCCATCAGTTGGCTTAGTTTGGTAAACGGTTTCCCAGTGTGTTTCTCGATCCATACATTCAGCTCCAACTTCAGTTCTCACTTTTCCCATTTACGCACACTCTAATTGGCAATGACAAGATAGTTGATTAAGAGTTAATATCCTATCCCCTAGGATAGGATAAAAAGCTATGAGCACGCACGCATCACACCCGGACATCATTAAGCGATTGAAACGAGCCGCTGGCCATCTCAATAGTGTTATTGCGATGCTAGAAAGCGAACGTGGCTGCTTAGAAATTGCTCAGCAGCTCCAAGCTGTTGAAAGTGCCGTCAGTAGTGCCAAGAAAACCTTGGTGCATGACCACATTGATCATTGCCTTGAACATGCTGTTCAGGATCAAAGCGTTGATGCCATTCGCGAATTCAAAGCGATTACAAAATATTTATAAGGATTGCATCATGTTTGAATTTACAAGCTTTCTGCAGCAAGGCAATGCGTGGTTATTTATCCCAAGCGCCATTTTATTAGGTGCCTTGCACGGCTTAGAGCCCGGCCATTCTAAAACCATGATGGCCGCATTTATCGTCGCAGTGCGTGGCACTTGGCAACAGGCCGTCTTACTTGGTTTGGCGGCAACGATTTCACATACAGCGGTCGTATGGATTATTGCTTTAGGCGGGATGTACTTTGGTTAGCGCTGGGGTGCAGAAACCAGCGAGCCTTATCTGCAAATCGCATCAGCAGTGATTATTATCGCGACTGCATCATGGATGATTTGGCGTACGTGGCGCAATCAACAAGATGCTGCTGAGCATACACACGACCACAACCATCATCATGGACATGATGAAACCAAACACATTGATACTGGGCATGGTGTAGTACGACTCGAAATTTTTGAAGATGGCGTGCCACCACGGTTTCAGCTTTTTGCTGAAGGCGGTCATGCATGGACGGCAAATCAAGTCAAAATCCAAACCGAACGCGCCGATGGCAGCATTGATGCCTTCACTTTCGTACAACGCGATGGTTTTTTAGAGTCTGAGCAAGAAATCCCTGAACCACATGAGTTTGTAGCTCGTTTGAGTCTAGGGCACGGCCATCATAGCCATGATTATGATGTGGAATATGTAGAGCATGCTCACCACGCGATTGCTGATTATGAGCAACTGGATATGGCTGCGCCGGGCTATCAAGACCCACATGAATTAGCCCACGCCAACGATATTCGCCGTCGTTTTACCAATCAAAATGTAACGACAGGGCAAATTGTCGTATTTGGCTTAACTGGAGGCTTAATCCCTTGTCCTGCATCGATTACGGTCTTATTACTGTGCTTGCAACTCAAAAAAATCGCACTGGGTGCGACATTGGTGATGGGCTTCAGTATTGGTTTAGCACTCACCTTGGTATTGTCAGGTGTCGTCGCGGCCTTAAGCGTAAAACACATGTCTAAGCGCTGGAGCGGCTTTGGTGAGTTTGCGCGTAAAGCCCCGTATTTCTCAGGTGCGTTAATCATGCTGGTGGGTTTGTACGTGGGTTATCACGGCTGGATCAATTTGCCTTAAGTTGGCAACAACACACAAAGAGGTTATTCATGGCTCTGTGCCCCTGTTATTCAAAATTAGAATTCGAAGCATGTTGTGCCCCGATCATCGCAGGATCGCTCGCACCCACTGCTGAAGCATTGATGCGTTCACGCTACACTGCATTTGTTCAGCGCAAGCTCGACCATGTTGAGCGCACGCACGCGCCAGAAATTCGTGATGACTTTAATCGTGCAGAGGCGGAGCGCCTAGCCGAAGAGTGCGATTGGCGTGGTCTAGAAATTCGTCGCGTGACAGAAACTGGCGATGCCGCCGAGATTGAATTCGCAATTCGCTTCCGCCGCGACCAACAGGAAATGGTACAAGCTGAGTTGGCAACTTTTCGTCGTGAAAACGGTCAATGGTTGTATGTGAAAGGCGAATTCAATCCGCAAATCACGCAGCGTCAAGTCAGCAAAGTGGGGAGAAATGATCCTTGCCCCTGTGGCTCAGGCAAAAAGGCCAAGAAATGCTGTGGCACAACGACTGATCTGGAATAAGAAATGGCGCGGCATTTTCAATGTACTGCTTGCGGCAAGTGTTGTTACGGGCAATTACCTCTAACGATCAAAGATGCTTTTGCCAATGCGGAACGCTTTCCACTCTGTTTTGTCTGGACGCCGCTACGACAGGGCAGTAAAGACTATCCCATGGTGGCAAGCTTAGGCACGACCATTAAATTGGCTGACCGCAAAGAGTTAGCGGTTTTGATTGTGCCGACAGCCTACATTCCGTCGGAGTTACCCTGCCCAGCGTTGCTAGAAAACAATCTTTGCGGGATTCATGCCGAGAAACCAGCGCGCTGTAAAACGATGCCGTTTTATCCCTATCGAGATGAGCAGTATCAAGCAGAGTTACTCATCCCTCGAAAAAGCTGGGAATGCGATACTTCAGAGGTCGCGCCGATTGTGTTTCAAGACAAAAGAGTTGTATTTCGTGATGACTTTGATACTGAGCGGCAAGATTTAGAAGAGCAAGTGCCACTGTTGCGGCGCTATGCGGAATTTACTTTAAAGTATTCACCGATGATTGTGGATAGCTTAGCTAAAGCTTCAATGAGCCAGAAGGCGGGTCAGGTTGTCACCAGTCTCTCATCGTTCTTGACTGCGACAAAGTACAGCGATACGAAGCAACTGGCACAGCGGCAATTGCCAGTGCTCAATGCTTTTGCCGAAAAAACAGTAGGGCATAAACCACACGTCGATTTTCATAAAAAATATACCGACTGGGCTAAAGAAATGGCCTATCTGGCATCACGGCCATGAGCCTATTTAGGAACTTCGATGGTAAACTGCGGTCTGTGTTATGCCATCGCCATTTATTGAGTTGAATCAACCCTAAACCATGCTCAGCGCTATTTTCATTCCTCGCAAACAACAGCTCGTGATGCTCATCATGCTGCTGTGTGCGTGGCTGCCTATCGCGAGCATGGTGTCGTTCTCTCATTCCCCCATCCTCTCTCAGCAAATTGAGCAGCAACGGCACTCCGAGCTCAGCGTTGAATCGGATGAACATGGTCACAGCCATCATGATGGCGAGGTTGCAGAGCAAGCGATGGGTCATGTACATGGGCATGCGAACTTTGATCACGATCACGAACTACCGCAGATCCTCTTAGAAACAAAAACCTCAGTACACCTTCCTCAGATAGCTTGGCAGCAGCAACAGCACGCGACTGACTATCCTGCACCCAATTATCGGCTTGAACGTCCACCTCGCCTCGATATAGTCGCTTAACACGCGCCGTCCTAAAGACGGCTGGTTAACCACTCATTTGAGAGTTCTCTATGTTTCAGAATCGTTTAAACGGGCTGATGGGCTGGCGCTCGTCTGTGCTCTGGCTGGTATTCGCTTGCCTATTCTTTTTGGCCGCAGGCGCACACGCGCATGGTGTTGCTGAAGGCGATAAAGGCTATATCGCGGAAATTACCGGTGTTCATTTCTTGTCGTTCATTTATTTGGGCGCAAAACACATGATCACTGGCTACGACCATATTTTGTTCTTGTTCGGGGTGATTTTTTTCCTCTATAAGCTCAAAGACATTGGCCTCTATGTCAGTCTATTTGCTATAGGCCATTCCACAACCATGCTACTCGGCGTGTATTTTGGTACGAGTATTAGTGGTTATTTAATTGACGCCATTATTGGTCTTTCGGTCGTTTACAAAGCCCTCGACAACGTCGGTGCATTTCAGCGTTGGTTTGGCGTTCAGCCCAACCCTAAGGTAGCCACACTTATTTTTGGTTTCTTCCACGGCTTTGGTTTAGCGACCAAAGTTTTGGAATATGAAATTTCCAAAGATGGGCTTTGGCCAAATCTAATCGCCTTCAATATCGGCGTCGAAATCGGCCAGTTTCTTGCCTTATTTGCCATTTTGATTGTGATGAACTACTGGCGACGTAGCGCGAGCTTTTTACGCCATGCCTATACCGCCAATATCGCCATGATGGGCGCGGGTTTCGTCCTCATCGGCATGCAATTAACTGGCTACTTTACGGCTTAAACCGCCTTCGAAAAAGATCAAGGAATTCTTATTATGTACAACACCGATATGCCAACTCGCGCCGAATTGCCAAGCTCGAAAAAATTGCTTCGTTCAACCGTTCTGGCTTTGATCACGGCCAGCCTATTACTTATTACCGTCGTATTGCCTGCCGAATACGGGATTGATCCAACTGGAGTTGGTAGCTCGCTTGGTTTGAAAAAAATGGGCGAAATTAAGCAAACGCTAGCGACTGAAGCAGTTCAGGATGCCGCGAAAGGTAGTAACACTTCCCCTCTGCAATCAACTGCTCAAGCGGCAATACCAGAACAGGCCAAACCAGTAAGCGAAACCAATCGTGCAATCCGCAACGATCAGACGATTATGACACTCAAGCCTGGTCAAGCCACTGAAATCAAAATGGAAATGAAGAAGGGAGCCAAAGTCACTTACTCATGGCGCAGCGAAGGTGGCTTAGTCAATGTGGATGCCCATGGCGATCCAGTTAATCCGCCTGAAGGTTTCTATCACGGCTATGGTAAAGAGAAACAAATTGCTGGCAAAGAAGGTGTTCTTGAAGCTGCATTCGATGGCAAACATGGTTGGTTTTGGCGCAATCGTTCAGAAGCGAATGTGACCATCACACTGAAAACCAGTGGTGACTATCAATCCATCAAGAAAATGATGTAACCCCCATGCCTCAATTGAAGAAAATCAATCTACGAAATAGGACTCACACCATGAAAACTATGACCCAAGTAATTCATTTTAGTATCTTGGCGGCATTGATCGGCATGACTGCCGCTTGCGGTAATAGTCGTGACGATATATCAAAATCTAAAGACCAGACGCACAGCCACGACTGAAGCCTGTTAGTTTGAAGAAGTGAAAATGGCGAGCTTGCTCGCCATTTTTTATCCTCTTTAGCAATAAATAGCTAAGCTCGTTTTTTTCTTCGCATCAATTGGTAAGCGACTGGGATAATAAATAGAGACAATAGCGGTGCCGTGATCATTCCACCCACCATCGGTGCTGCGATTCGGCTCATGATTTCGCTGCCTGTACCACTACCCAATAAAATCGGCAACAAGCCTGCAATAATCACAGCCACCGTCATCGCCTTAGGCCTAACTCGCAATACAGCACCCTCGGTAATCGCTTCGAGCAAGGCTTTATCGCTGTGATCGCCCTCATCTAAACGCGCCTGCCATGCGTTTTTTTAGATACAGCAGCATAATTACGCCAAATTCGGCTGACACGCCAGCGAGTGCGATGAAGCCGACTCCGGTTGCAATCGACAGGTTATAGCCCAGCAAATACAAGAACCACACGCCACCAGTCAGTGCCAATGGCAGCGTCGCCATAATCAACAGAGCCTCATCAAAACGTTTGAACGTCAGGTAGAGCAACACGAAGATGATGAGTAAGGTGGCGGGAACGACCAGTTTCAGCCGTTCATTCGCACGTTCTAAAAATTCAAACTGGCCAGAATAGCTGATGCTGATACCGGGCTCCAGTTTCACCTGCGCCGTGACGGCTCGTCGTAGATCATGCGCCACCGAGGCCAAATCTCGGTCACGCACATCGACGTAAACCCAGCCCGTCGGGCGCGCATTTTCGCTTTTCAGCATCGGCGGGCCATCAGTTACTGAGATTTTAGCGACCATACCCAAGGTGATTTGCGCGCCTTGTGGCGTCAGCATCGGCAGATTAGCCACTTTTTCCACCGTATCTCGCCATTCGCGTGGATAGCGCATATTGATGGGAAAACGCGCTAAACCTTCGACCGTTTCACCGATATTGTCACCGCCAATGGCGCTAGCGACCACAGCCTGAACATCGTTAATATTCAGGCCATAGCGCGCGGCCGCAGCGCGATCAATTTTGACATCCACATAGCGCCCACCAGTGAGCCGCTCAGCCAATGCAGAGCTAACACCGGGCACGGTTTTGGCGATGGTTTCGATTTGCTGCGCGATTTTGTCGAGATCGTCCAGATTGCTCCCCGCAATTTTGACGCCAATCGGGCTTTTAATCCCCGTCGCCAGCATGTCAATCCGGTTACGAATCGGCGGCACCCAGATATTGGCCATGCCCGGCACTTTCACTGCATTATCCAGCTCTTCGATCAATTTTTTCGGTGTCATACCTGCTCGCCATTGATGGCGCGGCTTGAATTGAATCGTCGTTTCAAACATTTCCAGCGGAGCTGGATCGGTCGCGGTTTCGGCGCGGCCTGCCTTGCCCGAAACGCGCGCCACTTCGGGAACGGTTTTAATCATCCGGTTGGTTTGTTGCAATAACTCGCTGGCTTTTTGCGCCGACAAACCGGGCAGTGCCGATGGCATATACAGCAAATCACCCTCATCCAACGGCGGAAGAAACTCGCCCCCTAAGCGGCTGATCGGCCAGAGCGCGGTCAAAAACACCAAGACAGCCACTAAAAGTGTGGTTTTGGGTTTTGCCAAAACGCCATTCAGTAGTGGACGATAAATCCGAATCAAAAAACGATTGAGTGGATTCTTATTCTCTTCCGGTAATTTGCCGCGTATCCAATAGCCCATCAAAATCGGAATCAGTGTCACCGATAAACCTGCCGCCGCAGCCATTGCGTAGGTTTTGGTAAACGCTAATGGCGCAAACAGCCTGCCTTCCTGCGCCTCCAGCGTAAACACCGGAATGAAGGACAGCGTGATAATCAGCAAGGAAAAAAACAGCGCTGGGCCAACTTCCACCGCCGCTTCAGTCATCACCTGCCAATGCGCTTCACCCTTGAGCGCTTCGCCGGGGTGAGCATGCTGCCAAGCCTCGACTTTTTTGTGCGCGTTTTCGATCATCACCACCGCAGCATCGACCATGGCACCAACGGCAATCGCGATTCCGCCCAGCGACATAATATTGGCATTCACGCCTTGGTAACGCATCACCAAAAACGCGATTAAAACGCCCAATGGTAAGGAAACAATCGCCACCAAGCTAGAGCGAAAATGCCCCAAAAAAATCACGCACACCAAGGCGACGACCAGAAATTCCTCAAGTAATTTGAAGCTCAAATTGTCAATCGCGCTATCAATTAAATGGCTGCGGTCATAGGTGGTGACAATTTCAACGCCAGCGGGCAAGCTCGGTTTAAGTTGCTCCAGTTTTGCGTGCACCGCTGCGATGGTTTCTCGCGCATTTTTACCGGAGCGCAGAATGATAACGCCACCCACTGCTTCACCCTCGCCATCGAGTTCACTAATCCCACGGCGCATTTCTGGTCCAAGCTGGATCGTCGCAACATCGCCCAGCAAAATCGGTACATTATTGGCTAATTTAACGGGTATTGCCTTGAAGTCATCGATGGACTTGAGGTAGCCGTCGGTACGTACTACGAGTTCGGTTTCGCCCGCTTCGAGCACGCCGCCGCCGGTTTCCTGATTGGCTTTTGCAACGGCGTCACGGACCTCGGCTTGAGTCATCCCGTAACTCGCCAATTTGATCGGATCGATGACGATTTGATATTGCTTGACCATGCCACCCACTGTGGCGACTTCAGCGACATTAGGTAGCGTTTTGAGTTCAAACTTCAGATACCAATCCTGCAAAGAGCGCAGTTGAGATAAATCATGCTTGCCGGTTTTATCGACCAGTGAATATTGATAAATCCAGCCCACGCCCGTCGCATCAGGGCCAAGTGATGATTTAGCCGACGCTGGCAAGCGACTTTGGATTTGATTCAGATATTCCAAAACGCGCGAGCGCGCCCAATACAAATCGGTCTGATCATCAAACAACACATAGACAAAGCTATCGCCAAAGAAAGAAAAGCCACGTACGGTTTTCGCTCCAGGCACTGACAGCATTGTCGTCGTGAGCGGGTAAGTGACTTGGTTTTCGACAATCTGCGGCGCTTGCCCCGGATAGCTGGTGCGGATAATCACCTGTACATCGGATAAATCAGGCAAAGCATCAATGGGCGTGGTTTTGACTGCCCAAATGCCCCAAGCCGTTAGAAAAGCCATTCCCAACAGCACTAAAAATCGATTAGCAACCGACCAACGAATCAAATGGGCGATCATGGCTGAACCCCTTGTTTGATGAGCTGTTCAATGATGAGGCCATCATCACTTTGCCGAACACCAGCACGAACTTTGTCGCCGACTTTAAGCCCTTTGAGAATATCAATGCGAGCAACTGGGTAAGCCATTGTCATGGCCGTCATGCCAACCACTTTGAAATGGCCGTGCGCCAATGTGACTTGCTGCCCATCGATAGCTTTGATCGTCGCATCGGCTTCGTCAAGTGCTATCGCATTAGAGGTGGCCGACTTTTCATCCAGTAATTTCGTTTTAATACCCGCTAGATTCGCTTCAGAATCAATCAAGAACTGCCCGCTCGCCACGACTTTCTGCCCTTCGCTCAATCCATTGAGAACAATGGTTTTATCACCGACTTCTGCGCCCAAAGTCACTTCAATTGGCATGAAATGATTTTCAGCATTGAGCTGCATGACCAGAGATCGTTTGCCAGTACGGATAATGGCCTCAGTAGGAACAAGAAGCGCTGAGTTTGACGAGTTACTGGCTAATTTCACTTGGGCAGACATGCCAGGACGTAAGCGACCATCCTTATTAGGTAGTTCCACTCGTACTTTGAGGCTACGACTCGCATCATTTAAAGTCGGTAAAATCGCGGTGACTTTGCCGTTTAAGCTCACGCCAGGAAAGGCGGCTAATAACACATCGGCTTTACCGCCGATTTGCACGGCTGCAGATTGTGCTTCTGGCACGGCGACATCGAGCCATACCGAACTGATGCCATTGATTTTGGCGAGGGTTTGACCCGTTGTTAGGGTCATGCCATTGCGTACCGATAACTCTTGAATCACGCCAGCTTGGGTGCTGCGCAAAGTCTGGCGCGCGCTGATTTTGCCGTTTTTTTCAAGCTCAGAGATTGCGCCAGCTGGCATTCCCGTGAGGCGCAATCGTTCCCGAGCGGCACTGATTAAATTAGCATCGCCACTGGCTCGAACGGCTAGATATTCCTGCTGCGCTGCGGTCCATTCTGGAATCAGCACTTCTGCCAAAGGTTGACCCGCCGCAATGATGTCGCCGGGCGCTAAGGGCCAAACTCGTTCGACAAAACCATTGCTGCGCGCTTGCTCAATGGACACGTCCCGTTCGTTGAAGGCGAGTATGCCTGTGGCATCCATACTGAGCGACACCATTTGCCGCTCTACTTTTGCTTGGCGCATGCCTGTATTTTGCAATGTTTGGGCATTAATTTTGACTCCTGCCGACTCAGTGGCATCACCCGCATACTTTGGCACCAAGGCCATATCCATAAATGGGGATTGGCCAGGTTGATCAAAATGAGCATCAGGCTTCATTGGATCGAACCAGTACAGCACCTTTTTTTCAGGGGCTGCTGCTGATGTATTGGCCGCTTGATGTTGCGTGACGCTCATTCGGCCACCGACAATGCCGAGGCTCAGTAGTGCTGCGCCGATAGACAGCGCGATGATGGTGTGTTGGGTTTTCATTGCGCAGCTCCAGTGGGCGTGTCCCAGTTGGCGTAAGTGAAGTGCAGACGAGCTTGGATTTGTAGCAATTCCCCCGAAACAGCAATGGCTTTGAGCTGCGTCTCCAGTCGCTCACGTCTGGCCGCAATCACATCGCTAAGCGCGCCTTTAGCGCTTTTCCATGCCGTGAGAGACAGCGTAATTTTTTCTTCCGCCAAAGGCAGTAAAGTCGCTTGATAGCGCTGATGGGCTTGTTTTACGCGCTGCAAATCGGCAAGCTCATTGATCAATTCCGCATTTCTCTCTCGGGTCGATGCTTCGCGCTCGGCATCCAGCGCCGTGCGTTCGGCGAGCTTGGCTGCAATCATTGGGTCTTGCCGTTTGCCAGCGAAAATAGGCAAATCAAAACTAAACTCGACCATCACAGAGTCAAAGTCTTGGGGGTTGCGCTGATATTTAACTTCAACGCCCCAGTCCGGCATTTTAGCCGCGCGCGCCTCGGCAATTTCGGCGTTGAGGACATCACTTTTGGGATAAAAAGCTACAAGTTCAGGGCGATTTGCAAATCGATCTTGCAAGGCGATGGGATCCATCGAGATATCAATTAGAAATACTGGCGGCTTGCCTGTAACACCTTCATTCGCCACGTTTCCTACCCAGCGTTTAAGTTGGGCGCTCGCTTGTAATCGACGCGCAGTGAGTTCATCACGAACTTCTGCCAGTCTAGCAAGTTCCTGCTTGGGCAAAATCGTATCTGTGATACTGCCTTTGCCGGAAGCAAGTTGCGCTTTAATGACGCTAGCAAACAATGTGTTCTCAGCTTCAAGCCTATCAATCAAAACCAGCTGCCGCTCAATACTATCTTGCGAAATCCAGGCCTGAGCCGTTTCTCGTGCGACATTTTGGCGGGCGATCTTGCGCTCTATTTCGCTCACTGAAATTCGAGCATTGGCTGCTTGAACGCGAGCATTGCGCTTGTTGCTATTTGGAAACTCTTGCATCAGCGCAAAGGTTTGCATCGCCATGCCATTGGGCCCTGGATTAAATCGATCTGGGCCTGTCAGTGGCAAATTATCAATGCCGAGTTTAATTTTGGGATCGGGTAATTCACCGGCAGGAATCGCTGATTGTTGAGCAACTGTTATTTGCGCCTGACTAACCTGCAACTGTGGCGCATCGCGTAGCGCAATGTTTTGCGCGGATTCAAATGTAAGGGCGTAGGCGGCAATGGGCATGCTTGTGATGAAACCCGCAAGCGCCATTTGGCTCGCGAGAATGTGCCACGAGAAATGTCTCATGATCTAACTCCAAATCAATTCGCTGGCCGCAATTAAGCGGCGAGCACAAAGCATCACGACAAACTGAAAAACAGCTGTCGAAGACGCGCTTATTTGATGGAATTAGCTGAGTTCTGGCGGTCGCCAGACGTTAGAAGAGTCTAGGGAAATAGGAACTGAATGCAAGGCAGGGGTATATACAGCAGTAACAAGCAACTGCGGCTTATCAAGCACAATACCCAGTACACCGACCTGACCAGATTGGCAATCAACGGTGTGTTTACAGGTCGATTGTGACTTTTGTATGGTGCTGTGTTGATCACAACACGAGGGCATCGCTTTATCACAGTTCTGCATTTGAGCGCTCATACTCATCTCTTTCATCATGCAATGCGATTCTTGTGGGCGAGCATTTGCCCAGCCTTGAAACGCAATGCTTATAACGAAAAGGAAGTAGAGAATGCTACGCATGGTCGTAGTATATGCCGCCTAGATAGATGGAGCCAGACTAAAGCTAGACCTCGTGATGAAAATCAAACTCGTTCTATGATGTGATGCTTTGATTTAGACTGCTAACGGCTATCGAACCATCAGTGGGTACGACCGGCGATAGTTACGACAATGCGCTTGCGGAGACGATTAACGGACTCTACAAAACGGAAGTAATCCATCGCTTAGGGCCTTGGAGCAGTCTAGAATCTATGGAACTAGCGACATTGGAATGGGTTTCGTGGTTCAATCATCATCGTTTGCAGGGGGGATTGGCCACATTCCACTGGCGGAAGCAGAAGCGAATTATTATCGTAATCAAAGCGAGCGGGCCATGTTGGCCTGACTCAAACCAAATAGTCACCGCGAAACCCAGTGCGATTCAGATGGCTTGATAGGGATTCTAGATACCCTCATTTCCTCGAACGGCTTGGCATAAAGTCAGAATGTATTGCTGAATATCTGGCAAAGATGGAGGGCGGATACTCGCCATTTTTAATAATCGCCATTGTACGACTGGCAGCTCCTTTGCAATTAATTCGCGGCGAGCCCATGCTAGCCTTCGGAAGTAGAACTGCTTAGGCGTTTCTAGTAAAGGTTTGATTGCTTCGTTGGTAAGGGGAAGTCTATCTAGGTAGAAAGTGAGCCATGCAGCAACGTGCAACGATTTTCCAATTAATGAAAGTGTTATTCTAATTGGGCGTTTTTCCGCTTGTAGCTCTATTTCAAACCATTCTGTTATGCGTGCAGCTAATAGTTTATCGCGAGCCGCCCAATCGACTCGTTCCTTATGCTTCGAGATGGGGGGCTCATGGACTTGGATTTGTTGCTGAAGCCACGCGCGATCATGGCGATAGAGCCAGATATAGTCTTGGTTTTGGCGTAAAGTGCGATTCGTGTCTGCAAGAAAGCGCTCTCGCCGTTCCTTTTGTTCTTGTATTTTGCGTTGAGCTCGCCATTGTTTTGCAATGGTGGGAAATATTCGTAATACACGGTATAGGGTTGATAACGAAATATCTTCTTTGGTGGAGATCTCAGCCAATGACAATCCAGCAATAAAATCGCGTTTAAGCTGATCAGTGATGGATGGAGTCAGTTTTTGGGGTTTTGTTTGAGTAGCAAGTCCGAGCCTAGCGGCATCAAGTCGAAGTGTTGTTACGCTTATTCCTGTTAGTTTAGCTGCTTGGCACAATGAGCCCCCCTTTGCCAGTGTTTGGCGAAGCACTTCATCACTTTCTCTATCAACGATATGCTGTTTCAGTAATTCTGGAGCTACTGCTTGAATTAATTGAAACTTATTAACACCTGTTATTTCATAATTAAGCCCCATCCCGCTGGCTAATATCAGATGCTTGAGTGGATGATAAGCACCTCGTGGCTTGCGAAATAACAGAAGTATCCAATTTGGGAGATTTTGGTTAGGTATTCCACAAGCACTAAATTCTAGCTTGGTTGGCAATTGATTTAGAGATGCTAATAAATAGGTATGAAGTGGTGCTAGGCGTAAGCGACCAGATCGCAATGTGAACCCAAGTTCTTGAGCGCGTTGCAGGTAAAGTTGTTGCCAAAATTGGAGGGGAATTACTCCTAGATTAGTATGTAGTATATGAGTGCTCAACTGAGCTAAATGAACAAGCAACTCTTGCTGGGAAAGTTCTGCTGGCAGTAATGATGAATGATCTATTAGTTCTTGATTGTCTGGTAGAACTAGCCGTCGTCGCTGTTTTTCTAACCATTTCATATCTACTTCAAGTAGTGTGTTTTTATGGGTGCTGCATACCCAGACTCCAGGTAATTGATGCATACGATGCCAGTATGCTTGACCATGTTGATTCTGATCACTATCTATGCACGAGGGGCAAAAGCGCAGTTGTGTATTTGCTCCAATTTGACTAGCAACTAAGCCGAGTAGTGTCTTGATTCCCCCCATTGAATGGCCAGCGACTAGATGTGCTGATGCTTGTTCAACAACTCGTTCAGGCAAAAAAGGGCGAAAATATGGGAATATCGTGAGCTGATCAATGACAAATGAAATATCAGGTTCAGGAAATAATGATGCATTTAGCTTATTCAAAAACGAAGGGAAGGAGCGATGTAATAATGTTGCAGGCGTATTGCACAGCAGCTCAATGGTGTCTTGCCACCGCTGGCTTCCCAATAAATAATGATAGCGCACGATGAGGCTATAAAGCGTCTCATCAGGAAAAATTGGCAGCCTGAAATCGAGTGACTGCATTGCCCATCACCCTATGATTGTCGATAGGTTGATGAAAATTCGAATGGATCTTGCAGAAGCCAACCCGCTTTTTGCATTGCTTCCATGGGGTCAGACTGTTGAGCGAGTTGAATTGCCTCTGGAGTAGTTTGAACCGGAGGTTGTTGCGATGCTAATTCTTGCGTTTTAGCCTCCGTTTTAGCGCTTGATTTTTGTGGCAATGTTGTTGGTTGAACCTTGGATAAAACAGCTAACCGAGCTAGCGTAATTTCTTCATCAGTAGGCTCCATCATTGCCTTAAGCTGCTCATCGGTAGGCAACAAATCTTCAAATTTTTTCATTTGTCTAGGGTTGCCACTTCGTAAAGCCGATATTGCTGGCTTTAATAAAGCCATTTTTGTGTCAGCGATATAGCTGAGTAAATCAGTTGTTAGCGTTTCCTTGCCTGTTTGTATGGCGTATCGTTGGCTCAGTATCATTAATTTTGCCAAAAAATCTGTTACACCCTGAGTTAACTCATAAAGCTTTTTACGCAAATCAGTATCTAACGTCTGCGGTTGTTTAACCCATTGATAACGCCAGATTGCATCTAATAAAAGATTCCAGATTGGATCATCTTCTTTAGGCTGTTCAAATTCATACTGACCAAGCCCAGAAGCTCTTCGAGCATTACGCATTACATTAGAAAAGAGATTAACCATCGAGTTAGTTCCGATAAAGGCAACAGGAATCCCAATGCTATTTATCATATTTACAAAGAAATTTAGCATATTTTCTTTGCCGCCAGTTTTGGCTGAGTTTAAATGCTGGAGTTCATCAATGAAAAGCGCGCCAATAAAATATGTGCTGGCCACTTGCTCCATCTTTTGAATAAGTTCAGGTACGCTGGCCTTTGACTTTAGCTGTGGAGTGTAACGATCTTGACCCAATGCTTTATCCACGGCCCGAAAAAAAGCGCGGCATAACCCTGATAAAGAACCATCATGAGGACAATCTAATTTTAAATAGGTTATCTGAGTGTGTATGAATTCGGTATCGCGATATTTCTGATGACGTATAGTTTGTGGGTAGAGTTTGAGGATTGAGCTTAGCATTGTGCTCTTGCCAATTCCGCTGAGTCCTACCAAACTAAATGAAGATGCCGTTGAAACAAACTCTGTTGCAATGCCGCGTTCAGCCGAGAGCCCATATAAATGACGCCAAGTTTGGGTGCTCATTGGATTGCGCCCCACATACCCACTTCGGATGACCGTCGAAACTACACTTTCTAGTTCAAGATAAATTGGCAGAGGCTGAACCAATCGATTGAGTCGATCAATGCTGTGTAATCTGATTTCTTTGGGTTTTTGCCTTTCTTCATCACTTGGCTCTTCGGGAAAATTTGACATTGCAACTGCGGCATTTTCTTCCGATAAAATTGGTGGAAGCGCCTCGATCAGGGGGTTGCCCTGATATTCAAGTACGGCTTGTTCAAAATATTGTGCTTGCACAAATGTATTTTTGGTCACGAATTTCGTCCTTTTTGATGAAGGCTACCAAGGAGATCTATCACTTGTGTGCTGCGCTCACCTGCGTAGGTGGTTGCTACGCTTGGGATTGTTAGCGGTTCTTTTGTAATAGGTTGTTCTGCCGGTTTTTCCTTGGATTTAGTCCCAAAACGCACATTCAATCGCGTTTGTTCTACAAGTCGCTCGACTTGACGATATGTACGAATGCCTTCGATACGCTTTGCGGCAGATTCCCCGCTAGCTGATTGATTATTTTTGGACTTATTAATTGTAGATTCAATGAATTCATCAAGCTGTACTAGACCGTTTAATTGCTCATGATGAATTTTTGGTGATGGCTTACTGATTATTTCCAGCATATCTATAACCTCTTCTAATCGCATGCCACGATAACGATCTTCTGACGAACGTAATGAACATGCGTGAAAGGTGCGATTTTTGTCTTGTATCCAAATAAATTCAGTCGACCAAGGCGAATACCATACCTTTGTAGGTGTTCGTCCTTTATTTCGTGCGCGTGAGAACCAGTTATTTTCTATAGCATATTCCGACGTGTAGAACATGCCTTTGAAGTTGATTCCGCCTGCCTGAATACTGGCTTGAGCGGTTGGTAACAGATGCAGGTATACAATTTCATCTGATTGGGGGTTAAAGCATCCTAGGCCTTGATCTATTCCCCAGTTCCAGATGTTGAGTGGTGTTGGTTCAATTCCATCATTTATCATTTCGGCGTTTAGCCGTGAGGGTTGTCGATTGTGCCGATTGTAGTGCAGGATGCTGACGATGATTATTTGGGTAAATTCTTCTAAGTTGAGCGTTGCATCTAATCGATAGTCTCGATCTCCTCGCTCTTGTTCACGAGCGCGAACACCTCCAGGAGTCCAGTGTATCTGAGAAATATCATTCAAAAGTTTAAAGCGACTTTCGACGATACTTTTCCAATCAGGGCGGTACGGAGAAGCGACAGCAAGGTCTATTTTCAGGCTATCCACAAGAGAGACTTTTGCTGACTCACTTAGCATTTCTGCACGGTCAGCCATAATTTCTTGTGGAAGGTGGTGGCAGGGCCAATCATCTTCTGAAATTTCGATATTATGTGCGCTACAAAAGGCAACCTTGCTGGTAAATGTATTGAATAGTGCGTGTCGAGCGCCATCCCAGCTTGGCCCCTCTAAGCCGATAAATACACCGGTAATCATGCCTGAAAAAACATCGGCTACAACATAAACGATTGGACGACCAATGATCCAATCTTTTCGATATCGACTAACTAAATAGATATCGGCAATCGTGGCATCAATTTCGAAACGATGACAGGGACCATGCACCCCATCTGTAGCCCGCCCAGAAAGTTCTCTATGATCTTTTTGCCAACGCTTTTCTCCTTTGCGGCCCCGCAAAACTGCCATGTCAGAAAAAGATTTTTTACCCCAATAGATAAATTGTTTTTTTAGAAGGTAGTTCGGCCAATGGCTTTAATACTACATAATCTTCTTTTTCATTTGGACTCGGGTGTTCTGCGCGATAATAGCGCTTTAATGTTTTCTGATATGCATCGGAGATATACTTTACTTTGTTTTTTGCATATAACGCATAACCAATTCGGATGTATTCTTTATCTTGGTCGGTTAATATGCCTTTTTTAACCTGCACGGTTTCACCTAAGTATTTTGCAGGACGACCTGGCGTTTTGCCTGGTGCAAAAGTTCTCGATACGCCAGGATTGCCGCTTTTGGTTCTATCTGGCAGTAATGCATTGCGTACGCTGCCATAAAGCCAAAATCGATAAAGTAAACGATAGAGTGTTTTTCTTGGCAGGCCTGTTTTTGAGGCGTGCATTGAAACCATTAAGCCGCGCATTCGTGGCAAGAAAAAATTCTCCGGGGAATGCCGTTTCAACTAAGGGCTGTATACGCTCCCAGTTTTTATTACGCATTGTCTTGGCATGCTCTGGTAGTTCTTCTTCAAGTTCAAGCATGAATGCCGGGGTACGTACCGTCGTTTTTTGTAATGTGCCTACTTGTAGCATCGCGGTAAGTTCTTGAAAATTCATAACCCATGGTTGCTTGGGGGGTATTTCAATGGACAGAAGTGTTATGTCTCCTGATTCTCCATCTACCCAAAGAATACGCGATAGTTTGTCGAATGGAGCTTCACCAGTTACGGATTCAAGTACGTCATTTATTGTTAACTGGGGCAACATATCAGGATACCCCTTGATCTGGGCAAATCGAAGTGGCGAATAATTCGAATTTTGGAGCTTTCATTGCTAGATCAAGGCAAGTTTCACTAAAATTCAAACGAATTGCTTTATTCCAGACTAAGTGTTTGAAAAGGAGGACTCCATCTTTATAGTTAAGATGAATTGCAGTTGAAGTGGATTTGATCATCGACTGTAGTTTGCGGTCAGAGCCATTCAGGTGAGCAAAAGTCTCAATAAATAATTGATGAAGTTTTTTGTCGTGCAGTTGTCGGTCCAAGCGAATTCCTGAACGTAGCCAGGTAAGATTATGGCTAATGATTGGGTTTATGGTTTTGTTCGTCACTAATAGCCAGCTGATTCCTTTGCTTTTCCAATAGATACGTTCAATTTCAAGCTTTAATAGCGTCCATTCCAAACTCTCAGATGGTTCCAGAGCTGTTTCGTCTTTCACGGAACGGGCTGCCAAGTGTGGCAATCCATCATCCCCCTGATAGGTTACTAAAAAATCAGTACTAAAAATGAATGGGACATTTGTACCCGGGTAATTTGGATATTTGATGCCCAAACTTGTAGCAATTGCCTTCGTTTGTTCTATTTCTAGGATTGGATATTGTTCACGTATATCAAGAATTTGCTCTGAAAACTCCAAGGACAAGAAATAATAAAATTCAATATCAGATAGAAAGTGGTATGCCCGATCAATTTTACTGCCAGGAACGATGTGAGAACGCCCCTTGGAGGGAACGTCTCGAACGCGCAGCCATGGCTTATAGTCAATGCCTTCGCCTTGCCCATAGCCTTGCTTTATATACCTGTCTATATCGGCTTGAGTTTTAAAGCGACGCCCACGCATACCATACTCCAGAAAATTATAGTTCTCTTGAAAGTATAGTGCGATGGGCTTGCGTGTCAAATTATATTATTTAGTGTCACTATATATTGTGCTGTGTCAAAATATTTTATTCCTTAACAAAAAGTAATTTTTCCAATTTAAAGTTACTCGACTGTGACGCTTTTGGCTAAGTTTCTTGGCTTATCGACGTCGGTGCCTTTGCGGCAGGCGGTGTGGTAGGCTAAAAATTGTAGTGGCAGTGTAAAAACAATGGGGGCCAGTGGGCCGATTTTACTCGGCAGAGTAATTGTGCGATGGCAGTAGTCAAAGGCGGCTTCGCAACCGGGCTCAGCGATTAGAAAAATCTTGCCGCCGCGTGCTTGTACTTCGCGCAGGTTAGATAGTAATTTATCAAATAGCGCATCATTGGCGGCGCAGACAATAACTGGCATGTCTTCGTCAACCAAAGCCAGTGGCCCGTGTTTGAGTTCGCCAGCCGCGTAGCCTTCGGCGTGGATATAGGCAATTTCTTTGAGCTTGAGTGCGCCTTCTAGTGCAATTGGAAACAGCGTATGGCGACCTAAAAAGAGCGCATGGTTATAGTGGCTCAGTTCGTGCGCCCATTCTTCTAGCGCGGTTTCTAGCGGGAATATATCTGTAAACATCGCAGGCAAGCGGGGCAGGCAATTGGCCAGTTCCGCTAATGCTGCAGGGTCTAAAGTTTGCCGGCAGTGAGCTAGTGAGCCAGCCAAAGTAAATAGCGCGGCCAATTGGGTGGTGAATGCTTTGGTAGAAGCAACGCCAATTTCAATACCGGCATGAGTGAGCGCGATCAGGTCAGCTTCGCGAGTGAGCGTGGAATGAGCGACATTGCATAAGGCCAAAATATGAACTTGGCCGCGCTCTTTGGCTGAGCGAAGTGCGGCGAGTAAATCGGCGGTTTCTCCCGATTGAGAGATCGCCACGATTAAGGTGCCGTCTTGCTCTTTGCCGCTGCGATAGCGGTATTCACTGGCGATATCGACGCTGACGGGTAAGCCGGTGTATTCCTCAATCCAGTATCGAGCAACCAGGCCAGCGTGATAGCTTGAGCCACAAGCGACGATGCGGATCGCGGTGGTTTTGCTGAATATGTCATGCGCATTGCTGCCAAATAGCGCAGAGGAAAATCCGTGTTTGAGCGCGGCAGCGAGCGTGTCGGCAAGGGCAACGGGTTGGGCAAAAATTTCTTTTTGCATGTAGTGGCGGTAAGGCCCTAAGTCGGCTGAATCGGTGACCACATCCAAGGTGCGCGCAGGGCGTTCAACTCGTTGGCCGTGTCGATCAAAAATTTGTATGCCGCTGGTGTTGAGTACCGCTAAATCACCTTCTTCGAGGTAAATCATGCGTTGGGTGAGTGGTAATAGGGCGGCGATGTCTGAAGCAAAAAATTGCTCTTCAAAACCCAGCCCTAAGACCAAGGGGCTACCTTGTCGTGCGCAAATTAACACATTGGGTTCGGCTAAGCTGGCAACACCAATGGCGAATGCACCGCGTAAACGAAGAATACTTTCTTGCACTGCGGTTTGCAGATGATGACTGCGTTGCAAATTAAAATGGATTAAATGTGCAATCGCTTCAGTATCGGTTTCTGAGCTAAATACATAACCAGCGGCTTCTAGCTCAAGTTTGAGTTCGGCGTGGTTTTCAATAATGCCATTGTGCACCAGCATGACGGAGTCGCCGCCTAAATGCGGATGGGCATTGGCTTCTGATGGAATGCCATGCGTTGCCCAGCGAGTGTGGGCAATGCCACTTTGCCCCGATGCATGCAGGCAACGGTCTGCTAAATCGGCCACTCGGCCTGCTACGCGAATGCGCTCTAATTGCTGCTCGCCATTGAGTGCGATGCCACTAGAGTCATAACCGCGATATTCAAGTCGGGCAAGACCAGCCAATAACATTGGAACAACATTTCGATTTGATACTGCGCCAACAATTCCGCACATAAATTGATTTCTCCGAATGGTGCATTGCATCATTGAAATGTAAAATAAATTACATGCCTTGTCGCTATTGGAATACCCCTAGTCCGAGTACCGTTTGACGGATTGGCCGACATTACCAGAGCATGCTCACTAAAGTGAAGCAAATGCTTGGATCAAAGAGGTTTGCAATGACAATTCAATTGCTTTCGCTGGGTGTGATTGGTGTGCGCTTACTCGATTGTATTTTAAATTCGAAAGCAATTTATCCCGATGAATTAGCCGATCAAATTGTGAATGAAATTAATCATTATTTGGTGAGTGCGCCAATGCGCGAAAAAACCATTATTATTTCATTTGGCCTGCGAAGTGCATGAAGCATTGAGTGATCGTTTTGGTCGAGTGGATTCTTTGCAAGTAAAAAGAGATATTAGCAATATGATGGGCTTGTTAATTTATCGTGCGCGGGTGACGGCTAATCAAGGGCGATAATTTCAATTGAGTGTCTTTTAAAAAACGATCCATCTTATGATGGGTCGTTTTTTTATTGCCGATCACGACAGATGACGGCTTTTTAGATTATGCTTAGCTCAATTTACTTGTTGAGCTTACATGCTATGAAAAACAAAACGGCTGATTTTGTTGAGCCCTTGGTTGCATTGGCAGTGATATGTTTGTTTGTCATTGACGATTTTTTCGATTGTTCGCCCATTTTTGGCCGCTATTTTGTGGGCCGGTATTTTGGTGATTAGCACGTGGCGACCTTACCTTTTTTTGGTAAAGTGCCTACGTGGTCGGCGTGCATTGGCAGCGGTAACGATGATTGCTGCTTTGTGCGGTTTTATTTTATTACCGATTGTTTTGGCTGCGAGTGATTTTTCAAGTGTTGCTTCAACTTGGAGTATTCAGCTGCATGCAGCATTTGGTGAGGGCTGGCCAGCATTACCCCAGTGGTTGGTTTCTTTGCCGGTAGCGGGTAGTTATATTGATCAATTTTGGAACAAACTTGGCGCCAAAGACGCCGAAACGATAACCTCCTTTCGCAGTTATATCGCACCTGCTTCACAGCTATTATTGTTGCTGGCCAAAGAGGTTGGCAGTGGCATGATGCTGTTGGTGATGAGTTTATTTATTTCATTTTTTATTTACATGGGTGGCGAAGATTTATTGGCGTGGATTCGCGGCTTTGTTGAGCGACTCGCTGGAGAGCGCAGTATTGAATTATTGGGTATTTCTTTGGCTTCGACTAAGGGCGTGGTCTACGGCTTTATGGGAACGGCCGTGGTGCAAGCGGTGTTGGCATGGTTGGCCTTTTTGATATCGGGCGTACCGAATGCCGCATCACTGGGTTTTGCGAGCTTTATTTTAGCGTTAATGCCATTTGGTCCGTCGTTGATTGGTTTGCCAGCTGCGGCATGGTTGTATTATCAAGGCGAAGTGGGCTGGTCGATTTTTATGGTGGTCTGGATGCTATTTGTGGTGGGCTCGGCCGATAATGTGATTAAACCATTGTTGATTGGTAAAGGTAGTTCACTGCCGTTTATTTTGATTTTCTTTGGTGTGCTTGGCGGCGCTTTGGCGTTTGGGATGCTGGGTGTATTTATTGGTCCAGTGTTGTTGACGATTTTTTATGAGCTTGCACGTAGCTGGATTTTTTATCCGCAGCGTTTGCCGCCAGCAACCGTTACCACCTTACCCGATGAACCGAAAGAATAAATAGACAGCATAAAAAAACCGCAAAATGCTTTGCGGTTTTTTTTCGCTTAATCCCTCGATTGCTGCGATGTTTTAGTATGCAACTAACTCACCATTGATTAATTTAACCTGCTGGCCAACGAGTAATGTTGGCATTTCTGGGTATTGAATGGTGCGGGTGCTGCCATCGGCAAATTGTGCGGTGACTTCATAATGGGTTTGTGTATTAACGCGTTTTTTCGACTTGATTGCCAATCAGTGCTCCACCGATCGCGCCTAAAATTCGGGCGGCGGTTTTACCGTGGCCTTTGCCGATTTGATTGCCGATCACGCCACCCGCAGCGCCGCCGAGTATTACACCCGCGGCAGAGCCCTCACCATCGGTTTGAATGGTTTCAATATGGGTAATTTGTCCGCAGTTGGGGCAGCTAACCGGGCTATTGCTTGCTGGGACTTTAGTCCACACCAGCTCAGGTGCAACGGGTACTGGCGTTGGTTTCGGGTGATATTTTTGGTTTTTTGCTGGGCGTCGGTGCCGCGGTTGGGGCCTGCGTTGGGCTAGGACTCGGACTTGTTGTGAGGGTTGGCGTTGCTGTCGGCGTAGGTGTTGGGCTCGCGGTTGCTGTGCTGCTGGCAATCAGCGCGGGGGCACTGGCGCTAGGCTGAGGCGTATTACCGACATAGCCCAGCCAATGGGCGATGCCGACACCGGACGCCAAAATGACAGACGCCGCTGCCGCTAAAATCAGAGGATGGGGGCTTGAGGTCGTCGTGCTCATCATGAATGCTCCTGCTTGGAATCCATTGATTTTGCGCTGTTTTCATAAAGCAAGCTATGACGCGGTGCACAGTTATAAAAAAAAGCCCGTCGTGAATAACGACGAGCTTTGGTCTGACGAGGAGGGTGTTATAGCCGGAATTTATGCACTAAGGTCGCCAGTTGCTCTGATACGACTTTAATCGATTGTGCTGCGCCAACTGTGCCTTGGGCTGCCGACATGGTGCCGTTTGAAGATTGGGCCACTTCATCGACATCATTACGGATCGCCATACTGGCATGCACTTGTTCGGCGAGCGCATTGCCGATCGCGCCCACCACCATTGCGGTGGCTTCGGTCTCTTGGCGAATGGCTTTGACCGCTTCACCGCCTTCTTTGGCTTGGCGTATCCCTTCTTTAAGCTGGATAAACATCTCATCCATCCGGGTTTTGGCATTCTGACCACTGCCTTGAACTGCGGTAATGGTGAGGCCAATTTCTTGCGTTGCTGAACTAGTTCGTTCGGCGAGTTTACGTACTTCATCGGCGACGACAGCAAAGCCACGCCCCATATCGCCAGCGCGCGCCGCTTCAATGGCTGCATTTAGAGCCAGTAGATTGGTTTGGTCGGCAACATCGCGAATGACGGCAATGACGGCGGAAATGCTGCCAACGCGCTGCGCTAAATCATCAATACTGCTTTGGGTGTCGCCAACCGCTTGTTCAATATCGGCAAAGCGCGTGACAGCCGATGAAATCACCGTGAGACCCTGTGCCGAAATGGCCGTGGCTGATTCGCTTTGTTGGCGGGCCGTATTGGCTTGCTGTTCAGCTGAGCGAGTTTGCGCCGCAAATTGCTCGGCGGTGTGTGCGCGATGCGGCTGGCCGCATGCCCTTGCGCTTCGATTAATCGATTGCTGTCTTGGGCGCGTGCCACGATGTCTTCACTGGTGTGATGTAAGGTAGAGACCGCTTGTGATAGCTGCGACATCACGGTGCGCAATGATTCGCGCATGCGGATGACCGAGGCAAAAATACTATGCGGGGAGGAATTGTCGGCTTCGTGGTGGTTTTGTAAATTGCCATCGGCAACGCTTTGCACCAATTTTAATACCTCAGCGGGCTCGCCACCTAAGTCATTTAAAATACGGCGCACAGTGGTGAGCATCAGAAAACCAACAATGCCAGCCACCACTAGGCAGATCCAAACTTGCCAGCGCGCATTGCTCCAAAAGCGAGTGTGCGCTTCGGCTGAGCTGACACCATTGCCGACAATCCAACCCCAGTGTGGTGTTTTTTGTGCCACAGACAGTAGCTCGACGACTTCACCATCACGCTTGGAGGTCCACGGATACGCGGTGAGTGCGCCGCCCGATTGATTCAGAGCTGCCAGCGCAATAGCACCAACGCTGCCGCCTTTGGCGTCTTTAAATTCATTAAAGCTCGTGCCGTGCAATTGTGGATCAAGTGGCGTCGCAATAAAGTTGAGTTTTTCGTCGGTAACGTAAACGTATTCCGATTTGTGATATTTGTTTTCGCGCAAAATTTGCGTTGCGATGGCTTTGGCTTGTGTTTCAGTCAGTTGACCGCTGGCGGCTAAGTTTTCTAGCTGAGTAATCGTCAGGTAGGTGCTTTTAAGGAGTTGTTCAATACGTGCTTGATTGTCGCTTGCACTCATATCACGCATGGTGATTAAGCCAACTAACATGACGCCAATTAAGGCGACGAGAACGGCAATGGATAAGGCCCATGCTTTAAATTTAAGTGTCATCGTGAAGGTCCCATACCATTTGTAACAAAGACGGTGTATGGGCGCTATTATGCCTTGGATATTAGAGATTAATAATACCGTTTCCTAAATAGTTCACTTTACCTGTGCAGTAAATCTGTAGTAGTGGATTAACTTTGATATTGATCACACAAAGTCGGCTAATCAGCTTTTGGATGGTGTGGCCTTGCTCAATTCTAAATTGCAATGGTGTCTTGGCGCCGGTAGCCAGTAAGTAGCTGCCCAGATTGACCGCTGCCGTGCCCGATGCAAAATCTTCTTCGACACCAAAAGCATCTGAGCTAAAGCAGCGCACGGTAAATAGCTCAGCATCACGCCGCCAGATGGTGACTTGTGCCATGGCGTTGGGACTATTGAGAATTTGCGCCAGTAAAGCGGGGTGGGGCTTGGCCTGTAAAACACTTTGCCGTGAATGCGTTTGAATCATGAGCTGTTCGATTCCATTATCGACCCATAAAATCGGCAAAACTAAATCATGCACGCTAATATTGAGCGCTTGGGCTAAGGCCAGTGGACTTTGGTCATAAGGGCGGGTACTGCTTGGTGAGCTAATGAAATCATATTCTTCATGGCTATACCCCACCTTAAATTGCCGTGCATTGTGTGTGATGAAGAGCGACTTAAACTCAGGATCTAAATGCCGAGCAACCGCAGTGGCACCAATTAAAGCCCGGCCCGAAAATGGCAATGCGTATTGCGGCGTAAAGCATTGCAGTTGTTTGCTATTTGGACTAAAAAAAGCCACTTCGGTGCCGCCCATTTGGTAGGCGAGGGCTTGGCAGATTTCAGTCTCTGGGAAGTCATCGACCACAAAAACCACGAATGGATCGCCAGCTAAGGGCTTTTCGGCAAAAACATTCAGCATGTGAAAGGAATATTGTGGCATGCGGCGATCACCTTGAAAGAATTGCTTGCTGACACTTAGTGACGCAAAAATTGGTATTTTTTGGTAAGATAGAAAAAATATTGTCTTGAATTTCCAAAAAGTTGGACTGCCATGCCTGTGAACTTACCTATTGCTGAGAAAGACCAACCCTTAAAGCGAGATCTTGATCTGCTTGCTGCCTTGTTGTCTGACACGATTCGTGAACAGGCTGGTGCTGCAACTGCTGAACAAATTGAAGCCATTCGTCAACTTGCTTTCCGCTACGTGCAAGGGCACGAACCTGATGCGGGTAAAGCATTGGCGCGCTCCTTGTCGATATTGGATATGCCAACCACCATGGCCTTGGTGCGTGCATTTAGTTACTTCTCGCATTTATCAAATATAGCAGAGGATTTGCACCATAATCGCCGCCGCCGCGCACATAAAATTGCCGGTTCAAAACCACAACGAGGCAGTATTGCTGCGGTGATTGATGATCTATTAGAACGTAACGTTAAGCCATCTGAAATGTTAGCGTTATTGGCGGATACACTGATAGCCCCGGTGATGACAGCGCATCCGACAGAAGTGAAGCGCAAAACCATCCTCAATTGTCATAATGCGCTCGCCGCCTTACTGACAGAGCGCGATCGTAGCCAGATGACGCCAGAAGAAGTTCGCGACAACCAAGAGGCGATGGAACGGGTTATGCTGACTTTGTGGCAAACCCGCGAAGTGCGCACGGTAAAACTAACCGTGCAAGATGAAATTGAAAATGGCTCGACCTTTTTCCGTAATACCTTCTTGCATGAAATCCCACGCCTTTACCAAGATTTAGAAGACAAGTTTTCTGATATGAGTGGTGAAGCCATTCAGTTGCCTAACTTTATTCAAGTCGGTAGCTGGATTGGTGGTGATCGCGATGGCAATCCCAATGTCACGGCGGATGTGATGCGTTATGCCGTTTCTCGTCAAGCTGGCGTGGCTTTAGATCATTACTACCAACAATGCTTGAAGCTGGAAGGCGAGTTGTCGATGTCGACGCGCTTAGTGGCCGTTGATCAAGCTTTGTCGGAATTGGCTGAAAGCGCCGTTGATGATAAAAATCGCAAAATTGGCGAGCCTTATCGTCTTGCCGTGTCGGCGATTGCATCGCGTATTTTTGCTACCGCGCTTGAAATTGGCACGTTTCATCATGAATTACACGATGTGGCACGGGCTGCACCCTATAAAAATGTTGAAGAATTATCGGCGGATTTAGCAACGATTGAGCGCTCATTAAAAGCCCATGGTGCGGTGAAATTAGCCAATGGCCGTTTGCGCCGTTTGCAGCGAGCCGTATCGGTATTTGGCTTTTTCTTAGCGCCAGTCGATATGCGTCAGAATTCGGCCATTCATGAAAAAATGATTGGTGAGCTGTTTCAGCAAGCCGGCTTAGAAGAATACAGCAAGCTCAATGAGCAATCTCGCCGTACGGTACTGCTGCGTGAGCTTTCAAGCCCACGGCCTTTAATTTGTCCATACGATGTGACCTATAGCCCTGAAGTGCAGCAAGAATTAGATATCTTGCTCGCTGCCGCTGAATTACAAGCGCGCTATGGTGAGGCGGTATTACCGAATTATATTATTTCTAACTGTGAATCCGTTTCGGATATGTTGGAAGTGGCGGTATTACTCAATGACGTCGGCTTGGTGTCATTGGCGCCGCAAGTTCGCAGTAAAGTCAATATCATTCCATTGTTTGAAACCACCCCAGATTTGCGCGATAGCGGCAAAATCATGGGTGAGTTATTTGCCTTGCCACAATGGCGTTTGCTGCTCAATTGCCGTAATCAAGTGCAAGAAGTGATGCTGGGTTATTCTGACTCGAATAAAGAAGGCGGCTACCTCACGTCTAATTGGGAACTCTATAAAGCCGAGCTTAACTTGGTCGAAGTGTTTTCTGCTGCTGGTGTTACGCTGCGTTTATTCCATGGTCGTGGTGGTACGGTTGGCCGTGGTGGTGGACCTGCTTACGATGCGATTTTGGCGCAGCCGGCCGGTTCAGTGAATGGACAAATCCGCATTACTGAGCAAGGTGAAGTGATTACCGCCAAATATGCCGACCGTGAAGTGGGTCGACGTAATTTGGAGATCTTGGTTGCCGCTACTTTGGACGCCAGCTTTCAGCCTTTGATCGAGCAAACCGATGATGTCTTGGCACGTCGTGTGTTGATGGAGCGTTTGTCGAGCCGTGCGTATCAGTTCTATCGTGATTTAGTCTACGCAACGCCTGACTTTATTACTTATTTCTTAGAAGCTACGCCGATTACCGAAATTCCGAATTTGAATATTGGTTCACGTCCAGCAGCGCGTCGCAATACCACTAGTATTGGTGATTTACGTGCAATTCCTTGGGTGTTCTCTTGGTCACAATGCCGCTTAATGCTGCCAGGTTGGTATGGCTTTGGTACTGCCGTGGCTGAGTATCTCGATGAGACTGGGGAAGAAGGTTTAGCCTTATTGCGTGAGCTGTATAAAACTTGGCCATTCTTGCAAGTGACGATTTCAAATATGGAAATGGTATTGGCTAAGTCGGATATTGCCATTGCCGAACGCTATTCTGAATTAGTGCAGGATCAAGCGATTGCCAAACGTATTTTTGGTCGGATTAAAGCCGAATGGCAACGCTCAGTGGATGCCGTGTTGGTGATTACCGAGCATGATCAATTATTGGGAGACAATCCAATGTTGGCGCGTAGTCTGGACAATCGTTTGCCGTATTTGGACCCACTCAATCACTTGCAAGTTGAATTACTCAAGCGAATCCGTAGCGGCGATGATTCGGAAGAGTTACGCCATGCGGTGCATTTGACCATCAATGGGGTTTCAGCCGGTTTACGTAATAGCGGCTAATTACTCGCAATAACAAGGAAACGCCATCATGCGCCCAGTAAAACGATTGTTTGCTTGTGGCTGTATGGTGGCGTTTTTGCATTCTGCGCCAACGTGGGCCTTACCCAGTCACTTTAGCGATAAGGTTGAAGCCGCTTTGGCCTGTCGCAGTGAATGGTCAACGCAGTGGTGGCATAGCTACTTTCAATTGCATTTAGACGCTCCGATTCGAGTGTGGGGTGAGGCGCAGTGGTATGCCGGTAAAAATGCGCAATTAGCGGGTAACACCGCCCAAGAAATCTTTGTGAATACCCCAGAATCTGGCGCATTGATGGTTGGCGTATTGATTAATTCACCGGTGGCCACGGTCAGAAAAAATATCGAAGAGCGACTCGGAGTGCGTTTTGTCGAGTTGGCGGGGCCATATCCGCGATTTTTATCGCAATTTGGTAGTGTCTTGGTGCCAACCTCGGCAGAGCAAACCAAATGGTATTGTGCGCGCTGGAATTTGGGTAACCGACCGTAGCAATACCACTTTTTAGTCATTTAAAAGTTCAATCTAGGTTTGTTGTATTACGCGTTTGTTATTTTTTTGTAATAAAATATTAATATTACAGCGGCCGGTATAAATGGCGGTTCTGGCTATTTCTAAAAGTGTCGGAAATACGCCATCTCTTTTTGATACTTATAAATTGATTAATTGCAGTTTTGACTACATCATGATTTGTTTATGTTGCGGTGCAATATTTAATTTAAAGCTAAATACCTAGGGATAAGCACAGTTTATTTGTTTTATGTTGCGACGCAATAGTGATGTTTTGGCGCTATTCGGTAGTAGTGCCGCTGCTTGATTGTTGAGCATGTTTTCAAATTGGTTTATTTCATGGTTGAGGCGCTTGACAGAAAAAATGCTTTGCTACTAAATAGACTTTATCGTGATCAAAAATATAATTTCGACGCGATACAATCATTAAAAATGAATTAATATTACATTAATCTTTCATTTTTAAGGTTGAGGCAAGACCAGTTCGATTGCGCGGGTAATGCCAAAAATAATGAGGATGGAGACTAATATTGTTAGGAATAAAAAGCTTGAGCGGCATTGATGACTTAAGCTATAGAGATGAAGTCATGGCAAAGGGGGGACTGAACTCAATCGGGGTTTGTGTTGCTGACTTAGTGCTTGATTGCCAATCAACCCTTCCACGTGTGGAGGGGTTTTTTATTTATCCCGCACGCAAAGTGGTGGATAATCGCCTTTTGCTTTGTTGTGATGATTATGTCTGCTTCATTAAGCCCGCGCGCGAATTTAAGC
This sequence comes from Deefgea sp. CFH1-16, assembly GCF_016881365.1. Taxonomy (GTDB): domain Bacteria; phylum Pseudomonadota; class Gammaproteobacteria; order Burkholderiales; family Chitinibacteraceae; genus Deefgea. Next base: position 400,182 of record NZ_WLYT01000001.1, on the reverse strand, counting down.
GCAATGAATACCTTGGGTTTGACCGCCTATGCATCCCGAATTTTACACCTACAGTCGATCGAGCAACTCGAAAAGTGGCGACTTGATCCTGAGCTAAATGCGCTGCCATGGTTGATTCTAGGCGGCGGCAGTAACTTGGTGTTGTCCGAGTCGCTCGATAGCGTGGTCGTTCATGTCGAGCTTAAAGGCAAGCGACTCTTACGCGAGGATAATGAGGCGTGGTACGTCGCAGCGGCAGCGGGTGAGCTGTGGCATCCTTTTGTGCAATGGACCTTGGCGCAGGGCTGGGGTGGGCTGGAAAACCTGTCTTTAATTCCGGGGACCGTCGGCGCAGCACCGGTACAAAATATTGGCGCTTACGGCGTTGAGCTGAAAGATACCTTGGATCATTTGACCGCTATTGATTTAAGCAGTGGCCAGATGCAACAATTTAGCGCTGCCCAGTGTCAGTTTGCTTACCGCGATAGCTTTTTTAAGCAATCAACAACGCCTTGGCTGATTTGTGAAGTGGTTTTTCGCTTACCAAAAAATCATCAAACCAAAACCAATTATGGTGATATTGCGAATGCTTTACAGGTGATGCAATTGTCGGCAACGCCAAGCGCCGTTTCACAAGCTATTTGCCAAGTTCGACAAGCGAAACTGCCCGATCCTGCTGTGATTGGCAATGCTGGCAGTTATTTTAAAAATCCCATCGTGAGTGCCGCGCATTATCAAAAATTGCAGGCGCGCTATCCGCAATTGGTGGCTTATGCCTTGGCCGATGGTCAGTATAAGTTGGCCGCAGGTTGGTTGATTGAACAAGCTGGTTGGAAAGGGCGGCGCTTAGGGCCGGTTGGGATGTATGAAAAACAAGCTTTAGTTTTGGTTAACCACGGTGGTGCAACCGCCGCTGATGTGCTGGCTTTGGAGCAAGCGGTACAGGCTGATATTGCTGCTTTATTTGAATTGGCTTTAGAATCTGAACCAGTTAAATGGTAGGTATATTCCGCTGGACTTTATGAAATATTGATTAGAGCGCGATACCTCGGTGTCGCGCTCTTTTTATTTCGAGAGGGACTTGTCACTACTTTACTGTTAAGCCAAGGCCTTGAGTAAAGCGTCATGAATGCCCGCAAAGCCGCCATTACTCATCACTAAAATATGGTCGCCCGCTTGCGCGGATGCCGTGATCGCTTGGATTAATGCCGGTATGTCATTAAAGCTTTGCGCTTTATCGCCCAATTGAGCCAGTGCTTCGCTGGGCTCCCAGCCTAAATTGGCGCCATAACAAAAGACTTGATCGGCGGCCGCTAAACTGGCGGGTAAGGCCGCTTTCATTGTGCCGAGCTTCATCGTATTTGAGCGTGGTTCAAGCACCGCTAAAATCCGTGCTTGGCCGACTTTAGCGCGTAGCCCAGCAATGGTGGTGGCAATGGCCGTTGGGTGATGGGCAAAATCATCGTACACGGTGATTTGATTGACGCAGCCTTTGACTTCCATACGCCGTTTGACATTGGCAAATTGCCCCAACGCTTCAATGGCGACACTTGGCGCAACGCCAACATGGCGCGCCGCCGCAATCGCCGCTAAGGCGTTGTGCGCGTTGTGCTCGCCCATCAGCGCCCACGTCAAGCGACCTTGTGCTTGGCCATCGAGTAAGACGTCAAAGCCATCTGGGTAGACCATGCCCACTTGCCAGCCGTGATCGCTGCCAGCAAAAAACTCGGTCTCACTCCAGCAGCCGCGATCGAGTACGCGTTGTAAGCTGGCCTCTTTGCCATTCATAATCACGCGGCCTTGGCCGGGAACGGTGCGAACGAGGTGATGAAATTGGGTTTCAATCGCCGTTAAATCCGCAAAAATATCAGCGTGATCAAACTCTAAATTATTTAAAACGGCAGTACGCGGGCGGTAATGCACGAATTTACTGCGTTTATCAAAAAAAAAATGCCGTATCGTATTCATCGGCCTCAATCACAAAAAATGGCGAAGTGCTGTGCGGATCTTGGCGTGGCGTTTGCGGCAAGCGCGCCGAAATGCCGAAGTTCTCTGGGATGCCGCCGATCAAAAATCCGGGGGCCAGGCCAGCGTATTCTAAAATCCACGCCAGCATGCCAGTGGTGGTGGTTTTGCCGTGCGTACCAGCAATGGCCAATACCCATTTGCCTTGTAAAATTTGCTCGCCTAGCCATTGAGGGCCCGAGGTATAAGGGAGTCCTGCGTCTAAAATAGCCTCCATCAGCGGCATACCCCGTTTAACCACATTACCCACAACGTATAAATCGGGCTGCAGTGCCAGTTGCTCTACGCCAAAGCCTTCGATGAGCTCAATGCCGAGCGCTTCAAGCTGAGTCGACATTGGAGGGTAAACATTGCTATCGCAGCCGGTAACGGTATGCCCTGCGGCGCGCGCGAGTGCGGCAATGCCACCCATAAAAGTGCCGCAAATACCAAGAATATGAATATGCATAATGGAAATAACCGTAGTGCCCGTGGCGAAATTAAATCAAATGAAATGAAAACGATTGTTTTTGAATAATGAACTTGGCGAAGTATGCGCTTGTCCTTACAATCGAGGGCAATAGTATAAACCAACAATTAGGCTTTAATTCCATGACTCTGTCCACCCCTGTTAATCCGGTGGAAATTGCCCGCATTGCACTTAAGCGGCTTTCTGAGCGCGCTTTGCCGCCAACGCCTGAAAATTACACCCAATTTTATAACGCCATTTTGACGATTAAGGCACCAGAAAGCAAAACCGCCAGTGAGATGCAAGTGGCTTGGCAGGTGTTATATAAGCTCGATGATGCTGTGGACGGGGCGAGTTTACTGACTGAATGTTTATTGGAAAATCTGGCCGATTCTAGCCAGGTTTTTGAACAAAAAACTCGGTGATTTAAAGCAAGTTCGCCAAGCGCATGTGGCGCAGCAAGTCAGTATTGAAGAAACGCAAGCGTCCTTAGAAGACATGCTCAATGTGGTGATTAGCACCACGCATAATGTGCACTCTACCGTGAGAACATCGCATGGCGACTTACAGACGATTCGCGATTCGATTCGGCATATTGAAGAAGATTTAGCTTTTAATCGCAAAGTGCTTGAGCAAGACGCCTTAACCGGCGCTTTAAATCGGCAAGGGCTGGATCATTTATTGCTGCGTGAAGTCAAACGGGCGCAGCGCATCGATGGCCGTTTAACCGCGGCGATTATTGACTTGGATGACTTTAAATTAATTAATGATCGATTTACGCATTTAGTCGGTGATCAGGTATTAATTCACGTGACTAACCTGACTAAAGCGGTGCTGCGTGAATCCGATGTGTTAGTGCGTTATGGTGGCGAAGAGTTTTTACTGTTGTTGGTCGATACCGATGTGCGCGGTGCGAGTTATGTGATTGATCGACTGAAATTGGTGGCTGGCCGAACACCGTATATTCACCACAATCAAAGAATTGAAGTGCGTTTTTCTGCGGGTATTGCGCAGTTAAAAGACGACGAAAATGGCCGCGCTTTATTGCTGCGTGCGGATGAGGCTTTATACCGCGCCAAGCAATCGGGTCGGGGCAAGACCGAAATCGCCGATTAAGCGTGATCTCGCCCTTCGGATTTGGCGGCTCTCGGGTTGATGCTGCGTTACTAAAAAGCGCTGGCGTGGCAATCTACGCGGTGCGCTTGGTGCTTTGCCTCTGGCCCAAATCCGCACCAACGCGGTTGGCAAACCCAGTGTCAACAGACCCTAGTTCAGCCAGAGGGCCAGATAACCGTTACGCAGTACAAGCGCAGCAAAAATACACATACAGTAGTGCTGAAATCGCATGGCAAGCTTGCTTAAAGCGATTACCCATCACTTGGCCACCGTGGTGGCTGGCCATGACAATCCCTAGGCTCCACGCGACGCCACCAATAAAAAAGCCCAATAAAAATTCCGCGCTACTGAACCAAGAGCCATCGGTGGCTTGCGCGATCAGCGCACCGCCGACGGCGGCAAACCATAAAATTGACGTCGGTGAGGCCAAAGCCAGCATCAGTCCACGACCAAATAAATGATGCTTGGGGGGCAGGGGCAGGGGCGGATGGGCGGTTTCGGCTCGCTGGGCGTCTTGTAATGCTTCCTTGGCCATTTTCCACGCCAGATAAATCAAAATATACTGCCGCCACCGAGCCAAGTGACCCATTGCACGGCAGGAAACTGCAATAAATAGCGCATGCCAAGCAGCGCTAAAATGGCGTAGAACAAATCGGCAAAACAAGAACCCAGTCCCAAAATAAAGCCAGCACGGCGGCCATGCTTCATGGCGACATCAATCATGGCGACATTCACCATGCCTATATCTAAGCACAGTGATAAAGACAGCAAAATACCGGTAAAGAGTGTTTCCATTATTTTTTCTTTCGTAGCGAGTTAAAGCGTATTGCAGACATTAATGCGTTGATTGCGGAATTAACTCCGCCAAAAAGCCCGAGTAAATAAGATTAAAACTGAGAAAATTTCCAGCCGCCCCAAGAGCATTGCAAAGCTACACACCCAAGTTTGAAAATCAGTTAAGCCTGAATAATTACTAGCAGGACCCACTTCACCAAGTCCTGGGCCGGCATTATTGATACAGGCAATAATGGCGCTAAAACTGGAAATAAAATCCAGCCCTGATACCAGTAAGGCAAAAGTGAGTACCACAATGCTGGTGAAGTATAAAAAGATAAAGCCCATTACCGAAGCCAAAATCGAATTGGGAATGATTTGGCCGTTAACGCGTAACGGATGAATCCCCTGTGGGTGCAACAGCAATGACATTTGCCGGCCAACTTCACGCGTTTGGATAATGGTACGAATCATTTTAATGCCGCCGCCGGTGGATCCAGCACACGCCGTAATCGATGACAGTAGCAACATCACTAAGGGGGCAAAAATCGGCCATTGACCAAAATCGACGCTGGCAAAACCGCAATCGGTGGCAATTGAAATCAAATTAAAGGCAACATGGCGTAATGCCGTGAGCAAATCCGGATAGGTTTGCTGCCAGACTAAAAAGCCACTTAAACCGGCAATGCTCGATGCAATCAGCAGCAGCATGGCTTTGAATTCAGAGTCGTGCCAATACACCGAGAGCTTGCGACCGGATAAGGCAAAATAATGCGTGGCAAAATTAGTGGCTGCTAACAGCATAAACAGCATCAAAATCGCTTCAATCAGCGGCGAATTAAAAAAGCCAACGCTGGCATCGTAGGTAGAAAACCCACCAAGACTGAGCGCGGCAAAAGCGTGACACACCGCATCAAACCAGCTCATGCCGCCCACCCAATGCAATAGCAGCGCGCACAATACCGTGAGACCCGTATAAATCAGCCACAGATTGCGGGCGGTTTCATGAATGCGTGGTGTGAGCTTGCTGTCTTTGATTGGGCCAGGAGTTTCGGCTTTAAATAATTGCATACCCCCCACCCCTAATAGCGGGAAGATCGCAACAGCCAACACAATGATACCCATACCCCCTAGCCAATTGAGTAAGTGTCGCCATAAATTAATCGATTGAGGCAAATGGTCCAAGCCCCACCATGACCGTGGCACCGGTAGTGGATAGCGCCGACATTGTTTCAAAGTACGCATTGGTAAATGACATTTGCGGGTCGTATAGCATCAATGGCACTGCCGCGACGGCAGGTAGCGCCGTCCACAGGCCCACGGCCAAAATAAAACCATCGCGCGGTAATAGCTCTCGCCGGTAATGCCGAGTGAGTAAAAATAAGCTGATGCTAAACAGCTGCAAACCCATCAACGCTTGGATGAAAGGCAGTAAAGCCGCGTCTTGCCGCCACCATGCCATTGCAATCGGCACCAATAGACTCAGAGAAAACAAGATCGAGACGCGAGCGACGATATTGACGGTGGGTAATAATTTTTGTGCCAATTGCATTTAGAAAAACCCTAATGAAACCGCAAACAATTTCTCAACGTCACGAATATGGCTTTTATTATCAATAAATAAAATCACATGGTCGTTATTGAGAATTACCGTGTCGTGATGCGCCATTAAGACGGTGTTATCGCGAATCACTGCCGCCAAATCAGCGCCTTGCGGCAGTTTGATGTCTTCGATTTTACGGCCAATGACTTTAGATGTATCTGGCGTGCCATGGGCGATGAGTTCAATGGCCTCGGCTTCGCCGCGACGTAGGCTGTGCACCGCGACAATATCGCCTTGTCGAACATGGGCCAGTAGTGCGCCTATGGTGATTTGCGCTGGCGAGAGCGCAACATCAATTTTTCCGCCTTGCAATAAATCAACGTAGCGCGAGCGGTTGATAATCGACACCACGCGACGCGCGCCCATTTGCTTGGCGAGTAACGACGACATGATATTGTCTTCATCGTCAGATGTGAGTGCCAAAAATAAATCGCAGCGATCCACTTGCTCGTTTTCGAGTAAGTCTTCATCGGTGGCTTGGCCGTGCAAAATTAAGCAATCAGTGAGATGTTCAGCCAGCCATTGCGCGCGATCGCGATTACTTTCGATCAATTTGATGGCATAGCGTTTTTCGATCTGTTTGGCCAGTCGATAGCCGACATTGCCACCGCCACAAATGGTAATGCGGCGTATGGGTTTGATTTGAGTACAAAACTCACTCATCACGCGACTGACATCACGACTTGCGGCCAGAAAAAAACACCTCGTCGCCAGATTTTAAGCTCACTTGTCCGTTGGGCTTTAAGCGTTGATTGCTGCGATAAATCGATACCACGCGGCACTCGGTTGGATTGAGTTTTCGAGCGAGATAGGCTAAATCTTGCCCATCCATTTGCGAGCCGGCTTCAACGCGCACAGCGATCATTTTGGCTAAACCATCGGCAAATTCTAAAACTTGCAAGGCTTCAGTGGTTTCAATCAGGCTGACTAAATAGTCGGTGACAATCTGCGCAGGGGTGATGACGTGATTGACGGCAAAACCACTATCGTTAAACAAACTTGGGTAGCTCAGTAGGTCTTGCTCGCGGATTCGCGCTAAGCGAATCGGGACATTGAATAAATCGTGGGCGATTTTACACGCCACGATATTGACTTCATCATAAGGCGTAACTGCCAGTAGTAGATCGGTATCTTCGATGCCGGCGGCGATGAGGGTTTTGGGGCTATTGGCCGAGCCCAATAAGGTGCGTAAATCCAGACGATCAGCCAGTGGTTTGAGTAGGCTGGCATCGTTATCCACGATGGTGACGTTGTAGCGTTCATGCACCAGTTGTTCGGCAACCGAAGAGCCGACTCGTCCGGCACCTAAAATTAAAATATTGGGCAAAATAAACCCTCATAGTCAGAATTAGCGGCTTAAAAACAAAAATCGGCCACAAAATGGCCGATTTTTTGCGTCAGTATCGTGAGTTATTGCTCTTCAGCGATGCGTTGCTTACGCGGCATTTGAATACCCAATTGTTTTAGTTTCCGGTAAAGATGGGTGCGCTCTAAGCCGATTCGCTCGGCAACACGACTCATATTGCCGTTGGATAATTCAATTTGGCGTTCTAAATAAAACCGCTCAAATTGATCTCGCGCTTCACGCAATGGTAAATCAAGATCAATTTGCGGTAGTGGCATGGCTTGCTGCGTCACGCCTAAAGTGGCCTCTTGCGAGTTGGGCGACAACTGAGTGAGCAGGCGGCTGACCGGCAAGATATCAATATCACCATCGCGACCCGTGAGGGCGAGACTTTTCACCACATTGGCCAGCTGATCAATATTACCTGGCCAATCTTGTTGGCTAAGTAATTGTAAAGCTGACTTAGAAAAGCGCCGTGGTCCTAATTTATTGCTGGTTACCGTTTGCGCCAATAAGACTTCGGCCATGGCTGGAACATCTTCAGCATGGGCGCGTAGAGGCGGTACGGCCAGAATAATCTGGGTGAGTTGGCGTAGCAATTCTGGTTCGCACTGACCAATGAGTTGATCGAGTGGCCGACTTGATGCGGTGACTAAGCGGATTTTGTATTTATCCAGCTTCGGCAGCAAATTGAGTAAGCCGGTTTGCGCTTTACGATCTAGCCACGCGATGTCACGAACAAAGATGGTGCCGCCTGTGGCGCGATTGAGCAAGTCTTGCGGTGGCAAGGCGAGTTCTTCGTTAGAGCTCGGCGAAATAAACGGCGTGTTCGGGCGGGTTAAATGCCGTGCACACGTTTCAAAACCGGATCCTGGTTCGCCGGTTAATGTGATGGGCAGGGTTTGGCTTGCAACCTGGTCAAGCGCCTCGCGCAGCGCGGTAATCGCTGGGCTATTACCGAGGCTCTGCAAACCCTGATTCGGCTTTACCTGATTCACAGGTTGCGAAAAAGCGCGTTTGACGGTAGCCAGTAGCTTTTGCAGGCCGATCGGTTTTTCAAGAAAATCAAGCGCCCCAATCCGAGTCGCTTCCACCGCAGTATCCACGGTGGCATGGCCTGACATCATCACGACGGGCATGGTGAGTTGGCCGTTACGCGCCCATTCTTTGAGTAGTGTCACGCCATCGGTGTCGGGCATCCAGATGTCCAGAAGCACCAAACGAGGTTCACCTTGGTTACGGTATTTGCGTGCAGCCTCTGCATTTTCAGCGAGTGCAACGCTATACCCTTCATCCAGCAAGATTTCAGATAGAAGTTCGCGGATGCCGATTTCGTCGTCGACGATTAAAATATCTTGATTAGCCACTAGTTGTTTCCTCCCAGAGCGGCAGCTCGATCCTAACAAATGCACCGGTGGAATTACCCACCTGAACGCGCCCGTGATGTTCTTCGATAATTTTCTTCACGATTGCTAAACCTAGACCTGTACCTTTGGCCTTTGATGTAACGTAGGGCTCAAAAACACGTGGCAAGAGTTCAGCTGGAAAGCCTTTGCCGCTGTCTTCAATATAAAGACGTGCCCATTTCTCGTCTTTTTCCACCAGAAGGCAAATCCTTTGCTCTGCAGCATCGGTAATTGCATCCTGGGCGTTTTGTAGCAAGTTATGAATGACTTGCCGCAAATGCGTTGGGTCGCCATTAATCATCAGGGGCCCGTGTACTTTAAAATCGAGCATGATGGGCGACGCTTCGTACAATACCAGTACTTCGTTAAGTAATTGCATCAAATCAAGTGGGCGTTTTTTGCCGGATGGCTTACGGGCATAATCCCGGAAGGCATCCACCATTTGTTTGAGCGCGGCGACTTGTTTGACGATGGTTTGCGTGTTACGGCGCAAAAAGTCAGCGCCAGCTGGGTCGAGTTTCTCCACCAGCTTCATTTCCATTCGTTCAGCTGACAGCTGAATCGGCGTCAGCGGGTTTTTGATCTCGTGGGCTAGGCGGCGTGCCACTTCACCCCATGCCGCATCGCGCTGCGCTGATAGCAGCTCAGTAATGTCATCAAACACCATCACGTAACCGTGCAAATCATCACTGCCGTCGATTTTTTGCGTTAAGCGGGTACCACGCACCAACAGCACGCGTTTTTCTGCATCGAGCTCGATTTGGCGCTGCCAAACTTCATCGTCAGATAAAAAAGCCATGAATGGTATGGGCAAAAAACGCGGTAAGGTTAGGGTAGGCTTGATTCCATTTCGAGAGCGGCAAGTCGCCGATTCGGCTGGGGTCTAGACCTAAAATTCGCAAAGCACTGTGATTGGCCGATTGGAGGTGCCAGTCTTCGTCTAGCGATAATACCCCTGCCGATAAGGAAGCCAAAATCGCCTCAACATAGGCTTTGGCCTCGGCTTGTTCGGCTTGATTATGTTCTAGCGTGTCGCGAGCATCAGAGAGCTGGCGGGTCATTCGGTTAAACGAGTGGGTCAAAATCCCGAGTTCATCGCGGCTAATCACGGGATGCTGCTGGGTAAAATCGCCTTGGGCCACCGCTCGGGTGCCTGCCGCCAGAACTGATAACGGTGCGGCAAGTTTGTCTGATAAGTAAATCGCCAAGGCCAAAGCACCCAGTAGCGCCATCGTTAGCGCCATGGTGAGTGTGAGGCTAAAAATCAGCTTGAGGCCTTCTCTAGATTGTGAGAGCTGCTTGTACTCACTGCGAACTTGTTCAACTAATTCGGCGTCTTGTGCCAATTGCTTGGGCACCGGTTGCAGTAATTGCAATAGCTTGACGCGATTGGAGAACTCACTACCAGGTAATTGCACGATGACGCGCATCATCAAGCCATTGACTGGGTCGGATTCAATGGCTTTATAACTGCCTCGTTCGGCCTCGGTAATGATTTTTCTATCCGGTAGGCTAGGCACCAGGCTGGCGTATTCATTACCAATATGGGCGTGCACTTGGCCATTATTATCAAACAGCGTGATTTCTTGAACGCCAGTTTGATCGCGTAATTTGGACAGCCGTTCTAACAAAGCGCTAAGGCTATTATCGTGAATGTCCCACGCGATCACGCTGGCTTTGCGGTGCAAGTCATTGAGCTGGTAATCAATCGCATTGTGGCCCAAATTGAGCCCGCGATCGAGGGCGTTATCCACTCGAACGTCAAACCACGTTTCGATGGAGCGATTTAAAAATTGTACCGATAGCGTATACACCAAGGCCCCAGGTAGCACCGCGACCAAGGAAAACATCAACACCATACGGATGGTGAGCCGAGAACCAAAAACTTTGCTTCTTACTCGTTTGAGTAATTGGGTGAGTCGAGAGCCCACCAAAACGGCCAGTGCGATCAACAGCAGGGCGTTGAGCGCTAAAAATCAGTTTGTAGTATTGCGAAGATTCGGAGGTATTTCCCGAGGCCGATGCCAAGAGAAATAATAAAATCGTACCCAAAACGCCGAGAAAAATTAATAGTTTTTTCATGGCACAGGCTCGGCGGAGGGGCTGACGGGGCGTTGTAATTCATGCCAGCCAGAGTCGAGCACCCAGTCTTCGTCACCTAAGGCGGTGAGTTGATACGATTTGGGTAATAGCGAATGATCTAAACGAAAGCGAATTTTGCCAGCAAAATCGTCGCTATCAATATTGCTGCCTTCAAGTACCGTCCAGCCGCGAATAATGCTCAGCGCAACCAGCGCCTCTTCGGCGCTATTAAAGCTGCGGGTGAGTCCACTGGTATTGAGGCGATATTGTCGGGTGAGCGGTTGGTAGCTTAGGCGATAAGTAATACTGGCAGTGGAATTAAAACTATCGGCTAAATTGCGATACCAAGCATAAAATTTAGGTTTTGTAAGTTTAAATTCGTAGGTAAATGGCAGTGACAACCCGTTTTTTAATGCGGTCTCGATTTCTGGCGATAGGGTGACTAAATAACGCCCTGCAAGTTCGATATGATTGCCACTGAATTCAACTTCGGATTTGATGGTTTTAATGCTGCCGGCATGCGCTAAGTAAGCGCATAGCAGCAGCGAGATACCCAACAGGTATCGCCAATTACGATTTAGAGAAAAGCGCGTAATAAAAACCATCATGTTCCGCGGTGGGTAATAACTGGCCATCAAGGGACTGGCCATTCGGTAATGCGCTCGCGGGTAATTCTAAGCGCTTTGCATCGGGATGACGGAGCGCAAAAGCCTCAGCTGAAGCGGCATTTTCTATAGGAAAAACTGAGCACGTAGCGTACAGGAGTTTGCCGTTTGGCGCTACGAGTGGCCATAGCGCATCCAGGATTTTTGCCTGTTGGCGCGCGAATTTTGCCAAGTCATCATTGCGGCGCAACCATTTAATGTCAGGATGACGACGCGTAACCCCTGTTGCCGAGCAAGGCACATCGGCTAATATTCTATCAAATTGCTGACCGTCGTACCAAGTATCGGGTGCTGAAGCATCGCCTTGCAGTAAGGTGGCGGTTTTGTTGATGCGATTTAAGTTGTCTTTAACGCGTTGCAGGCGAGTTGCGTCATTATCCAGCGCAGTAAGGGTGACGTTGGCGGTCTCTAGAATATGGCAAGTCTTGCCGCCAGGCGCGGCGCAAGCATCAAGTACGGTCTGCCCGTCGTGTAGATCAAGTAACTTAGCGGCAACTTGCGCGCCCCAATCTTGCACTGAAACCCAGCCGGCAAAAAAGTGTGGTAAAAAATCAACACTCACCGGGCGCTTTAAACTAATGGCCGAGTCATCAAGGGCAATCGCTTCAATATTGGCGGCGGTCAATAGTGCCAAGTAGTCATTCACCGTGGTGTGCGCTGGATTGACGCGCAGGGTCATTGGTGGATGTTGGTTATTGGCATTTAAAATGGCTTCCCATTCTGTTGGGTAGGCCGATTTCATGGTTTTAATCCACCACGCTGGGTGTGAATACAAACCGACTTCATTGGCTTGCGCACGACGGACTAATTCGTCTTTGCCGCGTAAAAAGCTACGTAAAACGCCATTGACCAAGCCCTTGCCAAAACCGCTGCCGGTTTGTGCGGCGACTTTGACGGCATGGTCAACAATGGTGTGCGATGCGGCACGCGTGAATTGCAATTGATATACAGCAATAAGCAAAAGTGCTTTGAGTTCCGCCTCGTGCAAAGGGCTACGCAAGAGTTGTTTGAGAATGCCTTCAATTAGACCAAGTTGGCGCAAAGTGCCATAACAAATGTCTTGAATCGCGCCGCGCTGACCCGATTCAAGGTTGGGGTTGCTGCGCCAGACCGCATTGAGGGCTTCGGTTAGATTTTGACCGGCCAAAACATGGGCCACAGTTTGTCCGGCTAATTTTTGGGTAATAAACATAATAAGCTTCCAAATAATGAGCCCGACCAAGTGTCGGGCTTTGGGGTATCGAGTTAGAGATCTTTTTTAATAATGGCTACAAAGATATACCTATCCGGTGTACCTGATATTTTGTTGTGCCATATTACGTAAGCGCGCTACGCGTTCACTGGTGAGTGGGTGGGTACGAAATAAATTTTGTAAGCCACCGCCGTGCAGGGGATTCACAATCATCATCTGTGCGGTTTCAGGGTGTGCTTCAGCGGCGTGCATTGGAATGCCACTCGCAAAAGCTTCAATTTTAGTTAAGGCATCCGCCAGCGCCGCAGGGTCGCCAGAAATGCGCGCGCCACCGGCATCGGCTTCAAATTCACGCGCTCGGGAGATCGCCATTTGAATCACACTGGCGGCCAATGGAGCCAGCATGGCAACGGCTATGCGGGCGATGGGATTGATGCTGTGTCCGTTGCTATCGCGGCCGCCAAATAGCATGGCAAAATTAGCCAGTGCAGAAATGGCGCCAGCCATCGTTGCAGAAATGGTTGAAATTAAAATATCGCGATGCTGTACGTGCGCTAATTCATGCGCCATCACACCGCGTAACTCGCGATAGCTGAGCGCCCGCATAATGCCGGTCGTGGCGGCCACGGCGGCATTTTCAGGGTTGCGCCCAGTGGCAAATGCATTGGGCTGGTCTTCATCAATCACAAAGACTTTTGGCATCGGCAGACCCGCATTACGTGCGAGCTCTTCGACCATGGTGTAAAGCTCAGGGGCACTTCGCGCATCGACTTGATGCGCGTTATACATTTTGAGCACCATTTTGTCGGAGTTCCAGTAGGCGAAAATATTCATGCCGCCACCAAAAATCAGCGCCATTAACATGCCGCTTTTGCCGCCGATTAAGCCACCAATCAGCATAAACAAGGCCAAAATCGCGGCCATTAGCATCGTGGTTTTAAACCAGTTATCCATGTTTTTGGCTCCTGTTGATGTGAATGAAATTAAGCACCCAATTGCTGACCGATCACGAGTGGCGAGCCACTTAAAAAAAGCCGCTGCGCTAAGGCGCTTGCCGCCGGCTTTTTGGAGTTCAGTGACGCGCAGCGCGCCCTCACCGCAAGCAATAATCAGCGCGTCTTTCTCAGTGGCAATCAATGTGCCTGCAGCGCCTTGGCCTGCAATGGCACTGGCTTGCCAGAGCTTGAGGCTGGCGCCATCTAACGTTGTTTGCGCACTAGGGAAGGGGTTGAAAGCACGAATTTTTAGCGCTAACTGACTGGCCGATTGCGTCCAGTCGATTTGGGCTTCTTCTTTTTTGAGTTTTTCAGCGTAGCAAACGCCAGCCTCAGGCTGAGGAATTGGCGTTAAATCTGGCAGTTGCGCCAAAGCACTCACAATCGCGCTCGCGCCTTGTTGCGCTAGCTTGTCATGCAAGGTTTGCGCGTTGTCATCGTGCGCAATCGGTGTGACGTGGACACTGAGCATGTCGCCCGTATCGAGCCCGGCGTCCATTTGCATAATGGTGATGCCGGTTTCGGTGTCGCCCGCCATGATTGCTCGTTGAATCGGCGCAGCACCACGCCAGCGCGGCAGGAGTGAGGCATGGATATTTAGGCAGCCAAGGCGGGGTAGGTCGAGAATGACTTGTGGCAGTATAAGGCCGTAAGCTGCAACCACCATAACGTCGGCCTCGATACCCATTAAAGTCGCTTGTTGCTCAGTCGTACGTAGTTTTTCGGGTTGATACACCGGGATTTGGTGCGCTTGGGCGACCACTTTAACGGCTGATGGCGTGAGTTTCATGCCGCGGCCACTGGGGCGATCGGGTTGCGTGAGGACCAATACAATCTCGTGCCCTGCGCTAATCAATGCTTTGAGTGCTTCAGCCGCAAAGTCAGGCGTGCCTGCAAATATAATTTTTCATGGGTTTATGTGCAAAGTAAATTGGATGTGAATGCCCTCGTTAGCGGCGAAGTTCAGGTTGTCGAGCAAACTGAGGCACAATTACATCGTGCGTTTTTGGTTTTTTTTTGATTTTTTGTAGGATGCGATTGAGTTTGAGGCGCGATAATTTTTCAACAAAGATTTTACCGTCCAGATGGTCCATTTCATGTTGAATGCAAATGGCCAGCAAGCCATCAGCTTCGAGTGTAAACGGTTGGCCATGTCGATCGAGCGCTTTAACGGTGAGCGTTTGCGCGCGCTCAACTTCTTCGTAAATGCCCGGCACCGAGAGGCAGCCTTCTTCATACGTGGTGTGACCGTCGGCAACGATGATTTCTGGGTTGATCAACACCAGCAAGTCGTTTTTATCTTCAGAAATATCGATCACAATCAAGCGCTGATGAAAATCAACTTGCGAAGCGGCAAGACCAATGCCTGGAGCGGCGTACATGGTTTCTGCCATGTCATCGATCTGGCGTTGCAGAACTGTATCAAAAACAGTCACGGGCTGAGCGATTGTGTGTAAGCGCTCGTCGGGATAGTGCAGAATGTTTAGAATTGCCATGTGTGCTTGCTAGACCAAAAGTTGATATGCAGAATTAAAAATAGAGATAATCTATAGCGTTGTATTATATTCGATATGGGTCGGGGTGGTTGGATATCAAGATCATATCGGTGAACTTCTTTGAATTTTTGCTTGCAAGGTCGATGACCGGTAAGCTTTGGGCTTAAATAATGATGCGTAAATCCATTGTATCGCTGCTGTTAGCGGTTGGTTTTTTATCCGCGCCTGCCGTGGCAGATGAATTGAAGTTAGCTAAAAATGCACCGGATCGTTATGTGGTGGTCAAGGGCGATACATTGTGGGGGATCTCCGGCAAATTTTTAAGCCAGCCTTGGCGTTGGCCGGAAATCTGGCAATTAAATAAAACCGATATTAAAAATCCGCACTGGATTTATCCTGGTGATGTCATTGTCTTGGATACTTCAAGCGGCCAACCGCGGCTTAAATTATTGAAAAGTCAAAAAGTAGACGGGCGCGGCGGAAATGGCAAATTAAGCCCGAGAATTCGCGAAACCTCGCTCACTGGTAATGCGATTGCGAGCATTCCTTATGCCTCTATTGAGCCCTTTTTGAGTAAACCATTAGTGATGAGCGTTGAGGATTTTACTGCAGCGCCACGAATTGCTGCAGGACCCGATAGCCGCTTATTGTTTGGTCCGAACGATCAAATTTACTCAGTGGATTTGGTCGATGCACAGCCTGGTGAAACTTGGCAGGCGTTTCGCAAAGGTAAACCATTGGTTGATCCAGATAATCCAAAGGAAGTGATTGGCATTGAAGTCACCTACTTGGGCGATGTTCGGGTTAAGCGCGAAGGTGATGTGACCACAATGACGGTGGTGAATAGCCGAGAAGAAATTTCAGTCGGCGATCGGCTGATTCGCTCGCCGGAAAAACAATTTATTAATTATGTACCGCACTTGCCAGCCCATGCCATCGAAGGCAAAGTGATTTCTACTTATGGTGGATCAACCGAAGCGGGTTCATTAACCACGGTGGTTTTAAATCGCGGTGCACTTGATGGTTTGGATATGGGAACGGTGCTATTTAGCTACAAGGCGCCAAGATTGATTGCCAAAGAAACCAGTGTAGAACCAACACGATTTACACCACCGATTAAGAGCGGTAATTTATTTGTATATCGGGTTTTCCCAAAAGTCGCGTATGCGTTGGTGATGGATAGTACATTGCCGATTAATGCTGGCGATACTGCGAAGGCCAGTGCTGCGGCAGAATAATATTGCTCACCGCTGAACTTCAAGCTTGGCTACGACTCTCTCTAGTTCCTGGACTAGGGGTTCGTAGCCAATTGCATTTATTGCGTGCATTGGGTGAGCCTGAGCTTATTTTTTCTGCGCCACGCAGCGCATTAAAAGATCTAATATCTCCGCAACTGATTGACGCGGTGTTGACCGCAGCTATACCGAACCACCTTGATATCTTCGAGTTAACCCAAGCGTGGCTGCTTGAACCTCAGCATCATTTATTAACTTTAAATGATGCATTGTATCCGGCTTCTTTGTTGTCGCTACCCGATCCTCCGATTGTGTTGTACGCCAAAGGAGACTTGAATTTACTTAAAAAGCCCGCACTCAGTATAGTAGGGAGTCGAAATGCTACACCGCAGGGGATTGAACATGCTCAGCAATTTGCTACGCATTTATCCAATGCGGGATTGTGTATTGTGAGCGGCATGGCCAGTGGTATTGATGCTGCAGCCCATCGTGGTGGCTTAGCTGGCCGTAGTTTGAGCATTGCAGTGGTGGGAACAGGGCTTGATCGAATCTATCCTGCCAGCAATCGTGAACTCGCACATCAATTGGCTGCTGAAGGTTTACTTTTGTCAGAGTTTGCTTTGGGCTCGCCGCCATTGCCGATGCACTTTCCGCAGCGAAATCGAATTATTGCAGCCTTGGGTTTGGGGTGTTTGGTGGTTGAGGCGGCATTAGGAAGTGGGTCATTGATTACGGCGAGGCAGGCGGTTGATCTTGGCCGGGAAATCTTTGCGATACCCGGCTCAATTCACTCCCCGCAAGCGAAGGGGTGCCATGCTTTGATTAAGAGTGGTGCTAAGCTAGTGGAATCGGGGGATGATATTTTGAGCGAACTTTGTTTTGGTAATGATTTATTTTCAGTCGCTGTTGAGCCTAAAAAACAGGCTAAACAGCCCCTGCCTGAGGATGAGTTTTGGCAAGCTTTAGGTTGGGATCCCGTAGATATCGAGACTTTAATTCTGCGAACTGGCTTGACGAATGTCGCGCTGTACGAGATTCTGTTGGGTTTTGAATTGGAAGGGAAGCTGGCTTCTTTGCCTGGCGGACGCTATCAACGCATTGGCGGAGGGGTTTAATAAAGATTATGTTAGAAGTGCTTGCTTACCTTTTTGAGCAGTTTTATAACGCAGACGGCTTGCCTGATATGTCTCAATTAGCCAAGAAATTGTCATTGGCTGGCTTTGAAGGTGAAGATATACATGACGCATTGACGTGGTTGTCTGAGCTCAAACAAATTGATGTTGCTCCTTATAAATTACTTGATTCCAGTGAATTTGGCTTTCGCTCTTTGCATCCGATGGAGCTAGAAAGACTGAGTGAAGACGCGGCAATATTTATGCACTCTCTGGATGCGACGCGAATCTTAAGCGCGGGCGAGCGCGAATTAGTACTTGATCGACTTTGGCGTGAACCAGAAGGTGAAGTCACTGTAGAAAGAATTAAATTAATAGTTTTAATGGTGATTTGGCAAAAGCGTGATGCTTTAACCAATCTCCTAATCGAGGAGTTGTTGTTTGGCCGTGAAGGTTTTGCTTTGCATTAGACCACGCGGTGCCACGCACTCCAGTTTTTGAATCTCTGCTGCCTTGGGGAACCATGCCGGCCAATCTCTTAATCGTTGAGTCGCCTTCGAAAGCGAAAACACTACAAAAATATTTGGGCAAAGATTTTCAAATTCTTGCTTCTTATGGCCACGTGCGCGGATTAGTGCGTAAGTCGGGCTCGGTTGATCCTGAAAAAGACTTCAAAATGAAGTATCAGATCATCGAAAAAAATAAAAAGCATGTTGATGCCATTTGTGATGCTGTTGAAGCCGCTGACCATATTTATCTCGCATCCGATCCGGACCGAGAAGGTGAGGCTATTTCTTGGCATATTATGGAAATTTTAAAAGCTAAGAAATTAATCAGCCCAGAAAAAACCTTTAAACGCGTTGTCTTTCATGAGATTACTGAGTCTGCAGTTTTGCAGGCCGTCGCTAATCCACGGGATATTGATTTTAATTTGGTCAATGCGCAGCAAGCACGAAGCGCTTTAGATTATTTAGTTGGCTTTAATTTGTCGCCATTATTATGGCGCAAGGTGCGTACTGGCCTCTCGGCAGGTCGAGTACAAAGTCCAGCATTGCGCTTGATTTGTGAGCGTGAGGCTGAAATTCGTGCATTTAATGCACAAGAATATTGGTCAATCCACCTTGACACTAAAAAGGGTCGCAGTAAAGTTGCTGCAAAACTCACCACGTGGCAAGGCAAAAAACTCGATCAGTTTGATATTCCAAATGAAGCGGCTCAGGCCACTATTTTGGCGGGTTTAGCTGATTTACCGGCTCAAGTGAATTCGGTTGAAAAGAAAAAAGAAATCGCGCAGCCCTGCAGCGCCATTTACCACGTCAACCTTGCAACAAGAAGCGGTACGTAAATTAGGTTTTACCACTGATAGAGCCATGCGAACTGCGCAGCAACTCTATGAAGGGATTAATCTCGGCGGGGAAACCGTGGGTTTAATCACGTATATGCGTACCGACTCGGTGGCTTTATCGAACGATGCTTTGGCTGAAATTCGTGGCTATATTGGCGAGCATTTCGAAAAAGAATATTTACCGAAAGACGCGATCGCGTATAAAAACAAAGCCAAAAATGCCCAAGAAGCGCATGAGGCGGTACGCCCAACGTCGATTCATCGCACGCCTGAGTCGGTTAAAACCTTCTTGTCGCCTGAGCAATTTAAGCTTTACCAAATGATTTGGAAACGGACCTTAGCCTGTCAAATGACATCGGCAAAGTTTGATACCGTGGCTGTTGATATTGCCGTTGGTAGCCCAGAAAATTTATTTCGTGCCACAGGACAGACTTTGGTATTTCCCGGCTTTATCGCGGTATACCAAGAAGATGCTGATGATGTCGACGATGATGAAGATGAAGCCCGCTTGCCAGTCATGGCCGAAGGGGATATTTTACCAGTAGAAAAACTCTCAGGCGAGCAGCATTTTACCCAGCCGCCGCCGCGTTTTACTGAAGCCAGTTTGGTGAAGTCACTGGAAGAATTTGGCATTGGTCGTCCTTCAACGTATGCATCGATTATTTTTACCTTAAAAGATCGTGAGTATGTGATTTTAGATAAAAAACGCTTCACGCGACCGATACCGGCGAAGTGGTGAATAAGTTTTTATCGGAACATTTCACTCAGTATGTGGATTACAACTTTACTGCCAAATTGGAAGACAAACTCGATGAAATCTCCAACGGAAGCCGTGAGTGGATTCCGGTTTTGGATGAGTTTTGGACCAAATTCCATAAGCAAGTTGAAGAAAAACAAGCTTTAACACGCGCTGAAGTCACGCATGAAGCGATGGATGAGGATTGCCCGAAATGCGGCAAGCATAAACTATCGATTCGCCTCGGTCGTCGTGGTCGCTTTATTAGCTGCAGCTCGTACCCAGAGTGTGATTACACGCGCAATATTGGCGATGACCCAAATGCGGCACCAGTTGAGCCCGAAGTGGTGCCTGATCGCACTTGCCCGAAATGTGAATCACCCTTACTGATCAAATTGGGCCGTTATGGTAAGTTTATTGGTTGCTCAAATTATCCGAAATGTAAGCATATTGAGCCGCTTGAAAAGCCAAAAGACACCGGTATTGAATGCCCTGAGTGCCATAAAGGTAGCTTGATTGAGCGTAAAAGCCGTTATGGTAAGCTGTTTTATTCGTGCAATACGTATCCAGATTGCAAATATGCAACATGGAATCCACCAGTGGCAGAGCCTTGCCCACAGTGTAAATGGCCGATTATGACCATCAAAGTCACTAAACGCCGTGGTACCGAAAAAGTGTGTCCACAAAAAGAGTGTGGATACAGTGAAGTACTGATCCCGCCGCCAGAAAAAGCGTAAAATCACACCACAACGGGAATCGATTCGGTTCCCGTTTTTAGTGTTTTTTTGATAAAGCTCATTCAATTGTTTCTCAAGGCTTTTGTGCGGTCTGAAAATCTAGTCTCTATTGCAGCGTCGCTTGCGCCTCATGAGGCCCTAGGCCTTTACCAAACCTATTTTAACGCTTTTGACAGTGTGGTTAATTTATTGGCGGTTGGTGATGATCCTGATGCCATGGTCGAAGTATTGCGCACGCTCGCTGAGGCTTCGCATAGCGGGATGACAGGGCTGTATTTGAATGAAGCCGATGGAAAAATTGCACGATTGACTTCAGCTTGGCGCGATGATGATTGCCACCTTGCACGTAATACCCCCCAGCCGTTTGTGACGCTAGAGTATGACCAATATCCATTACTGGCAGATACCCTTGCTGTTGGTATGGTGCTAAATAAATCATTGCTTGAGCTGCCGCTCGCTGAGCAAATGCTATTGGCCCAAGTCGGAGTGCGCCAATTATTGTGTATTCCATTGTTAGACAATGGGCAGTTATTTGGATTTTTAACTTTTTTAAATGACGATGAGCGTCGGCAGCGCGATTCAACTGAGCTGCGTTTATTGTCGATGTTAAGCAATCATGTGGCGCAGGCGCTGTTAAAAGCCAAAGTAGAGGCCGAGTCAATTGCGAATCAACAACGGCTACGCGCCTTAGTCGGTGCAACGCAAGATATGGTGTTTGAGTTGGAGCCCAATGGCGTGATTTGCCAAGTTTGGTCCGGCCATCCGAGCTTACCTGCACCCAGCGAATTGCTGGGGCGCGCCTTAACGATTGCATTGCCCTTTGAATTAGCCAGTGAATTGGTGCAGCGCGTGCCTAAATTGCTAGCGGGGCCTACGAGTATACAGTTTCACTGCGTATTGCCAGATCAAGTGTGTCTTTTGGTTCGTTTACAGCGCGTTGCCGCAGGCCATCGGCAGCACATTGTGGTGTTGATGCAGGACGTGACGACATTAATGCAGGATGCCGCACGCAAAAAAAACCACGCTCGATACGTTAAATCTGCTGGAAGAGGCCATTATTGATCTGTCGCCGCAAGGTGTGCTGACTGAGGCGACCACCGCTTGGACTAAATTGCGCGGGGTCGATCCGCGACATTTAAATCAGGATTTATCTCGCTCTATTTTGTCATGGGTGTATCCGGATGATGTGACCTTGGTGGCTGACGTTTTAGCGCAATTGGCCAAATCCGCAGTGCCTAATCAAGTTCGTTTCCGATTGATGCGTGAAGATGGCGAGTTTGTGTGGGTTGAAGCGCGCTTGATCGCGCATTTCGGTCCGGATCAAAAAATCACCAGTTTGCGCGGTGTACTCCGTGATGTAACGGTTGCGCATTTAAATGAACAGCATATTACGCAATTAGCGCTTTATGATGGATTAACCAGCTTACCTAATCGTCTTTTATTGGATGATGAATTACACCGCGCAATCGATCAGGCTCGAATTAATCATTGTAAAGTCGGTTTAGGGTTTATCGATTTAGATCACTTTAAACAAATTAATGATGCGTTTGGTCATCAAACTGGCGATGAGTTATTAATCAGTCTTTCTAAGCGCTTAAAGGCGGTATTGCCTGACGATGCGATTTTGGCGCGTTGGGGGGGCGATGAATTTATTGCTTTAATTCCAAATTTAAAAGACAGTAAACAATTAAAAATAATTGCTGAATCATTAAGGTTGGCAGCAAGAGAAAGCGTGAGTATCAACGGCATGGAAACGCAGCCGACGATTTCAGTTGGTTTTGCTATTTATCCCGATAATGCAGAAAGCGGTGAAGAATTATTATCTGCCGCTGATCATACGATGTATCACGCCAAGCATGCAGGGCGTAATAATGCTTGTTTTTATGGTGATATATTGCATTTAAAAGCTCTGGGCCGTGAGCATGTGGCGATTCAATCGCGGTTATCGAGTGCAATTCAGCATGGTGGTTTACAAGTGTTTTATCAGCCGGTAGTGAATGCTAAAACCGGCGAAGTGGTATCAGTTGAGGCTTTAGCGCGTTGGCAAGATGATAAAAGTGGTTGGATTAGCCCAGAGTTATTTATTCCGATGGCAGAGAAAGTCGGTTTAATTCAAGAGCTCTCTGAACAAATAATGCTAATTGCATTTGCCAAGTTGCGCGATTGGCGCGATGTTGGATTGGCACAAAAAATGATGATTAATATTTCACGTAGTCAATTATTTTTGCCCAGCTTTGTGACGCAATTGGTGGAACGTTTATCGAGCTTTCGTTTGCGGCCTTCGGATATTATTTTAGAAATCACCGAAAGTATTGCGCTGACCGATTACTCACGACAAATGCGTCATTTGCGGCAATTACGTTTGGCTGGCTTTGAATTAGCGATTGATGATTTTGGTACGGGATATTCTTCTTTGTCGCAATTGCATGAAATGCCGGCCCAAATGCTAAAAGTGGATGTTTCATTTGCGCAGCGTTTACATACTGAAGATGGCCGAAGGGTAATGCATGCGATTGCACAAATGGCGCAAGGCTTGCAGTTGGATTTGGTCATTGAAGGCGTTGAGAATTTAGAAACCGCCCGCTTTTTGCAAGGATTGGGCGTGAATTATATGCAAGGATTTTACTTTAGTGAGCCCGTTCCGGCCGGTGTTGCCGAACTTTGGATGCGCTTGGGTTTGCAAGCCAAAATGTAAAAAACGGCCAAACAAAAAAGGGCTGCAAGGTATACACTTGCAGCCCTTTTTTATGCTGGCTTAGCAGCTAATACATCCATACTTAGTTGTGCAGAATTTTTGACAGGAAGTGCTGTGCACGCTCACCGCGTGGGCTGCCAAAAAACTCAACTGCACTACAGTCTTCTTCAATACGACCTTTATCCATAAAAATCACGCGATTGGCAACGCGGCGCGCAAAACCCATTTCATGGGTCACGCACATCATTGTCATCCCTTCTTGTGCCAATTCGGTCATTACGTCGAGTACTTCGTTCACCATTTCTGGGTCTAAAGCACTGGTTGGCTCATCAAACAGCATGGCAATCGGGTTCATTGCCAAAGCGCGAGCGATTGCTACACGTTGTTGCTGGCCACCAGAGAGCTGTCCTGGGAATTTTGCCGCTTGTGCCTTAAGACCAACGCGATCGAGTAACTTGAGCCCTGTGTCGCGCGCCTCATCAGCGCTACGCCCTAAAACGCGTTGCTGAGCGAGCATTAAGTTTTCAGTGATCGATAGATGTGGGAAACAGCTCAAAGTTTTGAAATACCATCCCAATTCGCGAGCGCAATAAAGGTAGATCGGTTTGAGGGTCACCGACTGAAATACCATCAACAATAATTCGGCCTTCTTGGAAAGGCTCAAGTGCATTAACGCACTTAATTAAGGTTGATTTACCCGAGCCCGATGGTCCGCATACGACAACGACTTCGCCTTTGCTGATATCTGCAGTGCAATCGGTCAGGACTTGGAAATCACCGTACCATTTATTAATGTGTTCAATCGAAATCATACGGTTGTCCTCTTTTTGAGGTACGCCACATAGCTTGACGCACCAAAGCTAATAATAAAATAAATTAAACCAGCAAATAATAAAAATTCATGCGGTTGGCCGACAATATCGCCACGAGAACGAGCGGTATTTAAAAAGTCCATTAAGCCAACGGCGTAAACCAATGAGGTGTCTTGGAATAAAATAATGGATTGCTGCATTAATAGCGGCATCATTTTTCTAAACGCTTGCGGCAAAACGATTAGTTGCATTGCTTGGCGGTAATTTAGACCCAGTGCATATGCAGCATTAATTTGGCCTTTCGAAATCGATTGAATCCCTGCTCGAACAATTTCACAAAAATAAGCCGCTTCAAATAACATAAATGCAATTAAACATGAAGTGAGCGCACCCACCGGGCGATTCGTTCCGGTGACCCAACCAATAATAAAGGGCACCATAAAGTAAAACCAAGTGATGACCAATAGCAATGGAATAGAGCGGAAATAATTAACATAAAACCCTGCGGCCATGGCTAAAAATTTATATTTAGACAAGCGTGCTAAGGCGAGTAAAGTCCCGATGATGACCCCGCCAATAATAGAAAGTACTGTGAGTTTAAGTGTTAACCACAGCCCATCCATCATGCTCGGTAGTGCAGGTAAGATATTGGAGAAATCCATTTATTTTCCTCCTAAAGCAATCAGGCCAGGTACTTGCACCCGTTTTTCTAATTTACGCATTAGCAACATCAGACTCATATTGAGTGTGAAATAAATCAAAGTGGCCAGTGTAAATGCTTCGAATAAATTAGCTGTGAATTCAGCGGTTTGTTTGGTTTGCGCCAACAATTCCATCAAGCCGATCAATGATGCAACAGATGAGTTTTTAAATACGTTTAAAAACTCACTGGTGATCGGTGGAATGATGATGCGAAAAGCTTGCGGCAGTAGCACATCTTTATATAGTTGTGGCAAACGTAAACCTAGCGCTAAAGCAGCATTCATTTGCCCTTGAGGAAGTGCCTCAATACCGGTACGAATTTGTTCAGCAACTCGAGCGGCTGTAAATAAGCCTAGACAAATAACCGTACTAATAAATGCGCTGGTCGCTGGATTAATGTCTTGTTTAAACCAAATCTCTAAATTTTCAGGTAGATAATCAGGCACCATAAAGTACCAAATAAATAATTGAATTAAGAGTGGTACATTTCTAAATAAAGCAACATAGCCTGCGGCTAAATTAGCAATGATTTTATTCGGTAGCGTACGGGCAACACCAACGATTGTGCCAATGAATAAAGCAATAATCCAGCTAGTAAGGGCCAGTGCAATAGTCCAGCCTAAACCGGTAATGAACCAGTCTAAATAAATTTCACTGCCAATACCGGTAGGTTTAAAAAATACACCCCAGTCCCAATGATAATTCATCGATATTTTCTCCAATAGTAAAAAAGCCGAGTAGTGGTGCTACTCGGCTTGCTGAGTATGCGGTGAATTACATTTGCTCAGCTGATTTGTCCGTTGGCTTAGCGATTAATTCTTTAAAATCATCTGACATTGGGAAGTTAAGGTTTAAGCCTTTTGGTGGAACTGGGCTTTCAAACCAGCGTTTGTAAATGGTGTTAATTTCACCTGATTTATAAGTGCTGGCAATGGCGCTATCAACCACCTTTTTAAATTGCGGATCATCTTTACGTAATAAGCAGCCATAAATTTCATATGATTGTGGCTTGCCAACGATGTCCCATTCGCTTGGTTTTTTGGCTTTTGCCATTTCGCCAGCCAATAAAGCATCATCCATCATAAAGGCAACGGCGCGATTCGATTCAAGCATCAAGAAAGATTCGCCATGATCTTTGGCACTGATGATATTCATATTCATTTTTTTGTCTTCGTTCATTTTTTTCAAAATGCGTTCAGACGTTGTGCCAGCAGTGGTCACAACATTTTTGCCCGCTAAATCAGGAAAATCTTTGATTGCGCCGCCTTTTTTGGTCAAAAGACGCGTACCGATCTCGAAAATACCTAATGAGAATGCCGCTTGTTTTTGGCGCTCAAGATTGTTGGTGGTTGAGCCGCATTCAAGATCCACAGTGCCGTTTTGCACCAATGGAATGCGGGTTTGTGATGTCACCAAGTTGTAACGAACTTGTAAGTTCGGCATCTTGAGTTCTTTTTTTACCGCTTCAACAATTTTGTTGGAGATGTCTACAGAGTAACCAATTGGTTTGGCATCATTGGCAAGATAGGAGAAAGGAATAGAGGAGTCACGATGACCGAGTACAATCACACCGCTTTCTTTTACTTTTTTTAAGGTGCCGCTCAGTTCTTCTGCGCCAACGTGTGCGGTGGTGAGTAGAGACATTGCAATGGCGAGAGGAAGTAATACTTTCATGTCGTGCTCCAAGATGTGAGGGTTTTGATTTTTTAGGTTTTTTTTCAGTATATGTAGAACTGAATAAAGCAACATCTAGGGATGTTCCTTACGGGAATACGGTAGTGTCAAGTCAATTGTTTGCATGCATACAAGTTATATACGCTGAATCATAATTTAGCTTGATAGACTGTAATGCTGTGGATTGTATGCTGATGGTCGGGTATTGTTTGTAACAGTATTTTAGCTAATTGCTACCACGATATACCCCATAAAAATGGCTGCCATAAGGCAGCCATTTCGTTTTTTAGTGGTGTATTTTTCGCGTAATTATTGATCCATAGGGGTCAGGATTTGGCGTAAGAATTGCTTGGCGCGGTCGGTTTGTGGGTTGGTGAAAAAGTTTTCTGGCATGGTGTCTTCAACAATTTCACCATGATCGAGGAAAATGACGCGATCTGCGACTTCGCGGGCAAAGCCCATTTCGTGGGTAACCACCATCATGGTCATGCCCGATTCTGCCAGCTGCTTCATCACACCCAGCACTTCACCAATCATTTCAGGGTCGAGTGCGCTGGTGGGCTCATCAAATAGCATTACGCGCGGATTCATCGCCAAACCACGGGCAATCGCCACACGCTGCTGTTGACCGCCCGATAGATTGCTTGGATAAGCGTCTTTTTTGTTTAATAGCCCAACACGTTCCAGTAATTCTAAAGCCTGCTGGTTCGCTTGTGCTGCAGGGACTTTCTTGACGTTAATTGGCGCTAAGGTGATGTTTTCTAATACCGATAAATGCGGATAAAGATTGAAGTGCTGAAACACAAAGCCGACTTCTTCACGCAGTTTATTGATATTGGTTTTGGTGCTATTGGCTTGAATGCCATCAACCCAAATTTCACCATCATTAATCGCTTCAAGTTGATTAATCGTCCGAATGAGGGTGGATTTCCCCGAGCCAGAGGGGCCACAGACCACAACCACCTCACCTTGTTTCACTTCAAGGTTGAGGTTTTTTAAGACATGGTGGTCGCGACCATACCATTTGTTGACATTATTAAAGCGAATCATGGTCACATTATCATTCATGGGTGAGCCTGTTATTTTGTAAGGGTATTCAGGGTTAGCCTAGCGGGGAAAACCCTAGTTGGCCAAGGCATTGCTCAATGCCACATACTGGGCAACGCTCACATTCTCAGGGCGGCAGCTCGGGTCAATGCCCAAATCAGCCAGTACTTGATCGTTGGCAATGCCTTTTAAATTATTGCGCAGTGTTTTGCGGCGTTGCGAAAATGATGCGAGCACCAATTTACGCAGGTGATCTTCATTTTTAGCCGGATAAGGCAGCACGTCATAAGGCACCATCCGTACCACACGGCAGAGTCAACTTTTGGCGGTGGATCGAACGATTCTGGTGGTACGTCAATAATATGATCCATCAGGTAGCGATATTGCAGCATGATGGAAAGACGGCCGTAATCGGTGGTGCTCGGTTCGGCGACCATGCGTTCAACGACTTCTTTTTGCAACATAAAGTGCATGTCGTAAATGATGTCGCTAAAGCTCGCCAGATGAAACAGCAATGGGGTTGAAATATTATACGGTAGGTTACCGACTAATTTAATCCGTTTGCCTGGGGCGATTTCACGCGCCAGCGCGCCAAAATCAAAATTGAGTGCGTCGGCATTGTGAATGACTAAACGCTCAGGCGGATAAATGCTCGATAAATGGCTGACAATATCACGGTCGATTTCGACGACATTCAGTTGCGGAACGCGGGCCAGTAGCGGCGCGGTTAGTGCAGCAAGGCCGGGGCCGATTTCGACGACGACGTCGTCAGCTTGTGGGTCAACTGCGTTGATGATGCCAGCAATGACGCCTTGGTCTTGCAAAAAGTTTTGTCCAAAGCGTTTACGGGGAATATGTGCCATTTGAATCCTTGCCCCCAACGGGGACATACAAAAATAAAAAGCGAGATGTCTCGCTATTGTAAAGCAGTCGCATCGCGTGGTTTTTCCGTTGATCGATTCAGTTTATCGACCTATGCCGAAAAAAGAGTCCACGTGGTGCGCTGAAGTCCTTAAGTGTTGGCCGTTAATGTGGCGGCTAATTGAGTCGCAGCAATCAGGCTGCCGACCTCTGCGAGACCTTTGCCGGCTAAATCGAGCGCGGTGCCATGATCCACTGAAGTACGAATAATCGGTAAGCCCAGCGTGATATTGATGCCGGCGCCAAAGGTGGCAAATTTTAACACCGGCAGTCCTTGGTCGTGATACATCGCCAACACCGCATCGCCTTGCGCCAAAATGGGCGGATTAAATAAAGTATCGGCGGGTAGCGGTCCGATTAAATGCATACCTTCGGCGCGTAATTGCTCGAGCACCGGAATGATGACGTCAATTTCTTCACGGCCCATATGACCACTTTCACCGGCGTGTGGGTTGAGCCCCGCGACGATGATTTTGGGCTGAGGTAGACCAAAATGCTGCTGTAAATCATGCTGCAAAATA
This sequence comes from Deefgea sp. CFH1-16, assembly GCF_016881365.1. Lineage (GTDB taxonomy): Bacteria > Pseudomonadota > Gammaproteobacteria > Burkholderiales > Chitinibacteraceae > Deefgea. Next base: position 371,519 of record NZ_WLYT01000001.1, on the reverse strand, counting down.
CGTAAAGTACTGCGTAATGCATCACTGGTAATCGCGCTGGCGACGTCTTTAAGCGGTAAATGCGTGGTGGCCAACGCCACTCGCATCATCTTGGCGTCGGGGCCGTATTCACCAGCCAGCATCATGACTACCTGTGGGGTATGCGTCTTTTCTGCAAGGTATTCGGTATGTCCAGAGAAATACCCGCCGAGTTTGGCATCGTTGATCACCCCTTTGTGTAGGGGCGCAGTAACGATTGCGGCGAACTCACCTTGCATGCAACCCGCGATGGCGCGATCAAGTAGCGCCAAAACATAGCTGGAATTTTGAGGATCAAGTTGCCCAGCAATACTGTTGACGACTAAGGGGATGTGCAAAATCGAAACGGGGGCGCTGACCTCGGCACGATATTCAGGCCAAGTCGCCACAATGGCAGGATCAATCCCTACGCAAGTGGCACGCTCAAGCAGCAATTGGCGATCAGCCAATAAAACGATAGGTACGGGTATATTGCTCTGTGCTAATTGTATCGCTAGCTCAGGGCCAATACCTGCTGGTTCTCCGGTGGTGATCGCCAATGGTTTTTGCATTACTCGTCCTTTAGACGCAATTCAACGTGGGCGCGATCACGCAATTGGCGCAGCCAATCTTCGTATTGTTCTTCGGCTTTACGTTGTTTTAATTCATTGCGTAATTTGAAACGCGCACGCTCTAAAGTCACATCTTGTTGACGGCGCTCATCCACGCGAATTAAGTGGAAACCAAACGGCGTTTGTACCGGTTGACTGACTTCGCCCACTTTGAGTGAATTCATTACGTTTTCAAATTCAGGTACCGTTTCACCCGGATTGAGCCAGCCTAAATCACCGCCTTTGGGGGCGCTGGCATCATCGGAAAACGCTTTGGCGAGATCTTCAAATTTTTCGCCATGCTCAATGCGACTGCGAATTTGGCGTAATTTTTGTTGTGCATCGGTGGTCGAGGTGATTTCGTTGCTGCGGATCAAAATGTGCCGCGCATGGCTTTGATCAACCACGACTTGTTCTTGCTGGCTACGTTTGTCGAGCAGCTTGAATAAATGGAACCCCGCTGGACTACGAACCACGTCGGTAATGCCACCCGGTTTGAGTTGGTCGAGCAAGCTAGTGAATGCTGGTGGCAAAGAGCCAGCAGGACGCCAACCTAATGAGCCCCCTTTATTGGCGTTTTGATCGGCGGAGTAGCTAGCAGCAACGCTGGCAAATGCGGCGCCGCTTTCCAGCTCTTTTTTGGCCGCTTGAATGCGTAAACGGCGCGCTTGAATTTGGTCGGGCGCGGCATTTTCCGGCAATGGAATAAAAATCTGGGCCAAGTTATATTCCATTTGGACTTTATTGGTCGCTAGCTTGATGTAGTCATCAATTTCTGAATCAGTGACCACTACTTTGCTATCAATTTCGCGATCTTTTAAGCGAGCCAGTAGCATTTCTTGGCGAATTTGGTCGCGAAATCCACGCCATGACATGCCAGTTTCTTCCAATTTTTGGCGAAACACCGGCAGGCTCATCTGATTTTGTGCCGCAATCCGGTTGATGGCCATTTCGAGCTGATTGTCATCAACGCGAATGCCGAGCTGCTGAGCGTATTGGGTTTGCAGCTGATCTAAAATCATCCGTTCCAGTACTTGCTCTTGCAATACTTGCTCCGGTGGTAATTGAACTTTTTGCTGTTCGAGGTTTTTGCGAATCGCGTTGATTTTTTGATTCAATTCCACCTGCGTAATCGCATTGCGATTCACAACTGCAATCACGCGATCGGCAGTAATAATTTCGGCCATTGCCGCACTACTAAAGAGCGCTAAAGTTAGCGTTGCGGTACGCAGCAAAGTCATAGTCTTCATACGGTTGTACAGCCTTTAACGAAGTTTTGGAGAGCGATAAGTGTCGGCGTAACCAGGAATGGATTGCTTTAATAAGCTAATCGGATTCATTCCCAATCCGGCCAAACCGCCTAATTCTAAGATTGCAAAGTAATTGGTTTTGTACGTGCTATTGGTCGTGACATAGCTTTGCGCAGCAAAACGCAGCGCCCAACAGCCGGCATTATATTCAACGCCAGCAATCGTCTCTAGTGCTTTGCGATCATTCAGTGAATAGTTGTAACGACCTACGGCATACCAGCCATTGCCCAGTGGCCATTGCCCCGAGATGTCGGCTTGTTCGATATTGGACGATTTATTATGCACGTAGCGCAGGTTAAGGGTTTTATATTCGCTCGGTGTCCAGCTGACGTTTAGCTCCGAATTGATGGTGCTTTTGGTATGCAAGTCTTGCTGTAATAAGTAGTTCACATTGACATTGTTGGGTAACTGGCTGCCCATCATCAAAAACAGATTTGAGCTTTTTTGCTCATCGGTATTATCTGGGCCGGACAATGTCACGCGCGGTGAGGTGAAATAAAACTGTTGGCCGACACCGGCGTAAAAGCGCTCAATCCCAGTTGCATCATCAAAAATACGACTGCTGATCGCCAAAGTCAGATTGTTGGCGTCATTAATTCGGTCATTACCGGTGAACTTATTTTCACTAAACAGCTGTGACCACGACAATGCCGCAACGGCGGAATCGTAATTGGGAACATCGCTTTGTGATTTATACGGGGCATACACACATAAAAAGCGCGTGGCTCTAAGGTTTGCACAATGTCTGAGCCAAACAAACTGCCTTCGCGCTCAAAAAATAGTCCGGTATCCAGACTGGCAATCGGTACGACAAAGGATTGGTTGCCCATGTCTTGGCCTGTTGCGCTTTCGGTGCGGTAGGTATTGGCGTGTACGCTTAAACGTGGGGTAATAAAGCCGTAGCTATTACTCATTGGTAGGCTAATGCTAGGGTTAATCCAAGCGCGATCGCCTTGTACCAAGGATTGATTCACAAAGCGCGTGACTTCACCGCTGATTTTGGTTTCTAAACCATAACCAATTTGTGGGCTCGCGGTAAAATACCACTGCGGCATGCGCCAGTATGGATCTTCAACTGGGTTGGTTTCGGTTTGTAGTGTTTGATAGCGCTGAACACGTAAATACGTGGACCAAAAATCACCGTTGTAATTGAGCAATGCTTCTTGTGGCAAGTTAACTTGCGAGGCACCTGCTAGCGTGTCGGAAAAATCAATAAAATAATCAGAATCAGATACTTTTTGATAATTAATACTGAGTGACAGGCGATCGCTGAGCAGTTGATTGTGTTGGAAATAAACACCATAACGCTGCGTGTCGGTTGTTCTGTCGTTAATTCCCGCCGCACGTAGGGTGCCGGCGTATTCCGGCTGCAGGTAGCGAAATTCACCACCGAGCATGACGCCACGCTCACCAAAATAGCTTGGCGTAATCGTCGCGTCGTAATTGGGGGCAAGATTAAAGTAATACGGTTGGCTGTATTGCAAGCCATTAGTATTGCTGTAGCCTAAGGTCGGTAGCAGCAGGCCACTTTTGCGGTCGCCATTGAGTGGGAAATCAACAAAAGGGTAGTAAAAAAACGGCACGCCTTTAAATTCGGCCCAACCATGCCAAGCTTGGCCATAATTACTGGTGTAATCGAGATCAATTTCTCTGGCGTGTAAATACCAATCGTCTTGCCCATCGCGGCAAGTGGTCATACGACCCTTTTGGATGGTGTACTTGTCTTTGCCGCCAAATAAAACTTTGACACCGTCACCACGCACTTGGCCTTCGGCCATGTGGTAAATCGGATTGTCCATTTCACCCAAGCGAGTCTGTACCGTCATATTCAGCGAGTCACCCTCCAGCGTATCGCCTTTTTGCGTGACTTTGACTTTATCGCCAGCATGAACTTGATCGGCCTCGAGTTCGTACTTTACCCAGTCGGCGTTGACCACCATGCCATCGCGATTGACGATGACATTGCCGCGCGCTTCTGAATATTGTCCTTCTTGGACGCTGGCTTGATCCGCTTCAATGAATAAGGGCGGCTCGGCCGCAGGGCTGGATGCCGCAGCATGGCTCAGTACCGGTAAAATGGCCAATGAGAACGCTACGATCTTGATGGTATAGGGAGGAGAATTACGCACCCGCATGTGGTTGTCGTCATTACTTTGATAGAATTGGTGGATTCTAGCAGTAAACGCGCTTAACTTTCTTAACAAACGTGGTAAACAGGAACGATATTTCTCATGAATCGCAGTGAACAGCTCTCCAATTGGTTGCAACAAGTGCGCGCTGCAACGCCGCAAAGCATCGTTTTAGCTGCTGCTGACGCCAGTGTGCGGCAATATTGGCGTGTGAGTTACGCCGATGGCTCGGTGGTGGTGATGGATTTTGATCCCGCCGTTTTTGATTGCGCGCCTTTTTTGGCGCGCCAGCAACAATTGGCCGGAGCCGGCATTGCCGTACCGCAAGTTTTTGAACAAGACTTGCAATTGGGTTTTGTCGTTTTGGAAGATTTAGGCGATGTGACTTTGGCCAGTGTACTCAGCGAGACTAGCGCAAAAGAGTGGTATCTGCGTGCCATCAAGTTGCTAGTTGAGATGCAGGCCAATACCTCTGATGATGATTTGCCGCTGTTTGATGCCGCGTTTGTTCAGCGTGAACTGGATATTTGCCGCGAGTGGTATTTTGGTCAGCAATTTGGCGTTACGTTGGCGGGTAAAGAATTGGCCACTTGGGAGCGCGCTTGCGCTTTGATTGTGCAGCAAATCATTCAACAGCCAACACTCTTTATGCATCGCGATTTTCATTCCAGAAATATCTTGGTGCAAAACGATGCTTTGCGTTTGATTGATTTTCAAGATGCGGTCAAAGGGCCGATTGCTTACGATTTGGTGTCATTACTGCGTGATGCTTATGTCGAATGGGGTGAAACCTTTGTGCTGGATTTAACCATTCGTTATTTGGGAACAAGCCCGCGCTGCTGGCTTAGCGGTGCATGACGATTTTGGTGACTTTTACTTGGCATTTGAAATGGCCGGTTTGCAGCGCCATTTAAAAAATCTTGGGTTTATTTGCTCGTTTAAAATACCGCGATAATAAACCGCAATATCAAGCCGATATTCCCCGCGTATTTCATTATGTGCGCCAAGTTTGCTTGCGTTATAGCGAGTTAACGCCATTAGGGCGTTTATTGGTGAACTTAAATGGCGAAAAAATCGAGTCTGGTTTTACTTTTTAATCCGCCGTTTTTTGCCGCATAGCGGGCGACTTTGCTGTGCGGTTTGCAGTCGTTACGCTTTGGCATCATTGGCTGGATGTTTGATTTGCAGTCTCGATCAGCATGGCGCTGGTCGAGCTTTTTTTTCGACTTTTTTTGATTGAGTTTCCAATGAAAGCAATGATTTTAGCGGCTGGCCGTGGTGAGCGGATGCGGCCTTTAACCGATGTGACGCCCAAGCCTTTACTTGAAGTGGGTGGTCAGCCGTTGATTGCTTGGCATTTAGCGCGCTTAGCGGCGGCTGGAATTCACGACGTGGTGATTAATCACGCTTGGCTCGGTGAGCAAATAGAAGCCGTGCTCGGTGATGGCTCGCAGTGGGGCGTGCGGATTCAATATTCCGCCGAAAATACGGCATTAGAAACTGCGGCTGGGGTTGCCCGTGCGCTGCCATTGTTGGGAAACGCACCATTTCTCGTGGTGAATGGCGATGTGCTGACCGACGTTGATTTTGTGGCTTTAAGCCAAACTGCGGCGCAATTAAATCCGCAAACGCATTGGGCGCATTTGATGTTGGTGCCTAAGGCGGGCTATCCAACGGGGCGCGATCTGAGTTTGCGTGCAGGCTTGGTGGTGCCGTGCCAGAGCGACGATCAACCGCTGACTTTTTGCGGCGTTGCGGCTTACCACCCGCAATTTTTTTGCCGATGTGCCTTCTGATCAGGCAATGCCTTTATTGCCTTGTTTATTGACCGCCATGGCGGCAGGGCGTGTGAGTGGTGAATGTCATCATGGGCAGTGGCTGGATGTGGGTACGGTGGAACGACTGGCATTGGCGCGGGCGCAATATGCCGCCAAGCTGTAGCCTAAATTTAGCATGGCAGAACGCCGTAGTTTGATTGCGGCGTTGTGATGACTTGGGATTTGCGGCGTTGCTGCCGAGTGCGCTTAAGCGTAATGAATTGAGCGTGTGCGCTTCCTAGCGGTGCGAATGCATCGCGCTTGTCTTTTGTTGCGCTGCAACGTAAATTAAAGTCGAGTTATCACGATGGGGAATTGCCATGTCTGAATCATCCGTGTTTACCGCTTTTTTGACTGAACAGGCGCAACGGACTCAAGTTTTGCAGCGGCAGCTACAACAAATATTTGATCCTTTTGGCTTGCAGGCAACGACTCGAACCGCCCAGCAAGCATGGGCCAACCATCCATTTGAACTGGCGGATAATTTACATCGCTATGCAATGGATGGCTTTCAATTGCACGCGGCGCTGTTGCGCCGATTTGCTGGCGAAGCGGATGTGGACTTAGTCGAACCGCAGCCAGACGACCCGCGTTTTAGCGATCCGATTTGGTCTGAGTCGCCATTTTGGGATAGCGTCAAAGAGTATTATTTATTTCAAACGCGCTGGATGCAGAACTCGCTGTATGCCACGCCAGGGCTCACTGAGGGTGAGCGGCGTAAGTCGGCATTTTGGTTGCGACAATGGTTGAATGCCTTGGCGCCAAATAATTTCTTATTGGGTAATCCTACTGCGCTCAATAAAGCCATCGCAACGCAGGGCGAGAGCCTGTGGCAAGGCTGGGATCATTTTGCGCGCGAGATGTTCGCGCTGGCGATATTGCCATGACCGATTTGTCGGCATTCACCGTAGGCGAGAATCTGGCTACAACCCCCGGTGTAGTGGTGTATCGCAATGAACTCCTTGAAGTGATTCACTATCAGAGCAATACCCCTACAGTTCATCAAACCCCCGTTGTGTTAATTTCGCCTTGGATTAATAAGTACTACATCTTGGATTTGACCCCAGCTAAGAGCATGGTGAAATATTTGGTGGATCAAGGATTCTCGGTGTTTGTCACCAGCTGGAAAAATCCAGACGCCAGCATGGCCGAAACGGGCTTGGATGAATATTTAACGCAGGGCATTGTGCCGATGATTCAAGTGGCCAAAGAAATCTCAGGCAGTGAGCAGGTGAATTTAGTCGGCTACTGCATTGGTGGTACTTTGGTGAGCCTTTATATGGCTTGGATTAATCGCCTTTCGCCGACTGCGGTGCCGGTGTCGTCGGTGACTTTACTGACCACATTGACCGATTTTTCTTGCCCGGGTGATATTGAAGTATTTATCGACGAAGATGGTCTTGATGCCATCGATGCCATTATGGAGCGGCAGGGCTTTTTGGATGGCAAAGATATGGCAGCCAGCTTTCGGATGCTACGCAGCAATAGCTTGATTTGGCAGTATTGGCAAAGCAATTACCTATTGGGCGAGCCATCGACGGCGTTTGATATCTTGTATTGGAATATGGATAGCACGCGAATGCCAAAAAAAATGCATCACACCTATTTGCGTGAGCTGTATTGGCATAATCGAATGATTGAGCCCGATGGTTTGCACTTGGCAGGGCAAGATATTGATTTAGCTCGAATTACCCAGCCTATCTATATGGTGAGCGCCGAAGAAGACCATATCGCACCCTGGCAGCAAACCTTTACTTTGGCCCATCGGGTGAGCGCACCTGTGCGGTTAACCCTATCGACATCAGGCCATATCGTTGGCATTATTAATCCGCCTAGCCCTCAATCAAAGCGCAGTTTTCGACAAATTGCCTTTGATCAAAACCAAAACATTCCTGCGGCGCTTGGTCAGCAAGCACCGGTAGCGGGCTCTTGGTGGCCCAATTGGGTTGACTGGTTGCGCGGTTTTGCAGGCGCACAAATCAAACCCAAGTTAAGCAGTCGACAACAACACCCTAATCTGGGTGCAGCCCCGGGGACGTATGTTTTGGAGTAAGAGGTTAGTCAGCGGTCTTTGCTTTGGCTTTTTGTTTGGATTCAATTTTAGTTTGCGCCAAAGCAATATCTCTATTTAGGTAGCATGAGTACAATGTCAGCATAAGCACTTTAATTCTGTCGTAAAGCGGAGTTAAAGCGAGAATAAGCCCTATTTTTACGTGCTGTTAGGCGGTAGTTCGGCCAAGCAGCGCGTGTTTAATCAAGTTGGCGCAAGAGCGCTTATATTCAATCTGAGGAAACTGTGATGGCAGCAACGCGTACTGATTTAGCAAATGCAATTCGTGCACTGGCGATGGATGCTGTGCAAAAAAGCCAATTCGGGTCACCCTGGTGCGCCGATGGGTATGGCTGAGATTGGTTTAGCTTTGTGGGGCGGCAAAATGCGCTTTAACCCACAAAACACCGCTTGGGCTAACCGCGACCGCTTTGTGTTGTCGAACGGCCACGGCTCAATGTTGCAATATGCCTTATTGCACCTCACAGGCTTTGATGTGTCGATGGACGACATCAAAAACTTCCGTCAATTTCATTCAAAAACCCCAGGCCACCCAGAAGTGCATTACACCCCAGGTGTAGAAACGACGACGGGACCTTTGGGCCAAGGTATTACCAATGCCGTGGGTTTTGCCTTGGCAGAAAAACTGCTTGCTGCGCAATTTAATAAACCAGGTCTGGACATCGTTGACCATCATACGTATGTCTTCATGGGCGATGGTTGCTTGATGGAAGGCATTTCGCACGAAGCTTGCTCACTTGCTGGTACTTTGGGCTTGGGCAAATTGGTGGCATTCTGGGACGACAACGGTATTTCGATCGACGGCCATGTTGAAGGCTGGTTCACTGACGATACCCCAAAACGCTTTGAGTCTTATGGCTGGCATGTGATTGCGGGTGTTGATGGTCATGATGTGGATGCGCTCAATGCCGCCATTGATGCCGCAAAAGCAGAAACCAACAAGCCAACACTGATCTGCTGCAAAACCATCATCGGTAAAGGCTCACCCAACAAAGCGGCGAGCCATGATTGCCACGGCGCACCATTGGGTGATGCTGAAATCGCCGCAACGCGCGAAGCGATTGGCTGGCCGTATGCACCATTTGAAATCCCTGCTGATGTGTACGCAGGTTGGGATCGTAAAGCTGCTGGTGCTGCGTTTGAAGCCGAGTGGAACACGTTATTTGCTAAGTACGCTGCACAATTTCCGACTGAAGCCGCTGAGTTTACTCGCCGCATGAAAGGCGATTTGCCAGCCAATTGGAATGATATTGTTGCTGCTGCCGTGCTTGACGCCAACAGCAAAGCTGAAACGATTGCGACACGTAAAGCCAGCCAAAATGCATTGTCAGCACTTTGCCCATCTGTGCCAGAAATGCTGGGCGGCTCTGCTGATTTGACCGGTTCAAACTTGACCAACTGGAAGGGCTCGACCAGCTTGAAAGTTGAAAACGGTCAAAATTTCCGGCAATCACATCAGCTATGGCGTGCGCGAATTTGGTATGAGCGCGATTATGAACGGTATCGTGTTGCACGGTGGTTTCCGTCCATTCGGTGGCACGTTCTTGATGTTCTGCGAATACGCATTGAATGCATTGCGGATGGCCGCGTTGATGAAAACCAATAACATCTTCGTTTACACGCATGATTCAATTGGTCTGGGTGAAGATGGTCCTACGCATCAACCGATTGAACAATTGCAAACCTTGCGTTGCATCCCGAACATGAACACTTGGCGTCCATGCGACACCGTTGAATCGGTCGTAGCTTGGGCTGCTGCAATTGGCGAGCGTACTACGCCGTCATCATTGGTGTTCACGCGTCAAAACTTGCAATTCCAAGCACGTACCGAGCAACAATTGGCGGATGTCGCTAAAGGTGGCTATGTCTTGGTAGATGCTGCAAATCCACAGTTGCTGATTTTGGCGACGGGTTCGGAAGTCGATTTGGCGGTGAAAGCAGCGGCGCAATTGCAAGCTGAAGGCGTTGCGGTTCGTGTGGTATCAATGCCATCAACCAATGTGTTTGATAAGCAAGATGCAGCGTACAAAGCATCGGTATTGCCAGCTGGCGTACCACGCTTGGCCGTCGAAGCGGCAACCAGCGACTTCTGGCGTAAATATGTCGGTCTGGAAGGCGATGTGATTGGTATGGATACGTTTGGTGAGTCTGCACCGGCAAATCTACTGTTCAAGCACTTTGGCTTCTCAGTTGAAAACGTAGTGGCGCGTGCGAAAGCTTTGCTGAAATAAGCGAGTGAGTTACTGCATGACCAAAGCGCCTTCGGGCGCTTTTTTATTTGGCTATCGCGCCGATGAAAGTCGTTGACTCAGCATGAATGGCTTAAATTAGTGGTCGATTTAGCCTGTTATTTAACCGGCTAAATCGTTGATCTATCCACCATTGAGTCTGAATGAGGCAATCTTGTTTTAATGTGAATGTGTCGCTGCAGCGGGCATGTGAGCGATGTTTTTAACGTCAATGGTCACGTTGATCGCGCCAGCTTTGGCAAAGTTGAGCGTGAGCGCCTGTTTTTCACCGGCCACAAGGCCTTTTTTTAGTCCAATTAGCATAATGTGATAGCCGCCAGGTGCTAGTGTCAGCGTTTGATTGCTAGTAACAGGGAGTCCAGCCGCCATTGGACGCATTTTCATTACGCCATCGCTCATTTTCATTTCATGAATCTCAGTTTTGCTTGCAAGGTCTGAACTTGCTGATAGCAGTTGATCCGCCGTTTTGCTATTGATGGTCATAAAAACACACCGGCATTGGCTGCTTGTGGTGGCGTGGCTCGCGTCCAAACTTGATCCACTGACACGCTATCTTGCGCCAAGGATAGGTTTGCACTGAATGCGAGCGCCGCGAAAAGGGCGAATTTTTTGAACATATTCTTTTTCAAAACACAAGACAACTTAAAAAGACAGCCAGCCGTTATTGCACAAGCATTGACTGATGGCTGGCGAAGTGAGTTGTCAGTATAACTGGATGAGGAATAAGTTTAAAAGCTGGCTGTTTGTCTGTTGAATACAACTGGATTAGGATTGGCTGTCACGAAGCTGGTTCCTACCATGTTGTTTGGCAAAATACAGCGCAAGATCAGCTTCTTGAATCAGCACGCTCGCTTCCGCATCACGGTTTGGTGTTGATGATGCGCAGCCAATACTCACGGTGGCAATATGGTGTGGTGAATCTGGGTGTGGCCGCTCGAGTTCACGAACGGCATTGAGTAGTTGTTCGGCGATCGTGATGCAGCCTGCCATTGGTGTTGCCGGCAATAAGACGATAAATTCTTCGCCGCCATAGCGAGCAATAATGTCGGTAGGTCGACGTAATGCCGCTTGCAGCGCTTTGGCAATCTCTTGCAAGCAGGTGTCGCCTTGTTGGTGGCCAAGTTGATCGTTATAGCGTTTAAAATAATCAATATCGATCATCAAGACACTCAGCGGATGCTTTTGTCGAATGGCTCGACGCCATTCTTCGGCTAATTTTTCTTCGTAATAGCGGCGATTGGGGATGCCGGTTAAGCCATCTTGATAGGCAAAGCGATGCAATTCAGCGGCGCGTTCTTGCAAGATTTGCTCTCGGATCACAGATGCTGTGACATCTTGGATTTGAATTAAGCAAAACTGCTCATTATCAAATTGTCGTAAAGGCGTGACTTGAATTTGCTGCTGCATTCGCAGAGGTACTTCGTCATTGTTATGCAAACGAAATAAGTTAAACGGCGCTCGATTTAAGCATTGCGATAAAAATGAAGATTGATCTTTTTCGATTGCCAATTGAACGGCTTGCTCTACGCGGGTATTTTTTAATTCAGGGAAGGCAATACTTAAAGGTAACCCAATTAAACCATCGGAATTACGACCAGATGCTTTAACTAACCAGCGATTCCATAAGGCAATTTCTCCGTTACCATTTAAAATAAGGACGCCAACTTCGAGTGCGTCAAAAGTACTAAATAGTAATAAAGGGGCATGGTTGTTCATCATTTAGCTTAGCTTTGCGCCATCATGGCACCTAAAAATTTATTAATTGCCTCGTTGAGCAAGTCGAGAGAGTTGGCATTCATAATAAAAATAACGTGACCATTTAATTCACGAGAAGCCAATGAAAATTGAATTTGTAGCACCATGACAACATGGTTTGCATTACACTCATTGAGAACCGATATACCTGAACCGATGTGTAGCGCCGGTAAACCACATTGAAAAGGCTGCTTAAAAATGTCAGCTAAAGAACCTAAGCAAGAATTGAGAATAATATTGCCAATTTCGGATAAGGCGTCTTGCTCCAATTCGGTTAGTTGCTCGATGGGTAAGTTATTTCCCATCATCAAGCGAACTAAATCTAGGCTTCGTGCTTCAGGAAAAATAAGTAGTGCATTGCCATGAAAGCTCCCATCAAAGCTTTGCCGCACGCTACACACCCGCTGGCTAGACTGCTCTAAGTAGTGTGCTGCTTCTTCTACGCTATAAAATTCAACCATCGGAACTGAAAGTAATATTTCCTCATTAATAATTTGGCTCATGCTGGCAGCAGCTTGGCCCACACTGATATTGAAAATTTCACAGAGTGCATCGCGTTGTAGTGAGCCAAGTTCTAACATGCTTATGCTCCTGCAATCGTGAAAACTTTAAGCAGTGTGTCGGCAACGATGGGCTTGGGAACGAAGTGTAAGCCCGCGCTGAGCGCGCGCTCTTGCGTACTGTTCTGGACATTGGCGGTCAATAACGCAATAAAACAGTCGGGCTGCAGCGCTTTGATAGTGGTGCCCGCTTCAATGCCATCGATGCCGGGCATGTTAAGATCCATAGAAACGAAATCTATTTTGTGCGTTTTCGCCATTTCGATGGCGTCTAATCCAGAACCGGCTTCGAGATAAACCCAGTCTGGGCGTTGAGCGATGGCAAATGATCGTATCATCATACGTGAGACACGGCTGTCATCAACAATGAGCATGGTATAGGGCATGTGTTTGTTCCAGCGGATAGTCAGTTCAGTGTAGGTATTTACTGTGAAATTGCAATGTATGTTGTTTTAAATTGGAGTTGTAGAATTACAAGATGATCTGGCGAATCGCTTTTTTAAGCTCATTATTACTGCATGCCCTGATAGTTTTTGCTTGGCAAGGGCGATTTGAGGCTGAGGCTGTGCCATCGGATCTCCCGCTTTTAGTGCTCTTGCAAGCGCCTGCGGCACTGAGCCCTGCGGTTGCAAAACAGCCTTCAGTTGTTCAATCAAATCGGCCTCCTTTACGGCAAACTACGACTGAAAAAAACTTTAAGCCATCTTTGCCAAAACCACGAAAGCACATAGCGGCACCGCTTACCAAACCACAAACTTCAGCGGCCAGTATGGGGCTTCAATCGCCGCAAACACAGATTGTTGGTTCCGCTGTTACATCCGCAAGCATGAGCGCTGCGGTCGTTGAGACCGCCGTGCAATACCGTGCGGCGTATTTAAATAATCCCGAGCCGGAAATGCCGCGTTTGTCACGCATGAAAATGGAAAGTGGCAAGGTTCAGCTACACGTGAAGGTTAGCGCAGCCGGTGAGCCGATTAAAGTGACTGTGTTGAGTAGTAGTCATTACCCGCGTTTAGATCATGCCGCGGTGGATACGGTGAAAACGCAGTGGCGATTTATCCCAGCCCAAAAAAACGGTATGCCGATAGAGGCCAATGTTGTTTTTGCGATTGAATTTAATTTGAAATAAAGCAAAGTGATCTTTTAAAGCGATGAAAATACCAGAAATTCCCAGTCATGAAATTGAGTTTAGTGCCATTCGTGCGCAAGGCGCGGGAGGGCAAAATGTTAATAAAGTTTCAAGTGCAGTGCATTTACGCTTTTCAATTCCAAACTCTTCATTGCCCGCCGAATTTAAAAGCCGGCTATTGGCTTTAAATGATCAAAGAATTAATAAAGAAGGCGTAGTGGTCATTAAGGCGCAAACTTCGCGTAGTCAAGAGGCCAATCGGGCCGAGGCGCTGATGCGCTTAATGGCGCTGATCGAAAGTGTGGCGGTATTGGCCAAGCCACGTCGAGCAACCAAGCCCAGTTATGGAGCTAAACAACGTCGTTTGGATGGCAAGCAGTTGCGAGGATCAGTGAAGGCACTGCGGGGAAAAGTAACGTATTAAGGTGGTTTTTTCAGTGTGATTGGCTGTCGAATCATGTTTGAAAAAAAACCGACTGGCAAAGTCGGTTTGGATTGGGGCGCTGTAAAACGTTTAATTGGTTTTAAAGCGGTTTTCGTAAGCGAGGCTGGCTTGAATATTGAGCGCTTGGCAAAGCTTGAAAAAAAGCCGTTAGATGATGCGTGCGGATCAGGAGCATTTGCTTTTGATCACGATCACTAAAGTCGATTAAGGTGAAATTTGGATTGAGTTCATCTTGAATGGCCTTTAGCGCCGATGTCTCGCTCAATTCAGTCAAAGCGCTGGCTTGGAGTTCAAGCTCGCCCTCACCAAAAGCTTCGCTGATTTGTTGGTATAAAGCGGGCATCGATTGGGCGTTGAAAATCAAGCCGTCAGCGAGTTGCTCAAGTAGTACCACTTCCCACAGCGGTACTGCCGTTTCACTTGGATAAAAATCTGCGGCATGGCGAGCACGATAGGCGCTTGGATCTTGCTGAGCAGCAGTCACTTCGGCCGTCATGGCAAGAAGGTCTTCATGCTCTAAACCGCCATCGGCGATTAATTCAAAGAGTTCAATAATTTGCGTTGGCATAAAATTCCAAAATAAGTAAGCTGCGGCCATTCAAGTGGCTGCGGGCAACACGTGGGGAAGGTGTTGCCTCAAAGTTGAGTAATGAAGTAGTGAATATAAGTAGGCAAGGGGTATTGGACTCTAAGCCTTAATCTATCTAGCTTGGGATGAAATACACCACCGGCCCAGTCGCACTTAAAACCAGCGGATATAGGCACAAAAGCCAGGTTTTGGGCCAATCGTGGGGTGGTTACGACAGGTATTTGGCCGCTTGTCGTAAATGGTGCATAAACGAGTTTCTTCGTTCAAATAAATACAATCACGGGTGCCGCGCCGAGCGAGCGTGTAAATTTCGTGTTTGAAATTAAAATGCTCGATAATTCGCGCTTTCATCAAGCGTTTGGCGATGTTTTTTGCCGGTTCGTCTTTGTCGAACTCATCGACCACACCCATCCGGATTAAATCACCGATTTTGACTTCGACCGGCATGGTGCAACAGCCCGAATAGCAATCGTCGCATTTGCCTTTGGTGAATTTCACCCATGTATCAGGATCGTGGAGTTCGGTACGGTTGAGGATTTGGCGGGTCATGATGCGTTCAAAATCAAGAAAGGTGCGCAGCATACCACAGTCTGTGGCTCGCTAAGTAGTTGTTCTGGTAGAAAAAATATTACCTGAGGGGTGTTGATACTTGGCTTCTTGCTCAGCGGGTGCGAAATTGTGATGAATTGGCTTCGATTAAAACAATTCAATGCCGCCGTCATCTTCTGGTCTGGGTTTGGGGTCAAAGTTAATACTAATATTGCCCGCTTTAATGAGCGCGGTATGAATCGGATCGCCGTGTAATATGGCATCAAATAAAACTTTTTCTTGTTCCATCGTGTATTGCGAGCGAATTTTTCTTTGTAAATCAAGCCATGCTTGCGCTTGATGCGGCAAAGCATGATCGGCGACTAGTACAGCAAGTTCACTAATCGTACTGCAAACATGTTCAAGGCGTTGCGATAGACGATCATAAAATTGGAAGGCGATGATCGACTGCATGTTTTGCTCGTTAATCTCGCTAATTTTATTGCTTAGGTCGAGTTCTGCCGGCAGTGACGGTAAAATTTGAGTGAGATCGCTCCTCAGTGATTCAATATGCTGGCAAGTGACGGCAAAAGAGTTTGCTAACGTGGTAAAGGACGCGCTGCCTTCTTCCATTGCATGGCGAACTTGTGCCACGGCGATGCCCATCATCAAAATGGTTTCACGAACTTTGATCCCAATCTAGATCTGGGTTGTGCGCTGCCGAGCCACCCAAAGGTAATTCCACCATGGTTCAATCATCCAAACAAAGCAATGATTCTTTATAGGTTGAAAGATTGCGTTCAGCTTGGGTTTATATTCTACTTGGTTCTCAATGCTTAATCGGTGGTGCGAATCACTTTGAGTTGCCAGCTCAGTAGCAACATCACCAATGCCATCGTTAAGCCAAAAATAGGCATGATCCAAGTGATGCTCAGTTGTGCCGCTAGCATGGCGGTAACCATTGCGTAAGAAACCGGGGATAGCCCCATTGAGACCATATTATTCAAGCTCATAACGCGTCCGAGCTTATCGCGATCAGCAGACTGTTGAATCAATGACATCATCGGCACATTATTGCCAGCGACACCCATGCCAATAAAAAATTGAATGGCCACTGCGGCCCAAATCCAAGGGGTATGTGGCAGTAAGGACAGTAAGACGCCTTCAAGGGCAATAATGACGGTAATCATCAGTAGGCGTTTTTTATTGGGCGGGTAAAGCGTTAATAAAATACCGCCTAAGACCATCCCTGCAGCAAAAGCACTTTGTAAAAATGACAAGGTGCTGGCTTCGCCATGTAAATAATCCGCCACGATAATTGGAATGCCTAATGCCAGCGGCCCCATAAACAGCAGATTCGCGGTGATGTAAATCAGCATTAATGCCCGCAAAACCGGCGTTTGAATGGCATAAAATAACGCCTTCTTTGAGTTCGGTGAACATCGAGCTGGCTTGACGCATGGTTTGGTTACGTGGCTCTTTAATCCCTGCAATGCATAAAGTAGCAATAAACAACATGCCGCCGGTGAGGCTAAAAATCGCTTCGTAACTCATCAGCGCCAGCATTGCGCCGCCCAGTACCGGCCCAAATACCATGCCCACTTGATTGGTCGTGAGCATAATCGAATTGGCGCGTGTGAGATCGCCATCGGTAACAATGGCCGGCGTGAGCGTATCGCGAGCGGGCCAGAAAAAAGCGTCTAAGGCACCATAAAAGAAAGCAAAAGCGGTTAACGCCCATATATCTAAACGCTGTAAATACAGCAGCCCAACCAACGCAAAAAGTAAGACAACTCGCAATGCTAAAGAAACTAAAATAATTCGGCTGCGCGACATGCGATCGGCCAATACACCGCCGATGGCCATCAAGGCGATCCTTGGGATAGAGCCAGCAATCATCACCCAGCCTAATTGCTCTTTGGCTCCGAGGGTTTTAACGACATACCAGGTTTCAGCCATCATGGCGATGGCGAGCGCAAAGTTACCAATGATGGACGCGAGCCATAAAAGGCCAAAATTACGATTTTTAAATAAGTTGGGCTGTATTGACATAGATTTTAAACATACGGCTTTTTTATTTGTATTGCTTTCGGCCTAGGGCCATGACAGAGCAAGAGGGTGGTGGCAGATTGTCATTGAAATGTTGCGTTCAGAGTATGCAACTTTTTACGAAAGAATGCAGCTATCACCATTAAGAATATTGATTTTACTCGGGTCATTGCAAGGTAAATCGGCAATAAAAACTTGAAGTGGTATTAGCTTGCTTAGGCCTAGAGCGGTGAAATGCACATTGTGAGCGTCAGCCTATGATAAAGGGACTTGTTATGTAAGGCAGATCGATGTTTTCGAGTTTAAAACGGCAGGTGATGTGCCGCTGTAGTGGTTTTAGTGCTTTCCCGAATGCTGAATTTCCTGATTTGGCAGTACGTTTATTACCACCTACAGTGCGCTGGTGCAACGCAACAAGGAAAAAACTATGCCCCTCGTTTCTCTGAATCAAATTTTGGATCATGCTGCTGAACATGGTTATGGTGTACCAGCTTTTAATGTGAATAATTTGGAGCAAGTCCAAGCTATTTTGCAAGCGGCCGATGCCACACGCAGCCCGGTTATTTTGCAAGCCAGTGCTGGGGCTCGCAAATATGCGGGTGAGTTATTTTTGCGGCAAATGATTCAAGGCGCAGTGGCCAGTTATCCGCATTTGCCGATTGTTATGCATCAAGATCATGGCACTAGCCCTGCAGTGTGCATGAGTGCGATTAGCAATGGCTTTTCAAGTGTGATGATGGATGGTTCATTAATGAGCGATGGTAAAACCCCCGCCAGCTATGAATACAATCTTGAAGTGACCCGCGAAGTGGTAAAAATGGCGCATAGCTTTGGCGTTTCAGTCGAGGGCGAGCTCGGTTGCTTAGGGCGTTTGGATACGGGTATGGGGGAAGAAGAGGATGGCGTCGGTGCTAATCGTGCTTTAACGCACGCCGAAATGTTAACCGACCCTTGGCAGGCTAAAGAATTTGTCTTGGCGACGGGGGTCGATGCGCTGGCGATTGCCATTGGTACCAGTCACGGTGCGTATAAATTTTCATCGCCACCGACTGGATCGGTGTTGGATATTGATCGCATTAAAGAAATTCATGATGTGATTCCCAATACCCATTTGGTAATGCACGGATCCTCGAGTGTGCCGCAGGATTTATTGCAGCAAGTTCGAGATTTTGGTGGCGAGCTCAAACCAACTTGGGGTGTGCCGGTTGAAGAAATCCAGCGGGCGATTCGTTGGGGGGTGCGCAAAATCAATATTGATACTGATTTACGTTTGGCAATGACCGGCGCAATCCGCCGACATTTAACAGAAAATCCCGCCGATTTTGATCCGCGCCAATATTTAAAACCGGCCATTGCGGCCATGGCAGCGGTGTGTCATGCGCGGTATATTGATTTTGGTGCCGCCGGGCAAGCGGATAAAATTAAGCCAAAAGCATTAGAAAAAATGTTAGCTAAAGCATAATCAAACAGAAGGGGTATTTAATTGAGAGCAATCATAAATATGATCTGTAATTAAATACCTTGCTGTTTATCGATTCTAGACACAGGCATCGGCAAGCGCGAAACGACCGTGATCAAATCTTCTTGACATAAGTTGATGTCTTCTTTTGAGTTTACTCATCGGGTAAAGCATCTTTAAGTGTTTCTGCAATTTCTTCAAACTCATGCTGTATCACAATAAATGCATCGATCACGCGGGGGTCAAAATGCGTTCCTTTACCTTCGATGATGATTTTTACTGCAGTTTCATGGCTCATTGGGGGTTTGTAGGCTCGTTTTGCGCGTAATGCATCATACACATCGGCCAGTGCCATTAAACGAGCAGACAGCGGAATTTGATCGCCTTTTAATTTTAGGGGGTAACCACTGCCGTCCCACTTTTCTTGGTGTGAGTAAGCAATTTCTTTGGCGTAGCATAAAAAAGCACTCTCTTTACCCATTACCGTTTCTGCGGCCAGAATGGCGTCACGACCTAAGCGGCAATGCTCTTTCATCACTTCAAATTCGGCGATGTCGAGTTTGCCGGGTTTGAGCAAAATGGCATCGGGAATGCCTACTTTGCCAATGTCATGCAGGGCTGCCGATTTTTCAAGTAAGGCAATATTGGCAAGGCTAAGTTGCTGGCTGAAATCAGGGTGGTGCATTAATTGAGTGGCCAGCCTTCCTACATAATGTTGCGTGCGGCGTATATGATTGCCAGTATCGTTATCGCGTGTTTCTGCTAATGAAGCCATGGCTAAAATAATCGCATCTTGGGTATGTTCTAATTCTTCGGTTCTTTCTTTTACTTTGGCATCTAAAATTTCATTTTGATTTTTAAGATTATTGAGTAATTGAAACAGCAATAAATGATTCCGAACACGAGCTAATAAAATAGGGGGGCTCACTGGCTTTAAAATAAAGTCTACAGCACCGACCTCAAAACCAAGTTGCTCATCAGCGACATCAGTCATCGCAGTGAGAAAAATAACCGGTATTTTACTCGTAGCGGGTTCTGCTTTTAGCCGGCGGCATACTTCATAGCCATCAATGCCAGGCATGATGATGTCAAGTAATATTAAGTCGGGCAACTCAAGCTGTACCACTTCAAGCGCCTGCTCACCATTAATTGCAACTTTTAATCGATAGCTATCCTTTAGCAAATGAATCAATAGCATCCGGTTTTCAGGGCTATCTTCAACAATTAGCAAAGTAGGTAGCGAGTTTGTGGTCATTGAATTTAATATCCAAAAATATAAAATCGACGCTGAAAAATTAATAAAGCCCCTGAGTGTTTATTAGTTAACTGGCATTAATGATTCGTCGATAGCCATTAGTTTATATAATTTTTTATGTGCCGCTGAAAAATCACAACATTCAATTGTTGAGTTGAGATCAGTAAATTCATCATTGTTAAAAATTGTAGAAAAAATATTTCGATTTTTTTCAAAGAATTCAAGTGCTTCACAGTCCATTTGTTTTAGCAAAGAAAGCAATTCATTCAGTAATATTCGCTCATCTGGACTTGCTGAGCGTGCTTTGTTTTTCGTTACGTTAGTGTCATTTGTTTGATTGTTAAAATTGGATATCACATTAGACATAGATTGGAGTGCAGATTCAATCTTAATGAGCCAAGGGGTTAAATCACTACGATCATTTTCTGTGCGTAAAAATTGTTCAATAATGCCGGCGTCTTCAGCTAATTGAGTTGCGCCTAAGTTAGCGGCAACTCCTTTAATCGTGTGGGCATAACGAGAGGCTGTTGCTCGGTCATTATTTTCGATTGCTGCATTGATTCGAGAAATACAATCGAGCTCACTTTGACAAAATTGGCGCAGTAACTGTAAATATAAAGGCTTGTTATTCATTAAGCGGCTTAATCCACCGATTAAATCAATGCCGGGTAATTTAGCGATTGCGCTTAATAGATTACTGATTTCTGGGGCTGGATTATCCTTTGTTGAAGATGACGTCGAATCACGCTTCGTATCCATTGTTTGCGTTGTTGCTAAATCAGGTGTTGATGATGGTTGCTCAATCAGCGGTGTAGACGACGGTTTTTGTGTTCTCCAGTGCTGCAAGCGCTCAAAAAGAACCGCGGGGTCGATGGGTTTGGAGATATGATCGTTCATTCCGAGTGATAAGCAGCGTTCGCGCTCTTCAACCATTGCATGCGCGGTCATGGCGAGTAAGGGCACAGCATCGTAGCGTGAATCAGCTCGAATATGTCGACTGGCCTCATACCCATCCATCACGGGCATTTGCATGTCCATTAGAATGACTGAGAAATAATGGTTTGGATGTTGCTCTAAAATGGCAATGGCTTCTTGGCCATGATTAGCAATGGTCACTTCAATGCCGACTGAGCTCATTAATTCAAAGGCAATTTGTTGGTTAATTAAATTATCCTCGGTGAGTAATACCCGCATACCTTTGAGTAATGAATGGTTTTCTTGATCATTGCTGATTTGATCGCTGCTATTGGATTTTTGCTCCGGAGCGAACAGCTCGACCATGCAATCGACTAAACTTGATGCAGTCACAGGTTTAACAATGACGGCATCGAGCAAATCATCACGAACGGTTTGGTGAACTTCTTCACGCTCAAACGCAGTGACTAAAACAATGCGCGGTTGGTTTTGTCCGGGTAGATGTTGGCGAATTTCTCTGGCGGCGGTAATGCCATCCATTCCCGGCATTTGCCAATCCATTAAAATCAAATGGAAAGGGTTTTTGTGCTGCAAGGCACCTAAGGCCATTTCAACGGCGGCGGCACCGGAGTCACAAATTTCGATTTGCACTGGCATGGTTGATAAAATTTCATGCAATAGTTGGCGGGCGCTATCCGTGTCATCGACAACTAAAATGCGTAAATTGTTGACCTTGGTAGGGAATACACGCGGCACATTTTCGATATCATCGTGACCAAACCACGCGGTGAAATAAAAGCAACTGCCCATGCCCGGCTGGCTAGTAAATGCCATTTGCCCAGACATAATTTCAACCAAGCGTTTACTAATGGTTAAACCCAGCCCGGTGCCGCCATATTTGCGTGTGGTGCTGCTATCAGCCTGAGTAAAGGGTGAAAATAAATGCTCTTGTTGTTCTTGGGTCATACCAATGCCGCTGTCGCTGACTCTAAATTCTAGTTTGACGCGATTATCGAGTTGCTCTACTAAATTGATGCGAATATCGACTTCACCCTGATCGGTAAATTTGATGGCATTGTTAATGAGATTGGTTAAAATTTGGCCAAGCCGCAATGGGTCGCCAATTAAATGGGCCGGAATGCCATTTAAAGGATGAATAATAAACTCCAGCCCTTTTTCGTAGGCTTTTTGGCTAGTAATCGTGCTGACATTTGCGAGTACTTGATCGAGTTCAAATTTGATTTGCTCAATATGGAGTTTGCCGGCTTCTATTTTTGAAAAGTCAAGAATGTCATTGATAATGCCGAGTAATGAGGTGCCTGCATTATGAATTTTGGCGACATAATCATGCTGCTTTGGGTTTAAATCGGTTTTTAATGCTAAATGGCTCATACCAATAATGGCATTCATTGGTGTGCGAATTTCGTGGCTCATATTCGCTAAAAACATAGATTTTACGCTGGCGGCATCTTCGGCTTTGGCTTTGGCGATTTGTAGTTCTACTTCATTTTTTTTGCGTTGACTGATATCTCTAGCAAATAATGTTGCAACCCAGTCTTCATTTTGTTGGTAAATGGTAATGCCCACTTCGATAGATAGTTTGCTGCCACTTTTATTTTTTGCTTCTAAATCCCAAAATAAATTACCTACTTTATTTTTTGATTCTTCGTTTAAGTGACAACTTAAAATTTCATAGAGTAGTGATTTTTCGGGCAATGCAATTAAATCAATGATTTGTTTGCCAATGGCAAATTCCCGCACAAAACCAAATGTCAGTTCTGCCGCACGGTTCCAGTCGGTAATGATGCCTTGGTTGTTCAGTAGGGCGACCGCCACGGGTGCGCCCTCAAGAACCGCTCGAGAGCGCGCTTCGCTGTCGGTGAGGGCCATGGTTCGGCGAGCTATTTCTTGCTCCAAGCCATTTTGTTGTTCTGCTAATTGTGTATTACGGCTAGATAACTCAGTAAAAAGCTCTTCTCGACTTGGTTGTGAGATGATTTCTTGTATGCTTTGCAGCAATGAAGGCGATACGCTTTGTCCTGCTAAACCAAAAGAATATGTCCATTGTGTGTTGTTCGTCGACGCTTGTTTTTTAAAAAAGGTTTCAATTTCTTTGGGCGCTGCCACCAATGCACTGGCAGTTAAATAAATATTTTGCTGGTCATAATGCAATGTTAAAACGCTGTTTTTACCATCGATTAATGCGCGAATGAATAAAGAAAAACCGATCGCATAAAAATCAATCAGATGCGAGGGGAGTTCGATACTTTGTAAAATACGCCTAAATTTAGTTCGCGCAGTGAGTAGGCTGGCTTCAGTACTGAGCTCGAGCTGTCCAAATGTGGCCATTTTCATGGTAGATACCTCACCGCTAGGCATGTCGCATCATCATGCTCTTTGCCGTACTCTCGTAAGATCTCAACACAAAAATCGATTCAGCGGCAGTGAAAACCAAGACATTAAGCGAAAATTATCCATGTGCTCACTTATGCCATCGGTTGCTAAAAAAATCAGATCGCCGGCCATTAAGGGCGTTTCAACAATTCGCAAGGTTGGCATAATTTGCCCTAAAATCCCCGATTGTGCCGCTACCCCTTTGGGCTGATCTTTCATTCGGTACAGCATGGTATTGCCAATACCCACGCTACGAATTAAAGGTGGCTTTAAATGGGCCAGCGTCATTGCCGTTCCTCGGCTACCTTTGAGTTGAATATGTAATTCATGCATCAAACCCAATAGATCACTACTGGCGTGGGCTTTTTAGCCAAGATTCACAAAAGCGCGCTAATTCGTGTGCTTCTTCGCCATGCCCAAGTACATCAATTATGCCAATAAGCAGGCTGTCTTCTAGATCAATCACCACATAGCCATCGCCAGATACGGTTTCACCAAAGCAAGGTCTGCCAATATTGGCGTGCGTATATGGGCGTGCGGTTGGCTGAGTTGTTTCCATTGCGATACCTACATGCTGCAATTGCAGCGCAAACATCCGTTAAAATGATCTGTAAACGCGTTATTCAGCGATATTGGCTTTTATATTGATAAGTGGCGACTGCGTATAATTAGTCCGTTTTACTATGATTTAATAATGATTAATCCATTTTTTTACGCGTATTTTGGTGCCGTGATTTATTGTTGATTGAATTTCAAATTCATCGACCATGCGTTTGACCCCAGGCAGGCCTAGCCCTAGTGTGCCTTTGCTGCTGAAGTGGTCTTGCATTGCTTGCTCAATATTGGCAATGCCAGGGCCATGATCTTCGGCAATAATTTCAATGCTGCGATTATTATGGTAATGAATATAAAGCTCACCATATTTTGCATATTTAATAATGTTCATGGCTAATTCAGAAATGCATGTGGCGATTTGAGTTGCCAATCCGGTATCGCTGTAGCGTGACATAATTTCGGAGTAGCTGAGCATGACAGCCCCTCTGACATCATCTTCGTTATTGATGTCAAAGCGCTCGCAAGGAAATTCCTTTTTAGCATCCATTTAACAGCTCCAGTGCCTGCGCCACGCTATTGGCACCTTGAATTGCATTGAGCGCGACATTGAGCGCGCATAAGCCCGCAATAATGCCGGGGCGTAAACCAACAACAACCGTTTTAGCGCCAATCAGTTTGAGCATATGCGTAGTGTTTACAATTTGAATAAAGCTTTCACCATCTAAAATGGTGATGCCTGAAACATCCAGTAATACGCCTTTGGCACTGTATTTAATGGTCAGATTCAGTAGGTCTTCACGCAGCCATTGCAGCAAGATCGTATCGGGATCAAGTTGTATTGAAGCATACACCGCACCGGATACCATCGAGACGGGGATGCGCCGTTCCTCATTGGCAAAGTCCATTATGTGACCGTACGACCAATGATTTTAAACGCTTGCTCTAGCGCGTCACGTAGCGTGGCGGTTGAATTCACCTCATCGACATTGATACCAAGGTTCACAATAGTTTGAGCGATAGCGGGCGAAATCCCAGAGATGAGGCTGGTACAGCCATCAGCCCCGTTGATTTAGTGATTTTAAATAAGTGGTTGGCTACCGCCGAATCAACCACTGCCACGCCAGAAATATCCATAATGAATACTTTGGCGCGGGTTTCACCAATGCGCGACAAAATGGTCATCATGATGTCTTGCGCGCGCGCTTAGAGTCGATAATGCCGACCACCGGCAGCATTAAAATGTCTTGCCAGATTTGTGTGACGGGGGTGGACATTTCCATCAGCGCTTTACTTTGCTTACTGATGCGCTCATTGATCAGACGTGAATAGGTTTCAACGACAATCGTGATGTCAAAGTGCATTAGTTTGGTGAGCGCACTAATGGCCGAGCTGTACTCTTCGCTATACAGGCCGCCATCGTAGAGTTTTTTGGTGAAAATAATAAATGACACATTCATTGCCGCAAAATAGCTGGGCAAAGACAGGCCAACGCGGGCGTGGACTTCACCAATTTTTCGCCGCTCTTGCACATAAGTGTCATCAACACGGGCATTAAAAAAACTCCGCCAGTAATTAATTTGCTCGCTACGCGCGCGGCCCATGACTTCGGGGTTGCTAAATAACAGCTGATATTCGGGCAACTCAGCAATCCACTCGTAAAAGATCACCGCGTATTCTTCGAGTTTTGGCGTGATGATCGCGCCATACTTACGAACCATGACCAAATCACTCTCGTCAAGATCATGCATTTTCATTAAACCTGACGTTTTCATTTCTCTAAGATCAGTTTGCATGAGCTTAATTCCTTCTTTGGCTGACAATACGGTTGCTATTGGTTTGGTATAGCAGACGCACTAAGTGCAAGCAATCCGTTCCCTTGACAAATAGATGACGTTTGTCGGCAAAGAAAGCGAGCACTACCGCGAATAGGGCTGATGAACTGAAGGGCGAGTTAGAGCAAATGGCGCCGCAAATGAGTACGCCGCTGCAGTTCAATGAATGACTGCTAGCGGCGTGTCTTGGTGGGGTTAACTGGAGATGCTAGTGGTTTTTATAAAGGGCGAGCGCCGCAGCGCGTTGCTCAGCATGGTCAACAATCGGTGGGAAGTAATCAGTCTGCTCTAAGAAGCTCACAAACAATGCCCCGCGCCGCTCATTGGCAGAAAAAGCCCATGGCGAGTGAATCGCCACATCGGGCAGATCGGCTAATTCGGGCACATATCGACGAATAAATTGACCATTAGCATCGAATTTTTCTGATTGCAGTACTGGGTTAAAGATGCGGTTATATGGCTGAGCATCGCATCCCGTTGACGCGGCCCATTGCCAGCCACCGTTATTACTCGCTAGATCGTAATCGAGTAAATGCTCGGCAAAAAATTGCTCGCCCCAGCGCCAATCAACCAGTAAATCTTTGACCAAAAAGCTGGCGGTAATCATGCGCAATCGATTGTGCATATAACCGGTTTGCGTCAATTGGCGCATTGCGGCGTCGACAATCGGGTAGCCGGTTTCACCCGCGCACCATGCGGCAAATAATTCGGGATGATTCGGGAAGGGCAATTGGTCGAGCTCGGGCTTAAAGGTGTGCTCAACCACATCTGGGCGATGCCATAAAATTTGCGAATAAAATTCACGCCAGATGAGTTCCGATAGCCAAGTTTCTGCGCCGATGCCGCCATGTTCATGCGCAAATCGCACGAGTTCACGAATCGATACCGTACCAAAGCGGATGTGCGCCGATAGATAAGAAACGCCTTTAATCGCCGGAAAATCCCGCGCGTCTTTGTAATCATTAATTCGACGTTTGAAGTCTTCGAATAACTTTTCCCCGCCACTCATTCCGAGTGGCACTTTTAGCTGGGTGAGATTGGTTTTGGCAAAGCCCAGCTCTTTAAGACTCGGGAAGTATTGTGGTTTGAGTGGTTTTAGCTGCTTGATGACGCGCTGAACAGGGTAGGGGGCAACATCTTGCTCGCGCAGCGTGGCCAGCCAAGTGCGTTTATACGGCGAAAACACACTATACATGCCGCCGCTTTGCGACAAGATTTGATCTTGTTCAAAAATAACTTGATCTTTATAGGTATTGAACGCTACGCCTTTTTCTTTAAGGCTTGCAGCAACATACCCATCGCGTTCAATCGCTTGTGGCTCGTAATCGCGATTGCAATACACGGCGGTGATACCAAATTGCTCAACCAAAGCAGGGATTTCAGTTCGAGGGTCGCCATGACGAATGACGAGATCGGTATTGTATTGCCGCAATTCAGTTTTGATTTCTTTGAGCGCTTCCCAAATAAACTCCACCCGGCGGTCTTGTTTAGGAAGATCTTTTAAGATTGTCGTGTCAAAAACAAAAGCCAAAATCACTTGATCGGCATTTTTTAACGCTTCATACATCGCGTGATGGTCAAATAAGCGCAAATCGCGGCGCAGCCAGACGAGGGCAGTGGTGGTCATATTGAGTTCCTTTTGGTGGGTATCTGAAGCTAGGCTTTGATAAAAAGCGACTAGATTCATATACCTATTGAATGCAGCGCGCGAAGTGCGAATGGCGTGGGCTGCATTCTGTTGCATTTTTGAATATGCGCATCTTAACACTCTGCGCCTCGCTTGACTGTATATGTGTATTAGTTCAATAATACACACAAACACCAACCAGCGGATTGCGCATGTTCATCTTAAACCCCGCTTTGCCTACGCCGATTTATCGGCAAATCCAAGATCAAGTGCGCCGCTTGATTGCGGGTGGGCAATTGCTGCCGGGCACTGCATTGCCGTCGGTGCGTGAGTTGGCCGAAATTCATGCCGTTAATCCGATGACGATTTCCAAAGCCTACAGCCTGCTCGAAGCCGAAGGCTTGTTGGCGCGGCAACGCGGTAAACCAATGACCGTCGCTGAGCACCCACCGCCGCACATTTTAGCGAGTCTGCAATTACACACGATTTTGCGCGACACCATTACCGC
Organism: Deefgea sp. CFH1-16; assembly: GCF_016881365.1. GTDB lineage: Bacteria > Pseudomonadota > Gammaproteobacteria > Burkholderiales > Chitinibacteraceae > Deefgea. The sequence continues at coordinate 343,735 of NZ_WLYT01000001.1, read as the reverse complement.
CGCACGCCAATTAGGCTTGAGCGACGCCGAGCTAATCGCTGCCCTCCATGCTGAACTGAATCAGGATCAAGACCATGAATGATCGCAACCCTGTTGTATTAGAAACTTTAGTCACGGCCAAAGATGTCGCTCTCGGTGTTGTCAATTGTGCGGGGCAAACACTGACGATTATGCCGGGGCAAGTGGTGGGCTTGCTGGGTAAAAATGGCGCGGGCAAAACCACCTTGCTCGATGGCTTGCTGGGCTATACGTTTTTGAACGCAGGGGAGGTGAGCCTATTTGGCCACAATCCAACTGAATTACCTGCCGATGTTTGTAGCCAAATTGGCTTTGTTGCGCAGCAAGATGATTTGTTGCCGTGGCTCACCGGCAGCGAAATGCTGGCGGCGACGCGACTTTTCTATCCACATTGGAATCATCAATTAGTGGATCGTCTGCTTGATCGTTGGTCGGTACCAACGTGGCAGAAAGTTAGCGATATGTCGGTCGGCGAGCGGCAAAAGTTGGCGCTGGTCGCGGCCATGGCGCATGAACCCAAGCTGCTGGTGCTGGATGAGCCTGCCGCCAGTCTTGACCCACTGGCGCGCGCCGTGCTTTGATTGCCGAGTTGATCGATATTGTCGCCGATGGCGAGCGATCTATTTTGTTATCCAGCCATATTTTCAGCGACATCGAGCGCGTTGCCAGCGAGGTGTGGTTGCTAGAAAAAGGCCGTATCACCTATCAGGGCGGCTTGGATGAACTGAAAGAGTCCGTCGTTCGCTTGCACTTAACGAGGCCGTTGCAAGTGAATGGCAGCTTGGCGCTGACCACCAAGCAGGTGATTCGCACCGAGGTGAATACCGGGCGAGAAACATGGATTATTCGCGGCTGGAATGAAGCGCTGGCTGCAGAATGCGCGGCCCAAATTAGCTCACCGTATCAAGTGGAAGCGTTGGGGCTGGAAGACGCTTTTGTGGAGATTTCGCAATGAGCTGGGGCTATCAAATCTTGGCAAGCTGGCGCGATCCGGCGGTGAAAGCGCAGCGGAAGTGGCTGTTTTTGCAGTTTTGGGGGCGTAGTGTTAATAAGCGAATTGGCTGGTTTTTTGCCTATTTGTTTTTTGTTTGTCTCTGCCTGCTGATGCCAGCGGAGCTAGTTAAGGGGTTTGGCTACTCAATAGGAATGTTGTGTTATATGCATGTACTGAGTACTGCGGAGGTCCTTGTTTCACTGAAAAAATGGCGTTTACGAGCCGCTCAATTACAAATAGTAGCTGCGCAAGCTTTGTTGTTATATGGGGTAGTCTGGTGTGGGCTAGGAGTAATCATTTGGTATCGAACAGCAAATTCAACCATTTTATTTTTACTCAGCTTTCTGTTGTTGCTGATGCTCATGCTGAGTTTAATGCTGCCACAGGCGATTACCAATAAGCACCCTAATCCTTTGCAAGCAGAAAAGTTTCAAGTGCAAGGGGGTTTAATTCCATTGGCTCTATCACTTGGATTTATTGTGTATCCACAATATGAATGGTTGATACGGCAAATATTTATTTTCAGCTCGAGTTGCTTACTGATAGCGGTAATTTGGCAGTTTACGAAATTTGCGCGTCCAAGACAGTTTGCAAATGTTGAGTTAGTAGGAAAGCGTGTTGAAAAGTTAAAACCTCAGTCAAAACACCCGCTGTTGTTGCAACTAGAAATGAATATGGGTGGAGCATTAGATCAAAAAGGTTTGCGTAAAATTTTTGTCTCATCATTTTTGTTTCCATATGCTTTTATATTAGCCTCTCAGCATCTACTGCGAATGCCTGCGCTGGATCAGTGGGGGGCTGGAGCATTATTTTTAATGTTACTACCTGGTTTTCTTGCCATGTTTGCTTCGGGTCGCCAGCAATGGTCAGGGTCTTGGCTCATTCGCAGCCATCATCGCTCGAGGTTATGGCTGCAAGATGAACAACTTTTTATTGCGGTATTGTTGCTCAGTGCATCCCTACATTCAGTGCTGATGCTCATTTTGCAAATTGATAGTTTGGCAAATATTTTTAATGGTGCACTGTTATTCGTGTTTGGTATGACTAGCCTGAGATATTTATTTTTTAGTGTGCAATGGATGTGGTTTTATGGATTAAGTGCTGATGGTCGGGTTTTGCAAACAGGTGCTATACCAACGTATCTCTCTATATTCCCTATCTTTATCGTGGTGTCGATAATTTGGAATTCAGGTGCTCAGAATCAAATCCATTTAATGATTGCGGTGTTTGCGCTCTCTTCGTTGATTTTGGCTTTTATTTCTTATCGCAAAGCACTGAAAATTGATCTGGGCGCGATTCGACGCGCGAAACGAAGTTAACTCACGGCGTATTGTTCCCTATGCTTTGCGCATAAAGACCTCTGGACTCATACCCATAGGTCTTGATCTTTTTTGCTTGCGCCGATGTTGAGTCATCGCTTAGTCGCAGCGACTTTGCAAAAGCTATGCGATAATTGGGTTATGGAAAACGCCAACACAATGAATCTTTCTCGACACTTCCTGATCGCGATGCCGAATCTGGTCGATCCTATTTTCGCTAAATCACTCACTTATGTGTGTGAACACAATGAAAAAGGCGCGATGGGGGTGATTATGAACCGTCCACTCGGCATGACGCTGACGACCTTATTTGAACAAATCGATTTGGAAATGCATCGTCCAGATGTGGCGGAATTACCGGTTCATTTCGGCGGGCCAGTGCAGACCGATCGTGGCTTTGTGTTGCATACCCCATTGGGCGATTGGCAATCTTCTTTAATTATCTCTCCTGAAATCGGCTTAACCACGTCAAAAGACATTTTATTGGCGGTGAGCGAAGGCAAGGGGCCAGAAAAACTATTTGTTTCTTTGGGCTTTGCCGGTTGGGAAGCGGGCCAGCTAGAAAAAGAAATCTTTGAGAATTCTTGGCTGACGGTGCCGGTTGAAACGATGCAACAACTGTTTGATATCCCTTCTGAAGAACGCTATGCCGCTGCGCTGGCTTTATTGGGCGTGGATGTGGCGATGTTGTCAAAAGAGATTGGTCACGCATGAGTACGATTTTAGCTTTTGATTTTGGTGAAGTGCGAATCGGCGTGGCCACCGGGTCGACCGAAATCGGCATTGCGACGCCCGTTGAAACCATTGCTTTTGAAGAAAACGATAAAAAATTTGCCCGCATCGAGGCCCTGATTAAAGAATGGCAACCTTCGCTGTTGGTGGTGGGTTTGCCGTGTTATCTCGATGGTACCGAGCATGATATGACGCGCATGGCTCGTCGCTTTGCTAATCGCCTGAATGGGCGATTTTCTTTGCCGGTGCATTTGGTCGATGAGCGCTTAAGTAGTGCGGCGGCCAGCTCGGCTTTAAATGAGACGGGCTTAAAAGGTCGGAAACAAAAAACGGCGTTGGATCAAGTGGCGGCGATGCAAATTCTGCAAACTTACTTTGATACACCGCCCGTCTAAAGACGCTAGAAAAAATATTTGCCACAGAGGCAGGCAGACACAGAGCAAGCAAAAACTACGAACTATGTAGTGGAAATTACGCAGTTCTCTGTGCCTTTGTGCCGCTGTGGTGGGTTTAAAACGAATTTAAATTCGCGAGGAAGCTATGTATAACCCGCAACTGAATGCCCAAGGTGAGTTGATTCATTTACTCACCACCGAAGGGCTACCGCGTCGTGTTTTGACGCAGATTTTGGATAAAGCCGCCGAGTTTGTCTCGGGCGGTGAGCTGGTGAATCAAAAATTCGCCGATTTAGCTGGCACTTCGGTGTTTAATTTATTTTTTGAAAACTCAACGCGTACCCGTACGACGTTTGAAATCGCCGCGAAGCGCCTGTCGGCCGATGTATCGAGCTTGAATATTCAAGCTTCCAGTACCGCCAAAGGCGAAACGCTGCTCGATACCATTCACAATATTGAAGCGATGGGCGCGAATTTATTCGTTGTTCGCCATTCAGATTCGGGCGCAGCGCATTTGATTGCCAAACACGTGAAGCCGGGTGTCGCGGTGGTGAATGCTGGCGATGGTCGCCACGCGCATCCAACGCAAGCCATGCTCGATATGTTCACTATTCGCCATTACAAAGGTGACTTTACCAATTTGCGCGTGGCGATTGTGGGCGATGTATTGCATAGCCGCGTGGCGCGCTCGCAAATTCATGCTTTATCGACTTTGGGTTGCCCAGATATTCGCGTCATCGCGCCAAAAACCTTGTTGCCAACGGGTATTGAGCAGCTTGGGGTGCATGTGTATCACGATATGGAAGCCGGTCTGAAAGACGTGGATGTGGTGGCGATGTTGCGCCTACAAAATGAGCGTATGGCTGGGGCGTATCTGCCGTCAACGCAGGAATTTTTTAAGGTCTACGGTCTGACCCAAGAAAAATTGGCTTTTGCCAAACCGGATGCGATTGTGCTGCATCCAGGGCCAATGAATCGCGGCGTTGAGATTGATTCGGCCGTGGCCGATGGTGATCAAGCGGTGATCTTGCCGCAAGTGACATTCGGTATCGCGGTACGCATGGCGGTGCTCAGCATCGTGGCGGCCAATCAACGTGAATTGATTTAAGTGGGTAAAAAAATATGAACCACAGCGGCACAAAGGCGCAGAGGAAAATCTAAAGCTCATCATTGCGTGGCAGGTCATGCAATTGAATGGGATGAAATCTCTGTGTCTCTGCGCCTCTGTGGTGAGTTTTTATCGCACTTCGAGGGTGAAAATGAAAAATATTCTGATTAAAAATGGTTGCTTGGTCGATCCGATTGCCGGTACGGAGCAAGTGGCTGATTTGTATTTAGCCAATGGCAAAATCGCCGCCGTGGGTGCTGCGCCTGCTGGGTTTGTGATTGATGAAACCATTGATGCAACGGGCTTAATCGTGGCTCCGGGTTTGGTTGATTTAGCCGCGCGTTTGCGTGAACCAGGTTTTGAGTACAAAGCAACGCTCAAATCTGAAATGGCGGCGGCCGTTGCCGGTGGCGTAACTAGCGTGGTGTGTCCGCCCGATACTGATCCGGTGCTCGACGAGTCAGGCTTGGTGATGAATTTACGCCAACGGGCTAAAAATCTCGATTTAGCGCGTTTATATCCGGTTGGTGCGTTGACAGTGGGCCTAAAGGGTAAAGAAATTACCGAAATGGCGATGTTGAACGAGGCTGGTTGCGTGGCTTTTTCGCAAGGTGATGTGCCGATTGCCGACTTGCAAGTGCTGTACCGCGCAATGCAGTACGCGGCTAATTTTGGTTATGAGCTGCGCTTGCGCCCTGAAGAAGCATCGTTGGTGAACGATGGAGTGGCGCACGATGGTCCGTATGCATCTCGTCTGGGCTTAACCGGCATTCCGGTGATTGCCGAAACCATCGCCGTGGCGCAAATCGTGCAATTGATGCGTGCCACCGGTTGCCGCGTGCATTTAGCGCGGATGTCGAGCGCTGCCGGTCTTGATTTGGTTCGCGCCGCCAAGGCAGAAGGCCTGCCACTGACGTGCGACGTGAGCATCAACCATATTCATTTGGCTGATATTGATATTGGTTTCTTTGATAGCCAATACCGTTTCGATCCGCCACTACGGGCGGTGTCTGATCGCGATGCGATTGTTAAAGCGCTGAACGACGGTACGATTGATGCCATATGCTCGGATCATTCGCCAGTCGATGATGACGGTAAATTACTACCGTTTGCGCAAGCAGAGCGCGGCGCGACGGGTTTGGAATTATTGCTGCCGTTAACGCTGAAATGGGCTAGCAGCCAGCACATTAGCTTGCCGCAAGCACTGGCAAAAATCTCTGCAATGCCAGCCAAAATGCTCGGGTTTGACGCGGGTTTAGCCGTTGGCAATCGCGCTGATTTGGTGGTGTTTGATGCCAAAGCGCATTGGCAAGTGATTCCTGAACGCCTAAAAAGCCAAGGTAAAAACACGCCATTTATTGGGCATGAAATGCTCGGTAAAGTGAAATACACGCTGGTGAAAGGCAAAGTGGTTTTTGCTTAATGGCTGGGTATATTACGTTAGGCCATAAATAGATTGGTTTTTAGGGCGATACCTTAATATATAAAGGGCTGCGTTGAGCAGCCCTTTTTGTTGTCTTGATTATTTCGGTAGTGCTTGCCCTTTAGGCCACAGCAGCCACAGGCTACCGCTTTGCTTCATTTCTCCAGCGAGTTCACCCGCAGCGTCGCCCGTTCCCCAAAAGAAATCCGCTCGAACACTGCCGCGAATTGCGCCGCCCGTGTCTTGCGCTGCAACTAAACGATGGATACCGCCGGCGTTATCGGGCCGTGTGGTGGCGATAAACACCATGCTGCCCAGTGGGACCGTATTGGGGTCGATTGCGATACTGTACGCCGCAGTAAGTGGCACGCCGAGCGAGCCGATGGGGCCCTCATTACTGGCGGGTAAGGTGCGGAAAAACACATAACTTGGATTGCTATTGAGTAATTCATCCACCCGTTTGGGGTTGGCTTTGGCCCAAGCGCGAATGGTTTGCATTGAGACTTCGCTGGCTGGCAGCAAGCCTTGTTCGACCAACCAGCGGCCGACTGGCTTATACGGGCGACCATTTTGGTCGGCGTAGCCTAAGCGCAATTGTTCACCATTACTGAGTTGAACGCGCCCTGAGCCTTGAATTTGTAAAAACTGCACGTCCATTGGATCGTTCAACCACGCTAATACGGGGGCGTTGACGCCATTTTTAACAATCTCGGCGCGGTCAGGAAAGGGTACTAGCTTATTGCCAAGCACTTTGCCGCGTAAACGTTTGCCTTTGAGTTCCGGGTAAACGCTATCTAAGGCGACGGTAATCATGTCACGCGGCGGGCCGTAAACGGCTTGATTGGCGGTATTGGTCTGCGTGAGGCTACCGGCATAGACGGGCTCGTAATACCCGGTGATGAGTCCGGTGGTGCTTTGGTCTGGATTTTGTAACTGATAAGGCGTAAGCCGAGCTTGTAAAAACTGGCGAATGGCGGGTGTCGTTAGCGCTACATTGGCGGCGTCTTGGCAAATCGGCGACCAAATTGGATTTTTTTGTAGCCGAGCGCAGCCATTACGCCATGCCTGAAAACCTTTGATCAGTTCATCTTGTGACCCAGCGGGTAGCGCTTGCCAGCTGCTGGCGACATAGCGCGGTGCGGCGGCTGCGGTGGGGCTGGTGGTTTCTGGGGAGGTGCTTGGTGTTGGGCTAGGTTGCGCTGGCGGTTTGACTGGTGCAGTGCCGCAGGCGGTAAAAAAAACTGGCCAGCAACAAGCTGGCCAGTGTGTGCTTTAACGCCAAAGTAGGGCGTTTGGCGGGACGACGTTCAATCATTGTGATCCGTTTTTAACTGTGTTCAGGGTTAGGGTCGATATTTTGTTTAAAAGCGGCTAAGCCGGCTTTTTGAATTTCGAGTGTTTTCACCGTCATTTGCAGCATGCCAATTTGCATACTGAGCCATTGCTCGACGGTTTTACATTCGACAATTTTACGCTCGATCTCTTCTTCGGTCAGCGGTGGAATAAATGGGTTATTCGCACCTTGTTTGAGCATATTGGCAAAAAAGCCAAAGGGATCGTTTGGATTAAATTCACTCATTATTTTGCTCCTCAGCCATTGCGGCTTCAACCGCTGCCAATGCCGCCATATTAATAATACGGCGAACGGATGCAGTTGGGGTCAAAATATGCACCGGTTTGGCCATGCCCATCAAAATCGGACCAATGGTGACGCCATCGACTGCGGTGGCTTTGAGCAAGTTAAACGAAATATTCGCCGCATCCAAATTCGGCATAATCAGAATATTGGCTTCCCCTTTGAGGCGGGAATTTGGGAAAACCTGTGCTCGAATGGCGGTCGAAAGCGCCGCATCACCATGCATTTCCCCGTCGATTTCTAATTCCGGGGCTTGCTCGGTGACAATCCGTAGCGCTTCTTGCATTTTACGCGCGGACGGGCTGTCGTTACTGCCAAAGCTTGAATGGCTCAATAGCGCCGCTTTTGGGGCAATACCAAATTTACGCACCGCTTCTGCCGCCATCATGGTGATTTCAGCCAGTTGTTCGGCGTTAGGGTCGGCATTGACATAGGTGTCGGTGATGAAAATATTGCCTGAATGCAACAGCAAAATATTCATTGCCGCTGTGGTCGAGACGCCCGGTTTTAAGCCCAGCACATTTTTAATGTGCGCCAAATGATTGTGATACAAACCGTAAGTACCGCAAATCATGGCGTCCGCTTCACCCCGCTCGACCATTAAAGCGCCGATGAGTGTCGTTTTGCGGCGTACTTCAGCTTTGGCGAGGTCTTCTGAAACGCCTTTGCGTTGCATGAGGCTGTAATACAGTTGCCAGTATTCGCGATAGCGCGGGTCATTTTCTGGATTACAAACTTCAAAATCGATACCAAGGCGAATGCGCAAACCGAGCTTTTCAATTCGCGCTTGAATCACCGGTGGGCGGCCAATCAAAATCGGTTGGCATAAGCGCATATCGAGTAATTCTTGGACGGCATGCAAGGTACGCTCATCTTCGCCTTCACAAAACACCACGCGTTTTTGCGCTTTTTTGGCTGCCATAAATACCGGCCGCATAAAGAGACTCGATTTATACACAAATTGCGTGAGTTCTTCGATATACGTTGCCCAATCTTCAATCGGGCGCGTGGCGACGCCGCTGTCCATCGCCGCTTTGGCCACTGCCGGGGCAATTTTTACGATGAGACGCGGATCAAACGGGGTTGGGATTAAATACTCTGCGCCAAAAGCCAATGATTTGCCGCTATAGGCATTGGCAACCACATCGGACAATTCGGCGTGTGCCAGCTCGGCAATGGCGTTCACTGCCGCGTGTTTCATCGCTTCATTAATTGTGGTGGCACCGACATCGAGTGCGCCACGGAAGATAAATGGGAAGCAAAGTACGTTGTTCACTTGATTTGGATAATCCGAGCGACCCGTACAAATAATTGCATCTGGGCGCGCTGCGCGGGCTTCTGGCGGAGTCACTTCAGGGTTTGGATTGGCTAGCGCCAAGATCAATGGCGACACCGCCATGGTTTTGAGCATTTCGGCATCAATCGCGCCAGGGCCTGAAAGACCTAAGAAAATATCGGCCCCGACTAGCGCTTGGGCTGGGGTGCGAATGTCCGTGTCGCGCGCATAACGCTGCTTGGTTTCGTCTAGCGGGCCACGGCCGTTATAAATCACGCCTTTGGAGTCGCAAACAAAAATATTGCTTTTTTGTACGCCCAAAGAAACCAGTAAGTCTAAACACGCAATTGCGGCGGCACCGGCGCCGGAGGCGACTAATTTAACATCAGCGATGTTTTTATTCAGTAAGGCAAGGGCGTTTTTGACGGCAGCGCCGACAATAATTGCCGTGCCATGCTGGTCATCATGAAACACCGGAATATTCATTCGCTCGCGAAGTTTTTTTTCTACATAAAAACACTCAGGCGCTTTAATGTCTTCGAGGTTGATACCGCCAAAAGTCGGTTCTAGCGAGGCGATGATTTCAATCAGTTTGTCAGGGTCGTTTTCGTCGATTTCAATATCAAAAACGTCAATGCCGGCGAATTTTTTTAAATAATACGCCTTTGCCTTCCATCACCGGTTTGCCGGCCAGAGGGCCAATATTGCCCAAGCCTAAAACGGCAGTGCCATTGGTAACCACGGCGACTAAATTGCCGCGCGCGGTTAAATTGCGCGCTTCGGATGGATCGGCAACGATGGCATCGCAGGCAGCAGCCACGCCGGGTGAATAGGCAAGAGCTAAGTCGCGCTGGCTAGCGAGCCCTTTGGTGGGCACCACTTGAATCTTGCCGGGTTTTGGGAAACGGTGATATTCAAGTGCTTTCTTTCTGAGTTCTTCGTCCATGATCTGCCCCTGGTGCGTGTATCGATGTGAGTTGATGCTGGGGGAATATGGCGCTGAAAAGTATTAGGGATATTCCCACAGACCGATAAAAAAGAGCATCTATGACTAAAAAGTGAGTCTAAATATTATAGGTATTGCTATCTAGTTATTGTTGTTAATAGTTTACGAGGCTATACCCATGTATTCATGATGTTCATTTTATGCTGCGTAATTAAAACAACATGATGTCATCACTTGGTTCTTCGGGCTCCGGTGCCGCAGCTATAACGGCCTGTGGTGATCGTTGGGTTAGATAAATCAAGGTGGCGATCACATGAGAAAACTCATCGTCGAGCGATAAACCTTGATCGTAAATTTGGGTGGCTGCAGCTAGGCTATGCGCAATCATATCTAGTAGTGCCCCTTCTTGTGAATCGGTAAGGCCTAAATACACCATCTTGTGTTCAAACTGATCTTGTAATTCGCTAAACAGTCGCACCGATGAGCCAGCTTGTTGGCGATATTCGTTTTCTAGTTTTTGAATGGAAGATTGAATTAAAGTAATCGCATTTAAGGTGAGCTGCTGCTGAGCGCGAATTTGCGTTTCATTTAAAATGCCGTCGAGTCGTGTTTCTGCAGCCTCAACCAAAATGGCGATATGGTCGCGTAAACGGCCACACAAATCGGGTTGGTTAACGGGCATGTCTTTGACTTGCAAGATAATTCTGGGGAAATTAATCACCAATCGTTTGCCCATCTCATAAATGCGCTGCGGGTCTTGCGCCAAGGTTTGTAACATATGCTCTTCGAGCGGGCTGCTGCGTCCTTGGCTATTGAGTGTGAGCAAGGTGTCTTGTTGATGAATTTGGGCGGCAACTTGTACATTGAATTTGGCTGTGGTATTTACCAATGCTTTGAGTAAACCAGCTTCATCCGGGGCTAAACTAGCACGCTTAAAAAAACTAATTACTTTGCCTAATTCAGCAGAATTGGATATGGCCTGTATCGCCGTATCGGTCGCAGCTTGGACTGAGCTGCGCAGCTGCTGAGTTTCTTCGATGCTGCGTTGAAACAATAATAGTTTTTGTTGTAATTCATCATTACAAAATGGCTTGCTGATAAAGTCGTCGGCCCCCGCGCCATAAGCGGCAACATAATCTCCTTTTTCAGTGCTGGCAATAAACAATATTTCGCCATTTGGGTTGTTATTTTTGTAACGTTGGCAAATCGCATAGGCCATCTGATCGGCTAAATTACCATCGATGAGAAGAATATCAGGCTGCGTTTGCTCAAGTAGCGCCATTGCATTAGCGCCGTTTTCTGCCATTTGTATTACAAAATTCGCCTCGATATTGGACTGCAAAGCTTCGTAAGCAGAACAGTCTGGATCGACGATCAGTAGAGAGAGTGGCATGGGCTAACTTTCCATTGAAATTGCTGGTAAGTATTTGCACCAAAATTGTATGGCAAGGCGTCGAAGCCGCCGGTAGTACCTTGAGTACGCCAAGGCGCGGCAACGATGCAAGAAGACTTTTGCTTAACGACTTAAGTGCAATGACCATCGCTTGAGCTAGGCCAAGAGCAGGACGTGCCTGCTTAGGCTCTTTATAGTTTATATTTTAATATATGGCAGCTTAGTGACAGCTTGGTGTTGGATTTAAAAGTAGTACATCCCCATTGCGGTTTTTACTTTATGCAAAGTCAGGGCGGCAGTTTGTCGCGCTTTGGCTGAGCCACATAGCAATAGCGACAAAATGGCATCCGGATCTTTGGCCAATTGCGCACGGCGTTCGCGAATCGGGCCGATCAAGGCTTGTAATTGCTCATTGAGGCGCGCTTTGATCACTCGATCTGCCAGTCCGCCATGCTGGTATTGAGCTTTTAATTCATTGACGTGTGCTGGTTCGGCATCAAATGCATCTAAAAAGCTAAACACCACATTGCCTTCAATTTGGCCAGGGCTGCCAATGGTGAGGTGGTTGGCGTCGGTATACATTTTATTGACCGCCTGCTCAATGTCATCGGCGCTGGCAGCCAGGCTAATATGATTGCCTGCGGCACGGCTCATTTTTGTTTTGCCATCAATGCCCGGCAGGCGACTGGTATTAGACAGTAAGGCACTGCATTCATTGAGTACGTTTTCGCCCACCATGCGGTTAAAACGGCGAACAATTTCATTGGTTTGCTCAATCATTGGCAATTGATCGGCGCCGACCGGAATCAAGCTGCCGCGCAAAGCGGTAATGTCAGCGGCTTGGCTAACGGGATAAGTTAAAAAACCAGCGGCCACATCGCGATCTTGCCCTTTGGCCTTGAGTTCGGATTTGACGGTGGGATTACGCTCTAAACGGGCGATGGAAACCAGATTCATTAAGTAAAACGACAGCTCAGCCAGTTCTGGCACCATCGATTGAATCAAGATGGTCGACTTTTGCGGATCGATGCCGACAGCAAGGTAGTCCAGCGCCACATCAATCACCGACTGACGGACTGCACGATAATCGCCTTGATGGTCTGCCAAGGCTTGCGTGTCGGCTAATAAAATAAAGGGCTGATGGGTTTCTTGTAGGCTAAGGCGAGTTTGTAGTGAGCCAACATAATGGCCTAAATGCAAGGGGCCAGTGGTGCGATCGCCGGTGACCACGATGGTGGCTGCCGATGGATTCGACGCGGTAGATGTTTGTGACATGATGCTGCTCCTTAAAATGGAGCCGCCGGATGGGAGAGGGGTAGAAAACAAAAAAAAACCTGTCACCGTAATCCGGCGGCAGGTTTTGTCGATACCAACAAGCCCAGTGCCGCCTAGAGGCGCCACCAGTAATAAGCAACAGAAAGGGGGTGTTGGATCATGTTCATGACTCAATAGTGACAGGCTTAACTTTAGCCCGTCAAGTGTTTTGCCCGTTATTGCAAGCCAACAGCAAATAATTTCGTTAGGTATTGGCTTGTACGCTTTATTTTAAAAAGCATTTAGTGATATACCTAGATTGATTGAAGTATGTGCTGCATGGCACGGTTTAACCACAATCAGCAGACATAGCAATACTTTACCTTGACGCTGTTGGTGGTGGATCAAAACTCATTAGCGGTTTGCGGCATAGACGATAGTAGGCAATGGGCGTGGCTTGTGGCCGACTGCTCCGCGCCACACTAATGAAAATTTGCCAGTCGCTGTCTGCGAGCTTTTGATTCATGCTAGCAATTAAACCGTGCGGATTTTGGATGACACAGTGCTTGATCAGCTCAACACTGGTGCATTGTCGTTGTCGGCTGAGGCGTTGATAGATTTTGGCTTCGTCGGGCGTCCAGTCGATAAGAAGTAAGGGAGATTGTTCTGACATATAAAGCCTTAATGTGAGTCGGTTTTGCTAGGGTTCAGCGTTGGCGTTTGGAGCTGAACTTGAAGTGGGTTTTTCATATCCAGATGCACATCTTGCTGTGGGTAAGCAATGCAAATGTCGTGTTTTCTAAAGCTGGCATCAATCATAAAGCGTAAGTCACTGGCCACTTGACGGCCGATAATACCGGCGCCGATATCCACCCAATAATAAATGCCAAAGGTGAGCGCATCGGCAGCGAAATCTTCGAGCAATATTTCCGGTGGTTTATTTTTGCAGATTTGGCCGTGCCGCAGCACTTCGTCCTCGAGTAGCTTGGCAACCAGTCGTAAATCACTGCCATACGCGACGCCGACTTGAAAACCTTGGCGAATGACGCTGTTGGTGTAGCTCCAGTTAGTGACATTTTGCTCTAAAAAAGTACTATTGGGCACCAAGGTGTCGATGCCATTCACATCGCGCACCACGGCCGCGCGCACATTCATGTCGACGACGGTGCCCAATATGCCGGCAACCGCAATGGTGTCGCCAGGACGAAACGGGCGCTCGAGCAGCATCATCAGGCCGCTGATTAGATTTTTGAGCAGTGTTTGCATGCCAAAACCCAGACCAATCGCAATCGCACCGCCCAAGAATGCAAAGGCCGTGAGTGGGATTTGCACAATCAGCAATGAATTGATGAGCAGCCCAATAAAGGCGATCGATAAGATCCAGCGCTTGGCAATGCGAATTGAAACCTCGGGAAATCGGCTGCGTTTGATGAGGATTTTTTCGATTAAATGCCCAAAGAAAATACACAGCGCAAAGCCAACGGTAATTAACAGCACCGCGATGCACATTTTGCCGATGGTAACGCCGCGCGAAATACTGATGTTTTGCCCATCGACCTCAACGCTGTCATTGACGCTAAATAATTCATAGCGCCAGATTTGCGTCGTCAGACGGTGCATTTTTTCTTGCCAATAATCGGTACGCATGGCCAGCGTTTTATCTTGTTGGGCGGCATTATTGAGCCAGCGATTAAATTTTTCATTCGAGCGACGTAAATCAATTGCCGCTTCACGGTAGATGGTTTCGCGTTCTTGCCACGTTTGCCGTAAAGCCGCAGGGGTATCGCTTGAGCGGCCTAGTTGGTCTAATTGGTCCTGAGCAATACCTGCCGATTTTTGCATCGCAACGAGTGTGCCTTGCAAGGTGTGCTGCCAGGTCTGCGCCTCTTCATTGAGTTGTTGAATTTCTGCTTGCTTGCCGGAGTTTTTAAGTGCCAGTCGTTTTTTCCAAAAGCTACTCTCAATGGTGTTGGCCATCATTAAGTCAGATAAAACGCCAGACTCAATGGCCAGCGTTTCCAGTTGTTGTTGGAGTACTTGCTGTTGTTGATCGAGTGCTGAAAGCTGCGTTTGCAATGCAACGGTATTGTTGTTTTTTGGGTTTTCTAGTTGCTTATTGAGTGTGTCGCGCTGCGTTTTTAGTTGGGCTAATTGTTGGCGAAGTTGCTGTTCTTTGGTGATTTGATTGTTTTGTAGTTGCGCGTAATGCTGTTGTTGCGCAGTGATTTGTTGCAGCTCGTCATTCATCACCGCGCTTTGCAATTGATCTTGATTGGGGCCGAGTTTGGCATCGAGTGCTAATACTTGTTCGCGGCGCGCTTGCAATTGCGCGCGATTAAATTGCTGCCGTGCATCAATACTGGCCAAGGTGGCGAGCCAAGTGTCGACTTTTTGTTGTGAAGTCGCAATTTTGGCGGCGATTTGAGTGCGAGCGCTGCTTTGTGCCGGCGCTTTCTCTAGCAAATCTTGATTGAGGCGTAATTCGGCTTGTGCTTGGCCTAACTCATCATGGATGGTATTGAGGTAGGCTTCTTGCACGCTGAGATTGTTACGTAAAATATCGACTTCTTGCTCTAGCAATTGCCGCTCGCCTTGCTGCTGTACCTTGCTTTGGCTCGCTTGCAAGCTTGCAGGTGGGGCGTGATTTTCTTGATCAAGCGCGCTCAAGCCGTTGAGTGCGGCCAGATGTTGGCGGTAGGCGTAGATTTCGAGCGTGAGCCAAAATCGATTTAATTCTCGCTCTGGTGCAGTGGTGTTTTTTTTCTAAAGTGGCGAGCGCTGCTTGGGCTAATTCCAGCCGCTGATTTAAGCGTTCAAATTCGCTGCTGGTGCTGACGAATGCCGTGCTACTGGCACTGGTCGGCGTTGGTGTTAAACCTAGGTCACTCGGCGCAGCAATCGCTTGAGAGAAAATGAGTAGCAAAAATGCAGTAAAAAAACGAGACATAGTCGGCAATGCCAGAGTCAGAGAGGGGTATTTTACGCGTTACACTGGGGCGAGATTCAGAAATATGCAAGCTTAGGCTTGGGCGTCAGCATGCCACGTCGATCTTGCATGCTGATGCCTGAGCGACAATGGCATTGCTGACGAATCAATCACAGTTACATGGCGGTTTTGATGCCTGCTTTGACCAAAAACCAGTTCATTGGGTAGGCGGTGATAAAGCCGCAAGCCATGGCGATTTGCATCATGAACCAAAATATTGGCTCGGTGGGTGACATTGGCCCAATCAGCACAAAAATAGCGATAGCCATCCAGCCATACATGCCAATTTGCCATGAAGTTAAAGACAGCGAATCCACTTTGAGTGCCCGCCACCAGAGCGCAGCACCGGTTTCAGGCACCATGCCGATTAAACCACCGTATTGAAAGGTGACACCAATGGCGAGTGCCAGCAGGTAGGAGAGCGCCCATTCGCCAAAGACCGGGCTGCCCCACAATAAAAAGGGTGCGGCGGCAAATAGCCATGGCCCAATCAAGTCGGCGAGACTGCAACCGGCACCACAATGTAGTGTTCCGGCGGTAATGCTTTGCCAGAATGGTTTTTTTTGCGCTCATCTGCGCCGGCATATTCATATGCATTGGCATAGCCATTTTCATTTCTGGCATGGACGACATTGAGGTTGAAGAAGGAGCTGGGCTAGGAGTAGGGCTAGGCATCTGCATATTGGACATGCCCATATTGGGCATATCCTTCATGGGCATGTCATGCATCGCCATATTGTGCATCATTGCGGGCTTGGCTTCGTCGCCTAGTGGTTTTGACGATTGAGCGGGCTGGGTTGGCGCTGCGTGGCTAATGCGAGGTTTACTGCCATTACCAATATGCCGATAAGCCCAAATCGCCAGCGGACCAGCCCAAAGCGCATTAATCGGCCACACCCAGAGCATGATCGACATCATGGGTTTGGGGCGTTGACGTTGATCGAGCAGAATGTAAATCAAGCAAGCAATACCGACCAGTATGCTGCAAATGGCCAGAGTGCTTAGCCAATCGGGTAGGGGGGCGTGAGGCATGATGGCACTACTTCTATAAAAGAAATAATGTAGTTATAGCCCATCACTTTTGAGATGCTATGCTTGATTTTGGTGATATTTACTATGGGGTATCTGGATGCAACGAATTAAACCCATTGCATCCAGAGCAATACCCTTAGAGCGTAATGGCGTGTTCCCGTGTAGCATGGAAACGCAATTCTGGCCAGCGTTCCATCGTCAAATCCAGATTGACACGGCTGGTGGCCAAATAAGCCAAACTGTTGGCGGCATCGCGGCCGAGGTTGTTGGTGAGCGTGCGCTCGAACTCGGCGAGTTTTTTCGCATCATCGCAAGACACCCAGCGCGCAGTGTAAAATCGTCGTCGATTCAAACATCGCTTCCACACCGTATTCGTTCAGCAAGCGTGATGCAACGACTTCAAACTGCAATACCCCCACCGCACCGAGAATCAAATCGCCACCATTGAGCGGTTTGAAAACTTGAACTGCACCTTCTTCACCCAACTGCTGTAAGCCTTTTTGCAATTGCTTGATCTTGAGCGGGTTTTTGATGCGTACGATGCGGAACATTTCCGGCGCAAAGTAAGGAATACCGGTAAACGACAGTAATTCGCCTTCAGAAAACGAGTCGCCAATTTGAATATTGCCGTGGTTCGGCAAACCAATAATGTCGCCTGCATAAGCTTCTTCAACTTGCTCACGACCTTGTGCCATAAACGTCACCACCGAGTTGGCGGCGATATCGCGGTTGAGGCGCAGATGCTTAAATTTCATCCCGCGAGTAAATTCGCCCGAACACACGCGCAAGAACGCAATGCGGTCACGGTGTTTCGGATCCATATTGGCTTGGATTTTAAATACGAAAGCCGAGAATTTTTCTTCCGTTGGCGAAACGGCGCGTTGAATCGCGGCGCTGTCCGACGGTTGTGGCGCCCAATCAACCAGCGCATTCAAGATTTCACGAATACCGAAGTTATTAATCGCCGAACCAAAAAAGACCGGTGTCAACGTGCCATCGAGGAATTCTTCGAGCACGAATGGATGCGAAGCGCCGCGAACGAGCTCCAATTCCATCCGGGTTTGGTCGATTTCGAGCGGGAAGAGTTCGTCCAAACGTGGATTGTCGATGCCTTTGATGACTTCAACTTCATCAAGTGGGCCTTTGCCCGGCGTAAAGATAATCACTTCGTCTTTGAGGATGTGATACACCCCACGGAAGGTTTTACCCATGCCGACCGGCCAAGTAATGGGCGCGCAACGGATTTCGAGCACGCTTTCGACTTCGTCGAGCAGCTCTAAAGAATCGCGTACTTCACGGTCGTACTTATTCATGAAGGTGATAATCGGGGTGTGGCGCATGCGGCAGACGTTCAATAGTTTGATCGTTTGCGCTTCAACACCTTTAGCCGCGTCGATGACCATCAAGGCCGAATCCACTGCGGTCAGTACCCGATACGTGTCTTCCGAGAAGTCTTGGTGACCTGGGGTGTCGAGTAGATTGACCACGTGATCGCGGTAATCGAACTGCATCACTGAAGACGCAACCGAAATACCCCGTTGCTTTTCAATGTCCATCCAGTCGGAGGTGGCAAACTTACCGCCTTTTTTACCTTTTACAGTACCCGCATTTTGAATCGTGCCCGAGAAATACAGCAGTTTTTCGGTGAGCGTGGTCTTACCCGCATCGGGGTGGGAGACAATGGCGAAAGTACGGCGGCGCGCCACTTCACTGATGATATCCGGCATGATATTGATTCGGCGGGGAAAAACCCGCAATTGTACGCGAATGTGGCGATAAGCAAAACCTTTAGCGCGGATGACTCGGCAGTAGGACGGTAAATAACGCGCCGCCTTGTGGGTGATTGCTCGCGATAATGCGTCCTTCATGGTCGCTAATGATTTGTCGACTAATCGCTAGGCCCAGGCCAGTGCCGCTGCCATTGCGAGCACGGCTACTTTGGATAAATTTATCAAAAATATATTCCAATTCATCCTCTGGTACGCCCGGACCATGATCGCGAACGCTGACGCCGATGGCCGGTTGATCCGGTTCTAGTTGCGCATTGGCAATAAATTGAATTTCGATTTCGCCTCCGTGCGGACTAAATTTGATGGCATTGGACAATAAATTGACCAGTACTTGAGTCAGGCGTGCTTTATCAAAATGGGCGCTGGCTTCGATTTCGCTATCTTGAATATGCAGTTGTAACTGTTTGCTGCTAATGAGTGAACTAATTTCAGCGCATGCCATTCGCACAATCATTTGTAGGCTGTGAATGCCTTTGTCATAGGTCATTTTGTTGGCTTCTAGTCGCGACATGTCCAGCAAATCATTCAACAGAACTAATAATCGCTTTCCAGAGGCATTAATGCGTTCAAAGTAACGATTTAAATTGAGATTTTCACTGTGATTTTGGTTTTGTGTTTTGCCTAAGCCCATTTCAGAGAAAGACAAAATCGCATGCATTGGCGTGCGTAATTCATGTGACATATTGGCAAGGAAAGAAGACTTGGCAAAGTTAGCGCTTTCGGCAGCTTCTTTTGCTTCAACTAAATGCGTTTCGATTTTCTTTAAAACGGTAATGTCGGTAAAGAATGCATAAGCATATTCAATCGATTTTTGCTCATCAAGCACAACGCCACTATTAATCAGGAAGGGGTGTGCAATCCCTTCTTGATTGAATAGTTCTAAATCAATTGGCGCATGATGTTTATCAATTAAGCTGGCTAACTGATCTGGGAAGAATTTTTTAGCATTTTCACCCCATAAATCATTCGGGTGTCGACCAATGAGGTTTTTTCGGCTAAATCCGAGTAAGCGGGTGAATGAGTGATTAACGTCGCAGATGCGATGGCCAGCATCAATGAGTAAGAAGCCGTCTGCGGTTTGATCAATAATGGTGCGATTAAGGCGTTCTGATTGACGCATCGCTTGGGCGGCAATCCGCTGCGAGGTGATGTCTTCAATCACCGCGATCAACCCTTTGGACATATCGCCAGGGACCAAGGCTTTGGCGTAAACCATCGCCCAAAATGGCGTATGGTCACGGCGATACAGCTCAGTTTCCCCGCGAAATACGCCACCACTGGCAATTTTGCTCCAGATCAGTTGATTGGCTTCGCTAAATTGTTCGGTAGATGAAAAAATATTGTGGGTCGGTGAGCCGATAATATCACTGGCGGCATAAGCAAAAAGTAGCTCAAAAGCGGGGTTGACCAAGCGAATGGTGCCGCGCATGGATAGCATGATGGCGAGCGGGCTGGCATCAAGTACGGTGCGGATTTCTGCCGTGCGTTCCATGACCATTTCTTGCAAATGATCGCGGTGGCGGCGTAATTCTTGCTCGGCTTCGCGCCGTGCAGAAATATCACGTGCATTGCAGCAGATATAAGATTGTTTTTGAAATTGAATGAGCGATAAAGTAATTTCCATTGGCGTAATTTTACCCAATGAATTTTTAAGCAGACCTTCAAAGTTAATGGTGTTGTTGTCGTGTAGTTGCGATAAAAATTGTCGCCAATCCGCTTCGGAAATTTCGGTAAACAAATCGTTAAAATTAAGTGCGCTAAGTTCATCACTGCGATAAGCAGAATGTTTGGTGAGGCTTTTATTGGCATAGTAAATTCGACCCGACTCATTACACCAAAATGTCATGTCAGGTGATTCATCAACCGTAAATTGCGTTAAATACAGGCGAGCTTCAATTTGTTCTGCCCGTTTGATTTGTCGCATTAAAATGTAAGTTAAAATAGAAATGACCAGCATTAATAAGGCGGCCAACGCCGTTCGGATATAGGTTTGGGTTTTAAAGTGAGCTAAAATAAGATCAACATTAAAAGACAGGCGAATGATGAGTGGATTGTCGCTTTGATTGACAATAAAGGTGATCAGTTTTTCACCATTATCATCTTTGATATAAGTACTGCTGCGCTTAAGACGTAATTGCTCAAAAAGTAGCGGATCGTCGTTGCGAATGTTTTTATTTAAGGCGCTTTCATCAAATGGATAATTAATTAAAACGACGCCATCGCTACGCAATAATTGGATTTGCATTCCTTTGGGGAGTTGCAAAGAATCATAAAATTTAAGGAAGTAAGCCGGCTCCATTCCCGATAGGAGTACTCCACCAAATTCACCATTGGGTAAATTAACGCGACGAGTTAAGGGGAGTAACCATTTGCCATCGGTTCTAGATAAAATAGGCTCGCTGATATAGGGACGAATTGAATCAAAGTCACGATGGTAATTAAAATAAACCCGGTCGGCGAGTGATATTTTTCGCGCTGGATATTCTAGACCATGACTATGCAATATGCCGGTTGGACCGATGGTGATAATGCCGCGGATTTGTGGCGTTAAACGGACTTTATCTTTAAGTAGTAAATGCATGACGTATTCGTCAGCTTTATCGACACCACCTTGTCGATCTAAATCTTCAGCCACATTTTGCATGGCTTGTTCAACTGAAACATAAGCCCGCGTGGCGTTTTCATCTAATGCCCGAGCTAGTGATAAATTATAGTTTTCCGCTTCTCGCATTGTTTGCTGATAATCACGGATCGTAATCCACGTTAAAGTGAGTAAAACCACAAAGACGGTCACGCCATAAAAAGTCAACAAGCCAATTCGCAGTACACGAAGTGTTTTATGCGTATTTGGCTCGGTTGATAAATTGTTTTGGCGTGACCCTATCATGCTTTTATTTGGCCTCTAAAGCTTCCCAGCGTTCCATTTTTTCAATGGTGATTGCATCAATCTCATCGATTCTAGCCTGCATTGCTTTGGCCTTTGCAGGAGAATCGCGATAAATTGCCGGATCAAGCAAAGATTGTTGTAATTCTGTCTGTTCTTGCTCGAGTAATGCGATTTCCTTGGGTAGGTTTTCTAATTCGCGGGCTTCATTAAAGCTTAATTTGGTTCTTGCTGTTTTAGTGCGTTCAACCGGCTTGCTTTCTTTGCTGGCTGTGGTTTTGCTATTTGATTCACGACTAGCGAGCATGCGTGCTTTCGCATCAATCCAATCTTGATAACCACCGACGTTTTCAATAATTTGGCCGTTAGGTTCAAAGACGATAGTTTGAGTTACGACATTATCGAGAAAGGCACGATCATGGCTGACTAAGAACACGGTGCCTGGATATTCATCGAGTAATTGCTCAAGTAGCTCTAGCGTTTCAATATCCAAATCATTGGTCGGTTCATCGAGCACCAAAACGTTCGCTGGGCGGGTAAACAAACGCGCTAACAATAAGCGATTGCGCTCACCACCTGAGAGTGATTTTACCGGACTGCGCGCGCGCTCGGCGGGGAACAAGAATTGTTCCAAATAACCCATGATGTGTTTACGCTGACCGCCGATTTCTACGAAATCATCACCTTGGCTGACGGAGTCGGCGACTGATTTTTCTTCGTCAAGTTGTTCGCGGAACTGATCGAAATAAGCGACTTGGATCTTGGTGCCGGCCTTTACTGAACCGGTGTCGGGTTCGAGCTCGCCCAGAATCATTTTAAGTAAGGTGGTTTTACCTGCCCCGTTCGGGCCGATTAGACCGATTTTGTCGCCGCGCAAGATGCGGGTGCTAAAGTCTTTGATGAGTACTTTATCGCCATAGGCTTTGCTGACGTTTTCCAGTTCCGCGACAATTTTGCCGCTGCGATCACCAGCTTCAACTTGAAATTCAACTTTACCTAAGCGTTCACGACGCTCAGAGCGTTCGCGACGTAATTGTTCCAAGCGACGAACGCGGCCTTCGTTGCGGGTGCGACGTGCTTTGACCCCTTGGCGAATCCAAACTTCTTCAGCAGCCAGGTCTTTATCAAACTTTTTATTGTTTACTTCTTCTTGCGCGATGAGTTCTTCTTTTTTGGCTTCGTAGGCAGCAAAATTGCCTGGGAAGCTCACAATGTTGCCGCGATCGAGCTCAATAATACGATTGCTGACATTGTCCAAAAAGCGGCGATCATGGGTAATAAATAATACGCTGCCACCAAAGCCTTTGAGCATGGTTTCTAACCATTCAATCGCGCTAACGTCTAAATGGTTGGTTGGCTCGTCAAGTAGTAAAACTTGTGGCTCGGTGACCAAAGCACGGGCAATGGCGACGCGTTTTTTCCAACCACCTGAGAGTTCTGAAATCAAGGTTTCGGGCGGTAGACTCAGTTGTGACATGGTGGTCGAAATGAGCGAATCTAAGCGCCAGCCATCTTGGCTTTCCAGCTCGTGTTGAATTTCGGTCAGACGATCTAGGCTTTCTTGGCTATCGTCTAAGTGATCGAGCGCCGCATGGTAGTCAAGCAACACTTGGCGAATATTACCCAAGCCCTCGGCGACCGCTTCAAATACAGTGTGCTCAGGGTTGAGCATGGGCTCTTGCGGAACAAAGGCCATTTTGGCGTTATCAACTAAACGAATCGTGCCTTCGTCGAGTTTTTGTACGCCAGCGATGGCTTTTAATAATGACGACTTGCCTGCACCATTGCGGCCAATTAAACCAACCCGCTCTCCAGGCTCTAACACAAGGCCTGCGCCATCCAATAGTGGCCAGTGACCAAAGGCGAGGTGGGCATTTTCAACCAGTAACAAGGGCATAACAGACTCTTTAATTTGCAATTTAAGCCGCGATTATACGGGTGTGTTGGGTCTTCGGCACGTTAACGATTAGAATCGTGCTCAATCTCATTGTGGAGTAGAGGGATGAAACGACTCGCTCTGTGTCTCGTATTACTCTGTTTGGCGAGTATTGCTTGGGCTACTCAGCCTAAGGCAGGCAAGGCTAAATCAGAGGTTGCTAGTGTAAAAAGCACTCATCCAGCACTCAAAGCGAAAAGCGCTTTGGCCAAAGCTGGCGAGTTTGATGTGAATAATCCACCAGATCGGATCCGCGTGTTGGTGGGGCTGGGGGCTTCGACGTACTTTTTAAAAGATGGTCGCCCTCATGGCTTAGAGTATGCCTTGCTCAATGGCTTTGAGGCGGAACTTAATCGCAATCGCGCCAAAGGTCTGCCTCCGATACGGATTCAATTTATCCCAATGGACAGTGGCGAGCTTATTCCGGCTTTGTTAGCGGGTAAGGGCGATATTGCGGCGGGGTTGATTCCAATGACTGAGGGCGCTCGTTCCTTGGTCGCATTTTCTACGCCTTATGCTCAGGATGAATGGTGTTTGCTGGGTCCCAAATCAAGTGATGTACCTCGTTTTGAGACCTTGGGTGATACGCCACTGGTGTTGAGCTCAAGTAGTTTGGGACGCCGTTTGTTGGCCGGGCAAACCGAATTGGGTGGCGTCACGCTTGACGAGCCGCCAATTGGGCAGTCTGTTGAGTCATTGCTGGCGGAAATCAATGCCGGTAAGGCAGCGTATACCGTCATGAGTCGGGCGATTTTAAAGTTGTGGGGTGAGCGCTTTAAAGCCGTTCAAGTCGGAAGTTGCTTGGCAGAAACCGTTGATTTGGCGTGGGCGACGCGGCCTGCGGATAGCGCATTACTGGCGTCGTTGAATCGCTATATAGCGAGCAAAAAAGTATCGATTGATGCTGCGATTCGCGTTACCCAGCGCTTTTTACCTGTGGATGCAAAAGCGGCGCGGTCTGAGGCTATTTCACCACTGGATAAATTGGGCTTTTTTATGCCAATGTTTCAGACCATTGCGGCGGCGAATAATTTAGATTGGATGCTGCTGGCTGCAATTGGGCAAAAAGAAAGTAAATTAAATCCAGTGGTGCGTAAAAACGGCCCGACAGGGGTGATGCAAGTTAACCCGTCTACCGCGAGAGCGATGGGCGTGAGTGACCCGCATGGCAATGAGGGCAATATTACCGCGGCAGCAAAATATTTAGCTTACTTGCGTAAAATGTTTAGTCAGCAAGGTATCTCAGAAGACAATCAGCTGTATTTTATGATTGCAGCCTATAACGCCGGTGAGGGACGTTTGGCGCAAATTAGAAACCGCACGAAAGCGCAAGGATTAGATCCGAATGTTTGGTTGGGGAATGTAGAAAAAACGGCGATGAGTCAAGTCAGTAAAGGGATGGTGGATTATGTATCTGCCGTCAATCGCTATTATCTTGCTTATCAGTCGGCAGAAAAGACCAAGGCTAAAAAAGCCAGCCATGTTGTTGGCAAAAATACCCAATAGTGGTTTGAAACCCTATTGGGGTATATCATTACAGACTAAATGTTGTAATGCGCCCGTGTTAATACATTCGATATGTGTTTTCTTTTGACGGATATTCGCTCGAGCATCAATGTCTGAGCGGCTTTATTTAAAATCGTCATCTACAGTTTTCCTGTTTTTTATCATATTTTTACGCGCTGAAGTCGCGTATTGTTGGCACGTGTTTTTCGGCTATTCATTGGAGATTTAAAAGTATGCAATGCGGTACTAAGATTGTTGCCACCCTCGGCCCTGCGTCGAATGATCCAGCAGTGCTGGAAAGCCTCATCGTTGCGGGTGTAAATACCGTACGTTTGAATTTCTCTCATGGTACAGCGCAAGACCATACTGATCGCGCGGCAATGGTTCGCTCGATTGCGGCTAAATTGGGTAAGTCGGTTGCTGTTTTGGCTGACTTGCAAGGCCCAAAAATCCGTGTTGGTAAGTTTGAAAAAAATAAAATTGAGCTAAAAAAAGGCGCCAAATTTATTTTGGATGCGGAATGTGAATTGGGTAACCAAGACACCGTAGGTTTGGATTACAAAGAACTGCCAAATGACGTGGAAGCGGGCGTTGAGTTGTTGCTTGATGATGGCAAAATTCAATTGATCGTTGATTCTGTGGTTGGCGCTAAAGTATTTACCACGGTAACAGTGGGTGGTTTGCTCTCGAACAATAAAGGAATTAACCGCAAAGGCGGTGGTTTAACTGCGCCAGCATTGACTGCCAAAGACATGGAAGACATCAAAACTGCCGCAGCTTTGCAGGCAGATTATATTGCGGTTTCATTCCCGAAATCGGCCGCCGATATGTATATGGCGCGCACTTTATTGCGTGCAGCGGGTGGCCACGGTGGTTTGATTGCAAAAATCGAACGGACCGAAGCGATTACCAATCTGGAAGAAATCCTCGCGGCATCTGACGGTATTATGGTAGCGCGTGGTGATTTGGCGGTTGAAGTGGGTGATGCTACTGTGCCTGCACTGCAAAAGCGCATGATCAAGATGGCGCGTAAGATGCACAAATTGAGCATTACTGCGACGCAAATGATGGAATCAATGATCGAAAGCCCAGTGCCAACACGCGCTGAAGTTTCCGATTGCGCCAATGCGGTCTTGGATGGTACTGATGCGGTGATGTTGTCGGCTGAATCCGCTGCCGGTAAATACCCACTTGAAGCGGTACAAGCTATGGCGCGTACTTGCTTTGAAGCGGAACGTTCTGGCGAGTGCAAGGTTGAAGCTGAATTTGATAATGTGAGTGACTTCTCTCGCATTGATGAAGCGGTTGCGATGTCGGCTTTGTATGCCGCTAGTAAATTGCCAATCAAAGCGATTGTATGTATTTCACATTCAGGTGCATCTGCATTGTGGTTATCACGTTACAATACCGGCGTGCCTATTTATGTGTTTACACAAGAATTGAATACCTACCGCAAATTGGCCTTGTTCCGCCACGTGCGTCCTATCATGATGGATGCTAAAGTGGGTGCGGATCGTGAAGAACAATTGGCATACGCTCAGCTTGAATTGTTGCGTGCGGGTGTGGTGATTCCTGGTGATAAATTAGTTGTTACCTTGGGTGTGCATAAATCAGGCGTTGGTTCTGGTGCGAACACCATGCGTATCGTACAAGTGGGTAGCGGCGCGCGTTAATTCGTGCTTTGCTGACACAAACCGGCCTTATGGCCGGTTTTTTGTTTGTTTAAGCGGCAGATGGTTTGCGATGATGAAGTCCCGCGCAATGTGCCCAATAATGATTTTTTGAATGAGGAACCCTCCATGACGCAAGAACTGATTCGTCTTTCCAAACGCATGGTCGAACTTGGCTTGTGCTCGCGTCGTGAAGCCGATGAGTTGATTGAACTGGGACGCGTGACAGTCGATGGTCAGGTTGTTGATCAGCTGGGTAGTCGTGTGACGCTGGCGCAAAAAGTGGCCGTGCAGGCGGTTAAAATGCAGTTGCATAAACAACCCGATCGCGTGACGCTGTTGGTAAATAAGCCGGTGGCTTATGCCGCTTGGCCAGAAGCGGAAGGTGAGGCGTGGCAAACACTATTGCACACTGAACGTCGTGATGTGAGCGATCGAACTGGGTTTGTGTTGTTAAAGAAGGCGTTGCCTCATTTACAAGTGCCGTGCGGCTTAGATTCTGCCGCGCAAGGATTGCTGGTGCTGACGCAAGATACGCGGCTGCTCCGCTCTTTGGCGACGGAGTTAGAGCAAGAATATCTATTGTGGTTTGATGGTGAACTCAGCGCTGAATCATTAAAACTAATGAATAGTCGAACTAAGTTTGATGGCGCTGTTTTGAAACCTTATAAAATCACGCGACAAAGCGATCAGCAATTGCGTATTGTTTTACGGGCCGCGATACCGGATTTCTTACCCGCCTTATGTGAGTCGGTCGGCATTCAGGTGCGCTCATACAAGCGGATTCGGATTGGCCGCATTGGTTTGGCCAGCTTGCCAGAAGGGCAGTGGCGCTTTTTGCAAAGTAATGAGCGATTTTAAGCTGTCGATTTTGTCTGGCGGATGAAATGCGCTAGTTTTTTTGCAGGCTGCGCTGACGCCAAATATTATTTATTTTCCAGCATTTGACGTATGACCTGATTAAAGGGCGCAATCCATTCGGCAGAGAATTGTCGATCAGAGGCGTTAATTTCAGCAATCGCTCGCAATATAGAGCGTTGCTGCCCACGATGGCTGTGGCGTAATAAAATCGAGTCAAAAGCATCAACAATGGCTAAGATTTTAGCGCCGTCACATATTTCAGAATGCATCAATTGGTTAGGGTAGCCGCTGCCATTGGGTTTTTCATGGTGTTGAATAATCATTTGTGCAGCGTCTTGCCAGCCGACCATTCTGGCGGTTAGCCCAGCCCCCCAGGCTGGATGTAAATTGATTTTTTGGCGTGCAGACTCATCCAGCGATTCAATTTTTAACCAGTAGTTTTCTGGTAAAAACATCATGCCAATGTCGTGTAAATAAATGGCGGCTTCTAATTGTATGGGATTAACTCGGCCTCCTGCCGCACGGTTGGTTTCAAGCGCCAATTCAAGATTTCTTGCCGTACGCCCTGCAAACAAAGGTGAGCGCGCTTCAAGTTGCAAAGCGAGCTGGTGAAAGAAGTTCAGGTCTTCATGGCGCTCTGCATTATTACGTGCCGCATTGCTGGCGTCTCTTTGTGGTAGCTTGCTTAATCCCGGTCGAAAGCCCGTAACGGTTTCAATCAGACGTATAGCGCTGGCATCGATGCTGTCTGCGCCTTGCAAAGATAAACCCTCTAGACCTAGTGCTAGTGTCGGTAGCGCTAATGCGGTGGCGGATTCATTGTCTCCAAGCAGTTCAATAGTTTGTTCTAGCCGATCCAAAGTAAGCAAGATGACCTCGGCTAGTAGGTCGCTAAAAGCTAATTCATTGCTGCGCATTCGCGACAAAATGGTTTTCAACACCATGAATCAATGGAATAACAAACGGCAGGCGACAGAGCCCCGCATCGCCTTTGATATTGTGAAATAAACGAAATAACTGCGTAATACGACTCAGATCGTTCGGGGTTTGCTTGAGCTCGGCGAGTAAGCTTTCGATTTGTGGTGCGGAGTCGATGAGCCCGTCACGAAAGTCGATAAATGCATTCCAATCGATAACTTGTGGATTTTGTAGCCCTTGGATTTCCATTGCGTGACCTAGCCTTTGTTGAAGCCTGCCCATTGAAATTGAGGTGGTTTTTCAAAAATTGCGGTGCTGACATAACTTATTCACGCACTATCTCTAGTTTATGAACGATAAGTATGTAAATAGATTGGGAATTGCGTTCCGATTCTGTGCTTATTTTATAAATCATGCTGTATTTATAGTTTTTATTTGAACATGATACGAAGATAATGTGCTTATTTAGCAAGGGGCTCGTTTGATGGCTGCAGTCAATGAATTAAATCAGTTGGAAATACGGATACTCGGCGCTTTAATTGAAAAACAACATACAGTACCGGATTCATATCCTTTAACTTTGAATGCCTTGCTTGCAGCGTGCAATCAAAAGTCGAGTCGCGATCCGGTGATTGAGGCGACTGAGGTTGAGTTGCTTGTAGCGCTTGATCAGTTACGCGAACAAGGTTGGGTTGCAGAAGTGAATGGGGGGCGTGTCCTGCGCTATGAGCAGTCCTTGGCTAAGGTGTTGCGTATTCCGAGTCAATCGGTCGCGCTGTTGGCGGTGCTCATGCTACGCGGGCCGCAAACAGCGGGTGAATTGCGTCTGAATTGTGAGCGCTTGCATCGGTTTGCTGATATTTCGGCGGTTGAAGGCTTTTTGGAAGAGTTGGCTTCGCGGCCATCTGCTGCTTTGGTGTTGCAAATGCCGAAACAAGCCGGGGCGAGGGAGTGCCGTTGGTGTCATTTATTGGCGGGGGAGTCACCGTTGGTGTTGTCGGATGAGTCCAAATTAGATCTTCTAGCGCGAGTGACTGATTTGGAGCTGGAGGTTGAGAAATTAAAGGTAGCGCTAGTCGATATGCAGCAAAAGCTAGCTGTTCGTACTTAAATGCATCAGTTTTTTCAGTAAATATTGACTTAAACCACCCTTTTTATCGGAAAACTTCAAATAATGCTTGCCAGCAGCGGCGCGCTCAGCGAAGATACGAGCTGCAGGATCTTCAAGTAGTGGATGTGTGTGATGTAGTGGCCTTGCCGTACCGCAGTGCTTCATTTCCCTTGATTTTCGTGCTTTATATTTATTTTATTTTTAGGGAAATACAAAATGGCTCAAGGTACAGTTAAGTGGTTCAACGATTCTAAAGGCTTCGGTTTCATCACTCCTGATGAAGGCGGCGAAGATTTGTTTGCTCACTTCTCACAAATCAACTCTAAAGGTTTCAAAACTTTAGCTGAAGGCCAAAAAGTTTCGTTTGACGTTACTACTGGTCCTAAAGGCAAGCAAGCATCTAACATTCAACCAGTTTAATTACTTGGTTTGTTGATGTAGAAAAAAACCCAGCTTGCTGGGTTTTTTTACGTCTACATCTTATTGGTATTGCGGGTTTTTTCCACTGATGCCTTGATAAAAATGCTGAATTACCTGCATATCGGCATCAATATCACCGGTTGGATAAAAAACCATGCCACATCCACCGGTTTTTTTCTTTGAAGTCAATATATCCCAGCACGATGGGCACATTGGCTTTCAGTGCGATATAGTAAAATCCAGTTTTCCAGCGATTTACCTTTTGCCGTGTGCCTTCCGGCGGAATCGCAATAATAAGTCGTTCACTGCGTTGGTATACATCGGCAATTTGTTCAACTAAAGAATTGGATTTACGTCTATCTACTGAAATACCGCCTAACCAACGCGCTAAAGGCCCAAGTGGACCGACAAACAAAGTGTGTTTGCCCATCCAGTAGACTTTTTGCCTTGCAATAAAGCATAGCGCCAGCCCGATGGGGAAATCCCAGTTGCTGGTGTGAGGTGCCGCGATCAGTACGTATTTATCCAGCGCAGGAAAGTCACCTTTTAGGCGCCACCCTAATCGATTGAGCAACCATTTTGATAGCCTTGGCATAACATCACGAATGATGGGCGTATCAAAAATGGTGCGTTGCATTATTTGGCGAGGCCGGTTTGAATCAACTCAGCCACCAAATCATTAAGCGTCATTTCACGTTCTGAGCAACGGGTGTGTAGCTCTTGTACGAGATCTTTATTGAGTTTGCAGGCGAACGGTACCAAACCTTTAGCTTGATCTTGTTTGCGCTGCTCTTTCTTGTCGAGCACTGTTGCTGCAGCTTGGCCAAAACGAGCCGGTGCATTGGCTGCACCGAGATCATTGTGTAGCTTTTCAGCTTTGCGTTTTTCTAGTTCAAATTTCTTCATTGTCATGATAGTTCCTTTGTAAGCGACGCTATTCTAAGGCTTTGGGCGCAGCTCGTCGCTTACAATTTGCTCGAATGGCAGTTCGATGGCGCTAAAAAGTAAGTTAATGGGGTCGGTTTGCTTTTGCTGGTAGAGAAAATCTAGTATTAATACGTAGTATTTCCCATGTTGTATCGAGATAAACTGAGAATCGACAACGTTTTTGGCGCTGGTTCTTGCTACAATCGGCACTTGATATAATTCACCCGCTCTTAATTGGAGAACTGTGTATGGCTAAGTTATTTATTGAAGACCTCGATCTTGCAGGTAAACGTGTTCTGATCCGTGTTGACTTTAACGTGCCAGTTAAAAATGGTGTGGTTGAAAGTGACAAACGCATTCGTGCCGCATTGCCAACGATTCGTTATGCCTTAGCGCAAGGTGCTTCAGTGATTTTGATGTCGCATTTGGGTCGCCCAAATGGACAGAAAGTAGAAAAATACAGCTTGGCACCCGTTGCTGCGCGTTTAACTGAATTGCTCGGTAGCCCAGTACAATTTTTGAACGATTGTGTAGGCGCAGAAGTGGAAGCAGCTTGTGCTGCGGTTCAGCCAGGCCAAGTGATCTTGCTGGAAAATGTACGTTTCCATATTGAAGAGGAAGGCAAGGCTAAAGACGCTGATGGCAATTCAGTTAAAGCTGATCCTGCGCAAGTGGCGGCATTTCGCGCTCGCTTGACTAAATTGGGCGATGTGTTTGTGAATGACGCATTTGGTACCGCTCACCGCGCGCACTCTTCAATGGTGGGTGTCGATCTGCCTCGTGCTGCAGGCTACTTGCTGAAAAAAGAACTCGATTTCTTGGGTGAAGCGGTAAACAAGCCAGTTCGTCCTTTGGTGGCGATTATTGGTGGTTCGAAAATCTCCGGCAAAATCGACGTGATTCAAGCCTTGTTGCCAAAAGTAGATAAATTGATCATTGGCGGCGGTATGGCATTTACCTTCTTGAAAGCGCAAGGCTACGAGATTGGTAAATCATTGTGTGAGAACGACAAAGTGGATTTGGCGCGTGAATTGATTGCCCAAGCGGGTGATAAGTTGGTATTGCCAAGCGACACCATGGTGACACGCGCGTTAAATTTTGATGCACGTACTTTAGATGGTTTGGTTGAAGTGGCATCGACTGCGATTCCTGCTGATCAAGAAGGCGTGGATATCGGTTCGGCTTCTTGCGCACAATATGCTGAAATTATTAAATCAGCTAAAACCGTATTGTGGAATGGCCCGATGGGGGTGTTTGAGATCGATGCTTCGGCTGTCGGTACATTCGCGATTGCACATGCTTTAGTTGAAGCCACAGCCAATGGCGCAATTACCATTGTCGGCGGTGGTGATTCAGTGGCAGCGGTTGAAAAAGCTGGTCTGGAAGATCAAGTTAGCCATGTTTCAACTGGCGGTGGCGCATCACTTGAATTCTTGGAAGGCAAGGCGCTACCAGGCGTTGATGCTTTAACCGATAAATAAGATTGATTGGTGGTCCGTATAAAAGCAAACACCCTCGAGAAATCGAGGGTGTTTTTTTTATGCCGACTATTTTATTGCTAATATCGCTTAGGTCTTGGTCAGTTTTGCGCGCAATTTTATTTGCGCAGTTGCAGCGACCAAGTAGCGAGTGCAGCTAATAATTGCTTGACGCCGTCTTGAATTCGTTCGTCGGTTAGATTGCCATCGGCGTCAAATTGCCCAGCAAACGCGTTGGCAAACACTTCGGGTTTGTTAATAGGATGGATGTCGGTAAAGACAAAGACTTGGCGTAAATGATATTGGCGCGCGCGAAGTGCCCATGCCGCCACCAGAGCCCATGACGGCGGCTGCTTTGCCGCCAAGTAATGCGTTGTCTGGCGCGCGTGAAGCCCAGTCGATGGCGTTTTTTAGTGCCGGAGAAATTGAATAATTATATTCAGGACCGGCAAACAAAAAAGCATCTGCTGTGGCAAATTGCGCGAGTAGTGTTTTAACCGCAGCAGGTTGCTCGGTGATATCGGTATTATAAAAAGGCACATCCGATAAATCGGCGATTTCAATTTGCATGCCTTCTGGCGCATTAGCTTGTGCGTAGCGGAGTAAGCCTTTATTGCTCGATTTGGCGCGTAAGCTACCACTGAGAGCGAGTACTTTGGTTGTTGGCATTTTGCGGTATTCCTGCTGAGTTCATCGTGACGCATCGTAGCCGAGTGAAGTTTTATTGAAAAGCAAAAAGACTTGAGTAAGTTATTCAGTTAAATTGAACGGCATACATGGCTTGGCTGGATTAAGTTGGCTGAAATGGCTGAGCACTTTGCTTAGCTTAATTAGGTATTGCTATTTGGCTCAATGAATATATCGTTTGGATAGCAATACCCCGCTTTATTTTAAGGTGCTTCTGATGTCTTTGTTTCGCGTAAAACCGTCTCCGACAGTACCGACCCAGCGGCCTCATCCTCGTTCTGGTGTCAATTTGGCGTCGCTGGGGATTGTGGCAAGTTTACTGCTGTTGGTTTTTTTTTATTGCACCTTGTGCCAGTATTGTTGGCAGGCATGCTGGCTGGTTTTTTTACTCGTCCAATCTTTAAGTCGGCTGACTTTTGGCGTGCTATCAAAGGAATGGAGTCGTTGGCTGGCTTTGGTGTTGATGTCGAGTTTGGTGATTTTGGCGTTATTTATTTTAGTATTGGCGATGTTGTCCATTATGAAGTCTGAGCATGGCTTGCTTGCTTTACTCGATAAAATGGCGCAAATCATTGGCGAGGCAAAAGGTGTTTTACCTTTATGGTTGAGCTATGACTGGCCAAGTAGTCCAACTGGTATTCAGGCTGCTGTAGTGAGTTTATTGCAGCATCACATTGCGCAACTGCAAGCAACGGGCAAAGAGCTGGGTTTGTTGTTGGCGCATCTTATCGTGGGAGCGGTGATTGGCGGTATTGTGGCGTTGAGCGAGGTCAATCGGCGTGATCGATTAGGCGTGTTGAGCCAAGCACTGCTAATTCGAGTACAAGGGTTTACCGCCGCATTTCGTGCGGTGATGTTGGCGCAATTAAAAATTTCGTTAATTAATACAGCGTTGGCGAGTGTGTATTTGCTGCTGATTTTGCCTGTCGTTGGTGCCCATTTGCCATTTGTTAAAACGATGTTGGTGTTGACCTTTGTATTAGGTTTGCTGCCTATTGTGGGAAATTTATTCTCTAATGCCATTATTGTAACGGTTAGTTTTTCGCAATCGTTGTCGATCGCGATAGCATCGCTGGTTTTTTTGGTTTTGATTCATAAAAGTGAATACTTTTTAAATGCACAAATTATTGGCACTCAAATTCGTGCCAAGGCATGGGAATTATTATTGGCGATGCTGCTGTTGGAGGCGATGTTTGGTGTGGCGGGCTTGGTGATGGCTGCGGTGTTGTATGCCTATCTCAAAATAGAGTTGCGCTTACATAAACTACTTTGAATTTCCGTTGTATTTCTTGCTGAGATTGTCAAAAATTCGCTATAAAGAAAGAATATCTTAATTGGGTGGCCCAAATGAGTTCTTTTTATGTACCTAGTGATTTGCGTGCTTTAGTCATTGAGCCGTCGGCGGTTCAAGGCAAGCTGATGGAGGTGCGCTTACTCGAGTTGGGTATCGTTAATGTGCGTTGGGTTGCAACCGCCAGCGCTGCGCTCGAATTACTCGAACCGTTGACCGCACAATCACCTAATTTGATTTTAAGTGCGTTGTATTTATCGGATATGACCGGTGTTCAATTGCTGACGCATTTGCGCGAGCAGGCTGAAACGCAAGATCTTGCGTTTATTTTAATTTCAAGTGAAATGCGGCCGCAGATATTGGAGCCGGTGCGGCAATTGGGTGCCTGTGCGATATTGCCTAAGCCATTTAATAACGAACATTTAAATAATGCATTAATGATGACGTTAGATTACTTAACGGTTGATCATTCGCTCGAAGAGCATGAAATCGAGCTGGAATATATTCGCGTGTTATTGGTGGATGATTCACGCGCAGCGCGAAACTACATGCGAAAAGTATTAGAAAACCTAGGGATGCGTAATATTACCGAGGCAGAGAACGGCAAGGAGGGCAAAGCCTTGTTGGAAGACAGTGCTTTTGATCTATTAATCACTGATTACAATATGCCCGAGATGGATGGTCAGGCATTAATTGAGTATGTGCGAACTCAAAGCTGGCAAAGTCAGTTGCCGATTTTGATGGTTTCTTCTGAGACCGATTATGGTCGGCTCGCGGCGATCGAGCAGGCGGGGGTGTCGGGGATTTGTGATAAGCCTTTTGAGCCGGCGATGGTAAAATCATTGTTAGAGCGGGTATTGGCCCCACGTGTCGATTCGCTTTAGAGGCATTTTAATGAGTATTGATTGCGGCGCTTTTGTCAGGATGGGCTGACGGACTATACCCAATTGTTTGTATTTTTCATCAAAATGACGATGTAATTTTATATTGTTAAAATCGGCTATTATTACGTATTAAAATTACAATCAATTTCAAGCTCAAGGTATACTCAAGACAAATTAATTCGCCTTGCGGCACGTCATTTGGAGAGCCTTTTATGAGCACAAAGTTGCATCGTATCGTCGTTGTTGGCGGCGGAGCTGGTGGTTTAGAGTTAGCCACTAAATTAGGGCGTACTTTGGGTTCGGCCAAACGCGCTAAAGTGGTGTTGGTCGATGGCTCAGCGACGCATATCTGGAAACCGTTATTGCACGAAGTGGCGACCGGCGCGCTCAATACCGGTGAAGACGAAGTAAACTATTTTGGTCATGCTTGGCGTAATCATTATCAATTTGAATTTGGCTGGATGGCCGGTGTGGATCGTGAGCGTAAAGTGATTCAAGTAGCCGCAGTCTTGGATCAAGATGGGAATGAAATCGCTGCACCGCGTGAAATTGCCTACGATACCTTGGTGCTTGCATTGGGGGCGATTGCCAATGATTTTGCCACGCCGGGCGCGAAAGAACACTGCATGTTTTTGAATAACCCTGTTGAAGCTGAGCAGCTGCGTAAAAAAATTCTCGATCTCTCTTTTGCCGTCGGCATTTCAGGTAATTCGGTACGTAAACTCAATATCGGGATTGTGGGTGGCGGGCCTACAGGTGTTGAGTTGGCGGCTGAAATCGATCATACCATCCGTGAAATGCATATCTACGGCGCTGAATTGAGCCCGGCACAGCTAGAAATCACTATTATCGAGGGCATGAATCGGATTTTGGCCGGCGCGCCGGAGTCTCTTTCAGAATACGCGACCGAATCTTTGGCTGAGCGTGGCATTTTAGTGGCCAATAATAGCCGCGTTGTTGAAGTGACCGAGCAAGGTTTTGTCTTGGCCGATGGCCGTAAAATTGACAGCGATATACGAGTTTGGGTTGCTGGCGTGAAAGGCGCGGATTGGTTGACGACTTTGGGATTAAAAACCAATCGTTTAAATCAGATTGAAGTCACCGCAACCTTGCAAACCTTAACCGACAAGCACATCTATGCCATTGGGGATTGCGCGTCATGCTCACCCAATGATGATGGTGTGATTTTGCCGGCGACGGCGCAGGTGGCGCATCAACAGGCAGAATGGTTGGCTGAGGCGATTTGGCAGCAATTGACGGGACGTGAAGTTTTGCCGTTTGTATTTAAGCCGCAAGGCATGATGGTGTCTTTGGGTAAGCATACGGCAGTGGGGAGTTTAGCGTCGATTGTTGGACCGAAGCGCAATTATTATGTTGAAGGCCGTGGCGCAAAATTGATTTACGCTTCGCTCTACCGGATGCATCAAGCGGCGGTGCATGGTTGGGTGTTGACCGGCTTATTGTGGGTGGGGGATAAGTTGCGCCGAGTCGCGCGCCCGTCGTTAAAACTGCATTAAGCTGCATATTGTCCAATAAAAAAAAAGCGCATCGATTGATGCGCTTTTTTTTATTGCGGGGCGGAAGTCAATTGGTGCCAATTCAATTAGCGCCAGTTAGGATTGCCATCGAGTGCTTCCCAAAGCGATGGAGCCGCAGTGGGATTCCAGTTCGCACCCCGTTCAGATTGATGTCCTTGGCGCACGCGATAGCTGCGACCTTGATAATTAACGATCTGGCCTTTGCTGTAGTACTTACCTTCTTGCCAGCCAAAACGACCATTGTTGCGCCGTTCAACCGGTGCCCAAAGTGAGGCCGCTGCTTCTGGGTTCCAATTCGCGCCGCGCTCGGCTTTATGCCCTTGACGTGCTTCATAAGTTTGGCCTTGGTAACGAACAATCTCACCTTGGCTGTAATGGCGACCTTCGCGCCATGGGCTGGATGCCCATGCTGAAGTCGCTACAAGCAACAATAAGGGGAATAGGGCTTTGGTTTTGAAAGACATATCGTCAACTCCAAGTGATCAGTATGCGTGAGTGTTTCATGCTTCTGCATTGAACGACAATGTACTAGATTACTTTTGTACAAAGTTGCCGGCCTTGATCTACGTCTTGGCGCGCATACGCTTGTTGCTGCGCTGCTGTAAAAAAAGCCATTCAAATAGATTGAATGGCTTTTTGTCTGTTCGGGATTGATTGAAATCCGATTAATGGCTTTTTCCACCGAGGCAGAAAATCGTTTTGCCATACACTTCGTTGAGGACTTGCGCCATGGCGGTGTAAATGGCCGATGCGCCGCACAGTAAACCAACAAAACCGGCGATTTGTTTAATCGTTGCTGATTCGCTGAAATCGCTGATTGCGAGCAAAACAAACAAAATAGTCAAAGAGCCAAAAATGAACTGTGACGCTTTGTCCATTTTGAGCGTACCGATAAACAAGAATGCAGTGAAAATACCCCACATTAATAAATATGCACCCATGGCTGAGCTGGTCGCCGCTTCGGCTAGGCCCATTTTAGGCAGTACCAACAAACCAACTAAAGACAGCCAGAAACAGCCGTATGAAGTAAATGCCGTGGTGCCGAAGGTATTGCCTTTTTTCCATTCTAAGACGCCGGCAATCACTTGAGCTAGGCCGCCATAAAAAAATGCCCATGGCTAAGATCATGGCGCTATTACCAAACAAGCCCAGATTGTGCAGGTTCAATAGCACAGTCGTCATGCCAAAACCCATTAGGCCCAATGGCGCAGGGTTGGCAGTAAGGTCTTTCTCGGCAAATAGAGTTGGGGCCGTCATCTTGCGTATTCCTATAAATTGTCAATTAGAGCTGCTTTATACAGGGGCGCAATGATATAGGATTTGTAACGTATCAAGAAATAGCTGATTGGTATAATTATTTACTATTTGCGCGATAACTGCGCCAGCCATCGATGGCATACACCGCTAAGGCCAGCCAAATTAAGCCAAAGCCGATGATTTGAGCCGCACCAAACGCTTCATGAAAAACAAATACACCGATCAAGAGCTGCAGCGTTGGGCCGGTGTATTGCAAAATACCAACCAAAGACAGTGGGATTTTTCTAGCGCCAGCGGCAAATAGCAGCAGTGGAATGGCGGTAATCGGGCCCGCCAACAACACCAGTGCTTGTGTGGAAATTGGCGCGCGTACAAAATCACTTTGTCCTGTGGCGAGTAAATACACCATGGCGGCCAGAGCGATGGGAAATAACACCAAGGTTTCTAGCGACAGCCCTTCCAGCGCGCCAAGTTGGGCTGTTTTGCGCAGTAAACCATATAGCGCGAAAGTACAGGCTAAGATCAGCGCAATCCAAGGCAAATGGCCCGCTTGCCAGGTAAGCCAAGCAACGCCTGTTGCGGCAATGGCAATGGCCAGCCATTGGGCTGGGCGAAGGCGCTCGTGCAAAAAAATAACGCCCAGCAATACATTAATCAAAGGATTAATAAAATACCCTAGGCTGGCATCAACCACGCGCCCAGCATTGACGGCCCATATATAGGTATACCAGTTGCTGGCGAGTAAGACGGCGCTCAAGATAAAAACGCCAATCAGCTTGGGTTGTTTTAGTGCCGGTTTGAGCCATGCCCAGCGTTGCTTAATGAGTAGCACTGCGCTTAAAAAGACCAGCGACCAAATAAAACGGTGCAGCACAATCTCTTCAGGGGCGATGCCATGCAGCGCTTTAAAAATAAAGCGGAAATAAGCCCCAGATCAAAAAGGCCAGCAGGGTGTAAATAATGCCGAGTTGCATGCCGAGAGCCAAAAAGCGAAGAAAGCCTTTGAGTGTAATCTTTTTGGCTGCTCGGTGTCAGGTGATTTAGCCCAATTGTCCTGATGCTGCGAGCTCACGGATTTTGCGAACGGTATCAATATCGGTTTCACGCCATGCCGATTTAAGAAACTCAAGATAATGCGCCGTTTCCGGATCGGGAGAATCTGGGTGTGGCGTGATATAGGTAAAGCGAACAAATAGCGCTTCTGGGCTAGGTTCTTCAATTTTCATGATCATTTGTCCGCCGCCATGTTCACTACTGGCTTCGGTGTGATAATGCACCCGAGTTTGGTGCTCGTATTGGATTTTATCGATGACAGTCAGTTTACCCATCACCATTTTGCGTTGCACCCAGTCTGGACCGCGCTCAAGCAGCGCGACTTCATCAACATGATCCATAAACGCCATTGGTGATTCAGCACGATAGACTAAGCCTTGCCACAGTTGTTGCCGAGTGAGTAGTGGCGTGAGCATTTGTGTTAGGTCATTAATTTGGATGAGATGTTCAAATTGCATGCTGGCCGTCTCTGTAGTGGATTGGATTGGCGCATTATAGGCCGATTAATTGGCGAAATGGGCTTGACGATAGTAAATAAGGCCTGTATTATCACGCCTCTTTGTATGAGTCAGCCTTTGATTCATGCCAGTGCGCCCGTAGCTCAGTTGGATAGAGTATCTGGCTACGAACCAGAGGGTCGGGCGTTCGAATCGCTCCGGGCGCACCATTTCTACTTCATTTCTCCCATTTTTATTACATGATTTCTACATTTAGCCTTGTGGCTTCTTGTTTTTTAATCAATCGTAGCTTTTCCTAATATTCCTTACGGTTTTTGTTGTTTCTAAACGACTTGGCGTTTATCCTCAAACGCTTGTAATTTGGAAATCCTCGGTGTGAAGCCCTTTTTGTTTTCCCGTTTAACCACTTGGTATGCTGCCAATCGTTTGGCATGTCGTTTGGCATGGTCGGTTTTTGCTGCCGGTTTGGTCGTGACCGTTTCCCTCACCTTGGTTTTGCTGCAGGTTGAATACAACCGTGGGCTATTAAAAGCCCGGGCCGATTTGCGAACTTTAGGGCATAGTGCTGTATCGCAATTGGCGAGCAATTTATGGCTGGTCAATACCGAAGCGGTGCATAGTCAGCTCAATTCACTGCGGCAAACGCGGGTGATTGACTATGTGCAATTGCTTGAAAATGACGGGCAAATTTACGCTTCTGGCGTTGATATTCAAGGCGCAGAAAACACGCTGACCGAAACCTTTCCCATTGCCTATTTGCATCCGCTGACCAATCAGCACGTCAATCTGGGGCAATTGAGCCTAACCGTCTCGCTGAAAGGGTTTAAAACCCAGTTGCTCGATCAATTTTTGCGTTTACTGTTGCTCGAAGGTTTTGGCATGGGCGCTGCTGGCCTATGCTTTTTGGTGTTGTATCATCGCTTAATCGCCCGCCACTTAAGCCACATTGCGCAATATACTGGTCAGTTAAATTACAATTTATTGGCTGCGCCGCTCCAGTTGGCGCGCGCGCGCAGAAAATGATGAGCTGCAATCATTAGTGCACGCGTTTAATCAAATGCGGATCAATCTGCAGCATGGCGTCAAGCAAAGAGAAGAGGCGCAGCGGGCTTTATATGTAGAAAAAGAATTGGCCGATGTGACGTTGATTTCTATTACCGATGCCATTTTAACCACCACGCCAGATTTTAAAGTTAAATTACTCAATCCTGCCGCAGAGCGCCTGCTCGCTTGGACGCAAATCGAGGCGCGAGATCGGTGTGTGAGCCAAATCGTTTGTCAGGGCGGGGATTTAAACGCGGATGATTTTTTTTGCCGTCTTGCTGCATGCCCGCGAGCGCAATAAAGCCATTGCACGGCAAACGGTGGCCTTGGCCAATCGTCGCGGCGAGCGATTTATTGTTGAATATGCAGTCGCGCCGATTAATGATCCCGATGGTCAGGTTGAAGGCATGGTGCTGGTGCTGCACGACGTGACTGAATCGCAAGCGCTCACCGCCAAGCTCGCTTACCAAGCTGACCATGATTACCTCACGGGCCTTACCAATCGGCGTGGTTTTGAGCGTGCATTGATTGCAGCGCATCAGCTGGCCACCGAGTCGAATCAGCAACACATTTTAATGTTGCTCGATTTTGGATCAATTTAAATTAGTCAACGACACCTGCGGGCATTTGGCTGGCGATGAATTGCTGCGCTTAGTGACTAATTTATTGCAAAGCTTAATGAGTGCAGAAAACAGCATGCTAGGGCGCTTAGGTGGGGATGAATTTGGAATTTTGATTTCTGGCGATCAAATTCCGCAGGCGCAAATATTGGCTGAGCGTATTTTGCACGCTTTGGCGCAGTTTCGTTTTGTTTGGCAAGGACGGCCCCACGGCGTGACGGTGAGTATTGGTTTGGTGATGATTGACGCGCATTGCGTTAGCGCGCAAGAAGCCATGAGCCAAGCGGATATCGCGTGTTTTGCCGCCAAAGACGCTGGTCGCAATCGCCTGAGTTGGTACAGTCAGGATGATACTGAATTGCAAGAGCGGCATAACGAATTGCAATTACTCGCTACCCTAAAAGAAGCCATTGAGCAAAATCGTTTTCAATTGTATTACCAAAAAATTGAGCCATTTGATCGAGAGCTGCATCAACTGCCGCATTATGAAATTTTATTGCGCTTAGTCGATGCCAATGGCCGAATTATCCCACCGGGGGCTTTTATTCCAGCTGCCGAGCGCTACGATATGATGGCTTTAATTGATTGCTGGGTGGTAGAGCACAGCTTGAAATACCTAGCGCAATGCAAACAGGAGCAGCGTGCATTACCACAATTGGCGATTAATTTATCCGGTAAATCATTAAATAAAAAAACCTTGGCATTTATTTTGCAGCAGCTGGATTTAACCGGCGTATCGCCAACGTTTGTGTGTTTTGAAATCACCGAAACGGCGGCGATTTCTAATTTAAAAGAATCAACACAGTTTATTGAAACCTTGCGTGCACGTGGCTGTATGTTTGCCTTGGATGATTTTGGTAGTGGTTTTTCATCGTTTAATTACCTCAAAACCCTGCCGGTTGATTATTTAAAAATCGATGGCAGTTTAGTGACCGATATTGTGAATGATCGGGTGTGCCGGCAAATGGTGATCGCCGTTAATGACATTGCGCATAGTTTGGGTTGTAAAACCATTGCCGAATTTGTCGAGACCGAAGAAATTTTGGCGCAATTGGCAACGATCGGTGTCGACTTTGCCCAAGGCTATTACTTTGGTGAACCTGCACCCTTGGTTTAACGAAGATGGGTATTGCTCACTGCGCTATTTATTTAAAAGGGCGCAAGGCAATACCTGTATATAAATATGCTGATGATGTATTGCAGCAAAGCCTCAATCATTGCGCCCAAACTTGCACATCATCGCTCGTGTTTGGCACGAACGATGATGGCGCGAGATCTGTGGGCGTCAGAGTATGTTTTTAATTGAGGCGATTCCAATTGCGAGTGGCTTGGTTGAAAAAGCCAGAGTCTCGATACACTTTTTCGATCGTGCCTTGCTCTCTGAGTTTAGCTAAGCCTAAATTAAGCGACTGAGCCACCTCGCTGCCGATCGGTGAAGCTTTGCTCACAAAGAAATGCCGGCTGCCTTGTAGTCCTACTTTCACATTGGCAATCGGCACGAGTTTACGCCCGCCGGCTTGCATCGATAAATCGGCCGTCGGTTGAAACGGCGCAAGCAACACATCGGCGCGTTTTTTCCCCAGCATCCCTACCATTGAATCCCAGCTTTGGGTCTTTAACACGTGCTTAAATTTAATGCCCTCCAGCGTTGCCACATCGGGCAGCCAGCTTTCGGCGACAACCGCAGTGAGTGCTTGAATTTGCGGTAGTGTTTTAGATAGACGCGCATCGGCATTGTCGGCAGTGGTATAAAGCCCGGCCTCAAATTCGCCTTGGCGAATGCTGGGCTCGCTAATAAACACTTTGTCGTTAATTTGTTTTAAGTCGATAAACCAAGCGCTATTGCCACCCAAGGTGGCCGTGCCCGTGGTGATTTCTTTAATAAAGCGGCTATATGAATCGCTGGTATTGTCGACCTTTACGATTTTAACCGGATAAGTATTGCCCCCGGCTTTCAGCGCCTGCTGCACTAAGACTAGCTCGACGACATCACGGCGCGAGCCCGGGCCGCCATACTGGGTGAGTGTGATGGGGTCACGGCCGGCAATAAATTGCTGGTAGTCATTAAATACATCTTGTTGTGTCAGAATCGTAATGGTTTTCTCATTGGCAAACCCTGATAAACTTGCGGCAAAGAGTAAAAAACCAGTCGCAATATGAGTGAGTTTTAAGCCGATCATTGCAAGCCTTTATGATGAATGTGTCAGTTTGCCTATGATGGCAAGCTGTAAGAAAATTGGCAAGCAAAGCCTGCGCCTTGCTTGGTATTGGGCAGGAATACGAAATAATCAGTAAAAATCACATGACTAGCCTTGAATTGACTCGGCACGCCCCGATATTTAAGCTAGCTGTTCAACCCTTACGATTTAATCCCGCTAGGAGCATTACATGTCTGTACTCGTTGCGAAGCAAGCCCCTGATTTTACCGCCGCCGCTGTGTTGGGCTCGGGTGAAATCGTTGAAAACTACAATTTGAAAGCAGCCACTGCTGGCAAGTATGCAGTGATTTTCTTTTATCCACTGGATTTCACCTTCGTATGCCCGTCAGAATTAATCGCTTTTGACCATCGTTTGGCTGAATTTAAAGCACGCAATGTAGAAGTGATTGGTATTTCGATCGACAGCCAATTCTCGCATTCTGCGTGGCGCAATACCCCAGTCAATAAAGGCGGTATTGGCCCAGTTGGCTACACCTTGGTGGCTGACGTAAAACACGAAATTTGCAAAGCCTACGACGTTGAATTGGCTGACGCGGGCGTGGCCTTGCGCGGTTCATTCTTGATCGACAAAGCCGGTGTGGTTCAGCACCAAGTGATCAATAACCTGCCATTGGGTCGTGACATCGACGAAATGTTGCGCGTGGTGGATGCCTTGCAATTTACTGAAGAACACGGCGAAGTTTGCCCAGCAGGTTGGAACAAAGGCAAAAAAGGCATGACCGCTTCAGCCGATGGCGTTGCCGATTACCTTGCGAATAACGCAGCAGCGTTGTAATTGATTTTTCGCTAAACGATAAAAACCCTGCCATTGTTGCAGGGTTTTTTTTGCTGTTGGTTTTTGAATTGCTTGGCTTCACCACGAGATTTTTGTATGTCACAACATGTTATTGCGCCGCCCGCCGTTGGCATTAGTCCACTCACTTGGTATCAATCACTGGCGAGCCAAGAGGGCTTTATTAGCGACCAATCGCAAGCCGCCGCGATTGATCGCCTCGAAACGCTTTGGCAAGCCTTTGATGGTGTTTAAGCAAAAGCGCAATCGCCTGTTTGGCAAAAGTTTATTGCCGATGCCAGAGCTACCGCGTGGCCTGTATTTTTGGGGCGGCGTGGGGCGTGGTAAAAGCTTTTTGATGGATGCGTTTTACGCTGGCTTGCCATTTAAGCGCAAAAAAGCGGCTGCATTTTCATCATTTTATGCAGCAAATCCATAAAGATTTACGTGCCCAGCAAGGGCAAAATGATCCGCTGGGTAAGGTTGCCGAGCA
This sequence comes from Deefgea sp. CFH1-16, assembly GCF_016881365.1. GTDB lineage: Bacteria > Pseudomonadota > Gammaproteobacteria > Burkholderiales > Chitinibacteraceae > Deefgea. The sequence goes on along the minus strand of NZ_WLYT01000001.1, from coordinate 299,406 downwards.
ATGGGCCAAATCTTGCCGCGTGCTGTGTGTTTTTGACGAATTTCATGTGTCCGACATTGCCGACGCAATGATATTGGGGCGCTTAATGGAGCAATTATTTAGTCGCGGCGTGATCTTGGTCACGACCTCGAACTATCCACCGGATGGCTTGTACCCCAATGGGCTGCATCGGGCGAGCTTTTTGCCGACCATTGAACTTCTCAAAGCCAAACTCGATGTACTGAATGTTGATGGTGGCCAAGATTTCCGCCTGCGCACGCTCACTGCAGCGCGCACTTATTTGTACCCCAATAACGCCGAGAATGAGCAGGAACTGACCGAGCTTTTTATCAAAATGGCCACCGCGCACGATGAAAGCACCCAGATTGAAATCGAAGGCCGCCAACTAAAAGCACGGCGCCGCGCCGGTGGCGCAATCTGGTTTGATTTTGCCGTACTGTGTGGTGATGGCCGTGGACAAGCCGATTACTTGGCCTTGGCGCAGGAATATCACACGGTGTTTTTTATCTGGCTTGCCAAAACTGAGTGCCGAGCAAAGCAATCTAGCGCGCCGCTTTACTTGGCTGGTCGACGTGTTTTACGACAACCGCGTCAAACTCATCATCGCGCCGCCGATGTGCCGGTAGAAGAGGTCTACGTCGCTGGCTTGCAAGCATCCGAATTCTTCCGCACCGCCAGCCGCCTCTCGGAAATGCAGTCCAAAGAATACCTCGCCCTCGCGCATCAAACGTTGGAACAACAGACGGCGGGGGTGGTGGAGACCTGAATTTTTTCTGACTCCATGCTATTGTTTTGCTTTCGTTTGAATTCGGAGCAAAGTCATGGCTAAGGGGTATTGGATAGTCCGCCTTGATATCACGCATATCGAGTCATTTCAAGCTTATATCGCAGCTAATGGTGCCGCGTTGGCGCAATATGGAGCGATGTATCTGACTCAAGCAGGTAAATTTATTGTTCCAGAGGGGAATACCCGTTCACGTAATACCATCGTTGAATTCCCTAGCTATCAGGCCGCACTCGACTGTTGGCACTGCGCCCCGTATCAAGCCGCTAAAGCGTTACGCGAAGGCTCGTGTGAGATTGACTTGGTGATTGTTGAAGGGTGTGAAATTGCTGTACCGAAACCCGTCGATTTTATCTAGTCCAACATTTGAATTGTAGCTATTAAACATGCAAACACTATTTCGTATCGCCGTTGAATTGGATGCTGAAGCAATCGCACAATTAGTGAACAGAGCTTACCGGCCTAGATCTATAGCAAAAGGCTGGACTCACGAAGCGGCGTTGATTTCGGGAGATAGAACCAACTGCGAGCAAATTAAGAAGCTATTTCAGCCTCAATCCGCAATTTTACTGCTTTGCGAGGACACTGAAATTGTGGCTTGCGTTCACGTAGAACGACGTGATGAGGCGGCTTATATTGGCATGCTATCCACTGATCCCTTGTGCCAAGCACAAGGCATAGGTAAGCAGATGCTTACGAGTGCAGAGCAGTATGCCGTAGCTAATTTTAAGTCTGATGTTTTAAAAATTTCAGTGCTTTCATCTAGGCCAGAACTTCAAGCTTTTTATGAGCGAAGAGGGTATTTATTATCTGGCCACGTTGAGGATTATCCTGTCGCAGCAGGAGTAGGACAGCCAAAAGTAAATGGCTTGCATGTAGTTGGAATGGAAAAACGATGTAATTAAGCATGTTCGTAATATCAGTCCAGTAGGCTTGGGCTCGATAGCCCAACTTACAAATTCTAAGCGGTGTAGGGCGCACTCAAAGCGCAGCGTAGTGCGCCGAATGTCGAATGCACAACGCACAAATTTATTGGGTGTATCTGCTGCTAGGTCTTTTTCTTAAAAGGCTAGTGCAAGATACCCTACTATTAAAACAAAATTAACGCTGTTTGCCGGTGCCTTAACCTGTTTCTTTCCCTTTTATCGAGGTGGCTTATGTTGGCGATTACGACGCTGAATCAACAATTGGTTTTGACTGATCATCCGACCCCTGAGCCAGCTGCGGGGCAGTTATTGATTAAGGTGATGGCGGCGGGGGTGAATCGGGCGGATTTGATGCAGGCGCAGGGCAAATATCCGCCGCCCGCTGGTGAGTCGCTGACCATCGGTTTAGAGGTGGCGGGCGTGGTGGTGGCGTTGGGCGAGGGGGTGAGCGATTTTGCGGTCGGCGATGCGGTGTTGGGTTTGGTCGGTGGTGGTGCTTATGCCGAGTATTGCTTGCTCGATCAATCGCTTTGCTGCTTAAAGCCCGATACCCTCGATTTTGCCGCGGCGGCAAGTTTGCCCGAGGTGTGGATGACGGCGTGGTTGAATTTAATTGACGTTGGTCAGCTTAAAGCGGGGCAGCGGGTGTTGATTCACGCCGGTGCCAGCGGTGTTGGCGCGGCGGCGATTCAGTTGGCCAAGTCGCTCGGCGCTTGGGTGGCGGTGACGACCAGCTCGACGGAAAAGCAGGCGTTTTGCCGCGATATGGGCGCTGATTTAGTCATTGATTATCGCAGCCAAGATTTTGCAACTACGCTTAAAGCCGCGGGCGGCGTGGATTTAATTTTGGATACGGTGGGCGGCGATTATGTCGCAGCCAATCAGCTTTGCCTCAATAGCGATGGCAGCATCATTGTGATTGGCTTACTCAAAGGCCTGAGCTGCGAGATTAATTTGGGCTTGCTGCTGGTCAAGCGACAAAAAATTCAAGGCTCAGCACTGCGTAGTCAAGCGCTCGCCGTCAAGGCCAGGTTGGCGATGGCGCTACGCGATACAGTGTTGCCGCGCCTCGCCAGTGGCGAATATCGCATTACGCTCGATCGCACGTTTGCGCTCAAAGACGCGCAAGCCGCGCATGAATATGTCGCAGCCAGTCGCAATTGCGGCAAAGTGGTGCTGCTTACCGAATCAATTGCATAAGAGAGGGTTTATGTTTCAAGGCAATATGCCGCAACTGATGGCAGCGTATAAACCAATGGCAAAACCAGCAAATGTACGCTGCCGCTGCCACCTTAAGTGACGCTGAGCGCAAGGCGGATCGTGGGGCGTATTTTAAGTCGATTCATAGCACGCTCAATCATATTGTTTGGGGGGATTTGATGTGGCTGTCGCGCTTTACTGGCGAAACGCTGATTAGCTCGCCGCCGGGCGAGGATGTTTATGCTGATTTTGCCGAGTTACACGCCGCGCGGATGGCGCTGGATGCGCGGATCATGGCGTGGGCCAATGGCTTAGATGCTGCTTGGCTGAACGAGCCAGTGACGTGGACCAGCAAGGTGTATGGTTTTACCCAAACCATTCCACGCTGGGTGCAGGTACAGCATTTTTTCAATCACCAAACGCATCATCGCGGCCAAGTGAGTACCTTGCTGATGCAACAGGGGATTGATGTCGGTGTGACCGATTTGCCGCTATTGCCGATGCTCAATGATTAGACAATGTTCAGATTGCGTGTTGATGGTTTTAAGTGACTGCGGCACGGCTGTTTACAGTCGCAGTCCGCGACGGGGACCCATTTTTCTTTGACTCGCCAAAGAAAATGGGGGAAAAGAAAGGCGACCCGAGCGCGCCCAGCTCCGCTGTTCCCTCGATCGATCGTGAGCCAAACGATAAAGCTGTTTGTCTCTCTCCTCACTCGGTGCGCTTGGACGGGATTTTAAGCCCCAGACCGACGAGCGCGGCACGGCATCAACACAAAATCTGAACATTGCCAATGATTAGTGGGTATTGATCACCAAACTATACATTGCAAAGCTTGGTGGCAAATACCTGTTTATTTAAGTTTGTTGACTCATCTGCCACGCCGCAAGTAGCTCGGCGTAGGCTACGCCGTTGATCTGTAGGCCTTCGAGTTGCTCGCTGTTAATTTGCGCTTGGCTTAGGTCACAATCGCGAATTTGCGCGCCCGCTAAATCGCAGCGCTCTATTGTTACTGGCTCATTATCGCCATGCCAGCCGCGCGCTAAATCGTGTAAATGCGCGCCGCCCCACGAGGCGTGGGCGATTTTAACGCCGCCTAATCTCGCGTCGCCAATGGAAAGCCGCGTCAGGTTCACATTGTGCAGTTGCGCGTCTTGCATGCAGGTATCAATAAAACGACTGCCATTTAAATTGCTACTAAAAAATGTGGCATCGGCGATGGCGCAGTCATGCCAATCGTTGGCGTTTAAATTCAGGCCGATATGGTGCTGCGGCTTGCTTGGGTTGTGGCGTAAATGGCGAATAAAGGTGACGCAGTTGTCGTCGCGATCAGCCACTTGGTAGCCGCATTGGACATAAAAGCGCTCATTATCCTTGCTGTGCGCGCTGGTGCTTAGCGACCAACTATTGGCTTGGGGACTAATTTTTCGAGTTGCGCCAAAGCTTGAGTGGCAATGCCTTGGCGGCCAAATGCAGGATCAACGTGCAGATATTCAACATACGCTTGCCCAGCGATGGGGCCCAAATAAGCAATGCCGCCAACGCACACACCAGCGACTTCAATGGCAAAATAGTGCGATGTTGCAATCGCATACGCCATTTTGTGCGGGCAATCATAGCCGCCAGATCCTGCGCTATCACTGTCCGAGCTCCACGGCCCACAACGGCGGGCATGGGCTAAATACGCTGCCCGCTGTATGGCGGCCAATTGCTCGGCATCGTCTGTGGTCGCGGCGCGTAGTTGAACAGCGGCAGTGCTGGCTAGATTTGGGCGCGGTAGGATGAAAAAATCAAACTCGCCCTCGTCCGGTACGGTGGTTTTGTCGTGCGGCACGATTGTGTTACCTCGTGGCACGGTGGTTTTGCCTCGTGGCAAAAACCCCACTTTTTCGACCACGCGGCGCGAGCCGATATTCCAGTCTTTAACAATCGCCACCAAGGCGGCGGTGTTGCTGCTGGCAAAAAACGCCTGCGTTGCTGCGGCTACGGCTTCCGTGGTCAATCCGCATTGACGGTGCTCGCGGCCGATGGCATATGCCACTTCGGGGAAGCTCGATTGCAGCCCATCTTTGGGCCAAATGCCAACCCAGCCGATGAGTTCATTGCTTTTGGCGAGCGTAATGGCGTAGAGCCATTCGCTGATCGGTTCATGCTCGGTCAAATAGAATTGTTGCCATGCCGCTAGATAGTCGCGCAATTGTGCGTCGCTCATCGCCCAGTCGGGCAGGATGTCGATAATTTCAGCTTGCTGGGTGAGGGCGCGTAGCGCGGTAAAGTCGTTGCCGGTGAAAGTGCGCAGCACGAGGCGCGCAGTAGAGAGCGAGGTTTGCATACTGATATTCCTAAAATTAGCCGTGACCATCCGCGCCTTGCGTAAGGCGGCTAGCGGATAGTCAGAAAGTAGCGGACGATCAAAACCCCAACTTGGCTTGCAAGTGGTTGATCGGCGGTGGGGGCTAATTAATTAGGCACGGGAATATCAAGTAAAGGATGGCATAAGCAAACAGCATATGCCGATGTAATCAGGCGCGTCAAAAGCATCGCTTAGTGCAATCGAAGTTGTTGCCGAAACCTAACACAGGGTATAGCTTCATTGGCGATGCTGCAACAGCGCTAGAGGTAAATACCCTTGCCGTTTTAGCGCAGCGAATTCCAGTTGGCGATGGCTTCTTTTTTATTGCTGCCTTGCTGGCCGATGGCGCTGCAGTTGCCGTTTTTGCCTAGCTTGCTGCATTGCACCCAAAAGCGATTTGATCCGGCTTTGTGTTGCTCGGCGATGGCGCCGCATTTTGGACAGGGTTTTGGCGTTGGGCGACCGGTTTGGTCGGTGCTGGAGGTGGTGATCATGGCGGTCTTTCTGCAGTAAAACGTAAGCTTACCTTGTTCTTGGTTTTTTGACTCGTAGAAATTGCAAAAGACGATGACCAAAGGCCGCAGTAGCGGCGGTGATTTCTGTCGTCAATCCTTGCTGCGCTCGCTTAGTGAACGTCAATCAATGGCGCACAGTTCAATATTTTTGGAATGGCTGCAGGCTTTTGCTTCGCGGTGCTGCCGCCACGAACGGGGAAACATTCGTGGCGAGCAGGGCGATTAATGCACCGCTTGCAGCATGCCTTCAACGACTTTTTTCGCGTCACCAAATACCATCATGGTTTTGTCCATATAAAACAATTCATTGTCTAGCCCGGCATAACCGGCGCTCATCGAGCGTTTGACCACCATCACCGTGCGTGCCTTATACGCGTCTAAAATCGGCATGCCATAAATGCTGCTGCTCGGGTCGTTCTTGGCGGCAGGATTAACCACGTCATTGGCGCCGATGACCAGTACCACGTCGGTGCTGGCAAAGTCGCTATTGATTTCATCCATTTCGATCACGCGCTCATAGGGTACTTCGGCCTCGGCCAATAGCACATTCATGTGGCCTGGCATACGTCCGGCCACTGGGTGAATGGCATAGCGCACATCGACGCCGCGCTCAGTGAGTAAATCCGTCAGCTCTTGCAGCGCATGCTGCGCGCGCGACACGGCTAAGCCGTAGCCGGGGATGATAATCACGCGTTCGGCGTTTTCCATTAAAAAATGCCGCATCATCCGCCGAGCCCGAACGATAGTTTTTCTGCGCGCTGCCTGCGGGGCCCGCCGCAGCCACTTCGGCACCAAAACCACCGAGCAGCACCGATACAATCGAGCGGTTCATCGCTTTACACATGATGTACGACAAAATCGCACCGGATGCGCCAACGCAAGCGCCAGCGATAATCAGTACCGGATTATCCAGCGTAAAGCCAATGCCGGCCGCCGCCCAGCCCGAATACGAATTGAGCATCGATACCACCACCGGCATATCCGCGCCACCAATTGGGATAATCAGCAACACCCCAAGCGCCAAGGCAATCGCGACCATCGCCAAAAATGCCGCTTGGCTGCCGGTGGCGTAAAACGCGATCCCAAGGCCGACCATGCTGAGTGCCAGTAGCAGATTGACTAAATGCTGGCCTTTAAAGTTGATCGCGCGCGCGCCAAACTTGCCCGACAATTTGCCGTAGGCGACGACCGAGGCGGTAAAGGTAATCGCGCCGATGAATGCGCCTAAAAAGAGCTCAATTTGCTGCGCGCCAGTGTGGCTCATTCCGGTATGGAACACGGCGGCGATGGCGATTAATACCGCAGATAAACCGACCAAAGAATGCATCGCGGCCACCAGTTCCGGCATCGCTGTCATGGCTACGGTGCGTGCTTTATATGCGCCAACCAAGGCACCAGCGGCCATTGCGGCGACAATCAGCCATACCACTGGGCTCACAGCGACAAAAAATGTCGTTGCTACGGCGATAGTCATGCCAACCATGCCGTATAAATTGCCGCGCAAAGCGGTGTGTGGTGAGGAAAGACCGCGTAGCGATAAAATAAACAGTACCGCAGCAACCAGATAGAGCAGGGCCGTTAAGTTCGCCATTATTTCGCTCCTTTTTTTCGATTTGAACATATCGAGCATGCGCTGAGTGACCAAAAAGCCACCAAAAATATTGATACTGGCGAGGAAAATCGCTACCGCGCCAAGAACGCTCGTGAGCGTAATTTGCTGGGCGTTGATATCCACCACTTGCAGCATGGCGCCAACGACGATAATCCCCGAAATGGCATTGGTGACCGCCATCAGCGGCGTATGTAGCGCAGGTGTGACATTCCACACCACGTGGTAGCCGACAAAAAATCGCCAACACAAAAATCGTTAAACTGGCCATCAATGGATCGCTCGTTGCGGCATGGGCGATGGGGGCGGCAGCCGTTGTAGAAGCGGCTAGGGCAAGAGTAGACATGGGTTTTCCTTAAACTGTGATGACGTCTGCAGTGATGGCGTCAGCAGTGGCCGGCACCGCGCTCGCTTGGCTTAACTGTATGGCGCTGGCTTGAGTCGCTGGGGTGGCCGAGGCGCTGGCAAAATAAATGCTACCGGCGTGGCAAACTCGAGTGGCTTGGATGATTTCATCGTCTTGCTGCGGTGCGTAATGGGCGTCTTTATCGCTCAACAGTGCTAAAAACGTCAGTACATTGCGCGCAAACATACTCGAGGCATCGGTTGGCATTAAGGCGGCTAAATTACTTTGCCCCACAATGCTGACGCCGTTGTCGCTAACCACCACTTGATCGGCTTGCGACAGCGGACAATTGCCGCCGTGGCTGACGGCCATATCAATGATCACGCTACCGGCTTTCATCCGCGCCACGGTGGCTGCCGTCAGCAAAACCGGCGCGGCTTTGCCCGGAATCAGCGCGGTACTAATAATGATGTCAGCTTGCGCTGCTTGTTGCGCGATCAGCTCGCTTTGTCGTTGCCGATAATCGTCGGACATTTCTTTGGCATAGCCGCCGGTGTGGGCCAATGCCGCTTGCTCTTCGCTGGAGAGTTCAACTTCGACAAATTTTGCGCCAAGTGATTCAACTTGTTCGCGCGTGGCTGGGCGTACATCAAATACTTCAACGACGGCGCCTAAACGCTTGGCGGTGGCAATCGCTTGTAAGCCGGCCACGCCAGCCCCCAAAATTAACACGCGCGCGGGTTTCACTGAGCCGGCGGCGGTCATCAACATCGGCATAAAGCGCGGGAAGTAATGCGTTGCCAACAGCACTGCACGATAGCCAGCAATATTGGCTTGGCTCGACAATACGTCCATGCTTTGGCCACGGGTAATCCGTGGAATTAATTCCAGCGCGTAAGCATCGATTTGTTTGGCGGCGAGTAAGCTAAGATGCGGATAGCGATGGATATCAAACAGACTCACCAGCGCTGCGTGCTCGGGATAAAGGGCAATTTCTTGGGTATTGGGCGCTTGCACTTTTAAAATAAGGGCTGCACCGCTATACAGGCTGGTTATGTCTTCGTTAATGCTCGCGCCAGCCGCTAAGTAATCGCTATCTTGCCATGTTGCCGCTAGGCCGGCATTCGCTTGAACGCGTACTTGATGCCCTTGTTTGACGAGTTTTTTAACCGTTTCAGGCGAGGCGGCGACACGGGTCTCGCCGTGTTGGTTTTCTTTTGGGATCACAATCAACATCTTGGCTTTATTCCCTGTGCGCGGTGAATGATGAGGTATTTAGCCTGATCTGCGCTTGTTACAGTTTGATGCAAAGCAACTTAGGTAAAAACCCTAGGGTCTGTTGGCGTTTTGTTTCCCGCCGTGCTGGAGCGTTTTTCGCGGCGAATCAAGGCGTAGTAAGCGACGCATAGTCATTCTATGTGAGCTTGCTACAACGCAGGGTCGCCGCGAAAAGCGCCCAGCCCGCAGGGTTTGGCGGCAGCTTTTTTAAATAAAGTCAGCCTGATGCTGCGTTACCAAGCGCTGGCGTAGAATGACTACGCTACGCGCTTCGTGCCTTGCCTCAGGCCAAAATTCGCACAAACGCGGTTGGCAAACCAAACGTCAACAGACACCTAGGCAAGGTGTTGTTGACGCGATAATTTCATCTAATGAAAAAAACAGATTAATCGCTATTGATAATTATTCTCATTTGTACAATAATCGCTTCACCGACTACTCGAACGAAGGAACAGCAATGAAGGCCTATCTGGTTGGCGCCGATGCCTTGGGCAATATCCCGCAGCTATTGGCTGAGCACGGTATTAGTGTGCAAAAGCATGTGAGCGGGCGCAATGTATCGCATCAGCGCAAGCCGGCGAGTTTAAACGGGGCCGATTTATTGATTTTGTTTACTGATTTTTTAAGTCACAACGTGATGAAGGCGTATCGAGAATTGGCCAATGATGAGCAAGTGCGGTTTGTTGCTTGCCGCCGCTCGGTGTGTGCTTTGAGCCAATCCTTAGAAAAAATTGGCGAAGTGAAAGATTGCAGTCAATGCCCGAATCGCAAAAGCCAACGTTAAAGCGGGCATCAATGCCCGCTGCACGTTTTATTTCGAGTTAGTCAGCCAGATTAGATCGAATGAATGATTTTGCGCAATGGCGTTGGAATGCCAGCCGCCAGCGCAGCGGCTGGGCTAAACCACGCGGTATTGGCGCTTTCTTTGGCGCAATCACTGCCCACCAGCTGCGCCAATTGCGGGGTAATGGTGAGACGGTAATGGGTAAATACATGAACAAACTCAGGCAGAGTCTTGCTCAGCGCAATGTTTAAACCCAAATGATCGGCAATGTGGGCGACTGGATCGGTATGTAACGCGACTTCAGGTAGGCTCCATAAACCACCCCAAATGCCGGTTGGCGGGCGTTTTTCGAGCAATAGATCACCCTGCGCATTGCGCAAAAAGATCATTACGGTGGCTTTTTCTGGGATGGTTTTTTTCGGCTTTCTCGTTGGCAAGACCGCTTGCCGATCGCTCTGCCGAGCTTGGCAATCACTAGCGATGGGGCACAGCAAGCAGCTTGGATTTTTTGGTGTGCAAATGGTAGCACCCAAATCCATCAGACCTTGCGTATGGGCTTTGATTTCGCTGGCCGCTTGCTGGCTATCGGAGCAACGAGCGGGGAGTAAGGATTCAGCCAATTGCCACAGCTGGTTTTCGATGGCTTTCACCCCCGGATAGCCTTCAATCCCCGCCCAACGCGTTAACACGCGTTTCACATTGCCGTCTAAAATCGCGGCGCGATAGCCGTAGGAAAAAGCGGCAATGGCTGCTGCGGTACTGCGCCCGATACCGGGCAAGGTGGTAATCAATGCGGGGTCGTTAGGAAATTGCCCGGCAAAATCACGCACCACCGCTTGAGCGCAAGCATGCAAGTTTCTGGCTCGGGTGTAGTAACCCAGTCCACTCCACAGCGCCAACACATCATCGAGCGGTGCAGCAGCTAAATCAGCCAGCGTTGGGAAACGCTGTAAAAATCGCGGGTAGTAGTCGAGAACGGTGCTCACTTGCGTTTGTTGCAGCATGATTTCAGACAGCCAAACGCAGTAAGCATCGTTCACTTGCCATGGCAAATGATGGCGGCCAGAATGCTGCTGCCATTGGCGCAAACGTAAAGAGAAATCAGACATTAAGGTTTGCTTACTTTAGTGGTTTTGCGCGGCGCGCTACGCGCTTTCTTTTTGGCGGCGAGCTCGGCTTTTTTCTTTTCCGCTAAGGCGGCGGCTTTTTGTGCGGCAATTTTTTCTTCGCGGGCTTTTTGTGCTGCCGCGGCGCGATCTATTTTTGCCTGTGCCTCGGCTTTTTGCCGCGCAATGATTTGTTCTTTTAAGTTAGCCGTGTCGGCTTTATACACCGGATTTTGAATCGGGCCGCTTAAGGTAATAGGTAGGGTTAAGCCAATTAATCCCGCTAATTCTGGCACTTTAGGATTGGCGCTGGCCTGCATTTTATAGTCAAGCGTGCCAGCGGCCAAATTGAGCATCCCGCCGCCACTGAGTTTTAATACATCGGCGCTCACACTCAGATCATGGTTTTCGGCGATGCCATTTTTAAGATGCAAAGTGGCATTGAGCTCAGAAAAATTGGTTTTTGCCATTGCTATGGTCGGTCTTGCTGACTTCGCCATTCATTAATTTAATTTGCTGGCTGGCCGAGCTCAGTAAGCCGCTAATGTCGATGCCGCGAATCGCGCCTTCTTTGAGACTGGCTTTGATTTTGCCATTGGCTGATTTTCGTAAGTCCGCCAAGTTTTGCCCTTTGGCGGTTACATCAATAGTTAAATTGCTACGACCTTCAAAACGACTGGTGTCTAAGGTATCGGTGAGCAAGGTGTTGATATTCATATTGGATAAGGTTTGCTCAACGCGGAAAAACGGCACCGCTTGCGTTGAATTAATTTCAACCCGACCCGCTAATTGGCCTTCGTAGAGCGTGGCCGATAAAGGATCGAGCACCAGACGATTTTTGCGCGCAATTAAGGTGAGGTCTAAGTCGTCAACGTGCAAATTATTCAGTACCAGCTCACCAATTTTGATTGAGCCAATAGCATTAAATTTTTCTAGCCACCACAAATCAAATTTATTGTTTTGCGCGCTTTTTTTTGCGCCCGCCGCTACTGCGGGTAAATAGGGCGTTAAATCAAATTTGGCCAGACTCATGTTGATCCGAAATTGCGGATCAACAAAACTTTCCATACCTATTTGCGCGTGCAATGGCTCGTAATCTAGCGTGCCATTGCTGTCGAGATTGATCAATTCATTGTGTAAATCAATATCACCCTTGCCGGTTAAATCCAAGCGAATCGCGCCGCGTGGCAAGCTGCGATTGGTGTAGCTACCGGTGAGTCGGTAGTTAGATAATCGGGTTAAATTGCCGCGCTCAATGGCCAGCGGGGTACTAAATACGACATCCAGATTTTGTTCTGGGCTATTGAATTTAACGCTGATTTTGGCAGCATTACTTTGTAAAAAATGTCGTTGTGCGCCGCTGAGGGTTGGCACCGTGGCCGAGGCGCTAAATTTAGCGTCTTTGTCTTGCATCTCAATATCAAACTGCAAGCGATTGAGCGCCAATGCGTTTTCGGTGAGCTGAATTTCGGGCACGTCCAGCGTGGTTTTCCATAGCTGCCCAGCACGATTGGCCGATCCAGTGAGCTTTAAATCCCCACCGGCGAGTCGGAGTGGATCCCAGCCATAATTTAAATTGCCGGTGATTTGTAGCTGGGTATTGCTAACTTTAAGCCCCGCATCGCTGGCGCCTTCTTGCGTGAGTGCCACTTTAATGTCGGCAATATGTAATCGCCGCTCTTGCTCAACATAACGCATCGCCGCCGAGCCTTGCACTTTGCCGCGCCAACGTGCTGCTTCGCCGTTGTCATTGAGGTAAATTTGCCCGTCTAGGCTTAAGTCGCCTTTTTTGGGGTCGGTCAGATTGTCCAGTTCAAGATTGAGCTGACTTAAATGCAGTGTTTTCATTGACTAAATCATCTTGCCAAGCCAGTTGCGCATCCGAAAAACTAAACCGATCTAAGGCCAAATGAATTTGCTTGCCTTTGCTTTGTAGTAAATCTTCAAAATTATACGTGCCGTCATCGTGGCGAATAATCGTCAACTCGGGCTTTTCAACTTCAATACTATTGACGACGGCTTTGCCTTCGCTAATTAAAGGCCATAGGCGAAACACCACTTTAATGGCGTCGGCATGCGCAAAAACCGTATCTGACTTTGGTTCGGTGAGGGTGGCGTTTTTAATCAGCACAGCCGGACGCGGTAGCAGCACCATATGGGCGCTGCCACGAATGTCGAGCTTACGCTCGGTATCTCGCTGGACTGCTGATATCAATTGATCGCGAACGAGGTCTGACGATAAAAAGTACGGCAAAATGCCCAGCAAGGCCGTAAGAGTAAGGACGAGCAAAAAACTAATTCGCAAAGAGCGAGAATGGCGCCAATCCATGTCGTCAAATGAAGGAGTAAAACGAAGATTGGGCGATTATCCACAAGAACCGGCGCAAACAAAAGCACTGCGGCAAAAATAATAGTACATAGCATGTTCTAGATAACTGTTTTTTATCTAAATACCGTGCAAAATAGCGATCAATGGCAAGATTTCCTCTGATTTAGCGAGGGCGTAATTTTTTACGAATGAACGATTTAAATTCCTACTAGGAGTGTTGGTTATGGCGCATCTCACCCCCATCAAAGTGCATGGGTTTCATTTGGATTTGTATGGGCACGTCAATAACGCGCGTTATTTTAGAATTTTTGGAAGAAGCGCGCTGGGGCTTGATGGAAGAGTACGGCGATTTGTCTTGGTTTATGGCGCAAAAAATGGCCTTGGTGGTGAGCCGTGTGGATATTCGTTATATCCGCGCCGCTACGATGGGCGATCAGTTGCTGATTGAAACGCGCTTGGCCGAATTATTGCCACGTGAAGGCAAATTCATCAGCGTATTGTGCGTAAAGACAATGGCAAAGTGGTGGCCGAGGCCGACATTAGCTTTGCCGTCATTCACCCAGAGCAAAGAGGCGCGCTGTTGATCGAAGGCGAATTGTTTGAGCGTTTTAATCAGGTTTTACTGGCAACGAGTGAATGGGTATGACGTGGTTGCAGCGAGTAGCTGGTGTTTTGGTCTTGAGTTTGCTGAGCGCGTGTAGCGGCATCGTTAATTTTGAAAAACCACAAGTGAATCTAGCCGGTTTAGAAGTGCTAGATTTGGGCTTGTTGGAGCAAAAATTTGTGGTGTCTTTGCGCGTGACCAATCCGAACGATATGGCTTTGCCGATTGATGGTTTGAAAATGAAGCTTGATGTGAATGGTCAGCCATTTGCGACAGGGGTTTCAAATCAAAAAGTGACTTTGCCGCGCTTGGGTGAGACGGTGGTTAAAGTGAATGTAACCACCAATCTGAGCAATATTTGGAAGCAAATTAAAGCCATCCAAAATAAATCGCTGGCGTATACGGTTTCTGGGCAGTTATTTGTTCCCTTAGTACCCGGTGGCATTAGCTTTAATCGGCAAGGGGAGTTGTCCAGCCTCGGGGCAGCAGTCGCGAAGTAACGGTTGAGTGATGACAACGTGCCGGTCGAGCTGCTGCGTTTTTTTGCTTTACCGCTGGTGCTTTAAAACATCGCACGTCTTTGAGTCTGGTCTTGTTGGGTATTTTGGTCTGGGCTATATCAATAATAGCCTGTATTCAGATACCGCTTTCATTGGGGTGGTGCGCAGATTTGATGCTGTGCCGCGCTCGTCGAGCTGGGGGCTTAAAATCCCGTTTAAGCGCACCGAGTGAGGAGAGAGACAAACGGTTTATCGTTTGGCTCACGACAATCGAGGGCACAGCGGAGCTGGGCGCGCTCGGGTCGCCTTTCTTTTCCCCCATTTTCTTTGGCGAGTCAAAGAAAATGGGGTCCCCGTCGCGGACTGCGACTGTAAAACAATGTGCCGCAGGCACTTAAATCCGCCTTATCTTGTTGGGTATTTAGATGTGGGCTATACCCATAACAGCCTGCATTCAGATACCGTTGTACTTTCATTGGAGTGGCAAATGGGAATCAATCAAGCCAAACAAGAGGCCAAACGTTTAAAGCAAGATCATCAGGCGGCGGGGCATATTGAAGACGACAATACCGAGGCCGAGCGGATTTTAGCTTTAAATGCGTGGAAAAAAGCCAAGTCGCTTAAAGAGCGGCAAGCGGCAGCCGAGCGGCACATTGCCAAGGCCGAGCTAGAAAAACTCAAGCGCAAAAAAACCTAATCGCAATAGCGCACCGCGATGATTGGGATTTCGGCGATGGAGAAGATCGCTAGCACCCCGTATTGCCTAGCCAAAGAATGGCAGTGCAATCCGGGGTGTTTTTGTCGGTGCGATTAAAATTTTTCCGGCACGATGCGTAGTGGATGCTCGGTATTGCTGCGGACTTTGATTTTTCTTTTTGGTAGTTTTACTTTTTCTTGTGGCAAGTCCTTATACGGCACATGCGCCAGAATATGACTGAGCACATTGAGTCGCACGCGTTTTTTATCCTCGGAATGGGCGATAAACCACGGTGAAAACTCGGTGTCGGTGTATTTAAACATCTCGTCGCGGGCGGTGGTGTAGTCGTCCCAACGGTTAAACGACAAAATGTCCATGGGCGAGAGCTTCCATGTTTTACGCCCGTCGTCGATGCGATCGCGTAAGCGCCGTTCTTGCTCTTCGGGGGTGACTTCCAGCCAGTATTTGAGCAAGATAATCCCAGAATCAATCATGGCTTTTTCAAACTGCGGTGCGCCCGCCAAAAAATGCCTCAGATTGCTCTGGGGTACAAAAACCCATTACTCGTTCAACCCCAGCGCGGTTGTACCAGCTGCGATCAAAAATAACCACTTCGCCAGCGGCAGGTAAATGCGCCACGTAGCGTTGCAAATACATCTGGGTTTTTTCGCGGTCGGTGGGCGCTGGCAATGCTACGACGCGAAAGGTGCGTGGGCTCACGCGCTCAGTCAGCGCTTTAATCGTTCCGCCTTTGCCCGCACCATCGCGCCCTTCAAACACGATGCACACTTTGAGCCCGCGCTCTTGTATCCAGCGTTGCATCTTGACCAGCTCAATATGCAGTTTGCGCAGTTCAGTCTGATAGGTTTTTTTCTGATAATGCTGGTTTGTGGCTGACTACTTCATCAGCGGTTTGCGTGTTAGAACTTGGATTTTTTTTACTCATGGTGCGGCTCCCTCGGGGCGATGATTTAAATCATGTTGCGCTTGCAAGTCGTTTTCATAAGCAATACGCGCTCGCTTGAGTGTAGAAAACAATAAAAAGTCTCGCTTAACGCGTTCAAGCTGGCCTTGCATTTGGGCACGGCGTTCAATTTGGCGCTTGCGTCCGGCTAAAGCCAGGCGGATTTCGCGCTCGGCTAGTGCTTGCTGCAATTGCCACATGGCTTGCTCACCCGCAGCATCAATTTGTGAAATCGTGGTTACATCAATCACCACCCATTTCAGCGGACTTGGGTTGCCGTCGACTAAGGACAAGACGCGTTGACGGAAAAAATTAGCATTAAAAAAAATTCAGCGGCGACTCAAACCGATAGACCAACAAACCTTCAATTTCTTGCGCGTCGGGGTGATGCTTTAAATCATGAAACGATTGTCCTGTGGGGTACACCCCCAGCCGCGCTTCGTGCGGGCGGGCAAGATGAATTAACAGCCGTAATGTGGATAATAAAACGGCAAATAGCATGCCTTGCATTACGCCAACGCAGGCTACGCCGATTAAGGTCACAATCGCAATCAGCCATTCGCCGCGCCCAAGTAAGCGAAAGTGTTGAATGCTAGCAAAATTCATTAGCCCTAAAGACGCTGTAATCAGCACCGCGCCCAGCGCCGCAATCGGTACAAAGTACAAAGCGGGCGTAAGGAGCAGCATGGCAATGGCAATAGTCAGCGCCGCAACAATGCTGACCATTTGGCTTTTGCCACCCATGGCGTCATTGACTGCGGTTCTGGAATCCGCGCCGCTAATGGCAAAGCCCTGGGAAAAACCAGCGGCAATATTGGCCATGCCCAGTGCAGTAAATTCACGATCGGCGTCGATGTCATAACGGTTTTTGGCGGCAAAGCTGCGTGCGGTGAGCATGGCGCTGCTAAAGCTAATTAAAGCTAAACCGGCGGCCGCGCCGAGTAACTCGCCAAGTTGTGAGTAGGGTAGCACCGGCCAATGCACTTTGGGTAAGCCGGCGGGTAAAGCGCCGATCACACTGACGCCGTGTTGATCCAAACGGAAAACAAAAACGATTAAACCGGCTGCCACCATGGCCACCAAGGCCGATGGCAAGCCCGGTAACACGCGCGCGCGCCACTTGCTGTATTAGCAAGGTAGCAAGGCCGATTGCGCTGGTGATGGGGTGCGATTCAAAAATTTTGCTGGGTAATTCAAGCAGCCGCTCAATTAAGCCGTTGTCGCTAAAGTCAAAACCAAATACTTTACCCAACTGAGCAACAAACAATGCTGATGGCAACGCCATTTAAAAAGCCCGCCAAAATGGGTGGCGATAAAAAATCAGCTAAAAAACCCAAGCGAAAACGACTGGCAATCAGGCAAAACAAGCCGGTGAGTAAGGCCAAGCTCACTGATAAAGACACATAGAGCGTAGCGTCCCCTGCGGCAATGGGCGCGAGGGTCGAGAAAATCATGGCGCAAGTTGCGGCGTCTGGCCCCACGATCAGTTGGCGGGATGAACCAAATAGCGCATACGCGAGCAGCGGTAAAATGCTGGCGTATAAACCCGCTACGGGGCTCATTCCGGCTAATTGGGCGTAAGCCACGCCAACGGGGATGGCCACTGCGGCAACAGAAATCCCTGCGCGCCAATCATATTGCCACCATGCTTTGGGGTAATGGCGCAGCAAGGTGATACCGGGTATGGTTTGCGTAAGCCAGCGAGAAACAAAATGAAAAGCCAGCATGAATGTCGTAGTCCAAAATCAGCGCGGTGAAGGCATGATTTTACACGCAAGTGGCCCTGCTTGATATTTTGTGTAAGTTTTTGGGTGGATTGGTCGGTGTTGTGTGTAACTAAAGCTTAAGGCGGGGTGTGCTGCGGGGATTGCCCCATCAAATCCGATTGGACTTGATGGGGCTGCGGCCCAAGCAAGGGCGCAGATTGAATGATTATTCGGTGTCGTTAGCTAAATTACGATACGTCGCGAGATCCAACTCACCTTCCGCGCGCGCTACCAATACGGCCGCCAGCGAGTCACCAGAGACGTTGGTCGCGGTATTCATCATGTCGATAATACGATCCACTGCGGCAATCGCGGCCACCACTTCGAGTGGCAGACCGACCGAAGTGAGCACCAAACTCATTACGATCAAGCCAGTGCCGGGTACGCCTGCCGCGCCAATCGCCGCCAATACGGTGGTGACAATCACGGTGACCATTTGCAGTAAGGTCAACTCAATGCCAACAGCGTTGGCAGCAAAAATCGCCACTGCGCCCAAATACGTTGCCAAGCCATTCATATTCACCGTGGCACCTAAAGGCAGCACGAATGAGGCAATTGAGTTATGCACACCCAATTGATGCTCACAGGTTTCCATATTGAGTGGCAAAGTGGCATTGCTCGATGCGGTGGAATACGCAAACAGCTGCACCGGAAGCATTTTGCGAATAAACGGCCACGCTGGCAGCACAAAAATGCGCAATAACAGCGGAAAAACCACCACCAGCATTAACATACACGATAGGTAAATCACGCCAACCAGTGAGGCTAATTCGCCTAAGACGCGAAAACCATTGTCGGCGGTCACATAAGCGATCAGTGCAAACACACCGTAAGGCGCAAAAGACAGCACCATCAAGATCAGCTTAAACACCACTTCATTGAGTGCGACAAATAGGCGTTGCACCGGCTCACCCGCAGTACCGGCTTTATTGATCGCAATCCCAAAAAAGATGGCAAACACAATAATCGGTAGCACTTGCCCTTCGGCAAAAGCTTTAAATGGATTGTCAGGAAAAATCCCCATCATGGTGTCGAGCAAGGATGTTTTTTGCATTTCTGGCGCGGTCACGCCATGCAGCATGGCGCTCATGCCCGAGCCAATGCCAAAGGTCATCGACAACAGCATCGCAATGGCTGCCGCAATACCCATGGTAACGGCGTAAATCAACAGCGTTTTTGCCGCAACGCGACCCATCTTGCTTAAGTCTTTCAGTGCGGTAATACCGCAAACTAAAGACACAAAAATAACGGGCACCACGGTCATTTTTAGCAAGGCTAAAAAGATGTCACCAATCGGTTTGAGTTGCTTAATCCACTCACCACCGACCAAACCTGCGATAACACCAAGGACGAGCGCCAGCATAATTTTTAGCCACATCGGCCATGATTTTTTTTGTGATAACAATTCTTTCTCCTAAGCAATTGTCGCGAGCATTGCTTATTTTGCCCCTGTAAAACAATAGCTGGCACGGTTTTGTGAATTATATTAACATTCATTTTGTGAGCAAATACATCGTGGATTTTTCGAGTTTTCTATAGGGGTATTGCCATTGATATGTTGATTATCAATGGCTTGATAGAAATACTGCTGATTTTTTAGATAGGCTATTTGGCATTGGCTAGCTAGATTTAGCCGCTGTGCTGGCGCTGGCGTGACGGCAGGCATTTACGGCGCAAGCCTATCAACAAAGAGGTAGTTGTCAGGGTGTGGAATAACAGGGGGGTGCGATTGCGCTTAGCGGCTTTCGCTGGGCAGTTTGCCGGTTTGTTGTTGCCAAACGCGGCGAAAATCGCGGGTCGAGGCAAACCCCGCTTGCTCGGCAATGCGCTCAATGGATAACTGCGGTTGCTGCAATAATTGGCGAGCGGTAGCGATGCGAATATCCAGCTGATATTGATGCGGCGTAATACCGCAGTGCTGCAAAAATAAACGCGCTAAATTGCGGCTACTGGTGTGCACATGCGCGGCAATTTGCGCCAGCGTTAAGCGCTCAGTGACTTGGCGGCTGATTAAGTCTTGCGCTTTATGCACCATCGGGTGCAAATGATTGCGATGCGCAAGCCAAGGCGAAAGCTGTGGGTCTTGACCGCTACGGCGTAGCCAAACCACCATTTCGCGCGCGACGCTTTGGGCGATCAAGGGGCCAGCGTCTTGCTCAATTAAATGCAGCGCCAAATCAATCCCTGAGCAAATTCCCGCGCTGGTGGCCACCGGGCCGTCTTGCACGAATAAACGATCATCGTGAACCAGCGCTAACGGCGCGGTTTGCCGTAAGCGATCAATGATTTCATGGTGGGTGGTGCATTGCCGACCATCGAGTAAACCGGCTTCTGCCGCGAGCATGGTGCCGGAGCACACGCAGGCCAGCTGATGTTGTTGAGCATCAAAATGCTGGCGTAGCCAAGTGACCACTTGCGTGGACTCAACGTTTTTGAGATTGACCAGCGAATTTTGTGCGCCAATTAAAATCACCGTTGCGCCCGTTGGAATCGGCGTCGGTAATGGTGCGAGCTGGTGCTGTTTTAGTCCCACTGAGGAAGTGAGTTCAGTTAAGGGCGAGACCAGATTGAGCCGATATTGCGCGCCATGCAGCGCAGCAATTTGAAACGCTTCAGCTGGGCCAGCCAAATCCAACAGCATAAATTGCGGGGTCAACACAAAATATAAATCGAGCATGCAAGGCCTTTGGTTAGGGTCTGTTGACGTTTGGTTTCCCGCCGCTGCTTACGCGTTTTTCGCGGCGAATCAAGGCGTAGTAAGCGATGCATAGTCATTCTATGTGAGCTTGCTACAACACAGAGTCGCCGCGAAAAGCGCCCAGCCTGATTTTGTATATAACAACTCGGTTTGGCGGCGGCTTTTTTAAGATAAAGTCAGCCTGATGCTGCGTTACAAAGCGCTGGCGTAGAATGACTACGCTGCGCGCTTTGTGCCTTGCCTCAGGTCAAAATCCGCGCAAACGCGGTCGGCAAACCAAACGCCAACAGACCCTAGTCAGCGCGGCGTCATGGACTAAAGTGCAGACGCAGACATAAATTATGCATGAATTAAGCTGGGTCAAGGTGCTGATAACGCTGGATTGACTCGCTGATGAGGTGTTGACGCGACGTTGCTGAGCATGCTGCGCAGCAGCACCGTAGCGTCAAAGGCGGCGTTAGCTTTGAGTCGCCAGTTTGCGTGCTTGCCACAGTTGGCGAATTTGCCCGCCAAAAATATTAATCACCAAGCCGGTCATCAACAGCAACGCACCCCACCATTGCTGTGGTAGTAATTGCTCGTTCAGTAGCAGTGCGGCTGCGCTTAAGCCCACCCAAGGCACCAGTAAACTAAAGGGCGCAACCAGATTGGTTGGGTGGCGTTTAAGCAGTAAATTCCACAAACTCATCCCGAGTAGGGCGGCAAAAATGGCTTGATACAGTACCGCCAGCAACGACTGCATTGAGAAATGCTGCAAGGCAGTCATGATTTCTTGTGGGCCTTCTAGCCATAAACTCAAGCCAACAAAAGCAATCAACGGCGCAATCGAGGCCCAAACCATAAAGGCCAATACATCAAATTGCAGGCCTTTTTGTGTGCATTGCTTCAAAATCACATTGCCCATGGCCCAACCTGCAGCGCCTAGCAGTGTCATGATAAACCCAAGCAAAGTCATGCTTTGGCCGTGGCTGCTGCCAATCAGCCACAAGCCAATGCCAGCGATCAATAGGCCAATGAGTTGGCTGTGCTTGAAGGATTCTTTTAAGAATACGGCGGCAAAAATCAGCGTAAAAAAAGCTTGTGATTGCAACACCACTGACGCCAAGCCCGCTGGCATGCCGTTGGCCATGGCCGAGAATAAAAACCCCAGCTGACACAGCCCCCAAGTCAGGCCGTAAACAATTAAATAGCGCCACGGCAGATTAGGACGACGTAAGAAAAACACCGCAGGAAATACAGTTGCGGCAAAACGCAAACTGGCCAACAGTAGCGGCGGTAAACCCACCAAGCCCCATTTGATAATGACAAAATTAAAGCCCCACGTTAAAACAACGACGAGAGCGAGCAGGAGGTCACGAGCCGGCATGGTGGGTTTCCTTGTAGAGCACACTGATTGCAGTGTGCTTAAGCGTGGTAAGCACACTAGTTTAAATCTAAAGCCGATTTTGATGTATTGCGCTGTAGCGTAAATTATCCCAATCTCAGCAGCCTATACCCCCATTTTTTTGGTTTTTTGGTGCACCATCGGCGTTGGGTTTTAGGCGAGAGCGAGCGCCGGCCAGCTGGCGACAAGTTGCTCAATACTGCAAATTCGGGCAAATCGGCCACTTAACACCAGCTCGGTATGCGTTTTAATCTCGTTGGCGCTAAAGCTTTGCCCATTGGCGTGTTGCATGGCAAAAGTTAACGTGGCCTCGGTGACAAAATCAATTTGGTAGCCTAAATCAGACCCCACGCGTGCCGTTGTTTCGCAACATTGCTCGGTGCGGATGCCGCTGATGATTAAATGCTGGATGCCTTGTTGTTGTAGGTATTCGTGTAGTCCCGAGCCAAGCAGCGCGTTATGCACGGTTTTTTCAAACACCAGACCGTGGTGCGGTGGTAAGAAATCCATCGGCTTGACCCAACCGGATGCTTTTGAAAAATGACCGGTTTTTTTCAACGTGAAAAATTCGAATGACCGGAATGTGCTGGCGCTGACACGCCGTAATGAGCTCGATCTGCTTGGCTTGATACAGCGGCATATCGCTGGCATTAAAGTAGGGGGCTTGTAAAAAGGATTGCTGAACATCAATAACAAGCAGTGCGGATCTGGACATTTTTTACCCTTTAGCGATTTGCTGGCTGATTTTGAAAGCGACAGAAGCATTGTAAAACAAGGCATTGGCTAAAGTGAGCGCAAGAAACGACAAGATGGGGGACAAAACAGGACAGAATGTAGCGCGATTTGATTCGGTTGAGGGTATGTAGTGATTGCAGCTTGGCGGTGCGTCAATGAGAGGGCTGGCTTTATCGCAGTGCCGTTAGCTCAGCGATAAAGCCGTATCATTAAACAGCGATGCCACCAACCAGCAGTAATCCGCTGCAGGTGCCCATAAAAATCAATTCAATACGATCTTGCCGCGCCAGCAGCATTTGGCAAAACGAAATCGAGCAGGCTGCGCCCATTCCATACAATACAATTTCAGCGGTGCTCATTGAAAACGCCATTGATGTTGTTCGCATCCAGTAGAGCTGGCGCAATGAGCGAAGTTCCAACGCCGTTACAAAAATAAATGGGCCAGCGAGGACCTCTCAATGGTGGCGTTGCCAAACGTCTGCAGGGGCGAATAGTTAACTAACCGAATAGCTGTTTAGACCAATAAAATTCACGAAGATTTCACATTAAGTCAGCTATGGTGAAGCTGGTCTGATGTGATGGAGTGAATTCAATGGGTATCGCTTTAAGAATTAAACATAAATTATGGCTGCTAACGAGTTTGGCATTGCTGGGTGTACTGGGTATTGGGTTGGCGATGCTGTTATCGAGTCGACAATCCATGCTCGAAGATCGGGCGGCAAAGACTTTAAGCCTGATTGAGCTCGGCCATAGCGTGATCGAGCATTATGGCCAGCTTGAAAAAAATGGCAGCCTGTCAAAAGAAGCCGCGCAAGCACAAGCCAAAGCCGCGTTAAAAGACCTGCGCTATGACACAGACAATTATTTCAGCATTTATGATCCGCAATATCATATGGTGCAGCATCCGATTAAGCCTGAGCTCACCGGCAAGGACTTATCCGGGTTAAAAGACAAAAATGGCGTGCCGATTGTTGTTGAATTAGTCAAAGCAGCGCAAAGTGGCAACGCGCAATTTGTACGTTATCTATGGCCTAAGCCCGGGCAAGACACGCCAGTGGCTAAAATTTCCACCGCTAAACTGTTTCAGCCTTGGGGTTGGGTGATTGCTTCGGGGATTTATATTGACGATTTGGATGCGATTTTTAAGCAGCGAGCTTTATTTTTGGGCGGGGCTTTAGTGCTTGTGGCTGGCGTATTATTGCTAGCCTCGCTGTGGATTGCCCACAGTATTACCGCGCCATTAGATACGTTGCGCGTAGCGATGCAGCAAATTGCCGCCAGTGGCGATTTAACGCGCCGCGTAAAAATCAGCGGCAATCGGGATCTGGCCGAAATCGCCGATACCTTTAACGCTTTAATTGCCAGCTTGCAGCAATTATTAATGCGTGTGTCTAGTGCCACTCAACAGGTATCACAAACCACGGATGAATTGGTCAATGCATCACAAGCTGTTGAGCAGGGCTCGGTGGCGCAGCATCGCGCTGCGGCCTCGGTGACGGTGGCGATTGAGCAAATCAGTACCAGCATTGATCAAGTGGCTGCCAATGTGTGTGGCACCGCCGATGTAACGCGAGAATTACGTGAATTGGCTGGCCACGGCCGACAAGCGGTGAAGGCTGCTGCTGAAGAAATGCATCAAATTGCCAATGACATTGATTCTTCGGCTGGCGCGGTGCATAGCATGGGGCAGCGCTCTTTGCAGATTTCCGAAATCGTTGGCGTGATTCGCGAAATCGCCGATCAAACCAATTTATTGGCACTGAATGCCGCCATTGAAGCGGCGCGCGCTGGAGAAACCGGTCGAGGTTTTGCGGTGGTTGCCGATGAAGTACGTAAACTGGCCGAGCGAACAGGGCAATCGACGCAGCAAATCACCGAAACCATCCACATGA
This sequence comes from Deefgea sp. CFH1-16, assembly GCF_016881365.1. Taxonomy (GTDB): domain Bacteria; phylum Pseudomonadota; class Gammaproteobacteria; order Burkholderiales; family Chitinibacteraceae; genus Deefgea. Next base: position 274,936 of record NZ_WLYT01000001.1, on the reverse strand, counting down.
TTCAGCAAGAAACGCAAAATGTGTGGTGGGTAATATCGAAAGCGTGAGTCAGCGCGCAAGGCAGGGTGCGCAATTGGCTCAACAAGCCGATCAGTTGGTTGAGCAATTAGATCAGCATTCGGCGCAAGTGGGGCCTTTGGTGGGCGAGATCTCCAGCGCCACGCAAGAGCAAAGCCGTGCCACGCAGCATATTGCGCGTAATGTGGAGGATATTTCGAGCATGGCAGAAAACAATGCTCGCGAAGTGGGCGGCGCCGCCAATTCAGTTCGCCAGCTTAAAGCGCTGGTGCTGGAGCTCAATGGTCGTGTTGAGCAATTTAAGGTATAGCTTTGTAGTGCAATGGCGATAAAGCGCAGAGGGATATACCTACAGCCAAATAAAAACCCGCCCGATGTGCTTAGCGCAGTCGGGCGGGTTTTTTTATTGCCGCAGCCATTGCTGGCTTTGCGCGGATTATTTCTCGACGCGAACGACGAGTTTGCCGAAGTTTTTGCCTTCAAGTAAGCCCATAAAGGCTTCGGGGGCGTTTTCAAGGCCGTGCACTAGGTCTTCTTTAAATTTGATTTTTCCTTCGCTTAGCCATTGACTCATGGCGCTAAAAAAATTCGCCGTAACGATGGCCGTAATCATCAAAAATAATAAAGCCTTGCATCTTGATGCGTTTTTTTAATAGCGTACCCATCAATAAGCCGAGTCGATCTGGCCCTGCTGGTAATTGGCTGTCGTTGTAATGCGCAATTAAACCGCAAACTGGAATTCGCGCGCCGACATTCAGTAGCGGCAAGACGGCATCAAACACCGCGCCGCCGACACTTTCAAAATACACATCAATCCCAGATGAGCAGGCTGCGGCCAATTGTGCGGCAAAATCGGCGTCTTTGCGATCGATGCAAAGATCAAAACCCAATTCATTGGTGACGTAGTCACATTTGTCTTTGCCGCCGGCAATGCCGATCACGCGGCAGCCTTTTAGCTTCGCAATTTGGCCAACAATCGCGCCTACTGCACCACTCGCCGCCGCCACCACCACGGTGTCGCCTGCTTTGGGTTGGCCAATATCGAGTAAGCCCATATAGGCGGTAAAGCCAGGCATACCCAGTACGCCAAGCGCCATCGAAGGCTGTGCCATTTCCAACGGTAAGATATTGACGCCCTCACCGTTGGAAATCGCGTAGTCTTGCCAACCGCTATAGCTGAGCACTAAGTCACCGACTTTAAATTGCGGGTTATTAGAAGCTGCAACGCGGGCAATCGTGCCGCCGACCATCACGTCATTGAGCGCAACTGGTGGCGCGTAAGAGGGGGCATCGCTCATGCGGCCACGCATGTAAGGGTCTAGCGACAGATACGTGGTGCGAAGCAGGATTTCACCCGCCGCTGGCGTTGGTATCGCCGATTCGATTAAGCGAAAGTCGGCGGGCGTTGGCGCGCCCACAGGGCGGGAATTTAAAACGATTTGGCGATTCATGCTCATTGGGCTTCCTTGAAGGTTAAAACGGGCCAGTCGGTGGCAACGTGGCCCGGGGCGAAGGCTTGGTTTATAGTGCGGCAGTTAAAATGTCGCGACTGACTTCAAGCGTTACATCTTGGCGTTCACCCAATTGCGTCATGCCGTGGGCTTCGAGCTGCTTAATGACGGCGTCGATGGCGGCTGGGCCTAAGTCGTAATCCGATAATTTGGTTTTGATGCCCATGGCTGCAAAGAAATCACGGGTTTTTTCAATCGCGGCGGCGATGCGCTCGTCTTCACTGCCGTGGTGTAGATGCCAAACGCGGTCGGCGTATTGCAACAGTTTTTCGCGTTTACTTTCGCTGCGTAGCATTAAGCTGGCCGGCAAGACGATTGCCAATGTGCGGGCGTGATCGATATCAAAAAGGGCTGTGAGTTCGTGGCCGATCATATGCGTTGACCAATCTTGTGGCACGCCCGCACCGATTAAGCCATTGAGTGCTTGGGTTGCAGCCCACATTAAATTGGCGCGTAAATCGTAGTCTTGTGGGCTGGCCAATACTTTAGGGCCGATTTCAATCAAGGTTTGTAATAGGCCTTCGGCGTAGCGATCTTGCACCATGCCATTAACGGGGTAAGTGAGGTATTGCTCAATGGTATGAACAAAAGCATCGACCACGCCGTTGGCGATTTGGCGCTCTGGCAAGGTGAAGGTTTTGCTTGGATCTAGAATCGAAAATTGTGGGAATACCAAAGGATTCATAAATGGCAATTTGGTTTGCGTGGCTTTTTGCGTAATCACCGCGCCATGATTCATTTCTGAGCCGGTGGCAGGTAACGTTAACACGGTACCAAAAGGCAAGGCGCTTTGAATGTTGCCACCAAAGTGGGTCAAGATATCCCAAGGTTCGCCAACAAAAGGTACTGCTGCGGCGATAAATTTAGTGCCATCAATCACTGAGCCGCCGCCCACTGCCAGCAGAAAATCGAGTTTTTCGGCACGAATCATCTCTACCGCTTGCATCAGTGTTTCATACGACGGATTAGGCTCAATGCCGTTAAATTCGTGCACTTCACGAGCGCCCAGCGCGGCTTTGACTTCGGCCAAGGTGCCGTTTTTGCGGGCGCTTTCGCCGCCGAGCAAAATCATCACGCGGGCGTTGGCCGGAACCAGTTGATCGAGTTGGCTAATGGTGTTGGTGCCAAAAACGATTTTAGTCGGATTAAAAAATTCAAAATTAGTCATGATAAAGCCTTTATTAGACCAGTCGTCTAGTTGGTAATTAAAAAATAAATCGCGGCGGCGATTTATCTTAAAGTCGGGTGATCAATAAAATGCCACGCGGCAAAACAGCATTGGCTGCCGCGTGGGTGAAAATAGTGCGTCATTCACGCAGGCTTAAAATATCTCGCGTGCTTTGCATTGCGCCCTCGAGCGCGCTGCGATCGCGGCGAATTTTGGTGAGCAAAGTCGCGCCCAACCAAATTTCGTATAAATGCAGTGCCGTTTGTTCAGTGCTGGCAAAGGGGGGTATTGAGCCATCTTGCTCGCCCTCGCTTAAACACTGAGCAATACGGGCTAATAATTGCTGAGTGCCACGCACTAAACTGCCGCGCATGCTTTCAGATAAATCCGACACTTCGGCGGCCAATTTTACGGTGAGGCATTGCCCATCGCGGTCGTCGCAGCTTTGGGTTTCTAGCCAACTGCCCCAGTACGCCAACATTCGCTCGCCAGCGTTTGAGCCTTGGGCATTAAAAATCTCATCCAAGCGCTGGCAGTAATTGGCAAAATAATCCTCCAGCAAAGCTTCGCCAAATGCTTCTTTGGATTTGAAGTAATGGTAAAACGAGCCTTTGGGTACGGCGGCAGCAGTTAAAATCTCAGTCAAACCGACAGCCGAAAACCCCTTGCCGAGAATAATCGGCTTGGCGGTATCCAAAATATGCTGACGTACGTCGATGTGTTCAGAAGTCATGAGTGCATCCTACACCAGACTAGACCGGTCGTCTAGTTGGGTTGCTGGGTCATTTATCGCATGATGTCAGTCAAAAGTTGGCGCACTCTATGCGCCGCGCGATTTTGATTGCTGGATTCAAAGCTGATGATGGTTTTTTCCAAGTGGTCAAATAGATCGAAGCGCTTTGTATCTAAAGCGCTCACATAAGGGTGCCCATTTTTCTCAGCCTCTTGCCGGTTTAGTACGTCAACGCCTAGTTGGAATGAATACAGCATTTGCCCTTGTTCTAAAGTATCGCTGTCAATTTTGCCTTCTTGGTGCAAAGCCGCAAAAAAAGAGCGCATTTCTTTGGCGGTGATGGCGTGGAGCTTAAAGCTTGATGATGAGTGAGGCGTAGCTTCTGCTCCTAACCCTGCGAGTGCAGAGGTGATAGAGCCAATTTTGCCGCTGGCATCGTAGCTGCCATGTCCGATATTTTTTGCGCCATATTTTAGTTCCCATTCGTCGGGGAATAATTGATCTCCGCCTTGTGGATGATTCAAGGGGAAATTGATTTCATACTGAATGTAGGCATCGCTGACTCGATAGCCGATAGCAGCCCATTTTCCTTTTGAATAGGCGGGATATTGTTCCGCTGAAATGAAGTCTGTGTGGTTTTTGTGATCGGGTTTTACGCCGCTAACCGTGTTATTGCTACTAATGGCAGGAATCGACATGCGGCTTTCCTCAGGCTTGAGTTTTTAGTTTGCGGCCTGGTTCGGCGGCGGTTTGAGTTAAAACATCGAGAATACGTTGATATGTTTTTACGCCTTGCTCATCGAGTCGGGAGCGGCATGATTCAATCGCCATTTCCATGTGCCCGATCAAGTCCCAAGTTTGTTGTGTGGCGGGATTTGATTTTCGATCTGAACCGTCTTCATTGATGTCTAGGCGGGCATGCAGGATGAGTCCCATCTCATGCAGACTCAGTTTTCCATCGTTATATAAATCGGTGGCAATTTTTGCCGCTTCAGCGGAAGTGACATGGTTCAAATCATACTGGGCGGAGTTACTATTCGGCGCATCTGGCAGATAAGGAATATGCGGTCTTTGTGCTTGCGGAAGGATTTGGAAGGGCATGCTGCTTGAGATTTGCATCATTTTCAACTTTAGCAATGTGATTGATTACTTTGTTTGAAAGCAAAATCAATACCAGAAAATCTCAAAGCACAATGCCGATGAATTAATCTTTTTGAATCCCAGTTGCAGGCAGGTAGCCATCAAACCGTGTGCTTTCGCCGTCAAAAACAAAGTCAGGCCGAGCGCCGGCCATCAGTGGGGCGAGGCGGGGGCGTTTGACGATGATGCGTTTTTTAGCGATCAGGCGCGCAGGGGCTAAGAGTGCATCGGCGTCTTCGTCGCCACCGATCAGCGTTTGAAAAGCGGCCATGCTTTTTTTGGATTTGGCGCGTTTGCCGGGTTCTGGAAACATCGGGTCTAGATACACTACGTCAAAGTCTTGCTCGGCCAGCGGCCCTAAGCCTTGCGCGCGCTCAGTCAGCCATTCACGGCCGTCGCCAAAATGCAGCGTCATTCTGGCAGCGATCTCGGCGGTTTGGGCATCCGCTGCGGCGCGCTTTAGGCCGTCACTGAGCAGTAAATACGCAATCGGCGTGCGCTCGATTAGCGTCATGCTGCAGCCTAAACTCGCTAGCACATAGGCGTCGCCGCCAAGGCCAGCGGTGGCGTCCAAAATACGCGGAATATATTCGCCCTTAATGCCGACGGCTTTGGCAACCGGTTGCCCACGGCCACCGCCAAATTGGCGACGATGCGCTGCCGCGCCTTTAACAAAGTCAACGCAAACAATGGCTTTGTCATGAATAGAAAGCAGCTCGAGCCGGTCGGTATTCCATTGCAGTATATGCGTAGCGTCTTCGGGTATGGTGTCCCACAGGGCAATACCCAGTTGTTGTGCTTGGTGGATGATGTCGATTGGGGCGGTGTGGCGTAGGCCGATCATGCGCTGGGTTCACTGTATTGGGAGATTGGGCGGTAAGGGCTGGGGCTCAGCCTTTGGGCGGTGTCTTGTTTATAAAACAGCACCATTTGGGTGTAAACATCGGGGTAGTGCGCTTGGAGGATTTGCGACGCTTCAAAAAATACTTCACTGAGTACCGCAAAGCACTCCGCCGGATTGGTGGCGGCATACAGATCGATGTCCGAGTGCTCGCCAGCATCCGCTTTGGTAGTTAAGTCGGCAAAGGCGGCGGTAAATGCGTTTTGCCATGCCGCTTCGCTCATGCCGGCGTGCAGCGCTGGATAACCATTGGCGTTGCCGCCGTTTTTCATGTCGAGTTTATGCGCTAATTCGTGAATGACGACATTCCAGCCATCTAAATGCGGCCCATTCATCACGTCGTTCCACGAAAACAGTACCGGCCCATCGCCGCGCGCTTGGCCGGCGAGCAATTGCTCACCTTCGTGCACCACGCCTATGGCGTCAACGTGGCGGTGGTCGGCGTAAAACGGGCGCGGGTAAATAATGATTTCCTGCCAATCGTCATACGCTTCAAAACCCAGATTTAAAATCGGCAGCACCGCTTGCGCCGCCAAAATCACGCGCATCGGGTCCGAAAATTCAATACCTTCGCTGGCTTGGATGACCTTGGTGTGTAAAAACCACGCGGCGAGTTCACGCAGGCGCGCTAATTCATTCACGCTGAGGTTTTTTAGCACCGGCATGGTGGTGGCAGGCAACCACAAAGCATCGTCAATCGGGTGCTGGGCGAGCCAATGATCACGGCGTTTGCGACGAAAGTAGTTGAGCATGATTTTCCTTAGATCGTCATCAACAAATGGGTCTCGCACCGCGCAATTCAAGTTGCGCAGTCTAATTTGTCGCGGGCTTGGTGTTTATTGAAATACAACAGTCACTAATGACTACTGTGTTCGTAAGAAAAGTACTTGTATTATCAACGACTAATGAGATTTGCTGACAAATCCACTACGGAGCGCGATGTAATGTGCCGAAGTAGATTGATATAAGCCATGTTTTAGGGGAGTTTGCACGATGTTAAATCGCAATCATGTCATTGCCGCTGTTGCTGTGGTTTACGGTTTGGTGATGTTGGGTTTGTTGTGGCTAGTCGGGCAAAGTAAAGATGCTGCGGTCAATGCATTGTTTTTTTCTGTGACCTTAATCATGGTGCTGGGTGGGTTGGCTTTACTGGCGGTATTGTTTTTTGGCTTGCAACGCTTGTTTACGCCTTTGGTGCAAATGAGTGACTTAATGCGCCAACATGCCAGCGATACTGCTGATTTTAGTGCGCGATTACCTGAAAAGGGTGACGCTGAAGTAGCGCAATTGGCCAAAGCGTATAAACTTTCCACCGATAAAGTGCAGCGCACGCTACGCGATGTGCAGCGCGAAATGGAAGGGCTGGCTCTGGGTTTGTCCGAGCTCACCGCCGTGACGGCGCAAATGGGTAAAGACACGCGAACGCAGTCTGATCATGCCGCTTCATCGGCGGCGACGGTGGAGCAAATCACCGTCAGCATTAACCACATCGCCGATCATGCCCGCGATATGGATCATGTGGTTGAGCAAACGCAGCAGTTATCGAGCGACAGTGCCGATTCGGTGCTGCGCGTCTCGGAAGAAGTTGGCAAAGTGTCTGAGGCGGTGGTGGCGTTAACGCAAACGATGGATGGCTTGGGGGCCAGCTCGCAAGAAATTAGCGGTATTGTGGGCGTGATTAAAGACATTGCCGATCAAACCAATTTATTGGCGCTGAACGCCGCGATTGAAGCGGCGCGCGCCGGTGATATGGGGCGTGGCTTTGCAGTGGTGGCCGATGAAGTGCGTAAATTGGCCGAGCGCACCAGTAATGCCACGGTAGAAATCGCGCATAAAATCGAATCAGTGGGCCGCGAAACCCAAAGTGCCGTGGGCAATATGGCGCTGACTGCCAATCGCGTGGCGCACAGTGTCACCATGGCCGAAGACGCACGTGGGCATATGTTGGGGATTCGTGAACACATGGGTAGCGTGGTGACGGCGGTGCGGCAAATTGCCGAATCAACGCAAGAGCAATCTTCCGCTACGCATACCTTAGCCAGCTCGGCCGAACGGCTGGATGTCATGACGCAAGCCACCGATTCGGCGTTGCAGCAAGCCAGCAACACCTTGAAGCATTTGGATGAGCGCGCCAAACGGCTATTGAAGTCGGTCGGGCAATTCAAGCTGGCCGATATTGAGGTGTTTCATAGCTGGGCAGCTTCCAGCGAAGCGCGCGCGGTATCGGAAATCAAGGCGCTACTTAATCAGCAAGGCCATCATTGGGCGGATGTGGCGGGGGATCATTCTGCGGCGATGATTAAATCGCGTATCACGATCGGCAATCCGCCAACTGCGGCTGCCATTGGTGGGGTGAAAATTCAAAACTGGGCCAAAGACGGTGGTTTGGCCGATCTCAATGCCGTTGCTACGCAACAAGATTGGCGTCGAATTTTACCGGCGGTGCTGGATAAAATGATGCAGGCCAATGGCCAATATGTGGCGGTGCCCTTGGGGGTGGCGCGGGTGAATGTGATGTGGATGAATGCCAGTGTGCTCAAGCGCGCTGGCGCGCAGCCGCCCAAAACTTGGGATGAATTTTTTGTGCTGGCCGAAAAACTGCGCCAACTGGGTACGCCGATGCTGGCTGTCGGTGAGCAGGCTTGGCAAATCGCCACTTTGTTTGAGGCGATTACTTGCGGTTTGGGCGGCGCATCGTTTTACCAATCGGCGTTTTGCCAGCTCGATTCGGCGGCATTGACCGGGCCGGTGATGATTCGCTGTCTTGAAACATTGCGTAAATTAAAACCGTATTGCACGCCCGATGCGGCTGGGCGCGAGTGGAATTTGGCCACGGCGGACGTGATTAATGGCCGGGCGGCAATGCAATTAATGGGCGATTGGGCCAAGGGCGAATTTGCCCAAGCCGGTAAAGTGCAAGGCATGGATTATTTGTGCCTGCCCGCGCCAACGCAAAACGGCGAGTACAGCTTTGCGGCCGATACTTTATTGATGTTCAAACAAAACGATCCGCGTTTGGCTGCTGCGCAGCAAGATTTTGTGTCGCTCTTAATGAGTAGCGAAGGGCAGGAAGTGTTTAATTTGTATAAAGGCAATATCCCCGCCCGCATCGATGTGAATATGAGCCGCTTTGACGATTACGCCAAACAGTCGGCGCGTGAGTTTGCCAGTGCGGCGAGTAAGCAAGTGTTGCTGCCGTCATGGGCGCACAATATGGCGGTGCAAGACAGTGTACGTGGCGCCTTGTTTGATGCGGTGGATGCGTTCTGGAAAAACAGCAATATGAGCCCGCAAGACGCGGCGCGGCGATTGCACGATGCCACACGGCGCACGGCGTAGTATTTGCTGCTGGCGGTAATAGTTGTGAGTTCGCCTGGATTTGTCGGTCTGCGCCTTGCCGTCAAATCAAGGCGCAGTGTAAGATCAAAAAATGCTTAAGTTCCGCTGCTTCTTTTTGCTATTGATTTCGCTGGTGCTGTCACTAAATGTGGCGGCGGCCAAGCAGTTGCCGTCGGCTGGCGCAGTGCTGTGCCATAACGCGGTGATTGAGACGCTCGCAAAAACAGAATGCCAGCAAGGGCAGCATGATCACGCGGCGAGTAATGCCAAAATGAGTCATTGCGGCGCCTGTGCTGCGGCATTGCCGATGCTACTGCCGCAAGCGCAGTTGGCATTGGCCGGAACGATTCAAAATAGTCATGATGCCATTATGCAGGTCGGTTTAAATCGGCCGCCGTTATTACCTCCTCCTCTACTGCGCGCTTAGGCGCGACTTAGGCGCTGCCCTCGCTTTATTGCTCTGAATAAAGCTGGGTATCGCTGCAGTTGTCATTCGTGTTTACTGATTTAAATGGCTTTGAGTTTTGCCGCTAGCGCCGCGCATGTTTGGCGGGCGTGATTCGGTTGAATGCCGCCGCGCGGCAGCAATAGTCCATTTAACGTCAGTTAATTCAATATGTATTGCTTTCTATGCTTTATAAATAATTAATTGCATGGCAATACCCCAGTCTATTGTGAATTGAGCCGCTGTTTGCTCAGTCTGTGTTTTAGAGGTGGTTTATGAATCGACGTCAGTTTTTATTTAGCTCTACCGCCAGCGGTGCTTTGCTGTGCTTGCCAACCGCTTGGGCCGCTATGGATCCAGCAATCGATCCAGCAATGGATCATTCTGCGCATCATGGTCATGGTACACATGGCAGCGCAGCCGCTATGCCGCAACCGTTAAAAACCGTGGCCGAGATGCCCTTGTTGCCCGAGTCGGCCTTGCCCGCGGGCCAGCCATTACAGGCATTAAAAGTTTTAAACAGCAGCAGCGCCAATAAAATGGCCGCCACGCTGACCGCTGCCGCGCATGAAGTGGAGTTAGTGCCCGGTAAAAAAACACCCATGTGGTTGTATAACGGCCAAGTGCCCGGCCCCTTGATTGAAGCGTTTGAAGGCGACGAAGTGGAGATTCGCTTTGTGAATCAGTTGGCGCAAGCATCAACGATTCATTGGCACGGCATGCCGGTGCCGCCAGAGCAAGACGGCAATCCGCATGATGTAGTGCCGGCGGGCGGTGAGCATGTGTATCGCTTTAAATTGCCAAAAAACTGCGCTGGTACGTATTGGTATCACCCGCATCCGCATGGCGACACGCCTGAGCAGGTGTATCGCGGTTTGGCCGGTTTATTTATTGTGCGCAGCAAAACCGATCCTTTGGCGGGATTTGCCGAGCAGCATTGGGTGATTTCTGACCTTAAATTGGCGGCCGATGCCTCGATTCCAGATAACACCGCCAACGACTGGATGAATGGCCGCGAAGGGCAGTTTGCGTTGGTCAATGGTCAGCGTGAGCCGGTGATAACCATTGCTGGCCGTCAGCGGGTGCGGGTGTGGAATGCTTGCAGCGCGCGCTATTTGCGCTTGGCCATTCCGGGGCAAAAAATCACCGTGGTCGGCAGCGACGGTGGTTTGCTGGAAAAACCACGCGTGGTGGAAGAATTGCTGCTGTTGGTGCCCGGCCAGCGCGCAGAATTGATTGTCGGTGACGGTAGCAGTGCCAAAACCACACTCAAAGCCTTGGTGTATAACCGCGAAAAAATGGGCAAGGTCGCGCCAGAAGTTGAGCGCGTTTTGGCCACGCTGCAATTCACCGCAGGGCCAACGCCCAAAGTACCGGCGACCTTACGAAAAATCGCTGATTTTGGCCGCGCCGTGGCAATGAAAAAAGTCGAGTTTAGCGAAACTATGAGTATGGACAACGGCGTGCATAGCATGGCGTTTTTGATCAACGGCAAAAGCTACGATATGAATCGCAACGATTTAGTCAGCAAAGTGAACGACGTTGAAGTGTGGGAAGTATTTAATAACTCGCACATGGATCATCCGTTTCATATTCATGGCACGCAATTTATGCTGCTCGATAGCGAGCTCAATGGTAAGCGTCAAGATGCGCCGTATCGCGCTTTGCAAGACACCATTAATTTACGGCCGTATGAAAAAGTTCGGCTCAAAATGGTGCAGCACGATAAAGGCCTGCGCATGTTCCACTGCCATATTTTGGAGCATGAAGGGCAGGGCATGATGGCGCAGGTGCTGATTAAATAATTCAATAAGTAGTCAGGCAAAAGTTCTGGTGCAGCGTTGCTTTGCCTTGCGCGAAAACGGTTGCCCAGTGACTTAGATTAATAGATTAATTCAGCGCCTTGGCGTGTAGCCAGAGCTGGCACCAAGGCGGTGAACCGTAAAAGAACAAAGGAAATACCATGTCTTTAAAAGCAATTTTGAGTGCAGTTTTATTTGCCCCCACCTTGGCGCTAGCGGCTTTTGCCAGCAGGCACTATGTATAAAGACCCGTATTGCGGCTGCTGCGGTGAGCACGCGAAATATTTGCGTGAAGCTGGCTTTGATATTAAAGAAGTAGTGCGTCAGGACATGCAAAGCGTGAAGCAGCAATACGGCACCGACATTGCCCAAAGTTGCCACACGATTGTGATGCAAGGCTATGCCATTGAAGGCCATGTGCCAGCCAATGCGATTCGTAAATTGCTCAAAGAAAAACCCAACGCCAAAGGCATTACGGTATCGGGCATGCCCGCCACATCACCGGGCATGGGCGACTATAAAGTCGGCACCATTGCGGTCGAAATTATTGGTAAAGACGGCAGCTTAAAGCCTTACGGTAAGTTTTAATTTACCCGTAAATTTTTGAAATTCCGCTTAAAAAAGCCCTCGTAATCAACGAGGGCTTTTTGTTGGTGGGTGTAGCGAACGCATCGCTTGAATGTCTATGGTGTTGAGCTCCTGCCGAACGATCAACCACATCATGTTGATGTATTGCCACGCACCCCTTGCAGGTAAAGGGCTGCAATTAAATACATCAATATTGTAGGGCGGGTTAGCCGAAGGCGTAACCCGCCACAATACTCCGCCATCACGAATGCAGTTCAGCGCGGGTCGCGACCCGCCCAATACGGCTATATCGTTTTTAAGTATTAATTGAAGTCAAACTGCAAAAACCAACACCTGCTGCCATGAAGCTTTTTCGTTTAGTAAAACAAACGTATTATCTCAGTCTAAACATTAATTTAAAGAGCCGTTAATGTCAGAGCACAGCAGTGAAGTTATTTGGGCGCGGAACGGACAAGATTTTATTGACAATAGGTATAGCCGAAAACATTTGCTTCGTTTTGACGGTGGTATCGAGGTGGCAGGCTCTTCATCGCCGCATGTAGTACCAATTCCAATGTCTGATGCCGCTGCGATTGACCCAGAAGAAGCATTTATATCTTCTATTTCTAGCTGTCATATGCTTTGGTTTCTCTCCATTGCCGCGAAACAAAAATTTTGTGTTGACCGTTATTTTGATAAAGCAATTGGCGTAATGGCAAAAAATCTAGACGGTAAAGTGGCCATGTCAGTTGTCACACTTAAACCTGAGGTCGTGTTTTCTGGCGAGACATTACCAACACAAGATCAAATTAATAACATGCACCACCAAGCACACGAAGCCTGTTTTATCGCAAACTCGATTAAAACCGAGGTTCGTCTAGAGCCAATATATCCAGACGCTTAGCAAGTGCATTACTTGTGGGCTTTGACCGAATCAATCGAGTCTGACCCCATTGATTTAAATAATTAACAACGCCATTGACTATATACACATTTGCAAAGAGACATTAGTTAGGCAAGTTCTAGATAATTAATCTGTGTTGCTGTATTGCTCACTACAACTAAACAAAGGTCAATCATGATAAATTCCACATTGCCACCGCTGATGACGCTGCGAGATGAAGTCATTATTTTAGATGACTCGTGAATCAAAGGGGTCAGAGTCGATTGATTCCACGGAAAAATAGAAATCAATCGAGTCTGACCCCATTGATTTCTGAAAATATAGGATGCGAGTGCGCTCGCATCCTATATCTATAAAAGGAAGAAAAATGAACATTACATCAACACTGCCACCATTAATTACTCTAAGAGACGAAGTCATAATTCTGGATGGTAACAATAGAACAGACGAAACAAAGAAGGGCAAAGATGGTCACGATTTTATATATGCCTCAAATCAACTAAACAAAGCTGGCGATGCAATGGAGTCGCTACAAACACAAATAAAATCATTTAAGAAAAACATAGAAAAAACGAATCCTGAAATGATAAACAAGAAATGGGACTTTATTACAGAAAATGGAAGTATAAAAATAATATCAACCGATCTAAAAGAAAAAGAAAGATCACAACTAGAAGAAAAAATAAATGCATCATCAACTATAAAGTCGTTAGCCGACACCATTAACAATGGGATTGCATATAATTACAGTAACACTTGGTACACAGGAGGAGACGGGAGCTCAAAATGGTACGGTAACTTGCATGACAAAATGGATGGGCAGGTTAAGTTTATGGATTTTCTAGAGAAAATAGACAAAGACAAAAAAACTTACGTTAGTACCAATCAAAACTATTACCGAGAAGCAATGCTTCTGTTTTCTGCTGATTATTTAACCCCAGAAGGGATAAATACTACAGCTTAATATTTACAAGCATGCGTGACCTAAATTAAGTGAATTAAAAGGATCAGACTCGATTAATTCCACGGAAAACTAGAAATTAATCGAGTTAGACCCCTTTGATTGCCCCGAATGATATGTAAGCCATGCGGCGTAATGCCTGCGGCGATTACGCCTTACGCCGTGCCTCGCTTGAAGCCTTACGGTAAGTTTTAAATTGAAAAGCCAACGCAGAGACGCAGAGTAAAACCAATTCAAACCTTAAATCGCTAACTGGTTGATGTTTGAATCGGTTTACTCCGCGTTTCTGCGTCAAAAAGCTTTTTTCAGTGAGATATTGCGCGTGATTGAGGGTGGTTTATTCGCCAATCGCCCCTTGTTCAATCAGGCGTAGCTCTGCTTGCGCGGTGGGTGTGAATGGATGCAGGTGCGATAAAAACTGCCGACTGGCCGCGGCCCATGAATAGCGCTCGGCGAAGCGGCGCACTTCATTGCGATCAATCCGCAGTGCTGCAATACAGGCTTCGTGTAGGTTTTCGTTTAAAGCGCCCGGGCCATCGCTGCCAATCACATCAATTGGCCCTGTTACGGGGTATGCCGCTACAGGGCAACCGCAGGCCATTGCCTCGAGCAATACCAGGCCAAAAGTGTCGGTTTTGCTGGGGAATACAAACACATCGGCGCTGCTATACACTTCGGCCAATTCAGCTTGATTGAGTACGCCTAACCAATGAATGTTTTTTTGTTCGCCAAATTTGGATTTGAGTCCCGCAGCGGCTGGGCCATCGCCGACCACCCATTTGCTGCCGGGTAAGTCTAATTCTAAAAAGGCTTCGACATTTTTCTCTACGGCAACGCGGCCAACGTAGACAAAAATCGGCGTGCGCGAATGCAGTTTATCGCGCCGACCGGGTTTGAATACCTCTAAATCCACGCCACGCGACCACATGACGACGTTTTTGATGCCGCGCTCGGTAAGATCTTTGACCACCACTTGCGTTGGGGCCATCACGGCTTGGGCGGCATTATGAAAACGGCGCAGCCAAGCGTAAGTGACGCCCAATGGAATGCCAAAACGCAGCTGAACGTATTCCGGAAAGCGCGAGTGATACGCCGTGGTGTAAGGTAGCTGATGCTTTAGGCTATAGGCGCGGGCGGCCATGCCCAGCGGGCCTTCGGTGGCGATATGTATCGCGTCGGGGGCAAAGTCGCTAATGCGCTGATTGACTTTGCGGCCGGGTAAAATCGACAGGCGAATGTCGGGATAAGTCGGGCAAGGAATGGTTTTAAATTCCAGCGGCGTGAGTAGCTCAACGGTATGCCCCATTTTTTTGAGCTCAGCCGTGGTTTGTTTGAGCGTGCGAACCACGCCATTAACTTGCGGTTCCCAAGCATCGGTGACGATTAAAATCTTCATGCTTTGATTCCTTATTGAGTAAAGGGTGATTAGTGGGGCGTGGTTGGATTGGTGTTGGTGCGCGCCGTGATCGGCGAGAGGGCGGTATTGCTTTGGTATAATTTGCTGATTTCGGCGTGGGCCTCAGCGTATTTTTTTTGCCAGCGAATAATCTTAAGTTCTCCGTTGGGCATTTCGACTAAGGCGCTCAGGCTCTCGACCCAGTCGCCATCGTTGCAGTATTCAATGCCATCGATAGTGCGGATTTCGGCATGGTGGATATGCCCACAAATCACGCCATCCAGACCGCGTTTTTTGGCTTCGTTGGCCAGTGCGTGCTCAAAATTATCGACAAAATGCACCGCTTTTTTTGACTTTGTGTTTGAGGTATTGCGATAAAGACCAATAGCTCAAACCCAAGCGCGCCCGCAAATGATTGAACCAGCGGTTGAGCTTGAGGGTGATTTCATAAGCATGGTCGCCCACCATCGCCAGCCAGCGCGCGCATTGAATAACGCCATCAAATTGATCGCCATGAATCACCAAAAAGCGTTTGCCGTTGGCCATGGTGTGAATGACTTCGTTTTCGATGCGGATGTCGCCAAATAACAAGCCGATAAATTGCCGTGCGCCCGCGTCGTGGTTGCCGGGGATGTAGGTGACTAGTGTGCCTTTACGCGCTTTGCGCAGGATTTTTTGAATTACATCGTTGTGGCTTTGTTGCCAATACCAGCTGCGCTGCATGGCCCAGCCATCAATAATGTCGCCGACTAGATATAATTGCTCCGATTCGGTGTGCTTTAAGAAATCTAAGAGATAATCGGCTTGGCAGCCTGCGGTGCCCAAATGCAGGTCGGAAATCCAGATGCTACGAAAACGCAGTTCAGATGCCATCGGTATGCACTCCGCTGAGGGTTCGTGAGCCATCATGCGGATCAAATATGACAATAGTGCGACGGTAAAATGAAGCTAATAAGACGTTTTATTTTCATGTATTGCGCTTGTTTTTATTTTTTAATTAATTTTCAAGAAAGAGACTGTAATGAATGAGGCAAAAGAGCGCCCCGATACCCCGTGTGTCGCCGTATGCTCAACGGGAATGGGCGATGATGTTTGCCAAGGTTGTCAGAGAACCATGCTGGAAGTGGCGCATTGGGTGATGCTCAGCGAGGCGGAGAAAGAACCGATCTGGCAGCGTTTGGAGCAATATTGGGCGGATAAAGGGCAGGTGCCGCCTTGGCAGTTGCGCGGTAAGTGACGTTTTTTTACGACGCTCAAGCTCGAAATCAGTGCGCTAGAGCGCGTTGAGCGTTGTCAGTAAGCCCTAAGCATGTTCAAGTTAGGTCGCGGCATACAATTAAAAAGGCGTTAACGCCAAAAACAGCAAAGGGATGAAGGATGCAAAACGGTAAGTTGCGACAATGGAAGAAAGACTTTGGCTTTATCGAGGTCGCCAATGGTGAGCGATATTTTGTGCATATCAGTACTCTTAAGCGCGGTGGCATTCATCAGCCGCGTATTGGTGACACGATATTTTTTACCGTAGGTAAAGATAAGCAAGGCCGCTCGCGCGCGCAAATGGCGGCCAGCAGTGCTGAGCAGTTGGCGAAAAACCAAGCGCGGCGTGAGGCTAAGGCGGTTGAGGCTAAGGCGTCGCGTTTTGATTGGGTGGATTATTTGGCGATGGGATTGATGCCGATCACACTGCTGTTGCTGGTCTGGTCGCCGCTGCGCTGGGTGTTGTTGTCGCTATTTGTGGTGATGAGCGCAGCGAGTTTTGCGCTGTATGCTTTGGATAAAAAGCAGGCAGCCCGTGGTGCTTGGCGTATTCCTGAGGCGGTGCTGCATTTTATTGCCACATTGGGTGGCTGGCCGGGCGCATGGGCTGCGCAGCAAGTGTATCGACACAAAACCCAAAAAAGGTATTTTTCGAGTGATGTTTTGCTTGAGTATGTTGATTAACCTCGTCGGCTTGAGTGAGGTCATGATCTCGAGTGTGGCGCATTGGTTTTAATGCGGATGTAAAAGCCGCAGCAGTAGGGCTAATACCCGTTTTATGACGGCACTTTAATGGTCGGGGGCGGCTATGTGGAGTGGTGGATTAGTCTGATTTTTTTGTACATGCATAAAGGGGAGTTCGTTTTGATTATTGCAAATACACCAACCTTGGTGACGTTTACGGTTTATTTGGTGGGCATGCTGGCGATTGGCTGGTTGGGATATCGTGCAACCAATAATTTATCGGATTACATTTTAGGTGGACGAAGTTTAGGTAGCTTTGTCACGGCGCTGTCGGCAGGGGCGTCTGATATGAGTGGCTGGCTGTTAATGGGCTTGCCAGGGGCTATTTTTTTGGTGGGTTTGTCTGAGGCTTGGATTGCAATTGGTTTGCTGATTGGGGCGTATTTAAATTGGCGCTTTGTTGCAGCTAGGTTGCGAGCCTATACCGAGCAATGCGGTAATGCATTGACTTTACCTGACTATCTGAGCAATCGCTTTGAAGACAAAAAGCCATATGTTGCGGATTGTGACGGCGGTGGTGATTTTGGTGTTCTTTACGCTGTATTGCGCTTCGGGTGTCGTGGCTGGGGCGAGACTGTTTGAGAATATGTTTGGTTTATCGTATGAAACTGCGTTGTGGGTCGGTGCTGCGGCGACGATTTCTTATGTGTTAATTGGTGGTTTTTTTGGCGGTGAGTTGGACCGATACGATTCAAGCCTCATTGATGATTACGGCCTTGATTTTAGTGCCGATGATGGTGATTTACTCGGACGGCGGTTTTTCGGCGGGTGTGGCACATATTGCGATGGTGAGTCCTAAGCATTTGGATATTTGGGGCTCTTTGGATGCGGTGGCGCTAATTTCTTTGCTGGCTTGGGGTTTGGGTTACTTTGGCCAACCGCATATTTTGGTGCGATTTATGGCCGCGGAATCGGTGGACGTGATTCCACAAGCGCGCCGTATCAGTATGACGTGGATGTTTTTGTGTTTATTGGGTGCGGTTGGCGTGGGGTTTTTTGGTTTTGCTTATTTTGCACAACATCCAACGATGGCGCTGGGTGTGAATGCTCAGCCTGAAACGGTGTTTATTGAATTGGCCAAGCAATTATTTAATCCATGGTTGGCGGGTTTGTTTTTAGCGTCGATATTGGCGGCGGTGATGAGTACGTTGTCGTGCCAACTATTGGTGTGTTCGAGTGCCCTGACCGAAGATATTTATAAGAGCTTTTTACGTAAACAAGCTTCGCAAAATGAATTGGTGTGGTTTGGTCGCGCCATGGTGCTGCTGATTTCCTTGGTGGCGATTATTTTGGCGTCCAATCCAAATAGCCAAGTGTTAAAAATGGTGAGTTATGCTTGGGCTGGTTTTGGCGCGGCATTTGGGCCAGTGATTATTTTGTCGTTATTGTGGCAAGGCATGACGCGTAATGGCGCTTTGGCTGGGATTATTGTTGGCGCGCTCACGGTGTTGATTTGGAAGCAATATGCTTGGTTCGGTTTGTATGAAATTGTTCCCGGCTTTGTGTTGTCTACTTTTGCGGTGATCTTGGTGAGTAAACTAGGCCAGCCGGTTTCGGCAGAAATGCGTGCGGGTTTTGCGGCGGTGAATGCCATTATGCGGCAAAGCCGTGATGGCGCTTAAAGTATTAAGTGGTATTTAAACAGCGGCCAGTAGGCCGCTTTTTTTGTGCGCGATGTTTGTGTTGGTGCTTAATGGTTGGTGTTGGATGCGCGGGTTTTTAAAAATTGCGCCACTTTGGCGGCGACTTGTTTGTTGATTTGCACTAGCAGCTCAGTGTCAATCTGCTGGCAGCCATGTTGCTGGCGCAGGGTTTTTAATAGGTGCGTGATGAGCGCAACGGTGACTTCGGCGTCGGCTTCGGCGCGGTGGGCGTTGCCGTTAAAGTGAATGTTGAGTGCTTTGGCCAGTTCGCCCAGTTTGTGGCTGTGCATCTGCGGCAATACTCGGCGCGACAGCAGGAGCGAGCAAACCAGTTGTGAATGGCGCGGCGTCAGACCAAGGTGTTGGCTTTCGGCCAGCAGGAACTTTTGATCAAAGCTGGCGTTGTGTGCCGCCAGCGCATCGTTGCCGATAAAGTCAATCAGCGCTGGTACGACCTCGCGGGCTTGTGGGGCGGCATTGACCATGGCCTGCGTGATGCCGGTGATTTGTGTAATTTCGCGCGGAATGCGCACGCCGCAATTGACTAGCGTTACCAATTTATCCACCACCTTGCCGTTGATCACGCGCAGTGCGGCGACTTCAGTAATGCGTGCGCCCATCGCAGGGGATAGGCCGGTGGTTTCAAAGTCTAAAACCACAAGAGGGGAATTGAGCATGAAGTCCTTGTTCGGTGCTGACTGAATTAATGTGGAATCAATGTGAGGTGAGTGGGTATATGCCTGCGATTTTTTGATGGGATTAATTTGCAGACATATACCTGCTTATTGGAATACGCCAAGGTGACGGCGAATGCCGGCAAGGTAAATCGCGGGATCGGGCTGCGTTTGGTTGCGCTGCGCTTGCCAGATCATTTCGGCTAGACAGTCGAGCATGATGTGTAGTGCTTTATGCGCGTCGCCTTGTTGCTGATGCAGTTGTTGGTATAGTTGCCGCACGCCAGCGGGTTGATCGATTGAGAGTTGCTCGGCCAGCGCCAGATGCAAGCTCAGATGCAAGAAAGGATTGGTGTCGCCATGCTCGGGCGGCCAATCGTGATCAAGATAATCAATGCTCAAATAGTTGTGGTATTCCGGGTGCGCCATCAAAACATCAACCAGTACCGCTTCTAAGTCAGCGAGCGCTTGGTTTTGTAGGTGTTTTTGCCAGGTTTGAATAAAAAAACGGCGCGCTTCGTCGCGGCTGGGATTAAATAACATAGCGTTGATCAGGGTCTTTAGTTTGCAATTGCAAAGCCGGCGTAGCAACACGGCTTAGCTGGCTGTAGTTGCTCGCAGTCAATCGGCTTGGGCCAATATTGCTTTGCATTGTGGGTTGGGTTTGCTGGGTTGGTTTAGTCAAAAAGTGCAATGACCACGCTATTGTCAACTACTTGGTTGCTTTTGGCGAGCGGTACAATCTGGCCATTGCCGTAAAATCCAGCAAAGGGTACGCCCGGTAAGGCGCAGCGAATCGCCGACCAATCGGGTTCGTGTAAACCATT
This sequence comes from Deefgea sp. CFH1-16, assembly GCF_016881365.1. Classification (GTDB taxonomy): domain Bacteria; phylum Pseudomonadota; class Gammaproteobacteria; order Burkholderiales; family Chitinibacteraceae; genus Deefgea. The sequence goes on along the minus strand of NZ_WLYT01000001.1, from coordinate 254,906 downwards.
GCCGGCAATCACCCGGCGGTGGCCTGAAATGATTAAAGCCCATTTGGGTTGTGGTTTGCCGGCTAGGCGCCGCATCAATTGGAGCCCTAGGTCATGGCTGGCCGATTGGCTGTCAAAGTGCCCCCAACACAATTGCATCGCGGGTGGTGCGGCATGCGCGAGCATGACCGATTGTTTGCGCTCATCCACCCCAATTACGGGGATCCATGTGGTGTGAGTGCCGTCGTTCAGGCCCGCCATTAGGTGGTGTAAGGGGTGTAGGTTTAGCCAAGGTTTGAGGGTGAGATAAGCCGGCTGATGCTCAAGGCTGTCGAGCATCAGCCCGTTGCTGGCGGTGATGGTATAAAACGGGCTGAGTGCTTGAAAGCCTTGCGAGACGATGATGTCGCGAGGGGTGAGCGGGGTTTGGATAAATCCAGTGTGCGGGCGGCCTTGTTGCCAGATGGCGTAAGCGCCTTGACCGGTGGCGTCCCCAGCAATGCCGCCAAAGCGCCGACCGCCTTGATTGAGCCATTGCGAATTGATGGTGTTCGGTGCGGCCAATGAAAAATAATCGCTACTGCTCGGGCGCTGCATTTGCGCGGGTAGCACCAGCGCGGCAGCAGCGGGAGCGTCGAGCGACCAATCTTGATCACTAAATACGCCAGCGGCACTGGCGCCAAAAATGTCAAAGCTGCCAGTCACTTGCGTGACCGCTCGTAAGCAATTGCTGATATCGTGCTGAAAGTGCATCGATAAAAACAAATAAATTGAGCCCGCTTGGCTGAGTCCGCCGCGTGCCATGGCCGCGCTGACTGCGGCAATCGCCACTTGCGGCGTGGGCCGTGGGCCGTGAGCGTAGCCACTGGCAATGTGCATAGGTCGTCCTTGGTGGCGATATGAGCTGGGGCTGAGTTTAAGTCCAGCGACAATACACGCAATAAGAATAAACGAGTAAGCCATGCAAAGTATTTATGATTTTTCTGTCACAACGTTGTCAGGTCAAGTGCAGCCGATGGCGGATTTTCGTGGGCAAGTGTTGCTGATTGTGAATGTGGCCAGTGCCTGTGGGTTTACGCCGCAATATGCCGATTTGCAGCAGCTCTATCAGCAGTATCGTGAGCGCGGTTTGCTGGTGCTGGGCTTTCCGTGTAATCAGTTTGGCGGGCAAGAGCCCGGTAGTGCCACTGAGATTGCCCAGTTTTGCCAATTGCGCTTTGCGGCCGATTTTCCGATGTTTGCCAAGATTGAAGTCAATGGCCCTCGGGCTGAACCCTTGTTTACTTACTTAAAGCAGCAACAAGCTGGTTTTTTTGCGTTTAGGTCGGATTCATTGGAATTTTACCAAGTTTTTAGTCGATCGCGAAGGGCGCGTGGTGGGGCGATTTGCGCCGCATCAAAAAGTCAGCGCTTTGGTGGCGCAAGTTGAAAGCTTGCTTGGTAAATAAGCGTGCGGCGAATTGATTGGCATTGATGGGAAAGGGCTTTTAGGGTAGAATTCGGCCAATTTTGTATGTGTGAAACGGGGTGGGGCAACCTTATCCCGTTTTTCTACGCCTACGCCACCGATTTTGACTTATTGGGCGCAATGCCCTGGAGCCGCCCCGTGTCTACGACAGTTCCCACGCCAGCCGCTAGCCCTGCCATTTTGGCCCTTGCCGATGGCACTATTTTTCATGGAATTTCTATTGGTTCTGATGGTGAAACCCTTGGTGAGGTGGTATTTAATACCTCAATGACGGGTTATCAAGAAATCTTAACTGATCCTTCTTATACCAAGCAGATTGTTACGCTGACTTACCCACACATTGGTAATTACGGTGTTAACCCAGAAGACGCTGAAAGCCGCGCAGTTTTTGCTGAAGGCTTGATTATTCGCGATCTACCTCTGCTGCATTCAAACTTTCGCTCGACAATGAGCTTGGGGGAGTATCTCAAGCAAAACAACGTCGTGGCTATTGCTGATATCGATACCCGTAAATTAACCCGTATTTTGCGTGAGAAAGGCGCTCAGCCAGGTTGCATCGTGACTGGCGAAAATATCGATGAAGCTGCGGCCGTCGCTAAAGCCAAATCGTTTGGCTCAATGGCCGGCCAAGACTTAGCCAAAGTGGTGACATGCGAGAAAGCCTTTGAATGGTCAACTGCCGAATGGAAATTAGGCGTTGGTTATACCGTGCAATCGAATCCACGTTTTCACGTGGTCGCTTATGACTACGGTGTGAAACACAATATCCTGCGTATGTTGGCTGAACGTGGTTGCAAACTGACTGTGGTACCAGCGCAAACGCCAGCGGCTGACGTGTTGGCGCTCAATCCAGACGGCGTGTTCTTGTCGAACGGCCCTGGCGATCCTGAGCCATGTGATTACGCCATTAGCGCGATTCAAACCTTGTTGGCCAAAAAAACTACCGATTTTTGGTATTTGCTTGGGCCATCAGTTGCTCGGTTTGGCCGCTGGCGGTAAAACCAGCAAAATGAAATTTGGTCACCACGGTGCCAACCATCCAGTGCAAGATTTGGATAGCAAGCATGTGATGATTACCAGTCAGAATCATGGCTTTCAAGTGGATGAAACCAGCTTGCCGGCTAACGTTCGCGTAACGCATCGTTCGTTGTTTGACGGCACGGTGCAAGGGATTGAATTGACCGATACGCCGGCATTTTCATTCCAAGGCCACCCAGAAGCCAGCCCAGGTCCACACGATGTGGCGTACTTGTTTGATAAGTTTATTGCGCAAATGGCAGAGCGTAAGGCTTAAGTGGCGTTGCCGAGTAAGCCTGCTCAATCAAACTGATTAATCCACGTAGTTAATAAAGGAGCTAGGTGTTGCGCGATTAAAAGTTGAGGTGAAAACCACCTTTTAACGCGCAAACCTGACAGCACAATGCCAAAACGTACCGACCTTAAAAGCATATTGATTATTGGCGCTGGCCCGATTGTGATCGGCCAAGCGTGTGAATTTGACTACTCTGGCGCGCAAGCTTGTAAAGCGCTGCGCGAAGAGGGTTACAAAGTTATTTTGGTGAATAGCAATCCTGCCACCATCATGACCGACCCGAATATGGCCGATGTGACTTACATCGAGCCGATTACATGGCAAGTTGTAGAAAAAATCATCGACAAAGAGCGCCCAGATGCGATCTTGCCGACGATGGGCGGCCAAACAGCGCTGAACTGTGCGCTCGATTTGTGGCACCACGGCGTGCTCGACAAATACAAAGTTGAATTGATTGGCGCAACACCAGAAGCCATCGACAAAGCGGAAGATCGTCAAAAATTTAAAGTGGCGATGGATAAGATTGGTCTGGGTTCGGCGCGTTCAGGGATTGCGCATAGCTTAGAAGAATCATTGGCGGTGCAAGCGCAAGTGGGCTTTCCGACGATTATTCGTCCGTCGTTCACGATGGGTGGCTCGGGCGGTGGTATTGCCTACAATATGCAAGAATTTATCGAGATCTGTACTCGAGGTCTTGACCTCTCGCCAACCAAAGAATTGTTGATTGAAGAATCGCTCTTGGGCTGGAAAGAATATGAAATGGAAGTGGTTCGTGATAAGAACGACAACTGCATCATCATCTGCTCGATTGAAAACTTAGACCCAATGGGTGTGCATACCGGTGACTCAATCACGGTTGCGCCAGCACAAACGCTGACTGACAAAGAATACCAAATCATGCGTAATGCATCGATTGCGGTATTGCGTGAAATCGGCGTGGATACCGGCGGCTCGAACGTGCAATTCTCGGTTAATCCTGCTGATGGCCGTTTGATCGTGATCGAAATGAACCCACGTGTTTCGCGCTCAAGCGCGTTGGCGTCAAAAGCAACCGGCTTTCCGATTGCGAAAGTCGCCGCCAAATTGGCTGTGGGTTACACGCTGGATGAGCTTAAAAACGAAATTACGGGTGGCAAAACGCCAGCGTCGTTTGAGCCTTCAATCGATTACGTGGTGACTAAAATCCCACGTTTCGCGTTCGAGAAATTCCCGCAAGCCAATGATCGCCTAACGACACAAATGAAGTCGGTGGGTGAAGTGATGGCCATTGGCCGCACCCAACAAGAATCATTGCAAAAAGCCTTGCGTGGTCTTGAAACTGGCATGTCAGGTTTTGACGAAATTTGCACTGATCGTATGAAAATCGAATCAGAAATCGCAACGCCAGGTCCAGAGCGTCTGTGGTATGTGGCTGATGCCTTCCGCGTTGGTTTGTCGATGGCTGAAATTCATGAAATTTCAAAAATTGACCCGTGGTTCTTGGTGCAAATCGAAGATTTGCTCAATGATGAAGCGGCTTTGCGTGGTCGTTCGGTGGATAGCCTGACTAAAGCTGAATTCCGCAAATTAAAACGCAAAGGTTTCTCGGATCGCCGTTTGGGTACTTTGCTCGGTTGCGATCAAAATGCGGTGCGTAAAGCGCGTCACGCATTTGGTGTTCGTCCAGTGTATAAGCGTGTAGATACTTGTGCCGCTGAATTTGCGAGCGATACAGCGTATATGTATTCGACTTACGAAGAAGAGTGCGAAGCAGCGCCGACGGACAAAAAGAAAGTGATGATTTTGGGCGGTGGCCCGAACCGCATTGGTCAAGGTATCGAGTTTGACTATTGCTGCGTTCACGCTGCACTGGCTTTGCGCGAAGATGGTTACGAAACCATTATGGTCAATTGCAATCCAGAAACAGTTTCAACCGATTACGATACGTCAGATCGTTTGTATTTCGAGCCATTAACGCTAGAAGACGTGCTTGAAATCGTTGCGGTTGAAAAACCATTTGGCGTGATTGTGCAGTACGGTGGTCAAACGCCATTGAAATTGGCGCGCGCTTTAGAAGCGAACGGTGTGCCAATTGTCGGTACCAGCCCAGACATGATCGACGCAGCGGAAGATCGCGAGCGTTTCCAAAAACTATTGCAAGACTTGCAATTGCGTCAACCGCCTAACGCGACAGCACGTACTGAGCAAGATGCCTTGCATTTGGCACGTGAGTTGGGTTATCCATTGGTGGTTCGTCCATCGTATGTATTGGGTGGCCGCGCGATGGAAATCGTGCATTCAGATAAAGATCTTGAGCGCTATATGCGCGAAGCGGTCAAAGTATCGAATGATTCTCCTGTGCTGCTTGATCGCTTCTTGAACGACGCGATTGAAGTGGATGTGGATGCCATTTCTGATGGTACCGATGTCATCATCGGCGGCATCATGGAGCATATCGAACAAGCGGGCGTTCACTCCGGTGACTCGGCATGCTCATTGCCACCGTATTCGCTCTCGAAAGAATTGCAAGACGAATTGCGTCGTCAAACCGTGTTGATGGCCAAAGGCTTGAACGTTGTTGGTTTGATGAATGTGCAATTTGCGATTCAAGGTAAGGGTGATGAAGCCAAGGTGTTTGTGTTGGAAGTGAATCCACGTGCTTCACGTACCGTGCCATACGTATCCAAAGCCACTAGCGTGGCGTTAGCAAAAGTGGCTGCGCGTTGTATGGTGGGCCAATCTTTGGTGTCGCAAGGCGTGACGGTTGAAGTGATTCCACCGTACTACTCGGTGAAAGAAGCGGTATTCCCATTCGCAAAATTCCCTGGCGTGGATTCAATTTTGGGTCCAGAAATGAAGTCAACCGGCGAAGTCATGGGCGTGGGTACGACTTTTGCTGAAGCGTTTGTGAAGTCACAATTGGCAGCAGGTGTGGTATTGCCGACACAAGGTAGTGTGTTTATTTCGGTGCGCGAAGGTGATAAACCTGCAGCGATTTGAATGCGCCACCATTTTGGCCAAACTTGGCTTTAAGGTGTTGGCAACTAAGGGTACTGCTGCTGTGATTGCCGCTGCGGGTGTGGCGGTAACTGCAGTGAATAAGGTGACTGAAGGTCGTCCGCATGTCGTTGATATGATCGTTAATGGTCAGGTTGGTATGATCTTTAATACTGTCGATGAGCGTCGCCAGGCGATTCAAGATAGTTACTCGATTCGTCATGAGGCGCTGAAAGCCAAGTTGCCGGTATTCACGACCATTGCTGGTGCAAAAGCGGCCTGCGTGGGGATTCGTGATATGAAAGAATTGAACGTTTATAGTTTACAAGACTTGCATCTGCAGTTAAATAACTGATAACGTATTGCACTTCAAGTGAAGCCGCCGTTCCAGACTGGGATGGCGGCTCTTGTTTTTATTGGTGGTGGCGATGTCATTACTAAGTGGAGAAAAAGTATGGTTAAGGTCCCACTCACAGTGGTTGGTGCTGAAAGGCTTAAAGTTGAGTTGGCGCACTTAAAAAGTGTAGAGCGTCCGACTGTGATTGCTGCGATCGCTGAAGCGCGCTCGCATGGCGATTTGTCAGAAAATGCCGAGTATGATGCGGCCAAAGAAAAGCAAGGCTTTGTTGAAGGGCGTATTGCTGAGTTGGAAGCGAAGTTGTCCAATGGACAAATTATTAATCCAAAAGATTTGGAAGAAACCGCCGAAGGTCGCATTGTGTTTGGCGCAACGATTTTGCTGCAAGATTTGGAAAGTGAAGCTGAAGTGACTTACCAAATTGTTGGTGATGATGAGGCGGATATTAAAGCCGGTAAAATCTCCGTATCAAGCCCGATTGCGCGTGCTTTGATTGGTAAATATGCCGAAGATGTGGCTGAAGTGATGGCGCCGGGTGGCATTCGTGAGTATGAAATTTTAGCAGTAAAATACATCTAAACTACGCGGAGATAGGGTGGGTATATGTGTGAGGCTTATTGCACACCGATGCGCCATTCATATATACGTCATGGCTAATGGACTAAAGAATGTACTGACCACCCTTTGGATTGGTGGGATGTGGATTATCGGCATGGTCGTTGCGCCCGCCTTATTCACCAGTTTAGATAAAGCCGTCGCCGGGATGGTGGCGGGGAAGTTGTTTTATGTGATTGGCTGGATCGGGATCGTTGCTGGAGTATTTTTGGCGATCTGGCAGATTTGGTTTAATGGCCTTAGCGCATTTAAAAGTCTGCGGTTGTGGCTGATTTTGAGTATGTTGCTGTGTACACTGATTAATCAGTTTGCGATTTTTCCGTTGATCGCCGAATTAAAGCCCGTGGTAAGTAATGCCGCAGAGGGTATGTTTGGTGGTGGTTTGGCGCAGTGGCATACCATTTCAAGTTTGATTTATTTAATGCAGAGCATTTTTGGCCTAGTGTATATATGGTCTAGCGAGCATTAAAAAGGGCGGCTAGGCCGCCCCTGTTTTATTTTGCTACCTTTTTTGGCTTAGGCAGTAAGATTTTCGGTTTGTCAGTATTGCTTGGGCGGAAAATAAGCAGCAGTTTGCCTAAGTGTTGCACTGGGCAAGCACCAAGATCAGCACAGATTTTTTCCATAAACTGAACCCGCGCTTCGCGATCGTCGCCCAATACGCGAACCTTAATTAGCTCGTGCGCATCTAAATTGACCGCAATTTCGCGCATCACAGCGTCGGTCAAGCCTGAGCTACCAATCATCACGACCGGATTGAGATGGTGCGCTAAGCTACGCAAATGTCGGCATTGATCTGCAGTGAGTTGTAGCATGAGATTAACCTTAAAAACCTTGAAATAACCGGATAGTTTACCTGATGGCTCGTTCTAATTCCAGTAATGTATGGCTACAAGAGCATGTTAATGACCACTATGTACAGATGGCCAAAAAAGATGGCTATCGTGCACGTGCTGCTTATAAGCTCATCGAAATTGATGAGAAAGATAAATTACTTAAGCCCGGTATTTGGGTGGCCGACTTGGGTGCTGCGCCAGGCAGTTGGTGTCAAGTTGCGGCTAAAAAAGTCGGGCCGCATGGGCGTGTGTTTGCGCTAGATATTTTAGAAATGGATCCGATTCGTGGCGTTGAATTTGTACAAGGCGATTTTCGTGAGGATGAAGTCTTGGCTGAGTTTAGCGCTTTGCTAAATGGCCGCCAGTTAGACCTTGTCATTTGTGATATTGCCCCCAATATAACGGGTAATGCCGATACGGATCAGGCTCGTAGTATGTATTTGTGCGAGCTGGCTTTGGAATTTGCACGTGAACAATTGAAGCCCGGCGGTCATTTATTGGTTAAAGTGTTTCAAGGCTATGGATTTACCGAGTATATGAGTGCGATGCGTGAAACTTTTGCGTCGGTTGTGACTCGAAAACCAAAGGCTTCACGTGATCGTAGTCCCGAAGTCTATTTATTGGGTAAACAAAAAAAGTCCTAAACAGGTAAAATGTTTTCATCATCCCTCGTTTTGGGAAACTCAGGAGCAAAGCCTTGAATAATCTCGGCAAGAATATCGCCATTTGGCTCGTCGTTGGCTTAGTGCTGATGACGGTATTTAATCAATTTTCTAAGCATCAAGATGGCTCGACTCAAATACCGTATTCGCAGTTTATGACGGATGTTGAGCAAGGCCGTATTGCTAGTGCTGAAATCGAAGGTAATCCTTTACGTGGTCAATTGATTCGCGGTAAAAAAGCCGATGGGGCCGGTTATTCCACCTTGGCGCCATTTGATTACCGTTTGGTTGATACGCTAATTAAATATAATGTGAAGTTTTCTGCCAAGGCCGAAGAAGAGCAGGGTCTATTGATGAGTTTGCTTGTCAATTGGGCGCCAATGTTGTTGCTGATCGGCGTTTGGATCTTCTTTATGAATAAGATGCAAGGCGGCGGTAAAGGCGGTGCTTTTAGTTTTGGTAAATCAAAAGCCAAAATGCTGGATGAAAACAATAATTCGGTGACTTTTGCGGATGTTGCCGGTTGCGACGAAGCCAAAGAAGAAGTCTCTGAAATCGTTGATTATTTGCGTGATCCAAGCAAGTATCAAAGTTTGGGTGGACGCATGCCTTGCGGAATCTTGCTGGTAGGTTCTCCAGGTACAGGTAAAACCTTGCTGGCCAAAGCGATTGCTGGTGAAGCAAAAGTGCCATTTTTCTCGATTTCGGGTTCTGATTTCGTTGAAATGTTTGTCGGTGTCGGTGCCGCACGCGTTCGCGATATGTTTGAAAACGCCAAGAAAAATGCGCCGTGTATCATCTTTATCGATGAAATTGATGCGGTAGGTCGTCAGCGCGGTGCGGGTATGGGTGGCGGCAATGATGAGCGAGAGCAAACATTAAACCAAATGCTGGTTGAAATGGACGGCTTTGAAGGCAATTCTGGCATTATCGTCATTGCGGCAACCAATCGTCCCGATGTACTTGATCCTGCTTTATTGCGTCCAGGTCGTTTTGACCGACAAGTTACCGTATCTTTGCCGGATATCCGTGGCCGTGAGCAGATTCTTGCGGTTCATATGCGTAAAGTGCCGATCGCGAATGATGTTGATGCATCGATTATTGCTCGCGGTACACCAGGCATGTCGGGTGCTGATTTGGCTAACTTGGTCAATGAAGCCGCGCTGTTTGCAGCACGACGCGCCAAGCGCTTGGTTGATATGGCCGACTTTGAGTCAGCAAAAGACAAAATTTACATGGGTCCAGAGCGTCGTAGCATGGTTATGACTGAAGAAGATCGTCGTGCAACGGCGTATCACGAATCAGGTCATGCGGTCGTTGCTGAAATGCTGCCGGGTACTGATCCGGTGCATAAAGTGACCATCATGCCACGCGGTCGAGCTTTAGGTTTGACTTGGCAACTGCCTGAGCGTGATAGTTTTTCTCTGTATAAAGATCAAATGCTGAATCGTTTGGCGATTTTGTTTGGTGGTCGTGTTGCGGAAGACTTATTTATTCATCGTATTTCGACTGGTGCGTCGAATGACTTTGAGCGTGCCACCGGTATGGCGCGTGATATGGTGACTCGCTACGGGATGACTGAGAAATTAGGCCCAATGGTTTATGGCGATAATGAAGGCGAGGTGTTTTTAGGTCGTTCAGTGACGACACATAAAAATATGTCAGAAGCTACGATGCAGCAGGTTGATGCAGAGATTCGCCGAATTATTGATGAGCAGTATGCCGTTGCAGAGAAAATTCTTGAAGAAAACCGCGATAAAGTTGAAGCGATGACCAATGCTTTGATGGAGTGGGAAACGATTGATCGTGAGCAAGTGTTGGATATTATGGCTGGTCGTGAACCGCGTCCGCCTAAAAGCTTGCCACCACCACGCGTAACTGTCGCAGTAACGGGTGGCGATGCTACCCAAGGTGGTCAAGAAGTAACGACTACGCCAGCAACTGAAGCTTAATGCTGCATAGATTTATTGTCTGATTTTAAAGGCGGCCTTGGCCGCCTTTTTTTGTTGATTGGGAGTGCCGATGAAATATATTTTTCCTGTGGCCGGTTTAAGTTGGCCTTGGATCGTCCTTGGGTGATGGGTATTGTGAATGTGACCCCTGATTCATTTGTCGATGGTGGGCAATACGATACCTTGGTCCATGCAGTGGCGCATGCTGAGCGCTTATTGAAAGACGGTGCTGATATATTAGATATTGGTGGCGAGTCAACGCGCCCAGGTGCCGCTTTGGTTCCTGTTGAAGAAGAAATTCGCCGGGTGATTCCAGTGCTGCAGGCGCTGAGTAGCTTAAATGTGCCGTTGTCAATTGACACCCGTAAACCTGAGGTGATGCGGGCTGCAATTGATGCTGGCGTAGATTTGGTGAATGATATTAGTGCTCTAGAGGGTAGTGGGGCGATGGATGTACTGGCAGCAAGTCAGGTTGGTGTTTGTTTGATGCATAAGCAAGGTGAGCCGCAGACCATGCAAGATTCGCCGGTGTATGAAGACGTTGTTGCCGAAGTTGGGCTTTACTTGCAGCAGCGAATTGCATTGGCGATGAGTGCAGGCATTGCTGCTGAACGTATCGTATTTGATCCTGGTTTTGGTTTTGGCAAAAGCTTGGCGCATAATGTGGCGCTGTTTCAATCGCTAGATTTATTGTGCACGCAATTATCACTGCCTTTGCTGGTGGGCGTTTCGAGAAAGAAAATGTTGGGTGAAATTACCGGCTATGCCGTTTCTGGTCGTGTACAGGCCAGTGTCGTTGCGGCATTGCTTGCGGTGCAGAAAGGTGCTGCCATTGTGCGTGTGCATGACGTAAGGGAAACGGTGGATGCTTTAAAATTGTGGGAAAGCATTAAAATAATCTTATTACAAAATAGGTAGGGCATTATGGCGCGTAAATTTTTTGGTACAGATGGGGTGCGGGGCTTAGTGGGTGAATATCCGATTACGCCTGATTTTGCGATGAAACTAGGGTTTGCTGCTGGGAAGGTATTTGCCGCAAATAGCACACGTAAAAGCAGTGAGCATGCCGCCGTATTGATCGGAAAAGATACGCGCGTTTCTGGCTATATGCTTGAAGCTGCATTGCAAGCGGGCTTTAATGCCGCCGGCGTTGATGTGTACTTAACTGGTCCTTTGCCAACACCGGGTATCGCTTATTTGACCCGTGCGCTGCGTTTGTCGGCAGGGGTGGGTTATTTCTGCGTCGCATAATCCTTATCACGACAATGGGATTAAATTCTTTAGCGCATCAGGAGAGAAACTCCCTGATGACGTTGAACTCGCGATTGAAGCTGCAATTGAAGAAATCCAGCACTGTGTTCAATCAAAGCAAATTGGTAAATCTAAGCGGATTGACGATGCCGCTGGTCGTTATATTGAGTTTTGTAAATCAACCTTTCCTAACGAGCTCGATTTACGTGGTTTGAAATTGGTGGTTGACTGCGCGCATGGCGCAACGTATCACATCGCACCGCATGTATTTCATGAGCTGGGCGCCGAAGTGATTAGCATTGGCGTGAAACCAGATGGTTTCAACATCAATGATGAAGTCGGTGCAACACATCCAGAAACGCTACGCCTCAAAGTATTGTCTGAAGGTGCGCATTTCGGTATCGCGCTCGATGGTGATGGCGATCGGCTGATTATGGTCGATCGCGATGGCACCATCGTCGATGGCGATCAATTGCTCTATGTGTTAGCGAGCCATCGTCAGCAAAAAGGTACTTTAGGTGCTGGCGTTGTGGGTACTTTGATGACGAATTTGGGCGTTGAAAATGCGCTGAAAGCTAAAGGAATTGGCTTTGTCCGAGCGAAAGTCGGTGATCGTTATGTGATGGAACAATTGAAGTTGAATAACTGGCTGGTCGGTGGTGAAGGTTCTGGGCATTTATTGTGTTTAGATAAGCATTCAACGGGCGATGGCATTGTTTCTGCCTTGCAAATTTTGCAGGCGCTACAAGAAAGCAATCAAACCTTGGCGGGCTTTTGCAAAGATTTGTCGCTATCTGAGCAAGTGCTGAAAAACGTTCGCATTGCGAAAGGTTTTGATTGTCACGCTTCTGAGAGCATTGCTGAGGCCGTTGCTGTTGCGGAAGCGGCGATGGGTAATGATGGGCGCGTATTGCTGCGCCCGTCAGGCACAGAGCCAGTGGTGCGTGTGATGGTTGAGCATGTCGACCCAGTTATCGCGCGAGAGTGGGCTGATAAAATCGCCGCAGTCGTTCAGGCTGAAGCACAAGAGTAATTACGTCGACGTTCGAAATGTGGCCATTGATCTTTCAAGTTCATTGGCCACATCTGCCAATTCTGCCATTTCCTGTTTGATTGCCTGACTGTCATTGTGCGTGTGATTAAGCCCGGTGCTGATTGCACTAACTTGCTCAGCAATGGCCTGCGCTGCTGCCGTTTGCTGATCAACAGCGACGGCGATTGACTCCATCATATTGGCGACGCCTTCACTTTCGTTGCGAATTTGCGATAGGGAGCGTGACACCGTCTGACCGTGTTCGCTAAATTGCCCCAAGCATAAACTCGCCGCACTGATGGCATGACTCGTTACACTGGTATTGGTTTGTGTTTTTTTGAGGATGTCTTGGATGTTGCGAGTGGATGCCGTGGTGTGTTGCGCCAATTTACGAACTTCATCGGCAACCACAGCAAATCCTCGACCAGATTCACCAGCACGTGCTGCTTCAATAGCGGCATTCAGAGCCAATAAATTAGTCTGATCGGCAATATCTTTGATTGTGGCGCTGGCCGTCACTATTTCACTAAATGAACGCGCCAGTGTCTGCATTTCAGCCTCGACTTGTGCAAAATGCGAAGATAAAGCCGAGAGGTTGTTGAGTGTAATTTGCCCCGCTTGATCCGCATTGCTCGTTGCGGCGAATGAAGATTGCGCGGTATTTGCAGCTTGCGCAGCCAATGTGCCAACATGCGCAATTGCACTGCTGAGCGTGGTACTGGCGTGCCGAATATCATCTAATTGCAGTGATTGATCGTGCGTATTTTGGCTAACTGCATTCGATAAATCGCTGATTCGGTGGGTGTCAGCTCGAGTTGCTGTGGCCGCAATACTCGCTTGCGTAAGCACTTGCTGAAGTTGCTGTAGAAATTGGTTGATGGCGAGGCTCAATTGGCCAAGTTCGTCACGACTTTCAGGCATGCGCAATGTGATTTCACCTTCGTGCAGTCGTTGGGCAATTAATCCCATTTTGTGTAAAGTACTTTGCAAGCGCTTGGCAAAGCCCAGTTGAGAAATAATGATAATCAACCCTGCGCCGCCAATTGGAATGAGTACGCCCCAGATGAGTTGCTGAATATCTTGCTGGATGGTGGTTTCGCTGTGCTGTGCATCACTCACAATTTGCCCCATTAATTGGCTGATCTGTTCAAGCAATGGCGACAAATCATTTCGATACAATTGTTCTGGCATTGTGATGGCATCTTCAGGGCTGGTTTCAGCAATTTTAATTGCGCTGCGAAATTGAGTTAGATAGCGCTGCCAATTTTGCTTGAGTGCTTGCTGCAAAGATTGCTGTTGAATCGGTGTGAGGGTCGGCGTTAATGCTTGTTGTAGGCTGTGGATTTGCTGTTCGGCTTGCTGTAATTGTGGCTCAGCATCAGGCGCCATGACGTCGAGCCGTGATAGTGTGAGCATGCTTGATTTCATTTGCGCGAGTTGAGCAATACTGGTTTGTTTTTGTTGGTTTTCTAAAAAATGCAATCTAAGGGTGTGTAGTTTCCAGCTGCAGATGAGCGCCGCAGTGATGAGTGCGGCCAAGGTGATGGTACTAACGTATTTAAGCTGTGTGGCAATCTTCATGTAACGGGCTTCGGTGTTCTGGCGTGAGGGTCACGTAGCATAAGTCGCTGCTGTTACACTAAAATGACAAATACATGCTTAGTGCATAGGTATTTGTATGTAGGCCTCGTAAATAAAGCGCTGCATCCATATACCCAACAAAAAAGGCCGCATAAGCGGCCTTTTTGATGACGGATGATGGCTTAACCAAACTTACCTGTAATGTAGTCTTCAGTCGCTTTTACTTTTGGTGCGGTAAAGATCGTATCGGTTTCGCCCATTTCGATCATTTCACCCAAGTACATATACGCCGTGTAATCAGAAATACGTGCAGCTTGCTGCATATTGTGCGTCACAATGGCGATGGTGTAGTCTTTTTTGAGCTCATGAATGAGTTCTTCAACGTGCGCGGTTGAGATTGGATCCAGTGCCGAAGTGGGTTCGTCGAGCAACAGAATCTCAGGTTTTACGGCAACGGCGCGGGCGATGCAAAGACGTTGCTGCTGACCGCCAGAAAGACCGAGGCCTGATTGCTTAAGCTTGTCTTTAACTTCGTTCCACAGCGCGGCTTTAGTGAGCGCCCATTCAATGCGATCATCCATTTCTGATTTGCTGAGTGTTTCATAGAGCTTAACGCCGAATGCAACGTTGTCATAAATCGACATCGGAAATGGGGTTGGTTTTTGAAAAACCATGCCGACTTTGGCACGCAGCATATTCAAGTCAACGCTAGACTCTAAAATATATTTTGCCCGTTGAGAATGATTTCACCTTCGGCACGCAATTTTGGATAAAGGTCATACATGCGATTGAAAGTGCGTAATAAGGTCGACTTGCCGCAGCCAGAAGGGCCAATAAATGCGGTCACTTTGCCGGCTAAAATTTCCAAATTGATGTTTTTAAGTGCGTGAAAGTTGCCGTAGTAAAAATTCAAATTTTTGACTGTCAAGCCAGCTTTATGTTGAGTGCTCATGAATGATTGTCCGTTCAAAGTCTAAATTAGTGTTGTTTCGGTTGGCGAAGAATGACGCGGGCAATAATATTCATGCCGAGAACAAACAGGCCAATTAACAGTGCGCCTGCCCAAGCTAATTGATGCCATTCTGCGTAAGGACTCATCGCAAATTGGAAAATAACCACGGGTAAGTTCGCCATGGGTTGATTCATGTTTGAATAGAACTGGTTGTTCAGTGCGGTAAATAACAGCGGTGCGGTTTCGCCCAAAATGCGAGCAATGGCCAGCAAAATGCCTGTCGCCACACCTGATTTTGCTGCTTTTAATGTAACAAATAACACCATTTTCCATTGTGGTGCACCAAGGGCGTAGGCCGCTTCGCGCATGGCGGTCGGTACTAACAGCAGCATGTTCTCTGTGGTTCTAAGTACCACTGGAATAACCAAGATGGCCAAGGCAAATGAGCCAGCCCATCCTGAAAAATGCCCCACTTGCGTGACGTAAATTTCAAATACAAACAGGCCAATAACAATCGATGGCGCAGACAGCAAGATGTCGTTGATAAAACGTGTTGTTGGTGCCAACCAGCCTTTGTTACCAAATTCGGCCAGATAGGTGCCCGCCAAAATACCGATCGGCGTACCAATCAATACGCCCACTGCGGACATCTGCAAGCTGCCCAAAATTGCATTTGCCAAACCGCCTTGACTGCCAGGTGCTGGAGTTGTTTGGGTAAATGTTTGCAATGTTAGGCCTGCAATCCCGTTAGAAAACAGGGTGTACATAATCCAAAATAGCCAAAACAAACCAAAGGCCATGGCAATCATTGAGAGGATCAGGCTGACGTTGTTAACGAGGCGACGACGCAGGTAAAGGCTAGGGTTTAAATTAATCATGACCGATCCTTAAGAATGTGAGCCTTCATTGCGGTTTAGGCGCAAGAGGAGCAGTTTAGAAAGGACTAACACAACAAAGGTAATGAAGAACAGTAAGAGGCCCAGTTCAATCAGTGATGAGGTGTAAAGTTCACCATGTGCTTCGGTAAATTCATTGGCCAGTGTGGCTGAAATGGTCGTGGCAGGATCGAAGAGTGAATTCATGTCATTCATTGAATTACCAATCACAAAGGTAATCGCCATCGTTTCGCCAAGTGCGCGGCCGAGGCCAAGCATAATGCCGCCAATAATCCCCGTTTTGGTATAGGGAACGACGATATTCCAGACGACTTCCCAAGTCGTGCCACCAAGACCGTATGCCGATTCTTTAAGAAGTGGCGGTACACTTCAAAGACGTCTCGCATAACCGAGGTGACAAAAGGGATGACCATAATCGATAAGATTAAGCCACCGGTAAACATACCAATACCCATAGGAGGGCCGTCAAATAAAGGGCCTAAAATAGGTACACCTGCGGTGACTTCGGTAATCCAGGGTTGGACATGGTCGGCAAATAACGGTGCAAATACAAAAAGAGACCCACATGCCGTAAATAATCGACGGCACGCCAGCGAGTAATTCAATACAAATGCCCAGTGGACGACGTAACCAAACCGGTGAGAGCTCGGTAAGAAAAATAGCAATGCCAAAGCTGATCGGTACAGCAACAACCAAGGCAATGACTGAGGAAATTAATGTGCCACGAATCGAAGGCCAAGCGCCAAATTGGTCGGTTACAGGGTTCCAGTCGCTTGAAGAGATAAAGCCAAGACCAAAGGCTTTGATGCTAGGTAGGGCGCCATAGAGCAAAGAAATAATAATGCCGCTCAATAGAGCAAGCACAAAGAAAGCAAAGAAACGGGTGCTATTGACAAAGAATGCATCTTGCAGTCGTTGTATTTTCATCCGTTGCGACATATTAGACATCAGTAATTCTCCGGTCCTCCAAAACTTAGAAACTAACAAGCACACTACTTATCGGGCAGTGTGCTTGTTTTCTGCGCGCGAATTGTATCTCTGCGCAATTCAATCGGGGGAATTATTTCCAGATTGAATTTTTTCCGTCGTTCAATTGTGTTTTCCAGTTTGACTTGATCATCGCAACGACATTGTCTGGCATTGGGATGTAGTCCAGTTCAAGAGCAACTTTGTCTGCGTCCGCGCCATAAGCCCAATCGAAGAATTTAAGTACTTCTACGCCTTGGGTTGGTTTGTCTTGTTTTTTGTGCATCAAAATGAACGTTGGGCTAGCAATAGGCCATGCCTCTTTGCCTGGCGCATTGGTTGTTACAAGGAACATGCCCGTTGCGTTTTTCCAGTCGGCACTGGCAGCCGCAGCTTTAAATGACTCTTCTGAAGGTTGAACAAATGCGCCCGAGCTATTCGATAGTTGTGTGTGTGTGATAGTTTGTTTTGTTTGGCGTAAACAAACTCAACGTAGCCAATGGCCCCTTTAATACGTTGCACGTAATTGGCTACGCCTTCATTGCCTTTGCCGCCCACACCTGCTGGCCATTGCACTGAACTATTTGAGCCTACTTTTTCTTTCCATTCTGGCGAAACTTGCGATAGATAGTTGGTAAAGAGGAAGGTGGTGCCAGATCCGTCGGAACGGCGTACAACTGTAATGTTTTGTGCTGGCAGGGCGACGCCAGGATTGAGTGCGGCTACAGCTGGATCATTCCATTTTTTTACTTTGCCGAGGTAAATGTCGCTTAGCAAGGCGGCCGATAGTTTTAATTGACCCGGAGCAATACCGGCAATGTTCACAACAGGAACAACACCACCCAATACGGTCGGGAATTGAATTAAGCCGTCTTTATCTAGTTCGGCAGGTTTGAGTGGCATGTCTGAAGCACCAAAATCAACCGTCTTTGCTTGAATTTGTTTGATGCCACCGCCAGAGCCGATAGATTGGTAGTTCATGCCGTTGCCGGTTTTTGCTTTGTACATCTCGGCCCATTTTGCATAGAGCGGATACGGAAAGGTAGCACCTGCACCAGTAATATCTGCGGCAATGACTTGGCTAAAAAGACCAGCAGTCAAACCTGCGGTAACGAGCATTTTGTGAACTAGAGTCATAATCAGTTAAATCCCTTGGGTTTGTCTGAGTGTGTATGTATTGAACAAGCCGCATCGTAATCGTTTATTGTTTCCGAATTATTACAAAAATCCATGCTCTGAAGTATTGCGAAGAATTTGATATTTAAAGGCCTTGGGTTTTGCAGTGAAGCTGAGCGTATGTAGGGGATGGGTGCATTAATTTAAATGCTTGGGTTTAAGAATTTATCCATGCATGTCTTGACGATGTTTGCGGGTTTGGGCTTTAGCGTTTGACGTTGATTGGTTGGGAACGTTACCATTTCTATTGTTGATAGGGATAAAGTAAATATGGCAAAGCAACTGGTGGTGGGTAATTGGAAGCTGCATGGCAGTATTGGTCAGGTTAAGTCGGTTTTGGGGGAGATTGCCCAAGCTAAGCTGCAGGCCAATGTGGGAGTTTGTGTTCCATATCCTTATGTCATGTTGGCAAGGCAGATTCTTCACAATACCCATGTGCAGTGTGGGGCTCAAGACGTGAGTCAGTATCACATCGGGGCATATACGGGTGAGGTGTCGTCGGGCATGTTGGCTGATATCGGCTGTGAGATGGTGATTGTTGGTCATTCTGAGCGTCGGCGATTATTTGGTGAGACGACAGAGCAAGCTGGTGTTAAAATGCGCGCTGCTCTAGATGCCGGCTTGTTTGGGATTTACTGTGTGGGTGAGTCCGCAGAGCAGCGACGTGAAGGTCGCGCAGAGGAAGTTGTTGCGGCTCAGTTACAGGTATTACAAAATTTACCAGTTGGATTGTATGCTGTGGCATACGAGCCATCTTGGGCTGTAGGTAGTGGCATGGTTGCCTCCAGTGAGCAGATTTCACCGATGCATGCATTGATTAAAAATCAACTAGATGAACGGGTTAAGGTTCTCTATGGCGGCAGTGTGAAGTCGAATAATGCAGAGTCAATTTTGGCTGTGCAGCATGTCGATGGGGTGTTGGTGGGGGGTGCGGCACTCTCCGCCTTCGAATTTGTAGAGATTTGCAAAGCGGCGCGCTGATGGTACAATTCACGTCGCTCTTGAAATGAGAAAATAATGGACTTTATTACCAGTTTAGTGCTTACCGTAAATGTGATTTCTGCTATCGCTGTCATTGTGTTGGTGTTGATGCAGCATGGCAAAGGTGCTGATATGGGGGCTGCATTTGGTAGCGGATCGGCCGGTAGTGTGTTTGGTTCGAGTGGCTCAGCTAACTTTTTAAGCCGCAGTACTGGCATTTGTGCAACAGTTTTTTTTGTTACGTCGATGGCCTTGGTTTTATTGACCGCACCAAAACAAAACTGCCTCAATTATGTCTACAGTTCAGCCTGCTGCAGTCGCATCTCAAGTTGAAGGGCAAAAAATTCCTGACTAAATCCATGTCATTGCATGTGGTTTTGTCGGTATATACTAAGTTTGGCAACTTTGATGTTGAGAGTTTGCTGACTTAGTGCTTCAAATACGCTGGGAAATCCCAGCGTTTCTATGTAATAAAAATAACAATAAGCTGTCTAGTCTTTTTGTAATACTCTGAACTGGGGATTTTCATGCTGCAAAACTATTTCCCCATCCTGCTTTTTCTGTTGGTTGGTTTACTGGTGGGTGTTGTTCCACTAGTGCTGGGCTACGGGGTGAGTAAGGTTTTGGGAACGGCTCGGCCAGATACAGCAAAAAACTCACCTTACGAATGTGGTTTTGAAGCATTCGAAGATGCGCGCATGCAATTTGATGTGCGTTATTACTTGGTGGCCATTTTGTTTACTTGTTTGATTTGGAAGTTGCATTTTTAGTTCCTTGGGCCGTTGTGCTTAAAGAATTAGGGATGTTCGGCTTTTTGTCGATGATGATTTTCTTGGCCATTCTGGTGGTCGGCTTCGTCTACGAATGGATGAAGGGCGCTCTAGAGTGGGAGTGAGACAAATGGAATCGCAAGAAAAAGGGTTTGTTACCACGACGGTGGATATGGTCATCAATAGTGCTCGTACGGGCTCGTTGTGGCCAATGACATTTGGTTTGGCCTGCTGTGCTGTTGAAATGATGCATGCGGGCGCTGCACGTTATGACTTGGATCGCTTTGGTGTTGTGTTTTTCGTCCTTCGCCACGGCAATCGGACTTAATGATTGTGGCAGGAACCTTATGCAACAAAATGGCACCTGCTTTACGTAAAGTTTACGATCAGATGCCAGAGCCGCGCTGGGTTATTTCAATGGGGTCCTGCGCCAATGGGGGTGGTTATTATCACTACTCATATTCTGTTGTGCGTGGTTGTGATCGCATTGTGCCGGTTGATGTTTATGTTCCTGGCTGTCCTCCGACAGCTGAAGCGCTCTTGTACGGCATTATTCAGCTGCAAAACAAGATTAAGCGTACCAATACCATTGCGCGCTCGTGAGGTGAACTGTGGCGAATAAGTTAGAAACGCTCATGGGTAGTCTGCGTGCTGTTTTGGGTGAGGCAAAAATTGCTTCGCTGAAAACCGCGCTGGATGAAGTGACGCTAGAAGTGCCAGCAAGTTTGTGGTCTGAAGTGGCTTTATTGCTACGTGATGATCCACAACTGCAATTTGAGCAATTAATTGATGCCTGTGGTATTGATTATAGTACCTACAAAGATGGGGTATGGGAGGGCGCTCGCTTTGCGACGGTTTACCATTTGCTGTCGTACAAATATAATGTGCGCTTACGCGTACGAGTTTTTTGTACTGATGATGCCTTTCCAGTGGTGAATTCCGTAGTTGATGTTTGGCCTGCGATCAATTGGTTTGAGCGCGAATCATTCGACTTGTACGGTATCATTTATCAAGGCCATCCAGATCTGCGACGCTTGTTGACGGATTATGGCTTTGTAGGGCATCCCTTCCGAAAAGATTTCCCATTGTCTGGTTTTGTTGAAATGCGTTATGACGCAGAGCAGGCACGTGTGATCTATCAAGCTGTAACCATCGAGCCGCGTGAAATAACACCGCGCATTATCCGCGAGGAGAACTACGGTGGCTGCTGAAATCCGTAATTACACATTAAATTTTGGTCCACAACATCCGGCAGCGCATGGTGTATTGCGTTTGGTGCTGGAGTTAGATGGTGAAGTGGTTGAGCGTGCTGATCCGCACATTGGTCTCTTGCATCGTGGTACTGAGAAATTAGCCGAAAGTAAAACTTACATCCAGTCATTGCCCTATATGGATCGTCTTGACTATGTGTCAATGATGTCTAATGAGCATGCTTACTGTATGGCCATTGAGAAGCTACTCAATTTAGATGTGCCAATTCGAGCTCAATATATTCGCGTCATGTTCGACGAAATTACGCGGATTTTGAATCATTTGTTGTGGATTGGTGCGCATGGTATTGACTGTGGTGCAATGACTATTTTCCTTTACGCTTTCCGTGAGCGTGAAGATTTGATGGACTGCTACGAGGCCGTTTCTGGTGCTCGGATGCATGCGGCATATTATCGACCAGGTGGCGTGTATCGCGACTTGCCAGATGAAATGCCAAAATATCAAGCGTCTAAAATTCGCAATGCTGCAGCAATCAAGCGTATGAATTCAAATCGCGAAGGCAGCTTGCTTGATTTTATCGAAGACTTTACTAATCGATTCCCGAAATATGTTGATGAGTACGAAACGCTGCTAACAGACAATCGTATTTGGAAGCAACGTACGGTAGGTATCGGTGTTGTTTCGCCTGAGCGTGCATTGGCGTTAGGCTTTACCGGTGCGATGTTGCGCGGTTCTGGCGTTGAGTGGGATTTGCGTAAGAAGCAACCGTATGAAGTGTACGACAAGATGGATTTTGATATTCCAGTCGGCAAAAACGGAGATTGCTATGATCGTTATTTGGTTCGCGTTGAAGAAATGCGTCAATCAAACCGTATCATTAAGCAATGCGTGCAGTGGCTAAAAGAAAATCCAGGTCCGGTCATCACGACTAACCATAAAGTGGCTCCGCCTTCTCGCGAGGGAATGAAGTCGAATATGGAAGACTTGATTCACCACTTTAAATTGTTCACTGAAGGTATGCATGTGCCTGAAGGTGAGGCGTATGCCGCAATTGAGCATCCAAAAGGTGAGTTTGGTATTTACATGGTTTCCGATGGTGCAAATAAACCATATCGAATGAAAATCAGAGCGCCTGGTTATGTGCATTTGTCTGGTTTAGACGAAATGTCACGAGGACATATGATCTCTGACGTGGTGGCAATTATTGGTACACAAGATATCGTATTTGGGGAGATTGATCGCTAATGTCTTTACACAATCTTCTTTCCGTAGATTCAATTAAGCAAATTGATCGTGAAGTGGCTAAATACCCAGCAGAACAATCGCGTTCTGCGGTGATGGGCGCTTTACGAATTGCTCAGGTTGAAAAGCGTTCTTTATCTAATGAGTTGGTTGAAGCGATTGCGATTTATTTAAATATTGCACCGCTCGCCGCTTATGAAGTAGCGACTTTTTATAATATGTACGACATGAAGCCAGTTGGTAAGTACAAGCTTACGGTTTGTACAAATTTACCCTGTGCTTTGTCGGGTGGCTATACCACAGCTGAATATTTGAAACAAAAGTTGGGTATTGGTTTTAATGAAACAACTGCCGATGGTAAGTTCACTTTAAAAGAAGGTGAATGCATGGGGGCCTGTGGTTATGCACCTGTAATGTTGGTGAATAACCACAGCATGTGTAATCACATGACGCCAGAAGCCATTGATAAAAAAACTGGCGGAGCTCGAATAATGACCGTCTATGTAAAAGGCGTCGTGTTCGAGGGCGTCGAATTTGAAGATCCAAATTGCTGGCACCTTGACGAATATGTTAAGCGTGGCGGTTATGCGGCGTTGAAAAAAATCATTAATGACAAAATCACTCAAGATGAAGTCATTGCTGAAATGAAAACTTCAGGCTTGCGCGGCCGTGGCGGTGCAGGTTTCCCTACTGGGCTGAAGTGGTCTTTCATGCCGCGCAGTTTTCCAGGCCAAAAATATTTGGTATGCAATACCGATGAAGGTGAGCCTGGTACCTTTAAAGATCTCGATATTCAAGTGTATAACCCACATGCTCTGATTGAAGGCATGATTATTGGTGCTTACGCTATGGGTATTTCTGTTGGGTATAACTATATCCATGGCGAAATCTTTGAAGCCTATGAGCGTTTTGAAATCGCACTTGAGCAAGCACGTGCTGCAGGCTTTTTAGGCGATAACATTTTGGGCTCTGACTTTAGTTTCCAGCTGCATGCGCATCATGGTTATGGCGCCTATATCTGTGGTGAAGAAACTGCATTGCTTGAATCATTGGAAGGTAAAAAAGGACAGCCGCGCTTTAAGCCACCGTTTCCTGCTTCTTATGGTCTCTACGGCAAGCCAACAACGATTAATAACACCGAAACATTTGCCTCGGTACCGTACATTATCCGCGAAGGCGGCCAGAAATTCCTTGAGCTAGGTAAACCCAATAACGGTGGCACTAAATTATTCTCGGTTTCTGGTCATGTTAATCGCCCGGGTAATTATGAGATTCCACTTGGTACGCCATTTTCTGAATTATTGGAAATGTGTGGCGGCATGCGTGATGGCAAAAAATTGAAAGCGGTTATTCCTGGTGGCTCTTCTGCGCCAGTATTACCTGCTGACATCATGATGCAATGTACGATGGATTACGATTCTATCGCTAAGGCCGGCTCAATGTTGGGGTCTGGTGCGGTGATCGTGATGGATGAAACAGTCAGTATGGTGAGCGCATTAGAGCGATTGTCGTATTTCTATCACGAAGAATCATGTGGTCAATGCACACCTTGCCGTGAAGGTACTGGCTGGTTGTATCGTGTGGTACATCGTATCGCGCATGGCGAAGGTCGTATGGAAGACCTCGATTTACTATCGCGTGTTGGTGATAACATCGCTGGCCGCACAATTTGTGCGCTAGGTGATGCTGCAGTTTTCCCTGTGCGTGGAATGTTGAAACACTTCCGCCATGAATTCGAGGATTTGATTAATCAATCTCAGTCATCCAAGCCTTTGTAATTGGGTCGTCTGTAATTAGTCGAGTTTTCTTTTGAATTATTGCCTTTGAATCGAGTCGAGCATGTTGGAAATCGAAATCGACGGTAAAAAATTGACAGTCCCTGGTGGTAGCACTGTGATGGACGCAGCCAATTCTATTGGTGTGCACATTCCACATTTTTGCTATCACAAGAAACTCTCAATTGCCGCAAGCTGCCGTATGTGTCTAGTTCAGGTTGAAAAAGCACCTAAGCCTTTGCCGGCCTGTGCAACACCTGTTACTGATGGCATGAAAGTTTGGACCCATTCTGATCAAGCGGTTACCGCACAGAAAGGGGTAATGGAATTTTTGCTGATTAATCACCCATTGGATTGTCCAATTTGTGATCAAGGTGGCGAATGTCAGTTGCAAGACCTGGCTGTTGGCTATGGCCAAACTGGTTCTGAATACGCAGAAGAAAAGCGTGTCGTTGCCAATAAAGATCTTGGACCTTTGATTTCAACGGATATGACACGCTGTATTCATTGCAGCCGTTGCGTTCGGTTTACTGAAGAAATCGCCGGCTTCCAAGAATTAGGCATGGCCAATCGCGGAGAATTTACCGAAGTAATGCCATTTATTGGCAAAACGGTGAATTCAGAGATTTCTGGCAACGTGATCGATTTGTGTCCGGTTGGCGCTTTAACTAGCAAGCCGTTCCGTTACACTGCGCGCACGTGGGAATTGTCTCGTCGTAAATCGGTGAGTGCACACGATGGTTTGGGTTCTAACTTGGTCGTACAAGTTAAGAACAACAAAGTAATGCGTGTGTGTTGCCGTTGGAAAATGAGGCAATCAATGAATGTTGGTTATCAGATCGCGATCGCTATTCATACGAAGCTTTGAATTCTGAAGAGCGACTCACTAAGCCGATGCTCAAGCAAGGCGGTGTTTGGCAAGAGACCGATTGGCAAACTGCACTTGAATACGTTGCGAATGGTTTAAAAGCAAGTGATTGCTGAGCACGGTAAAGACAGTGTTGCCGCTGTTGCGTCGCCAAACGCTACGGTTGAAGAGTTATTTGCGCTGCGTAAAGTGATGGCAGGTTTAGGTGTGGAGTCGGTACAGGCATTTGCTCGTAGTGCTGATTTCTCGCTTAAAACGCAAGGCGCTCAATGGTTGGGTCAGTCATTGCTTGAGCTGTCACAAAATGAAGCCATTTTGTTAGTGGGTTCCACATTGCGTAAAGAGCAGCCGTTACTGGCGCAGCGTTTACGTCAATCAGTGAAAAAAGGTTTGCAGCTATCCGCTGTAAATCCACACTCAGATGAAATGTTGACCAAGCTAGTTGGCGAAGTTGTTGTCCGCCCTGACCAATTGGTTGAAGGCTTGTTGCAAGTGATTCAAGCATTTGTTGAATTGAAATCGTTGCCAGTACCGAATGATATTGATTTGTCTAGTGTGCAAGTTTCTGATGCGGCACGTGCGATTGCTTTGAGTTTTGATGGTAAAGCCAAAACCGCTATTTTATTGGGTAATGTCGCCCAAACGAATGCGCGTTATGCTGAAATTTACGCTGCTGCCACTGCGTTAGCAGTGTTGACTGGCGCGACATTGGGTGTGCCGGCCATGGCTGCCAACAGTGTTGGTGCGCAATTAGTGGGTGCGGATCTCGGAGCGGATGTTTTTGGTGCTGGTTCATTAGCAGATGCGAAAAAAGCGTATGTATTTTTAGGTGTTGAGCCTGAATATGATGCACACAACGGCGCTCATGCTTTTGGCCGCAGCAAAAAATGCCGAGATGGTGGTTGTCATGTCACCATTCCAAAGCTGTGCAATGGATTATGCCGATGTGATTTTGCCGATCTCTCCATTTAGCGAAACATCAGGTACGTTCGTGAATATGGAAGGTAAAGCACAAAGCTTTAATGGTGTAGTGCGGCCATTGGGCGAGACGCGTCCAGCGTGGAAAGTATTCCGAGTGCTAGGCAATCTATTTGGATTCTCTGGTTTTGAATACAACTCATCAGAAGAAATTCGCGATGAAGCCTTGGCTGGTGAAATTGCGCCACGTTTAAGTAATGCCGTAGTGAGTACACATGCTGTGCGTACACAATCTGCACAGGGTTTAGTTCGCTTAGGCGAAGTGCCTTTGTATCAGGTTGATTCCATTGTTCGTCGTTCGCCAAGTTTACAAGCAACACAAGACGCTTTGCTCGCCAGCACTTTACGTGTTAATGCTGCGACACTGGCTAAATTGGGCTTGGTTGTTGATGGTCAAGCCATTGTTCAGCAAGAGCAGGGTAGTGCCACATTGTTGGTGGCGCTTGATGATGGCTTACTTAACGATGTAATTCGCGTTGCTGCTTCGCATCCATTAACTCGTAATTTGGGTGATATGGTTGGCGCTGTTGAAGTGCTGAAGGCTTAAGGGGGCAGAACATGGAATTTCTACAAAGTTATTTGGGTTATGACATTGCTTTTGTCGTTTGGACACTACTCAAGATTATTTTGATTGTGGCGCCCATTATGGGAGCGGTGGCTTATTTAACGTTGGCAGAACGTAAAGTAATCGGTTTTATGCAAATTCGGATTGGCCCTAATCGGGTTGGTCCTTTCGGTTTGCTGCAACCGGTTGCTGATGGCGTAAAGCTATTGTTAAAAGAAATTATTGCACCTAGCGCTGCTGATAAGAAGCTGTTCTTTTTAGCACCCATCATGGTATTGGTTCCTGCGCTAGGCGCATGGGCTGTTGTACCGTTTTACCCTGGGTATGTATTGGCTGATGTCAACGTAGGTTTACTCTACGTGATGGCCATTACATCAATGGGTGTTTACGGTGTGATCTTGGCAGGATGGGCATCTAATTCGAAATATGCTTTCTTGGGTGGTATGCGTGCAGCTGCTCAAGTGATCTCTTACGAGTTGGCAATGGGTTTTGCGTTGGTTGGCGTGATTATGGTTTCAGGTAGTTTGAACCTCACCGCAATTGTTGAGCAGCAAGGTCAAGGTATGGCTGGTGGCTCGATCTTATCTTGGAATTTGATCCCGCTGTTACCTCTGTTTGTTGTGTACTTCATCGCCGGTGTTGCCGAAACTAACCGGGCACCATTTGACGTGACTGAAGGTGAGTCTGAAATTGTTGCTGGACACATGGTTGAGTATTCGGGCATGGGTTTTGCGCTGTTCTTCTTGGCTGAATACGCCAATATGATTTTGATTTCAGCGATGGCTTCGGTGATGTTCTTGGGTGGTTGGTTATCACCATTCCCTGCGTCAATTCCTGTTCTTGGCGCGGCTAGCCCGCTGTGGTGGGTGTTGAAAGTTGCATTCTTGCTGTTCTGCTTCTTGTGGTTCCGCGCAACATTTCCGCGTTATCGTTACGATCAATTAATGCGCCTAGGTTGGAAGATCTTTATTCCAGTAACTTTGGTTTGGATTGTCTTGGTGGGTGCTTGGATGCAGACCCCTTGGTCGATCTGGTAATGGAAAAGGACTTACGCCATGGATAAAATTTTATATTTCTTTAAAACCTTCTTGCTGGTTGAATTGGTGAAGGGCTTGTTATTAACGGGTCGTCACTTTTTCCAGCGGAAGATTACAGTGCAATTTCCTGAGGAAAAAACACCGTATAGCCCGCGTTTTCGTGGCTTACATGCCCAGCGCCGCTACGCCAATGGCGAAGAGCGTTGTATTGCTTGCAAATTGTGTGAAGCGGTTTGCCCGGCTATGGCGATTACGATTGAATCAGAGGCGCGTCCTGACGATAAAACTCGTCGTACCAGCCGTTATGATATTGACCTGACTAAGTGTATTTTTTGCGGTTTTTGTGAAGAAGCCTGTCCGGTTGATGCGATTGTAGAAACGCATATTTATGAATATCACGGTGAAAAACGTGGCGATTTGTATTACACCAAGCCAATGTTGTTGGCAGTCGGTGATAAATACGAAGCTGAAATCGCTGAACGCAAAGCTGCTGATGCTAAGTATCGCTAGGAATAAAATATGACTTTAGCGCTTTTTTATATCTTTGCTGCAGTGCTGATTTTTGCCGCATTTCGAGTGATTACAGCTAAGAATCCAGTCCATGCCGTGCTCTATTTGGTATTGTCATTCTTTAATAGCGCCGTATATGTGGATGCTGATTAAAGCTGAGTTTTTGGCTGTTTCACTGATTGTGATTTATGTCGGTGCGGTAATGGTGTTGTTTCTTGTTTGTGGTGATGATGCTGGATATTAACTTTGAAGCGTTACGCAAGAGCTTTTGGAAGTTTTTACCGGTGGCAGGTACCGTTGCAATCATTATGTTGGTTGAAATGGTGCTGATTTTGTCACATCGTGCAGCACAAATTGATGAGTCACGTTTGCTTGAACCAAGCTTTAACACTGCATCAGCTGAAACATTGGGCATGTTAATTTATACCCAGTATTTCTTACCGTTCCAGTTGTCGGCAGTGTTGTTGTTGGTTGGGATGATTGCAGCGATTGCTCTGACATTACGCAAGCGTAAGAACACCAAGTATATCAATCCGGGTGAGCAAGTTCGTGTAAAACGCGACGATCGCTTACGGATTGTAAAAATGGCGTCTGAGCCAAAAGATTCGGCAAGTGATGCCCAGTCTACCGATCAACCTGCAGCCTAATTGGCCTAGATAAGAGTTTAGGGAGGATATGTGCTTACACTGACTCATTACCTTGTGCTGGGCGCAATTATGTTTGCGATCAGCGTGTTTGGCATTTTCATGAACCGCAAAAATCTAATCGTATTGCTCATGGCAATCGAATTGATGTTGTTGTCCGTGAATATGAATTTCATCGCGTTTTCGCAGTTTTTAGGCGATACCGGTGGCCAGATTTTCGTCTTCTTTATCCTAACCGTTGCTGCAGCCGAATCGGCTATTGGCCTCGCTATCTTGGTGGTGCTCTTCCGTAATTTACGGTCGATTAACGTCGAAGATTTGGATAGCCTGAAGGGTTAAACCGGACAACATAGAATCGGACAATAATACCAATGGATATGAAATCGATTTATCTGCTTATACCGCTAGCGCCTTTATTGGGCTCGCTAATCGCTGGTCTTTTTGGCTGGGCGATTGGTCGTCGAGCGGCACATATTGCAACGATTGCAGGCGTTGCAACATCGTTTGCTTTGTCGGCATACACCTTAAATTATTTGCTCAATGGCGGCGAGTCGTTTAATGGCAATCTCTACACATGGCTTTCAGTCAATGGCGTGGATTTGAATATCGGCTTTTTAGTTGATAATCTCACCGCAATGATGATGATGTGTGTAGTTACCTTTGTATCGCTGATGGTGCATATCTACACGATTGGCTATATGCAAGATGACCCTGGTTATCAGCGCTTTTTTAGTTATATCTCATTGTTTACTTTCTCGATGTTAATGCTCGTTATGAGTAATAACTTTGTGCAGCTGTTTTTTGGCTGGGAAGCAGTGGGTTTAGTGTCGTATCTGTTGATTGGTTTTTGGTTTAAACGCCCAACAGCTACATTTGCAAACTTGAAAGCCTTTTTGGTTAATCGTGTGGGTGACTTAGGTTTCTTGCTTGGAATCGGCTTGGTATTGGCTCATTTTGGTACTTTGGATTACGCCGAAGTGTTTGCAAAAGCGCCTGAGCTTAAAGATGCGACGATTAGTTTGTTTGCTGGTACGCCATGGTCATTGATGACAGTGACTTGCATCTTGCTGTTCATTGGTGCAATGGGTAAATCGGCGCAGTTTCCGCTGCATGTTTGGTTGCCAGATTCAATGGAAGGCCCGACACCAATTTCAGCGCTGATCCATGCCGCAACGATGGTTACTGCGGGTATCTTTATGGTTTCACGGATGTCTCCGTTATTCGAGATGTCAGATACCGCACTTAATTTCGTGTTGGTGATTGGTGCAATTACTGCGCTATTTATGGGTTTCCTTGGGATTATCCAGAACGACATTAAGCGAGTTGTTGCTTATTCAACTTTGTCGCAGTTGGGTTATATGACGGTGGCCTTGGGTGTTTCGGCGTACTCAGTGGCGTTAATGCACTTGATGACGCACGCCTTCTTTAAGGCTTTGTTATTCCTTGCTGCGGGCTCGGTGATTATGGGCATGCACCATGATCAAGATATTCGCAATATGGGTGGCTTGCGTAAATATATGCCGATCACTTGGATCACGTCGTTAATTGGCTCATTAGCGTTGATTGGCACGCCATTTTTCTCGGGCTTCTATTCAAAAGATTCAATTATTCTTGCGGTTGAAGCTTCTAAATTACCTGGCGCTGGGTTTGCGTATTTTGCTGTCGTTGCTGGTGTGTTTGTTACGGCATTTTATTCATTCCGTATGTATTTCTTGGTTTTCCACGGCAAAGAGCAGTGGATGCAAAAGAAAGATGCGCACCATGGCCATGATGATCACGATCATCACCACGGTTTGGGGCCGAATGACAAACCGCACGAGTCGCCATGGGTTGTTACCTTGCCATTAATTTTGCTAGCGATTCCTTCAGTAATTGTTGGGTATATCGCAATTAGCCCGATGTTGGCCGGTGATTTCTTTAAAGATGTGCTGACGGTTAATCTTGAAGCTCACCCAGCCATGGAAGCGGTGGTTCACCATGCGCACGATGCGATGGGTATGGCGACTCACGCGTTTGTCACATTACCATTTTGGTTGGCTTTTGCTGGTGTTGCAGCTGCATGGCTGTTCTATTTGAAGGCACCGCAACTTCCTGCCGCATGTGATCGATTCTTTACTGCAATTGGCGTTAGAAAACTGCTGCTTGAAGAAAAGTATTACATGGATCATTTGTACATCAATGTGTTTACCGCGGGTGCTCGCGCACTGGGTACTGTGCTCTGGAAAGTGGGTGATACATTGTTGATTGATGGTCTGTTGGTGAATGGGACAGCAAAGCTTGTTGGCGTGTTCTCAGGTCTTATTCGTCGCCTGCAAACTGGATACATCTACCATTACGCTTTTGCAATGATTATTGGCGCCTTGCTGCTGATGACTTGGTGGTTGGGTGGCGTACTCACTTTGCAGTGATTGGTGTTGTTTCGCTTTTTTTGATGACGACAGATTTAATACATAACAAGTAGGTTAAATATGACGGGTAATCTCCTCAGCCTTGCAATCTGGCTGCCCATTGTGGCAGGTTTGATTGTGCTTGCTACGGGTAGCGATAAAAATGCTCCCGCAGCGCGCTGGCTGGCGCTGATGGGCGCTTTGGTTTCTTTTTTGGTTACGATTCCGCTTTACACTGGCTTTGATACGTTTCACGGCGGTATGCAATTCACGGAAATGAAGCCGTGGGTTGAAAGCTTGAATATTAACTATCACCTCGGCGTAGATGGTTTGTCTATGCTGTTTGTGATTTTGAATAGTTTTACCACTTTATTGGTGGTATTGGCTGGCTGGCAAGTGATTCAAAAGCGTGTAGCGCAATACATGGCTGCATTTTTGATCATGTCTGGTTTGATCAATGGCGCATTTGCCGCCATGGATGCCATTTTGTTTTATGCCTTCTTTGAAGCCATGCTCATCCCGATGTACCTGATTATTGGTGTATGGGGTGGTGCTCGTCGTGTGTATGCATCGGTTAAGTTCTTCTTGTATACCTTGCTGGGTTCTTTGTTGACTTTGGTTGCGTTTATTTATCTGTATTATCAAAGCGGTGGTAGTTTTGAGATTGCAGCATTCCAACGCTTGCCGTTGACAATGGGCGCGCAAACCATGCTGTTGATCGCATTCTTTTTTGCCTTTGCCGTGAAAGTACCAATGTGGCCAGTGCATACTTGGTTGCCAGACGCTCACGTTGAGGCGCCAACAGGCGGTTCGATGGTGTTGGCTGCAATTACTTTGAAACTGGGTGCTTACGGTTTCTTGCGATTTGTCTTGCCGATTCTGCCTGATGCTTCGCGGGAGTATGCATGGCTAATGATTGCGCTATCACTGGTTGCAGTTGTATACATCGGTATGGTGGCTTTGGTTCAGACGGATATGAAAAAGTTGGTTGCTTACTCATCGATCTCTCATATGGGTTTTGTAACGCTCGGATTCTTTATGTTTGGCGGACTAACTGGCCGTGAATTGAACTCTTGGGCCGTTGAAGGCGCTTTAGTTCAGATGATTTCTCACGGTTTTGTTTCTGCTGCGATGTTCTTCTGTATCGGTGTGATGTACGACCGCGTACATAGCCGAAAAATTGCCGATTACGGTGGTGTTGCTAATAAAATGCCGATTTTTGCCTCGTTCATGATGTTGTTTGCAATGGCTAATTCTGGCTTACCTGCGACATCGGGCTTTGTTGGCGAGTTTATGGTGGTGTTGGGTGCGGTTCAGGTTAATTTCTGGTACGCCTTGGCAGGCGCAACCACGCTGATTTTTGGTGCTGCCTACACACTTTGGATGTATAAGCGCGTGATTTTTGGCGAAGTTGCAAATCAAAATGTAGCTGAGCTTAAGGATGTCAATAAACGTGAATTTTTAATTCTAGCGGTGTTAGCCATCGCCGTATTAGGAATGGGTTTATATCCAGCGCCGTTTACCGAGGTGATGCACCAGTCAGTGAATGATCTGATTTGGCAAGCTTCACAGACCAAGCTTAATTAATCCTTATTATAAGAAATAGGCTAGAACCATGACCTGGACCAGTCTTAATGCATGGGTGGCGGCACCAGAAATTTTCCTTCTGTGTGCAACTTGCGCCATTCTTTTTGCTTGACCTTTTTATTAGTGATGCCAAACGGCATCTGACTTATGTAATGACCTTGACTACTTTGGCGATCACTTTTGCCTTGGTGCTGATGGGACATGAGCCGCATTCGCGTCTCGCATTTAATGGCTTGTATTTAGTTGATCCAATCGCAGATTTTGCAAAATTGGCAATGATTGTCGGTGTGGCTTTAGTGCTGATCTATGGTCGTAGCTATGCAATGGCGCGTGGCTTGTTTCGCGGTGAATTATTTACCCTCACCTTGTTCTCATTATTGGGAATGATGGTGATGGCATCATCGGTTAATTTCTTGGCTCTGTATGTTGGCCTGGAATTAATGTCTTTGTCGGTGTATGCCTTGGTCGCTTTAAATCGTGAATCATTTGCTTCGACTGAAGCCGCGATGAAGTACTTCGTTTTGGGTGCTTTGGCTTCGGGTATGCTGTTGTATGGTGTATCGATGTTATATGGTTCTACCGGTTCACTCGATATTTTTGCTGTTTCGCATGCGATCCAGACGGGGCAAGCAAATAATTTGTTGGCGGTTTTTGGCATTGTATTTATTGTTACAGGCTTGGGCTTTAAATTTGGTGCTGTGCCATTTCATATGTGGGTCCCTGATGTCTATCAGGGGGCGCCAACGCCGATTACTCAACTGATTGCATCGGCTCCTAAGGCCGCCGTGTTTGTGTTTACTTTGCGTATTTTGGCGCAGGCTTTAGAAGGCTTTGCTCCAGATTGGCGTGGCATGTTGATGGTGTTGGCGGTATTGTCGATGGGCTTAGGTAATATCACGGCAATTTCTCAAACCAATATTAAGCGAATGCTTGGCTATTCGACCATTTCACATATGGGCTTTGTCTTGCTTGGTCTGTTGGTGGCGAGTCCTGCGGGTTATTCAGCGTCGTTTTTCTATGTCGTTTCTTATGTGTTAATGAGTGCTGCAGCGTTTGGTATCATTATGCTGTTGTCTCGACAAGGCTTTGAAGCGGATCAGATCGAAGACTTGAAAGGCTTAAACCAGCGCAGTCCATGGTTTGCGGCAATGATGTTGTTTACCATGTTCTCTATGGCCGGTATTCCTATTTTCTTGGGCTTCTTTGCTAAGTTAGCCATCTTGAATGTTGTGGTGAATATGGGCTTGGTGCCATTGGCAGTCATTGCGGTGGTGTTTTCGCTGATTGGTGCGTTTTATTATCTGCGTATTGTTAAAGTAATGTACTTTGATGATGCGGTTGATCAGTCGCCATTGGTTGCTGGTAGTGACGCAAAGCTTGTATTGTCGATCAATTGTTTGTTACTGCTTGTGCTTGGGTTTATGCCTGATCGCCTGATGAACTTACTTTCAGATGCCGTGTCACAATCATTTACTTCGCTACCATACTAATGTAATGCAAAACTTTTTGTTAATTGTTGGGTTGGCTGCTTTGGCAGCTAACCTGCCTTTTTTCTCTGAAAAATTGTTCTTTTTTTGGAGAGTTAAGGCTGGTGCCAAATCCTTTGGCTGGCGTCTATTCGAGCTTAGCGTTTTATATACGTTATTGGCAGGGGTCGCTTATCTTTTAGAGTCACGTATCAGCTCAGTGCACTCACAAAACTGGCCGTTTTATGTGAGTACTTTTGCGCTGTTTGTGGTTTTTGCTTGGCCAGGTTTTGTTTGGCGTTATTTTTGGCGCAAACCAGGCATTTAGTCATAAATAATATGGTTCTTTGCTTGCCAAAACGTTAAATGATATTTATTATGTTGCATCTTTAGGCGCGTAGCTCATCTGGTTAGAGCGCTTCCTTGACATGGAAGAGGTAGTTGGTTCGAATCCAATCGTGCCTACCAATAATTCGAGATCAAATCTATGCAGCTCGTTACCACGACGCCCTGTTTTATAATTGGGTAGCCGTACGTAGATTTGGATATAAAAGTGCGGCTAGGCCGCACTTTTTTTTTGGTTTTTTTGAATAATATATTGTCTCGGCTTACCGAGTAACTGACTTAGGCGATGAATATGCCAGCGATTACACTTCCTGATGGTTCAGTGCGTCAATATGATGCGGCAGTATCTGTATATGACGACGTAGCACATAGCATTTCCCCTGGATTGGCTCGTGCCGCGTTGGCTGGCAAGGTGGATGGCCAGTTGGTTGATACGCGTTATGTGATGGAGCAAGATGCATCACTACATATCATTACGGACAAAGATGCAGAAGGGCTTGAGGTGATTCGTCACTCGACTGCGCATTTGTTGGCCTACGCCGTGAAGCAGCTCTATCCGAGCGCACAGGTCACAATTGGCCCGGTGATTGAAAACGGTTTTTATTATGATTTTGCTTATGAACGTCCATTTACATTGGATGATTTGGCTGCAATCGAAAAGAAAATGACCGAGTTGGTCAAAAAAGATATTCAAGTTGAGCGTTATGAGTTAAGTCGCGATGATGCGATAACTTATTTTAAAGGCATTGGCGAAAATTACAAAGCTGAAATTATTGAGTCAATCCCTGCGGATCAAGTTTTAAGCTTGTATCGTGAAGGCGATTTTACTGATCTTTGTCGTGGCCCTCACGTACCATCAACCGGCAAGTTGAAAGTATTTAAGCTGATGAAAGTGGCCGGTGCATATTGGCGTGGCGATAGTAAGAATGAAATGCTAACACGGGTATATGGCACCGCCTTTGCTAAAAAGGAAGATCTAGCGCAATACATCCACATGCTCGAAGAAGCAGAGAAGCGTGATCATCGTAAGTTAGGTAAGTTGCTTGATTTGTTCCATATGCAAGATGAAGCGCCAGGTATGGTGTTTTGGGCACCCTAAGGGTTGGACACTTTGGCAGATTATTGAGCAATATATGCGTGCCAAATTAAATCGCCATGGCTATCAGGAGATCCGTACGCCGATGGTGATGGATCGCACGTTGTGGGAAAAATCAGGCCACTGGGAAAACTATCACGACGGGATGTTTACTACCGAGTCTGAAAAGCGCGACTACGCGATTAAGCCGATGAATTGCCCAGGGCACGTACAAGTCTTTAATCAAGGTTTGCGCTCTTATCGTGATTTGCCGTTGCGTTACGCGGAGAGTTTGGTTCTTGTCATCGCAATGAACCCTCAGGCTCTTTGCATGGCATTATGCGGGTGCGTGGTTTCGTGCAAGATGATGCACATATCTTCTGTACTGAAGATCAGGTTCAGCAAGAGGCGGCCGCATTTATTGATTTGCTCAAAGAAGTTTATGCAGACTTTGGCTTTGATGATATTTTGGTCAAGCTTTCAACTCGCCCTGAAAAACGAATTGGTACTGAAGCGTCTTGGGATCGTGCAGAAGCGGCTTTGGCTGCGGCGTTAGACTCAAAAGGCTTGGCCTTTGAGTATCTGCCTGGTGAAGGCGCATTTTACGGTCCTAAAATTGAATTTACATTAAAGGATTGCTTGGGCCGATTGTGGCAATGTGGTACTTTGCAAATCGACCCAAATTTACCTGAGCGTTTGGGCGCTGAATATGTCGGCGAAGATAATGCTAAGCATCGCCCGATTATGCTGCATCGCGCAGTACTTGGTTCTTTAGAGCGTTTTATTGGTATCTTGATTGAAAACCACGCGGGTGCATTTCCGGCTTGGTTGGCCCCAGTTCAGCTGGTGGTGATGAATATTTCTGAGTCGCAACGTGAATATGCGCAAAAAAACTGCTGATTTATTGAATCAAAGTGGACTTCGTGCATCAGTGGACTTGAGAAATGAGAAGATTACCTATAAAATCCGCGAACATAGCTTGCAACGTCTTCCTTATCAGCTCATCGTAGGGGATAAGGAGCGTGATGCAGGTTTGGTGGCCGTGCGTAACCGCAGTGGTGAAGACTTAGGGCAAATGACAGTGGAAGCGCTGGTTGCGCTGGTAAAAGCTGATTTGCCTAAGGTTTAACACTTGCAGGTGCACGGTTTTGTTTTTGAATGACTTGGAGTAATAACAATAGCTGCTCAAGATAAAGGCCCGCGTATTAATGGTGAAATCACCGCGCGTGAAATTCGTTTGCAAGGTGTGGAAGGCGAACAACTTGGTATCGTCTCCCTGAATCAAGCCCTTCAACTGGCTGAAGAGGCAGAGGTAGATCTGGTAGAGATCGCGCCAAATGCTCAGCCACCGGTTTGCCGATTAATGGATTACGGTAAATTCCGGTACGAAGAGGCTAAGAAAAAGCACGCTGCCAAGCTCAAGCAAAAGCAGGTACAGGTTAAAGAAATTAAACTGCGCCCGAGCACGGATGAAAACGATTACCAAGTTAAATTGCGTGGTGCAATTCGCTTCTTAAATGAAGGCGACAAATGCAAATTTACTTTACGGTTCCGTGGTCGTGAAATGGCTCACCAAGAAATTGGTATGGCACAACTTAAACGAGTTGAAGCTGACTTGGCTGAATTGGCGGTAGTTGAGCAATATCCTAAGCTAGAAGGTCGCCAGATGGTGATGATGCTTGGACCTAAGAAAAAAGTATAACGGGTTGGCGACTACACCTGTTAAAGCCAATGTAGTTATTGGCTGGTAGTCGCGGTGGGGTGACGGGTATTAAGTTCTACTGGCAACAGTAGACGCCCTTTTGCCTAATCTAATAAGCTCATTTGAGCTAAGGCTAGTTGGAGTAAGTAATGCCTAAAATGAAAACCAAGAGTAGTGCTAAAAAGCGCTTCAAAGTACTTGGCGGTGGTGGTGTTAAGCGTAGTCACGCTTTCAAACGCCACATCTTGACCAAGAAAACGACTAAAACTAAGCGCCAATTGCGCGGCACTTCTATGGTTGATGCAACCAATATGAAGTCCGTTCGTGCAATGATGCCTTACGCTTAACCCTAGGAGATAAAATATGCCTCGCGTTAAACGTGGTGTCACCGCTCGAGCTCGTCATAAGAAAGTCTTAGCCCTGGCTAAAGGCTATCGTGGTCGTCGTAAAAATGTCTATCGTATCGCTAAACAAGCGGTAATGAAGGCAGGTCAATATGCATACCGTGACCGTCGTCAGAAAAAACGTCAGTTCCGTCAACTCTGGATTGCACGTATCAACGCTGCTTCCCGTGAGTGTGGTCTGGCATACAGCCGCTTCATGAATGGCTTGAAAAAAGCCGGTATTGAAGTTGACCGTAAAGTTTTGGCCGACATGGCAATCTTTGACAAGCCAGCTTTTGCTGCGTTTGTTGAACAAGCTAAAGCAAGCCTGACTGCTTAATCGGTACTGCCGGTAATGAGGGAGGCTTTCAGCCTCCCTTTTTTATTCACTTGTTTTTTCGTGAAAAAATTAAATTTAATGGGCTGTATCGCTTATTTAATTTAGCTTTTTCTCTCCTCACTACTTATCGGGCCTAAAACATGGTTGCAAATATGCAAGCCTTGCTTGACGCTGGTTTGGCCGCACTTGATGCGACAAATGATCCAGTTGAACTCGAAATTGTCAAAGCGCATTACATCGGAAAACAAGGTCAGATCACCGCCTTGATGAAACTGCTGGCCGCAATGCCTGCTGATGAAAAAAAAGCATTTGGCGCTCAAGTCAATCAAACCAAGCAAGCTTTTGAAGCCGCTTTGAACGCGAAGCGTGATGGTATTGCTGCAGAAAAATTGGCAGCACAACTCGCAGCCGAAGCTTTGGATGTCTCGTTGCCCGGTCGTGGGCATGCTAAAGGTGGCTTGCATCCAGTCACGTTAGTACAGCAGCGAATTGAGGCTTTGTTCGGTAGCATGGGTTTTGCTGTCGCAGATGGCCCCGAAATTGAAAATGATTTTCATAATTTCGAAGCACTCAATATTCCAAAAAATCATCCTGCACGCGCGATGCAGGACACTTTTTATATTGAAAGTGAAGGTGAGCCTTTGGTATTGCGCACGCATACGAGCCCGATTCAAGTTCGTTACATGTTAGATAATGAGCCGCCGATTAAGATTATTGCGCCAGGCCGCGTTTATCGTGTGGACTCTGATGCAACCCATTCGCCGATGTTCCATCAAATGGAAGGTTTGTGGGTAGAAGAGGGGGTCTCTTTTGCTGATTTAAAGAGTGTAATCGTTGACTTTTTACGTCGCTTTTTCGAGCGCGATGATCTGGAAGTTCGTTTCCGTCCTTCTTTCTTTCCATTTACTGAGCCCTCAGCAGAAATCGATGTGAAATGGTCGAAAGGCTGGATGGAAGTGGGCGGTTGCGGCATGGTGCATCCGAATGTTTTAAAAAGTGTGAATATTGATTCAGAAAAATATACCGGTTTTGCTTTTGGTATTGGTTTGGATCGATTTGCGATGCTGTACTACGGCGTGAATGATTTGCGGTTGTTTTTTGAAAACGACGTGTCTTTCTTGTCCCAATTCAAATAAGCGGAGCATCAATCATGCAATTTTCAGAACAATGGCTGCGTAGCTGGGTTAATCCAGCGCTCAATTCAGACGAACTTGCGCATTTATTGACGATGGCAGGTCTGGAAGTCGAAGAAAATGAAGCAGCAGCACCGGCATTTTCCGATGTTTTTGTCGCTGAAGTACTGAGTGTAACCAAGCATCCTGATGCCGATCGTTTAAATGTATGTAGCGTCAATGTGGGTGAAGCAGAGCCACTGCAAATCGTTTGTGGCGCACCCAATGTCGCTGCGGGTTTAAAAGTGCCATGTGCCCGTATCGGTGCGGTATTGCCGGGCAACTTTAAAATTAAAAAAGCCAAAGTTCGCGGCATTGAGTCATCGGGCATGCTGTGCTCGGGTGATGAGATGGGTATTGCTTCGGACATTGATGGTTTATATGTTCTGCCAAGCGATGCCCCAGTGGGTATGTCGATTCGTGAATATTTGGCGCTTGATGATCGTTTGCTGACCTTAAAGCTCACACCAAATCGTACAGATTGCTTGTCGATTCGTGGTATTGCACGTGAAGTCGCAGCATTAACCAAGTCAAGCTTAAGCCCTGTTGTAATTGAAACGGCAGCGATGAGTACAGATGCTGCAATTACTGTTGCATTGAACGCAGAAGCGGCTTGCCCTCGTTATGCGGGCCGTCTTATTCAAGGTATCAACCAGGCTGCGACAACACCCGATTGGATGAAGCAACGGTTGGAGCGCTCGGGTATTCGTTCGATCTCGGCGATTGTTGATATTACAAATTACGTTTTGCTCGAGCTTGGTCAGCCAATGCACGCGTTTGACGCCGCTAAGTTGTCAGGTGGCGTACAAGTGCGTTTTGCTAAAGCGGGTGAGTCCATCACCTTGCTAAATGAAAAAGAATTGATGCTGACTGACGACTTGCTCGTTATTGCCGATGATCATGAAGTGTTGGCTCTGGCCGGCATCATGGGCGGATTGGCGTCGAGCGTGACGGAAAGCACCCAAGATATTTTCTTAGAGTCGGCTTTTTTTGCGCCTGAGGTTATTGCAGGTAAAGCACGTCGCTTTGGCTTTTCTTCGGATTCGAGTCACCGTTTTGAGCGTGGTATTGATTTTGGCAATGTACGCGAAGCGCTGGAGCGTGCTACGCAATTGGTCGTCGAAATTTGTGGCGGTCAAGTTGGCCCTGTGACGGAACAATTAACCACGTTACCAGCTCGTCTACCCGTTGCATTGCGCGTGAGCCGTGTGGCTAAAGTGCTCGGCATTAGCTTGCCTGCCGCTGAAATTATGGCGATGTTACAAGGCCTTGGTTTAGTATGTGAATTGGCTGCAGACGTGATTACTGTAACGCCGCCATCGTATCGCTTTGATATTGAAATCGAAGAAGACCTGATCGAAGAAGTAGCGCGTGTTTTTGGCTATGACAATATTCCAGTGAGTCCATCGTTAGCGCGGATGAGCATGTTGCCGCAAGCGGGTGATCGCCGTAGCAAGAATGTTCTAAAATCGATTTTAGCTTCGCGTAATTATCAAGAAACCATTTCTTACGCTTTTGTGGAAGAAAAATGGGAAACAGAT
Source organism: Deefgea sp. CFH1-16 (assembly GCF_016881365.1). GTDB lineage: Bacteria > Pseudomonadota > Gammaproteobacteria > Burkholderiales > Chitinibacteraceae > Deefgea. The sequence continues at coordinate 214,313 of NZ_WLYT01000001.1, read as the reverse complement.
TTTGCAGCAAATAGCGCACCCATTCGCTTGATGAATCCAATTGCCAGCCAAATGAGCGTGATGCGCTCAACCCTGATTGGTGGTTTAGTCGCAGGCTTGCAACACAATTTAAATCGAAAACAAGACCGAGTTCGTTTGTTTGAAGTTGCTCGTTGTCTTTCAAGGCGTTGCGGCACATCAACAACCAGAACGAATTGCTGCGTTAGCATGGGGCCATCGTTTTGCCGAGCAATGGGGTGTAGCGAAAGAACGTGTTGATTTCTATGATATAAAAGCCGATGTGGAAGCACTACTTGCACCACGGGTTGCTCAATATCGTCGAGTGAATCATCCTGCGCTTCACCCTGGTCGTTCCGCTGAAGTGGTGTTGGATGGCGAAGTCATTGGTGTGCTAGGGGAAGTACACCCGCAATGGGTACAGTCGTATGGCTTAGCCTTTGCGCCGGTTGTTTTTGAGCTTTCAGTAGCAGCATTGACGCAAGTGACGAAGTTGCAAGCGGAATCAATCGCTAAATTTCAAATCGTACGTCGAGATTTGGCATTGTTAATGGATGAGTCCCTTGCAGTAGGTACCTTGCTGTTAGCATTTGAAAGTTTAAAATTACCTATTATTTCATCAGTAGAAGTTTTCGATGTTTACCGAGGTAAGGGTTTTGCCAGATGGCAAAAAGAGTCTTGCATTCAAAATCTTACTGCAAGACACTTTAAAAACTTTGACCGACGAAGAAATCGATATAGCAGTAGCAAAATTACTCCAGAAGGCAGAGGAATGCGGCGCGATCTTGAGAGCATAATGCAGTACGAAACAAGCACATTAACACTGACAAAAGCAGATCTTGCCGATATGTTATTCGACAAGGTGGGTTTGAATAAACGCGAAGCCAAAGATATGGTGGAATCTTTTTTTGATGAAGTTCGTGCTTCATTATCAGAAGGCGATACCGTCAAATTATCTGGCTTTGGCAATTTTCAACTCCGTGATAAACCGCAACGTCCAGGACGTAACCCTAAAACCGGCGAAGAAATCCCAATTTCTGCGCGGCGCGTGGTTACATTTCATGCAAGTCAAAAGCTGAAGGGAATGGTCGAAATCCACTATGCAAAGCTCCAGCAGCGTTATTCCAACCAGTGATCTGCCATCAATTCCAGCAAAACGCTACTTCACCATTGGTGAAGTTAGCGAATTATGTGGTGTAAAACCACATGTTTTGCGGTATTGGGAGCAAGAGTTTACGCAACTTAAACCGGTAAAACGGCGTGGTAATCGACGCTACTATCAGCACCATGAGGTGCTGCTAGTTCGACGAATTCGATCTTTGCTTTATGAGCAAGGATTTACCATTAGTGGAGCGCGTAATCAATTGGGCGTATCAATGGCTGAAGTTGGCGACTTTGGTGGTGGTGAAGTCAGTTTGACCGAAGTTCGCCATGAGTTAGAGGATTTGCTGGCATGGCTTGAACAGTAAGTTTGTTTGAGTTAATATACGGCCTCTCGGAATATGGCGCAGCCTGGTAGCGCACTTGGATGGGGTCCAAGGGGTCGCGAGTTCGAATCCCGCTATTCCGACCAATAAAATCAATGGGTTTACAACTTTTCGGTTGTAGCCCATTTTTTCTATGTGCCAGTTTTGTGCGTTTATGTATGGTTACAGGCATGGTTAGGTGGTAAGGGCTCAGCCGTTCCACCTCAATTGTCGTTTTAATTCAGGCATGCTGCGCTTTTGATTTTTGGGAGCGCAGCATGGTACGGTGGATTGATGCTTTGCAATGGGTTCAACGTTGGCAGACTAGTGGTTTAACTCAAGCCGAGTTTGTCCGAGTGCACCAGCTTAAACGCACTACTTTTTCCAGTTGGCTGCGCCGTAGCCGCCTCGAATCTGCCGACGCATCTTCAGCTGCAATCACCGAACCGCAGATCGCCCCGAAACCATCGGCTTCAAGCATCGTGCCCGCACAATGGCCCGTACCCGTTGCGGCGCAGTTGCAGTTGAATTTCCCCTCCGGCGTAACCCTGACTTTGCCTGCGGCGACCGATCCGGCTTGGGTCGCGGCGTTATTGCGCGGTTTGGCATGATGCCGCCATTCACTTCGCTGCAATTGATCGTCGAACCGGTCGATATGCGCCTCGGTATCGAGGGTTTGTCGGCCAAGATTCACGCCAGTTTGCAGCGTTCACCCGTCGAAGGTGCGGCGTATGCGTTTCGCAATCAGCGCAGTAATCGCTTGAAGGTGTTGCTGTGGGATCGCACCGGTGTGTGGTTGGCACAGCGGCGTTTGCATCAAGGTCGGTTTGTTTGGCCGCAAGCGGGCGATGTGATCTTTACGCTGGATGCGGCGCAGTGGCAATGGTTGGTGAGTGGGGTCGATTGGCAACGACTCGCGCCGCCACCGCTACCAGAATACGCCTACTAATTCACGATGAGGATGGATAAAATAGTTCTCGCAGTATTGCCCTATACAGCATGTAATATATAATTCTTATGGCAATACCCTGTAAAATTAACACATGGATCTCGCTCAAGAACTCGCCAATTCAAACCTGCCCGCCGCAGTCCGCGCGGCGATTTTGGCGCAGTCTGAATTGGTGAAATCCCAAGCCACCAGCATCGAATCCCTAACGATGGAATTGGCCTATCTGCGCCGAATGCGTTATGGCGCTAAAACCGAGGTGATGAGTAGTAGCGAGCAGCGGGATTTGTTTGAAGAAGCGCTCGATGCCGATATGGCCGCGCTGGAAGCCAAACTCGCCGCCGAGCAAGCCCAAACCAATCCCGAAGTCAGTGATAAAAAGCCGCGCATTCGCGCAGGTCGCCAAGCCTTACCGGCACATTTGCCGCGTACTGATATGGTTCATGAACCTGAGTCGTGCAGCTGCGGCCAATGCGGTCAGGGTTTAGTTAAAGTCGGCGAAGACATCAGCGAGCAACTGCATGTGCAACCGGCGGTGTTTAGCGTGTTGCGCCACATTCGCCCGCAATACGCCTGCCGCAGCTGCCAAACGATGACCGCTGCGCCGATTCCAGCGGCGATCATTCACGGTGGTTTACCCACTGCGGCCACTTTGGCCTGGGTGATGGTCAGCAAATACGTCGATCATTTGCCGCTATATCGGTTACGGCAAATTGCCGAACGCAGCGAAGTGCCGTTAGCAGAAAGCACGCTGGCCAGTTGGGTTGGCACCGTTGGTTGGTGGTTGCAGCCGCTGGCGGATCGATTGCGTGAACGATTGAAAGGCGAAACGGTGCTGCATGCCGATGAAACCCCAGTCAAACAGCTTGATCCGGGCAAAGGCAAAACCAAAACCGCGTATTTATGGGCGTATCGCAATACGCCCTTGAGTGGCAGTGCGCCGATTATTTTGTTCGACTACCAAGGCGGTCGCTCGGGTCAACACGTCCGCGATTTCCTCGCCGATTGGCAAGGTCAACTGATGGTCGACGATTACGGCGGCTACAAAGCGCTGTTCAAAACCGGCGTGATTGAGCTTGGTTGTTGGGCGCACGCACGGCGCAAATTCTTCGAATTGCATCAAGCCAACGGCAGCCCGATTGCCGCAGAAGCATTGCGTCGAATTGGCGATTTGTATGCGCTGGAAGCGCAGGCTAAAGATTTAACCCTCGAACAACGCCGAGCGCTACGCCAGCAAGCCGCGCAGCCTAAACTGCTCGAATTCAAGATTTGGTTGGATGAAACCGGTAGCAAAGTCGCGCCCAATAGCGCCCTGGCTAAAGCGATCATTTACAGCCAACGGCGTTGGGCCGCGCTTGAACGCTACGCCCAAAGCGGCATCGCGCCAATCGATAACAATCCGGTCGAAAACAGTATTCGGCCGATTGCGATTGGCAAAAAGAACTGGTTATTTGCGGGCAGTGAACGTGCCGGCCAACGCGCTGCCGCGATTCAAACGCTGCTGGGCACCGCCAAACTCAACGACCTAGACCCGATGGCCTGGCTCACCGACACCCTAGAAAAACTCCCCACTTGGCCAAACAGCCGCATCGACGAATTACTACCGCTACGAGCGCTAACAGAAAAATAAGCTTCAAAGTGGTGGAGCGGCTGAGCGCTTACGTTAGGTGGGGGGCGTCATAAAGAATAATTAAACATGTTCCAAGACATCCCAAAAGCCCTCTGGTCGGCAGCAGATATCGGATGGCACATTGCGATTTATTTGCCTGACCACGCTACTACTACAACTGAAATTGCCGACGATGATTTTGCTGGATGAGCCAGAGCTGGGTTTGCATCCATTTTCGATGCAATTACTGGCGGCAATGATGCGCTCGGCCAGTGATAAAACGCAGATTATTGCTTCCACACAGTCGGTGACTTTGGCGAATCAATTTGAATGGCAGGACATGGTAGTGGTTGATCCAATCGACAATCAGTCCCGATTCAGACGATTAGAGGCAAATGAAGTAGAAAGCTGGTTGGAGCAATACAAGCTAGGCGAAATCTGGGAAATCAATGTATTCGGAGGGAGGCCAGAATGGTTTGTCTGGGCATCAGCGCAGAAGGCGCGACCGAACGCGAGTTCGTTAGTCGGGTATCGCGGCCACATTTTGCAGCCTTTGATATTTCGGCGACAGGGGTTGACCTGCGGGCAATGTCAGCCTCGATAAAATCCGACATGCACTGCCCGCCATGTTGGGCAGTTTTGATGTAGTGAGTTCGATGTATGACTTTTATGAAGTTCAAAGGCCGCTAGAATCGATCAATCGATGAGTTGGAGGCTGCGATTCTTGCTTTGGTCAGTCAAGAGCAGCAGGCTCGATTTATTCCCTATGTGCAACGCTATGAGTTCGAAGCCTTACTATTTTCACTACCAGAACAAGCGGTAAACTGGCTGCAGGGAAGCGCGGTCACCTTAGCCAATATGCAAGAAGCCGTTCGCCGTTGCCGCTCGTCTGAGCTGGTCAACGATAGTTCACAAACCAGCCCTTCACATCGAATGAAAAGTTTGTTTGCGGTTTATGACAAAAAGCTGCTCGGTCCCGATATTGTTGAGCTAGCAGGACTTGCTGCCATCCGTTCGGAATGTCCGCGCTTTGATGGATGGCTGAGCCGTTTAGAGTCGCTATTCGATTAACGAATCAGTGTGGGGCAGATACTGTGGATAATTCCGCATCAAGCATAAACACTAGATGCCCATGATCTCCCCTGCTGGAAATAAGTGTTTTAATGTAAATCGCTTGCACTTAGTAGGCTATCCGCAAGTCGTTGTTTCTATAGGAATAAAGTTTTTTAACGCAAACAGGCTTCCCAAGTATTTAGTTGAAGAGTTAATGCTGAAAATATCGATTCATCGACACGTTCTAATTGGTCAGCAGGCTGCTGAGCAATTGCCATGAGTCTATTGCTGATCGTGATGACTAGAGAATGAATGTGCACAGGCAGGAGCTCATTTAAGTAGGGTATGTATGCAATTTTATTGTTCAAAATCCGCCGCTGAGGCGTTAGAAACCACCCAAAAGGGTTTGGTTAAATCGTGGCTAGAAGCTGCGCCTGCTCCCGAAGCGGCTGGGGCGTGGGTGTGGCAGGTGCATACGATTAAGTTGGCGCGGCAGAATGTGTTTATCGTGATGGAACGCGAAACGCGTTTTGCGATGGTGTTTTGGGGTATTAAAAAAGGCGATGGCGAGACGCTACTGAAACAGTTTTATGAGCGGCTGGTGAATTTGCTGCTGTGGATTAACCAAGATGTAAATTGGCTTAATACAGCGGACGCAGATGCTGCGGTTGCGCGAATTTTGCAGCGTGATAAAAGTTATTGCTTTGTGGCTGGCGTTGACCGCAGCGCGCAAACGCATATCAATGAAGTGGCGCATGATTGTGACTATGCCTTTCATATGAATGGTTGCCTGCCTAATCCAGAGCATGAAGCGGCTGGCTTTGATATGAAAATCAACGACACGATACGCAGTGTGCGCGGCGGTGCTTATTTTTGGCCATTTGAAGCATTTTTTTGCTCATGGGTGCGTGAATATGCCGGTGCAACAGCGGCGCAATGCGAGGAATTGATGCTGCGCTTTAAGCAACTTCACCGTGCTAAATCGGCCATCTATGCCGAAAGCTTCATTGCGGACGAAGGCTGATTGCCTAAGTAATCGAGTAAACGGGTCGATTTATACGTGACTTTTAAACACGTTTTTTTTGATGTGTCGATTTTAACGATTTATTTCGACATATTAGGTGGCAATTTAGGCAGCAGGCTGCTGCCCAAATCGGGAAACGCTGGGAGGTGTGAATGACCGAAGACCAATTAGAACAAGAAGCATTGAGCTGGCTCGTTGAAACTGGGTAAAATATTGCTGATTAAGCGTGACTTGAGTGCGAAAAAGCGTACCGATGATGAATGCGAGCAAGCCATCCGGCAAACTATTGGGCAAGCTGTTGCTTCGGATCAAGTGGTCGATATTTTTGATGCGGTGGGTTTGGATAAACCCAATATTGGTTTGCTCGATGATGATTTCTTGGCCGAGGTTCGCAACCTGCCTGAGAAAAAATCTCGCCGTTGAGTTGCTTGAACGCTTGCTGGAAGGCGAAATCAAATCCAAGTTTGCCAGTAACGTGGTTCAGCAGCGCAAGTTCTCTGAGCTGCTGACCGATGTGGTGAAGCGCTATCAAAACCGCAGTATTGAAACCGCGCAAGTTGATGGAAGAACTGGTCGCCATGGCCAAAAAATTCCGTGAAGCGGCTGGTCGCGGTGAGTCCTTGGGATTGTCTGAGGACGAAGTGAAATTTTACGACGCGCTCGCCAATAATGAATCGGCGGTGCGAGAACTGCCGGACGAAACGCTTAAACGCATCGCGCATGAACTCACTGAAAACCTGCGAAAAAATATCAGCGTGGATTGGTCGCAACGAGAAAGCTTTCGCGCCAAATTACGCATCATGGTGAAACGCATTTTGCGTAAATATGGCTATCCACCTGATTTTCAGGAGGATGCAATTCAGACTATGCTGCAACAAGCTGAGGCATTGAGTGCGGAGTGGGCGTGAGTAATCAATGATTTGATTAAATTAAGCTCGTTTTAGCGTGAGCACATTTTTTGCAAGGGAATGATTCATCCTTGCGTTCAAGGTCGACACCTAATTAGGCGCAGGGTTGCCGCGCAAAACGCCATCTTGCCTGAAAGTAATTGACTTAAGCAAAACAAGTCTTTGCTGTGTCATTCATTCTACTGCTACTCACTGCTTTGTTTTGATTGCTTGCCTCACGAGGCCGCCAGTTTCAAAAACTGCTTAACAAAAGTTTCACCTTGCCGTATCTAAACGGAAAGAATGTAAGCATATGCTCGCCTCATTTTCTACGAGGTGAATACAATGAAAATTCGTGCTTCTGTTCAAGCGGTAGTGGCAATTTGTGCCATGCCGCTATTTTTAACCGCTTGTGGTGGCGGCTCGTTCACTGATCCGACGCTAACAACACCAGCCGCATCAACGCCTGCTTCTGCAACACCGACGCCCAACCCGGTGGTTAATACGGCGCCGATTGAAGTTAAAATGCTGGCGATTAATGATTTTCACGGCAATCTAAAACCCGGTGGCACAGTAACGATTCCCGACCCTGCTGACGCAACTAAAACCATCAAGCTCGCCGCAGGCGGCAGCGAATATCTAGCAACATGGCTAAAAACGCTAAAAGCCAAAAATCCAAACAATATTATTGTTTCCGCCGGCGATTTAATTGGCGCTAGCCCGCTATTGTCAGCGCTATTTCACGACGAACCAACGATTGAATCCATGAATGAAATGGGTTTGGAGCTCAACGCGGTTGGCAATCATGAATTTGACGAAGGCAGCACCGAGCTATTGCGAATGCAAAGCGGCGGTTGCCATCCAAGCGATGGCTGTAAAGCAGGAGCCACATTTGGCGGCGCAAAGTTTAAGTTTTTAGCCGCGAATGTAGTTGATAGCAGCACCGGCAAAACGCTCTTTCCCGAGTATCAAATCAAAGAATTTAGCGGCGTTAAAGTTGCATTTATTGGCATGACGCTCAAAAACACACCGAGCATTGTGACGCCATCAGGCGTGGCAGGCTTAACATTTAAAGATGAAGCCGATACGGTCAACGCATTGGTGCCTAAGCTCAAAGCACAAGGCATCGAGGCGATGGTGGTGTTGGTGCACGAAGGTGGCACGCAGCTTGGCAATTTGAATGAATGCAAAGGCGTATCCGGCGCAATTGTCGACATCGTGAAACGCCTTGATCCGGCGGTTGATGCCGTGGTTTCTGGCCACACCCACCAAGCGTATAACTGCCAAATTAATGGCAAATTGGTCACCAGCGCCAATCAATATGGCCGAGTTATTTCTGAGATCGATCTGACATTAGATCCTAAAACTCGCGATGTGATTAAATCATCGGCGAAAAACATCGTCGTAACGAATGATGTCGCTAAAGACGCTGTACAAACTGCAATCATCAGCAAATACGATGCACTGGTTACACCACTGGAAAATCGCATAGTGGGTACGATTGCCGGTTCTTTGCTAAAAATCACCAATCCCGCCGGTGAAAGTACCTTGGGCGATGTGATTGCTGATTCGCAATTAGCCGCCACCACACCCGCCAACATGGGCGCAGCGCAAATTGCGTTTATGAATCCGGGCGGCGTGCGTGCTGATTTAATACCAGTTGCCTCGCAAGTGACTTATGGCCAGCTCTTCACCGTGCAACCTTTTGGCAATACTTTGGTGTCGATGACACTCAATGGTGCACAAATCAAGGAAATGCTCGAACAGCAATTTATAGGCTACAGCAACAATCAGCCATTTAACCGTATTTTGCTGGTCTCCAATGGCTTCACTTACAGCTGGGATTCAACGCTGGCGGCGGGGCAAAAAGTCGATGCTGCCAGCATCAAGCTCAATGGGGTGGCGATTTCCAGTGTGCTCAATTACCGAGTGACGGTGAATAATTATCTTGCGTCCGGTGGCGATGGTTTTACTGTGCTGACCAAAGGTACGAATATCCTTGGCGGTGCACAAGATGTTGATGCGTTCGAGGCGTATATCAAAGCCAATCCTAACCTTGCTGTGCCAGCACTTAATCGCGTGGTGAAAATGAAGTAAACCTGCTTAATTCGTTAAAAGCCGCTCAGATTTCTTGGCGGCTTTTTTTTTTGCTGAGTTGGGAATGCATATGACTTCATGAATAGTCGCCACAGCACATTGTGGCTAGGATGCCGACGAGCCGACAGCAACTTGAAAGCATTTGAAGGGTAACGAGGGAGATATGGATGCCAAGGTTTGAGACAATGTCCGTCCACGCAATAACGATGAGCTGCTGCTTTACTGTTGTCAGTGGCCATTTTTCATAATATTAATGCTTAGTTAAAAATCCTATTCCAGAGAGTCGGTATTTTGTATTGGCACGGAAGCTGGAATCGGCTTCAGGAGATATTGCTGCGTTTCAACAGAAAAAAACATCAGGTTGGGGTATTGGTCGGAAAATCTCTGATCGAATGACTCAAGAAGACATACATAGTATTGTTGATTTAATGGTCAGCAACGCCAACGATAGAGCATTGTCGTGCAACGCACTGTATATGAGCTACGTGGCATCACCAGTATTGAACTGGAAGAGTCGACGCCGACAAATAGCACGTCCTATGTTCGCGCAGCTTTGGTCAAGTGATCTATGCCGAGCAAGAACTGGGTGAAACCATCAGCTCCTACAGCGCTCGCTCCGCTGAAAAGCTGCGCAAACAAGACTCACTCGCAGGCTGTTTGGCGGTGTTTATATGTACCAAGGCGTATGAAGAGGCTTGGGTTTACGAGTGGGGGCTTGAGGTACAGACCTCCACGCCACCTTCGCTTGCTGCTGTACGTAATTAATTTGGACAAGCAATGCACTTACAATACGACTGGGCATCTAATTTGGCTGAAAGGTTTTTTTCAATAAACTAGAGATTGCTGTTCACATTATATAGTACGCTTTACTATCGCCTTAATTTTCCATTTATCTTTTGAGGAGCGTGATATGAAATCGAGCATCCATGCAATCGCTGCTAGCATCGCCATGCTTTGTATTGCCATCTTCTGGACTTCAAGCCTAGTCGCCGAAGTATTCCTCGACAATGCTGCGGTAGTGGTCGTTAAGCATGCTATTGCAATGTATGGCTTAGCAGTGCTTGTGAGCGTGATGGCGATTACAGGTGCATCAGGGTTTGCATTAGGCAAACAACGTAAAGGGCGCTTAGTCGATCAAAAGAAGATGCGTATGCGCTACATCGCCCTCACCGGATTATTGGTGATGATACCGTCAGCTCTATACCTTTACAGTAAGTCTGCTGTGGGCCAGTTTGATACGCTGTTTTACGTGGTGCAGGTGATTGAATTATGCGCAGGTCTAGTGCAACTGAGCTTGATGAGTTTGAATTTTCGTGACGGACTTAAGCTAGCCGGTAAATTGCGTGCTAAAAAAGACGGAACAAGCGAATGAGCGAAAATTATCAGGCTGTGGCCAACGTCAATTGCTGTTTATTCTGAGCTAGTCGGTCAAGGCAGGTGTGATCGTGATGTTGTCTTAAAATTTGGCAATTGTTAAGACGCAGCGCCCTTCGGTCTGCGCGATAAGTTGTCGCATTGTTGTGGTTTCGGCGCGTGCTGAAATATATTTCTTTCGGTAACTTCAAAGTTGTGGTGTAAAAAAGAAAAACTCGGCGGTTATGGTTACGTCAATACTGAGTTCATTGATTGTCAAATGTGCTGTTGTTTCAAAAGTCTGATGCATTTTTTCGATAGCACCTAAATCCATCGCAACGCGGGCATACTCTAATGCATTGCCCATGCCGTTGAAAAGCCAAGCCCAAAAAAAAAACAAAATAGCCTGTTGCAACAGGCATGAGCCCCTCCAGTAAGTACAGAATGTGTTTTGGCAAAATAAAAAATAAATTCAGCATGACTTTCTGTTATCTGCTTTGGAAGGGCGAGTATCGCTTTAACTCGCTATAAAAATTATATTTATCTAATCTGGATCCACTTTAAGTGGGCGAGTTTTACTTGGTTGTCGTTTTTTAAATACATTATTGGCGCGCATTCTATCCTCTAGGTTGCTGAAATATTTTATTTTTGTTGTCTGTTGCTGTAAGTTTTTCCGGGTTGGTAAGGTGTTGTCGAAGTAAATTGTACTTTTTAGAAGCAATGAATTGGCTAAACAGGCCAATCTTGCGCTGATTCGTTATTGTCACGAAAGATTGCATTTTCTTACTTAAAACTGTCTTTTGTTTTGTGTTGAATTTTTTTTAGCCGACCTAGGGATTGCCCTAGGCTTGTTAAACATGAGTTTGATTCGTAGCATGAAGCTTGTTTCTCAACGACAGAGCATCGGGCTTTGGGTTGCGGTAAACCATAACAAGACGGGAGATTTACATGAATATTTCGCTGCCACGGGCTAGTTGCCCACTTGCTGTTTTGTTGCTGACCTCTTTACTTGCCGCATGTGGTGGCGGCGGAGATGTCAGCATCCCACCGGACACCCGCAATATTAAAGAAATTGTTTCCTTTGGTGATAGCCTTAGTGATGTGGGTACGTATAACCCGACTACAGCCGATGCCGATACGACGAATGATCAGCCATTGGGCTTGCGATTTACGACTAAGCCCATCTTAAAAGTAGACGGTAAGCCAGACCAGGCCACTCCGGGTGTTGTTTGGACTGAAGTGCTGGCAAATGAATATGGTTTATATCTCATTCCAAATCGTTTAGTGAATTTTAGTGGCATTAATCCAGCGACTGGTGCTCCTGTCGGTACAGCTGGTTCTATGGGTAAGATTTATGATTTTGGTGGTACGGCTTATGCCGAGGGTGGTGCAAGAATTGAAACTGAGCTCACGGTCAATGCCAAAGGTCAATCTATTAGTAATGGCGTGATTACAGTGGCGCCTGGCGTTACGTATCAATCGGCGACCGCATTATCGATTAAAGGCCAAATTGCCAAATACAAAGCGGCGCGTATAGGCTTCAATCCGACCCAGCTGGTATTGATTCAAGGTGGCCCGAATGATTTCTTTGCTTTCTTAGGTGGTGTTGCCGAAGGTAAAATCGACCCAGCGACGGCTCCGACTGAAATTAGCAAGAATGCATTAGCCATGGTCACTCAAGTAAAAACACTGGTTGCAATGGGCGCGACCAAGGTGGTGTATGCCAATATGCCAGATTTGGGGGTGACGCCACAGTTCGCACCGACGCCGTTAAAAGGTTTGGCCACTTCGATTTCTACTGCGTACAACCAAGCGGTTGCAGCGGGCTTAGCGAACGAAATCGCCGCGAAGCAAGTACTGATTTATAACACTGCTGGATTGGTGGCTACGGCCATTTCTAGCCCGGCAAGTTTTGGCTTGGTTAATACAAGCGCCATGGCGTGTAATAATGATGCAACGCCTTCAGCTACACCTTTACCTCCAACTGTCGATCCAACTAAAGTCTCTGCATTGACATGTAATCCTAAAACCTTGGTTGCCGTGAATGCAGATATTAATTATCTGTTTGCCGATGGTGTTCATCCCTCGGTCGCTGGGCACACTGCTTGGGGTAAAGCTGCCGCCGCTGCGGCTATTGCGGCGGGTTACGTTAAGTAATTTTTTGCGTATAAAAAACCGCGTTAGGCTCAAGGCTTGACGTGGTTTTTTTGTTTAGAATTCTGTTTAATTAGGGTTGTATCTTTGCCTTGGCATGGGTAGCGATTAATTTGCCTAAAGACGGCAAGTAGCTTGGCTGGTGCTGCCGGTAAAATTGGGCCATGAGCGAATTGCATCATCTACCCCTTCATCTTGCGGCACAGCTTTGGTGGTGTGCGGGTAAATAATACCTCAGTGGCTGATGGTGTGGGCCGCGAAATATTACGTCGTAATTACGTGGGTTTTTTGGCGCTAAGCAGGGGCGGTATTTTGTCGGAAACAGAGGGGTTGATGGCTTAAGCCTTGATTTTTATCAATGTTGCGTTGCAGCATAAGGAGGATCTTGGCGAGCTGGTCTTTATTTTTTGGAAAGCATCATGTCGTATCACGAAGTAGAAAACTCTCTCCCTCACTCAACATACTGTGCCGCAGCCACCGTTCTGGATTGAACTTTGGTTGGCATACTTAGATGGTGAGGAATAAGGTAAAAATACGCATCGGTCTCACACCGCATTAGGTGTAGGTTATATGTACTTGTAGTGGCGCTAAACGCCACGTGAGTCAGCATAACAAGTGCCCGATTAAATCGAAAGAATTGGCTCGGTAGTTCAGGTGATGACGCAATAAAGTAGTTAAGTTAGTAGGTCCACATTAGTGCTGGCAGCCTGGCCCGCAGTGATGTGGCGTGGGAGTGGCAGAGCTGGTTGCCGCCGCGCCTTTAATTTGCACGCCAACGGCGCTGAGCTGCTTTTGGTATTCGGTTGCGGCACACGCTGGGCATTGAGTGAGTGCGGGGTCGCTGAGTTTTTGTAAGTGTTCACCATAGTGCGCGCAGGCGGCACAGCGATAGGCGTAGATGGGCATGGTTTTCTCTTTGCTTGGCGCGTTGATTTCGAATTACTGACGGATTCTACCTTAGTCGCTGACAAACTAGCGAGTGTGACGGATATTGACTAGATCGGGAAAGCTTGAATAGGCACCGCGCATTCGATCCGTTATAAGCACTGATTACCCCACTGTTTTAAAGCCACCATGTTGTCGCAGCAACTCTCCCTTGTTTTGCAATTACTCCAGCAAACCTGCATTTTTATGGTGATTGCTTGGTTGTTGGCGCGCACGCCATTGTTTACGCCCTTGATGCAAGTCACTATTCGCTTGCCGCATAAACTGACATGTTATTTGGTGTTTTCTGGGTTTTGTGTCCTTGGCACGTATTTGGGGCTCAAGGTCGATGACTCGATTGCCAATATCCGTGCCATCGGTGCCGTGTTGGGCGGCTTATTGGGCGGCCCTTCAGTCGGGTTGGCGGTGGGGTTTACTGGCGGGCTGCATCGCTACTCACTCGGTGGCCCCACTGATTTAGCCTGTATGATTTCAACAATTTGCGAAGGTTTGCTTGGCGGCTTGGTGCATCGCGCTTTAATTAGCCGTGCTCGGGTTGATTTATTGTTTCAGCCAGTCTTGGTCGGGGTGGTGACTTTGCTGGCTGAAATGATGCAAATGATGATTATCCTGGCTGCTACTACTCGGCCGTATTCAGTGGCGTATGGTGTGGTCAATAGCGTGGCCTTACCGATGCTGATTGCCAATAGTGTCGGGGCGGCCATGTTTATGCGCTTATTGCTCGATCGGCGGGCAATGGCCGAGCAGTATTCGAGTGCTTTTTCCGCAAGAGCGCTGCGGATTGCGGCCAGAACTGAGGGTTTGTTTCGTACTAGCTTTAACGAAGCTAATTCAATGCGCGTGGCGCAGATTATTTCCGAAGAAACCGGCGTTGGTGCGGTGGCGATTACCGATAGAGAAAAATTGCTGGCGTTTACTGGCGCGGGTTCTGATCATCATTTGCCCGGCACCCCGATTACCTCCAAGCATACGCAAGACGCGATTCGTGACAATCGGGTGGTGTACGCCGATGGCAATGAGATTGCGTATAAATGCTCGATTCATCCCGAGTGTCGCCTTGGTTCGACCTTGGTGATTCCATTGCAAGACGCGGATGATCAAGTCATCGGTACCATTAAGCTGTATGAGCCCAAGGGGCGGTTGTTTGCCAAACTCAACCGAACCTTGGGTGAGGGCATTGCCAAACTATTATCGCGGCAAATTCTCACCGGTCGGATCGAGACGCAGCGTGCTTTGCTGGCGCAGACCGAAATTAAACTACTGCATGCGCAAGTGAATCCGCATTTTTTATTTAATGCACTGAATACCTTAAATGCGGTGATTCGGATTGATCCGGCGCGCGCGCGAATTTTGGTGCAGCATTTATCGACTTTTTTTCGCAAAAATCTCAAACGCCCCGATGGCACTGCCACATTGGCCGATGAAATCGAACATGTGAATGCCTATTTGCAAATTGAATTGGCGCGCTTTGCTGAGCGTTTGCAGGTTAGTGTCGAGATTGACTCGCAATTTAGTCAAGTGGGCTTGCCGGCGTTTTCATTGCAACCCTTGGTTGAAAATGCGATTAAGCATGGTACGTCGCAGCTGCTCGGGATAGGAAAAATACGCCTTTACGCTGAGCCCGCGAGTCGGGGTAATACCTTGCTGCTACACGTTGAAGACAATGCCGGTCTTTTTAATGCCTTGGGAAGAAGTAGTGATGGTATGGGGATGAGCTTGGTGGATCGACGCTTAAAAGCGCAGTTTGGTCCAGAGTACGGCTTGAGCATAGCGCACGTGCCTGAGCAATTTACTCGGATTAGTTTAAGTTTGCCTTTGGTGGTTGATGAATTGTTGGCGGTGGAGGAATTGTGATTCAAGCTTTATTGGTTGATGATGAGCCGTTGGCGCGTGATGAGTTGCGCTGTTTACTCGAGGACGCCGGCATTGACGTGGTGGGGGAGGCGAGTAATGCCATCGAGGCGATGCAAATGATTTATCGTTTGCGCCCAGATGTGGTGTTTTTGGATATTCAAATGCCCAGGATTTCTGGCTTGGAATTGGTAGGTATGCTCGACCCCGATAAAATACCGCAGATCGTATTTGTGACGGCGTTTGACGAACATGCCGTGAAAGCGTTTGAAGAGCACGCTTTTGATTATTTGCTGAAACCAGTGCTAGCTAGCCGGTTGAATAAAACCTTGGCGCGCTTAAGTAAGCAAAATGGCGCGGCACCGGATTACAATTTAATTGCGCCTCGGCAAGCACTCAGACAATTGCCGTGTCATCGGCATGATCGGATCTTATTATTGCCGCTCGATGAGGTCGATTACGTTGTAGCGCGTTTATCTGGCGTGTATTTGGTGACGCAAGATGGTGCAGAGCATTTTACTGAGCTGACGTTGAAAGTTTTGGAAGAAAAAACCGGCTTGCTGCGTTGCCATCGGCAATATCTGGTGCATCCCGAAAAAAGTAGCTCAGATTGTTTTGGGCGAGACCGGTGGCGGTGAGGTGATTACGCGTGCCGGATTAAATGTGCCAGTGAGTCGTCGGTTCTTAAAACCGCTGAAAGCGCAGTTGGGGGTTTTGCTTTAGCTTAAGGCGGTGCCATCAATGCACTCAATAAAGGTATATATCGCTAGGCGTTGACTGATAAAATGCTTGGCGATATACCTGCCAATCCCCAATCCCCAATCCCCAACTTCCAATCCCCAACTTCCAATCCCCAACTTCCAGTACCATGTCGCCGCTAAAGTAAATATTCACACCGCTTAATTTCGCTCGTTACCACTCACTGAGTTTGATCGCCACTGGCGGTAAGGGCTGTTTTAGTATTGGCGTGTCATAAACTCATTAATGAGATCGAAATGAACTCAATCAAGCAGTGGGGGGTATGGATGGCGGTTGCGCTGGTTGGCGCATTCTCTTTTGCCATGCTGGCCTTATCGCGCGGAGAGCACGTCAACGCAGTTTGGCTGGTGCTGGTCGCTATCTCTTGTTACAGCATTGCCTATCGGTTTTATTCAAAATTTATCGCCGAGCGCGTTTTTGAGTTGGATGATCGTCGGTTAACGCCGGCAGTGCGTCGCAATGACGGACTCGATTATGTGCCGACCAATAAGTGGGTGTTGTTTGGTCACCACTTTGCGGCAATTGCCGGTGCTGGTCCTTTGGTGGGGCCAATTTTGGCGGCGCAAATGGGTTTCTTGCCGGGCACAATCTGGATCTTGGTCGGCGTGATGCTGGCGGGCGCGGTGCAAGATTTCTTGATTTTGTTTATTTCGACACGCCGCGATGGCCGCTCGCTTGGCGAAATGGCGAAGCAAGAGCTAGGTGTAGTGCCAGGCTTTATTGTGATGGTCGGCGCTTTGGGCGTGATGATTATCATCTTGTCCGCTTTGGCTTTGGTGGTGATTAAAGCCTTGGCAGAAAGCCCATGGGGTGTGTTCTCGATTGCCGCAACGATTCCTATCGCCTTGTTTATGGGCGTGTATATGCGCTACCTACGCCCGGGGCGTATTGGTGAGATTTCGGTCATTGGTTTTGTGTTGATGATGGCGGCGATCGTGTTCGGTGAAAATATTGCCGCGCATGCTTTCTGGGGCCCATTCTTTACCATGACTGGCCCGCAGTTGACTGTTGCCTTAGTGATCTATGGTTTTGTAGCTTCGGCATTGCCAGTTTGGTTGCTATTAGCACCACGCGATTATTTGTCGACCTTCTTAAAAATTGGTGTGATTGCCGGTTTGGCCGTGGGGATTATTTTTGCTGCACCTGAGCTAAAAATGCCTGCTGTCACTAAGTTTATTGATGGTTCAGGTCCGGTGTTCTCGGGTTCTTTGTTCCCGTTCTTGTTTATTACCATTGCCTGCGGTGCGATTTCTGGTTTCCATGCCTTGGTTTCATCAGGCACTACGCCAAAGCTGATCGAAAAAGAAAGTCATATGCGCGTGATTGGTTATGGCTCGATGTTGTGCGAGTCATTCGTTGCCATTATGGCTTTGATCTGCGCTTCGGTGCTTGAACCTGGGGTGTATTTTGCGATGAATTCGCCGGCGGCTTTAATTGGCACAACGGTGGAATCGGCTTCAACGGCAATTAATAGCTGGGGCTTTGTAGTTACTCCTGAAATTCTGACGCAAATGGGCCAAAGACGTTGGCGAGCATTCCATCTTGTCACGTGCTGGTGGTGCTCCGACGTTTGCAGTGGGTATGGCACACATCATTTCCGATATCTTTGGTAGCAAAGCCATGATGTCGTTCTGGTATCACTTTGCCATCTTGTTTGAAGCGCTGTTTATTTTGACTGCAGTGGATGCCGGTACCCGTGCTTGCCGCTTTATGGTGCAAGACACTGTGGGTGTATTTGTTCCGGGCGTGGCAAAAAGCAATTCTTGGGTTGGTAATATGTTGGGTACCGCCGTTGCGGTATCGGGCTGGGGCTTTTTTGTGTACCAAGGCGTGACTGATCCGTTGGGTGGGATTAATACGCTATGGCCACTGTTTGGGATTGGTAATCAAATGCTTGCATCGATGGCCTTGTTGTTGGGTACGGTCGTGCTGTTTAAGATGAAAAAAGAGCGCTATATCTGGGTGACGCTGTTGCCGACAACGTGGTTGTTTATTACGTCGATGACGGCGGGTTGGCAAAAAATATTTCATGAAAACCCAAAAATCGGTTTCTTGGCACAAGCCAACCGCTTTAAGGGTGCTATTGCGGACGGTACCTTGTTAGCCCCAGCAAAAAGCATTGCCGATATGGAGCGCATTGTGTTCAACAATCAAATTAACGCCGGTTTGTGTGCCTTCTTTATGTTGGTGGCGGTGACAATGTTGATTGCAACAATTGTTCACGCTCGGAAAGCATTTGGCCATGCTAAGCCGACAGTGAATGAAATCGGTGGTGAAGTCAGCGTTGAGGCTGGTCGTGCTTGATTTAAGTTTTTTATTGCCCGCCACCAAAGCGCCGGTGGTGAGTGATGAAGTGTTTCAGGATGAGTATGACCGCTACGTGGCCGAACAGCGGTTAACCAATCCGTACGGTGTTTTGATGTCGCCAGAGGACTTTCGCCGCTTTAGTTTGGGCTCTAACTGGTTGACGGGATTGAAGGATACCGCGCAAAAAGTGGTGCAAACTTGTCGTTTAATGGTGGGGATTCATGATTATGAATATTATTATGATCATATGCGCCGCCAGCACCCTGGTGCAGAGCCATTAAGTCGAGAAGCATTTTATCGCTATTGTCTTGATGCTCGTTTTCCGGGTGCGGGCAATGTCAATAAGTGCCCTTGTTGATTGATGTAACTTAGAAGTAAATTAATAGACAGCATTTCAAGTTGGAGTCGCTAGGCTTTGACTTGAAGTGCTGTTTTTTTTGTGCGCGGTTTTTGTATCGGCCGGCATCAATGGGGCGAAGGGCGAGCAATATCGGCTATGTTAAAGCGTGACCTAGCTGGCTTGGGTTTCAAGGTGATTCAGGAGGTGGGCGATGGTCTCAGCATTGGATGTGATGTGGGTGGGCTTGGGCGGCGGTTTGGGCTCGTTAGCGCGTTGGCGCGTCGGGCTTTGGTTTGGCGAGCGTTATCACGGGGTTTTTCCGTGGGGGACATTTTTAATTAATGTGAGTGGCGCGTTTGTGATTGCCTATTTGTCGATTTTGTTTTCAATTGATTGGCGCGAGCGTTTTGGTACGCCACTCAATGCTGGCGTGCTGACGGGCGCTTTGGGTGGGTTTACCACGTTTAGTAGTATGCAATTGGATGCCGCAAAATTGACTGATTCAGGCCAAGTGAAGATGGCCATTGTTTATTTGTTGTTATCGGTGTTTGCTGGGCTATTGGCCGCTATCTTGGGCGCTTGGCTGGCGCTGTTGTCCCGTTAGGAGTGACTCTGTGGCCAATTGGATTATTTTGATTTTTGTCGGTGGTGCCTTTGGCGCAATGTGCCGAGAATTTATTATGCTGCTGATTCCTCCGGTAGCAGGCGGTTTTCCATTGGATATTTTTATTGCCAATATGTTGGCCAGTTTTTTACTGGGCCTTTCTACTAGTTTTCATCGCCGCGTGATGATTCACCATCACGTGCATACCATGGTCGGCACCGGCATTATGGGTGGAATGTCGACGTTTTCTAGTTATATTTATGGCTCATTAACCATGCTTAAAACGCCGGGTGAATGGCTAATGGCTTGCGCGTATTTGTTGTTAAGCGTGGTCTTGGGATTTGCTATGGTGATGCTGGGTTTGTATTTGGCGCAAAAAACGCAAGCAAACAGCGCAATCTAAAACTAATCGAAGTGGTGGTTGGTTGAAAGAGGGCTAGGCCATTGTTGGTCTGTTTTGATGGCGTTGGTGATGTGGTTTTGTTGCTTTAAAGCCGCAATTAAGGCGCAAGCATTGCTACAGAAGGGCGAGTTTAAGTCGTGGCTTGCGCGGGTGCCTGAGTCCGTAGGACCTTGGATTTGGCTGATGTGTAAGATTAATTTGTGCGCAGTAATGTGTTTGTTGTGATGACGCGCGAAACACTTTGCGATGGTGCTTTTGTTGGGCTGATAAAGGCGACGATGTTGTGTTACTGGTGTCGTGTAGTAAGCATTTGGTGAGTCTAGTTGTTGTGGCGGAGTTGGGAATGCTTAAGTTTTTATGGTTTTTGCCGGTGAACGGCTAAAAAAGGTAGCAAAGCGAAGATTGTTGCCGTGTATTTTGCTTAGCTGTCTCTTTTTGGTGTGCCGGTAAAAAAATATAAAGCTGGAAGTCTGCAGGAGGCGGTAAACGGGCTTAGTGCCGTGGTTTTTGAGTTTGTTTTGGGCTAAGTCGTTGATTTGATTGGTGCGCCCGACAGGAATCGAACCTGTGACACTCAGTTTCGGAATATAATTCTCTAGGAAATCATAGCGAGTCATAATGTGTAAAAACCTAATTAAATCAAGTGTTAATGCCTTGGTTGTATTCTGTGACTCTTCTTGGTTTTTTATGAAGCTGGTACTATAGCTGGCACTATAGAATCAAGTGGCGGTTAAAATGGCTAAAAATTTGTTGAGCTATGAAACTGACGTGAAATCAGCGCCTGATAAGTTGGATGAAGATGATCTGGGTGCTGAGCTAATCTTGAATGATGGTGATGGACTGCAATTACTCATCACTAAATCGGGGCGCTATTGGCGTTTTAGATATTCATTGAATGGCGTGCGTGTTGTTGGCTGGATGAATGGTGATCCAGTGGAGCGTATCGTCACGGAAACGTCGGCCAAAAATGAACTAGCTGAAGCGCGTCGCTTAACCATGAATGACTTGTATACACGCTGGGATAGTTCGCACGGCCTAACGATAGACCCGCATTCTCGACAAGTTCGCCGCTCGCATTGGCGTTGTTATTTAGCACCTGCCATTGGTGACAAGCCCATTGAAGATGCTAGCAAAAATGCGGTGATGGCAGCGTATGATGCTGCGGTGGCAAATGGTAAGGCGAATACGGCGCGTGATGCTCTTGGTTTGCTGGTTCAGCTTATCCACTGGGGCGTAGAGCGTGGGTTGGTTGCCGAAGATCACAAATTAAGATTGTTTAAAAAGCCGGCACGAAAAACCAAGATTACCGAAGACCAGCGCCCCGAAAACTTTAACGCGAATGATTTTATTGCCAAGCACGGCGATGAGGTCATTGGTCAAGACGGTGAAGAAGATAAGGCCGGACGGGCGCTCCAGTTTGGTGAATTAACTGAGCTATTGCATAAGAAGCTACCCGAGTCGGCACAGGCCATAACGGGGAAGTGTATTGTTCGTTACATGCTGGCAACAGGGGTTCGTGCATCGCAGGCGGTTAAGCTGCGCTGGGATTGGGTTTCAATGGAGCGACGGATGGTGATTTATCCGACGGGTTCAATGAAAAAACACAAAATGCACCATGTTCATTTGAGTGATTTTGCTTTTCTGCAAATACTACAAATGCAATCTATCCGCACTAATGATTTTGTATTTCCTGCTCCGATTAAAGCTGCGTCGCATGTGTTGCGCAGTAACGTCTCGACCGACATCACCACTCGACAGCATTATGCCGATGAAGATTTTGCCAAGCGGATGACGAAAAGTCGGGCGCGTAGCCAGTACGACCTATACAACCTATCCGGTGGTCGTTGGACGCTGTATGACTTGCGTCGAACGACCGCAACGCGTTTGATGGAACTAACGGGGGCAGATTGGGATGTTGTGAAGCGGGTTCTGGCGCATTCACAAAAAGCCCAACATGGCGAAACCGATAAGTATGTACGCTTTTCAAGATGGGAGGAGCGTTGCGCGGCTCTCGATCAATGGGGTGCTGCATTAGCTGGGTGTGAATCTGGGGTTGTTCCCAATCATATCGCTGATAACGTGCTGGTGTTGAAACGCGCATAAATTGCTGTGATATGACTAGTTGAACTAACTGGGTTTACATCATGGCATCGAGTTACAGTGGTGAATTTATTTTTCAATAAAATTCCAAATAAATTATCGATATGGAAAATTTAATCCCCGTACTGGTGTGGTAGGAATTTTTTTCTAGGCTAATGAATTCTCGAGTTTTCTACAATAATTGATCTCAATTTCACACTGTTTCCAGCGTCTGCTTAGCTTCAATTTTCGGTCTTTTAGCCAACAGCTGGGTAGTTCAGCTGTTCGGCCAAAGCGGTCTCTCGTAAACCAAGTCGGCAACACTTCTTAGGTGCAGTATTGATCATTTCACTGTAGCTGAGTTTTGTCTATGGCTTCAGATTCTCGTGAACGCACAAAAGCGGGCGAGCATGAGTTGGGGTCAAAGAATCTTTATCAGCAAAATCTTGCTTGATCCACTGGATAAACGTTCGGATTCGGCTAGGGAGTAGTCCCGCATGAGGGTAAACAATGCTTATTGGTTGGGCTGGCAATGCAAATGGTTGTAGTATTTCTTTCAGCCGTCCTGCTGCAAGATGGTCTGCGACTTGATAAGACAGAAACTGACCAATGCCCACTCCAGAAATACAAGCATCAATGGCAGGTATGCCATGGTTACATTCCAAATTACCACTTACCTGAATTTGTTTTTCTCTCCCTTGCTCCTGAAATAACCAATGTCTTCGTCCATTCCCAGAGAAAATAACGCAATTGGCATACGCAAGATCTGCCAAGTTTTGAGGTACCCCATGTTGATGCAAGTAGCTTGGGCTAGCAACAACGATACGGCGAACTTGCCCAACTTGTTGAGCAATCAAGTTTGACTCTTCAAGTGCCCCAATGCGAATACCAAGATCGATCCCTTCTTCGTGCATGTTTACGATTCGATCAAGCAAAAGCAATCGGCATTGCACTTTAGGGTAGTGCTGCAGAAAACGGGTTAAGACTGGCGAGACAAAAAACTGTCCAAAAAGCACGGAAGCAGTAATCACCAAGAGACCACTCGGTTCATCTTGCTGGGCATGCAGACGAAGTTCTGCCTGCTTGATGGTGTTAAGAATGTCTCGGCAAGATAACAGGTACTCCTTGCCTTCTTCTGTTAGTGCTTGTCGCCTCGTCGTACGATTGAGCAAGCGTACACCCAAATTTTCTTCCAAAGCGGCAAGATTGCGAACCGTCGCGGGCAAAGAAGAGTTAAGCACTTGCGCAGCCTTGGACAGGCTACCTTGTTCTGCGATAGCAACAAAAGTCTGAATCGCACGTAATTTATCCATAGTTCCACTTTCTTTGCAGGTGTTGTGATCGAGCCTTATTAATCCATATTTCGGATAAAACAAATCAATTTTAACTAATTTATTCATCTATTGGATTGTTTGACAATGCAGTATCTCTCCCACATCGAAGAACTTTGCCATGCTTATTGCTCAACCTATTCATTTTTACCGTTTTCACTTGTCTGGGCATTGCCACCGAGTTGAGCTGATGCTGAATCTACTGGCATTGCCATATGAAATCGTTGAAATCAACCTTGCTGTAGGAGAGCATCGAAGCTCCGACTTCTTAAAGCTTAATCTCTTTGGTCAGGTGCCTGTCATTGATGATCAGGGCGTTATCCTGTCGGACTCCAATGCCATACTGGTGTATCTTGCAAACCGATATGGGAAAGACAATTGGGTGCCTACGGATGCTGTTAAGTTGGCCCGAGTTCAACGGTGGTTATCAATTGCAGCAGGCCCCATTGCCTACGGTCCCGCTGCGGCCCGAAAGATTACATTATTTGGTGCCAAGCTTGATGCCACAACGCTAATTGCTCAAAGCGATTCGTTGTGTGCCATTTTGGAAAAAGAATTGATAAAGATGCCATATTTGGATAGCGAACAGCCATCAATTGCCGACGTTGCTTGCTACAGTTACATCGCTTGCGCGCCAGAAGGTAATGTCTCGTTACAAGCTTATCCTGCCGTAAGAGCATGGCTAGCACGTATTGAACAGTGGCCAGGCTTTGTACCTATGCCAGCGAGTAAAGTGGGCTTAATGCAATGAGTTCTATTGCCAATCATCCTCATGATGTACATGATCCAGAACAAACAGAAGATTCATGTAACTCCCCGTTTCATCTGGGTGAACAACAGTTGCAAATCGTGGCCGGGGTTCGTGATCAGATTGAGCGTAGTGGGCGTAAAGGCATACGCAGACATATGCTAGAACAACACCAGTTATTCTATAGCCAACTGCACTTTGTGGTGATTAGCGCGTTAGATCAGGACGGTCAACCTTGGGGTACTATATTGACTGGAGTTCCTGGGTTTGTTCGTGCATTGGATGATGCTCATCTATATGTAGGCTCGCTCCCTGGGATTGACGAACCGCTCTGTGGTGCATTGACGGTTGGGTGTTCGATCGGTTTACTTGGCATTGAATTGGATACTCGGCGACGTAATCGGTTAAATGGAGTTGTCTCGGAGCTAGATTCGCATGGGTTTTGCATTGAAGTTATGCAAAGCTTTGGCAATTGCCCAAAATACATTCAACAACGCGAATTTGGCAAACAGATAAATTCACTAATCGTGCGGACATCAGATGTATTGGCTCAACTTGACTCAGAAGCTACGTCTTTGATTCAGCGTGCTGATACCTTTTTTATTGCCACTCATGCTCAGGGGATAGATCAACAGATTGATGCGCCATATGGCACGGATGTATCACACCGAGGAGGAAAACCTGGATTTGTTCGGGTGGTTTAGCAGCCAAACATTGGTTTGGCCGGATTTTGTGGGGAACGGTTTCTTTAACACTCTCGGTAACGTATTAATCAACCCACGGGCTGGATTGCTGTTTCCTGATTTTGAATGTGGAAATTTGCTGTATATCGCGGGAAACTGCACCATTATTCAGAATGGCCCGGAACTGGCTGGATTCAAAGGTGCTGAACGACTTATTCTGTTTCAAGTGGAAAAAGTAATACGGATCTTTCAACGGCTTCCTTGGTCTTTCAATTTAACGTCGGATTCTCCATTTCTCTCCAGCACTGGCGACTGGTTGTTCACGAACAACTAACTAATAGTCAAAGCCAAGCACATCATCAATGATTGCCAACGGGGAAAAATGTCTGCTATGGCCGAGGTGTCGATGCCGAAGCTATAAAATCGAAAGGCCGCAATTCATCTGGTTTCGGCCTTTCGCGTTCAGTGTTCATGCTAGTTCTGCTCGGCCTTTGTAGTCACTCAAGTTACCTGTTGTTTGTGAAGGTTATCTTCTAATTGACTGTTAATTTCTGGGGGATTACCTGATAGCTTGTCTTGTTGTGCCGTATTTGTTTGGAAAAACTGAACCACTTCGGTCAAATCTTGCGCAACATACTCTAGCGTGTGAGGCATTGCAAAATGGGCTTTGAAAGCGGCTTCATCATCAAAGCGTTCCCAGAGTAGAAAGCGAGTTGGTGTTGATGGGTCGTGATGAAGAGTGAACATTGAGCACCCCGGTTCAGTTAGCGTTTTTTCGCAAAGCGTCATCAGCGCGTGTTTTGTGATTTGAATTTGGTTGCTGTCTTTGACTCTCAGCTCTGCGGTGATGTAGTACCCGGTTGTGAACATCTTTGTGTTTCCTCTGCGGAGTCATTGAGCTTGCTTAACGCCTATAAAACGGATGGCTGAGATATGAAGCCAATATATTAACGTCTATCTCAACTAATCGCGGAATAAGCGGTGGCGAAGCTCAATGCTTTTGGTGGAGATATTGCAGCAGGTTTTGCATTTGAAAATGCGGACGTATTTTGCGCGCCTTAAATCTGCGTCAATCCACCGTCAACAGTAAGCTCGATGCCGTTGATATAACTCGCCGCGTTGGAAGCCAAAAAGGTGACCGCAGTAGCAATTTCATCCGATTGTGCCATTCTGCCTGCGGGGGCTGCGTCGACTAAATACGCGGCAAACTGGTCAATGTCAGCCTCGCTTAAGTTCATAACCTCCATGATCGGCGTTCGAGTTACGCCAGGGCTGATTGCATTCACCCGAATTTTCCTATCTTTTAAATCATTCGCCCACGAGCGGGCAAACGAGCGCACCGCTGCTTTTGATGCACTGTAGACGCTTAAATTAGCTGAACCTTTATTGCTGGTCATTGAGGCATTCAGCACAATATTTCCGCCTTGTTTTAATAACGGCAGCAGTGTTTGCACGGTGAAGAACAAGCCTTTTACATTGGTATCGAATAGCGTGTCGAAATCTGCCACATTGGTTGCGCCTAGGTGGTTGTAATGCGCCACACCCGCGTTGGCAAAAATAACGTCAAGTGTGTCGCCGTGCTCAGCAATCGCCGTTTTAAGTTGCTCGATTTGCGCCAAATCGGCCACGTCGGTAACGACGCCAATCGCGTTTTCACCCAATGCGGCAACCGCAGTGGTGAGCTTATTGGCGTCGCGACCAGTCATATATACGCGTTTGGCACCTTGCGCTAAAAAGGCTTGAGCGCTGGCGAAACCAATCCCAGAAGATGCACCGGTGACGAGAATGGTTTTGTTGTGGAAAGCTGAATTCATGTTGTGACCACTGAGAAATTGAAAACAGCAGTATTGCAATCTTTTGATTGATGTAACAATCTAGCTAATACTCACAACACTATTGAATATTTCTCAGCAATGAAAACCGACCTGAATGATTTAAACGCCTTTGTGCGCGTGGCTCAATGCGGCAGTTTTCGCCAAGCGGCGCAAGAATTGCAGCTGACGCCGTCGGCACTGAGCCACACTGTGCGCAAATTAGAACAAGCCTTGGGCGTGCGATTGCTTAATCGCACCACGCGCAGCGTGAGCCCGACTCAAGCTGGAGAGCAATTGCTGTTGCGCTTAAACCCTGCATTGGGCGAGATTGCGGATGCGATAGAGGGTTTGAATGACGTTCGGCAACATCCCGCAGGCAGAGTAAAACTAAATGTACCGCGTGCCGCTGCACAATTGCGATTAGCCCCCAAACTTGCTGAATTTAGACAGCAATATCCAGAGATTGAGCTCGAAATTGTCTGCAACGATGCTTTGGTTGATATTGTGGCAGAGCGATTTGATGCAGGGATTCGTTTCGGAGAGCGCGTACAGCAAGACATGATTGCGGTGCGGTTGGGTAAAGCAATTCGTTTTAGTGTGGCAGCAGCGCCCGCTTATCTGGCCACTTACGGTCAACCTGCAACGCCGGCAGATTTATTGGGACATCAGTGTTTGCAAATTCGTTTTCCCAGTGGGGTGCATTATCAGTGGGAGTTTGCTAAGGAAGAACAAGTATTCACCGTAGCAACTCAGGGCACGGTAATCAGCGATGACTTGTCCTTGCTATTGCGCGCCGCTGTTGATGGCGCGGGAATTTGTTATTGCTATGACGAAATGCTTGCGCCGCTGGTTCAGGCCGGGCAGTTGCAATACATACTCAGCGCTTGGGCGCCTGCGCCAGAATATTTTTATTTCTATTATCCAAGTAGCCGCAATATGCCCGCCGCTTTGCGGGCGGTTATTGATTTTTTCAGGTGGACTGCGAATTGCTAGAACATTGAACAAAGAGTGATTTTTAGACACGAAAGCTTGGGAAAAAACCTAACAAAAATGACGCTTGAGATAGCCATTTCAGAAGAGAGCTAAAGAATTTAGGTGAATCGCCTCTAATTTCGTAGCCAGTTTTGGCCGATTTGTTGATGCTGAAGCTACAAACCGAAAGGCAGCAAACCATCAGGTTGCGGCCTTCACTATTTTGGATTTGTGCCAGAGTTGTTCGACCATTGCAGATACTCTTAGACTTTAATTATTCGACAATAGCGGGGTCAAGTTCTGAAAATGAGGCTAAGGATTTGAGTATATCCATGCAAATAAGTGGGGTACGGAGAATTGCTTCAGTCGTTTTTATTTCACCAATAACAGGAACAGTAATCGACGCCTCACAAAGCAAATTAGCTGACATCATAGTTAAGACTTCTTTGAGTGAGTCTAAGGCATGATGAGCGCGGGGGGCTGCATTTAAAATTGCTACGGGTTTATTCACAAACGCTGGCGTATTGACCATCCAATCAAGCAAATTTTTCATCACACCACTAATTCCGTGAGCATACTCAGGACTTGCAATTAATACACCATCCGCCGCAATAATTTGATCGCGTAATTGCACAAGTAATGGAAATTCATCAATATCTAGATCTGGGTTAAATGGTGGAATGAAAGCCATTTTCTCAAAAAATGATACTTGAATATGTATAGGTGAGATCGCTTTGACTGCTCGCAGCAATGCTGAATTACAGGAAGCAGCACGAAGGCTGCCAGATATGGCGACGAGTTCAATGTTTTTTTTCATAAAGAGCCTCATCAAAAACGTCGTTAACAATTGTGTAGAAGATATTCACACTGGGGCTTCCGCTATTGGGCAATTTGAGTAGTTAATTACTTCTGCGATTTGGCTCTGAAGCATGAAGAAATCTTGAATAAATATCCCGAGGAGGAGCGACTGACAATTGAGCCAGTATGCGTCCCACTGCACCACGATGATAACTGCCGTGTGTGACAATATGGGCAAGCATTTCCTCGCGAGACATGCTGCCCAAATCACCATCAACAAAAGTGAAATTAACAACCTCATTCAATTCCGGCTCGCTTATTTTCTCTGTATATTCAATATACCAAAGGTCAGTATTACGAACAGAAGTAAGCAGCGAATTCAAATTAGGCGTCTCAGTCGTATTTGTTGCAGTATATTCGTGAAGTGTCCCCTGCAAATTAGCGACGAACAATCGGTCTACGACATAAATATGATTGAGAGTTCGAATGGCCGCGTGTAGTTCAGCTTGGTGGGTGTTCTCATCTAATTGTTGTAGTGAACTGAATAACTCTTCATTTGCCCATGCTTTGTACTTAAATAATGATTTAAGTAGACTAGTATTGCTCATTCTCATCTCAGCTTTAAATTTTTATTTAAATTAATTAATTATTTTGTAATTCGCCTTAATACACTAGGGGCTGCTTCTGGCCGTCTTGAGCTACTGCACTCGACCCAGAGCAGAAGCTCACAAGCTTCTAAAAATTAACACCACATTAGCTTTAATTATGGGGTTACCACAAAGTTTGGCGTTTGATCTTTAAGTTGGCACCAATTGCTATCTGGATCTTGGAAATTGCCGACAATACCCCATTCAAATTCATGTATCTCAACATGAACTCCTCTGGATATAAGCACATTAGCTGTGTTTTTCACATCCTTTACATTAAATCGAATGATGGTCTGTGTAGAAGTAATATCTCTTATCGTCTCTACTTTGTAGCCTGACTCGATCATCAGATAAGCGCCACCAAAGTCAAAGCATGTTAATCCATCTTTGTCATATAAGAAGGGTAAGCCAACAGTTTTTTTTATAAAACTCAACACATTGCTCATACTTTTCAGTAAATAAAATTATTCCGGGTCTTTCAATTTTCATTAAGGCTCCATGTAGAATTTTTCTCGATTTAAAGATGCAAGTCTGCTTCTGGCCGACTACCGTCAGCTGACAGGATATTGTCGGCTGATGCCGTAGCTGACGCAAATGTAAGTTGATCTATGTGGATGTAGAAGCACATCAGTGACCGCTTAGGCCGAAGTGTCGATGCCGACAAATGAAAAATGAAAGGCCGCAAACCATCAGGTTGCGGCCTTAGTTATTTGGGATGAAAACTCATGCTGCTCGGTCAAAGCTGCCGCTAAAAATCTATGTGTCGATAGACAAAATCACTGTGCCATTACAGTAATCGGCGCTGCGCGGCTTTATCGCGCAGCGTCCAGTAAGCGAAGCGAACAGGGTTGAGCGCTATGTTAGGCCGGCTTTCCTGTTTGAGGCATATGGCGAATTTCTGCATGAGAGTAAAACGATTTAATATCGTTCTGTTGCTGCTCGCTAAAATTGATCTCTGAGAGTCGGTCCTCTTTCTTAGCGGTAGCTTCCATAAGCACGTAAAGCAGTCCCCTGATAATACTTGCCCATTGATCACAGCGACCAAGAAACCCTGTAAGAAATGCCTCTGGATCGGATAGCCTCTCACAATCTTTGACATTTGATTTTGTCAGACGCCAGTAGTTATGAGCAATTAAATTTCGATCACGTATGAATTCTTTTAACTCGCTGGTGCTAATCAATAGTTTGTCACCAAATGCTGCTTCCAACTGCCCAAAAGTTGCTTTTAGGTCTTCTACATTTCCACGCAAAAATTTTTCTGGTGTCAAAATCCCGGAAACGTTTCTCTTTCTGTGCTTCTGGCAGGTGCGACAAGTGTGAAACTATTCCATACAAAGCGAACTCAAGCTTCTGTGCGGAAAGTATTGATGCGCCAAGCAGCGTACATTCATCAATTAAATTCATGGGATTTTCTTGAAGGTCTAACGTTTGAGCTATGCCACGCCGGAGCATAGCGGAGGGAGCCCAAAAGCGTAGCTTTTGGGCGTTGGCTTCAGCGAGGAGTTAGGCCCACCAGAATTTGTAAAAACCATAGACACCAGTGCAAGAAACAACAAGCATTAACAACCGGAATGCCAAGTTGTAGGTTTCCGGGCGGAAGAGATTTTTTTCATTTTCAGACCGAGCCGACATTATTTGCTCAAAGGCCCAGGCGGGAACGATGGTAATTAGCGCCATGAAACTCACAAGTCCAATCCGGGAAACGAGTTGCTGGGGGCTTGAACTTGGTGCCGTAGCTATCAAAAGGCCGAAGCCCCATCCAACCAAGGCTCCGGAAGCCCCAAAGGCGAGGTTTGTTATACATATTCCGATGCCCTTCGATGCGGAGCACAAAAGAGTCTTGGCTTTTGGATGGAAGGCGCCTGCCAAGCCAGTAAAGATTAAGGAAATATACGCAAATAGTTCAAACGTATTGGGAACTAGTTGTTCCCCTAGTAATTCTTTGGCACGAACAACACCGATTGCCGAAAGGAACGAAAGTAAGCAAGTTATAATGAATGGCACAAAAAAGGCGGAGAGCTTTAGAGGTGAGGTTTTCTTCATCGGCCTAACTTAAAATATAATCCTACAGAGGTATATGTCTATTTTTTCTGTGTGTATAACTCAGCATGTTACGCATGTTTCCCATTGATTTTCAAACATTCGGAAGTGATCGTGCCTGAAACTACACAGCCAGATGGGACTGCAGCCACACTGGCTGAATGTGCTGCGCGAGATTCGGCGATTTAGGCATTACCACAACGCGCGGCGAGGCGCGTTGAGTGTCAGCTTTGCTGCCGCTAGCAGCCAATGCCATCGATGTGAACGACAGGCGGATTTGGCCGAACAGCACTGGCACAAGTCAAAAATATTGAAGGCTGCAACCTGATGGTTTGCGGCCTCTCATTTTTTACCCTTTGGCATCGACATTTCGGCCTTTGCGGACTTTCATCATATCGATGGATTATGTCCGGATTACCATAAAACATCGGGCAGACCCGAAGAGGGCTATGAATCGCCTCAGTTTGCCAAGGCAACCCAATCATAAATGCAACATTTCATGAATACACAATTCTCAGTGGTAAGAACAAGTAACTGTATGATATTTCCAAAATTAGTTTTATCTTTCTGAAGTAAACAGATAATAATTCAAAAATATTGATAGGCATCCTCTCATGCAAAGCAAAACAAACAAAATAAAAGGACGTAAGCAGGCTGACTTTACCAAGGATGTGATTGAGCGGCTTCGATCACGTGTAAATAATTATTGCTCGAATCCCGATTGTAGAATTCAAACGATAGCTCCACGAGGAAATGACGAAATCCATAATGTTGGCGAAGGAGCGCATATTTGCGCCGCTTCCGAGGGCGGTCCACGCTACAAAGAATTCATGACTGATTTGCAGCGACGATCTTTTGCAAATGGAATTTGGTTATGCCGTCTTTGCCACAAGAAAATTGATAGCGAGCCTGACATTTATGTTGAGGGTATCTTATACGGCTGGAAGCAGGACGCGGAAGAAGCCGCAAAGATTGCCTTAGGGCGAGCAGCACCAAGAACGAGTGACGCCGTAGATATTTTAGTTCAAGGGTTGACAGGTAAGGCTAATCACTTTATTCCCCATGGGATTGCCAGTATGCATGAAAGCAGTGCAAGGGTGTTGGAGCAGCTTGATCCACGTTTCCATGTAGAAACTGCATATCAAAAAGGACGTACGTCGATTGTCTTGCATGCGAGAGAGCCCGTTTCATTATCAATGAAGGTAATGGTGCCCAGTGACGCTGGATATATAGATCGGCATATGCAACTAATTGAGCATGGCCTAGATTTCGAAATTCCATCTGAATATATCAAGTTTCAAGGCTCGCAACTTTTTGAAAAGATCATGACTGGTAGTGGTGTATTGACAATTATGGCTCAAAAAACCCCTGCTGTTGTAAAGTTATGGCTCAGTGATGGCAATGGAGGATTTGAGCCATTCAACAATATTAACGGCTTGGTTACTTTGGGTAGTAAGTCATTCTCTTATTCAGGCGAGTGTTGTAGTGATTTCTTTGCTTTTACCATGAGTAAAAGCGTCGATGAAGAATCAGTGCCTGCTTCTATAAATATAATATTAAAATTTGATCAGTGGGAGGGTAGAAATGTCTGCGAACTTTCTCATTTTGATGAGATTAATGATTTTTTCTATAGGTTGGTTAAGGGGTGGGCGCTAAATATCTCTCTAGAAATAAATGGTTCAAAAATATTGAAAGGTGCAAGCACGAACGCTAGCAGGTGGGAAGTAGTACAGAACATTGGTGCATTACTTCGATATACTGCGATGTGTCGGAAAATTTCCAGAGCATTAAAAATAGATATTTTATTTTCTCAGTTGTTTACATTTAGCGAAGAAGATTATAGGAAATTGAATGATCTGGTTATGATAATTGAAGGCAGTTATCGTATGTCCGCTGATCAGCTAAAAGAACCCGTATCATTTACATTGACTGCAGGAAGTGACTTCAATGCAATTCAATCAATTTTATTATCCGGTGAGCCTCAGTCAATAAGGATGGTGCAAGAGGGTTCTGAGCCATACAAAATATTTGGAGTTGAACAACAAATTCCTCCTGTTACGTTCTTCGTAGAAAACACAACAATAAAAATGGCTGAAAAAATTATGCAAATCAAAGAAGGGGATTTGCTTAAAATTGAATTACTTCCTGTGGATGGCTTTGTATGTGGGTATATATTTGAACAAATGCGTCCATAATTTAATTACTATTGTGTGCATGTCTGTAGCGTGGCCTATATTGTGGCGTTTTGGAAATGTAGTGGCACACAGATTTTGTCCTTCTGCAAAGAGAGCCTGGGCAGTCCGTTAAGGCCGAGGAGTACTGACACAAATCAAAAGATTGAAGGCCGCAATCTGATGGATTGCGGCCTTTCGTTTTTCACGCGTCGCCATCGACAGATCGGCCAAAGCTGTCATTGTCAGCTTTGGAAAGTGTGGACGCTCAGGAATGTCTGAATTCACAGGCATGCGCGGTTTTTAGCGCAGATCCGGTGAAATAATGGGTTAGCCGCCGTCTTTGCAAGTGATAGGACATGTATGCCCGCGACAATTGGCTGACCGACACCAGCCGACAAGGGATATTCCTCTATCTCCCCGGTCGGAACATAACCACGCCGCTCGTAGAATGCCAAGAGTTCTGGTCGAGAAGATAGAACCGACATTTTGAATATCGACGCCTCGAAATGCTCTGTGGCGTATGCCTCTGCATGGAGAAGCATTTGCTTGCCGAGACCCCGGCCCTGCATGGTGGGATTGGTTGTCAGCATGCCAATGTAAGCGCCAGACTGGCCTCCTTGCACATGTACACATGCGACAATCTTTGGCCCGAGACACAAGAGCAGAATCGTAGACTGCTCATGAAATAGAGAAAGAAGTTGCTCAGGGGAAGTTCTTTCACCAGCAACCAGATCTGCCTCGTGTGTCCAGCCAGCATCTTGCGGAGAGGGGCGGTAGGCTCTATTCACGAGAGCTGTAATTTCTTTTGCGTCGGCCTCACAAGCAATACGTAGTTCAAATGACATTCGAGTTTCCATGCCTTAAGCCGGCTAACAGTTATTCACGAGCAGAAACGTCCGAGTCATTGCTAACAATACGGATAGAGCCAATGTCAGCTATGCGACGCATTCTTGATAGACCGCTTCTGACCTACTACCGTCACCTGACCGCTCATTGTCACCGTGCGTCGTAGCTGACGAAAAAGTAAGTTGCATGCTGTAGGCGAAGAAAGTAAGGGCTCAGCCGTTCCACCTCAATTGTCGTTTTAATTCAGGCATGCTGCGCTTTTGATTTTTGGGAGCGCAGCATGGTACGGTGGATTGATGCTTTGCAATGGGTTCAACGTTGGCAGACTAGTGGTTTAACTCAAGCCGAGTTTGTCCGAGTGCACCAGCTTAAACGCACTACTTTTTCCAGTTGGCTGCGCCGTAGCCGCCTCGAATCTGCCGACGCATCTTCAGCTGCAATCACCGAACCGCAGATCGCCCCGAAACCATCGGCTTCAAGCATCGTGCCCGCACAATGGCCCGCACCCGTTGCGGTGCAGTTGCAGTTGAATTTCCCCTCCGGCGTAACCCTGACTTTGCCTGCGGCGACCGATCCGGCTTGGGTCGCGGCGTTATTGCGCGGTTTGGCATGATGCCGCCATTCACTTCGCTGCAATTGATCGTCGAACCGGTCGATATGCGCCTCGGTATCGAGGGTTTGTCGGCCAAGATTCACGCCAGTTTGCAGCGTTCACCCGTCGAAGGTGCGGCGTATGCGTTTCGCAATCAGCGCAGTAATCGCTTGAAGGTGTTGCTGTGGGATCGCACCGGTGTGTGGTTGGCACAGCGGCGTTTGCATCAAGGTCGGTTTGTTTGGCCGCAAGCGGGCGATGTGATCTTTACGCTGGATGCGGCGCAGTGGCAATGGTTGGTGAGTGGGGTCGATTGGCAACGACTCGCGCCGCCACCGCTACCAGAATACGCCTACTAATTCACGATGAGGATGGATAAAATAGTTCTCGCAGTATTGCCCTATACAGCATGTAATATATAATTCTTATGGCAATACCCTGTAAAATTAACACATGGATCTCGCTCAAGAACTCGCCAATTCAAACCTGCCCGCCGCAGTCCGCGCGGCGATTTTGGCGCAGTCTGAATTGGTGAAATCCCAAGCCACCAGCATCGAATCCCTAACGATGGAATTGGCCTATCTGCGCCGAATGCGTTATGGCGCTAAAACCGAGGTGATGAGTAGCGAGCAGCGGGATTTGTTTGAAGAAGCGCTCGATGCCGATATGGCCGCGCTGGAAGCCAAACTCGCCGCCGAGCAAGCCCAAACCAATCCCGAAGTCAGTGATAAAAAGCCGCGCATTCGCGCAGGTCGCCAAGCCTTACCGGCACATTTGCCGCGTACTGATATGGTTCATGAACCTGAGTCGTGCAGCTGCGGCCAATGCGGTCAGGGTTTAGTTAAAGTCGGCGAAGACATCAGCGAGCAACTGCATGTGCAACCGGCGGTGTTTAGCGTGTTGCGCCACATTCGCCCGCAATACGCCTGCCGCAGCTGCCAAACGATGACCGCTGCGCCGATTCCAGCGGCGATCATTCACGGTGGTTTACCCACTGCGGCCACTTTGGCCTGGGTGATGGTCAGCAAATACGTCGATCATTTGCCGCTATATCGGTTACGGCAAATTGCCGAACGCAGCGAAGTGCCGTTAGCAGAAAGCACGCTGGCCAGTTGGGTTGGCACCGTTGGTTGGTGGTTGCAGCCGCTGGCGGATCGATTGCGTGAACGATTGAAAGGCGAAACGGTGCTGCATGCCGATGAAACCCCAGTCAAACAGCTTGATCCGGGCAAAGGCAAAACCAAAACCGCGTATTTATGGGCGTATCGCAATACGCCCTTGAGTGGCAGTGCGCCGATTATTTTGTTCGACTACCAAGGCGGTCGCTCGGGTCAACACGTCCGCGATTTCCTCGCCGATTGGCAAGGTCAACTGATGGTCGACGATTACGGCGGCTACAAAGCGCTGTTCAAAACCGGCGTGATTGAGCTTGGTTGTTGGGCGCACGCACGGCGCAAATTCTTCGAATTGCATCAAGCCAACGGCAGCCCCGTGGCGTTTGAGGCGTTACGCCGGATTGGCGAATTGTATGCACTGGAAGCGCAAGCCAAAGACCTAAACCCCGAGCAACGCTTGGCGCTACGTCAGCAAGTAGCGCAACCTAAACTGCTCGAATTCAAGATTTGGCTGGATGAAACCGGCGGCAAAGTTGCGCCCAATAGCGCCTTGGCTAAAGCGATCATTTACAGCCAACGGCGTTGGGCCGCGCTTGAACGCTACGCCCAAAGCGGCATCGCGCCAATCGATAACAATCCGGTCGAAAACAGTATTCGGCCGATTGCGATTGGCAAAAAGAACTGGTTATTTGCGGGCAGTGAACGTGCCGGCCAACGCGCTGCCGCGATTCAAACGCTGCTGGGCACCGCCAAACTCAACGACCTAGACCCGATGGCCTGGCTCACCGACACCCTAGAAAAACTCCCCACTTGGCCAAACAGCCGCGTCGACGAATTACTACCGCTACGAGCGCTAACAGAAAAATAAGCTTCAAAGTGGTGGAGCGGCTGAGCGCTTACGATCATCGAAGGTGATTGTTGATGATGGCAGTTGTTGCTATGGGTGCTTGCAGGCAGATCCTTCTTTCTATAATCGAGAAGGCGTTGATTTGCGTTTTAAAGGCATTGATCACAAATCAGAACGACACATCAGTTGTGGTAGTACGTATACGCCTTATGATGCTGCGGTTAGCGTGATTACTGCCAGTATGATGCAAGAAGCCGTACTTGCTACTTTAGAATCAGGAAGACCTTGGACCTATAGCGAACACATGTTTGACGGTAGCCGATCAAGGGCATCACGCCACTTATCACGTCAGCCTAAATGCGAGATCTGCCATGGTTGATTCTGAGCTAACTTTTAAAGATAGCAACGAGTGTTTGCTGGTGATCATGCCCAGCGTTGTAATTCGATTGCTAGCGCATCGCCAGCTATATTGGAATAGCAAAGAAGCAGCTGGAGTGCTTATCGGTGAACGACGAGGGCCACATTTAGTTATTCAGGATATTTCAGAACCTGGTGAAGGGGATATTCGGAGTCGATTCTCAGTCGACAGGCAAGGACCTCATCACCAAATTGCTGTTGATAAGGCATTCGCTCAATCTTCGGGAACGCTTCAGTATTTGGGTGAGTGGCATACTCATCCGGAGGACCAACCTTCTCCTTCGGCGAAAGATTTAAGTAGCTGGCGACGGCACCTTGTTGATTCGGAACAAATGCTTTTGGTCATCGTTGGGCGAGAAGAAATATGGGCTGCAAAAAAGATTGCAGATACGATTGTTCCACTTAATAAAATTTAGAATGAATCTTCGACCTTCCAATAAAGCCCGAATGTCTAGTGCTTTACTTTAAATAAGCTAAAGCAAGCACACACTTTATTTATTTTTGTTAGCTTGGGTGGATTGCACTTACGCCCCGTATAGCCCCACCTCGAATGCTTAGTGATGCGCGCTCTAATCAGTGTTATTTGGTGCCCTTCGCGTAATCGTACAGAACCTGGTAACGAAACTTGTATTTCCTCGGGCTCATCTGTCCTAATCCAAAAAGTGGTACCTGTAATGTCTGTACTAGGGGACAAAACTTCGCCAGAAAATGAATAGAAATCAATAGTGTCTTTTCCGTAAACAAATTGAGTCATCTTAAGTCCACTCCCTATTGTCGTTATTGATATTCTGTCAGCATATGATAGTACCTTTTGCTAAACAAATAATTTATGAACAACGTGTGATTTTATTCACAATATTTAAATGTGTATTTATCACAGCATTTGGGTTAATTATTTATATTTAATGCGTAAGGTGGTTTTTTGTAATCAATCTTGCCTTGAATCGGTGCGAACCTCACTTCGTGAGACCATTGCAAAGTAGGCCCTAGGGGCTTGATAACGAAATTGCCAATTCCGTCGGCATTAGGTGCAAGTCTTTCGGCGGTCGAGCGGGCAATAGATGTGGCGTCCAGTAATGATCAGGCTCCATTAAGCATGCGATATCGCAAGATAACATTGAGGCGGCGTACTTTTCGGCTAAATCGGGTTTATCTACATACTTTGTTTTTGTATTCCCAATACTATTTTTTTTTGGCTGGTTTTTAAGACAACAATCAAAATTTAAAACCATATTCTGTACTTCATCATAGGAATAGCCATGATTTTCGGCAATATCAGCAAATGCGTTCGTTAAAGATTTTCTACACAATTGATCGCCAAACTTTTTTACGCCAATATAAAAAAACAAATAAAGCTCCCTGGTAAAATGCACCTGGTGGCTTATAAAATGTCTTCTAGCATTGAGTAAAAATATTTTTATTTCGTAACGATCTAACCCTTTATTGTTATTGATGTTGTCTTCAATTTTACGAGATATTTTTTGTAAAAATTCAGCGCTAATTCCTTTGTCGACATGTTTTTTTATGGGTAATTGTTTTTGATCCTTCGTGTATATTAATAATCCAACTTCTTGACGAGCAAATCGGTCAATGTTAATTACTTCATGGATCAATTCCGATAGTGCTATTGCTGCAAGCGTTGAGTTCGCTAGAAACTGATCTAAAATCGGTGCGATATTTATTGCCGCAAATATTTCATCATTGATACGTCCACTAATTAGCAGTAAAGGCAGCTTCCCTAACTCTGTGAATGCTTCGTCGTTTAGTCGAAAATAAAGCCACTTCGAGTTACCAAATTGTAGGTGAAATTCAATCGATCTATTGACGAGCCTAGATTTTCTTAAGAAATTTTCTATTCTGCCGCTAGTTAAATTTTCAGGATCAAGTTTAAGTAGATCTGGGTTGCTGCCAAGCCGATACAGGAGTGAAATATCTTTGTTATTTTTTAGATTTTTGTAAATTTGTTCAGCTATTTTTCTATCGCGTCGGATTGTTTCTGATTGAGCAGATTGATTTTCGTGTTCCCATCGCATAGGGGAATTTTGAAGTCGATGACGCTTTGTAGAATTAGGCAAAATACGATTGGACGCAGATCTTCGGTCGAAAAAATGTGGGCATTCTTGCAGTCGTGATGACAAACTGATGTCTTTTCTGATCCCAAAATGTGAAGCGTGTAACTGGAATTTTCTGGTTTCGAATTCATAATTTAGTTCCTCGTATGGGCCAAATTTTTTAATTAAATTGTAAAGATTTAAAGGTTTTTGGTAATTCTTTCTCGAAGAAAAATACGCTATTAAAATAATAAAGCAACCCATTTTTATCGCACGGTAAAATTCTAGGTCCACTTTTAAGTAATTCTAAATGAAAGTCTTTCCAGTATTCTGAATTTATATAAGCTAGTTTTAAAATTTCGTTTAATTTTTTTGGGCTTTTTATAATTTGTACTGATTTTTTATCGTATTGAATTTTTTATTCCATCGAATGCAGTTCTGCTTTTAGTTTCGCTCGTCCAACCAAATTCAGCTGAAATCTGATCTATAACGCGTCTAAATCCTTTTTTGGTAAATCCGTTATTAATTTTTACCATATTTCCAGATTCAGGGTTTACGCGAGATATTGCAATGTGTAAGTGTAGGTTTTCAGTATCGAAATGTGGGCAATAAATAACACGATTTTTGTTAATTCCAAGTCCTGTCAGAATTTTATTAATTACTATTTCAATTTCAAATCTGCTCGCATATTCGCTAGAGCTAAAGCTAATTACAAGGTGAAGTAGCGGTTTTGAGTTATTTCTGGCCCTTTTAATTTCTCGACAAAACTCACCGATCTCGTATGGTATGTTGCTGGTTAACCCGTTTAGAATTCTTAAGTCGCAAATGTCTTGAGATAGACTGAGATCAGTATTCTTCGCTAAGTACTGAATAAGATCTCTTGGATTATTTAAGAGTAATGTAGGGACGTGAATTATTTTTATATTCACTTTTCACCTCGATTTCAGCTGTTGAATCTCTTGGTTTTTTTCTTCTATTGTGCCTTGTAATTTTTTTATTTCATTTTTGAAAACATTGGTCTGATCTTGCAGATGCTGGATGATGTTTTCTGATTCGCTGACTATTTCTCGCATCAAACTAGAGATTGGTACTTTTCTATTTTTTGCCAACGTGACTAAGCTGGCGTGCATTTTTTTTTTGCAAACGGAATGTGATTTTCTTGTCCATTTTTTTATTCTCCATTTGAATGGTTTTTAGATTATTCTTGATGATTGTTTGTTTCAATTTTTATTTTTAATAGGTATTCCTCGAGCTGGTCCTCGAAAAATCCTGATGCACGCCCATTTGGCGTCACCTTTATTAATGGTGGGAAATTATCAGCTTTCCTCAGTCGGTAAAGCGTCGAGTGTGATACCCCAAATATCTTGGCGGCTTCTGCGAATCTAATAATTCTACTCATGCTGGTTTCATCCCTGTGTTTGTAAATAATCACAAACATAATTTATATTTAATTAAATTTAAATTCAAGGGCTCGGCGTTGAACATGGATTTTTATTTTATTGTTGGTCTTTTGGGTTTTACTTATGTTTAATTTTTACTATAAATAAAATAACTAATTAATTGGTTATTTATTTTATTTATCTTGTTGATTTTATTGAATAAATTTTATTAATAGAAAGTATATGGTCATTAATTTTGCACGGGATCATTGGCTGTCTTTATCGGTGCGTCATTGCTGGGCGGGGGATTTTTTCGATTAAAATTTGGAGGGTATGCTGGCCAAAGTGTTTGAAAACCTTACTTTTGGAGCAATACCATGGCAGTGTTGGAGAATAACGTCACTTTTATTCGCAAAAATTTGCGGGCGATTCCGCTTGAATACCTAGTGTTTGTTGATGGTGGTAGTGGGTAGAAGGGGGGCGAGCAGCCCTTGCGGATAAATGCCAAGGGGCAAATGACTCTCTTGAGCCTGCATGAGTGACGTCATGCTTCGGAAATGGTCGCCAGCCCTTGGTGGCTCTTTTTTATAAAAGCCGATGATTGCGTAAGTAGATTGTATGAACATATGAACAGTGTGCAGCCAAACGGCTCAGTCTGATCAGCTTTGGTGGAATAAGTCCGACCATGGGGGCTGATAGCGAGATGGCCCATCGCGTGGGTACCAAATTTATTGGCAAGTTATTTAGGCCAGCAGCGCAGACGTGACCGCGCAGGCAAAGATATCACAGCAAAATCTGAGGTTGAGTAGATACGGGGTCTCTGATTTACTGCCAGCTTGTTCTGTTGTGTTTTTCTGGGTTGGCTTCTTGTTTTTACGCTGGAATGTGGTTGTGGCGATTTGAACAAGGTTGCTGTTTGAGGCGTGTATTTGTTGTTTTGTGGTTGTTTAGCAAGCGTGCCGACTCCACACTGTAGCAATATTGGTACTTAGGAAGTGTTTATTTTAGGTGGTGTGCAATGTGGAGGTGATTTTTGAAAACTGGTACTATAGCTGGCACTATAAATCGGCTTTGTTGTGTTTTCTTGAATTGAGATTTTGTGCTAAGTCGTTGATTTTATTGGTGCGCCCGACAGGAATCGAACCTGTGACCCTCAGTTTCGGAAACTGATACTCTATCCAACTGAGCTACGGGCGCTTTGATTAGGGGAGCGATGATAACGGCTATTTGCGTTCGCGTCTAGTCAGTTGGTGAATAGTATTTTGTTGTTTCGATGTTGTCGGTATAATTGTCAGCCATAAAGGCGATACAGCCAATTAATTTAACAATTTCAAGAAAGGGATGACAGCATGAGCGGTTCCAACGCATCTGCGTCTAAAAGCGTTGTCGGAATGATTCTGGCGGCTTTAATTGGCGTACCTCTGTTTGTTTACTTGGTAATCAAACTATTTACTTCGGGTATGTCGATGAATATGGCAAGCTCAACGATGACTAATGAGGCCGTCGCCGCACGCTTACAACCTGTCGGCGTTGTCAAAATTGTCGATAGTACGCCGATTGGTTCTCGCTCAGGCAAGGCTGTTTATGAGGCCGTATGTATTTCCTGTCATGGCGCTGGCTTGGCTGGCGCACCTAAATTTGGTGATGCAGCAGCTTGGTCTACGCGAATCGGTCAAGGTTTTGCGACTTTGGTGAAGCATGCCGTGGTTGGGTTTAACGCGATGCCTGCGAAGGGTGGTGATCCAGCGTTAACGGATGAAGAAGTGGCGCGTGCCGTGGCCTTTATGGGTAATGCAGCGGGTGCGAAGTTTGAAGAGCCTAAAGTGGCTGCTGGTGCTGCGGCAACGATTGATCCAAACGTAAAAGGCAAAGAAATTTACGCTAGCGTTTGTATGGCTTGCCACGACACTGGTGTGGCTGGTGCGCCTAAATTTGGCGATAAAGCCGCTTGGGCACCACGTTTGAAAGACGGCGTTGATAATGCAATCGCAATTGCAACTAAGGGTTTGAATGCAATGCCACCGAAGGGCGGTTATAGCGGTTCAGATGCTGAATTTAATGCTGCTGCTTTGTATTTGATTAATGCTTCAAAATAATTAGTCGAACTCTGCCGATCAAGCCACATCTTTTGATGTGGCTTTTTTTATGCTTTGCTCAAATGAATCACTTGTGGTGCTGGTGTAGTAGGCGAGGAGTTGTAGAGCGATGGCGTACAGCAGCGGGTTAAGGTGATTGAGTTTGTCTGGCATTACAATCGAGTTGAGACCGTTAATTTTGGTGAGTGGGGTGTCGCTTAAAACAAAAATAGCGCAGTGATGGTGGTGAAAACTGACGTAAGTCAGCCAAATTCTTTTCGGCCACACTATCCCACGGCAAGCAGGCAATTAGAGCGATTTTTTGCGTGGCAAGGCTGGCAATGCCATGCTTGAGTTC
The DNA here is from genome assembly GCF_016881365.1 of Deefgea sp. CFH1-16. GTDB lineage: Bacteria > Pseudomonadota > Gammaproteobacteria > Burkholderiales > Chitinibacteraceae > Deefgea. The sequence goes on along the minus strand of NZ_WLYT01000001.1, from coordinate 171,552 downwards.
GCCACAAGAGCAAGCCTCGGCCAAGCGATGCGCCATGGCTTTGAATTTGAGTGCGCCTTCGCTGGCAATAGGCGTGTAATTTTGTCGTGCGGTGATGAAAATCGCGGATGATTGCTGCAGGCATTGCGCCCATTGTTTGAGTTGTGGCGCGAGGTTTAAAACTTGTGCGATTGCGTAAGGCAGGGCGGCAAGCTCGGCGTCGATATCGCCGGGTATGGCTTGGTTTTGTGATTGGGACAGTGTTAGCGTAATTAAAAATAAGCCCAGCAGTTGGGCGCAAAATGTTTTGGTGGCAATGCGGCTGTGTTGCTCGCCAACATCCAGCACTAATTGCCATTGAGCCTGCTGCATCAGCGTGCTGTCGGCATGATGGCCGATGGCGATCGTCAGCGGGTAGTCCAGTTGTTGTGCGTATTTGAGCGCGGCTAAAGTGTCGGCGGCTTCGCCTGATTCGGCAAGGATAATCACCAGTGTGTGAGGGCGAGAGAGTAAATGTTGATAGCAAAACTCGCTGGCTAATTCAACTTGAGTAGGAAGATGTGCAAGGCTTTCAATCCAAAAGCGAGCAACTTGTGCCGCATGAAAGCTCGAGCCACTGGCAATCAGTAACACCGCTTGGGTGTCGGCAAAGCGCTCGGGCTGTTGTAGCCAAGGCGCTAGCGTGTTGGCTTTGGCGCGGTCAATCAGTTCGGCGCAGAGTGCGGTTTGTTCACTGATGGCTTGGTGAATCCAGTTGTGCTCAGCGTTGTAGTTGTGAGGCCGATTTAAATCGAGGGTGGTGATCGACATGACGTACTTTGTGCTGTACTAGAGTCTTTATCTTAGTGAACGCACCGAGTATTAGCGTGTTTTATTGGCGATGCAGCGCAAGCAGTGCTTGGCTGCTGGCAGAATCTGCGGCAAATTTTCGGGCGAATAAAGCCTTGCTGCCCCGAAGTTGGCTGATGTTTTCAGGCTTGAGTAGGCGGGGCGACCATGCGCCTTCATCCCATTCTAAATAACGCCGCGCATCGCTAGATAGCTGCTCGGCCAGTGGGCTATTCATTAAAATGGTTTGGAAAAAACATCTCATCAGGGATGAGGGTATGGCGGAAAAAATCCACCACCTGCGGCTGCTTTGCCACAAAGTCGAGTACGGTTTGGCAGGCGGTATGGCTGAGTGTCCACCATTGAGAGCCGGCATACACTTGCGAAATCGGCGCGGGCAAAGCACGTTCAATGCCGATTTTTCGGCTTAAGCGCTGTATTTTTTGCAGTGCTTTATTTGTGCGCGTGCCGTTGAGGGTTTCAAAGTGCCATGCGCGATAGCGATAAGCAATGTCGAACTCTGGTGCAGGCTTGATGTCAATCAAGCCAAGGTAGGGGCTACGTGCTAAGGTTTCTTCGATGTATTGATTGCTATGAATTGGGTAATCTTGCCCAGAGAGTAATACCCCCCAGTCAAAACCGTCTTTGTTAGCGGCTGCCATCAGCCTTAGGCTGGCATCGACCAATGAAAACCCGCCCCAGCGGCAGGCTTGGCGTTCAATAAAGTGAATATTCTCTAGCGCCGAGAGTTGGCTTTGGAGTGCGGTGAATATTGCATCAGGTGTATTGGCGTCGATGTGAATATAAAACCGTGAATGCGGGGTATTAAGTTGCTGAACCAAGCGTGAAATTTGTTCGGGATGGGCGTGGGCCAGAATAAAGTAAGCAATGGTGGTCATTTTTTACGCAAAAACACGGTTTAAAGTGTCTCTATTCTAACAGTCTTGGCTTGTTGAGCGGTGCTGACGACGGTTTTGCGGCTTTAATGACTGTTTTCAGCTCGATGGCAAGGGTACAATAAGCCCCTTGCGCGAATGGGGCGGCTGACTGCGCTTATTCGTGTGTTTTTGTGTGAAATACTTTTTATTTTGGGCTCAAACTGATGGCAAAAGCAGCAGCGAAATCGGCGAATTTACCCGATAACTTTGAACAAGGCTTGGCCGAGTTAGAGGCTCTCATTGCCCAAATGGAAGCGGGTGGACAAGCACTCGATGCCAGTTTGTTGGCATTTAGCCGTGGTACTGAATTATTGCGCTTTTGCGAAAGCAAATTAAGCGCGGCAGAGCAGCAAGTTCGCCTCTTAGAAGGTGGAGAGCTCAAACCGATGCCAAAGATGGGGACAGAATAATGAGCAAAACGGTAGCGACTGATTTTAAACTCTGGATGGAAGACGTTCAGGCGCAAATGGGAGCGCGCGCTATCGCGGGTATTGCCATCGAGCAATCATTTGCCCGAACGCTTGCACGACGCGATGCGTTACAGCGTGCTTGATGGCGGCAAGCGAGTGCGGCCTTTATTGGTGTTTGCCGCCGGTTCGCTGGTTGATGCGCCGGTTGAGCGCTTGCAGTATGCCGGCTGCGCCTTGGAATTTATTCATGCTTATTCCTTAGTGCATGACGATATGCCGGCTATGGATAACGACGTGTTGCGTCGAGGTAAGCCAACAGTGCATGTGGCTTACGGTGAGGCGACTGCGCTCTTGGCGGGCGATGCTTTGCAAGCGGCGGCGTTTGAAGTGCTGGCCAATCATCGCTTGGCCGACAATACGGCAGATCAATTACAAATGATTCGTATCTTAGCGAGCGCATCGGGTAGTTTGGGTATGTGTGGCGGGCAAGGTATTGATTTATATAGCGTTGGGCAAACGCTGACTTTGCCGCAACTGGAAATGATGCATATTTTGAAAACCGGCGCCTTGATTCGTGCTGCGGTATTGTTGGGTTCTTACTGCGGTACGCCACTCACCAGTGAGCAGCGCGAGGCGCTCGATCATTACGCCAAATGCATTGGTCTGGCGTTTCAAGTGGTTGACGATATTTTGGATTGTGAGGCGGATTCGGCCACCTTGGGTAAAACAGCAGGTAAAGATGCCGCAATAATAAACCCACCTATGTGGCTTTGCTGGGGCTAAAAGGCGCCAAAGAAAAAGCGGCCGAACTGAAAGCCTCGGCCTTGGCGTCATTAGCGCCCTTTGGGGAAAGAGCCAATATATTAAGTGCCCTTGCTGGGTATATTGTTGATAGAAAATACTAACAGGGCTTGCAGGGGGATACCCCGGCAAAGCAAGGTACACATGAATTATCCTTTGCTTGATACCATAGAAATACCCGCTGATTTACGCCAACTTGATCGCAAAGAATTGCCTGCGCTCGCTCAGCAATTACGTAGTTATTTGCTGGATTCGGTGAGTCATACCGGTGGACATTTTGCCTCTAATTTTAGGCGCGGTGGAGTTAACCGTTGCGCTGCATTATGTGTTTGACACCCCGCACGATCGTTTGGTGTGGGACGTTGGTCATCAAAGCTATCCGCATAAAATCCTGACTGGGCGCAAAAACCGCATGCTGACGATGCGGCAAAAAGGCGGTTTGGCAGGCTTTCCCAAGCGCGAAGAAAGCGAATACGACACGTTTGGCGTTGGGCATTCTTCAACCTCGATTGGTGCGGCGTTGGGCATGGCGGAAGCCGCGTTGATTAAAGGCGAAAAACGCAAAGCGATTGCAGTGATTGGCGACGGCTCGATGACGGCTGGGCAGGCGATTGAGGCCTTGTTTAATGCGGGTCATCGCGACGACGTCGATTTATTGGTGATTTTAAACGACAACGAAATGTCGATTTCACCCAATGTCGGCGCGTTTAATAATTATTTAGCCAAATTATTGTCGGGTAAGTTTTATAACGGCATTCGCAATGCGTCTGGCAAAGTGCTGGATGCGGTGCCGCCGCTGAAAGAATTTGCCAAAAAAGGCGAAGAAAGCGTCAAGGGCTTTTTAACGCCCGGCACTTTATTTGAGGAAATTGGCTTTAACTATATTGGCCCAATTGATGGCCATGATATGGAAACGCTGGTTGCCACCTTATCCAATATCAAGCAGCTTAAAGGCCCGCAGTTTTTGCATGTGGTGACCAAAAAAGGCAATGGTTACAAGTTGGCGGTGGCCGATCCGGTGAAATATCACGCTGTAGCACCGTTTAATCAGCACGATGGCGTTTGTAGCAGCAAGGTGAGTAAACCCACATTTACCCAAGTGTTTGGCGACTGGCTGTGCGATATGGCCGCGCAAGACGAGCAATTGGTGGGGATTACACCGGCAATGCGTGAAGGCTCGGGCATGGTGCGCTTTCATGCTGAATATCCAAATCGCTATTTTGATGTGGGCATTGCCGAACAGCACGCGGTGACTTTTGCCGCGGGTTTAGCCTGTGAGGGCTTAAAGCCGGTGGTAGCGATTTATTCGACCTTTTTGCAGCGCGCTTATGATCAATTGATTCATGATGTGGCATTGCAAAATTTAGACGTTACTTTTGCGATTGATCGCGCCGGTTTGGTCGGGGCCGATGGTCCAACGCATGCCGGTAGTTTTGATTTGTCATTTATGCGCTGCATTCCAAATCTGGCGATTTTAGCGCCCGGCGATGAAAACGAATGTCGGCAAATGCTCTATACCGCGTATCAATATGCTGGCCCAGCCGCCGTGCGTTATCCGCGCGGTAGTGGTTTAGGGGTGACGGTTGAGTCTGAGATGCACGCATTGCCTTGGGGCAAGGGCGAAATTCGCCGCTCGCGGCAAGGCACGGCAACAACAACGCGACGCGTGGCAATTTTGGCGTTTGGCGCTGTGCTGGAGCCCGCGCTGGCTGCCGCTGAAGCATTGGATGCAACGGTGGCCAATATGCGCTTTGTTAAACCGCTCGATACCGAGTTGGTTCTGGCGCTGGCCGCTTCGCATGATCTGCTGGTAACGGTGGAAGACAACGCCATTATGGGCGGCGCGGGGAGTGCGGTGTTGGAGTGCTTGGCCGCGCAAGGTGTTTCTCGTGCCGTATTGCAATTGGGCTTGCCCGATAGCTATGTAGAGCATGGCGAGCAAAAACAAATTCTGGCGGATTGTGGTTTGGATGGTGCCGGTATTGTTGCCAGTATTGAGCAGCGATTGACTGCGCTGTAAGTATGTAATGTTGTTGTTTGCATAAACTGCCGCCCCTATGGGCGGCTTTTTTATTGTGGAAAATGCTGGCGAGGGGATGACTTGTGCTGTGAAATGGCCTGCGACTGAAAAAAGTACTTGGCAGTTATAAAGTTTTTTATGATAATGAGAATAGTTATTGATAAGGTTCTCATTATGATTGTTTGTGTTTGCAACAATGTGAGTGATAAAGCGATTAATCGCGCTGTCGCGCAGCAAGGGGTTCGTACCTTTGCCCAGTTGCGACAGGTGACCGAGGTCGCTACGTGCTGCGGCAAATGTGCGCGCTGCGCCAAACAAGTTTTAAAAGCAGCACTTGCTGAACAGGCCGAGCAGCAGCATGTGCCGTTGTCGGGTCTGGGCTTTGCCTAAAACCGCCGCTGCGCCGCAATATCGCCTTGACTAAACCGAGCTAAATGCTCGGTTTTTGTTATCCACGGTGGCCATCATGGTTTTCCCCATACCGCTTGGCTAAGTCTGTGAGCTGGCTGTGAGTAAGTTGGCTAGGCACTTGAAACTATAGGGAAAATACACACTGATTAAATTTTAATCAGTGTGTGGTACTCATTCACAGGCTAGATGGATAGTCATGTGTACAGGCTGTGGATAGCTTGCCTAAGTGACTGTTTTGTTACTGATTTTGTTTGTCGATTAAAAAATAGGCAAAAAAATTCAAATCACAGCTTGAATTCGGCAAATTTTGTTGTAATTAGCACTTCTCCCGCAATTTGCCAGTTTATCCCCGTAAAAAAAGCATAGCGTGTGAGTTAGCTGTGGGTAATATCGGCAAGCTACTGATTTCGTTCATTTATTTAATATTGCTTGTTTTTTGTGCAGCGTATTTGCGGTATAATGCCCGCCTTTCTTAGTTTGAACACACGCACCCACCATGACCTTAAAAGCACCTGAACTCTTATTGCCCGCCGGTACGCTCGAAAAAATGAGTGCCGCTTATGACTTTGGCGCCGACGCGGTTTACGCCGGTCAACCGCGCTACAGCCTGCGCGCGCGTAATAATGATTTTAAATTGGAGCAAATTGGTCAAGGGATTGAAGAAGCCCACGCCCGTGGCAAAAAATTCTTTGTCGCCAGCAATATCTTGCCGCACAACGCCAAAGTGAAAACCTATTTGGCGGATATGGAGCCGGTGATTGCGATGAAGCCAGATGCGCTGATCATGGCTGATCCGGGCTTGATTATGATGGTGCGTGAAAAATGGCCAGAACAAGTGATTCATTTGTCGGTACAGGCCAATACGGTGAATTACGCTGGCGTGAAATTTTGGAAATCAATGGGCCTAGAGCGCGTGATTTTGTCGCGTGAATTGTCCTTGGATGAAATCGAAGAAATTCGCCAACTGTGCCCAGATATGGAACTGGAAGTGTTCGTACACGGCGCGCTGTGTATTGCATATTCCGGCCGTTGCCTATTGTCGGGGTATTTCAATCACCGCGACCCAAATCAAGGCACGTGTACCAATGCCTGCCGTTGGGACTACAAAACGCACGACACCAATCCAGATGACGCCGGTGATGTTCAGCCCAAAGAGCAAATCATTCAATTTGACTTTAATAAAGCGATGAATGACGCCAATCAAGTGTTCTCCGCCTGTGGCGGCCAAGAGCGCCATCCATTGGCCGACAAAACCTATTTGATCGAAGAAGCCAATCGTCCGGGCGAGTTAATGCCAATTGTCGAAGACGAACACGGCACGTACATCATGAACAGTAAAGACTTGCGCGCGGTGCAGCATATCGAGCGTCTGGTGAAAATGGGTATCGATTCACTTAAAATCGAAGGCCGTACCAAGTCGCTATATTACGTGGCGCGCACCGCCCAAGTGTATCGTCAAGCCATTGACGACGCGGTGGCTGGTCGACCATTTAACCCCGCCTTGCTCGCTGATTTGGATGGTTTGGCTAATCGCGGCTATACCGACGGCTTTTACCAGCGCCACACCACGCACGAAGCGCAAAACTACCTTGATGGCCATTCCAAAGCACACCGCAGCCAATACGTTGGCGAAGTGCTCAATATCCAAGACGGCTGGGCAGAGATTGAAGTGAAAAAACAATTCTCAGTTGGCGATTCGCTGGAAATCATTCATCCAAGCGGTAATGTCATCGTTAAACTCGAGCAAATCCGTGGTAAAAACGGCGCTTTGGTGGAATCCGCTCTCGGTAGCGGCGCCAAAGCCGCCATTCCGCTCGATGCCAAATACGCCAATGCATTGATTGCCCGCTTGTTTTTTAATTGTGGGGATTTTGATTGTTAAAAAAGCCGCTGAAAAGCGGCTTTTTTGTAGGGTGCGCATTTGCGCACGCGGATAGGTGCGTTGTGATGGCTCGCATCACGACTCTGTGCGCAAACGCCGGCGGCATTTGCACACCCTACGGGGTATTGCTTTGTGGGCTTTGGATTTTAATATTTTGATGAAAATACCCTATGCCAAAACGTCGTAGGTGCGATTGGCGAAGCGTAATCGTACGCATGGATGCAGTCTCCGATTACGCAGAGTTAAATCTGCCGTAGGGTGACAATGAGCGCAACGAATTGCGCCGAATTAGCCGTAAATAAATATCGCAATGGCGCGATTCGCTACGCTCATCAGCACCCTACAGCATTGCGCCGTACGTGGTAGAAATGAATAGGGTGTGATTTTGTGGGATTTAGTTTCAATTTTGACGTTGGAATGCTTGAATTGGCTTGGTTTTTGCCAAGCGGAATGGATCGGCATTTAGAAAAATCATTTCATTGAGCTCGCCTAATTTTTGTTTTCTCAAGAGCAGGTCGGTTTCACTGTCGTTTGAACGCTTTTGCAGTGAATTCATTGTGGTGAGTAAATCTTGAATGAAATGTGCTTGTTCTGGTACGCGTGTTTCTTTTGTCAGTTTATCCATTTTCATAACGCAGGGTATGCGTTGATTGCTGTGCGGATTTTTCTAATTTTGCCGATTTTAATTGCTGATGGTTATCAAATTGAACATCAACAGTACTACTGGCGTGGTCTTGAATGGTTTTATACACATAATTTTGTGATTCTTTTGTTGTATCTAGCCGTGGTTGAGTGCTGGTGTTGAGTGCTTCGTGGCGGCTAGCACTCAATTGTGCGTCTTGTTGCTGAGTGATGGATGTCTTGCCAAGGATGCTGGTTTTTTTGCTTTAGCTGAAAGCTAAAGTGATCCATTTCTAATGGTTTTCTTGGGTTCGGCGAGGTTGGCTTCATCGTTAAATCGGCTTGGAAATCACCGAGGCCGGTCAAAACCGCTTGCTCTAAGTCGTCATTTAGCGCCTTGGCTTGAGTCGGTGCATTCAATGGCGCAATGGCATCGGTGGGGTAATTTTTTGTGTAGCCCAGAAAAAACGGTTTTAAATAGCGATAACATTTCGGCGTTTGGTTTGCCGCGCTCACCAGCATGATCAAATTGTGTGAGATATTGACTGATGGCTTTTTCTCGCTGCTGCGCATTACCTAGCGCCGCCGCTTGTTGAAAATTGACATTGACGCTCATCTTCCCTTGTGGGGTTTGTAGCTGAATTTCTCGTTGACGTTCATCGGTATGCAATTTAAACGCCATTGTTTCGCCGTTTTTATTAGCGAAATTGGTGGTTAAATCTAAGGTCGCCAATTGAGTGACGTCAAATTTCATGAGTGCGTCAATCTCAGCGCGAGGTGGCTCTGCCAATAGGTTTTGAATGGTTGTTTCAAACCCTTTTGCCAGTTGGCTTATTGCTGTTTGCTCTGCGGCGGTTAATTCGCCATTTGTTTTGACTTCTGCCGCTAATTGATCGCCTTGGTTGGATAGTTTAAGTTCAATGCTGACGCCTGAGCGCGTCTTGATGTTTAAGCTGATGGTCCCTTTTTCAAGCTCAGACGCCGCTTTGTTCGCTTGTGGGCCGATTTCGGTTACGGATTGTTTAAAGTCGGCCGGTGGGGATTTAAAGCGCTCGAGCATTGCGCCACTTAAGCCTAAAAAGCGGTTGGCGTTGCTGTGGCCGTTAAAGTTTCTCGCCATTAGATTGCTAGCGTAATCGCTCAGGGGGAGTTCCCATTTCTGCTGCGCGTTATTGGCGATACGCTGCTCTAGTTGGGAGTAAAAATCCGTGTCGATTAAATTTTTGTCTGTCAGTGTCACCGTCGTTGACGGAGTCCTTACTAAGGATGGCGGCGACTCGATGCTGCTGGGCTCGCGTTTGACCTCTGCCCAAAGGTCGTTTTGCTGAAGGGCAATCGTTGCATTAGAGATCGTGGTCATGGCGAGGGTCGAGGTCGATGATAAACAGGCTATCGGCAGAAAATGGTATTTATTTACAAATTAAATAATTTTAAAGAAAGTTTTTGTTTGTATGTGCGGAGCTCACTGCAATGTTGTTACGCGACTGCTTTAACTCTCCCATAAATATGTTTATTTCTCCGCTGCTTATCCTGCCCCAGCTCAGGTAAAATCCGCACCCAGAATAAAAAATCCGGTCCGCCCTTTACGCGGGTGACCACTTGGAGAAATCATGTCGAATCAAAACGAAGGCGCGATTGTTGTTGCGGCGCTGTATCAATTTGTCACGCTCAGCGACTACGTTCAATTGCGCGAGCCACTGTTGCAAACGATGCTCGATTTAGACGTGCATGGCACCTTACTGCTGGCCGATGAAGGGATTAACGGCACGGTGGCGGGAACGCGCGCGGGGATTGATGGCTTGCTGGCGTGGCTGCGCTCAGATCCGCGCTTGGCGGCTGTGGATCACAAAGAATCGTATTGCGCTGAGCAGCCATTTTTGCGTACCAAAGTAAAACTAAAAAAAGAAATCGTTACCTTGGGTGTGCCCGGTGTTGATCCAAATAAAGCCGTCGGCACCTATGTTGAGCCCAAAGATTGGAATGCGATTATTTCCGATCCCGAAGTGCTGGTGATTGATACCCGTAATGATTACGAAGTGGCGATTGGCACGTTCGAGCGGGCAATTGACCCGAAAACCGAAACATTCCGCGAATTTCCCGATTACGTAAAAGAACATTTCGACCCTGCGGTACACAAAAAAGTGGCGATGTTTTGCACTGGCGGCATTCGCTGCGAGAAAGCATCGAGCTATATGCTGGGTGAAGGATTTGCAGAGGTCTACCACTTAAAAGGTGGGATTTTGAAATACCTCGAAGAAGTGCCGCAAGAAAAGACGCTATGGAAGGGTGACTGCTTTGTGTTCGACAACCGCGTAACGGTGCGCCACGATTTGAGCGAAGGTGATTTTGAGTTGTGCCACGCTTGCCGCCAGCCGGTATCGAAAGAGCAGCGCCTATCGCCGCATTATGTGGCTGGCGTAAGCTGCCCACATTGCTTTGACAATCTCAGCGAAAAAACCCGCAGCGGCGCGCTCGAACGGCAAAAGCAAATTGAGTTAGCAAAAAAACGCAATCAACCCAATCCACTGGGTCGAGTCATTAAAAAGACCTCGTCACGTTAATTGCCATGCGGCGTAAATCGCTAGCTTGCTGATGAGCGATCTGGCGTAGCAACAGACTATTAAGCTTTAGGGTATTGCCACTTAATCAATATTTGATGTTGATTGCGTGGCAATACCCTTATTTTTCGCTCAGTGTTTGGAGTAGGTCATTTTCTAGCTGCAGTACAAATTTAGCGTCGCTAAGCACGCGGCCGGAGATTAAAAAATTATCTTCGGCGCGCTCGCCCAAGGTCATGATTTTGGCTGACTGAATCTCGATGCGATTGGCCGCCAAAATGCGCGCAATGGTCGAGAGCAGGCCCGGTCGATCGCCAGCCACCACCGATAAAATCGAGTATTTGCCTTTTTCATCGGGCCGAATTTGCACGTGCGTTTTCACTGGGAAGTGTTTTTGCTGGCGTGAAATACGCCCGCTCAGTTTGGCCGGCGCCGGTTTGCGTTGATTGAGCACTTCGCTGAGCTCAAATTCAACGTAATTAATTAAATCGCGATAGGAAATATGCTGACTATCGGGAATGAATACGTAGAACGTATCGAGCGCATAGCCGTGGTGCGTGGTGTGGATTTGCGCGTCAAAAATCGAATAGCCAGCGCGTTCAAAAAAGCTGCAAATATGCACAAATAAATCGGCTTGATCGGGGCCGTAGACCAAGACTTGCAAGCCTTCGCCGGACTCGGAGAGTTTGGCGCGCACTTGGATCTCATCGCTATGCGTGCGGGCAAACAACATGCGCGTATGCCAAGCAATATCGCGTGCGTCGTGGCGCAAGAAATACACCGTGTCGAGTAAGCGCCAGAATGGATCGTGCGCGTCATTGCGTAAACCATACAGTCGCAACAGTCGCAATGCTTCTTCTTGCCGCTCGCTCAACCATGAATGGTCACTTTGCTGGTTTAAAAAGCGCTGCGTGCCTTTAAATAAATCTTCAAGTAATTTGGCTTTCCATGCGTTCCAAACTTTAGGGCTGGTGCCGCGAATATCGGCCACTGTCAGCAAATACAGGGCATTCAAGTGGCGCTCGTCGCCCACTAAGGCGGCAAATTCGGTGATGACGTCGGGATCGTACACGTCTTGTTTTTGCGCGACTGACGACATGGTTAGGTGGTGTCGCACCAGCCAAACAATCAAATCGGTGTCGGCAGCGGGCAAGGGGTGGCGCTCGCACCATTCGCGGGTAATGGTTTCGCCCAGTTGCGAATGGTCGCCGCCACGGCCTTTGCCAATATCATGAAATAGTGCAGCTAAATACAGCACTTCAGGGTGGGCAAATTCTTCGATCAAACGCGAGCATAGCGGGTATTCATGGGTGAACGCCGGGACGGCAAAGCGGCGCATATTACGTAGCACCATCAAAATATGTTCGTCGACGGTATACACATGAAATAAATCATGTTGCATGCGGCCAACAATATCGCCAAATTCAGGGATGTAGCGGCCCAAAACGCGCGTATTGATTCATGCGCCGCAGTACGCGCGTTAAGCCGCGCGGCTCTCTAAATAGCGCGATAAATAGTTGCTTATTGTGCGGGTTGTGCAAAAAATCATCGTTAATCAAATCACGTGCATGCCACAGGGCGCGTAAGGTCTCTGGGGCAATATCGCTGGCTTCGCGGCGTTGTTCTAAATGCAAAAACAGCGCCAAAATTGCCGATGGATTTTTGTTAAATAATTCGGGGTCGTAAATCGCCAGCAAGCCATCGCGAATATAAAAATCCGCATTGATCGGCGTGGTATTGCTGAGGTAGGAATAGATTCTTTGCCGTAAAGCGTGCACCAATACCGGTACCAATTGGGTGATGATGCGCGCCGCCAAATAATATTCAGCCATAAAGGCTTCGCTGGCGCGCTGAGTGATTCGGCCTGCGGTGGAGACGTCATCAAAACCAAAGTCTTTGGCCAGTGCATGCTGGTAATCAAATAAAATCCGATCTTCACGGCGTTTGGCGCGCCAGTGTAGGGCAATGCGATAGGTGCGTAGCACGCGCTCGGCTTCGCACAGTTTACGGTTTTCCTCAGGCGTGAGCATGCTCAGCGCCGCCAAGGCATGCCAGTCGCGGCCAAGGCGTTGGCTGGCGGCAATCCAGCCAATTAGGTGTAAATCACGCAGGCCGCCAGGGGCTTCTTTGATGTTGGGTTCAAGTTTGTAAGTGGCGTTTTGAAAGCGGCCGTAGCGCGCTTGTTGCTCGATCAATTTGGCTTCAAAAAATTCTTTCGGGTCGATGTGGCGATGCACCGTATCCATAAAATCATGAAAACGCTGCCGATCGCCAGTGAGCGGCCGGGTTTCAAGTAGGGCGGTTTGCACGGTGATGTCCTGCTCGGCTTCATACAGGCAGTCGGTGGTGGTTCGTACCGAATGGCCGACCTCGATGCCAATATCCCATAGCTCGCCAACCAAGACTTCGAGTTTTTCCAGTAGGCCCGCACTGGGCTGCTCAGGCAGTAAAAATCAATAAATCGATGTCTGAATAAGGGTATAGCTCGCCACGTCCGTAACCACCGACGGCACAGAGCAATACATCGCTATTAAATTCATGCCTATCCCATAGCTCGATCAAGGTGGCGTCGGTGAGGTTCGAGAGAGAATTCAGTAGTGGTGCGGCTTTGGTAGGTTCAGAAAAACGCTCGCGCAGCGCGAGTTTAGCAAGGGCATAAGATTCACGAATCGCACTGACCGAACGCATGACGATAAACTCCAAACGACAATACTGTGAATGCCTGATATTGCAAGGCACGCACGCGCTGTATTGCCTTTAAATAAAGGCGGGCGCAGGCGTGATGAATCAGGATGGTTTTTTGATTTAAAAACGCCCTCAATTGAGGGCGTTTAGAATTAAGCGAGTAGGTATTTCTCTGGGCGCGGCGGCGTGCCAGCCGATACGGTCAATACCTCGTAACCGGTTTCGGTGACCAGCACTGTGTGTTCCCATTGTGCGGATAAGCTGCGATCTTTAGTCACAATCGTCCAGCCATCGCTCATTTGTTTGATTTCACGTTTGCCGGCGTTAATCATTGGCTCAATGGTGAAAATCATCCCCGGTTTTAGCTCGACGCCGGTGCCAGCTTTGCCATAGTGCAAAACTTGCGGCTCTTCATGAAATACCGCACCAATGCCGTGGCCACAAAATTCACGTACCACGGAATAACCGGCTTTTTCGGCGTATTTTTGAATTGCTGCGCCAATATCGCCTAAGCGAGCGCCGGGTTTGACTTGATCAATGCCAATCCACATGCAGTCAAAAGTGATTTGTGACAAACGCTTGGCGTGGGTGGCGACATTGTCACCGACCATATACATACGGCTATTGTCGCCGTGGTAGCCGTCTTTGATCACGGTAATGTCTAGATTGACCACGTCGCCATTTTTAAGTGGCTTGCTGTTTGGAATGCCGTGGCAGATAACATTATTGACCGAAGTACAAATTGATTTCGGGTAGGGTATATAGCCAGGTGGGCAGTAATTTAATGGCGCGGGGATAGTACCCTGCACATTGACCATGTATTCATAGCATAAACGATCAATTTCTTCGGTCGTGACGCCCGGTTGAATAAATGGGGTGATGTAGTCGAGCACTTCGCTGCCAAGACGGCCAGCAACGCGCATTTTTTCAATTTCTTCGGCAGTTTTAATGGTAATTGTCATACAAGCCTTGAGTTGCTTCGCGCCGCTAACGCCACGCGAGATGAGTTTGATTTAACGCAAGTATAACATTGCCCGCGCCGCTGCGGATTGCAGTCCATACCCGCGCTGTTGGTTAACAATACGCATGGGGGCGGTAGCGATAAAAAAACCCAGCGTAAGCTGGGTTTGATCGGGTAGTCAGAAGGGCACATTGGGGACGGTACGGGCTGGCGGTGGACTACTCGCTGCGCTCTGATCCAATGTGCTCTAGCGTTCTGAATTACTTTACTTTGTGCTCAGGTAATACGATGTTCAATTCCAGTACTTCAAAATCATCTTTACGTTCCAGTTGGATTTGAATGTCTTCTGGATTGATGGCCACGTATTTAGAAATGACTTCTAATAATTCGCGCTGTAATTGCGGCAAATAATCTGGCGTACTGTTGATGCTACTGCGCTCGTGCGCCAGAATGATTTGTAGGCGTTCACGTGCGACGTTGGCGGTTTTTTTCTTTTCGCCAAAAAAATAACTCAAAATAGACATCAATTAACCTCCAAACAACCGTTTCCAGAACGGTGCCTTTGGTACTTCAACAAAACGCATTGGCTTGGTCTCGCCAAGAAAGCGTGCAACAACGTCTTTATACGCTTCTGATACATCGGTGCCGGCATTATGGATCGCGGGGGTGCCCGAGTTTGAAGCTTGTAATACCGCTTCCGATTCTGGCACGATGCCGATCAATGGAATGCGCAGCAGATGTTGCACGTCGTCTAGCGACAGCATTTCGCCGCTTTCTACACGTGCTGGGCTGTAGCGGGTAATCAGTAAATGCGTTTTTACTGAGCCGCCGTCTTCGGCGCGTTTTGATTTGGCATCCAAAATACCGATGATGCGATCTGAGTCGCGCACGGAGGAGACTTCTGGATTGGTGACCACAATCGCTTCGTCGGCAAAGTACAAGGCCAAAAACGCACCCGTTTCGATGCCGGCCGGGCTGTCGCAAATGATGTAATCAAAACCATCATGCTCGAGCTCTTTGAGTACTTTTTCTACGCCTTCTTTAGAGAGCGCATCTTTGTCGCGCGTTTGCGAGGCTGGCAAAACGTAAAGATTGTCGCAATTTTTGTCTTTAATCAGCGCTTGGCGCAGATTGGCTTCGCCTTGAATGACGTTAACAAAGTCATACACCACACGGCGCTCGCAACCCATGATCAAATCAAGATTACGTAAGCCCACATCAAAGTCGATGACGGCAGTTTTAAATCCACGCAAAGCAAGGCCAGAAGCAAAGCTGGCGCTGGTGGTGGTTTTGCCTACGCCGCCTTTGCCTGAAGTTACTACAACGATTTTCGCCACGGAAATCCCCTGGAATAATTTAAATTTAGTTAATTGGTTTGGCTGAGTGCTTCGATCACGAGTTTGTCTTGATCGAGGAAAATTTGGCTTGGCTTGCCCGCAATTGAGTCCGGCAGGTCGGCGTCGAGTGAGCGATAAACGCCGGCAATCGACACTAGCTCGGCTTCCATGCAGGTGGTAAAAATGCGTGCCTCGGTGTTGCCGCGAGCGCCCGCGAGCGCTCGACCACGCAGTGGGGCGTAAACATGAATATTGCCATCGGCAATCACTTCGGCACCGTGTGAAACCAAGGCCAAAACGATTAAATCGCCGCCTTTGGCATACACTTGCTGACCAGTCCTAACCGGACGGTCAATAATCATCGCTGATGGCGCAGCTATGGTTTCTACAATCGGTGCTGCTGCGGGAGTAATGCCGCTGTCTTGTAAGATGACCAGCCCCGCTTCTTGTGCGGCAACTTGCTGATCGATTGAGCCGCCCTGGGCTGCAATCGGCTTGAGCTGAAATTGGCGTAACACATTGACGAGGGCGGCGATTTCTATCGCTGAAGGAATCGATTTGAGCAAGCTAAAATCAATGGCGATTTGCTCGTTCGATAAGAAATGTTCGCCATCACCAAGCTGCTCTTGGAGGGCCAAAATTAATTTTTCTGGCTCGAGTGAGCTAGGCACAAAGGCGGTGAGTTTGGTGGTGGTGCTTTTAAACTCAAATACGGGCGCCGGATCGTCGGCGTAAGCAAAACTGGTCATGGTGCTATGGTCACAACAGCGAAAGATCGCAGTTTACCGTCTCAGTACCCCACTAGGAAGCTGAGTTTGCGACTTTCGTAATCAATACACCGTAAATTCATGACAAAACCACGATTGATCACGAATTTACGCCGTAATGATGACGGTTTAGAACGTACGGCGCTTGATGCCAGTGCGATGCATGATGGTGGTTGAAAGCTCTTCAATCGACATGCGCGTGGTGTTGAGGTAGGGGACACCTACGTGGCGCAAGAGTGCTTCGGCTTCGGCGACTTCAAACTGACAGGTTTCAATTGAGCAGTAACGGCTATCGGGTTTTCTTTCTTCGCGAATTTGTTGTAAGCGTTCTGGCTCAATTGTAAGGCCAAATAATTTGTGTCGATATGGCAACAAAAGGCGCGGCAAAGTGTGTTGGCCGAAGTCTTCTGGTGTGAGTGGGTAGTTGGCCGCTTTAATCCCAAATTGTAAGGCGAGGTAAAGACAAGTGGGAGTTTTGCCGGAGCGAGAAACGCCCACTAAAATCAAGTCGGCTTCGGCCAAGTCGCGCGGCATGATGCCGTCATCGTGATTGATTGAAAAATTAACCGCGTCAATTCGATTTTTGTATTCTTCAAAATTGCCGATTGAGTGCGAGCGGCCAATGGTATGAGTTGACTCGATGCCCAGTTCTTCTTCGAGCGGCCCGATAAATTGTTCTAGAAAATCAACGGTTAATGCGTCTTCGACGTGAATTTTCTCACGCAAAATGGGATCAACAATGGTGCTAAAAACTAAGGGCCGACAGCCATCGACCACAGCGTGGCGGCGGATATCCAAGGCCACTTGTTCGGCTTTGGCCATGGTGTCAACAAATGGCAAGGTGATTCGGTTGAAGTCAACATCTTCAAATTGTGATAGCAATGAATGCCCTAAAATCTCGGCAGTAATCCCTGTTCGATCAGAGACAAAAAAAGCTGTTCGGCGCATATAACCCCCCTTTGCAGCAGGATAACGTGCAATGATCAGGAAAACCAGTAAAGGTATTTCCTGACTTGGCTTTCGCGACTAAAAAGCTAAACTTGAGGGGATTTTTGCAATGCAGCATTCTTTAATTGTTAAGGGCCACGCCAGATGACTGAAAAATACGTACTTGATTTTGCCCAGCTACGCATGAATGACGTAGAGAAAGTTGGTGGGAAAAATGCTTCATTGGGCGAAATGATTTCGCAGCTTAGCGAGAAAGGCGTACGCGTGCCTGGTGGTTTTGCAACCACCGCAGAAGCTTATCGAATTTTTTTGGCGCAAAACGGTTTGGCTGAGCAAATTGATGAAATCCTCAGCACTTTAGATGTGGATGATGTTAAGCAATTGGCGGTGGTCGGTAAGCAAATTCGTGAGTGGATTATGGCCACCCCTTTGCCAGCCCAACTTGAGGCCGAAATGGCCGAGCACTATGCGCGGTTGGGTGACAATGTCACCGTCGCGGTTCGCTCTTCCGCAACAGCAGAAGATTTACCGGATGCGTCTTTTGCCGGTCAGCAAGAAACCTTTTTGAATATCGTCGGCTACCAAAATGTGGTGGATGCGATGAAGCATGTGTTTGCTTCTTTATATAACGATAGAGCGATTGCGTATCGGGTGCATAAAGGTTTTGATCATAAAATTGTGGCACTGTCGGCAGGTATTCAGCGCATGGTGCGCTCGGATAAGGGCGCGGCAGGGGTACTCTTTACCATTGATACCGAATCGGGTTTTGATCAGGTGGTGTTTGTTACCGCCTCCTATGGCTTAGGTGAAACCGTGGTGCAAGGCGCGGTGAATCCCGATGAGTTTTTTGTGCATAAACCCACCTTGGCAGCGGGTCGCCCAGCGATTGTGCGCCGCCATTTGGGTGGTAAGGCACTGAAAATGGAATTTGATGCCGAGTCGGTGGCGGGTAAGTCAGTTCGCACTGTGCCGGTACCTAAAGAGCTACGTCATCAATTCTCGATTACTGATGCCGAAGTGGAAGAATTGGCGCGTTATGCGGTGATTATCGAGCAGCATTATGGCCGTCCAATGGATGTGGAATGGGGCCGTGATGGCGTTGATGGCCAGCTGTATATCTTGCAAGCGCGTCCAGAAACGGTGAAATCACAAGAGTCAGGTTCAGATAAACTCACCAAGTTTCGGATGCTAGAAACCAGTCGGATCATGACTGAGGGCCGGGCAATTGGTCAGAAAATTGGTCAAAAGGCACCGTGCGGATTATTCGCGATGTGTCCGAAATGGATCGAGTGCAAGCTGGCGACGTTTTGGTATCGGATATGACCGATCCAGATTGGGAACCGGTGATGAAGCGGGCAGCGGCGATTGTAACCAATCGTGGCGGCCGTACTTGCCACGCGGCCATTATCGCCCGTGAGTTGGGTATTCCAGCGGTGGTCGGTTGTGGTGATGCAACGCAAATGCTTAAAGAGGGCGATGAAGTGACTGTGTCGTGCTCGGAAGGCGATGCCGGCTTTGTGTATGAAGGCTTGTTGAAATTTGAACGATTGGACGTGGCGCTGCAAAGTTTGCCTGAAGCGCCGGTTAAAATCATGATGAATGTGGGTAATCCAGAGCTGGCGTTTGACTTCTGCCAGTTGCCAAACGAAGGCGTGGGTTTAGCGCGTTTGGAATTCATTATTAATCGCATGATCGGGATTCATCCCAAAGCGCTGCTGGCTTACCCTAATTTGGCCGAACCGCTGAAATCACAAGTTGAAGAACGCATCGCAGGCTATCGCTCGGCGATTGATTTTTATATCGATAAGATTGCCGAAGGGATTGCAACTTTAGGTGCAGCGTTTTATCCGAAAAAAGTCATTGTGCGATTGTCTGATTTTAAATCGAATGAATATGCCAATTTGCTCGGTGGTGCTGAGTATGAGCCACACGAAGAAAATCCAATGATTGGCTTTCGCGGTGCGGCCCGTTATGTCGATAAATCGTTCCGTGATTGTTTTGAATTGGAATGCCGCGCGGTGAAAAAAGTCCGCGATGTGATGGGCCTGACCAATGTTGAAGTGATGATTCCATTCGTGCGCACGCTAAACGAAGCGGAGTGTGTGATTGAGTTGCTGGAACGCAATGGTTTAAAACGCGGTGAGAACGGTCTGCGCGTGATTATGATGTGTGAAATTCCGGCCAATGCCGTCTTAGCCGAGCAATTTTTGCAGTACTTTGATGGCTTCTCGATTGGCTCAAACGATATGACGCAATTGACGCTGGGGATTGATCGCGATTCTGGCGGCCCAGTTTCAACTAGCTTTGATGAGCGTAATGAGGCGGTGAAAGCGATGCTGTCGATGTCGATTAAAGCTTGCCGTAAATTGGGTAAATACGTGGGGATTTGTGGTCAAGGCCCGTCAGATCATCCTGACTTTGCCCAATGGTTAGTTGAAGAAGGGATTGAAACGATTTCGCTCAATCCGGACACTGTGATTGAAACTTGGTTGTTCTTGGCCAATGGCGGCAAAGCTTAGTTTGGCGTAGTGATTGATTTGTTTTTTCCTATAAATACCGGCAAGCGTTGCGCTGCCGGTATTTTTTTTGCTGCGAGGCAGCGTGAATAATTTTGCTGAAATGAGTCCGGATACTTTACTTACTTAAACTAAAATGTATTTACACATTTAATTCATGGTAGACAAGTGATGAGCTTACATCGTCAATCAGAACAGCAAAAAAAGAAAGTGCTCTGCGTTTTTGGTACTCGGCCGGAGGCCATTAAGATGGCCCCGCTGGTTTTGGCTTTGCAGGCCAATAGCGAAATTGAATGCCGAGTGTGTGTGACGGCACAGCATCGTGAAATGCTTGATCAGGTAATGCGTTTATTTGGTTTGCAGGCTGATTATGATTTGAATTTAATGCAGCCTGGGCAAAATCTGACTGATTTGACTGCGCGGGCATTGCAAGGCGTGCGCGATGTGTTAGTCGACTATCAGCCGGATTTAGTGTTGGTGCATGGCGATACCACGACCACACTGGCAGCGGGACTCGCCGCGTTTTATCAGCATATTCCCGTTGGGCATGTGGAAGCGGGCCTGAGAACAGGCAATTTATATGCGCCGTGGCCTGAAGAGCTCAATCGCTCGGTGGTGGGTTTATTTGCCGCGCTGCATTTTGCACCAACCGCCACGGCGGCCAATAATTTACTGCAGGCCGGCGTTGCACCGGCTTCAGTGTTTATTACCGGCAATACGGTACTTGATGCCTTATTGCAAGTGAGTCAACAGATTGACCGTGATGCCGACTTGGCTGCATCACTCGCCGCAGGTTTTCCTTTTTTAGATCCAAGCAAAAAACTCATTTTAGTCACTGGCCATCGGCGCGAAAATTTTGGCGATGGCTTTGTGCATATTTGTCAGGCGCTGCGCCAGTTAGCACTGCGTGATGATGTGCAAATTGTGTACCCAGTGCATTTAAATCCACAAGTGCAAGCGCCGGTGAATGAAATTTTGCAATCATGCTCGAATGTGCATTTGATTGATCCGCAGACTTATTTACCCTTTGTGTATTTATTAAAAACAATCTTTTCTCGTGCTCACCGACAGCGGCGGCATTCAAGAGGAAGCGCCCACTTTAGGTAAGCCGGTGTTGGTGATGCGCGAAACCACTGAGCGCCCAGAGGGCGGTGGATGCTGGGACGGCCAAGTTAGTGGGTACCAATGGTGAACACATTGTGCAAGCAGTGAGCCAGTTGCTCGACGAGCCTGAGGTGTATCAGGCGATGGCTCAGGCGGGCAATCCGTATGGTGATGGGAATGCGGCAGCGCGGATTGTCGATTTAATTTGCGCTTGGGAGGGCGGTTGATGAGTTGGCTGGATGTTTTGGCGGCATATTGGTTTTTTAATTTCTTTGCTGTTGCGGCTCGGTATTGTGGTGATTTTTTTAAGCTCGCTCGATGATTTCTTTATCGACTGTTACTACTGGGTATGGCGATTTAAGCACCGAAAATCATGGCGTAGAAGTGAATACCTGCCAGAATTTGCCGATGATTTGTATCAAGATGAGCAGCAAGCGATTGCCATTATGATTCCGGCTTGGCATGAAGCGCCGGTGATTCAGCGAATGGCCGATTATGCTGCGAGGACGTTTGACTACGACAATTATCATATTTTTGTTGGCACCTATCCCAACGATTTGGAGACGCAGGCCGAAGTCGATTTGGTGGCAAAAAAATATCCCAATGTGCATAAAGTCGTGACGCGCGATCCTGGCCCGACCACCAAAGCCGATTGCTTGAACAATATTGTCGCGTTTATTACTGAGATGGAAGCACGTGAGCAGATTCACTTTACCTGTGTGGCGTATCACGATGCGGAAGACATTATTCATCCTTTGGAGTTACGGGCGTTTAATCGCTTGGTGCCGCAGTTTGACTTGGTGCAGCTGCCGGTCATGCCCTTGGCGCGCCCTTGGAAAGATGTTGTGGGTAATCATTACGTGGATGAATTTGCGGAGTGGCATGGCAAAGATATTTTGGTGCGGCAATTACTCACCGGCCAAGTGCCCAGTGCGGGTGTGGGTACGGCATTTAGTCGCAAAGCCTTGGGTTTACTCTCGGAGATTAACGGCGGAGTGGTGTTTGATACTGGCACGCTAACCGAAGATTATGAAATCGGCTTTCGACTGCATGAGGTTGGCGCTCGAGAAATGATGATGCACTACCATGTGCAGTTTAAAGGGGCGCCTCCTGCTTGGTATGGTCGTCGTGGTGTGCACGATATGATCTGTGTGCAAGAGTATTTTCCCAATCATCTTTGGCAAGCGATTCGGCAAAAATCTAGATGGATCGTGGGTATTGTCTTCCAAGGCTATAAAAATCTAGGCTGGAGCGGTAAACCCCTGATGAAATATATGTTGGCACGCGATCGAAAAAGCGTGATTGCGTTTCCTTCTTTGCTGATGGGCTATGTGATTGTGCTGACGGTTTTTCAGGCGTGGCTGCACCATGTGGCCAATCCCGAGTGGTGGACTTTTCCTGAGCTGATTGAGTCCAGTAGTAGTTTGTGGATATTGGTGGGGATTAATTTTTTCTTTATGCTGAATCGGGTGGCGCAGCGGTTTATTTTTACCCGGCGGTATTTTGGGTTTTGGCAAGGCATGCAGTCGATTCCACGGATGGTAGTGGGGAATGTGGTTAATATTGCGGCTTTTTTTTCGGGCGTTTTCGCAAGTTCGACATAGCAATAAAACCGGTCGGGCAGTGCAGTGGGATAAAACCAGCCACGATTTTCCTGACTTGCATGCAGGAGAGCATGATGCGAAACAATAAGCGATTTATGTATTCATCCGCTTGGCTGTTGTTGTTGGGTGTTAGTCCGATGGCAGAGGCCAATTGGTTTGGGGATGAATGGCGTGAATTCAGAAGCTATCCACGGATGGAGAAAGCCTATCAGCGTTTGGCAAAAGGTGATTACGCCGGTGCGCATCAGTTGCTTGAAGAAGTGTATAAAATTGCCCCGAGTCGACGCAAAACCACCTTGTTTTTGGCCGATGTGTGTTCACGACAAAAAGATACACCCTGCTTGGATCACTTATCCAAAGACTGGTTGCGTCGAGCGCCCAATGATGGCATGGGCTATCTACTGCAGGCGTGGTCCGCTTATTTAAAACAAGATGATCTGACGGTGATGAACGCGGCCTCCGAGGCGTTAAAGCGCTCAGCGTTGTCTGCTACGTCACGTAAAAAAGCGGCTGAGGTATGGCTTAATGCTGCGCTACGGCAAGGGAGTGTCAATCGCATTCAACAGGCTTTGTCGCAGATCGCCAAATATCAGATTCCATTGCCACGTGCCTTACTGGTACAGGCCGAGGTGGTATTGCAATCGGCGAAGTCAAACCCGACTTTTTCTGCGCAGCTCGTGCCCTCGGCCATACCCGCAATGACTGCCGCGATGAAACCAAAGATAACGCAGCAAACCGCACAGCGCAGCAAGCCCGCAGCGCGCACGCCCGTTGCGTCTGCAGTGTTTCCATATGCGGCACTGCCTATCGCACAGCGTGAACAAAAAATTACCAATGATTTTTCAGCTTTGATTGCAAAGCAACAATATAAAACACTGCAACTTCAACTGAGCCAGCTACGACAAGCTCATTTGTATACCCCAGCTTTAGCTGAGGTGGTGAGTAATTTACTGCAAGAAAAAAAACTGCCCCTTGTTAATTAAAGAAACCCCGGTTTCAGACTTGCCCAGCCAAACGACTGAGCGCGCTCAGATGGCGGCTGCCTACTGTAGTCAACGCAATTACGCGCAAGCGGCGGCATATTTTGCGGCGGCAAATCACCTGAGTGAGCAAAAAGGCCATTCATCAATCCCCGCTATGCAAGGTGAGGGCGAGGCGTTGCTGGCCAGTGGTGATTTCGCGCAGGGAATGCATCGATTAGATCAACGATTGCAATTGGAAATGAATGAGGCGCAGGCGCGTAAATTGGCAAAAATTGCACTGCAGCATTTTGATTTGGCGGTCAGTTCGGATATTGCGGCACATTACCCTGATTATTTCCCGCCGGGTGAGCTGGCATTGGAGCACGCAAGGCAAGCGCGTCAGCAGGCAGATCTTGAAGCTGCCGATGCCGCTTACCAGCAAGCCTTAGCCGCGAAGCCCAATGCCTTGTTGTGGTATGAATATGCTGGGTTTTTGCGGCAATTGCAACGTCATGAGCAACAAGGTGCGGCATTGGCAAAGGCCGCTCAGTTGGCACCGAACAATCCACAAATTTTGGCCGAATATGGTTTTTGGTTGAAGGGCCAAGGCAAAGCAGAGCAAGCCTTGGCCTTGTTTCGTGCCGCTTTGGCGCAGGATGCCAATCGGAAAGAGCTCAGCCCTGAAATTGCGCAGCTTGAAATGGCCTTGGGGCAAACTGAATTGGCCATTGCGGATTTACGTTTAAGTATTGATCACCAAGCCGAGATTCAAACTCGATTAGGCTTAGATGAGTCCGCAATGCAAACGCAGTTGTTTGGCTGGCAACGCAATGTACAAACTTTAGAAGACCGGTGGAGTTGGTCTTTGGGAGCGCAGGTGCGTTTGAATCAGGGGCCTGATGGCCAGCTTATTAGTAGTCCGGTGCAATTTGCCCAATATGGCGGTTTTTTAAATGCGGAAGTGGCGTATCGACTTGACTCCTTGCTCGATGTCGCACGCCCAACGACGGTGTTTTGCTCGAAGCGATGTGAGTTTGCAAGATCAATCGTTACAGTTGTTAAATGACAATGCCAATTTAGGTATTGGGGTTCGTCAGCGCTTATTAAGCGACTATGTATTGATCGGCTCGGCTGAATGGATTTATCGACAAGGCGCACCTTATAGCCAAGATATGATGTTGCGATTGTCTGGCTCGCACTCCATCAATACCGATTGGCAGCCAGTTAAATCGCAATGGACTTCGCTGACCGTGTATGGCGATGCGGCAGGCTTGGTGCGCGCTAATAGCTATTATTTAACCGCTTTGGCTGAAGTTGGCGAACATTATCGTTTAAGTGACGCCGGTAAAACCTCTTTAATGCCTTACATCAATAGCATGGCGGCGATGAATACCGATAATGCACAACATGCGACGGTGAGTCGATTCGATATTGGGGTTGGCTTGGCTGTGGTGAGCTGGTTTGGTGGTGATCCTTGGCGAGCCCCTGATCTACAACAAAGAATTGCATTGGAAGTTCGGCAGGCTATTGGCGGCAATAGTGATGACCGGTTTGCCGTTTTATTTAACTGGAGAGTTTCACATTGAAATGGATATGGGCAGTTGCGGCGTGGGGGTTGAGTTCGGTCTTGCTGGCTAATCCTTGCCAAGATACAGTTCTTAAAACCGTGATTTTGCAACCTTGGCAGAGCCAATCTGAAGTGACGGTCGACAATGCTCGGCGGATTAATCGACAGCTGGATGCCTTGGGTTTTAATGTGGTATTGCTGCAATGGAGTCGCAATGGCCAAACTGAATTTTGGCCCAGTGATGGCTCGGGGTGGCTGCAAAATCGACTGCTTAGCCCTGCGCGGCGCAGTTACATTATGGGTTTGTATTCAGACCCTGGTTTTTTTAATGCCTTAAATTTACCTGATGATGAGCTAGATGCTTATTTGTCAGTTTTGCGCGACTTTAGTCTTGCTGAAGCTAAAAAAATTATTGCGCAATCGAAGGTGAAAATAGTTGGCTGGTATTTGCCTGAAGAAATTGATGATTTGAATTGGCGAACGCCGGCTAGACAAGCGATGTTGGTGCGGCATTATCAAGCCATTTCGCGAGATTTAAAGGCGTTGCGCCCTGATCTGCCGGTGTATGCGAGTTCTTTTTTTGGTGGTTTTAGTACACCGAAAGAATACGCAGAAATGCTGCGCTCATTACAGCAGCAAACGGGCATTCAATGGATGGTGCAAGGGGGGCAGGGTGTATTGCGTAAACCGCAACCGGCAACGGCGTCTTATCTCAGCGCGGTAAGTGCCGCGTTGCCGCGTCAGCAGTGGAGTGGCATTTTAGAAGTGTTTACCGAGAAAAATAGCCCGAAGGCGCAGCGGTTTTGTCCGGCTAATTTATCTGAAATCCAGCAAAGAAAAGCCGTTTGGTGTGCTGCAACGGGGGCGTCACCAACGGTGTATTTCTCGCTGAATCAATTGAGCGAATCATTGTTTGGCATTCCAAATACGGGGTGTAAAACTGAGCCATTGCATGGGCCATATCATCGTGATTAAAACGCTAGGCCATTTATAAATTACGCACTCTGTGTGATTGTACTCAGATAAAAACACAGTATTTCTGATTAAGTGTTTACCCCGAATAGGCTGCTGCCATCGTCTTAGTTTATTATCGAGCCATTGTTGATTTGACTTTAAAAGGAAGACTGCTATGGCTTTGACCCGCGCTGCATTTGATCAGTACATGGTGCCCAATTATGCGCCCGCTGCATTTATACCTGTCCGTGGTGAGGCCAGCCGTGTTTGGGATCAATCGGGTAAAGAATATATCGACTTTGCCGGTGGTATTGCCGTGAATTCTTTGGGCCATTGCCACCCGGCATTGGTTGGCGCTTTAACCAAGCAGGCCAATCAACTGTGGCATGTCTCGAACGTGTTTACTAACGAGCCGGCGCTTGAGTTGGCCCAAAAATTAGTCGATGCCACATTTGCCGATAAAGTGTTTTTTTGTAATTCAGGTGCTGAGGCCAATGAGGCGGCGCTTAAATTAGCTCGCCGTGCGGCGATTGAGCGTTTTGGTGAGCAAAAAAATAAAGTGATTTCGGCGCTCAGTAGCTTTCATGGCCGAACCTTTTTTACTGTGTGTGTGGGTGGTCAGCCTAAGTATTCAGACGGTTTTGGCCCTAAGCCCGCCGGCATTGAATACTTTGAATACAATAATTTAGAAGCGTTTAAAGCCTTGATTGATGACGACACCGCATGTGTGATTTTAGAGCCAATTCAAGGCGAGGGCGGTGTTGTGCCTGCCGATGCGGCCTTTTTGCAAGGCGTGCGTGATTTATGTACTCAGCACAACGCGTATTTGATTTTTGATGAAGTGCAGTCAGGAATGGGACGTTCGGGCAGTTTGTTTGCCTATCAAGAATACGGCGTGGTACCAGATATTTTGAGCAGTGCGAAAAGCTTAGGTGGTGGTTTTCCAATTGGCGCGATGCTGACTACGGCTGAGATTGCTAAATACCTCGTTGCTGGCACACACGGTACGACATATGGTGGTAATCCATTGGCTTGTGCTGTTGCAGGCGCAGTAATTGATGTGATTAACACGCCTGAAGTTCTTGCTGGCGTTAAAACCAAGCACGCACAGTTTGTTGACGGCATTCACGCAATCAATGCGAAGTACCCCGTGTTTAGTCAGGTCCGTGGTCTTGGCTTGTTAATTGGCGCAGTTTTAACTGAAGCGTATCAAGACCGCGCGAAAGAAATTTTGAATATTGCCGCGCAAAATGGCGTGATGGTGTTGATGGCGGGGCCGAATGTGATTCGTTTTGCGCCTTCTTTGGTGGTGAATGATGAAGAGATTACAACAGGCTTAGCACGACTTGAAATGGCCATTGCGCAGTTTGTTGCATAGAACGGCATTACTGATTTGAACCTCAACCGCCCGATGGGCGGTTTTTTTTATGTGGATTCTTTGTGATTGTGGATTGAAGTTTTTAAGGTGTATATCGTGGTTGACTTTATAAATATTAGCTTGCATAGGTATACCCCAAAAAATCGATGGTTTGTGGATAAATAAATATGATGACGTAATTAATAACAAACACGTAATAACCTGTAAGAATGCCGAGCTAGGGAAAACCGCAGTATTCCGCGCCACCACAAACAGGTAATTTTCACATTTATAAACTGTTACGGTAAGATTTGAGGGTTACTGATACGTAGCAGTGGATCAATAAAACGGCGAAGCAGTAGTTTCGTTGTACGAATAGTCTTTTTAGGGACGGGCCTGCAGTGGATATTTTTCTCCAACAAATTATTAATGGGTTGGTAATCGGCAGCATTTATGCGCTGATTGCTTTGGGGTACACCATGGTGTACGGCATCATGCAATTGATTAATTTCGCGCATGGTGAAGTGGTGATGATTGGCGCAATGGTGACAATCACCTGCATCAATTTCTTATTGGGTCATCATTTTAATTTATCGGGGCCAGCGCTTTTATTGGTTGGCTTACTGATGGCGATACCGGTGTCGATGGTGCTTGGGTACACCATTGAAAAAGTAGCCTATCGGCCTTTACGCCGTGCTCCTCGCCTAGCGCCGTTGATTACTGCGATTGGTGTGTCGATTGTGTTACAACAATTGGCGATGCTGATTTGGGGCCGTAACTATCGTCCGTTCCCAGCGATTTTGCCGACTGAGGTGTATAGCATTGGTGGCGCTTCGATTACGCAAGTTCAAGTGGCGATTGTGGTTTTGACTTTGCTACTGATGGCGGGCATGTATTTTCTGATTGAAAAAACCAAAATGGGCCGCGCGATGCGCGCAACGGCACAAAACCCAGAAGTTGCAAAATTAATGGGGGTAAATGTCAATCATATTATTTCAATGACGTTTGTAATTGGTTCCGCTTTGGGGGCGATGGCTGGCGTGATGGTTGCGGCCAATTATGATCAAGCGCACGCTTATATGGGCTTTATGATCGGCTTGAAGGCCTTTACTGCGGCAGTGCTCGGTGGCATTGGTAATTTAGGTGGCGCGGTACTGGGCGGCTTATTACTGGGTGTGATTGAAAGCTTGGGTGCTGGTTATTTGGGTGATTTAACTGGCGGCGTGCTCGGCAGTAATTACAAAGATATTTTAGCTTTTGTGGTGTTGATTCTAGTCTTGGTGTTCCGTCCTTCAGGTTTGATGGGTGAACGCGTTGCAGAACGTGCTTAAGCCGAGGTGAAGAGATGACAAATACAATAAATAGCGCCGAATTTCGTGCCAATAACTTAAAAACCACGCTGGTGCTGGGCGTTTTTGCCATAGTGTTAGCCATTTTGCCGTGGGTATTAGGGCATTTTTTTGAAAGTGGTAATTCATGGCTTAGAGCCGTGGATTTTGCTTTGCTCTACATTATGTTGGCTTTAGGGCTCAATATTGTGGTGGGTTACGCGGGTTTGCTGGATCTGGGTTATATCGCTTTTTATGCTGTAGGCGCTTATACCTTTGCCTTACTTAATTCACCGCATTTGCAGGCGGTGATCCCAGAATGGCTATTTCAACCTAATTTCTTTGTCATGATGTTGATCGCTGCAGCTGTTGCGGGGATATTTGGCGTGTTGTTGGGTTCGCCAACATTGAAATTACGTGGTGATTATTTAGCCATTGTGACCTTGGGTTTTGGTGAAATTATTCGGATTTTCATGAATAACTTAGATCGTCCGATCA
This sequence comes from Deefgea sp. CFH1-16, assembly GCF_016881365.1. Taxonomy (GTDB): domain Bacteria; phylum Pseudomonadota; class Gammaproteobacteria; order Burkholderiales; family Chitinibacteraceae; genus Deefgea. Next base: position 142,516 of record NZ_WLYT01000001.1, on the reverse strand, counting down.
ATATCACCAATGGCCCACAAGGGATTAATAATATTCCTGCCGTGCAATTTGCTGGCTACGATTTGGGTCGTCCAATTGAGTTTTTCGGGCTTAGTTTCGAAAAAATTCATTTGTATTACTACCTGATTCTTGCGATGTGTTTCCTCATTATTTTTGTGTCTAAACGTTTGCAACGCTCGCGTATTGGCCGTGCATGGGTGGCGATTCGTGAAGATGAAATCGCGGCGAATGCGATGGGGATTAATACTCGGAACGTTAAACTATTGGCGTTTGCCATGGGTGCTAGCTTTGGTGGTGTAGCCGGTGCTTTATTTGCCAGCTTCCAAGGTTTTGTATCACCCGAGTCGTTTACCTTGATGGAATCGATCATGGTATTGGCAATGGTGGTCTTGGGCGGGATGGGCAATATTCCTGGGGTGATTTTAGGTGCGGTGATTGTCTCGATTACGCCAGAAATTTTGCGTGATGTGATTAATCCATTGCAGCAAGCGCTAGTGGGTCGCAAGGTGGTTGATCCAGAAAACTTACGGATGTTGATTTTTGGTTTGGCAATGATTGTGATTATGCTGGTTAGGCCTGCTGGCCTGTGGCCATCGAAACAGCGCCGAGCTGAGTTGGCCCCAAAAACGAAAACCATTTCGCAACAAGAAAAAGACAGTTTGCAAGACGCGGAGCGCAATCATGACTGAGGTTTTATTAAGTATCAGTGGCATCAATAAGCGCTTTGGTGGATTGCATGCATTATCTGGCGTGGCGTTGTCGATTAATAAAGGTGAGATTTACGGTTTGATTGGCCCCAATGGGGCGGGTAAAACCACGCTATTTAATGTGCTGACGGGTTTATATCAGCCAGATGAAGGGCAATTCACTTTTAACGGTAAAGATTTATTTCGCAAAAAACCCAATGTCGTGGTTGAGGCGGGTATTGCGCGAACATTTCAGAATATCCGTTTGTTTGCCAATATGACGGCCTTAGAAAACGTCATGGTCGGCCAACATGTTCGAACCCACACCGGCGTGATTGGTGCGGTATTTCGGCCACCGAAAGCACGTGCTGAAGAGGCGGCGATTACGCTTAAAGCCGAAACTTTACTCGCTTATGTTGGTATTGCCGATAGAGCCGATGAGTTGGCGCGTAATTTATCGTACGGCGATCAACGGCGCTTGGAAATTGCACGCGCCTTGGCGACTAACCCGCAACTATTGGCGCTTGATGAGCCAGCGGCGGGGATGAATCCGAAAGAGACCGATGATTTAAAAAAACTCATGGAAAAAATCCGTGATGATGGCGTCACCATTTTATTGATTGAGCATGATGTGAAATTAATGATGGGATTGTGCGATCGGATTGCGGTGCTCGATTACGGCAAAAAAATTGCTGAGGGGATTCCTGAGCTCGTTAAAAACGATCCAAAAGTGATCGAAGCGTATTTAGGGGTGGCACCAGAATGACAGCGTCAGCGAACACATTATTAGAAGTTAAAGATTTAAAGGTCGCTTATGGTGGGATTCATGCGGTAAAAGGCATTAATCTTGAAGTCAAAGAAGGCGAATTGGTGGCTTTAATTGGCGCCAATGGTGCGGGTAAAACCACCACCTTGAAAACTTTAATGGGCATGGTTAAGCCGGCCGCAGGTGAGATTTTATTTAAAAATCAATCGACAGCCAAAATCGAAGCGCATGATTATGTGCGGCATGGTTTGGTGATGGTGCCAGAAGGTCGAGGTATTTTTGGCCGCTTGACGGTGGAAGAAAACCTGCTGATGGGGGCCTATTGGCGCGATGATAAGGCGCAAATGGCCAATGACTTAGAGCGTGTTTATCAATTGTTTCCACGCGTCAAAGAGCGTTATAAGCAGCTAGCAGGCACGCTTTCTGGTGGTGAGCAGCAAATGGTGGCGATGGGGCGCGCTTTAATGAGCCGACCTAAGTTGTTGTTGCTCGATGAGCCGTCGATGGGTTTGGCACCGATTATTGTGCAAAAAATCTTTGAGATTATTCGCATGGTGGCGGCTGAAGGCGTGACGATGTTGCTGGTGGAACAAAATGCCAAGTTAGCATTGCAAACCGCGAATCGTGGCTATGTGATGGAATCGGGCAAAGTCACTTTTAGCGATGATGCTGCCGCTTTACTTGCCAATGAAAAAGTTCAGCAAGCGTATCTGGGTGAATAATACGTTGAAGGTGCTTTGAATCAATCCCAGCTGCGGCTGGGATTTTTTGTTGCCAGTAGGTATTGCTCGGTAAGGTTTTAATTAATTAGGCTAGCGATTGATACCTATGCTTAGTAGGTCTGGTGTAGCTCAGTTGCCGAAAGCGAGCGAGCTTGGAGAATGAACGTAAATAGTGTGCTTGGTTGGTTAAAACCAAATGTCGCGGTGATGGTAAGCTCGCAGGGTGAGTCGCCAGCAAAAAACTGAATTTAATCAAGCGATCCGTTCGCGCAGCAAAAAAAGGGAATGAGATGAGAATGGGTACGGCATTAACGCCAAGCGCCAGCAAGGTCATGTTATTGGGTGCGGGTGAATTGGGTAAGGAAGTGATTATTGCATTTCAGCGCTTAGGGGTTGAAGTCATCGCGGTGGATCGCTATGCCAATGCACCCGGCATGCAAGTGGCGCATCGCAGTCATGTGATCGATATGACCGATGGTCAAGCGCTGCGTGCCGTGGTGGCGTTAGAGCGGCCGCACTGGATTGTGCCGGAAATCGAAGCGATTGCGACGGACGCTTTGTTGGCGATTGAGGCGGAAGGTTTGGCGACGGTGATTCCAACGGCGCGAGCGACGCATTTAACGATGAATCGCGAAGGTATTCGCCGCTTAGCGGCAGAAGATTTAGGCTTGGCAACGTCGTCATACCGATTTGCCGACAGCTTGGCGCAGTTGCAAACGGCGGTGGCTGAAATCGGCTTTCCGTGCTTGGTTAAACCCGTTATGTCGTCTAGTGGTAAAGGGCAATCATTGCTCAAAACGCCAGCAGATATCGTGACGGCTTGGGACTATGCCGCCAGTGGGGGGCGAGTCAAAAATGGCCGCGTGATTGTTGAGGGTTTTGTTGATTTTGATTATGAAATTACACTGCTGACGGTACGCGCAATCGCCGTTAGTGGTGAGGTTGAAACGCAGTTTTGCCAGCCGATTGGCCATGTGCAAGTGAGTGGTGATTATGTTGAAAGCTGGCAGCCACAAGCGATGTCGGCGTTGGCGCTATCTCGAGCGCAAGACATCGCCGAAAAAGTAACTACCGCCTTGGGTGGTCGTGGTTTGTTTGGCGTTGAGCTTTTTGTGAAGGGCGATGCGGTGTGGTTTAGTGAAGTCAGTCCACGACCGCATGATACCGGTTTGGTCACACTGCAAAGTCAGCAATATTCAGAATTTGAATTGCACGCGCGGGCGATTTTAGGCTTGCCAGTGGATGTGAGTTTACGTTCGTCAGCTGCAAGTGCCGTGATTTATGGTGGCGTTGATGCCGTAGGTGTTGCATTTGATGGTGTGGCGCAGGCTATGGCCGTGCCGACGGCCGATGTGCGTTTGTTTGGCAAGCCTGAAGCCTTTGTTCGCCGCAGAATGGGGGTGGCGCTCGCCAGTGGCGTGGATGTAGAGCAAGCGCGGCAGCGCGCCAAATTAGCCGCTAGTTGTGTGCAACCCGTTGAGGTGAATCATGACTGACAGCGCAGCAGTGCAGGCGATGACACCGTATGAGTTACTGGGTGGTCCGGCGATTTTGCGGCAACTGGTTGATCGCTTTTACGACATTATGGCGAGCGATCCACGTGCGGCAGGGGTGCATGCGATGCATCATGCGGATACCACACAGATTCGTGAACGATTTTATGATTTTTTGTCGGGCTGGCTCGGTGGGCCGCAATTATTTATTGAAAAGTATGGTCATCCACGTTTGCGCGGGCGGCATATGCCGTTTGCCATTGGTGAGGCCGAGCGCGATCAATGGATGTTGTGTATGTTGCAGGCTTTGGCCGAAGTGCCGATGAGTAACGATTTACGCGAGCACTTGGAAGAGGCGTTTATGAAAACCGCTGATTTCATGCGAAATCAGTAAAATATCTGGGTATTTATCTGTAGGCATTCATGAATATGGCTTGCAGTTAAATACCCTTATTTTTTATTCGTGGTAACGAATTAAACGGGCGACTTCATTTTTAGAACCCAGCATAACCGGTACGCGTTGATGCAGCTGGCTTGGTTGCACGTCTAAAGTCAGTTGTTGTCCGGTGCTACTGGCGCCACCGGCTTGCTCAACAATCATCGCCATTGGATTGGCTTCGTACAACAGGCGTAGTTTTCCATTGGGTTTGGCGCTGTCTTTCGGGTATAAAAATACCCCGCCACGAATCAAAATGCGATGCACTTCGGCAACCATTGAGGCCACCCAGCGCATATTGAAATTTTCGCCGCGCGGGCCTGATTTGCCGGCAACACATTCATCAATATAACGCGCAACGGGTGCCTCCCAAAAACGCGAGTTTGAGGCGTTAATGGCAAATTCTCGGGTGTCGTTCGGGATGGTTAATTCAGGATGAGTTAAAACAAATTCGCCAATTTCACGGTCTAAAGTAAAACCATGCACGCCGGTACCTGTGGTGATGACCAGCATGGTGGATGAGCCATATAAGGCATAACCTGCGGCAATTTGCTGGCGACCCGCTTGTAAAAAATCAGCCTCGGTTGGGGTTTGCTTGGGCGCGCGCAAAATAGAGAAAATACTACCCACTGAGATATTGACGTCGACATTGGACGAGCCGTCCAGCGGATCAAACACCAGCAAGTAGCGGCCTTGTGGATTGCATTGCACGATGGTGTCGAGCTCTTCGGAGGCCATGGCGGAAAAATGTCCGCAAGCGCCCGCCCAGTTGAGCATGATGTCATTGCTGATGATGTCGAGTTTTTTTTGTTTCTTCCCCTTGGATATTGCCACTGCCTGCGTCGCCCTGTGCGCCAGATAACGCCGCACGTGCAACCGCATTGCTAATCACTTTACAAGCACCAGCAATATTGCCGAGCATCTGACGCATGTCGCTATGCTGTGTTTGTAACCAAGTGGAGAGTGGCACTGTCATGAAGCTTCCTTATAAAACTTATAAAGTCATTTGTGCTGCGGCACGGCTAGTCAGGCTGGCCGCTTGATAAATGCGCACTAAAGAATGCACTTCCAGCGAAGCGCTGCCAATTAAGCCGCCGTCAATATCGGGCATGGCAAATAAAGCAGTGGCATTGTCGGCTTTGACGCTGCCACCATACAGTAACATCATTTCCTCTGCGGCATCGGCATCGGTTTTGGCGAGGTATTCACGGATAAATTGATGCGCGGCTTGGGCAATCGCCGGGGTGGCTACTTTGCCGGTACCAATGGCCCAAACGGGTTCGTAGGCAATAATGGCTTCTCGCCAGCCCGAAGTGGCTAGTAGTGCGTCCAATTGCTGGCCGAGAACGCGTTCAAGTTGGCCTGCATTGCGCTCGTCTAAGGTTTCGCCAATACAAACAATCGGCGTGATGCCGGCATCAATACATGCTTGTGCTTTGGCCGCAATCAGTACGTTATCTTCGCGGTGATGTTGGCGACGCTCCGAGTGGCCAACAATCGCATGATGGCAGCCCAGTTCCGCCAGCATCGTGGCAGACCATTCTCCGGTGCGCGCGCCATTTTGTTGTGCTGCGACGTCTTGTCCGCAGCAATGAATGCCGGTTTTTTGCGCAAGGCGACCTAGCTCACTTAAATAAGGTGCGGGAGGACTAATAATGAGGTCAGCGCCGGGCTGAATGATGTGATTGAGTTGATTGATGGTTTCTCTGCACAGCGCAAGACTGCCATACATTTTCCAATTGGCGACGACCAATTTATTACGGCGTGCTATGGCTAGTTTTTGGCGGTTGTGTGGTGCGGTATTCCAAAGCATATCGGACTCCTTCGCGGGCATCAATCAGTGGTATGGGCTCGTAATCAATCGATTATTTCTGTTTAAGTTGCAAAATCGATGCCAGAGGCGTTCAACTGAATGCACCTAAACGATTAAGCAAATATCGCTAGTCGGTGTAGGGTCCTGAATGTCGATTTCATCCTTCGGCAATGCAAGAATAGACCCGCAACCCTATTGAAGAAAGCTGGGGAAATCCGTATTGGGTACAACAGCACTAGGTAAATCCCCTTGGTGCTTAGCGCATATTCAGAGCTAGTGGTATTAGGCTTGTGAGGGGGTCTGCTGTTTTGGTTAGTAACTGAGTTGCTATGTTTGAGTGGGCTGGTTTGGTGTTTTTGTGCTGATTTAAAAGGAGAAATTGATTTTTATTTGGCAAATCAGAGCTTGCTCGCGGCGTGGTCGATTGATCATTTTCGATGTCGAACAAGCCTGATTTATTCATCGTCTTTTTAAATTGGTATTACTCTATGCGCCGCCAATAAAGCCGTTTTGACGCCATGCTTCATAAATGGTGATCGCAACCGAGTTGGATAAATTCAGACTGCGATTGTCTGGCTGCATTGGGACGCGAATGCGACGATCGGAAGCAAAAGTTTGTAATAAATCGGCAGGTAATCCACGTGTTTCTGGTCCAAATACAAAAACATCGCCCGGCTCATATTGCAATAAGTCAAAGCGTTGTGAGCCTTTGGTGGTGGCAGCAAAAAAGCGCTGGCCGGCTAAATGCGCGACACAGGCATCCCAGTCTTCATGAACCAGCATATTGGCGTACTCATGATAATCCAATCCCGCGCGCTTCATTTTGGTGTCATCCAAAGGAAAGCCCAGTGGTTTAACCAAATGCAAAATGCAGCCGGTATTGGCCGCTAAACGAATGACGTTGCCGGTATTGGGTGGGATTTCAGGTTGAAACAAAACAATATTAAACATGATGTCAGCTGATGAATGGTGGGTAAAAGAAAAGGTGGACCGAATCGTTCCAGCTAAGCTGAAACAGTGTAGCTGCGAAGGAATATCAATGGATATCGTACCGCAAGAGTTACTCTGTGCAGTAGCTAAAGTTGCCAAAGAAGCGAGTTTATCACCAGAACAGACGATGGCTTTGGCGTTTCGTGTTTTAGATCATCCAATCTTAGCGCCAAGCGGCTTATTTTATAGCCCTGCGCGGTGTGCTGGCTTTGGGCGGGCGATCTATGCCGCATTGTTTGCCCATTCATTGGCCTTGGTGGTCGACTTGAAAAGCCCAACGGGGTTTCGCTGGTCGACGGCTTTGCCGTCGTATGGTTTTAGTCCGCCATTTGAACAGTTTTTACTGGATGGCATTCTATTGGCAAAGGCGCAGCGTACAACGGTGAAAAATACGCTTCACGGCTGATTAAAGGCAATACTTGGACTGACGCGGCTGTTTTCTGTGGATAGGTGCTGTTAGAATGAAGCCATAACTTTATCCAAGATGATGCCGAATGACACATACCGCGACACTACTGATCAGTTGCCCAGATCGAAAAGGTCTGTCTGCCGCGATCGCTAACTTTTTGTATACCTATAACGCCAATATTGTTCATTCCGATCAACATCAAGACAATACTGATGGTTTGTTTTTGATGCGTATCGAATGGGATTTAGCTGACTTTACTTTAGATATGAAAGCTTTTGCAGCGGCATTTCAGCCGATTGCTGATCGTTTTCAAATGACGTGGAAAGTTTCTTTATCGAATCGTCCACAAAAAGTCGCTATTTTTGTATCGAAATATGATCATTGCTTGGTCGATTTATTGCATCGACATAAAAGTGGCGAATTTAATTGTGAAATTCCACTGATTATTTCAAATCACGAAGATTGCCGAGCTTTAGCCGATTTTTATGGTATTGAATACCATGTAATTGCTGTTGGTAAAGACAATAAAGCAGCTGCAGAGGCCGCGCAAACGGCATTGCTGCATGAAAAAGAAATTGATCTGATTGTGCTGGCGCGATATATGCAAGTGTTAAGCCATGACTTTACTGCGCAATTCCCGCAGCGCATAATCAATATTCATCATAGTTTCTTGCCGGCTTTTGATGGCGCAAAGCCTTACCATCGTGCGTTTGCTCGTGGGGTTAAGTTAATTGGTGCGACCAGCCATTATGTGACCGAAGTGCTCGATGATGGTCCAATTATTGAGCAAGATGTGAATCGTATTTCGCATCGAGATGATGTTGAAGCATTGATTCAACAAGGTCGTGATTTAGAGCGCGTGGTCTTATCACGTGCGGTGCGTTGGCATTTGCAACATCGTGTTTTGGTGTATTCAAATAAAACGGTTATTTTTGATTGATGACACCATACTGGCTTTGTATTAAACCATAAAAAAGTCCCGCTTTTAGATGCGGGACTTTTTTATGGCCGGCAGTCGGCGTAATTTAAAAACACGTGGGTATTGCATGTAGTGCTAGGTATTTAGCTCTGTTTTTGGCAATACCACATGCACAATTAAACCATGTGGTTCCGCGTCGAGTAATTGCACGCTACCAGCGTGGCGTTCTGCAATTTCTCGTACAATCGCCATCCCAAGTCCACAACCATTGCCAGTTTGCTCTCGGCGATAAAAACGCTCAAACACCCGAGCTTTATCGCTGTCAGGAATACCGGGTCCATTATCTTCGACATCAACGATGTAGTTCTTTTCATCTTCTGTGAGTCGAACGGTGACGCTACCATCGCGAGGAATGTATTTAATGGCGTTTTCCACCAAGTTAATAAACATTTCTCTTAGAAGCGCTGAGTTGCCATGCAGTGGCGCGTCTTGCACAAAGCAATCGCAACCTAGATCAATCCGAGCGGCTAAAGCGCGTGGTACGAGTTCAGCAGTTAAATCACGAATGATTTTCGCCAAATCCATGTGTACTTTAGGGATGCTAGTTTGGCTGCCAGGCTCAGAGCGAGCTAAGGTCAAAAGTTGATTGACCAAATGAATGCTTCGCGTGGCACTGGTATGCACCATATTGAGTCGTTCGCGTAGACCTTCAGGCGAATTTTCACGCATGGCCAATTCAGTTTGCGATTTTAGTCCTGCCAGTGGGGTACGTAATTGATGTGCCGCATCGGCAATAAATCGGCGTTGCCGGTCAATACTGGCTTCGGTGGTTGCCAATAAATGATTTAATGCAGCGGACAAGGCGTTCAGTTCGCGTGGCGCATCTTGCAATGCCAATGGCGACAAGTCTTGTGGCTTACGTAATTCCATCATCGATTGCAACTGTGCTAAAGGTCGTAATCCTAGGCCGATCCCCCACCAGACAAAGAAAATCGTGAGGATAATGAGTAAGAGTAGAGGGATTGCAGTCGAGAGGAAAATATTACGCGTATAAACATCACGGTCATGTAGATTAAACGCAATTTGTATTGTTCTATCCGAATGCGGCGCACTTTTTTGCAAAAGTACGCGGTATTTTTGACCGTCTATTGTTTGGTAATAAAAGAACGGATCATTTTGCGGTTGATGCGTTTGGGGTAGGGCGATTTCCGCTCGACCAGCAATTAAGCGCTGATTGCTGTCATGGATGGAATAAATTTCCAAATCATCCAGTGAATCAATGGTTGCGATAATTTTGCTGCTGAGTTCCGGGCCAATCTGCGGTTGGTGTTGGATGAGTTTAGCTACGGCATTGGCCGATTTGATTAATCGTTTATCAATTGCATTGTCGGCATAGTGCAAAGTAATTGATAAAAAAAGTGCTGCCCCAGCAAGGCAAAATACCAGCTGGGGCAGTAAAAGCCACAACAATAATTGTTGTCGTAGCGAAGTTTTAGTTAGTCGCATCAGTAGGAATGACTTGCTGCTTTTCAAGTAAATAACCCAAACCACGAATCGTACGTATTACCACGCCAGCTGGATCTAATTTTTTACGTAAGCGATGCACGTAAACTTCAATTGCATTGAGGCCAACTTCAGCGTTTTCATTGCCTAATTCGCTAACGATTTGCTCTTTAGTCACTACGCGGTCGATGTTTGACATCAAGATTTCGAGTACGGTTAATTCACGAGCTGACAAATCAAGCGGCGTATCATTGCACCATGCACGTTGACCAGCGCGATCAAGGCGTAAATTACCCAATTGCTGTACTGACTGCGGCAAAATTTGGCTGCGGCGTAACAGGGCGCGTAAACGAGCTTCTAATTCAGAAAACTCAAATGGTTTTGCCAAGTAATCATCGGCACCTGCATCCAAGCCTGCAACGCGTTCATCTAAACCATCTAGTGCGGTTAGAATCAAAATTGGCAAAGAAGGCTTATGCTGACGAACATTACGCAGTACAGTCAGACCGTCCATATTTGGCAGACCGATATCTAAGACAACGGCATCGTAGTCGTTGTGAAGTAAAATTTGTAATGCTAATGCGCCATCATTCACGCAGTCGCATTGAAAGTCTGCTTGCGAAAGACTTGATTTTAGCGCGTCGGCTAAGATCAGGTCGTCTTCAGCTAAGAATAGTTTAGTGGCCATTGGGTATATCCCCTTTTGTAAGATTAAGCTTACCGCAGAGTGTAGCGTTAATTTCTAAAATCCCCAAGTTCAATTTGTTGTGTTTTATGGTCTTACATCTATTAAGTGATTGATTTAATTCATCTATATTTCTTTTTTCAGCTTTGCCGTTTGTCAGCCAGCCTGTCAGCTCGGTGCGAACCAATTCTTCGAGCGTAGAAATCCATTCAGCATGATCATTCAGGCAAGGGATGAATTGATAGTTTTTTCCCCCCCGCTTGTAGGTAGTCATGCCGGCCTTCGATGGCAATTTCTTCCAGTGTTTCTAAGCAGTCGGCGACAAATCCGGGGCAGATTACATCGAGCTGTGATAACTGTTTCTGGCCAAGCTGCTGTATTACTTGGCTAGTGTACGGTTTAAGCCATTCGGCTTTGCCAAAGCGAGATTGAAAAGACACACCGTATATTGTGTGGGATTTAAATCAAGTGCCTCAGCCAGTAGTCGGCCGGTTTTGAGTGCATGGCAGTGATAAGGATCGCCTTTGTCGAGTGTGTAGCGCGCGGCACCCCATGAAAACTCATTAGTAAGTGCTCACCCTTGCCGTTGGCTTGCCAATGCTGACGAACTTGCGCGGCTAAGGCTGCGATATAGCGAGGATGGTCATAGTAAGGCGCCACAGTGCGGATGGCCGGTTGAAAACGGGTTTTTTGTAATACCCGGTAAACCTCATCATTCACACTCGCGGTGGTGCTGGCGGCATATTGTGGATACATCGGAACGATAATGATTTTTTGGCAATTGAGTGCTTTTAATTTGCTGATTTGACTTTCGATTGAAGGCGAGCCGTAGCGCATTGCGTAGTCAACAACCAGCTGCCCTGGAAACGCTTCGCCAAGTTGCCCTTTAAGTAGTTTGGCCTGTTTGATGGTCCAGACTTTGAGTGGCGAGCCTTCTTTAGTCCAAATGCTGGCGTATTTTTCAGCACTTTTTTTCGGGCGAGTCGTCAAAATAATGCCGTTGAGAATGCACCACCAAATGGCTTTAGGAATTTCAACCACGCGCGGGTCAGATAGAAACTGTCTTAAGTAAGGGCGTACAGCTTGGGCGGTAGGGGCTTCTGGTGTGCCTAGGTTGATTAAAAGCACGCCAATTTTGGCTGGATTTTGATGTGCGAATTGCGGTTCAGTTAAAAAGCGAGCCATAGTTTTAAATGAGAATGAGTGGATGAGGGTTCGGCCATCATAAATCGATCTGTTTGAATTAAGCAAAACGTTTAATGGCGATTTTTAATTGCGCTAATGCGCTGCTGTCTTGCGCATAACGCGCGGCCAGATAGAGGTTGGTGATCTCAATCATACTGGCCGCCAATTCGGGGCGTGCTGTTTGGCAGCGTGCGGCAAACTGGCTGGCCGTTTCATGCGGTGCTTTGTAAAGTTGAAAGCGGTGTAATTTTTTGCAATAGCGCGCAAATAATTGATGGGCAACATCGGTCGGTTGCGCTGGATTGCGATGTAAAAAATAAAAATAAAAACCCACCAAGAATAAGTAGTAATCCACCGCTTAAATAAAGTAAGAATAGCCAAGAGAGAAATTCTTTAATGCCTAGCCGCTGAAGTAAATTCAATTGGCGTTGGCTGTCATACGCAATGACCCATTGATTCCAATGATTCACCCACGCATCGAGATGCAGTCGCATGGATTTGATGAATGTTGCGTCGCGACTAAATAGCATTGGCAGCGCATCATTTTGCCAGCGAGGCGCAAAGCGGCTTTCGAAACCATTTTCGATGCGTGTGGGTGAAACCACAAAGGTAGGATCTACGCGCTGCCAACCTTGCTCTGTTAGCCAAACCTCAACCCAAGCGTGGGCATCGGCTTGTCGAATCATGTAGTAATTACCATTGGGATTGAACTGGCCGCCTTGATAGCCGGTCACGATACGTGCAGGCACGTTTGCGGCCCGCATGAGTACGGCAAAAGCACTGGCGTAATGTTCGCAATAGCCCTGTTTTGATTCAAATAAAAACTCATCAATCCGATCTTTTTTTTGTAGCAATGGCGGCGTTAGCGTGTAACTAAAATGCTGGGTTTTTAGCCATTGCAAGCCCGATTGAACGCGTTGTGCAGGGGCTTGTTGTTGCCAGCGTTGCGCGAGGGAGATTGTTTTTGGGTTCAGTGACGGTGGCAGCTGCAGGGCCGCTGCGATGCCAGTGTCACCCAAGGTTTGCCAGTGCAAGGTGCTACTGGCGCTGTAGCGCAGTCTTTGATTGATCGGGCTGCGTTGGATTAATTGCAATTGTGAGTTCAACATTGCAGTTTGTGGGAACTGAGTAGGTAGATCCAATGCCAGTAACCAGTTTTGTTGATTCGGCTCTAAGGTGATGCTGTAGTTAACTTGAGGACCGCGTGCGATGATTTGTGGTGGCTTGCTCGAGTTTGCCGTGGCGGGTAGCCAGTATTGGCCATCGAACTGATTGAACACCGGGCCACGCCAATACAGTTGATCTTGGCGTGGTGCCATGCCGTTAAATTCAGCACGAAAGGCGATGCGATTATCTTGGATTAATTGATTTAAGCTGCCCGGCGACATCTTGTCCCCAGATAGACCGGTGCGAGCGGCAGTCTCGTTGGGCAAACTCCAAAGCGGAGCCGGTAGTCGAGGGAATAAAACAAAAACAATAAGGCGGCAAGGGGTATTGCCTGTAAACATATTTTTACCGCTGCCTTGATAGATATACCTAGGGTTAGTACATTGTTTTCTAAGCGCAGTGCAATGCAAACGGTTGCGACTAAGGCCAAGCCAGCCAATGCCGCTTGCCAAGGCGCTTGCCCGTGTAAAAAACTGATCCCTGTCGCAAAAAACGCCAGCAATAACATGGCATGGGCATCGCGGACGGTGCGTGTTTCATACAGTTTGCTAATGCACAGCGCAATCAATACGGCAATCCCACCTTCGCGCCCATGAGGCTTTGATGGGCTTGATAAACGAGGAGCAAGCTTAAAATTGCCAGTAATAAGCTCAAGTGGCGCGGTATTTGCGTTCGCCGTTGGGGGCTTAATCCACAATAAGTCAGTAGTGCCAAACCGAGCAAACCAGATAGCCATGGGTTTTGCATGATCAGATGCGGCAGGCAAACGAAGAGCATCAGCACGCCAAGTTGCTGTTGTTCTGGCGGTGTCAGTTGGCGGCTCATCGTGGGGGCGTAAATTGCGCGAGTGCCAATAAGCAGCGCTGCTGATGAATTGCGCCTAATGCTGGGGCAAAGTGCGCATTGGGTAGCTTAAGCCCATAATCTTGGCCACGTTCTTGGGCGGCTAAAATCCAAGCACAAAGTCGACTTAAAGCCAGTTCAAGTTCTAAATCTTGCACATCATCCCAGTGAAAATAGCGGCTTTCCCCGGTAGGGGATTGAAAGTGCTTCACCAGCAATTGCTCGCCATGCGCGCTGTGTTTCCACGCAATGGCATGCTTGGCGTCTCCGCGTTGAAATACACGCAAACCATTAAACTCATCGTGGCCATGGGCGTTGGATAAAGTTTGTCCGGTCGATCGATGATGTCCGAGCGGTGGTGGCGGTGGGTTTTCTTCCGGTGCGGGATAAACCCATAGTGATTGCGGGCTATTCAGGAAGCTCCAGCAACGAAACAAGGCCATCGGTTGAGTTGACTCTAGACGTAAGCGCGGCAGGGTGACTGCGCCGCGTTGCGGGCATGGCAGTCGTAAAGTGACGTCTTGTGTCGCCCACGGCGGCAGGTTGCTCAGTGTCGCAATGGCGCTGTCGCGGCAAGAAACATGCAATTGGCTGCGCGTAATGTCTTTTTTGTTTTCAAAACGAATTAAAACGGCCGCATGTTCCCCAGCAAAAACGGCGGATATTGGGAGTACTTCCAATCGAAGGGCAAGTAGATTGGCGTACGATTTGAGCATCATGGTTTGGCCAATGCCAATGAGTAAAAAGGCAAACAGTAAACCCAGGTTGAGTTGATAATTTAATGCGCCAACAAGCAGTGTCAGTACCATAAAGCTAAATGCACAGCCGTAGCGAGTCGGCAATATATAGAGCTGCTGATGGCGGATTTCTTGTTGGCCACTGTGTGCGGGGTGACGGCGATTGATCCAGCGTTGCCACGGCCGATTGATAGTGGATTTAATCAAGGAATTGCGACCTGCGCTAAAAGTTGCTGAACCGCGGCAAAGTCATTGCGATGGCTTTGTTTTGAGATTAAACGATGGCCAGCAACGGCGACAAAAACTTGCTGTACATCATCGGGCAGCACCATATTGCGGCCATTGAGCCATGCCCAAGCTTTGCTGGCGTGAACTAAGCCTAATGCGGCTCGCGGCGATAGGCCATATACAAATTGAGTGTCGCGGCGTGAGTGTGCAATCAGTGCCTGAATATAATCCAGTAGTGCTGGTGAGGCAGTAATTTGTTGTATCGCAGCTTGCGCGGCGATGAGCTGCTCTGCGTTGAGTAAGGCAGCTGTTTGTTGGAGTAAAACTTGTCGATCTAGGCCCTCGAGTAAGGCGCGCTCGGCGGCGGGGCTCGGATAACCCAGCTCAATGCGCAATAAAAATCGATCGAGTTGCGATTCGGGTAAAGGGAAAGTACCGATTTGTTGTTGTGGATTTTGTGTTGCAATCACAAAGAACGGCGTGGGGAGTAAATGGGTTTCGCCATCCAAAGTGACTTGGCGCTCGGCCATCGCTTCGAGTAAGGCCGATTGCGTTTTGGCGGTAGCGCGGTTGATTTCATCGGCCAACAAGATTTGAGTAAAAATCGGGCCGGGATGAAACTGAAACCGTGCTTCGTGACGCTCATACACTGAAACCCCGAGTAAATCGGCAGGCAGTAAGTCGCTGGTAAATTGAATGCGTGCAAATGCCAAACCTAAAACTCGGGCTAAAGCATGGGCTAAGGTGGTTTTGCCAACGCCGGGGATGTCTTCAATTAATAAGTGGCCTTGGGCCAAAATACACGTTAACGCAAGCCGAATGGTGTGCGGCTTGCCCAGGATAATTTGATTTAATTGCTGCTCGGCAGCGTGGAGTTGCTGCAACAGGCGTGGCGGTGTTGATGGTGTCATTCTTTCCCTCTTGTGCTGTGCAGCGTAAACTTAACAATAAACATGTCTATTGAGCAAGTACTAAGTCAGGCGGTGACGAGCTGGGTAGGCTGAAAAAGATTGGTTTTAAGCTGGCGTTAGAAATTCGTATGAATGACGCGAAGATTGAAGATGTTGCAAGTTTTCTTGGTTGTGCAGAATCAACGATAAAGAACATGTTGAGTAAACATAAATCTATGTAATCAGCATTGGGTTTTCATATCAAAAGCAATATGAATATAGTCAACAAGGGGCAATTTCTGTGGTCGGTTCCTGTGGTGCAACTGCATATATTAGTCATCCATCGTGTGTGATGCATGAAATGGGGCAAGGTCATCCTGAATGTCCTGAGCGTTTGGCGGCGATTCAAGACCGCTTGATCGCGGCGGGTATTTGGGATTATTTATTGCATGTCACGGCGCAAGCGGCAACGCGAGAACAATTGCTGCGGGTGCATCCGGCGGCGTATTTAGATCGTTTAGCTGTTGCCAGTCCAGCGCAAGGGCATGTGCATTTAGAGCCTGACACGGTGTTAAATCCCTACACCTTGAACGCAGCTTACCATGGTGCAGGCGCCGGGATTCAAGCGGTGGATTTGGTGATGCAAGGTAAGGCACAAAATGCATTTTGTGCGATTCGTCCACCGGGGCATCACGCAGAAAAAGAAAAAGCTTTTGGATTTTGTTTTTTTAAGTAATGTTGCGATTGCCGCCAAGCATGCAATTGCCGCTTATGGTTTGGAGCGCGTGGCGATTGTTGATTTTGATGTGCACCACGGTAATGGCACTGAAGACTGTTTATGGGATGAGCCTCGCGCTTTGATGGTGAGTATTTTTCAGCACCCGTTTTTTCCTTATTCAGGGGATGTGCCGATGGCGGACAATATGCACAATATTGCGATGCCACGAGCGACCAAAAGTGCGGAATTTCGTGAAGTGGTCACCCAGCAATGGTTACCTCTATTAAATGAATATCAACCGCAACTGATTTTGATCTCGGCTGGTTTTGATGCGCATCTGGAAGATGAAATGGGCTCGATGGGCTTAGTTGAAGCCGATTATGCTTGGGTGACGCAGCAATTAATGAAAGTCGCCGCGCGCTACAGTGAGCAGCGCATCGTGTCGATGCTCGAAGGCGGTTATGACTTATCTGCCTTGGCGCGCAGCGTCACTGAGCACGTGCGAGTATTAGTGGATGATTAAGTTTACGATCACTTTGCTGTGTGGGCTTTTTATACTCACTGGGTGTACTTCCACCAAACCAGCAAAAAATAAGCCCGCCAAGCCTATACCCTCGCTGTCTAATATTAAAGCCGATGGTGCTGGTCGCGAAGTGGTGATGTATGCCTTGGGCTTATTGGAAACGCAATATCAGTTTGGTGGTATTAATCCAGAAGCGGGTTTAGATTGCAGTGGATTAGTCTTGCTGGTGTATAAAAATGCTCTCGGTGTTACGCTGCCACGTACGGCAGCGGCGATGGCGGCGGCATCACGACCGGTGAGCCAGTCAGAAATGCAGGCGGGGGATTTGGTGTTTTTTAAAAACTACTGATCGCTCGTTTTCCCACGTTGGTATCTACCTTGGCGATGAAAAATTTATTCATGCGCCGTCGAGTAATGGTCGAGTCCGGATCGAATCATTGAAAAATGTTTACTTTGCGCCGCGCTTTGAAGGGGCGCGCACCTTGATGTAGGTCAGCCGTAAAGAGCTCGCTGCATCCCGCTTGAATGGGGATAGTACCGATACGCGGTTTTTCAACACTTTGCTACATTGGTTATATTCCATTTTTAGTTGAAGACCATGTTAATACGCCCGATCGTCCCCGCAGATCTAGAGGCGCTCCTTGCTTTGGCAGCGACCGCGGGTGTAGGCGTTACAACGTTACAGCCCAATCCTGAGCGCTTAAGTGCGCGCATTCAAACCAGTAATTTAAGTCTGCATGGTCAACTTGACTTGGCTGACGCCAGTTATTTATTCGTGCTTGAAGACGATGATAGCCAACAAATCGTCGGTATTTGCGGCGTTGAAGCTGCTTTGGGCATGCACGACACTTGGTACAACTACCGAGTGGGTCTTTCGGTGCATGCATCACGCGAAATGCAGATTTATAAGCAACTGCCGACGCTATTTTTAACTTCCGACTTAACCGGTTCAAGCGAGTTGTGCTCTTTATTTTTAAAGCCAACGTATCGCCGCGATGGTAATGGCGCTTTGCTGTCGAAAAGTCGATTTTTGTTTATGGCCGAGTTTCCTGATCGATTTTCAGAGCGAGTGATCGCTGAAATGCGCGGCGTTTCTGATGAAACCGGGCGTTCGCCATTTTGGGAAAGTTTAGGCCGGCATTTTTTTACGATGGATTTTGCTAAAGCGGATTTTCTGTCTTACGTCGGCAGCAAATCGTTTATTGCAGAATTGATGCCTAAACATCCAATCTATACCTGTTTCTTATCTGATGAAGCTCGGGCGGCCTTGGGGCACGTGCATCCGGCCACGGAACCGGCACGCGCTTTGCTGGAGTCCGAAGGCTTTCGTTATCAAGGCTATGTCGATATTTTTGATGCCGGTCCAAGCTTGGAATGCAGCTTGGCCGATATTCGTGCCATCAAAGACAGTGCCGTATTTCCCGTTTTGCCCGTCGCTACGGAGCCGGTGGATGGCTCAGTTTGGTTAGTCAGCAATCGAAGCCTGACTGATTTTAGAGTTACTTTAGCGGTGTCCTTACCACAAGATGGCATCTTGCCGCTGACGAGCGAAGTATTAACACGCTTAAATTTAACGCATGACGCTACTGTTCGTGCTGTGCCTTTGTCCGCAAAGGTTTAAAGGAAAAAGTATGCAATTAATTCATGGGCATTGGCTGTCTGGCCGTGGTGAGGTTTTTTCTTCGCGCAATCCAGTAACGCAAGACATTGTTTGGCAAGGTGCAGCTGCCAATGACGATGACGTGAAGGAGGCGGTATGTGCCGCTCGTGCCGCGTTTATTGCTTGGCGTGATCTGCAATTTGCCGAGCGTGCGGCGTTAATTCGCAACTTTGCTGAGTTATTAAAAGCCAATCAAGCTAGTTTGGCCGATGTGATTGGCATTGAAACGGGAAAGCCGCGTTGGGAAGCATTGACTGAAGTGGCAACCATGGTCAATAAAATCGAGATTTCGATCAAAAGTTACGATGAGCGAACCGGTTATAAAGAGGCGCAGCAAGGCGATGCGCAAGCGGTGTTACGCCATCGGCCGCATGGCGTGGTGGCGGTATTTGGCCCGTATAATTTCCCTGGTCATTTACCCAATGGCCACATTGTGCCGGCGCTGCTGGCTGGCAATTGCGTGGTATTTAAACCGTCTGAATTGGCACCGATGACCGCGCAAAAAACCGCTGAGTTATGGATTGCAGCAGGTTTGCCAGCAGGGGTACTGAATGTGGTGCAAGGCGGGCGTGAAACGGGCGTTACTCTGGCGGCCAATGCTGATTTAGATGGTTTGTACTTTACCGGTAGTGCACACACTGGTTATGCCTTGCATCGCCAATTTGCGGGTGCGCCACATAAAATTTTGGCGCTAGAAATGGGCGGCAATAATCCATTGGTGGTGGAGGAAGTCAGTGACGTTGATGCGGCAATCCACCATGTGATTCAGTCGGCGTTTATTTCTGCGGGTCAACGTTGTACTTGCGCGCGGCGTTTGCTATTGCCGGTTGGTGCGTGGGGTGATGCGTTTATTGCTCGCTTGATTACGGTGACCGCCGCTTTACAAGTTGGCACTTGGGATGCGCCAGCCCAGCCCTTTATGGGCGCGGTGATTTCGCTGGCGGCGGCCGATGCCATGCTGGCGGCGCAGCAGCGTTTGCAAGCCCAAGGCGCGCACACTTTATTGGCCATGCAACGATTGATAGCCAATACCGCTTTATTGTCGCCAGGCATCTTGGATGTCACCGGTTTGGCTGATTTGCCGGATGAAGAATATTTTGGCCCTTTGCTGCAAGTGCAGCGTTATACCGATTTTGATCAGGCGCTGGTGCTGGCTAATCGCACGCAGTTTGGTCTGGCAGCCGGTTTGTTGTCCGATTCGCGCTCGCAATATGAATATTTTTGGCGTGCGTCGCGCGCTGGGATTGTGAATTGGAATAAACCGCTGACCGGCGCATCCAGTGCTGCGCCATTTGGTGGTATTGGCGCGTCGGGTAATCATCGCGCGAGTGCGTATTATGCTGCCGATTATTGCGCTTATCCGGTGGCCTCGATCGAGGCTGAGCAATTGCAATTGCCGGCTCAGTTGCCAGTGGGGATGACTTTATGAATTCAGTACGGGCATTTGAAGCCAATTTTGATGGTTTGGTGGGGCCAACGCATCATTACGGTGGTCACTCGTTTGGCAATGTGGCGTCAACGGGTAACGCCAATCAAGCGGCCAATCCCCGCGAAGCGGCATTGCAAGGCTTGGCCAAAATGAAAGCCTTGGCCGATTTAGGCTATCGCCAAGGCGTATTGCCACCGCAAGAGCGGCCAGCGTTGTGGATGTTACGTGATCTAGGGTATACGGGTAGCGATGCTGAAATCATTGCAGCCATGAGCAATACCCCTTCGGGGTTTTTGTCTGCGTTGAGTTCAGCGTCTTCCATGTGGACCGCCAATGCAGCGACAGTGAGTCCATCCGCCGATACGCAAGATGGCCGGGTGCATTTTACGGTGGCGAACTTACAAAATAAATTTCACCGCGCCATCGAGCACAAACAAACCGCCCGCACGCTAAAAAGTATTTTTGCGCACCCACAGCATTTTATGGTGCACGATGCTTTGCCGATGCTTGCGGCGTTCGGCGATGAAGGTGCTGCCAATCATACTCGGCTGTGTCATGACTATGCCGAGCAAGGCGTCGAGTTGTTTGTTTATGGCCGTCAGCACTGGGGAGGGCAGATTGCGCCGCAGCACTATCCGGCCAGACAAACTCGAGAGGCGAGCGAAGCGGTGATTCGTCGTCATGGTTTAGCGGCCAGCCACACGGTGTTGGCGCAGCAAAACCCCGCAGTGATTGATGCCGGGGTGTTTCATAACGATGTAATTGCGGTTGGCAATCAAAACGTGTTGTTTTGCCATCAAGATGCGTTTTTAGCGTCTGATCAAGTGTATGCCGAGTTAACGGCCAAAATGGCTGGCCAATTACACATTATCGAAGTGTCCCGTGATGTAGTGAGCGTGGCTGACGCGGTGAAGTCGTATTTGTTTAATAGCCAACTATTGGCTAAGCCCGATGGCAGGCAGCGCCTCGTTGTGCCTGAGGAGTGCCGTAATACGCCAGCGGTGTGGGCTTATCTACAAGCATTGCAAGCGAGTAATGGGCCAATTGATGAGTTGTGTTGGTCTATGACTTAAAGCAAAGCATGCAAAATGGTGGCGGCCCAGCGTGTTTGCGGCTGCGGGTCGCTTTAAATGAAGTTGAAGCCAACGCGGTCAATGCTGGGGTGTGGATGAATGATGCACTGTATGCACGGCTGACGCAGTGGGTTGAGCGGCATTACCGTGATCGTTTAGTTGAAGCTGATTTGCTTGATCCGAGTTTTTTAATTGAAGTGCGTAGCGCATTGGATGAATTGACGCAGATTTTGCAATTAGGGTCGATTTATCCGTTTCAGATGCAAGGCGTGGATGTTTAAGAACGCCCGTGTCATGGGCTGATCCTGCTAAAATTAGCTCACCATTATCGATTTCCCTTGGGTTAAGTGCAAATGAGTCGTTTTTTACAAGAAACATTATCAGGAAATACCACCATCGCCTTGCCGTACTGCTTGCCGACAGGGGCTGGCGTACAGGTGATGGATGAGGGGGTGATTCGATTCGAGCCGCAAGACATCGATAATACGGCATTGGATCTGGTGATTTCCTGCGGCATCCATGGGAATGAGACCGCGCCGGTTGAATTGGTCGACCAATTGATTGAGCAAATCATGCTGGGCGCAATTAAGGTGCGCGCACGTGTGCTGTTTATTTTTGGCAATGTGGCGGCTTTGCGTTTAGGTCATCGTTTTGTTGAAGAAGACATGAATCGATTGTTTTCTCGCACGCCAGAGGTTGAAGACGGCATTGAGAAAAGGCGCGCTGCAATGCTAGAAATGCATGTAATGCGGTTTTTTCAAGCCAATGCGCAAGCGAAAAAACCAAGGTTTCATTACGATTTACATACGGCGATTCACGGTTCTTTGATTGAAAAATTTGCAATTTACCCACTACCTAAACCTGGAAATACGTTCTCGACCGTTGAAATTGCGCGCTTGTCATTGGCAGGGGTCGATACGGTGTTATTGCAATCGACGGTGTCGAGTACCTTTTCGTTTTTTTCCAGCCGCCATTGTAATGCTGCGGCCTTTACCATTGAATTGGGAAGTGCTCGCCCGTTTGGAGAGAACCAGCAGATCGACTTATCTAAAATGGCTGCCTATTTGCAGCAATTAATTCAAGGTGAGTTGCCTACGCCAGATTTAGTGCCGGAACAGGTGCAAGTTTTCCGTGTTTCGCGTGAAGTAATGAAGAAAACCAATGATTTTAAATTTGCCATTGATGGCAAAACGGATAACTTTACGCCCTTGGCGCAAGGTTTGGTGTTGGCGGAAGATCAGGGCGAGCAATTTATTATTGAAGAAGCTAACGCACGGATTATTTTCCCTAATCCCGATGTACCACCGGGTTTGCGTGCGGGCTTGGTGATTGTGCCAGCAAAAGATTTTGATATTTAAATTTCGCGCAATATAAAAAAGCCATTCGTTGAATGGCTTTTTTATTGGCTAAAAATAAGTGATTATTTTTTAGTTTGAGTCGTTGCTTTAGGTTTTGCAGTGCTGGTTTTTGGCGCGACTTTGCGCGCGGGTTTTATTCGCCGGTTTTTTCGCCACATTTTTGTTGGCAGTTACTTTTTTACTACTTACTTTGCGACTCGTCGTGGCACTTTTTTGTGTGTTTTGTCGATTTACGCGTTTGTACTGTACTTGGCTTACTGGTAACAGTTGCGCATTGCGTCACCGTTTTTTTGTTTTTACCTTTGCCGGTGGTCACTTTTTTACAAACTCGTTTACTGCTACTGCTGGCCGATGAAGTCGCCACGGCGCTGCGTTTGTTTTCATTACTGCTGGCCGCCAGCATGGCATTTACATTTAAGCCTTCAGAATTGCCCGCGTCGGCCATTCGACGCGCACCAGTAAAGCGCGTGGTCCAATAGTTAATGCCCATATTGGCCACTTCGACGCTGCGCCCTGCACGGGGTGAATGAATGAATCGATTGTCGCCTAGGTAAATGCCAACGTGAGAGAACGTTCTGCCTAGTGTATTGAAAAAAACCAAGTCACCCGGTTTTAATTCTGATTTATCGATGGTTTTACCTTTTTGCGCCATTTCAAAGGCGGTGCGCGGCAAGGTTAAATTCATCGAGTTTTGAAAAACATAGCGAATAAATCCGCTGCAATCGAGCCCCGATTCAGGTGTGTCGCCGCCCCAGGTATATTTCACACCAATTAAGCTCATTGCAGATAAAAGTAAATCCTGAGCCGGTGTATAGTCAGCTTGTTTCTCAGCGGATTTTTTATTGCGTTTGGCTTTGCTGGCGGTATTACTACTTGGTTTGTTAGCGCCCCAGCTACTTGGGGTCGCAACTTCGCCAACGGGCATCTCCTCGTCGGCGTAGACAGGGAGTGCGCTCAGGCTAAATAGTGTGGTGAGAATGATGATCCATTTCATGGGCAGGAACTGTACGGATGTGGAATCGGGCTGTAAAGCATAAAATTGAAATAATCCGAATTTTATTGGTTTCATTTAAGGAAATAGGACTGAATGCTGAAAGAAACGTTCACTGTTGTCAGAGATTTACCTCGAGTGAGAGAGATTGTAGCGATTTTGATTCGTTATGGCCTTGGCAATTTGGTGCAAAAATTGGGCTTGAACAAAGGAATAGAACGCGCTAGCGATGCTTTGCATTTGCCCGGTGAGCATGAAATTGAATTACTTGAGCCGGCGGTGAGGGTACGAAAAGCGTTAGAGCAATTGGGCCCTACATTTATTAAATTGGGTCAGGTTTTAGCCACGCGGGTGGATATGTTTACCCCCGATTGGATTGCTGAATTTGAAAAATTACAAAGTGAAGTACCACCGTTGGATTTTGCCATTTTATTGCCCGAATTACAGCAGTTGTTAGGCGATGATCCGCATGCGATTTTTAAAGCTTTAGATCCCATTCCAGTGGGCTCGGCATCCATCGCTCAGGTGCATCGGGCGCAGTTGCAAGATGGCACCGAGGTCGTGTTAAAGATTCGCCGGCCGGGAATTATTCCAAAAATTGAAGCCGATTTACGTATTTTGCGGCACATTGCCAGCTTGGCTGAATTTGAGTTTCCAGATTTGCGGCGTTATCAGCCGGTGCGGATTGTGGATGAATTTGCCAAGTCGCTGCGTCGAGAGCTGAATTTGTCGACCGAAGCGCGTAATTTAGAGCGCTTTGTACAAAATTTTGCTGGGCATGATGAAATTGAGATTCCACGCATTTGGTGGCAATGGACTGGCGAGAGTTTGAATGTACAAAGTTATATCGGCGGGATCGCGGGCAATGATTTAGCGGCAGTCGATGCTGCAGGTATGGATAGAACGGTATTGGCTGCCCGTGGTGCTGATGCAGTGCTTAAAATGGTATTGATCGATGGTTATTTTCATGCGGACCCACATCCTGGCAATGTGAAGTATTTGCCGGGCAACCGGATTGCATTTCTTGATTTTGGTATGGTTGGCCGTTTGCCACGGCCACGGCGAGATCAAATTGTCGATTTATTGGCCGCTTTATCGCAACGTGATGAGCATGGCATTTTAAATGTATTGCTCGAATGGACCGGTGACACTTTAGTTTATGAGACTAAATTGGCCAGTGATATTGCCGATTTTATGTTTAATTACGAGAATCTGCCGCTAAAAGACGTTCCGTTTGGACATATGCTCAACGATGTTGCCGTCATTATGCGCGACCATGAAATCACATTGCCGTCGGATTTAACCCTGTTATTTAAAGCGCTGATCACCTTGGAAGGTTTGGGGCGCCAGCTTGATCCTGATTTTAAAATGGTGCCGCATCTAACGCCATTTGTAAAAGAAGTCATTCTTGAGCGCTTGAGCCCCAAAGCTTGGCTTAAAACCGGCAAAGACAATGTGTTTGAAGCCTTCAGTGTGTTGTCCGGTTTGCCCAGTGATATTGGTAAACTGATCAAGCAAGCTCGGCGTGGTAGTTTGAAGGTGGATTTGGACTTAAAACGCTTAGATCGTTTTGGCAGTTTGCTGGCTAAAAGTGCCAATCGGTTGACAATGGGCATTGTGACTGGCGCATTGATTATTGGCTCATCGATTGCCATGACGATTAAGACGGGGCCCACTTTGTTGGGGATGCCGTTACTGGGATTTTTAGGGTTTGTTGTCGCCTTGGTTAATGCAATTTGGCTGATGTTTGCGATTTGGGCTTCTGGTAAAGACGAGCGTTAAGTTTTTAAATAAGGCCTCAGCGCGGCGAGCCAAGCTTCGGTCTTATGACTAACATTAAGGGTATGCGCAGGGCTGCTAGACGGTAAAACGAGTTGCTCAATATACCCCGGAATGAGTTTGCTGCCGTATTTGGCCGCAGCTTGGCCATTAAAGGCCACTAACTGCAGTTGAGGTTGCGCTCTACACCACGCGTCAAGTGGGTTCAATTGTGGTGTTTGGATCGCAGTATCAAGGCTGCCAACACGGTTTGCTTGTTGCACCACATCCCAGAGCGCAATGCCATATTGCTGAATAAGGGGGTAGCGTTCAGCAAATGGACGTTGTGTTAAGTCGACGGCAATCAATTGGCTGATTATCGGCCAAAAGGCATTTCTTGGATGTGCATAGTAATGCCCTGCATTGAGCGAGGCGTCGCCTGGCAAACTGCCTAAAATTAAGATGCGGCTATTGGCATCAAATATCGCGTTGAAGCTAGATTTTTGTAGCTCAGACATGCATTTAGGCGTTGGTTAAAATCGCATTACCATCAAACCCTAGGCGCAATCCACCCCAGTGTCGACCATTGACAGTGATCGGCACGTCGATTTCAGTCATGATTTCACCGGTATCGCGAACATAGGTTTGCAATAAAAAGCGTTCGGTATTGCGTGCGGCACGTAGCCCAGCGGGATCGTTAAAAATACGTTGGTGACGGCTCTCAATTAAGTCGATGGCACTCTCTCCGGTTAGCGCTTTGGCATACCAGCTATTGTGGGTCGGCGCGTAGCCATTGCAGTCAACGGCCAAAACAAAGCGCCCGCCAGGCGCGGTTTTGGCGAGTTCATCGTAAAGTGGTTGAATGTCAGACACAAAGTGCGCGTTGTATTCGGTCTGGTATTTTTGTGGTTGGGTATTGGGTAAGGGGCGGTAGTTGTGGTCAAACACATTGATGCCACGCTGATGCAGTGCCTCAATTTGGGCGGCAATCCGATCGCGGTATTGGCATACCGATGAGATGCTGGAATCCAGCGCGCCTTGCCCTACGGTAAAACGGCCAATCATGGCTTGGACTTTTTCTGCCGCTTGCGCCACATCAAAAGAAGATTGCGCTGATCGCCCCATTTTTTCATTCACCCCGAGTGATAATTGGTGAATTTCTGAAACGTTGGCATTCACCAAATTATTGGCGCTGGTGAAGCTTTCGAGGGTCTGTGCAATGCCAGATAAGGCTTGCGCGGTCATTTCAAAATCTTGCATCAATTGTGCAAATTGCATTGATGCTTTTGCAACCGCTTCACGGGTTAGGTTGGCATCCGTCGTAATCATGGCGGTTTCGGCCAAGGTCTCAGCCACTTGGCTGAGCATATTGTCGATATCGTTGGATATTTCATCGGTTGCGACGCCAACTTTTTCTGCCAATTTACGCACTTCATCGGCAACAACCGCAAAGCCACGACCTTGTTCACCGGCGCGTGCGGCTTCAATGGCGGCATTGAGCGCTAATAAATTGGTTTGTCCGGCAATTTCTTTGATCAAATCAACAATGGTTTTGATGCTGGCTGAACGTTGATTTAATCCGTCAACGGTGTGGTTGAAAGAGGCAATTTTATGGGTGATCGCATTAATACGCGTGGTGACGTCTTGTAGTTCGGCTGAGGATTGTCGCGCCATTTGCAAATTTTGTGCCGTTGTTTGCGAAATCTCACCGGTGCGGTGCGAGACGTGGTTAATGCCTTCGGTGGTTGCATTGCTGGCGTTGACCACATTTCTGGCTAGCGTATCTTGTTGGGCGGTGGCCGAGGCTGAATCTTTGATGTTTTTTTGTGATTTAGCCGCCTCAAGCGCCATGCCAACCGTCATAGTTTGGACATTGGCAATGATGTCGCGTTGTTTACTTAAAAAGCGGTTGCAGGTGAGCGCGAGTTGGCTGATTTCATCGGAGTAGGGGGCCGGAATATCCTTTGAAAGATCGCCTTCGTGACTGGCCGCTTCATCAAAGACTTGATCGATGCGTTGTACCGGTTTGGTAATCCAAAAATGAAAATAAGTAATTTCAATGGCGCAGAGTAATACAGTAAGGGCGGTGCAGGCGATGGCAAACCATTGCAAATGCTGGATTTCTTGTAGTATCAATTGACTGGTAGCCGGAGCGAGTTGCGCGAGCGTGGCGCTGAGTTTGGATTCAAGTCGGTGACTGGCAATCAGGAGTAATATTGGAAAGATTAAAAATAAGCCAATAAAAGCAAATTTCTTAGCCAGCGTTGAAATGAATCTGCGTTCCAGTGCGGTATGTAAGTCAATAACCCAGCTCATGGCGTACCTGTCGTGGTATTTTTATTATTTTAGGGTGCGCGCCACGGTGTGGTGCGGGTTGTTGATTACTCAAGCCAAGCAGTCTGTAGAGCTTGGTGTTTGTTGGCTTGAGCTGGCAATTTTTTGCTGTTGCCAAGGTGTACATTGAGTATACCGACGTTATTGGAAAGACATAAAGCTTAAGCAACGTGGTGTCGTGTCATGTACAGCTTGTGCAATTAGCGGGTTTATTCGCCAAAAGCGATGGCTAAATCGTCGAGCGATAAATGCCATTTTTTTGAGCATGCGGCTAAATACCGCCAATTCAGCGTCGCAAATTTCTTGGTCTGATTTGGCGATGTCGAGCGCCAGCGCCGCCAGTTGCAAACGTTTTTGTGGCTCATCAATGGTTTCAAGTAAATCATCAATGCGTTGCTTGTCAATTAAGCGAATTTGTCCGTTTTCATCGGCTTCATCGCTGATGTCAGCGCAATAGGCTTGTAATACTTGAATGAAACCTTTGCGGGTAATGCCAAGAATCTCATAAGCGCGTAAATGCTCTAGCTCTTCGATTTCTTCTGGGTCAAAACTACCATCACACATCATCTGCATGACCAAGATACGTGCCATGGCTTCTGGGCTATTGCTAGGGTATTTTTTCATTTCTATTGTTGCTCCTGACTTTTGATCGCCTGCCGAAAAAGAGCCGGCAAGGACATGATTTTTCGTTCGGTATAGCTAAAACAGGCCATGGTTGTTTTTGCTTTAGCAATTGGCTGTGCTTGGGTGCTTACATCATAATAAAGTTCAAACCGAGTTTGACTGATTTCGTCAATCCCAAGGCGAATCTGCAACACGTCACCATAAAAGGCCTCGTGTAAAAAAATAACGGCAACATCACTTAAAATTAAACCTGCACCACCGATGTCAACTTCACTGTGATACCCCAGATGAACGAGCCATTGCAACCTTGCTTCGTGTAGTAAGCCCAGTAAGGCATCATGTGCTAAATGCTGGCCGTAGTTAATATCGGTAATTCGAACCGTAATATTGCACTGAAATAGATTGCACTCTGGTAAGTCGAGTTTAATTCGTGGCATAGTTAGTTTTAAGTATTGATGTAGCTTTGAGTTTAAGCGCGTCAGCACATTGCCGCAATAAGCTTTGTCCTGTAAGACTAAAGTAGTTATTTTGGAGGAGTTTGCCCTATGTATCAACGTATCTTAGTGCCAGTCGATCATAGTGATACCAGTGCTGCGGCGCTAGAAGAAGCAAAGCGTCTTGCCGGTGAACAACGGGCGGTACTTCGGCTGATTCATGTGATTGATCTGGCGCAGTTTGCTTGGAGTGCCAATGAATTTTTGGATGTGCCGCAATTACAGGCTTCGCTTCGGGTTGGCGGGCAAGCATTGCTTGACTCTAGAGCTGAAGAGCTCCGTGCACTGGGTTTGACGGTTGACGTGGCCTTGCTTGAAATCTGGGGCGGACAAATCGCGCGTACGATTGTCGATGAAGGTGAGAAATGGCATGCCGAATTGCTGGTCATGGGTACGCATGGTTATGGCGGCTTGACGCATTTGCTGCTTGGTAGTGTGGCTGAAGGCGTGCTTCGCTATGCAAAAACGCCAGTTTTGTTGGTGAGAGCGCCTGAGCATGTCGTTTAAAACACAATGGATTGCACCGCTACAGGTGAATGATCATCGGCGAGATATTGCAGGCTTGACTTATGTTTATCCGGTGGTGTCGCGTCGTGCTGGCGGGGTTTCGGTGGGTATCAATTTAAACCCAAATAACGCCTGTAATTGGCGCTGCGTGTATTGCCAAGTGCCTGATTTGCAAAGAGGTTCTGCGCCAGAAATTGCATTGCCGCAGTTAGAGTTTGAATTGGATTTGATGCTCGGGGATGTTGTTAACGGCGATTTTATGAATCGAGCAGTCCCAGATGGTGTGCGTCGACTCAATGACATTGCATTTTCAGGTAATGGCGAGCCAACGACTTCGGGGCAGTTTGCCGAATGTGTCGCGATTGTTGAGCGGGCCTTAGATCGTTTTTCCTTGCGCGGGCAAATCAAAGTGGTGCTGATTACCAATGGTAGTCAGCTGGATAAGGCCAGTGTACAGCTGGCGCTTAAAACCATGGCATCGTTGCGCGGAGAGGTTTGGTTTAAGGTCGATCGTGCGCCGCAAGATGATTTTGCATGGGTCAATCAAATTCGTTTGAATCGGCAGCAAGTAATGCGGCGCTTGGCGCAGGCAGCGGCTTTGTGTCCAACATGGATACAGACGTGCATGTTTGCGGTGGATGGCCAGTTGCCCTCGGAAGTTGAGCTGCAGGCTTATTTAACGTTTTTGGCGCAGCAAATTGAGGCAGGTGTGAAGCTGGAAGGGGTGTTGCTCTATGGGATTGCTCGCACTTCGATGCAGGCAGAGGCGGCGCAGCTGAGCGCCGCACCCACAGAGTGGATGCAACGCTTGGCCGAACGAATTACATCATTAGGTTTGTCAGTTAAGCTGGCAGCTTAGTGACTTGCTGCTTCACTTTGTTGGGCTTTTTGCAGTAATTCATCCATCAGTTCCGGACGTTCGCTGCGTAAAAGTTCTAATACTTTAATTTCTTCTTTGCGTAGTTTGGCTAGATCAATGCCTTCGATGTGAACGACGCGTAATAATTCGGCCACTGGTTTAGGCATGTTGCGACCACTCTCGTAGCGCGAGCCGCCACTTTGCGTTACACCAATTTGACTCCAGAAGTCTTGCTGGTTCATGCCCAATTGTTTACGGATATCGCGCGGGCTGAATTTCTTGGTCATGTTGGGTCCTTTGTATTGCATGATGATTAGATTTTCTTTCATCATATAAGTCATCAAAGTGAGAAACACGGCACTATTCCATATGACTAATGGTGTCTTATTTACTCGCGCAAAATGAATAATTTTGTTATGCAGCCTATTTCAGTTAAAAAGTGGTGGCGCATTTTGTCAGTTATGTGATGTATTGCCCTCTTAGACTGGTAGTGCATGTGCTTGTGGGCAATACGGTGTGTTTTACGCGACTTTTTTGCAACGATAAATCGCAATGATTGGTGAATTTTAGTGCAGCGTGGCGGCGCGTTTTGGTTCTCGTTCGGTGCGTGATGTTGCGTGAATCCTACAAAAATGGCCATTCAGGCGCTGTTTTGCTGCTGTTTTTAGCTGCTTAGGTAGGCGCACATTGCGATGCAATTTATGCGTGCATGCCCTTGTTGAGTATCGGCGAATAATTCTTTCGGCCTGCTGTCATTTTTAGGCGGTTGGGTTGCTTTAAAATGACTCAATCCTGCCCTTCGAGCAAGAATTAGTGTTGGGTAAATAGGGTATTGCGGCTTGTCGCAATATGCCTTCTGTGCTAACTTCGGGAGTTCCCCGATAGTCTCTTTTGCGATGATTGTTATGGCTCAAACGCTCTACGACAAACTTTGGCAGTCCCACGTTGTGCATGAAGAAGCCGACGGTACTTGCTTAATCTATATTGACCGTCATTTGGTTCATGAAGTGACGAGCCCACAAGCTTTTGAAGGCTTGAAATTGGCCAATCGCCAACCATGGCGTAATTCTTCTGTCGTTGCGACGGCGGATCACAATACGCCAACCAATGAATGGGAAAAAGGCATTCAAGATCCGATTTCTCGCTTACAGGTTGAAACGCTGGACGCCAATATTAAAGAATATGGCGCGTTGGCTTATTTTCCATTTAAAGATTTGCGTCAAGGCATTGTGCACGTCGTTGGCCCAGAAAATGGTGCGACGCTGCCGGGTATGACAGTCGTTTGTGGTGATAGCCATACGTCAACCCATGGCGCATTTGCGGCGTTGGCGCATGGCATTGGCACTTCAGAAGTTGAGCATGTACTTGCTACGCAAACCTTGGTCGCAAAAAAAATCTAAAGCGATGCTGGTTCGGGTCGACGGTCAAGTTGGCCGTGGCGTAACGGCCAAAGACATTGCTTTGGCGATTATTGGCAAGATTGGTACTGCCGGTGGTACGGGCTTTGCGATTGAATTTGGTGGCGAAGCGATTCGTGCTTTGTCGATCGAAGGCCGTATGACTTTGTGCAATATGGCAATTGAAGCCGGTGCGCGTGCAGGCATGGTCGCCGCGGATCAGAAAACCTTTGATTACTTAAAGGGTCGTCCTTTTGCGCCGACAGATGCGCAATGGGATGCCGCCGTTGAAAATTGGAAAAACCTCGTTTCTGACGAAGGTGCGGTGTTTGACGCAACAGTGGTATTACAGGCCGCTGATATTGAGCCGCAAATCACTTGGGGTACGTCGCCTGAACAAGTGCTCGGTGTCTCTGGTAAAGTACCCGATCCTGCACAAGAATCAGATGCAACACGTCAGGGTAGTTACGCGCGCGCCCTGCAATATATGGGGCTTAGAAGCCAATACCCCGCTCACGGATATTAAAATTGATAAAGTCTTTATCGGTTCCTGTACCAATAGTCGGATTGAAGACTTACGTGCTGCAGCGGGCGTTGTTGCCGGCAAAAAGAAAGCCGATAGCGTGAAGTTGGTGCTGATTGTGCCTGGTTCTGGTTTAGTCAAAGCGCAAGCTGAAGCTGAAGGGCTGGACAAAATCTTTATCGCGGCTGGTTTCGAGTGGCGTGAGCCGGGTTGTTCGATGTGTTTGGCGATGAATGCTGACCGTTTGGAGTCGGGTGAGCGTTGCGCGTCAACGTCAAATCGTAACTTTGAAGGTCGTCAAGGGCAGGGTGGTCGTACGCATCTGGTGAGTCCTGAAATGGCTGCCGCGGCAGCGATTGCCGGTCATTTTGTTGATATTCGCACCTTCTCTTTGCAATAAGGAGTGGCGTGTAATGAAACTATTCGCAAGCCTGTTGTTGATATTGTTTACGTTAACGGCATGCAATACGGTGTCGGGCTTTGGCAAAGACTTGAAAAAAGTCGGTAATGAAATTGATAAGGCGGCAACAAAATGAAGCCATTTACTAAACTCGATGGTTTGGTCTGTGCAATGGATCGCGCTAATGTCGATACCGACGCGATCATTCCAAAGCAATTTTTTGAAATCCATTAAGCGTTCTGGGCTTTGGCCCAAACTTGTTTGATGAGTGGCGTTATCTGGATCACGGCGAGCCAGGGATGGATAACAGCCAGCGCAAATTGAACCCTGAATTTGAGTTGAATCTGTCGCGTAATCAAGGTGCTCAAGTACTGTTGGCGCGTGACAATTTTGGCTGCGGTTCATCACGTGAACACGCACCTTGGGCGATTGAAGATTTCGGTTTTTGTGCGCTGATTGCGCCAAGTTTTGCCGATATTTTCTTTAATAATTGCTTTAAAAATGGCTTGTTGCCGATTGTGCAGCCTGCGGCTGTCATTGAGCAATTATTTGCCGAAGCCAAAACTGAAGGTTATCGCTTAAAAATTGATTTGCTTGAACAAACGATCACTACGCCCAGTGGTCAAGTGTTTGCATTTGACGTGACTGAGCATCGTAAGCATTGTTTGCTCAATGGTTTGGACGAAATCGGCCTGACATTGGCTCATAGCGACAAAATTAAGGCGTTTGAAACCCAGCATGAAATGGCGCAGCCGTGGCTGTTTGTTAAATAACTATTGAGCGCTGGCGCGCTAGTAAAATGGCGCGTGTCAACGTATGGCGGATGGATTTGTGGTGCTGATGTCGATATAAAATCGATCAGGTAGGTGGCCTAGCACATCATGATGAGTCAGTCGTAAACGCAATATTTAATTCGGACTTGTTGATTGGTATTTATTTAGACTGAATCAATATTGTTATTCGAATTTTATCGTATCCTTTTAGAGTCAAAATTAATTTTGGAAAGAAAATCAATGATCTTGCATAAATTTAAAAATCAAAGCGATTTAGATCGTGCAGCAGCAGATTTAATTATTGCTATGGTGCGTGCAAAGCCAAATGCAGTATTGGGTATGGCAACAGGCGGTACGCCAGTGGGTTTGTATCAAGAAATCGTTAAAACTTATCAAGCTGGCTTGGTGAGTTTTGCGCAAGCCAAAACATTTAATTTGGATGAATATGTTGGCTTGCCAGTAACGCATCAAGAAAAGCTACCGCAATTTCATGCAGCGTAATCTATTTGATCATATTGATATTCAAGTCGCGAACACGCATGTGCCAAATGGCAATGCGGCTGATATTGATGCTGAATGCCGTCTGTATGACAAAATGATGTTCGAACAAGGTCCAGTTGATCTGCAATTATTGGGTATCGGTGGTAATGGTCATATTGGTTTTAATGAGCCAGATAGCCAATTGTCACGTGGTACTTATCAAGTCACATTAAAAGAAGAAACCCGTGAAGCCAATAAGCGTTTCTTTAATCATATCGATGAAGTACCAACTCAAGCAGTAACGATGGGTATGGGCTCGATTATGCAAGCTAAAGTGATTTTGTTGGTCGTTAAAGGCCAAGAGAAGGCTGAGATCTTAGATCGCACACTCAATGGTCCTATCACCACCCAAGTGCCGGCATCTTTGTTGCAAACGCACCCACGCGTCATTGTTATGACCGACTGCGATGTGAACTACAAAGTATCGTATTAATTGTTTCGAATGAATTAAAAAGAGGGGCTAGCCCCTCTTTTTCTACGTTTAAATATTAAAAAACAAAATACCGCGAGAACAGCATGAAAGTATTGATCTTACCCGGCGATGGCATTGGTCCTGAAATCGTAGCGCAAGCTAAAAAAGTGCTCACTGTTTTAAAAAATGATGGCTTAGATTTAGAGTTACAAGAAGCGCCTCTTGGCGGCGCCGCTTATGATCAATACGGTTCACCGTATCCAGAGTTCACGCAAAAGTTAGCCCGTGAAGCGGATGCGATTTTGCTTGGCGCTGTGGGTGGGCCGCAATACGACACATTGGATCGTCCACTGCGCCCTGAGCGCGGTTTGCTGGCGATTCGCAAAGATTTGAATCTGTTTGCTAATTTGCGCCCTGCCATTTTGTATCCAGAGTTGGCCAATGCGTCGACCTTAAAGCCTGAAGTCGTTTCAGGCTTGGATATTTTGATTGTGCGTGAATTGACTGGCGATATTTATTTTGGCCAGCCACGCGGTATTCGCGTGAATGAAGCCGGTGAGCGCGAAGGCTTTAACACGATGTTGTACGCTGAAAGCGAAATTCGCCGCATTGGTCATGTGGCTTTCCAAGCCGCGCAAAAACGGGGCAAAAAATTGTGTTCAGTGGATAAAGCCAATGTGCTGGAAACAACTGAATTCTGGAAAGAAATCATGACCGACATGGCCAAAGAATATCCAGACGTTGAGCTCAGCCATATGTTGGTTGACAACGCGGCGATGCAATTGGTGAAGGCACCCAAGCAATTTGACGTGATCGTTACTGGCAATATCTTTGGTGATATTTTGTCAGATGAAGCATCGATGTTAACCGGTTCGATTGGTATGTTGCCAAGCGCATCGCTTGATGCCAACAATAAAGGCTTGTACGAGCCAAGCCATGGCTCTGCGCCGGATATCGCGGGCAAAGACATTGCTAATCCATTGGCGACGATTTTGTCGGTGGCAATGATGCTGCGCTATACCATTTAACAATGAAGTAGCGGCGCTGCGCGTAGAAAATGCAGTTAAAAAGGTGTTAGCACAAGGCCTGCGTACTGGTGATATTTTTGAGGCAGGTACCACACGTGTTTCGTGCTCAGCAATGGGTGACGCGGTCGTGGCTGCTTTGTAATTAATAGTTTTTCGATTGATTTTAAAGCCCCGTCGCAAATTGCGATGGGGCTTTTTTATTGCGGTAAACACCAGCTAATTAGAGCATCTCGGCGGCATAGTCGGCCAAACGTGAGCGTTCGCCTCGGGTTAAGGTGATGTGCCCTGAGTGCCCCCAGCCTTTAAAGCGATCAACGACAAAGGTTAAGCCTGATGAGCCTTCGGTTAAGTATGGCGTATCAATTTGACTGATATTGCCCAGGCAAACCACTTTGGTGCCAGGGCCCGCGCGGGTGATTAGGGTCTTCATTTGTTTTGAAGTTAGATTTTGTGCCTCGTCGATGATGAGGAATTTTTTAAGGAATGTACGGCCACGCATAAAGTTAAGTGATTTTACTTTGATGCGCGAACGAATTAAGTCGCGCGTTGCTGCGCGCCCCCAGTCGCCCGCTTCGGCGTCTGTTTGGTTGAGCACATCTAGATTATCCTCAAGTGCCCCCATCCACGGCATCATCTTTTCTTCTTCGGTGCCGGGTAAAAATCCAATGTCTTCACCGACTGGCACCGTTACGCGGGTCATGATGATTTCGGTGTAAATTTTGGATTCTAGGGTTTGTGCTAAACCCGCAGCCAGCGTGAGCAAGGTTTTCCCTGTGCCGGCTTGTCCCAGTAAAGAAATGAAGTCAATGTCGGGGTTCATTAGTAGGTTTAGGGCGAAATTTTGCTCACGATTTCGTGCGGCAATCCCCCAAATGGCATTTTTGCTGTGTCCATAATCTTTTAGGCTTTCGAGGACTGCGGTTTTGCCTTCGATGCTAATCACTCGCGCCTGCATCGGCGTTTCGCCAGATTGAAATAGCAACTGATTGACATACAGGTCAATCACGTCAGGACCTTTGATTTTCCAGTAGCTACGATTACCTTCTTGCCAGCTTTGTAGGTCTTTGCTGTTGCGCTCCCAAAATGGCTGATCAATTTCGCGCATGCCGTTGTAAAGTAGGTCAGTGTCTTCGAGTACTTTGTCATTAAAGTAATCTTCGGTTGCCAGTCCCAGAGTACGAGCTTTGATACGCATATTGATGTCTTTGGACACCAAGATGACTTGCCGGTTGGGGTACATCTGCTGCAAATGGTGCACTACGCCTAAAATTTGATTGTCGGCTTTACCCATTGGTAGTTGTGCCGGTAAAACGCTGGTAATGGCTTCTGTTTGTAAAAATAAAGCGGCCAGTGGCTTGTTCTTTGCTGGTGGCGGACAGAGAAACACCATCATGCAAATTGTGCTCCATGCCGGCGACGAGTTCTTCCATAAAGCGGCTGGCTTGCCTCGCGTTTCGCGCAACTTCGGTTAAGCCTTTTTTGTTGGAATCGAGTTCTTCAAGCGTCATCATGGGAACAAATACATCGTGTTCTTGAAAACGGAAAATCGAGGTGGGGTCATGCATCAACACATTGGTATCCAGTACAAAGAGCTTGCGGTCACTGGGGGCTTTACGTTTACGGGCGGCCATGATGCACTCCTGGTTGTGAGAAACTAATTTTTAGGATAAGTGTTGAAGAGAGCTTGGTCGTGCTAAGTGGGTTGAAAAAAAGCGGCCATCTGGCCGCTGCTGGTATTACGTGGTGGGCAAGCTTTGCACAAATGCCAAAACTTGCGCAGCATGATTGGGGACTTTAACGCCGCGCCATTCTTGAATAATGATGCCGTTTTGAATCACAAACGTGCTGCGTTCAATGCCACGCACTTGCTTGCCATACATGTTTTTGAGTTTCATGACGCCAAATGCCTCGCAAGCGATTTCATCGGGGTCAGAAATTAGCTCAAAAGGCAGGGCTAATTTGGTTTTGAAGTTTTCATGGCTTTTTAGGCTGTCACGACTTAGGCCAAAAATAGCGCAATTGGCGGCTAAAAATTGTGGGTATAAATCGCGAAAATCGCTGGTTTCGGTGGTGCAGCCGGGGGTGCTGTCTTTGGGGTAAAAAAACAATACGAAGCGCTGATTGCTTAGATTTGCAGTATCAAATACGACATTGCCAGTACCCGCAAGTGCTAGGGTTGGGCAAGGGCTTAAACTCATGAATTACTCCGCAGGGTTGATGAATGATGCTTACTTTATTGTCGGCAATCCTAGGTATTAGAGCAAGGTTTGCGAGCGTAAAATACAAAAAAATGCCGAAGTGGCACAATTAAGTCGCATGGCTGAGCAGAAGCCCTTAGCGATACCCCTTAATACCGTTACAATATGGTCAATGATGGTCACATCTCAATGACAGAGTTGTGACAAACCTGCACCAATTACAATGAGTACACACTATGAGCATTAAGTCGGATAAATGGATACGCAAAATGGCACAAGAACACGGCATGATTGAGCCGTTTGTTCCGGGTCAGGTCAAAGAAGTGAATGGTGAGCGTATTGTATCGTACGGCACTTCAAGCTATGGCTACGATATTCGCTGTGCGGATGAGTTTAAAGTGTTTACCAACATCAATTCGACGATCGTTGATCCAAAGAATTTTGATGAAGGCAGTTTTGTTGACGTTTCAGGCAAGGGATACTGCATTATTCCGCCAAACTCATTTGCGCTGGCGCGCACGGTTGAATATTTCCGTATCCCACGTAATGCACTGACCATTTGCTTGGGTAAATCCACCTATGCACGCTGCGGCATTATTGTGAATGTGACGCCATTTGAGCCGGAGTGGGAAGGCTATGTAACTTTAGAATTCTCTAATACCACGCCATTGCCTGCCAAGATTTACGCTAATGAAGGTGTGGCGCAAGTGTTGTTCTTTTGAAGCGGATGCCGATGATGTTTGCGAAACCAGCTACGGTGATCGTCAAGGAAAGTATCAAGGGCAGGTCGGTGTGACGTTGCCAAGAACTTAATTTGCGCTAAATCGTCTTTAAGCAGGCCTCTTCGGAGGCCTGTTTGCTTTTGCCTGAAATATAATACATAATATTATTATATAAATTTATATTATAAATGGTGTAGAGATGACAGAAAATTATCGTGATTTAGTGCAAAGCATCAGTGGTAAATTGCGCCAGTTTGCCAAAGAGATTCCCGAAATTCAGCAAGGCTTTATGCAGACCGCTAAGGCGACGCACACTGAAGGCGCTTTAAGTAAAAAACACAAAGAGTTAATGGCGATGAGTATTGCCATTGCGGCGCGCTGCCAAGGTTGCTTAGGTTTTCATGCCCAAGCTTGTGTCAAGCTTGGTGTGACGCGTGCTGAATTTATGGAAATGCTGCAAGTGGCGATTTATATGGGCGGTGGTCCTAGCGTGATGACGGGCGCCGAAGCTTTGATCGCTTTTGAAGAGTATGGCGGTGAAAAAGCTGCAGAATAATCGCTAATTTAGCTAGTTCTGCATCACGTTGAAAATTCATTGTTTTTCACTCCGATTTTGCCAGTATTGTTGATACAGTTTGCTATTCATTTCACCATGCTGATCCAATACTTGGCGTATTCTTTGCTCAAATCCAAAACCAACCAAAAATTTAAAATAAACCTTGGGAGGAAACTCCCTCGCTGGATCATTCGTACCATTTTGCACAGTACGTAAAACAAATTTTGACGGATGTTTTTCACTACCTTTTAAGCAAGCCCGATCAAAAGACAATAAAGTTAATCCTTCAATAGTATTTCTTTGGTAGTTTGAAATTGGCATAAACCTGCCATAAATATAATCCAGCTCGCTGTATTCTTTATCCGAATTCCCAGAATCATAAAAACCCAATTCATATCTAGTGACTGGATCCATAAATGCTTTCACTCCAAATGTACTTTCTACTGTGATCATTTCGGGCAAAATACTGGCTTTAATACCCCCATCTGAATATGTAGATAACCATCTTAACGAAGTTCTTGCGGGATTGGATCCGGACTGACTATTAGTAGCCCATGGCAACTTCAATTTATTTTCATCGATATAAATATCAAGTACACAGCGGTCTTCCATTTTACATGCATTTGCATTGCGCCCCCAGCCGCAAGAAAAAAAAACCACTTGGTTCGATACGGAAAGCTGCAGCCTCAATACCGACTAATTCTTGACTAATAAATTCTTTTGGCATACCAAATGTCGTAGCGAAATTTTCATTCACAGCCCAGATATTATATATCTTTGTTGTAAACTTCACCTTTATGTTTCTGTCGATACGTGCAAGTAAAGTCTTCTGCCTTTTGATTTGGATACCTTTTGATTGCCTCGCGCTCTGCATTTGCAGGGCATAGCCAATGGAATAACGAATAGGGCAATTAATGTTTTATGTTGAAGACAATTAAGCATGATTTATCTTTACATTAAAATTTAACAACAGCTTCACCATTAAAATGGCGTACGACGTTTTTTT
This sequence comes from Deefgea sp. CFH1-16, assembly GCF_016881365.1. GTDB lineage: Bacteria > Pseudomonadota > Gammaproteobacteria > Burkholderiales > Chitinibacteraceae > Deefgea. The sequence goes on along the minus strand of NZ_WLYT01000001.1, from coordinate 103,161 downwards.
GAAAAACGTTCTGTTTCAGATCGGAAAACATTTCTTCCCTCAGCCTAAACGGCGTCACAATATCGACCGACCACAAATGCTCGCCATCTTTCCATTTGCGTGGTTCTAGTTGGATATTGCCCTGTAGAGGCTTACAGAGCAATGCTCTGTAGATTTTGCTGGTTTTATAAAAACACACGACCCAGATTGGATGATGGTGTCGTGTTTTTTTTTTGTTTGTAACTACCGGGGCTTAGTCTTTTTTCTCGGTTTTGAATTCACTCGCGGCACGCAAAATGCCGCGCATAATGTCGAGTTCTTCGCGCTCCATTTGAGCTCGCACAAATAAACGACGTAAACGCGGCATTAGCCGTTTTGGCGCATTGGGTTTCAAAAAGCCGATGGTTAATAATACTTCTTCGAAATGCTCAAAAAATAGCTCTACCGCCTGATGTGGGGCGCGTTCGCGATTTTCTTCTAGGTAACGAATGTCGTCATAGCCTTCGTCAAAACAGGCCGTACGCAATTCGTAGGCCAAGATTTGTACCGCTTGCGATAAATTTAAGCTGGAATAGTCTGGGTTAGTTGGAATGGTTACGCGGCGATTGCATTGCTCAAGTTCGGCAATCGTTAAGCCACTGGTTTCTGCGCCAAAGACCAGTGCCACTGAAGCGCCAGTTCTGGCCGCTTGGACTAATTCAGGTGTGAGCTGGCGCGGGGTTTGCAGCGGTTGCGATAGCTCGCGACGGCGGGCGGTCATTGCCACTTGTAAAGTGGTGCCTTCTAGCGCTTCGGCCATTGAAGAGACTACTTTGGCGTTGGCCAAAATGTCGCGGGCACTTGAGGCGAGGGCGTCGGCCACCTCAGAAGGGAACTCTTTGGGGTTAATCAAATAGAGTTGGGTTAAGCCCATGGTTTTCATGGCGCGAGCCGTTGAACCAATGTTTCCGGGGTGGCTGGTGTGCGATAAAACAACACGGATGTTGGATAAGCAAGCGGTTTCATTCATTTGATTTGATTCTTTATTCATATAATCGGGTTTATACTTTCGCGTGAGACGGGTAGAATGCGTCCTTAATATATCTGATCTTTTTTAATAGTGAGAAGTCATGCATCCAATGCTGAACACTGCGGTGCGCGCTGCGCGTCGCGCCGCCACCGTTATTCAACGTGCGTCGAATAATTTAGACTTAATTACCCCAGAAAAAAAAGGTCATAATGATTTTGTTTCTGAGGTTGATCGTGCAGCAGAACAAGCCATTATCGATACTATTTTAGAGGCCTACCCAAATCACGCGATTCTAGCAGAGGAGTCGGGTAGCCGCGGTAACTCTGAATACGTTTGGATTATCGATCCACTTGATGGTACTACAAATTTCTTGCATGGCTTCCCACAATACGCCATTTCTATCGCGCTTGAGCATAAAGGCGTGATCACACAAGCCGTAGTTTATGATCCAAACCGCAATGATTTGTTCACTGCGACCCGTGGTGTTGGTGCATTCTTGAATGACCGTCGTATCCGCGTTTCAAAAGTGCGTGAATTATCTGATGCATTGGTTGGGACTGGCTTTCCGTATACCAAGTTCAATAATTTAGAAAACTACCTGAATATTTTCCGCGATATGGCACAAAAAGCGGCTGGCGTACGTCGTCCGGGCGCTGCGGCTTTGGATTTGGCTTATGTGGCTTGTGGTCGTTTTGATGGCTTCTTTGAATTTGACTTGAAGTTGGTTGATATTGCTGCAGGTACTTTGTTGGTGCAAGAGGCTGGTGGTTTGGTGACCGACCTCAATGGCGAAGAAAAATTCTTGGTTTCTGGTGATGTACTTTGCGGTACACCACGCGTATTTGGCCAAATGTTATCGTTGATTCGCGGTCATTTGAAGTAAGCCTGACGCAGTAAAGGTCTTCTTGCCTTAAGGCTTGCTAGACTAGCGCCAAATTTTAAACGGGTTCTCTATGGAGGGCCCGTTTTGCTATCTGGCGTTGGGCTTGTGATTAATGGGAATAAAAAAGTCGATGTTGACGGTTTTCTTCGTAGATACTGAATGGATTGAAGTTTTCGTTAAGGCGTAAAAATGAAAAATATCATCTTGTGGGGCGTGGTCTTGTTGGTGGGTTGTGGGCCTACTCAGTCCGTGCCAGGCGAAAAAAATGCTGAACCACGGCGTGAGGCTTTGCAGAAAACTCACGCAGTGGCCAGTATGGTTGAGCAACAAGCGGGGGATCAACTCAATAAAATTGAGGCAGAAACCAAGTAGTTATATCGGTATGTCGATCTATGCTATATTGATTGTGGCTTTAAATCATATACCTTTATAAAAGCAAGGCGCTGTAGGTTTCAGGTTTAAAGCCAACGATGATTTTTCCGTTGTCATCGAGAACCGGCCGCTTGATGACCGATGGATTGGCTAACATCAGGGTGGTGGCACTGGCGGCATCTATGACGCTCGCTTTGCTGGCTTCGTCGAGTTTGCGCCAAGTGGTGCCTTGGCGATTGACTAATACTTCCCAGCCACAATTGGCAATCCAATCTTCAATGAGTGCGGGGCTTAAAACGTTTTTTTTAAAGTCGTACCATTCGTAGTCAAAGTTATTTTCAGTGAGCCAAACCCGCGCTTTTTTGACGGTGTCACAGTTAGGAATTCCGTAGAGTTTCATCATTTTTTCCATAGAAAAAGGCCGCCGCAGCGACCTTGTTGTTGAAGTGCGGCGCTTAGTGTAGTGAAATATCAAAGCTTACATCCGGCTCGTCGGCTTGATTGTTCGTGGCTTTTTTGCTGGCTTCTTGTTCTTGCACCGATTGCGCGTTATTCACCATCCATGAGAGGTTGCTGGCCGAGTCGGCGTTGCGAAGCGCTTCGTCTAGCTCGATTTCGTTATTGCGATACATGCGATACAGCGATTGCTCAAAGGTTTGCGATCCTTCGGATAGGGATTGCTCCATCGCTTCTTTGATTTCAGAGAGTTCGCCGTTTTTTAATGAGCTCGGCAATTCGATTGGTGTTGAGCATGACTTCGACGGCGGGTTTGAGTTTGCCGCTGTCTTTGCAGCGCACCAAACGTTGCGAAACAATCGCTCGCAGTGAGGTGGATAAGTCATACAGCAATGACTCACGTGCTTCTTGCGGATAGAAGTTAACAATCCGACTTAAAGAATGGTAACTATTGTTGGCATGCAAGGTGGAGATGCATAAATGGCCGGCTTGAGCGTATTGCATGGCATAAGTCATCGTCGCTTGGTCGCGAATTTCGCCAATCATCAATACATTGGGTGCTTCGCGCATGGCATTACGTAGTGCGTCATCATAGCTGTGCGTATCGGTGCCCACTTCGCGCTGATTAACGAGTGATTTTTTATGGCTATAGATAAATTCGATCGGGTCTTCCATGGTGAGGATGTGCCCGCTGTGATGCTCGTTGCGGTATTCAAGCATGGCCGAAACAGTGGATGATTTGCCTGAGCCGGTGGCGCCAACCACTAAAATAATACCGCGCTTTTCCATGATGAGTGATTTAAGCACTTCGGGCATAAATAGCTCTTCGAGCGTATCGGCTTTGGGTTTGATAAAGCGTGCAACAAGGGCAACAGTGCCGCGGCTTTTGAAAACATTAACCCGAAAATTGCCAATCCCTGCCACGGGATAGGCAAAATTCATTTCTAATTCACGCTCAAAAGTGGCGATGCGGGCTTCGCCCATCAGTTGATAAGCGAGTTGCTTCACATGCTCTGCGCTGAGAATTTGATTGTTAACCGGGTGGCAAGTGCCTTGAATTTTAATCACAATTGCCGAATCGGCAGCTAAAAACAGATCGGATGCACTACGTTCAGCCATTAGCTTAAAAAACGGCAATAAATTCATCTTGAGATCCTTGGTTGATTAATTACGCAATTCGCGACGTAAAATTTTACCCACATTTGATTTAGGTAAGCTATCGCTAAATGCAATAATTCGCGGTACTTTGTAATTGGTCAGCTGTCCACGACAAAACTCAATGATTTCTTCTGGCGTCAAATTGGGGTCTTTTTTGACAATCACCAGTTTGATAGCTTCCCCCGTTTTTTCGTCGGCTACACCGATGCAGGCCACTTCGAGTACGCCAGGGTGGTTGGCGACGACGTCTTCAATTTCGTTCGGGTAGACATTAAAGCCCGAAACTAAAATCATGTCTTTTTTACGGTCGACGATTTGGAAAAAAACGCTCGGTTTCATGACGGCGATGTCGCCTGTCGCCAAAAAGCCATCGGCACCTAAAATATCGGCGGTGTCTTCAGGGCGTTGCCAGTAGCCTTTCATGACTTGAGGGCCGCGAATATAGAGCTCGCCACGCTCGCCCACAGGCACTTCCGCGCCCGCGTCATCACGAATGACAGCATCAGTCATTGGAATCGGTAGCCCAATCATGCCATTGAATTCCAAAGTGTTCATCGGGTTCATCATGGCAGCAGGCGAAGTTTCGGTTAATCCGTAGGCCTCAACCAAAGGGACTTTGGTGATTTTTTGCCATTTATCTGCTACGGCATGTTGTTGTACCGCCATGCCGCCGCCGAGGGCGAGTTTCCAATTGCTAAAGTTGAGCTTGGCAAATTCAGGGTTGTTGAGTAGCGCGTTAAATAAGGTATTGACACCCGTAATGCAGGTTACTGGGTATTTCCCTAGTGTTTTGATGAAGTCAGGAATGTCGCGTGGGTTGGTGATGAGTAAATTGGTGGCGCCAATTTTACTAAACACCATGCAATTGGCTGTCAGTGAGAAGATGTGATAAAGCGGCAGTGCCGTAACGATCATTTCTTGCCCTTCGGTCACAACAGGGCTAATCCATGCGTGCGCTTGCTGCATGTTGGCAACGATGTTGCCGTGCGTGAGCATGGCGCCTTTAGCGACGCCGGTGGTGCCGCCGGTGTATTGTAAAAAGGCGATGTCATCATGAGTCAATGGAACGGACTGCAGGGTATTGCTCTGCCCTTGTTTTAAGACCTTATTGAACGTGGTATGCCCAGGTAGTGTATAGCTCGGCACCATTTTTTTCACGTAGCGGACCACGCTGTTGACGAGTAAGCCTTTGGGAAAACCTAATAAATCGCCGATCTCGGTAATGATGGTGGTTTTGATGGCCGTGTTGCTGATGATTTTTTCTAGCGTGTGGGCAAAATTGGCCAAAATTAAAATGGCTTCTGCGCCGGAATCATTGAGTTGGTGTTGTAATTCGCGCGGAGTGTAGAGCGGATTAACGTTTACGACGACGTAGCCCGCACGTAAAATGCCAAAAATTGCGACCGGATATTGCAGCAAATTAGGCATCATGACGGCGATGCGAGTACCAAATGGTAGTTTTAATGTTTGTTGTAGATACGCTGCAAACTGAATTGAAAGTTGGTCTAATTCACCGTAGGTGATCGATTTTCCCATGTTGATAAAGGCGGGTCGATCGCGGTATTTGAGCACACTTTGCTGCATTACTTCTGGAATTGACGCAAATTCATTCAGATTTACGTTGTGTGGAACACCTGCTTGATAGCTGGCTAGCCAAGGCTTGGTCATTTATTTGTCTCCGTTATGGCCTTACTTTATGGGCAAAGGCACCGGTGAGACAAGTGCATCTTTGTGTGAGGAGTATTTCGCCAGCTTATCTTTTCTGTTAGAATCAGGAAAATCCCGTAAAAAACGACGGGAGTGCTTTCAAATGGGCGCGCAGGAATTGCAGCCCATTTTTTGTTTGTAGCTTTGAGAAGAAGAGTATGGCGGCCAATCTGCAATCTGTGTTGGACAATACCTTGCCGGGTTTAGGGTACGAATTAGTCGATTTTGAAATGGGCGAAAAAGGTTTATTGCGCATTTTTATCGACAAAGACGGTGGCGTAACTATTGATGACTGCGTGGCAGTGAGTAATCACTTGTTGCGTTTATTTATGGTTGAAAACATCCCCCATGAGCGCCTCGAGGTGTCTTCACCGGGATTGGATCGCCTCATTAAAAAAACCGGCGGATTTTGAGCGATTTGCCGGTGAGATGGTGAAGGTAAAACTACGGTTGCCCTTGCCTGATCGTCGCCGAAATCTCATCGGCAAGTTATTAGGTTTGGTGGATGATCACGTTGTGATTGATGTGACGGGCGAAGTGTTGAAATTACCTTTGGCGTCGATTGATCGCGTTCGGATCGAACCGCAGTTTTAAATTGCGCCACCCATTTGGCAAATACTGTTAATTTGGCTTTTGTTCTATGCCGGAGGACTAATTTATGAATCGTGAAATTCTAGTGCTGGTCGAAGCACTTGCGCACGAAAAAAACGTGGAAAAAGAAGTTGTGTTTGGTGCGCTTGAGTTGGCGCTCGCTTCTGCAACCAAAAAACGTTACGAAGAAGAAGTTGAGATTCGCGTTTCAATTGACCGTCACACCGGTGCTTATCGTAGCTTTCGCGTATGGGACGTGGTTGAAGATAACGACCACGAAGAACCGTCGCGTCAAATCGCGATTACTGACGCCCCAGAATACAGTGCCGATTTGTCGGTGGGTGATGTATGGGAAGTCGAGTTAGAGCCGATTGAGTTCGGTCGTATTGGCGCACAAGCGGCCAAGCAAGTGATTTTGCAAAAAATCCGTGATGCTGAACGCGAACAAAATTTGAATGATTTCTTGCAACGTCGTGAACATATTGTTTCAGGTAGCATCAAGCGGATTGAGCGTGGCAATGCCATTCTTGAACTCGGTAAGCTTGAAGCTATTTTGCCGCGCGATCAGATGATTCCAAAAGAAAACTTGCGCGTCGGTGATCGCGTTAAAGCGTTTCTATTGCGTATTGATCGCAATGGCCGTGGTCCGCAATTGGTCTTGTCGCGGATTGCGCCAGAATTTATGGCAAAATTGTTTGAACTTGAAGTGCCAGAAATTGAAAATAATTTGATCGAGCTAAAAGGTGTGGCACGTGATCCAGGGATGCGCGCTAAAATTGCCGTTAAATCCAACGATCAACGTGTTGATCCACAAGGCACTTGTATCGGTGTGCGTGGTACACGGGTTAATGCGGTTAGTAATGAATTGGCCGGTGAGCGTGTAGATATCGTTTTATGGTCGGCTGATGCTGCCCAGTTTGCGATTAATGCCTTGTCACCTGCTGAAGTGAGCTCAATTATTTTGGACGAAGACACCCACAGTATGGATGTCGTGGTCGATGAAGATAATTTGGCGATGGCCATTGGTCGTGGCGGCCAAAATGTGAAATTAGCGGCTGAGTTAACTGGTTGGAAACTCAACATCATGACCGTTGATGAAGCAGAGCAAAAACACGAAGAAGAATTCACTAAGATTCGCGCTTTGTTTATTCAGGCGCTGGATATTGATGAAGATGTAGCTGATGTCTTGGTGCAAGAAGGCTTCAATACATTAGAAGAGGTGGCCTATGTGCCACTGAATGAAATGCTGGAAATCGAAGCGTTTGATGAAGAAACCGTAAACGAACTGCGCTCTCGTGCTCGTGATGCCTTGTTAACTCAAGCTATTGCGCGTGAAGAAAAGCTAGAGCATCAGTCCGAAGACCTGAAGACGCTGGAGGGTATGACCTCGGAATTGGCTACTGTATTGGCTGAGAACGATATACATACCCGTGACGATCTAGCAGATTTGGCGGTCGATGAATTAACCGAAATGACTGGTATCGACGCAGAAACCGCTAAACAACTGATCATGAAAGCGCGCGAACATTTGTTCGCCTAAGGCGCGGGAGAGTAATCAATGAGTGAACCCAAAGTCAGCCAGTTTGCTGCCGAATTAAAAATGCCAACACAAGAGCTTATCGAACAATTGAAAGCAGCTGGCGTGAACAAAAACAATGCCGATGACGTATTAAGTTCGGATGATAAACAGCTTTTGCTCGGTCATCTGAAACAAAAACATGGTCAAGGCGGTGATAAGCCGAAAGTAACATTGGCGCGTAAAGAAACGACTGAAATTCGTAAAACTGATGCGACGGGCAAGTCAAAAACGATTCAAGTTGAAGTGCGTAAAAAGCGTGTTGTTGAGACATCTGCAACACCTGAAGTAGTTGCGCCAGTTGCCGCACCGGCACCGGTTGCCGCGCCAGCGCCAGCACCTGTAGCGCCTAAAGTGGCTGCGCCAGTTGCCGCGCCAGTTTCGGTGATTGATGAGGCTCAACGCCAACGTCGTGAGGCGGAAGCGAGCCGCCAAAATGAATTGTACGCTCGCCAAGCGGCCGAAATGCAAGCTAAGCAAAATCGCAATCAAAAGCCTGCCGAAATGGTGGCTCCTGCTGCTCCGGTAGCTGAAGTTGTGGCGGCGCCAGCTCCTGTTGCGGCGCCTGCGCCTGCGGTTAAACCACAGGTACAGCAAGCTAAGCCGGCAGAAAAGGCGCCAGCTAAAGCGCCTGAAGCGGCCAAGCCTGCAGTGAAACCGCACATCAAGCCGGGCCACGAAGCGCCACGTGTTGGTGCGCGTGTCGATTTCCGTCGTCCGAAAGAAACACCAATTCATGCCCCAGAAAAAGCTGCGCCTGCAGCGGCTGCGGCGGCTAAACCAGCAGATAAAAAACCTGCTGGCGCGGCGCCGAAGAAAGATGAAAAAGGCGGCTGGAATGATGGTCGTCAGAAGAAGGGCATCAAAACTCGTGGCGGTGATACGGGTAATGATTGGAAGTCTAAAAAAGGTGGCAAGAAGAACCATGCTCAGCAGCAAGCGGATAATGCCCATGCATTTGTGGCACCGACTGAGCCTGTAGCGCGTGAAGTGGACGTGCCAGAAACGATTTCAGTTGCCGATTTGGCCCACAAAATGGCCGTTAAGGGCGTTGAAGTGGTTAAAGCGTTGATGAAAATGGGCATGATGGTTACCATCAATCAGGTGCTAGACCAAGAAACAGCAATGATTATTGTTGAAGAAATGGGCCATACACCAGTTGCTGCGAAATTGGATGATCCAGATATCTATTTGGATGAAGAAGCTAAAACTGATCATGCATCAACGCCGCGCGCGCCAGTTGTGACAGTGATGGGTCACGTTGACCATGGTAAAACTTCTTTGCTCGATTATATTCGTCGCGCAAAAGTCGCTTCGGGCGAAGCGGGTGGTATTACTCAGCACATTGGTGCGTATCACGTTGAAACGGGTAAGGGCATGATTACCTTCCTCGATACCCCAGGTCACGAAGCATTTACTTCAATGCGTGCCCGTGGTGCTCAATTGACGGATATCGTGGTGTTGGTGGTTGCTGCCGATGACGGCGTAATGCCGCAAACGATTGAAGCCATTCACCACGCGAAAGCAGCTGGTGTGCCTATCGTTGTTGCCGTGAATAAGATTGATAAGCCAGAAGCTAATTTCGAGCGTATTCGCCAAGAAATGGTGGCGCAAGAAGTGGTGCCGGAAGATTGGGGTGGTGATACTCAATTCGTTCATGTATCAGCGAAGAAAGGCTTAGGGATTGATGAGTTGCTGGATGCAATTCTGTTGCAAGCTGAAGTGCTTGAGTTGACGGCGCCAGTGGATGGTCCTGCTAAAGGGATTATTATCGAAGCTCGCTTGGATAAAGGTCGTGGTCCGGTTGCTTCAATGCTGGTTCAGTCTGGTACTTTACGCAAAGGTGATACTGTCCTGGCTGGTCAGGTTTATGGCCGTATTCGTGCGATGTTGGATGAAAATGGTAAGCCAATTACTGAAGCAGGCCCATCAATGCCTGTTGAAATTCTTGGTTTGTCGGAAGTGCCATCTGCCGGTGTTGATGCCATGGTATTGGCTGACGAGAAAAAAGCGCGTGAAATTGCGATGTTCCGTCAAGGTAAATACCGTGATGTGAAATTTGCTCGTCAACAAGCATCTAAGCTTGAGAACATGTTTGCGCAAATGGCGGAAGGCAATGTTCAAAACTTGCCAATCATTATTAAAGCTGACGTTCAGGGTTCTTCAGAGGCCTTGTCACAAAGCTTGCAGAAACTATCTACCAGTGAAGTGCGGGTACAAATCTTGCACAGTGCTGTAGGTGGTATCTCTGAGTCAGATGTGAATTTGGCTCTGGCTTCTAAAGCGGTCATTATTGGCTTTAATACCCGTGCTGATGCGGCTGCGCGTAAATTGGCTGAGGCTGAAGGCGTTGATTTGCGTTACTACAACATTATTTATATGATGCGGTAGATGATGTGAAGGCGGCCTTGTCGGGTATGTTGGCACCAGAGCGTCGTGAGTCGATCATTGGTCTGGTTGAAATTCGTCAGGTCTTTGCCGTCTCTAAAGTGGGTACGATTGCAGGTTGCTTGGTGATGGAAGGTGTTGTTAAACGTACGGCAGGTGTTCGTGTCTTGCGTAACAACTTGGTAATCCATCAAGGCGAGCTGGAAAATCTCAAACGCTTTAAAGATGAAGCTAAAGAAGTGAAAGCTGGTTTTGAATGTGGCTTGCAGTTGAAAAAACTTTAACGATATTCAATTGGGCGACCAGTTGGAAGTCTTTGAAGTGGTAGAGGTTGCTCGTACGCTGTGATGATATAAGGTGTTCGGAGTGAGGTGTGAGGTGTTCTCACTCCGACGCAATAGCGCAAGCCCAAGGTGGTGCTTGCGCTTTTTTGCTTTAAATTAACTAGGTGTTGAGCGGTTATTCACCTCACTCCTCGCACCGTCCTCCTCACAGAGACTATGGCTAATAAACAATTTACTCGTGCTGACCGTGTTGCTCAGCAAATTCAACGCGATTTGGCAACGGTGATTCGTGCCGAGTTGGATCATCCGCTGGCGTCACTCATCACGGTGACTGACGTTGAAGTTTCGCGTGATTATTCGCACGCCAAAGTGTTTTATACTTTTTTGGGTGACGTGAGTCATCGTCCAGAAATCGCTCGTTTGCTTGAAGGTACCAAAGGCTTTTTACGTGCGCAAATCGCGCGTGGATTTTCTTTGTATAAAAATGCCTGAGTTGCATTTTGAGTATGATGAATCCATTGAGTACGGCATGAATTTAACGCAAAAAATTGATCAGGCTAATGCATTGCCGAAAGCGCCAGAAGAAGATGGCCAAGCGTAAAATTGATGGTGTTTTATTGCTAGACAAGCCGTTTGGATTTTCGAGTAATGGCGCTTTGCTTAAATGCCGTTGGTTGTTACAGGCAGAAAAGGGCGGTCATACTGGAGTGTTAGATCCTTTTGCAACGGGTTTGTTGCCACTCTGTTTTGGTGAGGCGACTAAGTTTGCTCAGCGTATGCTTGATGCCGACAAGGGTTATCGCGCAACGATCCGCTTTGGGCAGATGTCAACAACGCTAGATGGCGAAGGTGAGATTAGCGAGACAGGCGTAGCCCCTGCGGATTTGGCAGAAATCATGCCGATTTTGGCTCAGTTTACCGGGCCAATTGAACAAACTCCCCCGATGTATTCAGCGCTCAAGGTTGCTGGCAAAGCGCTGTATGAATATGCCCGTGAAGGCGTTGTTTTGGAGCGAAAATCTCGCCCCATTACGATTTATGAAATCAACGTCGTTTCGTATGATGCGCCTGTGTTGGTGGTTGATGTGTTGTGTTCCAAAGGAACGTATATATCCGAGTGTTGGCCGAAGATATCGGTAATGCTTTGGGTTGTGGTGCTTATTTGTCTGGATTGCGTCGAACTTTGACGGGTGGTTTTAAGCTCGAAGATGCCATTACCTTGGATGAGTACATTGCGATGGATATGCCACTTCGCGAAGAGAACTTACTACCCGCTGAGCAACTTATTATTGAGTTGCCAAGTGTGCAACTCAATCGGTCACAAACTGCACTCATGCGCAATGGTATGCCTATTTTGGATTTGGTCAATTCGCCGCAGGGTGAGTTAAGGCTTTACGGACTTAGCGAAAAGTCGGATAATCCTGTGTTTATCGGTTTGGGTGAAGTGGGCGCTGATGGCGTGCTGCGACCCAAACGACTGCTTTCTACCCATGTGGGGTAGGAGGTTAATGGAGCTGGAATGGGTTGTAAGACTCAATCTATGCTTGTCTAATCATCGTTAGATGATTTTTTGGAGAAGTTGAATGTCTGTTTCTGTTGCTCAAAAAGCTGAATTAGTAAAAAAATTCCAACATGCGGAAGGTGATACTGGTTCTTCTGAAGTTCAAGTTGCTTTGTTGACTGCTCGTATCAATGATTTGACTGAGCATTTTAAAACACACAAGAAAGATCATCACTCACGTCGTGGTCTTTTGGCTATGGTTTCTCGTCGTCGTCGTTTGTTGGACTATCTCAAACGCACGAACAACGATAGCTATCGCAGCTTGATCGCTGCATTGGGTCTACGTAAGTAAGACCTAACGACAAAAGTCGCAGTCAACCGATTGCGACTTTTTTCTTTATGCTCTTTATGTTTTAAAGCTTTATTCTGCCCAATAGCGATTCCGGCGGCAGAGTAGAGTTAGGTTGTGCCGGAATCGGCGATGTGCAGGCTAAAAGTAGCCGTCGATCCCATCGCAGCGGAAGTTTCTCTCGCCAAGATCGTTGGCAAACATTGTGAAAAGGACAACGAGTGTTCAATAAATTTACTAAATCTTTTGCTTTTGGCAAAAATAACCGTCACTATCGAAACTGGTGAAATTGCTCGTCAAGCTACTGGCGCCGTGATGGTGGATGTGGATGGTACATCTGTATTAGTGACTGTCGTTGCTGCCCGCTCGGTAAAACCTGGGCAAGATTTTTTCCCGTTGACTGTTGATTACCAAGAGCGTACTTACGCTGCAGGTAAAATCCCTGGTGGTTTCTTCAAACGTGAAGGTAAACCATCGGAGAAAGAAGTATTGACGAGCCGTTTGATCGATCGTCCGATTCGTCCGTTGTTCCCTGAAGGTTTCTTTAACGACATCCAAATTATCGCAACGGTGATGTCGATTAATCCTGAAGTTGATTCTGATATCGCCGCAATGATCGGTGCTTCTGCTGCATTGACATTATCTGGCGTGCCTTTTGATGGCCCTATTGGCGCAGCGCGCGTCGGTTATATCAATGGCGAATACGTATTGTGTCCAGCGATGTCTGAAATGAAAGACAGCCAAATGGACTTAGTGGTTGCTGGTACCAGCCAAGCGGTATTGATGGTTGAGTCTGAAGCTAACGAATTGTCAGAAAGTGTGATGTTGGGTGCGGTGGTATTTGGCCACGAGCAAATGCAAGTGGCTATTAACGCAATCAATGAATTGGCGGATGAAGTTAACCCAGAATTGTTTGACTGGACTGCACCTGTTGCTAATGAAGAATTGATTGCACAAGTTCGTAGTATTGCTGCTGAAGGCTTGGCGCAAGGCTTTAAACTACGTCAAAAACAAGCTCGTACACAAAAAATCAATGAAACTTGGGCTTTGGTTAAAGACGCGCTGATTACTGAAGAAACAGGGACTTTAGCGGCTAATGAAATCAAAGGCATCTTCAAAGGCTTAGAAGGCGAAATCGTTCGTGGCCAAATCCTTGCGGGTGAGCCACGTATCGATGGTCGTGATACGCGCACTGTACGCCCGATCTCGATTCGCACTGGCGTATTGCCACGCGCACACGGTTCGGTATTGTTTACTCGTGGTAAACTCAAGCCATTGCTGCGGCAACTTTGGGTACTAAGCTGGACGAGCAGAAAATTGATGCATTGCATGGTGGTTATACCGATAACTTCATGCTGCATTACAATTTCCCACCATATTCGACAGGCGAAACGGGTCGTGTTGGTGTGCCAAAGCGTCGCGAAATCGGTCATGGCCGTTTAGCTAAACGTGCTTTGATTGCAATGCTGCCAAACAAAGAAGACTTCGCGTATTCAATGCGCGTTGTGTCTGAAATCACGGAATCAAATGGCTCATCTTCAATGGCTTCGGTTTGCGGTGGTTGCTTGGCATTGATGGATGCGGGTGTGCCGATGAAGAACCATGTTGCGGGTATCGCAATGGGTTTGATTAAAGAAGGTAATGCATTCGCCGTATTGTCTGATATCTTGGGTGACGAAGATCACCTTGGTGATATGGACTTTAAAGTTGCAGGTACAGAAAACGGTATCACTGCGCTGCAAATGGACATCAAAATCACCGGTATCACTAAAGAGATCATGCGCGTTGCGCTTGATCAAGCCAAAGAAGGTCGTGTTCACATCATCGGCATCATGAAAGGTGCTCTTGATGGAGCCCGTGAAGAAGTGAGCGAGCATGCGCCACGTCTTTACACCATGAAAATCAATCCAGAAAAAATCCGTGATGTGATTGGTAAAGGTGGTTCGGTTATTCGTGCGTTGACTGAAGAAACTGGCACGCAAATCGACATTACTGAAGATGGCACAATTACGATTGCTTCTGTTTCGGCAGAAGGTGCGGCTGAAGCGCGTCGTCGTATTGAGGAAATTACTGCTGAAGTTGAAATTGGTCGTATCTACGAAGGTCCAGTCGTTAAGATTTTGGATAAAAACGTGGGTGCGATTGTTTCAATCATGCCTGGTAAGGATGGTTTAGTACACATTAGTCAAATCGCGAATGAGCGTATCAATAACGTGGGCGATTACCTAAAAGAAGGTGAAATTGTTCGTGTTAAAGTGATTGAGCAAGACGAAAAAGGTCGTATTCGTTTGTCAATCAAGGCTGTTTTGAATGATGAAGCTGCCGTTGCTGCGCCTACAGTGGTGGAAGTTGTGACTGAATCAACGCCAGAGTAAGAGTAAGAGTGAGGCGCCGAAGGCGCTTCAATAAATAAAAAACGGGCACTTTTAAGTGCCCGTTTGTTTGGGTTGTATTTGAGCTGTTATTGAGCTGTAGAGCCTGCGCTGTTGGTTTTTTTGCTGGCAGTTTTTACCGCGTCTGCAGTGGCTGTTGATGCAGCTTTTACAGAGGCGTCGGCGAAGTCTGCAACTTGTTTGGCAGCTTTGGTCATGCTGTCTACTGCAGCAGCAGTGGCTTGTACTGTTGATTTTACTGCAGCTACGGCAACGTCAGTCCCGGCAGGTGCTGATTTAACAAAACGATCTAAGCCAGAAACAACATTCTTGTTGAAAAATACACTGCGCTCATCAATTAGTTTGCTAAATTCAGTCTGGGATTGAGAAGCGATTTCATATAAATTTTTGCCATAAGCGAGCGATTGTTCAATCGCAGCTTCAGAGAGCTTTTGTTGGTTAGAAAATGCAGTTTGTGCATCTTTAAATGTGCTAAATTGTTTTACATTACGAGCACTTTCTTCTAGCGTATTTTTTGCGGTTTCAATCTGTAATTGAACAAGACGATCGGCGGTATCAATTGATATGCGCGCGAAACGCAATACTGTTTCCAGTTGTTCGGTTGCAAAGTCGTTTAGTTGTTGCTGTGCTGTTGTCATGCTAAATTCTCCTGAATGGTAACGGGCTAAACCAGACGCAAGCTGGTAATTGCTGCAGTGCACAATACGCATTCATTTTGGAAGAGCTTTTTATTGTTGTCAATATAATTTTGTGCAGTGCATCATGTTGCGCCTGTCTCTGCACAGGGCTATTCTCTGTTGGTGTGGTGAGTAGTTCAATTTTTCGAGGGTTGAGTCAATGAGTGTCGAAAAGCGTGTCATTAAGAAGTATCCAAATCGTCGTTTATACGACACCCATACCAGTAGCTATATCACGCTAGCGGATGTTAAGCAGCTGGTGCTAGATGGGACGGATATTTCCATTGTTGATGCGAAGACCAGTGAAGATCTAACACGCAGTGTTTTGCTTCAAATTATTTTGGAGGAAGAGGCTGGTGGTATGCCTATGTTTTCTTATGATGTTCTGACCCAAATCATCCGTTTTTATGGTCATGCAATGCAGGGGCTGATGGGGAATTATCTAGAAAAAAACATGCAGCTATTTGCTGAAATGCAGGGGCGATTGCAAGATCAAGCTAAATCAACGACGCTGGCTGATAATCCACTGTTTAGTAATCATAATTTGTGGGGTGAGTTTATGAAGTTCCAAGGCCCGGCGATACAAAACATGATGGGAAACTATTTGGAAAGTAGTACTACGATGTTTGTTGATATGCAGCAGCAGCTTCAAGATCGTGCAAAAAATCTCTTCACAGGTTTTGGCATGCCCGGCGGCCCTCAGCGTGCGGATGTGGATGATGTGCAACCTACAGCGCCCCCAGATGCGATGGCACCTGCGGCAGATGAAGTGATTAAAAAGCCTACTGTTCGGCGTAAAGCGGCACCTAAGGCATGACATCGTTGCGGGATAAAACCTCAACATAAAAAAGTTAGAGTAAAAAATAATTAACGTTTAAACGCAGCCTCATGTGGGGCTGTGTTGTTTTTTGAGGGAATGTATTATGGCTATGTCGGAATTGTATCTTCGGCGATTTGCTGGTATTGCACGTTTGTATGGCGCTGATAGTTTGGGTGAAGTTTCATTCTGCTCGGGTTTGTGTGATTGGTGTTGGTGGTGTTGGTTCTTGGTCCGCAGAAGCTTTGGCGCGCTCTGGTGTTGGACAGGTGACTTTGATTGATTTGGATAACATTTGCATATCCAACACTAATCGGCAGTTGCCAGCTTTGACGGGCGAATTTGGCCGGATGAAAGTCGCTGTGCTAGCGGAACGAATGTTGGCAATCAATCCAGAAATGAATGTTGTGCAGATAGAAGACTTTATTTCTACAGAAAATTTTGCTGAATATTTGGCAGGGAAATTTGATTTCGTTATCGATTGCATTGATAGCGTTAAAACCAAGGCCGCTTTGATCGCGTGGTGTCGGCGTAATAAAGTAAAGCTGATTACTGTTGGTGGGGCGGGAGGTCAAATTGATCCGACGCAAATTACAGTCGATGATTTAAGTCGGACGTTACAAGACCCCTTGGCATCTAAGGTGCGTAGTTTGTTGCGTCGTGATTATCAGTTTCCGAAGCAGGGGAAAAAAATTCGGGATTGAGTGTGTGTATTCGACTGAACAATTGGTCTATCCACAAGCTGATGGCTCGGTATGTGCAATTAAGCCTCAGGCTGGTGAAGGGGTGCGTTTAGATTGCGAAGGTGGATTTGGGGCGGTAATGACGGTGACGGCAACATTTGGTTTGGTTGCAGTTTCTAGGGTGTTAAAAGCTTTGGCAAAATAAAAAAAGCCATGGTTATCCATGGCTTTTTTAGTGTCATCTTGTTGAGGCTAATTAAGCAGCTTCACCAACAACAACTAATTTAATTGTGCTTACAACGTCGTGGTGTAATGCTAATGCCACTTCGTATTCACCGATAGCCTTGAATGGGCCTTCTGGTAAACGCACTTCAAATTTCTTGATTTCGATACCCGTTGCAGCAATTGCATCAGCGATATCTTGAGTCGTTACTGAGCCAAACAAACGGCCATCAACACCGGCTTTTTGGCCGATAGTGAAGGTTGCGCCTTCTAGTTGAGCGGCACGAGCTTGTGCTTGAGCCAAGATTTCTGCTTGTTTAACTTCCAACTCAGCACGGCGAGCTTCAAATTCAGCTAAGTTAGCTGCATTTGCGCGTTTTGCTTTGCCTTGTGGGATCAAGAAGTTACGTGCGTAACCGTCTTTTCACTTTAACTACATCGCCCAATGTACCTAGGTTTGCTACTTTTTCGAGTAGGATAATTTGCATGTTAAGTTCTCCTTGCTCGATTAGTGTTGGTCAGTGTACGGCAACAAAGCCAAAAAGCGAGCCAATTTGATGGCAGTCGACAATTGACGTTGGTATTTAGCTTTAGTACCAGTGATACGTGCAGGAATAATCTTGCCGTTTTCAGAGATAAAGTCTTTAAGCAAGGCAACGTCTTTGTAATCAACGTGCGAAATGCCTTCGGCAGAGAAGCGGCAGAATTTCTTCCGCTTGAAAAGATTGCGAGACATGAGATTTCCTCAATTCAAAAGTTCAAATGCATCAATATGCAAAACCAGAGCATGTCGAAAACGTTGGCTTTTCGCTGCGAGAAATCCTTTGCATTTTAGCTTTTGTTCTGGGGCAAGATTGGCAATTGCTTGCGCGATGTCGCCCAGGGCTAAAAAAGGAATTTCACATTCAATTTTGCGAGCACTGCCAAGCTGCATTTGTGATGATTGGTGGAGTATCCGCCCTTCAATCACAGGAATACCTGCTGGTGTGTTGCGTAAACTTGAATCGCTAATCAAAAAACCTTCGATTAGTACTCGGTTTCGTAAGTTCAATTTAGCCGAATTAAGCGGCTAGGCCTTCACCAGCAGCTTGTGACAATGATTTAGATTTTTCTTCTTTCATCATTGGCGAAGCTTCGGTTGCAGCAACATCAGTTTTTAGTGTCAAGTGACGTAAAACTGCGTCATTGAATTTGAATGCGTGCTCGATTTCATCCAAAGTTGCTTGGCTGCACTCGATGTTCATCATTACATAATGAGCTTTGTGAATCTTTTGGATTGGGTAAGCCAATTGACGACGGCCCCAGTCTTCCAGGCGGTGAATTGAGCCTGCACCTGCAGTAATCAGGGCTTTGTAACGCTCGATCATTGCTGGAACTTGTTCGCTTTGATCAGGGTGTACGATAAATACGATTTCATAATGTCGCATGAAGTCTCCTTACGGGTTACAGCCTACCGCTAGCGACCACGGTTTTAGGCAAGGTTGTAGAACCAATGAATTTAGCTCTTTTTTGAGATTTAGGCAAGTTTTATATGGAACGAATATGTATCAACGTTCGATTTTATTGATTTTTCCACTGATGGCAGCCCATGTTGCATGGTCGTCGAGCGGTTCTTTTTTCTCAACTATTGTTGGCCATGTTTTTGCCAGCTCTGCATTGAGTGCGATGAAGTCGTGCATTTCTGCGGGGACGTCGTCTTCTGCGTAAATGGCTTCGACAGGGCATTCTGCTACGCACAGTGTGCAATCGATGCATTCGTCTGGATCAATGACGAGAAAGTTTGGGCCTTCACGAAAGCAATCTACTGGGCATACATCAACGCAGTCTGTGTATTTGCATTTCACGCAGGCATCGGTCACAACGTAAGTCATCGCTTGTCCTTTTTTGTGTCGACTGTAAAAATGTCACTATTTTAGCAGACTGTGGTCTTAACTGGTTAATCATGGGTTTTAGTCAAAGTGATCATTCAGACGTTGTTGTTTCTCCATATGTTGGGCGTTTTGCACCCAGTCCTACTGGATACTTGCATATGGGTTCTTTGTTGGCAGCTACTGCCAGTTACTTGGAGGCGAGAGCTCATTCTGGACGATGGTTATTGCGAATAGAGGATGTAGATCGAGGGAGAGTTGAGGTTGGCGCTGCTGACTCGATTGTGAATACATTGCTGCGATTCGGATTTGAGTGGGATGGTCCTGTCTTGTATCAATCAAGTCAATATGAGATGTATAGTGCCGCACTTTCTGATTTAATTGGTGGTGGGCATGTATACCCTTGCTTTTGTTCTAGGAGAAAAATTGCGCTTCATGCTCGGCTCGGTGTAGATGGCGTTGTTTATCCGGGTACGTGTCGGCTTGACGTTACAAAAAAAAGAGGCGCGCATTCTTGGCGTATGCGAACAGAAAATAGGAATTATTTGTTCTTGGATGAGATTCAAGGATGGCAGATTCAAAATTTGGCAAGGGATGTCGGTGATTTTGTTTTGCGCCGTGCTGATGGTTGTTGGGCGTATCAGTTGGCTGTTGTCGTCGATGATGCTGCTTCAGGGGTGACGCATGTGGTGCGGGGTGCTGACTTGTTGGATTCAAGCCCTCGACAAATTGCATTGCAGCAAGGACTTAATTTGCCCTCTGTAAAATACGCACATATTCCGGTGCTTGCTGATTTGATCGGAGAGAAGCTAAGTAAGCAAAATAAAGCGCCTTCCTTGCAGGTGGAGAAAGAAGTTTTGCAGTTATGGCAATGTCTTGATTTTTTGGGTCAGCAGCCCCCTGTCGAATTACAAAGCGCCGATTTAAAAAATTTATGGCTTTGGGCGTTTTCTGCTTGGGATCTGGCAAAAATCCCTAAAAAACGTAGCGTGTCTGTTACGCTCGAACAAAAAAATGAATATAAAATTCTGTTCTAGATTGAATTGTTAGTATTATCGAGAAAGTTTTTGTAAATAATATGTATCATTTGACGGCTATTAAATTACGCTGTCTTAATTTGAAAGCTTTGTACTTGATTCGTGTTTGTTATTGATTGAATATAATCAAGATAAGAATGAAGTAAAATTTAGAATGATCGCGATTGGGAGATTGCTTGTGCTTAAGACGCCACGATTTAAAACATGCGTACTGGCCGTGACGATGGCTGCGTTACCTTGGTTTGTTAATGCAGCGGGTTTGGGTCGACTGAATGTTTTATCCGGCTTGGGGCAGCCTTTTCGTGGAGAGATTGATTTGGTTTCAGTTTTGCCGGGCGAAGCCGATTCATTGGTGGTGAGCTTGGCTTCGCCTGAGGCTTTTTCGAATGCGCAAATTGCTTACCCATCAGGGGCTTTAGGGCTGCGTTTTAATATTGAGAAGCGAGGCAATGGTCAGCACTATGTTGCAGTTAAGTCATCGCAAGCGATTTCTGAGCCTTATCTTGATTTTTTATTGGAACTGAATTGGGCTTCTGGCCGTATTCAGCGAGAGTACACTGCATTGATTGATCCAGCTGGTTATTCGCCGACGGCATCGACCAAATTTGCTGCGAGTGCTTTGCCCGGCGTGCGTAGTGCTGGTGTGATTAAAGCCAAGCCAAGTCAGTCTCAATCAGCCCCTTTGAATGAAAATGCACGATCTACTGAGTCTTCGGTAGAGGTACGTGATGTTGAGTCGTATAAGACAAAAGGCGGCGATACGCTATCGGGCGTAGCGAGGGCAGTGCAGCCGAGTGGTGTGAGTTTGGATCAGGTCTTGGTTGGCTTGTATCGTAATAATCCTGACGCTTTTGATGGCAATATGAATCGGTTGAAACGGGGCAAGATTTTGCGAGTGCCGCCCGTGGCCGAGTTAAAGGCGCTGAGTGCTCAGCAGGCCAGCAAAGAAGTTAAAGTACAGGCCGAAAATTGGAATGAATACCGGAGTAAGCTGGGTGATCTCGCCGCAAAATCTTCGGCACGGGATCTGGCGGCGCAATCGGCTGGCGGCAAGATCGTTACTCAGGTCGAAGATCAAGGTGCAGGTGCAGTTGATAAAAATAAAGATGTCTTGAAGCTATCCAAAGCGGTTGATTTAGCTAAGAAATCAGGTGATTTGGCCAAGGTTCAGGCTTTAGAAGAAGAGGTGGCCGCACGGCAAAAAGCGCTGAATGAAGCGAATCAGCGTGTCGCGGAGTTGCAGAAAAACGTCAGTGATATGGAGCGTTTAATTGCAATGAAGGCTAAGGCCAGTGATGTTGCTAGTGCGGAGGCTGTTGCTGAGGCTTCAGTTGCTTCGGCCTCTTCGCAAATTGAGGCCCCAGCACCGGCAACGGGCGCGAGTGCGGTTGTGGCGAGTCATGTTGCTAGTGCGCCAGCGGTCAAAACCAAAAAACGCGTTGAAGTCGTAGCTGACGTGCCAGAGGAAACTGGCTTCGTGGCTAGTCTATTTGAAAATCCGCTGGCATTGGGTGGCGGCGCTTTGGCCGTGTTGTTGGGTGTTGGTGGTTTGTGGATGGTACGGCGACGTCAGCGCCCTAATGTGTTTGAAGATAGCATTATTACGGGTGGTGATTTAAAGGCCAATACGGTATTGGGAAGCACAGGGGGCGGAGTGATTAGCACCCAATCTACCGAAAATTCGTTCCTTACTGATTTTAGTCGACAAGGCTTAGGGACGATTGATACTGATGAGGTTGATCCAATTGCCGAGGCCGAAGTGTATATGGCGTATGGCCGAGATGCGCAGGCAGAAGAAATCTTAAAAGATGCGTTAAATAAAGATCCTTCGCGGCATGAAATCCGCATGAAGTTGCTGGATATTTATGCCGCTCGAAAAGACTTAATCTCTTACGAAGAGCATGCCTCAGCATTGTTCGCCATGACAGGTGGCAAGGGTGAGCACTGGGATCGCGTGGCGCAAACCGGCGGCGAGATTGATCCTGAAAATCCTTTGTATCAGCAAAGTGAGGTCATTGATACTCGGGCTGTCGCTGCTGCTGTTATGGGTGGTGCTGCCGTTGTCTCCGTGGCTGAAGTGGCGAATCAGCACTTGGATTTTGAATTGGATTTAGAGTCGCCTGCAGTTGATCGTGCTGAAGCCGATTTTTCTGAAGATCAAGCGCCAATTGTTGATTTGCCAGTTGAAGAGGCTGATTTGGAGTCTGAGTTTGTTGAAGGCTTAGCTGGTACTGATCTGGACTTGGATCGGGATTTATCTTTCGATCTTGCAGAGAGTGCAACGTTAGAATCGGTTGGCACCGATTTTGGGATGGAAGAAGTCCAAGCGCCAACGATTGAGCCTATTGTAGAGGTAGGCGAGTCGCCGTTGGCTGGTGAAATGATGGCACTGGACTTGCCGATTGAGTTGCCTGTAGAGACCGTCTCGATGGAGGAGACGCTATCGGATCTGGATGAGTTGGCTGAATTTGATTTTGCTGATTCTCCTAGTGCCGATGTCGATGCCGAGTTTGATTTGTCAAATTTTGACGCCTTGGCGAATTCTTTGGATCTAGACGCCGATTTAAGTGCGCCAGCATCAGCTTTTGATTTGGCGATGCCTGAGGAAAGCTTGCCTGAATTAGGTCTTTCTGACCCGCTTTCTGAAAGCATTTCAGAGGTGGGTGGTGCTGAGCCAGAAAACGAGATGGGTTTGGATTTCAATTTTGATTTGGCCGTGCCAGTCGGTTCCGAGTTGGATGTGGCCTCTGCTAACGAGCCGTTGAATGCCGACCTGACTGAAAATATTGCGTTGGATGATATTAGCTTGAGCTTGGAAGAAGCTGCAACGTCGAGTGAAATGGATTTCTCTGCAGATGATCCGGTGCAAACAAAGATTGATTTGGCTCGTGCTTATATTGATATGGGTGACGTGGAGGGTGCTCGAGAGATCCTTCAAGAGGCATTGCAAGAAGGAAGTGCACAGCAGCAGAGTTTAGCCCAGTCACTTTTGGCTGATTTGTAAACTGTTAGAATCTGGAATTAATCCTGAATTTACATCCAGTGAATTTTTTGGCGCTTTGGTTGTGGTTGCTATTGTTGCTGCCATGGCTTGAGCGCCATTATCTTTGGTTTTTGGCTCTGGTTGTCGTGCTTGTCGCTGCGCAATATGCTCGGCAACGATTGCAGCGGAGCTTGTCAAAATTAAAGTGGCTCTTACTCATTACCGTGCTGGTTTATGGTTGGAGTACGCCGGGTCGCTATATTTGGCTGGGCGTGTTGTCGCCTACCGATATTGGTTTAAGCTTGGGGCTTGATCAAGTTGCAAGGCTGCTAGTTGTTGCTGCCAGCTTGCAAATCCTGCTCAAAAGATTAACAAGCAATGAGGTTTTCTCCTCTTTTTACCTCTTTTTATACCCTTTGCAGTACTTTTCTAATGCACGGGTGCGATTTGCTGTCCGTTTTGCTTTAACATTGCAAGTGGCTGAATCCTTGCTGGAGTCCAAGCTCGGATTTAAGGCTTTATTGTCGCTGATTTTGCAGCCGCAGCCAGCAGCATTCCACACCATAGAGTTGTCGTATATTCCGATCAATCGACTGCAATTGGGTTGGTTGTTTGGGCAAGCTGCTCTGGTTTTGTATTCTATTTTTTTGGGGATGGACGGGTTTTGGCGTTGAAACGATTTGCCATAGCGATTGAGTATGATGGTCGTGATTTTAGTGGCTGGCAGGTGCAGCCTCAGATGGATACAATCCAAGGCGAGATGGAGCGCGCAATTGGTAGGATGGCCGGGCATCCAATTCGGATGCATGCGGCAGGTCGTACTGATGCTGGCGTTCATGCTACACGGCAAATTGCACATTTTGATAGTGATGCTCCGCGTCCAATTACCGCATGGGTACGCGGTGTAAATAGTTTTTTACCCGCAGGTATCTCAGTGCTTTGGGCGCAAGAAGTGCCTGAGCATTTTCATGCCCGATTTGTTGCCACCGCACGTCATTATCGCTATCTCTTATTGCGTCACCCTATCCGTCCTAGTTTGCAAGCTGGGCGAGTTGGCTGGGTGCATTACGATCTGGATGTCGCAGAGATGCGCGCTGCGGCGCAGTTTTTGTTGGGCGAGCATGATTTTAGTAGTTTTCGGGCTGCTGAATGTCAAGCTCTATCTCCGATTAAGTACTTACAAAATATTCAAATTACCGAGCATGGCAATATGCTGTGCGTCGATTTCTCTGCGACCGCATTTTTGCATCATATGGTCCGAAATATCATGGGTGCGCTGCTCTACGTTGGTAAAGGCAAGGCTTCTGCAGAATGGATGGGCTGGTTATTGGCACAAAAAAACAGAACGTCTGCACCGCCGACATTTATGCCTGATGGCCTTTATTTGACAGGTGTGAGCTATCCTGCTGAGTTCGAATTGGCTTCTCTGCCAGAGTATCGCTACGGAATGATTTAATGAGCAACAAGGCTTTTTGATGCGAACTCGAATAAAAATTTGCGGATTGCGGGATGTCGCTACGGCGCGTCAGGTGGCGCTATTGGGTGCTGACGCCATCGGTTTGGTATTTTATCCGCCAAGTCCGAGGCATGTTTCTGTGCCATTGGCGGCAGAAATTGTTGCGGCATTACCTGCCTTTGTTTCTTCTGTAGGACTTTTTGTCAACGAAACGGCGGAAAACGTCAGTGCCGTGTTAGAAAGTGTGCCGCTAGACTTGCTGCAATTTCACGGCGATGAAGATTTAGCGTTTTGTGTGCAATTTGATCGCCCCTTTATCAAAGCACTTAGGGTAAAACCTGACATAAATTTGATAGAATACACCTCGCGTTATATTTCACCCTTGTGCCGAGGTATTTTGCTCGATGCATGGGTGGATGGTGTGCCCGGAGGCACCGGGGAGAGTTTTGATTGGCAAGCCTTGCCAAGCGATTGGCCATTGCCATTAATTTTGTCGGGCGGTTTGCATCCAGAGAATGTCGCGACTGCGATTGCCTGTGTGCAGCCTTGGGCAGTTGATGTGTCCAGTGGTGTTGAGCGTTCTAAAGGTGTTAAAGATTTAGTGTTGGTTGAGTCATTTATTCGTGCCGTTATTTAATTAATCTGCTTTAAAGTTTATGTGAGAGAGTCATGAGCGAAATTTATCAGCAGCCCGATGTACGTGGTCACTTTGGTCCTCATGGTGGCATTTATGTCGCTGAAACTTTAATGCCCGCTTTGGAAGAATTGCGAGTCGAGTTCGAAAAAGCCATCCAAGACCCCGCGTTTATGGATGAATATCGCTACGTCTTAAAGCACTATGTTGGTCGTCCGAGCCCGGTTTACCATGCGGAGCGCTGGTCTGAGGCATTAGGTGGCGCGCAAATTTATTTGAAACGCGAAGATCTAAACCACACCGGTGCGCACAAAGTCAATAACACCATTGGCCAGGCTCTATTGGCCAAGCGCATGGGCAAAAAGCGCGTGATTGCTGAGACGGGCGCAGGTCAGCATGGCGTTGCATCGGCAACCGTCGCTGCGCGTTACGGCATGGAATGCGTGGTGTATATGGGCGCAGAAGACGTTGTTCGCCAAGCGCCCAATGTCTATCGAATGAAATTGCTCGGTGCAACGGTGGTGCCGGTCACTTCGGGCACGAAGACTTTAAAAGACGCCATGAATGAAGCCATGCGTGATTGGGTAACCAATGTTGATTCAACGTATTACATCATTGGTACTGCCGCAGGCCCACACCCTTATCCGCAGCTGGTTCGTGATTTTCAAGTGGTAATCGGTGAAGAATGCAAAGTACAAATGCAAGAAATGATCGGCCGTCAACCTGATGCGGTATTGGCTTGTGTGGGGGGGGGCTCGAATGCGATTGGTATTTTCCATCCCTACATTGATGTGCCAAACGTACGTTTGATTGGTGTTGAGGCGGGGGGTGATGGTGTTGAAACGGGTCGTCATGCGGCACCATTAACATCGAATGCAAAGAATGGCGTATTGCATGGTCAGCGATCTTATTTAATGCAAGATCCAGATGGCCAAATCAGCGAAACACATTCGATTTCAGCAGGTTTGGATTATCCAGGCGTTGGGCCTGAGCATAGCCATTTAAAAGATATCGGTCGCGCCGAATACGTTGCGATTAATGATGATGAAGCCTTGGCGGCATTTCATGATTTGTGCCGTTACGAGGGGATTATCCCTGCTTTAGAGTCGAGTCACGCCTTGGCGCAAGCGGCAAAAATGGCAAAGACCATGCGTAAAGACGAGGTGATATTGGTGAATCTCTCGGGTCGTGGTGATAAAGATATTCCAACGATTGCTAAAATGAGCGGCATTCAACTGTAATTTTGTATGGCGGGGTATGTCTCGCCAGCTATTGTCAATCAATGAAGCGGTAAAGATACCTATGTCTCGTATTCAAAGTGTGATGCAACAATTGGCTGCGCAAAATCGTTCTGCGCTGATCCCATTTATTACTGCTGGCGATCCTAACCCAGAGGTGACCGTTGAATTAATGCACGCCTTAGTCGATGGCGGTGCCGATGTGATTGAGCTGGGCGTGCCTTTTTCTGATCCAATGGCCGATGGTCCGGTGATTCAACGTGCTTCTGAACGCGCCTTATTGCATAAAGTGTCGTTGCGGCGGGTGTTGGAATTGGTGGCGCAGTTTCGACAAAATAATGCCATGACGCCAGTGGTATTGATGGGCTATGCCAATCCAGTTGAAGCCATGGGCTATGACCTTTTTGCTCGTGCTGCCGTTGCCGCTGGCGTTGATGGCGTGTTAACCGTAGATATGCCTCCTGAGGAGGCGTTGGAATCAGCTAAAGTATTTAAAGCGCAGGGTTTGGACCCGATTTTCTTGTTGGCTCCAACCACGCCAGAGTCGCGAGTGAAGGCAGTGGCTGAGTTGGCTAGTGGTTATGTTTATTATGTTTCGCTCAAGGGCGTGACGGGTTCGGCGAATTTAGATGTTGCCGATGTCGCTGCTAAACTGGCGATATTAAAACAGTTTATTTCTATCCCAATTGGGGTGGGTTTTGGTATTCGTGATGCGCAGACTGCGCAAGCTGTAGCGCAAGTTGCTGATGCAGTGGTGATCGGCTCACGGTTAGTTCAAGAAGTTGAGTTAGGCGAAGTGGGTTTAGCTGAGCGTTTACGTACATTCTTATCTGAAGTGCGTAGTGCAATGGATAGCGCCCGTCGCTAAGTAGGTTTAAGGAGTTGTTCAATGAGTTGGTTACAAAAATTATTGCCGCCGAAAATTCAAAGTCGCACGACTGCGAGTAAATCGGCCGTGCCTGAAGGTTTGTGGAGTAAATGTAATGCGTGTAATGCCGTGTTATATCGCACAGATCTAGAAAACAATTTAGAAGTTTGCCCTAAGTGCGGCTTTCATAATGCGGTGCCGGCGCGTGAACGCCTCCATCAGTTGCTCGATACTGAGGGTCGGTTTGAGATCGGTGCCGAAGTAAAACCGGTTGATATTTTGAAGTTTAAAGATGGCAAACGCTATCCAGATCGCTTAAGCGCTGCGCAAGCCGCAACCGGCGAAGATGATGCCATGGTGGTGATGCAAGGTTCAATCTTGACCGTGCCGGTGGTGGTGGCTGCCTTTGAGTTTAAGTTTATTGGTGGCTCAATGGGCTCGGTCGTGGGTGAGCGCTTTGTGCGTGGCGTGAAAGCAGCGATTGAAAATGACTTGCCTTTTATTTGTGTGTCGGCTTCGGGTGGCGCTCGGATGCAAGAAGGTTTGAGCTCATTGATGCAAATGGCAAAAACCAGCGCCATTTTGACCAAGTTGGCTGATAAAAAATTACCGTTTATTTCTTTGTTGACTGACCCAACTATGGGCGGCGTTTCTGCATCATTTGCCTTTTTGGGTGATGTGGTGATGGCCGAACCTGGCGCTTTGATTGGTTTTGCCGGTCCACGCGTGATCGAACAGACCGTGCGCGAAACGTTGCCTGAAGGCTTTCAGCGTTCTGAATTTTTGCTTGAAAAAGGCGCGATTGACATGATTGTTGATCGTCGTGAATTACGTCAACGCTTGGCCGATGTGCTGACTTTGCTCAACCGACAGCCTGCGGCGAACTAAATGACGATGTTTAATGCTGATGCCTTGCCCGAATGGTTAAGCTACTTGGAGTCCTTGCATCCTATCGCCATCGATATGGGGCTGGGTCGGGTGACTCAAGTGCGCGATAAAATGCAATTACAGCCGCAATTTCCAGTACTGACGATTGCGGGTACCAACGGCAAAGGCTCAGTTTGCGCCATGTTGACGCAGATACTGCGCGCTGCCGGTTATAAGGTGGGGACTTATACCTCACCGCATCTTTTGCATTACAACGAGCGGATTGCGATTCATGGTCAGCCGGTCGCTGATGACGAGATCGTGGCGAGTTTTCGTGCGATTGAAGTGGCGCGCGGTAGCACGAGCCTCTCTTACTTTGAATTTGGCACCTTGGCCGCCATGCATCAATTTATTGAGCAGGACGTTGATGTGGCGATTATGGAGGTCGGCTTAGGTGGGCGTTTAGACGCCGTCAATATTTTCGAACCAACCGTCTCTGCTGTGGTGAGTGTCGGTCTTGATCATCAAAGTTATTTGGGAGATACCCGTGAGAAAATCGCGCTGGAAAAGGCGGGCGTCTACCGCTCAGGCGTGCCTGCGTTATGCGCAGATCCTCAGCCGCCGCAGACATTGCTGGATTTCGCAGCAGAAATCGGCGCTGATCTGCGATTAATTGGTCGCGATTTTGGTTATCAAATGCAGCTTGAGGGGCAGCAGTGGTCGTGGTGGCAGCAAAATGGTGCGCGCGCCGACATGCTTTACCTTTGCCAGCGCTGCGTGGGCAATATCAATTAAATAATGCATGTTTAGTTTTGGCGGTGCTTGATGCATGCCAAGCGCAATTGCCG
Organism: Deefgea sp. CFH1-16; assembly: GCF_016881365.1. Classification (GTDB taxonomy): domain Bacteria; phylum Pseudomonadota; class Gammaproteobacteria; order Burkholderiales; family Chitinibacteraceae; genus Deefgea. The sequence continues at coordinate 74,317 of NZ_WLYT01000001.1, read as the reverse complement.
GTAACGTTGGGTGATATTAAGCGCGGTTTGCTCGAAGTCGAATGGCCAGCACGCTTTCAGGTATTGCCCGGAAGGCCAACGGTGGTGCTAGACGTAGCGCATAACCCCCATGCCGCTTTGGTTTTAAAGTCTTGCTTGGATAGCATGAGTTTTCACCCCAAAACGCATGCTGTGCTGGGAATGATGCAAGACAAAGATATCTTGGGTGTAGTGAGCATATTGGCTGATCGAGTCGATTGTTGGCATTTAGCTGCGCCGAATTTGCCGCGTGCTGCGTCTGGGGCAACATTGGCGGAAATTATTTTGCAAATTGACCCGCAAGCCAAAATTAATTGCTACCAATCAGTTGCCGATGCCTATCAATCAGCCTGCAATAATGCGCTTGAAGCTGATAGAATCTTGGTCTTTGGATCTTTCTTTACTGTGGCTGAAGTCATGGTGGCGCGTGGGCAATAAATAGCGATGGCAAATGTGAGTGATGAACTGCAGCAACTTAGAAAGCGCGCTCGCCGGCGCTTGGTCGGGGCAATTACCTTAGTGGTGTTTGCCTTGATTTTTTTGTGGACGGTATTAGATGGTGAACCGCCCAAAAATTTAATCGACAATCATCCCGTAGAAATTATCTCGAGTGCACCCGCACTTTCTTCGATTGTGCAGACGGCGCCACTGGATGTTGCTCCCGCTTCAGCGGTCGTTGCAGAAGTGGCCTTACCGCAATTGGACGCTTCGCAAGTGGCGGCGGTGACTTTGCCGGGCAAATTAGTTAATCATCAAGTCGCAGTGAATGCGGCAGCTGCAACCGCTACACCGGTCGCCACGGTAATTGTAACACCCGCTCCAAGCGTTTCGCCGATTCATGCGGCCACGCCCCAACCTAAAGTGGTAAAACCAACATCAACACCCTTGGTGAAAAAACCACTGCCAGAGAAAAAGCCTGAGGTAAAAGCGGCCATAGAGTCCGATCCGGCGGCGATTTTGTCGGGAAAAACCAGCCATTCGCAGCCAGCTGAAAAACCACTCGATAAAAAAACTTATTTTATTCAAGTGGGCGCTTATGCCGATGCTGACAAAGCGGCGCAAATGGTGGCGAAGTTGAAGTCGGCAGGGATTCGAGTGAGTAGCGAACAAATTAATACCAGTAAGGGCGCGCTAACTCGCGTTCGTGTAGGGCCAACCGATGATGAAGCCAAAGCTAAGGCATGGCTGAAGATCATGCGTGATCTGGGCGTGTCGGGTTCCTTAGTGGCTAAGGCGCCATAATGACGGCATTTGACTACATTGCTTTGACCATTGTCGGGCTGTCGATTTTGTTGTCGGTAATGCGAGGATTAACGCAAGAGTTATTGGCATTGCTGGCTTGGGTTTTCGCTTTTTGGGTTGCGATGCATTATGCAACGATGGTTGCATTGTGGATGCCAGAAAGTATTCCGACGGATGCGCTGCGTTATTTAGCGGCATTTATTGCGCTATTTTTTGTGACGTGGTTGCTTTCTGCCATTGTGCGAATCACGCTCAATCAATTTGTCAAAGCGACTGGATTTAAGCCGATTGATCGGGTTTTGGGTGCTGGTTTTGGGGTGATGCGCGGGTTTTTATTGATGCTGACCTTAGTGATGCTGGCTGGCTTGACGAGTCTGCCCAAAGAGCCGATGTGGCGTAATGCAATGTTTAGTCCCTTATTTGAGCAAAGTGCCTTCGTGGTGAAACCATGGTTGCCACTTGCTTTTGCTAGTCGAATTAACTTCGAATGATTTTTTAATGTGCTGTAGACGCAAGGAATCTTGACCAATGTGTGGCATTGTAGGTGTGGTCGCTAAAACTCCGGTAAATCAAATGTTGTACGACGGGCTGTTGGTATTACAGCACCGCGGACAAGATGCCGCCGGTATTGTCACTGCTGAACAGCAAGTGCTTCATATGCATAAAGGCCAAGGCCTGGTTCGCGACGTGTTCCGCACGCGCAATATGCGTTCTTTAATGGGGAATGTCGGCATCGGCCATGTTCGCTATCCAACCGCCGGCTCGGCTTCAAGTTTGGCCGAGGCGCAGCCGTTTTACGTCAATAGTCCGTTTGGGATTGTATTGGCGCATAACGGCAATTTGACTAACGATAAGCAGCTGAAAGAGGATATGTACCGCACTGATTTGCGGCACATTAATACCAATTCGGATTCAGAAGCGCTATGTAATGTCTTTGCGCACGAACTATCGCGCCGCGTGTCTGGCCCGCAACTGGATGCCGATACTGTATTTGATGCGATTACTGCGGTGCATAAGCGTGTCAAAGGCGCGTATGCCGTCGTGGCTATTATCGCGGGCTTTGGTATGGTGGCATTTCGAGATCCACATGGCATTCGCCCCTTGTCTTTAGGTTGCCATGAAACGCCAGAAGGCATGGAGTACATTGTCGCCAGTGAATCGGTGGCGCTGGATGTGCTGGGCTTTAAGTTTATGCGTGACGTTGCGCCGGGCGAAGCGATTTATGTGACTTTTGATGGTCAATTGTCTAGCCGTCAATGTCATCCTAATCCAGTCTTGGTGCCGTGTATTTTTGAGCATGTTTACTTTGCCCGTCCGGATTCGGTGATTGATGGCATTTCGGTGCATGAGTCGCGTTTAAAAATGGGCGAGCAGCTGGCAGATAAAGTACGCAAGCTAGTTCCAGCATTGGATATTGATGTGGTGATCCCGATTCCGGATACCAGCCGTGATGCAGCGCTACAGTTGGCAGATGCTTTGGGCTTGCCGTATCGTGAAGGCTTCATGAAAAACCGCTATATCGGCCGTACTTTTATTATGCCGGGACAAGCGAGCCGTAAAAAATCAGTGCGCCAAAAGCTCAATCCGATTGCGGTTGAGTTCCGAGGTAAGAATGTTTTGCTGGTGGATGACTCGATTGTTCGCGGTACGACGTCAAAAGAAATCGTGCAAATGGTGCGTGACGTGGGTGCAAATAAAGTGTACTTGGCTTCAGCTGCGCCACCAGTGAAATATCCACATGTGTATGGCATTGATATGCCAACACGTGCCGAGTTAATTGCGACTGATCGAGACGCTGTGCAAATTGCGCAAGAAATTGGTGCTGACGCGGTGATTTATCAAGAGTTAGATGCCTTGATTCAAGCCTGTACTGATGCCAGTGGTGGCAAAATTACGGCGTTTGAAACGTCATGCTTTGATGGTAAATACATTACCGGTGATATTACGGATGCCTACCTGGATGAATTAGAGGCAAAGCGGATTTCGCCATTGTCGACTAAAGCGGCCGATGGTGATGCAGATAGCCGGATTTTGGATATGAATATTGGTGTGGCCGAGCAAAATTTAATTTAATCGTATATGAAATAAATCAACGGGGGCGATAGCTCCCGTTTTTATTGCGTCGTTTTTATTGGGTCGTTTTTATTGGATTAAGTCAATCATTATGCTGAATTTAAATGAGCTTCACCCCGAAACATTAGCCGTTCGCGCAGGAACAATGCGCTCTGAGTTTGGTGAGCATTCGGATGCCTTGTATCTGACTTCAAGTTTTGTTGTTGGCTCAGCAGAAGAAGCTGCACTGAAGTTTACTGGCCAAATGCCGGGGTATATTTATTCGCGGTTTACTAATCCAACGGTGGCGGCCTTTGAGCAGCGCTTAGCCGCATTGGAATGCGCTGAGCGCGCGGTGGCAACTGCTTCGGGTATGAGTGCGATTTTGGCCTTGTGTATGGCGCACCTGAAGTCGGGTGATCATATCGTTGCGTCGAGTGGCTTATTTGGCGCAACCATCCAATTATTTAATACCTATTTGGGTAAGTTCGGCGTTACGGTGAGCTATGCCGCGCAAACCGATTTGAGTGCATGGGAAGCTGCAGCGCAAACCAATACCAAGTTGTTTTTTTTAGAAACCCCGAATAATCCCCTGACGGAAATTGCGGATATTGCAGCGATTGCCGAAATTGCCCATCGGCATGGTGCGCTGTTGGCAGTTGATAACTGCTTTTGCTCGCCAGCTTTGCAGCAGCCACTGAAGTGGGGTGCTGATTTGGTGGTGCATTCAGCGACCAAATTTATTGATGGGCAGGGGCGGGTGTTGGGTGGCGCGGTCGTCGGTAGCCATGCATTGATTGAGCCGATCTATCTGTTTTTACGCACGGCTGGGCCTACTTTGTCGGCATTTAACGCTTGGATATTGCTCAAAGGTTTGGAAACTTTGGGTTTGCGGATGAAGGCGCATTGTGAAAATGCGCTTAAATTGGCGCAGTGGTTAGAGGTACAGCCGCAAGTTGCACGAGTTTATTACCCCGGCTTGCCGTCTCACCCGCAATACGACTTGGCACAACGCCAGCAAACAGGCGCGGGCGGTGTGTTGTCGTTTGAGCTAAAAGCTGGCAAAGCGGCGGCGTGGGCCTTGATCGATGCGGTGCAACTAATGAGTCGAACGGCTAATCTGGGTGATACTCGAACCACGATTACTCATCCAGCAACCACTTCGCATGGCCGTTTAACCCCTGAAGCGCGAGCAGCTGCCGGTATTTCAGATGGGATGGTACGTATTTCTGTGGGCTTAGAGCATATTGATGATTTGATTAAAGATTTAGTGTCTGGCCTCTGATTTATAGGTATTGCTCTGTATGACTTGTGGTTTGTCGTTTACAAGGTAATACCCAATAAAAAACCCGCTGAGCGGGTTTTTTATTGGGTGGCGATTCAGTCAGTTTTTAGGCAAAGATGATGCTGGCGAGCCAGAATAGTCCGCCAGACATACAGATCGTTACTGGCAGGGTTAATACCCAAGCAATGGCGATGTTTTTGACGGTGCTTGATTGCAAACCGCTCTTATTGGCAACCATGGTACCGGCAACCGCCGATGACAAAATGTGCGTGGTCGAAACTGGCATGCCTGTCCAGCTGGCGATCCCGATGGCTAATGCCGCGGTAATTTGTGCCGCATTGCCTTGGGAGTACGTCATGCCTTTATTGCCGATCTTCTCACCAACGGTGTAGACAATCCGTTTCCAGCCTACCATCGTGCCCAAGCCAAGCGCTAAAGCGACGGCAATAATGACCCACTGCGGTGCGTATTCGGTCGTGGCGGTGAGGTCTTTACGGAATTTATCGAGGCTGTGTTTTTCGTGCGAGGTCCAGATTGGTAGTTTGGATGCTTTTTTGGCCGTATCGTCAACACAGAGCAAAATCCGGCGAGCGGTAATGCGTTGTTCTGCTGTGAGCTCGCTGTAGGATTTAACATTGACCAGCATCTTGTCGAGTGAGTCAATTGCGGCGTAAGTCACTTCCGGCTTGCATTCAAATTGCGCTGGCAAGGTCTGATCCATCGGGCCCAAGTGCAGCGATTGATTGATTTTATCCGCGTGGCTAAGGTAAAAGTCTTTGATATGAATCGCCGCATCACGAGTGCGCTCAATGTCATAAATACTGCTGCTGCGATCAAGCACAAAGTTGCCCGGCGCTAAGCCTACCAACACCAGCATCACTAAGCCGATGCCTTTTTGTCCGTCATTAGAGCCGTGCGCAAAACTTAAACCCATGGCTGAAGCAATGAGTGTGACGCGAGTCCAAAACGGCGGATGCTTTTTGCCATCAATCGCTTTGCGCTCGTCGGGTGTGAGGTGCATATGTGACTGGCTAAAATAGCGTTTGAGCGCAATCAGCAAGATGCCGGCCAGAATCATGCCGAGCGCTGGTGAAATCAGCAATGACAATAAAATGTCGATGGCTTTTTGGGTGTTGATGCCATGTAACCAATGATTGCCATTGAGAATGGCATACATAATACCAACGCCTAAAATCGAGCCAATCAGCGTGTGCGAGCTTGAGGCCGGGATGCCCAGATACCAGGTGCCTAAATTCCAAATAATGGCCGCTGAGAGCAAAGAAAAACACCATGATGAGACCATGGCTGCTGTTGACGTTCAGCAGTAGCTCTACCGGTAGCAAGTGGATGATGGCGTAAGCGACGCCAAGTCCACCCAGTATGACACCCAAAAAGTTGAAGCAACCCGAAGCAATAACCGCTAAATTCGCTGGCATCGCTTTGGTGTAAATAACCGTCGCTACAGCGTTGGCGGTGTCGTGAAAACCATTAATGAATTCGTAAGCCAAAACAAAAAGCAGTGCCCAAGGCTAAACTAATGGCCGTAATGGTATCTAAACCAGTGAAAATTTCGGGCATGGTTCAATTGTTACAAAAAGATGATGCGGCGAATTATCGCAGAATCTGTTGTATTCCGTTGGCTTGTTTATGGTGTTAGATCAGAATAAGCTGAAAAAAATGCCCGCTGGCCGTTACGAAGAACAGCTCACTGACAGCGTGCTGGCCCAGTCTGGCGGTAGATCGGCGTAATGATGGTTTTCAATCTGCTCAGCAAAAGGCTGCGCTAAGCAGGCACGCAAACGCTCAATTTCACTAAAATCTTGATGGTCTTCTGCCTGACGAATGGCGATTTCTGCTAAATGATTGCGTAAGATAAATTTAGGGTTGTAGCTAAGCATCGCGCGGCTACGTTCAAGACTCGATTGCGGATCTTGTGCTAAGCGTTCGCGATAACGAGCCAGCCAAGCGGCAAAATCGGTTCGATCTAAAATAAGATCGCGCAGCTGTGCGTCGTTTTGTCGCGTCATCCAGTGCGATAATGTGCGCCAAAAATAAGTCCAATCGGTGTGTGCGCGCCTTGTAGTAATTCAAATAAATCGGTCGCTAGAGCCCAGTCTGGTTCGTGCCATACCGTTAGTCCAAGTTTTTGTCGTAGTTGCTCAGCAAAAGCGGTTTCAAATTGCGCTTGATATTGACTGAGCGCGGCCAATAAGTCGGTTTTTGCTATCAGAGGTAATAATGCTTGCCCAAGGCAATGTAAGTTCCAGAGCCCGATTTGTGGCTGTTGCTGGTACGCATAGCGGCCAGTGTCGTCTGAATGATTGCAAATATGGCCGGGGTTAAATCCGTCGAGAAAAACCGAACGGACCATAATCCAGTGTGAGGCCAAGGATAGACATATTGTCTGAATTCATCACCCCGTGACAAAAGCCCACCGCCTGCCATTGGGCGATGGTGCGCGCGGTTTTTTCGATGACCTGAGTAAACATCGCCAGATAGGGCTGTGCTGCGCGCTGGCATTCCGGGTAGTGGTATTGCAAAGTCCAATCAGCCAGCTGCTGCAAGGCTTCGATGGTTATTACGATAATACTGATGTTCAAAATGGCCAAAACGAAGCAAGGTTGGTGCTAGCCGAGTCAATACTGCGGCGGTTTCGCGGGTTTCTCGCCAAATGGTTTGGGATGAACCGCCGATGCCAAGTGCCCGAGTTGTAGGAATACCCAGGCCATGCATTGCCTCGCAGCATAAGTATTCACGGATGGTTGAGCGCAATACCGCCCGACCATCGCCGCGGCGAGAATACGGCGTGGGGCCCGCGCCTTTGAGTTGAACTTCCCAAACCTGCTGCTGCGGATCGGTGAGTTCGGCGGTGATTAAAGCTCGGCCATCACCCAACTGACCGGCATTGATGCCAAATTGATGTCCTGAATACACTGTGGCAATCGGCGTGGTGTCTTGCGGTGTTTGATTGCCCACTAGATAATCAGCTAATTGCAGTTGTTCATTTTGTGGTGCCAAGCCCAGTGAGCTGGCCAGCGGCGCATTCCATGCCACGACGATGGCTTCAGGCATTGGCGTAGTGGGTGTTTCGCGATAAAACGGCGTGCCTAAAGCTTGAAAACGAAGTGCTGCTGGCAAGTGCTTGAGCTGAGCGGGCATGGTGAATATGGTTGAGTAATTTAGTCGGTTATTATGCCGCAAGTTTAGCGAGTTAGATGATGAATGAAAAAAATATCAGTCACAACGGCGATACGCGCTTTGCGTGCCCATCAAGTGAACTACACCGAGCATCTTTATCATTATGAAGAAAAAGGTGGGACTGCAGTTTCGGCGCGAGAATTGGGCGTACCAGAACATGCGGTAATCAAAACCTTGATTATGGAGAACGAAAAAAAAACAGGCGCTGGTGGTGCTGATGCATGGTGATTGTGAAGTGTCGACCAAAAATTTAGCGCGGATTATTGGCTGCAAAGCCATTAATCCTTGTGTTCCTGAGGTGGCCAATAAACATAGTGGCTTTATCGTTGGCGGCACTTCGCCATTTGGAACGAAGAAAAAAAATGCCGGTCTATCTGCAAGAGTCGATTGCGGCTTTAGATAAAATTTACATCAATGGCGGACGGCGAGGCTTTTTGGTGGGGATGAGCCCCGCTGACTGTATTGCGGTGTTGCAACCGCAGTTGGTGGATGTGGCCATTCACAATTAATGGTCAAACAATTGTTTGCACGTCTTGGCTAAGACTGTGCTGTGTGCCGGCATCAATCAGGCCATTTAAGCGTTCAATCATGCCACTGGCAACGGTGATTAAGGCGTCACGTTCTTTTTTATCGATATTGGGTTTGGTTTTAAGATATTTGACAATGGCATGACTGGTCGAGAGCATCAGTCGGTTGTTGCAGGTGCTTTGTGCTGCGGGCAGTAAAATATCGATGGCTTCGGTGAACTCGGATTTCAGCATGTGTTGAACGCCTCGATTATTGAGATCGTTAACGTCTTGACCGATTTGTTGGATATAAGCCTTCCATGCTGGCCGCATATTGGCGGCGCTTTCGAGTAGGCCGGAGATATGGCGGGTGGTAATGAAACGCTGGCTGATATGTTGTAGCCATTTATAAGGTGCAGCATCTCCCGACGGGGTTTCGCCATCTACGGTTGCGGGGCAGATTAAGTCCGCCGCCATAATGAAGCTGGTGGCGATTTCTTGTGTCATTTCCGGGTGACTTAAATGAATTTCGATTTCATTGAGTAGCTGTGGTTTGCCTTCGTAAATGGAGGTAGCAATAAAATCAATGATTTTGTTTTTAAACGGTTTGGTCTTTTTTGGCGATTTCTTTTACGAGGCGCAGGTATTTTTCTGCATCGGACGAATTATTTTCTCGCCGGGCGGCCAATGCCAGCTGCAACACTGTGTCGGCGCTGAGTGCGGCGGAGTTGCCACCGCATTTAACGGCTTGCTCGAGTAATTTTTTGGCTTTGGCGGAGTCGCCCAGCATATTGGCTAAATTGCCCGCTTTTTGCAGACGGCTGACATTATTGGGTGTCATTGCGAGGCATTTTTCAAATACCGCCATCGCTTGGTCTAGCCGGCCATCGGCCATATACATCGATGCCAGTTCTTCGTACGCATCGACGTACTGAGCATGCTCAACAATCGCCGCTTGCAGCGCACCTTCAGCTTGATTTTTTTTGCCTTGGCGCACTAGCGCTTTGGCAAGCCCCAGCTTGGCCCAAGGAATCATTCTTTGGCTGAGGATTTCTTCAAATAGCAGTCGAGCTTGTTCGAGTTGCCCGGCTTCAAGTAACAAACTAGACAGTAGTCGCATCAAATCGCTGCGAAAGCCTTCGGCCTTGGGGATCAGTTCTTTGGCGGCAGTAATAGCGCCACTGATGTCATCTTCATTGATTTTGTCGTAGATTGGCTTTAAAAAACCGTTTGCGCTTCCACGCCAGCGAAAGGCGTTGCGTTAGTAATGCACTGGTGAAGGGTTTGATGAGGTAATCATCAGGGCCAATTTCGGCGACGGCAACGACTTTTTCATACGCAGCTTCGGCGGTGATCATGATCCAAATGGTGTAGAGCGGTAATTCGCTGCTTTGACGTAGCTCTTCAAGTAGTTCTTGCCCATTCATGCCTTCGCCAAAATGGTAGTCACATAAAACGACATCGTATTGCGCGTTACGTAAGCGGCGACGGGTTTCGCCAATACTGCTGGCTGCGTCCACTCGATTAATGCCGCACTGTGCCAATGTCATTCGGAGTGATTGCCTGACAGTGGGGGCATCATCTGCAATCAGCACATGCGCTTGAGAGAAATCATCGGCCATTTCGATCTGACTTTTTAGCTGTAGTAGGCTTACTATCGACTATTTTTCTCTAAGCTCAAGGCTTGCAGGTGTTTCTAGTATTTAACTGCACATTGATTGTTGTAGTACTACGGCAAATTAATCTGAACTGACCACAGCAAAATGTTGGCGTAGCCAGCGAATTGGCGCGCCGACGATGGGAAGTTTTTGCAGCAATTCTTCGGCAGCATCCCAATAGTCGCGATGTAATGTGACCAGACCCTCGTCATTAAACACTAAATGTGAGCCGCCTACGATTTGATAGGGCTTGCCATTGAGGTTAAATTCAAAGGTCCACGTTACAAAGGCTTGCTGATGTTGGGCGATTTGTTCGCCAATCACAAAGCGTGGATTTTCGGTGGTGGCAAACATGTGCTTGAAAATGCCTTCAATCGCAGGCACCCCCGTCACGTCATTAAATGGATCTTTAAAGCGTGCCGTTGGCGCGTAAAACTGGGCTGCGTATTGCAGCGTTTGCGGCGTCAGCGTGCTGTACCAGTTTAAAAGTGGGATTAAGGTGTTCATGGGTTTTTTACCAAATGAGAGAGCAGTGCAAATCGGCAACGATAGGGCAGCAGTTGCAGTAATTTTAATATTTGGGTAAAGCGCCATGGGAAATGGATTTCAAATTTCCCTGCGCTGATGCCGTGCCAAATCGCGCTGGCGGCTTGTTCTGGCGTTTGCAAGGCGGGCATAGTGAAGTCATTTTTAGCGGTCAGATGCGTTTTCACAAAGCCAGGATTAATCAGATAGACATTTAATCCTTTGGGGTGCAAATCGCCATACAAAATTTCGGCCAAATTAATCATTGCCGCTTTAGTTGGGCCGTAAACGCTAGCGTTGGGCAAACCCATGTAGCCGGCCACACTGGCGATTAAGCCAATGCCACCGCTGCCGCGCGCAATCAGTTCGGGCAAAATAGTGGCTAAGCCGCTGTAAACGCTGCCAAGATTAGTTTGTAAAGTTTGCGCCGCAGTGGCGGGATTGACGTCCCAGCTGCGCTCAGGCCGGTAATCGGCTGCGCAAAAGACGATCAAATCCACACCGCCTAATTGGGCGACAATTTGGCCGTAGCTGCTTTGCCATGCAGCGGTGTCGAGCACATCAAACGGTAAGATCATTGCTTTGGCGTGTTGCTGGGCGACTTGCTCTAGTTGCGGCTGACGGCGCGCCGATAAAATCACCGATGCGCCTGCAGCCAAAGCGTGCTGAGCCAGCGCTGCGCCAATACCGCTAGAAGCACCGATCAACCAGACGCGTTGCCCTGCCCAATCTTTGATCGGATGATTTAAAGGGGCAAACATGGCTAGTCTCTTTTCTTGAAAAACAGCGTCACTTGGCCAAGCTCAAAGCCAAATTTTTGCATACTAGCGCGATTGATCATGGCTTTGTCGTCAATCAGGAGCATCCAATCATCAAACTGCACTTCATAGGTTTTGCCATCTACCGGTAAAAACATCGTGTAGCGCCAATTGAGCGCGTTGCCGGCAATTTTGCCAACCGCTTCACCTTTCACATCATCCGCAGTGCCGCGCCAAGAACCATCGGCAGCTTTGCTTAGTGTCCAAATCCGCTGCTGCGTGGTGCCATCGTCGTATTTGAATTGCTCGTCAAGCACCAGTTTGCCGTTATGGTGCGTGCCGGTGATTTCGACATGAAAACGCTTCACTACCTCGCCGCTGCGTTTTTGAAACATGCCCCAAGCGTCGGTTTTGCCGACAAAGTAATGCACTAAATCGAGTTTGGGCTCCGCCTTTTGATATTGCGCCACATCCGGTGACGCGCAGGCGGTCAGTAAGCCACACAAGGCGGCGATGATGGATTTTTTCATGATGAAACTCCTGCGGGTTCGGTTTTGATACCAGTGAGCAACAAAAACGCAGCCAATTTGAATGCACAAGGCACGCCAGCGTAAACCCAAGCCAACGCCGGCCCAGCTGGGCTGCCCGGTTGATAGTCAAGCGCTGCTAGTGCCGGAAGGGCCAGTCCAGACAGCGCCAGCGCTAATTTGCCGAGTAAGGTCCAAACGCCGAAATAACTGGCGGGTGAGTGGTCGTGGCGGATCAGCTTGGCCAGCAGCACCGGTGGCAAAGCCAAATCAGCGCCCAGCGCTAGTCCTGCGGCGATGCAGACGATGAGATAGGCGATGATGTCACCCGCGCCCAAGGTGGCCGCGGAGCAAAATGCCACAATCGCCAACACCATGCCCCAGCGCCAAGCGCATAAAACGCCGATTTTTTTTGGCGGCCATCACCCACAGCGGTAAGCCGATCGCGGCGGCGATAAAGTAGCTGGCTAAAAATGCGCCCGCGTAGCTGGGCGCTTGTAGCCTATCGTTGATGAAAAACAGCGCCAACGTCGATGGAATCGCCACTGAAATCGCATTTAAAAAGTAGGGTGGCAACAGTTGGCGAAAACCTTGATGCGCTTTCATCAAAGCCCAAGTGGCTCGCCAACTTGGTGCTGTTGCAGTGCCTTTGGCGCGTTGCCATGCGGGGGCAAATTTGAGTAGCACCGATACGGCCAGTAGCAAAATAGCGGCAAAGGCGATGCTGTAATAGCTTAAATTGCTGTTCAGTGCGGCGGCGGCGGGGCGGCTCATGATCCAGCTTGGAATCACGCTGGCTAAAATCACGCCCAACAAGCCAGCGCCTTCGCGCCATGCTGCCGCGCCTAATAATCCTTGATCGCTAGTGGATGCGCCGGCATCTATGCGTGCGCCCCAAGTTAAATAGGCGATATTGAGCATGCTGTGCGCGGTATAGGCAGCAATCAGCATGGCAGCAAGCCATAGCGCCAGATACATCGTATTGCCAGTGGGGACTGGCGGTAGCCATAAACCTAAAAATGCCAAAGCTAACAGCGCGGCACTACCCCAAAACCACGTACTGATATTGCCATTGAGTCGGTCAATCCAACGCCCAAGCAGCGGATCTTGAAAGGTATCGACTAAACGCGCTAAAAATAACACCCAGCCGGTCAATCCCAGCGCCAAACCCAGTTGGCCACTGTAAAAAGCCGGGATTTGTACGTACACCGGTAAGGCTGCCATCGCCAATGGCAGGCCCAGTAAACCGTAGCTGGCGTAGGCCAATGGGCTGATGGCTTTCATGGTGAATTGCCTAATAATTGCGCGCGCAAATCTTTGTCTTTGCTGCGCGCGTCAAACCAAATGGCAAAAAAAGCTTTGGCAAACTCAGGGTTGCGAATGTCGGTGAGTAATTTACTCCCGCTATAAAAGCGAACCCCTTCATTGGGGATAAATACGCCAATCAACTGATCACCTGCTTTGACATCCGTAAATGCGCGCTGCATTTCGCCTTCCCAGCGCTTGAGCGTGTCGGCGCTGTAGCGCGTACCAAATAGCCGCTTCATTTCGTCCAAGCTGGTTTCAACAAATTGCTCGCGACTGATATTGCGGTGATACGTCAGCTCCAAGGCGAACGGAGCATTCAAATCAAATGGCTTTTTTTCGCTCCATAATTTGGCGGTATAAATCCGCAAGCCAAACCAGCGCAAATCGCCGCTACCGATGGCTTGCGCTTGCGGTAGATGATCGCGCCAAACTGCTGCCTGTGCAGGTATAGCGATGCAGGCCATAGCCAATAAAGCGGATAGGGCAATACGGTTGATGATGAGCATGACCTTAATCTTTTTTCAGCAAAAATTGCACGACATCGGTTTTGCTACCGTCAAATCCCGCCTCGCAGTAAGCAAAATACAGCCGCCAAATTTTCATAAATTTTTCATCAAAGCCTTGGGCGCTGATGGCGGCTTTTTCAGCTTCCCAGTCGGCGCGCCAGCGGCGCAAGGTTTCGGCGTAATCGCGGCCAAAGTGATATTGATCAAGGGTGGACAGGCCTGCTTGACTGGCTTTTTGATTAAAGCGCTCCGGGCTAGGTAACATGCCGCCGGGGAAAATATATTGCTGAATAAAGTCGGTGCTGCTGCGATAGCGCTCAAACGCCGATTCGTTAATCGTGATGGTTTGGATTAAGGCTTTGCCGCCCGATTTCAGGCGTGCGGCGACGGTTTTGAAGTATTCCGGCCAGAATCGCTCGCCCACGGCTTCAAACATTTCAATCGATACAATCGCGTCGTATTCGCCTTGCAAATCGCGGTAGTCACAGATTTCCAGTTGCGCGAGATCGCCCAAATCTTGCGCTGCGATGCGCTCTTGGGCGATGGCCAGTTGCGCTGGTGAAATGGTGACGCCGTGCACTTGAATGCCAAGTTTTGCCGCATGTTCGGCAAAACCGCCCCAGCCACAGCCGATTTCCAGTACGCGGCTGCCGGCGCGCAGACCGAGCACGTCGATAATGCGTTGGTATTTGGCGATTTGCGCGCTGTGTAGTGATTGCGCGTAATCGCCGTGAAAAATCGCACTGGAATACGTCCAGCTTGGATCGAGCCAACGTTGGTAAAAAGCATTGCCAATATCGTAGTGCGCATGAATATTGCGGCGGCTGCCTTGGCGAGTATTGGGGCGTAGCCAATGTTTGATGCGGTACCACAATGTTGCTAGCTTGCCGCCAAATACCATTTTATCGAGCACGGTTTCATTGCGTAGTGCCAAATTGAGCACCGCAGTCAGGTCAGGGCTATCAATCCAGCCCGCTTCGTAGCTCTCGGCAAAGCCAATGTCGCCTGCCCGCAAGATGCGGCTGCATGCGCGCCAGTCGTTCACTTGCAAGGTGGCCGACGGCGGTTGATGCAAGTTGCCAAACATCAGATGTGTGCCTTCGGGGGTGATCAGCTGTAAATGGCCATGCTGCAAACGGCCAAGTAAGTTTAAAAATAATTTGGCAGCGGTCGGCGCGCTGCGCGAAATACTTTGAATAACTTGAGTTTGATTCATGATGTCAGCTCCGATGCTTGCGCGGCGACTTTGTTGGCGATGGGGTGGATTGCAGTGGTCAATTCAATAGTTGGCGGGGCGGGTTTGCTAAAAAACGGCACCCGTTTGCGCCATAAATGAAATGCTTGCCAGTGAATTCGAGCGAATACGCCTAGTGTTAATAAGGGCTGCGCGAAGAGTGCGCGCCACAGTGTTTGGCGATTGAGATCGGTACGTTGGCCGCCGACGGCGGTTTTAATCAGTAGGCCGTCGACATCAAAATAATCAATGCCCACCCAGGTGGTTTGCGCTGTATCGCGAAAGCCAAATTGATAGTGGCCTTGCACTTCGCAAAATGGTGATACGTGCATCATTTTGATGCATTCAAGACGGGTATCGGCTTCTATGCATTGTTCATCATGGGCTGCAATTAAATACTGGTGCGTTTCACCAAAGGTGTTGTTGACTTCAGCGAGCACCGCGCGCAAACCGCCTTCGCGGTCGTAGCAATACCAAAAACTCACTGGATTAAATACAAAACCAAAAACGCGTGGAAAAGTGTGTAGCCAGATTTCGCCGTCCGCCGTGATGTCATTTTGCGCCAACACATCACGCATCCATTGTTCTAAATCGCTGCCATCTTTTGGGCCGTAATCTTGGGTGTAAATCGCCACGGGCCGCCAGCGATTTAGGCCAAAGCCACTTACGTTGATATCGCCCAAGCGCGCTAAATTGAGGCGCAGGCAAAATACGGGATACACAAAGCGGTTTTGGGCTGGACGTAAACGCTGGTGCATGACTTGGCCGCGAATGATTTGCGCTGGAGCGTTCATGGCAAGGTGGTCCAAGCTGGGGCGAGGTCAAAATCAGCGACCACGCGCAAGGCCGATTTCAAGCCGTCTTCATGAAAACCATAGCCGGTCCATGCGCCAGCAAACCAAGTGCGATTTTGCCCTTGAATGGTGTGTAACTGCGCTTGCGCGGCAATCGCCGCGTGATCGAACACCGGGTGTTGATATTCAAACTGCGCTAATACTGTTGCCGGTACTGGCGGTGTGAACGGATTGAGGGTGACCACCACCGGTGTTGCAACAGGCAGATTTTGCAATTGATTGAGTAAATAGCTGACGCAGACGGGACGTTGTCCATCAACATTAGCGCCGCCAAGGTAATTCCACGCTGACCAGACTTTTTTAAGTTTGGGTAATTGCTGTGGGTCAGTATGCAAGACGGCTGTATTGACTTGGTAACGTACCGCCGACAGGAGCGCCGTTTCGGCGGCGCTAGCGTCACTTAACATGGCAAGGGTATCGGGGGCGTGTGTAGCAAAGATGACCGCATCAAATTGTTCTGCGCCCATGTCGGTGTGCACTAGCACGCCGTCGGCGAGGCGCTCGACGCGCAATACCGGCGTTTGCAGGCGGATGTCGGTCAAAGTGGCGGCGATTTTGCGCACATATTCTCGTGCACCACCTTGGACGGTTTGCCATTGCGGCCGATCGTTGACTTGGAGTAGCGCGTGATTAAGGCAAAACCGCAAAAAGGTCGAGGCGGGGAATTCTAAAATATCATTGGGTGAGCTTGACCAAATGGCCGCAGCCATCGGTAATAAATACGCATCGCGGAAAGTATTGCCGTAATTGCCGCTTTTTAGAAGTTCACCTAAGGTGGCTTTGCTGTGTAGGCTGGCTGCGAGGTTTTCATTGGCGGCCGCATTAAAGCGCAAAATATCGCGCAGCATGCCGATGAACGATGGTGAGAGCAGTCGGCGGCGTTGCGCAAAGACGGTGTTTAGATTCGTTCCAGCCCATTCCAGTGCGCCTTCATCAAGTGATACGCCAAACGACATGTCAGTTGCGTAGGTATTGACCCCCAGCTCAGCAAACAAAGCGATTAGATTCGGATACGTCGCTTGGTTAAATACCAAAAATCCAGTATCAACAGGGTGAGTTTGTCCTTCAACAGTGATGTCGACCGTATTGGTGTGGCCACCCAAATAGCGCCCAGCCTCAAATAGCACCACATCGTGGCTGCGGCTTAAAAAATAAGCGCTGGCTAAGCCGGAGATGCCAGAGCCAATCACTGCGATGCGTTGCCGAGTTAAATTCATCGTTCTTCCTGCCGTTCATCATCATGGGTAGTTTGTGTTTTGCTACTTAAGTGCTAACATTACTACTAATTCAAAATAATATCTACTAATTAGTAGCGGAAATTTACCGATGAGTATCTTTAGCAAATTAAGCTTCAAAGACCAAGCCTTCAAATTGCGTGAGAATGCAATTTTGGATGCGACGACGGCCATCCTCGGCACCAAGGGTTACGATTTGATGACGATGGACGATGTTGCTAACGCAGTCGGTATTTCTAAACCCAGCTTATATAAGCATTTCAAATCCAAAAGAGGATTTAGTTGGCGAGGCTTTAATTCGTTTGATCGATGGGGCGATCGATTTTTTAGCGCAATTAAATAATGAATTAAGTGCGATTGATCGACTGGTGGCTTTGCTGGAGTGGGCGTTGCGAGTACGACTAGAGGGTGGGATGCCATTTTTGCCGTCTACCAGCACGCATGTGCGTGATATGTTGATGCGTAACTTGAAGTATGTCACTCGGGTGTTGAAACTCAATGGGCAGCTTGAAAAGCTGGTGCTGGCAGCGCAAAAAAAGGGGGATTTGAACCCAGAGCTGCCAAGTGATGTCATTTTATTTAGTTATTACTCACGCACCTGTGATCCGGCAGTCGAGTATTTGCAAAAATTTAGCAAAATGGACAACGACGCTATCGTGGCGCATATATTGCAAGTGGCTTTAGGTGGTTTACGTCCTTGAGTGCGGCGCGTACATACAAAAAACCCCACAAACCTAAGTTTTATGGGGTTTTGCATTCTACTGTATTTACTGATGGTGCCCAAGAGAAGACTCGAACTTCCACACCCTTGCGGGCGCTAGGACCTGAACCTAGTGCGTCTACCAATTCCGCCACCTGGGCATTTCTGATACAGTGTGTAAAGAAGTTGAAAAGTTGGTGCCCAAGAGAAGACTCGAACTTCCACACCCTTGCGGGCGCTAGGACCTGAACCTAGTGCGTCTACCAATTCCGCCACCTGGGCTCTTCAACTGCGCTACAATATCGCGGCGCCACTTACAGAAGGGCGCAATAATATTCAAACCTAGAAATGGTGTCAATAAAAAACTATGAAAAAAACGGTTCCGATGGATAAATTTCAAAATGAGAAATCCCCAGCGAAGAAACCTGTGCGAGCCAAAAAACTAAAAGGTTTGCGAGCACAAGATCCTTATTTGGCACGTGAGCGCGAGCGCTATGAAAATCCTTTGCCTTCTCGCGAATTTATTTTGCAAGTGTTAGAGCAGCATGGTGCGCCGATGTCGGCGTTTGATTTGGCTAAGCAATTAGATATTTTGTTGATTGAAGAGGTCGCATTTGAGCGACGTCTGCAGGCAATGGGCCGTGAAGGCCAATTACTGATTAATCGGGCCGGCGCTTTATGTCTGCCAGAAAAAGTTGATTTAATTCCTGGTAAAGTACAAGGCCATCCGGATGGTTTTGGCTTTTTGATTCCGGATGACGGCAGTGATGATTTATTTCTTGGCCCTAAAGAAATGGACAAAGTGCTGCACGGTGATCGCGTACTGGCGCGCAAGATTGGCGTTGATCGGCGTGGTCGTCCTGAAGGGGCGATTGCAGAAGTGCTCGAGCACGTTAATTTACGTTTAGTCGGCCGCTTGCATTGCGAGCGTGGCGTGTTCTTTGTGACGGCGGAAGACAAGCGGATTAGTCGTGATATTCAAATCGAACCATCAGGGTGTGGTACTGCGCAGGTGGGGCAGGTCGTGATGATTGAGATGCTGACTCAGCCATCGCGTTATACCCAGCCTGTGGCACGCGTGACCGAAGTGCTTGGTAATTATGATGATCCGGGTATGGAAATTGAAATTGCCCTGCGTAAACATAATTTGCCGCATGTGTTTTCGGCGGAAGCAGAAGCGTTAGCGCGCAAAATGCCCAAAAAAGTACGCAAACTGGATTGGAAACCAGAAAACGGGGTTGAACGGGTTGATTTGCGCGATATGCCGTTGGTGACCATCGACGGTGAAACGGCCAAAGACTTTGACGATGCGGTGTATGCCGAGAAAAGCGGCAAAGGCTGGCGTTTGGTGGTAGCCATTGCCGATGTGAGTCATTACGTTCGTCCGGATGATGCTTTGGATTTAACCGCGATTGAGCGCGGCAATTCGATTTATTTCCCACGCCGCGTGATTCCGATGTTGCCCGAGCAAATTTCAAACGGTCTTTGTTCGCTTAATCCTGATGTCGAGCGCCTGTGTATGGTGTGCGATATGAAAGTGAGCGCCAAGGGCGCGATTAAAGGCTATCAATTTTACCCCGCGGTGATGCTCTCTAAAGCCCGGTTTACCTATACCAAGGTATGGGATATCTTGCAAAACCCCGCAGGTGAAGTCGCGCAGCAATATACCCAGCAAGTGCCGCATTTGCAGACGCTGTACGCGCTGTTTCAAGCGTTTGCCAAAGCCCGTGCCGAGCGCGGCGCGATTGACTTTGAAACGACAGAAACTGAAATGCGTTTTGATGACAAAGGCAAAATTAGCGAAATCGTGCCTGTGGTGCGTAATGATGCGCATAAATTGATCGAAGAGTGCATGTTGGCTGCCAATGTCTGCGCTGCCGATATTTTGCTGAAAAAAGAGCATCCCGCTTTATACCGCGTGCACGAAGGTCCTACGCCAGAGAAACTGAAAAATCTGCGTGAATATTTGAAAACAGTGGGCTTGAGTTTGGGCGGGGATGACGATCCAACCGCCAGCGACTACGCCAAATTACTCAATTCATTCAAAGACCGTTTGGATGCGCCGCTTTTGCAAACCATGCTGTTACGTAGTTTGTCACAGGCAGTGTATAGCCCAGATAACGAAGGCCATTTTGGTTTGAGTTATGAGGCTTACGCGCATTTCACTTCGCCAATTCGTCGTTATCCCGATTTGTTGGTGCATCGCTCGATCAAGGCGATTTTGGCTGGCAAGAAATATAAGCCAGCAATGAAGTGGGAAGCTTTAGGGGTGCAGTGCTCGATGACTGAGCGCCGTGCTGATGAGGCGAGCCGCGACGTTCAAAACTGGCTCAAATGCTACTTTATGCAAGATAAAGTGGGTGAAGAGTTTGAGGGTTCAGTGTCGGCGGTAACCGGTTTTGGGATGTTTGTTTTGCTCGATAAGGTGTATGTCGAGGGCTTGGTGCATGTATCTGAGCTAGGAACAGATTACTTTCATTATGATGAAAAGCGCCGCGAGTTAAAGGGTGAGCATAGTGGTAAGGTCTATCGCTTGACCGATCGCGTTAAAGTGCGTGTGGCGCGGGTTGATTTGGAAACCAGTAAGATTGATTTTGTGCTGGTGCTGGATGCTGCTGAGCGAGAGCGCCAATCTAAACCGACTGCGCCAAGATCGAGTCGTACACGTGGCGGAGAAAAAAAACCCAGCGCGTACGGGTACGCGTTCTGTATTGCGCCAACCGGCGGCGGTGAAGCCGGAAGGTCAGCCTAAGGCGGGGGCAGCACCTGCAGCAACGAGTAAACCCTCGGCACGTCGTCGGCGTCGCCGCTAATAAAATAGCCAGCCTTTTTGGGGCTGGCTATTTTATTGGGCTTTATGCCGCACTTTGCTCGCCAGTGTGAGGCGGCTAAAGTTTATTTAGCTGCGGCGTGTGTTGGGTTTTTAGCTGTTTGTGAGTTTGTTGAGTAGTTGCTGTTGTTGGTAACTTAATGAATGCAATTGAAATTGGTGCCGAAAAACACTGACATGCCCAATTAAGGCGCTATTAATAAATTTACCTGTTAAATCAAGGGTGTTTCTAGTGCTTTCCATGCCAAGGTATTCGTGAACTTCGAGCATTAGACGTGCTTCACTACCGGCTTTAAATTCAGTGGCTGAAATTAAAGTTAATATATCGGCATTGGCTTCAGTAATTTTTCCTTCGAAGGCTTGTGTGTGATGCTTAGGTATAATTGCAGCGCGCCAACGAACGAATTTGCGTTTAGAATTGGATAAATTGATTGTATTTTGCGACATGAATTAAATGATTACCAAAAATAAATAATGACACAGGAACTGCGCCAGTTTAAAGCCTATTGGCCTAATTTGGCTTGTTATTATTTAAATTGAGATTAAAACTGACTTATTTTGGAGTAATGTATGTTTATTGTTGACCGTTCTGCTGCGATTATTCGCCCAAAGCTGGCATTTTTGAATTGGTTAAATCAATTGCCAGATAATGACGTTGTATTAACCTTGGATGAAATTAGAGCGGATTGTACTGTGCTGATGGTGCCAGAAGCGGCCGAGCCAGAAGATGCGATTGCGTATATTGATGAAATCGCCGATAAAATATTTGCGATGGAATTGGCGTCATGGATCATTGATGAGACTTTGTGGCCAGAAAAGCGCAATTTAAAATTGTTTTGGGAGTGGTTTGATGTAGAAATCCATTTGGGTGTGATGGATGCCGTTGCGGAAGAAATTCATAATACCCCCGCAGATCATAGCTATCATTAATTGCAATGACTTTTATATGAGGTTTCATGATGCATAAATTGGGTTTGATGTGTGCTTTGTTGGCGGGTTCAGTTTGGGCGGCAGAGGTGCCGCAACGGAATCTGGTTAATTTTGAGGCGGTTGCCAGTCGTGAAGTGAGTAATGATCTGGCGACGGCCACTTTATTTGTTGAGCTAAGTGATGCTAATCCTGCGCGACTGGCGGAAAAAGTGAATCTGGCTTTGTCGGGTGCGTTGAAAACATTAAAGCAATATCCTGCGGTGCAATCGGCGGGGACGACGTATGCGACTTACCCGGTTTATGGTAATAAAAGTAATAAGCAAGAAGGTTGGCGTAGCCGAGGTGAGTTGCAATTAACGTCGAAAGATTTTGCGGCTTTGTCGCAATTGATTGGTGATTTGCAAGCCTCATCTGGGTTGCAATTGGCTGGGGTGCGCTATAGCGTATCTGATGCTGCCAAAAGCAAAGTCGAGGAGTTGCTGATCGAAGAAGGTATTGCGGCATTTAAACGCCGGGCGGCACTGATTCAGCGCAGTATGTCGGCCAAGGATTGGAAGTTGGTGAATATGAATATTAATACTGGTTACCGTCCTGAGCCTCGTGTCATGATGATGCGTAGTGCGCCGATGATGGATGCGGCGGTGTCTGCCGCGCCAGCGCCGATCGAAAGTGGTGAAAGCCATGTGCAGGTGAATGTGAATGGCAGTATTCAACTGGGTGATTGATGTTACCGATTGATTTGCAAATTAACCCCGTGTCATTTTGGCGACGGGGTTTTTTATTATTGATTTTTCTGTTGGCGATTGCGGCATGTCTAGTGCTTCAGGCGGCTTGGGCGCTGCTTTTGGCTTTGTTTTTATTCGGCATTTTTCCTTTTTACTGGACTCATACCGAAACGATTGCGGTGGTTCGTGCGTGCTCTGAGGGGGAATTTCGGCTGTTTGATCATCAGGGTGGAGAAATTAATGCGCGTTTATTGCCAAGTAGTGTGGTCACGCAGGCGTTGATTGTTTTGCATTTTGAAGATGAAGACCAGCATAAGATTAATTTGATCTTGTGGCCAGATAGTGCCCCCAGCGAATCGTTGCGACAGTGGCGGGTTTGGCTGCGCTGGGTGTGGTCAGAGCGGTCGTTATAGTTGGCGCAGCATGCAGATGGCATCTTCGCCATAGGCGGCTGGTAATGATGTGGGTAGCGGTTTGAATTGGTGTTTTCGCCAAAAATGATCTGCGCCCAATACCGCAACGAGCATCACTTGTGAAAAATTAGCGTGGATTGCCCATGTTACGGCGTGTTGTATGAGTTGCTCGGCTAATTTGTTGCCACGAGCGCCGGGTGAAATAGCGAGGTCGTGAATATAAAATCGATCAGCGGCTGCGGGTAGATGACTGAGCTGGGTGTTGAGTGCTGGCGGTTTTTCACCGAACCAAGGGTGGCAGAATAAATAGCCGCTGATTTGCTCATTGAGGGTAATCACCCATGAGGAATGAGGGGCAAGCTGCTGCTTTTGTTGTAGTGCCTGCGCAGTTTCAATGAATTCTATGGGGTAGCAGTCCGATTGCAATGCGAGGATGGCATTAAAGTCATCGGGATGCATGAGTCGAATTTTTCGGCTAATCATGGTGTATTGTTTAGGATGTGTTGGTGTGGTTCGTTTCTAGCGAGATACCTAAATAAAAAGGCAGCCTAGGCTGCCTTTTTATTTTAAGCGAAAGCTTTATTCGAAGCGACCGCCGCCACGATTGCCGCTTGGCTTGCCTTGGTAGCCGCCGCCAGTGCTGCGACGTTGACCGTCACCGCCACGACCTGCGTAACCGCCGCCGGTGCCGCCATCACGGTTACCTTGGTAGCCGCCAGTACGTGGTGCAGCTGCGCCATCACGGTTGCCTTGGTAGCCGCCGGTGCGTGGTGCTGCGCCGTCGCGGTTGCCTTGATAGCCACCTGAACGAGGTGCTGCGCCATCGCGGTTACCTTGGTAGCCGCCGGTACGTGGTGCGCCATCACGGTCACGGCTTTGGCCGGTGCCGAATGAACGTTGTTCACGGGGTTGACCTTGATAGCCGCCATCACGTGGTGACGAATCGCTTGGGCGGTGGTGACCTTGGTAACCAGCTTCGCCACGTGGGTGAGTGCCTTCACTACGGCCGCCGTTATAGCCTTCGCTACGACCAGCATCACGATCACGATTGCCTTGGTAGCCACCGCCTTCACGGTTGCCTTGATAGCCACGACCGCCACCGTTACCACCGGCTGGACGACCACGACCACCACTTGGACGACCACGATCATGACCGCCGCCAGAACCAGCGCGACCAGGTTGGAAGCGCGCTTCCAAGCCTTCGATGACTTGTGTGCTGAAGTCAAGATTGTATTGACGACGAATACGCGTCAATAAAGTGAAATCATTTTTTGTTACTAATGACACCGCTTCACCAGTGCGACCGGCGCGGCCAGTACGACCGATACGGTGAATGTAATCTTCGCAGAAGCGTGGCAAGTCAAAGTTCAATACTAATGTAATACCGGCAACGTCAATACCGCGTGCGGCAACGTCAGTAGCAACCAATACATCGATATCACCTTTGCGCAAACGATCTAAGGTGCGACGACGATCACGTTGTGCTAAGTCACCGTGCATTGCTGCTGCACGGAAGCCTTCCATTTTTAACCATTCTGATAATTCATCAGCGCTGATTTTGGTTGCAGTGAAGACGATGGCTTGTTGGCCTTCGTTTTTCTTGAGCAAGGCTGCCGTTAATTTTTGTTTGTGTTCGTAACCATCAGCGTAATGTACTGATTGTTCGATTTGCGCTTGCATTGTTGCTTGAGCGGCCATTTCAACCAATTTCGGTGCTTTTAACATTGGCACGGCGAAGCGTTGAACTGATTCGGTCAAGGTTGCAGAGAACAGGGCAGTTTGACGCTCTTTTGGTAGTGCATCAACAATGGCTTCAACTTCGTCGATAAAGCCCATGTCCAGCATACGATCGGCTTCGTCAAGAACGAGCATTTCCAAGCGTTTGAAGTCAATACGGCCGCTGCGCATCAAGTCAGTTAAACGACCTGGTGTCGCTACCAAAACTTCGTAAGGTTGCGATAGTAATTTGTTTTGTACTGGGTAAGGCACGCCACCCACAACAGTCACGACTTTGCAGCGTGGAATGTTGCGGCACAAATCAGTCGCTACTTTTGATACTTGCTCAGCGAGTTCGCGAGTCGGTGTCAAAACGAGGATACGTGGGCCACGGGCAGTGTGTTTTGCTTCTTTAGTCAGGCGGTGCAGGGCAGGCAGCAAGAAGGCGGCTGTTTTACCAGTACCGGTTTGTGCTGAAGCCATAACGTCGTTGCCAGCAAGTAATTCTGGAATCGATGCCGCTTGAATTGGTGTTGGGGTGTTGAAGCCTTGTGCGGCTAAAATGTCAGTCAGTTGCGAGGCAAGGCCTAGTGTTACAAAAGCATTAGGCGTAGTTGTTTCAGGCGCAGTAGTATGCGGCATTGAGTTGTCCTTGTAAGGTATCGGGCTGGAAAATCCAGCGCAGCATCGACGCCAACCAGGAACAACCGCTTTATCAAAAGCACGCGGGAATAAGGTTAGAGGCGATGACGGGGCTAACGAGTATCGTGCGCTAAAAATAGAGGCACGGATGAAGGAGGCGAATTATGCCGACTTGTTGCCAATTATGCAACATATTTGTTGTGATTGTTTGAATAGTCACACAATAGCTGCTAGGCGATGGGATAGATGGGGACTTTTCTGAGGAAGTCTCGCAATACGCGCTGCTCAATTTGTGCGCGCAAACCCATGGTGCGGGAAGTTGCAGCTGAAGTCCAATGAATTCGATTTCGTCGAGAATCAGGCGCACGCGTGGCTCTTGAAGTGGCGTGTCCATCACGTAGTCACTTGAAATCTCTTTGGCGTGTTGCGCTAATTCATCCATGTATTCCGAAATAATCTCGCGACCACACTGTAAAAGCACGGTTTCGGCCAGTTCCCAGTCGGCATCTCGGGCGACATTGATATGAATCGTTTGAATGGCAAAATTACCCATCATGGTTTCATTGTAGACGGGGTTACCAAACAGCATTGAATTGGGGATTTTAATGCCACGGCCCACTGTGCCTTTATGGTGCTCGGCACGGCTCGATTCGACTAGCGTGGTGGAAATTAAATTGATATCGAGTACTTGTCCTTTGATGCCCGCGATTTCAATGCGATCGCCGACTTCATAAACATGGCTGCTGGTGCGGTAAATTGAGCCGAGCATGCACAAAATGACTTCTTTCGTGGCCAGCACAAAGGCGGCGGCGACAGCAATTAAAGAAACGGCAAAGGCTTGGATCTCATTACCCCAAATTAAAATAATGCCGAGAACAAAAAAGCCCAGTGCAATATTGCGTAAGGTCACCAGCCAACGGCGCTTGATTTCCACCGATAGATCGTTGCGATGCAAAATGGCCGAGCGAATTGCTGCGCGCATTGAAACGATGGCGATGAGTAAAAACAGCGTAAACAGTGCGTCGCGCAAGGTTGAACGATCAAGTAAAAATGGCAGTGAGTGCTCAATAAATTGATTCATGGGTATATCTATAGCCCCCTTAGTGCAAATAATCTTGATGGCTATACCATACGATATTCTCTAAGCTTCGAGCAATGCATTGTTACCAAACCGAACTGTTTCACTGCTTTGATCGTTTGGGTTTAAGTGGCCTGAGTATGGCGTAAATACAGATATGCTAAGGTGATGCCGATTGCTGCGCCAATGGCATTGGCCAGCATGTCATATAGATCAAAGCTGCGCCACGAGGTGCAGGCTTGAGCAAATTCGACGGCAACGCCCATTAAACTTGCTAATAGCCAAGCTCGCCGTGGTTGCTGCCAAATCAGTTGGCCTAAACCCGCAAGCACGGCGTAGCCGATAAAGTGCTCAATTTTATCGCCATGATTGCCGCTCGGTGGTCCAAGCGGAATTAAAGAGCCGATCCAAATACCGGCCATCCACAGATAAAAGGCAAAACGTAAATACGGTTTATTGGCTGAGTGTTTCATAGCTGACCTGATTTAATAAGAATTAAGACCGCGCCAGCGCTGCCTTGAAATGGATTGGCTTGAGCAAACGCCAATACTTCGGGCATTTGGACTAGCCAGTTTTTTAGCTTGAGTTTCAACACCGGAATACCATCGGTAGAGCTTAAGCCTTTACCGTGGATAATTCGAGCGCAGCGCAATTGCCGTTGCTGGCAGTGATGTAAAAATTGCGCCACTTGCCGGCGTGCGGAGTCAATGTTTTCTCCGTGTAAATCAAGCTCGGCTTCGACGCGCCATTCCCCACGTTTAAGTTTACGTAAGGTATCGAGTTTTTGGCCGGGCTTCATGTGCATGAGTTGTTCACCTGCCTCAAGCTCGTCCCATGGCCAAAAATCGCTCATTGTGTCATTTAAAATGGGGCTGGCAACGTGTAAGCCTTTGGGCCAAGGGCTTGGCGTTGGACGTGTATGCTGTACTGTTGGTGGGCCAGATAATACTTGCACGCCTTTCATCGCGGCTAAAAATAGTGCGTGATCGCTCTCTTGGGCGGTTTTGGTCTTGGCTGCTGGTAGGTGGGGAGCTTTTTTTGCTTCACGCAGTTGCTTACGTAAACGCTTTAACTGTTGCGTTGTTTCTTTATCCATATTGGCACTTCGAATCATCGTAGAATGTCATTTTGTATTTCAACTGTATTTAATCATGCTAGAAAAAATTCGCTTAGATAAGTGGCTGTGGGCCGCACGATTTTTTAAAAACCCGTTCATGCGCTGCGCGTGCGATTGACGCGGGGCATGTGCATTTCCAAGGTCAACGTGCTAAATGTGCGATGCCGCTTAAAGTTGGAGACCTGATTAAAGTGCAAGCTGCGCATGGCGTGTTTGAAGTGCAGATCGTGCAATTGAGTCAGCAGCGCGGGTCGGCTGAAATAGCGCGAACTTTATATCAAGAAACCCCTGAAAGTATAGTGCAGCGTGAACGCGAGCAGTATGCGCAGCAATTGCAGCCGCATTTTGATCATCCGGATATTAAAGGTCGCCCGAGTAAAAAATGGCGGCGTCAATTGCAGCAAGCCATTGATCGCCAAACATCATAGTTTATGCTCGGTGGCTGGGAGAGTTTGGATTACTTTTGCTGCCAGTGTAGCCAGCGCTTGGTTATGCGCCACAATCAGTCCATCAATGCTGTTGTCACTCGCCACTTCATGGATGATCTCATGTTGGGTGCTGATGCTTTGAAAGTTGTGATCTAAATAAGTCCATTGCACTTCAAGTGTAATCCCTTGGCTGGGCATTGATTCGAAACGAAGTACTTGCATCGAAATAGTCAGTTCGGTGTTTTTGGCCGGGAGTTGCGGCCAAGTATTAATATTGGGGTTTTGGCTGAGGCGCGTTAGATTGAGCGCCAGCACATTGAGGATTTGCTCTTTCAGGGGAGACGCCCAGAGGCGTTGCTCAAGTAAGGTGACTTGTTGCGGGTTTTTTTGGATGACAATCGGTGGTCGATCAACGCTGGCAGGAATGTGGATCGGGTTGATGTAAATGTTTCTTGCGGTTTGCCATTGCAAATTAGGCGTTGTTGTTGCGCTCAGCGTGTAAAAATATTCTTTCGGGCTGCTGCAGCCAGTTAGCGAAAGTAAGAATACCGCGATGAAAGCGATGAGGCGCGATGGTGTTATTTTCATGGTTGATCTGCCTTACGACCTTGAATGAGTGCCTCTGGATGACGATTCAGATAGTCTGATAATGCACGTAATGATTGTGCGGCTTTACTGAGTTCTTGTAGCGTTTGATCTAGATTTTGCTGTACCGGAGACTCTGGCTGCAAGGTGGTTTGTACTTGCTTAAAAGCACCCTCAGCACTCTTTAACGTGCCTTTCGCTTCGGGAAGCAATTCTTGATCAATTTTATGAATCAATGCATTACTTGACGTGAGCGTTTCTTGTAATTTTTTGAGTGTTTGGTCGGTATTTTGGCCGATCGACTGCAGTGGGATTTGGTCTATTTTTTTAACAATCGATGCAATTCTGTTTTGAATTTCATTTAGGCTGCTGTTTACGCTCGGCATTTGTGGCGGATTGCTGGCCCAATTGATTCGCGCTTTTTTGGCGTTGGGTACATAATCCAGCGCGATATAAAGTTGTCCTGTAATCAGATTGCTGGTTCGCATTTGCGCGCGCATGCCGTTTTCGACTAAGCGATTGATGATTTTTTTCTGATCGGCCACGCTGAGGGCTTGATTGTCATCAGTTTGTAAATTACGGAAACGATCGGGGTAAATCGCAATGGTGATGGGCAGCTCAATATCGGATTTGTTTTTAGCCAAAACTAATTTAATCGATTGCACTTCACCCACTTGGATGCCGCGAAAATCAACGGCGGCACCAACTGCAAGGCCGCGGACCGAGTCTTTAAAGTGAATGACAAAAGGTAGTTTGTAGCTATCATTGCTTTTCATCGCAGCGGCTTTATTATCGGCTAATAAAAAGCGGCTACCTGCTTTGGCAACTGCACCGGGATCTTCTCCAGGTGGCGATTGGAATGCCAAGCCACCGATGACAACAGAAGCCAATGACTGAGTTTCAATGCTCAGTCCGTTGCTATTGAGTGCAACGTCAAAACCACTGGCGTGCCAAAAACGGCTGTTATCAGTGACAAATTGGTCATAAGGCGCGTGGACAAAAATCGAGACCGAAATAAATTCGCCACTGGGATCAAGCTTAAATGACGTCACTTCACCGACTTGTAGACGACGAAAGAAAATGGGCGTGCCGTTGCTGATTGAGCCCATGTTTTGGGCCTTGAGTGTGAACTCTCTGCCGGGTTGGTTTGACGTGATGACGGGTTGAGTTTCTAAACCAGTAAAAAACCGTTTGCTATCTGGTTTGCTGGTGGGGTCAAGTGCGATATATGACCCAGAAAGTAAGGTCCCTAAGCCGGAAACTGTTCCGCCAGAGATTAAAGGTCGAACAACCCAAAACCGCGATTGTTCTCCGAGTAAATTATCGCTGCCATGCGTCATTTCAGCTGTGACTTTAACGCGTTGATGATCTTGGCTTAATGTCACGTTGCTGACCGTTCCAATCACCACATCTTTATATTTGACCTTGGTTTTGCCTGACTCTAGGCCGTCAGCACTATTAAATTCAATGGTGATGGTCGGGCCTTTGTTGAGTATCGCTTGTACGCCAATCCAGCTGGCAGCCAGAGCAGCAATAAAAGGGATCAACCAAATTAAGGTAGGGCGTTTCCGCTTGGGTTTGATTTTAGCTTGTGCAATGCTGCCGTCATTGATGTCATCGGCTGCGGGTGTATTGTGTGATTCAGTCATTTTCTTTGTCGTGTTCGTCCGATGGTAAATCCCAGATTAATCGAGGATCAAATGAAAGTGCCGCCAACATGGTGCAAATCACCACTAAGGCAAAAGCGATTGCACCAGGTCCTGCGGTGACGGAGGCAATTTGGCCAAAACGCACCAATCCGACCATCATTGCGGTGACAAAAATATCCAGCATTGACCAGCGACCAATGAACTCAACAATACGAAATAATCTTGCTCTTTCTAGGTTTCGCCATTGTTTTTTTTTTGCTTGCCGTCCAAGCGAGCAAAGTTAATATCAGCAATTTAAGCCCTGGAATGGTAATGCTGGCAGCAAACACCAAAATGGCCAGCGGCCAAGATCCCGAAGTCCAAAGATAAAATACGCCACTTAATATAGTGTCTTGTTCACTGCTAAGAATAGAGCTGGTATTCATTACCGGTAGTAAATTGGCCGGTATATATAAAATATACGCTGCAATAATAAATGCCCATGTGCGCTGTAGGCTATTGGGCTTACGAAAATGCAGCTGGCTTTGGCAGCGTGGGCAAGATTGGACTTGGCTGATTTGTTTGGAGAGTAGGCCGCATTGCGAGCAGTTAAATAGGCGCAGCGCGCTGGCGGTTAATGGTTTGGCCATTATTGGGGCGCCGGTGTTAATAGCTGCCAAATTTTCTTTGGGTTGAAGGTGGATAATGTCGCGGTTAATAGTAGCATTAATATAGCGATCGACCAGAGTGCGATATCCGGCTCAATGCGAGCCATCCCCATAAGTTTACTCAGTGAAATCAAGATGCCGAGCATAAATACTTCAATCATGCTCCAAGGGTGTAAGGCATTAAATATTTTCATCGGCACAATAATAAACTGAGGGCGTTTTCTCAATGCGATGGGGATTAATAAATACAATAAGATAAGTAGCTGCAAAGCAGGGGTGATGATGGTGGTGATGATGATAATGGCCGATAAATACCACATGTCTTGCTGATAAAGCGTTTCGGCAGCGCCAAAAATAGAGCATGAAATGCTTTCGCTACCAATTTGTAGCGTTAAAATCGGGAAGGCATTGGCCAGCAAAAGCATAAAAAAAAAGCGGCAATGGCTAAAGCTAAAGTGCGTGAAACACTGTGGTTAACTTGTTTTAACAATACAGCATTGCAGCGCGGACAAAGTGCCGTGCTGTTGGTGGTTTCTGCCGGTTTAAGTTGCGGCGATTGGATTAGCAAATCGCAGTCTGTGCACGCAATGAGAGCTCGAGTATCGTAATTCAAGGGAGTATTTGTTTCCACCGAGATGATTTTTAGATACTAATAGAGCGATTGCTGTATTGCAAGGTACTTTCTGGCGTTTAAAATCTCATTTTTACCCATTCTTGCATGCATGCAAAATGGCATGGCAAAACAAAGCGATCAACATAAATAAAAAAAACGGTGCAATTGATGCACCGTTTTTAATAGAGATTTAGCGTAATTATTTGCCGAAATATTTATTTTGTATTTTTTGATACGTGCCGTCGGCTTTAATGCCCGCAAGACCGGCATTAATTTCGTTGAGTAATTTGGTATTGCCTTTACGTACGGCGATGCCATAGTGCTCAACTTCAAAACTGGTGTCGTCAATTAAACGGAATTTTTGTTTTGGATTGTTAACGAGGTAGTTGCGCACTACCGCGTTATCAGCAACCACCGCGCTCACGCCGCTATTACTTAATTCAGATAGCGCTAAAGTGATGTTTTCGTAACGGCGAATATTTGGATTGGTTTTTGCCAAATTGTTTTTGCACCACAGTGTCACCGGTAGTGCCATTTTGTACGCCGACTTTTTTGCCTTTCAAATCGCTAAATTGTTTGATCGGGCTGTTTTCTTTTACCACAATCAGCTGTTTGGCATCAAAGTACGGCGCTGAGAAATCCATGCTTTTTTGACGCTCAGGGGTGATCGTCACGGCGGCAATGACAATGTCGCGTTCGCCATTATTTAAGCTCACAAACAAACCTTCCCAAGGGGTGTTGTTCATTTTAACTTTGAAGCCTTGCTTGGCGGCGACGGCTTTAATAATGTCGGCATCAAAACCAACGATTTCGCGGTTTTTGCTCAGAGATTCAAATGGTGCAAAAGTAGCATCGGTGGCCACGGTATAGGTTTTTTCAGCGGCAGCCGGCATCGCAATGATGGCGGCAGATAGTCCGATACAGCTAATGATTGTTTTTAGTTTAAGCATATGTATTGTCTCCCTGAGTAGAGTGTTTGCGACCAATTAGCCCGCTAAAATAGCAGCTCGGTGCAAGAAAAACGTCATTATCTCATTGAAATTGTGTGCTGTTTGATCTTTGTCACTATTGCCGCTAGGCCGTTGCCACGACTGGCCGACAAAAAACGATGCAAACCGAGTTGATTGAGCCAAGCATTAAAGTCAAATTGCTGAATTTCTTCGGCGCTGCTGCCGTGGTAAGCCGCCAAAATCAAGGTGAGTAGCCCTTTGATGATTTTTGAGTCGCTATCGGCGGCGATGTCGTATTTACCGTTACTGGCTTGAATTAATAACCAGACTTGGCTTTCACAGCCCGCCACACGGTATTCATCTTGACGAAATTCTGTAGCAAATTCTGGTAGTGCTTTAGCCAATTGAATCAGTAGGCGATTTTTGGCCTCCCAGCCGTGGGCTTGAGCGAGGCGCTGGCTGAGCTCGTCAAGGCTTATGGCGTCGGTACTAACGCCAAAAGGATGCTGCGGTAAAATCATGATTCATCCAATAGGTCTAAGGTATTTTGCAAGTGACTAAGAAAGCGAGTGACATCTTGCGCGGTGTTATAGGCGGCAAATGAGGCGCGTAAAGTGCCGCTTAAACCCAGCGAGTGCAGTAAAGGTTGTGCGCAGTGATGGCCAACCCGAACGGCAATGTGCTGATGATCGAGAAATTGGGCAACATCATACGGATGCGCATCCATAAAAGTCATTGAAGTAATGGCGGCCTTATTGGCACTTTGGCCGTGAATTTTGACGGCTGGTATTTGGGCCAGCCCCGCTTCAAGTTGCTGGCGTAGTGCGATTTCATGCGCGGCGAGCGCGGTGCGGTCTTGTTGATTGAGCCAATTGAGCGCCGCCGCGAGACCGACCGCTTGCGCAATCGGCGGCGTGCCTGCTTCAAAGCGATAGGGCGCTGCGGCATAAGTGCTGCGCTCAAATGACACGGTTGCAATCATTTCTCCGCCACCTTGCCAAGGGGGTATCTCATTTAAGAGCTTAGCATGCGCCCAGATTACGCCAATACCCGTAGGGCCATAGATTTTGTGACCCGAAAACACATAAAAGTCAGCGCCGATTTCTTGCACATCGATTACGCTATGGGCGATGGCCTGTGCACCATCAACCAGCACTTTTGCGCCATATTGATGGGCTTGCTGGCAAATCCATTGCACCGGTTGAATGCTGCCGATGGCATTGGACACTTGGCTGATGGCGACTAATTTGGTTTTGTTCGATAGCAAACTTAAAAAATGCGTTAAATCCAGCGCGCCTTGCGCATCAAGCTGGATGATTTTTAATGTCAGGCCACGGCGCTCGGCCAGCATTTGCCACGGCACGATATTGGCGTGATGCTCGAGCGTTGACAGGATAATTTCGTCGCCCGCAGTCAGCGTATTGCCCCAAGTATTGGCGACTAAATTGATGGCTTCAGTGGTGCCACGAGTAAAAACGATTTCATCGTCGCTCGCCGCATTGATAAATTGCGCAACAGTATGCCGCGCGTTTTCAAAAGCTTCGGTGGCCGCAGTGGCTAAACGATGCGCGCCGCGATGCACATTGGCATTATGGTGTTCGTAATAAAAAACGCTCGGCATCGAGCACCGCGAGTGGTTTTTGCAGCGTCGCGGCATTATCTAAATAGATCAGTTCGGGATAATGACTAAAAATCGGGAACTGTTTTTTGAGGGTAAGTGCGTCAAACATGGTGTTTTGCCTGAAGAACAGCTGGCAGCTTGGACTGGCAATTGTATAATGCGCCATGCCCTATAAACAGCCTATTTCTATATTACTTGTCATTCATACGCCGGATTTGCAGATTTTACTGCTCGAACGTTGTGATTTTGCTGGCGCTTGGCAATCGGTAACCGGTAGCTGCGAAGCCAATGAATCCCTGATTGACACTGCCGTGCGTGAACTTTTTGAAGAGACTGGTTTGCAAGTCAGTGCTGATGCGGTGCGCGATTGGCACTACGCCAGTGAGTTTGAAATTTATGAGCGCTGGCGCCATCGTTACGCGCCCGGGGTTACGCACAATACCGAGCATGTATTTAGTGTTGCGGTAGCAAACGGCAGCTCGGTAACGATTTCCCCACGGGAACACACCCAATATCGTTGGGTGAACTTGGAAGAGGCCATCGAGATGGTGTTTTCCCCTTCCAATGCAGATGCATTACGGCAATTGCCAAGTCACTTATTGATCTAGTTGGCTGGCTTTGACCGAGGCTTAAGGTGAAGGCGTTCAATCGTCAAGTTCTACTTCATGTGCTGTGTGACCTTAGCTTAAGTGCGTCGTCGCTTAGCGAATAAGTTCAGTATTTAAACCCTTGGTTTTTAAAATCTACAATTGTTTCCAATTTAGCAATGCCAAGCATAAACCGGCCATTTGCTTGCTGACCGCTGACAAAACTGCGATATTGCATACAGCAGATGCACTGCGTTGTGGGGCGTCTTGTTGTTGTCGGTGTCAATGGGGCGGTTTTTTCTCGATTTGAGTGTGAGGAAGAGGGTATGGGGCTAGGGTCGTTTTTTCATAATCAGTTCATCGACATACTGCAGTGGAATGAAGATGAAGATGGCGTATTGGCTTATCGCTTTCCTCAGGCCAATTGTGAAATTCAATATGGCGCCAGTTTGACGGTGCGCGAGTCGCAAATGGCGGTGTTTCTAAATGAAGGCCAGTTTGCCGATGTATTTGCCCCGGGTCGATATACGCTGACCACGCGCACTTTACCAGTACTGACTGCGCTTAAAAACTGGGACAAATTGTTCGAGTCGCCGTTTAAGTCGGATGTGTATTTTATGAGTACGCGTTTGCAACTAGGCCGCAAGTGGGGCACGCCGCAGCCGATTACACTGCGAGATGCTGATTTTGGCATGATACGCATGCGTGCTTTTGGCGTTTATGCCTACCAAATCGTCGATCCACAGCTGTTTTTTAGTCAAATCAGTGGTACGCGTGATGTTTATACCCGAGATGATTTAGAGCTGCAGTTGCGTAATCAGGTGGTGTCGACGATGACGCAGGTTTTAGCCAGCTCGGACGTGCCTTTTTTGGATATGGCGAATAATCAAAGCTTAATGGCCGAGCGCATTGGCGCTGCACTGCGTTCGCAATTTGCGCAATACGGCCTGGTGCTCGACACCTTTACGCTAGAAAATATTTCCTTACCCGATGAATTACAAAAAGCCCTCGACAATAAAATCTCAATGCAAATGATCGGTGATCTAGGCGCGTTTGGCCAGTATCAGGCGGCCCAATCGATGGTGCTCGCTGCGCAAAACGACAGTGGCCTGGCTGGCTTGGGCGTGGGTTTAGGTGCCGGTGTGGCCGCTGGCCAAGTGATGGCATCAGCGATGAATTCTGCGCTGGCACCAACCACGCAGCCCAATCGAGAGGCTGAAGTGGCGGATGGTGCAAACCATGCCGATGTTGCAAACTTACCCCCCCAAATGAGCGCGGCGCAATTGCAGTTGCAGCAATTGAAAGCCTTGCTGGCGCAAGACTTGATTACGGTTGCTGATTACGATGCTGCCAAAGCTGAAGTGCTTAAAAAACTGCTTGCGGGTGATGAAGCTTGATATCGCTGGTGCTGTGATTGAATAACTGATAAAGGTGAATAGAGATGAGCTTGCAAGGATCTTGTGCGTGTAAGGCAGTGCGTTACGAAGTCGATGAATTGGCGACGCCCATTTCGCACTGTCATTGTCAGACTTGCCGTAAAACGCATGCGGCGGCATTTAATTCAGCTGCAGGTGTGCGCCCTGAGCAATTTCGTTGGCTCGCGGGTGAGGAAAAACTGAGTGAGTATGCTTCGTCAGCGGATAAAGTGCGTTTTTTTTTGCTCGCAATGCGGCAGCCATCTATTGGCTAAAAAGGTTGGTAAACCAATGTGGGTACTACGTGTGGCCACTTTAGATGACGACCCAAGTTTGCGTGCTAGTCAGCACATCTGGACGTCGCACGATGTGCCTTGGCTGAATTTTGTTGACCTGCCCGAATACGCGCAGTGGGCCGAACCACGTTAAAGTGATAGAGAATAAAAAACCGGCATTGCCGGTTTTTTATTCTCTATCACGCTCGTAATCAGCCGAGTGCGCTCATTGGGTGCCGTTTATTTTTCAGTATGCTGAATATGATGCACGGTACGTTGTGGGTAAGGAATCGAGATCTTGGCAGCATCAAAGGCTTTTTTGACTTTTTCGGTCGTATCAAAAAACACCGGCCAGTAATCTTCGCTATTGGTCCAAACACGAACGGTGAAATTCACCGAGCTTTCGCCCAGTGAGGCCACCACGACCAATGGGGCAGGGTCTGAGTGGATGCGGCAATCTTGATTGAGTACCGACAAAATCACTGCGCGAGTGTGGTCGATATCATCGTCATAACCCACGCCAAAGACAAAATCGACGCGGCGGGTCGGCATGGCGGAGTAATTGGTGAGGTTGCCATTGGCTAATGGGCCGTTGGGAATGACGATGAGTTTATTGTCGGGCGTGCGTAAACGCGTAGTGAAGATTTGAATGCCTTCAACCGTGCCCGCTTGGCCTTGTGCCTCAATATAGTCACCCGCTTTAAAGGGTTTAAACATTAAAATCAGTACGCCACCAGCAAAATTACTCAAACTACCTTGCAGTGCCAAACCAATGGCTAAACCTGCCGCACCTAAAATCGCAATAAATGACGTGGTTTCAATGCCGATCATTGATGCCGCGCTAATGAGTAGCAGTGCTTTTAATGCCACATTGGCCAGACTACCTAAGAAATGCTTGAGTGTGGCTTCGACATTGCTACGCGTCAGCATTTTTTCTAATAGCTGGCTGGCAACGCCGATGAGTTTCCAGCCAATAAACAGCGCAATCAGTGCTGATAATAATTTAGGCGCATAGCTAATTGCTTGGGCTTGTAATATGTCAATCCAGTTCATTCGGTGTGCTTTTATTTAAGTCAATCATGCATTTGAGTGTCGCAGAATTAAATCAATATCCGAAGAGGATAAATTACCCTTTATAAGGGCAATAATGCACATGAACAACGGCGTCGATATTATTAAATTGACGACATAATACTTACGCCGTCAATTTAATAAAGCACACCATATCGTGTGCTTTAATTTCGATTAATTATTTCACTTCATCCCAGGCCGATGCCCAGTGTGAGCCAACACCGGGCTCGTATTGTGTTGCACTATTTGACCATTGTGAGCAGTAACCACTGTATGGAAACGGCTTGCAACGATACGTTTTGCCGTCTTTGTTTTGCTTCACCAAAGTGCCTGCTTGATAAGACTTGATCGACGCTGGGAATACAAAGTCATATTGCCCGCCCGCAGTGGCGTCGTTAAACATCATGTCGAGCGTTTGTTGCACATAAGTGCCGCCATTTTTTGGGGTGCCTTTCACTACGAGCTGATGATGGCCGGCTTTCACATTGCTCAGCGCCATGGTAAAGGTTTGATTGCTGTTGTTCAGGCTAGCCTCGCTTTGGCCTTGCGCAACACCACCGTGGTTGTAAACCGTATTACTGACGTTTAAGTCGCCTTGCGCGGCGACATTAAAAGTTAGCGTCACTTTACCGTCTTGGATGCGGTATTCACGAGCGAGATTACTGACTTGAACGCGATGAACCAGTGGGGGTTGTTTTTGCTCGATTTGAATCTCAACCCGACTTAGGCCGCTACTGGTTTTAAGATAAATTGGATTTAAGCCATAAACAGGGCCAAATTGGCCATTGCTGGCTTTTTGCCCAGCACGAATGTGTTGTTGTTCTTGATTGATTTTGCTCGCAAGCGCATGTGCCCAATTGTTACGCTGGCCTTGGGTGCTATTGGCAATCGTCAGTGCAGTTTGCAATTGCGGGCGTTCGCCGTTTTGGTCAAAAACCCGCGTCATTACTCGGTCTCCCGATTTTAGGTCGACCGAAGGGTGGATGCTGCCGCCTTGACGCCAGTTAGGAGCCGGTTGTCCGCCGTTGCCGTCAAACATCACGTCGACCACATTGTAAAAACTATTCACGGTGTCGCCAACTTCCCAGACGCCCAAAATCACTTGATAGCCGGTGCGCTGCGGTACGGTGCAAAGGTGGCTGGTTTGTGGATTTGGCTTTTGCATGCCACCGTCGACCTCACAAAAAGGCTTGAGATCAAAGGCTGCGCGAGTCAGTGGCTGATTCGGGTTCCAGTCTTGTTGGGTGATGTAGTAGCGCCAATTGCGCGTGGTGTGATTGGCGGTAAAGAACCAGCTCATGTTTTGTGGACCGGCTTTGATGTCGCGCTTGGTCCAGCGATCGCTGGTTTGTGCATCTAATTCCGAGAACTGAATATGGCCGGCGCTGGCAATTTTGCCGTCGGCAGGGCCTTGGGCTGGAAATCCAGACGGGGCTTCGATGCTTTGTGGTTCCCATTGCACGGCACCGCATTGGTTATTGCCGCCAATTTTGCATAAATAAGCCCGTGAAGTCGGTTCGGTCATATAGCCGTGAGCGAATGCGCCGATGCTGGTGGCAAGTAGGCTGGTCGATATGAGTAAATGCTGGATGAAATGACGCTTCATTAGGGTGTGGCCTTGGATTTTATGATTTGAAAAATTGAATCTGTGCCCTCGTCGGGCAATTTAAAATTGCTCAATGACAGGAGGAAGGCCATTTTCTTGGTGAGCGCTACTTGAATTTGGAGCCTTACTTGCGGCTGGGGTCGAGCTGCTAGTGGCCGGAGTGGGAGTGCTCGATGCTTCGGGTGCGGGCAGATCTTCTCCGCTTGAGCATGCACTCAGTAATGCGACAGTAAACAGCGTTAACAGTGTATTTAAATGCATCGCGTACCTTGTAAGTAAGAATCAAACGAGTCGGTGTAAACCGAGTTTTTGTCAGTCTGGTTAGTATTTGGTGCTAGCCATTGTAAGGGGTCGTTTGTAAGTGTTGGTGTTAATATTTACGACGAGTAATGTGATTGTTTTTTGGGATTTTGCTGTAGATAAGTTGTTTTTGTTGAGTTTTGTTAACTGACCAATGATTGGTTTTTATGTTGAGTATCTTTCTGTATCTTTACGTGCTCGGCCTTATTGATTGAGGTCAATGTTGCGCTTTGTTTTGTGGGTTAATTTTAAATAAATTAGCGGTATTTTTTGTTTTTTTTATGCTTTTATCTGACGGCCTCTGTTTTAATTGACCGAATTATTTCTAATTTATTTTTCTGTGGCCCATTTAGATGTGGCTATTATTGTTCGCGCTTGGGTGGCGATTTGTAAAGTAGCTACCAGAAAAAATAAATTACATGGTTTAAATAATTTTTTATAGGTAAAAGTTAACTGAAATAATGAATTAGAGCGTGGATAATTATAAATATATATGGGGTTTGCTGTGTATCGCGGTGGGCATTGGTTTTAATTGAAGTAATGGAATAGTGTTAAATAATGACTGAAATGACAACAGAAAAAACGCGCAAAAGCGAATGGAAAAAGCTTTTGTTATTGGCATTTGTAGGCTTGCCAATTGCGATGTTTGGTGCGATTGCAAGCTATGGTTTGATTGTGCGCTTATTGCAGATTTTTTTAATCGGCTTGCCAGGAGCGTAAAGCGAGATTGTTATCTCGCTTTTTTTTTGATGAATTGGATTTGTTTATGAAAAATATGTGGATCTGGCTACGGAATTTGTTTTGTAAGCCAGCAGCCAAGATTGGTCTTGGTGTTCTGGTAACGGTGGGTTTTATCGCCGGTATTTTAGCGTGGCAAGGTTTCAATGCGGGGATGGCGGCGACCAATACGGAAGAATTCTGTGTGAGCTGCCACACCATGCATCAAAACCAAGAAGAACTCAAAGAAACGGTGCACTGGAGCAATCGCTCTGGCGTGCGGGCGCAGTGCTCTGATTGCCATGTGCCGCATGATTTTACCGATAAAATGGCCCGTAAGATTCAAGCCAGTGTTGAGGTTTGGTCACACCTAACCGGCAAAATCGATACACCAGAAAAATTTGAAGCCAATCGTGCTCGCTTAGCGCAAAACGAGTGGGATCGCTTTAAAGCCAATGGCTCAAAAGAATGCCGTACTTGCCATGATTACAACAGCATGGACTTTGAAAAAATGCGCGAAACGTCGCGTGAAGCCATGCGCGGTGCGGCCGAGCGTAATCAAAGTTGTGTCGATTGCCATCAAGGGATTGCGCACAAAAAACCGGCAAAAAACCGACACCCGTAATCCAGCATTTGATGGCTTGATTCAAGCTGCAGGCAATGAGAGCGTTAAAGTCGGTGGCACTTACTTTAATGTCTATCCGCGTGAGTTGTACTTGGATGAAGCCATGAGCAAGGTGGCGGGTAAGTTGGAAATCGGCGCGCCAGTTAAGGTGCTGCAAGAGAAGGGCGATGCACAGCAAGTTGAAGTTTCAGCTTGGCGTAAGAGCAAAGGCTTTGGCCGCGTTTGGTATGGCCATTTTGCTAAAAACATCACCGTTGCCACGCTGGAAAAAACCGTTGCGCAAGACAAGCAATTGGTGAAAGTGCAAGAAAGTAAAGAAGATCCAAATACCGGGTTGATTTGGCAAAAATCGTCCGCCACATTCTGGATCAAGAAGGGCGAAGTGGTGGCCAGCACCGATCCTATCTGGTCCGTGGCCAAAGACAGTTACAAAAATAGCTGCAGTGTTTGCCATAAGCAGCCGGATGAAGCGCATTTTGATGCAAATACCTGGCCGGGGTTATTTGGTGGGATGGTCGGCTTTACTAGCATGGATAAAGATACCCAAGGCTTAGTACTGAAGTACTTACAAAATAATTCGTCTGATTTTAAAAAACCTAGCCACTAATTGAATAAGCTCATGACTCAGAACTCACGCCGTGTATTTTTAAAGGGTTTGTCGCTAGCCTCAGTGGCTGCGTTAGTAAGCCCTAGTTTATTACTCTCTCGCGAAAGCGAGGCCAAAGCGGCTGCTGTTACTGGCAGTGGCACCGATTGGAAAATCACTGGTTCACATTGGGGCGCGATTCGTGCCCGAGTTGCCGGTGGCAAAGTGGTTGAAGTTAAAGCCTTTGAATTTGACAAATACCCGACCGAAATGATCCAAGGCATTATTGGCTTGATCTACAGCCCATCGCGGATTCGTTATCCAATGGTGCGTTTAGATTGGCTTAAAAATAGTCATAAAAGTGATACCACCCAACGCGGTGACAATCGCTTTGTCCGTGTGACTTGGGACCAAGCTTTAGATCTGTTTTATTCGGTGAATTAGAGCGGGTGCAAACCAGCTATGGCCCGTGGGCAATGCACACCGGTTTAGTGGGTTGGCGCCAGACTGGGCAATTTCATACCTGCGGCAATCACATGTTGCGGGCCATGAATATGCACGGGCATACCATTTCGACTGCCGGTGATTACTCAACAGGCGCAGGGCAGGTGATCTTGCCTTACGTATTGGGCTCGACTGAAGTGTATTCACAAGGCACTTCGTGGGAAATCATTCTCAAAGAAAGTAAAACCGTTATTTTTTGGGCCAGCGATCCGGTTAAAAACTTGCAAGTGGGTTGGAATTGCGAAACGCATGAATCGTTCGCCTACCTGGAGCAATTGAAAAACAAGATCGCCAAAAAAGAAATTCGCGTGATCAGCATTGATCCGGTGAAAAGCAAAACGCAAAACTATCTCGGCTGCGAAAAGCAATACGTCAATCCATTGACGGATGTGGCCTTGATGATGGGTTTGGCGCATACGCTGTATACCGAGAAACTGCATGACCAGCAATTCCTTGATGCGTATACCCTCGGTTTTGAGAAATTCTTGCCTTATTTATTGGGTCAAGGCGCAGACAAAACCGCGAAAACCCCTGAATGGGCCGAGAAGATTTGCGGCGTAAAAGCCCAGCAAATCCGTGAATTGGCGCGCTTGATGGCCAGCGGTCGCACGCAGCTGATTTTTGGCTGGGCGGTGCAGCGTCAGCAGCATGGTGAGCAACCGTATTGGATGGGCGCGGTATTGGCGGCGATGTTGGGACAAATTGGTTTGCCAGGTGGCGGGATTAGTTATGCCCATCACTATAGCTCGATTGGCGTACCGTCTTCGGGCGCTGCGATGCCAGGTTCTTTCCCGTTGAATTTAGATCCGGGTAAAAAACCGAAATACACCAACACCGATTACAAAGGCTATAGCCCAATGATTCCGTGCGCTCGAGCCATCGACGCATTGCTAGAGCCCGGTAAGGTGATTGATTACAACGGCCAAAAAGTCAAATTGCCACCGTATAAAATGGCGGTGTATAGCGGTTGCAATCAATGGCATCGTCAGCAAGACCGTAACAAGATGAAAAAAGCCTTTCATCGCCTCGAAACGGTGGTGGCGGTTGATTACACCTGGACGGCAACCTGCCGTTTTGCCGACATCGTGTTACCAGCGTGTACGCAATTTGAGCGTAATGACATTGACGCGTATGGTTCATACAGCGGTCGTGGTGTGATTGCGATGCAAAAACTGGTTGATCCATTGTTTAGTTCTAAAACGGACTTTGAAATTTTCCGTGGCTTAACGCAGCGTTTTGGTCGCGATAAAGAATACAGCCGCAGTATGGATGAAATGCAATGGCTGGCATTCTTGTACGAAAACTGTCGTAAAGAAAACGGTAGTAAATTCCCAATGCCACCGTTTAAAGAATTCTGGGCTAAAGGATTTGTATTATTTCCGGCGGGTAAACCGTGGGTGCGCCATGCCGATTTCCGTGAAGACGCGGAACTCAATGCTTTGGGTACGCCATCGGGCTTTATTGAAATCTTTAGCCGCAAAATCGCCAGCTATAACTACGCCGATTGCCCGGGGCATCCGGTGTGGATGGAAAAAAGCGAGCGCTCGCATGGTGGCCCGAATTCAAAACGCTACCCATTGTGGATGCAGTCGGCGCACCCAGATAAACGCTTGCATTCGCAAATGTGTGACTCGGAACCAATGCGGGCAACGTATGCCATTCAAGGCCGCGAGCCTTTTTTTATGAGTCCAGAAGACGCGCGCGTCAGCGTGGCATTAAGCATGGTGATTTGGTTCGGGTGTTTAATGATCGTGGCCAAGCCTTGGTGGGTGCGCATGTGTCTAGTGATTACCCGAAAGGCGTGGTACGTTTGCAAGAAGGGGCTTGGTATGGTCCAACCGGGCCAGAAATCGGTGCGCTCGATACCTATGGCGATCCCAATACCATGACGCAAGACATTGGCTCGTCCAGTTTGGCACAGGCGATTAGTGCCAGTACATGTGTGGTTCAGGTCGAAAAATATAAGGGTAAAGCACCGGCGGTCACCGCCTTTGGTGGCCCAACTGAGGTGATGCCGAAATGAATGCAAGCACAGTAACATCGGAACAAGCAGAAGCGGCACCCGCCGATCAACGCGCGGCTTTATACGCTTGGTTTGCTACGCTCTATGCCCGTGAGATGGATGAGGTGCAGTTACAAAACTGGCTGGCTGGTGCTGCTGATCCGCTATTTGACGTGTTGGCGCAAGCTGGATTTGCCGCTGAAGTGAAGCAGATGCAAGGCGCGATCAATGCTTTACGTGATTTGCCCGATGCCCAACTTGAATTAGCGGCCGATTACACCATGTGTTTTCTGTTGGATGTTAAAAGCAGTGCTTTGCCATA
Organism: Deefgea sp. CFH1-16; assembly: GCF_016881365.1. Lineage (GTDB taxonomy): Bacteria > Pseudomonadota > Gammaproteobacteria > Burkholderiales > Chitinibacteraceae > Deefgea. The sequence continues at coordinate 30,757 of NZ_WLYT01000001.1, read as the reverse complement.
TGCTTCTTGTTATGTCGGGGAGCATAAAACGCTGTTTGGCCCAGAAGAAAAAGCCATGCGTGAAAAGCTTGAGTTCTATGGCCTTGGCTTAGATAGTAACTATCCTGAAGCGGCCGATCATTTGGCGATTCAACTGGAGTTGTTGTCATGGCTGGCCATGGCGGGCAAAGCGCAGGACGAGCAAGAGATGGTGGCGTCTTTGCTGCGCTGGGTGCCGATGTTTAGCGAGAAATGCCAAACGATACATACGCAAGTGGCGTTTTATCCGGCATTGAGCCGTTTGCTATGCGGCATCTTGCAAGCGGAAGCGGGTACATCCTTGGAATAAGGTAAGGATGGTGGCAGTACTAAAAATAAAAGGGCCGATGGCCCTTTTATTTTTGCTGACGATGGTGAACTGCAATCCCGTTGTAGCGTCTAAGGCTGTGCTAAGCTTGCTCGATTCAATGTTGACATTGGGATTTTGGGGAGGGTGCTGCGATGCCATTAAAAAGCAAAAATATACTGCGTATTGCTACATACAACATTCATAAAGGCATGTCACCGCTCAATCAGAATTTTGTACTGCATGGCGTGCGTCACGCCTTAAAAGCACTCGATCCAGATATATTGTTTTTTTGCAGGAAGTACAGGGCCTGCACCATGATTTAGCCAAGAAAATCCATACTTGGCCGCTGGATGCGCAGCACGTATATTTGGCTGGCGACGCGCTGTTTTCTGCTTACGGTAGTAATGCCCATTATTTGCTCGGGCATCACGGCAACGCCTTGTTGTCGCGGTTTCCGATTTTGCATCGCAGTAATCACGACTTAACTTTGCACCGGTTTGAGCAACGCGGTTTATTGTATTGTCAGCTGGATTTACCGCATTGGACACAGTCTTTGCATGCTTTTTGTGTGCATCTGAATTTACGTGCTTCGGATCGGCGTAAGCAATTGCAACTGATGATTCGCGCCATTGCTGAACAAGTGCCTGAAGATGCGCCGCTGGTGCTGGCGGGGGATTTTAACGATTGGCGCGGTGAAGTTAGCCAAGTGTTGCAATCTGAATTGGGCATGGATGAAGTTTTTCAGTCTTTGCATGGGGCGCATGCGCGTAGTTTTCCAGCCAGAATGCCGTTTTTTTCATTAGATCGTATTTATACCCGTGGTTTTACCATTGAATCGGCCGAGGTGTTGCAAGGCGCGCCTTGGCGCAGTTTGTCAGACCACGCGCCTTTATTGGCCACATTATCTTTGGCAGGTGCTCGAAAGGCATGACGCAATACTTGGACGGGCATCAGCTGACTTTATTGCGTGATGGCTTAGAGTTTTTCCCTGCGCTGCTGTCGGCGATTGACGCAGCTCAGTTTGAAATTCGCCTTGAAACGTATATTTTTGCGGCCGATGACATCGGTCTTGCAGTTGCTCACGCCTTGATGGCCGCCGCTAAGCGCGGCGTTCGAGTCGGCTTATTACTGGATGGCTTTGGTGCCTATGCTTTTCCAGCAACGCTGCGCCAAGAGATGCAGGACGCGGGGGTGCAAGTTTTGTTTTTTCGCCCCGAGGTGAGTCGTTTCGCGCTTAAGCGCTCACGTTTACGGCGTTTGCATCGCAAATTGTCTTGTATTGATGGCCAGCTGGCGTTTATCGGCGGCATCAATATCATTAGTGACGATGATGGCCCCGGCATGGCGCCGCGCTATGATTATGCCGTTGCCGTTAAAGGACCGGTGGTGCTGGAGATTGAGCAGGCTTTGCTGCGTGAGTGGCAGTACACCGCATGGATGCAATTTAAAAAATCAATTTTTGCGCGCAGGCAATGGCCATTACCGGCCGTAGTAGGGGGCGCTAAAGCGCGCCTGGTGGTGCGTGATAATGCGCGCAATCGGCACGCGATTGAAAAAGCCTATTTGCAAGCGATTGAAGCGGCGCAATCCGAAATCATGATTGCCAATGCTTATTTTTTACCCGGTCTGCGTTTACGTCAAGCGTTGATGCGTGCCGCTAAGCGTGGGGTAAAGGTGGTGCTATTGCTGCAAGACGAGCGCGATCATGCCTTGCTGCAATACGCTAGCTGGGCGTATTACCGTGATTTATTACACGCTGGCGTTGAAATTTATCAATATAAAAAGCGGCTTTATGCACGCCAAAGTGGCGGTGATTGATCAAGCTTGGGCCACCGTTGGCTCAAGCAATATTGATCCATTTAGTTTGTTGCTGGCGCGCGAGGCAAATCTTGTGATTGAGGATGCGTCTTTTGCGCAGCAGCTGCGATCTGATTTGCAATGCCGCTTGCAGCGTGATGCGGTGCTCATTTTGCCCGAGCATGTGCATCAAGCCAGTTATTTACGCCGCGCTGTGGTGTGGACTTGTTATGGACTAGTTCGGCTGCTGCTCGGTGTTTCGGGTTACGGTGGAAGGAAATACCTCGAATAAAGGATCTCCCTTTATAAGTACGGCTGTCTTACGCAGTTTGAATGATGGATGCGCAGGGTGTTGATTTAAATGATCTTTTTTCATTTAAACTATCTGGGGCCGTTTCACTTATAAAACTCCCAAGTAAATGAAGCTAGGCTTTCCTGAAGGCCCTATGTCTAATCTGTTTATGGGCTGCAAACAATTGAATGGTCGCAGTATTTTATTTTGCATGTTGTGTTTCAATACCGGACATTAGGCATTAATTTACAAATAAGCAGCTAAATTGTTATAGTGCGATCCGCGAAAGATTGTTTATTGGTGCTCATTGTGATTACTTGCATCTAACACATCATTTGCTTCCTGGTATACCATTTTGGAATTTAAAAAAGGCAACCGAAATTCTTCGCGAAGATAATGAGTTCGAAGTGTGGGATGATCAATGGGGCGGTATATTCTCATCTCGTGGTGATAAAAGAATTAATTTTGATAAGTTATGTGGTTAATTATCATGACTTCCCTAAGTCTAGTGAAATATTTGTTTTCGATACGATAAAAGATATAACTTAATGAAATTTTATAATCGATACCGAGCTGAATTATATGCGCTTATTGCCGCGATCTTGAATGGCTCTATTGGTGTTTTGACTCAGTTTGGAATGTCTAGTGGTGCGTCACATCAACAAATCGCTTTTTACAAGTGTTTTGTCGCGTTTTTCAATTTTGCTGACTTACGGCTGCATGTTTAAAAATACACGAAGAGAAATTGTTGAGCATAGTGCTAAATGGCGTGACTTTGCGATACTTTCATTTTTTGGTGTTTTTTTGCTTATATTTTTTTGAAACATGGGCATTTTCAAATGCATCTATTCCTCTGGTTTCTTTTTTGACCTATGCCGCGGGTGGTGTAACTTTAATTCTGTCCGCGTATGTTTTGAAGGAAAAATTAACTAGAGTAAAAGTATTGTCATTTGGTTTTGTCGTGTTTGGAGTTTGTTTAATATTTAACTATGAGTTTGTTGTTACAGGTAGTTATTTTGGAATGTTTTTGGCGTTGATCGGCGGTTTGGGTTATGCGTTATTTATATTTTTATCTAAATTCCTTAAGGTTGGGTGTGGTTTTAGTCAGTTGGTGTGGCTTTTTGGTTTTGGTAGTCTTTATTTGTTTGTGCCTGCGGTTTTTTCTGGTCCTATAGAAATTAATTATAATGCAATGGTGCCAATATTTTTCCTTGTTGTTTTTCCTACTATTGGTGGGTTTTATTTTACTACAAAAGCGATAGAAGGTAGTGAGGCAGGAAAGGTTCAAATTATAGAAACTAGCGACCCACTTTTTGCTACTCTGTTTGGATTTTTAATATTTGGTCAAATATTAACAATAGGAAGCTTATGGGGTGCTTCATGTATTGTTTTTGGATTGCTATTAGTCGTTCTTAGTAAAAAAAAATGAAGTGGTTATATAGCTGAGTTGAATTTGTGCTTAGTTATTTTCTCATTTGTGCCTTATTGTTTATTGAGTAATTTACAGTGGTCGTGATTTTTTAGTGGCATTGTTTGGTTTTTTGCGAAAATAGTGCGTTTGATGTGTAAAGTGACGCTGGCGTAAGGTGGTGCGTGTAAGTAATTGATCGCATCACGTTAAAGCGCAGGTGAAGTTTGAATTTTTCAGTAAACAGCGTTGGGCGTACTCGGTAGCTTTGGTAGAATGACGGACTAAATCCAATTACGAGCCCTTTATGATCACTTTGTACAATACCTTGGCCCGCGAGAAGCAGGAATTTAAACCGATGACGCCCGGCATTGTGAACATGTATGTTTGCGGGATGACGGTTTACGATTATTGCCATATTGGCCATGCGCGGATGGTGGTGGTGTTTGACGTCATCACGCGTTGGTTTCGCGAGTCGGGTTACAAAGTGAATTATGTGCGTAATATCACTGATATTGATGACAAAATCATTCGCCGTGCCGCTGAAAATGGCGAGTCGATTCATTCGCTTACCGAGCGCTTTATTGCCGCAATGAATGAAGATTTCGCTGCGTTGGGCATTATTCGTCCAGATCATGAGCCACGTGCCACTGAGCATATTCATGGCATGCAGTCGATTATTGGGCAGTTGTTTGATCGTGGTTTAGCGTATTCGGCCCCTAATGGCGATGTGTATTATTCGGTGCGTAAATTCCAAGGTTACGGCAAATTATCACGTAAAAATTTAGATGATCAGCGTGCCGGTGAGCGCGTTGATATTGACGAAAATAAGCAAGATCCAGCGGATTTTGTGTTGTGGAAAAGCGCCAAGTCTGACGAACCTAATGAAGTGAAGTGGGCTTCACCGTGGGGTAGCGGTCGTCCCGGCTGGCATATTGAATGCTCGGCAATGAGTTGCCACCATTTGGGCGAGCAGTTTGATATTCATGGTGGTGGTGAGGATTTACAGTTTCCGCATCATGAAAATGAAATCGCCCAATCGGAGGGCGCGCACGGCCATCCGTATGTGAATTACTGGCTGCATAATGGCTTTATCAATGTTGATAATGAAAAAATGTCGAAAAGCCTCGGTAATTTTTTCATTATTCGTGACGTTTTAGCGCAGTACGATGCGGAAGTTTTGCGCTTCTTTATTTTGCGCGCGCATTATCGCAGCCCACTCAATTACAGCGACGCGCATTTGGACGATGCTAAAAATGCCTTAACGCGGTTATACACCACGTTAAAGTCGATTCCTGCTCAAACCATGTCCATCGATTGGTCACACCCGATGGCGGCGCGCTTTAAAGCGGCGATGGATGATGATTTTGCCACCACCGAAGCGGTGGCAGTGTTGTTTGAATTGGCCTTGCAAGCCAATAAACACGGCGTCACTGAGCAAGGCATTGCTGCGGCGAGTCTATTAAAAGCCTTGGCCAATGTATTGGGTTTATTGCAGCGCGATCCAGAGGCGTATTTGCAAGCCGGTAGCAGCGATAGTGCTTGGCAACCAGAGCAAATCGAAGCGGCAATCGCGGCGCGTAAAGCGGCGCGAGCGGCAAAAAAACTGGGCCGAATCGGATCGAATTCGGGATGAATTGGCCACCGCTGGGATTGTGCTGGAAGATACGGCGCAAGGTACTGGCTGGCGTCGAGAATAAAGTTTGCTATGGGCTGGCGCGGCGACATGATCGAATCAGCCCATCAACAGATTTAAAGTGATTGATCGTTAGGGTCTGTTGACATTTGGTTTGCCAACCGCGTTTGCGCGGATTTTGGCCTGAGGCAAGGCACGAAGCGCGCAGCGTAGTCATTCTACGCCAGCGCTTGGTAACGCAGCATCAGGCCAAAATCCGCCAAACCCTGCGGGCTGGGCGCTTTTCGCGGCGACTCTGTGTTGTAGCAAGCTCACATAGAATGACTATGCGTCGCTTACTACGCCTTGATTCGCCGCGAAAATCGATCCAGCGCGGCGGAAAACCAAACGTCAACAGACCCTAGGTAACACTTGAGGATCATTTTTTTGCGAAGGTCTTTTGTTTCAAGAAGTCGTGACTAGCTAGCTAGGCCGTTCAATGCGAGCCGCATCGAACGATTGGCTTGAATAAAAGATGCAACACCCATTTTGAGGACTCTATTGATCATGAGCATCCAATACAAAATTACGCCCCACCATATTGCCGCGCATTTGTTTGCGGTTGAGCTGACGATTGAGCAGCCTGATGCGGCAGGGCAGATCGTGCATTTGCCAAGTTGGATTCCGGGTAGTTATTTGCTGCGTGAATTTGCCAAACATATCGTCAGTATTGAAGCCGAATCAGCCGGTGTTCGGGTGCCGCTAACTAAGTTGGACAAATCGAGCTGGCAGGCGGCTGCGGTTACAGCGCCTTTGCGAGTGACGTATCAAGTGTACGCTTTTGATTTATCGGTACGCGGTGCGTATTTGGATCATGAACGCGGGTTTTTTAATGGCACTAGCGTTTTCTTGGCGGTGGCCGGTCAAGAAGATCAACCTTGCAGCTTAAAGATTGTTCCTAGCCAGAATAGCACTTGGAGAGTGGCTACCAGTCTACCTGCGCAGCAGGTCGATGCCGCTGGTTTTGGTCAGTATCTGGCGCAAAACTATGATGATCTCATTGATCATCCGGTTGAAATGAGTGATTTTTCTCAAATTGAGTTTATGGCGGCAGGTGTGCCGCATCGCATCGTGATTGCCGGTCGCCATCAAGCCGATTTGCCCAGATTGGCGCAGGACTTACAAAAAATCTGTGAGTATCAAATTCAATTTTTTGGCACACCGGCGCCATTTAAAGATTATTTGTTTCTGACGCTGGCAGTGGGCGAGGGCTACGGTGGCTTAGAGCATCGGGCATCGACGGCGTTAATTTGCAATCGCAGTGACTTGCCTCGTGCGGATGAAGCTGAAGTGAAGTCGGGCTATCGTCAATTTTTGGGTTTGTGCAGCCATGAATATTTTCATAGCTGGAATGTGAAGCGGATTAAACCTGCAGCGTATGCGCCGTATGATTTAAGCCAAGAGAATTATTCGCGGCTGTTGTGGGCATTTGAGGGCATTACATCGTATTACGATGATTTATGTTTGCTGCGCGCGGGGCTGATTACCGAGCAGGCCTATTTGGATTTATTGTCGCAAACCATAACTAGTGTAGAGCGGGGGTATGGCCGTCTAGTGCAGAATCTAGAAGACGCCAGCTTTGATACCTGGATTAAGTATTATCGACCAGATGAAAATAGCCCCAATGCGCTGGTGAGCTATTACACCAAAGGGGCGCTATTTGCATTGTGTTTGGATTTAACGATACGCCAAGCCACGCAGCAGCAAAGATCGTTGGATGATGTGATGCGTGCATTGTGGCAAGAGTATGGCTCGACTTTCGAGACCACAGGACGAGGAATTGCCGAAACCGAGTGGGAAGCTTTGGCCCAACGGGTGACGGGCGTTGATTTGTCCGATTTATTTGAATTAGGCTTACGTTCAACTGCGCCGCTGCCACTGCAAGATTTGCTCGCCGATTTAGATATTGTATGGCAACAAAGGGCGGCCGATTCAGCGCAAGATCGGGGTGGGTGGCTAGCACAAGCAGCCGCGCCCAAGTTGAGTTTGGGCGTGAAGAGCGCAAGTGATGCGATGGGCGTGAAGTTGCTCAATGTGATGACGGCCGGTGCCGCAGAAGAAGCGGGCTTGGCAGCAGGAGACGTGCTGGTGGCAATCGATGGTTTGCGGGTGAATGCCAGTCAATTTGATGCCATGCTAGCGACTGCTACGCAAGGCGCTGAGTTACCGGTGCGCTCGCTTGAAGTGCATGCGTTTCGCCGTGATGTGCTGTTTAGCTGCCAAGTAACGCCACAATGGGCGGCTTTGGATACCATTGGTTTGCAGTTAAACCCAGTAGAAAACCAGGTGATGTCGAAAGATAGAAGAAAGTGGTTGATTGGGTAAATTTCACGTAACTTTCTTTGCGCGTCGCAGCAAATCGGTCTATTAATTAAGCTCAATGAATATGAATTGAGTTTGAGGCGCCATTTTGGACATTCGCACAAGATTGATTAATCAATTTAGGGGAGCAAGAACCAAAGTTCTATTGGTTTTGCTGTCGCTGAATTTGTTAATTTCTATGGCTTTGTCTGCGGCGCTGTATGTGTTTTTAAATACGGCCTTAATTGCCGAGCTGGATGGTCGTTTATTGACCGCAGCGCGAGCTATCCCCTTTGTTTTGCCTGAGCAATATCTAGATCGTGCCCTTAGCGGTAGATCGATTCCCAGTGCCGATTATGAGCACAATGTGCTGCAGTTAAATCGCTATGCCGAGCAAGTTGGTGTGCGTTATTTATACGTCTTAGCCATAGAGCAAGGACAGGTGCGCTATCTGGCAGACAGCGCCAGTCCGGCCGAAGTTAAAGAGGGTCGCTATGGGCATTTTTTGCAACCGTATGCCGATCAAGAGTTACGATTTAAAGCCGCGATCAATACCGGGAAAACTTATTTTGGTGAGGTCAGGGATGAGTATGGTGTTTTTCGTTCCGCGGCGATCGCGATGCCGCGCAATGGTGGCGGATTTTATGTTTTAGCTGCTGATATCTCGATGCAATCGGTGTTGGCGCAGCAAACTCAGCTTAAAATTCGAGCTGCTTTGTGTTGCTTGATTTTGTTTTTGATTGGCGCTGGGGTGGCGTGGGTTTTAGCCACCAAAATGACCGCCCCATTGCGGCGATTTTCTTTGGCGGTGCGCCGTTTTGCCGCAGGTGAATTTGATGTCCGCATGCCAATTCATCGGCATGATGAATTGGGTAGCTTGGCTTCGGCGTTTAATGCCATGGGCGACGCGATTTCGGCGCGTGAACATTTATTGCATCAGTTAGCATTTACCGATCGATTAACCGGCTTGCCCAATCGCGTAAAGTTTGCTGAGGCCTTAACCGTGGCACTCAGTAAAAACCCATTGTGGCTGGCGGTGGCGATGATTGATTTGGCTGACTTTCGTTATGTCAATGATGCGTTTGGTTTTGAAGCGGGTGACCGTGCCTTATGCATTATCGCGGATCGATTTTCTTTGCTGCAAGCCAATCCGGTTCGGTTAGTGGGGCGAGTGTCGGGCAATGTGTTTTCTTTATTACTCTCGGCAGAGAATGAATCGCAAGTTCAGCTGCAAATGCGACAAATTGAAGAAGCCTTGTCTGCGTCGGTCTTATTGGGCGAGCAAAAAATTCATATTGCAATCCGATCAGGTATTGCCATCTTTCCACAGCATGCCAATACCGCAGAGGGCTTATTGCGTCATGCTGAAGTGGCGATGTTCTTTGCCAAGTTAAATCGAGAGGGCAGTGTTTTATATGATCCTTCGCGTGAAGAAAATCGCTTAAATCAATTTACTTTATTGGGTGATTTGCGCGAAGCCTTGCAAGAAAATCATTTAGTGGTGTATTACCAACCCAAAATTAATGTGGCCACAGGGCTGGTGAATGCAGCCGAAGCGTTAGTGCGTTGGCAGCACCCGAATCGCGGTTGGATTTCTCCGAGCTTGTTTATTCCATTTGCAGAAAAAACCGGAAAATTACGCGGCATTACTGAGTGGGTGCTGCACGAAGTATTGCGTCAGCAAATCGCATGGCAACAATCCGGACTGCGCTTACTGATTTCAGTGAATGTGGGGGTGAGCGATGTCGAGGATGTGCAATTTGTCGATTTTGTTGAAGCGCAGCTGATTAAGGCGGGTGACGCCGCGAATCTTTGCCTTGAAATCACCGAAACGGGTGTCATGCATAAGCCCGACGTGATGCTGCAAAATCTTGCTCGCCTACGCTCCCTTGGGGTGCGGCTATCCATTGATGATTTTGGTACTGGTTATTCGTCCTTTGCCTATTTGGCTAAAATGCCGGTGAATGAATTAAAAATCGACCAAGTGTTTGTGATGTCGATGAATAGCACGTTTGAGAGCGTATCTATCGTTCGCTCCATGATTGAAATCGGGCATATATTGGGTCTGAAAGTCGTCGCCGAAGGGGTGGAAACCGTTGCAATTTGGCAAGCGCTGGCCGTGATGGGCTGTGACGAAGTGCAAGGTTATTTAATCGCCGAGCCCATGAGTAGCGCCGCTTTAGTGAGCTGGCTGGCCAAAGCGCCACACCTGCCTGCCGAGTTAACACCGCCGAGCATGTCAAACTTTTAAGCGCCATGAAAAGTCAGATGTTTTGACTGTTATTGTTGGTTTTGTTGGAATGAGATGATTGTAGAAATCACTTTTTAGTTGCTCAGTGAGTGCGTTATTTGTTGTAAAAATAGATGCCCGTAATGGCGATGATGCCGCCGAGCAACATGGAACTACTTAAGTTTTCACCCAGAATCAAAAAACTAAGGACCACCGCAGATAGCGGATTGAGCGCAATAAATCCTCCTGCCTTTGTAGCGCCAATGCTTTGTATTCCGTCGTAATACAAAATATAAGCTAAAGCGGATCCAATGACGCCAAGATACATCAGACTCAATATTTGTTTTTGCGTGATGAAGGTCATTGCTGAAATGGTATCTCCGCCTTGAAAAACAAGCGCCATAAATAACATGCTCGTACCTGCAATCACAGAATAAGTCACGGTATGAATTGGTCCAATTTCCAAAACTATTTTTTTGGGCGAAAACCGTATAGATTACCCAACTGATTACGCAGCCCAAAATGAGTAAATCACCTTTCCATAGTTCGCTGCTTGAGTGAGTAATGGATGTATTTTTGCTGAGAATAACTGTTGTCGCGCCGATTACACAGGCCATTATTCCTATCAGGTTGGTGCGAGATATTTTTTCTTTTTCAATAAAAAAGGCGGTTAATGCAATTAATGCAGGATTGAGAGCAACAATCAGAGAGGCTCGTGAAGCATCGGTGTAGTGCAGTCCATAAAAAAAGAAAACGTTATATAAAAATACACCGAAGAACCCAAGTGTAATTAATCTTAGTATTTGTGATTTTGATAATTCAATAATTAAATTGTTTTTTATGCTAATAACTATAATTAATGTCATGCTCGCTAAGAAAAATCGCAGGCAAGCGGATAATAATGGTGGCACATCTGCAGATAGATAGCGACCGGCAACAAATGTACCACCCCATATCAATGAAACTAAAGCTAGCTTGGCATAGATGGCATAATTGGGCATGGGTTGTATTCCTGTTGTCATGTGTTTTTATTATTTATCTCGTTTCGTGTGAGCCGAGAAAATAATTTTTGAAAAGTTTTTAAATGAATTGATTGCATTTTTAGCTTAGTTAGCTATTTTGCCTTAACTTATTGGTTTATTAGTGAATAAATGGCTAACTAGATTTTTTTGCAACGCAATGGTGATGCGCCAATTGGGCGTTGGTGTTGATTTAGGGCTTTGTTGCGATCACAAGTACTAAAGTTGTTGTCGTTGTAAAAAATGGGCAGTGACAACACCAGCGTCCCACGTCATTTGCGGAAGAACTATGATCGCTTGTTCTGGCGACATACGATAAAAAGCGGCGACTTCGCCGTCTTGGTTGTGCGGTATAAAATCGGCTGGCAACGCCAAATCAAAGCAATACAGTAGTTCGCGGTGAGTGCCATCGATTTCATTGCGTTGCATGAGGATGGTTTCTTGCAACACCAGCGTAGCGCTGAATTGGGCATTTAAACCCGCTTCTTCAAATAATTCACGGATTGCACAATCTTTAGGGTCTTCACCAAGGGGTATGCCGCCAGCGGCCATATTGTCTAATCGGTCTGGATCAATACTCTTGGTTTTCGCGCGCCGTGCAATGCATAGGCTGCCATCGGGATAGTAACCATTGATGTGCACTGCGCGACTGAGTAGGCCAAAGCGGCGAAAGGCGGCGCGCTCTAATGCCAATACAGGCTGAGTAAAATCGTTAGCCGCAATCAAACTCGGGGCGTATACCCCGTATTGTTCATTACGCCACCCTTGAATTAAGCCTTGCTGCTGCAATAGCTTGGCGGCCTTGTTCATGGCTTGTGCGGGCTGCGGGCTGTCAAGATAGAGTGTTTGCTGATTTATTTTCCAATCTTGAGTCTGACTACATAATAGCGTTGCGATTTCCGGCCCAACCCAGCCGAGCTGATTAGTGCCGAAATAAAAAGGCAGTAATCCCGCAGGATTAAACACCGGTTGTTGCGCAAGGTAGTGGGCGATCGTTGGCATCTTGAGCTCTAAAAATTAAATTTAACGATGTAGGTGAAATATCTAGCTGATCGATGATCGGTAGTGCCGCAGGATACGCTACAATTTGGGCGTAAAACTGGACCCTACGGAGCATATAATGAGTAAGATTCGCCAAGACGATCTCATCACCAGCATTGCCGATAGCTTGCAATACATTAGCTATTACCACCCTAAGGATTATATACAAGCTTTAGGTCGGGCTTATGAATTAGAAGAAAGCCCTGCTGCTAAAGATGCCATCGCGCAAATCCTAACCAATAGCCGCATGTGTGCCGAAGGCCATCGCCCGATTTGCCAAGATACTGGCATTGTGACGGTGTTCGTTCGTGTTGGGATGGACGTGCAGTGGGAAGGCGCGACGATGGGCGTGACGGATATGATTAACGAAGGCGTGCGCCGTGCTTACATGCACCCCGACAATAAATTGCGCGCTTCGATTTTGATGGATCCAGCAGGCTTACGTAAAAACACCAAGGACAATACGCCAGCGGTGATTCACTATGAAATCGTGCCGGGCTGTACGATGGAAATTGATATCGCAGCCAAGGGCGGCGGCTCGGAAAACAAAACCAAATTTGTCATGCTGAATCCTTCAGACTCTATCGTCGATTGGGTGTTGAAAACCGTACCTTTGATGGGCGCAGGCTGGTGTCCACCCGGCATGCTGGGGATTGGTATTGGCGGCACGGCCGAAAAAGCCATGGTGATGGCCAAAGAAGCGTTGATGGAAGAAATCGACATTCACGAATTAATCGCCCGTGGCCCGCAAAATCGCGTTGAAGAACTGCGTGTCGAGCTGTATGAGAAAGTCAACGCACTAGGTATTGGCGCGCAAGGCTTGGGTGGCTTGGCGACGGTACTTGATGTGAAGATCAAAGACTACCCAACGCACGCCGCTAGCTTGCCGGTGGCGATGATTCCGAACTGTGCGGCAACGCGCCATGTGCACTTTACGCTCGATGGATCAGGCCCTGCGGTATTGGAAGTGCCTAAATTGGAAGATTGGCCCGATGTAACGTGGACGCCATCGAGCGCCGCCACCCGCGTGGATTTGAATTCGGTAACGCGTGAAGAAGTTGCAACCTGGAAACCCGGCCAAACGCTGCTACTCAACGGCAAAATGTTGACTGGGCGTGATGCAGCGCATAAGCGCATGGTCGATATGCTTAATAAAGGCGAGAAGCTGCCAGTGGATTTTGCTGGGCGCTTTATTTATTACGTTGGCCCAGTTGATGCTGTACGTGACGAAATTATCGGACCTGCTGGCCCAACCACCGCGACGCGAATGGATAAATTTACCGAGCAAGTGCTGGCAGAAACCGGCTTGCTGGGCATGATCGGTAAAGCAGAGCGCGGCCCAGCTGGGATCGATGCGATCAAAAAGCACCAGTCGGTGTATTTGATGGCCGTTGGCGGCGCTGCGTACTTGGTGTCGAAAGCGATCAAGGCCAGCCGCGTAGTCGGTTTTGCCGATTTGGGCATGGAAGGCATTTACGAGTTTGACGTGGTCGATATGCCTGTTACCGTCGCCGTGGATTCGAATGGCACGTCGGTACATGCAACTGCGCCTAAAGAGTGGCAAGCCAAAATTGGTAAAATCCCAGTCGCTGAGGTTTGATCTAATAAAAGGCTAGGGCGCACTGGATTTGAATTAATCCCGCGCCGCGCTTGCCTTTAAGAGGTGGCTTCGGTATGATTCGGCCTCTCTTGCGGAGAGATGTATGAGTGGTTTAAGTTAGTCGCCTGGAAAGCGGCCACAGGTTAATCCCTGTCGGGGGTTCGAATCCCCCTCTCTCCGCCAGCTGTGCCAACAACCCTTTGATTTCAAAGGGTTTTTATTGCCTGCTATGTAGTATGGTGCATAGAATGATGCATTGGGAAATCGGTGCAACTCGCTTTAGATTTCATTATCCAGCAGGCAAGCACTTGTTCAGGCCTTGAGCGACGTTTTTATAGGTCTACGGCTATTTTTGAGTTAACTAACGTTAGTTCATCCTTCACCCGCTTAATCGTCCCACGCCCACAGCCGAGCAAATCTTGAATGGCACTCCACGATTTTCCCTCCGCCAGCAAGCTAGCAATTTTGCGGTGCAGCTCAGCGTCTTTCGGGCGGCCTGCGTATAGGCCTTGCGCCTTGGCTTTAGCAATGCCATCGGCTTGACGGCGACGACGGTCGTCGTAATCTTTGCGTGCTATCGCGGCGAGCATGTCGAGTAGCATGTTGTTAATGGCAGCCAGCATCAGCGCGGTGAAGCCATCGCCATCTTTCAGCATGCTGTGACTGGTCGGCAAATCCAGCGCCACAATTCGCACACCTTTTTCCGCAATCATGCGCCGCAGCGTGAGCCAGTCTGAGTTTTTCATCCGGCTGAGGCGGTCGACTTGCTCAACAAGTAAGACATCACCGTGACTTGCATCATTCAAGAGTCGCATTAACTCGGGGCGGTCGAGTTTGGTGCCGCTTTCATTCTCTATGTAATAACTGGCAATGCGTAAATTATGTTCAGCGGCAAACGCATCAAGTTGCTGGCGCGCGCACGACTGGCATCTTGCTCTTTGGTACTGGCACGCAGGTAGGCTCGAACAAACATGGTGAAACCCCATTAAAAGTTCCGTTTATATGGTTTCAATATAGGTAGTGCCGTTTAAGTGGTAAATGCCTATTTTGGAACTAATGGATAAGCGGTTTTGTGTGGTTTCGGTGAGGTATACCTTATTGGTACTTTTGATTTGATGTAGTACCGACTACAAAATTTTGTGAATGTCGGGTTTAACTTTACCGCTGATAAGTAGGGCAGGACATGTTGTGGGGTAAATTGTCTTTGTTTTTTGTGGGTGGTGTTGATTTAACACCTCTTTTGGGTGTGCTGCTGGTGTTGATTCAACACCCCCTTTGGGTGTGCTGCTGGTGTTGATTTAACACCCCCTTTGGGTGTGCTGCTGGTGTTGATTTAACACCCCCTTTGAGTGTGTTGGTGGTGTTAATTTAATCTCGCTAGTCGTGACAAAATGTCTATTTTTCAATGTGTGGCTTGATAGGGTATCGCTCACAGTTGGTATTGCAACTCAATCAATCATTAGATTGAAGTGCGGCCACGTACAGAATCGCACCATGCGTGTCGTTCAATAGTTTGTCAGCATTGCCCCTGCGTTGTGTCAAAAAAGGATAGGGCAAGTTTTGATTTTTTCGTCTACGCAAGACTTATAAATGCTGCGTGAGTCACGGTAAATTTGGAGTGTCTGGCTTGCTGTGCTTGATGTTGAGTATGTGACGAATTAGACGTCGACCTAGGTTGTAAATTTAACTCGATTTATCCGCCAAATCTTATCGACATTCACCTGTGTGCTGACCAATTTCACCACCAACAAACTAGGGTTAATGCTTGGTTGAATCGACTAGGTTAGACTGAGCGACAGGCCACAGTCGGCCAAGAGCGGACGGCTACAACAAACCTCGCCTCTGCTTCCAAACAAACGAGCAACTTAATGAGAAATAATCAATCTGATTGGGCGCAAGGTGTTGCACTCAGGAAGCAAGTTAACCAGATTGTCAGTCAGGATATTGATGCTGCTTATCTACTTGCAAAATCAATTCGACACCCTTGGTATCGTTGCCAAGCATTAAGTGCTGTCGCAGAAAAAGCATCAGACTTTTCAATAAACAAAATACTGAGTGAGTCCTTCCAATCTGCAATGATGTGCCATGATTCCAACCGGCGGGTTTGTGTTGCCTGCAGGCCTCTGCTGGTAGCGATAAATAGAAATCGTGAAAATTTAATGAATGAATTCCTTCATCAGTGCATGAAAGAAATAAATTCACCTATGGACCCTTTAAGTAAATGGTGCTCTGTTGATGTTTTAATTGTCATCAAGAAAAAACAGAGCCTACTTGATTTGTTTGTTAAAACATTTATTAAATCGACATCAAAAGGCTATGGATGGCGAGTCATCAGAGCAATAAAGATTTTGCAGGCAGATGATGACATCAACAAGGATTTTAGATATATCAGCCACCTTGAAAAACGACTAAATGAAATTCAGGCGTGGTCAAGAAATCAGGGCTCTACATAATTTATTTCCTTCCGCTTAGGGTCGATAACAGGTGCTAGTCGGCTACAGGCGGAACTTATTAAGAATCAGGAGGCTAAATTAATGAATTTACATCTCGTTTCAGATTTGCATGATAACTATGTGCGCTTCATTAAGAAGGTTCGTGAGTCTAAAATCGTTTGGGGTTTGAAATCTGAGAATGGCTGGGCTAATTGCGACTCAAATGAGTTTGACTGCCAAGTTTTACTTTTTTGGTCTGAGCAGGCTTACGCAAAGCGGCATGCAAAAGCAGAGTGGGCGAACTATCAACCAGCAGAAATCGAACTTAAATCATTTATAGATAATTGGCTTAATGGAATGCATAAAGATGGCCTGCTTGCTGGAGTTAACTTCAATGCCGACCTTGCAGGTTTGGAAGTCGCCCCCCTTGAGTTAGCAAGCTTACTAATTGACTAGAGTGGCTCCTTTGGGTCGGGAGCGGGCACATTTCGTGTGCATGATGTTGGCCACTAGCGGCAGCCAGCCAAGAGTGTAAAAACGGTTGTTAGTGCAAAGGTAAATCCTAGTTAGATGTCTGATTTAGTTGGTTACGCTAAACTTTCCTTCAACGGTTGATCGCTTATAAAAAATCAACAGACTAGGAGAAAAATAGAGCTAGACCTCATCTTGAATAGAATTAGGCCTCAACGTGAGGTCTACTTAATAATTAAATAGGGAAGGTATGAAGTTAAATATAAACATAGTAGACGCGTTTACTACGAAACAATTTAGCGGAAATCAAGCCGCTGTAGTCTTGCTTGAGAGCTGGCTTTCTGCCGAACTTATGCAAAGTATAGCAAGTGAAAATAATTTATCAGAAACTGCATTTGTTGTATGTAATTCTTCTGGAATTTATGAAATTCGCTGGTTTTCTCCTATTAAAGAAATTGATTTTTGCGGTCATGCAACTTTGGCCAGTGCATTTGTAATTTTCTCAACGAGCACTGTTATATCTGAAATTACATTTTGGGCTGAAGCTGTAGGAAATGTAATTGTTAACCTGAGGGAGAATGGTCTAATTGAAATGGCGTTCCCAAATAGAGAGCCTGTTGAAATCACAGAAATTCCAGAAAATTTGAAGGAAGGTCTATCAATGCGTCCAATTGCGTATCTAAAGAATCAACAGGCTTACTTTGCAGTAATGGAGAATGAAGAGCAGGTTAAACTTGTTGTGCCTGATTTGGAAAAATTGAAAACACTAGGGCCACTCGACGTAGTAGTTACTGCAAGGAGTAAAGAGTTTGATTTTGCATCTAGGTATTTTTGGCCTGCGAATGGTGGAGTTGAAGATCCAGTAACGGGTTCAATTCATGCGGGTCTTGCACCTTATTGGGCTAAAATACTTAATAAGCAAGAACTGGTTGCCTTACAGGCTTCAAGTCGTTCTGGCGTGCTCTATTGCAAAGTTGAAAATTCAAAAGTTTTCGTTTCTGGTTTCTGTGTTAGCTATCTCGAAGGCACAATTAATATTTAACAAGTCTCCGCAACACGGTGGGCTAAATGAAATGCAGCCCAATTAAAAAAAGAATTTTGTTTATACAAAAGGTGCCAATGCGTGTTGAATTAGTTTCAGAAGCTCAGCACGAGTCTTTAGTTGACCTGTTGCTTGAGCTTCACACTTTCTACAATGATGGCTCAGAGCTTTCTCGCTTGGTTGTTCAAGAGCATTTGCTTCAAAATATCTTGGCGCCTATGTCACCGCTTCGTTTAGTAGTTGCTTGTAGTGATGAGGGTACTGTTGTCGGTTTCGCCGCCATGACATTGACCTATTCGCTTGTCGATCCGATGCCGGAGAAAAACCGACAAGTACAACTAAAAGAGCTCTATGTACTCTCAGGCCGAAGATGCCTTGGGGTTGGCAAAGCTATTTTAGCTTGGGTTGCTCAGTACGCATTAGATAACGGCTGTTGTCGAGTGGATTGGCCGGTCAAATCATCCAACACCCAAGGCATCTCTTTTTACGAAAGTCTTGGTGCCGAGCGGGTTACAGAAAGACTCAGCTATAGGCTCGATGGGCTACGCTTGAGAGCGCTAGCATCCATGCAAGAGTGACATATAACGGGGCTTTAATTTTGTAATGCGATGGCAAGCTGTCACGCCACATTTCTTCAAATTTATCGAGCAATCGGCAAATCCGTCCACCGCGTGGTCCAATACGGCGATAAGGTTTTTTGGCGCATTTTCCAGCCGTGATTAAATCCTGCACTGGCAACACGGATTGAGCCGCGTCCCCATTGGCGATTGATGTCGTCCATCACTTTATTGAGTGCCGCACGTTTGATGGGGTCGGCGGTTTGTAGAAATAGATGGCCTTGGACTGCCGTTCTGGGTTGCAAGTCACACAGCATTACGCCTGCTTTGGCGTAGGCAAATCCCGTTCGATAAATACGTTTGAGCACCCATAGCGCGGCGCGAGTCAGCAGTAGCGTATCGTCGCTGGCTTGCGTGAGCGGAACGAGGATGTGCTGGCTGTATTGTGGGTCTTTAGGGCGAAATGGGTTGGTGCGTATAAACACCGCCAAACTGCCTGCGAGTGAGCCTTGTTGACGTAGTTTTTCAGCCGCGCGAGCGATGTAGGTGCTGATGGCTTCACCTAATTCTTGCTCGGTATAAATCGCTTGGCCAAAGCTGCGTGAACACAGGATTTGCTGTTTGTCGGGTGTCGATTCTTCCAATTCAATACTGGGTATGCCGCGTAGTTCATGCACGGTGCGTTGCACGACAATGCTGTAGCGTTGGCGTATCTGGTCAGCGTTGCTGGCCCTTAAATCCGCGATGGTATGTATCCCTTCCTGCGCCATGCGCTCTGATATTCGGCGACCAATACCCCATACGTCACCCACTGGCAAAGCCTGCATTTGCGCGTCTTGTTGGTTGGGGTTGAGTTGCTGCCATGCACACACACCATTGAATGGCGCTTGTTTCTTGGCGATGTGATTAGCAAGTTTGGCGAGCGTTTTGGTTGGCGCAATGCCAACGCAGACGGGTAAGCCCGTCCATTGCAATACGGTGCGGCGAATGTCTTGCGCTATTTCAGTATGGTCTTGCAGCAAGCCATCAAAACTCAAAAAACATTCGTCGATGCTGTAAATCTCTTGGTTCGGGCTAAAGCGGCTGAGTATGGTCATCACCCGATGGCTCATATCGGCATACAGCGCGTAATTGCTGCTACGAGCGATGATGCCTTCTTGCTGCGCAAAGTCTAGCAGTTGATGCCATGGTGCTGCCATTTTGATGCCCAGTGCTTTGGCTTCGCTGCTGCGCGCCACTACACAACCATCATTGTTCGAGAGCACCACCACGGGCTTACCCATCAGCTTGGGCTCAAATACCCGCTGGCACGATACATAGAAATTGTTCACATCGACCAAGGCAATCATCGTGGCCTCGCTATCCACGCTGTCACCACGCCCCAAATTGATAACTCTTGCTCGTCGCCCAATACAATCGGCGGATAGGCTGGATTTTCAGCAATCAAAGCCAAGCGTGCGCCACGGCAGTACAAGCGCTTCACGGTAAAATCACCATCAATCACCGCCACAACAATATCGTCGTGCTTGGCGCTCAATGCGCGGTCAACAATCAGCGTTGCGCCATCAGGGATGGAGCGTTCGGCAAGACTACTGACCATGCTGTCACCTGCAACCGTAAAGTAAAAGGTTGCCTCAGGATGCTGCACATAGCGCTGATTCAAATCGACACGCTCTTCGGCCCAATCTTCGGCTGGCGACGGGAATCCCGCCGAAACCGAAACACCCATAACAGGTAAATAGAGTGACTTTGCTTCAAGTGCAGCGGGGATTGGCGGGTGCAAATGCAATGACATGAGTTATCCTGAAACCATCTGAATCAGAATATTATAGAACGAACGTTCTTTTTTATGTGCGTAAATTACATTCCAATTCCTAAACGGTTAGTGCTTAGCCAATTTGCCGCGATTGAGCCCAAGGCCGACTGGCCCGATGAAGTGTGGCAAGACTACGCTGCGCCGATGATTGTGCATGGCCGCCAAGGTCGACAAGCTGTGGTCGCGAACTACGGATTTTTGCCCAAGGCCCAACTACCGCAAGGTGCGCGCTATAGCACCATGAACGCCCGTGCCGAAACCATAGGCCAACTCAAAAGCTATCAAGGCGCATGGCAACGCAGCCAGCTTTGTCTGGTGCCGATGATGGGCTTTTTTGAACCGTGTTATGAATCAGGCAAAGCGGTAAGGCATCAAATCAGCTTGCTCAATGATGCGCCGTTTGCGGTGGCCGGATTGTGGCGCGCATGGGAAGAAGAAAATGGCCGACGCAGCTATTCGTTCACGCAAATCACCATCAACGCGGATGAGCATCCGCTGATGAAACGCATGCACAAACCAAACGATGAAAAGCGAAACCTAGTCATCATTCCCGAGGCCGACTATGACGCGTGGCTGAGTTGCAAAAGCCCTGAGCTAGCGCGAACGTTTTTAAAGAAATTATCCAGCTGAATTGATGCGCGCGGATGCCTTACCGCAAATTCGGTCACACCTCATACCCTCACCGCAGCAATCTTTGTTTTGATTGCTGAAGACGTGGCTTCAATATCTTTTGGTTAAAATTTAATCAAAAATACAACGGAATTTATTAACGAAGTTGACGCGCTTGATATGTCAAACGTAAGATTTTGCTATAGTTGGGGATCAACCTCATCCAGAACTCATAATAATCGTTATCCGCCAAGCCCGCTTTTGCGGGTTTTTTCGTTTCTAGCCCTGCCATCTTGGTGGGGCTTTTTTTTGGGAGCAATTTATGGAAACGCTACAAGATAGCCTGAATAACACATGGGGGCTTTCAACCGAGCAGATTGGGGCTTATTACTTGCTACTAACGGCCAGCCGAATTAATGGCGGCATTCCGAATAACGACAAAATCTTGCAGCAAATCACAAGATTATCGGCCTACCAGTGGAAAAAACATAAGCCCGTTTTGGCGTCGTATTTCAATGTGACGAGCACTAACTGGCAACCAAAGTAGTCATTAAATTTTCGGGTAATTACGAGTAACCAGTAGCACTAAGGCGACCTTTGGGTTGCCATTTTTTTTGGTAAATTTGAATGACACAACTTGCTCGCCAAACCCAAAATGTAAAGTCTATTCATCCCAAGCGCCGCAAGGGTTTGAATAGCCCTAGCAAAAAGGGGTTTAAACCTAGTGGTTTAGCTTCTGGTTTAGCTTGTGATACACCCGACCCCAAAAATCCACGGATGAAAGTCCGAAATGAAATCACCGAGGTCGCATCGAGCGCAAAGAAATTTCGACAAGTTTTTAAACCAATCTGGCAAGGCATTGAGCAAGTATTCAATGAAGGATTGGCAACATCTAAGCGACCTATCGCGATTGTGGTTCGGTTTACAACCCTCAATAATGAAAGCATATCGAAGGTCATGAAAACCTTGTCAGGGCGCATGTTACGGAAAGGGGCGAGAATGCACTATGTCTGGTGTCATGAGATTAGGTCGCATGATTATGAAGGGGTTGAATGTGACTATGAGCATTATCATGTGATATGTATTTTGGATAAATCCGTGCATACGTTAGCTAAGTTTTATGCGATATGCACTGATTTGCAAAAAACTGGCTGGCTAGATAGTTTCCACCTTAGCAAGGACGCGGGCTCAACAAAAGTACACGATTTAAAGACCGTAGAGGGTTATCAGGAGGCAAAGTGGCATGCGAGCTACATCGCAAAAGTAGAAACCAAAATACCTACTCATGGTCGACGATTGTATGGGCGTTCAAAGATTAACCATCACGATTTAATGCCATTGCCCACTAAACATAGACTTAAACCTCTCAATGACCGCGAGTTAGATGGGGAGGTTGATTTTATTCAAGCATGCCATGTCGATGACTTGAATCATTTGGCAACAAAACACATAGCGAATACACAAACAACCACGCAACATCAAACCGCCACTTCGGCGGTTTTTTTATGTCGAGAGGAAATGAATATGACGAGTAAATCTAGTCAGCAGCCAGTAAAACATGGCACAAATGCAAAGCCAGATAGCGAACGCTACCGCAATGACCGTGCAGGCAATGCAATTGACTGGAGCTCGATAGAGCGTGATTTTATCGCCGGAATATTGTCGATTCGAGCGATTGCATCAGGTGCAAATATTGCTGACATCACCGTTCGGCGCAAAGCTTCTTTAGAAGGCTGGCAACGCAATCTCGCCCCGCGCGTATTGGCGACGGCTCAAAATTCAATGTTGATTGATATTGGTGATGAGCACAAAGAACGTGAACGACGCAAAACCCAGCAAGACAATGGTGCTGCGTTCAGTCATCACGGCGTTCAGTCCTTGCTGACGCAAACCCTACGCGCGCGAGGCGAAAGTGCGTCCACATATGCCGATGATGGCGAGCAAGTCGCTTTAAGCGTATCGGGTCAAACCATCATCAACATAATGCGCACCCATCGGCAAGACATCGCCAAAGCGCGTGAAGTGGTGAACAAACTAATGCATGAATTACGACCAAACTGCTCGCTAAGCTTAACGGAGTTGCTCGAATTGGCATTCAATGATGACTATGATGAAAATACGCGGCAAATCTATCAAAAACTCGCCATTGAGCGCGTAATCAATCTAGCTGACCATGCAAGGGTGGCACGTGACTTGATGAGCGCGCTTAAAGTGGTCATCACACTAGAGCGACAAGCTTTAAGAATCAATGAAATGACCCATGACATAAATGCTCCAGCTCCATCCAGTACGCCACCAGCAACTATATCAATCCAAGCGCTAGAAGATATGCTGGCCAATGCAAAGGCCAATTTCGATCAGTAGTTAAAGCTATATTTTGAATAAAGTGTTGGATGCATTAAGTGTGCAGCAATAAAGCGCGCTTTTTGCATGAGCGTAAAATCGAGTGACTTTGGTCTTTTTCCTTGCTTCTCATTCAGCAAATGTCAGTTTTCGCGTAAAGTGGCGTGATATTGCTTAATTGAGTGCGCGGTGTGATTGAGAATAAATTTTCAGCTTCAAGTAATTTTGGCTTTCTAGCCGAACACTCCGCTTTATTGGTGCAACTTGCCGGAACGGCTGAACTCGTTTTTGCCTGTGACCCCAATACCACTCTGATTAAGCTACGCCAATTTGGCGAAGCCTTAGCGCAGGATTTAGCAGTGCGTTATGGTGTCGAGTTTGATGACAAAACGACGCAAAGCGACTTGCTCTACAAACTCAATCGTGAACTAGAGCCTGAAATCCGCACGCTATTTCATACGTTGCGCATCGAAGGTAACCGCGCAACGCATCAGTTCCAAACCCAGCACCGAGAAGCCATGGAAGGCCTCAAAGTGGCACGGGTGTTGGCCATTTGGTATCACCAAGCATTTGGCAAGCAAGGCGTCTCGTTTAAAGCAGGGGCATTTGTCGCACCAAGCGACCCAAGCGCAGAATTACGTGAATTGCAAAAGCAAATTGAACAGCTGCGTGGTCAACTGACTGATACCCAGCAAGCGCTCGATAGTAATCAGCAGTTGGCTGACCTCATTGTTCAAGAGAAAGAGCAATATGCGGTACTGGCATCCCAAATGGATGTTGAGGCCCGTACTTTCGAGGCAATGGCCGCTGAGCATGAAGCTAAGTACGCGCAAGCACAGCAAGAATTTACCGCGCAAATCGCCGCCTTGCAGCAGCAAATCAATAAAGACACCGCCAGCCAAACCCGCAAAAAAACCACTGCCGCCACCAAGCATATCGTGCTGAGTGAAGAACTCACCCGCATCATTATCGACCAGCAGCTGATTGCCGCAGGTTGGGAAGCGGATACGCAAATGCTCACCTATGCCGCAGGCGCTCGCCCCGAACGTAACAAAAACAAAGCCATCGCTGAATGGCCGTGTGCCGGTAAGCAGTCAGCTGATTATGTTTTGTTTGCGGGCCTAACTCCCATCGCCGTCGTTGAACAAGCGCGAGAATGAAAACGTTGCTGGCAAAATCGGGCAGGCTGAGCGCTATTCGCATCATTTCCGTATTGATGCGCAACACAAACCCGCATGGCAATTAGCTGGGTTGAGCACCGCATGGATTGATGGCGCTCATGCCGGCGATAAGGTGCTATTTCATATCCCGTTTGTGTATTCCAGCAATGGCCGACCATATTTCAAGCAATTGCTAGAGCAAAGCGGTATTTGGTTTCGCGATGTACGTCATCCTGCCAATTTGGCAAATGCGCTAATGGGTTTTCACGCGCCCGATCAGTTACTAGATTTACTCAAACGTAGTCGTGAAGACGCTGAAGCCCAATTAAAAGTTGAAGGCTTTGCGTATCTACAAGTGCGTGATTATCAGCAACGTGCAATTGAGTGCGTTGAAGCTGCATTGGCGAATAATCAACGTAATATTTTGCTGGCCATGGCAACAGGTACAGGCAAAACGCGCACTATCATCGGCCTGATATATCGTTTCCTAAAAGCCGAACGTTTCCGTCGAATCTTGTTTTTGGTCGACCGCACTGCCTTGGGCGAGCAAGCGTTAGATGTGTTTAATGAGGCGCCATTAGAGCAAGGTTTAACGCTCTCTAAGGCGTATAACATTGCCGACTTGGGTGATATGGCCGCCGAGGCCGAAACCCGCGTACAAGTCGCTACTGTGCAAGCGATGGTGCGGCGTATTTTTGATGATGCCGACTCGCCGCCGCTGGTGGGGGAATACGATTGCATTATCGTTGACGAGGCGCATCGAGGTTACACGCTCGACCAAGAAATGACCGAGGGCGAACAAGCCGTGCGCGACCAAGCACAATACCTGTCGCGTTACCGCCAAGTGCTTGAATACTTCGATGCCGTCAAAATCGGCCTCACTGCCACGCCAGCCAAACACACTAGCGATATTTTCGGTAAGCCGGTTTACACCTACAGCTATCGTGAGGCGGTGGCCGATGATTGGTTGATTGACCATGAGCCACCGATTCGTTATGAAACGCAACTGAGCAAACATGGCATCACTTTCAACAAAGGCGAAGCCGTTTCGGTGGTTGATACGCGTACGGGCGCAATTGATGTCGCTGAACTTAGTGATGAAGTGAGTTTTGAAGTCGAAAGCTTCAATCGCCGCGTGATTACCGAAGACTTTAACCGTGTAATTTGTGAAGAGCTGGCCAAAGAAATCGATCCGCTGGGCGACGAGAAAACCATGATTTTTTGCGCCACCGATGCGCATGCCGATATGGTGAAACGCTTACTGGATACCGCATTTAAAGACTTTTACGGCGATGAGTACAACGAAGCTGCCGTTAAAAAAATCACCGGCAAGACCGACAAAGTTAGCCAGATGATTAAGCAATACAAAAACGAGCGTTATCCAAGCATCGCCATTACCGTTGACCTACTCACTACGGGCATCGACGTACCCAAGATTTGTCACTTAGTGTTTATGCGCCGCGTTCGTTCACGGATTTTATACGAGCAAATGATAGGGCGTGCCACCCGCCGTTGCGATGAAATCGGCAAGACGGAATTCAAAATCTACGACCCTGTCGATATTTACGCCGCGTTAGAAGACGTCAACACCATGAAGCCCTTGGTGAAAAATCCCGACATCACCTTGGCGCAATTGCTGGAAGAATTAGATAACCCTGTCAGCTACACCACGCCAGCCGAACAACAACCGTCTAGCGATGGTGCAGTCCTAAGCACGCCAAGCAAAACACATGCTGATGATGTGCTAGCTGCAGTTAGCCAAAAGGTGATGCGCGTATTGCGCAAGGCCGAGAAAAAGTCTGACAAAAACCCAGCATTGAAAGAAAAACTCACCGAACTAGAGCAGCAGTGGGGCATAGAGCCAGCCAAAATGCACGCGCACTTGCGCAAGCTTGGACCCAAAGCCGCCGCCGACTTTATCAACCAAAACACGCGCCTGTTAGAGCAGCTCGGTGAGGTCAATGAGCTCATTGGCACCGATTACCGCCCCTTTATTGCGCACCACAAAGATGAGCTGGTGCTGCGCGAACAGACCTACGGCAAGTACGATAAGCCTGCCGATTATTTGGAAAGCTTCGCTGATTTTATAAATCGTTCGCTTAATCAATCAGCGGCGCTCAGTTTGGTGGTGAATCGCCCGCGAGATTTAACCCGTGCTCAACTCAAAGAAATCCGCTTACTGCTTGATGCGAACGGCTTTACCGAAAGCACGCTAAAAACCGCCTGGCGTAATGCCACTAATCAGGAAATTGCCGCCAGCATCATCGGCTACATTCGCCGTGTCGCCATTGGTGAAGCCTTATTGCCATTCGAGCAGCGCGTCGCCAATGCGATGCAAAAAATCTACACGCTGCACAACTGGACGACGATTCAACGCAAGTGGCTTGACCGCATTGCTAAGCAGCTCACGCATGAAATCGTTATCGACCGTGATTTCGTCAACCATGCTTTTGCCAAGGACGGCGGTGTGAAGCAATTAGAAAAAATCCTCGGTAACCAGTTACCGACCGTATTGGATACCTTGGCTGATGAATTATGGCGAACAAGTTTGCAAGCCAGTCAGCCGCAAGCCGCGTAGACAAGGTGCTAGTAGCGGTAGGTGCGTTTGTTGAAAACGCCCGAAAATAAAATTAACTAAGGCCTTATTTTATTTTTGTCGCCAAGTTAAAATAGCGCCCGTCTTATTTTAAGTTCAGAGAATTCAATGCAACGCGGAGTCACGGGTACTTTCACTTCAAGCATTGCCGGAGGTATTGCTTGCCAAGCATTTATACCCAATGCATTGCCGCCAATACCGCCACTATTGTTTGACGACAAGTTGCAAGCTCGCCTCAACGAAGCGCTATTGGCCTTGGGTCGGCTCGATGCCATCGCGACTTTACTGCCAGATACCCAGCTTTTCCTGTACGGCTATGTCCGCAAAGAAGCCGTCATGTCGTCGCAAATCGAAGGCACACAATCGTCCTTGAGCGATTTGTTGTTGTACGAAATGGAAGGCTTGCCAGGCGTACCGATGGACGACGTGCAAGAAGTTTCTTGTTACGTGCAAGCTTTGTCGCTTGGTGTAGAGCGCATTCGCCAAGGCCATCCGATTACCTTCCGTTTAATTAGCGAAGTGCACCAAGCCTTGATGACCTCGGGGCGGGGTATTCAACGCAGTCCAGGTGAGTTTCGTAAAAATCAGGTTTGGATTGGCGGCCATCGGGCTGACGAAGCGACTTTCGTACCGCCACCGGCTAACGAGCTCAATGCCTGTTGGTCGGCGCTAGAAAAATTCATCAACGACGACCCAACGCCAACGGCTGCCGTGATTAAAGCCGCGCTGGCGCATGTGCAATTTGAAACCATTCACCCGTTTATGGATGGCAACGGTCGATTGGGCCGCTTATTGATTCCGCTGATTATGGTTGAAGCGGGCGTACTCAAAGAGCCACTGCTGTACTTGTCGGTGTTCTTTAAGCAATACCGGCAAACCTATTACGAGCTGCTACAACAAGTCCGCACGCACGGTGATTGGGAGGCGTGGCTGCTGTTTTTTGTTGACGCGATTACCGCTACTGCCACGCAAGCCGTTGCCACCGCGCAAGCCTTGCAACGCCTACTGGCCGAAGACAAAGCCCGCCTTGCACCATTAGGCCGCATTGCAGGCTCAGCCACGCAAATTCTCGACGCGCTGTTTGCCAAGCCAGTATCCAACATCATCGCGCTGCAAGCCGCAACCAGCCTCACGCCAGCCACCATCGGCAAGGTACTCGACGCACTCGAAAACCTTGGCATCGTGCGCGAAGTCACCGGCCAAAAACGCAACCGTATTTTCGCTTATAGCGGCTACCTCACAATTTTGAATCAGGAAACACCATGAACAACAACGATATCGTCCAAAAACTTTGGAACCTTTGTAACATACTGAAGGATGATGGCATTAACTACAGCAACTATGTTACTGAGCTGGTGCTGCTGCTATTTATCAAGATGGAGTATGAGAGCACCCAAAGCGGTGTAATGGCGGCTCACAAGCTGCCTGAATACGCGCGTTGGAATCATCTGGCCTCATTGTCCGGCATTAACCTACTCAACGAATACCGCGCTATGCTGCTCAAGCTCAGCGTTCATTCGGACCCGCTAATTTCTGCCATTTACGCTAACGCCCAAACTAGCCTTCGCGAGCCACGCCATTTAGAGCTTTTGATTAAGTCTCTGGATAGCATTGATTGGTTTTCGGCAACGAAGGATGGGCTTGGTGATTTGTATGAAGGTTTATTAGAGAAAAATGCGACCGAAACCAAATCCGGTGCCGGTCAATACTTCACGCCGCGCCCGCTGATTGACAGCATCATCGCGCTGGTTCAGCCGCAAGCCGGTGAAACCATCCAAGACCCCGCCGCAGGCACGTCGGGCTTTTTGATTGCCGCTGATAGCTACATCAAAGCCAATACCGATGATTTGTACGACTTGAACGACAAGCAGCAAACCTTCCAGCGCACCAAAGCGTATCTGGGTATGGAGCTGGTGCCCGATACCCGCCGCCTTGCGCTGATGAACTGCCTGCTGCACGGCATGGAAGGCGACGAGCAAGGCGTAGTGCATCTGGGCAATACGCTCGGTAGCGCCGGTAGCCACTTACCGAAAAGCGACATCATGCTCAGCAATCCACCGTTTGGCACCGCCAAAGGCGGCGGCGGACCAACGCGGGATGACCTCACTTTTGAAACCAGCAATAAACAATTGGCCTTTTTGCAGCATATCTACCGCCATCTGAAAGACGGTGGCCGCGCCGCCGTCGTGCTGCCCGATAACGTGTTATTCGAAGCGGGCGTCGGCAGCGACATCCGCCGCGACTTGATGGATAAGTGCAATCTGCACACCATTCTGCGCCTGCCGACGGGCATTTTTTACGCGCAGGGTGTCAAAACCAATGTGCTGTTTTTTTACTAAGGTCAGCCAAAAGGCCGCCGCCAGCACCAAAAACGTCTGGGTCTATGACTTGCCTCGCGCCAATATGCCCAAATTCGGCAAACGCACGCCGTTTACCCGTGCTCACTTCACAGAGTTTGAAGCCGCCTACGGCAGCGACCCGCACGGCACAAGCGAGCGAAGCGACCAAGGTGAAGCTGGCCGCTTCCGTGTGTTTAGTCGCGACTGGATACGCGAGCGCGGCGACAGCCTAGATATTAGCTGGCTGAAAGACGACAACGCCGAAGACGCTGCCGACTTGCCTGAGCCAAGTGTTTTGGCACGCGAAGCAATGGACGAGCTAGGCGGCGCATTGGCCGAGCTGGAAGCGATTCTGGCTGAGTTGGGTGAAGAGGTGACGGAATGAGTGGGTTGCCGAATGGGTGGGTGAAAGCAAAATTAGGCGGTTTGTATTCCGCAGATGGATTGTTTACTGATGGTGATTGGATTGAAAGCAAAGACCAAGACCCGAATGGTGAAAACCGGTTGCTCCAATTGGCTGATATTGGCGATGGGTTTTTTATCGATAAATCTTCCGTTTCGTTAATAACGAAAAATTCTCTGCCTTAAATTGCACTGCAATTAATGAGGGTGATGTCTTAATTGCACGGATGCCCGACCCCCTTGGACGAGCTTGCCTTGCTCCAAAAATGCCTCAGCGTTGCTTGACGGTAGTAGATGTTGCTATTTTTAGAACTGGTAAAGCGGGTGTTCTGAATAAATGGTTGATGAATTGGATTAATTCCCCAGTTGTCAGAGCATACATAGACGTTAATTCCTCTGGAACAACTCGGAAACGGATTTCCAAAGGAAATCTAATTGCTATGGAGTTGCCAGTTCCTCCGCTCCCCGAACAAAAACGCATCGCCGACAAACTCGACGCGACCTTGGCGCGGGTCGATGCCTGCCGCGAACGCCTCGCACGCGTCACGCCGCTCCTCAAACGCTTCCGCCAATCCGTCCTCGCCGCCGCCACCAGCGGCCAACTCACCGCCGACTGGCGTGAGAAGCAAGGGTATAGCCATCTAGGTATTGATAATAAAGAGCTGCAAGGTTATACAAATGTGCACAATGTAGGTTGGTCTGACGAAGAACGTCCAATATCGGCGGTCCATGATGAAAGTTGGGCTCCAACCCCCGATGGATGGCGGCAAAAAGAGCTATCTGAGCTGTGTCACTCAATTACTGATGGCGACCACCAAGCTCCACCGCAGGCCAAAACAGGAATCCCATTCATTACAATATCTGCAATTAATGATGGTTTTTTGCGCTTAGAGAAGGCAAGTCGATATGTCCCAATAGAATATTTCGAACAATTGAAAGATAGCCGCAAGCCAAGTAGAGGGGACATTCTTTTTTCTGTTACTGGCTCCATTTGTATGCCAGCTTTGGTTGAAAAAAATACTAATTTTACCTTTCAGCGTCATATCGCAATTTTAAAGACGAATACCGAGCTGATTTCCTCTAAGTTTTTGTATTTCGTGTTGTCTTCGGAGGATATAAAAAAGCAAGGTCTCGCTGTTGCAACAGGTACAGCGCAATTGACTGTATCTCTTAAAGGTCTTAGAGCATTTCAAATTCGATTACCATCACTAAACGAACAAACCGAAATCGTCCGTCGGGTCGAAACGTTATTCGCCTTCGCCGACCGTCTCGAAGCCCGCCTCGCCAACGCCAGTAAAG